>JAIXWL010000012.1 GCA_027491315.1 Cytophagaceae bacterium
GTTCTTCTAAAACTTGTTGTTTGAAACTCTCACTGTAACGATAAATTCTTTTAATTTTTAGCATAAGTATTCAGTTTTTAACTGTCTACTTTTTTCAGGACGGAACAGAATGAAGAATGGGAAAGTTTTACTACCAACTAATTGTACATTCTTCATTCTACATTCTACATTGATTAAGGTTTGTAAGTATAAAACCCTTCTCCCGATTTTTGGCCTAGTTTACCAGCATCAATATAAGTCTTTAATAGTGCCGCAAATGCCTTAGAATTAGCATCGGGTAATTGATGCGTTACGTGCCAAGCTGTATCTAGTCCAATCGAGTCTAAGATGGCAAAAGGTCCCATGGGTACATGAAAATTAACCATCCAAGATTTATCAATATCTTCTATCGAAGCCACCTCATTAACTAATAATTTTCCTGCGGCACCCAAAAAAGACAGCAGCATGACATTAAAAATATAGCCGTGGTTTTCTTTTTTGACTAACACAGGAACTTGATTAAGCCTCCGCCCAAATTCCTCTAAGACGGAGATTAACGCTGTATCTGTGCCAGGATGAGGCATGATGTCCACAATTCTTGAATAAAAAACATCATGAAAATGAAAAGCACAAAAGCGGGCAGGTCGGCCCGTAAAAGAGGCCAAAGAGGAGGGAAGGAGATAAGACGTATTGGTAGTAAAGATGGTTTTTTCGGGGGCTATTTGGCCCATTCTTTCCCAAACTTTTTGCTTGATAGTTAAATCCTCTGTTACTGATTCAGAAATAATATCAGCAGAAGCTACAGCCTCCTCATCATCCAATGTGTAGCTTAATCGAGCAAGAGCCAACTGAATAGCTTCGGTTGAATAAATTTTACTGGACACCAAACCTTCGGCAATCTTGTCTATCATCTTCTTGGACAATTGAAATGAAGCCTCATGGACATCATAGATTTTAACCTCAAAGCCTGATAAAGCTGCTTGAAAGCCAATGCGGCTACCCAAGGTTCCAGCACCTAAAATACATACTTGTTGGATTTCCATATTAAATTCGATGAGTTAAGATACTTTGAACAGCTAATTTCCCACATGCTTTAACCACATGGATTAAGGCAGCAAATCGTGGATCTGGTGCAAAACCTTGCACATGTCTTTGGTAGATTTGTTGGGCTATCACACCTACCTTAAATAAACCAAAAGTATAGTAAAAATGAATATTATCTACTTTCAAGGGACTATGCTGAGCATAATAATCAATGACTTGTTGCCGAGTAAAATTTCCCTCTGTATAGGACAAATTAAACATTTTTAAAATTTCGGGATCCTGAGCCTCCGCCCAATAGGCTAAAACTGTTCCTAAATCCATTAAGGGATCACCCACGGTAGCCATTTCCCAATCAAGTACCGCTTTGATTTCTGGATTTTCAAAACTGTTTAGGACCAAATTATCGTATTTAAAATCATTGTGAATAAATCCTACCTGTTCTTCCTTGGGCATATGTTGTTTCAACCAATCAGCAAGATGATTCATATCTAGAATCTCCTCCGTCATTGCCTTTTCATAACGCTCTGCCCATCCATGAACCTGCCTTGAAACAAATCCCTCAGGTTTACCCAAAAGCCCTAAACCTGACTTTTCTAGTTCCAACTGGTGTAATTCAATTAAAACATCTAAAGAATGAGCCGATAGTTTTTGAAAAAAAGAGGGAGCCAAATCTAAACCCTCAGGCATTTTATTTCTTAAAATGGGCCCTTCGACATGTTCCATGATAAAAAATGGAGCATCCCAAATTCCTTCATCTTCACAACATAAAATGGGTCTAGGGATTTTCTGATAACCCGCCCTTTGCAACCCTTCCAAAATCCTAAATTCACGCACCATATCATGTGCCTTGGAAATTTTCTTTCCTAATGGTGGCCTCCTCAGAACCCATTTTTTACCTTGAGCTTCGATTCCAAAGGTCAAATTGGAAAAACCACCTTTAAATGGTTTTATTTGAAAATCAGATGCAGGAACATGTAAATGTTCCGATAAATAGGCTAATAAGGATGCACGCTGTAAATCAATCATCGATTGGCATAGGATTGAATAATTCTTTTGGCTAACACTGTCTTATGAACCTCGTCAGGACCATCATAGATTTTAGCCCCTCTTTCATGACGATACCAAAAAGATAATAAAGTGTCATCGGTGATTCCTAAGGCGCCATGTACTTGAATGGCCTTATCTATCACACGGATCAATACATTAGAAACATAAAACTTGATCGTTGAAATATCTTCTTTGGCAGCTTTGGCACCATATTTCTCTATGAGATAAGCTGTTTGTAAGACCATCAAACGGGAAGCCTTAATTTCAGCCGCGCTTTCAGCTATTCCATGTTGAATGCTTTGCTGTTCAGCCAATACATGATGTGGATTTAATTCCCTTGAAAGGGCTCTTTTGCATGTTAATTCCATTACTCGCTCACAGATTCCAATCCAACGCATGCAATGATGTATTCTTCCAGGCCCTAAACGCTCTTGAGCTAATGCAAAACCTGCTCCAGCTTCTCCAATTAAATTCGATTTGGGTACGCGGCAATCTTTAAATTCAATTTCAGCATGGGATAAATAATCTTCCCCAACATCACCCATGATGGGAATATTTCGGATAAGTCGATACCCTGGATTATCCAATGGAACTAAAATCATACTAGCCCTTTGGTAGGGATTGGTATTTTCAGGATCTGTTACCGCCATAACAATCGTAAAATGTGCTCCATCAGCGGAGGAGGTAAACCATTTATGTCCATTGATAACATATTCATCTCCATCCAACACAGCTCTGGTAGACAAGTGAATGGGATTACTCCCCGCATGTTCTGGTTCTGTCATGGCAAAACAAGAACGTATTTCACCTTGTTGCAAAGCATGCAAGTACTTGGCTTTTAGTTCTTCGGAAGCAAATCGGTGCATCAATTCCATATTTCCGATATCGGGAGCCTGGCAATTAAATACAAAATGGCCCAAAGGACTTAGACCCAGCACCTCTGAAATAGAAGCAAACTCCAAAAGGCTAAGACCTAGACCACCATCCTGTAAAGATAAATGGGGAGCAAACAAACCTGCAGATTTAGCTTTTCGCCTTAGATCATGTAAAGCAGGTAAATGAGCTTTAAAAGATCCATAAATAGCACCTTGCTCCAAGGGAAAAATATGCTGCTCAACAAATTGCCTGTATTGAGGCAATAAAGTAGCAACCCGATCAGAAATAAATAAATGAGGTAGAGCTTCCATAATGTTTAAATGGTAAATCCGCCATCGGCAGTTAAAACGGTACCTGTTGTATAAGAAGATGCCTCAGAAGCTAAATAAAGGGCCGCAGCAGCTATTTCCTCAGGTTTTCCTACCCGTTTGATCGGTAAGCTTTTCATCATGTGTTTTAAGATATGTTCATTATCCCATAAGGCTTCCGAAAACTTTGTCTTGATTAATCCCGGACAAATAGCATTTACTCGGATACCATGCTCGCCCCATTCTTTGGCAAATACTTCAGTCATGGAAATTAATGCCGCTTTACTGACACTATATATTCCTAAACCAGCCTCTGGCGATAATCCACCAATGGATGAAATATTGATGACGGAAGCAGCATCTGATTTTTTGAGATAGGGAAAACAAATTTTCATCAATTGAAAAGGAGCCTTTAAATTAACCTCTATGATTTTATCAAAAGCTTCCAAGCTGGTATCTTCCACTGGACCAAAAACCGGATTAGTGGCGGCATTATTCACGACAATGTCTAATTGTCCGTATAAATCAATGGTTTGATCCACCAAAGCTTGTAATTCATCCATATGACCTACGTGACAAGCTACCGCTTCTACCGATAAACCTTTTTCGCGAAGCTCCAGTGCCATTTCATCCAAAGACTCTTGTTTTCTACTACTTATAACCACTTTAGCGCCAGCCTGGGCAAATGCCTCTGCTATACTTAAACCAATTCCCTTGCTCGCACCTGTAATTAATGCCACTTTCCCTTCTAGGGAAAACAATGTAAATGGATACATAAAATATTGTTTTGTTAAGAAACAATTTAAGCATTCTAAGCTAAATTTAGGTGGGCTCTCCAAGTTTTTTTTTATATTCCTTTTTTATTTCCGCTTTTAAAATCCAACCGCATGAAACAAGTTATTTTTGAACAAACTGGATTACCCAAAGATGTCCTTAAGCTAGTTGAATCCCCTATGCCTGAACCGCAACCTCATGAGCTTAGAATAAAGGTAGTAGCTAGGAATATCAATCCATCTGATATCATGTTTATTCAAGGATTATATGGCATTCAGCCTAAATTACCTTGTAGTGCTGGTTTTGAAGCCGTTGGACTTATTGAAACAACAGATAGTAATCAATCTTATCCCATAGGTACTCGGGTTATATTTACGGCTATAGGAACTTGGAAAGAATATGTATGTGTCCCTGCCAATTCGGTTATTCCGGTGCCTACTAATATGAGCAATGAAATGGCTTGTCAGGCTTTCATTAATCCCTTAACGGCTTATGCCATGTTGGAAGCCAGTGGATTGAAGGAGGGAGATAAATTATTGATAACTGCCGGAGCCTCGGCTTGGGGGAAATTGGTGATACAGATGGCCAAGCAAAAAGGTATTTGGGTGGCAGCTACGGTTCGCCAAGCTGCTCAAAAAAGACATCTTTATGATTTAGGGGCAGATTTAGTTGTTGATACAGAAAATGAAAAAGTAAGCAAGGTCATCAAAGAAAAAGCTCCTCAAGGGGTTCAAGCCATTTTTGATGCTGTGGGTGGACAACTTGCCGCTCAAATTTTAAATTGCCTTGAAATAGGAGGGACCATGCATGTATTCGGTTTATTAAGCTTAGAAAACATTCCTTTGAATTCAGGTTTACTAATCTTTAAAAATTTAAGCGTTAAGGGCTTTTGGTTAACTAGTTGGATGGAAAGCCTTAGTCCTGAAAAGCGGTTTTCGGCCATTAAAACGGTAT
The DNA here is from genome assembly GCA_027491315.1 of Cytophagaceae bacterium. Lineage (GTDB taxonomy): Bacteria > Bacteroidota > Bacteroidia > Cytophagales > Spirosomataceae > Aquirufa. The sequence goes on from JAIXWL010000012.1 coordinate 4,983, forward strand.
TTGAACACTTAGCTAAAGAAAGTATTCAAATGGATGTGGCTACTACCTATCCATTAGAGAATTTTCAAGAAGCCATTGAGGCTTATCAAACTCCAATGAGGAATGGGAAGGTGTTGATTGTTAGTGATTAGGGGTTAGTTGTTAGGGATTAGGGTTTAGTGATTAGGGATTAGTTGTTAGGGTTTAGGGGTTAGGGGTTAGGGGTTAGGGGTTAGGGTTTAGGGTTTAGGGTTTAGGGGTTAGGGGTTAGGGTTTAGGGGTTAGGGTTTAGGGGTTAGGAGTTAGGGGTTAGGAGTTAGGGGGTAGTCTTGAAATATATTGATCAAAAAAGTCAATTTATATGAAAGCATTACCATCGTTTCAAGCACACATTAAACAATAATAACTAATCACTAAACCCTCATAACTATATTCCCCTCATAACTATACTCTAATCACTAAACCCTAACAACTAATCCCTAAACCATAAACCCTCATAACTATACTCTAAACACTAAACCCTCATCACTATACTCTAATCACTAAACCTTCATAACTATATTCTATTCAATAAACCCTAATAACTATATTCTAAACACTAAACCCTAACAACTAATCCCTAATCACTAAACCCTAATCCCTATTCACTTACAAAACCGCCATCACCGCATCGTCACCTTGTAGGGCATTGGATGGCAGAGGATGTTGAGCATTGAAAACACGAAGTTCTTGATTGGTCAATATGACTGATTTATTTTCATCTACTTCTCCTTTTTTATTTAAAATCAGACTCATATCCAGGTTCAAGTGCTTGGCTAAGAAAGGGTATAGGGCTAATCGCTTGTTTATACCATAATCATGAACATCTTTGGCTAAATGAACATTTTCAACTAAAGTATCTTTCTGGTATAAGGAATAAATATGTTGTATAAATGGAAATTCAACCTGGGGGGTATTCTTGGTCCAATCGGCTCCATCGGAAATCAATAACATAGGCCTTGGAGCTGTTAAAGCAGCAATTTCTACGTTATTCGTTTGATAATCACCTTTCTTATGAATAGGCATGCCGCTTTCACAATTGCACCCTCCAAAGAAATGAGCCGAAACCATGACACAGGGAACGGCTACTTTAATCCGACTGTCGATCGCTGCCAATAAAAAGGTTTGTGTACCACCACCCGATTCACCCGTCATAGCAATTCGTTCAGGATCTACTTGTGGAAGACTCAGAAGAAAATCCAATGCGCGTGTGCCATTAATAGTCTGTAATTTTAAAGACTTTTTGATGTTGTGTGAGCATTGCTGTGCATCTCCATACCCTAACATATCATAGGTAAAAACAATAGCACCCATTCGGGCAAGCGTAGCACAGCGGCGCTGTGTTTGTTCTCTAAACCTACCTTCTGCTGCTCCATCATGCCCATGGGTACATAATATTCCTGGATACGATTTTCCAGCAACTAATTCAGCTGGGCGATACAGGTTTCCTGTCACATAAAATCCTGGAATACTTTCAAAGGCTACATTTTCAATGGTATAGCCATTATATTCCTTTTTACTATGAATAATAGGCGTAGATTTAGGCGCTATAGGCATTTTATTCAATTCCATGCCTGCTTTGATTTGCTTTCGTATTTGATCGGAGCGTTTATTCCAAGCTTTAAGATTCTGGGGTTTATGCTGTTCCAAAAACGCCTTTCCTTCGGCCTCTGTAAAATAGCCTCCACGGCAAAGTTCTGGTTCATCACCTGCCCAGGTCCAACTTGAAGGAGAGAAACTTAAGGCACCTAAAGCTAGGCTGCTTGATTGTAAAAAATGTCTACGATTGATCATATGATAAAATAGGTTTAAAATGCTAGGTTAATTTATTCTTTTGAAACTTGAGTTCCATTTCCAGAATTCGGTATTGCACCATTTCCTGGATTAATTGAATAGGTAAATCTTTATTCATTGGGAATTGAATGGTACCCTTAGACATGACATAATCTGTTGATTTATCCTGAAATGCTTCAATACAACTTGCATGAGGAAACAAACTAATATGTTCTTTAAAAGCTCCAAAGTAGAGTAAAATCTTCCCTTTCCACTTGAAAGCCGGCATATAATATGAAATTACTTCCAAGGCGTCTGGGAGCAATTGCTTCACTATTTTACGAATAGCTTGTAGTCGCACTTGTTTATCCGAATCATGACACTCAATATAATGGTCTACTGATAGATAAGTAGTTTTATCCATGATTAAATTTTTCCAAAAAGTAGAAAAATATTTGACAATTAATATCCTTATACCTGGAAATAATCACCTAAACCTTTAAAATAGAAAAGAAATAAAAAAAGATTCATTAAAAAGAATGATCGCTCAAATCTTAATATTTTGTCAAATATTAGAAATTTTCCGTACTATTTGTCAAATCTTAATTGATCATCTTTGCCAGTGGAAAAAGCCTTATTGAAATCAATTCCTTTGAATTGACTTGCCACATATTTAATCCCTTGCAAAAGGTGATTTCGGTAGGATGGATTTTGATAATCCGTTTTAGAATGCCCCAAGGTAGTCACCCAAATATTCCCCCCTTGAAAGTGTTGAAACCAAACCGCTGGGAAATAATCACCAAATGTACCTACATGCTTTTGAATTAAATCCGATTGCTTTTTATCCAAGCTACGCACATCATGCATCATCAAAACTTGAATGCCCGGGTACATTTCTCTACCAAAATAACATTCATCTTCTTTTGTCCAAACAGCGGGTATACCTTCCATAGATGGATGTTTAGGATTGATATTGATTAAAGAAAAGGACTGGAAATTGGCATGCCAAGTAAATGTTTCACCTACCATTGATTTAAACCATGACCATTTTCTTTCGGTACCGGTAACGGAATGAACCCCGACAAAACCTCCTCCAGCTTCAATATACCTTCTAAATGCCAGGCGCTGCTCATCAGTGGCAAACACGTCATTGTTGGTACTTGTAAAAATAATCAAGGTGTATTTTTTCAAATTTGCTTCTGCAAAAACAGTAGGGTCGTCGGAAACATCCACTAAAAACTTATTGGCTAGTCCTAGATCTTGTATGCAAGCTACAGCCGAAGGAATATTATCATGGACATAGCCCACTCCATTTTTGGTATAGACCAAAACCCGACTGTTCTTTAATGAATTCTTTTGAGCCCGAAGGGGTGTCCATATAGAAATCGAAAAGAAAACAAGCAAAAAAAGACCTAAAAAGACTGATTTTTTCATAAATAATCCCAATCAAATAAAATGTGATAGATGTATAATCCTTAAAACCCAATTTGAGTAATTTCTTACTCAAATTTCAGATAAGGAAAGTTAAGCTAAATATTAAAAGCTAAAAAATAAGCTGAAATAAACTGAGCTATCAATTCCCATCCAAAAAATGCTCGGTAATTTTGGCCATGTATTTGGACTGTATTCATTTATTTTCAGGAATTAGAATTAGAAAAAATGGGAGAAAATTTGGTAATTTAAAAGTTTGAAACCGAATAATACCATCAAATACCTAATCCAAAATTAACCATGAAGGTAATCTTATTAACCTTATTAGTCAGCTTTTCTCTCTTTGGCCAAATTGAAAAAAAAGATGTTGGGGTCCTAAAAGGAGGGACATACCAAATATTAATTCCTACCAATTGGAATAAAAAATTAGTCATGTATGCCCATGGCTACCAGTTTCAAGGTCAAAAGCCCCAAGATGCCAACCTCGGATTAGATAAACGCTTACAAGTCATTTTAGATCGGGGTTTTGCCATAGCAGCCTCTGATTACCCTGATGTTGGTTTTGTATTACCAGAAGGTATAGATGCTACAGAAGAACTACGACAGGCCTTTGTCAAAAAGGTAGCTAAACCTGATTCAACCTTCATGATGGGACATTCCATGGGAGGAGGAATTACTTTAGGAATCATGGAAAATTATGGAGAAAATTACCATGGTGCTCTTCCATTATGTCCATTATCTTCTAGGCCATATTTACAGTGTAGAAAAGAATTTGATATGTACGCTACCTTCAATGGGCTATTTCCTAGAATTATACCCAGTTTAAAAGAAATTTTTGATGTAAACTCATCTGTGGGATATGTCAATTTAGCCCAAGCTGGACCTAAAATTGGTCAAATCATGAAAGCTATCATGGAGAAGGATTCTGTATTGGCAAAAGCATTCGCCAAGCGATTTGACTTAAAATTAAAGGATCTTGGAGGTTCCTTATTTTTTAATCAAAATGTACTCCGGGATTTAGCCATCCGATTCGGAGGAAATCCATTTGATAACCTCCAAACGGTCTATTCAGGTTTTCCGGATGATTTATTAACGAACCGGCTAGCAGAAAGATTAGTGGCAACTAAAAATCCCAACCCATTATTTTCCAGATATGATCGTACTGGCAATATCAATAAGCCTGTATTATTAGTGCATACGATTTATGATCAATTGATTCCACCGACTTACGCAGTGGTGAATTACGAAAACATGGTGCACCAGCTGCAAAAAGATCAGTATTTTACTGTGAAATACACCAATGGGCAAGCTCATTGTGCCTTTACAGCCCAACAAATGGCAACATCATTTGACACATTAAGGAATTGGGTAAAAAAAGGAATTAAACCGCAAGGAGGATTTTTAGAATAATGAAAGAACAAAAAATAAGTAGCAGTGATACCCCCATGTCTGCATTTCAGGTATTAATGGTGGCTTTGTGTTTTTTAATGAATTTCAATGATGGAATAGATGTACTTATTGTTTCATTCTCTAGTTCCGAAATCATTCGTGAATTTGGTTTATCAAAAGCTGAAATGGGTTATATTTTTAGTGCTGGTTTAGCAGGAATGACCCTAGGTTGCTTTTCTTTAGCTCCCTTAGCAGATCAATACGGCAGAAGAAGAATATTTATTATTTCATTGTTTATGATTAGTGTGGGGATGTTTGGGGTAGCATTTGCAGATGCTTATGTACCGATTCTCGCTTGGCGATTTCTAACAGGTTTGGGAATTGGAGGTATTTTACCCACCATTGCAACCACGGCTGCCGAGTATTCTAACGACAAATACCGAGATTTCAATGTTGGCTTAATTCAAGCTGGATGGCCCATTGGTGCTATTCTTACAGGATTAATTGCTGCTGAAATTATTCCTATGAAAGGTTGGCACTATGCGTTTTTTCTGGCGGGTTGTTTTTCAGCCTTCATGACAGCTTTGGTCTTTTTTGTGATGAAAGATTCGGAAGAATTTAGGAGTAAAAAGACGGAAGAACAAGGGGTTAAAGTTTTGTTGACAGAAGAATTTAAACCCAATACTTGGCGACTTTGGTTGGCTGCATTTTTTGGTTTTATGACTTTATATACTGTTATGAGCTGGGTACCCACCATTGCAAAAGACGCAGGTATGCCCTTCGAATTAGCCACCTATGTGGGTATTTCACTCAATATTGGAGCAGCAATTGGTTCATCCTCTATTGGTGCTTTGGGTTCAAAATTTGGATTAAAAAAGACTCATTTCATTTATATGTTGGCAGCCTTTACCGTCATGCAATTGTATGCCTTTTTGACATTAAATACCCTACTCATATTTATTTTGGTGATGTTCATCGGTGTTTTTGCCCAAGGAGGTTTCAATGGAATTTGGCCCATACTTTCACGTATTTATCCGACCTCCATTCGAGCTACAGGAGTGGGATATACGGTGGGTATTGGTCGACTAGGTGCCATTTTAGGTCCAGCCATATTCGGAATCTTATCAGATAGCCAAGTTGGAAACACAATATTATTTGTCTTATTTTCTTTACCACTATTGGTGATGGGGTTGATTATTCGAACCTTACCATCTGAAAAACTATGAATGCTGCCGTTTTAGAAAAACCCCATCAATTAAGCCTTAAAGAATTCGACAAGCCAATTCCCAAGTCGAATGAGGTTTTAATCCGTTTAAAATCAACTGGCATTTGTGGCTCAGATGTACATTTATTTTTGGGTGATCGAAGCTTAGCTGTACCTACCGTTTTAGGCCATGAAGGATTGGGGCATATCGAAGAATTGGGAACTGAAGCACATGGTTTTTCTATGGGTGAACGAGTAGTCATTGAGCCCAATATTCCCTGCGGAGCTTGTCGATTTTGCCTACAGGGAAAAGGCAATATTTGTCCAAACAAGCAAGTTTTGGGCGTTAATTCACCTGGATGTTTTGCGGAGTATATCTGTATTGATGCTAAATTTTGTTGGAAAATACCTGATGGCATTTCCGATCAAGATGCGGTTTGCATTGAACCTCTTGCCGTGGCAGTACATGCATTACATTGTTGTTCCGCCAAATCAACTGAAAAAATAGCCATTTTTGGATTAGGGGCCATCGGACTTTTATTATGTCAATTGGCCTTAAGCAAAGGATTTCAGGTATATGTAAAAGATTTAAACGAGGAAAAAAAAGCCATGGCCATCGCCATGGGAGCCAAATCTTTACCAGAAGAATCATTAGCATCATTTTTATATGATCAGGAAGTAGTCGCCATTTTTGATTGTGTTGGTGTAGCCAAAGCCACTAATTTAATCTTAGAAACAGCTCCAAGAGGCTCCGAAATTATTTTAGTAGGATTAGCTAATGAATTGGCACAATTTGTACCATTAAAAATTGCCCGGGAGGGTATTTCCATATTACCTTCTATCATTTATGACCATCCTAGTGACTTTGCGGAAACCATCGACTTGATTGCTCGAGGTGAAATTCATCCAGGAAAAATTATTTCTGGTCGCTTTCCTTTAAACAAAATTGGTAAGGCAATGGAAATGGCGGTGAGTGGTAGAGCCACCAAAGTAGTGGTAGATATGTACTAAGTTCAATTCAATCCATCATATTTTAATTTTTGATTAAAAAGGGATCTACTATTTTATTAGCCAAGGTTTGGAATAAAATGGGTGAATGACCCATCATGAACCCGTATTTGATCGAAATACGGACAAATTGTATCATTTTTTGGACAAATGAAAGCCTAATTCTGTCCCATTGGGAGCAGGTAGCATACTAATATTGTGAACACAAGTTTCAATAAATATACTACTATGAAAAAAATCATTCTTTTATTAATGGGCATTACATGGGCAAGCAGTTTCATGTTGGCACAAGAAGCCCCAAACACCTATTTAATTTTAAATGAAAATAAGGTGACGGATTTAAATGTGTATAAAAAGAACTATCCGATACTTAGAAATTGGTGGTTAAAAACCACTGGGCAATTGGTCAGTAATCGTGCTTCTCATTCTTCAGAAATGGGTAAAATTTACAGTTTAATTTTTATTTCGGGAGAAAAAAATCTGGGTGACTATGCCAGTCAGCGGATTAGTCTTTCCAAAAAAGTAATAGATGAGCTTCCTGAGGCTACTAAATCATTGAGAGAAAATGAAGCAGAGCCTGTTAGTAGATCCACTTGGGTTCAAGTTAAGAACAATACCATGCTTGTTCCAGATTTCAAGATTGAAAATTATGACTTTAGAAAGGTATTACTCTTTACCGTACCATCGGCTAAAATAACTGAATTTAAATCTACCATAGAGGAGGTCCTAAAGGAAGAAAAAGCAGCTGGATTTAATTATAACTACATCACTTATCAAGCTATTGAGGGATATTCCAACAATACCTTTATGTTATTGCTTCCTGATCGTTCTAGATTGGATTATTATACCCATCAAACTTCTAGAAATGAAACGAGAAAGGGAAATCAAAAGATGACAGAATTAAATCAAAAAGCTGCTAAGTTCAGAAATCCCATTCGTATTGATTATTTAACCCGCATTCCCAACAATTAAAAAACATATCTATTTAATTATGAAAAAAATATTTTTTCTAAGCTTCTCCATTTTGGTGATGATCAGTGTGAGTACTCAACTACAAGCGCAAGGAAAAACCGTTTATGCCAACATCGCATTTCACAAATTAAAACCTGGACATAGCTTAGAAGAAGCCATGAACTTGGAAAAAAGGTGGAAAACCATTCATCTTATTAGAAAAGAAATGGGCTTTATTGATGAATGGGCTGCATTTCCTATAGTAAACGGTTATAAGACAGCCAGTGTCGATTATGACTATATTTCTGTCAATGTTAGCTCTGATTTGAATAAAATCACTCAGTATCCTATGGATAAGTACCAGGAATTAGTTAAAAAAGATCCCAGCTTTGCGAACATTTTAGCTGAAACAGAGAAGGTACAATCGGTATCCAATAATATGCTAATCAAATTATTGGAGGGTACTGGAAGTTCGAATGATTTGAACTCCATTATCATGTTAGAAACGATGAAAACTACAGTTTCAAACTACTTTAATTATGTCAATTTCGAAAAGCAAATGAAAAGCGTTCACCAAGATCGAATCAAGGCAGGGGAGATACAAGAATGGAGCTTTTGGCAAACCATAGTACCCATAGCGGATGATTCACGTGGTCAATTTTATGCCTTCACGTATTACAAGGATCTAGCTCATTTGGATGCCGGTGGAAATAATTTTATTCAATCTGCTCAAAAGCGATTGCAATTAAATTCAGATCAACTCTTAAAAAAGATAGATCAGTTGAGGCACATAAATCAAATGGTCCTTTTTCAATATGCCGTTGGTACCTGGAATTAAGTTTTTTAGTTTGATTAGATTATTTAATGAGAGCCCGGAAGGGCTTTCATTTTTTTATAAATCATTGTAAAGAATACCTTTTAAACAAAAAAGCCTCTAAACGATTGATTTAGAGGCTTTTAATTTTACTAGAAGTGATCCCGCTGGGATTCGAACCCAGGACCCATACATTAAAAGTGTATTGCTCTACCAACTGAGCTACGGAATCATCAAGCTTACGCTTGTATATCAATTGACCCACTCTGGAGTCGAAAGGAAGTTTAGCCACTGGCCAACTTCAGTTTGCAAAAGCAGAACATTTTCCCCTTATTGCGGTGCAAAACTAGTACGGTTTTTCGAATTATGCAAGTGTACCATCTAAATAAAATTATATTTTTTGTACTTTTTTCTTTTGGCATTTGGCAACCTGCTTATAGCCAAATAGATAGAAATCAATTAGCCTTAGCAGATTCTCTATTTAAATCCAATCGATTATTGGAGGCAGAAAAAATTTATTTACCAATCGCTGATGCTCAGCGAAGTGAAAATGAAAGTATCCGCTTAAAATTAGCTTATATCGCTAAAGCCAAAAACGATTGGCTACAAGAATTATATTATTTATCCAGCCTGCAAGCAGAACAGGATAGACCTGCTATCGCTAAAAGGCTCCAAGAAATAGGGGATAGGCAGTCGCTTTCTGGTTTTCAAATCAATCTCATGGATCAATTTCTGTGGATTTACTTTACCTATTTTCCTTACCTAATGGGATTTTTATTTGCCTTGGCTTTTTATGTGGTTGGAATTCTCAGCTTTAAAAAAGTCAAAAAAATGAAAATCAAAGCCTATAGCTTGTATTACCTAGGTTTTTATTTATTGTTTTTGGTATGGTTTGCTAATTTTCCATCTTTACTTAAATATGGGATAATCACCAAGGAAAAGGCATATTTGAGAGATTTTGCCTCCTCGGCAGCACCTGTCAAACAAATGCTAAAAAAAGGAAATAGAATCGTCCATTGGCAAAAAAAGGACATCTGGGTAAACTGCTATTTCGAGGGACAGCTAGGCTATGTTAAAGCGGATGATTATTTACCTATCAATTAAAGGTTAAATATCTCAAAACTAAGGTCCAAAATTATTTCTCTTTCCTTATCACTGTTGCCAATAACTCCTTTCACGCGTAAATCAGCATCTTTAATAGCTTCTATGATGCGAACGACCTTGCCAAGTGGGTAATTGCGTTTTGCCATAATATAATCCTTTACAAAATAAGGATTGACACCTATGGCGCTAGCCATTTCTCCGTCAGAAATTGATCCTAAATCATGAACTTGCAGAACCTTGGAGAAAAAATTAAATAACATGATTAGCATAGGTGCAGCCGGATTTTGCTTGGTATTCTCAGCAAAATAAAAAGCTATTTTCTGTCCCTTTTCGGCATTTCGCTGAACGATGGCTTTTTGATATTCGAAATAGTTATACTCTCGACTAATCCCAATAAACTTTTCAACTTCATCTAAACCTATTTCTTTGCCCTGTGGTACATTGACGATTAGTTTATCCGCCTCATGGGCCATTCGTTTTAAATCAGTTCCAACAAAAGAAACCATTAAGTCCTGTGCATTGGCCTGAATATGTAAGGAATGTGATCCTAAATAATCCTTTAACCAAATTCCCAATCGGTCTTCACTGATCTTTTTGGAAGCCACTACAACTCCCTTTTTATCCAAGGGCGACAAAATTTTTGATTTATCCGTCAGTAAAGTTTTAAGAGTAAAAACAAGGATAGTAGACTCCGTAGGTCTTTCGCAATAATCTACCCATGCTTTCCAATCCGAATTCCCTTTTTCCTTGGCATCTGTTTTTCCTTTTACCATGGCCTCTAAAAATACCGCTTCCTTAACAATGATGACTTGTTTGTCAGACATCATGGGAAATCTACGAGCATAGGAAATTACTTCACCCAAGCTTTGATCCTTTCCATACATCACAAATTGATTAAAGCTTCGCTGATCTGGACTCAACACCTTATTTTCAAAAGCATCAACTACCTGGTCAATAAAAAATGGCTCATCCCCGTGAATCAAATAAATCGGTGCCAATTTTTGTTGTTTGATGTCTTTTAATACGTCTTGAGCACTTTTTTGCATGGAAAAATAGAATTTATAACGAAATACAAAGCTAATCAAAAGCTTCTGTTCCAAAAATAATAATCAAAGTGCAACAAGCTTTACAAATTAATCCCGTAGGTTTGCTGCAAAATAGAACAATATGCAGATTAAACCGAACTCCGTAGTATTCATTTCATATCAATTATCCTTCCCAAATGAAGAAGGCCAACCAGAAGTGGTAGAGATTGTCGATGAAAATGAACCTATGGTATTTATTCATGGATTGAGTGGCTTACCAGAAGCTTTTGAAGCAAATTTAAATGGCTTGTCCGCCAATGATACCTTTGATTTCACCATTCAAGCAAAGGACGCCTATGGTGTGGTGGACCCGAATGCCATTATTGATTTACCAAAATCGATTTTTCAAATTGAAGGACAGGATACCAGCGATATGTTAAAGATTGGAAATTTCATTCCAATGACCGACGACCAAGGAAACCGAATGCAGGGTATGGTAGTACAAGTAGGTCCAGAAACTGTAACTATGGATTTCAACCATCCTTTGGCAGAAAAAGATTTAATGTTCAATGGAAAGGTAATCAAGGTTCGCGAAGCAACAGCTGAAGAAATTGCTCATGGCCACGTTCATGGTGAGGGTGGGGTGCATCATCATTAATTATAAATGAAGAATGTAGAATGTAGAATTGCAATAGTATCCAAAATTCATTCTACATTCTTCATTCTTCATTCTACATTCTACATTCCAAATATTTCACCCTATTTTAGGTCCATTTCAGCGTAGGCCTCAACTTCCACGCCAAATTTGCGTAAGAAATCCACTCCCTCATCAGATGGAAGCCCTTTATAGGCTGCATAGGAATTTAGGTAAATTACGCGTTTAATTTTCATGCTGTAAATAATCCTTGCACATGATATACAAGGGGAGAGGGTCACATAAATGGTCGAACCCTCTACATCTGCCCCATTTTTAGAGGCATATAAAATGGCATTTTGTTCTGCATGCAAAGCCAAGGAGCAAGATCCCTTGGAATCTCTGGGACAGCCTTCTTCTCCAAATTCATCATCGCAATTATGTGTTCCAGCTGGAGGACCATTGTATCCAATGGAAATAATACGAGTTTCTTTGGTCAGCACGCAACCTACTTGAGCACGCGTGCAATGTGATCTCAAAGCTAAATTTTGAGCTAATTCCATGAAAATCGCATCGAATGGAGGTTTATTCATACAGGTTAAAGAAACATTGAGATAAAATCAGGGAACAAATATCCGATTTATTTTTCAAATGAGGTAATGCAGGTGGCTTCTAGAACCTCAGCCACCTAATGTTTTAATGCATTCTACACCACAAAAATCTTTCTGAAGGTGTAAAGTTAAGGTTAAACAGGCGCCTGAGGCTCTCGAAGGCGCCGAAGAATCAAATTCATAAAAGGTGGCTTCGAGAACCTCAGACACCTTTTGTTTTAGAGCATTCCATACCACAAAAATCTTTCTGAAGGTGTAAAGTTAAGGTTAAACAGGCGCCTGAGGCTCTCGAAGGCGCCTGAGGCTCAAACTCCCAAAAGGTGGCTTCGATAACCTCAGCCATCTTTTGTTTTAGAGCATTCCATACCACAAAAATCTTTCTGAGCGTAAAAGTTAAGGTTAAACAGGCGCCTGAGGCTCTCGAAGGCGCCACCTCTACCAAAAACCAGCACAAAAAAAAGACAAACCCTTAAGTTTGTCTTCTAATTTACATGAATAGTAGCGGGGAGCAGAATCGAACTGCCGACCTTTGGGTTATGAATCCAACGCTCTAACCATCTGAGCTACCCCGCCAAATTGCGTTGCAAAGGTAGCAGAAAGCGATTACAGTCACAAATAAATTCTTAATATTGATTAATTTTGTGGCAGATTTGGGATTTAGCTTAGAAATAATACCTTTGCTAAAGAGGGCTAGAATTTTGTCAGTAAAGCCTAATCCATTAATAATTACATAATATGCCAGCAAACAATTTTGAGTTTGAATACGAGGTAAAAGCCTCTCCAAAAGTACTTTATCCATATTTAAGTACCGCTTCAGGACTACAACAATGGTTTGCCGACAAGGTTACCGTACCTAATGCCAGTACCTTTCATTTTTATTGGGATGACGAAAATCATCCTGCAACTTTAGTTCAGAGTAAATTGAATAAATTCGTACGATTCGAGTTTTTCAATACCAAAGATGATTCATCCAAAGGATTTATTGAACTGAAATTAGATGTAAGCGAACTTTCCAATACGACCTATTTAAAAGTAAGTGATAGTGCATCAACTTTCAAGTCAGACGATGATGCTGCCGAACTTTGGGATTATCTTTGCGATAAATTAAAAGAAATCGTAGGAAGCTAATTATGCGTAAAATAGATAAACTAGTCCTCAATGCCTTTTGGGGACCATTTGTTCTTACTTTCCTTATTGTCATTTTTATTTTCCTTTTACGATTGGTTCTCTTTTACTTTGCCGACCTGTTTGGAAAAGACCTAGGAGCCACCGTTTACGTCGAATTATTCTTTTATTTCTCACTCATTACCGTACCGCTAGCCATGCCCTTATCCATTTTGTTATCGTCACTGATGACATTTGGAAAATTAGGAGAGAATTTTGAATTGACTGCCCTTAAAAGTGCCGGTATTTCCATATTTCGTATTTTTAGGCCCATTTTTGTCACGACCCTGGTTATCTGCATTTTCATGTTTTGGTTTGTCAATGTGGCATTACCCTGGGCCAACTTAAAAGGGTGGAGCTTGTTGTATGACATTAAAACCACCAAGACAACCCTCAACATAAAAGAAGGGATTTTCTACAATGACCTTCCCGGATATTCCATCAAAGTGGCAAAAAAATTTCCGGATAATAAAACCTTAAAGTCACTCATCATTTATGACCATACAGGTAATGATGGAAACAGACATGTTACCGTAGCGGATTCTGCCCAAATGTATACCATATTAGACCGGAAATATTTGATTTTCGAACTATTCAATGGCAAAGATTACATAGAAGATGCCGACCGAGGCCCAGGAAATGACCTTTCCGAATTAGCCATCCATAGCTTCAAACGTAGTAAAATAGTCATGTCCCTGGCCGGATTTGATTTACAAAAAACTGAAGAAAATCAGTTTGCACACCACCAAATCATGCGAAATAACAACCAGTTAGCCGATGATGCCGACTCTTTGTCAAAAAACATTCGCAATATGAGAAAAGGATTCACCTTGGCTTCCAGCGTTTATTATGTTTATTTCAGAAAACCCGTAGGTGCCTCTTTAAGAAGCATGAATTTCAACACGAAATGGATAGGTCCCAAAATAGCCGAAAAAATTAAAATTAATAAGGACTATCGGCCTATGGAGGAAATGGCCAGACAAGAAGTTCAGAATTTAATTGCCTTTGCACAAACAAATGAAGTCAATTTAAACGAACGAGTAACCGAACTGAAAAAGACAGATTTAGAATGGCACCACAAGTTCACCAATTCCCTTGCTGTTTTGGTCATGTTTTTAATTGGAGCTCCTTTGGGTGCGATTATTAAAAAAGGTGGTTTCGGTATTCCAGTGGTAGTAGCCGTTTCATTCTTTATTCTAATGTATATTTTAACCCAACAAGGCGACAAAATGGCGAAAGAAGGGAAGGTGCTAGTCGAAATTGGGGCATGGATCTCTAACGGTATTTTAGCCCTAATTGGCGCTTATTTCTTACAAATTGCACTGAAAGACTCCCGACTTTTTGAATCCGACTTTTATAAAATTCTTTGGGATCGAATAAAAACCTATTGGAACAATCGTAAGAACAAAGTTTCCACCCAAGCATAAGTAGGTATATTTGGAATTTCTCATTAAAATTCCTACTTTTGCAAATTAATTTTTCACAATTTAAAAACTGGTAAAAGATGTATTTGTCACCCGAGAAAAAACAAGAAATTTTTGAATCTAAAGGGAAAGCAAAGTCAAAAATCGATACTGGTTCTGCTGAATCGCAAATTGCGTTATTTACATTCAGAATCAATCATTTGACGGAGCACCTAAAGAAAAACAAAAAAGATCATAGCACTCGCTTAGGTCTTTTGAAATTAGTTGGTAAGCGTCGTCGTTTACTTGATTACTTAACTCGTACGGATATTACACGTTATCGTGCAATCATCGCTGAATTAGGTATTCGTAAATAAGATTAATGGCAGGGTTTCATTTCATGAAGCCCTGCTTTATTCATTGCGGTACAGTTTGAATCATCAAACAAACATCTTTATTCTACGCATAGGGCGTAGCAATTTATTCAAAAACGTATGTCATTCAACATTATTACAAAACATATTTCAATGCCTGACGGCAAGGAAATCCAAATCGAAACTGGCAAATTAGCCAAGCAAGCCGATGGAGCCGTTGTTGTCAAATCAGGAAATATGATGTTGTTAGCTACAGTAGTAGCCAACAAAGAGGCCAAAGAAGGAGTGGATTTCCTTCCATTATCTGTCGATTATCAAGAAAAATTTGCGTCGAACGGACGTATCCCTGGATCTTTCCTTAAAAGAGAGGCTCGCCTTTCTGATTATGAAATTCTAATCTCGCGTTTGGTGGACCGCGCTTTGCGTCCCACATTCCCAGATGACTATCATGCTGACGTGCAAGTTTTAATTAATTTGATTTCAGCTGACTCAGAAGTTTTACCTGATGCTTTTGTAGGTTTAGCTGCAGCGGCGGCATTGGCGGTATCCGATATCCCTTTCAATGGACCAATATCCGAAGTTCGCATTGCTAAAATCAATGGGGAATATAAAGTAAATCCTACCGTAAGTGAATTAGCTGGTGCCAGCCTAGAATTAATCGTGGCTGCCAACGAAAATGATATTTTAATGGTGGAAGGTGAAGGTGACGAAGTTTCTGAAATAGAAATGTTAGAAGCTTTGAAAATCGCTCACGAAGCTATAAAATTACAATGTGCTGCTTTAAAAGAATTAACTGTTGCGACAGGTAAGACTGAAAAGCGTGCTTATTCACATGAAACACACGACGAAGAACTACGTGCTGAATTGTGGAAAAACTATTACGATAAATATTTGGCAGTAGCTAAGCAAGCTAATCCTAAAAAGGACGAGCGTAAAGCCGCTTTCAAAGCCATCGTTGACGAATATGTTGCTTCTTTACCGGAAGATCATACCGTGAACCTTTCATTGGCCAAACATTATTTCCACGATATCGAAAAAGAAGCTGCTCGTCAATTAGTATTGCAAGAGCGCTACCGTTTGGATGGACGTAAATTGAACGAAATTCGTCAAATTACTTGCGAAGTAGATTATTTACCTACTCCTCATGGTTCATCCGTGTTTACTCGTGGAGAAACTCAGTCATTAACTACCGTGACATTAGGAACTAAGATGGATGAGCAAATCATCGATCAACCTATGACACAAGGTTATAATAAGTTTATGCTGCATTATAACTTTCCAGGTTTCTCAACAGGGGAGGTAAAACCGAATCGTGGCGTAGGTCGTCGTGAAGTTGGTCATGGTAACTTAGCCATGCGTGCCATCAAGAAAGTTCTTCCTAAAATGGAAGATTTCCCTTATACCTTGCGTATTGTATCGGATATCTTAGAATCTAACGGTTCTTCGTCTATGGCCACAGTTTGCGCAGGTACCTTAGCTTTGATGGATGCAGGTGTAAAAATCAAAGCACCGGTTTCTGGAATTGCCATGGGTTTAATCTCCGACCCTAAAACAGGTAAATATGCCGTTCTTTCTGATATTTTAGGTGATGAAGATCACTTAGGTGATATGGACTTTAAAGTAACTGGTACAGAAAACGGTATCACGGCTTGTCAAATGGACATCAAAGTTCAAGGACTTTCCTACGAAGTTTTAGTGGAAGCTTTATCTCAAGCTAAAGAAGGTCGTTTACACATCTTGAATGAGATGAAAAAAGCGATTCCACAGGTAAGAGAAGATTTCAAGCCTCAAACTCCTCGTGCTACTGTTATCAAAATCATGAAAGACCAAATTGGTGCGGTAATCGGACCAGGCGGTAAAGTGGTTCAAGATATCCAAAAGCAATCAGGAGCTACTGTAACCATCGAAGAAAAAGAAGATGGTGGTTATGTAAGTGTATTCTCAGCGAATGGTGCAGCCATGGATCACGCGGTTAGAATGATTAAGGGTATAGTAACTATTCCAGAAGTGGGAGAGGTTTATGATGGTAAAGTAAAAAACATTCAAGCATTTGGTGCTTTTGTGGAATTTTTACCAGGAAAAGATGGTTTACTTCATATCTCTGAAATATCTTGGGATCGCATCGAAACCATGGATGGCGTTTTCAAAGAAGGAGACAAAGTGAAAGTAAAATTGGTAGAAGTAGACAAGAAAACAGGAAAATTCCGTTTATCTGCTAAAGTGTTATTACCAAAACCAGAACGTAGCTCAGAAAATTCTGACAACTAATATGTTATTTCATGGGTTATATGTTTTTATAACCCATTCATTCTTTTGTAAGCCCCTATGAGACAGCTAAAAATTAGCAAACAGATTACCAACAGGGAGAGTCAATCACTCGACAAATACCTTCAAGAAATTGGCAAGGTGGATTTGTTGACCCCAGACGAGGAAGTAATTCTCGCTCAAAAAATTAGAGATGGGGACCAATTATCCTTAGAACGTCTCACGAAAGCCAATTTACGTTTCGTCGTATCCGTAGCAAAACAATATCAAAACCAAGGACTTAGCTTAGGTGATTTAATCAACGAAGGTAATCTAGGTTTAATTAAAGCAGCGCAACGTTTTGATGAAACTCGCGGTTTTAAATTTATTTCCTATGCCGTATGGTGGATTCGTCAATCCATCTTACAAGCTTTAGCAGAACAATCTAGAATTGTTCGTTTACCTTTGAACCGCGTAGGTTCTTTGAATAAAATTTCAAAAACCTTTTCTGAGTTAGAACAAAAATTCGAACGTGAACCTTCTCCGGAAGAATTAGCCGAAGTTTTGGAAATCTCAACCGGCGAGGTAGTGGATACATTAAAGATTTCTGGACGTCACGTATCCATGGATGCACCTTTCGTGCAAGGAGAAGAAAATTCCTTATTAGATGTATTAGAAAATGACTCAGAAGACAAACCTGATTCGGGTTTGATCAATGATTCACTACGTAGAGAAGTTCAACGTGCTCTTTCAACTTTAACACAACGTGAAGCCGATGTGGTAACCTTGTATTTTGGTTTGAATGGAGAACATGCTATGACCTTAGAAGAAATTGGAGAAAAATTCAATTTGACTCGTGAACGAGTAAGACAAATCAAAGAAAAAGCGATTCGTCGTTTACGTCACACTTCGAGAAGTAAAGCACTGAAAACATATCTTGGATAATTTAAAAAGCCTCTCACGAGGCTTTTTTTACCTATGGCCTTCCCCTCTGGACTTGTAGAACTAATCGAAACCTTTAGCCAGCATGGTGTAAATCAGGCTGTTATTTGTCCTGGATCTAGGAATGCACCCATCATGCTGGCGATAAGTCGACATGCAGCTATTCAATCCTTTTCCATCAGTGATGAACGCTCGGCTGGATTTTTTGCTCTCGGTTTAGCACTTAAATCTCATAAGCCAGTAATTCTTTGTTGTACCTCTGGTTCCGCTGCTTTAAATATGGCTCCTGCCATCGCAGAAGCTTATTTTCAGGAAGTACCATTGATAATTCTAACGGCAGACCGACCGCAAGAGTGGATTGGACAGTGGGATGGGCAGACCATATATCAGGAACGAATATTTGGAGCTCATGCCAAACAATATTTTTCCTATTCAACCCGTTCACATGAATCTTCAGATGAACTTTGGCATAGAAATAGAATAGCCAATGACGCATTTTGGTCAGCCTTTTCTGCACCACAGGGGCCAGTACACATCAATATTCCTGTCCAAGAGCCCTTTTATCCGGAAAAAGGAGCAGCCCTAGCTCAAGCAAAACCAATCAGAAAAATCCAAAGATGGTCTGCTAAAAAATCCTTGAATATCAACATCAAAATATTTATTCAAAGGAATGTCAGTGCTTCCAATAAGATCCTAATCACGGTAGGACAAATGGCCTTGAACAAACAAATTCAAGACCTCTTGGAAGAATTGATGAAAAAAGGTATACCTGTTTTGGCTGATTCAATTGCCAATTTATCAGAAGTTGCCCTGGATAGCCACGATTTGATTCTAGCAAATTCGCAAAACTGGGAAATCCTACAGCCCGATCTTCATATTCACTTAGGTAAAAGTTTTGTTACCAAAAGAATCAAGCAATTTTTAAGAGCCAATTCTGAAAAGCAGGAATGGCAAATAAATCCTCATGCTCAGGCACTTGTAGCTGATCCATTCAAAGGTTTACAACATCTGATAGAAGTGGATGAAATTGATTTTTTAAAGGAATTAGTCCAACTGAACATCCCAAATCAACAGCAATCATATTTTCAAGCTTGGAAAAATGCCGATGAAATGGTTTCAACCCAGCAAGTACAATCTACTTCTGGATGGAATGAATTACATATATTTCAGCAAATAGCTCCATTTCTTCCAAAAAGTAAGGCTGAAATTCATGTAGCTAATTCGCTATCTGTCAGATATTTAAATTGGATTAAATTCGTGCCAAAAGGCATTGAGGTTTTTGCCAATCGGGGAACATCCGGAATTGATGGTTGTTTGAGTACAGCCTTGGGTGCTGCACAAAGTAATTCCAATCTCGTGATTTCCATTATTGGTGATGTGGCATTTCATTACGATAAAAATGCATTCTGGAATTCCTATTTACCCAATAATTGGAGAATTATACTAATGAATAACCGTGGGGGAGGTATTTTTAGAAATTTAGATGGAGCTAAAGATTTACCTGAATTGGAAGAATTTATGGAAACTCAACAAGTTTTTCTTGCAGAAAACGTAGCAAAGGATGCTGGAATAAATTATATCAGCGTTAAAAATGAAAATGAATTAGTTCATGCTCTTAAAAACTTTTTTCAAGAGTCCGAGCGCGCACAATTGATGGAAATCGAAACTAATTCAAGCATCAATGCCGCTGCTTTGGCACAATACATGGCCTTATTTAAGGGCTAATTCCTTATTAATTTTAGCTAAGTTTTTCAAAAATAGTTCATTGTTAGGTTCTATCTCTAGAGCTTTACGAACCCATTTTTCAGCTAATTTCCATTGCCTTCTTTCTATCTCCAAGTACCCTAAATTATTGTAAATCAAATGCTTATACTTTCCTTTAAGCAAGGCATGTTGAAATGCTTTTTCAGCTAAATCCAATTCACCCATGGTTTGTAATACCACTCCTTTGTTGATCAATGCTTCCACCAAATTGCTATCTAACTGAATCGCTTTTTCATACGAAGCTAAGGCTTGGTTATTTGATTCCTTTTCAAAGAAAATATCTCCCTGCAAACGGTGGCAGGCTGAGGAATCAGGAAACAACTTAACTAATTTTTGTACCTCAAGCTCGGCTTCATCCAATCGCTTCATATTTTGTAGCATTTCAACCTTTTTAAATAATGCCGGACCAAATTTCGCATCTAATTCAACAGCCTCGGAGAAGTCGGTTAAAGCTTCCTCATTTTTTTCCAATTGCTCATAAATCAAGCCACGATTATAATACGCATCCGAAAAGTCCTTTTTCTTCAAAATCGCTTCGCTATACCATTTAATCGCCTCAAAATATTCCTTTTCTTTAAATTTTTGATTTCCTCGTAAAAAGAATTGAGTAGCTTCTTTTTTTTCCTTTTCAGAATCACAAGCTAATAGCCCCATAAAGAAGAGCATGCAAAAAATGGGACTAAGTCGTTTGATAGAAGACATGTGATGTTTTTAGTTTAGGCAATAAAAAGAATTCAATTTAAATAATTCAATTTTCATTCGCATCTTTGTGCCTCAAAATTAAATGAAATTATGGCATACGCAGAAATGTTGACCGATAAAGGGTTGATGAAAATTAAATTTTATGAGGAAGATGCTCCCATCCACGTGAAAAACTTCATTGATTTATCCAATAAAGGATTTTATGATGGAGTAACATTTCACCGAGTAATTGCTGATTTCGTGATTCAAGGAGGAGATCCAACAGGTACTGGTGCTGGTGGCCCAGGATATACTATTCCCTGTGAATTAACGGGTAACAATCAATTTCATGATCGTGGAGTTTTGTCGATGGCTCACCGTGGACCAAATACTGGTGGTTCCCAATTCTTTATCTGTCATTCTAGAAACAATACAGCACATTTAGACCGCAAACACACATGTTTTGGTAAGGTGGTAGAAGGTTTAGAAGTGATTGATTTAATCCGCGAAGGAGATAAAATCCAAAGTATTAAAATCGTAGAAGAGGCTTAGTATATGCATTTCATCAAAGAAATTCCCCACGAATCCATGCGAATTTCCTTGTTTGAATGGAACTCCAAATACATTTTAAAATTTGAAGCCCCTAATTTGGAACAAAGCTACAAATTTTCAGTCTTGGACTTTTCCTCTCAAAAAGAAATAGAGGAGCTGGCATCCAGCTCCTCCTTTCAAAATTTCGTCTTAAATAATTTCCATTCCATGTATGCCGAAATGGGCAAACATACACTTTAGTTAATTTTACCCAACCATTTAGCACGTAAAGACTTTTGACCCTCGGTCAATTGATTCATCGTAGTCAGTTTAAAAGCAGCCATGCTTGATTGTCCAACTGGAACAGCAAAGGTTCTTTCTAATCCATCTCGACGAACCGTAAATAATAAGGTATCACCTATTTTTTTGTCTTTCAAAGATTTTTCAATGCTTTCAAAGGTTTCTGTATTGACTTTTAAAACTTCATCGCCCACATTTAAACCATAATCATAAGCTGTACTTCCTTTTAAAACACTTGTGATTTTACCTGCGGTTACGCTAAAACCTAAAAAAGGAATGGATTTTCCCACATTGGAGTCCGCCCAATCGTATCCAACCTCCTTAAATAATTGGGCATACTCGGGAGTTTTTGTTCCGTATACCCATTGTTCAAAAATCGTTTTTGCTGAAGTTCCAGCCACTTTTGAAAAAGCATTTTCTAATTCAGCATCCGTAAATCCTCGCTGTAATTTGACATAATAATTTTGGTATAAATAACGGAACACATCATCTAAATTGGCCTTTCCTTGACTCTGCTTAATCACCCAAAGGTTCAAGACTGTTCCCAAAACTGATCCTTTAGAATAATACGAAACAGTGGAATTACGGCTATTTTCATTAGGACGGTAATACTTAATCCAAGCATCCCAAGAAGCAGAGGCTGCAGATTCCACTTTGTTTCCTGGTGTATTTTCAACCGAAGAAATCTCATCAGCCATCGATTTCAAATAAGCATCCGTAGTCGATTGCCCTGAACGTTGTAAAATTAATGCTCCATAATAGGAAGTCATTCCCTCAGATAACCATAAATTATGGGTATAATTCTCATTTTCATAATCAAAAGGCCCCAGGGCTTTAGGACGAATGCGTTTCACATTCCATAAATGAAAATATTCATGTGATAATAAGCCAAGAATTCCGTGATATCCATTTTCCGTTTCGTAGGCAGTTCTTGAAACTTGACATGTGGTAGAGTATAAATGCTCCAAACCACCCGTGCCTCTTTGTAAATTGTGTATGATGAATAAATAATGATCACATGGATGTACACCTATAACGCGTGCCGCTTCTTCACACATTTTCTTTACATCGGCAATAAATTTAGTCGTGTCTACTTTGGCTTGACCATAAAATGCAATCTGATGAGGAATATTCCCCACCTTAAATTGGAATACTTGATGATTACCAATTTCGATCGGGGAATCAATCAATTCATCTAAATTCTTAGCTTCAAAAGTATTCGGAGCTGTCTGCTTCATGGCAGTAGAAATTCGTTGAAAGGATTTATGCAGGTTAATTTGAAGCCCCTGAGCTTGTTGAGCTAACTCATTCACATAAAGTAGAACAGAAGCAGGATTGATATAGCCATGCGTATCATCTAGGAAAGAAGTACGTACAGATAACTCAAATGCGTATACGTCATAACTGATACTCACTTGCTTTTGACCCTTACTGATGGGTACACGCCAAGTATTTTTATTGATTTTATCAACCGGAATCAATTGTCCATTTTTTAGGGTGGTCAAAGATTCCACATTGCGAGCAAATTCCCGAATCAAATAAGAACCAGGAGTCCATGCTGCCATCTTAAAATCAATATAGGATTTGTTCCAGTGGGCTTGGCTTAGATCGACAGTCGTTTTAACTTGAAAGTAATGCGTATGCGGGGATGCCATACTGATTTCATGTCGTATAGCAGGGGAGGCACCAAAGCCTAATAGGTTGATTCCCAATAAAAGTGTGACTAATAGCCAGGAATTTCTAGTAAATTTTGTCATGAATTTTTTAAAAATTAAACGTTGATCAGGTGTAGGGCATAAAGATAAGAAAATCGCCTTAATCAAACTAAAATTGGACATTGTATCCCCAAATTAGCCTAAATAAATTGGGAGTTCGCTACAATTATTTGGAAGAAAAATCGTATTATTGTAGTAATTGAGAATGCTGTAATCTTCTACAAATGAGAAAACAAAACCGTACACTTTGCTGGATTCCAGCTATTTTATTTTTCTTGCTTTCTTGGTCGGCAGTGGCACAACAAACCTTAAGTTTTGGGGATCAGACACTACACTTCCGACAGGCCAAAGAATATTTTGATTCAAAAAACTATGTTGCGGCCAAAGAAGAATTTTCAGCCTATCTAGCAAGTTTAGAGCCACTTAATAATGAGCAAGCGGGTCAAAAAGTCCTAGCTGAGTATTATATGACCATGTGTACCTTGTACATGAGTCAGCCTGAAGCAGAAATTGTAGCCGATCGTTTTGTAGCCAATTATCCAGAGCATCCTCAAGCTGTTAAATTAATGCGAGGTATTGGTAGTTTCTTTTACGACAACGGTGATTATAAAAAAGCCATCAAATATTTAAGCAAGTCCTCTGAGACTAATTTAGAAGCCAAATTCAAACTGGCCGTTTCTTATTATCAATTAAAGGAGCTTAGAGAAGCATTGCCGCTATTCAATGAAATTAAAGCTGAACCGGAGGAAGAATTTGCTTTTGCTGCAGCCTATTATGCTGGGGTCATTAATTTTGGAGAAAAGCGATACGGTGAGGCCAATACAGACTTAAAAAAAGCCGAAGGTTCGAGCCGTTTTAGAAAAGATATCCCCAATTGGATAGCCATGTGCTACTTCCATGAAGGGAAATTTAATGAATTATTGAATTATGCTGAACCAATTTTAAAACAGAAAAAGCCTGGGTATAATCTAGATGAACTTTCTCTTTTAGTGGCTGAGGTTCAGTTTAAGCTCGCATATTTTGAAAAAGCAGCCATCAGCTACAGCCTATACAAGAAACTTAATCCCACTAAAATTACTCCAGAGATTCAATACCGCTTTGGATACTCTTTGTACAAAACCAATAAATTCAACGAAGCCTCAGACGAGTTGAAAGCCTTGGCAGTCAAAAAAGATACTTTGGCTCAATATGCAGCTTTCACTTTAGGATTATCCCAATTGAAGGCTGGAAATCTAGAAGCTACTTTGCAGGCTTTTGGACAAGCTAAAGCCTTGGCATTCAATGCACAAATACAAGAAGAAGCCTATTTTAATCATGCCAAAGTATTATTAGACTTAGGTAAGGCAAGTGAAACTATTTATGCGATTCAAGAATTCAATAAAAAATACCCTAAGAGTAAGTTTTTAGAGGAATCCACTGAATTGGTAGCTGATGCCTTTATCCATTCCAACAACATTCAGGCTGCTTTGGATTATTTAAAAGGTTTGGCCAATCGCAATTCAAAATTAAATGCCGCATATCAAACCTTGACTTATAATTTAGGTGTAAAGGCATACAATGAAAACAAATTTGATCAGGCATTGGAATTGTTTCAAACCTCCTCAGAAAATCCAGAAAGTGCTGACTTGAAATTTCAGGCCTTATTTGGGAAAGGAGAGGCTTTGTCTCAACAAAAGAAATATGAACAAGCCATTCAGGTTTATTCTCCCTTATTGATAGGTACTCCACCAGTTGCTAAGCCCAATGACTTTTTACAAAAGGTACGTATGGGATTGGCCTATGCCTATTTCAACACCAAAGATTTCAATAAAGCCAATGTTTTATTTAAGGCCTATGTTGATCGCCTGAAATTAAGTCCAGATGCTAAAAATAATCCAACCATCTTAATACGATTGGCTGATACCTATTTGGTATCTAAAAAATATGATGAAGCTTTAACCTATTACAATCAAGCCATAGATTTGGCCAAAACAGAAAAGGATTATGCCTTGTATCAAAAAGGAGTAACCTTGACCTATTTGAACCGCGACAATGAAGCAAAAGCTAGTTTCAAACAACTAAGAACTTCATTCCCTAATTCAAAATATGTGGATGATGCTGCGTTCCAAGAAAATGTCATTTCATTTAATACCAATAAATACAAAGAGGCCATTGTTGGTTTTAGCGATTTGATTGAGAACAATCCGAAAAGTCCATATTTTACCCAAGCCTTACTTAAACGTGCACAATCTTATGCCAATACCAACCAGCATGAATTGTCTATCGTTGATTACAAGCGAATCATCCAGGAGTTCCCAACAGATAAAACGGCTAAAGATGCCTTGGTGGGGCTTCAAGAGGAATTAAATGAGGTAGGTAGGCCTGAGGACTTTGGTCAATTATTAGGAAATTTTCAGAAAAACAGTCCGGATGAAGCTGAAAACGTGGATTTAGAATATCGCGCTGCCAAAGGGATATATTTAGGTGAAAAATACGATAAAGCCATTGCCCCATTGAAAGCCTTTATTGAGAAGTATCCCAATAATGAGAATTTAGTGGAAGCTACTTTTTTAATTGCCGATGCAGCTTATCGTACCAATAACAAACCAGAAGCTTTGATTTTCTACAAAAAGATGATTGAACAAAATGTTCATCCTCAAATTAATAAGGCCATTCAACGTAGCGCTGAAATGGAATTGGAAAATAAGAACTATTCTGCATCAGCCAATTGGTATCATGTGTTTAAGACAAAATACACAGGACCTAAAGACCAGATTTTAGCAAACAATGGCCTATTGACAACATTCCTAGCGGCCAATATGCTAGATTCTGCTGCTTATATAACCGATGAATTAATTCAGTCAAAAGATATCCTCGAGGAGGATAAAGCCAAATTGGCAGAAAAAATGGCAAATACTTTTGAGGCAGGGGGTGATGTAGTAAATCAAAGGAATTGGTTAGGCATAACCACCAATTTGGATAAAAATGATATAGGAGCTGCGGCCCAATTGAAACTAGCTTCGTTGTTATTCAAGGAATCTAAATTTAAAGAATCCAGTGAAATGATTTTAGATAAATTCAGAAATACTTATTCCGAAGCTTCTGACGCTATTTTGGGTAAAGCTTATATTTTATTGGCAGATAATTTCATAGCATTGAAAAATATACCACAAGCGAGAGCCACTTTAAAATCCATCGTAGATAACTCCAGCGATGCCGAAGTAATACAAACTGCGAAAACTAAATTAGAAAGCTTACCCTTAAAATAAAATAAGATGAGATTCAATCGAACAGCTAAACAAGTACTATTCACTGCTACATTCGGACTCTGCTTAGGCACATTTGAGGGTTTTGCCCAAAAAAGAGAAGGCTCTATCCAGGATGAAGCCATCGAAGTAGAAAAGACTCGAAAAATAGAATTACAGCCTCAGGTATCTCGCGGCTTTGACCCATTGGAAGAAGCTCAAGATTTACGCAAGGACCGTAAAATGAAATACGATTTAGTGGACAGGAAATGGGAGGGGACTCAATTACCCAAAATCAGTACCTCAGTAGTGGATCCCAGAGAAGGAGATGAGTTAACCTCTTCCTACGGGCCAAAATTCAAAAATGTATTTAAAGTAGGTGCCGGAAATTATGGACATACCTTAATGAATGCCCATTTCGGATTTACTCCAAATGAAAATTCTTTCCATGGATTATATGTAAACCATGACGCCAATCGTAGAGGTCCCGTTGCAACGAGTTTTTCTGGTAGAAACGAAAATGAGATTAAGGTATATAGTAAAACTTTTACACCTTCTTATTTATTAAATGGATCAATAGGCTATAAAAGGGTAGAAGCAAATTGGTATGGAAGACCTGAAGAACAATTCAACAACATGGCCAATGGGACATTTGGGGTATATTATGACCGATTTAATTATGTAGGAAGCATTTCAAGTGCCAAAAAAGATGCAAAATTTGACTATATCGCCACGTCAGGTTTAACCATGATGTCTACTTCGCAAAATGAAAGAGAATGGATCTGGGATAGTAAAATTCAAACCGTATTAACCATCAATGATAACTTGTCGGCACATTTCTCCGGGGATATGACCATGAGCGAATATGCAAGTTTGGAAAATAACCGAAGAGAATTATATCGTGTAAAGCCAAGCTTTTTCTACAAGAATGATCGGGTGTCCATACACGCAGGTATCAATGTAGTTAATGAGAAAGATAAATTGCGAAGCCTAAATACCACCAGTTTATTCCCAGTAGTTAAATTGGATTATAAAGCAGCCAATTTTATCCACTTTTTCGCAGGTCTAGGGGGAGATACTTATTTCAATACCCTAAGTCAAATGGTGGCACAAAATCCTTGGTTGAGAAATCGAATTGATTTAAGAAACACCGCTCAAACGGCCAATGTTTTTGGTGGATTTAAAGGGTCAAATGAACGTAGTTTTGATTTTGAATTTAAATTCATGTATTCTGAGTTCAGTAATTTGTCCTTTTTTGTCCCTAGTTCAGCTGATAGTTCAAAATATGCTATTGTTTATGCTGGTGATTTGAAAAAGGCACAAGTGATGAACTTCTCCGGTCAATTTAATTACCAATTGAATGAGCGGTTTCTATCGGTATTGAAATACGATATCAATCAGTATGAAAATTTAGGTACTTTAGAAAAAGCCTATCACCGACCAGCGATGAATATCTCTTTCACCAATTCCATTACGTTTAAAGATAAAATCATCATTTCACCCGATGTATTTTATATGAACGGACTTTATGGTTTGAATCCTAGAACCAATACTGCAGTTGCCATGAAAGACATCATTGATTTGAATTTAAAAGTGAATTATTTAATCACTAAAAAGTTCAATGCAGCAGTGAGTGCTAATAATTTACTTGGAAAAAATTATGAAAGGTATTTATTTTACCCTTCACAAGGATTAAACTATACCGTAAGCGTAGCTTATTCATTCTAATATGACCCTTAATAACTCCATTGTCAACTTAATTGAAACCTTACTCTATGAGCATGACTGCATCATTATTCCCAATTTTGGGGGTTTTGTGGTCAATGTTAAAGATTTTGAATTCAATGCCAAGGAGGAAATCATTTACCCTAGAAAAAGATGGATTGCCTTTAATGAGCGACTTCGTTCAGATGATGGTATTTTGGCTACCGCTTGGGCAAAAAAGGAGGGAATCAGTCATAAAATTGCTTTTGACCAAATCAATCAATTCAGTAAATCATTGAAAGATTTGCTCATGTCAGAACAACACATGGTTTTAAACAAGTTAGGGACATTCAGCCTAACAGCTGAATCTAAAATCGCGTTTACACCAAATCCTGATCAAAATTTCGATTTAAGTCAGTTTGGACTATTGCCCGTAGCTTTACCAAATTCGCCTAGTATTTCCAAGCCGGTTTTGATTGAAAACCCAATAGAAAAATCCATGTCTTTGCATGAAGAGATAAGCGAAGAGGAATTGGAGGAGATTCAAGAGGAATTAGCACCTAAAAGAATAAGTACCAAAGTCTACGTGTATGCATTACTAGCCTTTATATTGGGCGGTCTTAGTGCCTATTTTTTAACAGAACCCAATTCTCGTTATGTAAATAGTTCTTTAAGCCCCTTTAGTATTAAAATTAAAAAAGAAAAATCTGCTCCGGTTCCTACAGAAACAAAAGCCTTTGTTCCAACAGAAAAAGAGATTCCTGTTGATTCGCTTGTAGACGCTCCGTTGGAAGAACCTAAAAAAGCATTATCAGAAGGCTCTACAAAAGACGCAACAGAGAAAGTTTATTTAGTGGCCGCGAGTTTTTTAACTCAAGCCAAAGCCGAAATAGCCATTCAAGAATTAAAGTTGAAAGGTTTTGATCAAGCTGTAATATTACCCAAAGACGAAGACGCCATCCATTTTCGTGTCAGTATTGGTACAGAAGCCAGTATGGAAGCAGGATATAAAAAGGCGGCTGAATTAAAAAGCCAAAAGAAATTAGACATTTGGGTGTTTAAACCATAAGCATATGAATAGCGTTCTCGCACAGAAAGAACTTGAGAAAAAAAATCAGTTAAAAGCATTAGTACTCACCATTTTAATCAATGGAGGGCTATTGTTACTTTTCTGGACTTTAAATATTTGGTCAGGCGATGAGGTGAAAATGGAAATACCAGCTGGTGGTTTTGAAGTGAATTATGGTAATACGAATGAAGGGGGTGGGGATATTCAAACTCATAATCAAGCCAATGATTTACTCAACGAAGTTGAATCAAAACCTGCTGATAAAAAAGTAGAGCCGAAGAAGGAAATTGTTAAGACTACGCCTACCAAGGAGAGCCCCTTACTGAGTTCAACAGTAAAAAGTACCGTAAAAATAGCTGATAAACCAGCTGAAAAAACGCTCGTTCAACCTCCTAAGCCGGTTGTTGAGGAGCAACCTAAAATAGATGAATCCGCATTATTCAAAAAGAAATCAAGCAGTAATGGTACCCGAGGTAGCAGTGATGCTGCTGGTGGGAATTCCAATGGAAATGATAAGGGTAAAATTGGTGACAAAGGTCAATTAGACGGAGATATTAATAATTCAGCCATTTATTCTGGACAAAAAGGAAAAGGTGGGGGCAGTGGTGGAGGAATTGGAGGTGGAAATGGAGTAGCCTTAAATATGACAGGCTGGGCATTAGCCTCTAGACCACAAGTCAATGACGATTCGGATGAATCTGGCATCATTCGTTTTTCTTTAAAAATTGATGAGAGTGGCAACATTATTTCCCTTAGAATCATTGAAAATACCTTATCGGCCTCGGTGGCTCAGAAATACAAAAGAGCCGTAGAAAAATTAAGCTTTAAACCAACCTCAGCTGGGGAGCGTCCTGAGGTTTCTACAGGAACCATTGTATTTAAAATCAATTCGAAATAATTCTTTTTCATCATCGAATGGATTATAAAGAAGTCATAGCTTTTTTATACAGCCAATTACCCGTATTTCATCGGGAAGGGAAAAAAGCTTTTAAACCTGGACTAGGGAATATACAGCAGCTTTGTGCCCGACTAGGAAATCCACAAGATTCATTCCCATCCTTGCATATTGCTGGAACCAATGGAAAAGGGAGCTCTTCTCATTTTATGGCTTCCATTTTACAGGAGCATGGCTATCGAGTAGGTCTTTATACTTCACCTCACCTCAAATCATTTACGGAAAGGATTAAAATAAATGGACAAAATGTCGCGGAAGATTGGGTGGTTGATTTTGTAGAAAAAAACATTCAGCTCATTCAAGATATCAAACCCTCATTTTTTGAATGGACTGTCTTGATGGCCTTTTCCTATTTTAAAGAACAACAGGTTGATTGGGCTATTATTGAAACTGGTCTTGGTGGACGATTGGATTCAACCAACATCATACAGCCTAAAGCTTGTTTTATCACCAATATCAGCTGGGATCACCAAGATATTTTGGGAGACCGGCTTGAATTAATTGCAGCAGAAAAAGCAGGGATCATTAAACAAGGCGTTCCCATTTGTATTTCAGAAAGACAATCCTTTTCAGAAAATGTATTTCTAGAGAAGGCTAAGGAAATGAATTCCTCAATAGTTTTTGCTGAAGACCAAATTCAATGGACTGGCATTACTCATGAGCAAGATAAACTACGGCTAATTGGAAAATCTAAGCAGCAGGAGAAATTCGAAATTTTATCACCTTATGCAGGAGAATATCAAGTAAAAAACATTGCTGGTGTATTGGCCTGGTGTGAACAATTTCAATCACAACATATCATTCCTTTGGAATGGACAAAAATTATTCAAGGTATTGAAAAATCAAAAATCAATACCCAATTACACGGTCGATGGGAGCAAATTCAGAAAAATCCATGGATAGTGGCCGACACAGGACATAATGAAAGTGGAATAAGCCAATTATTAAGTCAAGTTGAGCGTCTCAATCAGGGTGATTTATGGATTATCTTAGGAATGGTGGCGGACAAAGATATTCACAAAGTTTTGAAATTATTCCCAAAGAAAGCTCATTATATTTTCTCCCAAGCACAAAATCCAAGAGCCCTTTCAGCTGAAAATTTACAAGAAATGGCACTAGAGCACGGATTAGTGGGTATATGTGAGAAGGATGTCAATATGGCCATAGATTTGGCCAAAAATTCGACACAGATAAATGATTTTATATTAATTACTGGCAGTACCTATTTGGTGGCTGAAATAAATGCGTAAGTTTTGAGTAGAAGAAAAGAATTTAAATATGATTTAGCCATCAAATCTCCCTGGGTTATTCAATCAGGAAAAGATTTTTTTGATGCTTGCCGAGGAAAATGGAGATCAAGTTATTTTCAAAATACGAATCCTATCGTGTTGGAATTAGGCTGCGGAAGAGGAGAGTATAGTTTGGGTTTGGCCAAATTATTCCCAAATAAAAATTTTATAGGTATCGATATCAAAGGGGATCGCTTGGCAGCAGGTGCTAGACAAGCTGAGGCAGAAGGACTAAAAAATGTGGTATTTCTGAGAATTCACATCCAACATTTACCTGAATTCTTTGACGAAAATGAAGTTGATGAAATTTGGATTACATTTCCTGATCCTCGGCCCAAAGACCGTGATGAAAAAAAGCGGCTAACTTTCCCTTTTTTTTTAGATAAATATCAAACAGTTTTGAAAAGTCAAGGTATCATTCACCTGAAAACTGATTCAGATTCCTTGTTTGATTATTCAATTGAACAATTAGTCAAAGCTCCATGGCAATTACTCATTCAGACTTGGGATTTATATCAATCCGAATGGAATCAAGATCATTTTGGAATTAAAACACGATTTGAAGATTTCTTTTATCGAAAAGGATTTTCAATCAAGTATTTACGGGCTATCAATAATAAATAAAAAAGGGAGGCAAGCCTCCCTTTTTTGTTGTATGTTTTAATGATTATCCTACGCGAGCAATTAAATCTGCTGCACGAGATGAATAACCGTATTCATTATCATACCAACCTACTACTTTCACTAAAGTTCCCATAGTAGAAGTTAATTTTGAATCAAAAATACATGAGTGAGAATTACCAATGATATCGATAGATACGATTTCATCTGTATTATATTCTAAGATTCCTTTCATTGGACCTTCTGCTGCTTTTTTAACAGCTGCGTTAATCTCATCTGCGCTTACTTCTTTTTTCAAGATAGCAGTAAATTCAGTAACAGAACCATCTGGAGTAGGAACACGCATGGATGAGCCATCTAATAAACCTTTCAAGTGAGGAAGTACTAAACCAACCGCTTTAGCAGCACCTGTAGAAGTAGGAATAATAGAATAAGCAGCTGCACGCGCACGACGTAAGTCAGCATGTGGAGCGTCTTGTAAGTTTTGATCAGCAGTATATGCGTGGATAGTCGACATATATCCTTTTTCCAAACCAAATGCATCATCTAAAACTTTAGCCATAGGAGCTAAGCAGTTAGTAGTACAAGAAGCATTGGAAATAATTGTCATATCATCCGTTAATGTATCTTCGTTTACACCCAATACTACTGTAGGAACATTTCCTTTAGCAGGAGCTGAGATAATAACTTTACGAGCACCAGCGGTTAAGTGTTGGCCTGCGCCAGCTTCATCAACGAAACGACCTGTAGATTCTAACACCACGTCTATTCCTAAAGCACCCCATGGCAATAATTTCGGATCACGCTCAGCTAATGCCTTGATTGACTTTCCATTGACAGTAATAGAATCAGCATCAGAAGTCACAGTTCCATTGAAACGACCGTGAACAGAATCATACTTCAACAAATGGGCCAGCGTGGCGTTGTCTGTTAAATCATTGATCGCAACAACCTCGACATTTTCCTTTTCTAATAATCTACGAAAAGTAAGTCGACCAATACGACCAAATCCATTAATAGCTACTTTAATTTTTTTCATTGATACAAATAATTTGATTTCAGATTAAAATCAAAAATAGCCATTTTTCCCCAATTCTCAAAAATTGGACGATAAATATATGTTTAATCGCAAAGAAGGCACTTTATACAAAAGTAAACACCGCGATAAATATTTACCCATTTGGCTAATTAAATAGATTTTTGTAAAAATTTCATTGGATACGTTTTTTATTCAAGCTTTTTTTGCATATTTACATATACCAATGACTCGGCAAAATCAGCAGGGTAGGGGCGTGACAGAATGTCACTTGTCTTTTTAGCTAATTTCTAGCTCGTTTTTCACCAAATTTTATTTTGAACAATTTATCAACTATCTGATAATCAATCAATTAACTTATTAAAGTTGAAGTTAAATTTTAGTAAGTTTTTTGGCGGTTTT
Organism: Cytophagaceae bacterium; assembly: GCA_027491315.1. Classification (GTDB taxonomy): domain Bacteria; phylum Bacteroidota; class Bacteroidia; order Cytophagales; family Spirosomataceae; genus Aquirufa. The sequence goes on from JAIXWL010000012.1 coordinate 38,363, forward strand.
ATACATTAAACACATTTTTCCAGTAGATAATTCCATGGCCATATTGATTATGCAGGCATTTTCTACGTTCTTTGTATTATCAAATTTTGCATACATATTATATGAATTCATTAGAAAATATCATTCAATCAGCTTGGGAAGACACTTCCTTGCGTCAAAACCCGGAAGTTATTCAAGCCATAGAAGAAGTGGTTGAAAAGGTCGATAAAGGAATCCTTCGTACAGCAGAGCCATTAGCTGATGGAAGCTGGCAAGTAAACGAATGGGTTAAGAAAGCTATTGTAATGTATTTCCCTATTCGTCAGATGTCAGTAAGTGAGGTAGGTATCTTTGAATACCACGACAAAATGCGTTTAAAATCTAATTACAAAGAATTGGGTGTACGTGTGGTTCCTCCGGCGGTTGCCCGTTATGGCGCCTACTTAGCTAAAGGAACTATTTTAATGCCATCTTATGTCAATATTGGTGCCTATGTAGATGAGGGAACGATGGTTGATACCTGGGCAACAGTTGGAAGTTGTGCTCAAATTGGTAAACACGTCCATTTAAGTGGTGGTGTGGGCATTGGTGGCGTATTAGAACCACCTCAAGCTGCCCCAGTAATCATTGAAGATGGAGCCTTTATTGGTTCTCGTTGCATTGTAGTGGAAGGTGCCCATATCGGTAAAAAAGCCGTTTTAGGGGCAGGTGTAACCATCACAGGTAGCTCTAAAATCATTGATGTAAGTGGTCCAGAACCCGTAGAATACATTGGTTTTGTCCCTGAAAATTCCGTGGTTATACCTGGAAGTATTCAAAAAACCTTTGCTGCAGGAACTTATGGAGTACCATGCGCTTTAATCATTGGTAAAAGAAAAGAAAGTACAGATTTAAAGACATCCTTAAATCAGGCCTTACGTGAAAACAATGTAGTCGTTTAACGTCAGAAATTGAATACCTTTACACCCGGCTAATCACCGGGTTTTTTTATGGAAAATGAATTAAAAATTGGGGAATACAATCGACTAAGAATCGTAAAAGAAGTCCCCTTCGGATTATATTTAGATGGTTATGAGGATGAAATACTTCTACCATTACAGTATGTACCAGAAAGCTATGAAATAGATGGCTTTATCGATGTATTCATCTACCGAGATTCTGAAGATCGGATTATTGCTACTACGCTAAAACCTCTAGCGACGATTAATCAATTTGCGTTTTTGGAAGTTAAGCAGGTAACCCCCATAGGTGTATTCCTAGAATGGGGCCTCATGAAGGACCTATTAGTTCCATTTGGTCAACAATGGGAAAAGATGTCTGTAGGCAAATCTTACCTAGTATACGTTTACCTAGACCCACAAACCGATCGAATTGTAGCATCTGCCCGCATAGATAAGTTTTTATCCTTGCTGGATGATGTTGAAGAATTCACCATAGGTCAAAAAGTACAAGCATTACCATTTGAATATACCAACTTGGGAATTAAATGCTTGGTAAACAATTGTAAACTAGGCCAATTATTCAAAAATGAAATATTTACAAATGTTAAACTTGGTAATTTAATTGATGTTTACATTGATAACATCCGTGAAGATGGTAAATTAGACTTACGTATTGAGCCTATTGGTATTCAGCGTATGGATTCACAAAGGAAAAAGATTATGGAAGCCATAAATTTACATGGTGGTGTATTAAACCTTCATGACAAAAGCCCTGCTGAAGAAATATATGAGCAATTAGGGATGTCAAAAAAGGATTTCAAAAAGGCTATTGGAGGTTTGTACAAAAGTAAACTCATTTCGCTTGGTAACAATTGTATAATTAAACTATAAACATTTGTAACACAATTAAAATTTGCTTTTCTATTTTATAAATTTAACTTTGTAATCCCGTTTGAATTTTTACAAAGATGAATTTAAGTCAAAAGATAGAATTGTTAATTCAGAGAAAACAGATTAGTTCTTCTCAGTTTGCTGACAAGATTGGTATACCGCGAAGTAGTGTATCCCATATCTTGTCTGGTAGAAATAAACCTAGCTTAGATGTTGTTCAGAAAATACTAAAAGCATTTCCTGAGCTTACGGCAGAGGAATTATTATTTGACGATCGACTACTCTCCTTAAATTCGTCAGCTGCTCCTAAATTAGATCTGACTCAGAGTAGTCCATCTCTTTTTGACGCTCCGCAAGCAAGCCCTTCAGAATCGAATAAAAATTCTTTGGCTGAACCTACCATCGTACAATCAAATCTCAGGCGGAACAGAGAAAGCACTAAAAATAACACGGGAAATACTTCAATGGAGATGAATGTTAGCCAAACAGCCGCTTCCTTTGTTCCAAGCAATCACTTGACTAAAAAAATTGAACGCGTTATACTATTTTATTCGGACGGATCCTTTTCAGAAAGCAAGCCAAGCGAATGATAAAAAACTTAACTAATTAATTCCTGCTGTTCTAACATTCCTGTTGTTCTATTAATTAACATTTATTAACCTGGTTATTAACTTATCCACGACTTATCCACATTCGTGCACAATTGTATTTTGGTTCACCAATATTTCAACATTTTGATATAATAATTCTTAAAATTTGATAAAAACTACGGTTTTGGCTTATACTTATCCACATGTTTCTGTGGATAAGTCGTGGAAATGTGTACAAAAGGAAACTGAATTGTACTATTTTCCCTAAAATCCAACATTTGTATCAGGTGAGATCTGCTGAAGATGTGGATAAAGCTTCGATTTTAAGGATTTACTTTAATCAATTAATTGACTAATTTTATTCTATTAGATATACCATATGAAAAAAATCGATTCCTTAAATCAAGTTGCCTTATTTCATGAAACTTTTGGAGCACCTATATTGGCTCAACCATGCATTCCTTCAGAAGAACGCTGCAAATTACGAGTGAGCTTATTGGCAGAGGAATTGGAAGAGTTACAACAAGCTATCCAAGACCGTGATTTAGTGGAAATAGCCGATGCTTTGTGTGACCTTCAATATGTACTTTCAGGAGCTGTTTTAGAATTTGGCTTGGGTGAAAAATTTGTTGATTTATTCAATGAAGTCCAACGATCAAACATGTCCAAAGCATGTAAAAGCCTGGAAGAAGCTGAAAAAACGGTTGAATATTACTTCTTAAAGGATGGAACAGAAGCTGAAATCAAGGAAGAACATGGGTTGTGGAAAGTGTACCGTAAATCTGATAATAAAGTATTAAAATCAATAGCATATTCACCGGCGAATTTAAAAGACATCATTGGATGATACGAATCTTACTCATAGAAGATGAACCCAAAACTGTTCAATCCTTAAAAAGAGGATTGGAGGAAAATAACTATGAAGTAGAAGTGGCCTACGATGGCCTCATGGGGAAACAATTAGCTACTAGAAATACCTACCAGCTGATTGTATCGGACATTATCATTCCAGGAATGAATGGAATTGAATTATGTAAAGAATTACGAAGTTTAGGAATTCAAACGCCAATTTTGATGTTAACTGCCCTAAGTACCACGGATGACAAATTGATTGGGTTTGAAGCAGGTGCAGATGATTATTTAGCCAAACCTTTTGATTTTAAGGAGTTTATGGCTCGGGTTAAAGCCTTGATTAAGCGTTCCAATCAAACTCTGGTAGACTCTCAAGTGCTAAAATTTGCTGATTTAGAGCTTGATCTTACTAGTAAATTAGTCACCCGTTCAGGTCAAAAGATTAACCTAACTGCCAAGGAATTTCAATTATTGGAGTACTTCCTCAAGAACCAGGAAAAGGTGATTTCAAAGGCAGAAATAGCAGAAAATATTTGGGAGGTGGAGGATGAAAATTCATCCAACCTGATTGAGGTATATGTGAATTACCTACGTAAAAAAGTGGATAAAAATTTTCCAAGTAAATTGATTCACACGCAATTTGGAATGGGGTATATCCTCCGACAAGAATAAAAAAATATGCAGATACGTTCCCGATTGACATATCAGTTTACCTATTTGGTGTCGGCGATTTTATTCGTATCCTATCTGATTATCTATATTTTCTCCCAACAGAACTATAAAGAAAATTTTTACAGTCGACTTCGTCAAAAGGCTAATACGGCTGCCGAATTATTGGTCAATGTAAATCAAGTAGATTCCAAGCTATTGCGTATCATTGACCGAGCTAATCGTGATATCCTTTTTAGGGAAAATATCATGGCTTATGATACTTGCAATGAGCGCATTTATCGATCTAATGACACTATTTCTTTCCATATCGATGTCAATCGAGTTAAAGAAGTTCGCCTCAAAAAAGAAGTCCGATTTGCACATGAGGATATTGAGATTTTGGGAACGGTTTTTGCTACGCCTGAGGGAAGGATTGTTGTTTTTGCAGGTGCTGTAGATCAATATTCGGCGGAAAATGCCAAAGACTTAAAAAACATCCTAATAGCTCTATTTTTGCTATTTGTATTTATTGTCGTGATATCTGGTTGGTTTTTTGCTGGCAGAGCAGTAAATCCCATTTCAGAGGTCATCAAACAAGTTGATCACCTTTCACCCAAACGCCTTGAAGAAAGGCTGGAATCCTCTGATTCTGAGGATGAAATAGGGAAGATGGTATCTACGATCAATCGCTTATTAGAACGCATTGAGAATGCCTTTAAATTGCAAAAAACCTTTATAGCCAATGTTTCCCATGAACTTAAAAATCCATTAACGAAGATTTCTTCTCAACTGGAAGTGAGTTTGTTGAAAGAAAGAGCCGCAGAGGATTATAAAGAAACCATAGCATCTGTATTAGAGGATACCCAGGAGTTAGCCGCCATTACTGAATCTTTATTGGAATTAAACAAAATTAGTGTTTCTGATTACCAAGCAGGTTTCCAATTAATTCGAATTGATGAAATAATTTGGGAAGCTAGAAGCTTAACACAAAAGCTAAATAGTCACTATAAAGTAAGTATTGATACATCATTCATGCCAGATGATGAGGAAGAACTTATGATACGTGGTGATGAAAAGCTGATATTAACAGCCATTAAAAATTTAATGGAAAATGCCTGTAAATTTAGTCCTAAGCACTGTGCTTTTGTGGGATTAAGAGTTTACCATCATACCATCAATATCCGCGTTAAAAACGAAGGAAAAGGAATTCCTAAATCTGATTTACCATTTATTTTCCAACCATTTTTCAGAGGCGAAAATACAGCCTCATCTAAAGGATATGGAATTGGGCTATCTTTGGTAGAACGCATCATTCATTTACACAATGGAACTATTCAAGTTCAATCTAATCCCAATGAATGGACTGAATTTACGATGTCTTTGCCACAGACGAAACCATAATTATCAGGATGAAATACAGATATAAATAACCAAATCAATTTGTTATATAATTTATATTATGTTAAATAGATGTTCCATTATTGAATATATATTATTTTAACAGCCCTGGATTAAAATCCAGGGCTCGTATCCATGGCTCAAGCATTTTTCACCACAATTTGTATACCGGAATTGGATTTTAATCCATGTATGAGGCGTTGGAGGCATATTTTCATTTCCCAGCCCTGGATTTAAATCCAGGGCGTAAATCCCATGGTATAAATCAATGGATCAGGCGTTTTTCACCATAATTTCATTCCCAACCCTGGATTTAAATCCAGGGCTTGTATCCATGGCTCAAGTATTTTTCACCACAATTTGTTTACCCAACATTGATTTTAATCCATCGATGAGGCGTTATCAGCATAATTTCATTATCATCCCTGGATTAAAATCCAGGGTTCGTATCCAGGGCTCAAGCATTTTTTTACCACAATTTGTATACCGGAATTGGATTTTAATCCATCGATGAGGCGTTGTCAGCATAATTCCATTCCCAGCCCTAGATTTTAATCCATGGATCAGGCGTTTTCACCATAATTTCATTCCCAGCCCTGGATTTAAATCCAGGGCGTAAATCCATGGCGTAAATCAATGGATCAGAGGCGTTTTTCATCATAATTTCATTATCAGCCCTGGATTTAAATCCAGGGCTGATATCCAGGGCATAAATCCTTAACTGAAGCCTAATAAAAAAGGCCCAATCTAACGATTAGGCCTTTTTATTGGTAATTTTGAACATTATTTGTACACCAGCCTGGATTTAAATCCAGGCTGGTGGTAATAGACTATTTCAACTCAGCCAATTTACTTTCCAACTTAAGTTCGCGGTAAACTTGCTTTAAGATTTCCTTTAAATCCTCATCTTTTTTAGTAGCATATGCTTTTTCAAAGAATGGTAATGCTTCATTGTATTTAGCTGAAATTTGAGCTTCTACATTTTTACCTTCTTTCTTATATGTTTCCATATCCATCGCATTTACTTTCTTCTTGATTTCAGCAGCCTCATTGTAACGGAAAGCTCCCATTTGATACAAGGCATCATAGTAATTTGCATCAATAGCCAAAGCTTTGGTGTAGAAACCTGGAACTTCAGATTTTAATGCATCTATTTTAGAATTTAAATCTGCCAATTTAGCCGTGTTTTGAGCGGCATCCCCTACTTCTGCTTCTGCCTTTGCCAACTCCCCTTTCAATTCCTCTAATTTACCATTTTGCTCTTTAACGGTTCCGTCTAATTGGTTTATTTGAGCCGTAATAGCTGCTTTTTGCTTTGGCTGTGCTGTTTTTAATTTAGCTTTATTACGCGTAATCTCCTCCGTGAAGGCTGCTACTTGCTCTTTTTGAGCAGCAATTTTACGCTTAGCTTCGTCAACTTTAACAGCCTTTTCAGAAATTTTACGAGCATCATCACTCAAACCATTGATTTTGTTCTCATACAATAAACCAATGTTCAATAAAGACATAGCATCTTTAGGATCAGCTGCAATAGTCTTCTTCAATTGATCGATAGCCTGATCAATGCGATTGAAAGAAATCAACATATTGAATTTCTCATTTTTTAAATCCTTGCTAGCTGGATATAGGGCAATACCTTGATCTAACAAAGCCAATGCCTTATCTTCCTGCTTCTTCGTTTTATAAATTTGAGATAAACCATAAATGATGGCCACGTCCTTCCCTCCTATTGACATGTAACGTTCATAAGCTGTTTGTGCAACATCATCATTCTGAGACAATTGGGCTACCACACCTGTGTACATAGCTGAAGTTGTATCCTTTGGAGTCAATTCAGAAGCTTTGGACATGTATTTCAAAGAACTTTTATAATCTTTTCCTTGATACTTGATAACGCCCATGTTCATCAAAGCACTGTAAATCTTCTTTTCTTCAAACAATTTCTCTGCATCTTTTGCCACAGAGCCTTTTTTACCTTCTTTGGTATCCAATTTTACCGCTTCATTGATGTACTCAATGGCCTTAAATGCAGCATCAGCATCCGTTAATGCAAATGTCGAATCAGGAAAAGAGGCTAAGTCAACATAAGCTAAAGCTCTATTTAACCATGATTTGGCCTTCGTAGGCGCTTTTTTTACCTCTTCATCTGATTTCTTTACAGATTCTAAGATTGATTTTTTCTGAGCCTCTACCAAAGCCTTATCCGCTTGAGCGAAGGTCGAGCCCATGGCCATAGCCACAGTAAACAGGGTTAAAACTAGTTTTTTCATGTGATTGATTAAATTAAAAAAAAGCCCGATTTTCACCTCGGGCCGATAAAATTATTATTCTTCAGTTAAAGTTTCATCTTCTGCTCCTAAACCTTCAGCTTCATTTCCGCTTTCAGGAGAATCCGTGATGATAGTATCTTCCACAACCGTAGCCACTCCTTCTACCACTTCCGCCTCTTCAATTTCCGGCTCTTTGTCGATTTTAGTTACAGACGAAATCTCATCTGACTCATTCTTTAAACGAATCAATTTAACTCCCTGGGTATTTCTGCCCATTACCCGTAACTCAGCTACACTTGTACGAATTAGAATACCCGCTTTGGTAATGATCATCAAATCATTATTGTCATTAACTTCTTTGATCGCAACTAAATTACCTGTCTTTTCTGTGATATTCAATGCCTTAACGCCTTTTCCTCCACGATTAGTCAATCGGTAATCTTCTACCTCTGAACGCTTACCAAATCCTTTTTCCGAAACAACTAACAATTGTTGGACCTCAGGATCAGAAACACAAACCATTCCAACCACTTTTTCTGTAGGAATATCTTCGTCTATCCAAATACCTTTAACTCCAGCGGCTGAACGACCCATAGGACGAACACGCGTCTCTTCAAAACGAACAGAACGACCTGTATTGGTTGCAATCACAATCTGATTATTACCATTGGTTAAAGCTACATCCAATAATCTATCCCCTTCACGAATCGTTATGGCAATAATACCATTTTGACGTGGACGAGAATAGGCTTCCAAACTTGTTTTCTTAATCGTACCATCTTCCGTACACATCACAATGAAGTTATTGTCGATGTAATCCGGATCAGTAATCGATCTCACATTAATCACGGCACGAATACTATCACCGTTCTCAATATTCATCAAGTTTTGAATTGGTCTACCTTTGGATACTTTTGAACCCTCAGGAACAGCATAAACCCTTAACCAGAAGCATTTACCTCTTTCCGTAAAGAATAACAACCAATTGTGCATGGTTGCGGTAAATAAATGCTCAGTATAATCGTCGTCTTTCGTAGCTACCGCACGGGAACCTACTCCCCCTCTGGTCTGTGCACGATATTCCGTGATTGGTGTACGCTTAATATAACCTTGTGCAGAAACGGTAATTAACATCTCCTCATCTGCAATCATATCTTCTACCGAGAATTCATCATCGGTCATATTGATTTGCGTTCTACGCTCATCACCATAACGGGTTTTCATTTCAGTTAATTCGTCCTTGATAATTTGTAGTTGACGTTCTGGTCTTGCCAAAATGTCTTCCAAATCCTCAATTAACTTCATGATTTCTGCATATTCGTTCATGATTTTCTCACGCTCCATACCTGTAAGACGCTGTAAACGCATCTCCAAAATGGCTTTCGACTGCAGTTCAGATAAGTTAAAAGTCGCCATTAAGCCCTCTTGAGCTGAATTGGGATCTTTTGACTCACGAATTAATTTAATTACCGCATCAAGATTATCCAGAGCAATAATAAATCCTTCTAAAATATGGGCTCTTTTACGTGCTTCACGTAAATCGTATTTCGTACGACGAACAATGATTTCGTTTCTGTGCTCAACAAAATGATGTATTAAATCCTTCAAGTTAAGCATCATCGGGCGACCTTTCACCAAAGCAACATTGTTCACACTGAACGATGATTGAAGAGCGGTGTGCTTGTATAGATTATTTAAAACAACGTTAGCTACGGCATCACGCTTTAAATCAAATACTATACGCATTCCTTGACGGTCAGATTCATCACGAATCTCTGAAATACCCTCAATCTTTTTATCATTCACTAAGTCAGCACATTGCTTAATTAATGAAGCCTTATTCACCATGTAAGGAATCTCCGAAACAATGATTTGCTCCTTACCCGTTTTGGAGGTATCAAATGTGGCATTTCCTCGCACAACAATACGTCCACGGCCCGTTTCAAAAGCATTTTTAATACCTTGAACGCCATAAATAGTACCGCCTGTAGGGAAATCTGGTGCTTTTATATACTGCATCAACTCCATGATGGTAATATCTCGGTTATCAATGTAGGCCGAAATTCCATCCACAACCTCAGATAAATTATGAGGCGCCATGTTGGTAGCCATACCCACCGCAATACCCGAAGTACCATTTAACAATAAATTAGGAATCTTAGCCGGTAAAACCGTTGGCTCTTCCAATGAATCGTCAAAATTTGGCTGAAAATCAACGGTTTCTTTGTTTAAATCCGACAACATCTCATCGGCAATACGCTTCAATCTCGCCTCAGTATAACGCATAGCAGCGGGTGAATCTCCATCCACCGAACCAAAGTTACCTTGGCCATCTACTAATGGATAACGCAAAGACCAATCCTGAGCCATACGTACCATCGTATCATACACGGATGAATCACCATGCGGGTGATACTTTCCTAAAACCTCCCCGACAATACGCGCTGATTTCTTATATGATTTATTATAACTAACACCCAACTCCTCCATTCCAAACAATACCCTCCGATGAACCGGTTTCAATCCATCTCGAACATCGGGTAATGCTCTAGACACAATTACTGACATTGAATAATCAATGTACGCCCCTCTCATTTCATCTTCGATGTTGATTGGGATAATATTTGTTGATACTGACATAAATTATGGTTTGATGCGTTGAACTACCTTCCGTTTTCAACACAAAAAAATGTTTGATTTACAGAGATTTCCAATAGCTACAAATATCATTAATTATGCCAATTTTTCCAAGATAAATCACAATAAATTGACAATTTTTCAAGCATTAAATAATTGCATTTCAAGACTAAAAAATAGGCCCTCTTTTTCACACACAATATGGCTCAAATGTTATACTTGTAAATCGTATGTGACCTTTATTAGCTTAATTTCTAGACCTGCCAAAATAAGCTAAACCCCTGAAAATGAGCATGGCATTTCCATTATTTATCCCCTACCCTTTTGAAGTAAATGTACAAGCTGTTGAAAATCAAAATTTCAATCAACCAATTTTATCCTTTTAGTATATTTTTTTGAATTCTATATTAACATAAAATATAAAAAATACATTGGAATGTTATTACCTATCGGATCAACTATCCTAAGCTCTTTAAATTTTCATAAGTAATTGAGCCATTGTGAAATAAAAAATTTAGGCTTTTGTTTATCTTTACTCGATTTCAAAAAATATGGACTTAAGAAAATCAATCACCTCAGCTTTTTCCTTCATAGGACTCATCGCCTGTTTATTGATTATTAGTCATTCACCTGGGGCAAGGGCTCAAAAAATCACCCGATTTCCCTACATTCAAATGGTCCAGGCCAATGCGGTGTTAATTCGTTATCGAACCGATCAGCCAATTATCTCTGAGATCAGTTTAAGTACAGATGGAAAAACGTTTAATCCTAGTGTAAAAAGTAGTTCGGCACAAACCGAACATAGTCTGTCCCTAAACTCCCTGCAGCCAAGCACGAAATATTTTTACCGAGTTCATTTAGGAGAGAAAGAAATCTTGGGGGATTCCACGTACTTTTTCAAAACCGCTCCTATTGTTGGCTCCAAAGAAAAAATTTCCATTTTTTCAGTGGGAGATATGGCCGCAGGAGAAACTCAAAAGAAAGTATATAATGCTTATTTGAACTACCAAAAGAATAACTACACCCATATTTTTCTCAGTTTAGGCGATAATGTTTATTGCGGAGGAAGTGACGCTTGTTGGCAAGATGAGTTTTTCACCCCCTACCACGCAGGTCGATTGTTAAGACAAAGTGCCCTATTCCCTTCCGTGGGGAATCATGACTACGACAACCAAGCATTCCCATATCAACAAGATGAGCCTAAAATGGCATATTATCAAAATTTCACTTTACCAAGTAAAGGAGAACTTGGGGGTATACCCTCTTCATCAGAGGCTTATTATTCTTATGACTTTGGCAATGTCCATTTTGTATGCTTAGATTCTTATGCCTGGGGCAAAGATAATTTTCGCATTTTCGATCAAGTGAATAACATTCAACTTAATTGGCTAAAAGAAGACCTAAAAGCCACAAAACAAGACTGGAAAGTAGTTTATTTTCATTTTCCCTTATACACCAAAGGTACCTATGACTCTGATGTCAGCGGTGAAATCATCAAGTTACGGGATTATTTAACTCGGGTATTTGACGAATACGGGGTAGATTTAGTCATGTCAGGCCATAGCCATGTATACGAAAGATCAAGGCCCCTGAAAGGTCAATATGGCCTATCTAGCGAGTTTTCGCCTGAAAAGAATTGGTCATTTAATTCCTCAGGGAGATATGATGGTTCTGACAAATCCTGTGCTTATGTCATCAATCACTCCGACCCCAATAAAAAAGGGACTACCTATGTTGTCAATGGCTGTGGTGGGCAAACTGCTGCACATCGCTTCAACTGGCCCCATCCCGTTATGGAGTATTCATTAGATAAACGAGGAGGATCCATGGCCATTGACATCGAAAACAATCGCTTAGATGCCAAATTCATTGATGAAGATGGTGCTATTTTAGATCAGTTTACCCTTTTCAAGGAAGTGAATAAAGTCACCAAGCAAACCATAAATGCTTATGATGCCATTGAACTGAAAGCTTCCTGGCCTGCTCCTACTAATTCCTACAATTGGTCTACCGGAGATAAATCACAAAAAATCAACCTAAGGCCTTTAAAATCAGTAACATACACTGTAACTGATACTCAAAAGTGTTTGCAAGATCAATTTGATATTACGGTAAACCCTCCCCTAGGAACCACGAAATGGGAAGAATTAATTGCACAACCTTTTGATTCATTAGAAATTTACGACCTGCTTGGCAGACCTTGGAAATCCATTCAAAAAGCAGGCCTAGTAGATGAGCATATCCTGGATGGTATACCCAATGGACAGTATATTTTGGAGTATCAATACCAAGGAAAAAGATTTACCCTGAAACTAAATCATTAGTTCCGTTTTGTTGAAGACTCTCTGACAACCAAATTCGTCTTCAAAACTTCTACTTTAGGAATAGATTCTCCTGTTTTTTGTTCAATTTGCGCCAAAAGTAATTCCACTGAAATTCTACCAATTTCATCCAAGGGTTGAGAAACCGAGGTAATAGTTGGAGAAATCACCTGACATATAGGTTCGTTATTAAAACTTACCATTTTAACATCCTCAGGCACTCGAATTTTAAGTTCTTTCAATGCGGTCAAAACACCGATAGCCAAACGGTCGGAAACGACCAAAATACCATCAGGACGGTTGTCGGACTGCATCAATAAATGGGTTTGGGACCTTGCCGTATCTTGGTAATAATCTGAATGAAGAATTAAGCTTGGGTCAACCGATAATCCTGCCTCTTCCAAGGCATGTATATATCCTAATCGACGTTGATTACTAACTGATACATTCTTTGGGCCCGCTAAAAAAGCAATCCGTTTACAGCCATTTTCAATCAAATGTTTGACAGCTTCATAGGCAGATTGCTCATTATCTACCATCACCTTGGAAGCTTGAATATCTTCACAATTACGGTCAAAAAATACCAATGGTATTCCGCGTCTTTGTAAGCGCGTTAGATGTTCAAAGTTACTCGTCTCCCGAGAAAGTGATATGATGATACCATCCACTTGACCTCTCGATAAGTTTTGGATATTGGTTAATTCCCGTTCATAAGACTCCTGAGTTTGGGTAATCAACAAACTGTAGCCCGCTTTAATGGCCGCTTCCTCAATGTGCTTAATCACTGTTGAAAAGAAGTAATAGCCCAAATCAGGCACAATAATACCCAAGGTCTTTGTTTTACTTTTAACTAAACTTGTAGCCAATAGATTTGGCTGATAATCCCATTCTTTTGCTAAATCCAAGACTAATTTCTTGGTATCAGGATGAATGTCAGGTAAATCACGAAGTGCGCGAGAAACGGTCGCCACAGAGACATTCAACTGCTTGGCAATATCTTTGATCGTTACTTGATGACCCATTCCTTTTAACGTTTTGTTTCTATAGTGCTAAAACCAAGTGACTATTCAAATGTTTTATTCCAATGAATAGCTGAATTACCCTGACTTAAACCCAATGGGGGATTCAATTTTTTAAGACTAATTTCAATCCCTTTTAGGTGTGGCCAGCGATGAACCAAGGCCTTGGCTAGTTTTTCTACAATAGTTTCCAATAAATCCACAGGCTCTTTCATGGTAGATTGGCAAATCTGATAAACCTGACCGTAGTCTATCGTAAGATTTAAATTATCCTTTAATGTATCCTGTGCCAGGATGCTCAATGTTATATCTAATTCATACCAATTACCCAAAATTCTTTCTTCAGGAAAATAGCCATGATAGGCATAAAAACGTAAACCATGCCAAGCTACTTGGTAAAAATCCATATTAATTAATTTCTCCAATTTTACCCTGTGGTCCAGAAGATTTTGCATAAGCCTCTAACACCTTATTTAAGGTAGGCAAACTATCATCTGGACTTAAATTCGAAGGATCTACTACTTTTTTCTTAGTTAGCGCCGCTTTTTTTACTGTCGTTTTCTTAGTCGGTTGCACAGTCTGACTGGCCTTGTCAGCCAAAGGTTTTCTACCGCGCTTAGCTGGAATTTTATCTACGGTCGCTGAAGGGCTTGATTTGGGCCGTCCGACTTTCGCTTTTGGCTTAGCTTGTGGAATTACTTTTTTAGGCTTTTTGGTGAGCTTCGAAGGGCTTGAAGATTTAGCTGGGCTTGGTTTACTTGTTCGCTCTTGAAACTTCTCCGTAAGGTCATTGGTTTGAACGAGCGCATCGTTGGATACCGACCAGGTCTTTATTTGTTGCAAAGTCTTTTGTGAGATTCCCATCAACTGCTCAGCTACTTCTTTCTGAGCCTCTTGAAGACCTCGTAAAACACGTTCCTGTTCTTTAATTGTCTGATTGGTTTGCAATAAAATCTGCTTCGATTCTCCTTCTGCCAATAATTTGATTTTTGCTGCCTCTTTCTCAGCCTGCTCAATCAGAAGCTTTGACTCCTTTTGAGCTTGTTGATGAGCATGAGCAGCATCTTTCTCCGCCTTGATTTTCCAGTTCAATTGAGCTTCCTCAGCCATTTGAACGGCTTTCAACATGGAAGATTCAGCTTCTCGCAAACGATTGAGCTCTTTCTCTAGTTCCACGATTCTAGACTCTAAACGATCTCGACTTTGTTGAATAGACTGGTGGTACTCCTCGATGCGCGATAAATAATCATGTACATCAGAAACATCGTATCCACGAAAGGATTTAGAAAAAGATGCCTCGGGTAGTTCGTATGTATGCTCCATAATCTGCTAAAATAGAAAAAAAGATTAATGAATCTTCCAAACGGAGATATTTTTATCATCTGAAGCAGAGACCAACTGATCTTCAAATGGAGTCCATATTAATTTATTAACCGAATTTTTATGCCCTCCGTAGCGAGCAGCATCAATCACTTTCAGTAAGGTTAAGTCACGTGCATCCCAAATCTTAATGGTTTTATCCATGCTAGCACTAGCAAACAATGGCTGCTCTGGATGAAAAACCAAATCGTGGATGGAATACATGTGAGCAATTACTTCGCTATCTGCTTGAAAATTAGCCGTTTCAATAGTCTTCAATTTCCATTTTTTAATTCGAGCATCTTTACCTACCGACAATAGAACCTCTTCATTTTCCCAATATTGTAAACCAAAAACACTACCCTCATGGGCTTTCCAAGCCAATTCCATATCAAATTTGGAATTAAATATTCGGATAAAACCATCACTGTATGCCGCGGCGATACGCCCATTTGGCAATAATCGTAGGGTTCTGACACTTTTATCGCTGGCCTTGATGTGTTTGATGATTTGTTTGGAATCAAAATCAAGGACAGTAATCAAACCATCTTGATGGGCTACCCAGACCTGCTTTTGATTAAACAAGATATCAAAGATGGAATTTGGCCCTAGGGCAATAGAAAAAATTCTATCTTGATTCGATAATTGAATTCCATGAATACCTTCAAAATTTTGACCAACCCATAAA
The DNA here is from genome assembly GCA_027491315.1 of Cytophagaceae bacterium. Taxonomy (GTDB): domain Bacteria; phylum Bacteroidota; class Bacteroidia; order Cytophagales; family Spirosomataceae; genus Aquirufa. The sequence continues at coordinate 53,959 of JAIXWL010000012.1, forward strand.
ACCCCTTGTTGGTCTTGCTTCATGGCATAAACAGATCCGTTGATTTGAGCTACTACCTTACCAACATCTGGTTTCTGTAAATTCCATTGTACCACCCATCCGTCAGAACCTGCTGAATAAAACTCATGGGCCTGTTCCCCAGAAGCTAAAGAATAAATCGGTCCTCGATGCCCAGAAAAGGTATCTATCCGCTCAATTTGCATGATGTCGACTTTTGAATACAAAAATGGTAATTTTACCAGCAAATACGCTCAACTATGCCTCAAATTTTCCCCAATCTTGAATTAAGCTTACCAGGAACTTCTTGGTTAATTTGGGAAATTAAGGAGAATGAAAACTTTTTTGATCAAATACCTGATTCATGGAAAACAACACTCCCTCCAGAACAATCCCATGAAACAAAAAAAATCGAATCATTGGCAGCCCGTTATTGCTTGTGGCAATTAGTGCAAGAACAAATTGGTCAAGATGTCTTGTTGGTCAAATCAACAACTAATAGGCCCTATTTAAATCATTCAGATTGGCAAATTAGCCTCAGCCACTCATTTCCTTATGTTGCTGCGGCCATCAGTCACCAAAAAAACATTGGCCTGGATCTGGAAAAAAAAGCTAGAAAAATACTAAAAATTGCACCTAGATTTCTTTCCATGGAAGAACTGGATTGGTCTAAAAATGATGCATCAAAACAAGTGGCGGCATGGACAGTCAAAGAAGCCATGTACAAGGCTCAGCATCAAGCTGGGCTTGATTTCAGAAAAGAAATTAGTTTTGATTTAGAATTTCCACTTCAAAAAGGATACATCCACTTAGCGGAAGCGCGTTATGACTTTCAGCTATGGCAAGAAGAATTCCCTGATTTTTGGATCAGCCTAGCCATTCGCCATTAATCCAAGGATTCAATGATTTGGTTTAATTCATTTTTGTGTTCCTCATCTCCTGCCTTGTCATAGGCCATGATTAAGTTTCTAAGCACCCGACGAATAATTTCTAGATTAGAACAAGGATTGTAGTAAATCTCATTCGGAGCTAAATTCAATTGAGCTAAATAATTATCAATATCCACTCGATTGAAAATTAATCCTTTATTGAAAACATTGATATAGAACTGAACTCCTTTTTGTTTGTAAGTCAAAACAAACAAATTCGGCAAATTAACCCCATAAACCGGGAATCCTAGTCGCTGTGCAATCCACATGTAAATAACACAAAGGCTGATAGGGTTTCCCTTTCTACTCTCCAACACGACATTAATATAGGAATTATTGGCGGCATGAAAGTTTTTGGTATTTGCCCCAAATTTCAATTGATCAAAAATAACACCGTTTAAAACTTTGATTTGATCCATAGGATGCAAATTCTCCCTTATTTGAGGCCATACTTCATAGTAAAGTTGGTCCAAATCTGTTTTCAATTGGGAGTAAGAATAATCCGGAAAACGATAGGTAGCTACAATCCACATTCCCTCCATTAAGTCCATCCCTCCTGCTTCCTTCCAATGCATTAAGCGATTTCGCATGGATTCCAATTGAAAATCATGAATCAGATTCTCAATTTTCTCCTGAAGAAAAGGATTTAAACTTAATTGCTCCCACTCAGATTCCAAAACAGGTATGATGGAGGGTCCCAAGGTTCGAATCTGTTGCTCAACCAATTGTACGACCTCAGAATCACTGTCGTCGAGCAATTGAATCATGGCTTTGATAGCTGGTTCCTTCATATGGGTTGTAATTTACATCAAAAATAAGTACTAAGTGTTGAATTACAAACCTCTTACATGGTAAGCCCTTATAATAAATGTTGACTGCATAAATTTTTTTTCAAGAGAATATAAGCCTAAATTTGCTAGCTCATTGAAGCACCATTTCAATATATGAATATTTTAATAACTGGAGGAGCGGGTTTCATAGGCTCTCATACCTATGTGGTCCTAAAAGAAAATGGCTTCACTCCTATTATTGTCGATAATTTTGCCAATTCCTCAGTAGATGTGATTGATCGATTAAAGACCATCACCCAGGATGAGGTAATTTATCTAGAAGGCGATGTGAATGATGCGGCAGTATACGATCAATTATTCCAACAATACTCCATCGATGGCGTCATTCATTTTGCAGCAGCAAAAGCCGTAGGAGAATCGGTAGAAAACCCATTGAAATACTATCGAAATAATGTGGCTGCTACAGTCCTATTATTAGAAAAAATGAATGAATACGGGGTAAAAAACCTCGTTTTTTCCTCTTCTTGTACGGTTTATGGCCAGCCTGAAAGCCTACCTGTAACCGAGTCAGCACCAGTGCAGCCAGCTGTATCTCCTTATGGAAATTCCAAGCAGATTTGCGAAGAGATTATTCGAGATAGTGTTCAAGCCAAAGATGCTCATCTAAAAGCTATATCCTTACGTTATTTCAATCCGATTGGAGCCCATGAAAGTGCCTTAATTGGCGAATTACCCTTGGGACCACCAGCCAATTTAGTGCCTTTCCTGATGCAGTCGGTGGCAGGACTGAGAGGTCCATTACAAGTATTTGGAAATGATTATCCAACAGCTGATGGTACTGCCATTAGGGATTACATTCATGTTTGTGATTTGGCTGAAGCCCATGTTAAAGCATTGAGTTACTTATTAGACCAGCCAAAATCCACATATTATGACTTTTTTAATATAGGTACTGGCAAAGGCAGCTCTGTGTTAGATGTCATTCAAGCCTTCGAAAAAACCACGGGAAGAAAAGTGCCTTATGAAATAAAACCTCGTCGTTCTGGAGATATTACGGCCGTTTATGCTGCTACGGATAAATCCAAAGAGATTTTACATTGGTCAACCAAAAAAAGTTTAGAAGAAGCCTTACTAGATTCTTGGAGATGGCAAGAACAGCTTCTTAAATCATAATTTTATGAAAAAAATAGTCATTACCGGGGGTGCCGGATTCATTGGTTCACATGTGGTTCGTTTGTTCGTTCAAAAATACCCAGATTACCAAATCTACAACCTAGATGCCTTAACATACGCAGGTAATTTAGCCAATAACGAGGATATCGCTCATTTGCCAAATTACCATTTCATTAAAGCTGACATCACCGATGCCGACCATATAGATGCTTTATTTGCTGAACATCAGTTTGATGGTGTTTTACATTTAGCAGCTGAATCGCATGTAGATCGCTCCATTTCAGATCCTTTGGCTTTTGTGAAAACCAATGTCATTGGAACTGTGAATTTATTACAAGCTGCTAAAAAACATTGGGCCAATCAGTTTGAGGGAAAGCGTTTTTACCATATTTCCACTGATGAGGTTTATGGTGAATTACACAATCCGGAGGAATTCTTCTTAGAAACTACTCCCTATGACCCTCGCTCCCCTTATTCCGCTTCCAAGGCTTCTTCTGACCACTTTGTAAGGGCCTTTCATGAGACGTATGGCTTGCCAACAGTTATCACGAACTGTTCCAACAATTATGGCCCCAATCATTTTCCAGAGAAACTAATTCCTTTAATGATTCACAATATCCTCAATAACAAACCATTACCGGTTTATGGAAAAGGGGAAAATGTGCGGGATTGGCTTTACGTAGTAGATCATGCGCGAGCAATTGATACCGTTTTTCACCAAGGTAAAATAGGTGAAACCTACAATATTGGAGGATTCAATGAATGGAAGAATATTGATTTAGTTCATTTATTATGCCAAATTATGGATAGTAAACTTGGACGAGCAGAAGGAACATCCAAGCAACTAATCACCTATGTGACCGACCGTGCTGGACATGATTTACGTTACGCGATAGATGCACACAAAATTATGAATGAACTGGGTTGGGAGCCCTCATTGCAATTTGCCGAAGGTTTAGAGAAAACCGTAGATTGGTACCTAAACAATGAGAAATGGCTGAAAGATGTAACTTCTGGAGCCTACCAGCAATATTATCAAAACATGTATCAAGGAAGATAAAATGAAAGGAATTATTCTAGCTGGCGGTTCAGGAACTCGCCTTCATCCATTGACTTTAGCAGTAAGTAAGCAATTAATGCCTGTTTACGACAAACCAATGATCTATTATCCTTTATCCATTTTGATGTTATCAGGGATACGTGAAATTTTAATTATTTCTACGCCACATGATTTACCTCATTTTGAGAAATTATTAGGGGATGGTTCACAAATTGGATGTCATTTTGAATATGCAGTTCAACCAGAACCCAATGGACTGGCACAGGCCTTCGTCATTGGAGAGAAGTTTATTGGAAAAGATAAAGTGGCCTTGGTTCTTGGAGATAATATTTTTTATGGATCTGGATTGAGTAAACTACTTCAAGCCAACAATGACCCTGATGGTGGTGTGGTTTATGCCTATTCTGTCAATGATCCAGAACGTTATGGTGTTGTAGAATTCGATGCAGATAATAATGTTTTATCTATTGAAGAAAAACCAAGTCAACCGAAATCAAATTACGCGGTTCCTGGTTTATATTTTTATGATAATGAGGTAGTTGAAATAGCTAAAAACATAGCTCCATCTCCTAGAGGTGAATATGAAATCACCGATGTCAATAAAGAATATTTGAAGCGAGGAAAGTTAAAAGTAGGCATTTTAAACCGAGGTACAGCTTGGTTAGATACAGGAACTTTTGCCTCCTTAATGCAGGCGGGGCAATTTGTTCAGGTTATCGAAGAGCGTCAAGGAATGAAAATCGGATGCATTGAAGAAGTAGCTTACCGCATGGGTTTTATTGATGCAAAGCAATTAGAAGCCATTGCTAAACCTTTGGTAAAGAGTGGCTATGGCCAATATTTATTGAATTTATTGCGCTAAGAAACGATAATTCCTGCTACTAAAGCGATCACAAATAAGGCGATGGGAGGAAGCTTCGTCATTTGAGCAACCAAAAACGTCACAATCACAATACCGAATCCAATCAGGTTCGCTTGTACAACCATCGGGTGAATGAAAGTATAAACCGCCACGATGGTTAATCCAACCGAAACAGATTGGATTCCTGGTAAAGAGGCTCTAATAAAGCGATATTGCTTTAATTGTCCCCAAATTCGGTACACAAAAAAGATAAGGAAGGTCCCCGGTAAAAATATTCCTAAAGCCCCAATCACGCTTCCGGCAAGTTCTCCCAAAATGCCATAATCTTTCATCAATAATACACCCAGATAAGAAGTCAGGGCAAATACAGGACCAGGAAGAGTCTGAGACAAGGTCATTCCTGTTAAGAAATCATCTTCCCGAATGAGTTGCTTAAATTCCACAAATTCGGTAAATAAAACAGGTACTAATACTTGCCCTCCCCCAAATACTAGACTACCATTTCGGTAAAAATTCTCAAAAATACGGATGGGGTAATAATCCGTAAAATGACCTAAAACGGCCAAAAAGACCAAAAATCCCCAGAATAAATGAAAATTGGCCCAAGGGATAATCATTTTGTGCTTATTCTGCCGAGGAAATTCTTTGAAATTTAAGGATGAAATCAAACCTCCCATCAGCAATAAAAGTGGAAATATAAAGGGGCTTTGAAAATACAAACCAATCAACACAGTAAATAAGAATATGAAAATGTACATGGGAGCCCGAAGGAATTTCTTAGCCATAATCCAGCCAGCTTGCAGGATTAAACCAATACCCACCGGAGTAACAAACTGAATGATATCCCTATTTCTGAGATAAGTCATTCCAAAGGCAGCCAAGGTCATTACAAAAACGGCAGGACTTATCCAGGCGATTAAAGTGGCGTAAGCCATATTGGCACCACCACGTTTATACCCGATAGCGGTTATCATTTGCGTGGAAGTTGGGCCTGGTAAGAAAGAACATAAGGCCTGAATTTCAAACAATTCATCCTCAGTTAGATAGCCCTTTTCCTTAACTAATTTTTTAAGGAAAAGGGCTATATGCACTTGAACGCCACCAAATGAAGTCATAGCCAACACTAACACATCCCAAAGGAATTCGACATGTTTTGGCTTTCTCCACATGGGCTTATTTTTTCAATCCTAATTCAATCAAGCGCTCGGTTAAAAACTCTCCTGCACTCATATCGGTATACATTTTGGGATTATCAGCTGAAACACAGGATTCCAAGCAGGTTAAATCCATTTCGGACCTAGGATGCATGAAGAATGGAATGGAATAACGAGAAGTCCCCATTTTTTCTCTAGGAGGATTCACCACCCGGTGAATCGTTGATTTTAAATGGTGATTGGTTAATCGATCAAGCATATCGCCCACATTTACCACGACTTGATCTGGTAAAGCGGTGATAGGTATCCATTTACCATCCATGCGTAAAACCTCTAATCCTTCGGCAGAAGCACCCATTAATAAGGTAATCAGGTTAATATCTCCATGAGCAGCAGCACGCACTGCCCCTTCAGGTAAAGCATCTGGATTGGCAATTGGGAAATAATGGATGGCGCGTAAAATAGAATTCCCATTTTTCACCTTGTCCTCAAAATAATCCTCTGGCAATTCTAAATATAAGGCAATCGCGCGTAAAAGCGATTTTCCAGCATTTTCTAGGGTTTGGTAGGCTCCAACTGTATACGTTTCAAAATCAGGATATTCCTTTGGAAACACATTGGCCGGATATTCACTCCAAACTGAATCTCCATCTTCTTGATGCTTTTGACCAACATGATAAAATTCCTTCAAATCAGGAACTTTAAAGCCCTTGGCTGTCTCTTTCCCTTTACCTACGTAACCACGTTGACCAGCGATACCTGGAACCTCATAGGCCTGTTTTAATGAATCAGGTGATTGGAAAAACTGCTCAACTTCTTGATACAATTTTTTTGTAAAATCATCTGACAGTCCATGCCCTTTCACCGCAACAAAGCCAATGGTATTAAAGGCATTACCTAAATCTTGAACAAATTTGGCTTTTCTAACAGGATCGCCAGAATTAAATTCATTCAAATCCAAGGAAGGTATTTCTTCTAATAACATGATTTATTTTTTAATGGATGAAAATTGTTGAGATACAAAATCCCAATTGACTACATTCCAAAAAGCAGTAATATAATCAGCTCTTTTATTTTGGTATTTCAAATAATAAGCGTGCTCCCAAACATCTAAAGCCAATATGGGGGTTCCTTTTACCTCCGCCACATCCATGAGTGGATTATCTTGATTGGGGGTAGAACTGATAACTAATTTTCCGTCTTTCCAGATTAACCAAGCCCAACCAGAACCAAAGCGACCGGTGGCAGCTTTCGCAAATTCAGCCTTAAAATTATCCAAGCCACCTAAATCTTTTTGAATTTGTGCCAATAAATCAGCACTTGGTTTAGATGCATTAGCTGGCCCTATCAATTTCCAGAAAAAACTATGGTTCCAGTGTCCTCCTCCATTATTACGCACGGCAATAGGTAATTGACTCATTTGTCCCATCATGGCCTCTAGCGATAAAGAAGCTGCAGCCGTTCCTGTAATGGCTTTATTTAAATTATCTACATAGGCCTTGTGATGACGATCGTGGTGAATTTCCATGGTTAACTTGTCGATATGAGGCTCCAAAGCATCAAAAGAATAAGCGAGTGCTGGTAAGCTAAATGGGGCTGTTTCAATAGTGCTTTTTGCCGAAGCGCTAAAACGAGGTAAAACGATACTCGCGCCTAAAAGCCCGGCTGTTTTCTGCAAAAATTGTGATCTTTTCATGAGCGTGGAAAATGGTTTATTCATAGACTACTCGGCCGACGATACTTCGCCCAAGGGTAATTTCATCGGTATATTCCAAATCACCGCCAATCGGAATACCGCGGGCAATGGTAGATATTTTAATAGGAAATTCCTTTAATTTTTTAGTTAGGTAAAATGCCGTGGTATCTCCTTCCATGGTAGGACTAAGTCCTAAAATGACTTCATTTACCTTCCCCGTACTAACTCGCTGTATGAGTGAATCAATTTGTAAATCACTGGGCGAAATACCAGCTAAAGGAGAAATAATACCACCTAAAACATGATATAGACCCACAAATTGCCCTGTGTTTTCGATTGCCAATACATCACGCATATCTTCCACCACACAAATCAAATTCTCCTCACGTTTGTGACTATTGCATATTCCACACAATCCCCCATCGGAAATCATGTGACACTGCGGACAAAACTGTGTTTCGGTACGTAATTGAACTAAAGCATGAGCTAATTGCAAAGATTGCGTTTCTGGCCTTTTTAATAAGTGCAGTGCCAGACGTAAGGCTGACTTTTTCCCTATACCCGGCAATTTCGATATTTCTTCTACCGCTTGTTCAATGATCCGAGAAGGGTAATTATTCATGGCCATAAGCTATTGATAAGACTCAATTTCCGCTGAGATACCTCGTCGGCATATTTCATTCCGCATGCTAACTAATTCTTCAAAACCACCCGATTTAACGCCACATTTACCTCTAAAATGAATTTGGAGTGTACACTGTTCCGCTTGTTCAGGGCTATGCTCACATACTTCCATCAAGGTAATGATGACATAATCAAAGGAATTAACCTCATCATTATAGACCACCAATTGATGCGAAGCTATCACTTCTTCATCAAAGGCCACCTCGACATCTTCTTGATGCTTTTCTTGGTTTTGAAAAGAAATACGAAAACGAGAAATGTTATCTTCCGAGAATTCCATATTTTTGATACGATTTTAAAAAACGACCTCTTAGCAAATTTAAAAAAAATCCTTTGAAACACCTATGTCTGTAACTTTAGCCGGAGGAATTCTTGCCATCTATTTTGGCCTACTTTTAATCATATCCTACATTACTTCCAAAGGTGCAGATACACATGCATTTTTTACGGCCAATAGGCAATCTCCTTGGTGGCTAGTCGCCTTTGGAATGATTGGCACTTCCATTTCGGGATTAACTTTTATCTCAGTACCAGGAGCGGTTGGTAAAACATCTTTTACCTATTACCAATTAATCTTAGGGCATTCCTTAGGCTATTTGACCATAGCCCTGGTTCTCATGCCCTTGTATTACCGACTCAACCTCATTTCCATTTATGGTTATTTAGAAAGTCGATTTGGCTTTTGGTCCTATAAAACCGGTTCAGCCTTTTTCCTTTTATCTAGAACCATTGGTTCGGCAGCCCGTTTATATTTAGCCGTCAATGTCTTACAAATTGCCATCTTCGCTCCTATTGGGGTACCTTTTGGCTTAACGGTATTTATTTCTATCCTATTAATTTGGTTGTACACCCACCGAGGAGGAGTGAAAACCATCATCTGGACGGACACCCTACAAACCTTATTTCTACTAATTGCCTTGTTTATTACCATCTTTTTGGTAGGCCAACAAATGAACATGGGATTCATGGATATGGTTCATACCATCTCTGACAGTAAGTATTCCCACATGTTTGAATGGGATTGGAAAAACACGCATTTCTTTGGAAAGGATTTTCTAGCGGGTGTTTTTATTGCCATCGTGATGACTGGTCTAGACCAAGATTTGATGCAAAAAAACCTGACTTGTAAATCCATTGGTGAAGCTCAAAAAAACATGTTTTGGTTTTACTGGGTACTTCTCTTGATCAACCTGTTATTCCTTTCCCTTGGCGCATTATTATACATTTATGCCCAAAGCAAAAACATAGCCATTCCTGCGCAAACAGATAATTTATATCCTATGCTGGCCTTAAATGGGCACTTTGGCACTTTAGCTGCCGTTACTTTTTTATTAGGAATTATTGCCGCCTCCTATGCCAGTTCAGATTCAGCATTAACGGCTTTAACTACTTCTTTTTGTATTGATTTCTTGCGGATAGAGAAGTTTCAAGAGCAAAAAAGACATAAAATTAAACATTATGTCCACTTAGGTTTTTCAGCTCTCTTCTTTGTGGTGATTGGCTTATTCCACATTTTCAATAACCAAGAATTAATCTCCGCCGTATTTAATTTGGCAGGTTACACCTACGGCCCCTTACTAGGTCTGTTTTCTTTTGGATTATTTACCAAAACCCAGGTAAAAGACAAATGGGTGCCCATCATTTGTGTGGCCTCTCCTATCATCACCTTCTTGTTGGAATGGCAATCTCAAGCTTTATTTGGGGGATTTGGATTCGCCAAATTGATATTAAATGGCGCTATCTGTTTTGCCTTATTGTGGGCCATCCGAATTAAAAAATAAGAGATAATAAAAAAGGCGACCTAGGGTCGCCTTTCTATTAGAACGAGGAATAATAATTACTCTTGAATAAACTCGCCACTAGCGCGTAATTCAATTTCTTCACCCACCATAGCTGCTGGCATAGTACCAACACCCCATGCTGTACGATTGATGGATCCAGATGCTTTAAATCCAGCTACTTTTTTACCTTGACGGTTAGTAGTAGTTCCGTTTAACGTTAAATCCAAAGTTACCGGCTTAGTAACTCCGTGCATAGTTAAATCACCCGTTAATTTATATTTACGATCAGCTACCTTGCTGATGGCCTTACTAGCGAAAGTTAAAGTTGGGAATTTAACCGCATCGAAAAAATCCGGACTTTTTAAGTGAGTATCACGACGCTCATTGTCCGTGAAAACAGTATTTACATCAGCCGAAATGGTAAATTTAGCATCCGTAAAATCATCTTTAGCTGAAACCATAGTCGCTTCAGTAATTTTAAATGCTCCCTCAACATCTGAAATTGATAAGTGAACAACACTAAATCCTAACTTGGAATGGGATTTATCTACATTCCATTTTTGAGCTTGAGCAGATACTCCACATGACAAAAGAGCAATAGCTAAAAGTAATTTTTTCATAATAATATTTTTTAATGGGTTAATTATAGAAATCGAAACTACCATTTATTAGGACAAAATCAATTAAGAAATCAAAAAATCGTTCAGCTTGTCAAAAAATTTGCGACAAAAATCCAAAATCCTGCGAAAAAGTCTACTTGTCTCCTAGGCTTTTGTAATGGTCTTTACGCATTTCTTCCACATTGTCCATCTCTACCCTTTTTTTGATTTTTTTCCAATCAATGTCCTTATGGTATTTTTTCATCGTTACTTCCGGTTGAAAAATTCGACGGTCTGGAAAAACAAAACCCACTGGACTAAAATCAGGTTTATCGGTAAAGAAATCATCCAAAAGTGTAGCAGTTTGATCGTAATGGTTCACGCTGGGTACCCCAAAATTGGTATAAATCAAACGCAATAATGAACCAAAATTGGCATGTTTATGGGAAACATAATTTCGTTTCACATAAGGGCCAGCCATCATTAAAACACTACGATGCGCATCTACGTGGTCCACTCCTCCTTGTGGGTCATCTTCTGTTACCACCACCAACATGTTTTTCCAATAAGGCGTGGTCGACAAGAAACTAATCATACGAGCCAAGGCCAAATCATTATCAGCCATAAAGGAATGATTACTCACATAACCATCTTCAGGCCTTGGGTCTGAGCCATGGTCATTGGGAAGCTGAATTGTTACGACCGAAGGCATTTTTTGTTTACCCTTTAACCACATCTTGGTAAACTCCGTTTCAAATTGTTCTGCACGAAACATATCTGGAATATCCATATTAAAGCCTGCATAATTATGGCTCGTGTTTTTCCAAAGTGCTTTTTGCATGGGTACCATCACCACATGGCCTGCACCTGTTAAGGTATCAAACCATTCTTCTCGAGTATGAGCGGTTTCATTAGCCTCACCGAAATTATAAAATGAAATTTTCTTTCTTTCTAAAGCTTCCCAAAGCCCACCTACTTCGGCATAATCCTCTGGATCAATGCTTCCTGTAGTTCCTGGATGTCTTCTTCCAGGCGCTTTGGAGAATATTTTAGCCGTTTTACTAACACTAGAATTTGCTTCCACCCATTCATTGGGAATCACTCCCACCATCCAGTGGTGACCATGAATGGATGCATCACTGTCGCAATAAAAATTATCACTCATGGCAAATCGCTTGGCCAAAAGCGAGTGATTTGGCATCACATTGACGTTATGAAATGTTGTTTTAAAAGAATCCGGCAATACCACAGTCTGGTTTAGGCCATATCTTGCAATGGTCGAATCGCCATTTGCCCCTTTAAATTGACCAAAAATCTCATCGTAGGTACGGTTTTCCTTGGTTATGTAAACGATGTGCTTAATGGGAGAATTGCCTTGTTTCTTGGGATCTAAGGATAGGATTTTATTTCCTCTACCTTTTGCTGAAAACTCTTGGTAGGTATTATTCTTAACTTCTTGGGTATAAACAGCCAATTGTGCCTCATTGGGCATGTCGATGGTTTGGAACGTACCTAATTGTATATCACCTACATAGGACCCTTGCTCGGGAGCTTTAAAGTCTTTTCCACCGTTAGGGCCGGCACCATAGCCACGACAAGTCGTCACATAAAGCGTTTTCTCATCGGCAGACAATCGAACACGAGTGGGTCCCCAGCCAGTAGGGATAAAACCTTTAGTTTTTTGACTAGGAACATCAATCACTGCTACCGCATTTAAACCCAAAAGCGTAACATACAAGGTCTTTTCGTCTTTACTCAGGCATAAACCAAAAGGCAAATAACCTCTTCTCTTATCTAAAACTGGAGTCAATTTGATGGGAATATGCGCTCTGATTTGTCGGGTCTCATAATCCAAGACCGCGATATTATCGTTGGTGGCATTGCTCACATAAGCAAATTTTGAGCTAACGGCTAAGGAATTGGGACTTGCCCCTCCTACTACTTCCATCTCCTCCACCATTTCACCCAGTTGAAAACCTGGTTTATATTTTTTGGTGATTTGATTCGTCGACAAATCAATCTGAAAAATACTCATGGCTTCGTCTGATCGAGGATCTCCTACCCCAGGAATCTTTTTACCCATGATTTCCGTTCCTTCTCTAGACTCTTTGGAATCATTGGGATAAGGGTGCCATGGGATGTATTGTTTCTGTAAATTCGCCAAATTTGTTCCTTCTACCAGAGGATAAGCATACATACCCACATTGGCCACAAAGGCAAAATGATGATCTGGGCTTAGAGAAATACCAAAAGGCTGTCGACCCGTAGGCACCACACCCACTATTTCACCTGTATCTGCTTTCATGCGCACCATTCTGAAATTGGCACGATCTAGGATTAATAATTCATTTTTTTCTGGCAATAAAACCAAATCCGAGGTAAAGCTATCATCGAAATCATAACCTTTGAAAATTCCATTGAGATTAAAGGTCTTTAGTACTTTACCTGTAGACAATTCCACCACCAACACATTCCCTGAATCCCCCCCGCTCAAATAGATTAATTCGCTATTGGGAGAAAAGACAACACCTAAATAGGTACTTTTTCCATAGGGCGACAGCTTGGAAGGCGTGCCATAGGGAGGAAAACGTATACTGATTTGTTTTTCGAGGTCAATGCGGGTAAAAGCCCCATTGTGTAGGGTGACGGCCCATTTTCCATCCGGACTAATCACCATTCCGAAAGGATCGCTATTGATTCGAAGTGTTTTTCCAGCAGGTTTAACAAATCGACCCGATGGTAATACCGAATAGCCATTGACATCAATTTTGGCGGTCATATCACGCCCGGGTACTTCTAAAATCGTCTGAGCCGTGGATTGAAAAGCACAAATAGCCAGTGTCATCGAAATTATAATAGTTTTCATAGGTTTATAAAATTTAGCGAAGTTAAGATTCTTCTGCTAAAGGCTTGTTAAGAAGGGGTTAAAATATCGTGGAAAAGGTTAATCTGCTGTTCGACATGTTCACTTCCCTTCGGTTTCTGCTGGTCGACATGTTCCGCAGGGTCATGTCGAACGATAGATAAAAGGGATTTATAATCCCAGAGATCCTCTCAAATATCACAAACAATCCAATCAACTGATTTTATCTCACCATTATCAGTTTATAGATCACTTATCATTCCTTTGATGATATAGTTTTGAAAATAAAAACATCAAATTTATCCTCTTGACGTATAACCATGGCTCATGCATATTCCATTCAAGATCCCCAAGGGCAATATTTTATCACTTGCACTGTCCATCAATGGGTTGACATTTTTACGAGGAAAATATATATCGATATCTTATTGGATAGTTTACGTTATTGTCAACAAAAGAAAGGTCTAAAAATTCATGCTTGGGTAGTCATGAGCAATCATATCCATCTGATTGTCAGCAGTGAATCCGAATATCTTTCCAACATCATCCGAGATTTCAAAAAATTTACTTCAACACAAATTTTTGAAGCTATAAAATCAAACACTAAAGAAAGCAGAAAAAAATGGCTACTATGGTTATTTACAAAAGATAATCAAATCTGGTTTTGGCAGGCAGGTTATCATGGTAAACAAATTCTTACTCCATCTTTCTTTGAAAATAAATTAGATTACATCCATTTAAATCCTGTTCGAGCGGGATTTGTAGAAAAAGAAGAAGAATATGTGTATAGCAGTTGTGGGGATTATTATGGGACTAGAAAAGGTTTATTAAAGCTTGATTTAGAGTAATTGTTTTAGGTGGGATTACAAATCCCTTTTATCTATCGTTCGACATGACCCTTCGGAACATGTCGAACAGCGTTTGTTTTTTAAGTTGGCTGAGGCTCTCGAAGCCAACGTTTATACATGTCGAACAAAGTTTCTCGAGGCCAAATTTGATTTTTAACACGGGATTACAAATCCCTTTTATCTGTCGTTCGACATGACCCTGCGGAACATGTCGAACAGCGTTTCTCGAAGCCAATGTTTATGCTAGAAAGCTGTCCCCATCACTAAACCACTACCCATTAGGCATAATTTTAATAATACGGCAGAAAAATCAAGATTGTTTATTACCAATTTTTGGTACATTTACAAAAAAATATCAAGATTATGAGAAGAAATACATCGGTAGCTCTCGGGAGTTATTTTGAAGACTTTGTTGAAAATAGGATTGCAGAAGGACGATTCAAAAACGCCAGTGAAGTAATCAGAGCTGGATTAAGACTGTTAGAAGAAGATGAAAATAGAATCAATGCCCTGAAAACAGCCATCAAAGAAGGACTTGATAGTGGTATTTCGAAAGAATTCAACGCAAAGAAACACTTAGAATCATTGAAAGCCAATAAGCAAAAAAATGGCTAGGTTTTTATTATCTAATAAAGCAGTTGACGACTTATCCAAAATTTGGTACTACACTTATGAAGTCTGGTCAGAGACTCAAGCTGACGAGTATTTTCAACTATTGATTGATACATGCCAAGAAATCGCTAAGAATACAGCCATTGGAAAAAATTACGATGAAGTAGAAAAAAATATTCTCGGTTTCAGAGTCGGCAAGCATATAATCTTCTATCAGGACATTCAGCAAAAACAAATTTTGGTCGTAAGAATCTTACACGAACAAATGGACTTGAAAAACAGAATCGGAGAATAAAAAATGCATAACACATGTCAGCTGGCAATTGGTGGTATTATTCAATAATTAATTTTCAACATGGTATTTTAAAATATAAATAAGTTGGCTGAGGCTCCCGAAGCCAACGATTATACATGTCGAACAGCGTTTCTCGAAACCAAATTTGATTTTTAACACGGGATTATAAATCCCTTTTATCTGTCGTTCGACATGCCCTGCGGAACATGTCGAACAGCGTTTGTTGGCTGAGGCTCCCGAAGCCAACTTTTTATTCTTATGATGGGATTACAAATCCCTTTCATCTGTCGTTCGACATGACCCTTCGGAACATGTCGAACAGCTTTTGTTTTTTAAGTTGGCTGAGGCTCTCGAAGCCAACGTTTATACATGTCGAAAAACGTTTCTCGAGGCCAAATTTGATTTTTAACACGGGATTACAAATCCCTTTCATCTACCGTTCGACATGACCCTCCGGAACATGTCGAACAGCGTTTGTTGGCTGAGGCTCTCGAAGCCAACGATTATACAGGTCGAACAGCGTTTCTCAAAGCCAACGGCATTAAAACTTATACGCCGCCCGAGCAGCTAAATATTGAACGTCCTTACCCGGACCACTCTCCTTTAAGTAAGCACCTGCTGCACAATAACCCAATTCAAATTGAAATGCCAAATGTTTATTGGCAAAATAATTGGTTTCTAAAGCAAAAATATCTGCAACTCCACTGGCATTACTATCAAGTTGACGACCCATAACAGGCAATAGAGCCGACATATTCGGTGTAAAAATACCATCCCGTAAACTGGCTCTTTGCACAAAGGAGGCTCTGAGCGTTGTTAACCACTTATGATTATCACTATACCGGATATATGGGCTTAGATTAAGCGTATTGGTAATATTCAAAGAAACCGTTTGTCCAAACGGCGGACGAGAATACAAGGTATTAAAAGTATTGAGTTGCTGATCATGATTTGACACATCTCCGGGAACCCAATTGCCACTAAAACCTACATAAAAATGACGTCTCAACTCATAATTAAAATCATACACAAACAGAAATGCCCGAATCGTTAAATCGTTAAAATGCCCCCACTGCCCTGCCACCTCTACATCATAATTAAATGTCTTCGTTTCACAGTACCAGCGAGTCCCCAAGGTATTTCTAGCTTCCAATCCTTTCTTTAGGTAATATTCTCTCAAAGAGCTTTCCAAAAAGAAATAATAGGCATCAAAAAAATCGGTTTTGGAAGAAAATGTGTGATTCCAAACAGTACCTGAAAGCACTTCTGTGGAACGCACATCATCAAAAACTCCCTTATTTTGCCTAATTGGATTGGCTATGAAAGCATCAATTTTCTGATTGCCTTGATGCCACTTGAGCGTAGCTCCATAAAAAGGCTGACGCGTATTAGGCCCCTCTTTTAGCGCCATTAAGCGCTCTAAACCCCAAGTATACTCTTGTCTTCCCAAACGCAAAACAAGTTTAGGACTCATTTTCCAATCCACAAATGCCTGATGAAGAGATAAAGCATTTTTGTCTAATGTAGAGGTGATTGGATTTTCATTTAAAAACCGTAGGGTATTGTTCAATTGAGCAAAAACTCGGAATCGAGGACTTATTTCCCAATTGGCATGAAGCAACACCCGATGCATGATTTGATGCGGATCTTCTGTGATAAAATTATCTGGTACATCCCCAAAATTCACCTGATGGTAAGATTGGTATTGCTCCCTCCATTCTCCACCAAAACTAATCGTACTTTTAAGAATAAAGGGAATATATTTCAAGGATTCATCCCAACTTTTAAATCGATTAGTATCTAACTTTAAATAGGAAAAGTTATCATCCTGGCGCATCCTGGCAATATTTTGTGCCAAAAGCTGAGGTATATTTAGTCCCAGAAACAAAAGGAAAATGACAAGACTTCTTTTCACAAAAACGAAAAATAAAGGAATAAACCCCAATAAAATAAATGCCAAATTAGGGATTTTTAGCCGAGAGACTATCCTGACCCAAGGCAGTAATTGAAATTGAAATAATAGGCTTGAGTAATTTGCCTAAATAATCCAAAAACAGATAGAAATTATTCTATTTTAACTTATATTGGCTTATGTATTTAAAGACAAATCATTTTAACCGTTCATCTCCATCCATTAAAATTTATATCCAATGAGCATTTCAAGAAGAAGTTTTTTAGGTAAAAGCGCACTGGCAGCTGGTAGCTTTTACATCGTTCCACGTCATGTGTTGGGAAAAGGGTATCGAGCTCCGAGTGACAAGCTAAACATTGCGGGAGTTGGTATCAATGGAAAAGGCCTTTCTGATGTCAATAACGCCTTCAATGAGGGTGTCAATAACATTGGAGCACTTTGTGATGTTGACTTGACCAGAGCCAAGCCTTTATTTGAGAAATATGCCAAAGCGGGGCAATATCAAGATTGGCGTGTCATGCTAGAAAAAGAAAAAGGCATAGATGCCGTAACCATTTCTACACCCGATCATAACCATGCGGCCATTGCCATGGCTGCCATGCAATTGGGCAAGCACGTTTACGTTCAAAAACCCATGTCACACAATATTTTTGAGGCACGAACCATGACGGAAGCGGCCAGAAAATACCAAGTTGTTTCGCAAATGGGAAATCAAGGTGCCTCAAGCCCAGGTACCCAACAAATTGTCAAATGGATTGATCAAGGATTGATAGGGAAAGTTCATACGGTAAACATCTGGACGAATCGTCCCATTTGGCCTCAAGGAATACCTGTACCAACAGGTCAGCATGCTAAGCCTGCCGACATAGACTGGGATGTATGGTTAGGGCCTGCTTCATTAATCGACTATAATCCAGCCTACCATCCATTTAAATGGAGAGGTTGGTGGAATTTTGGTACAGGTGCCTTGGGTGATATGGGATGCCATTTAATTGATGGGCCATTTAGAGCCTTAGGACTGGGTTACCCTACCGAGGTAGAAGCCAGTATCGGTTCCGTATTTATCAGCGGAAACCAACCTGAATACATCCCTGAGGGTTGTCCACCGTCAGCTTCCATCCAATTGAAATTCCCTGCTTCGAAAAAGAATAAGTCGGCCGTAACCATGAACTGGACTGACGGAGGTTTACGTGGATTCCACCCAGACCTCATTCCAGCAGATGATCCAATAGGTACAGCTGATAATAGCAATGGGGTGATCATGATTGGTAGCAAAGGGGTATTAACTCATGCTACCTATGGTTTAGAGCCACGCATTTACTTGAATAATGGCGATAAGATTGAGATGCCTAAGCAAGAACCTAATAACTTAAAAGAATATGGGCACCAGGCTATGTGGGCGGAAGCTTGTAAGGCAGGCTTTAACTCCAAGGAACATAAGGAATTGAGTTCATCTTTTGACTATGCAGGTCCTTTGTCTGAAACCGTATTAATGGGTAACCTAGCCATTCGTAGTTATACGCTTCGCACGCCTATCCAAGGCCAAGCGAATCGATTCACATATCCAGGCCGTAAAAAGTTACTTTGGGATGGACAAAACATGAAAATCACCAATTTCGAGGATGCTAATCAATTCGTAAAACGCGAATATCGCGCTGGCTGGAAATTATAATCATCAGATTTTCAACAAGAAAAGCATGGCTCCCAAGGCCATGCTTTTTTTATATGGTTTTTATTTTAGCACATGAAATGCCAAAACTTTTTGAACCTCATACACATCCACGGACTTATTGAATTGCTTGATAATACTTGGGTTGGCCTCTCCTGATATCCAAATTTTCAATTCGGCATCTAATTCAAATGTCCCAGCCGTTTCCACACTAAAGCGAGAAATGGACTTATAGTTAATGGATTTATATTCCGTTTTTGATCCAGTTAAACCCTGCTTATCAATCAGAATTAAGCGTTTACTGGTGAAAATAAAGGTGTCACGCAATAATTTAAATCCGATTTCAATGACCTCACCATCAATTAAAATTTTGGCAAAATCTTTTTGCAATTGATCCTGCGAAACAGTACCCGCATTACCCAAAAAAGCTGAAAATAACCCCATACTGACTTATTTATGTTAAAATGTAGAAACTAGGAGTATGAACACACTCCTTACTAAGGATGAAACTAATACAAAAATTCAGAAAAATATTGTCCCGGAGATACTCCTTTAATTTTCTTAACCGCCGAATTAAAACTTTGTCGGGTTCCAAAGCCAGATTCCAAGGCCACAATTTCCAACTTATAATTTTTCCATTTAGGATTCTCCCGACATTGTTCTTCGGCATATTGAATTCGCCAAGTATTGACATAATCAGTGAATGACAAATTCATAACTGTTTGTAAAGCAATACGAATCATACGGGGCTTAACTTTTAACTTCTTAGCCACCTCATTCAAAGTTAAATTAGGGTTTAGAAAAATACGCTCAGTTTCAAAATATCGATTCAAGCTATCTGAAAGTGCTTTTTCTCGATCATTTTCAGAAATAATTTTAATGCTATGGTCTTTTGGAAGGGTAAATACATCCGAACCGTCCATCCTAGTATTGGCTTGTTGCCAAATTAAACCTCTCAAGCTTGGCCCATGTAGCAATCTAGGATTAAACAGCATAAACAGCATCATCAGCACATATTCCACTAAGTAGAAGAAATCTTTCCAAGGTAAATAAATTCGATTCTCTTCAGGATAAATAAAATTATACACAATTAAACCCACAACCACGAATTTTAAAAACATATTGAAAAACAACCAATAGACAATCAAAAGATTATTTTTAATGAAGGTTTTCGAAGCGGATAGATAATATTTTATTAATTCATAAAGGCCCCAACAGCTATAAAAAATAAACAAAAAGAAACGCACATATAAATGATTTTTCATGGTAATCCAGCCATACTTCGAATGGATAGTATAAAACGTATTTTCTGAAATCATTTCCTTTATTTCAAGAATCTTAAGTTCTGCCGGCAAAATATAAAAAGGGATATATTCTATGACATGAAGGGCAAAAGGTAAAAAATGTAAGAAATGAATGGGCTTAACTTTTCTCTCTGGATAAAGTAAAAATTGTTGAAATAAAAAATATAAAGGCCCCATGGTGAGTATCAAAGGTGATACCGTCCTGAAAAAATGGGGATTTTCATATATATATTCTGGTCGTATATAATATCCCGCAAAGGTCTGATAGCCAAGGCCAATAAACAATAAACCTAAAAACTTAGTAGCAACAATGCCTTTTTTAAAGAAAAAAGAGCCTCCAAAGGCAAAAAAAACAAAGCACAGATAAAACAGGTAATCTATAGGTGCCATGAATGTATAGGTTTTATAAGTAAAACGTATTAAATGGAAAGAGGAAAAATAATGAACCTATTTAGTAGAATCTTGGATGATGTTTTCAAAATATTTGCCTGGGGAGACCCCTTTAATTTTTTTCACGGCCGAATTAAAGCTTTGACGGGTTCCAAAGCCAGATTCCATGGCTATCACTTCTAGTTTATAATTTTTCCATTTCGGATTTTCTCGACACTGCTCCTCAGCAAACTGAATGCGCCAGGTATTGATGTAATCTGAAAAGGATAAATTCATTTCCATTTGAAGGGCCATGCGTATGATACGAGGCTTAATTTTCAAAGAGCGACTAACCTCTGCTAAGGTGATATCAGGACGGAGAAATAGCTGTTCCGTTTCAAAATAACGATTTAAGGTAAACATGACGGATTTATCCCTAGATGATTTTTGATGAGCCTTTTCTTGCTTGAACAATTCGATGATCTCTTTGCCATTAAATCCCGCGAAATGTTGAAATACTAATCCTTTCAGTGTGGGTCCTTTTAATAACCTTGGATTAAATAACATAAAGACCATCATCGTGAAATATTCCAAAATGAAAATATAATCCATCCAAGTAAGCTCTAAATGCTTTTTCTGGGCAAAAATCAAATTGAAACAATGCAAAATGATGACAATAAATTTCATGATCATATCACCCGTTAACCAATAGACTATTAATGAATTTTTCCGAAGGAAGGATTTAGATGTCGTTTTATAAAATTTATACAATTCATAGAGCGTCCATAGTATGTAAGCCAAATAATAAATGGTTTTTATAAACAAATGGTCCCTCATGGAAATCCAGCCGTATTGGGACTCGGTATTATAAAAAGTATTTTGACTAAATACATGATTGACTTCCTCCAATTTTACCTCAGCAGGAAGTAAATAAAAGGGAATATATTCAACTATATGAAGAAAAAAAGGCAAAAAATGCAATAGAAAAATTAGCTTAAATTTTCGCTCAGGGTAAAGCAAAAAATGCTGAAAAAGGTAAGCCAATGGGCCTAGTAAATAGAAAAACGGAGAAACTGTTCTGAAAAAATGGGGATAGTCATAAATGTGACTAGGTTGAATAAAATATCCCGCAAAAAGCTGATAGGCTAATCCAAGAAATTGAATACCCAAAAATTTTGTGGCAATGAGCCCCTTCTTGAAAAATAGGGATACACCAAATGCAAAAAATACAAAACTCAGGTAAAACAAATAATCTACCGGTGACCAAAAATTCATGCTGACCAATAATATTTACAATCGTATAAATAGTATGATGGGTGACACGGAGATACACAAACATATAAATTTATCCGCAAATACTAGATGAAAAGTTGGAGAGACTTTTTATAAATTTATTTAACGTGACAATTTGGGAAGCTCTTAGAAAAAAATTAGCCTCAAAATACCTAAAAGAAAACATAAAAAAGCTCAACCTAAATCAAGGCTGAGCTTTTCACAATCTCTGTGTTCTATTCCTTTAATATGTTCTATCATTAAAGATGTTACAAAGAAATAGTTTCCATTTTGGTCATACAAAAAAAGGACTGTCACAAGATTGTCTCATAAAAAAATTATTAAAAATAGCGATACAATCACCTAAAAATCAGATAGATACTGAAAAATACTCAAATCGGAATTTGTTAAATTTAGCTTTTTACGCAATCGAATTCTCGCTAATTCCACTGCCCGCAAAGATTGACCTGTTAAATTAACAATCTCTTTGGTACTCATATCCAATTTTAAAAATGCACATAATCGACGTTCATTATTACTAAGATTGGGGTGCACTTCCATCAGTCGATGAAAAAAATCGGAATGAATTTCTATGAATCTAACTTCAAATTCCTCCCAATTTTTAGTAGAATTTACCTTTTCTATATCCTTAGAAATACTTTTTAATAGGTTAGTCGAATCAGGAGCGGATGGCTTAGATGATTTAATTCGATGAACAATCTGATTGAGTGATTCTTCTTTTTGAATGGCTTGTAATGCATTAGATGCCATTTTTTTATTAACAAACTCAAGATTTTCTTGAAGTATCGAATTTTCTTGTTTACTTTTTTCTAATTGTTCTTGGCTTCTTTTGCGCAATAATTTGACTTCACGTTTAGATTTGATGAATTTTCGGAAATAAAACGTGAAAATCAAAAACAAAAACAAGATTAAAAACCCTACCAAGATTTTGGTATTTCTATCTTTTCTTTTTTCATCTTCTTCATTTTTCAGAATAGATCTAGCGAAAGATTTCTTAAACAAGGCTTCTTTAGCCTGTTCTTTTTTCATGATTTCTTTGGCCTTAATACTTTGATTTAAATATTGAAGTGCCAATTTGAATTTCTGTTCTTTTACATAAATATGATAAAGCCGCTCAGAAATATTGGTCACGTTTTCTACATTTTCTGATATTTCTGCAAGGTATAAGGCCTTTTGATAATACATCAAAGCTTGATTTTTTTGCTTACTTTTTTCACTAAACTCTCCTAAAGACATCAAGCAACTTGATATCATAGGTTGATTTTTTAGTTTTTTTTGTAATTCCAATGCCAAATCCAAATAATTTTTGGAAAGAGCTAATTGATTTGTATTTAAATATAAGATTCCAAGGGATTGTGCAATTTGAGCATAAACCAACTGATAATCTTGATGTTTTTTTGCTAAAGCAAATCCTTTTAAATAAAATTGCTCTGCTTTCGCATATTGTTTTCTTTCTGAGTAAATATGTCCTAAATCAAGAAAAATATTCAACTGATCTTCCACAGAAACCTGTTCTTGATGTTCCTTGGCATAACGATTGAGTTTTATCAAGCCCTCTGAAAATAAACTATCAGCTAAATTTATATCTCCCAAAAACATGTGTAAAACCCCGAGATTTGCGTAAGCTTGACCAATCTTTTTATCATTCTTTTCCTGTTCAGCTAAGTCCAAATATTTATTCATATACAAGGCACCAACCTCAAAAAGTCCTGAAAACATGGATGCTCTAATGACTGCCAGGTAAGATTCAAATAGCAGATTGGTGCTATGGTATTTCTCTGCCAGTTGAGAAGCTTTGATCCCTTCTTGAATACTTATTTTATAATTAGTCATTAGATTCGTTTTAGAAATCTCCAATTTCTTTTTTATTTCTAAAGAATCTTGAACAGCACTTGAATTAGATAACAAATTAACATTCATTGATTTACGATGTTCGCATGATTCAAGATTTGTCAAAAAGAAAAGGCCTAAAAAGCCCCAAATAAAAACTTTCATAGATTTAATTTTAATAGGTCATAAATAATTTAGAACAACATGAATAAATAATTCATGAATAGTCATTTTGATCGGACACTGGTATAATCAAAAAATTTAAAAGTAAAAATTGAACTTAGCGTTGACAAATAAATCACTGTCACAACAATGTCTCAATTCTACATTATACCTTCTCAAAGTTCAAGCAATAAAATGGAACCATTTATCTGATTCTTGAACCATTTGACAATTTAAAAATAAAAATTCTAGAATATAAAACATGTAAAAAGCTCTTAGTTAATCATGATAATAGTCAGATGTTTTAAGAAATAGAATTTCAAGTGTGATGATTAATTCAATCATAACATGATAGTCGGATTAGAATATTTTCTGCTAAACAAGGGAAAATACAAAAATCATCGAATTATTCTGGGCCAAGTTAGGGGCCAGTAGGTAATCAATCAGGCCGATTGCAATAGCATTAAAAGCTCGAAAAGCATTGAATCATCTAATCAGAAAACAAGAAATAAGAATAGGTGGAATTTGGCCTAGAAACAAAAAACCCTGTAAATTATACATTCACAGGGTCAATTTGTCTACCGAAGTAGTCCGTACGGGAATCGAACCCGTGTTTCATCCGTGAAAGGGACGTGTCCTAACCCCTAGACGAACGGACCAATTATCATTTTGGTGGCACAAAGGTAGGAGTTTCCTTTAAAAATTCAAATACTGTGCGCAAAAAAAAACTGAGTTTTAATCAATTTAATTTTATTATTTTAGCCTTTACATTGAAACACACGCTCTTATGGCCATAGTTAAACCACATTCTTTTTTTAGCGATTTTGATATTGCCCTATTTTTGAATGGGAAACACACCCGTTTATATGAGAAATTAGGTGCATTTGAAATTGAGCTAGATGGTGAAATTGGTACCTATTTTTCCGTATGGGCACCTAATGCCGAATCCGTATTCGTAGTAGGTAATTTCAATTTCTGGGATTCTAGCGCCCACGGGCTCTATCCTCGCTGGGATTCCTCAGGAATCTGGGAAGGATTTATCCCCAATGTCAAAACCGGTGAAACCTATAAATACTGGATTAAAAGCAAAACAGGAGAGATTTTAGAAAAATTAGACCCCATGGGCCTATTCTGCGAAACTCCTCCCAAAACAGCCAGTATCGTTTGGAATACCTATAAAGAATGGAAAGATCAGACCTGGATGCAAGAAAGAAGTCATAAAAACTCCTTAAATGCCCCCATGTCCATTTACGAGGTACACCTAGGTTCTTGGCAAAAAACCTTAGAAAATGATTACTTGAGCTATGCTGACTTGAGTGATAAATTAGTCCAATATGTCAAAGACATGGGCTTCACGCATGTAGAGTTCATGCCTATAATGGAGCACCCATATGCCCCGTCTTGGGGATATCAGATTACGGGCTACTTCGCTCCTTCCTCCCGATTCGGCGATCCTCAAGGTTTCATGACCTTGGTAGAAAGGTTCCACCAAGAAGGTATTGGTGTCATCTTAGATTGGGTACCTTCCCATTTCCCTGGAGATGCCCACGGACTTCGAAATTTTGATGGTGGCTGCCTCTATGAACATCCTGATCCTAAACGTGGATTCCACCCTGATTGGCAATCCTATATATTTGATTACGGCAAAAATGAAGTCCGAAGCTTCTTGATGTCCAATGCCGCATTTTGGCTTGATCGTTATCACATCGATGGCCTACGCGTAGATGCTGTTGCTTCTATGCTCTATTTGGATTATTCCAGAAATGATGGAGAATGGGAAGCTAATATTTATGGAGGAAATCATAACCTTGAGGCCATTTCATTCCTACAAGAACTAAATGTTCACATGTATGGTGAATTCCCTGATATTCAGATGATTGCAGAAGAGTCAACCAGCTTCCCCGGTGTAACTAAACCCGTATTTCAGGGTGGTTTAGGCTTTGGGCAAAAATGGATGATGGGTTGGATGAATGACACCTTAAACTTCTTTCACAAGGACCCCATTCACCGTAAATACCACTTAAATGATTTAACATTTTCACTCATTTATGCCTTCACCGAGAACTTTTGCCTACCCCTATCTCATGATGAGGTAGTGTATGGCAAAAATTCCTTACTGAATAAAATGCCTGGAGATGAATGGCAAAAATTTGCCAACCTACGGGTTTTACTAAGTGAGCAATTCACTCACCCAGGAAGTAAATTATTATTTATGGGTGGCGAATTTGGCCAAAAAGAGGAATGGAATCACAATCAATCCCTCGATTGGCATGAATTAGATAATTTTTACCACAAAGGAATACAGTCGACCGTCAAAGCCCTCAACCATTTATACCAGGAAGAAGCTGCATTATTTAGCAAACAATTCTCCCACGAAGGATTTGAATGGATTGAATCCAATGATCAAGGAAACTCGGTCATTAGTTACCTACGTAAAGGCGAAATAGCTAAACAACAGGTCATTGTCATTTTAAATCTAACCCCAGCTCCTAGAGAAAATTACCGAATTGGTGTTCCATTACCTGGTATTTGGAAAGTCATATTTAATTCCGACAAAAAAGAATTTGGAGGAAGTGATTATCCAATTTCTGGAGCCGTGATGACCGAAGAGATAAATTGGCAAGGAAAGGCATTCTCTATTTCCTTGAACCTCCCTCCTATGGCTGCATTGATACTAAAGGCCTAAAAACAATAAAGACTCAGAAAAATTCCGAGCCTTTATTCAATCCGCCTAAGTAGTATTTTTAATAGTTGATTCTGTTTCAATACAATTTCATCTAGTTTTACATTGAAATTGTACACAAAAATAGTATTAATATTCAATACTTAAAATAGCTCCAAAAAATATTTTTAACTATTCAAATAAAAAATAAAAATAAACTTGGATTACTTTCGTTTGGCGATGATATCCTCCATATCAGACAATTCCACTTCCAATGCTTTGGTCGAAATAGTGATCTCCCAAGCACTTAAACTCAAGGCTAAACTCATTCCAATAAGTCCAATCCCGAAAAACCACCGAGCGATGATTTCTTCATTCATGAAAAGAAGAAACATACAAATGACGCTTAATAACAAACTGAAAATGGCAATGATTTGCATGGATTGAATCAATTTCATGCGTAGCCTTAAGTTCTCAATTTGTTTGAAAATGGCATCTTCCGGATTCTTTTGAAATTTCACGTGTAAATCACGGATCAAAGAAGCCATCGACATGAAACGATTCGTAAAGGCGATCATCAATAAGGAAACAGTCGAAAACAATAAGGCGGGAGTAGATATACTTAGTTCCATGTTTTAATGCGATTATGTAAATGTTGAATGATGCATTATCACCCAAAAAGAATCCAAAATTTATAAGTAATAAAAATACTTTATCACTAAACTCTAATCACTAATAACTAATAACTAATCACTAATATTTTACCTCCGATATTCATCCAAATACCGATCCATTTCTTCTTGAATCTTCTTGGCCTCACGCGCTGCAGATACCGCTGTATCTTCACCTGCGTAAATAATGCCACGAGATGAGTTCACTAATAAGCCCACTTGAGAATTCATGGCATACTTTGCCACATCCTCTAAACTTCCACCTTGTGCTCCCACACCTGGTACCAAAAAGAAATTATCGGGAGCAATTTCGCGGGCCTTTTGTAAAAAATCTGAACGAGTAGCACCAATCACAAACATCAAGTGCTCAGGAGAACCCCATGTCATGGCGGTACGCATGACTCTTTCAAACAAAGGCATATAATCTTCCGATTTAGTCATTTGAAAATCATGACTTCCCAAATTGGAAGTTAGCGCCAAAAGAATCACCCATTTATCTCGGTAAGTCAAAAAAGGCTCCACCGAATCTCTACCCATGTAAGGAGCCACCGTGATGGAGTCAAATTCCAAACCACTGCTTGCCGGATCAAAAAAAGTTTGAGCGTATTTCAAGGCTGTATTTCCAATATCACCCCTTTTCGCATCCGCTATGGTAAAAATATCCTTGGGAATATATTCCATCGTTTTTTGCAAACTCTCCCAACCTCGTGGTCCCATAGCCTCATAAAAAGCGATATTGGGCTTATAGGCTACGGCATAGGCATGCGTCGCATCTATGACGGCTTGATTAAATGCAAAAATCGGATCTTTCTCCTGCCTAAATTTACTTGGAATCAGACTAAGGTCAGAATCCAAGCCAACACATAAAAATGACCGTTTTTGTTCTATTTGTTTGACTAATGCAGATGAATTCATAGAGATTGGGAAAGGACATTGTTTAAATGCCGAAATATGAATAATTTTGGCGCAAATTAAGTTCTTTCCAAGCAATATCAAAAAAAGAGGAAAGCAATCACGATCTCGAATTTATGCAATTTATTAAACACCAGCTCCTAGGAGTAATTGAATGTATCCCAACTAAGTTTTTTGATGCTAGAGGCCACTTTTACGAGTCTTACAACCAAAAATTATTTGCTGCCAATGGCATTTCAGAAAATTTCGTTCAAGATAATTACTCCTTTTCTACTCCGGGAGTACTGAGAGGTTTACATTTTCAAAAGAATCCGCATGGACAAGGGAAATTGGTTCGCTGTATGACCGGTAAGGTCATGGATGTCATTGTCGATTTGAGGCATGATTCTCCTACCTTTGGTCAACACGAGAAGTTTATTTTAGAGGCAGACAAGGGGAATATGCTTTATGTGCCTGTTGGGTTTGCTCATGGATTTGTAGCACTAGAAGAAACCATTTTTGTTTATAAATGCACTGATTTTTGGAATAAAGAAGCGGAATCTGGGATACGTTGGAATGACCCTACCCTCAGCATTGACTGGGGTGTTGATCAACCCATTGTTTCAGATAAAGATCAAATTTTACCAGATTTTAATGCTGCTGAGCGAATCTTCTAAAATAGATTAGCTAAAAATATTACCTTTGTACCAATGACTCACAAGCTGATTTTATCAAGCCCCTTATTGGAAATAACCATATCTAGGTTATGCCAAGAGCTCATTGAAAATCAAATAGAAGGTATAGAAACCGTCATTTTAGGCCTTCAGCCTAGAGGAATTTATTTTGCAGAAAGAATTGCAAAAGAATTAAGTAAACACCTTGCCGAAGCTCCTCAAATTGGTCAGCTGGATGCCACTTTCTATCGAGATGACTTTAGAAGAAGAGATCCTGTTTCTCCCAATAGCACCCATATTCCCTTTATCATTGAAAATAAGCGGGTTATTTTAGTGGATGACGTGCTAGCTACTGGACGTATGGTTCGGGCAGCCTTGGATGCCATGACAGCATTTGGCAGACCAGCTAAAGTAGAATTATGTGTATTAATAGATCGGATTTATAACCGAGATTTGCCTATTAATGCTGACTATATTGGTAAAAGTGTCAATACACTTTCCACCGAAAAGGTACTCGTAGAATGGACTGAACAAGGCCATGATGCAGACAAAATTTGGTTAATCACTCATCCATGATGAAATAAATATGTTGAAATCGCCACATTTATTAGGAATAAAAGACCTGGATGCTGAATCCATTGACCTGATAGTAAAAACGGCCAAAGAATTTAAAGAGGTTCTCAACAGACCTATTAAAAAGGTGCCTTCTTTACGTGATGTGACCATTGCCAATGTATTTTTCGAGAATTCAACGCGTACTCGTTTATCCTTTGAATTAGCAGAGAAAAGACTTTCTGCCGACACCATTAACTTTTCTGCCTCAGGAAGTTCGGTCAAAAAAGGGGAAACCTTGCTAGATACAGTGAACAACATTCTAGCTATGAAGGTAGATATGATCGTTATGCGCCATGCCAGCCCTGGTGCTCCCCACTATTTATCTAAGCACATTAAAGCAAATATCATCAATGCAGGGGATGGAACCCACGAACACCCTACGCAAGCCTTATTAGACACTTTTTCTCTCCGAGAAAAACTGGGTGATTTAGCAGGCAAAAAAATAGCCATCGTTGGAGATATTTTACATTCCCGTGTTGCGCTTTCCAATATATATGCCTTGAAAAAACAAGGTGCTCAGGTTCGACTTTGTGGCCCTAGTACCTTAATTCCTAAGCATATTCAAAGCCTTGGTGTAGAAGTTTCTCATGATGTCAAAGACACTTTACAATGGTGCGATGCTGCCAATGTCTTGAGAATTCAACTAGAGCGCCAACAAATCAAATATTTCCCTTCTCTGCGAGAATACGCCCAATTCTTTGGAATTACTCGAAAAATACTGGATGAACTACCCAAGGAAATAGTCTTGATGCACCCGGGCCCTATCAATCGAGGCGTGGAATTAAGTTCAGATGCAGCTGATTCTCCTCATTCCATCATATTAGATCAAGTAGAAAACGGTGTAGCAGTACGGATGGCTGTTTTATACTTACTTGCTTCCCGCGCTTAAAAAATCCTGATAAGCCTGATAAATGGATTCGGCTTGAATGCTTTCCCCGCAGGCATAATGGCCTAATGGACAATGCTTTTTACCATGATCTCCACATGGACGGCAATTTAAAACTTGTGGCGTTTCAATAATACGATTCCAGTCTGCCAAAGGCCCAAAACCAAAAGACGGAATTGTAGAACAATACACCGCCACGGTTGGGACATTTTCAGCTGAACAAATATGCATGGGGCCTGAATCATTCACAAAGCTCATTTTACTTTGTTGAAAAATATAGGCAGAAGCCAACAAAGGATGGAGGCCCGTTTCATTTAAAACCAGTCGATTCGTGGCTTTAAACGCTTCTGCAATTTGATTGGACAAGTCTATTTCATTGGGAGAACCCATTAATACAACTACCTGATTTTCAGGCAAAAGCTGAATAAACTCAATCCAAATGCGAATAGGTAAACGTTTCGTTTCCCAAACGCTGCCCGGAGAAATACAGATATATTCTTTTTCCTTCAATTCGGGACCTAAAGCAAATCCAGGTGCCTTTAAGCAGGGCTTGTATACCTTTTCTCCTAACCAAGATTTTACTAAAGCCGTATTTCTTTCCACTTCATGAACGCCCGAACCCCATTCATGTACAACTTTTTCAGTAAATAAAAAGGATAAGGGGTTTTTATCAAATCCAACCACACGCTTAGCCCCAATACTGAGACTAAGTAATCCCATGCCAAAAAATCGCTGAATGACATAAACGGCATCAAAATGCTCAGCCTTTAAATCATGCCTTAGCTCCAACCAAGAGGACCATTTTTTGGATTTATCATAGGTCCAAACCCGACTGAGATTGGTATAAGGATAGGCTTTGAATAAACTTTCATTCCCCTTTCTTACCAGCAAATGAATTTCCGTTTTCGGTGATTCTAAACGAATCTTTTCTAACAAGGCTGTCGCTAGTACCGCATCTCCTAAAAAAGCTGTTTGAATCAATAGAATTTTGGAATGCTCCAACATAGAAAAAAATGAATGAAATGGCCATAAAATTAGTTAAATTTGGGACATTTTTATCCAATTACCTACATGAATTCGATTCAAACCCGAACGCTTTCCAATGGCATTATCCTTGTTCATAGACAAGTAGTACATACAGAAATTTCGCATGTAGGCATCATGTTGGACATAGGCAGTCGGGATGAAAATGATTCCGAGCAAGGTATAGCCCACTTTTGGGAACACATGGCTTTCAAAGGCACTCAAAAGAAGAATAATATTCAGATTATCAATCGTTTGGAGATTATCGGAGGTGAATTAAATGCCTACACAACAAAAGAGAAAATTTGTTTTCATGCTTCTGTGCTAAGCCCATACTACGAAAGAGCATTGGAATTATTAGCTGACATTACCTTCCATTCTACCTTCCCTCAAAAGGAGTTAGAAAAAGAAAGAAGTGTGATTTTGGAGGAGATGTCCATGTATTATGACTCTCCAGAAGATGCCATTCAAGACGATTTCGATGAATTATTATTCCCAAATCATTCTCTAGGAATGAATATTTTGGGAACCAATCAAACCGTCCAAGGATTTCAACAAGCTGATTTAATTCAGTTCATTGAAAGAAATATGGACACTTCGCGGATTGTTTTTTCTTCCATAGGAAAATTACCTCATGAGAAAGTATTTCAATGGGCAGAAAAACACTTGGGAGGTATTCAGGCAAAAAAACAACAGTTAAAACGTATTCAGCCTAGCCTAATGGTTCCTGAAAGAAAGGTCGTCAAACGCGGCGTTACACAGTCGCACGTGGCTTTAGGTAGACAATCCTACGCCTTAGCTAACCCTAACCGAATGGCCTTTTTTACACTCATCAATTTATTAGGTGGGCCAGGAATGAATTCATTGTTAAATGTTTCAGTTCGTGAAAGACATGGATTGGTTTACTCCATTGAGGCTAGCTTTACCTCCTACATTGATTCTGGTTTTTGGGCCATTTATTTTGGAACGGAACCCAACCAAGTCAATAAATCCATCAAACTAATCATGCGGGAGTTTGATAAGTTGCAACAAAAAGCTTTATCTGGGCCAGCCTTGCAAAAGATCAAATCGCAGCTTAAAGGACAATTGGCCATGGCTGAGGAAGGAAATTTAAACTTCATGCTCATGATGGCAAAAAACCTGTTAGATCGTGAAAAAATCGAAAGTTTAGATGAATTATTCTTACAAATTGATGCCATCACTTCGGATAAACTTCAAACTTTAGCCCAAGAAATGTTTGTACCAGATCAATTGAGCTATTTAATCTTTGAACCCTAAGAAAACGCTTGCACCTTTACCTACATATTCCATTTTGTCGACAAGCTTGTCATTATTGTGACTTCCATTTTTCTACGGTCTTATCTCAAAGGGACTCGATGGTGGAGGCAATGCTTCAAGAGATAGATTTGCAAAAAGAGTATTTAAGAAAAAGGGAAATTGATACCATCTATTTAGGTGGGGGAACTCCTTCCCTCCTATCTGAAAATCAACTGAATCGACTTTTTGAAAAGATAAATGAAATTTATCAAGTCAATAAGCAAGCAGAAATAACACTAGAAGCCAATCCTGAAGATTTAAGCAAGGATTATATCGAGGTGCTTCAACGAATAGGCATCAATCGACTGAGTGTGGGAATACAAACATTTAAGGATGAAAGTCTACGCCATTTACATCGAAACCATAGCAGCCTAGATTCCAAAAATGCCATTAAAAGAGCCCAAGATTTAGGTTTGAATAATATCAGCATCGATATTATTTATGGAATTAGCGGCCATAGTCTGCAAGAAACAGCCCATGATATTCAGCAAGCCATCTCCTTAGATGTTGATCATATTTCAGCTTATAGTTTAACGATAGAGCCTAGAACCGTCTTTGGTAAACAAAAACAAAAAGGTCTTTTACTGGAAACTCCCGATAACCTCATGGCAGCGCATTTTGAATTAAGCCATAAAATGCTGAAGTTAGCCGGATATGAAGCATACGAAGTGTCTAATTTTGCCAAAAACAAACACTATTCAAAACACAATTCAAGTTATTGGAATCAGGAGGAATATTTGGGGATAGGTCCATCCGCCCATAGCTATAGTGGCCATAGTCGTCAATGGAACATAGCCAATAACAAAACCTATATCAGCCGTATAGAACAAGGAGAAAAGTACTTTGAATTAGAGCAATTAAGCCCGGAAAACAAGATAAACGAATACATCATGACCCGCTTAAGAACCATGTGGGGCATCGATTTATACTATGTAAAAAAGGCATTTCAAGACCTTCATCAACATTTTCCACAAAAAGAAATCGATGAATGGAAAGAAAAGAACTGGGCTCAGGAAGAAAATGGTTTTTTAATACTGACTGATTCCGGAAAATTAATTGCAGATAAATTGAGTAGCGATATTTTTCTAATTTAATCCTGCTTTTCAATTAAGATTGTATTTTTGCAAAATATTATAATTTCAGACATCTCAATGGCAAAAAGAATTGACTTTACGAAAGAAACGCGCCTAGCTACCAAATCGTCTAAATTCGGAAAAGTAAATTCTAGCCCAAAGGTTTCGTCGACCAATATTTTCAAAAAATATTTCATTAAGCTCTCCTGGTTTGTTTTTTATGCCTGGATTGCCTCTTTGGTGATGATTATTTTATTGAAATTCCTTCCCATATACTTCACGCCTACCATGGCAAGTCGAAAAATAGACGCCATTTTTGAAGGACATCCAAGCAAAATATATTCAAATTGGACTTCATATTCAGAAATTGATAAAAACTGTGCCCTGGCTGTTATTGCTTCTGAAGATCAACTTTTCCCTGAGCATAAAGGATTTGATTTTGATGCCATGTGGGGTGCAATGCGTCATAATATGAAGGGAAAACGCATCAAAGGAGCAAGTACAATTTCCCAACAAGTAGCTAAAAACGTTTTTTTATGGCAAGGTCGAAGTTACCTCAGAAAAGGTCTAGAGGCATATTTTACCTTTATGATTGAGATAATTTGGGGCAAAAAAAGAATACTAGAAGTGTACCTCAATGTGGCAGAAACGGGAAAAATGACATTTGGAGTAGAAGCTGCTTGCCGTAAATATTACGGACATTCTTCTTCTGAAGTAAGTCGTGCCGAGGCCGCAAGAATAGCAGCAGTATTACCGAATCCGATCCGTTTTTCTATCCAAAATCCTTCCAATTATGTACAAAGAAGGACCAACACTATACAGCGACAAATGCGCATGTTAGGGGGCAAGAAATTTTTAAGTCAAATTGATTAATTTTTAATCTAGAAATTTGCTTTATAATTCGACCCCTGGATCCCAAAAATGCTGGGCAAATTCAACTATTTTATCATCATTGACCTGAATTCCTTCAGCTTCAAGAAGCTCCTGCATTCGATTCCCTCCAAAGAAATTTTTACCCGTCAATAATCCATTTCGATTCACCACTCGATGGGCTGGAACATCCTCCAATGTATGAGAGGCATTCATCGCCCAACCCACCATGCGTGCTCCCCCTTTCATGCCTAAATAGGCTGCAATAGCTCCATAGGAAGTTACTTTACCTCTTGGTATCAGCTGTACTACTTGATAAATAGCCTCAAAAGAATTCAGATTGGCACCCATGGATAACACTGATTGATGCGCTAGCATGTAGCGCGCTAAAACAACGAATAGAAAACCTACTTATAGTTCTTTTCTTTCTTCAATTTCTTTTTCTAGCTCATTGTACCATTTCTCGCCAAACTTCCGAATCAAAGGTTCTTTTAGAAATTTATAGATAGGTACTCCTAATTGCTTCCCATGGGAGCAAGCATCGGAACAAATCGACCAACGGTCATAATTTAAAGCTTGATATTCCGCTAATTTAGCAATACGAATCGGGTATAAATGACAAGAAATAGGCTTTCTGAAATCAATTTTGCCGTCAAAATAAGCTTGCTCAATACCACACTTTAGGTATTTTTTATCATCATAAATGGCATAAACACATTCTCTTCCTTCAATTACCGGAGTAGAAAAATCACCATCCTCATCTTTTACCCAGGTTCCTACTTGTTGAATTACCGCCTTACCCTCTTCCGATAAATAAGGAGCAATTTGCTCTTGTATATTTTCAATAATGGCCAATTCTTCTTCCTCCAAAGGTGCACCCAAATCTCCTTCAACACAACAAGCCCCTTTACATTTACTCAAATCACATACAAAAAACTCATCCGCTACATCCTCACTAATTACAGTATCATCAATCAATATCATTATTTCCTATTTTTTACAAAGGTAAAGATATTCCCAAGCTCTTGAAACAATTGGATAATTAGCAATAATCCTATTTTAAAACCGTTAAATGAGAATATTTGGTAATTTTACAATAATATAGACTTCAAAAGCCTTCATAGCTTTATTAACATATCTTTTATGAATCAAAAAAAGCTAGTATTTCTTTTTTTGTTGTTTGTAAGCAGCTACCATTTTTCCCTTCAAGCAAGCCTTCGTCCAGATACCTTGAGTCTTGGTAATTTGCGCGTAGCTATTCATCCTTCCGCTAAACCTATTTTAGAAAAAGAATGGGCTATGTTGGGGGCCAACAAAAAATATGTAGGTATGATGAAAGAAAAGATGAGGCTATTTTTTCCCATCATTGAACCTATCTTAAAAGATGGTAATATCCCAGACGAATTTAAATACTTATGTGTACAAGAGAGTGCCTTGAATCCCAATGCAGTTTCAAGCTCCAATGCCGTGGGCTATTGGCAATTTAAATTAGAAACAGCCAAAGACGTAGGTTTAAAAGTAAATAAAGAAGTGGATGAAAGACGCCACATCATGGAAGCCACCAGAGGAGCTGTCAATTATTTAACTAGAAATAATACCGTTTTAGATAACTGGCTAAGCACCTTACTTTCTTATCGTTTGGGCTTGGGAACTTTAAAAAAAATGCCCCTGGCGACAGACTGGTTAGGAAAATCATTGATTGAAGTCGATTCAAGTACAGATTGGTATGTATTGCGATTTCTAGCCTACAAACATTTTTGGGAAACCGAATTACAATTAAACTCACAAGACACCACAGCCACCTCTACTCCCAGCATGGTTACCTACAAACAAGTAAAAGGTAAAAACCTGATGGAGTTATCAGATGAATGGAAAGTCAGTTATGATGATTTAAAAAAATATAATTCTTGGGTATTAAAGGATTGGGTTCCAGATGATAAAGAATATACCTTATATCACCCCTCCAATGTATCCATATTTGAATCAAAGAGTATTGTTAGTCTTGCTGCACAAAGTTCAGCGCTCATCGCTTCCAGTGACACCAACAAACTTTACGTGGAAGCTGAGGTGCCTCAAGAGGCACTGTACCCTAAAAAGAAACATAAGCCTATTTTGAGTGATAAAGTAGAAACGAGATGGCACAGCGTAGAATCAGGGGAAAGTTTAAGCTCCATTGCTCGAAAATATGACATGAAATTGCCTGACTTATTAAAACTAAATGGCTTAGAAATGAGCGCAATGATAAGCTTAGGCCAAAAAATCAAAGTATTAAGGAAAATACCCATGCTGGAATTAATTGCCGAGCAATTGGATGAAAAAGCAAAAAAATCGCCGGCTCAGGTTAAAGAAGTCAAAGAAAAAATAGAAGAGACCGTAGCAGAAGAGCCTAAAGTAAATATAAAAAGCACAAGTAATTCAGTTTATATAGACCCAGCTGTCAGCAGAGAAATTACCATACGTTCAGATGCTCCAGATAAAGAAATAAAAGAGGACATAAAGGTGCAAGAAGAAGCACCTAAAAAAAGAGCTGAGAAGGTAAATGCTTCCGTTGAAGCCCCAGCACTTTCTAAAAGCCCAAGTATCCACCAAGTGAAGGCAGGAGAAACCTTGTTTAGAATAGCTTCACAATATGGAATAAGTGTACAAAAACTTATTGAATGGAATAAATTAGGCAAAAACCCTAACATTCAAGTTGGGCAAAAATTGAAAGTCCAGCCTTAGTCCTTCTTCTTTAAAATCAACAATCCATCGCGTAAAGGCAAAAGTAGATTCTCTACTCTAGGATCCTCTAAACACTTTTGATTAAAATCCCGCAAGGCTTGGGTTGATTTATCTTTTGCTGATTCATCCACTACTTTTCCACTCCAAAGCACATTATCGACGATAATAAGCCCACCTTTTCGTACTTTATTTATTACTAGGTCAAAATAAAGTGCATAATTTCGCTTGTCGGCATCTATAAACACTAAATCAATTTCATCCACTATCTTAGGAATTTCATCTTTAGCATCAACAATTCGGTAATCAATTTGAGAGCCAAGCGGTGATTGTTCGAAAAAAGAGCGAGTAAATCGTTCCAGCTCTTCATTGATATCCAAGGTGATTAATTTTCCAGATGGCACCAATCCTTCAGCTAAGCATAGTGCTGAATAACCCGTATAAGTACCAATTTCAAGTATTAATTTAGGTTGTATTAAGGAGGAAATGAGCGCCAAAAAACGACCTTGCAAATGACCAGATAACATGCGAGGCTGTAATACTTGAGCATGGGTTTCTCGATCCAAACGCTTCAATAAATCACTTTCAGGCTCAGTAAAAGACCTAGAATAGGCATCTATGGCGGGATCAATGAATTCCATGGTATTATTTTATGCCCGTGTAGAAGAAATCAAAAGAGGTATCAGGAGTTTGATTTAAGGAATAATCATCAACCTGAATGGAATCCACCAATTGATTATTCGCTTTAGAAACAATCAAACGACTCATACGATTAGCAATATCATATGGAACTTGTAACCAAGTTCTTGGTAATTTGTATTGAAGGTTCAATATATCAAATCGCGTAATTTTTTGTACCGATTTCTTATTCTCCTCATAATAATCCATCACTTTAGAATTTCCGTGTATACCTTCTGTTACAACCGTTGAAAAATGTTTTTCCATCAACTTTTGAAGGCCGACAGCATCATATTCCCTCACATGCCATGGATTACGGGTTAATGAAAATTTCTTATTCACCGTGGTTAAATATAATTTCCCTCCTGGTTTTAACACACGAGCAGCTTCTTGAAGAAAGAAATCATCATTTTCGATATGCTCAATTACTTGAAAAGTCACCACAAAATCATAATGATTTGAAGGTAAATCTTTCAATGGGGGCAAAAACATGTCAATAAACGTAAATGAAGGATATTTTTGACTTAACTCTTGCATTAACTCCGTATTCTTATCTACCCCTGTATAATTACTTACTTGTGGAGCAAGTACTCCAACGCCCCTACCAGTACCACACCCAATTTCCAGAACATCACCAGAAACTAATTGGCTTACATGCAAATAAGGAAATAAAAGACGTTGGTGAATCGGATTATCCGAAGCAATTTCAGAAGAGGCAATTTCAGTAGTTTTATACATAATCATGAATTTGATTACAAAGGTAGGAATATTCAAATAAATATTTTTTTCTAAATAATTTGGTTTGTATTACAAACTACATTAATATTGCAAACAATAAACCGCTAAAACATGTCAAAAAACATACTAGCCCCACATGAAAGTCTGGCCATTATACAAAAGGTAGTATCATCTACGCGCCACGATTACCACATTCAACGAAAATTCTATGTGCTTTGGGGTATCTTGATTGCCGTTGCGAGCTTCACCCAATACGCCATCTTACAAGACATTTTGACTATTCCATGGTATTACCCATGGGTTTTATTTCCGAGCATTGGTCTTGTTTTAAGTGTTATTTGGGGCTATGCTGGTAAAAAAAATACCCTAAGCTATTATAACCATTTTGTATTAACGATGTGGTTTACCCTATACATTGCCATTGGCATTTCCCTTTATATCTCTCTTTTTAATCAAACAAGTCCATTTCCTAATATCCTAGTTTGCGTGGGTATTGGAACTAGCATTTCTGGGTTTTTAATGAAAAACCGCTTATTCATCTTTTGTGGTTTAATTTTTGGACTAGGTGCTATTTATTGTTTGTATCTCCCTTTTCATGAACAATTACTTCTAAATGGTGCTTGCATGGTGATAGGGAATGTTGTGCCGAACCTATTTTCTCCTCATGTTTAAAGATTTAGACCCCATATTAAGCTCTCCCGTCCGCCTAGCGGTGATGTCAATATTACTAACAGTGAAACATGCTCATTTCAATGATTTATTAAAAGAAACTAAAACAACCCAAGGAAATTTAAGTCATCAATTAAAGAAACTACATGAAGCAGGATATATTCAAATTGAAAAAACATTTAAAAATAACTATCCATTAACCATTGTGAGTATAACAGAAATAGGTACGAATGCTTTTAAGGTCTATGTTGAAAACATCAAAAAGTACCTCCATTTAAATGAAAACAATACCTAACCATACAATATGCCAATCATCTGATCTATTCTCGGGCAAATGTTTAAATCCTGGCTCCCTATTGGGAGTCAGGATTTTTTTATTAGTTTAGTTGCTTGATGCCATTATTAAAAACTAGCCAAAATTTACTTCCTTATGATGGGGAACTTTATTCCTACGGAATCATCTTTCCAGAGGAACGAGCGAACTTAATTTTAGAAGAACTACTGCATACTATAGCTTGGGAGCATGATCAAGTGCATATTTTTGGAAAAACTCACATTACTTCCCGCAAGGTAGCCTGGTATGGAGATGAGGGGAAATCCTATGCTTATTCAGGCAGTCAAAAGCAAGCCCAAACCTGGACTCCCCTCCTTTCGGAAATTAAGAATCAAGTGGAAGCAATTTGCCTTTCAAGCTACAATGCCTGTTTATTAAATTTATACCATGATGGTAATGAAGGCATGGGTTGGCATTCTGATAATGAAAAATCCATTGTTCCTCATTCTAGTATTGCCTCCTTAAGTTTAGGAAGTCAAAGACGGTTTGACTTAAAACATCAGAAAAGTGGAGAAAAAATTAGTGTAGATTTAAAAAATGGCCAATTAATCAATATGCAAGGGGTCATTCAAGAGCATTGGAAACATGCTTTAGCAAAATCAAAAAAAGTAAAAGACCTAAGAATCAACCTAACCTTTCGGCGCATGATTTAGGCCTGAAGAAGGATTTTAAAGAAAAATGAAAAAAAATCCCGACCTTTGAGGAACATTATAGCTATTCAACGTGTCATTCGATCAAGATCCCAAGCCTTTTAAAAAGCCATTTAGGCATTTTACCACCCCAAAAACAGATAACAAAGAATTTGTATTTGGAATACAATCAGTATTAGAGACCCTGCGTGCGGGAAAAGAAATTGATCGTTTATTGGTTCAAAGGGAATTAGGAAATATCGAAATCCTTGAATTAGCCAAAGAGAGAGGCATACAGGTCCAAAAAGTACCCATTGAAAAATTGAATCGCATTACGCGCAAGAACCATCAAGGTGCTATTGCTTTCGTTTCTGCCATTCATTATGCTAAAATTGATAATATCATTGCAGATACTTTTGAAAAAGGTCAAACTCCTTTAATTCTAATTTTAGATCGAATTACTGACGTAAGAAATTTTGGAGCTATTGCACGTACCGCCGAATGTGCAGGTGTACATGCCATTGTGATTCCTTCTCGTGGAGCTGCTCAGATTAATGCAGATGCCATGAAAACCTCATCCGGCGCATTAAACTTTCTTCCTGTTTGTCGGGAAGAAAACCTTATCAGTACCATCGAATACTTGCAAAATGCAGGACTTAAAGTGGTAGCATGTACTGAGAAAACCAAAGATTCGGTTTATTCCAAAGACTTCAAAGAACCCACTGCCATAGTTCTTGGGTCAGAAGAAGATGGAATATCGGATGAGATTATACGTAAGTCAGATGAATTAGCCGCCATTCCTCAAACTGGGCAAGTTGGTTCCCTGAATGTATCAGTAGCCGCAGGCGTTATCATTTACGAAGCGCTACGCCAAAGGCTCGACTAATTTATAAATCCTTCTTAATTTGAGTAGCCGAGGCCTGTGCTGAAGGTAAAATCGTGACGTCCGCCAAATTCACATGAGCTGGGCATGAAACCATATAAGCAATTAAATCAGCTATATCCTCAGCTACCAAAGGAGTAAAACCTTGATAAACTGAATCAGCACGTAGAATATCTCCTTTAAATCGAACAGCTGAAAACTCCGTATTAACGGCTCCAGGAGCTATATTAGACACTTTAATGCGAAAAGGATTTAAATCAATGCGCATACCTTGCGACAAAGCTTCCACTGCCGCTTTTGAGGCGCAATAAACATTACCATTGGCATAGGTTTGTTTCCCAGCAATGGAGGAGATATTGATGATATGCCCTTGTTCCCTTCGAATCATTTCAGGAATAACCATTTTAGAAACGTAAAGCAAGCCATTAACATTTCCATGCATCATGGCATCCCAGTCCTCTAAAGCTCCATCTTGTATAGGAGCAAGACCATGCGCATTGCCAGCATTATTTATCAAGACATCGATATTTTTCCATGCTGCAGGTAAATGAGTAAAGGCTTGTTCTACCTCCTCCCAATGACGTACATCAAAAGTCAAAATAATACTAGGTACTTGTATCAATTCCTGTAATTCTTCTAATCGATCCCTACGTCTACCACATAGAATTAAATGAAATCCCAAGGCAGCTAATGCTTTTGATGTTGCAAAACCTATTCCTGAGCTGGCTCCTGTTAGACAAGCAATTTTATTCATATCAATTTTTTATACTAAGTTAAGTCCAAAGCTGTCTTCTAAAAAATTTGCATGTACTTTTGTCAAAAATTGATGTATGAATTATCTAATTGTAGGATTAGGCAATATAGGCCCCGAATATTTATTTACACGCCACAATATCGGATTTATGGCTTTGGATTTTTTAGCCAAACAAAAGGATTTAAAATTTAATCCAGATAGATACGCTAGCCAATGTTCTTATAAACTTAAGGGGCATCAAATTCACCTCATTAAGCCAACGACTTATATGAATCTGAGTGGTAAGGCTGTAAACTATTGGATGCAGCATCTGAAAGTTCCCAAAGAAAATGTCCTTATACTAGTAGATGACTTGGCATTACCCTTTGAAACGCTGCGTTTAAAACCAAAAGGCTCCAGCGGAGGACATAATGGATTAAAAAGTATACAAGCAACACTACAAAGTAGCGAATACCCCAGATTAAGAATGGGAATTGGCGACAATTTTCCTAAAGGTCGCCAAGCTGAATATGTACTAAGTAACTTTTCCGAAGAAGAATTAGGACTAATTCCAGAGGTCCTTGAGAGGTCTATCCCCTTCATCGAAACATTTTGCCTGGAAGGCATCCAACAAACAATGAATAAATA
Organism: Cytophagaceae bacterium; assembly: GCA_027491315.1. Lineage (GTDB taxonomy): Bacteria > Bacteroidota > Bacteroidia > Cytophagales > Spirosomataceae > Aquirufa. Next base: position 96,554 of record JAIXWL010000012.1, read on the forward strand.
CAATCAGTAATTGTATTTTTTAAAGAATTTTTGAATTATTCCTAAATTTTTAAATTAGAATTATCAAAAAGTATACATAAGTATTGCCAAATATTATTTTGTTTTAAATCTAAAAATATCAAATAAATTCTGTTTTTGATTCGTTTTAACAAATATTTAGAATTTTTGTAATACAAATTGTCTAAATTCAAGTTTTGCTATATCGAAAAAATACAATAATTTTGTATTGTTGATTTAGGAAATAAATATAACAAAACTTATGAAAAAGAATTTATTAGTGATTAGCTGTTTAGTTGGACTAAGCATAATCGGAGCGGAAACAAAAGCAAGCGGTACAAATCGTAACAACGAAACGTCGACAAGTAATTTGTCTATCAAAAAAGAAACTTTATCTGAAGTAATTCAGAATTTTATAAAGAAAGATAACAACGCAACTAAGCCATCTGCGGCTAGCTTAACTATCTCTATATTAGAAGATTACCAAAGCGGTAAGGCAGAGTACTTAAATGCGAGCAAGCAAGATAAAATCACGTTTAACCAAACAATTCAAACGATTTCGCGCCAAGCGCAAAATTTCTCGGATGAAAAATCGTTAAACTGGATGAAAGAGATTAACAAATCGGCGAAAGCCATCAATACTATCTGGGCTATTTTAGGCCAAGAACCTGTGATTGATTCTAAATTAGATTTAGAATTCGAACAAAACCCAGAGTTGATTGTTGTATTTAAAAATTAGATTGTAAGTAGTTTTCATAGTTAAATAGGTTTAGAGGTAATAAAAAAAGGTGTTGTTCATAACGACACCTTTTTTATTTAATCTAAATGATACAATAATTTTTTTTGCATTAATCTTATATTATTCTAAGAAATCCTATATATTTGTATAAATTTTCATAGTTAAATAGGTTTAGAGGTTAAATAAATAAGGCCAGAAGCATCTTCTGACCTTATTTTTATGCCCAAAATGGCCATTTTTAACTCACTGAAGCACCATTCCAAATGCTGGAATCCGGTTCAATAAATGATAATTTTCCATCCTGCCCCTCTGCCATTAGAATCATCCCCTCACTTTCCAAGCCCATCATTTTTCGAGGAGCCAAGTTGGCCAAGAAGGTAACCTTTCTTCCAACTACTTGATCAACATCAAAATGCTCCGCAATTCCACTTAAAATAGTTCTTTGACGTAAACCATCATCAACCGTCAATTTGAGCAACTTCTTACTTTTCTCCATTTTTTCTGCCGCAATCACCTGACCAATTCGAATATCCATTTTGGCAAAACTCTCAAAATCGACGGTATCCTTAATCGGATTTGGCTGTTTTGATTGAAGTAACATCTGCTGTTTGCTTTGTTGCAACTTTTCTACTTGCTTTTGGATGACATCATCCTCTAATTTTTCGAACAATAAGCCCGGATTTTTCAAGCTAGTACCTACCGGAATACTCTCAAAATCACCCAAAAGTGCCCAATCAGCCTTCGCTATCCCTAAAGAATTGCGTAATTTTTGAGTTGTAAATGGTAAAAATGGCTCTAAGGCTATGCTGACATGAGAGACTAACTGTATGGCATAGTTTAAAACATGACCAGCCTTTTCAGGATTTTCTTTCATCAGCTTCCATGGTTCAGCCTCAGCTAAGTATTTATTACCTAACCTGGCAACTTCCATAGCGTATACCAAAGCATCTCTAAATTTATATCCTTCTAATGCTGCAGCTAATTTATCTGGAATTTCACTTAAGGATTTCTTGAGTTCAATTTCCAAAGGGCTATCCTCCAATTTAGTTGGGACCTTGGATTCGAAGTTTTTATCTAAAAGCACAAATGCTCGATTGACAAAATTGCCTAGAATAGCTACCAACTCAGAATTATTCTTGGTCTGAAAATCAGCCCAAGTGAAATCAGCATCTTTAGTTTCTGGGCTTGAGGCTGTTAAGGCATAACGCAAAACATCTTGCTTACCTGGAAATTCTTTTAAGTACTCATGCAACCAAACTGCCCAATTCCTAGAAGTCGAAATCTTATCACCCTCTAAATTCATGAATTCATTGGCAGGAACTTGATCAGCAAGTTGATAATCTCCATGTGCCATGCACATCGCAGGGAAAATCAAGCAATGAAATACAATATTATCCTTACCAATAAAATGAACAATCCTACTGTCCTTATCCTTCCAATATTTCTCCCAATCTGGCCTTAATTGGCTGGTCATGGAAATATAGCCGATCGGAGCGTCAAACCAGACATATAAAACCTTACCCTCGTTGCCCTCAATCGGCACGGGTACCCCCCAAGTTAAATCTCGAGTCATGGCACGCGGCTTTAATCCATCATTTAACCAAGATTTCACTTGGCCCGATACATTGGATTTCCACTCAGGATGCGAAGCCACATATTTTTCTAATTCAGGTTGCCATTGATCTAAAGGCAAAAACCAGTTTTTGGTCGGACGTAAAGAAGGAGCAGAACCACTTAAGGTAGATTTTGGGTTGATTAATTCATTGGGAGATAATGTGGTACCACATTTTTCACATTGATCCCCATAGGCCCCCGGCTGGTGACAGCTAGGGCACTCCCCTACGATGTAGCGATCAGCAAGAAACTGACCCGCTTCTTCATCGTAAAATTGCTCTGTTACTTCTTCAATAAATTTACCCTCTTGGTATAATTTCAAAAAGAATTCTTGAGACAGTTTATGGTGCACAGGATCAGAAGTTCTTCCGTAGATATCAAAAGAAATCCCAAATTCCTCAAATGATTGTTTAATTTCTTTGTAGTAATAATCAACTACTTCTTGTGGAGTTTTTCCTTCTTTCTGAGCCTTGATGGTGATTGGTACCCCATGTTCATCCGTACCTGAAACAAAAATGACATCCTTATTTTGAAGTCGTAAAAAACGAACATAAATATCTGCAGGTAAGTAACATCCTGCCAAATGACCAATATGAATGGGCCCATTGGCATAAATTAACGCGGCAGTGACTGTAGTTCGTTTAAATTCTGACATATCTATAATTAAAATGAAATACAAATTTAGCTAAAAAACAGCATTTTGAACCCGAATAAATGTGTTAAAATCTTGAGCTAAGGTTTGCAAGTAAAAAAACAAAGAGTTATATTTGCGGACATTTTAAAAATCATTACGTACATGTTAATAATTTCAATCAAAGAAAACGAGTCAATAGACAAAGCATTAAAGCGATTCAAAAAGAAATTCGAGAAGACGGGTGTAGTTAAAGAATTGCGTAGAAGATCTGCTTTCGAAAAACCATCTATCGCTCGCCGTACTGAATTGATTCGTGCGTCTTACAAGCAAAAAACTTACGGGAATATCAATAACTAATTCCCCTAATTTCTAATAATTGACTACTTTCGAGTGATGAATTCGGACGTAGTCAATTTTTTTTTGGAACATTTATCGGTGGAGCGACGCTGCAGTGCGCACACCATCAAGTCCTATTCGACTGATTTAAAACAGTTTAGCCTCTTTCTTGAGGAACAAACTAATTCCCTTTCCTACACACAAGTAAATCCTGGAATTATTCGCCTTTGGCTGGTTGAATTGTCCGAAAAATCCATTGAAAATCGGAGTATTAATCGAAAATTAGCCAGCCTGAGAACCTTTTATAAATTTTTATTACAAAAAGGACTAATCCAAGAAAATCCACTTTTACCCATTAGAACCATTAAAACCAGAAAAAAGCTTCCTCAATTCTTGCGAGAGAGCGAGATGGCTGAGATTAAGCTAGTGGATGAAGGAGATCAAAATTTTGAATCACTCCGAGACCAGCTGATACTATTTTTATTATACGGAACCGGTATGCGCTTAGCTGAACTCATTTCATTACAAAAAAGTCATATCAACCTACTTCAGGCAACATTACGCGTATTAGGAAAAAGAAATAAAGAAAGAATTATTCCGATACCAGCCTTCCTATTACAACTCATAAAAAAATACTTACAAGTTTGTCCCTTTGAAAGTCCTTATTTGATTGTCGATAATAAAGGAAAAGAGGTTTATCCTATGTTTGTACAAAGGTTGGTTAAAAAGCAATTAGGGGAAATAAGTACCCTAGAGAAGCTATCTCCTCACGTACTAAGGCATACCTATGCGACACATTTATTGAACAATGGTGCTGATTTAAATGCCATTAAGGAGTTGTTAGGACATGCTAACCTAGCAGCTACCCAGGTGTACACGCACAATTCCATGGAAAAAATCAAAGAGATATATGCTCAAGCTCACCCCAAAGCCTAATTAGACAAAACCATAGGGCCTTGTTGATTGATGGGTGAAACAAAAATATCAGAACCAATTCCCACTTCTGCAAACTGCCTTCTCATGGCCTCAGCTACTTGCTGTGCCACTTCCTCCCCTCTGGATAAGGCAAATAATGAGGGACCAGAACCGGAAATGGAACAACCTAATGCTCCAGATTGTAAGGCTGCTGATTTTACTTCGGCAAATTGTGGAATTAAAATAGCGCGAGATGGCTCAATGATAACATCCACTAAAGATCTACCAATCAAGGCATAATCGGGTAACATTAATCCTGCTACCAAACCTGCCACATTCCCCATTTGGGTTATGGTAGTAGCTAATGAAATTTCTTTATCTAAAATACCGCGAGCATCTTTGGTATTCACTTCAATATGTGGATGAACGATACTGGCATAAAGCTCTGAAGGCGTGGCTATCTGGATGATATCCAATGGATCATAACTTCGAATGATGATAAATCCACCCAATAAGCTAGGACCCACATTATCTGCATGAGCAGAACCACAGGCCACACGCTCCCCTTCCATAGCAAAAGGAAGTAATTCTTTCTGAGTCAATGGTTTACCCATCAATTTATTAGCTGCAAATACACCGGCAACAGCCGAAGCTGCCGAAGAACCAAGCCCCGAACCCAAAGGCATGTCTTTGTGCAAGGATAAATTAAACCCTTGGTCTTCTCGACCGATATGAGCCAAATATTTCTGAATGGCTATTCCAGCCGTATTTTTAGCAACGTCCAGCGGTAAGCGGCCGTCATCTCCGGTAATTTCAATGATACTAATCCCAGGTTCTGCTCTTTTTTCCAGGACAATTTCATCACCTGGACGATTAACCGCAAATCCGAAAATATCAAATCCACAAGCTACATTGGCAACAGTGGCAGGGGCATATACACGTATTTTTTCCATCTTTTGTGATTAGCTACCCATTGAAACGATATCGGCAAATACACCTGAGGCAGTTACCTCAGCACCTGCACCAGGCCCTTTGATTACCAAAGGTCTGTCATGGTACCTCTTAGTAGTAAAGGCAATCACATTATCCGCTCCATCCATTTGATAAAAAGGATGCTGAGCATCAATTTCCCGCAAACCTATGGTAATTTTTTGATTTTCAAGTGCGGCAATATAGCGTAATACATGACCTCTTTCCGAGGCCGAAGCTACCATTTGTTCAAAATAATCATTTGCTTTTTCAAGTTCTGCAAAGAACTCATCCACCGTGGCAGCTTGTTCGCAAGCCGGTGGAATAATTTTATCAATGGTGATATCCGAAAATTCTAATTTCAAACCGATTTCACGACTTAAAATCAAAATTTTACGAGCCACGTCCATCCCACTCAAATCTTCTCTAGGATCAGGTTCTGTGTAACCTTTGGCCTTGGCCTCTCTTAAAACCTCTGCAAAGGAACGTCCAGGTTTAAATTGATTGAATATAAAAGATAAGGTACCTGATAAAATTCCCTCTATTTTTTCGAAACGATCACCTGAAGCAATTAAACCCTGAAGTGTATTAATAACTGGCAAACCAGCCCCCACATTGGTCTCGTATAAGAATTTTACACCTTTCTCAAGGGCTGTTTGATGTAATTCCGCATATAATGGATAAGGTCCAGAATTGGCTACTTTATTAGGAGTAACTACCGAAATATTGGACTTAAACAAGCCTAAATAATGGTTATAAATCTGCTTATCTGCTGTACAATCAGCAAAAATGGAATTGGGAAGATTAAGATTCTTAATTTGATCTATGAAACTTGTTAGATCTTGAGATTTTCCATGTTTAGCCAATTGATCTAAGGCTGTTTTAACGTCAATTCCCTTTTCCTGAATCAATTGCTGTCTAGAATTAGCAATACCGACTAATTTGACCTTAAGTCCGCGGTATTTAGCCAAATAACGTTCTTGACCGGCCAATTGATCCAATAAAGTCTTTCCAATTAATCCAGTACCAACTAAAAACAAATGCAATGTTTTTAATTGGGAGAAGAAAAATGTTTCATGAATAACATTCAGCGCTTTGGATAAATCTTTCTGCTCTATGACCACAGAAATATTTAATTCCGATGATCCTTGGGCGGTTGCCACAATATTAATTCCATTTTTTCCTAAAACGGAAAATAATTTACCACTAACACCCGTATGCTTACGCATACCCTCCCCCACAACGGCAATGACAGAAAGATTGGATTGAATATCGATTCCTTCAATATCTCCCATCGCCATTTCTTGGGCAAACTCTACCTCCAAAATCTCTCTTACGCGATCAGCATTTTGAGGCTCAATGGCGAAACAAATGGAATGTTCTGAGGAAGCTTGAGAAATTAAAATAACCGATATTTTCTCTCTGGCTAAAACAGTAAATAATTTGGCAGATACCCCTGCTACCCCTATCATTCCTGAACCTTGTAAGTTGACTAAGGCAAGGGAATCAATGGAGCTAATACCTGTGATGATATATGGATTTGGCTTTTGTTCCTTACTTACAACCGTACCTTTGAAACCAAGATTAAAGGTATTTAATACACGAATGGGTATATTTTTAGCAAATGCAGGCTGCAATGAAGGCGGATAAATGACTTTTGCTCCAAAATGGGTCAGCTCCATAGCCTCAGCATAGCTGATGGAAGGAATGGTGAAAGCATTACTTACTTTTCTTGGATCAGCCGTCATCATGCCATCCACATCGGTCCAAATTTCTATTTCTTGAACAGCCAAGGCTGCACCGAGCACGGAAGCCGTATAATCAGATCCACCTCGCCCTAATGTAGTGGTTTCACCTTGAGAATTAGAGCCAATAAAACCGGTAATTAAACAGATTTCTTCGGCATGCTGTGAAAAATACGATTGAATTAATTGATTTGTTTGAATAAAATCAACCTCAGATTTCCCAAAGCTATCATTGGTTTTGATGAACAATCGGGCATCCACAAAAAGTACAGGCAGGCCTTTTTCTTTTAGTATGGCTGTGATTAAGGAGGTGGAAAGTCGCTCTCCAAAACTAACTAACAAATCAGAGGTCTTGGGGGAAATTTCTTTTACAAGGGCTATTCCTTTTAATACATCCCTTAATTCATTGACTAAGGTTCGAATATGAGCAATCACTTGTGACTGACCTTTCAAAGGAATGAAGTGTTTGATTACTTCAAAATGCCTAGTTTCAATGGTTTCAATTAATTGCAAATAAGGTTCTTTACCTTGAGATGCCAATTTACCTGCCTCCAACAACGAGTTGGTAACTCCGCTCATTGCGGAAAATACCACGGCAAACTGTTTAGATGATTTCCAATTGGATTCTATGACGGTTAAGACGGACTGGATACTCTCTACGCTCCCACAACTGGTCCCTCCGAATTTTAAAATTTTTTCCATTAAGTATGAAGAGAAAAATGATACTTACCTCTACAAACAGGCAAGAATTCAACAAATATACGAGATTAGGCTGTATTATTCCCTATAATCCGGTGCCCACCTCGTCTCCTTTTGGATATTTTTCGATAGTTTTCAGAAAGAACTGAAATATTTCCATCTACTTCAAAAACGGCTAAATCTACATCAGCTAATTTTTCAACACCATGCTCACGGATGGCGGCTTCTAATTCTTCTAGGGTCAGGCTGGCTTCTTTGAGGCCAGCAGGCTTTAAAACCCCTTGATAAATTAATAAGATAGGTTCTCCATCGATGGCTTTCGACCAAAATTTATTGGAAGTTATTATCTTTTTTAAATAAAAAATTCATTAAAAATAGTGCCAAAGCGGCAACTAAACCGCCCACCAAACTAGCGTCTTCACCTACCATGGCGGTTTGTACAGAATTTGAAATAAGGAGAATAAATACTACGTCTACGACAGATAATTGGGCAAATTCACGTTTCCCAAAAAGACGAATAGCCGCCACGATGAATACGTAGACGGCTATTGATTTAAGGGCGATAAGTACATAGCCCTCCATATTATTTTTTCTTTTCTGCTGCCATCACCATCGATAGGTTTAATTTGGCGGCTAAATCATAGACATTAGTTAATTCTTGAACCGTTTGGTTGCGGTCCATGCGTACGATTAAAGTGGCTGCTTTTTTTGCAGATACTGCTTCGGTTAAAGCTAGTTCTAAATTGGCAAAATCCACTGGATTATCATCAATAAAGTAATTTCGATTTTCATCTACAGTCAAGCGAACCACTTCATTTGCTGGTGTAGGTGCTGGCTTCGCTGTTTCTGGCAGCAATAACTTGATAGCATCTGGAGAGGCTAAGGTGGAAATCATTAGAAAGAACATCAACAAAAAGAATAGAATATCTGCTAATGCGCCTGTTTCTACTTCCGAGGCTTCCCTATTTCGTTTTCTAAAATTCATACCTCTTAAACTTTATTAGCTGGCTTATGAAGGATATCCAAGAAATCAATGGCCGTAATTTCCATTTTATTAATGGTGCGATCAATCATCGTCATTAATAAAGTGTATAACACGTAGGCAATAATACCTACAATCAAACCAGAGGCCGATGTAACCATTTTTTCATAAATACCCCCAGCAATGGTGGAGATATCAATTTTATTAGAAATGGAGATATTATGAAAGGTACGAATCATACCCGTTACTGTACCTAAGAAACCAAACATGGGGGCAATTCGAGCAATCGCACTCAAAATACCTAAATTCTTTTCCATATTGTAAATTTCCACTTTCGCCTTATTTTCAATGGCTGTTTCAATATCACGAATGGGAGAACCTAAACGACTTAAACCTTTCTCTAACAATTTAGCGATAGGATATTGCGATGTTTTGCAATAGGTAATCGCGCCTTGAACATTACCATTCACCAACATATCATTGATGGTATGCAGGAAATTCTCATCCAATTTGGCGGTTTTGCGAATGTATAAATAGCGCTCAATGAATAAAAATACTGCTCCAGCAAATAAGAAACCGATGGGATACATCACATACCCTCCTTTTCCTAATAAATCTAGCACAGAAAACTCTTCCACTACTTTGGTAGCTTGTTGTACGGGCTGAGCATTAACAATGGAATCGGAAACTGCAGCAGACACTGAATCGAGAGTCGAACCTGCTTGAAGTAGAATGGAAGCTAGCGATAAAGCCATAAAAGATTAGTCTTAAATAAGGTTTACAATTGTTTACAAGTTTACGATTTTTTTTTCAAAATCTCTATTCCTTTTTATCGGCTTGAGATTGCAGAAAAAACCAATATCCTTCTTTGAGGCTAAACGTCGAAATCCACATTTCAGGTATATGGTATCGATGTAAAACTTGATAAATTAAGGCATTGGCATAAGGAAAGATGCTGGCACGAAACATTTTCATGCCGGGTAAATTTACCCTTTCACCATAAGGTATTCTATCTATCAAGGCCTTATTTTTAAGAAAATATGGGATCGATAAAGGATAAGCATAGGGAGTTAATTTCTGGAATTCCAAGTTGGTAACCCTCTCTAAATCACCAATGGTCTCAAATGCTCCAGCTGCTCCAATCAAAACTTCCGGCTGATGAGCTTGACAAAGTTGATCGAGTGGTACCAAAGCCTTTTGAATGTAATCGACCAATGATTCATTAAAACTTTGATCATATTCACCATTCAAATGAAATAAGGATTGTAGTTGCAATCCACCTATTTCCAAACTCAATTTTCCGAGTACCTGATTCGCTTTAAATAAAATAAATTCGACACTTCCTCCACCGATATCCATTACGAGACTTGTGGCGTTCCAAGGCTGCGGTAAGGATGACTGAATACCCTGGTAGATTAATTCCGCCTCACGTATTCCTGAAATAATTTCTACTTGAATACCTAATTCTTGTTGAATTTTTTTAACTAATTCAGGTGTATTTTCCGCCCTTCTTAAAATACTTGTACCCAATGCAACAATTTGATGGTCAGTATATTGAAATGAATTAGCTATTTGCTTAAACTCGATTAAAGTTTGAATAGCCCTATCCATTGCCTCATCTTGCAACACATTGGATTTCATAGCACCTTTGCCCAAGGAAACAGGTCTTTGTTCATGAGCTAAGATGTGCATGGAGCCATCAGATTCTCGCTTTTGTGCAATCAATAATTGGAAGGTATTTGTACCTAAGTCGACAATCGCACGAGGCTTCATCATTATTTCTATTTTGGAACAAAATTAATCCCAAATGAGGTTAAAGTCCTGAATTATTTTCTTTATTTTAGAGGAAACGTTCGCTTCCTCCATCTCAACAAATATTTATGCTGGATCCAAACTATGATGAAAACAAAGAAGATTTGCAATCTTCTGTTCAGCGTTTCGAAAAAATGATTTATCAGCATGAAAATTCATTTTTTGATGTAGAGACTTTAGAACAAATTGCCGAGCACTATTTTCTTCAAGCTAAATTTGAAGAGGCTTTAAAAGCTTGTGATTTAGGATTGACGCATTTCCCATATACCCTCGAATTAATTTCCTTGAAAGCGCAGATTTTAGGCGACATGCAAAAGCCGGAAGAAGGCATGGAATTGATTGAGAATGCTATTTTACTTTTCCCTACTGATTTAGAAATCATGTTGGTTAAAGGCTCTTTGTTGAGCCAAATGCAGCAACATGAGGCAGCTGTAGAAGTATTTTTAGTGGCCTTAGAATTAGCTGAAGAAAAAGACGAAGTCTATTTCCGCTTAGGATTAACCTATCATGCTTGGTCCAAACCTCGAGAGGCGGTAGATATGTTCAAAAAGGCATTGGAGGTAAATCCTGAGAATGAAAATGCCTTGGTTGAACTAGCTAATTCTTTAGACGATATTGGAAAAATCGAAGAAAGTATCCCCTATTACAAACAATTCATTGATGAGGATCCATTTTCGTATACGGCCTGGTACAATTTAGGAATTGCTTATTCTAAGCTCAAGCAATATGAAAAAGCGATTGATTCATATGAGTATTCACTAGCCATTGAGCCTACGTTTGGATCATCTTTGTTCAACTTGGGAAATACCCATATGAACCTTCAAGATTATGTATTGGCGGAGGAAAATTACCGTCAGTGTCTCAAATACGATGAACCCAATCCCGAATTATATTGCTGTTTAGGAGCAAGTCTAGAAAGGCAAAAGAAATTTAATGAGGCTATTGAATATTATAAAGAGGCTGTTAAAATAGACCCTTTGTGGGATGAAGGATATTATGGCTTGGCAGTATGTTTAACAGAATTAGACAAATGGTTCGAGGCCCTTCATTTTCTAAAAAAATCCCTCAAACTAAATGAAACGAATCCACTTTATTGGACTGGATTAGCCGATGTAGAAGCCTATTTAGGCAATACTCTTTCTGCGGATGAGGCCTATCAAAAATCCATAGAACTCGATTCATTTTTTGCTCCTACGTGGATTAAATGGGCTCAATTGCATTTTGAATTAGAAGATTATGAAAAATCGGCGGATATCATGTTATCTGCCATTGATGAATTACCCGAAGAAGCAGAATTATATTACAGATCTGCCGTTTATCTTATTAAAGCAGGCCAATTTAAAGATGCCTTTCACTTTTTAGAATCTGGATTACTTTTGGATTATGACAAGCATGAAGTCATTTTTGAGTTTTTCCCCAATTTAGAAACACAAAAGGCCATATTTAAGTTAATTCAACAATATAAGAAATAACCTTACATGTAGTTTAAAAACCATTGGTAACTAATTGCTAGAAATTTCCTTTGATTTTCAGCATTTTCAAGTCGAATTATTCCCCAACCCTAATTTTTTATGAAAAAAACAATCCTCATTGCACTATTGTTTGTTACTGGAATCAGTGGCATTCAAGCTCAACAAAAATCAAAAACAAGTGGAGTTAGCCCAAAAACAAGTAACTCTGCGACAAAAACAAGTACATTAAGTATTCCGGAAAAAATCACTTCTGCGGAGGGAATTACGGAGTATCGTTTAGGAAATGGTTTAAAAGTTTTATTATTTCCTGACCCATCCAAGCAAACCATTACGGTAAACATCACGTATTTAGTTGGTTCTCGCCATGAAGGCTATGGTGAAACAGGAATGTCTCACCTATTGGAACATATGGTGTTTAAAGGAACTAAAGAGAAACATAAAGATGTAGCCAAAGAGATTACTGATCATGGTGCTCAGTTTAATGGAACTACCTGGTTAGATCGTACAAATTACTTCGAGACATTTGCGGCTACAGATGAAAACCTGGACTGGGCCTTGGATATGGAGGCAGACCGTATGATTAACTCAAGAATTGCTAAAAGTGAGTTAGAAACCGAAATGACTGTGGTTCGTAATGAGTTTGAAATGGGAGAAAATGACCCAAGCTCAGTATTAAGTGATCGAATTGTATCAACGGCTTTTTTATGGCATAATTATGGTAATTCAACCATTGGAGCACGATCAGATATTGAAAAAGTGCCAATTGAGAATTTACAAGCCTATTATAAGAAATATTACCAACCAGATAATGCGGTATTATTAGTGGCTGGTAAATTTGATCCTGTTAAAACTTTGAATTTAATAAATCAAAAATTTGGTGTCATCCCTAAACCAGAAAGAGTTTTAACCAAAACATTCACGGCAGAACCAACTCAAGATGGAGAGCGTCATGTTACCCTTCGTCGAGTAGGAGATGTACAAGCTGTGGGTGTTGCTTACCATATTCCCTCTGGCTTACATCCTGATTACATTGCTTGCGATGTCTTTGCCGACTTATTAACTGATGCGCCATCAGGCCGATTGTACAAGGCATTGATCGATACGAAAAAGGCTGCTTCTCAATATGGTTATAGCTTCCAATTAAAAGAACCTGGTTTGGTGTATTTTGGGGCTGAAGTACCGAAGGAAAAATCAGCTGATTCTGTTCGTAATATCATTTTAGAGACTATTGAGCAATTTGCCAAAACTCCTCCTACCCAAGCAGATGTGGATCGAATCAAGATGAAAAACATCAAAAACGTAGAGTTATTATTAAATAATGCGCAGCGTGTCGGTGTAGGTTTATCGGAATACATCGCCCAAGGTGATTGGCGTTTATTATTTCACACGAGAAACTTAATTGAAAAAGTTACTGCAGAAGATGTTCAGCGAGTAGCACAAAAATACTTTAAGGCATCTAATCGTACTTCAGGAATCTTCTATCCAACAGAAAAGCCCGATCGTGCTGAAATCCCTGAGGCAAAAGAAGCTGAGGAAATACTTAAAGATTTCAAAGGAAGAGCAGCCGTTGCTGAAGGTGAGGCATTTGATCCATCTCCAAGCAATATTGATTCAAGAACTAAAAAAGAGACGATTGGATCTGTTAAGGTGGCATTATTGGCTAAGAAAACGAGAGGTAGCTCCGTTTATGCTCGTATGACTTTGAGATTTGGTGATGAGAAATCACTTTTAGGAACTTCAACTGCTGCTGATTTAGCGGCTGATATGTTGACCAAGGGAACTGCGAAACATACTCGTCAACAATTTCAAGATGAATTGGACAAATTAAAGGCAAGGGTTTCTATTAGTGGAAGTGCTACTCAAGCTAACGTATCCATTGAAACTACTCGTGAAAATTTAGTTCCTGCACTTAAATTAGTAGCTGAAGCATTAAAAACCCCAGTCTTCCCAGCAGAAGAATTTGAGAAATTAAAACAAGAAAATTTAACTCAAATAGATGCTCAAAAAAGTGATCCACAAGCCAAAGCTATTGAGGCTTTAAATCAAGTTAGAACAGGACATTACGCGAAAAATGATGTTCGTTACAGCCCAACCTTAGCTGAACAAACGGCTCTTTATAGCGCTGCCAAATTAGAAGATGCCGTATCGTTCTATAAAAACTTTTACGGAGCTAGTTCAGCTACATTTTCAGCAGTAGGAGATTTTGATGAAAACGAAGTAAAAGAACTCATTAAAACAGAATTTTCTAATTGGAAATCACCTAAACCTTACACTAGAATTCCTGAAATTGTAGCAGATGTAAAACCGGTGATTAAATCCATTGAAACTCCAGATAAAGCGAATGCCTTTTTCGTGGCTTATCAACCTTTAAAAATTTCAGATACAGACCCAGATTATGCGGCAATGGAAATCAGTAATTACATTTTGGGAGGAAGTCCAGGATTAGCCAATCGTTTAATGGGAAGAATTCGTCAAAAGGAAGGATTATCCTATGGTGTGGGTTCTCAGTTTAGTGCCCATCCGATAGACAAAGCTGGTAGTTTCCTGACTTATGCCATTTATGCTCCTGAGAATTTAGCCAAATTAGAAGCTGCATTTAAAGAGGAGATTGAAAAAGTATTAAAAGACGGATACACAGAAAAGGAAATTGAGGAAGCAAAAAAATCTTGGCTACAGGCTAGACAAGTGGCTCGTTCTCAAGACAATTCTCTAAGTGGTACATTGAACAGCAATTTATATTTAAATCGTAGTTTGAAATTCTCGGAGGAGTTGGATAAAAAAGTCAATGCTTTAACCTCTGACCAAATTTTACAAGCCACTCGTAAGACTTTGGATTTGCTTAAAATGTCTTTAATCAAAGCGGGAGATTACGAAGGGGCAGCCAAGAAAAAAGCTGCCAAAGCTGAAAATGCACCTAACAACACTGGTGCAGTAGGCGGCGCTCCTAAGCCCTAGCAGGCCCAGTCCCATAGCCCTAGCACTGCTAGGGCTATAAAAAAGCTCAAGCAGTGCTTGAGCTCTAAAAAAAAAGCCCTAGCACTGCTAGGGCTATAAAAAGAAAGCTCAAGCAATGCTTGAGCTCTAAAAAAAAAGTCCTAGCAGAACTCCTCAAAAACACCTTCTAAGTGCGCTGAAATCAATTCAGCAGAACGACCTTCAATGTGATGACGCTCCACAAAGTGAACCAATTCACCATCTTTGAATAAGGCGATTGAAGGAGAAGATGGAGGATATGGCAAAGTATATTCTCTTGCTTTCTGTGTAGCTTCTTGATCTACCCCAGCAAAAACAGTTACTAATGTATCTGGTTTTTTACTAGATGCTGCTACTGCCTCTTTTACACCTGGACGAGCGGTACGAGCAGAACAACCGCAAACCGAATTAATAAACAATAAGGTTGTACCTGGTTTAGCCAATACTTCTTCTACTTCAGAGGCTTGCTTCAACTCTTGAAATCCACCTTCTACGATATCCATCCTCATAGGATGTACTAAATGTTCTGGATACATATTAATTCTATTTAAATTTAAATGGGTTAATCAATTACATAAAGCCAAGTTCTAATTTGGCTACTTCTGACATCATATCTTGAGAATATGGAGGATCAAAAGTTAATTCTACGGATACTTCGGCTACTCCTTCAATTTCCCGAATGGCTTTTTCAATATCAACGGGAATACTTTCAGCTGATGGACAAGATGGAGAGGTTAAAGTCATCAGTACATAGACATTATTTACTGGGAATATTTTGATTTCATATATTAATCCCAATTCATATACATCCACGGGAATTTCTGGATCGTATACTGTTTTAATGGCCTTAACAACCTTTTCCTTTAAATCTGCCTCAGTTAGCACTGAACTTGGTGTCGTGTTTTCCATATCTTAAGCTTTTGAAGAATAGGCAAGTGCATAATTTTTCATTTGTTTCACCATAGATAATAATCCATTGGATCTTGTCTGAGCTAAATGCTGACTCATTCCTATACGGTCAATGAAGTACAAGTCGGCCTGCATAATTTCAGAGGGAGAATGTCCAGAGAGAACTCGTATGAGCATACTAATTAATCCCTTAACAATAACCGCCTCAGAATCTGCTTGAAAAATCAATTTTCCATCTTCCATGAAAGCATGAAGCCATACTCTGCTTTGACATCCTTTGATGACATTTTCCTCCGTCTTATACTCATCTGACATACCTGGTAATTTCTTACCTAAATCAATCAAATATTCATATTTGTCAGCCCAGTCTTCAAAAAGGCCAAATTCTTCAATCAATTCGTCTTGTGTATCGTTTATACTAGATGCCATATTATAATAACATTGTTATGACTCGTTTCAAACATGTAACAAATCGATCAATTTCCTCCTTGGTATTGTAGAACGAGAATGAGGCTCTACAAGTTCCCGGTATATTAAATCGCTGCATCAAGGGTTGCGCACAATGATGACCTGTTCGAATGGCAATACCAAATTTGTCTAATAAAACCCCAATATCTTGAGGATGAGTACCTTCAATAAGGAAACTAATTACTGCAATTTTATTGGGCGCTGTTCCAATGATTTTTAAACCATCAATTTGACTTAATTGTTCTGTGGCATAGCGTAATAATTCATTTTCTTGTGCTTCTACCCAACCTTTTTCAAGTGAATTTAAATAATCAAAAGAGGCTGCGAAGGCTATAACATCTGCAATATTAGGTGTTCCAGCTTCAAATTTATAAGGCAATTCATTGTAGGTGGTTCCAGAGAAACTAACTTCCTTGATCATTTCTCCTCCACCTTGATAAGGAGGCATGGCCTCTAAAAGCTCACGTTTACCATAAAGTACCCCAACCCCAGTAGGTCCAAATAATTTATGTGCAGAAAAAACGAAAAAGTCCATACCAAAACGCTGGACATCCATTTCCATGTGAGCCACTGATTGAGCTCCATCAATTAATATTTTAGCACCATGAGCATGTGCTAAATCAATCATTTCTTGAATTGGATTAATGGTGCCAATGGCATTTGAAACATGATTGACAGCCACTAATTTAACTGAGTGATCCTTCAAAAGCTGGCGATAAGCTTCTAAATCTAACACGCCCGAGTCTAGGACAGGAATTACCAGTACTTCTGCTCCTTTTTCTTGGGCAATCATTTGCCAAGGAACGATATTCGAATGATGCTCTAAATTGGAAACTAAAATTTTGTCCCCCTCCTGAAAATTTGCCCTCCCAAAAGTTTGGGCAACTAAATTAATCCCGGCTGTAGTTCCCGAAGTAAAAATAATTTGATCTGAAGAAGCTGCATTCAAAAAGGATTGAATCTTCTTACGTGTCAATTCATAAGCAGCAGTCGCCCTTTCAGCTAAGGCATGAATACCACGATGAATATTGGCATTATCCTGGGTATAGTAGTGATTCAGAGCCTCCAGCACAGCTTTTGGTTTTTGAGTCGTAGCCGCGTTATCGAAATAGATCAATGGAGAACCATTGACTTGTTGGTCTAAAACAGGGAAATCTAAACGAATTTGCTCCAAGTTGGTCATGATTCTAATTTGACAAATCGACAGACTGTTGAATTTTGGACACTATCTTTTCAGTTAGTAGTTCTCTCATTTCTGTATGTTCTACTTTATTGATTACCTCTTGGACAAAAGCCAATAACAATAAAGTTCTGGCGGCAGGTAATGAAATACCACGGGAACGCATGTAAAACAACGCTTCCTCATTTAGCTGGCCAGTGGTAGTTCCATGAGAACATTTCACATCATCTGCCCAAATTTCTAATTGGGGCTTAGTGTTCATGGTTGCCCTTGTAGAGGCAAGCACATTACGACAAGACTGAAAAGCATTGGTTTTTTGTGCATCTTGGCGAACAAAAATCTTACCATTAAAAACGCCTGTGGCATTTCCCATCAAAACCCCTTTGTATAACTCATTGGATTCTGAATGCGGCATACGGTGATCTACGACGGTATGAGAATCCATTAATTGGTTCTCCCCCGGAACATATAAACCGTTCAAATTCGAGACCACTTGTGGTCCCTCTATATAAAAGTGTAAATTATTACGAATCAAAGAAGCATTTAATGAAAAAGTAAATGTATCGACCTGACTACCCTCTGCTTGATAAATAAAAGTATGATCTACATGGCTTACACCAGTTTGAAAATCTTGCTCTTTTAAATAGGTAAATTGGGCCCCTTTTTCAACAAAAATTTCTTGTACAAAATTGGATAAAATATCACCTGAACCCGTAGAAGATTGTTGCTCTATGAAAGTAGCCTTTGCCCCTTCTTCCAAATAAATTAACCACCTAGCTTGTACGGCGGATGCGTTTTCTGAAGCAGCAACTTGATATTGGTGAAGAATTGCCTTAGTAACTTCTGTATCCTTCTTAATCCATAACACCATGTGTTGGGGATTAAGGGCCACATTTAAATCAAACAATGAATTTTGCTCCAATAATGGGTTTTTCTTGGACCAAGTTGATTCGAATTGAGGGCATTTTTGAAGGAATTCTTCAAAACTTAATAGGGCAAAACCTTCCTGAATTCTTGATTTATCCCAAGATACATAGCCATTGGATGTTTGTACAACAAAATCAGCCCAATCTAGCGAAGAAGATAAGGTAAAATTAGCCTTTGGAGACCAATTTCGAGCTATACCATTAAAGTCCTTCAAGGATGTGTATTTCCACTCCTCCCATTTGGAAGTAGGAAATCCTTTCGAAATGAACTCTTGTAAAGCTTTACCTTGTACCGATTCAAGACCTAGATTTTGAGCAATCTCTTGTAATGAATTATTTAACTCAGCTGTTAACATATCTTATTGATCTACTTCCGATTTAATCCAATCGTAACCTCTTTCTTCTAATTCTAAAGCCAATTCTTTCGTTCCTGACTTCACGATTCTACCTTTATATAAAACATGCACATAGTCTGGAACAATATAATCCAATAAACGTTGGTAGTGAGTAACCACAATTGTAGCGTTATCCGGGCCTTTCAATTTATTTACACCCTCTGCCACAATACGTAAGGCGTCAATATCCAATCCAGAATCTGTCTCATCCAAAATTGCTAATTTAGGATCTAGGACTGCCATTTGGAATATTTCATTACGTTTCTTCTCTCCTCCTGAGAAACCTTCATTTAACGCTCGGCTCAAAAGTGATTGATCGATATTCACATAGGCCATTTTCTCTTTGAACATTTTTAAAAACTGCACAGCGTCCATCGGATCCTCGCCACGGTACTTACGAATTTCGTTTACGGCCGACTTAAGAAAATTGGTAGTTGAAACCCCTGGAATCTCTACAGGATATTGAAAAGCCAAGAAAATTCCTTCGGCAGCTCTTTCTTCTGGAGCCAATTCCAATAAATCTTTACCTAGAAACTGCACTGATCCGGCAGTGACTTCATAATCTTCTCTACCCGCCAAAACGGAGGCCAAAGTAGATTTCCCCGAACCATTCGGACCCATGATGGCATGTACCTCACCAGCTTTTACTTCTAAATCTATTCCTCTTAAAATTTCTTTTTCTCCAATAGAAGCATGTAAATTTTTAATTGACAGCATAATGTTTGTATTTGATTCTTGCTTTGAATCACAAAATTATAACCTATACCTTGGAAAAACCATAGCTTATTTAGATTCACTCTAAACAATAGCAATAATTCTCCATTTTTTTTATAATTTTGTATCAAATTCAAAATTCATCACCATGATAACTATTTCAGATTTAGCAGCCGATCGTATTAAAGAGTTAAGATCTAAAGAAGGTTTAACAGAAGAATACAATATTCGCGTGGCCGTAGAGGGCGGAGGATGTTCTGGTTTAATGTATCAATTGGATTTTGCAGCTGAGCCACAAAGTACCGACATGATTTTTGAAGATAAAGGCGTGAAGGTCATGGTCGACAAGAAATCGATCCTTTACTTAGCTGGAACAGAATTGGATTTCTCGGATGGTTTAAATGGAAAAGGTTTTCAATTTAAAAATCCAAACGCATCTCGTACCTGCGGTTGCGGAGAAAGTTTTTCTATTTAAATACCATCAAAAGCTTAGCATCGACTGGCGGCCTTCTAAAATATATGGCTGCATCAATTGATATACCCTATGAATGGGCAAACCCATCACGGTGTAGAAAGAGCCTTCTAGACGACTAATTCCCACCATTCCAATGAAATCTTGTACTCCATAAGCACCAGCTTTGTCGAGGGAAGATCCACCTTTGACATACCAGTCAATCTCCCAATCCAATAATTCTCTAAAAGTAACTACGGCTCGATCTACTTGGGTAAAAACACCCTGTGGGCCAACCAATGAAATTCCAGTAAATACTTCATGGTCTTTACCCGAGAGTTGCATTAACATTTCCCTAGCTTCTTGTTTATTGGCAGGTTTATTCAATATCTGATTATCGACCACCACAATGGTATCTGCTGCCAGAATTAACTGATTCGGGCACGACTCTGCTAATACCATGGCTTTCTTTTCAGCTAAAATTCCAGGCACCTCTCCTATGAGCCAGCTGGTATCAATGGATTCATCGATATCAGCAGGTAACACGGTAAAATCAAAACCAGCCTGGGTTAAAATCTCCTTTCTTCTGGGTGAGTTCGACGCTAAAATAAGAGGATATTGAAGAGATAGTGTGCTTGACATGTTTCAAAAATACATGATTTTGATTCATTCAGGCCTATTTTGAAAAAAAATATTTAAAAACATTTGTATTTAATGTAATTACATTTAATTTTGCAACATCAATTTATACTGATATGGGAATTTCACACGAATTACAACAAAGTACTTTTGCCTCAGAGGAGGCCAAAGCCATTGTCAATGTGATTTTTACAGGAAACTGGGTGGCCTACCAACAACAAGAATTATTGAAACCCTATGATCTCACCATGCAGCAGTACAATGTACTTCGGATTTTGAGAGGTCAAAACGGGAAACCCATGACTGTTCTGGCCATCATAGAGCGAATGATGGATCGTACTTCCAATGCTTCTCGCTTAGTTGATAAATTGGTAGAAAAAAAATGGGTATTAAGAAGAGAATGTCCCATTGACCGCAGAGCAGTGGATGTGCTCATTCTACCTGAAGGTTTAGCTCTACTTCAACAACTAGATGAGGTTCAAAATCAATGGGTTAAGCGATTTAACCACATGAGTCAAGAAGATTTAATCAAACTGAATGAACTTTTGGACCATTTTAGAAATTAATAGCACCATACATTTCATCAACAAATTATATTTTTTAATTCAATTACAACCCTTTTAAAATTAAACAAAAATGAAAAAAGTAAGCTTTATTCTTTCCGCCTTAGCCTTCATGGCTTTTACTCAAACAAGTAATGCTGCGCCAAGCACAAGTCCAGTATCAACTAAAGCTAGTAGCATTGTTTGGAATGCAAAAAAAGTAACTGGTGAGCACACAGGTACTATTGGCATTTCTGCTGGTAAATTAGTAGTTAACAAAAACCAAATTACGGGTGGTAATTTTACCATCGACATGAAATCGATTGTATGTAAGGATATCACTGATCCAGAATACAACAAGAAATTCGTAAGTCACATTACTTCTGGTGACTTCTTTGAAATCGAAAAATTTCCAACAGCTCAGTTTGTAATCACTAAGGTTGCAGGAAACCAAGTAAGTGGAAATTTAACCATCAAAGGAATCACAAAAGCTATCAGCTTTCCGGCACAAATTAGCCAGAACAATGGCAAAATGATTGCCAAAGCGAACATCACAATTGACCGTACGGATTACAACATCAAATATGGTTCAAAGAAATTTTTCGAATCTATCGGAGACAAAGCCATCTTTGATGATTTCACCTTAGCCGTGACATTAGTATCTGAATAAAACAATTAATAAGCTAAGCCTGTTACGGATTTAGCTTATTTCATATTTTAAACCCTAATAAAAACTAAAAATTATGTCCTTAATAGATGCTTTAGAGTGGCGATATGCTGCGAAAAGAATGAATGGTAAAAAGGTGGATGCATCTAAAATAGATTCCCTTTTAACTTCCATTCAATTATCTGCTTCTGGATTTGGTTTACAACCTTATCAAGTTTTGGTAATTGAGAATGAAGAATTAAAAGCCAAAATTCAACCTGCAGCTTTTAATCAGCCACAGGTAGTGGAATCATCACACCTATTAATCTTTGCTGCTTGGAATGAGATTACCGAGGAAAAAATCAATGCTTTCATCCAATTAGTTTCCGAAACAAGAAATGTTCCATTGGAGGATTTAAAGGCATACAAAGACGCTATTGCAGGATCTTTGTTGAGTCGCCCTGTGGAAGATCAAGTAAAATGGATGGATAAGCAGGTGTATTTGGCCATGGGTACTGCCCTAGCTGCAGCTGCCAAATTAGAAATTGATAGCACCCCGATGGAAGGATTTATTCCAGCACAGGTTGATGCTATTTTAAACCTAAAAGAAAAAGGTTTACATGCTGTTTTAATGATGGCAGTTGGTGAGCGAGATGAATCCTCAGACTTTATGGTAAATGCGAAAAAAGTTCGCTGGCCTAAAGAAGAGTTATTTATTCACGTGATATAATCTAAAAAAGGTCTCTAACGAGACCTTTTTTTATGCCAAATCAGCTAGATTTATGTGAGGACTCAATCCGAGTTTCTTCCCCTCTTCAAGCATAAATTCCCAGGCAGAAGACAAATCATTTTTCACTTGACCCTCCAAAATTGCTTCTCGAATAGCGACTTTTATCAAGCCAATTTCTTTACCAGGTCCAATATCAAATACCTGCATGATAATTTCTCCAGAAATCACAGGTTGAAAATTTCTCAATGAATCCTTCTCCTCTACTTCCTTCAGTTTTTCCTCTACTTTATCAAAGTTCTTCAAATACCTTTTTACTTTATCGCCATTTTTGGAGGTGATATCAGCCCGACAAAGGGTCATTAATGCTTCCAATTCTTCCCCTGCTTCAAATAATAAGCGCCTTAAAGCGGCATCGGTAATTTCTTCCTTTGATAAAGCTATAGGCCTTAAATGCAAACGAACTAGCTTTTGAACTAATTTCATCTTCTCATTCAAAGGCAATTTTAATCGTTTAAATATTGCGGGCACCTGCCTCGCTCCCATCTCTTCATGACCGTGAAATGTCCATCCTTTTTTTGGATCAAATCGTTTGGTAGCTGGTTTGGCGATATCGTGTAATATTGCTGCCCAACGCCACCATAAATCATCAGTATGCTGGGAAATATTGTCTAAGACTTGAAGTGTATGGTAAAAATTATCTTTATGCCCCTTTCCTTCTTCCGTATCTACCCCTTTAAGTTTCACAAATTCAGGAAATATAATGGGCAAAATACCGCAAGCATCTAAAAGTAGAAATCCATAGGATGGTTTTTTACATAGGATAATTTTATTCAACTCTTCCGAGATTCTTTCCATAGAGATAATTTCTAGGCGAACATTCTCAACTTGAAGAGCCTCAAAAGTACTTGGGTATATATCAAAGCCTAATTGTGCCGCAAAACGAATCGCGCGCATCATCCGAAGAGGATCGTCGGAAAAGGTGATTCTTGGTTCTAGCGGAGTTCGTAAAATTCGAGCTTCTAAGTCTTTTAGTCCGTCAAATGGATCCAGGAGTTTGCCCCTATGAGCTGAATTAAGCTGGACAGCCATGGCATTGATGGTGAAATCTCGCCGATTTTGGTCATCCTCCAAGCTTCCTTCCTCCACTACTGGTTTTCTTGAATCTCGTTGATAGGATTCCTTTCTAGCTCCAACAAACTCTAAGTCCCAGTCATCTACCTTAAGCATAGCGGTACCAAAGTTTTTGAAAACAGAAACTTGATGCTCTGGTAAATTAAATTCGCGAGCAACTTCCTCCGCTAATGCGATACCAGAACCAATACAAACTACATCGATATCCTTCTGGCTATCTCGACCTAAAATGGCATCACGTACAAATCCTCCAATGACATAGGCGTCCAATCCCAAACGGTCAGCTGCAGCTCCAATTTTGACAAAAATTGGATTCTCAATAATTTCCTTTCCCGTTTGTATCATTTACGAATCATAGTATAATCACCATTAAGGCCTAATTTGACAATTTTAGATGCCTTAGCTTTTCCTTTGGTAGGCTGGGGATTTTGTAAAATATAGTCTACTCCTTGTTTTATTACAGGAGATATGCTTTCAAAATTTTCAGGAGATAATTCACCAGAAACATTGGCAGAAGAAGAAACAATAGCTCTTTGATATCGATAAACTAGGCCCTTACAAAAATCATCTTTCACTAAACGAATGGCAATACTTCCTTCTGGCCCCAATACAAGTTTACTTACATTTTTACCTTTGGGATAAATGACCGTTAAGGGGTCTTCGGCAAAATCTACCAAATCCCAGGCAATGTCAGGAACTTGTTCCACGTATTCATTTAATTGCTCAATCTTTGAAATCAACAAGATTAATCCCTTATTTTCTGGCCTTTGCTTGATATCCAACATTTTTTCAATTGACGCATCCATTCGTGCATCGCATCCTAAACCCCATATCGTATCACTGGGATATAAGAGTACACCACCCGTTTTTAAGGATTTAATGGCTTCGTCGTAAACAGATTGTATCATGCCACAAAGGTAAAGATTAATTCCTCTTTTATTAAGTCAAGAATCAATGTTTAGCATGAATTGGCTACCTTTGCAAACATTTTAATCACATTTTCTTCGTCTTTGGTATGTCGAGTATTCAAGTACAACTCATTGAAAGTATTCAAGCAGGTTTAAGTTCATTATTTCAAATAGATGAAAAAGACCTTAGCCTTCAAGAAACAAAAAAGGAATTTGAAGGGGCTTATACTTTTGTCGTATTTCCATATACCAAAAAAGCTGGTAAAGCCCCTGCCCAAATTGCACAGACATTAGGTGACTATTTAATTGAAAACAAGCCTCAATTGGTAAAGGCCTATCAAGTAGTTCAAGGTTTTTTGAATATTTCACTTCATGACTCCGTATGGTATGGCTTATTGCAAGATTTATCAAATGATTCATCTGCTTTTCAATTGGCGCCTAAGAATGAAAAAATTGTCATTGAATATTCTTCTCCCAATACCAACAAACCGCTTCACCTAGGCCATTTGAGAAATAATTTCTTAGGTTATTCCGTCGCCCAAATCTTGAAAGCTGGTGGATATGAAGTCATCAAGACCAATTTGGTCAATGATCGTGGTATTCATATTTGCAAGTCGATGTTGGCCTACCAATTATTTGGAAATGGTGAAACTCCAGCTTCCAGCGGCATGAAAGGGGATCACTTGGTGGGTAAATATTATGTAGCCTTTGATAAAGCCTATAAAGCAGAAATTGAACAATTGGTAGCCACAGGCTCAGATGCAGAAAAAGCCAAGGCAGAAGCACCAATCATGTTGCAGGCTCAGGCCATGCTTTTAGCTTGGGAACAAGGTGAACCTGCCGTAATTCAATTATGGGAAACCATGAATTCATGGGTATTAGAAGGTTTTGCTGCAAGTTACAAGCAAATGGGAGTTGATTTTGATAAAATATACCGTGAATCAAATACCTATTTATTGGGTAAAAAATTAGTTGATGAAGGATTAGCCCAGGGGGTATTTTACCAGAAACCAGATGGCTCTATTTGGATAAATTTAGAGGAGGAAGGCTTGGATGAGAAATTAGTTCTCCGAAAGGATGGAACTTCGGTATATATTACCCAAGACATGGGAACGGCCCAATTGAAATATGAAGATTTTGGAGCTAAGCAATCCATTTATGTCGTGGGAAATGAACAAGACTACCATTTTGAGGTCTTGTTTCATATCTTAAAGAAACTCAATAAAGCCTTTTCTCAAGGTAATTACCATCTTTCATATGGCATGGTAGACTTACCTAGTGGTAAAATGAAATCTAGAGAGGGGACAGTTGTGGATGCGGATGATTTGATGCAGGAAATGGTCGATACTGCCAGAGAAAGAACCCTAGAATTAGGGAAAATTGAAGGTTTTTCGGAGGAGGAATCAAATCAATTATTCCAACAGTTAGGCATGGGAGCTTTGAAATACTTTTTACTTAAAGTAGATCCCAAAAAACGGATGTTATTCAACCCAGAGGAATCCATTGATTTCCAAGGAAATACAGGACCATTCATTCAATATACGCATACCAGGATTTGTTCGATCAGAAGAAAAGCGCTAGAAAAAGGCTTTCCAATGAGTGGAAAATCGGATCCTAACATTACGCTAGCTGAGTCTGAAAGAGAATTAATCTATTTATTGGGTACCTATAAAACTAAGTTAGCCGAGGCTTGTGAAAACTTTTCTCCATCAATTATTGCTCAATACTCGTTTGATTTGGCAAAACAATTCAATAAATTTTACAATGAATTGACGATATTAAACGAGGAAAATGAGGACATTAGAACAATTCGACTTACCTTGGCAGACCTAACAGGTAAAACAATTCAACACGCAACTTCGTTATTGGGTATAGTTTCACCTGAACGGATGTAACATGAAACGAATTTTAACTATCTCACTTATATTAATCACTGTCGTTATGTTAGTAAATATTGTAAAAATTGGATCCTTATTAACGGCTCTTACTTTGCCGTTTACACAAAACACCATTTTAAACCGCCCAGAAAACGTGGAAACTGTTGTTGCAGCACCGAACTTTCATACTTTTAAAATGAAAGGAATTGATGGCAAGGTTATTGACTTTAGCCAGTTCAAAGGAAAGAAAGTAGTTGTATTAAATACAGCTTCTAAATGTGGATATACTCCGCAGTATGCTGATTGGGAGAAATTCCACCAAGCAAATAAAGACATCGTTATTTTAGGATTTCCCGCCAATGAATTTGGTGGTCAGGAGCCTGGCACTAACGAAGAAATTGCAAGCTTTTGCCAAAAAAACTACGGTGTTAGTTTCCAAATGATGGAGAAAGTCGTAGTGAAAGGTGAAGCTAAATGTGATTTATACAAATGGTTGACAGATAAAAAAAGTAATGGTTGGAATGAAAAAGAACCAAGCTGGAATTTCTGTAAGTATGTTATCAACGAAAAAGGTGAATTAGTTAACTTTTTCGCTTCGGGCATCAAACCTACAAGTCCTGAGTTTCTTCAAGCATTAGCGAAATAATCTATTTCTTTACATCCCTGAATTAAGACCTAATTCAGGGATGTTTGTTTCTAATTAAAAGCAAAGTTTATGAATCGTTGGGTAGAAGCCGCTAGGCCCCGCACATTACCATTGGCAGCAGCTAGCACCATTTTAGGCAATATATTGGCCTATGTAGATGGGCGCTTTCAATGGACAATTGGTGCATTAGCCATTCTCACTACCCTCCTACTACAAATTCTATCCAATTTTGCCAATGATTTAGGAGATACGCAAAATGGAATTGACAATGCCGACAGAAAAGTTGCTTTAAGGGCTGTTCAGACTGGTGCTATAAGCCCGGTTGAAATGAAAAAAGCGGTGTACTTGTTTGCCTTATTAGCATTTATTTCAGGCATCAGCCTATTATATGTCAGCTTACAAACTGCGTCCATCGAAATCATTCTTAGCTTTTTAGTTTTAGGTATTTTGGCCATAGGTGCCGCCATCGCGTATACAGTAGGTAAAAGACCTTATGGTTATATGGGCTTGGGAGACCTTTCTGTCTTCTTGTTTTTTGGACTAGTTGGTACGGTGGGCGTCTATTTCTTACAAACCTTGGCATTTAAACCTGCCGTATTTTTACCCGCGGCTGGTTGTGGATTTATGTCAGTAGCTGTACTTAATCTCAATAACCTGCGCGATTTAGAAAATGATAAAAAACAAGGTAAGTTATCCATTCCCGTACGAATTGGGAAGACCACAGGCTTCCTCTATCAAAAGTTTTTATACATACTTAGTATCCTCAGCTTTGGAATATTTCCCATGATGAATCAGGGAGTACCTCCTACCTTCCTACAAAATGCCACCATGTTGGCAGCCTATATACCCATTGCCTTATTAGCCAACAAATTACAGCCTAATTTAACACCGGCCCAAATAGATCCCTATTTGAAAAAAACAGCTTTGCTTACCTTATGGCTTATTTTAGTATTTGGGTTTACTCAAATTTTTCTTAGCGAGTGATTTCCCTTATTTTTACAGTCTAAATTTAATATTTGACCATGAAGTGGACTTCTCTGGCTTTTGCCTGCATGCTTATTATTTCTAATTCAGTTTTGGCACAAGATACTGTCAATTACATGGAGCTAGGTTTAACTCAAAATAAAACGGGGAATTACGCCGAGGCCCTTAGAAACTTCAGTATTGAAATTGAGAGAAATACAGCTAATCCTAATCCAATTGCATTTTATAATCGAGGATTTGCTAAGTATAATTTAAAAGATTTCAGAGGAGCCATACTAGATTTTGAAAAAGCCATTGAATTAAAATCCACATATTACGAAGCATTTATTGCCCGTGGCCAAAGTTATAGTAAGCAAGACAATCACAAAATTGCCATTCAAGATTATAATGAAGCGATTCGATTAAACCCATTAGAGGCAACTGCCTATTATTCCAGGGGACTGTCAAAAAGTAAATTGGAAAACTACCGTGGTGGTTTATCTGACTTCAATAAATCCTTGGAGTTAAATCCTGAATATGCCCCTTGCCTAGCCGCCAGAGGAGATTGCAAGGTCAAATTAGGGGAATATTCAAGCAGTATTGAGGACTACAGTAAAGCCATCGAAATAAGCCCAAAAAGATCAACTTATTATTCGGGTAGAGGCTTTGCCAAAATGAAATTAAATGATTTTGCGAATGCATTAAAGGATTTCAATGAAGCCCTTAAAATCAGTCCAGACGAAGCTAATGACTGGTATTTTTCTGGATTTTGTAAAACTCAATTAGAAAATTTTCGGGGTGAAAATGGCGAAAAAGGAGCCTTAGAAGATTTCAACAAAGCTTTGGAAATAGAACCTGCCAAGGTGGAAGCTTTATATGGAAGGGGATTTGTGAAGTCTAAATTAGGCGATCAACGTGGGGCCATTGAAGATTATTCGAAGGCGGTAGATATGGGAAATTTAGAAAATGCTAAAATTCTATACACGGCCAAAATGAATAAAGCCGTATTGGACGAATTAAGGAATGCTGTCCAAGATAAAATCAAAATGGCTGAATTTAGTCCAGAAAGAGCAGAAATCTATTTCAATAGAGGTTTAGCCAAATCAAAATCTGGAGACCCTAAGCAGGCCATGGATGATTATAACCGGGCAATTTCCTTAAATCCCATCTATGCAGATGCTTATTTTATGAGAGCAATGGCTAAATCCAATTTAGGAGACCAGCGAAATGCCATTCAAGATTGCAGCAATGCCATCAAATTGAATGCCAAATACGCTGAAGCCTATTTTGTAAGAGGAATCATCAAACTAGCCTTAGCGGATACTACAGGGTGTTTGGATTTAAGTAAAGCAGGAGAATTGGGTTACAATCCATCCTTTCAGGTTATTCGTGATTTCTGCAATTAAAATTATTCAAAACGTAAGTGCTTAACAGATTCTCCAGAAGAAGCTAATTCTTCTAGCGCATCGATGCCTATTTGAAGGTGCAGATTCACATAATTATCGGTTACTTTTTTATCACTAACATCTGTTTTAACTCCATCTGGAGTCATGGGATTATCTGAAACCAATAACAAAGCTCCCCGAGGAATTTTATTGACAAAACCCACGGTGAAAATCGTTGCTGTTTCCATATCAATGCACATAGCACGGATATCAGACAAATACTTTTTAAAATCCTCATCGTGCTCCCAAACCCGACGATTGGTGGTATAAATTAAGCCTGTCCAATAATCCTTTTCGTGCTTCTTAATCATGGAAGATACAGAACGCTGCAAACGGAAAGATGGTAAAGCAGGAATCTCTTTTGGCATATATTCATCTGAGGTACCTTCTCCCCTTACGGCAGCGATAGGAAGTATTAAATCGCCTAATGCTAAGTTCTTTTTCAATCCCCCGCATTTGCCTAAAAACAATACCGCTTTGGGCGAAATAGCAGATAGAATATCCATCACGGTGGCAGCCATGGGTGAACCCATACCGAAATTAATGATGGTGATATTATCCGCGGTGGCTGTTTGCATCGGTCGATCCTTCCCTAAGATTTCTACGCCAAATTTTTCAGCAAACATATCGACGTAATTTTTAAAATTGGTCAATAAAATATACTGACCAAAACTTTCCAATGGTGTTCCTGTGTAACGAGGTAACCAATTTTGTACAATTTCTTCTTTAGTTTTCATGAAAAGAGCAAGTTCGTGATGAAATTAATCTACAAATAGATTAATTTAGAGTTTGTGTAATGGCCCATGATGCAACCTTTAGCTGACCTGACGCTCCAGTTTCCCCCTTATGATTACAAATTAAAACAAAAGGATGGAAAACTCTATATTTTTGATTCGATAGCCAAGAAATTTAGAATGCTTTCGCCAGAAGAATGGGTACGTCAACACTGTTTGCAATACATCACCACGCATTTAAATTATCCTATTGGCATGATACAAATTGAAGGTGGAATTCATGTCAATCAATTACAAAGAAGAAGTGATATTCAAATTTATGCCAAGGATGGAACTGTATTTATGATCATTGAATGTAAGGCCCCTCATGTTAAGCTCACTGAAATTACATGGCAGCAAATTAGTCAATATCAAAAAAAGATACAGTCCAAGTATTTAGTACTTACCAATGGACTAGAAACCAGATTACTAGAGATCGATTTATTACACCAAAAAACAAAAACCTTAACACAATTTCCTATTTATTTATGAAAAGACACAGTAGAGTATTTGCCTTTTTGATCATCAGTTTACTAAGTATAAGTACAACATGGGCTCAAAATAAAACCAAAGCATTAGCCAAAAGACCCGCGTTAGTGGTTGGTATTGTGGTGGATCAAATGCGTTATGATTATTTATATAAATACCAGGATCGCTACAGCGACAATGGATTTAAGCGTTTGATGCGTGAAGGTTTAAATTGCCAAGACAATCATTATAATTATGCCCCTACAGTGACGGCAGCTGGACATGCTAGTGTTTATACAGGAACTGTTCCAGCAGTACATGGTATTGTAGGAAATGATTGGACGGACGTAGCCACAGGCAAAAAAGTATATTGTACTGATGACAGTACCGTAACAACCGTTGGAACGACTGGAAAAACTGGATTTATGTCGCCCAAAAACCTATGGACAAGCACCATCACAGATCAATTACGCATAGCACAGAATTTTCGCTCTAAAACCATTGCCATTGCATTAAAGGACCGAGGAGCTATTTTACCTGGCGGTCATACAGCTAATGCCTCCTATTGGTATGATTCGAAAGAAGGTCGTTGGATTACTTCTACTTTTTATATGAAAGAATTACCTACTTGGGTTCAAAAATTCAACTCCGAGGAAAAAGCCCTCAATTATGTAAAGAAAGGCTGGAATACCTTGTATCCCATTGAAACATATATTCAAAGTGCAGAGGACAATTTACCATTTGAAGGAAAATTACCATCCGAAAAAACACCAACATTCCCTCATGCTTTGGAAGGGCCAAATCCCTTAGAAATAATCCGTTCCACGCCTTATGGGAATTCTATTACGAAGGATTTTGCATTAAAAGCCATTGAAGAAGAAAAATTGGGACAAAACAACTCAACAGATTTTTTAGCAGTAAGTTTTTCATCCACAGATTATGTTGGCCATGCATTTGGTCCACAGTCAATAGAATTAGAAGATACCTATTTACGTCTGGACCGTGATATTGCGGAATTGTTAACCTACTTAGATAAGCAATTTGGCAAAGACCGAGTATTGGTATTTTTAACAGCGGATCATGCAGTAGCAGAAGTTCCTGGCTATTTACAATCTAAAAAAATGCCAGGTGGCGTTTTTGAAGCCAATAAAGCCTTAACAGAGGCAAAAAATGCTTTGCAAAAGGAATTTGGATCGGATAAATTAATTATTGGTAGTGAAAACTCTCAGCTTTATATTGACCATTCTTTAGCAGAAAAATTAGCTATCAATCGTAAAAAGTTACATCAAGTTTTGTTGGCAGCTTATTCTAAAATTGAGGGAACATCGACCATCGTCGATATGCAAGATATTGCAAACAGTTCATTAATACAGCCATACAAAGAACTAGTTAGCCATGGATACAACCCAGCCCGAAGTGGTGATTTCATGATTTTATTAAAGCCACAATGGTTCATGGGCGGAAAGACAGGTACCACGCATAGCACTCTATATGCTTATGATACCCATGTCCCTCTTTTATTTTATGGTTGGAAAGTTAAGCCACAAGAAATTAGTAGCAGAACGAGCATTAGTGATATTTCTACCACCCTTGCCAATTGGTTAGGATGCATGGAACCTTCCGGAAGTATTGGAAAAATTATACCATTGGCTAAATAGATTTGAATATTTGAATTTATTATAAATTTTAAAAGAAAAATGGCTAATTTTAGGCCAAATTTTTGAACTAATTAAAGATTAACCCATGAAAATTGCGGTAGTAGGAACGGGATATGTAGGCCTAGTCACAGGAACTTGTTTTTCAGAAACAGGTAATCATGTTACTTGTGTAGATATCAATGAAGCTAAGATAAATCAAATGAAAGCGGGTGTAGTACCCATTTATGAACCTGGTTTAGAAGATTTATTTCATCGCAACGTAGAAGAAGGCCGTTTAAACTTTACCACTTCATTGGTAGAAGGTATAGAAGGAGCCAAAGTTATCTTTTTAGCTTTACCTACGCCTCCCGGGGAAGATGGTTCGGCAGATTTGAAGTATATCTTGCAGGTGGCCAATGATTTAGGTCCATTGTTGAAAGATTATACAGTTATTATTGATAAAAGTACTGTCCCTGTAGGCACATCGGAATTGGTTAAAAACGCCATTGCAAAAAATGCCAAAGTGCCTTTTGATGTGGTATCTAATCCTGAGTTTTTAAGAGAAGGGGTAGCTGTAGAAGATTTCATGAAACCAGACCGAGTGGTTATAGGAACGGAATCAGATAGAGCCAAAGAATTAATGAGTAAATTATACGCTCCCTTAGTTCGTCAAGGAAATCCTATCATTTTTATGGATGAGCGTTCCGCAGAAATGACAAAATATGCCGCCAATGCATTTTTAGCAACCAAAATCACTTTCATGAATGAGATTGCTAATTTATGTGAATTGGTTGGAGCAAACGTAGACGATATTCGCCGCGGTATAGGAACCGATTCTCGCATTGGTAAGCGATTTTTATTTGCTGGTATAGGATATGGAGGAAGTTGTTTTCCAAAAGATGTTCAAGCCTTGGCAAAAACTTCAGAAGAGAATAATTACAAGTTCCATATACTGGACAGTGTAATGCGAGTGAATGAAAACCAGAAGACTAAATTATTACCGCAAGTTCGCCAGTATTTTAATGATGATTTAGCTGGAAAAACCATTGCCATTTGGGGTTTGGCCTTCAAGCCATATACGGATGATATTCGTGAAGCTCCAGCTTTGTATAATATTGAAGCCTTATTAGCCGCTGGTTGTACCATCAAAGCTTATGACCCAGAGGCTATGCCAAATGTTCAAACTTTATTAGGAGATAGCATACAGTTTTGTAAAAATCCTTACGAAGCTTTGGAAAATGCGGACGCTCTTTTAATTGTTACCGAATGGCCTCAATTCCGTACTCCTGACTTTGAAAAAATGGATTCATTACTTAAAAACAAGGTCATTTTTGACGGTAGAAATTTATATGAATTATCTCAAATGAAAGAATTAGGTTATACCTATTATTCCATTGGCCGTCAAACCGTATTATCTTAAAACGTAGAAATGAAAAAAGTATTAATAACTGGAGGAGCTGGTTTTTTAGGGTCGCATTTATGTGATCGATTTATCAAGGAAGGTTATCATGTGATAGCCATGGATAATTTAATTACGGGCGATTTAAAAAACATTGAGCACCTTTTCAAGCTTCCCAATTTTGAATTTTATCATCATGATGTTTCTAAGTTCATTCACGTTCCAGGTGAATTAGATTACATCCTTCACTTTGCATCACCTGCCTCTCCAATTGATTATTTAAAAATCCCAATTCAGACCTTAAAAGTAGGTTCTTTGGGGATTCATAATTGTTTAGGATTAGCTCGTGTAAAAAATGCCCGTGTATTGATTGCTTCTACATCTGAGGTTTACGGTGACC
This sequence comes from Cytophagaceae bacterium, assembly GCA_027491315.1. Taxonomy (GTDB): domain Bacteria; phylum Bacteroidota; class Bacteroidia; order Cytophagales; family Spirosomataceae; genus Aquirufa. Next base: position 130,688 of record JAIXWL010000012.1, read on the forward strand.
CATTAGTTCATCCACAAACAGAGGAATATTGGGGAAATGTAAATCCAGTTGGCCCTAGAGGTGTTTACGATGAGGCAAAGCGTTTTCAAGAAGCCATGACGATGGCATATCATACCTACCATGGAGTTGAAACCCGAATTGTCCGAATATTCAATACCTATGGACCTAGAATGCGTCTAAACGACGGACGCGTATTACCAGCATTTATTGGTCAGGCCTTACGAGGAGAAGATTTAACGATGTTTGGTGATGGATCTCAAACGCGTGCTTTTTGTTATGTAGATGATCTAGTAGAGGGGATTTATCGCTTATTATTAAGTGATTATGCCCAACCAGTTAATATTGGTAATCCAGATGAAATCACCATTAAAGAGTTCGGTGAAGAAATCATCAAGTTAACCGGTACAAGTCAAAAGTTAATTTCCCTTCCTTTACCAACGGACGATCCCAAACAAAGAAAGCCAGATATTACAAAGGCCAAAGCTATTTTAGGCTGGGAACCCAAAGTATCAAGGGCGGAAGGCTTAAAAATCACGTATGAATATTTCAAATCTTTAAGTCAAGAAGACTTACACAGATTAGCTCATCATAAAGAGTTCAAGTAAAAAAATCAACATCAAAAAGGCCTGCAAATTGCTGGCCTTTTTTTTGATTCAAAATTTATCGAGATTTTGATAAAGATGATGTCATTGAAATAAAATTATTTTGAAAATCGTTATCAACGCACAACGCTGTCAAGGTTTGGAACCTTGCCAGCGTGAAAAAATTGCGTTGAAAACAAAAGAGGCTGCCCGATGGGCAGCCTCTTTTGAATTAGTATTGCAAGGATTCGATTATTCGAAAATATAACGAATTCCCAATTGTGCTTGCCAAACGTTATTTACGTTGATAGATTTCACGAATGAATCACGCAATAAGATGGTTTCGCTGGCACCTGTTGTAGGGTTCTGAATAACCTGAGTACCCATTTGATAAGTTACAGTACCATTCGATGCTGCTGTAAAGCGTAATGGGTTAGCATTGGTTGGAACCCAACCTACACCCCAAGTATTATCAAGTAAGTTACCCACGTTTAAGATATCAGCACGTAAACGGATGATATTTCTCTTGTTCTTACCTGTCTTGATGTGGAAATCTTGCTCAACAGTAAAGTCGAAACGAGTTAACCAAGGAGAATACGCTCCGTTACGCTCAGCATACATTCCACGACGGTTTTTCAAATATTCATTACCGTCAATAAATGCATCAAAAGCAGCAGCTTGTTCAGCTGGCGTATAAGTACGTCCACTTACTACTAATGGAGTAAATGTCAAGTCAGATGCTTTGTAAGGAACAAAAATCAAGTCATTAATTTGACCATCTCCATTAAAGTCAGCACCAAAAGTATATGATTGACGATAACCTGAAGAAGAAACAGCTCCTAATGTAAACATAGTAGAACCTCCCAATTTACCACCGTAATTCAAACGATAGTTAACAAATCCTACAAAACGATGACGCAAATCATTATCTGAGAATGATGTTCTTAAGTAGTTTTGACCATATTCAGAAGCAATATTAGCTTGAACAGTTGAACCTACTGATTGAATGTCCTTAGCCACGGCATAAGTATAACCTAACATTCCACCAAAACCATCAACAGTTGGTTTTTCTAATTTCGCTGTGAATGAGTATGATTCACCTTTATCCGTGTTAGTTAACACGAATACGTTGGTTGTTGGAGCATTAATGAAACGACCTGCTGTATTGAAGCGACTACGGTTATCTGGTCCAACAAAATTAGCTGCAGGAGCTTTTAAGTTAGCGTCAATATAACGTAAGGAGTTCAAGTTTTTGTTGTAAATGGCCTCCAAAGTACCCACTAAACCCCATGGCAATTTCTTGTCAATAGCAAAGTTCGTTTTCCAAATCATTGGGTTTTTCAAATCTTCCGTTGAAGCATTTACTACATATGGAGGCAATTTATTGATATCCGTAGTAGCAGGCTTATAATTTTTTGGATTTAAAGTAAATGGATAAGCTGTAGTATTTGGCGCAGAAATTACCGCTGTATTTACCCCATTATTTCCCAATTGGTTAGATACCAATACTTGTGGAATTCTAGATACGAAGAAACCAGTACCACCTCTAATCTGTAATGACTTATCACCATTTACATCGTAATTAAATCCAATACGTGGAGAAACTAACAATTTAGCTGGAGGGAAAGCTCCTGTGTTAACTTTCAAATCTTGACCATTCTCATCCTTATATGTCAAACCAGCTACGATTGGATTATAAAAATCCGATGAAGTGGAATTGTCATAAGAGAACAAATCAAAACGCACACCACCCGTTAACTTGAATTTCTCAGTTACTTGGAATTCATCTTGTACATAAGCTGAATAAGTAGAAACTTTCAATTGTTGCAATGGCTCAGCACCATCTGGCAATAATGAATAACGGTAGTTAAAACGCGGCATCACAACTGGCGAAACAGCCAAATTTGGATTTGCTTTGTAAGCTAAAGCAGCCGTTTTGAAATCATTGATGGAGTTAAATACATACACACCATTCGAAGAAGGGAAGAATACGTTATTCGACATAAAATACTCATAACTTAAACCAAATGTAAACGTGTGCTTATCATTAAAATAAGTCAAGTTATTGGTCAAGTTCAAAGTTGAATAATTCAACTTATTGTTAGGAGTAAATGGATCCATACCCAATGAGGTATAAGTGGAACCATCTTTCAAGATATCAATGGTAGGGAATAAAGATGTTTGAGCTCTATCTTCAATTTGCTTGTTATATGTTGCAATAAAGTTATTTGCAAATTTTGAGTTCAAGGTTGAGTTCAATTCAGCTACGATGGAACGCGTGTTATCTTGAATGATGTAACCAGTATTTTGTGGTGACAAGGCTAATGCCGAGTTAGTACGGTTACCATTACCCGCCGTATTACTACTATTCGAGTTAGAAATGATAGATCCTGACTGCGAATCGTGCTGAGAATAACGGATGGTTAATTTGTTGTTGTTGTTAATGTTATAATCCAAACGCAACAAACCTTTCTTTGAAGTCACTTCATTGTTGAAGTTATCAATCGCGCCAATTTCATAATTGAAATTAGATTTCATGAAATTTCCTAAATCTTCAATATCAGAAGCTAAAACACGAGAAACGTTACCTGTGGCACCTGGACGGTTTGCAGACCAGTTTAAAGCAGGCGTAGAGCTCTTAAATTCTTCATAGTTAGCAAAGAAGAATAATTTATCCTTAATCAAAGGACCTCCTACACGGAAACCTGTAGTCTTTTCAGAAATATTGATGGATGGTAAGTCTCTACCGTCCGCTTTCTTTCCTACTAAATCACTATTTCTGAAAATATGGTAGGCAGAACCCGTGAAATCATTTGTTCCTGAACGAGTTACTGCGTTGATACCAGCACCAGCAAAACCTGATTGACGAACATCAAATGGAGCAATGTTAATTTGGATTTGTTCAATGGCATCCAAAGAAACAGCAGTAGTACCTGTACGACCACCCGCTTGAGATGAACTACCTAAACCAAAACCATTATTGAAAACGGATCCGTCAATAGTGAAGTTATTGAAACGAGAATCTTGTCCAGCAAATGAACGTCCATTACTATACGCGTTGTACTTAGTAATGTCATCAATCGTACGTCCGATGGTTGGCAATCCATTGATTGTTTCTGTTGCAAATGAAGTGGCTGCACCTGTTCTATTGGAACTAAACAAATCTGAACGAGATGATTTAACCACAACTTCCTGCAATTGCTGACCTACTTCCTCTAGCTTAAAGCTAACGTTGGTAGAAGTACCTAAGCTTGTGAATAAATTGTCTTTAACTTGCTCTTTGTAACCTACAAAAGTTACTTTTAACACAAAAGGACCACCCACACGAACACCAATTAAGGTATAACGACCGGCAGCATTGGTGGCAACACCATACTTGGTTCCAGATGGAGTGTGCACAGCTAAAACGCTAGCACCTGGCAAAACCTCTCCTTTTGCATCGGTAACTGTACCAGTAAAAGAAGAGCTAGTAACTTGAGCAAATAGCTGCCCAATCGGCAATGCCATCAAAAGCGCAAAAAACGCCCCCAATAACACAGAACGAGTAATAAATCTTTTCTGCATAAATTTGGAATTTAGTTATAATTGAGTTGAAAGATATTTCCACAAAATAAATGTAAAAAATCAAATACTACAACTATTTGACAAAAGTCATTATAAGGCAAATTGTACTAATCAACTGATAATTAGAACAAAAAAGGCATTTTGTTATCATATTTAAATGTAATGACTCATCTTATTGTACTATTTATGCTTAAATCTTAACACAAACTTAATTTTTAATTATTTAAAGAATATTTTTGTACTCTTCATTTAAAATACCGAATATTGGACACTAGCATAAAATTAACCTCGTTTTCACATGGCGCTGGTTGTGGATGTAAGATTTCACCACAAATTTTAGATCAAATTTTACATACAGATACCCCAAAAAAAAATCATCCTCTTCTGTTGGTTGGAAATGAGAGTAGGGATGATGCAGCCGTATTTGATTGGCAAAATGGGGAGGCGGTTATTTCTACCACAGATTTTTTTATGCCCATTGTAGATGACCCTTTTGATTTCGGGAAAATTGCTGCTACAAACGCGATCTCTGATATCTATGCCATGGGAGGTTCTCCCCTAATGGCAATCGCCATATTGGGTTGGCCCATCGATAAATTAGCTCCAGAGATTGCTAAGAAAGTATTAGAAGGTGGACGAGCAGCATGTGCCGAAGCAGGTATACCTTTAGCAGGTGGGCATTCCATTGATTCCCCTGAACCTATTTTTGGTTTGGCTGTAACAGGAAAAGTTAAAAAAGAACATTTAAAACAAAACGATCAAGCTAGCGATCAATGTATATTGTATTTAACCAAACCTTTGGGCGTGGGAATTTTAACGACTGCTCAAAAAAGAGGAATAGTAAGTCCAGAAGATTTGCAATTGGCCGTTAACCAAATGAGTACTTTGAATAAATTAGGTGAAAAACTTGGGCCATTGGGCTATGTCAAATCATTAACAGACGTGACAGGTTTTGGTTTATTAGGGCATTTGGTAGAAATGTGTGATGGATCAGGAGTCAGTGCTCAATTATTTTTTGATAAAATCCCTACCCTTCCCCAGATTAAGCACTATTTAGAACAAAAATGTTTCCCAGGTGGAACAACCCGAAATTGGGCTAGTTATGGGCATCGAGTAGAAGATACCATTTCGGAAATTCAAAAGCTGATTGGGGCGGATCCTCAAACCTCTGGAGGTTTATTAATTGCGGTTGATAAAAATCACCAAATGGAATTTGAATCATTTGCACAGTCGGAAGGTTTTACATTGGAGGTTATAGGGCAAACCATGGCCGCCAAAGAAAAGGCAATTTATATTCAATAAATGAAACTATATTTTAGAAAAGTGGGAGAGCAAGGACCCGCCTTGATCATTCTCCATGGAATATTTGGATCTTCCGATAACTGGTTAGGGATAGCTAAAGTCTTATCCGACCAATATCAAGTGTATTTGGTTGATCAACGAAATCATGGGCAGTCGCCCTGGGCAGACGAATTTGATTACCAGGTAATGTCCGAAGATCTTTTGGAATTTATTCAAGAACATCAATTGACCAAGCCCATCATTCTAGGTCATTCAATGGGAGGTAAAGTCGTGATGCAATTTGCTTTAAACCATCCGGATATAGCTCAAAAAATGATCGTGGTAGATATTGCGCCAAAATTCTACCCAGTTCACCATACTGCCATTTTAGAAGGATTAAATAGCCTAAATCTAAAAAATCTCCAAAGTAGAACGGAGGCAAATGAACATTTGAAACGATTCGAGGAAAAGGAAGGTGTTCGTCAATTTTTATTGAAAAATTTATATCGAAATGAACAGCAAGAATTTGCCTGGAGAATAAATGTTCGTGTCATTACCAAAAATATCGACGTAGTAGGTCACGAACTTTGGGTAAAAAATGCAGTCAACATTCCTGCCTTTTTTATTAAAGGAGCAGAATCTCATTACATTCAACCTGAGGACGAGCGGTATATTGCAGAAATTTTCCCCAACTTTGAGTTGATCGAAATCCCCAATGCTGGACACTGGGTTCAGGCTGATCAACCTGAGGCATTTGTTGAGGCCTTACGCCAAATTTTATGAAAATCTATTTGATACCCTGCCCCATTGCTGAAAATACTGCCTCACAAGTTTTAGCACCCGAGGTAAGCCAAGCCATATTGACATGCCAACATTTTTTGGTAGAAAATGTACGTACGGCCAGAAGGTTCATCAGTGAATTAAAATTAGGTATCATAATTGAAGATCTAGTTTTTGAAGTATTGGATAAGGATAGTTCGGCCGCTGAGGTAGAAAAATTTATTCAAACCCAGGTTCAAGGAAATCATTCCATCGGTATCATTTCTGAGGCCGGATGCCCTGGTATAGCTGATCCAGGTGCCCTGGCTGTTTCCATTGCGCACAAACTACAGATTGAAGTCGTTTCATTGGTTGGGCCCTCTTCCATCTTATTGGCCTTAATGGCCTCAGGGTTTTCTGGCCAAAGTTTTTGTTTTCATGGCTATTTACCCATTGAAAAAAGTGCCCGGGTAAAAAAGATTGAATACTTACAAAAGGAAGTGGAAAAATCCGGGCAAACTCAATTATTCATTGAAACACCCTATCGAAATAATGCACTGTTGACAGATTTATTAGAAGTTTGTCCCAAACATCAATTGATTTGCCTAGCATGCGATATTCAAGCACCACTAGGATTTATTCAAACTAAAACGGTGGAGTCTTGGGCTAAATCTATTCCCGATTTGCATAAAAAACCATGCATATTCTTATTAGGACAACATCAATTTACAGGAAATAAGTAATTTGCATACAAAATCATTCATCCGTGGTATATAAAAAAGTATTTACTTTTAATCCTTTCCAAGAAAACACCTATTTGCTTTGGGATGATGCTGGAAATGGTGTCATATTTGATCCAGGATGCCATAATTATGAGGAAAGAAAGGTCTTGACGGACTTCATCCTTTCAAAGGATATTCAATTAAAGTATTGTCTTAATACCCATGCCCATATTGACCATGTGTTAGGGGTGCATTATATTAAAGAGCAATACAAGGTTCCGTTTGGCTTGCATCCCAAAGATTTACCCTTACTGAATGATGCCGCTAACCGAGCTGCGGTGTATGGTTTCCCTGCCTACCAATCTGTGGAAGTTGACCGCTTGTTGGAAGACAACGAAATTATTGAAATTGGAGAAATGAAGCTTAAGGTGTTATTTGTTCCTGGACATGCTCCTGGTCATGTGGCCTTTTATTTAGAAGAACAAGGGTGGCTTATTGATGGAGATGTGTTATTTAGGAGAAGCATCGGAAGGACTGATTTCCCACTTTGTAATCATGCTGATTTAGTCAATAGCATTCAAAATCAGTTGTACGTTCTCCCTGAGGAGACTGAGGTATTTCCTGGTCATGGTGGCAGTACGACCATAGGAATCGAAAAAAATCAAAACCCATTTGTCAGAGCATAAGATGTCTATCAAAAAAGAAATTCCAAATACCTTAACCCTGGGAAATCTATTATCAGGCTGTTTTGGTATTTATTTTGTCATGCAAGGGCATGTCTTATGGGCTTCCTATTGTATTTTACTTTCATTAGTCTTTGATTTCCTAGATGGCTTTTTAGCCAGATTATTACATGCATATTCCGAATTAGGAAAGGAATTAGATTCTTTAGCGGACATGGTTTCCTTTGGAGTATTACCAAGCTTCATGCTTTTTCATTTAGTAGAGGCGAGCTGTGGTACACAATGCTCCGTGGGATTATTTGGATTTTATAAACCTTTTTTGGTCTTCTCCTTGGCCCTTTTTTCGGCCTATCGATTAGCCAAATTCAATATTGATACCAGGCAAAGTGATCAGTTTATAGGCGTACCAACTCCTGCCAATGGAATTGTCATAGCCTCGCTACCGCTTATTTTAGAATTTCAACCGGAGTTTAGTGAGTACGTTTTAAACTTTAAAGGATTATTAATTTACTCAGTGATCATGAGTTATTTACTGGTTTGCGAACTGCCCTTAATGGCCTTTAAGTTTAAAACTTGGGATTGGAAAAGCAATCAAATTAAATTCATTTTCCTAGTTTTTTGTGTTGCTGGACTGATTTTCCTTAAATTTGCATCATTGCCACTGTTAGTAGCATCCTATATCCTCCTGTCGGGAGTTATTTACATACTTAATACCCAAAAAAAATGAAATTTTTAGCTGAAATCAATGTAATGCCTCAAAAAGAAATCCTTGACCCACAAGGTAAAGCTGTACGCATAGGTTTACAAAACTTAGATATTCATCAGGTGGCTGATGTGCGTATTGGCAAACATATTCAGCTACAATTAGAAGCTAATTCAGAGGCTGAAGCCAATGAAATTGTGACGAATGCTTGTAAAAAATTATTAGCTAACTTGATCATGGAGGAATTTGACTTCGTCTTGAAAGCTATATAACTTGATTGGTATCTGTTAGGATCTCCTGGCAGATACCCTTTAAAATTGACCCGTTTGTAATAATACCAAGGTACAGGCTTCTTCTGTCGAAATACCTTCTGCTTCCAAACTTCTTCTTAGCATCTCATTTTCTGTTCCAGGATTAAAAATCACTCGCTTAGGCTGTAGTTGCTTTAAATAGTCCAACAGATTTCCTTGATTTTGTGGTCCTACGTACAAAGTTACGGTATGCACATCGGGCTCCATCCAACCGGGTTGATGTATTTCTTGGCCCAATAAATCCCCTTTTTTAGTGCCGACCAATACCAATTCATGAGCCTTTTGATGCAGCATTTGGGCAGCTAGGTAAGCATAACGTTGTGGATTCAAGGAGGCACCGTAAACTAAGACTTTCATAATAAATCAATATATCATAAACCTACCTTTCACCCAAATAAACATCATTCAAATTTAGCTAATGGAAATAACTTCATGTTAGGAATGAGTACAAAAAGAAAAAGGACATTAAGCAATTTTTTGATGCAGAAATTGATATTTTTTACCCAACAAATCAAATTGAAATTTAAATCCATTATTTGAAAACGACAATCCATTGATTTCAAAAGCAGAACTAATGATTTGAAGAATACCTCAAATAATAGGGATACAATATTAATTATTCTTTTTCGTTTTCAGCTAAACTTTTGCAATTCAAGGAATATCTTTAAATTGCGATTACTACCGTTCTATAATACGTACTATTAATACTATGACCGCCTTAAAAAACTATTGGAATGAGCAATGGAAGCGCATTCCTTTCCCTGAATTTGACAATCAAATTCATTACGAGATCTCTAATTATGGCCGTGTAAAAAGCTTTCAGAATAATCCGGAAGGCGAATTAATACAAGGTTCCATGATTCAAGGATATCGATCCCTCAATATTCGCTTTCAGCAAAAATCCGCTAATCGCTATATCCACAAATTGGTGGCGGAGTGTTTTGTTATGAAAAAAGATGAATCCGACAATTTTGTATTGCACTTGGATCATGACAAGATGAACAACCGAGCTGAGAATTTAGCTTGGGGAAATCGTAGTCTAGTCACGGCGCATAACAAAAACAATCCAAGTGTTATTAATCGTCAAATTCCGAAAAGAACCAAGAATTACAAGTTGACGGAAAGCAAGGTTTTGATGATTAAAAAGATGCTAAAATCGGAGAAAAGTCGATTTAAAATGATCGCAAAACAATTTGGCATTACACATACCCAGCTCAATCGAATTCGTTCGGGTGAAAATTGGAAGCATGTGAAATTGGAAGAGACAGCAAGTGCTATGTAATCATTGAAAGAGCGATTGCAAAATCGCCCTTTCAATTAAAACAAGGCCGAAGCAATCGATCTAACGCTATCTGATTTACTCATGGTATAGAAATGCAAGGCTGGAACACCGGCCTTCATTAATTCTTTGCCTTGCTGAATCGCCCATTCGATTCCTGCTTGCTTAATACCTGCCGAATTGGAAGCCGCCAAAACAGCAGATGATAATGCTTGAGGGATCTCCAAATGAAATATTGCTGGTAAAATCTCTAATTGCTTGACAGTAGCCAATGGCTTAATGCCCGGTATGATGGGAACATGAATATCGTTGGCCCTACATGCCTTCACAAAATCAAAGTATTTTTGATTGTCAAAAAACATTTGCGTAACTACATAGTCAGCACCTGCGTCCACTTTTTGTTTTAAGTATTGAAGATCGGTATCCAAGGAAACTGCTTCAAAATGTTTTTCTGGATATCCAGCGACACCCACACAAAAGTTAGTAGGAAAAGATTCCGTCTCTTCATACAACAATTGCCCCTTATTCATTCGACTAATCTGCGCCACCAATTCATTAGCATAGGCATGTCCACCGCTTTTAGGAATAAATCGATCCTCCCCTTTTTCTTGATCACCCCGTAAGGCCAAGACATTTTCTATCCCTAAGTAATGTAGGTCAATCAAGAAATCTTCTGTTTCCTCTTGGGTAAATCCTCCACAAATAACGTGTGGAACAGCCTCAATTTTAAACTTCTGCATTAAAGCAGCACAGATACCTAAGGTGCCAGGACGCTTACGAATAGGAATTCTTTTTACTTCACCATTTACCTCCTTCTCTACATATTCTTCACGGTGATAAGTAACCTCAATAAAGGGAGGCTTAAACTCCATTAAAGGCTCAATATGGCTCATTAATTCGCCTAAATGCTGCCCTTTAACCGGTGGAATAATCTCAATAGAAAATAAGGTTTTACCTCCTGAATTCTTAAAATACTCGGTAATTTTAGTCATATTCTATGCATCGTAATTTAAAACTGGACTTAACCAACGTTCTATCTCCTCAACCGGCATTTGTTTACGTTGAGCATAATCCTCCACTTGATCTTTGGTAATTTTTCCTAAACCATAATAGGTGGATTTAGGATGAGAAAAGTAAAAACCTGAAACTGAAGATGCGGGATACATGGCATAGCTTTCGGTCAACTTAATTCCAATTTGATTTTCAGCATCCAATAATTCAAACAATCGCTTCTTTTCCGTATGATCTGGACAAGCAGGATAACCTGGAGCTGGACGAATGCCCGAATATTTCTCGGCAATCAAATCTTCGTTAGTCAAATCTTCATCACGCTCATAAGCCCAGAATTCTTTACGAACTCGCTCATGCAACAATTCGGCAAAGGCCTCTGCCAAACGGTCTGCTAAAGCCTTGACCATGATGGAATTATAATCATCATGCGCTTTATCGTATTTTTCTAATAGCGCTTCAATACCAATACCCGCGGTTACTGCAAAAGCTCCCACGTAATCGGTAACTCCAGTTTCTAAAGGTGCCACAAAATCACTTAAACAATGATTAGCCAGGTTTGCAGCTTTGACATTTTGCTGACGCAAATGATGAAGCCACTGACTCGAATCAGAATTTTCATCCTTCTTTACAATCTCATAATTCACATGGACATGTGCACCATGTTTTTCACAAGCTACCTTATTTTCATTGGCCTTAAAATCATGCAAAATTATATCATCACCAAAGGCATTTGCTGGGAAAAATCCTAAGGCAGCTTTAGCTTGTAAGGATTTATCATGTATAATTTCGGCTAATAAATCTTGGGCATCTTGGAATAGCTTTTTTGCCTCATGACCCACCACGGCATCATCAAAAATACGAGGATATTTTCCACTCAATTGCCAAGTGGCAAAAAATGGAGTCCAGTCGATGTATTTAGCAATCTCAGCCAAAGAGTAATCTTCAAAGTATTTTACCCCTAAGAAAGTGGGTTGATAAGCTTGAAAATCAGACCAATCGATTCCTCTCGATTTTTGTCTAGCTTGGTCAATGGTCAAATAATTTTTCTCTTGCTGACGCGCGGCATGTTGAACACGTATCTGAGCATATTCCTCCTTGATTTCGTTGAATATTTCCTTTTGGGATAATTCACTTTGTAATAATCTACCTGCCACGGGTACCGAACGTGATGCATCCAATACGTGAATTACAGGTCCATCATAATGAGGATCTATTTTTACTGCGGTATGTAATCGAGAAGTTGTAGCTCCGCCAATCAGCAAAGGAATGGTAAAGCCCATGCGCTTCATTTCTTTTGCCACATAGACCATTTCATCCAAACTTGGAGTTATTAAACCCGATAAGCCTATGATATCCACTTGATGTTCTTTGGCAGCAGCCAAAATCTTATCACAGGAAACCATGACACCTAAATCAATTACTTCATAATTATTGCAAGCCAACACCACCCCTACGATATTTTTACCGATATCGTGGACGTCGCCCTTTACCGTAGCTAATAAAATTTTTCCTGCTGAAGAGCTCTCTCCTACTTGTTTTTCTGCTTCAATAAATGGTAATAAATAGGCTACCGCCTTTTTCATGACTCGGGCAGATTTTACTACCTGAGGCAAGAACATTTTTCCTGCTCCAAATAAGTCACCCACCACATTCATTCCATCCATCAAAGGGCCTTCAATAACTTGAATAGGACGCTCAACTAACTTTCTAGCCTCTTCGGTATCTTCATCAATAAACTCAGTTAAACCTTTGATAAGGGCATGCTCTAAACGTTTATTAACAGGTAATTTTCTCCAAGCATCATCTACCACTTGCTCTTTACCAGAGGATTTAACGGTATCAGCAAAAGCGACTAATTTTTCGGTAGCATCGGGGTTTCTGTTAAGCAGAACATCTTCACACAGATCCCTTAAAGGCTGAGAAATCTCATCGTAAACGCCTAATTGACTGGCATTTACAATACCCATATCCATACCTGCTTGAATAGCATAATATAAAAATACGGTATGCATCGCCTCTCGAACGACTTCATTTCCACGGAATGAAAAGGAAATATTGGATACACCACCTGATACCTTGGCATGAGGTAGGTTTTTCTTAATCCAGGAAGTTGCTTTGATGAAATCATTGGCATAATTATTATGCTCTTCCATTCCAGTAGCAACCGTCAAAATATTAGGGTCAAAGATGATATCCTGTGGAGGGAAATTTACCACATTGACTAAGATATCATAAGCTCTTTGGCAAATTTCAATTCGACGCTCATAAGAATCTGCTTGACCTTGCTCATCAAAAGCCATTACGACCACAGAAGCACCGTATCGCTTTACTTTTTTAGCTAATTCAATAAAACGCTCTTCTCCTTCCTTAAGGGAAATGGAATTCACTACAGATTTACCTTGAACGCACTTTAATCCCGCCTCAATAACTTCCCATTTGGAAGAGTCAATCATGATGGGTAAGCGGGAGATATCGGGTTCAGACATCAATAAATTGAGGAATTGAGGCATCATTTTAACACCGTCAATCATACCTTCATCTAGGTTGACATCCAAGATTTGAGCACCACCATCTACTTGCTCCCTGGCAATAGCAATAGCTTCTTCAAAATTTTCCTCACGAATCAATCGGGCGAATTTTTTTGAGCCGGTCACATTACAACGCTCACCAATATTGACAAAATTGGTCAATTCGGTAATTTCCAAAGGTTCTAATCCAGAAAGTTTCTGATTTAGGTTTTCAGCTGGTAATTGATGAGGTGGATATTTTGCTGCCGTTTGAGCGATCAAGCGGATATGGTCTGGCGTAGTACCGCAACAGCCTCCAATGATGTTAATGAAGCCATTTTGCAAATAATCCTCAATCACCGTAGCCATTTGTTCTGGACTTTGGTCATATTCACCCATTTCATTTGGCAAACCTGCATTCGGATGAGCAGATACTAAAAATGGTGATTTATCAGAAAGAGTCTTAATATATGGTCGCATTAAATCCGCACCCAAGGCACAGTTTAAACCTACCGACAATAAAGGCATATGGGCAATAGATGCCAAAAATGCCTCTGTAGTTTGACCGGAAAGAGTTCTACCGGAAGCGTCTGTAATGGTCCCTGAGACCATGACAGGTAAATAAGGTTGATTTGGATTTTGCTGAAAATATTGATCTATGGCAAAAAGAGCTGCCTTAGCGTTGAGTGTATCGAATACTGTTTCTACCAAAAGTAAGTCTACACCTCCATCCACTAATCCACGTACTTGTTCTTGGTAGGCCTCAACCAATTCATCAAAAGATACGGCTCTGAAACCAGGATCATTGACATCGGGCGATAAGGAAAGAGTACGGTTGGTTGGCCCAATTGAACCTGCCACATAGCGAGGCTGTTCTGGAGTTTTTAAGCTATACTCATCGGCAACTTCTTTGGCTATCTTGGCTGATTCAAAATTTAATTCGTAAACTAAATCTTCCATGTGATAATCCGCCATGGCAATGGAGGTACCCGAAAAAGTATTTGTTTCTGCTATATCAGCGCCTGCCTCAAAATATTTGGCATGAATTTCCTTGATAACGTCTGGACGCGTAAGGGACAACAAATCATTGTTTCCTTTTACTTCATGAGGAAAGTCTTTAAACCTATCTCCACGATAATCTCCATCTGTTAATTGATACTGCTGAATTAAAGAACCCATAGCGCCATCAAGCACTAAGATTCGATCTTTCAATCGATCTAAAATATTTTGTTTCTGCATATTGATATAAACCTTCTCCGAATCGTACAATAATTCGAATAACCTCTTAAAAATCTTATAAAGATACGCCTTTTGAAGGTCTATATAAAGAGATATTTATTTAAAGAAAGCCTAATTTCTTAATTTTTTCTAAATCAGAAGGACTATCAATTCCCACGGTTTCGTGTTGGGTTTCGATGAGTTTAATTTGAAAACCATGTTGAAGCCAACGCAATTGTTCCAACATTTCTGCCTTTTCTAAACTAGAAACAGGCAATTGACTAAGAACAGGCAGGACATCTGCCCGATAAGCATAAAGTCCTATGTGTTTAAAAAAGTGATGGTGATCAAACCAATCTTCCGTAGCCACTCCTCGCAAGTATGGAATCGTTTGTCGGGAAAAATACAAGGCATTATGTTGTTCATCCATCACCACCTTGGGAACATTGGTATTAAATAAGGTCAATTCATCGTGAATCTCCTTAACCAAAGTTAGAATGGGGGCATTACTTTCAAAACCTGTGCTTAGTTCTAGTAATTGATCAGGATTAATAAATGGCTCATCACCTTGAATGTTGACTAAATAATCTACTGGGCTATCCAATTTACTTAAAATTTCGGCGCAGCGATCTGTCCCTGATTGATGTAAGGCATCAGTCATCATCACTTCTGCACCAAACTTTTGAGCTACATCAAATATTCGTTCATCATCCGTGGCAATAATAATTTTCTCCCATCCTGGAACGGAAGCTACTTGATCATAAGTGCGTTGAATCATGGGTTTACCTCCCAAATCAACCAAAGGTTTTCCGGGAAAGCGCATAGAAGCATACCTAGCAGGAATGACAGCTACCACTTTTTTGCCTTGCATCATATTCAGATGTACATTAATTGATAGAATATTGCCAAATTTGCACATTATTTGCCTAGAAACCTTTTGTCTGACTTGAAAAAAAAATTCCAATATCGATTTTCGCAACCCGTTTGGAGCCTAGGCTATTGGGGTAACAAAGAGACTCCTAAACTTTGGATAGAAGCTAAAGATGCCACTGGAGGACATTGGTATTCCTATGATTTTAAGTCCAACGAATTAAGACTAATTTCCAATTTACCAGCTCACAGTAGTCACTTACAATGGCTAAAAGGCCGTGAAAAGTTAGGGGTATTTGTACGCTTACAGGCTGGGAAAAACCCGGGAATAGAGGCTGTAGAGGCTTACAATTTGTTAGATGGGCAATTACAATATGCCATAGAAAGTCAACAAGCAAAGGAATTATCAGAAGATCAACTGGTAATTCAACAAGGGAAATCGGCTTTGATTTTAGATGTGGATTCTGGTAAAATTCTTTCTAAACAAAGGGAATCAACTGATACTGAGACGTTTGCATTTGAAAGCCCACATCATATAGAAGAAAGTCAAGAACAATTTTCTGCCTTTAAACAATTTTTTAAGCTCAAATTCAGTTTACAGATTGCAAAGGGTTTGGATTATTGGGAAGGCGAGGATAAGCTAATTTTTTCTTATTATCTTTACGATGGTGCATGGAAAAATTACCTTTTGGTCTGTGACAATCATTTCCAAATCATTTTACATGAACTTTTGGAAGAAGGGGAATTGATGGGATATCATACCTTTCAAATTTTCCAAAATCACTTATTATTTATTCAACACAAGCTACAACTAGAAATTTATGAATTTTAAATCATTGATACTCTTCTTATTTATTTGTTTGGGATTTTCTGCTCAAATAAAAGCCATGACAGTAGATTCTTTGGGCTTAAAAAAAGAAAACAATAAAACTTATGTAGTATTTAAAGTGGGTCCTAAGCAGTCCTTATTCTCGATACTTCGTCGTTATAATTTATCCCTAAGCGAATTCAAACAAGTGAATCCAGAAATTGGGATTCCAGTAAAAACAGGAGAACTGGTGTTTATTCCATTACATTATTTAGAGGAAAGCCCTAGTATTTTAAAAACCATCGACAAACCGAATGAAGTTAGTGTGGCTCCAACCAGCCCTGAAAAAACCGTTGAGGACGGAAATAAATCGGATAAAGGGATTCACATTGTAGCTCGCAGACAAGGTTTATTGACTATTGCCAACATGCATCAGGTGACGATGGCGCAAATTAGAAAATGGAATAATTTAACCTCTGATCGTCTTCAAGAGGGACAGCGTTTAATTATTGCGGAACCAAGTGCAAGCAGCATAGACAAGACTTCCTTATTACCTAACAAAACAGAAAAGGTAGCCGAAACCAAGGAAGCTAAAATTGATATGACCTTACCGGCAGCTAAAGAAAATTCAACAGCTGCTGCAAGCGGCACCCCGGAAGGAAGTACGACACAAGAAGGTATTCGCAAGACCATTGAAACGGGTATTGCTGAATTAATTGATGTTCCCGACAATTCTGGTAAATATTTAGCCTTACACAAATCGGCCCCAATTGGAACCTTGGTATTGGTTAAAAACTTGGCAAATAACCAAAGCATTTGGGTTAAAGTGATTGGTCGTTTACCTAACACCGATAACAAGGTAATTATTAAATTATCCCCAAAAGCATTTGAGCGATTAAATGCAGTGGATAAACGTATTAGAGCTGAAATAAGTTATTTAGTTCAATAATATGGCAAAACGGAAAAGACCAATTACAGCAGGAAATGTAGTTTTTGAGGTATTTTTTATCTTATCCTACCCTTTCATAGCTGCATTTTCAGTAGTAGTTACCATTTTGGTCTGGATATTTTCTTTACCTTCCAAAATCATAGCTTTCTTTGGTTCCAAAAAATAGAAAGATGCAGGATGATTTAGTCGAGCTATTAAATAAAAAAGTAGCCTTTTTCAATCATCCTAGGTTCATTGAACATGACCCCATTTCGATTCCACACCTTTTTAGTAAAAAGCAGGATATAGAAATCATGGGATTTTGGATTTCTATGCTGGCCTGGGGACAAAGAAAAACCATTTTACAAAAGGGACGGGAGTTGATTGATTTGATGGATGGAGCTCCTTATGATTTTGTTTTACAACATCAGGAAAAGGATCTTCAACGCTTCGAGCAATTTAAACATCGGACTTTTAATTATACAGACACCTTATATTTTCTTTCCTTCTTTCGGAATCATTATCAGCAGTATTCCAGTTTGGAAGAGGCCTTTGTGCTAGGAAATTTTAATACAGAAAACTCCGATATAGAAGAAGCATTAAATGGCTTTTATCGCTATTTTTTTGAGCCATCTTGGGCTCCCGAACGCACGAAAAAACATGTATCTGCTCCCGTGAAAAACTCCGCCTGTAAGCGCTTATGTATGTTTTTACGATGGATGGTACGAAAAGACCAGGCTGGAGTGGATTTTGGAATTTGGTCAAAAATAGCACCTCATCAATTAATTTGTCCCTTGGATGTACATTCGCAGCGAACTGCGGAAAGGTTACACTTGGTTTCTCCTGGACCTACCCATTGGAAGAAAGCGGTAGAACTAACACAAGTATTAAAACAATATAATTCAACCGATCCTGTACAATATGACTTTGCCTTGTATGGTATGGGAATAGAGGAAAAAACGCTATGGAAATAAATTTTATCGATTCACCTGATGGCCGAGTAGTTCAATTGCGCAATCCCGCGACTGGTGAATCAGCTGAAATACTAGCAGACCTAGGAGGAGCCTTAAAAAGCTTATATGTCAGTTTTGCTGGTAAATTAGAAAACATCATTGCTATCCCTCAATCGAAGCAATTTTCAATGAGGGACAATGATTTATACCCAAGTGCTTTACTATGCCCTTGGGTAAACCGTGTCAGAAACGGTAATTACTCATTCTTGGGAAAGAACTACCAATTACCCATCAATGAAAAGGCCTTGGGTAATGCCATACATGGATTTCTTGCTAGAAGGCCTTTTGAATTGGGGAAACAAGTATGTACTGATGGATTTGCCAAGATTTCTTTAATTTACAACTATGAGGGAGATTATGAAGCCTACCCCTTCCCTTTTGTGTTTGAATGGGAATTTAGCTTAGGTCAGGAAGGAATTTTAGATGTTTCTATGAAATGTACTAATTCAGGTGAGGGTGAAATGCCTTTTGCATGCGGTTGGCATCCCTATTTTCAAATTCCAGGAACTGATTTAGCAGATTATCATATATACTTTCAGGGTAAAAGCCGCTTTTTATCTGATTCACAAATGATTCCAATGAAAGAAGAATTGATGGAAATGACAAAAGGCCTATCCTTTAGAACCCAAGAAATAGACCACGTTTTTCGATTGAACCCAATGGATATCCACTTGACTGAATTGGTGGACACGAAGCAAAAAAGAGCCTTATTTGTTCAGCAGTCTAGTAAACTTTTTCCGTTTTTAGTAGTCTTTGCCCCTGCCAATGAAAATTGTGTCGCTATTGAGCCCATGACAGCTAATACGGATGCTTTTAATACCTTGGATGGATTGATTCAATTAAAATCAGGAGATTTTTTTCAAGGAAATGTACAAATTTGGGTAGGAAATCCGTTAGAGCTCACAAGGTAGAACAATCAATTTTGTACATTTGTCACATGAAGGTCCATTTACTCCTAATATTCACTAGCATTTTTATTGCTTTTCAGTCGATGGCCTCGATGAAGCCTGACAGTGTCGTTAGAAAATGGAAGCAGGAATTTACTACCGGTATCAATTTAAATCAATCAAGTTTTAGTGATAATTGGAAAGGAGGAGGAACCAATACCTTTGCAACGGGTTGGTATTTAAATCATTCCGCCAGTGTGCAAAATAATTCTTGGCGTTTAGTGAGTGATTTACAAATGCAAGTAGGTTTTCTTCAAAATAGAACCCAAAGTTTACGTAAAAACGTAGATCGCATATTTTATGAATTTAAAGCGGGTTATCGAATTAGTCCAAAATGGGATTATTATGGTTCAACCAACTTTCAAACTCAATTTTTTCAAGGATTTGAATACAATAAAAAGAACAGCTTAGGGATTCCTGTGGATTCTATCACTTCATCTATTTTTGCTCCTGCTTATTTGACTACCTCCATGGGTTTTGAATACCATCCTCAAAAAGCATTTTATACCCGATTTGGTATTGGTAGTTTACGTCAAACTTTTGTTTTGGATGAACGAATCTCTAGGGCAGGTTTATATGGTTTGCAAAAACCTGGAGATAATATTCGAAATCAATTTGTATTCCAATTTTTGGCCAACGTCGACAAAAATATTTTTGAAAATGTCAACCTTAAGGCCCGCTATTCAGCCCTTATGGACTATTTTAGATTTGGTGTGTCCAACGGTATTGTACATCGGTTTGATGCCAATTTGACCATGAAGGTAAATAAATACCTGAGTACCAATGTGCAAGCCGTTCTATTTCGAGACTATGACCAAGACCCTAATTGGCAGTTTTCACAAATTCTTTCTATGGGCTTGTTGTATAAAATAACTAAATAGTTATTAGTTGCTAGGGATTAGTTATGAGAGAAATGGAGAATGTAGAATGTAGAATGTAGAATGTAGAATGAAGAATGGAGAATGGAGAATGAAGAATGGAGAATGTAGATTGAAGAATGAAGAATGAAGAATGAAGAATGAAGAATGAAGAATGAAGAATGAAGAATGTAGAATGAAGAATGTAGA
>JAIXWL010000004.1 GCA_027491315.1 Cytophagaceae bacterium
AAGTAAAACCTGTGGCAAAGCCCGCATTTAAACCGAGTTTTAAATCTAAAGCGGAGGCTGCTTCCGAGGAAGCTAAGCCAGAGGAAGTAAAACCTGCGGCTAAGCCTGCATTCAAACCGAGTTTTAAACCTAAAGCGGAGGCTACTTCTGAGGAAGCAAAGCCAGAGGAAGTAAAACCTGTGGCTAAGCCTGCATTCAAACCGAGTTTTAAACCTAAAGCGGAGGCTGCTTCTGAGGAAGCAAAGCCAGAGGAAGTAAAACCTGTGGCCAAGCCCGCATTTAAACCGAGTTTTAAACCTAAGCCACCTAGCACCGAATCATGAATCCAATGATCGCCTCTTTTTTGGTTTTGGCAGGATTAACCAGCGCTAGCGCATTGGCTATGGCTTGGACGAAAAATCTATTGCATGCTGCTTTGTCCATGTTCATGTGCATGTTGGGATTGGCAGGTTTATATGTTATGGCCTATGCCGATGTCATGGCAGTTGCTCATTTACTCATTTATGTGGGTGGAGTTTTAATCTTGATTCTCTTTGGAATAATGCTTACCCAAAATCCGAGATCCCAAGACTATGAAGCACCGAATGATTTATGGACTAGGCAATCTGGAAGATTTTGGTCTTTGTCGATCAGCCTTTCCATCTTCTTAGGATTGCTTTGGATTCTAAATCGTTCCATGGATTCCTTTAGTTTGGCATCTGATGACATACAGCGTTCTTCAAAATTGACACATCTTGGCTTAGCTTTATTGACAGAATATTCTTTTGCTTTTGAATTAGCGGGTGTATTTCTTTTAATTGCATTAGTGGGGGCAACTTATATCGCTAAACACCATGAATGATATTCCATTAAGCTACTTTTTAATCGTAAGTGCCCTATTGTTTTCAGTAGGTTTGAGTATTATGCTGCTCAAGCGCAACATGATATTTATATTGATGGGGATAGAATTGATGCTTAATGCCGCCAATTTAAATTTGATTGCTTTTTCTAGACAAGATGATCAGATGCAAGGCCTAGCCTTTTCGGTATTTGTATTAGTGATTGGCGTATGTGAAATGACTATTGCCTTAGCCATTATTTTGCAAATTTATCGTCAATTCAAGCACATTGATTTGGGAGCAGAAAAATCCAGATTTTAATCTACCCAATTTTTAATTTGCTTCTTTAAGCTCAAGGCTTTCATTTTGCCTAAAACCTTTTCTAATTCTTCCATGGGAGCCTCATCGATATTTTTTATCGTGCCAAACTTTTTCAATAGTTTCTGAGCAGTCAGTTTTCCTATTCCCTCCAGTTCTTCCAATTGACTAACAATAAAATTCTTGCTTCGTTTATTTCGATGGGCGGTGATACCAAAGCGGTGAGCTTCATCTCGCAATTGCTGTATCAGTTTAAGCGATTCTGATTTTTTATCAATGTAGAGCGGTAGGCTATCCTCTGGGAAATAGATTTCTTCCAATCTTTTAGCAATTCCAATGATGGGGACTTGCCCGTAAATACCAATGGCCTTCAGGGCGTCGCAAGCAGCGCTTAACTGGCCTTTCCCTCCATCGATGATAATTAAGTCGGGAAGCTCAGCTTCTTCCTCCAATAATCGAGAATACCTTCTTCCCACCACTTCCGTCATGGTGGCAAAGTCATTGGGCCCCTCAACAGTCTTGGGGGTAAATAACCGATATTCTTTTTTAGCAGGAACTCCTTGTAGAAAACAAACCATGGCGGATACAGGATTGGTGCCTTGTAAATTCGAGTTATCAAAACACTCAATCCGCTGAGGTAATTTGTTTAGATGAAGATCATTTTTTAGGGTTAAAAGTATCCTCATTTTTCGGTCTCCACCACTTTCCTCTGCGGCTTTCCTATCGGCCTTTTCTTTTCTAAAGTACAAGACATTTTTTAAAGACATGTCTAGTAACTTTTTTTTATCACCCATTTGAGGGAGTGTATTTTTTACCCCTTGGAATTCAATGGCCATGGGAATATTGGAAATAATTTCTTTGGCACTGCTATGGAATTCATCCCGTTTTTCCCAAATCAACATGGTTAATACATCAGACTCCTCCTCATTTAATTTTTTCTTTACCTCCCAAGTTTGTGATTGCGTGATGGTTCCATTGATCACTTTCATGAAATTGATATAGGAAAGTTGATCATCAGAAACGATGGAAAACACATCAACATCATGAATGGCGGGATTAACCACCGTAGATTTTGCTTGAAAATTTTCAAGCAATTGCCATTTTTCTTTCCATTCTTGGGCTTGTTCAAAGGCTAGTTTTTCTGCAGCCACTTGCATCTTTTCTACGAAAAACTGCTTGGGTTTTTGGAAATGCCCTTTCAGGATTTGGGCGATTTGCTCGATGTATTGTAAATAATCCTCTTCACTTTGAAGGTTTTCACATGGACCTTTGCAGTTGCCAATATGGTATTCTAAGCAAACCTTAAATTTTCCTTCATCAATCGAGCTTTGTTTTAAGGCCAAGGAGCAGGTTCTTAAAGGAAATAGTTGGTGCAACATTTCCAATAGAGCATTCATGGATTTGGGATTGGCAAACGGTCCATAATACGTTCCTAGCTTATGGTCTATTCTCCGGGCGGTTAATAAACGAGGAAAACGTTCATTGCTGAGGCAAATGAAGGGATAGGTTTTGTCGTCCCTAAGTAGAATATTGTATTTAGGCTGAAATTGCTTGATGAGCGTATTTTCCAACAACAAGGCATCAAATTCAGAATGTACGATGGTGAATTCCAGGCGGCAGATTTGTTGTACTAACCTTCTGGTTTTGGTATCGTGATTTTTGGGATTGACGAAATAGCTACTTATCCTATTTTTAAGATTTTTGGCCTTCCCTATATAAATGATGGTATCCTGAATATCAAAATACCGGTACACGCCAGGTTCCTCTGGAAGGGTAGGTAAAATGCTCTTAGGGTCGAAACTATTCATGACTCAAATTTAATAAATTCATTCCGAATATTGCCATAATTGTATTTTTCTAAGAATATCTATTTTTAAGCAAACTTATATTTGCTTTTTTAGTTTATTTTTTTGCTACAAAAGTTGAGGACCTAGGGTAAAGACCTAATAACAATAAAATAATGCAAACTTAACACAGTCCTATTGTATCATTATAATATATTATATAGCGCAAATGAGGCCTAAATTGATAAATGATAAAATACCGCTAAAAATTTGCATTTATTATTTGCAGATTAGTCTTGAATTACACATATTTGAGAGTTCCCTACGCCCTAGGATAGTGTAGGATAGTTAAGTT
The DNA here is from genome assembly GCA_027491315.1 of Cytophagaceae bacterium. Taxonomy (GTDB): domain Bacteria; phylum Bacteroidota; class Bacteroidia; order Cytophagales; family Spirosomataceae; genus Aquirufa. The sequence continues at coordinate 3,276 of JAIXWL010000004.1, forward strand.
CTTAGAAGAATTATATCTTAAGTAAAGGCAAATGGCAATCGTTTGCATTCTTGCTTCTGGTATTTTTTAAAGAATTTACCCGAGTTCTAATATTGTTTAAATACTTTAAAACGAAAGGAGGTCAGATGATTTAAAAATGGCGATTATCGAAACGCATAACTTTAAATAAATAATTAATCAACTATTACTTATGAAACACAATTATTATCAAATTTTCAAAAGCTTCTTATTGCTGGCCATCATGGTCCTAGGAAGCTTTGCGTCATTTGCTCAGGACCGCAAGGTTTCGGGTAAAGTGGTGGGTACTGATTCACAAGGTATCCCAGGCGTGAGTATATTGGTAAAAGGAACCAATACAGGAACTACTACTGACATTAATGGTGCATTCTCTGTTTCAGTAAAATCTGGAAACGCAGTATTGTCTATTTCTGCCGTAGGTTACAAAACAAAGGATGTTACTGTAGGTTCACAGTCCTCTATTTCGGTTACATTGGAAGAAGATGTAAGTCAATTGAGCGAAGTAATCGTAACAGGTTACTCAGTAACCAACAAGAAAGAATCCACTGCTGCAGCATCTATTGTTAAAGCAAAAGATTTACAAATTGCCCCTTCAGGAAACGTTGAGCAGCAATTGCAAGGTCGTGTAGCCGGTGTTACATTGATCACTAACGGTCAGCCAGGAACTAACAGTATCATTCGTGTACGTGGTTTTGGTGCTTTTGGTGGTAACGAGCCATTGTACATTGTTGACGGAGTACCAGTAGGTTCTACTGATTTCTTATCACCAGATGATATTGAAAGTACTACGGTATTGAAAGATGCGGCTGCAGCTTCTATCTATGGAGCTCGTGCTGCTAACGGTGTAATTGTTTACACTACTAAGCGTGGTGCTAAAGGAAAAAAACCTTTACAAATTACTTATGATGGATTGTACGGTGGTACAGACCCTAACGTAGGAGGAGCTCCTAAGATGTTAACTCCACAAGAGCAAGCAGATTGGACTCACGTAGCATACCGTAACAACGCGGCAGCTAACGGAACTGCGGTTTCTTACTCTCACCCACAATACGGTACATCAGCACAAGCTTCTTTACCTACTTATTTGCACTTTAATGGCGCAAATGGTGTAAGAGGAGCTGTAGACATGGCTGCTGCGCAAGCTGCTTATGCTGCTAGCCCATTAACTACTTTTGCGATTCGTCCAAATTTAGCTGGAACTAACTGGTACGATGAGATTACTCGTTTTGGTAATACACAACGTCACTCTTTAGGATTCAGTGGTGGAACTGACAATGGTCGTTTCTACATTGGTTTATCTGCACAAGAGCAACAAGGTATTTTGTTAGAAAATGATTTCCGTCGTTATTCTGCACGTTTCAACTCAGAATTTGATTTAGGAAAGCATGTTAGAATTGGTGAGAACTTACAGTTCACTTACCGTTCAGTTAGAGGTCAATCAGGTGGTAACGGTGGTTTAGGTATTGCTGGTGATGAGTCAGTAATCTTATCTGCTTATCGTATGCCAACAGTTATTCCTGTACGTGATGATTTCGGTAGTTTCGCTTCAACAAGAGCTGCTGGTTTCAACAACCCTCGTAACCCAGTTCGTTCATTGATGACAAACCAAATCAATGACCAAAACTACAATGCAAATGCAGTAGGTAATGTGTACGTTGAAGTTGAGCCAATCAAAGATTTGATCATCAAATCTAGTATCGGAGGTCAATACAACAACTCATATTTCGTAAACTATAACTACAGATACTTAGGAGACTCAGAGCCAGAAGCTTCTGATAGTTTCTCTGAAGGTTCAGGTTATTCTTTTGCATGGGTATTCTCTAATACAGTTGCTTACAAGTACCAGTGGAGAAAGCACGGTATCAAAGCTTTAGCTGGTTTAGAGTCATTGAATACAGGTCGTGGTCGTAGCATTTCAGGATCGGGTATCAACCCATTCTCAATGGACTTAGACTTCGTTACTTTGAACGCAGTTCAGTCGCCAGTAGTTAACTCTAACTTATTCAGTGGTGTTAATTTCTACTCTTTATTTGGTAAGGCTGACTATAACTTCAATGAGAAGTATTATTTAACAGCTGTTGTTCGTCGTGACGGTTCATCTCGTTTCGGTTCTCAAAACCGTTATGGTATTTTCCCTGCATTCTCTGCAGCTTGGCGTGTAACTTCAGAGGAATTCATGAAAGATCTTCCTGCTATCTCGGATTTGAAAATCCGTGGAGGTTGGGGAGAAATGGGTAACTCAAACAACGTAGATCCAGCTAACCAGTATTCATTATATGCTGCTAGACGTGATGTTTCTTTCTATCCAATCGATGGTCAGAGCTCAGGAGCTAACGAAGGTTATATCCGTTCTCGTATTGGTAACCCTGCTGCTAAGTGGGAGACTTCTGAAACAACCAACATCGGTTTTGACGCTACTTTATTAAATGGTAAGTGGGAAATCGTGTTTGATTTATGGAGAAAAGATACACGTGATTTGTTATTCAACGTACCACTTCCAGCGGTTGTTGGTCCAAACGCATCAGCTCCATCAGTTAACGTAGCTAAAATGCGTAACGAAGGTATCGACTTCCAAATCATTAACCGTGGTAACATCACTAACGAGTTGAAATACGAATTGACTTTCAATAACTCATTCTTGAAAAACGAAATCGTAGCATTCGCTCCAGGTATCACTAACTTAACAGGTGGTGGTTTCCGTGGTATTACTCCAGTACGTATGGAAATTGGACGTTCATTGTCTTCTTTCTATGGTTACAAAGTACTTGGATACTTCAATACAGCTGCAGAGGTTACTAGCGCACCAGCTCAATCAGGTGCTGGCGTAGGTCGTTTCCGTTATGCTGATATGAATGGTGATGGTAAAATCACTCCAGATGATCGTACTTATTTAGGTTCTCCAGTGCCAACTTATACAGGTGGTGTTAACTTAGGTTTGACTTACAGAGCATTTGAATTAAACATGTATGTTTATGCTTCTGCTGGTAATAAAATCTGGAACCAGTCTAAGTGGTTTACTGATTTCCACGGATCATTCGAAGGTTCAGGAAAAGGAGAGCGTGCTAAGCAGTCTTGGACTCCAGCTTTAGGAAACAATGCATTAGCTCCAATCTGGGAGTCAGCATCTAACATCTCAACTAACGGTGCTGAGAACTCTTGGTACGTAGAAGATGGTGATTATATCCGTTTCCAAAATATCTCTTTCGGATATAACATTCCTACAAGTTTCTCTTCTAAACTTGGTATCAAGCGTGCGAAGTTGACTCTTTCTGCTAATAACTTGTTGACGTTCACTAAATACAAAGGTTTAGACCCAGGTGTTGGTGGAGCAGCTGATACTAGTTTCGGTATTGACGTAGGTAACTACCCTGTTACTCGTTCATTCAACGCAGCTATCAACTTGTCATTTTAATCCGCGAAAGCCAATTTAAATTAAAATAAAATGAAAAAATATCATATTTTAAAACGATTAGCCTTAGTAAGTGCATCGGCATTTACCTTGACATTCGCTTGTAAGGATCAGTTTTTAGAGGTTTTACCTACGGGTTCATTAGCCCAGGCACAATTAACTTCTAAGGCTGGTGTTGAGGGTACTTTGATTGGAGCTTATTCTGCTTTAGCAGCTAAGAACTTTACTCAGGTAGCCGCTTCTAATAACTGGTTATGGGGTTCAATCCTAGGTGGTGAAAACAACAAAGGAACGGATGCTGGAGACTTTTCAGCAATTAACCCGATGCAGCGTTATGAGACTTCTCCAGTACAAGGAGAGGTTAATGGTACTTGGCAGGCAAAATACGAAGGTATTGCGCGTGCTAATGCAACCATTAATTTAGCGAATGAGTCTAAAGCACTTTCTGCTGCAGATAAAACTCGTATTATCGCTGAAGCTCGTTTCTTGCGTGCTCATTTCTACTTTGAATTGAAGCGTTTATTTAATTCAGTTCCTTACGTAGATGAGACGATGGATTATGGTAAGGGTATCGAAAAGGTGCCAAATTCACCAGATATCTGGGGTAAAATTGATGCAGATTTCAAATTTGCCTACGATAACTTGCCTGAGACTCAGTCTTCAGCTGGTCGTGCTAACAAATGGGCTGCTGGTGCTTACTTAGCAAAGTCATTGTTATATCAAGGAAAATTTGCTGAAGCTAGAGCTATCTTCACTACAGTTATTGCTAATGGTAAAACTACCAATGGTAAGAAATACGGCTTGGTTCCAAGATTCCAAGATGTATTCAACGCTGCTAATGACAACAATGAAGAGGCAGTATTTGCTATTCAGTCTTCTATGAATACCGGTAACGTTAATAACTCGAATGCATTCGACGTATTGAACTACCCATATAACACAGGAACTGATGGTCCAGGTAACTGCTGCGGATTCTTCCAGCCTTCATTTACATTGGCTAACGCTTACCGTACCAAAGATGGTTTACCATTATTGGATACAAAAGATGGTCAGCCTGCTTATAACGCACCTGAAAATGCAGTTAAGCATGACTATAAATTAGCTTCTAGTGATCCATTTACAGAAGATAAGGATCCTTTGGATCCACGTATTGACCACACTATCGGTCGTCGTGGTATTCAGTACTTAGACTGGATCGAGCACCCTGGTAAAAACTGGATTCGTGACCAAACTTATGCTGGTCCATATTCTCCTAAGAAATATGTTTACTACAAATCTCAGGAAAATACCTTGACTGACGGTTCTGGTTGGACTCGTGGTTATGCAACGCTTAACTACAACATCATCCGTTTCGCTGATGTATTGTTAATGGCTGCTGAGGCTGAAATCAGAGGTGGTGGAAGTTTAGCTACTGCTTTAGGATATGTCAACCAAGTACGTAACCGTGCGGCTAATCCATCAAGTTTTGTAAAAAATGCTAAGACTGGTGAATTAGAAGCCAACTATTCAATTGCTCCTTACGCAGCATTTGCTAATGCAGATGATGCTTTGAAAGCAGTTAAAATGGAGCGTATGTTAGAATTAGCAACTGAAGGTCACCGTTTCTTCGATTTAGTTCGTTGGGGTGATGCTGCCAAAGTGTTACAACCTTACTTAGATTATGAAGGTAAGATTTTAGTAACGATGTTCGGTGGTGCTAAATTCACAACAGGTAAAGAATATTTACCAATTCCTCAAGCTCAAATTGATATCCAAGGTTCTTCAGTATTGAAGCAAAACCCTAGTTATTAATCGTTTGAATATTATCCTTGAAAAGGTGGGAACTTGTTCCCACCTTTTTTAATTTTAGCCTAGTAATTTTAATTATATGAACTTACGCCAACTACTTTATTTTAGCTTCGTCTTTTTTGGAATCATTTCCTGTAAAAGCAAAACTACCTTTGAACTATTGCCTAGTGATGAAACAGGCATTCATTTTTCTAATCAGATTGTCGAGAATGATACACTGAGTATTTTGAAGTATGAATACCTATACAACGGTAGTGGGGTGGGAATGGGAGATTTTAATAATGACGGTTTATTGGATTTGTTTTTTTCGGGTAATCAAGCCAACGGTACTCTTTATCTTAATAGAGGGGAAATGAAGTTTGAGGATGTATCCAAAAAAGCAGGAATCGATACTAAAAACCGCTGGTGTGCGGGCGTTAGTGTGGTGGATATTAATGCGGATGGTCTTTTGGATGTCTATGTTTCCGTGACCCTAAAAAATGCAGATAAAGACCGTGAAAATTTGCTCTTTGTCAACCAAGGAATCAAAGAAGGTATTCCTACCTTTAAAGAAATGGCGGTTGAATATGGAATCAATGATAATGGCCATAGTCAGCATGCCGCTTTTTTTGATTATGATAAAGATGGGGATTTAGATTTATATGTTTTAACCGATAAAATAACCGAGTTCCCTTCCCTTTTTAGACCTAAGGTCAATGATGGTTCCTATCCGAATACGGATCGCTTGTACCGAAATGATTGGTCTGATGCGCTAAAACATCCTGTTTTTACCAATGTCTCAAAAGAAGCAGGAATCACCTTAGAGGGCTTTGGTTTGGGAATTAATATTTGTGATATCAATCAAGATAATTGGCCAGATATTTATGTGACCAATGACTACGTATCAGATGATATTTTATACATCAACAATCAGAATGGCACATTTACGGATCAGTCCAAAGTTTACTTCAAACATACCAGTTTAAGTGCCATGGGAAATGACGTTGCTGACATCAATAATGATGGATTGGCGGATATAGTGGCATTGGACATGCTTCCCAAAAGTAATGACCGTAAAAAACAATTAGCTCCAGGAAACCATTATCAAACCTATTTGAATAGTGATACTTATGGCTATACTTATCAATACATGCGAAATACCCTGCAATTAAATGCAGGGAAGCAAGCTAACGGTAAGCCGTATCCTTTTCAGGAAATTGGTTTGATGGCCGGTGTCGCTGAAACAGAATGGAGCTGGTGTCCTTCATTAGCTGATTTTGATAATGATGGTTATCGTGATTTACTGATCACCAACGGATTTCCAAAAGATGTAACCGATCGAGATTTTATGTCATATCAGGCTGAATCAAGAAGGTTAACATCGGAGGCTATCATGTTGGAAAAATTACCTGTGATCAAAATCAATAACTATGCCTTTAAAAATATGGGGGGCTTGAAGTTTGATGATGTGAGTGCCAACTGGGGTATTAATGTAGCTTCATTCTCTAATGGTGCTGTTTATGGTGATTTAGACAATGATGGGGATTTAGATTATGTAGTTAATAATATCAATGATGAGGCTTTTGTTTACCGTAACAATACCATCGAGCAGGATAAGGAAAAATCACAGTTTTTACGTGTGAAGTTTGAAGGGAAAGGTAAAAATGTATTGGGAATTGGAGCTAAAATCGAGGGCGTTTTTGCTGATGGGTCTCGTTTTTATTATGAGAATACTCCATATCGTGGTTATTTGTCGAGTGTAGAGACTGTTGCCCATATTGGTTTAGGGTCCAAATTGGCGATCAAAGAAATGCGCATTTTCTGGCCTAATGACTCCATTCAAGTGATTAAAAATCCGGGTAAGAATAAAGTCATTCAAGTTAAGATCAGTGATGCCAAATTACCTGTTCAAAGTATGTTTGATCAAGTAAAGCCTCTTTTGGAGGATATCAGTGAAAGCCTACAATTGACAGATGTGCACAAAGAATATGATTTTGTCGATTTCAATTTTCAGAGTTTAATTCCTTATAAACTTTCTCAATTAGGTCCAGGCTGTTCTGTCGGCGATATTAATGGAGATGGGTTAGAGGACTTTTTTGTAGGAGGAGCTAAGTTTTATTCTGGATTATTTTACCTACAGCAAGCTAATGGACACTTTATTACAAAGCCATTGGATGGAGTACAAGAGCAACCCAAAAAAATGGGTGAAGATTTAGGTTCTTTATTGGCTGATTTTGATCGAGATGGGGATTTAGATTTGTATATAACACGTGGTGGTACCGAGGATAAAGCCAACTCTCCAAGTTTTCAAGACGTGCTGTACAAGAATGATGGAAAGGGGAATTTTACCTTGGATACGCAAGCCTTGCCTAGTTTCTTGGAAAGTAATTCGGCAGTAAGGTCCGTTGATTTTGATCGAGATGGGGATTTGGATTTATTTGTCAGTGGAAGAAATGTGCCTTTTGAATATCCAAAGGGAACCGTTTCTAGATTATTACGTAATGATTCTAAACCAGGGCAAATAAAATTTAGTGATCAAACAGCTCAATGGGCACCGGAATTATTGAATGAATCCTTAATCTGTGACGCTATTTGGTCAGATGTCAATCAAGATGGTTGGGTGGATTTGGTATTGGCTGGTGAATATTTACCGATTCAGGTTTTTGAAAACCAAAAGGCCAAATTGAAAAAATTAAGTGAAACGGGATTGGAGAAATATACGGGATTATGGGCTTCTATTACCAGTGCTGATTTTGATCAAGATGGAGATATGGACTTTATCGCAGGAAATATGGGTAAAAACACCATTTTACGTGCTAATAGCAAGCAGCCTGTTGAAATTGTTCATGGAGATCTGGATGGTAATGGCTTATACGATATTTTCCCTTTTGTGTACTTTCAAGGACCGAAAGGATTGTATGAATCTTATCCATTGTTTGGAAAGGACGATACGCATAAGCAATTAAATGCTACACGAGCTCGCTATGTCTATTATAAAGACTTTGGAAAAGCCAAACAAGAGAATTTATTTACCGATGCTGAAAAGCAGAAATCCTCAAAATTGTCTTTCACGGAGAATGCATCGGTTTATATCGAGAATTTAGGGAAAGGTAAATTTGCGGTACACGAACTTCCTGCGATGGCACAAGTTTCGGCCCTGAACGGCATGCAGGTTATTGATATTAACCAAGATGGTTATTTAGACGTGCTGTTTGTAGGGAATAATTTTGGGAATGAAGTCTCCACAGGAAGGTATGATGCCTCTAATGGAGGAGTACTTTTGGGAAATGGAAAAGGTAAATTCACCTACCAAGCTAATTCAGGCTTATTTGTTCCAAGTGACGCGAAAGCATTGGTGAGTATTCGTTTAGCCAAGGATCAATTAGCTTTCATTGCCCTTCAAAATAGAGGAGCGATGCATGTGTTTAAACCTGTAAAGAATTTTGTTTCTTTGGCCCAAGCTGGAAAGGATTTCACCTACCAATATTTAGGGAAGAAACAAAAAGTAAATTGGAATTATGGCTCATCTTATTTGAGTCAAAGTTCCTTAGCTCAAAGCTTTGTTCCCAAGGGGGCGACCTTAGCGAATTAAGTTTTTAAAATAGGTCAGTTGGAGACCAGGAGTCAATTTGGTTCCTGGTTTCACTGCACCAAATTGATAATTTCCCAAAACAATGTCGATATCTCCATCTTTATCTACATCTCCTGCATCCATGCAGATATAATGACCGCCATTGCCAATATTTAAATTACTGACCTGAAAGGTCATATTGCCTTGATTCTGAAAATATAAAAAGTTTTCATTGCGACCTTTATCGTTTTCTGCAAAAAATGCAATCATGGCTAAATCTAAATCTCCATCTTGGTCAAAGTCCCTCGCCACGGTTTTTGATGCTCCATAAGATGGATAAAAATAGCCTTCTTTAAAATTGTTTCTGCCGTCATTGAGGTATACATGAACACCATGAAAAGCTTTTTTGGAGCGAGAATAATCGGCATTATCGCCATTGGAAACAATGATGTCATCATGTCCATCTTTGTTCATATCAGCCACTTCCATATAACTACTTCCAAAGACGGAGTCAAATTGAAGTAATGGCTTCTCCACGAAAATACCTTGTCCTTTATTGATGAATAAAGAAACACCTTCCCTAGATTGGGCCATTAAGACCAATAAGTCAGGCTTTCCATCACCCGTGTAATCTTTTATGACCACATTTCGAGCTCCTGCTTGGGCTTTTAAAAGATGCCGATTTTTGTTTTTTCCATCAATCCACGTTAACTGACCACGTTCAAACCCATATTCACAAATCACAAAATCCTGGACACCATCAGCATTGAAGTCACTGATTTGAATATCTACTGGACGTTTAAGGGAATCCACCAGGGCTTCCATTTTGCCTTTAGGATTAATTCCATACATCGTCCCGATTTTCTCATCATTGGGATACATTTTGCCAATGGCCAATAGGTAGGGCTTTCCTGCTAAAATTTGAGTTAAGGCTACAGGGCTTTGAGTTTCTATCGTATTTTTAACTTTTTTGTTGGCGTCCATCACCCACAAGGTCCGATTGCGTGTTCCTGCCCAAATTTCGGGTTTGTCTGGATGGATTCGCAAGGATATTACGACACCTAGTTGGTCCGTTTTTGAAATATAGGATTCTTCTTTAAAATGTAAGGTTGAAGTGCTAATTGGACTTCTTTGTTTTTGTGGAATAGGTTTTTCTGGGGCATTTTTGACGTAATAATCCACGATCAACTGCCAATCTTCCTCACTTATTTTTGGATCTAGGGGATAGATATCCATGGCCATGGCACTTTGATATTGCTCCTCTGATATACGCGTCATCAATTGAAAACGATCTCCAATACCCAAGCGATAACCCATTTCGGGTAAAACACCTTCTTTCCAAGTTTTTTTATCTAATAAGGAAGGATCTGGGAATTTATGGCAAGAAGAACAGGTCTCCTTGGCAAGAGCTTCACTTTTTTCATCCGCACTTTGTTTACAAGCTGTAAAAACAGTAGAGAAAATAAATAGGAAGGTAATGAATCGCATGTTATTGAACATTGGTATTTTGAACGGCGGTTGAATCTATGCCCACTTTACCACTGCAGGTAAAATCGAACACAAATTTTTCTGGTTTTAAGAAAGGCATTTTTCTGTACCCTTCAATGGCTAATGATTGATCTGAATAAACTTTTTCCATGAATTTGGCATAAGCAGGCATGGCCATTTTAGCCCCTTGACCTAAGGCAAGAGATCTGAAGTGAATGCTTCGGTCATCTCCACCTACCCAAACCCCTGCTACTAATTTCTGGGTTACTCCCATGAACCACCCATCAGAAAAGTTAGAGGTAGTACCTGTTTTAGCTCCTATTTCATTCCCTGCTACAATGGATGTTCTTCTTAAGCCCTCCGCAGTACCTCCTGGTTCCTGTACTGCACCCTGTAACATATACGTCATCAGATAAGCTGTTTCTGGTTTAATAACGGCTTTAGCTGTTGGGGAAAATTCACGAAGTACATTGCCTACTTTATCGGTAATTTTTAAAATCAAAATAGGCTCAATTCTTTCTCCTCCATTGGCAAAAGTACTGTAGGCAGATACTTGCTCGAACACAGATACTTCAGAGGCTCCTAAGCAAAGGGATGGGCCCTCATATAAGGGACTGGAGATGCCGGCCTTATGGGCAAATTCTGCAATTTTTTGAGGCCCCATTTCTTTCATTAATTTAGCTGAAATGGTATTGATGGATAAGGCCATGGCTCTTCTTAATTTGAGTTTTTCATAGCTATATTTCCCATCAGAATTGGAAGGTGTCCATGTTCCATTGGTGAGGCCATCTTCTTCCCCAAAAGTCACGGGTTCATCAATCAGCTCATCACAAGGAGTGGCAATTTCATTTTCTATGGCTGCCCCGTAAACAAAAGGCTTAAAGGTTGAACCAGGCTGTCTTTTACTTTGGGTAATGTGGTCAAACTTAAAGTATTTGTAGTTAATACCCCCAATCCATGCTTTTACGTGGCCATTGGTTGGATCCATGGCCATAAAGCCACAATTCAATATTCTTTTATAATAATTTAATGAATCCATGGAGCTCATGGTCGTATCGATATCTCCTTGGTAAGAAAATACAGTCATTTTTACTTTCCGATTTAATTCTTCCCACACCTTAAATTCATCGTTATTAAAAGCTGACATCAATTCACGGTATCTGTCAGTGCGTTTCATGGCATCTTTCAAGAAGCCTTTGATTTCCTTCATTTCTTCGTTTACCCATGGATTTCTACCTTTCCAATGTGAATAGAATAGACTTTGCTCCGCTTTCATGTGTTCCTGAATGGACTCTTCCGCATATTTTTGCATGCGGGAATCGATACTGGTATAAATGCGTAAGCCAGAAGTATATAAGTTAATCTGCTGGTCTTCCGGTCGATCGGCATTGATTTCTTTGATGATGGATACTATTTGTTTACGGATACTTTCTCTGAAATAGGGTGCTGCGCCGGTATTTTGATTTTCAACCTTAAACTTTAGGTTCAAAGGGCTTTCCATCATAGCACGAGCTTCCTCCTCCAACACATAATCATATTTGGCTAATTGGCCTAAAACGACATTCCTTCTTTCTAAGGTTTTTTCAGGTCTAATCCTTGGGTCGTACAAAGATGGATTTTGCAATAATCCAATTAAAGTAGCGGCTTCGGGTAAGGTGACTGTTTTGACATCCTTTTGAAAATAGGTCCTACAAGCCACTTGAATCCCGTAGGCATTATTACCAAAACTTACCTCATTGAGGTACATGGCCATAATTTCCTGTTTGGTATAGCGTCTTTCTAATTTGATGGCTAGTATCCATTCTTTTACCTTAGCAATAGCCGTTTTCAAACCTCCAATTTTCATGAGTAAACCCATATACAAGGGGTCGTCTTCCCCAAATTCCACCGAACGGGTATGAAACAAGTTTTTGGCTAATTGTTGAGATATGGTACTACCCCCACCAGAAGTTCCTAAGCTTAAAACGACACGCATCATGGAGCGCATATCAATACCCGAATGAGTAGTGAATCGGGCATCTTCCGTGGCCATTAGGGTATTGATGATGGTCGGAGATAGATCTTCGAACTCAACGGGATTTCGGTTTTCTCTAAAGTATTTGCCAATTTCTTGTCCATCCTCTGAAATCAATAATGAAGCCTCTTGGCTTTTTGGATTTTCCAATTCATAAAGGCTGGGCATGCCGCCAAACAGCCATAGAAAATTGAAATTGACGGCAGTTATAAACAGGACCACAAATAGGGTAGAGCCTACAAGAAATTTATACGTAAATCGAATCAGTTTTAGATATTTTCCCTCTTCAAATTCGAACATGTTAGTTTTTATTTTTGGTATAGGCTTTTAACAAAGCTTCTGCCTCGGTTGTTAATGGGCTTTTTGGGAAAGCCTGAATGAAGTTTTTTAAATTATCTTGGTAACTGGTATATTCCTTTAGGCCACCATAGCAAAGCGCTTTTAAAAATACGACTTTATCTTCTAAGTTACTACCCGGAAATTGTTGTAAGATTTGCTGACATTGCCGCGAGGCTTCAGAATAATTAGTAGCCTTAAATTGAGCATAAGCTAATTCATAGGCTTTTTGTGCCGCTAATTCATTGCTTTCTGTTAAACTACCATTTTCAATTTTCAATATTAATTGTTTGAAATAGGCAGTTGGGAATCGATCAAATAAAACACTGCGGTAGTTTTTTTGCTCTGGAGAATCTTTGACAGTACTTAGATATAATAGATACAGGGCTTCCGCCTCATGGCTCGTGGTGGGGAAATTGGTCAAAAGCTTTTTTAATAATTTGCTAGCCTCTTCTTTTTCACCCAATTCCAATCGGACAAATTTGCCTAGCTCAAACAAGGCATCTTCTTGTCGTTTTTTTACTTGGGCGATTTGTTCTACACTTTTTGGTATGGTATTCAACCAAATTTGTAAGGAATCAATTTGGGCTGGATTATTGCTATTTACTTTGGTATTTTCTGTCGAAGTATTCGTTGTGTTTTGGGTTAAGTCCACAATCCGATTCGTCAGGTTATTATTTTTATTTTTTCGATTCCAAAAATCTTCTAAAGTTCTTGGTCCCCATTTATTGGTAAATTCCTGTTGACCTTGCATTCTTGCTTGGTCATTATGGAAATAGAAACTTTGTTGTTCTGGGCTAGGAGCTCTTCGTGTATAGACTACATTACTTACCGCAGCCATGGTTTTGCTTTGTAAGAAATCTGCTTTCCTTTGTTGCCTTTTTTGTTTCTTTTGGTAAAGTTCGCTTAAGTCAGCCAGCGACATTTGGCTTAAATTTAGTAAGGAGTCTTGCTGACCTACGGTTTTACTTAGTTGCAAATAAGTTGACCAAGTACTTTTTAATTTTTGCGTAGCGCTGTAGGACGGATGATTAGGCGATAAATAGGTGGCTGCACTGTCATAATATTTTGCCGCCTCATCAAAACGTTTTAATTGCTGGGCAAATAGATTAGCCAATTGTAGATAAAGTTCCCCGCGATCGCCAGCACTTTTTCCTCCTTTTGTCCAATAATCTTTAGCTTTCTCAAAATCCTTATTTTTAAAATAGATTTCACCTAAAGCCGAATATAAAGCGGGTACATGATCTTGATTTTTCGGCTCCCGAATCATTTTTTCTAATTCTTCTGGGGCATTGTTCAGTTTATGAACTGCCAGGGTAGCATTGAATTGTAATTCATAACTGGCTTTTGATTTTTTACAAGCAGCATAATTTTCCAAAGCTAGTTTGTTTTTACCTTGGGATTCAAATAACTGACCAAGAATAAAATACAAGCGGGCTTTTTCTTCCCCAGAAGAAAGGGAAGGAAGTGTTTCCTCCAGTAAGGCAATCGTGGGGATTATTTCATTTTTACTTTGATGGTAAAAGGCCCTTGAAAGTAAATAATTATTTTTTTGACTTTGGTTTAAGTCTAAACTTTGAATGAATTCACCGACCTTTTCGGCCGAAACAAAATCATGCTGATGGATGTAAATTTGGTATAAATGAATCAGAGAGGTACTTTGGGAACGCGGGTCATTGTCGATTGAGTTGACAAATTTGAAAGTCTCTAAAGCATTTTTATAATCTTTTTTGATGTACCTACCCCAACCGATTAAGGTATAGGCATCATCGATATAATTGGAATTTTGGTGGCGGTCGATGACTAAAGAGGCCTTTTTGATTACCTGATCAATGTCCGAAGCATGTTGTTGGCCAAAGGTTGAGTCTACCTTAGGAATAATGGGTAATATGGATTTGTAATCTTCTTTGCGCTCCTCCCAAAATTTCTTTTGTATGGTTTTTTTTAGTCGATCCGCCTGCCAAATCGCATTATATTTGGCATTTAGGTTATGAAAAGCGACGGCAGCTGGTTTCGTGCTTTGTTGAGAACAAGCACTCACTAGGGCTAATAAAGCAAGAAGCCAATAACGTCTTATCATGTGGGAAACCAAAATTGTTCAAATTTACAATTTATCTCAACGAAAAAGGGATAAATTTAGCATGGCTTTACGATTAATTTAATTCAAATACATGAACTCTTACCAAAAATTCATTGGAGCGGCCTTTCAAATGTTGGTTACCATCCTATTAGGGGTTTGGTTAGGTCGATATTTGGATGGGTATTTTGAATTGGATAAACCCTGGCTGACCATCGTTTTTTCCTTGGGTTCCATCATTTTTTCCATGCTTGGTTTGATTCGCAGTTTGCCAAAATAATTGCGATTTAGCTCGATTTATAAGCCGAGATATTTCTGTAAATTGCTGAGATTTTTCATATTAACTCCATTTTTCCGTGTTCGAGGGTCGTAGACAAATTCTTTTGTTGTTCTTTATCATCATTGGATTGGTGTTTTTAGGGAAGTTATTTTTCCTTCAAGTGATTGATGATAGTTATGAAAAGGCGGCTGATAATAATGCCATTCGAAAAATCATTCAAATACCCTTTCGAGGTGAGGTATATGACCGCCATAATAAGTTGATCGTCTACAATACCCCTGTCTATGATTTGTACATTACTCCTAGAAAGGCGCATGTGCGTGATACCTTACAATTTTGCCAGCTTTTTGGTATCACAAGGGCTTACTTTGATTCTACTTGTAAGCAAGCCAAAGCTTATTCTCGGGTGAAGCCATTTTTATTTTTGAAACATTTATCGAAAGAGGATTTTGCTCGGGTTCAGGATGCCATGGTCGATTTTCCTGGATTTACCTTTACCACTACGGCATTTAGAACTTACCAATCTAAGGCTTTCTCAAATGCCTTAGGCTATGTAGCCGAGATTAATTCCAATTCCTTGCAGAATCAAAAAGACGACTATTACCGCCAAGGCGATTATGTAGGAGTTTCCGGCATTGAAAGTTTTTATGAAGAAGATTTACGAGGGCAAAGGGGGGTTAAATACCGAATGGTTAATAGTAATGGTGTAGAAAAGGGAGATTTTAAAGAAGGGCGATTGGATATTCAACCAATAGCAGGAAAGAATTTATTTACGGGTGTGGATATTCGCTTACAAGAATATGCGGATAGCCTTATGCAACATAAGGTAGGTTCTGTGGTTGCCATTGAGCCTTCTTCGGGAGAGATTTTAACCATGGTTTCGGCGCCATCCTATGACCCTAGTTTATTAGCTGGACGTAATTTCTCCAAATATTATCGGGATTTGGCCTTGGATCCCATGAAGCCTTTGTTGAACCGACCGCCTTCAGCCTATTATCGGCCTGGATCAACCTTTAAATTGATTCAAGCTTTGGTGGGTTTACAATTAGGAATTATCACACCTGGTAGTGTTTTTACACATGCAGGAGCCCCGGTGAAATGCCATGCCCATAATACTTCGCATAATGATTTACATAATGCCATTCAATGGTCTTGTAATCCTTATTTTTATCATGCTTTTCGAAAAATCTTGTACGAGAATACCCAAGGTAATACCTATGAGCGCTCGGCTCAAGGATTGCAGCGGTGGTCTGAACTAGTGGCCAATTTTGGTTTTGGAAGAAAATTAGGGGTTGATTTAGGTAATGAGAAAAAAGGAATCTTGCCCAATGTAGAGTATTATAATAAAGTGTACAAAGGGGAAAATACTTGGAAGTTTTCCAATATCTATTCCTTGAGCATTGGGGAGGGAGAGTTAGTGGTCAATCCCTTAAAAATGGCCAATGTAGCTGCTATAATTGCTAATCGGGGATGGTATATTCCTCCTCATTTAGTTAAGGCCATTGGAGACAATAAAATAGTGGATCCATTTTATAAAACCCCTGTATCTGTTGGGATAGATGCCAAACATTTTGGTGTGGTTATTGAAGGTATGAAGGATGCTGTTTTGCATGGTACGGTAGGTAGTGATGGTCGAATTCCGGATATTGTGATGTGCGGTAAAACAGGTACATCTCAAAATGCTAAAGGAGAAGACCACTCCGTTTTTATAGCTTTTGCTCCCAAAGAGAATCCGAAAATTGCCATCGCTGTTTTTGTTGAAAATGCTGGTTTTGGAGGTTTTGCGGCGGCACCAATCGCATCCCTTATTATTGAGAAATATTTAAAAGGAAAGGTAGATAGAAAGGCTGTGGAGGAGAAATTTATGAATAAAAGTTATCTTCCCAATGTGTTATCCGTCACAGGGCCTAAACCTCAAAAACCTAAAAAAGATACCCTAAAATGAGTAACCAAAATCAATTAGTGAGTAAAGTTGATTGGATTACCGTATCTCTGTATGCCCTATTTGTATTGGCAGGCTGGATGAATATTTATTCTGCCGTATATAATCCAGAGACCCATTTATGGATTTTTGACGCTAAATTTTATGATTCCAACGCAGGAAAACAATTGATTTGGATAGCGACTAGTCTTATTCTCATCATCTGTATATTTGCCATTGATTTTCGCTTTTTCGAAGCCTTTGCCCCCATTATATATGCGGGTTTTATTGGATTATTGATATTAGTGCCCTTTTTAGGTGTCACCATCAATGGTTCTCATTCATGGTTTAAATTTGGGTCAATTACCATTCAACCAGCGGAATTTGCCAAAACGGCTACGGCTTTACTATTAGCAAAATACATCAATGAACCTCAGGTGAATTTATCCAAATGGAAAAACCAATGGTTCTCAGCTGCCATAATTGGCCTACCAATGTTGTTGATCATTGCTTCCAATGAAACTGGTTCTGCTTTGGTATTTGCTTCCTTTTTAATCTTGCTTTATCGAGAAGGCTTACCCGGTGAATACCCTGGATTATTCATTGGCTTTGTAACCATATTTGTTTCAGCCTTGCTTTTGAGTCCATGGACCATTTTAGCCACTTTAATTGTCATAGCGGGCTGTATCATAGCACTTTCTCCCATTTATATTCAGCGTTTAAAACAAACTTATGTCAAGGCAGCCTTATTTATTGTGGGTATCATGTTCATGGTGTTTTTGGTAGACTTAGCTGTTAATAAAGTTTTAAAAGAGCATCAGCGTAATCGCATTAAAGTATTGATTGATCCTTCTTTTGATCCTAGGGGTTTAGGTTATCAAGTAACTCAATCCAAAATTGCCATCGGATCAGGAGGCTTTTGGGGAAAGGGCTACCTTCAAGGTACACAAACTAAATTTGATTTTGTACCAGAGCAGAGTACCGACTTTATTTTTTGTACGATTGGTGAAGAGCATGGTTTTTTTGGGGTTATGGTGGTGATAATCTTGTTTGTGGTCTTTTTATGGCGACTCATGTATCTGGCCGATCAGCAACGTTCTCGTTTTGCGAGGGCCTATGGCTATGGGGTGGTTGGGATTTTGTTTTTTCATTTTCTAGTGAATATTGGAATGACCATTGGTTTAATGCCCATCATGGGAATCCCATTGCCTTTTTTTAGTTATGGTGGATCTTCCCTTTGGTCATTTACCATACTATTGTTTATATTTCTGAAATTAGATTCTCATCGTTCAGACATGCTTTCGCGTTAATAACCTAAACCTATGATAGAAGAAAAACTTAGTTCTAAAGCCAAACTTTTAATTGCCGTAGCTGCCCTAGGCTATTTTGTGGACGTTTATGATTTAATCCTTTTTTCGGTCGTTCGAAATCCTAGTCTTAAAAGCTTAGGACTCGTAGGTCCAGAATTATTAAATCAAGGATTAAACCTGATGAATATTCAAATGGGTGGAATGTTGTTGGGCGGAATTTTATGGGGAATTTATGGGGACAAAAAAGGCAGAAAATCGGTCTTATTTGGTTCTATTTTATTGTATTCCTTGGCGAATTCTTTAAATGGTATGGTGCATGATTTGGATACCTATGCTTGGTTACGATTTTTGGCTGGGATTGGATTAGCAGGGGAGTTAGGCGCGGGTATAACCTTGGTCAATGAAACATTACCGGCTTCAAAGCGTGGGATAGGTACATTGATTATTGCTGGTGTAGGGGCTTCTGGAGCTATTTTTGCCCCCATCGTTTCTAATTTTAGTACTGATCCCGAATGGTGGAGAACTTGCTATTACATAGGAGGAGGAATGGGATTGGCATTGTTGCTATTGCGGTTAGGAACTTTTGAGTCAGGGATGTTTTTAGAATTAGAAAAAGATGTAAAAAGGGGTAACTTCTTTCAATTATTTTCGCATACTACGATTTTCAAGAAATACATCTACTGTATTTTAATGGGACTTCCCATTTGGTATATCATTGGTATCTTGGTTTTTTCCTCCCCAGAGCTCTTGCAAACAATGGGACTAAAAGGGGTAATAACAGGGGGCGATGCTATCATGTATTGTTATTTGGGTCTTTCAGTTGGGGATTTTGCCAGTGGATATTTGAGCCAATTTTTAAAGAGCAGAAATAAGGCTGTCATGACCTATTTGATCATTGCTTGGGTATTAACGATTTACTTCTTGTATGGTATGTCAGACATATCGGTGGTTTATGGAAATATCATGATCACCTTATTAGGCTTTTTTGGAGGCTATTGGGCGGTATTCTTGACTAGTTCATCCGAGCAGTTTGGGACTAACTTACGCATGACGGTGACGACCACGGTGCCTAATTTTGTGCGTGGAGCCTTGATTCCGATAAGTCTATTGTTTAAATTTTTGATACCAAGTGTTGGCATGGTACATGCCGCAACCATCGTTGGCGTTTTATGTTTCTCCTTATCGATTTGGTCGGTAAGTCAGCTTAAGGAAACTTTTGGTAAATCATTGGATTTTATAGAAGAATAATGGCTTTAATCTCTCGGAAGAAAAACCTTTATCGGATTAATAATCAGTTGCGGCGCTACCTACATAAGTATGGTCGAGAGTATTCTATGAATATTAGTTATCAGGATTTGCTTCGATATGACAATGCCATCACCCTATATGATAAAAATGGGCATGACACCTTGTGGGAAACTGTTTTTTATTCTCCTGCGGATCAGGAGGAAGTGCACGAATCCCTGAAAAATATTTATGCAGATTTAAAGACGGATGGAAATGAGGGGGTAATTAAGCACTTGGTCATTGATCGAGTGGACTATTGTACCTATGGAAATACGCATCCATTTCGAATTCGAATCGTTAATAAGGTCAATGATATTTTTGATTATTTCTACATCAAAGTGGCGGATGCTTCCAGGGTGTATGGTTTAGAATTGGAGCATATTCTGTCTCCCAACCGAATCAATTATGTGACTTATGATAATACCTTGGTGGAGGAGCATATTGCTGGGGTCCCCGGGGATGTTTTTCTAAAGCAAGATTTAGAAAACGATTTAGAGTCGCCTATCAGACTGGCCAAGGAGTTTGTTAAGTTCAACGAGCGTTGTTTGGTACAACTTTTAGGCGATATGCATAGCACAAATTATGTGGTTATTACAACGCCCGATTTTGATGATATTTATTATCGAATTCGCCCAATCGACTTCGATCAGCAATGTTATGAGGGTAAGCGGTCTGTTTATTTACCTCAATATTTCAAACAAAACAACCGTTTGGTAGAGCTGGGAATGAAATTTATGACACCTGAATCCGTTTGGCAATACCAAATTGAGGAAAGGTCGATGATTGCAAGCCGACTAAAATCGGAAAGCCAACGCGTCTATGATTTAATGACAGTCATGGCAAAAGATGAAATTGCTCCGGTGGAAAACATGGAACAGTTGCGCTTGGAATTAGCCAGGCATTACAATGATGATCGTTTTTTAAACTGCAAAACCATGGGTGAAATTGTTTGGAGCAGTTTAGAATTGGTCATGCGGCATTAGGCTTTTTGGTAGGCGGCTAGCGCCATACAGGAAAATCCTAGGATGAAGGATAATCCTCCAATAGGAGCCACGGCTCCCCAAATATTTTGTTGGGTAATGCAGATTAAATATAGGGCACCAGGGAAAATAATACAACCGGCCAAGGTAAAGTAGGAGGCTAATTTCAAAAAACGGTTTCCAGAGTTAATTTGCCAGATACCTAATAGTAATAGGGCTAAAGCACCATACATTTGGTATTTAGAAGCGGTTTCAAAGGTGTCTAGCCTTTGAGTCGACAACAAATAAGCTTTCCAGGCATGGGCACCAAAGGCGCCTATGCCAACTGAAATGGCGGCTAAAATAGATCCAGCAAGTAAGCAAAAACGTTTCATGAGAAAGGGATAAAAAAAGCCTTGATGAACAAGGCTTTTAATTTATGAGGCGAAAGAAACTTTTAAATCATTTAGTTTCCGTCGGATAGAATCATCGACTTGTTTGTCTCCAACACGTAGGATAAATCCACCGATTAAGGATTCGTCAATGGATTCATGTAATTGAACATCTTTTCCAGAATATTCTTTAACGATGGCAATCACTTTATTACGCTGTTCTTCTGTTAAGGCAGAAGAGGTAACGACATCGGCTTTTTGAATTCCTTTGTACGAAGTATATAATTCAATGAATTGTTTCGCAATTGCAGGTAAGAATTCTTCTCTGTTTTTACGTGTAATAATTTCAAAGATAGAATAAGACACAGCGTGAAATTTATCTTTGAATAATTTACTCAAGATAGTCATTTTAGTGCCGTGCTTGATGATTGGGCTTTTAAATGCTAGCACCAATTCCTTACTGTTTTGGCAGGTTTCTTGGAAGCTCACCATATCTTGGTAAACATCTTCCACCACCTTTTTTTCAATGGCTAAATCTAGCAAAGATTTGGCATAACGGTGGGCAACAATTAACTCAGACATTTGATCAAATTTAAGGTGTTGCTTCTTATTTTAATGTGACATCAGCAATCCACTCAGAAACTAATTTCTCTTGTGCAGCTTTGTCTTTCAATTGGCTTTTTAATACTTTTTCAGCTAAGTCAAGCGATAAGCTGGCTGCCTCCTTGCGAATTGAAGCTACAGCAGCTACTTTTTCTTGTTCAAAAGCTACACGTGCTTTTTCAATTTCTTGATTAGCAGCCGTCTGGGCATCCAATTTAGCTTGAGAAATCATGGCATCAGCTGCTTCTTTAGCTTGCTTGATTAAAGCATCACGCTCAGCGCGGGCAGAAACTAACAATTGCTCATTTCCTGCTTTAAGTTCGGCCATTTCCTTCTTAGTTTCCTCAGAAAGTTTGATCGCTTGGTCAATGGACTCTTCGCGCTCATGTAATGATTGAATGATGGGTTTCCAAGCAAATTTTGCTAGGAGAAAGAACAAAATTCCGAATACTAGAATTTGCCAAAAGATAAGTCCAAAATCTGGGGTAATTAACTCCATACTTGTGTATAATTAAGATGTTAGAATCTTCTTAAAAACGCAATTTGGCGCCTAGTGCGACCAAATTGCGTTTGAAATAAGTTAAGTCATTTGCCAAGGCTAACCCGAGGCATAACTTTGGGTTGAATTACTTTAAAGTAACCAACAAACAAATTACTGCTGCGAAAAGAGCAACCGCCTCAACGAAAGCAGCTACGATCAACATCGCACCTTGGATTTTTCCTGATGCTTCTGGCTGACGAGCGATAGATTCCATAGCAGAACCACCAATGTTACCGATACCTAAACCAGCACCAACTGCAGCTAAACCAGCTCCAACACCTGCAAGACCAGTTCCTACAGAAACTTCCAATAAAATTGATAAAAGAGACATACTAATTGGGTTTATGAATAAAAATTAAAATACAAATTCTAGTGATGGTGCTCTTCAATAGCTGCACCAATGTAGGTTGAAACCAACATGGTGAAAATAAAGGCTTGAATGAAGGCAACAATCAATTCAATCACGTTCATAAATAAGGAGAACGGTACTACGGCAATTCCTAATGCTGAATTTTCAAAAATAAAGATTAGGGAAACTAAACTCAATAAAATGATGTGACCCGCGGTCATGTTTGCGAACAAACGCACCATTAAGGAGAATGGCTTCATGAAAACACCCACTATTTCAACCGGAGTCATAATCAACAACATCCACTTCGGCACACCTGGCATGGCAAATACGTGAGTCCAATAGGTAGCTTTACCATTTAGGTTAGTCACAAAAAATGCAATGATGGCTAATACCGCAGTTACCGCAATATTTCCAGTTACGTTGGCTCCTCCTGGAATTAAGCCCAACATATTGTTGAACCAAATGAAGAAGAAAACAGTCAATAAATAGGGCATAAAGCGACGATAATGTTTTTCGCCGATATTGTTTTTGGCAATTTCGTCACGGACAAATATGATGATGGGCTCAAATAATGATTGAACGCCTTTAGGTGCACGGTGAGGATTTTCTTTATATGTTTTGCCAATTCCGATGAAAATACTTAGCAATAAAACAGCGGAGATTAACAAGGAAGCCACATTTTTGGTGATGGAAATATCATAAACTTGTTCTCCATTTTCCGCATGTATCTTACCATGTTCTAGTTTTAAGCCTTGGTAAGGAACTTCTTCATGATGTTCGTTTTTGAAATTGGAAGAAGAAAAAATCTGCAAACCAGCTGATTGAGTATATACAATACAAGGAAGCGGAACAGTTGCATGGAAATGTCCTATGGTGAAGAAATGCCACTCATGCTCATCAGCAATGTGATGTAAGATCATTTTACCTGCATCGAACTTCTCTTCTTGCTTTGGAGCATGCTCGGCCGCTTCGGCTGCTACTGGCTCATTGGCCCAAGCAGAGAAACTGAAAAGGGAAATGAATAATCCGAGGATTATATTTGAAAAATACA
Organism: Cytophagaceae bacterium; assembly: GCA_027491315.1. Classification (GTDB taxonomy): domain Bacteria; phylum Bacteroidota; class Bacteroidia; order Cytophagales; family Spirosomataceae; genus Aquirufa. Next base: position 26,652 of record JAIXWL010000004.1, read on the forward strand.
CTTTTTTGAAAATGGACTTACCCGACATCTTAATGCTCGCTTTTACTTGAATTTCTTTGAATAATATTGCTAATTCGTTGATTAGCTGGATGTAGAAAAGGATTTTTGTGACTTTTGGCCTAGGCCTTTTCTAAAAACGTCGCAAGTTACGAAGCAAACCAATTATTTCAAAATTTGTACTACATAAATAGAGTACAAAAAAATTCCCTACAAATAAGATCATTTCTGGAGTTCCTACATATCCAAAAACTCCGATGAAAATGAGACTTGCTATGAACCGAATGGCTAGTGAAGCCATGTGGAAGGGGATAAATTTCTCTCGGTCATTTTTCCAACCGATTTGATGAAGGGCATGACTTAAATAGGCCAAAAAGAAAAAGAAGGCCCAGATGAATTTAACATCGGGATGCAACCATTCGGCCAAGCTACTATGATGGACACCCCACAGCACTAAACCCAAGCCGCCGTAAAAACTAAGTAATTTTAGCATGCTGCAAATATCCGAATTAAGTCTTAAAAAGTGGTTTCATTGACTACTAATTTGTGCTATTATCAATTTATAGATAAAAATTATCAAGAATAAATTAACGAATTCGCTAGGCTGAATTTAGCTTTGCTGTCCTTTAAATTTGTCAACTTTGGATTTGTCAACTTTTCAAAAGTTGACAAATCTCTCCGAAAAAGCGATAATTTTGGAATTCTTCCATTTCATCCTTTACTTTGTATTTCCAAGTCAATCGCAAAAGCAGCATTGATTTATAAAGAAGAAGGGAGAGACTAGGCTCAACGAACTTCTGGCAACCAGTTTTAATCGACTAAGGTGCTAACTCCTACCCCAGGCAAATGCCTGTTTAGGGAAATATAAACGAATTGTACATGCAAGCTGAGTTTCATCAATTTCATTCTTCCTCTTCTTTTGCGCTAGAAATGGGTGGCGTTCTTCCTTCCATTCAATTAGCCTATGAAACCATGGGTAAATTAAATGCCGCAAAAGATAATGTGGTCTGGGTATGTCATGCCTTTACCGGTAGTCATGAAGTCTCTGATTGGTGGCAAGGCTTGGTTGGTTCAGGTAAATTATTTAACCCGGAAAATCATTTTATCGTTTGTTGCAATATATTAGGTTCACATTACGGTTCTACTGGGCCGCTTTCTACCAATCCATTAAGCAATGAACCTTATTACCATAGTTTCCCCACAGTCACCATTCGAGATGTTGTCCATAGTTTTGACCTGCTCAGAAAGGATTTAGGCATTGATCGGATTAAAACGTGTATCGGTGGTTCTTTGGGTGGTCAACAAGCCCTAGAATGGGCCATCATTCAGCCTGATTTAATCGAGAACCTTATATTAATTGCCACTAATGCCGTGCATTCTCCTTGGGGAATCGCTTTCAATGAATCCCAAAGAATGTCCATTGAGGTGGATCCTACCTGGAAAGAATCTCAACCAAGAGCTGGAATTGAAGGAATGAAAGCCGCCAGAGCAACCGCTTTAATTTCTTACCGTAATTACGAAACCTATCAAATCACACAGGCCCGACAAGAAAACTCGACGGGAGAATCGCTTCGTGCCATATCTTACCAGCGTTACCAAGGTGAAAAACTAGCTGGCAGATTTAATGCCTATTCCTATTATATTTTGTCAAAAATGATGGACTCCCAAGATGTGGGGAGAAATAGAGGGGGAGTTATCAAAGCATTGAAGTCGGTAAAGTCAAAGACCTTAGTCATTGGTATTAAATCAGATGCTTTATTTCCTATTGTGGAGCAAGAATATTTAGCCAAACATATTCCTGGAGCATCTTTCCAAGTAATCGACTCCCTTTATGGCCACGATGGTTTTTTAATTGAGAGCGGTTTGATGACTAAAGCCATTCGTTTATGGCAAAAACTGCTTCGTTTGGAAGTGAATCCCATGGCCGACTTTTTCAAGGAATTAGAAATTAGACATATTTCTTACGCTTCGTAATCATGAAATTTATCAACCAAGTTGTTTGGATCACCGGTGCTTCCTCAGGCATTGGAGAGGCCTTAGCGCATGCCTTTGCTCAAGAAGGTGCTCATCTCGTACTGTCCGCTCGCAGGGAGTCAGAATTACAAAGAGTAGCTAACCAATGTCAAACGTATGGACACAGTGTTTTGGTCTTGCCTTTTGATATGGTTCAATTGGAGCTGCATGATGCCATGCTAGAACAGGTCTTATCTACTTTTGGGCGAGTAGACATCATGGTACTTAATGCAGGAATTAGTCAGCGATCTTTTGTAGAGGACACCCAATTCGATGTCTACAGGAAATTATTTGAAATCAATTTTTTCTCGATTGTGTCTCTGACTCAAAAACTATTACCCGTTTTTAAAAAGCAGGGTTCAGGTACCTTCGTACCTATTGCATCGGTTGCGGGCCGAATATCCACTCCAAGAAGGGGGGCTTATGGAGCTTCCAAACATGCCCTAATTGGTTTATTTGACGCTGTTCGTGCAGAAGTTCATGATCTTGGGATCAAGGTTTGTACAATTTTACCCGGATACATCAAGACCAATATATCCTTACATGCCATGAATGAACATGGCCAAGCTTATGGAAAAATGGACCCTAACCAAGCGAAAGGTCTAGACCCAAATATTACAGCGAAAGGGATAGTGCAGGCCGTTTTTCTACAAAAAAATGAATATTTCATCGGAGGAAAACTGGAAGCGCTTGGTTTGTTTGTCAAGCGCCTCAGTCCATCTTTATTATTTTGGATGATCCGTAAAATCAAAAATACCTAAGCTACAACTTCTTTTTTTTCACTGAAGAAAAGAATAAATAAAACCAGTACCAAGCCAGCTATGGCTGCAGGAACCATCCAGACTGCCTGCCAGTTATGTACTCCATTAACCGTATAATGGTCCAAAATTATTCCTGATAGTTTGGAGCCAATGCCCATTCCAACCCCGTACGTGGCAAGTGTAATCAAACCTTGGGCTGAATTTTTTACTTTTTCCCCCGCTTTTTGATCGGTATAGATTTGACCTGTCACAAAGAAAAAATCGTAACAAACTCCATGTAGAATAATGCCCAAGAATAAAATCCATTCAGAACTTATTCCATCTCCATAACCGAAGCAAAGGAATCGGATAACCCAAGCTATCAAACCTACAATCAACATCTTTTTAACACCTAAACGTGTAAAGGCTACAGGAATTAATAACATGAAAATGACCTCAGATGCTTGACCAAACGACATTTTGTTCTCTACATTTTGCATGTGAGAATCTGTTAATGAAGGATTGGCTAAGGCATAATAAAAGGATAGCGGAATGCAAATTAAAATAGAGGAAACAAAGAAAATGAGGAAGGATCGATCCTTGAAAAGTTGTAAGGCATCGATTCCTATGATTTGTCCAATGGATGAATTTTTGTCTGCCTTGGGAGGAGTGTCTGGTAGAAAGAACGCATAAATTCCCAAAATAAAAGAACTTATCATGGATATCTGAAATATAGCTACCTGATCTCCTAAGGCCAAAAAACCGATGATATTGGTCACAACAATCCAGGCCACTGTTCCCGTTACTCGAATACTAGGAAACTCTTTTTCTGGATTATTCATTTGATTCATCGCGATGGAATTAGAGAGCGCTAGGTTTGGAGCAAAACATAGTGTGTAAGCTAGGATATACCAAAAGAACGTTTCTGGGTCTTTATTTTGACTCAAGAAATATAAGATTATACCCCCCAATATATTTAAAACCCCCATTACTTTTTGGGCAGAAAAAAAACGATCGGCTATTAATCCAACAAAAAAAGGAGCGCTAATGCAGGCAATTGAAAAAGTAGTATAGGCATTTCCTACTTGATCTCCCGTGGCATGTAAGGTGGTTAATAGGTATTTACTCATTTGACCATACCATGATCCCCAAGAAAAGAACATGAGAAACATCATGGTCATTAATTGAATTCGAGTGCTGTTTTTCATTTTAGCGTGTTTTGAGTGAGCCAAAAATACAAATTTGAATGAATTTTACTTCTTTTAGAAAATAATTTTTAGCCTCTATTGATGATTATTTTGAACTCTTCTAATAGCTTTTTCCCATTTTTTTTATTTAAAGGCTAAAATTTTAAACCCTAAAATAGAAAATTGACAAAAATATTTCAAAAAACAGCCAAAATAGGCATTAAGTAACTATTAAACGCAAACTCTTAAGTATTTGATTTTCAATGATATTTGTTGTTAGTTTGGCCAAAATTCAGGGAAATTAAAGCGCTCATGGATTTGTGTTACATGGAATTGAATTTTATTTTTTTGATTTCGGCTAGGCCAACGGGTAATTTTCAAGGATCAACCTTTTTGTTTATGGCTCTGTTCGCGGTCATTGCCCTAGTACTTTTGGGTGTTGGCGGAAGATTATACCAAAAACGTAAAGCATGGATTGAACACAGTAAATTAACCTACGGGAGAGTCGTAGAGATTTCTCGTCGATATGCCCGCGGAGACCATGCCGGTCGTTTCCCAATTTATTTTCCAATCGTTTCATATCAAGTAAATGGACTTGAATTTCGTCGTGAGGCGGAAAGAGGTCTGATGAAAAATTATGAGATTGGTCAGGAAATACCAGTTCGATATTTATCGGAAAAACCGTATGAGGCCTCATTAAACGACCAATCTGTGCCCGTTTTGAGTCCTAACGTATTTTTTATTCTTGGTTTACTGATGCTGCTTAGTGCGATTATTTTATCAGTAATACATCCCTAATTTTTATTTTTAAAATCTTAGTTTGTAATTTGTAACTCAAATTATTTAAAGAACCATGGAAACTACTATTGCCAAGGAAAAGAGTGAATTCAGAAATTACGAGCAAGGAGATATTACAGCTGCAGTAAAAGAGCATTATAGAAAGATGCGTTCGCGTCAAACCTATGATTATGTTCAAAAGATGAAGAAAAAGTATTTGACTTTTGAACGTCCGATGGATTTATGGGAAATGATGGAGCGTTTGAATGCTTTGGTAGACGTCAGTGATCCAGATTTAAATCTTCCCAATGTAATCCATTTATTGCAAACAGCAGAAGGTCTTCGTGCTGAAGGTCGTCCGGATTGGATGCAGTTAGTAGGATTAATTCATGACTTAGGTAAAGCCATGTATTTATTTGGAAGTGATGAAGATGGAACCTCTCAAGCAGAACAATGGGGATTAGTAGGCGATGTTTTTGCCGTTGGATGTAAATTCCCAGATTCTTGCGTATATCCAGAATTCAATGCCTTAAACCCAGATTCATTGGTGGATTTATACAATACTGACTTAGGTGTTTATGCTCCAGGTTGTGGTTTAGATAATTTAGAATTGGCTTGGGGGCATGATGAGTACCTATATCAGGTATTGAAAAATCATAAGGATAACAAAATTCCTCATGCTGGAATGGTCATGATTCGTTACCATTCTTTCTACCCTTGGCACACTGGTGGTGCTTACAAGCAATTCATGAATGCTGAGGATGAGCAGTACTTAGCTTGGATCAAAGATTTTAATAAATACGATTTGTATACCAAATCGCCTAAAGTACCTGATTACAACGAGTTGAAGCCTTATTATGAGCCAATCGTTGAGAAGTATTTAGGTAAAGGCCCTATCTATTGGTAGTTCCTATTCGCTACAAATAATAAAAGGTATAAAAAAAGCCCAAGCATGGCCTGGGCTTTTTTTATACCTTTTATTATGGAGTAAAATCTATTTTACCAACCGTCATCTTTTTTCGGTTTAACTACTTTCTTACTCGTATTTGCTGGAGTTTTCGCCGCAGTTATCCCCGCTGATCCTTTTATTTGAACGTCATTGTCAACCCGACTAAAAACCCGACAAACAATTTTCCATTCGTCATTCACCTTCAATAAGCTTAATAAATCAATGTATTTGAAGTCTTGAAATTCAAGTTCTACCGTAGCCGTAGCTGAAATTCCAGCATAGGAATAGGCCACTAATTTGGTCGTGGCTTTGGCTCCACCGGCAGGAGTATTGCGGATAAAGTTTCTAACCGGGAAATCTTGGATTTTACCCGTGCTTGCATTAAATGTTCGTAAAATGGCCGTTGAATGAAAAGCCTTGCCTAATAAAGCGGTATCACCTTTAGTTATTCCATCTAAATAGGCATTGACCGTATTTTTGATGGCCTCGTCGTCTTGTGCCCAAGCCATTGTGCTTAAACACAGGCAAGCTAGGCAAGTGAGTAAAGTAGTTTTAATTTTCATGATTTTGTCGAATTAAATTATATCCCACCGGTAAATTCCATCGGTAGGGCTTCGCCTTTCATAAATAAAGCTGTTTTTTCTGGATATAGAATCGATTGAACGATATTAACTCTGCCCAAAGAATGGTTGGCCATATTTCCTAGGATAATAATGGCTGAATTATCTTTGGCGTTGTGTAAATAATAGTTTTTAAAACCATGCCACCAACCGGTATGGTAAGTAAGCCATTCACCATTATCTAACTGAGTCAATCTCCAACCAAAACCATAGTTTTTAGGCAAAACGTTAGGCGTGCGATGTTGCGGTGAAAAAGCTTCTTCCAAAGTGCTTAATTTGACAATGGATTCATTATTCAAGGCCATATCCCAATGGTGCATATCATCTACGGTAGAGTAAATCCCTTTATCACCTACTACGCCATCTAAATGATCAAAACCTACCACTGCCGGCTGACCTCTTCTAGGAGAATATCCCGTAGCAGCCGTTTTTAACATTTCCGGATGCATGGGGTCATAAACAAAGGTGTTGTGCATTCCTGCTGGTTCGAAAATGTGTTTTTTCAAATATCCACGGAAATCTTCCCCACTTAAACGTTCTACGATGTAGGCCAGTAGTAGGTAATTCGTATTGTTATAGCTGAACTTGGCATTAGGACGATAATCGATTCGAGGTTTTAAACGAATCATCATATCAACAACCATTTTATTGGTCAGTGGGCTTTTCTTATTGTAGAATTTATCCAAACAATAGGCATAGTTAGGCAAACCCGAACGATGTGTTAATAAACTACGGATGGTTAAACTGGAATCGTATGGAAAGCCTGGGATATGCTGATAGATGGGATCATCATAATTAAGCTGATTTTTATCCTTCAATTGCATGATGGCAACAGCAGTAAACTGTTTGGAAACAGAGGCCAACTGAAAATGGGTTTGCGTGGTTAAGGGGTTCTTCGTGAAGTAATTAGCAAAGCCAAAGGCTTTTTTATAAATGATTTTACCATATTGGGAAACAAGCACCACTCCATTGAACCCTGTTTTGCTATGTAATTTTTGAAAAAAAGTATCCAATTTGACAGCTTTCTGCTTTGCAACCGTTGGATTGTATAGGGAAGCAATGCTATCATTTCTTTTTTCTGTGGCAGAACTGAATTCAAAAAGGTGTCCTGGTTGATGAGAACAAGATAGAATCCCGATAAATGCACTTAGGGAGAATAAAAAGATGGATTTTGGGAGATTCAATTTCATGAACAGGTAAGTCTTTTTATGCTACACAATATAGTAGAAATGTACAGTTTTTTCAACTCAAAAGCAGTAAAAACCAATAAATTTGAGTGAAAAAGACTTATTTTTGAAAATCAGTCATCAAAAATGGGATTTATTTCAACTCTATTAAGGCATTTCATGCTATTGCTTCTTCGGCTTTACCAAGGAATGATTTCTCCATTTTTACCCAATGCTTGTCGGTATTCCCCCACCTGTTCTGAATATGCCAAACAGGCTTTACTTAAACATGGTATTTGGAAAGGAACTAAATTAGCTGCGAAACGTATCGCGCGTTGTCATCCATGGGGAGGCAGTGGTTATGACCCAGTTCCTTAAGGGGGAGTGATTAAGAAAATGTAATGTTATGCGCTTACTTTTATATTGTAGTGTAATTTCTTGTTTACTGTTTTCATGTTCGAACAAAGAAGAAACGCTTTTTGAAGAATTGCCTGCATCTGAAACAGGGATAGATTTTGCCAATAATATCAAGGATAGTAAAGATTTTAATATTTTCAATTATCGAAATTTTTACAATGGAGGGGGAGTTGCCATCGGTGATGTGAACAATGACGGATTATCTGATTTGTTTGTAAGCTCTAATTTAGAAGACAATAAATTATACCTCAACAAAGGCAATATGAGTTTTGAGGATATTTCTAAACAGGCAGGAATAGTTGGGAAGAAATTTTGGTCTACCGGAGTCACATTTGCTGATATCAATGGTGATGGTCTGATGGACATCTATGTTTGTAATTCAGGTTCTCTCGATTTGAGGGGTAATCAGTTGTATCTAAATCAAGGGAATAAAGCCGGAATTCCTCGATTCAAGGAAGTGGCCAAAGAGGTAGGATTGGAAGATGGTGGTTTTTCTACCCATGCAGCCTTTTTTGACTATGACCGAGATGGGGATTTGGACATGTATTTGTTGAATAATAGCCTGACGCCCTTTGGTAAGTTAGGATACACCAACTCCCGAAATCAACGGGATAAATTGGGGGGAGATAAATTGTTTAGAAATGATTCGGAATTAAGTAATTCGATAAAATTCACGGATGTTTCTGAATCAGCAGGGATTTTTGGAAGTTTAATTGGGTTTGGCCTTGGAATAACCATTGGCGATGTCAACAATGATAATTGGCCAGATATCTACATTTCCAATGACTTTTATGAGCACGATTATCTGTACATCAATCAGAAAAATGGAACATTTAAAGAGGATATTGTCAACGAAATGCCTCATACAAGTTCAAGTTCCATGGGGGCGGATATTGCTGACATCAATGATGATGGTTTTTTGGATATTTATGTGACCGATATGTTGCCCGGAAATGATCAACGCCTTAAAACTACGAGTACATTTGAAGGGTATAATTTGATGGAATTGAAGTTGAAACAAGGTTTTTGGCATCAATACATGCGAAATAATTTACATCTGAACAATGGCGACGGGACCTTTAGTGAAATTGGACAATTAGCCGGAGTTCATGCCACCGATTGGAGTTGGGGAGCCTTGATTTTCGATATGGATAATGATGGCAAAAAAGATATTTTCGTAGCCAATGGTATCGCCAAAGATTTAACTGATCAGGATTTTGTTGATTTTTTAGGGGATAGAAGAACCGTTCAGCAGATATTAAAGGGAGTCAAGTTTGATTACAAGGATTTGACAGATAAAATCCCTTCTGTGCCTATTCAAAATTATGCCTTCAAGAATCTAGGAGATTGGAATTTTGTCAATCAAGCTGATGCTTGGGGACTTGGTGGGCCGGGTTTCTCCAATGGTTCAGCCTATGGGGATTTAGATAATGATGGTGATTTGGATTTAGTGGTTAATAATGTCAATGCTCCTATTTCAGTTTTTAAAAATAAAAGTACTGAGCAGCTAAAAAACCATTACTTAAGGATTAAACTTAAAGGGACAGCAAAAAATGTCAATGGTATAGGTACAACCGTTACCCTATATCAAAAAGGGGCATTGAAGGTGCTCCAACAGATGCCTAATCGAGGTTATCAATCTTCAAGTGATCATCAATTAGTTTTTGGACTAGGCCAATCCGCGATCATAGATTCCATGAAAGTAGTTTGGCCAGACGATGCCGTTCAATGGATTCTTAATCCAAAGTCGGATCAGCAGCTAGTTTTGGACTATAAAAATGCCCAAAAGCAAAGCGCAAATAAGGTCTTTAAAGCGGAAGTTTTGATAGCTGATATAAGCCAAGGCAATTTGAACTATCAACACCAAGAAAGTTTATTCAATGATTTTGATCGAGACGTTTTATTGAAACAAAAGTTTTCCACCCTTGGGCCAGGCTTGGCAGTAGGCGATGTCAATGGAGATGGTTTAGATGATTTGTATTTAGGGGGAGGAAAGGGGCAAGAAAAGAAATTATTTCTGCAACAATCCTCAGGTAAATTTGTCGAAAGAAGTAGCCCAGCTTTTGCTTCCGATGCAACTTTGGAGTGCTCTTATGCTCTTTTTTTTGATGCCGATAAGGATACAGACCTGGATCTTTTGGTGTTAACCGGTAGTAATGAATTTATCCCTACATCACCAGAGTTAGGAGATAAATTATATATCAATGACGGCAAAGGAAATTTTAAAATAAGTACAGGTTTTCCTCAAATTCTAGAAAATGGATCTGTTGCTGCTGCCGCTGATTTTGATAAGGATGGGGACCTAGACTTATTTATTGGATCTAGGCTAATCTCCTCCAAATATGGTTTAAGTCCTTCGAGCAGTTTTTTAGTCAATGACGGACATGGGCAGTTTACGGAACAAAGTAGGCGATTTATGCCCGGTATCTCCGACTTAGGAATGGTAACCGATGCTGTATGGGCAGATATACAGGGAGATGGCTATCTTGATTTAATAGTCTCACAGGATTGGGGAGGTATTTTTATCTTTAAAAACTCAAAAGGGAAGCAATTGCTTTCAGAAGGGAACCTACCCAATTCCAGTGGATTGTGGAATACGATACATTCGGCAGATCTAGATCAAGATGGGGATGTGGATTTTGTTTTAGGAAACATGGGCTTGAATACTAAAATTCACGCCTCAGTAGAAAAACCGGCCATTTTAGACGTGAATGATTTTGATAAAAATGGCACATTGGAACAAATTATTTCCAGCAAATCTGAAGACGGAAATATTTATCCCATGGTATTAAAAGGTGAATTGCAAAAGGCCATTCCATTAATTAAAAAAAGGTTTACCACTTACCAGGATTTCGCCAATAAGACCATCCAAGATTTATTCACAGCTGAAGAAAGAAAGGGTAGTATTCAAAGGCAAATTGTACGGACCGAATCAAGTTTGTTAATCAATGATGGAAAGGGAAATTTTACCTGGTCCAACTTACCCAAAGAGGCTCAGTTTTCTCCAATTAAAGCCATTGAAACCGCTGATTTTAATCGGGATGGGAATTTGGATATTCTTCTAGCCGGGAATTTCTTTGATGTTTTACCAGAATGGGGGAGGTTTGATGCGGATTACGGTTTGTTATTATTAGGTAATGCCAAGGGAATCTATACACCTAAAAAATCTAAGGAAACTGGATTTCACTATTCTGGACAAGTGCGCAAAATGTCTAAAATCCGTACGCGGGCAAATGGTTTTTCGATCCTACTTGCCAAAAATGCCGGAGCGGCGCAACTCTTTAAGGTCCATCAAAAATAATACATAGGATAAGCTGCTTTGGTAAATGCAGTTGAGGGCTGTTTAAATAGCTCTTTGGTTTTGAACTTTTACTAGAAATATAGTATGCTTGCATAATATATTTTTTTTCTGCATTTTTGGATTCCTAATGTATAACAATATGGCAAAAGAATACGATCGTCGGAATCTCGACTTTATTTTAAAAGAAGTGTTGGACTACGGTTCCTTGTGTTCAAACCCTTATTTTGCGGATTATACTCCCGATATGTTTGACATGGTATTGGACTCAGCAGAATCTATTGCTGAGAAATACTTACGTCCTCATTTTGTTGATACGGATAGACATCCGGCTGAATTAATTGATGGAACGGTGCATGTGCATCCATCAACAGAGGCCTATATCAAAGAAATGGGAGAGTCTGGCATGGTTGGTGCAACATTTTCTTATGAGAAAGGAGGGCAGCAATTACCAAGTACGGTAGGTGGAGCTCATGAATTTATTCGTGGAGCGGCAAGTAATTCCATTGTAATGTTTACAGGATTGACGAATGGTGCAGCTCATTTAATTGCCTCTTTTGGCTCTGAGGAGTTGAAAGCAGCGTATGTGCCCAATATGCTGAATGGTCGCTGGACAGGAACCATGTGTTTGACAGAACCCCAGGCAGGAAGCTCCTTAAATGATGTTTCTACCCAGGCCAAGGATCTAGGCAATGGGTCTTATTCTATAAAAGGACAAAAGATTTTTATTTCGGGCGGTGATAATCAATTTTCTGAAAATATCATTCACTTGGTTTTAGCTCGTTTGGAAGGTGCTCCCAAAGGCACGAAAGGTATTTCGCTTTTTGTGGTACCTAAACGTAGAAATGAAAATGGTCAATGGGTTTCCAATGAAGTGATTTCCTTGGGTTTATACCATAAAATGGGTCAGAAGGGGACACCAGCCTTGCACCTTTCCTTTGGTGATAAAGGGGATTCCATCGGCTATTTAGTAGGTGAGCCTAACAAAGGTTTATCCTACATGTTTCAAATGATGAACGAAGCGCGTTTGGGCGTAGGAATGGGAGGGGCTTATATTGCTTCGGCGGCTTATCATTTCTCAAAACAATATGCCAATGAGCGTTCGCAGGGGCGTAAATTGAGTAATAAAGACCCAGAAACGCCTCCTACTTTGATTAAAAATCATCCAGATGTTCAACGGATGTTATATTTCCAAAAGGCCATAGTTGAAGGGGCTATGGGATTATTGTTCCAATGTTTTATGTGGGAGGATTATTCCAAATGTTTGAGTGGAGAGGAGGCTGAAAACTACCATACCTTATTGAATTTGATGACACCTGTGGCAAAGACTTATCCTGCGGAGATGGGCTTGCAAGCGGTTAATCAAGGATTGCAAGTTTTGGGAGGTTATGGTTATACGGAGGATTTTCCTTTAGAGCAAATGGCCCGCGATGTGCGGATCATGTCTATTTATGAAGGAACTACCGGTATTCACGGATTGACATTGTTAGGAAGAGAAATACCAGCTAACCAAGGTAAGGCCTTAAAATTATTGTTGAACTTAATTCAAAAGGATATTGAGGAGGCAAAAAAACAAGCCTCAATCAAGCGATATGCAGACGAATTAGAGCAAGAAGTGGGCAAATTGGGTCACGTAACCATGCACAAATTGAAGATTGCGGGCGAAGGAAAACCTGAATTGTTTTTAGCGGACTCTACCCTATACATGGAGTTATTTGGTTTAATCGTAGTGGCTTGGCAATGGATAAAACAAGGAACCATAGCTAGTAAATCCTTGGAAAGTGGCGTTTCAGCGGCAGACAAAGAATTTTATCAGGATAAATTACATACCATGAAATTCTTCTATCACTATGAAGTACCTAAAGCTTTGGGATTAAATAAACGATTAATGGATACGGAGAATTTAACCGTGTTTGAATCTTAACATTGGAAAAATATATGAAAAGAGTATTAATATTCACTTGCTTACTGTTGACTTGTACTTGGTCAGGAATGGCTCAAACGAAGTCGGCATACAGTGCCTATGAATTATTTCATCCTTTATGGAATTATCAATCGAACTCGCCCTATCGATCAGGTTCAGGGATTCCGGGCCCATCTTACTGGCAAAACGCTGCTGATTATAAAATTCAAGTAAGTTTGGATGAAGAGGCTAGAAAAATTTCAGGGGATGTGGAAATTACCTACAAAAATAATTCCCCCGATAAATTAAGTTTTCTTTGGTTGCAATTAGATCAAAACTCCTTTAATACTCAATCCAGAGGAGGTAAAACGACACCAATTTCAGGAGGACGTTTTGGTAATGTTGGTTTTGATGGTGGATATAAAATTGAGAGTGTTTTAGTAGATGGCAAAGCAACTCCTTTTATCGTGGAGGATACGCGTATGCAGATTCGTTTGGCACAACCAATGGCTGAAAAATTGGGTCAAGTAAAAATTAAGATTGTTTATTCTTTCACTTCTCCTCAAAACGGATCTGATCGCATGGGATTACAAGAGACGAAAAATGGAATGATATTCCAAGTAGCTCAATGGTTCCCGCGTATGTGCGTTTATGATGATATCGAGGGTTGGAACGTATTACCTTATTTAGGTGCAGGAGAGTTTTATTTAGAATATGGAAATTTTGAATACTCAATCAATGTACCTGCATCGCATATCGTAGTCGGTTCTGGCGAATTACAAAACCCTGCCGAAGTTTTCACAGCAGAACAATTGAAGCGTTGGAATGCTGCAGCTAATTCTGAAACTACGGTGATTATTCGTGGCGAAGATGAAGTAAAAAATCCAGCTTCCAGACCGGCTAAAGATCGTTTGACTTGGAGGTTTAAATGTCAAAATGCCCGTGATGTAGCATTTGCTAGCTCGAAATCATTCATCATGGATGCGGCAAGAATTAACCTACCTAGTGGAAAGAAATGCATGGCTATTTCGGTTTATCCAGAGGAATCCAATGGTAAAAATTCTTGGGGCAGGTCAACTGAATATGTAAAAGCTTCCATTGAATATTATTCTAAGTGGTTGTATGAATATACGTATCCAACTGCTACCAATGTGGCTGGAATCGTTTCAGGCATGGAATATCCAGGAATTATATTCTGTGGTTTCCGTGACCAAACGGCCGCACTATGGGGAGTGACAGATCATGAATTTGGTCATAACTGGTTCCCTATGATTGTCGGAAGCAATGAGCGTAAATTTCCTTGGATGGATGAAGGCTTCAATACCTTTATCAACTTTTATTCTACTGATGCCTTTAACGACGGAGAATATAAGAATCGTAAGTTTGATATGCATCAAATAGCTAAACCCATGTTTAGAGAAAATGCTGATCCAATCATGTCGATCCCTGACGTGGTTCAACCTAGAAATTTAGGATGGGAAGCATACAATAAACCCGGTTTTGGATTAAAAATATTAAGAGAGCAAATTTTAGGTCCCGACCGATTTGACTATGCTTTCAAGAATTACATAAAGCAATGGGCCTTTAAGCACCCTACTCCTTATGACTTTTTCCATGCCATGGAAGATGGTGCGGGAGAAGATTTAACCTGGTTTTGGAGACAATGGTTTTTTGAACTTTGGAAGTTAGATCAAAGTGTAAGTGATGTGGTGTACATTGATCAAAATCCAGCCAGTGGCGCCATTGTAACCATTAAGAATTTGGATAAAATGATTATGCCGGGCATTGTAGAGGTCGAATTATCAGACGGTAAAAAAGAAAGATACAATTTCCCTGTGGAAATTTGGCAGCGAGGAGGAAGCTGGGAATTTAAGACTAATACTACTTTGCCAATCAAATCAGTTACTATAGATCCAGATCATGTATTTCCTGATTTGAATCCTCAAAATAATACTTGGAAGCCTTATTCTTACCGGGCACCTAAGTCAAACTAGCTGAAATTTATTTCATTTGAACCTGGTGTTCTAATTCGTTATTACTATACTTTCATCAATACAACTAACATGCTCCAGACCTCGCAAGAAGTCTGGAGCTTATCTTTTATTTGCGGTTAAGAATTCGCCCAATGTCATTGGCTTTCGCTAATTCCTCTTTGAGTTTTTCATAACTACCTGATAACATCAATCCTTTGTATTTCAATAGCGTATTAATGTATTCATCCAGGACATCCATTAAGTTTTCTTGGTTTTGATGAAATATCTGAATCCAGGTTTCTGGGGATGATTTAGCCAAACGAACCGTAGATTCAAATCCAGTGGATGCTAACTCAAATATTCGTTTTTCATCTTTTTCTTTCTCTAAAACCGTATTGGCTAAGGCAAAAGAACAAATATGCGATATATGTGAAATATAGGCTGTATGGACATCATGGCTGATGGAATCCATATAAATCAAATTCATATGTAAGCCATCTTGGTATAAACTTTCGATGGTTTTTTCGGCATCAGGATCACTTAATTCCTGGTCGCAAATGACGCAACGTTTGCCTTCAAATAGTCCATCGATTGCGGCCTCTGGTCCAGAAAATTCAGTACCTGCCATGGGGTGAGTTGAGACAAATTGTTTTCTTCTTGGGTGGTTTTTTAAGGCTTCATAAATAGGACTTTTGGTCGATCCCACTTCAATCACAATCTGTTTTTCATTGAATTGGTCCAAAATTTTGGGTAATTGTTCAACCAAATTATCTACGGGAGTAGCTATAATCAGCACGTCTATGACTTGTAAGGCTTGATCCAATGGGAGCAAGCGATCTATAAGGCCTAGTTCCAAGGCTCTTTTTTGGTTTGGACGATTGGTATCAATGCCAATGCACTCTTTTGCCCAGCCAGTTTTACGTAAACCCAGGGCCATGGAACCACCAATTAAACCGATCCCTAAAATTCCTACAACTTTATTTGATTCCATTTGAATGTGTTTTTATGCGGTGAATGGCTGATTCAAAAAGGGAAATGGGGGCACATAGAGATACGCGAATATAGCCATTCCCTTGGCTTCCAAATATGCCACCTGGAGTGATGAACACGGCATTTTCTTCTAATATTTTATCTGAAAGCTCATATCCGCTTCCGTAGGTATTGGGGATTTTCGCCCAAACGAACATACCGCTTTGTTTTGGATCATAGGAGCAATTTAATAAGTCCATTAATTGAAATACCACTTGCTGACGCTCAGAATAAATTTTGTTCTGTTGTTTGAACCAATGGGCATCTGCTTTTAAAGCTTCTACGGCTGCCTCTTGCAAAGGTAAAAACATGCCTGAATCCATGTTGGATTTAAAAGTCAAAATGGGTACTAAAAAACTCTGTTTTCCCAATACGGCTCCAATTCTCCAGCCCGCCATATTATGTGATTTAGACAAAGAGTTTAATTCAATAGCTACTTCCTTCATACCGGGAATGCTCAACATGCTGATAGGTTGATCATTTAAAATGAAGCTGTAGGGGTTGTCATTGACCAATAAGATAGCGTGCTTCAAGGCAAAATCACGTAATTTTTCAAAAAATGCCCAATCGGCTTTAGCACCAGTAGGCATGTGGGGGTAATTCACCCACATGATTTTAACTTTGGATAGGTCTCGTTTTGCTAATTCATCTAAGTCGGGTAGCCAACCATTTGCCTCAGATAGTTCATAGCTTTGTACCTCTGCACCAGTGAGCGCACAGGCCGCTTGGTAGGTGGGATATCCAGGGTTGGGAATTAAGGTGACATCTCCTTTTTCCAAATAGGCCATAGCTATGTGCATGATTCCTTCTTTGGAACCCATCAGGGGTAAGATTTCTGTATTGGGGTCAATATCTACTTGATATTGAGTTTTATAAAATTGGGAAAAGGCTTCACGGAGTGCGGGAATTCCTTGATATCCTTGATAGGCATGGTTTTCTTTTTTCTGGGCGCTAGCTATCAGCGCCTCTATAGTCGCATCAGAAGGAGCTAAGTCCGGACTACCTATTCCCAAGTTCAGCACTGGGATACCTGAGGCTTTTAAGGCTGCAATCTGTTTTAGCTTGGTAGAAAAGTAGTATTCTTGCACTACTTGTAATCTTGAAGCTGGAGAAATGGTGAAGCTCATAAAACAAAAAAACCGACTTCTGGCCGGCTCATAATAAGTTTAAAATTAATCAATACCTACAATAGCCTATTGGCAAGATGTGAATCCTGCGTAATAATAAGCGTAATAATAGGTAGTGGATTGTTTAATCATGTTCCAAAGGTATAAAAAAAATGTTTTTATGCAAACCATAAACTTTCTGTTCGATAGGGTGCATGCCGAAATTGCTCTCCTTTAGCCCTTAAGAAAGTCGTTGAATGTACATGGAAATTAAATCAGGCTCAAATCCTTTTCTCAGGGCATATTGGTAGCACTTTTGTTTTCTTGCCCAATCATTGGAATCTTTTAGCTGTTTAAATTTTTCGACTATCATGGATTCCAGAGTGGAATCATAGGGAAGTTCGTGTAATTCCCCTAAGGCAGCTTGTACCAAAGCATCTGAAACTTGAAGTCTTTTTAACTCAAATTTTATTTTATTTCTACCCCAAGATTTTTGATTGAATTTTGACCGAACAAATAAGCGAGCAAAGCGCTCTTGATGTAGGTAATTATTGTCTTCTAACCAATCTAGGTAGGCTTGTTGATCCTCCGGTAAAATAGAAAATGAGTCCAATTTCACTTTGATTTCCCAAACACAGCGTTCTTGGTAGGCGCAGTAGCGAGCCAATTTCTGTAAAACCTCCGATTTCATGGGGAATTATTGGATGGGTGAGTTGGAATCAACCTCCTCGTATGCCTCTAAATTAAATAAATCATTCAAGGCATCCACCATGCTATCCGATTCTCCTCGCTTACAAGCAGCTTTTAAATGGATAATAGGTTGTTTGATGATTTTCTGAACCAAACTTGCCGTGATCTTTTCTAATTTCTCTGCCTCTTGAGGATTTAATCCTTTCAAATGACGATTAATTTCTTCTTTACGGATTTGCTCCAAGGCATTTTTTAGTTTGTGAATGGTAGGAGAAACTTCCATTTCTTTTGACCAATCATTGAAACTAATTACAGATTCATCGATGATTCTACGTACATCAGGAACAGAGGCCATTCGAATGCGCAAGGCTTCGTCGGCACGTTCTTTTAATGAGTCAATATTGTATAATAAAACACCTGATATTTTTTCGATGCCTTCCTCAATACTTCTAGGAACTGATAGGTCAATGAAATATTTGAAAGTTAAAATCGATAATTTCTTTAATTCAGCTTGGGTGATAATCGGGTCTTGGTTACGGACAGAAGAAATAATAATATCTGCTTGTGCAATTTCCTTCCATAAATCCTCGATGGGTGCCACCCGGAAAGGTTTATCGTGTGCTATTTTTTCAGCCTTTTCCAAGGTACGGTTCATGATGGTGATTTCAGCGAAATCTTTGTCCTCCATGTTTTTACATACGTCTAAGCCTATTTCCCCCAAACCTAAAATCAATACCTTAGGTTGAGCAATGGCCTGAGACAATTCTTCTGCCAAGGCTACGGTCGCATAAGAAACAGAAGCCGCTCCATCACGGAAAGAAGTTTCTTGGGCAACTCTTTTGTTAGCATAGAAAATAGTATGCATCAAACGATGCAAATATGGTCCTGCTAAATTTAAATCGGCAGACTGTTGGTAGGCTTTTTTAATTTGATTAGGGATTTGTAAATCCCCTACCACTTTAGACTGTAACCCCGTAGCAACTTCAAATAAATGCCTTAAAGAAGCCTCTGCGTCAGATTCAAGATGGAAATAAGGCGTGTATTCTTGCGTTTGATGCAAGCCTTTTTCAATCAATAAACTTTTAACTAAGTCCTGGGAAATATCTTCCGGGGTATTGTAATACACCTCTGTGCGATTGCAGGTTGATACAATCAGCATTTCTTGTAATCCAAAAAGGTCTTTGCATTTGATAGCAAAGGCTCTACTTTCTTCCTCATTTAAGGCTACTTGCTCACGAATCGTGAGAGGAGCAGAGCGATGAGATATACTGATAGACTTAAACGGAATTGACATTAGGTGGTTTTGAAAAATAATTAACAAAAGTACAAACCAAAATTTATTTTATGTACTGTCTTGACAAGAAAATAGTAAATTAGACAAAGTTTAAATAACACACGATGGACTTCAGCAACAAGACAGTTTTTATCACCGGTGCCTCCAGGGGTATCGGATTTGAAATTGCTAAAAAAATGGCTTCAGTGGGCGCAAACGTAGTTATTGCTGCCAAAACAGCCACACCTCATCCCAAATTACCCGGTACGGTTTTTTCTGCTGCCGAGGAAATTGAGCGTTTAGGCGGCCGAGCCTTACCATTAGTCTTAGATATTCGTGATGAAAATCATGTTTTTGAAGCGGTGGAAAAAGCCGTAGAGACCTTTGGGGGGATTGATATCTTGGTAAATAATGCTTCGGCTATTTCATTGACGGGTACCTTATGGACCGACATGAAAAAATATGATTTGATGCATCAGGTCAATGCTCGAGGAACTTTTTTGACATCCAAGGCTTGTTTGCCTCATTTATTAAAATCCTCAAACCCCCATGTCCTAACACTATCGCCTCCATTGAACATCGAAGCGCGCTGGTTTGAAAACCATGTGGCCTATTCCATGGCAAAATTTGGCATGTCACTCTGTACCCTAGGTATGGCAGCGGAGTTTAAGAATAAAGTAGCTTTTAATTCCCTTTGGCCTAAAACCATCATAGCTACCGCAGCCATTGAATTTGCCGTGGGCAATTCGGAGATGTTAGATCGAGCTAGAAAACCAAGTATCATGGCAGATGCCGCCTATGAAATATTCAAGCAAGATCATGTGAGCACCACGGGACAGTTTTTCATCGACGAAGAGGTTTTGCGTGCAGCAAATTATACGGATTTTGAGGTGTATAAAGTAAATCCAAGCTTGGGTGATCACGAACTAATACCAGACTTTTTTATTTGATACCGTGCCATTAATTCAATCAAAACCCGATTATCAAGCCCCAATTTGGTTACCTGAAGGACATACACAAAGTATGTTTACTGCTTTATTTCGTAAAATAAATGACCTGAAACCGCAGCGGGAAAGGTTCATTTTAAGCGATCAGGATTTTGTGGATTTTGATTGGTATGCTGATACGCCTTTATCCGAAAAACCATTACTCATTATTTCCCATGGCTTGGAGGGAAGTAGTCAGGCTCAATATGTAAGAGGTTTGGCCAAAACCATGTTGGCCCAAGGATTCAATGTGCTGGCGTGGAACTTTAGGTCCTGCTCAGGTGAGATGAATCGGCAACTCAGGTTTTATCATAGTGGGGCTACGGATGATTTAGAAGAAGTGATTCAAACCTGTATTCAACGTGGGGCGAATAGCATTTATTTGGCTGGATTTAGTTTGGGGGGAAATCTAACCTTGAAATGGTTGGGTGAGCAAGGGCAAAATCATCCAAATTTGATTCGAAAAGCTGTGGCATTTTCTGTACCTTTGCACCTTTCAAGTAGTAGCCGAAAGTTGGCACGACGAGAAAATGGACTCTACACTCATCGATTTTTACAAACTCTTCTATCTAAAGCAAAAGAAAAAGCTGTGTTATTTCCCACGGCTGTCGATGTGGCTATTCTACAAAGAATTAAAACATTGAAGGAGTTTGATGATGTGATTACGGGTCCATTACATGGTTTTAAAGATGCAGAAGACTATTATGAACAGAATAGCTCACTGTATTTTTTAGATAAAATTCAGGTTCCTACCTTGGTAGTGAACGCCCAAAATGATCCATTTTTATCGCCCGAATGCCTTCCCGCATCTCAGGCTTCAAACTGGGAACAGGTATTTTTGGAATTGCCAGCTCAAGGCGGGCATTGTGGATTTTATCCTTCAGGTTATCGAGGAACCTTGTGGTCGGAACAACGGGCAATGAATTGGTTTTTGAATAAAGAAACGATTAATTATGTCTAATAAACAGTTGGAACCATTGCACATTGTGATTGATTTTGATAGCACTTTTACCAAAGTAGAAGGGCTAGATGAGTTGGCGAATATCGCCTTACAGGGAAACCCGAAGCAGGGTGAGATTGTCTCTAAAATTCGGGAAATTACGGAAAAAGGGATGGCGGGTTCCTATTCTTTTGCAGATTCTTTGCGTGATCGAGTGGCACTTTTGTCTGCCAACCGCAGTCATGTAGATCAATTAATTACTTTTTTAAAAGGTAAAATTTCCGATTCATTTAAAAGGAACAAGGAGTTTATCCAAGAGCATGCCGAGCAAATCTTAATTGTTTCCAGTGGGTTTAAAGATTTCATTGTTCCTGTAGTTCAGGAATTAGGTATCCCAGCAGAAAATGTATTTGCTAATACGTTTCATTATGACGCGGAAGGAAATATAACAGGTTACGATCATGATAATTTATTGTCGAAGGATCGAGGTAAAGTTAGCCTGCTTCAGTCCCTACACTTAGAAGGCGAGGTTTATGTGATTGGTGATGGTTATACTGATTACGAATTACGTGAGGCGGGTTTAGCCAATAAGTTTTTTGCATTTACAGAAAATGTTTCTCGTAAAGTGGTGGTAGAGAAAGCTGATCATGTGGTGCCTTCTTTAGACGAGTTTTTATACATCAATGGATTGAGTCGTGCTCAGTCTTATCCTAAATCTAGGATTAAAGTGTTATTGTTGGAAAACGTTCATCCACATGCAGTACAAGCATTTAAAAAGGAGGGTTTCCAAGTAGAATTATTGAAAGGAGCCTTGGATGAAGCCGAGTTGATTGAGAAAATCAAAGATGTTTCTATTTTAGGTTTACGTTCAAAAACCAATTTGACCAAGAAAGTATTGGAGCATCCCAATGCTGCTCGTTTAATGTGCGTAGGCGCATTCTGTATTGGGACTAATCAAATCGATTTGTCGGAGTGTGAAAATAGGGGGATTGCTGTATTTAATGCGCCTTATTCTAATACCCGTTCGGTGGTGGAATTATCCATTGGTTTAATGGTGATGCTTACGCGTAATATTTTTGAGAAATCCACGCGCATGCATGCGGGTGTTTGGGATAAATCGGCTACCAATTCTTATGAGATTCGTGGGAAGAAATTAGGTTTGGTTGGATACGGAAATATTGGAACACAAATATCCGTGATTGCTGAAGCATTAGGCATGGAAGTTTACTTCTTTGATACGGTCGATAAATTGGCCTTAGGTAATGCCAAGAAATGTTCCAGCTTGAAAGAATTATTGAACTTAGCCGATTTTGTGAGTTTGCACGTTGACGGCAGAAAGGTCAATACCAATATCATTGGAAAACAAGAGTTTTCTTGGATGAAAGACAATGTGATTTTCTTGAATCTTTCCAGAGGTCATGTGGTGGAAATCCCTGCTTTGGTAGAGGCGATTAAATCAGGCAAAGTTTGGGGAGCTGCGGTAGACGTATTTCCTTATGAACCTAAAACCAACGATGAGGAATTCATCAATGAGCTGAGAGGTTTACCCAATGTGATATTAACGCCGCACATCGGAGGCTCTACCGAAGAGGCTCAGGCGAATATAGGGGAGTTTGTTCCTGCCAAATTATTGCAGTTCATGAACAATGGAAGTACGTATGGGTCCGTGAATTTCCCAGAATTACAATTGCCGCCATTGGAAAATGCACACCGCTTATTGCATATCCATCACAATGTTCCGGGTATATTGGCACAAATCAATAATGTTTTTGCCAAGTATCATGTGAATATCATTGGTCAATACTTGAAAACGACCGAGAAAACAGGATATGTCATCACCGATGTGGCCAAGGAATATTCAGAAGAAATCGTCAATGAATTGAAATTGATTGATAATACCATTAAGTTTAGAATGCTTTACTAATTATATGATGCAACCCGTATTTTTTACCCCTGGCCCAGCGGCACTTTATCCTACTGTTCAAGGACATTATGAGGAGGCATTTCGTCTGTCCATCGGTTCCATCTCGCATCGTTCTGCTCAGTTTAGAAAAATATACCAACATGCCGATGAGCAATTAAGGCAATTGTTTAATTTGCCTAAACAGAATAATGCAATTTTATTTACGGGTTCTGCTACAGAAATTTGGGAAAGAATCATCATGAATACGGTGGAGCATGAGTGCTTTCACTTAGTGAATGGTTCATTTTCAAAAAAGTTTTTTGACTTTGCACAAGAACTCCACAAATATGCGCATGCTGCTCACAAACCATTTGGTGAGGGTTTTGATGCGGCAGATGTACAAGTGCCAGCTTATGCTGAATTGATTTGTGCTACTGCCAATGAAACAAGTTCCGGTGTACAAATGCGTTCACAGGAAATTCATAAATTAAAGAAAGCCAACAAAGACAAGTTTTTAGCGGTAGATATGGTTTCTTCGGCTCCTTATACCAACTTAGACTTTAATATCGTAGATACGGCTTTTTTCTCTGTTCAAAAGGCTTTTGGTATGCCAGCTGGTTTGGGTGTTTGGATTGCCAATGAGGCTATGCTGGAGAAGGCAGAAAGGATGAAAAAGCATGAAGGGGTGATTGGAACTTATCATTCATTACCGAGCCTTTGGGAAAATTATAAGAAGTTTGAAACGCCAGAGACACCCAATGTGATGGGGATATATGTTTTAGGTAAAGTGGCGGAAGATTTTAACCGAATTGGTGTGGATCAAATCCGCAAAGAGACGGATCGCAAGGCGAAGGCACTATATGATTTTGCCAAGAAATCAAATCGATTTGAAGCTTTTGTAGAGCATGAGTCGCATCGTTCTCAAACGGTAGTTGTTTTAAATTGTCAGGAGGCAGCGGGGACCATCATTCAGAAAGTGAAAGATAAGTCGGGTATGATTGTGGGATCAGGATATGGCAAAATGAAAGAAAGTCAAATAAGAATTGCTAATTTCCCTGCCGTTTCATTGGAACAGGTGGAGGCATTGATACAAACTTTGAACGCTATTTAATTAGAAAAAAATGATTAATCCAGGAAATTCCATCCGTTGGGGAATACTCGCCTGCGGTAAAATCGCGCGCAAATTTGCCGATGATTTAGCTTTTGTTTCAGATGCCCAGCTAACAGCTGTGGCTTCTAGGGATATCAATCGAGCAGAAGAATTTGCTTCCCATTATCCAGGTTCAAAGGCCTTCGGTTCTTATGAAGAAATGCTATCCAGCGGCCTGATTGATGTTGTCTATGTGGCTTCCCCTCACGGTCTTCATCATGCTCACACTTTATTGTGTTTAGAGGCAGGAATACCCGTTTTATGTGAAAAAGCTTTTGCCGTAAATGGTAGGCAAGTATCTGAAATGATTCAAAAAGCCAAAGAAAAGAATTTGTTTTTAATGGAAGCTTTATGGACGAGGTTTCATCCTTCTGTAGCACAAGTATTGGCGATTATTGAATCGGGTAAGATAGGTCAAATCAGGCATGTGGCGGCTGACTTCGGGTTTAAAGCGGAGTATGATGTAGAGAGTCGTTTATTCAACCCCGTGTTAACCGGTGGATCTTTGATGGACATTGGGATATATCCTCTTTTTATTTCTAAATTGTTACTAGGCCAACCCAAAACTTTGTTGGCTACAGGTACCATGGCCCCTACAGGAGTGGACATGAATTGCTCCATCGTAACTAGTTATGAAAATGGAGCTACTGCCACATTATTTTCTACTTTGGCGGCTCAAACAGATACCACATGTACGATATACGGTAGCCAAGGAAAAATTTTGATGCATTCTCGTTTTCATGAAACCTTTGGTATTACCCTGACTTTGGAATCTGGGGAATTGGAGGAGTATGCATGCGAACGAAAGGGATGGGGATATTCTTATGAGGCGGAAGCAGTGCAAGCTGATTTACGCGCTGGCCGATTGGAAAACAAATGGATGACGCATCAGTTTAGTCAAGAATTGATGGGACTTTTAGATGAAATTAGAAAACAAATAGGTTTAGTCTATCCTAACGAATAAAGATGAAGAAACAATTATTACTAGGCATTTTGCTCTTGGTGAGCACTAGCCTATGGGCACAAATCGACAAATTTGAAAAGGAAATTAGGGCGTATGAAAAGCAGGACTCACTTTCCATGCCTGCCAAAAACCTAAGTTTGTTTATTGGAAGTTCCAGCTTTCGCCTTTGGAAGACTTTTAGTCAAGATATGGCTGCCTATCCCTCCATTAACCGCGGATTTGGTGGTTCTACCCTAGAGGAGGCATTGTATTATTTTGATCGAATGGTCATTAAATACCAGCCATCATGGGTATTTATCTATGAAGGCGATAATGATTTGGCAAAGGGTCAAAGTCCTGAATTCATCGCTCAGGAGTTCGTCGAGTTTTCCAAGCGACTACGTGCTAAATTGCCTACTACCAAATTGGTGTTTATTGCTGCCAGACCTAGTTTAGCTCGATTGACCATGTTAGATAAACAAAAAGATTTAAACAATCGAATTCAACAGATTATCTCCAAAGAAAAGGATAGGTTTTATGTGGATATGCAAAGCCCTTTTTTCCGTGCAGATGGTACATTGATGGATGATATTTTTGTTGCGGACAAATTACATTTGAATGAAAAGGGATACCAGATTTTTGTGAAGCAAATTCATGAATTTATTCAAAAGCATCCCTAAATTTTACGTTTATGGTGAGAGATTATTCAGCAACAGATTGGTTAGCCAATATTTCAGTGGATTGTGTCATCTTTGGATTTCATGAAAACCAATTGAAAGTACTTCTTTTGAAATTTAAAAATACCGATGTCTGGTCGCTTTCCGGTGGATTCGTCAAGTCCAATGAAGATGTTGATCAAGCAGCTAGTCGGGTACTTTTTGAGCGTACTGGCCTAAAAGATTTGTACCTAGAGCAATTTTATACTTTTGGAGATGTCAAGCGAAACCAAAACGCCATCCAACAGCATGCCAAAATTCAAGAGCAGATAGGTGAATCTAGAATAGATACTTCCTTTTTGTCAGAGCGGTATATTTCCGTAGGTTACTATGCCTTGGTTGATTTTTCTAAAGTGAACGTCAATTTGGACCACATGTCAGACCAATTTTCTTGGAATGATATACATGATATCCCTGAAATGTTTTTAGATCACCGAGCTATTTTAGAAAAAGCCCTGGAGCGCTTGAGATGGTCTTTGGATCAAAAATTATTGGCTTTTAACCTCTTGGCTGAAACATTCACCATGTCTGAATTACAGCAAGTCTACGAAACCATTTTAGGTAAAAAATTAGTGAGGACGAATTTCCAACGAAAGATATTAAGTATGGATATTCTGGTGCGCTTAGAAAAGCGTTTTTTAGGAGGGGCCCACAAAGCACCTTATTTATATCGCTTTGACGCTAAGAAGGCTCAAGCCTATTTGGCTCAAGTAGATTTATAATTTAGACACTTATCTAACTATTTAAATCTTTCATTCCATTTTTCTTGTTCCAATAAGTTGATGCCGTGTTGAGTTTCTTCATCATAGGCTTTTTGTGTGCTATTCATCCAGCGGTAGGCATCTAAAAACCACCATTGCAGCTCGCTTTCATACCAAAGTGGGCGCAATGTTCTTTGGGTGATGAGTTCTTTAAATTGCTTGGCAGCTCTTTGGGTAATAGCAAAATGGGTGGCTTCGTGGTCCAAGGCTCTGTCAGGGAGATTTTCTTTTTTCCAGGAATAGGAACGTAACATATACACCTTTACTTGTAAGGGAAGGTATAGGATTCCTTGCTCAATTCTTGGGCTTGCATGGTATTCAAAATTGCTAAATATTTGAGCAGCAAATCGTGAACCAGGCGTAGGTTTAGATTTAAAATCACTCCATTCCAGTTTTTTTTGCCCGTAAAAAAGGCTGTCGGCATCTTGGGAACTGGGTAAGTAATCAGGTAAAAATTCTACCTTAACTTGCTGAATTAATTTAGGGTCTTTATCCCAATTGTTTTTCCACCAAATGGCAAATTGCTTAATTAGGCTTTGAGAACTTAATTTGGCCATTTCTTCCCAATGGGCCGAATTCTTTTTTAGCCCTTGGGTTTTAAAACTGCTTCGGTAGCTGTAGAGCAATTGTGGTCCCAAGATAGAATCTCGATCTACATAAACTTCAGCATGAAATTTGACTATTTCCTTCGCTTGTAAATCAAATTCTTTGATATGTACTTGCAAGTGAAAATCAGACGTTTCTTTTGATCTGAAAAGGTAGGGTTGAAATAAGGCTTTGGAGGAATTGCCAATTCCATGAATGGATTTGAATTGATAGCTAGGTATTTGTCCGAATAAGGTGAAAGAGCTTAATAAGTAAAAAGCACCTAATTTTAGGTGCTTTTTACTTATTACTTTATCCCATGTTGTGGTAAACATTTTGAACATCATCATCTTCTTCCAAACGTTCAATTAGTTTTTCCACATCTGCGGCTTGTTCATCGCTAAGTTCTTTCGTCTCATTAGGAATTCGCTCAAAGTCAGCCCCTAATAATTCATATCCTTTCTCCTCTAAGTATTTCTGAATAGCTCCGAAAGCTGTAAACTCTCCATAAATATTGATTTGATTCGTTTCAGTATCTAAAAAAACTTCATCACCACCTAAATCAATTAATTCAAATTCTAATTCTTCTAAGTCTATTTCTGGTTTAGCCGCAATTTTAAAAGCAGATTTACGCGTAAAAATAAAGTCCAACATCCCTTGCGTACCTAGGCTTCCCCCACATTTGGTGAAAGATGAACGAATATTCGCAACGGTACGGTTGATATTATCCGTGGTAGTTTCTACTAAAATAGCGATACCATGCTGGGCATACCCTTCGTATACAATTTCTTTATAATCCTCTTGGTCTTTGGATACGGCTCTTTTTATGGCACGTTCCACATTATCTTTCGGCATATTAACTGCCTTGGCATTCTGAATGATGGCCCTTAGACGCGAGTTACCTGTTGGATCTGCTCCACCTGCTTTCACAGCAATAACAATGTCTTTACCGATTTTTGTAAACGTTTTGGCCATTTGACCCCAGCGTTTAAACTTTCTTGCCTTTCTAAATTCAAAAGCTCTTCCCATAATTCTTTTCGATAATTAGTACTAGCTACAAAAATAAAACAAGCAAAAGGATTTTTGTCGATAGAAATAAAAAAACTCAAGAATTATTTCCATCTAAGTTCCAAGCTGCCCTACAATACCTACCTACGCTTCCGTTTAATTTGGTTAAATTGCCGAGACTGATTTACGACAACCTTTTTTATGAAGCGAATTTTCCTATTAATTTTTACGCTTACCACTTTTTTTTCTCTAGCTCAAACAGCCAAACGAAACGAAAACTTCCAAATGCTCATCAAGCCGGCTAAAAGTCCACTTAAGATGGATGGAAAGTTGGATGAAGCCGCCTGGTTCGAAGCGGCTAAGGTGAGTGATTTTATGATGTGTAATCCAACCGATACACTATGTTCTAATGTACGTACGGATGTTCGAATGACCTATGATGATAAGTTTTTATATATTTCTGCGGAGTGTTTTTTGAAAGATCAATCTCGCTATGTAGTAGAATCACTTAAACGTGATTTTAGCTTTGGTATTAATGATAACTTCCTTGTTTTTATAGATACATTCGATGATAAAACCACCGGTTTTTCCTTTGGAGCCAATGCCGCAGGGGCACAATGGGACGGCCAGATGTCCGAGGGGGCGAAAGTAAACCTAAATTGGGATAATAAATGGGAGTCATCCACTTCTTATAACAAGGAATCTTGGATTTGGGAGGCAGCTATTCCATTTAAATCCATTCGATATAAAAACAATAGTACTCGTTGGGGAATTAATTTCAGTAGATTGGACCTGCAAGCCAAAGAAAAATCTGCTTGGGCACCGGTGCCACGACAATTCCCTACAGCCTCTTTAGCTTATTCAGGTGTTTTGTTATGGGAAACTCCTCCTCCCGCTCCCAAACAAAATATTTCAGTGATTCCTTATGTGTTATCGGGCGTGACGAGTAATTATGAAACCCAAAGTCCAACCAGTTTTAGAAAGCAAATTGGTGGAGATATCAAAGTGGCATTAAGTTCTAGTATGAACATGGACTTGACCATCAATCCTGATTTTTCGCAAGTGGATGTGGACCGTCAACAAACCAATCTAGATCGATTTGAGTTGTTTTATCCAGAAAAAAGACAATTCTTCATTGAAAATTCTGATTTATTTGATGGGTTTGGGACCGAAAATATTCGTCCATTTTTCTCTCGTCGTATTGGTTTAGCCTTGAACGCTCGTACCGGTATTTATGAGCAAACACCCATAACCTATGGTGCTCGTGTGAGTGGTAAATTGACCAATGACTGGAGGATAGGTTTGTTGAATGTTCAATCGCAAAGAATTGATGATAAGGGAGTTCCTACCCAAAACTATTCCATGGTTGCCTTGCAAAGGAAATTATTTGCTCGTTCAAACATCGGAATATTTATGATCAACAAGCAGTCCTTTATAGATACCGAATTTCAGCGACAAAATGGATTTGCTGAATTCAATAGAAATATTGGGGTGGAATACAATTTAGCCTCATCCAATAATTTCTGGACCGGTAAAATCTTCTATTATCAGTCCATTAGTCCAGATGCTAAGGCGAATAATTTTGCCCATGCGGCTTCTTTGGCCTACAAAGATAACCATTGGATCATGAGTTGGAAGCATCAGTGGGTAGGGGATAGTTATAATCCAGAAGTGGGTTATGTGCCTCGTGTCAATTACACTAATATCAATCCAGAGGTTGGTAAGATTTTTTATCCTAAAAGTAAAACTAGTCGCTTATTCTATGCGCAAGTTCGTTTAAATAGCTTGAGCTTTTGGAATAATTCAGGTGGTTTGACAGATAATACCACCTACGTAGCTTTGGAAGGTAAAATGAAGGATCAGTCAAGCTTTTCAGCCTTCCATGGCTATGATTATGTTCGATTATTATATGATTTCGATCCTACCCGTATGGGAAATGCGCCAGTCAGAAAAGGTTCAGAACATACCTGGAGATCCGTAGGATTTGGGTATATCTCTTCACCCATTAAATTGTTCACATATTCGGTGACTTCACGTTTTGGAGGATATTATGGGAATGGATATAGAACAGGAATGACTGGAGAATTGGGCTATCGTTTTCAGCCCCATGTCGGTATTTCTGTGGCCTTGGATTACAACGATATTTGGGGAGTGGAGGTGCCCATCACGCAAGCCGATGGGACTAGCAAAAAAATCATTTCGGCTTCAGAATTTTGGATTGTCCGTCCAAAAGTGGACATAACTTTTACCAATAAACTGTTTTTTACTACCTTCTTTCAGTTGAATCAGCAAACCAAGAATATGAACCTCAATGCCCGTTTACAGTGGAGATATAAACCTGCTTCTGACTTGTTTTTGGTTTACACAGATAATTATTTACCAGAGAATTTTCATATTAGAAATCGTTCCATAGTGCTAAAATTGAATTATTGGCTTAATTTGTAGGTCTAAAAATTAACAAACACTACCATGAAAAAACTTCTTGTTATTCTTTCCTGTATTTTAAGTTTTGGAGCATTGGCACAAAGTCCAGCTTCGCCACCAGCAGTAGCCTCTCAGAAAGTGGGTAAAACCCAAGTTTTGATTAAATATGCTAAGCCATCTGTCAAAGGACGTTTGGTATTTGGTACCAAAGAGCAAAAAGCTTTAGTTCCTTATGGAGAAGTTTGGAGAACAGGTGCGAATGAAGCCACGACCATTGAATTCTCTAACGATGTGTTAGTTCAAGGTAAACCTTTGGCAAAAGGTGTTTATTCTTTGTTATCTATCCCTGGTCCGACAGAATGGACCATCATATTCAATAAAGAATCAAAAATGTGGGGTGCTTATACTTACAAAGCCGCTCAAGATGCTTTACGCGTGACAGCTAAACCAAGTGAGCATGCCATGACCGAGCAATTTACTATAGCTGTTTCAGAGACAGGTCAAGTTACTTTAGATTGGGATAAAACTTCCGTTTCTTTCTACGTTAAATAGGAGAAATAATCTAAAATTAAAGCGAACCATCAAGGTTCGCTTTTTTTATGTCAGAAATTCATTTGAATTCCTCGATGCTTTGGTTATTTTTACCTCATTATGGGCATGTGCCCCTGAGCCATTTTAACAAGATTGTGTTATGAAAAAAGTATTGATTGCAGAGGATAGTTCGGTCATTCAAAATTTAGCCAGAAAAATTTTAGAGTTTCAAAACTTTGAAATTCATGCGGTTAAGAATGGACAACAAGTTTTAGACGAATTAGCCAAAGCTGATTTTGATATCATTCTTTTGGATATTAACATGCCTGTCATGGATGGAATGGAATGTGCCAGAGCGGTTCGTGCTTTAGCAGATTCAACGAAATCCAACATTCCTATGATAGCGATTACAGGGAATGCAAGAAACTACAGCATGGAAGATTTCAAAGAAGCTGGATTTAATGATTTTTTAGCTAAACCTTTGAATTTTGATGCCCTTGTATCTCAAGTTAAAGCATTAACAGAATAACGGCATGTCGCCGATCTCGGTAGAATTTCTGGGTACAGGTACCTCACAAGGGATACCCATGATAGCCTGTTCATGTGAAGTTTGTACTTCCTCTGATCATCATGACCAGCGTTTGAGGGTTTCCATGCACATTCAAACCCAAGGTAAAAGTTTCATTATAGATACTGGCCCTGATTTTCGCCAACAAATGCTTCGTGCTGGTATTAAGCAGGTAGATGCTGTCATATATACACATGAGCACAAGGACCATACCGCGGGGATGGATGATTTGCGAGGCTTTAATTATGCCCAAAAATCGAGTATACCTTTGTATGCTCAAGTGAATGTAATCGATCAACTGAAAAGGGAGTTTGCCTATGCTTTTGGGGAAAATAAATATCCTGGAGTACCTGAGATTGAAACCATACCCATCACCCATCAAGCCTTTGAAATCCAAGGAGTAAAAATTCAACCTATTTTAGTTCGGCATTATCTTTTGGATGTTTTGGGTTTTCGATTTGGCAATTTTACCTACATCACCGATGCGAATTTTATTTCCGATGAGGAATTAGAAAAAGTGAAAGGTTCTAAGGTCTTGGTCATTAATGCCCTAAAAAAGACAGCTCATATATCGCACTTTACCTTGGATGAAGCTTTAGAAGTCATCGACAAGGTGAAGCCAGAAAGAGCCTACATCACGCACATTAGTCATCAAATGGGATTGCATGCCGAGGTTCAAAAAGAATTGCCACCCCATGTTTTTTTGGCCTATGACGGCCTTCAATTAAGCGTATCATAATGCCTGTAGAAGCTGTTTTATTAGATATGGACGGAGTGGTGGTAGATAATTTACCCTACCATGTAGATGCCTGGTTATTATTTTGTGAGCAACATGGCATTCCATTGACTCGTGAAGTGTTTTATCGGGATTTAAACGGAATGAATTCCAAAGACACATTTGAATGGTTTTATGGGAGGAGCATGTCTCGTGAAGAAATTGAACATCTTGAAGAAAAGAAAGAAGCCATTTACCGAGGATTTTATGCAGCCCATCGAGTGGCAGCTCCCGGTTTAATCAGCTTTTTGGAAGGATTAAAAGAGCAAGGTATTCCTTGTGCCTTGGCTACCTCTGCCGGACAAGGGAACATTGATTTTATCGTGGATGGACTGGCAATTCGGCATTTTTTTCAGGCCATAGTGGGAGGTGCAGAGGTGAAAAAGGGCAAGCCCGATCCAGAAATTTATTTGAAAGCCGCTGATATCCTGGGGGCAAAATATGAAAACTGCTGGGTAGTGGAAGATTCCCTCCAAGGGATACAGGCAGG
The DNA here is from genome assembly GCA_027491315.1 of Cytophagaceae bacterium. Lineage (GTDB taxonomy): Bacteria > Bacteroidota > Bacteroidia > Cytophagales > Spirosomataceae > Aquirufa. The sequence continues at coordinate 59,570 of JAIXWL010000004.1, forward strand.
CCTATCCGCAGGAATGAAAGTTGTGGGTATGACAAGTTCCCACACGGCCGCTGAATTAGCACATACTCAGATTCAAGTACCTAACTTTGAGGGACTTCTTAGCTTGATTCAAGCCAAATAATTCATCTTGTTTTTTAAATTTACCTAAATTATCTTTGGCAAATTTTGGGATTTCCCTAATTTTTAAAACCTTTTACCCAGGTAAGTGGTTTTATATTACTGATCTTTGTTTTAATCTTTTATTTCATCAAAAACTTTCCTTATGAAAAGAAAATTATTGTTCAGCCTTGGATTGATGCTGTTCTGGATAGTTCCAGTACTCGCTCAGGACCAAGTAATTTCTGGAAAAGTTAGCTCATCAGAAGATGGGTCTGGTTTGCCAGGTGTGAGTGTTTCCATCAAGGGGAGCTCTCGAGGTATTACTACTGGTAGTGATGGTAGTTATCGCCTTTCCGTTCCCGGAAAAAATGCCGTTTTATCCTTCAGTTTTGTTGGTTTTGCCAAACAAGAAGTAGCTGTTGGTAACAAATCGGTCATTAATGTTTCTTTAGTTCCAGAATCATCAAGTTTGGACGAAGTGGTTGTTATTGGTTATGGTACAGCCAAAAAGCAAAATTTAACCGGTGCTCAGGTGAACGTGTCTTCCAAAGCCTTGGAAAACAAACCGGTGGCCAGCTTTGAAAATTTATTGCAAGGTAAAGCTGCGGGTGTTCAAGTTACCGCTCAAAACGGACGTCCAGGGGCTCCAGCCTTTATTCGTATCCGTGGTGAAGGTACTTTAACAGCAGGTGCACAGCCATTGGTGGTTATTGACGGTGTTCCAACCGCTAACAGTGAAGGAGCAATCGGAAGTGTTAACGTATTAAGTTCATTGAACCCTAATGACATTGAAGATATTTCCATCTTAAAAGATGCTTCTTCAGCGGCTATTTATGGATCTCGTGGAGCTAATGGTGTTATTTTAGTAACTACTAAAAAAGGTAAGAAAGGAAATGCCAAAGTAACGGTTTCTACTTCTTATGGTATCAACGAGAAAACACCAGACAATTTCCAAATGATGAATCTTCGTCAAAAGTTGGAATATGAAAGAGACTTAGATTATGCTAATGAATACGTAGATGCTGCTGGAATCACTAGTCCTGCTAGCGCTACTCAGGCTGACTTAGACAAAGTTTGGGCTACTTTAGAATCTAAAAAAACAGATTGGTTTAATACCCTTTTACGTCGTGGTATGAACCAAGTTACTCGCGTGGGAGTAAGTGGTGCAAGTGATACATTTACTTACAATTTATCATTAGAAAATCAAATCAACGAAGGTATCTTTAAGTTAGCTTCTGATTTGTGGAGAAAGCAAGGTCGTGTGAATGTGGAGTTTAAACCAAATAATTGGGTTAAAATAGGAACCAACGTAAACTTCTCCAATAACAAGACTAATGAGGTTCGTGACCGTTACAATGCGCAGAATCCAGCTTTTGCTATTTATGCCTACAACCCATATGAGCCAGAGCGTTTAGAAAATGGAAACTTTAATTTAACTCACCAAGGTTTCCCGATATCTGAGGCATTGGAAAATAATCCAGAGACCTTGACTACCAATACAGGTATTTCTAGTGCTTATGTGTCTTTAACTCCAATCAAAAACTTTGAGTTTAGATCTCAGGCAGGTGTAACTTGGGTAGATTATTACAGAGAGTCATACATCAAGCCTAATTCCGTATTAGACCAATATGTAGGTGACCCTGCAGCTCGTGGATCCAAAACAGATAATGGATATCAGTCCTTCAACTATGTATTCTCCAATACATTGAACTATACAAATACCATTGCTGATAAGCACAACATCCGTGCCTTAGTTGGGGTAGAGTATACAAATGATAACTATCGTTCTTTCTCATTTGGAACGAAAGGTTTCCCGAATGGAAAAGTTAGTACACAGGATAATGCTTCAACGCCAGTTTCTGCCACTTCATTTAAAACAGATTGGTCGTTATTCTCATTATTCGGTCGTGTGGGTTATGACTTCAACCAGCGTTATTTCTTGGATGCGTCCATTCGTCGTGACGGTTCTTCTCGCTTCGGAGTAGATAACCGTTATGGTTTATTTGGTTCTGTCAGTGCAGGATGGGAAATCAGCAAAGAGGCTTTCATGGAAGATTTAACTTTCATCAATCAGTTGAAATTGCGTGCTAGTTATGGTACTACTGGTAATGACCGTATTGGTAACTATACTTCCTTAGGTTTGTATCGTTATTCAAGTTATGGTACTACTTCAGCAACTTTCCCTTCTCAATTACCTAACTCAAGTTTAACCTGGGAAAAATCAGCTTCAACAAACGTAGGTATTGATTTTGCCATTTTGAAGAGCAAGTTGACGGGTTCGGTAGACTACTACCAAAAGAAGACAACTAATTTGTTATTTGATCGTCCGGTTTCATCTACTACTGGTTTTTCAAGTCGTACAGAGAACGTAGGAGCTGTAGAGAATTCAGGTATTGAATTAACCTTGAATTACAAGATCATGCAAACAAAAGATTTCTACTGGGATATCTCAGCTAACTTTACAAACAACAACAATAAAGTGGTTGAGTTGACAGAAGATAATCTTAACCGTACAGGTGGTGTTTCTAGATTGAAAATTGGTGAGCCAATCGATGTATATTATTTAAATCGCTATGTTGGCGTAAATAAGGAAACAGGTAAGCCAATATATTTGGATAAATCTGGTGCCAATACCGAGACTTGGAGCGCAGGAGATGCTGTAATCTTAAGTGGAAAATCTCGTCAAATTAAGTATTTCGGTGGTTTAGGAACTACAGTGACTTATAAAGGTGTGACATTGTCAGCAGACGCTGTTTATCAAGGAGGTCATTACATATTAAACTACAGATGGCAAGACTTGAATTCAGATGGAGAGAATGTATATCAAAATCAGGCAGTAGATGCGTTGAATTATTGGAAAAAAGCAGGAGATGTGAATGTTTTGCCTGATCCACGTAATTTATATCAATCATTCTCTACTGATCGCTTCTTACAAAAAGGAGATTATATCCGTTTACGTAACGTGACTTTAGCTTATAATTTGCCTAGCAACTTGGTGAAGAAGGCTAAAATGCAGTCAGTACGTGTTTATGCTCAAGCACAAAACTGGTTCTACTGGGCTCCAGAGTTCAAAGGAGATCCAGAAGTAGGATTTGGCCAGGCGGAAAGTGCTGGTGGAACTGTTCAAGGTTTATATGCGGCATATTCTTATCCGCAAACTAGAACAGTCAATGTAGGATTAGATATCACATTTTAATTAGTAGAGACATGAAAATGAAAAAATTCATTCTAGCGATATGCAGTGTTTGCCTAGTAGGACTAGGTTCTTGTGAAAAAGGATTGGAACTGGGACCATATAACTCAGCTACCATCGCACAAGCTTTTGAATCGGAATCTGATTTTGCTAATGCTGTCAGAGGTATGTATGGATCAGCTTTAGGAGGCTCTTATTATGGAGGTTCTATGATCAGTTTACCCGATATTTTATCGGATAATGTTTTGGTGGCACGTACAGGTCGTTTATCTAATCTTTCTTTCCATGAGTGGCGTTATACTTCAGATGGAACTTGGGGATTATTTGCAACAGCTTATACTGGTATTCGCAGAGCTAATGCCATTTTAGAAAACTTAGATCGTTTACCAGCAGGTGCAGCTAAGGAAAATTTTAAGGCTGAAGCTTTGGCTTTCCGCGCTATGGCACATTTTGATTTGGTACGTATATATGGAAAAGCCTATACCCAAGCTTCTGATACAGACTTAGGAGTTCCATATGTAACATCTACGGATGCTACCTTGAAACCAAGTCGTGAATCTGTAAAAACTAATTTCAGTAAGATTGAAGCAGATTTAAAAGCAGCTGAAACTGGAATTGGGACTGCCAATGGAATTTATCGATTCAACAAAGCAGCTGTAGCCGCTTTATTATCTCGTGTTTATTTATACGAAGGAAAATGGCAAGAATCAGCTGATGCAGCGACTCGTTCATTAGCTTTAAGTTCTAACCCAGGGGGTTTAGCGGATTATGCTAGAATTTGGACAGATGCAGTAAATACAGGTGTATTGTTAAAATTGCAGATTGTAGACAAAGACCGTATTACTCCAGGTGTGGAATATAGCCAAAGCTCAGCTTCGGGAGTTCGTAATGAATATGTAATAGACTACCAATTCTTACAGTCTTTCAAAGCCAACGATGTAAGAACAGCAGCTTCTGTACGATTGACAACATTCAATGGTCAGCCTTATAATTCCATAGCTAAGTGGTTTGGTAGAGCTACTGGTAATGCTAACGTTACGGATTCTAAGGTATTACGTGTAGCAGAAGTTTGGTTAAATTTAGCTGAATCATTAGCTAATTTAGGCAAGAATGCTGAAGCCTTAACTGCTTTGAATAACCTTCGTAGAAACCGTTATAATGGTTTTGATGCAGGCAATTTTACAGAATCAGGAGATGCTTTGAAAGCAGCTATCGATTTAGAGCGTCGTTTGGAGTTTGCTTTTGAAGGACATCGTTTATTCGATTTGAAGCGTAAAGGAACAGGAGTTTCTCGTTCTTCGCGTGGTGATAGAGCCGATGGAACTGGTACTCCAGCACGTTTCTTGACTTTAGCAGCTACAGATTATCGTTTACAATTGCCAATTCCAACCAATGAATTGCGTGTAAACCCTAATATTCAACAAAATCCGAATTATTAATCGACGTATTTTGTGTGTTAATCGAAAAAGTCCCCATTTGAGGGACTTTTTCGATTTATATATTAGCCAAACATCTTTATATTTAGGGATAATTACCACTTATGACGAAATTTCTATACATCATTCTTGCAGTGCTTGGTTTAGGGCACATCGGATATTCTCAACATCATACGATGGATATGATTCCAGGTAAGATGGTTGAAGAATACACTCCTGAATTCACCAAGATAAAACGCGAACTCCCAGAGGGCTATACCCAGGAAATGAGGGAGTGGGTAAGACGAATGAATTTGGAGACCAAGGGTACCCAAAATAGAACCTCAGCTAGTGCGGCTAAGTTTACCCTGAGCTTTGAAACACCTCCTCCTGCCGATGTAAGAGCTATTTTTGAGAAGGCGGCTGAGACTTGGGCTTCAGTGTTAAATTCCGATGTTGAAATTAAAATCCTTTGTAGGTGGCGTACCTTAGCTAGTAATGTATTGGGAAGTGCCGGGGCAACAGCCAATGTGCGCAATTTCCCAGGAGCAGCTAAAGTGAATACTTTTTATCCCATTGCTTTGGCCGAAAAAATGGCCCATAAGAATTTGAATGGTACGGATTTTGATATCGTAGCTAACTTTAATTCGGATTATGCCAATTGGTACAAGGGACTTGATGATGTACCAACGATCAATCAAATTGACTTATATTCTGTTGTTTTACATGAATTTGGTCATGGACTGGGTTTTATTGGTCAAGTAACAGTAGATAATTCAACGGCCTATTATATTTATCCAGGTATCTTTGATCAATTTATGGTCAATGCTTCAGGGCTTAGTTTAACTGATACCCTTAATTTTAAAAATGATTCTCCTGAATTAAAAACCCAACTGACTTCAGCTAATTTATTTCTAAATACAACCAAAGTACTCGCAGCCAATAAAAAAGAGGCAGCTAAGTTATATGCACCCAAAACTTATACCCAAGGCTCTTCCATCTACCACGTAGATGCCTCTAAATACCCGCCTAAGGACCCTAATGCCCTAATGACACCCAGCATTGCCAAAGGAGAAATTACCAGAGAGTTAGGGACTATCGTGCCGGCCGCTTTCAATGATTTTGGTTGGTATTCATCAAGTGTTATCCCTTCAGGAGATTTATTTACTGATTCAGAAGATGTAACCAAGGATTATGTCTTTACAGCTAAAGTATATTCAGATACCTTGCTCAAAGAAAATTCCGTGAAATTGATGCTTTCTACCGATGGTAACATCCAGAATGCAACATCCAGACCACTAAGCTTATCAGGAACAAGTTATTCCTATACTTTACCTAAAGAAAATAAATTAAGAACCATTGCCTATTATTGGGTTGCCGAAGAGGCAAGTGGAAAGAAATTTACGAGTCCCGCCCAAGCACCCATCATTTCGGGAACCACTACCACGAGCATATATAAATTCACCATTGGTCAAGACACCGTTAAGCCCGTTGCGATTTTCTCCAACCCGCTTAAATATGTTTTCTCAAATCAGACAAAAATCCCGCTTCCTACCTTATTGGCAAATGATAATATAGGAATTGATACAGTTTATATGGAATACAGTATAGGTACTGGTTCTGTAATTAGATCGGGATTTGTACGCTCTACCAAAGATGCATTTAGCTATAATGGAGCATTCAATTTTGCCTCAGGACAAATCAAAGCAGGGGATATTATTAAGTACCGTGTGGTGATAAAAGACAAAGCTAAAATTTCCAATTATGTTTATTTTCCTGCCACGGGTAATTACGAATTTGTGGTCTTGACCTCCATGGATGCTGTCAATAACTACAAAACAGATTTTGAAAATAAACCTAGTGTCGATTTTTATTTGAAAGGCTTTGCTATCAACCAGCCAGCCAATTTTACTTCCTTGGGTTTACATACTGATCATCCTTATGCCAATGGAGCAGAAGAGTCTTATGATAATTCAGGTGGTTCCGATAAATTTACCAATTACGATGCCATTCTCTTAAAGCCCATTATCATTCGCGCAGATACGGCCCGCATTTCCTTTGATGAGGTGGTTTTGGTGGAAACAGCCGAGACAACAGGAACCTCTTTTTTAAATGCAGATGGAACGGTCAATCGCTCATTTTATGATTATGTGATTGTGCAAGGTTCTAAGGATGGAGGTCTTACCTGGCAAAATTTACGGGATGGCTGGGATTCCAATGATTATTCCGAATGGCAAAAAGCATGGACTGGAACCAATGTCGACAAAAATGGAAACTCTACCCTGAAAGGTACTGCCGCCTTATTCCAAAAAAGAGAGATTGATATTTTAGGGTCGGGTAAATTTAGTCCGGGAGATAAAGTATTGCTACGTTTCCGTTTACATGCGGATGTAGGCGCCTATGGTTGGGGCTGGGCCATCGATAATTTAAATATTCAAGGTGCTCAAGCTGTTACTCCTCCTAAATTAGTATTGGCTGTAGAAAATGGAACAGAAGACAGAGGCTTACTGATTCGACCGAATCCTAGCCAAGGGCTATTTCGCTTGCAATTACCTTTAGAGCAAATGGGCCAAGTAGTGGAATTAAACGTGGTTGATTTGCAAGGAAGAGTGGTTTATCAAGAAAATATCCGCGTAGGAGGCTCTCTATTAGACAAGGAAATAGAAGCGGGGAATTGGCCAACAGGTACGTATTTCTGTATTGTTAAAACGGAAAAGCAACAGTGGGTAAAGAGAGTATTTTTATTGAAATAATCATCTAATAGGGAATTAGTTTTCCATGCCACCTCTTTTTAATTATCTTTGCAGTCCTTTATAAAAAAGAAATTATGTCTTGGTTTACCAGAAAAGATAAGGGAATTCAAACTCCTACCGAATTCAAAAGAGAAGCCCCAGATGGTTTATGGTATCAGTGCCCTTCTTGCAAGAAGGCCATCCATACCAGAGAGCATCGTTTATTTGCTTACACTTGTTCCAATTGTAATTACCATGAGAAGATAGGTTCTCAAGAATATTTTGAATTACTATTTGATCAAACAAAATATACCGAATTAGATGCTTTAATGAGTTCAGGTGATCCATTGAAATTTGTGGATACCAAGAACTATCCAGATCGAGTTAAAGCAACGGAATTAAAAACCGGTTTAAAAGACGCTGTTCGTTCGGCTTATGGTGAAATGAACGGCATGCCCATTACCATTTCGGCCATGGATTTCAGTTTCATTGGAGGTTCCATGGGATCTGTGGTGGGTGAAAAGATTTCTAGAGCCATTGATTATTCTTTGGAGCATAAACAGCCTTTTTTAATGATTTCTCGTTCCGGTGGTGCCCGTATGATGGAAGCAGGTTTTTCATTAATGCAAATGGCAAAGACCTCTTCTCGTTTAGCCCTATTGGATGAAGCTAAGATTCCTTATATTTCCTTGTTGACAGATCCTACCACTGGAGGTGTTACGGCATCTTTTGCCATGTTGGGTGATTTCAATATTGCAGAACCAGGTGCTTTGATTGGTTTTGCCGGACCACGTGTTATTCGTGAAACGATAGGTAAGGATTTACCAAAGGGATTCCAAAGTGCCGATTTTGTGTTGGAACACGGATTCTTGGATTTCATTGTAGATCGTAAAGATCTAAAAGATAAATTGACTTCTTTATTGGGAATGTTGCAGAAATAATCCCAAACAGAAATATAATAAAAAAGGCTCCTGAAATTTTCGGGAGCCTTTTTTATTACTCAGCAGCAGGAGCGGCAACCGCTGCCTTGCTACGGCTTTTCTTTTCTTTCTCTGGAGGAGGAATAACATCTTCCACACCGGCAAAAACTCGACCACAGTGCTCGCACACAATGATTTTCTTCTTGTCCTTGATATCTGTTTGTCTTTGTGGAGGAACAGAACTAAAACATCCGCCACAAGCACCACGTTTCACCATCACCACGGCTAAACCGTTGCGGGCATTATCACGTAATTTTTCGTAAGACTTAAATAAACGAGGGTCCACTAATTTCAAAGCCTTCTCACGATCTTTCATCGCTTTTTGCTCATCTTCTTCGCTCTCGTTGATGATAACCTCTAATTCTTTCTGCTTTTGTTCTAAATCTTTTTTGCGTTCAAACAAAGTAGATTCAACAGAAGCGATTTCGTCGTTTTTGTTCAAAACTTTGAAATCAATTTCTTTGATACGCTTATCAGCGATCTCCATTTCTAATCCCTGAAGTTCAATTTCTTTTGAAATAGCTTCAAATTCACGGTTATTACGCACGTTCATTTGTTGCTCTTTGTACTTCACAATTAACTTATCAGAATCCTTTTTAGAATTTTTGTAGTTAGAAATTTGCTCTTCAAAAGACGCGATTTCTTGTTGGAATTTAGCCAAACGAGTCTCTAAACCCATGATCTCATCCTCTAAATCACGTACTTCTTCGGGTAAATCACCTCTAACTTTCTTGATATTATCTAAGGCTGAATCAATGGTCTGAAGCTTTAATAATGCTTCTAACTTTTGGGCAATCGTAGTTTCGGTAGCTGTAGCCATTATTATTGTTACGTTTGAAAGTGTTTAACTCTCTTTATTCTTATGCATACTTGACCGGATTGGTCAAGGTCTCGCTTTTCAGAACGGCAAAATTACTAAAAATATTTGATAAATAAGCATGGATAGCATCCTTTATCATGACTTCGGATTCATAATGGCCTATATCACAAAGCATACAGCTATTTTCGCCATCAAAGAATTCATGATATTTTAAATCACCGGTCAAAAACGCATCAGCGCCTTGTCGCTTTGCCTCCCCAATCAAAAAACTTCCTGCTCCCCCACAAAGGGCTACTTTTTTAATTTCTTTGGATGGAATATTCGTATACCTGATGGCTGACAAACCGAGTGATTTTTTTACAAAGTGTAGGAATTCTTCTTGGGTCATGGCCTTCTCCAATTCACCAATAAACCCAGCTCCTACCTCTTGCCAACGGTTTGACAACGAATGAATGAAATAAGCTACCTCCTCGTAAGGATGTGCCTTTTTCAAGGTTCTAAGTATGGTAGCCTCTAAATAACTCGGGAAAATCATATCCACTTTTACTTCTGGAACTTCCGTAGATTGCCCTGCTTGACCCATAAAAGGTTGGGCTTCATCAGACGGAGTAAACCGTCCCATACCTTCTGAGGAGAAACTGCATCCCGCGTACTCACCGATGTTGCCAGCTCCAGCCATATGTAAAGCATTTCTCACAGCTTCTTGTTGTGCTAGCGGGACAAAATAAGTGATTTGTTTTAGGGCATTTTCTGCTGGTAATAGCACCTTTCCATTGATTCCTAATTTTTGAGCCAAATGAAAGGAAACACCTTTCGGGGCATGGTCTAAATTGGTATGGGATGCATACAATGCGACGGAATGTTGGATTGCTTTAATGACCGTTCTTTCTACATGATTTTTTCCCGTTAAGGATTTTAACCCTTTGAACACGATAGGGTGATGCGAAATAATGACATTGCAGCCTTTTTGAATAGCTTCTTCGACCACAGCCTCGGTACAATCAAGGCTGATTAAAACCCCTGTTACCTCCATCGTGGGATCTCCGATAATCAATCCTGCATTATCATAGGATTCCTGCCAGGCCAAAGGCGCCCATTCTTCCATGCTACGGCAAACGTCTGCAAGCTTCATATTCTTTTTTTAGTATGCCAAAGGTAAAATTCTTTCGGGAGCTTTGAAAAAAATGGCTATATTTAAGCAGATAATACCTATCTAATTGAATTAAGTATATGCGATGTAGACCGGCCATTGTGATTATGGAAAATGATCACGTTTTATTAATGCGCTATCAATTTGGCAGTGGAATGGTGTATAATTTTCCTGGGGGTAATCCTGACCCAGGAGAAATTTTTCCAGAAACCATTATTCGTGAATGTCAAGAGGAATTGGCGGTAGAGGTAGAAGTGGGAAAACTTCTTCTTATGGGAGAAATTCCTTCCAAAGAAGACAAAAAAAGTACTTTACATATTCTGTTTGAAGGTAAAATTGTTTCTGGTATACCCATCCTTCAGGCACATGAAACCACTGCCCAAGAGCTATGTTGGGTTCCCATTTCTCAGTTAGCCAGTCTTCATTTATACCCGAACGTAGGGGAGGCTTTACAAGATTTAGTTTTCTTACAAAAGAAGGGGGAATACCTAGGGGCTATCCAACAACCTTGGGTGGATTAGGCCAAAGGTAGGTTCCTGCCACCAACCCAAATAAACTAGCTGCCAATCCTGGCCAAATCGAGGGGATTTCAGAAGGTGAAATAAACTGAAAATAGGCCCAAACGCCTAATCCCAATGTCATACTAAGGTGGCTACCAAGGGAGCTAGCCTTTTTCCACCATAATCCGGCATTTAGTGGGATGAAAAGTGACACCAACCCAAAGGCGGAGGATTCACCCACCAATTCAAAAATATTTTGTCTCTTGACAGCCATGTAAATACATGACAGGGTGACTATCACCACCGACAAACGAATGACGCTCAAAACCTTTTTATCCGATGGATTTTTTAGTAAAGGTTTGATTAAGTTTTCTCCCAAAACCGATGCAGGAGCCAAAATAGCACCACTGGTAGTACTCAACAAGGCTGAAAGCAAGGCGCCTAAAAATAGTATTTGAATTCCAGTAGGGGTAAATTTCATGACCAAATGAGGGATTAATAACATATCGTCAGCGAGTAAACTTGGGTATAAATTCACTCCTAAAAATGCTATAAGTAAGGGTAACATGGCTACACTTAAGTACATCATGCCAGCAGAAAAACTAGCTATACCCGCAATGTGAGATGATTTAGCTGACATGACCCGTTGAAATATGTCTTGCTGAGGAATAGACCCTAATCCTATGGTAATCCAGGCGGCCAAATAGGTTAGCCAAGAGTTTAAATCATGTTTTTGAGGAGTGAATTTAAAAAAGTTGGATTCTTGCTTAGCTACTATTGCTCCCAAATTGGGTGTTTCCTGGTAAAGCAAAAAGGCTAAAAATGCTAATCCTACTATGAGAATGATGTTATGAAAAAAGTCGGTGATCGAAATTGACCACATACCACCTAATAGGGTATAGGTCATCACGAGCAATGCCCCGAAAACAATACCCCATTCGGTACTGATTGGCAAAAGTAGGTGTAAGGTTAAACCTAGGGCAACCAGCTGTGCTGAAATCCACCCAAAATAGGAGGGTACCATCACGATTGCAGATAACTTTTCGGAGAAATTACCAAACCTTTGTCGGAAGTAATCACTAAACGTTAGAACTTTTAAAGCATATAATTTACGGGCATAGATAGTTCCCACTATCATCAAACCCAAAGCCGCACCAAAGGGCTCCTCTATGATGGATAAAACACCACCATGGACAAATTCCCTGGGAGCACCCAAAATGGTCTCAGATCCAAACCAGGTAGCAAAGGTGACCATGGTAGCTAAGGCAAAGGGCAGGTTTCTACCTGCCAAAACAAAATCTTGTGTGGTATGCACTTTTTTACTCGCCCACCAGCCAACGGCTAGGTTCAATGCCAAATAAAAAAGTACAAATGCGATTAACATGTTGAAGAGAATGAGCCTAAAAATACGTAATTTTCTTTACCCATTTCTAACCCCATTAGCCTTTACCCTCTTGTATGTTGATTAAATTCCCTTACTATTTGATGTTTTTACTGGCAAGCTTATTCTTTAGTGCTTGTCAAACCGCTAAGATGAAACAAGCATTTGTGAAATCTGGCTTAGCTAAATTTCATACAGGAATCCTAATTCAGGAATCATCGGGTAAGGTAGTTTTTTCTCAACGAGCTGAACAATATTTTATGCCAGCCTCTAATGTCAAATTGTTGACCTTATTGATGGCCAAAACTATTTTGCCTGACTCTGTTCCGGCTTTTCGTTTTCAAGAAAAAGGAGACAGCTTATATTTTTGGGGCACTGGAGACCCCTCAACGCTTCATGCTAGATTAAAGGGGACAGCTTTATTTAATTTTTTACAACATTCAAACAAAAATTTAGTCTATGCTGATGATCCTTTATTCGTATTGCCGCAAGGGGCAGGCTGGGCTTGGGATGATTATCAAGATTATTATGCTGCAGAAATTTCTAGTTTACCACTTTATGAAAACTTAGCTCATTTCACGAATTTGGGAAATACCTGGAAGGCCCATCCTTCGTTTTTTCAGTCTAGCATTAGCCTAACTACAGAAAAGAACGCCTCAAGGGATAGAAATACCAATCAATTTCGATTACCTATCCCCACTGCCCAATCTTCCCCAAAACAAGTGACTATACCTTATTTGACTTCACCTGTTTTAACTGCCCGGTTGTTATCCGACACCTTACATAAACCTATTACATATCGCATAGCGAAACCAGATGTAGCAAACTCAAAAATTCATTATGCAGGAAAGTTGGATAGCTTATTGCTACCCTTGTTGCATTATAGTGATAACATGATTGGAGAGCAATTGATTTACCTGATGGGGGCTCAAAGAGGATGGAATGGCCCTACGACTAACATCCTAGGTAAATTAGTTCAAGAGCCTGGATTTGAGTTTTTGAAGGAAGTGAAATGGGTGGATGGTTCGGGACTATCGCGCTATAATTTATTTCGTCCTAAAGATATGATGCTAGTTTTGGAGCATTTGAAAAATAAATTGCCAGCGGCCCAATGGCAAATCCTTTTACCTGAATTAGGAAAATCAGGCACCTTAAAATCCATGAAATTGGATAATCCTCAATCCCATGCTTGGGCCAAGTCAGGCTCTTTTGGAAATACCTACAACCTGTCTGGCTACTATCAAAATGCCAAAGGAAAGCTGTATTTGTTTACCATCATGACTAATTTGGCCAATCAGTCGGTGACAGTCAATAAAAAACAAATTTTAGAATTTTTGAATGTGCTCCGCTAAGGGCTTTTTTCCTGGAATAAATTTCGATAAATCAGGTAGGTGGCCAGAATAAACAGAGCCACATATATTCCACTACTTGGATTTTGAGCAAGCGTCCCAAGTAAAAATAAAGCTGAAATAATTAATAATATTCCCGGCACTAGGGGATATGCCCATGCACGGTAGGGACGATGCAATTGTGGTTCCTTTTTTCTTAATTGAATCAGTGATGAAAAGCCTGACAAATAACTGGCTACAAAGAAAAATGTGGCGATGTCAGAAAGTCTTTCATTTAAATTTTTTCCAGCCAATAAAAGTAAACAGGACATGGCTACGGTTAAATGAGTAGCAAAACTGGGACTACCGACTGCGTTTACTTCACTTGCCTTTTTCCAGAAAAGTCCGTCCCGACTCATGGAAAAAAGTACACGAGGGGCAAACATCACCTGGGTATTCAGAATTCCAAATATACTTAAAGCCAAAAATGCGGTTATCCATTGACCTGTATGAGCCCCAAAAAGCAGGGTGATGGCATCTGCCGCGGCCAATTTGGAATGTCGAACATCTTCTAGTGGAAGTACATAAAAGATGGCTACGTTGATGAGCAAATAGATACTTGCAACAGAAATGACGCCGATATACATGGATTTGGGCATGCTTTTCACGGGGTCGGCATTTTCTTCAGTGAAATATGCGGCGGTGTGCCAACCATCAAAAGCATAAAAAATGGAAAGTAAGGCCGTCATGATACCCGACCAAATAGGTAAACTAGGTTTAGCTGCTGCCTGATCCTGATGCCACATGCCTCCAGAACCATGAATAAAACAAAGAAGTATGAAGCCCACCAGTGCAACCGCTTTGATGCCAGATAACCATTCTTGGGATTTTCCAGCCATAACTACGCCTAATTGATGGAAAAACCAAAGTAACAGCAAAGTGCCTACGGCCACAAAATTTTCTTGATGTTGAAAAAATGGAAATAATATGCCGACATATTCACTGAAGGTATATGATCCAAAGGCAAGGGCAGTGACAGTCCCAAGCCAAGAGCTAATTCCCACTAGAAAACCAATGTATCGGCCAAAGGCTCTTTCAGCATAGCCATACCAAGCACCTGCTTTAGGAATAGATAAACTTAACTCCAAGACGGTACTGATTCCTAATAAGGCATAGAGAGCTACTAAGAGCCATAAGCCAATGATTAAATATGGATGGGCCAATTGGTCAGCAATAGGGCCTGGTTTACGGAGTATCCCTGTGCCAACGGTGCCACCTAAAGTTACCGCCACACCAAAGCCCGTACCTAAAACCTTCCAAAGTTGATTTGTTGCCTTTTTTTTCGACATAATTGAACAAAAATAAATAAATTTAGGTTATTGCAAGGCTTACCTTACATTGAATGAAAAAGCTGCTTTTTATAAAGCTGTGTGTTCTATTACTCATATCCACTGCTCTTTTCGCTCAAAAGCCCAAAGTAGTGAAGGAAGAATATATTAGCTTCCATTGGAAAAAATCAAAAAAAACCGTTTATATACCCTTTGACCTATATTCTAATTTGGTCATTGTACCCCTTGTCATCAATGGTTCTGATACCTTAAAGTTTATTTTAGATACAGGAGTAGGGACTACTATTTTATCTGATCCGGAGGTCGCCAAAAAATTGGCTTTAAAATCTGTTCGTAAAATTCGAGTGAATGGGGTAGGTATGGGTGAGTCTATTTCTGCCAATATCGTTATAGATGTGAAGATAGGATTGGGAGAGGCGCAAGCGAACCGACAAAGCATCATATTTTTAGATTCGGATGTTTTGGATTTGTCCAGTTTTGTTGGAACCAAAATTCACGGAATAATAGGGGCCGATGTATTTAATAATTTGGTAGTAACCATCGATTATTTAAATAGGAAGGTAGAGCTACGTCATGTGGGTAATTATACATACCGGCCAGGAAAAGGCTTGAAATTTCCCATCACCATTTTAGATAATAAACCCTATATCCAAGGGGTTAATTTGACGAATAATCGAAATACCACATCTGATTTATTGTTAATAGACTCCGGTGCAGGACATGCTTTTTCCATAGAAGGTCAAACAGGAGATACAACGAAATTTCATTTGTCAAAACATCAATTTCAACTAGGGAAGGGATTGAATGGTATCATTTTGGGCCATTTGGGAAGAATCAATCAAGTGGGTTTAGGTCCTTGGAAATGGAAGGATGTGGTTAGTTCTTTTCCAGATTCCCTATCTTATCAAGTCAAACAAATGCAGGGAAAATCTACGGTATCGGGAAGTATCGGAGGGGAATTTTTGCGAAGGTTTAAATTGACTTTTCATTATTTAAATAATTATGTGGTTTTCAAACCGATTGCTTCTCGGTTGAACCGTCCATTTGAGGAAGGACTATCAGGCCTAACCATAGTAGCCATATCTCCAGAATTTAAACGCTTTAAAGTAGAATCTGTCCAAGAAGGGTCACCAGCGGATGATGTAGATTTTAGGGCAGGAGATGAAATTTGGATGGTGAATAATCGCCGAGCTACTGAGTATAGGTTAGATGAATTAAATCGAATTCTTCAAACCAAGGTCGGAGATAAGGTGATGTTTTTAATCAAGCGAGGAACCGAGGTTCAATTGAAGGAAATTACCCTCAAAAGATTATTTTAGTTTTTCTTAATGACGTAGCTAGCTACGATAGGAAAGTGGTCTGAATAGGTGATTTTTCTTAAAGTGGTAAATTGCAGAATCTCAAATTCCTTAGAGAAAAATTGGTTATCAATACGGACCATGTAAGGGCTCCGATTCAGTGTAAAACCAAATCCCCTTCCAGCACTTTCAAAAGCATTATCCATTCTTTCCCTGAGAGTACCATATGCCCAGCCATAAGGAGTTTCGTTTAAGTCGCCAGTAACTAAAACGGGATAAGGGCTTTGCTGGATGATGCGATTGATTTGGCTAATTTCCTCTTTATGACGGATGAATCCTTTTTTTAGTGAAGCGATGATACCCCTTCCTTCTTTTTTAGCATCTTCATAATCTTGGTCTCGGATTTTCCCCGTGACTTTTCCAACGCGAATTCCCATGGACCATAATTGTAAATTAATGACGCGAATGGTGTCTTTCCCCTTAACTAAATCTACAAAAAGAAAACCATTGGCCGAGTTTTTAAACTGTTGGCCCTCTTGGTGAATGATGGGGTACTTAGAGAATATGGCTAAACCCATTTTTTCGTTGGCATCAAAAATTTCTTTCTTTAAAGCTTGTATGGCATAATGAGGGTATTGTTGCTTCATCATACTGATACTTTTATAAGCTGGACGGTCGGCATTGGAATAGAATTCCTGAAAACACTTGATGTCAGCTTCGTAGTCCAGCATGAATTTTTTTAATTTTTCTACATTTTCTTCATTAGCCTCATAGGCATTGGAATACATCCCGTAGACATTATAATTTAAAACCTTGATTGGCTTTTCTAAACTTTCCTTAGGGTTATTGATGGCAATACTCCTTTGAATGAAACTATAGCCTAATACCAAAACAGTTAAAGGTAATAGCGCTCTTTTGGCACGTTGAAATATCCAATATATAAGCGATACAAAACAAAGAATTTGGGCCACGGGCATGCTCATCATGATGAATCCAGCAAGCCAATGATCAACAATTAATGAATAACTAAGTAAATAGGTTAATAAGGTGTATAAACACAAGGGTAAAGTGCCTAACCAGATGATGGAGGATATTATTTTCTTAGGAAGAGATTCGGTGGTTTTACGCTTACCCATACTCAAAGATAGCAATTGAATAATAATGGGAGAGATATTTTATAAATTTTAGAAAGGGGATTGCAATTTTATAAAATTATGAGTACTTTTGCCATCCGATTTGATAACAAATATAATTCAAGAGCGAGTCTCAAATAAAAAGCAAATATTATGGCAAAGGTTTGTCAACTAACTGGAAAGAGAACAAGAGTAGGAAACAATGTTTCTCACGCTAACAATAAGACCAAGCGTAAGTTTTTCCCAAATTTACAGACAAAGAAATTCTTTTTAGAATCTGAAGGTGTTTGGGTACGTATGAAAGTAAGCGCTAAGGCAATTCGTACCATCAATAAGAATGGTTTCGAAAAGACTTTAATTGCTTCTGCACGTAAAGGAACTTTAACTGTATAGATTGTAAAATTTTTACGAAATTAGAGCCTCTTTGAAAATCAAAGAGGCTTTTTTTGTTTCCTATGCTTACATCAGAGGACTTCATTCGTTATCAAAAACAGCTTAAAATGGCTGATTGGGGAGAAGCACAGCAGCTCGCTTTAGCCAAGGCTAAGGTATTGGTGGTGGGTGCTGGTGGCTTAGCCAGTGGGGCTTTACCCTATTTGGCAGCGGCTGGCATAGGACAAATAACCATCATTGATGGCGATACTGTTGATTTGTCCAATCTAGGTCGACAGGTCATTTATCAGCAGGCCGACATCGGGGAGTTCAAAGCAATTCGAGCGGAGGCCTATGTGAAAGGGCTAAATCCGAGCATTCAAGTTCAGGCTATTGCCCAGCAATTACACGAAGATAATGCCGAGTTACTTATCCAATCCGTGGATTTGGTGATTGATTGTACCGATAATTTTAAGACTAGATATTTAATCAATGATTACTGTGTGGCCTTAGGAAAACCCTTTATTTACGCTGCCATTCATACCTGGGAGGGACATTTAAGTGTTTGTAATATGCGCTTGTCATCGGGAAAAATGAGTCCCACCTACCGTTGTTTCTTTCCCCAGGAACCTGGGCCTAATGAAATTCCGACTTGTGATGAAGCGGGTGTTTTAGGTTTTTTACCGGGAATTTTGGGAATCATGCAAGCCAAGGAGGCCATTTTTTGTTTAGCGGGTATGGAATCTCCCGCCCAAGGGGCCTTGATGACTTGGGATGCACAAGAAATGCGCAGTCATTTTTTTGCCCTGGAAAGAGATCCATTGGCCGAAGAAAAGATTTTTCCAATCACCGAGGATAGTCGAACCGTCCGTGAATTAAGTCCTGAGGAGGCATTTTCCCTATGGCAATCAGGTCAGATTGATTATTTATTGGACGTACGTGAAGAAGATGAATGGGATTTTGCGCGAATAGAAGGAGCGATTCATGTCCCCATGAATGAAATTCCAGGTAAATTGGCTGATTTACCTAAAGCATCAAAGGGATTGGTACTTTGCCATCATGGGATGCGATCAGCCAGCGTCATTGTGTACTTACAACAAGAGGCAGGTTTCAAGCAGCTCTATAATTTAGCAGGAGGAATTGATGCTTGGTCTAGAAGAATTGATCCTGATATTCCTCGATATTAAGAAACGATAGTCCCGTATAAATCAAATTCCTCAGCACGGTCTATTTTAACCTGAACAAAATCCCCTAAACGAGCATATTGCTCAGCAGGAATCAAAACCTCATTGTCTACTTCTGGAGAATCAAATTCAGTACGTCCTACGAAATAGCCGCTTTCTTTACGGTCAATCATCACCTTGTAGGTATTGCCAACACGTGCTTGATTTAATTCCTCTGAAATACCTTGTTGCAATGCCATGATTTCATCCGAACGCTCTTGCTTTACTTCTTCTGGGACATCATCTTGAACAGAAAATGCGTGTGTATTTTCTTCATGACTGTAATTGAAAATTCCCAAACGATCGAAACGCATGCGTTCTACGAAGGAATAGCTTTCTTCAAAATCAGCATCTGTTTCTCCCGGATAACCCGAAATTAACGTGGTTCTTAGGGCTATACCTGGAACCGTTTCTCGGATGGTCTCAATCAAAGCTTCTGTTTTTTCGCGGGTAATACCACGGCGCATACGCTTTAAAACCGCGTCGGAACCACTTTGAAGTGGCATATCTAAATATTTACAAATGTTGTCCCTTTCAGCCATCGTTTGTAAAATTTCTACAGGGAATCCAGCAGGGTAGGCATATTGTAAGCGTATCCATTCAATGCCATTGACATCGGAAAGCCGTTCCAATAATTCCTTTAGTTTTCGTCCACTTGGGCTACCTGCTTCTTTGAAATCTAAGCCATAAAAAGTTAGGTCTTGAGCAATCAAGATAAGCTCTTTGGTTCCCTTCTTAGCCAATGAATTAGCTTCTTTGACTAGTTCTTCCATAGGCCGTGAAATGTGGTTGCCACGCATCAAAGGAATGGCACAGAAGGAGCAAGGGCGGTCGCATCCTTCTGCAATTTTCAAATAAGCATAATGAGCTGGTGTGGTTAAAAGACGTTCGCCTACTAATTCATGCTTATAATCAGCTTTCAGCGCTTTCAATAAACGAGGTAATTCATTGGTTCCAAAGAAGGAATCCACCAATGGAATTTCTCTTTCTAAATCATCCTTGTAGCGATGAGAAAGACAACCTGTGACATATAATTTATCTATTTTACCTGCTTCTTTAGCATCTGCATAGCGTAAAATAGTGTCAATGGATTCTTGTTTGGCATTATCAATGAAGCCGCAGGTATTGATGACAACGATATTGGCTTTATCTTTTTTGGCTTCATGGGTCACTTCCAAACCATTTCCTTTTAGTTGGGTAAATAGCACTTCCGAGTCGACCAGGTTTTTGGAACAACCTAGGGTAATGATATTGATGGAAGGTTTGGCGACAACTTTAGTTTTCATGAAGCATGATTAAATGAACATGCAATTTACGAAGAAAGAACGAAACCTCGATTTTTACCTTTTTTGTGTAATTTTTTCTTTTCGGGATACAAATTTTAGATTCTTTTTATAGTATTGCAGTTCACAAAATCTAAATGTTAATTATGAAAAAATTTATCTTAACCTGCTCTTTAGTAGCGATGGGGATAGCCGCATTCGCACAGAAGGCTAATACATTGACTAACAAAGAGAAGAAAGAAGGTTATCAGTTATTATTTGATGGTACAACGTTAAAAGGATGGCATGGCTACAATAAACCAGGTACCGTAGGTGCTTCATGGACAGTTAGTAATGGCGAGATAGGATTTGATGTAAGTAAAAAAGATGGAGGGGATTTAACAACGGATGAGGAATTTGAAAATTATGATTTTTCGGTGGATTGGAAGATTTCGCCCAAGGGTAATAGTGGTATTATTTTCAATGTCACAGAAGATCCAAAATACCGTAGTTCCTATAATACAGGTCCTGAAATGCAGGTTTTGGATAGCGACGGCCATCCAGATGGGAAGATATTCAATCACCGTGCAGGGGATTTATATGATTTAATTCATTCTTCGGTTGAAACCGCTAAACCAGTAGGTGAATGGAATACAGCACGCATTGTGAATAACCGCGGTTTATTGCAATTATTCCTTAATGGAGCGAAAGTGGTAGAAACGCGTTATGACGATGAGAACTGGAAAAAGATGATTGCAGGATCTAAGTTTAAAAATATGCCAGGTTTTGGTGTGAACATGAAAGGTCGTATTTGTTTGCAAGATCATGGTAACCCAGTTTGGTATAGAAATATCAAGATTAAGAAATTGTAGTTAATATTGATGGATGCTAAAGGCCTGAGAGCGATCTCAGGCCTTTTTTTATGGATTATCAGTTGATTGGATTTTAAAAGCTATGGAGTTTTATTGATTAAGCGCCAAGCAGCTATTCGACATGTTCTGAAAGGCATTTGGAATTGTTGATGAAAAGAATCTTCGATTCGCTATTATCCACGTGGAGGCTATAGGATGGGATTATAAATCCCTTTTATTTGTCGTTCGACATGGCCCTGCGGAACATGTCAAACAGCGGAGTTTAAATTATTATAGGATGGGATTATAAATCCCTTTTATTTGTCGTTCGACATGACCCTGCAGAACATGTCGAACAGCGGAGTTTAAATTATTATAGGATGGGATGATAAATCCCTTGTATTTGTCGTTCGACATGACCCTGCAGAACATGTCGAACAGCGGAGTTTTCTTGCTCTATCGCAAGTTTTCTTCTCCTTAATTTCTTCAATTTTAGGAATTCAAAAATGATCCATTTGGGATGAAGATATACAACTTAAGAACATACCTGATGTTTGTTGTTTTACTCTTGACCAGCCTAAGGTCTCATGCACAGAATCATCCAATCCAAATACTTAGTCAGGCCGATAGTTCTGTTGTTTCTTTTGCCTCTATATTATTTGAAAGTAGGAAGCAAGGTTTTCATAGCGATGAGCAGGGAAGGTTTACCTTACCCATACAACAAGCTGTAGATACCATCAAGATTCGGTCTATTGGTTTTCAGGATACTTTGGTAATTGTAGATAAATCGAAAGTCAAGGGGGAATTATTGATTTATTTACCAGTTAAATCTATCATTTTACCAGAGTTTCGAGTTTTGTCTATTAATAAACCTTATACAAGCAAGAAACCTAAAAAAACAGGGTCGTTACAACAATGGGGAGGGGTAGGGTCTCAATATGGATTACTTTTGAATGATGAGAAATTGATAGGTCGTAAAATGCTCAAGGCTCATTTTTATTTGGCACATGGGGGAAATCCAAGATATCCATTTCGGATCAGGATATATTCCATCAAACAGGGTAAGCCAGATCAAGAGTTAAGCCATGAAAGTATCATTGTTCGAGCCACCCAGCAGGGCTGGAACGAATTTGATATTAGCCAATATGATATTTACGTTCCAGAAGGAGGATGCCTTTTAGCGATGGAGTGGCTAAATTTTGAATATGTTGTATCCGCTGAATTAATTCTCACAAAAGGTAAATACCCGGGTCAAGTTCTTGGAATGGGGGATTTTGGGAACCAATATTTGGGTTTTGTGAAGGATGATTTTAGTAACTGGCATTTTAATGGAGATTATCTTCCCAGATACCAGTTACCTGATAAAAGTAAATTTTTGAATCCCATGATACGTTTGACGGTGCAATAAATGGGTAAAAATAAAGGCTTGAGAATTCTCCCAAGCCTTTATTTTTAATTGTATCATTTATAATTTCCTACCAGCCCATTCCTTTGGTCTTCGTTCTCACGCGTAATAAGTTCATGTCGGCCGTGATAAATAGGGTAGAGCCATCTTCTCCAAAGGCGACATTGGCGGTGGCACTGCCGGCCTCTATTCTTCCTAATAATTTACCTGCAGGACTAATAATCAATACACCTCCGGGACCTGTGGCCCATAAATTGCCTTCTTTGTCGATCTTAAATCCATCGGGTGCACCTCTCCAGCCATTTTTAGCTAGTTCTGCTCCATCAAAAAAGATTTTTCCCTCTCCTAAATTACCGTCTTTGTCAACGGGGAATGCCTTCCAAATTAAACCCTTCGGGTCCGATTGTCCTACATACAATATTTTTTCATCCGGACTAAATGCCAATCCATTTGGACGCGTCATGTCTTTAACTTGTAAGCTCAATTCACCCTTTTTATTCAAGCGATAAACACCTTGAAATGGGAGTTCCTTCGCTGGTTCATCTTTTCCTCTTCCAGGTAATCCATAAGGGGGATCGGTAAAATAATAATCTCCCGAACTATGTTGTACTAAATCATTGGGGCTATTCAGTTTTTTCCCCTCAAACAAATGCGCCAAGGTTTTCTTTTTGGCAGGATTGTCCAAAGGCATTTCGGCAATTCTACGATCGCCATGCTCACAAGAAACTAAATTTCCTTTTTTGTTGATGATCAATCCATTGGCTCCCGGTTCTTCAGAATAGGGTACGCTTCCCGTATAGCCCGATGGTTTTAAAAATACTTCGACATCCTTTCCTGGCGCCCATTTATGGATTACATTCTCAGGAACATCTGAAAACAACAAATAATTTCCTTTTTTGACCCAAACAGGACCTTCAGACCAAGTATAGCCTGTCCCTAAAATTTCGATGGGTGAATTAATATCCAGTAATTTATCCAAAGCAGGATCCAATCGATGAATCTTTCCAATGGTCGGATAGCTTTTTTCCTGTGCATTCATGCTAAAAAGGCCGCTTGTTAAACAGCAAAAGAGGTAAAAGATATTTTTTTTCATGGTCTTGAGAAAAAAAATGTGGACTCTGTAAGTCCACATTTCAAAGAAAAACTCAACTTATAAATTACGTTTTTTCAATTCCTTCACTGCAAAATCGGCCGCACGGGCTGTTAATGCCATATAGGTTAAGGAAGGATTCACACAAGATGCCGAAGTCATGGAAGCACCATCAGTGACAAAGACATTTTTAACTGCATGTACTTGATTATTGCCATTCAAAACGGAAGTTTTTGGATCACGACCCATGCGGGCAGTTCCCATTTCGTGAATAGCCATACCCGGATAAGAACCATTATCAAATGCTCTGACGTTTTTCAAACCAGCACTTTCTAACATTTCACGGGCATCTTCCATGATATCTTTACGCATTTTCTTCTCGTTTTCCTTGAATTCTGCATCAAATACCACTACCGGTAATCCCCATTTATCCTTTGTATTCGGATCTAAGTACATTTTGTTTTCATGGTAAGGTAAAGTCTCACCAAAACCACTTAAGCCCATCATCCATGGACCCGGTTTCGTCATGGATTCTTTGTAATCAATACCAAAGTTTAGATCACCTACGCCACGGTTCCATCCTTGACGTGAACCACTTCCTTGGTATCCGAATCCACGTAAGTAATCACGTTTATCGTTTCCAATATTACGGTAACGAGGAATGTAAATACCATTAGCGCGACGACCGATGTAATATTTGTCTTCATCTCCTTCCCAAACACCGCTAGCACCAATTTTGAAGTGGTGATCCATTAAGTTATGTCCTAATTCTCCAGAATCATTTCCGAAACCATTCGGGAAACGACGAGATTTGGAGTTCAATAATAGGGCAGTCGTACTAACCGTAGAACCGCAAACAAAAATGATTTTAGCATAATATTCACGTACATCTTTGGTAACCGTGTCAATTACTCGAACCCCTTTGGCTTTTTGTTTTCGCTCATCATATAAGATCTCAGAAACTAGAGAATCTGGACGAAGCGTCATTAAGCCTGTTTTGGCAGCAGGAGGCAAGGTACAAGATTGAGAACTGAAGTAAGCTCCATAAGGGCATCCTAAGCGGCACTTATTGCGGTATTGACAGGCACTACGTCCAATACCCAACTGAGCTTGCTTGGCTTCCGATAAGTTTGCCACACGACCTATCGTCATGTGTCTTCCAGG
This sequence comes from Cytophagaceae bacterium, assembly GCA_027491315.1. Lineage (GTDB taxonomy): Bacteria > Bacteroidota > Bacteroidia > Cytophagales > Spirosomataceae > Aquirufa. The sequence continues at coordinate 84,315 of JAIXWL010000004.1, forward strand.
AAAATTTTTCTCAATACGTTTTCTTACCTCTTTTTCCACACAATACATGTCCATCGGTTTTAAAAATTCCGAATCGGGCAATTGAGGTAATCCTAATGCTTCCCCAGAAATTCCCACGTGCTTCTCCACATAAGAATACCAAGGTGCAATGTCTTTGTAACGAATAGGCCAATCTACGGCAATTCCATCTTTTAAATTTGCCTCGAAATCGATATCACTTAAACGATAGGTTTGGCGTCCCCACATGATGGATTTTCCTCCGACGATATTAGGACGGAACCAGTCAAAACGTTTTTCTTCCTTGTACATGGAGTCGGAATCATTGAACCAATAGGTTTCCGTCATCTCATTGTAAGGATAATCTCGAGCTAATTTGGGGTGAGAGGCTTTTTGTTCATTGGTTAACAAACCATTGTATTTAAAATCCCAAGGATCTTTGTAGCTAGGGGTATATCCTGTTATGTGCTCCATTTGCTTACCACGGTCTAGTACCAAGACGCGCAAACCTTTTTCCGTTAATTCTTTGGCAGCATATCCACCAGAAACACCCGATCCTACGATGATGGCATCGTAAGTTTGATTTTTGATTGAATCTATATTTAAGTTCATTTTATTCTAGTCTTGACATGAAAATTAAAGTGCCCAAGTTTTTTGTCCTGGAGCTAATGGCATACATCCATCGAATTTACCTGGGATTGGTAGGTATTCCAAAGCCTTAGTAGCACCGATTTCTGATGTAAAATAACCTGTAGTGGTTAATTCTTTCATCATAAAAAAGAAAGGAGTAGGTGCTTTTTTGCCTTTATTGGCAGTTCTTTCAGCATCAGATTCCAGCATGATACTTGTCAAGGCTTCTTTCTTTTCTACGGCACTAGCTTGTGTGAATGATTTTCCCGTTTTAGCTTGACAATTGGCATCTAATTTGGCTAATCCAGCATAAAAATGCTCTTGATCTTCTTTAGGATAACAATCACGTACCACACGAACAATGAATTTCTCCACACCTGCCGCTTTGGCTCCTGGGGTTCCAGTGTTAGGAATGATTACATCGGCCACTTCCGCCAATAAAGACTCTTGATCAGCGCTTACACTGACAAAAGCCCCATGGTTTAACTTTTCTCCTCGCAGTCCAGCCATGGCAGGGGCAGAAACAACACCACCCATTAACATGACCACACGCTGTACAGCTTCTCTACGGTTAATGTTCATATTCAGATTAATTTATAAGGATTCAAGGTTATTGCATTGAAATAATTCAATTTTTTCCATACTGATTTCAAATATATACAATTATAGCAAAATTACTAGTGGGTATTGGAGGTCATTTCTAAAAAAAATATTGCGTAAATTGTGGCCATAAAACTTGTATATGCCCATTTTAGCCGCTGATTTAGTTCGTCAAGTTCAGTCAGCCATACAGCCTTTATATTCAGCCCAAGAAGTAGACGCTATTGCCTATTTGATGGTAGAAATGAGTACGGGTGCATCTCGCTTGGATTGCTTGATGGGAAAAGAAGTGGAAGAGGTCCCGCATTGGGAAGAATCCTTGGCTAGATTAACTCAGCATGAACCTTTTCAATATGTCTTGGGTAAAGCTTGGTTTCGAGATCAATTATTTGGATTAAATCCTCATACACTAATTCCAAGGCCAGAAACGGAGGAACTGGTGGATAATGCCTTGGAAAAAATACCCCAACAAAAAACCGATTATAAAGTCTTAGATGTGGGTACTGGCTCGGGCTGCGTGGCTATTTCTATTGCATTAGAAGCTCCTCATGCTCAAGTGTCTGCATGGGAAATATCTCAAGAAGCACAGCAACAGGCACAGCTTAATGCCCAATCGCTTGGTGCACAGGTACAAATAGACTTACAAGATGTGTTTCAATGGTCTACGCGAAACGATGCTGAAATTTGGGATATGATTGTTTCCAATCCTCCTTATGTCATGTTTCAGGAGGCCGAGCACATGGAAAAGCATGTAAAGGACTATGAACCCGGCTTAGCCCTTTTTGTGCCTGATTCCAATCCATTGATTTTTTATGAAGTATTGGAATGCATGGCTTGTAAACATCTGCGAAAGGATGGTTGGATTCTATTGGAGATTAACCAGGCCTTGGGTAAGGAAACTAAAGCGCTTTTTGAAAATAAAAACTGGAAGCAAGTGGAATTGAAACAAGATTTTCATGGAAAAGATCGTTTTGTCATAGCTCAGAAGGACATTTAAATAAGTAATCTTACATTTGTCAGGGAAATGGAACATTTATCCTTTAAAAAGCATTTTAATGGAAATTTGCAAAGGACAGATAGTAATTTGTATACCTTTGCAGAGCAAAAATTTTAAAACAATATCAACAATGAACAGAAAACTTTGGATTGCTTTGGGCGTCATTGCTCTTGTGATTTTTTGGGGAGTCGGAGTGCGTAATGGATTAGCTACCAGTGACCAAGAAGTAAAAGGGTCATGGGCCAATGTACAATCGGCATATCAGCGTCGTGCTGATTTGATTCCAAACTTAGTTAAAACCGTACAGGGAGTTGCCAATTTTGAGAAATCAACATTGACGGATGTCATTCAAGCACGTGCTAGTGCCACACAAATGAAATTGGATGCCAAGGATTTAAGTCCTGAAAATATGCAGAAATACCAAGCAGCACAATCATCCTTAGGGGGAGCATTATCTCGTTTAATGGTTGTTGCTGAGAATTATCCTCAATTGAAAGCTACTGAGAATTTCTCTGAATTACAGGCTCAATTGGAAGGAACAGAAAACCGCATTAAGGAAGAAAGAGATCGTTTTAATGAATCGGTTAAGTCTTATAACAGTAAGGTGGTTACGTTTCCGAATAATTTGATTGCATCTTTCTCTGGATTTACTGAGAAAGGATATTTCCAAGCAGAAGCTGGTTCTGAAAAAGCTCCAGAAGTAAATTTTGACGAGAAGAAATAAGGATGCACATAAGCCAGGAACAGCAAGCGGAGATTTTAAAAGCAATTAAAGAAGCTGAATTAGGAACTTCTGGTGAAATACGTGTGCACATAGAGAGTCATTGTGAAGGGCACCCGATCGAACGATCCAAGGTGCTCTTCTATCAATTAGGCATGAACCAAACCGATTTACAAAATGGGGTTTTGGTTTACTTAGCCATCAAAGATCGTAAATATGCCATCATTGGGGATAAAGGGATTGATGCCCATGTAAACCCTGAGTTTTGGGAAACCATACGCGATGAAATGAGGCCTTATTTGGCCAAAAATGAAATAGGAGCAGGATTAGCTTGGGGGATTCGTCGAATTGGCGAAGTTCTGACCATGTATTTCCCTTACCAAAAAGACGATATCAATGAGCTCACGGATGAGTTGTCCTTTGGGGCTTAATATAATACGAGTTTTTATCTTGGGCATGGCTTTCCTTGGCCTGTCTATGCCTTTACTTTTGGCACAAAATGGTATTCCAGAAAAGCCAAATGGTTATGTGCTGGATTTGTCCAATAAATTAAGCCCAGAAGAAAAGCAAAACTTAGAACAAAAATTGAGGGGCTATGCGGATAGCACATCCACTCAATTGGAGATAGTGATTGTTCCTACCACCGGCAATACCGATCCTTATGATTATGCCATGGAAATAGGCAAGGCATGGGGAGTTGGTCAAAAGGGTAAAAATAATGGTCTAGTTTTACTGATTACCTCAGAAACTAGGAAAATTAGGATTGTTACAGGCCGAGGTTTAGAATCAGTCCTGCCTGATGCTATATGTAAAAGGATTATCAATCGGATTTTAAAACCTGCCTTAAAGCAGGGGAATTATTTTGGCGGTATTGATGCTGCTACCACAGAAATGATGCAAAGGGCTAGTGGTACCTTTCAATCTGATGGGAATGGAGAAGGTGAAAAAGGAATCCCATTAGTCTTTATTATTGTCATATTCTTTATCATCATCACCATCATTCGGGCCATCAAAAATAGAGGAGGAGGGTCCGGTCCTGGTTCCCACGGTGGAGGAATGTTTTTTCCACCCATCTTCTTAGGAGGAGGTCATTCGGGAGGCGGATTCGGTGGAAACAGCGGAGGCGGTGGATTCGATTTTGGTGGATTCGGAGGTGGAGATTTTGGTGGTGGTGGCGCAGGCGGTGATTTTTAACAGAAGTTATGAGCATGGTACAACAATTAATACAGAATTCATTAAAGGAATCTCAGTCGGTTTTAGACCGATTTGTAAATAATCCAAAACAAATACAGGCCATTGAGGCTGCGGCTCAGGTTTTAGTGGAGGCCCTTAAAGAGGGTCATAAAATCATTTCCTGTGGAAATGGGGGTAGCCACTGTGATGCCATGCATTTTGCCGAAGAATTATCTGGGCGTTATCGGGAAAACCGCCCTGCTTTAGCAGCCATGGCAATTTCAGATCCATCTCATATAACTTGTGTGAGTAATGATTTTGGTTACAATTTTGTTTTTTCCCGATTTATAGAGGGTTTAGGACAAGCAGGGGATGTATTAGTAGGAATATCCACAAGTGGAAACTCAGCCAGTATTATAGAAGCAGTAACAGCTGCTAAACAAAAAGGAATGAAGGTGATATTACTCACTGGAAAAGATGGTGGGAAATTGGCAGGTTTAGGAGATGTAGAAATTCGTGTTGAGCACGAAGGTTTTGCTGACCGTATTCAAGAAATTCACATCAAGGTCATTCATATTATGATTCAATTGGTGGAATATCACCTGTTTGGAAGACAATAACCCTTTACCTAGTTAGCAGCCTTAGGATGTAAGCTAGGGCTTTTACGTTATGCCCATGTAGGGTTTAATCAAAAAAAAGGCCCCAAATTCATTGGGGCCTTTTTATATTTATTTTAAAGTAATTAGTATTCTCCTTCTGCTTCATTGCTACCCATGAGTACATCTACTACACGGGAGAATATAGTTTTTATACCTGGTTTGTCTCCAACTTTACCGGGGTCTTTTGGACCATCTCCACCAATGATAGCAGGTTCTTGCTCTTTTGTTGGAATAGCTTGGTCTAATTGTTCGTAATAAACTTGTACTAAACCAATGGCGGTAGCAAAGGATGGATCAAGTATTTCTTCCGATGCCTGTGAGTTTTGTACCACCATAGGAACACCAATGCGGCATTCTAAATCGGTCAATTTTTGGAATAACTCAGCAATGTCGGGTAATTGAGCTCCACCACCGCAAAGCACAATGCCACTTTTGAAGGCCTGAGGATCGCCAACTTTACTGATTTCAGCTACAATTTTAGCGGCCAATTCTTTTAGGCGCTCTTCTAAAATGATGGCTAAGTTTTTAACTGATACCGGGCTAGGTTTACGCCCCGCAATACCTGGAATCATTACTACTTCATTGATATCAATTAATTTACTTACAGCTGAGCCAAAGGTAGTTTTTAATGCTTCTGCATTTTCCAATGATACATTCAATCCAATTCTAATGTCTTCGGTCAACCTATCTCCACCCCAATTTAGAATGCTGGCTTGTACCAATCTTTTGTTTTGGTATACACTGATTTCAGTGGTGCCACTTCCGATATCTACCAAGATAACTCCTTCTTCTTTTTCTTCTGGACTTAATACGGCTGTCGATGCAGCAATTGGACTAAAATAAACATTTCCCTTTTTGAGGTGATCAGATTCAGCTGCTTCTAAGCATTGAACCAATAAACCATATTTATCAGGATTCGCCGTAACTACCATGAAGTCGGCTTGGATTTTCTGACCAATTTGTCCAACAGGGTCTAGGGTAGTAGGTAAATTATCTACTTTAAAACCGATGGGTAGCGTATGTAAAATACAAGGATTCTTCTCTGTGATGGGTTTTTTAGCCTCTTCAATCAAGGCATAAACCTCCTGAAGTGATACAGCCTCGCGCGGATTCTTTCGGATTTTCGTGCTAGAATAAGGCTGAACACTGATATGACTTCCTGACAAATTCGATGCAAAATAATAATCGGTATTCTTGCCTTCCAAGGCACCAGAGATTTTTTTTAGCGCCTCTGCAATAGCTGCAGTAGTTTTATGAATATTGACAATCTCTCCTCGTAAAATGTTTCCAACCGTACTGGCTTTACCTGATGCAATGATCTCTAATTTACCAGTGGCATTTTGTCTGCCAGCTACAGCTCTTACGAAGGAGCTACCAATGTCTAATCCGATGATTAAATCGTTCCGCATAATTTGTTATTGAAGATTACTCTAGCTTAATAGGAAGCCATAAAGGTTTAAAAATAGCTATTTTGACTAATAATCGCAAATAACCTGATTCTTATATTTTAAGCGTACCCAGCGATAAGTATTCCAGCCTTTGTTTGGAATTATCTTCTTATAAAACAGGGCTAGTTTTTTGAATTTTGTCTCCACATTGATAGGCAAACCAAAGTCGACCCGCGTGATACCTAAGGTAGGAATCATCACGACACCACCATCTTCCGTAACTTCCAATTGTGAAATTTGGGCTCTCCAAAATTCATTGTTATTGATGAATTCAAATAGTGCTACCAAATGTTTTCCTTTCGCGTCACTTAGGTTTTTTCGATTCTTTTTGAAAAAAGGACCTGAAACGACGAGGATTCGGGGGGTGAAAAGTGGACTAGTACCAATGAATTTACCATCTTGGGTGACATATTGGTCGCTCAATTCAGATTCACTGACGGTGCTTCTTAGGATACGTGCAATGGGGCTATATTCTTTGACAGAAATGATGATTTTGCCCGAAAAGTCATAGTGCGCTTCACAGGATTTTACCAAAGGAATGCGTTTGACTCGCTCTTCCATTTGATGTAAGGAAATATTTTGAAGATACTTGCCTACATAGTACCTAGTACCTTGCTCAGTGACAACATTATTGATATCTTTTTTACCTAGAAGCGGTCTTTCATTTTCAGAATCTAACTTAACCACGATGCCCGTGCATTTGATATCGTTGTAAGATAAATCAGAATAGATAACGGCTGCTACGCCCATGCTCAACAAGATGATTAAGCTGATTAATCGTTTGATTAGTGCCCACTTACTTGTGTTTAATAGAGCCATGTAATGAGTTTTTTTTTAATTTTATTGTAATGAGTCTTTTAAATCGGCCAAAAGTAAATCAATATCTCCTGCACCCATGGTGACTAATAGTCGGGGCTTTTTGACTTTAATGACTTGTTTTAAAGCTTCTTTGCTGATGCATTGTTTATGTTCTAACTGGACAATTTCCAATAATTTTTCAGAAGTGACTCCCGGAATGGGAAGTTCTCTGGCTGGATAAATGTCCAATAAATATAATTCATCTGCTAAGGAAAGACTTTGTGCAAAATCATCTAAAAAATCCCTAGTTCTGGAAAATAAATGTGGTTGAAAAACAGCCACTATTTTCTCATTGGGATATAAAGCCCGTACGGAATTCAAGCATGCCGCTATTTCAGTAGGATGGTGTGCATAGTCATCAATCATGACATGATCCTCGGATTCAACATGGTATTCAAACCTTCTTTTTACACCTTTGAAGCTAGCAATACCTGCTTTAATTTCTTCCCCTGTTAATCCCACTTGCATGGCAAGGGCAGCCGCTGCTAAAGCATTTTCAATGTTATGAAAACCTGGAATACGCATCGGAATATCTTTAATTTCACCCCCAGGATATAGCATATCAAACACCATGCGATGTGCTTGAATACGTATATTAATTGCCTGGAAATCACCTGAATCTATTCCAAAAGTGGCATTTTTTTGTTGGGATACTAAACCTAAGCCTACTTTTTGAATAAAAAAACCTTGGTCCTGAATTTGGCTAACAAATAATTGAAAAGATTCTACCACTTGTTCTGAGGCTCCATAAATATCCAAATGGTCAGCATCGGTGGAAGTAACTACGGCCGCATAAGGGTGTAAGGTTAAAAATGAACGATCGTACTCATCGGCCTCTACCACACAAATGATATTTTCTTTGTCTTTATTGGGAATAAAGTTCGTCCCATAATTTTGTGTAATTCCACCTAAAAAGGCGGTCACATTTTTATTGGCATGAATAAGTAAATGTGTCAATAGGGAAGAAGTCGTGGTTTTACCATGTGTCCCTGCCACAGCTAAGGTTGGAATTTGTTGTGTAATCCAGCCTAATATTTCAGATCTTTTAAATAGCGGAATGCCTAAGCTAAGCAAATAGTTTTTTTCAACATGATCAGCCGGAATTGCTGGTGTATAAATGAAAAGACTATGTGCTGTATCCGCCAGAATTTCAGCGGGAATACAATTAACATCATCCGTATAATGGATATTCATGCCTTCCTGACTAAGGGTTTTGGTCAATGGGCTTTCTGTTTTATCGTATCCTGCCACTGGAAATCCATTATGTAAAAACCAGCGGGCAATGGCCGACATACCGATACCCCCTATACCTAGGAAATAGACATAAGTTAAATCTTTCAGTTGAATATTACTTTTCATGTAGGGTAAGCAAGGCTAAAATGTTCGTAGCTATATCTTGTGCGGCCATCGGTTTAGCCATGGATTTACTTTGTTTTTCAATTTGAGCGATGAGCTCTTTGTTTTGTAAGCTTTTAATGGCCTCATCGATTAATGTCTGTTGGGCATCTCCATCTTTGACTAATATGGCAGCACCCTCGGATACCAGGCTATGGGCATTTTGGGTTTGATGATCTTCAGCGGCACTCGGTAACGGAACTAAGATACTGGCTTTTCCTACCAAGCAAATTTCTGACACGGAAAGAGCGCCCGCTCGGGAAATCACTAAGTCGGCAGCAGCATAAGCCAAATCCATTTCATAGATAAATGCCGACACAAAAGCGCTTAGGTCTTTTTGCTTTTCTACGGAGGCTATGGCTTCTTTTTCAAAAGGAATACCGGTTTGCCAAATAATTTGCACCTGAGATTGGGCTAATTTTTCTAATCCGGCTTGGATAGCTAAATTGATGCTTCTAGCTCCTTGGCTTCCTCCAATGATTAAAATGCAAGGCATTTTTGGGTTTAGGCCAAAATGCTTGATGGCTTTTTCTTTTTTACCGGCTTGATCGATCAAGTCTTTTCGAACAGGATTACCTAAATATTGAATTTTCTCTTTGGGGAAGAATTTTTCCATATTGGGGTAGGCAACAAAGATTTGTTGGGCTTTGGAACTCAAAAATTTATTGGTAATTCCTGCAAAAGAGTTTTGTTCTTGGATGACAAATGGGACACATTTAACCCAAGCAGCTAGTAACATGGGGCCCGATGCGTATCCACCAACTCCCACAGCCAAATCAGGTTTGAACTCATTTAATATAGAAAACGCTTTGGATAGACTTTTGATTAATTTAAAGGGGAAAAGCAGGTTTTTCATCATGTGCTGACGGTTGATGCCAACGATAGGAAGCCCAACAATGTTAAAACCAGCTTTAGGCACTTTCTCCATTTCCATTTTTCCCTCGGCACCTACAAATAGAAATTCACTATTGGGTGCCATTTCTTGGATGGCTGAAGCTATGGCTATGGCTGGATAGATATGTCCACCAGTGCCACCCCCTGAAATGATGATTCTTTTTGGTTTCACTAAATAATGGTTTTAAGATCTTTGGTTTCTTGCTCTTTATCTCTACTTACTGAAAGAATGAGACCAATACTAATGGCTGTAAATATCAGTGAAGTACCACCTGCTGACACCATGGGCATAGGCTGTCCTGTCACAGGACCTGCACCTACAGCAACCAGCATATTGATAAAGGCTTGAAAAACGATGGAAAAAGTGAGTCCTGCCGATAGTAATCCACCAAATGGTTTACCACTATGCCGGACGGCATTCGCCCCTCGGTACATGAGCCAGAGGAAAAAGATTGGGATTAAAATGGCCACGACGATACCATATTCCTCTACTATAATGGCATAGACAAAATCGGATTCTGCCTGTGAAAGGAAGTAACGTTGCTGACTTCTACCAGGTCCTTTGGGGCTTAATGCTCCCGTGGCAATGGCATAATAACTTCGGTATAGCTGGTAATCTTCGTCTTTTTTGTCAATGGATTTACTATCCTGTTTTCCTACTCGATTTCTAAAATTTGTAATCCTTGCTTTTACGGTTTTTGCTCTTTGGCCTATTTCAAGGGTAACGACCAAGCTAGCCAAAATAGCGACGGAGGCAATGATGTAACCAATTTGTTTCCATGGAACCCGACCAAAAATCATTAGGATGATACTAGTCAGGAATATCAAAATGCTTGTTGAAAAGTTTGATAACATGATCAAGAAGCAGGTGATTCCAATTTTAATTAATAACCAAAGGAAAAACTGCCAATTATATGCCTCAGGATTAGATTGTCGGGTTGAAAAGTCTTTTGCTAAACTACCTATCAAACATAATTTAGCCATGTCTGAGGGCATAAAAGAAATAGGTCCAATCTCCAACCAGCGACTTGCTCCTCCTTTACTTTCTCCAAAAATAAAGGCAACTAGGATGAGCATCCAGGAAAAGATAAGTGCTAAATGACTGTATTGCGCAAATTTCAAATAGTTTTGCCGAGAGAACCACGACATCATGATGAATGAGAATATTAAGATCACGAAAGACTTAATAAAGCTCATGATAGGGTCCATCGGATTCATCATCACCATACGGCCTTTGGCAGAAAACTGTATGAGCAAGCCAAAGGCATTTAGGACAAATACGATGAACCATATTTGGTAATCTCCAGCTAATTTAGACTTGATGAATTCAGAGATTCTATTTTCCATCGTTGAGCATTTTTACCATGGCTTTAAATTGATTTCCACGATCCTCGTAGTTTTTAAATAAGTCAAAACTAGCGCAGGCAGGAGAGAGCAATACTACATCTCCAGCTTGTCCCCACTCCATACTTTTTTTGACAGCTATCTCTAAATTGTCTGTTGAAAAGATGGAAGAACAAATAGGCCCAAAATGGGATTCTAGTTTTTTGTTATCTGTACCTAGGCAGATAATACCTTTTACCTTCTCTTTGACTAAATCATCCAAGACTTCATATTCATTGCCTTTATCAACACCTCCAATGAGTAGAATGATGGGTTGTTTGAAACTATTTAAGGCATAAAAAACTGCGTCGACATTCGTGGCTTTGGAATCATTAATGAATTGTACTCCATTCCAAGTTCCACAAGGTTCTAGTCGGTGCGGGGCGTTTTCAAAGGTTTTAAGTGCCCTATGAATAGACTCTGCACTAATTCCAACAGCTTCTGCTGCCAAAATTGCTGCTGACATATTGATGGCATTATGTGGGCCTTTCAAAGGGGCATCCTCCAGGTTTAAGTGGAATTGGGAAGAACCCTTCAATTGATTATTTTGGATCAGCATGTCGGCCTTAGAATCATCAAAACTAATGGTTCTTAGCTTTGCTTGATGGGGTAAAGAGCTAGCGTGCGACAAAAGTACGGGATCACCTGACCAAAAGATGCACGTATTATGGGAGGTAGCATTTTGAAAAATGCGAAATTTCGATTGAATATAATTTTCGAATTGGTAATCGTACCTATCTAAATGATCGGGGGTGATGTTTAATAATACGGCTACATCAGGAGCAAAATGGAAGCAGCGATCAAGTTGAAAAGAAGAAATTTCTAATACATAATAGTCATGTTGATTTTCCATGACTTGTTTAGCAAAACTATGGCCGATATTACCAGCCAGACCTACTCGATATCCTGCTTCTTTTAATAAATGGTAGGTTAATAGGGTGGTGGTTGTCTTTCCATTGCTACCGGTTATAGCAATGATTTTGGCCTGTGTATACCGTGCTGCAAATTCTATTTCTGAAATAAAAGAAATGTTTTTTTGCTTGATTTCTTTGACGATAGGGCTTTTTTCGGGTATTCCTGGGCTGATGATTATTTCATCAGCTTCCAGCACTTTTTCCATGGTATGGCTTCCTTGTTCAAAAGGAATTTGCGCGTCCAATAAGTTTTGTTGGTATTCGGGTTTTAATTGTCCTTGATCGGATAAAAAGACCTCGAAGCCTTGATGTTTGGCTAACAAGGCAGCCCCAACGCCACTTTCACCCCCGCCTAGGACTACAATTTTTGACATTTGCTTAAAAAAATGGAAAACAAAAGATATAAACCAATACAAGTTAGAAAATGTCTTGGACTAATGAAAATGAGAAATCACCACTTTTATAAAAATTAGAGATTATGTTTTTTCGGAAATAAGATTACCAAATATCAAGTAGTTGATATTAAGTACTGGAATGCTAAAGTTGATTTCAAATGAAGGGAATTTTAGGTAAAATGGAAGGTTTTGCTTTCGACGTTCAATTAAGAAATTTAATTCGCGATTATTATGATTTATTGATAGACTATATTCCGTTAAATAATTTTCATTTTTTTGTCCAAACCCGTAATCAACGTTACCGCTATGAAATCTGAAGAAAGTATTGAATCTCAATTTGAAATATTAAATGAAAAGCATGATACCGAAAGGCTACGGGTAGAATCATTCCGTAAATTCAATGCGGCTAATGAACGATATTTTCGCTTAATTGAAACTGGGATGATGCGAAAGCGTGGTTTACACACTTCGAGGAATTGAAGATGTTCATTTACACAGAGTTAAAAAATCTAATGGGCAAAAAAAAGACCAACTTTTCAGCTGGTCTTTTTTACTTTCGGTGGATTGGAAATTAAGCCAAAGCCACACGTTTGAAAGTTGAGATAGTCAAACCTTTCTGAGTTTGCTCTAACAACTGACGAATATTGATCGATGAATCTTTCACGAATTGTTGGTTCAATAAAGTAGATTCTTTGTAGAACTTCTCTAATTTACCAACTGCAATTTTCTCTAACATCGCTTCTGGCTTACCTTCTTGACGAGCTTGATCTTTTCCGATTTCGATTTCACGTTGAATCGTTTCCGCATCAACACCATCTTTATCTAAAGCTACTGGCTTCATCGCAGTGATTTGCATCGCGATATCTTTACCTACTTCTGTCACGTCTGTTCCCTCAACACCTTCGAATGCTACTAAAACACCGATTTTGTTGTTGGAGTGGATATAAGATACAACTTTCTCTGCATCAATGTTTTCATAGGCAGCTAAAGTGATTTTTTCACCAATTTTACCTGTTAATTCAATGATGTGACCTTCTACTGAACGACCGTCTGAAAGTGGTTCAGCTAAAAGAGCAGAAGCACTAGGAGCGTGTGATTTCACAGCAGCTTCTAGAATGCTTTGAGCTAAGTTATTGAAATCGGCTACTTTTGAAACTGGTTCAGTTTCGCAAGCAAGAGCGATTAATTTACCATTTGAATGATCGGCTGAAAGAGCTACGAGTACTACTCCCTCGTTGGTTGCGTTTTCAGCACGTTTTGCTGCTACCTTCTGACCTGCTTTACGAAGAATATCGATTGCTGCTTCGAAATCGCCATCGGCTTCCGTCAAAGCTTTTTTGCAATCCATCATTCCGGCGCCAGTCATTTGGCGTAATTTATTAACGTCTGCGGCTGTAATTGACATTTTATGAATATGTTTATTCTTGTTCTGCTTCTTTTTCGTACTTAGCGGCTACTTTAGCTGCTTCTTGTGATTCCTCATCTGCAATACGCTTTGATTCCTCTTCTTCAGCTAAACGAGCATCGTCTTTATCTTGTTTTCTTTCAGCTAAACCTTCTTCGATAGCTTTACCAATAGCAGCTGTAATAACAGCAATGGATTTGTAAGCATCATCATTTGCAGGGATAGGGAAATCAACTAAATCTGGGTTAGAGTTAGTATCGCACATAGCAAAAACTGGGATACCTAATTTTTTAGCTTCTTCTACTGCAATGTGCTCACGCTTAACGTCAACCACAAAAAGAGCTGCTGGAAGGCGAGTTAATTCAGTGATACCACCTAATACACGCTTCAATTTCTCTTCTTCACGCGTCATCATTAAACGCTCACGCTTAGCAAGAGTTTTTACGATTACTTCGTCTTTTAACATTTTGTCGATGCTTGACATCTTCTTGATAGACTTGCGTACAGTCGCGAAGTTAGTCAACATACCACCTAACCAACGATCGGTTACGTAAGGCATCTTTAATTTTTCTGCTTCAGCAGATACCACTTCTTGTGCTTGCTTTTTAGTAGCAACGAACATGATCTTACGACCAGAACGAACGATAGCACGCATAGCTGCAGTAGCTTCGTCTAAACAAGAAAGAGTTTTATTAAGATCGATGATGTGAATCCCGTTCTTCTCCATGAAGATGTAAGGAGCCATTTTCGGGTCCCACTTACGGGTAAGGTGTCCAAAGTGTACACCTGCATCTAATAATTCATTGTAGCTTAATTGTGCCATTTTTTGAGTTTAAGAATGAGGAAAAATAAAAATGTGGAAAAGGCATCGGCAACAGACAAGCCCTTTCCACGCAATTTGGGATTAACGCTTAGAGAATTGGAATCTCTTACGCGCCTTTCTTCTACCTGGTTTCTTACGTTCTACCATGCGTGGGTCACGCGTTAGGAAACCTTCTTTTTTCAAAGGTGAACGTAATTCCGAGTCTTGCGTTTGCAATGCACGAGAAATAGCTAAGCGTAAAGCTTCAGCTTGTCCTTTGATTCCACCACCATCTACGTTGGCGGTTACATCAAAAGAACCTAATGTGTTGGTTAATGCGAAAGGCTGATTAACGACAATCTGAAGAATTTCAGATGGGAAGTAATCAGTCATCGTACGGCCGTTGATTTTAATCTGGCCTTTACCAGGGGTCATTGAAATACGGGCAATTGCCGTCTTTCTTCTACCGATTTTGCTTGTTAATTCTGCCATTTGATTGAGGATTGACCTATTTTTGGGTCATATTGTCCGTTAAAACTTTATTTCTTTTGGTTGTTGAGCTGCATGTGGGTGCTCAGTACCAGCATATACAAATAGGTTAGTGAATAATTCACGTCCTAAACGATTTTTTGGTAACATACCTTTCACCGCAGATTCTATCACACCGCGTGGGTTCTTAACTAACACCTCACGTGGAGTAGCAAAACGCTGTCCACCTGGATATCCTGTGTGACGGATGTACACCTTGTCAGTCATTTTCTTTCCTGTCAAGCGAACTTTCTCCGCATTGATCACAATGACATTATCACCACAATCTACGTGTGGAGTGAATGAAGGCTTGTGCTTGCCACGAATAATTTTTGCGATTTCAGAACATAAACGTCCTAAAACTTGATTTTCAGCATCTACCACCACCCAGTCTTTCTGTACTGTAGCCTTATTGGCGGAGATGGTTTTGTAACTTAAAGTATCCACTATAGTATTGTTTAACTGTTGAATCGCACCATAAAGACCACGGAATTTGTCTTAAGGATTTGATTATGACCTATTTTGCAACTAAACGGGCATTCAATCGAAAAATGGGAGTGCAAATTTAGAAATTCAAAGACTAATATCCAAGCGAGATATCAAAAAATAAAAATATATGTCTGAAAACAAAAAAGGAGGCCTTCGCCTCCTTCTTTGAATGTCTCCATCAGGACCTATAAATTGCTTAAATCAAAGCTGTCCATAAAGGCTGTGGTGAATTTACCCGATTGAAAACCAGGGTCATCCATTAATTTAATGTGGAAAGGAATGGTCGTTTTAATTCCCTCAATCACAAATTCCTGAAGCGCTCGTTTCATTCGTAGTAAAACTTCCTCTCTGCTTTGTCCGCTTACAATCACCTTCGCAATCATGGAATCATAATTTGGAGGGATGGTATAGCCAGAGTAAACGTGGGAGTCAATACGTACTCCATGTCCACCGGGTAAATGTAAGTTGGTGATTTTACCAGGAGATGGTCGGAAACCATTGGAAGGATCTTCCGCGTTAATACGACATTCTAAAGCATATAATTTAGGGAAGTAATTTTGCCCTGAAATAGCAATACCAGCTGCTACTTTAATTTGCTCCTTTATTAAGTCAAAATCGGTTACTTCTTCTGTAATAGGATGCTCTACCTGAATACGTGTATTCATTTCCATGAAATAGAAGTCTCCATTTTTGTCTACTAAAAACTCAATGGTTCCAGCTCCTTCATATTTGATAGCCGCAGCACCCGCCACTGCCGCTGCACCCATACGAGTACGCAGGTCGTCCGTTAAGGCAGGAGATGGTGTCTCTTCACACAATTTTTGGTGACGTCTTTGAATGGAGCAATCACGTTCTGATAAGTGACATACAGTACCAAATTTATCGCCCACTACCTGAATTTCAATATGACGAGGTTCTTCCACGAATTTCTCCATGTACATTCCATCGTTTCCAAAGGCCGCAGCAGCTTCCATTTTGGCATCATCCCAAAGTTTAGCAAATTCAGACTCTTCACGGATGATACGCATACCGCGTCCACCACCACCAGCAGTGGCTTTGATGATAACAGGGTATTTAATTTTTTTGGCTAATTCTATGGCTTCCTCGACGGTATCCAGGAGACCATCTGAACCAGGAATCACAGGTACCCCAGCTTTTTTCATGGTATCTTTTGCCGTGGCTTTATCTCCCATGGAATTAATCATCTCAGCCGAAGCTCCAATAAATTTGATTCCGTGTTCTTCACAAATGCGAGAAAATTCTGCATTCTCAGATAAAAAGCCATAACCTGGGTGAATGGCATCAGCACCGGTAACTTCAGCGGCTGAAATAATGGCAGGGATACTTAAATAAGATTGTTTACTGGGAGGGGGGCCAATACAAACCGCCTCATCCGCAAAACGAACATGCAAACTGTCGCGATCTGCTGTGGAAAAAACAGCCACCGTTTTGATGCCCATTTCCTTGCAGGTACGAATGATTCGAAGGGCTATCTCCCCACGATTCGCAATGAGTATTTTTTTAAACATAGTAATTCTTTTTTGGCGCTCTAAAGCCTTTTGCAGGCGGAGCTTATATTATGCTTTTTCTACTAGGAAAAGGGGTTGGTCAAATTCAACAGGTGTGGCATTATCCACTAAAATTTTCACGATTTTACCCGATACTTCCGCATCGATCTCGTTGAATAATTTCATTGCCTCAATCATACAAACCGTTTTACCAGGTTCGATGCTCGATCCAACTTCTACATAATTACCTTTATCTGGCCCTGGAGCTAAATAAATGGTTCCAATCATAGGAGATTTTACTGTATATAAATTGTCTGCTACTGGAGCCGGTGCTGCTGCCACTGGAGCGGCTGGTGCAGCTGCGGCAACTGCCGGTGCAGGCGTAGCTGCAGGAGATGGGCTGTGAACTACTTGTACACTTGGAGCAGCTTCTCCATGTTTTTTAACAGAAACTTTTAATCCTTCAGTTTCAATACTAACCTCTGCTAGAGGTGATTTTGCGATATAATCTAGCAATCGCTGTATTTCTTTGGTGTCCATTCTTGATAGTATTAGGTTTACCTGCTTGTGCTTATGGTACAAATGTAATAAAAATGAGATAAGCTGTTTATTTTACTCTTTCCGCATAGGCGTAAGTACGCGTATCTACTTTGATAACCTCGTCTTGTTCAATAAAGATAGGTACTGTAATGGTGGCACCTGTCTCTACAGTAGCGGGTTTTTTGGGCGAGTTAGCTGTATCTCCACGAACACCTGGTTCTGTGTAAGTTACTTTTAATTCCACGAATGGAGGTAATTCGCAAGAAATAGCCTCATCATTCTCGGTATTAATTAAGATTTCTACTTCTTGACCTTCTTTCATTAAATCTGCCATCACCACGAGGTTGTCATTTAACAAGATTTGCTCAAATGATTCATTGTCCATGAAGTTATATCCATATTCATCTTTATAAATGAATTGGAATTTTCTTCTCTCCACACGAACTGGATAAATGTTTACCCCTGAGTTGAAAGTATTATCAATCACTTTGCCAGAAGTTAAGGATCTCAATTTCGTGCGAACGAAAGCTGGGCCTTTTCCTGGTTTAACGTGTAAAAATTCGACGATGGAAAAAAGGTCATCATTGTATTTGATAACCATTCCATTTTTAATGTCTGCTGTAGTTGCCATGTATGTAATGTAAAATTATTTCGGATTATAAGCCCACTTCACATAAGCAGATGCCCAGGTAAAGCCTCCACCGAAAGCTGCTAAAATTAAATTATCTCCTTTTTTCAATTGGTTTTCATAATCCCAAAGACATAATGGGATGGTGGCTGCTGTGGTATTTCCATATCGATGGATATTCAACATCACTTTATCTTCCCCAATGTTCATGCGATTTGCCGTAGCATCAATAATGCGCTTATTGGCCTGATGAGGTACCAAAAAGGCAATATCATCTCCTGTCAATTGATTTCTTTCCATGATTTCCGCAGATATATCTGCCATACGCGTCACCGCGAATTTGAAAACAGATTGACCTTCTTGGCGAATATAATGTAGTTTTTGGTCGATGGTTTCATGACTTGGAGGATAGGCACTTCCACCTCCTTTTTGCATCAAACTTTCACAACCTTCTCCGTCTGATTTTAAAATAAAATCTTGAACCCCCATACCATCTTCCGTTGGTTCCAACATCACGGCACCGGCTCCATCTCCAAAAAGAATGCAAGTAGTGCGGTCTGTGTAGTCTACAATGGCCGACATTTTATCTGCCCCCACTACCACAACTTTTTTGTAACGGCCTGATTCGATGAAAGCAGTACCAGTTCCTAAAGCATTTAAAAAGCCCGAGCAAGCAGCAGCTAAATCAAAAGACGCCGTTTCGCGAATACCCACTGATTTACAAATCAAGTTGGAACAAGACGGGAAAAAATAGTCTGGGGTAACCGTAGCACAAATTAATAAATCAACCTCTTCTGGTTTCGTATTCGTTTTCTTCAATAATTCAGTGACAGCTTTGGCTCCCATGAAAGAAGTTCCTAAGCCTTCGCCTTTGAGAATTCTACGTTCTTTGATTCCGGTACGACTGGTAATCCATTCGTCGTTAGTTTCGACTAACTTTTCTAATTCTTCGTTGGTCAACACATAGTCCGGTACATATCCTGCTACTCCGGTAATGGCTGCGTTTATTTTATGGGTCATGTTTCTTTAACCTAAACTTTTTTATTTGTTCTCGATGATGCCCTTGATTTTCTCGTAGACTTTCGATTCCACCACGGACTTACATAGTCCAATCATATTTTTAATAGCTAGCGGACTCGATGCACCATGTGCGATGATCACGTTGCCATTGATTCCAATGATGGGACTACCACCGTATTTTTCGTAATTGGTATTTTCAATAAATTCATTGGTCATCCCTTGGTCCTTCATGATGTTATAAATGGATTCACCCATTTTTAACATGATGTTTCCCGTAAAGCCGTCTGTTACAATAACGTCTGCTTTTCCCTTGAAGAAATCTTTTCCTTCAATATTACCAATAAAATTAATGTTTGTATTCGCTTTTAATAAAGCGTGAGTCGCCTGGGCTAAAATAGAACCTTTTTGTTCTTCTTCACCAATATTGATAAGGCCTACGCGAGGTGATTTGATGCCAGTAGTAGCTTCAAAATACACGGAACCTAACAAGGCAAACTGTTCAAGCATTTCTGGCTTACAGTCCGCGTTGGCGCCAATGTCCAGCATCACGGCATATTTTCCATTGGTCTGAGGAACAAAACCAGCAATGGCTGGCCTTTGTATACCCTCAATGGTTTTTACGGAGAATAAGGATCCCACCATCATGGCTCCTGTATTTCCTGCCGAAGCAAAGACATCGGCTTTGGCCTCCTTTAAAAGACCAAACCCAATTCCGATAGAGGAATTGGGTTTTTGGGATAAAGCTCGGGTAGGGTGTTCACCCATTTCAATCACCTGATCTGCGTGAATGATTTGGATTTGCGTTCCAGTATATTGATGTTCATCCAAAATAGCTTGGATGGTATCACGAGGACCTACAGCTAGAATTATTTCATTATTGGAAAGACTTGGAAGCGCTAAAAGTATACCCTCTATTACTGCTTTCGGAGCAAAATCTCCACCCATCACGTCGACCGCTATTTTCATCTAATTATGTTTAATTACTAAAGCTTGAGGCAAAAATAGTATTAAATTTAGTCAAAAAATAGCATTTTAACGGGATATTTTCGCTTGAGGCAAAAATAAGTTGTTTTCCTTGATAAAGAGAAATAAGACTAAGAAGAATAACCTTCTACGATCATCTTTCCTTTATAGAATAAGTTTCCTTCGTGAACGTGGGCACGGTGGAATAAATGAGTTTCTCCTGTTTGGCTATCCACAGCTAATTGTCTTGGAGTGCTAAAATCGTGAGAACGTCTTTTGTCACGGCGTGTGGTTGAAATCTTTCTTTTAGGATGTGCCATTGTATGTAAATTGAATTAATTTCTAATTATTGTCTGTTAATTTTTTTAATGCTGCCCAGCGTGGATCCATGCTTTCTTCCTCTGTTTTAGGAATATCGGTTTCCTTGGCTGTGGTATATAAAAATTCGTTTTCAGCTGATTCATCTTCTGGTTTAACAAACCTAGGATGTAATTTTTTCATAGGCACCTGTAAGGCTATGAAATCATATAAATCCTGCGATAAATCAAGTTTTGGTTCTTTTCTGTCTATTAAAAACAGATTATCCCCCAAGTCCTCAAAATGATCCCCGTATTTGTAAATTAACTTTTCCTGAATATCAATGGGGAACTCAAATTCCTCATTGGATCGATCACAAATTAAATTCAAATGGCCTTTGATCTTCATCAAAACCTGGATCATGGTAGCAGATTTATTTAACTCTATCTCTGCCTGAAACTTGCCTTTTTGTACCCATTCCTGCTCAAAAGCCTCAAAAAAATCATCTCCGCCCTCAAAGCTATATCGGTACGATTTATCTTCTAAGGAAATGATGGGTATCTGATAGGCATCCAATACTTTCATGTTCTCTCGGGTAAAAAGGATTGCAAAATTAGTCATTTTTTTGGAAACAGCAAGGTTAAGCTGGAACAATTTGATAAAATCTTACGACCTTTGAATTCATGAATCAACTACCCGCCTCCATTCGATCTTTTATACGGACTTGGCTGTTCTTCGAAGTCATTGTTTGGATTTATTCCTTAGCCTTTCAGCGATTTGATCAAGTGCGCTGGATTAATGAGTGGCATCAACCCATTTTAGACCT
Source organism: Cytophagaceae bacterium (assembly GCA_027491315.1). GTDB lineage: Bacteria > Bacteroidota > Bacteroidia > Cytophagales > Spirosomataceae > Aquirufa. Next base: position 105,385 of record JAIXWL010000004.1, read on the forward strand.
AGTATTTCGGTTTTTCACCAGTTTAGCAGAGGTATTCCTGCCTTTGTTTTTTGCCATATTTCTATACATTAAACAGCGAAAATGGGTTTTACCCTATTTAGCATCTTACCTATTATCCACGCTCATCACTCAGGGACTTAAGCATTTTGTTTTTGAAGGTAGTTTAAGGCCATTCGCTTATTTTAGAGATGAAAGCTATACATGGTATACCGTACCCGGGGTATTTATCAATGAATTTAATAGTATGCCTTCCGGACATACCGCAGCTGCCTGGTTTATGTTTTTTTGGATGGCCTTGATAATCAAATCTTCTCGCTGGGGTATTCTCATGGCTTGCATGGCCGCAGGTGTCGCTCTGTCGCGCGTGTATCTTTTTCAACACTTTCCCATAGATACCGCGGTTGGGGCCATCATTGGGGTAATGAGTTCAGCTATCCTATATTATTTGACCATCTATAAAAAAATGCCTCATGAGTCCAATCCTGCTGCGTAGACCTTACCTTTTTTGGTTCTTTATCGGGGCCTTGGTGTATATTCCTTTTCTTGGGGCGAGCCATTTATTTGATTGGGATGAAATCAATTTTGCGGAGTCGGCCAGAGAAATGATTAAAACGGGTGACTACCTCAGTGTTCAAATTAATTTTAAGCCATTTTGGGAAAAACCACCTTTGTTTATCTGGTTGCAAGCCTTAAGTTTTCAATTTTTTGGGACATTTACAGACCAGGCTTGGACTAGCATGGAGTTTGCCGCCCGCTTTCCTAATGCCTTGATTGGAATTGCCACTTTATTGACTTTATATCGAATTGGAGTGAAGCATTTTTCACCTAAAATGGGTCATTTATGGGCATTTTCGTATTTAGCGGCCATTACTCCTCATGTGTATGCTAGTTCCGGCATCATTGATCCATTATTTAATTTGTTGATTTTCTTGGGTGTATATTTTTTAATTCAATCTTTTTGGAAAGACTTTGCCACAAAGGAATTAGTTATTTCTGCCTGCTTTATCGGTCTAGCTTTATTAACTAAAGGTCCAGTTGCTTTGTTGATTTGGGGATTAACCGCTGTGGTTTATCTCGTTTTGAATCGAAAAGAATGGAGCCGACTTTTTGCTTGGTTGAAAGCGCTAACCTGGGTTAGTATCATTGCTATTATCTTCTTTATCTCTTGGTACGGAATCATTGCCTTAAAATTTGGAACTGGCATTATTGCTGATTTTTTTGCTTATCAAGTTCGGCTTTTAACTACCGGCGATGCAGGACACGGCCAGCCTTTTTATTACCATGCCATCGTATTAATATTAGGCTGTTTTCCTATTTCCATTTGGGCGATAAGTCCATTGATTTCCCGAAAATCTGAAATTAATTTAGCTACTGAGCATGAACGAGATTTGAGCCTTTGGTTTCGAATATTATTTTGGGTCGTGTTAATTCTATTTAGTTTAGTTAAGACTAAAATTGTTCATTATTCTTCCATGTGTTGGATTCCATTGAGCTTTTTTTCTGCCCGAGTTTTATGCGATTGGGAATCGGGCTTCAGTTCTTGGAAAAGAATTCACAGCATCGGGCTACTTGTCATAGGTTTGTTGTTTTCATTAATTTTATCCCTAGTGCCCTACATAGGGTCTCATGCCTTTGAATTCATTCCCTACATTGAGGATAAATTTGTTCAAGGAAATTTACAAGCTCCTGTTTATTGGTCGGGATTTGAAATAGGCATAGGATTGGCATTTGCCTTGGCTATTTTGTATTGGATAACCAAGAAAGGGGCCCTAATTCCTAAGCGTATTTATGGTTTAATGATAACGGGAATTGCCATCATCATGGTTTACATGGCGGTAGTGGTGCCAAAAATTGAAGGATATACGCAGGCTACTGTGATAGATTTTTATGAATCTAAAGTAGGTCAAAAGGTGTACATAGAAACCGTTGGTTTTAAGTCATTCGCTCATCTTCTATATTTCCAAAAGCCAGAAGGCTCTCCAGATGGAGAAACACTGATTAAGAATGACCGTGTGGATAGACCTACTTACTTTGTCATGAAAAATGATGTGGATGATGCCATGCGATATCACCCACATCTTACCTTCATGAAAGAAGAGAATGGTTTTTTATTCTTTAAGCACAAATAATTAGATAAGTTCTTTTTCAGAAAAGAAAAATGAACCTTCTATGGCGGCGTTTTCATTGGAATCAGAACCATGAATGGCATTGGATTCCAAGGATCTGGCGAACTGTTTGCGAATAGTTCCTTCGGCTGCTTGCGCTGGATTAGTAGAGCCAATCAGTTTGCGAAAATCCTCAACGGCGTTTTCTTTTTCAAGAATCATCGGGATAATGGCTCCTGAACTCATATAATCACACAAGCTCTGGTAGAAAGGTCTTTCTGCATGAACAGCATAAAATTTACCAGCTTCTTCACTATTTAATTGTACTTTTTTAAGAGCCAAGATTTTAAAACCAGCTGCTTCAATTTGCTGAATGATGGGTCCTGTAAAGCCATCTGCCACAGCATCAGGCTTGATCATAGTAAAGGTGCGATTTGTAGGCATAGTAAAATTTTTAATCAAATTTATCTTTAACTTTGCGAACGCCCAAATTTATTATGGCGCATTATCAAATTTATGTCTTCCATTTCGGCGCTTCAAGCACAATTACTTCCTGGTACTAAGGCAGTCATCACGACGCACTTTAATCCTGATTCTGATGCCATTGGCTCTTCATTAGCTTGGCAAAATTATTTGCTTCAGCTGGGTGTTGATGTCCGTGTTATCGTACCTTCAGCGGTTTCTGCCAACTTAAAGTGGATGGCAGGAGCGGAGGATATACTTAATTTTGAAGATACGGTACATCGAGTACAAATTGAAGCAATCATTCAAGAAGCGGCTTTCGTTTTTTGTTTGGATTTTTCAGGTATGCAACGTTTGCATGGTCTGAGTCATTTAATTAAAGCGGCTCGTGGGAAAAAAGTAGTGATTGACCATCACCTCAATCCAGAGGATTTTGGTGATTATTATTATCACCGGACAAGCGCCGCTTCCACTTGTGAATTAATTTTTGATTTGATTCAAGAATGGGGACATGATGCCTACATAAATGAATCCATGGGTGCCTGCTTGTATTCTGGTATCATGACGGATACAGGTTCTTTTCGCCATCCCAACACGACAGCCCATGTACATGAGGTGGTAGCTCAATTGATTCAGAAAGGGGTTAATACCAATGCCGTTCATCGAAAAATATTTGATTCGGCTAGTTTGGACCGCTTGCGATTTTTAGGCCATGTGTTAGCCAACCGCTTGGATTATCTACCTGAATATCATTTGGCCTTACTTTGGATCACAGAGGAGGATCAAAAGCAATTTAATTCCCAAGCCGGAGATACGGAAGGTATCGTAAACTATGGCTTACAAATAGCTGGGGCAATTTGGGCTATTTTATTAATACAGCGTCCTGATGGTATTAAATTATCTTTTCGGTCCATCGAACCATTTGCTGTCAATGAATTTGCCTCTACATATTTTGAAGGAGGTGGTCACAAAAATGCCTCAGGTGGTCGATTTTCTTCTAGCTCCATCGAAGGGGCGAAGGAAAAATTGCAAGAAGTGTTACCTTTGTATCTTTCTGAAATAAATCGAGTTAAAAATTTATAAACGAAACAATCTAAAACAATCTATAACAGACTCAGGTCTCAACAAAACAATCATGCGTAAACAACTCATTGGTCTTTTATCCGCAGTCGTATTTTTGTCTGCATGTAATCAAAACAAAGTCGAGGTTATCGACGGCGTAAAAATTCAATTTCACAGTCATGACGACAAAGCCAAAAAACTGAAGGATGGAGACATCATTACTTTTGGTTTAGTGATTAAAAATTCAACAGATTCTGTTTTACAGGATACTTACAAAGAAGGTAAGCCAGGCAAAGGAATGATTCAAGCTCCGAATAACGCTCCTGGTTCATTCAAAGGCACTTTCGAAAACGGATTACGTTTATTGGCCTTAGGAGATAGTGCTACTATCTTAGTTCCGATCGATAGTTTGACTAAAAACATTCAAGCGCCACTTCCTCCATTCTTGAAGCCTGGTTCAGATTTGAAATACACAGTAAAGGTATTAAAAGTACAATCACGTGCAGAGTTTGAAAAAGAAATGGAAAAAGAAGCGGCTGCTAACAAGCAAGCGGCGGCTGGAAAATTGGCTCAAGAGCCAAAGGTGATAGCTGACTATGTGGCTAAATCAGGTAAGAATTTCCAGAAATCAGCTTCCGGTTTGTATTATGCTATACTTAATCCAGGTGCTGGAGCTTCAGCTAAAATGGGAGAGACTTGGTCTGTAAACTACCGTGGATCTTTCGTTGATGGTAAAGAATTTGATAAAGGAAGTGCTGCTGAAATGCCATTAGGTCAAATGATTCCTGGTTTCAACGAGGCATTAACTTTATTGAAAAAAGGTGGAAAAGGTATCTTCGTTATTCCTTCAGCTTTAGGTTATGGAGATCAAGAGCGTGGTCCTATTCCAGCCAATTCAGTATTGGTATTTGAAGTAGAGTTATTGAACAAAAAATAAATTTTAAGGGGATTTCGGTCCCCTTACTTCTTTGTTCCATACGAATCGGATATCATATTCGTTTAAAATGGAATAAAATTGAGTGAATTAGTGAATGTATATGATGATGGTCAATCGAATGTTTGTTAGAATTAGTGCTTTTTTGGCTTTGACTTTGGGTTTGGGGGCTTGTTTAAGCAATGTGGAATTAGTGGATGAAATTAGAGCCAAAGAAAATCAAGCTCAGATTACTGCCTATTTTACTAAATTGGGCCAAAGTCCAACCGCCATGGAAAACGGAGCCTATTATGTGCTCACTAAAACAAATCCAAGCGGCGAATTAGCCACTAAAGGGGACACCTTATCCGTACACTTTGAATTTGCTAACTTGGTTACAGGTCAGGTCTTAGACAGTACTGATCGTAAAAACAATGCTCCATTTGTCTATCTTTATGGATTTACGAATCCAGTATTTAGCCGCTTGATGGCATTTCTTCGTGAAGGAGAACAGGCGGTATTGGCATTGCCAGGAACGGCCCAGGAGTTTCCGGGTTTACCTGCCTACACACCTATGAGAGTGACGATTAAATCCTATAAAGTACGTTCTCAAGCTGATAATATTAATGAATTTATAGCTGCTCGTGGTTATAATGTAACTGAAACTACCGAGGATGGTTTACGATTTATACAATTAGTTAAAGGTACTGGGGAATTAGCTGCCAGCGGTAAAGTCGTCAAAGTGAAATATACAGGCCGTTTTTTAAATGGTGTAGCTTTTGACGGTAATATGTTGAAAACAGACAGTCTTTCAGTAACCATTGGAGGATCACAAACCGTAAAAGGTTTTCAAAAAGGTATCGAGAAAATGCGATTGGGGGAGAAGGCTATCTTGGTTTTCCCTTCTACCTTGGGGTATGGTCAAGCAGGATCAGGAAGTATTCCAGGTTATACCCCCTTGATGTTTGAAGTATATTTAGCCAAAATTAATGAGTAGTTATCATGAATAGAAGTACACTTTACCTAAGTATTACACTAATTTTTACGCTTTTCACATTCGCTAGTTGTAATTTCAATGCCATCGATCAACAGGTTGAAAACAACGAAAGTGATATTCAAAAATACATTAAGGATAACAAGTTAAATGCCCAAAAATCTCCAGAAGGGATGTACTATTCCATCTTATCTGCGGGTACTTCGGGTAAACAAGCAAATTACACCGATTTAGTGAAGTTCCATTATGTCATGACTTTATTAAACGGTTCCAAAGTAGATTCTACCTCCCGTATTCTTAAGCAGCCTAGGGCCTATGTAACGGGAAGTTTTGAGAGTATTTTCTCATTGCCTTTGCGATACATGAAAGAAGGCGACAAAGGCGTCTTTATATTACCAGCTAGTTTAGCCTTTGGTGGTAGCTCTTATGGAAATGGACTTATTCCTGCTTTTTCTGTCATTAAAATCGATATAGAGCTGATTTCTATACAATCAGAAACTCAGGTAATTGATGAGATGAAAAAGACCTACAATGTCAACAATCCTGAGGTGACAAGTAGTGGTTTGATATTCCAAAAAACCATTTCTAACCCTAATGGTAAAGCCCTAATACCAGCTCAAACGTATCTGGTCAACTATACAGGCCGTTTAGGTTTTAGTTATTTAAAACTGGATGCTGCCGGAAAGGTCGTTTATGATCCAATTTTTGATTCTCGTAATGGAGCATCCATGTTGGTAGGAGCAGGTCAACTTATTGCTGGTTTTGATGAAGGTATCATGAAGTTGAAAATGGGAGAAAAAGCCATCGTCATCATTCCATCCAAACTTGGATATGGCGCCAATAACCAAGGATCTATTCCAGCCAACTCACCTTTATGCTTTGAAATAGAGGTTCCAGTTCAATAATTCCATGTTACCCATCTTATATCTGGCGACCCAAAATCCTCATAAGGTAGAAGAGCTTGCAACGCTTTTACAAGGGCAGTTTGAGCTTAGAACCGTCAAAGACTTGGGTCTGGAGGAAGAAATACCAGAAACTGGAAAAACCTTGCAGGAAAATTCCTTGTTGAAAGCACAATTCATTGCTCAACGCTATCAAGTTACTTGTTTGTCGGATGATTCAGGTTTAGAAGTGGAAGCCTTGGGTGGAGCACCTGGTGTTTATTCCGCTAGGTATGCCGGGGAGCCCAAAAACGATCGTAAGAATCTTGAATTATTATTGAAAAATTTAGAACACATCAATCAACGCCAAGCAAGATTCGTGACCGTTTTAACCTATCATGAACAAGGTCAGTATTTTCAATTTGAAGGAGAAATACTAGGAAATATTACTTTACAAGCCCAAGGTTCAGGTGGTTTTGGATACGATCCCGTATTTCAGCCCGAGGGTGAAAGTCGGACCTTTGCCGAAATGAGCCTTCAAGAAAAAAATCAAATGGCTCATCGAGCGCGTGCTTTACAGAAATTCAAAAGATTTGTCGACGAAAATCGAAAATCTCACGACATATAGTGGGATTGTTGCAATCAATCTGTATTTTTGCTTAGGTATCTTTTAAGCTTTTAACTTTGTTCAACAGTAGATAAATGAATTGGAGAAGTCGTGTTTTTTTGGCTCTGCTAATTCTTTTGGTGGGTGTGCATTGGGCTGAAGCTCAATATGTGATCAAGGGAAGAGTAACGGATGCTTCCAATGGAGATCCTGTGCCCTTTGCTTCGGTGGGTTTAGTGGGTATAAATCTAGGTACAACAACTAATTTTCAAGGGGAATACACGTTTAATTCCAAAGTCTTAACGGATTCTTTGTTTGTATCTTTTGTCGGGTACAAAAAAAAGGTCAAATTCATTGATAAGAAGAAAACGGCTCAAGTAGTTGATTTTCAATTGGAACCAGCCCAGCGATCTTTGCAAGAAGTCGTGGTGTATTCTGGGGAAAATCCAGCCTTCAAAATTTTACGTCAAGTATTAAAGCAGCGCGACATCCATGACCGCAATAAGTTGACGGCTTATGAGTATGATTCTTATACCAAAATGGAGCTGGATGTAGACAACATTTCAGAGAAATTAAGGAATACAAAAATCATGCGGGAGATTGAATCCTCCATTAAAAAGTTTGAAAAAGAAGCAGGAGAAGATGGAAAGCCTGTTATTCCAACATACATCTCGGAGTCAATAGGTAAATTTTATTACCGTGAGTCCCCCAAAAGAAAGAAGGAAAAAATCCTAAAGACCAATATCAAAGGTGTCGGGGTACAAGACGGAGGTTTCATCTCCCAGTTGGTAGGTGGTAATCTGGTAGCAAATTATAATTTTTACCAAAATTATGTGCCCTTCTTCGGAAAGGATTTTGCCAGCCCTATTGGAGATAACTGGAAAGGAAATTATAAATATTTCTTGGGCGATACCGTCAATGTAGATGGTCATATCTGCTATCAATTGGATTTTGATCCTAAAAATCCACAAGACCTAGTCTTTACGGGTCAAATGTGGATTGATACTACCAGTTTTGCTTTAGTGCAGATTGATGCGGTAATCGACAAGCAAGCCAATTTAAATTTCATTGATAAGATTAAAATCTCTCAAGAGTTAGAGCAAGTGGCTGATGGAGCTTGGTTACCCTCGCGCACTCGTTTTTTAATTGATATTGAAGAACTGACCAAAGGCTCAGCTGGGATGTTATTAAAGATGTATATCTCCAATAAAGGCTTTATTGTTAACCAGCCTAAGCCATTAGAGTTTTATGATTTGACTTCAGAAGTAGCCGAGGATGCCAAAGAACCTGACCCTGAGTTTTGGAAACATGCACGGTATGAACCTTTAAGTCGACAAGATTTAACGGCCTTTGCCTTGATTGATTCGGTAAAGAATTTGCCCGTTGTGCGTACCTATGTGGAAATAGCGGAAATAGCCTTGAGTGGTTACAAGAAGTTTAATGACATTGAGGTGGGGCCTTATTTGAGTAGTTTCGCCGTCAATCGTTTGGAGGGTGCACGATTTAGATTGGGATTCAGAACCAATTCTAATTTTGATAAACATTGGATTTTGCGAGGTAATGTGGGATTTGGTACAAAAGATTTAGTGCCCAAATATTCCATTGAAGTCAATTATCTTTTCTCCAAAGCGAAGTGGACAATTGCTGGATTACGACATTCCTATGACATCGAACGGGTTGGTTTAACTCCCGAATTAATTGGTGATAACCGCTTATTTTATGCTTTTACCCGATGGGGAGCTTTTTCTGGAGCATTTTTTAGAAGGGAAAGTGAGGCATTTTTTAGTACTGAGCTTACCAAAGGTTTGAGTTTTACAGCTCAAATGAATACGCGTTCATTTGATCCACTGTTTAGATTTCAATACCGTTTAAAACCTGAGTTAGGGAATGCTTCGCCTGTACAAGATTATTACCAAGAGTCCTTTTTTACCCTAGAAGCTAGATTTGCCAAGGGGGAAACCTTTATCATGAATGGTAATGAACGCATCACTTTAGCTACCAAGCGCATACCCGTGGTGACTTTTCGATATCAAAGGGGGTTAAAAGGCTTTTTAGGAGGTGATTTTGATTACGAGCGATTTACGCTAAAAGCTTATCAAACATTTAGATTAGGCACTTTAGGTAGATCTGATTATACCTTATCCATGGGTTATACCCCATCCAACTTACCAGCTCCCTTATTATTTCCTCATCTAGGAAATGAGACTTTGTTTTTTGTACGTAGTGCCTTCTCCACCATGAATTATTTTGAATTTGTGAGTGATCAATTCGTTTCTTTGCAATACAACCATAATTTCGAAGGTTTATTATTCAATCGTATTCCCTTGATCAAGAAATTGAAATGGCGATTTATTGCTAGCGGAAATTTATTGTGGGGCAGTCAAAGAAAGGAAAATAAAGACATCATGAAAGATGTCAATAATCCATTAAAATCGAAGTTTCTCGACATGTATTCTTTTGACTCCTTGAATCCTAATGTACCTTATGCTGAGGTGGGTTATGGAATCGATAATATTTTCAAATTATTTAGGATTCAAGCCTTCCACCGTTTGTCGTATATGGATCACGGTTCACCTAAGGCTTTTCGCCTGATGGCATCGGTTAATTTCTCATTCTAAGCAATTTTGGTATATTATTAAGACGAAAATTTAAACATTTCAAGAATGTTTTTAATGTTCTTGATTTTAGGTTTAAGCCACCCTATATTTGGGTTCTGCGCCTCGTTAAATTATGGTGACATTTAATATTATAATGATTTTAATTCTCATTGGGCTTTGTTTATTAAGCTACATATTGGGCTCTATACCTACGGCTATTTGGTATGGTGAAGCCTACCATGGAGTAGATATCCGTACCTTGGGAAGTGGGAATGCAGGAGCTACCAATACCTTTCGGGTATTAGGAAAAAAAGCAGGTAGTATTGTCTTGTTTGTGGATGCATTTAAAGGATTTTTAGCTACTTCTTTGTCTACTTTTTTATTTTACCTTCATTTGATTGATTGGCAGACCTGCGTATCCTTAAAAATTGTCTTTGGATTTTTGGCAGTATTAGGTCACTTGCTGCCCATATTTTGTGATTTTAAAGGAGGAAAAGGAGTGGCCACCTTGATGGGTATGGTTTTGGCCTTGCATCCCGAAGCAGCTTTGGTGAGCATAGCTGTATTTTTACTTGTATTTTATGTATCCAATTACGTCTCTTTAGGTTCTATGGTGGCCTCCTTGGTATTTCCCTTTTTGATGGTTTTCAAGGTCTTTGGAGAGGAATTTCCGATTCTGATATATTTTGGATTTATCGTGGCATCTTTGGTCATTTTCATGCACCGCAAAAATATTGCGCGTATCCTTCAAGGAAAGGAGAATCGCATGTATCTAATCCCTCGAAAGAAACAATCCTAAGTCGTTTTTATTTATCTTTGTGCGTGGATGTTGTAATCCCATTCGCCTTTCGATATGAAAAAAACGCAAGCTTATATTCAAGCAAATCAACAACGATTTTTAGATGAATTATTGGATTTATTACGAATCCCCTCTATCTCGGCGGATCCTGCCTATGCTGGAGATGTTCGTAGAGCGGCAGAATATATTGCCCAAAATTTACGTCAATCTGGTGCAGATCACGTTCGTTTAGAAGAAACTGCTGGCTTTCCAGTGGTTTATGGTGAGAAAATCATTGATCCACAAGCTCCTACTGTTTTGGTATATGGACATTATGATGTTCAACCTGCAGACCCTTTGGAATTATGGGAGAGCCCGCCCTTTGAACCAGTTATCAAAGATGATATCATTTATGCCCGTGGGTCTTGTGACGACAAAGGACAGGTTTTCATGCATGTGAAAGCCTTTGAAGCGATGTTAGCTACGGATAATTTACCTTGTAACATCAAGTTTATGATTGAAGGGGAAGAGGAAATTGGCTCCAATAATTTAGCCATTTTTGTGGCGAATCATAAAGAATTATTGAAGGCAGATGTTATTTTGATTTCTGATACTGCCATCATTGCCAATGACATTCCATCCATTGATGTAGGTTTACGAGGTTTAAGCTATTTGGAAGTAAAAGTTCAAGGACCAAACCGCGACTTACATTCAGGGGTTTATGGAGGTGCGGTAGCAAATCCGATCAATATTTTATGTGAAATGATTGCCTCCATGCATGATGAATTTAATCGGATTACCATTCCAGGTTTTTATGATGCTGTTCAAGAATTAAGTGCTTCCGACCGAGCGGCTATGGCTCAAACACCATTTGATTTGGATGCTTATCAAAAAGATTTAGGTATTGCTTCCGTACATGGGGAAAAAGGCTATTCTACCCTTGAAAGAGCGTCCATCCGTCCGACACTGGATGTTAACGGAATATGGGGTGGATACATTGGTGAAGGGGCTAAAACAGTTCTCCCTTCGGTAGCGCATGCTAAAATTTCCATGCGATTAGTTCCAAATCAAAGTTCAGAAAAAATCACCCAGTTGTTTATAGATCATTTTAAGTCCATAGCACCTAAAGGAGTGAAAGTGACTGTCACACCCCATCATGGTGGGGAGGCTTATGTGATGCCAACGGATTCCATTGCTTATCAAGCTGCTTCCAAGGCCTTAGCCGAGACATTTGGAAAAGAGCCCGTTCCTACTCGTGGCGGAGGAAGTATACCGGTACCTACTGTTTTTGAAAAAGAATTAGGAATTAAGTCGGTTTTAATGGGTTTTGGATTGGATTCAGATGCCATTCATTCGCCTAATGAGCATTTTGGCTTGTTTAATTTTTATAAAGGAATAGAAACAATTCCTCATTTTTTTAAGCATTTTTACACACTTTCTTCAAAATAATGACCGAGAATTTAAGCAAGCTAGCCACCGAGTCTGACTCTAATTATTTGGATTTGGATAAACAGTCGGTAGATACCATTTTACGACAAATCAATGCCGAAGATAAAACAGTGCCTTATTCGGTAGAAAAGGTGATACCTCAAATTGAGAAATTGGTCTTACAGATAGTTGCTAGAATGCAAAAGGGTGGCAGATTATTTTATATAGGAGCTGGTACAAGTGGTAGATTAGGAGTGGTAGATGCTTCGGAATGTCCTCCAACTTACGGAGTCCCTCATGATTGGGTTATAGGTTTAATTGCAGGGGGTGATGGCGCCATTCGAAGGGCTGTGGAAAATGCCGAAGATGATGAAAAGCAGGCATGGCTCGATATGAAAGCTTACGACATTGATGAACATGATGTGGTGATAGGTATTGCCGCCTCAGGAAGGACGCCTTATGTTATTGGAGGTCTACGAGATGCCAATGCCCACGGCGTTTTAACCGCTTGCATTGTTTGTAATGAGGGAAGTTTGATTGCCCAGGTGGCTCAATATCCGATCGAAGTGGTAGTGGGGCCTGAGTATGTGACGGGTAGTACTCGCATGAAATCAGGTACAGCACAGAAATTGGTTTTGAATATGATTTCGACTGCGGTAATGATTCGATTAGGTCGGGTTCGAGGAAATAAAATGGTGGATATGGCCTTAAGTAACCACAAATTAGTTTTACGAGCCATTCGTATGGTTAAGGAGGCCACGGGTGTGACAGAAGATAAAGCTTCGGAATTATTGGATCAACATGGAAGTGTTAGAGCTGCTGTGGATGCTTTTCATGCCTCTATTTAATAAAAAGGGAGAAATATGCGTAAAAGCATATAGAAAATAACGTTTAAATCCCTTATTTTGTGAACAATTAAACATTCAATCAAAATGAAAAAAATATCAAAATTTATTTTGGCTGTTACCTTAGGAACCTTTGCATTTGGATTTCAAGCCCATGCAGAAGATTTTCCTGCTGATATCAAGCCATTAATGCAAAAATATACTTGCTTTGCTTGTCACAAGGTAGACGCTCGTTTAGTTGGACCAGCCTACACCGAAGTTGCTAAGAAAAAGTATAGCAATGCGAAAATTGTTGAATTAATTGCGAATCCAAAACCAGAGAACTGGCCAGGTTACCCACCAATGATGGCATTGAAAAATGTGCCAAAGGCGGATGCCATGAAAATTGCTTCTTGGATCAATTCTTTGAAATAAGCATAAAAAAAATCCCGAATCAATCGGGATTTTTTTATTTAGTATGGAGCGGCTTATTTAGTCGCATTTGCTTTTTTAGGAGCTTTCTCCGTTTTTTCTTCTGTCACTTCTTTTACTTCCTTTGCTGCTTTGGGCGCTTTTGCCGCCTTTTCCACCTTAGGCTCGGCAGGAGCAGTTTGGAACATATCAGGAGTATTATTCACTAAAATTAAATACCAAGAAAGGATTTTTTTGATGTCTGAGGCATATACACGATCCGAATCGTAGTTTGGAACAATGCTGGCTAATAAGCCAAATAACTCTGAATCACTTGCCTTTTTTGGCTCGATTTGTAAGCTTCCCTGACATACAGTATGAATCTTTTGGAATAAATCACCTAATGGCAAGGTGCTATCTTGGTGATCATCTAAGTATAGTGAGATATCTTTTAATACAGAAATACGTGTTTGACCACTAACAACAGACTTTTGCTTAAGAGCATCTAATGTTTCTACAATAACCCCCGTACGAGTGGGTTTCAATACTCTAAATAATCCGCTTTTGCCTGAGATGTGGGCAATTTCATTTAATAATTCCATGTGTGATGTTTAATTCGGTCGCAAAAATATTAAGATTTCCTTGATTTATAGGGAGATGAGTCAATTAATTCCTGAATACTGGCTAAGATTTCTTCTCTTCCTTGATGTTTTTCAGCGGAAGTGATGAACATTTTCGGTAAAGCTTCCCAAGATTGTAATAAGTATTCTTGGTAATGTTTGAAATTGTCATCCACCTGTTTTTGAGATAATTTATCCGCTTTGGTGAAGACAATGTAAAAAGGAATTTGTTCTTCCGCCATTCTTTCCATGAAAGCAATATCCACGGGTTGAGGCTTCAAACGTAGGTCTACCAATAAAAACAAACAGGTTAAACTTTTACGATTGATCAAGTAATCTAAAATCATCTTTTCAAATTCCTTTCTCTTTTCTTTGCTTACTTGGGCGTAACCATAGCCAGGTAAATCCACTAAATACCAGTTGTCGTTAATCAAAAAGTGATTGATTAATTGCGTTTTACCTGGTGTTTGAGATGTTTTGGCTAATTTTTTATGAAAGGTAATGGAGTTGATTAAAGAAGATTTACCCACATTCGAACGACCTATGAAGGCAAATTCTGGGAATTTGTCAGGCGGACATTTTAAGTAATCGGTATTACTGGTGATGAATTGCGCACTAATTACTTGCATATGGGTAACAGGTTAAGATGGTAAAGATACAAGGATATTATTTATTAGGGTTTAGTTATTAGTTATTAGGGATGAGTTTTTAGTGATTTCGGCATGGCAGGTATCTCTAATCACTAATAACTAATCACTATTAACTAATCATTTGCCATTTCTTAACTACCTTTGTGGCTTGATTTACAATATGGAAGTACTACAAAATGATCGCCTGATTAGGGCTGCGAAAGGGTTGCCAGTAGATAGAATACCTGTCTGGGTGATGCGTCAAGCTGGAAGAATCTTGCCAGAGTATAGAGAAGTTAGGGCCAAGGCTGGTTCTTTTATAGGATTGGCCACCCATCCGGAGTGGGCAGCCGAAGTAACCATTCAGCCGGTAGATCGATTTGATGTAGATGCTGCTATTATTTTTTCAGATATTTTGGTCGTTCCCGAAGCCATGGGCTTGCCCTATGTGATGGAGGAGCAAAAGGGCCCTGTATTTCCTCAGGTCATTCGTTCCCAAGCGGATCTAAATGCCTTGAAAACAGCCGTTCCCGAAGAGGATTTGGCCTATGTGTTGGATGCCATAAAAATTGTTAAGCGGGATTTGTCGGGTAAAATACCTTTAATAGGTTTTGCTGGGGCACCATTTACTATATTTTGTTATATGGTGGAAGGGAAAGGGTCTAAAACTTTTTCTCAGGCTAAAAAAATGCTTTATGCTGAACCCGCTTTAGCACATGCGCTATTGCAAAAAATTACGGATTCTACCATTGCCTACCTGAAAGCCCAAGTGGCGGCAGGTGCCAACTTGATTCAAGTATTTGATTCTTGGGCAGGTATTTTGTCTCCAGCCCAATACAGTATTTTTTCCACTCCTTACCTCAAGCAAATTTGCGATGCTTTAACTGAGGTTCCGGTGACCTTATTCGCAAAGGGTGCGTTTTTTGCTCGAGAAGAAATGGCTCAATTGAATTGCGCTACCATTGGATTGGATTGGAACATGGATATTCAGGAATCAAGAAAACTGGTAGGTCCGAATAGAACACTTCAAGGTAATTTAGATCCATGTGCACTTTATGGCGATTTTAAAACGGTAGAGAGTGAAACCAAAAAGATGATCGATCAATTTGGGACCCAGCGCTATATAGCCAATTTAGGCCACGGCGTTTATCCTGACATCCACCCAGATAAGGTGAAATGTTTTGTTGATACCGTTCATAATTATCCAGTATAATTTATTGAATAGTTGGTAAAAATGAAAAAGCTCAGGGTTTAAACCCTGAGCTTTTTTGATTATCAATATCTTGGACAATATCTTTAAAAACTTATTCGTTTTTGCAACGCTGTCAAGGTTTCAAACCTTGACAGCGTTAAGGGAAAAAAACTGTTTTTTATTTAGCACTATAATTCGGTGCTTCTTTGGAAATGCTGACATCATGCGGATGGCTTTCTTTCACGCCCGCCGAAGTGATTTTAACAAATTTGGCCTGTTGCATATCCGCAATAGTACCCGCTCCGCAATAACCCATACCAGCTTTTAATCCACCTACCATTTGGTATAGAATTTCCGTCACCGAACCCTTAAATGGTACTCGACCTACGATACCCTCAGGAACCAATTTTTTAATATCATCTTCCGCATCTTGAAAATATCGATCCTTAGATCCATCTTCCATGGCCTCTAAAGAGCCCATGCCGCGGTACGATTTAAATTTACGACCTTCTAGAATGATCATTTCACCCGGTGCTTCGTCAGTACCTGCTAAAAGGGATCCAATCATTACGGTACTTGCACCTCCTGCGATGGCTTTGGCAATATCCCCTGAAAAACGAATACCTCCATCAGCAATTAATGGAATGTTATAAGGTTCTAGGGCCTTAGCAGCCTCATATACCGCAGTTAATTGGGGCATTCCCACACCTGCAATGATACGGGTAGTACAAATACTGCCTGGACCCACCCCCACTTTTACGGCATCCGCTCCTGCCTCAGCTAATGCTTTGGCCGCTTCTCCCGTAGCGATATTGCCCACAATTACATCCAAACTTGGGTAGGAAGTTTTAACGGATTTCAAAGCATCTATGACACCTTTGGAATGGCCATGTGCTGTATCTATACTAATTACGTCTACACCTACTTGAACCAATGCTTGTACACGATCCAATAAGTCGGGGGTAACTCCAACAGCGGCTCCCACTCGTAAACGACCCAACGAATCTTTCGAAGCCAAAGGGTGGCTTTTACGCTTTAAAATATCTTTATAGGTAATTAATCCAATCAATCGACCATTCTTGTCGATGATGGGTAATTTCTCAATTTTATGCTCTTGCAAAATACTCTCCGCCGCTTCCATGCTAATTCCTTCATTCGCCGTGATTAAATTAACCTTGGTCATGATTTCATGTACAGGTCTAGCCGTTTCCTTTTGGAAACGTAAATCACGGTTTGTTAGAATACCAACCAAAATTCCTTGGGTATCAATGACAGGAATACCCCCAATTTTAAATTCCTTCATGATGCGCTGAGCATCTCCCAAAGTTTGCGTATCATGTAAGGTAATGGGATCGATGATCATTCCTGATTCTGAACGCTTTACTTTGCGAACTTGTGCCGCTTGCTGAGCAATCGTCATATTTTTATGAATGATTCCAATGCCTCCCTCTTGCGCTAAAGCAATGGCCAAGTCAGCCTCAGTCACCGTATCCATGGCAGCAGAAACAATAGGGATATTCAAACTGATATTTTTGGTCAGTCGAGTTTGAGTCTTTACATCACGTGGTAAGACTTCGGAATAGGCAGGAAGCAACAGTACGTCGTCGTAGGTGAGAGCTTCAAAAAGAAATTTGGATGAATCAAGCATGGCAAATAGTTTGAACGGGAATTGGATTTATCGGATGAAGGCGAACCATACCCTTATTTGCGAGACAAAGTTACAATTTTTTTTGTAATATTTGACAGATGAATAAAAAATCCCTGCTAGCCGCTGCCTTACTGATGTTCAGCGGCTTTTTGACGCAAGCTCAATGGACCAAATATCGATTTGAAACAGCCAGAATGGGCTCTCCATTTCGAATCATTGTCTCTACTCAAGATTCGACAGGATTGTCTCAAACCATTAAAAATGCACAAGCCTTAGCAGCGAATTTGGAATCGCAATTAAGTGATTATCAGCCTAATTCTGATGTTAGTCAAGTGAATCTAAGAGCGGGAACGGGGCAATTTTTTCCAATTAAGGAACCATTTAAAGCTATCTTAAAGGAATCGATGTTGGCATTTGAGCAAAGTGGAGGAGACCTGAATATTTTTATTGGGAAATTAGTAGCTGCGTGGAGAATAGCAAGAAAGACACATGTTTTACCAGCGGAAGATGTATTACAATTTGGACTAAAGGCCACAGAAATAGCTTGTTTAGAATTTAATGCGGATAGTAGTGCTATTCGATTAACTAATTCAGCTTGTCAAATAGACTTGGGTTCTATTGGGAAAGGTTTTGTAGCCCAACGAGTTTTGGATTTTTTAAGGAAATCAGGGTATCCTTATGCCTTAGTAGATGCAGGAGGGAAAATTTGCGCCAGCCAAGTAAATCCCAACGGAGATGCATGGAAAGTCGGTCTAGAATTGCCCAATTCAAAAAAAGTAGCAGTTGATTTTATTGAAATTAAAAACCAATCGATAGCAAGTTCAGGTAAAACCTATCAGCAAGTTGAAATTGCTGGAAAAAATTATTCTCATGTCATTAATCCCAAGACAGGCCTAGGATTGGAGCATGCTCGATCGGCTACTGCCATAGCACCTGATGGAGCAAGGGCAGATTGGATAGCCACAGCTGCTACGATGATGGAATTGGACAAGATCAAAGAATTACTAAAAAGCATTCCCAAGGTGCAGGTGCTTGTATGGGAATACCAAAATGGGGAATTGGAAATATTATTGAATCATGGTATCTTGAAAGTCGATTAGAATTAATTAAAGAATGAATAGAAAATTACGTGTATTAGTACTGGCCTTGAGTGTAGGGATAAGTCAGCTTGGAATGGGGCAGCAATTAAAATCATACCGACAAACCATTCCTAATTCTACGGTAGCATTTGATATGCAGGCCATTCCTGCGGGTAATTTGTTATTGGGAAGTCCGAATACTGAGGCGGGGAGAAATGCAGATGAGGGTCCTCAACAAAAATTGACCATGGAGGCATTTTGGATGGGGAAAACCGAAGTGACCTATGACGAGTATCAATTGTTTTTTGAAGAAGATCGTGATCCTGCTCCCAAACCAGCTAAAGAAGGACCCGATGCTATTTCTCGTCCTAGTCCACCCTACATTGATTTTACCCTTGGAATGGGAAAAGTAGGGGGCTACCCAGCCAATTCCATGCAGCATTTTGCTGCGCTGATGTATTGTAAGTGGTTATATGCCAAAACCCAGATATTTTACCGATTACCTACCGAGGCCGAATGGGAATATGCGTGTCGGGCTGGTGGTAAAGGAGCTTATTCTTCCTTATCAGCCAATGAGAAATTAGAAGATTACGCTTGGATAGCTAGTAATTCAGGGGATAAATACCATTTGGTTGGTCAGAAAAAGCCCAATGCTTGGGGATTATATGATATGCTAGGAAATGTACATGAATGGGTATTGGATCATTATGAGCCAACTTACTCAGCTAATAAAAAGGCACATCAAGCGATTTTTAAAGATAAATATGCGGATGCCATTGTCCGTGGAGGTAGTTTCCGGGATGAGGCCAACATGGCTCGAAGTGCCAGCCGATTAGCCGCTGATCCAGTTTGGAACCGAAGAGATCCGCAGGAGCCTAAAAGTAAATGGTGGAATGCAGATGCTCCTTTTGTAGGATTTCGTATCATGCGCCCTGCCAAACAACCAAGTCCGGAGGAAGTTCGGGCATTTTTTGATCAATATTTAAAAGATTTTTAACCTTCAAAATAGATACCTAAATAACATGAAAAATTCACGTAGAGAATTCATCGTGCAGTCGAGCCTGGGAGCCGGAGCACTGCTAGCAGCTCCACTAGTCACACAGGCCAGTCCAGGAGTAAGTTTTAGCCAAAGTTTGGTGGGAGATACCTTGAAAGTAGCCTTGATTGGTTGCGGTGGTAGAGGAACAGGAGCCATCATTCAGGCTTTAAGTACGAAAGAAAATATTCAATTGGTGGCTATGGCTGATGCCTTTAAAGATCGATTGGAAGATTGCTACAAGAGCGTCATGAATTCTCGTGCCAAAGATAAATCGGCTCAAGCAGTACCAGTGAATCAGAAAGTCAATGTTCCTGAGGACCATAAATTCGTAGGTTTTGATGCTTATAAGCAAGCTATGGCTTTGGCCGATGTGGTGATTTTGACAACTCCTCCAGGATTTCGTCCCTATCATTTTGAAGAGGCGGTACGTTTAGGAAAGCAAATTTTCATGGAAAAACCGGTGGCAACTGATCCAGCGGGTATACAACGTGTTTTGGCAGCGGCTAAAATAGCCAAAGAAAAGAAATTGAATGTGGTGGTGGGATTGCAGCGTCACTACCAAAATTCTTACCGTGATTTGATGAAGCGTGTGCAAGATGGCCAGATTGGTGATATTGTATCGGCATCTTGTTGGTGGAATAACGATGGCGTATGGGTAAAACCACGCAAGGAGGGGCAATCGGAAATGGAATACCAAATGAGAAACTGGTATTATTTCAACTGGATTTGCGGGGATCATATTACAGAACAACACATTCATAATATTGACGTGATCAACTGGGCGAAAAACGGATATCCAGTTAGAGCCAGAGGTACAGGAGGTAGAGAAGTAAGAAAAGGGAAGGATTATGGTGAAATTTTTGATCACCATATTGTAGAATTTGAATATGCAGATGGAACTATCCTAAATAGTCAATGTCGGCATATTCCTGGAACCTGGACAAAGGTAGATGAGCATTTAATTGGTACTAAAGGAAAGGTGTTATTTGATTCAGCCAAAATGTTGGATTTGAAAGGAAATGTGAGTTATGCTTTTGATAAAAAGACAAAAGAGAATAATCCATATCAAACCGAGCATGATGAGTTATGGGCCAGTGTAGCAGCGGGAGAGTATAAATTTGCTGATGCAGAAAATGGGGCATATTCTACCATGACATCTATCTTAGGAAGAATGGCTACCTATTCAGGACAGATCATTGAATGGGATAAAGCGATTAATTCAGGGATCAATATAGCACCAAGTCGATTTGCTTGGGATGCAGATATGCCATTGAAGCCAGATGCGAATGGATTGTACCCAGTAGCAGTGCCAGGAAAAACCAAGTATTTTTAATAAAATAATCTTCAAAATTAGATTTTAGTGAGTAAATTGCCGCTTCAAATTTAGCGAAGTACAAGATGAACTATCAACCTCAAGATTTTTTACCCATTTTCGTTCAATTAGGGGCGGCCTTGGCATTTATCGTTCTGGTCATGGTGTTAACCCATGCCCTAGGCCCTAAACGTCATTCGCAGAAAAAAGACGATTCTTTTGAGTGTGGAATTGAATCTATTGGAGATGCTCGAACACCGATTTCGGTGAAGTATTTCTTGGTAGCGATATTATTCGTTTTGTTTGATTTGGAGATTGTATTTATGTACCCTTGGGCGGTTAACTTTAAGCAATTGGCATGGAACGGTTTTTATGAAATGATCGTATTCATGGGCTTGTTATTAGCTGGATTTATCTACGTAATTAAAAAAGGTATTTTAACCTGGGAAAAATAAACAATTAGCTTTTTGCTGGGTTTATTTTTAATAGAAAAGAAGATTATATATGAGTGATGCAAAAATTAATATCGTAGAAGCGCCGGCAGGTTTAGAGGGTCAAGGATTTTTTGCTACCAGTTTAGATTCATTAGTAGGGATGGCTAGAGCAAATTCGCTCTGGCCATTGCCTTTTGCTACATCTTGCTGCGGTATTGAGTTCATGTCTACTATGGCCTCTCATTATGACATTGGCCGATTTGGTGCAGAGCGTTTGAGTTTTTCTGCTCGCCAAGCCGACGTGTTGATGGTAATGGGGACGATAGCCAAGAAAATGGCACCGGTTGTTAAGCAAGTGTATTTGCAGATGGCTGAACCTCGTTGGGTTTTATCCGTAGGTGCATGCGCTTGTTCTGGAGGTATTTTTGATACTTATTCCGTATTGCAGGGTATTGATCGGGTTATCCCAGTGGATGTATACGTGCCAGGTTGCCCTCCTCGTCCAGAGCAGATTTTGGATGGCTTTATGCAAATCCAAGAACTAGCAAAAAATGAATCTATTCGTCGTAGAAACCAACCCGAGTATAAGGCTTTGTTGGAATCTTATGGTATTGAATAAGTAAATCGAGCATGGAAAACGTGAGTAATCAACAAATTATAGATGCCTTACAAGGGCAATTCGGAGAAGAGGCTATTTATGGAATCGCTGAATCCCATGGGATCTTACAAATAACCACTGAAGTAGAACACATCGTTCCGATGCTTCATTTTCTGTACCAACATCCGGTATTGAAATTTCAATTTTTAACTGATTTAGCAGGGATACATTTTCCTGAGGCTAAAGGGCAAGAGTTGGGGGTTATATACCATTTGCACAGTTTAGAAAATAATGTGCGATTGTGGATCAAAATTTATGTACCGATTGAAAAGCCTGAGGTTCCTACGGTGACTGGTTTGTTTGCCACCGCCAACTGGATGGAGCGTGAAGCTTTCGATTTTTACGGTATCATTTTTGAAGGTCACCCGAATTTGATTCGTATTTTGAACGTTGAGGACATGGATTACCATCCAATGCGTAAGGAATATCCTTTAGAGGACGCCACCCGTCACGATAAAATAGATGAATTATTTGGTAGATAAACTACCTTCAACGAGCGAAACATGTCTGAAGTAGCATTAGTAAATAACCCCAACGTAGGTCTAGATAAGACGCCGAAAAGCGGCCCTTATGTGAACGAGTTGACTACCCTAAATTTAGGTCCTACCCACCCAGCCACGCATGGTATTTTTCAAAATATCTTGACCATGGATGGAGAAACGATTGTGGATGCAGAGCAAACCGTGGGATATATCCACCGTGCATTTGAAAAAATTGCGGAGCGTCGTCCATTCTATCAAATTACCACATTAACTGACCGCATGAATTATTGTTCAGCTCCTATTAATAATATGGGTTGGCACATGACGGTAGAAAAATTATTGGGAATAGAAGTTCCAAAACGTGCACAATACATCCGAGTTATCATGATGGAATTGGCTCGTTTGGCAGATCATATTATTTGTAACTCCATTTTGGCGGTTGATACCGGAGCCCTTACCGGCTTCCTGTATGTTTACCAATGGAGGGAGTTTATCTATGAAATTTACGAGGAGCTTTGCGGAGCTCGTTTAACGACCAACATGGGTCGTTTTGGTGGCATGGAAAGGGATTTAAGCCCGGTTGCCATAGAGAAAATTAAGAAATTATTGGCCGAGTTACCTGCTGCTTTGAAGGAATTTGAAAGCATGGTGGTACGTAACCGAATTTTCATGGATCGTACACAGAATGTGGGCGCCATTTCGGCTGAACGTGCTTTAAACTACGGTTTTACTGGTCCTAATTTACGTGCTGCTGGAGTAGATTATGATGTGCGTTCCTTGAATCCATACTCATCGTATGAAGATTTTGATTTTGAAATTCCAGTAGGTACCAAAGGAGATACCTATGACCGTTTCTTGGTGCGTGAAGAGGAAATGTGGCAGAGTTTACGCATCATTCAACAGGCCATGGATAACTTGCCAGAAGGACCATACCATGCAGATGCCCCACATTATTACTTACCTCCTAAGCAAGAGGTTTACCGAAACATGGAGGCCTTAATTTACCATTTCAAAATTGTAATGGGAGAAATAGACGCTCCAGTGGGTGAAGTATATCATTCGGTAGAAGGGGGTAATGGAGAGTTAGGATTTTATTTGGTTTCGGATGGTGGACGTACACCTTATCGTTTGAAATTCCGTAGACCAGGATATATATATTATCAAGCATTCCCAGAAATGATCAAAGGTTCGACTTTATCGGATGCCATTGTAACAATGTCATCGATGAATGTGATTGCAGGTGAGTTAGATACATAATACATGGAAGGTAAGAATAACATCGTTTTCCCAGCAGAAACGCTGGAATTAGTGAAGAAAATCATTGCTCGTTACCCTGAGGGGAAACAGAAGTCGGCACTTTTGCCCATTTTACATTTGGCTCAAGCCGAATGGAAATGGTGCAGTCCAGAGGTGATGGATTATGTAGCTTCTTTATTGTCTATCAAGGCGGTGGAGGTGTATGAAGTGGCTAGTTTTTATACCATGTTCCATTTAGAACCGGTGGGAGAACATGTCATTGAGTATTGTCGGACCGGTCCTTGTTGCTTGATGGGAGGAGTTGAGGTGTATGACCATTTGAAAAAGCGCTTAGGAGTTGAGACTGGAGGAACGTCAGCAGATGGTAAATTCACCGTCAAAGAAGTAGAATGTTTAGCTGCATGTGGATGGGGACCTGTATTTCAGATTCGTGAGAAGTTTTACATGCACTTGACGAAGGAGAAGGTAGATCAAATCATTGATGAATTAGGAAAATAAGCGAGGATGAAGATATTAACCGAACATATTGAGGTACCTGGAATTGAGACGATTGACGTATATCGTAAGCATGGTGGGTACCAAGCGGTAGAAAAAGCGTTGAAAAAAATGACTCCTGATGAAGTAACCGAAGAGGTGAAGAAATCAGGGTTGCGTGGTCGTGGTGGTGCAGGATTCCCAGTTGGGATGAAGTGGTCATTTTTGGCAAAACCAGAGGGAGTACCCCGTTATTTAGTTTGTAATGCAGATGAGTCTGAGCCTGGTACTTTCAAAGACCACTATTTGATGTGGAAATCTCCTCATACCTTAATTGAGGGTATGATTGTTTCCAGTTTTGCCTTAGGAGCCAATACATCTTACATCTACGTTCGTGGAGAGTTGATGTATGTGATTCATATTTTAGAAAAAGCCATCCAAGAAGCCTATGATAAGGGTTTGTTGGGTAAAAATATACTAGGTTCTGGCTATGATTTGGACTTATATGTTCAGTCGGGCGGCGGTGCTTATATCTGCGGAGAAGAAACAGCTTTGTTGGAATCTTTGGAAGGTAAACGTGGTAACCCACGTAATAAGCCACCATTCCCAGCCGTAAAAGGTCTTTGGCAATGTCCGACAGTAGTCAATAATGTGGAGTCTATCGCTGCTACTTCATGGATTGTGAATAATGGTGGTGATGCGTATGCGCAGATTGGAATAGGAAGAAGTACAGGTACTAAATTAATTTCTGCATCAGGGCATATTCGTAAGCCAGGTGTGTACGAAATTCCATTGGGGATAACGGTAGAGGATTTTATCTACTCAGATGAATGGTGTGGTGGTATACGGGAAGGGCATAAATTAAAGGCTGTAGTAGCTGGTGGTTCATCTGTACCTATTTTACCTGCAGAAATGATCTTAACGACGGCATCAGGTGAGAAAAGATTGATGACTTATGAGTCTTTGTCTGACGGAGGTTTTGCTACAGGTACGATGTTAGGTTCAGGAGGATTTATTGTGATGGATGAGACAACATGTATCGTACATAATACCTTAACTTTTGCTCGTTTTTATCACCATGAATCTTGTGGTCAGTGTTCTCCTTGCCGAGAAGGTACTGGCTGGATGGATAAGGTTATCAAGCGTATTGAATTAGGCCATGGCCGAAAAGAAGATATTGATTTGTTAGTGGATGTGGCTAAGAAAATCGAAGGAAATACGATTTGTCCATTAGGTGATGCAGCCGCATGGCCTGTAGCTGCGGCAATTCGTCATTTTAGAGATGAATTTGAATGGCATATTGAACATCCTGAATTAGCGACTCAACCTGGTGCGGTTTACATGCGTCCGGGTGCCAGCTGGTCTAATTAATGATGGGAGCCAAAATTCTTTTTGTAGGGCATGATGCTAACCGTGCAGGAGCACAACTCGTATTATTGCATTGGTTGAAAGAAAATGCGGCAAAGGGTCAAAAAGGATATTTGTTATTAGAGAAAGGCGGAGATTTATTAGCCACTTACCGTAAATATGCGGAAGTTTGGATTTGGAGGAGAGAGCATAACAAGGCCAGAAATATATTTAAAAAAATACCTTTTCTCAAAAGAGAGGAAAGTTCACCAGATCGGGAACCTAATAAAGCAGAAATTCAAAAGATGTTGGGCGAATTTCGTCAACAAAAATTTGATTTAATTCTAGGAAATACGGTAGCATCTTTATCCTTGATGCAGCAGCTGACTTCCTTGAAAATTGCTTTTGGTGCTTATGTGCATGAATTGAAGTTTTCTTGCGAGACTTATGCTTCGGAAAAGGACATGCAGTTTTTAGCGCAAAAAGTAAAGCATGTTTTTGCGGTTTCAGAACAAGTGAGAATATTATTGAAGGAGAAATATGGTATTCCCCAAGAAAAATTGGCTTTACTTCCACCCGTTGCCGAGTTGGCTAAAACCAAATCTGGAACGTCTGAGCAAGTAAGAGAACAATTGAATATCCCAGCAACAAGTCCATTGGTCTTGGGTTGTGGATTAGCTGAATGGAGGAAAGGAACAGATGTTTTTATTCGCGTAGCCAGACAGGTGATTCGATTAAAACCGGAAGTTCATTTCGTTTGGTTAGGCATGGGTGATAACCTCTATTCTGCGGAGCTCATAGAAGAGAAAGAAAAATGGGATGTAGGCGCACAAGTGCATTTAATCCCTGCCAGAGCAGATACTAAAGCCTATTTTGAGGCCATGGACCTGTTTTTCTTGTCGTCTAGAGAGGACCCTTTTCCACTGGTAATGCTAGAAGCAGGCTATCAAGCCAAGCCATTGGTCGGGTTTAAGGAAAGTGGCGGAATTGCTGATTTCACCCAGGGGATAGAGGGATTATTAGTAGATTATATGGATGAAGGGCAAATGACGAATTTAATTATTCGTTGGTTAGAGGCTCCCAATTCTGAAAAAGTACTTTTAGGTGAAGAATTAAAAGCTAGATCTACCCAATATACCGTGAAAGCGTTTATGGAACGATGGGCTGCATTAGAAAAAGATCTTTAATTGAACATTGATCAAGGGCTTAAACCCTTAAAAATAGAAAATGAAAGTAACAATTGATAACATCACATTAGAGGTAGAACCAGGTACTACCATCATGCAGGCGGCAAGGATGATTGGTCCAGAGATTGCGCCTCCTGCTATGTGTTACTATGAACCTTTGAAAGGTACGGGAGGTAAATGTCGGGGTTGCTTGGTTAAAGTTACTGCCGGTTCAGAAAAAGATCCTCGTCCTATGCCAAAATTGGTACCCTCTTGCATCACTACGGTACAAGATGGTATGATTGTAGAAAATACCATCAATGAGCAGGTATTAGAAACAAGAAAAGGTATTGTAGAGTTTTTGTTGTTAAACCATCCTTTAGATTGCCCTGTTTGTGATCAAGCTGGAGAATGTCATTTACAAGACTTCTCCTTTGAGCATGGAGTTTCTTCTACTCGTACGGTTGAGGAAAGAAATACGTTTGAGCCTGTTGATTTAGGTCCTTACATCAAGCTAAACATGAATCGTTGTATTCTATGTTACCGTTGCGTATATGCCGCAGATCAGCTGACTGAGGGTCGTGTTCATGGAGTGATGCACCGTGGTGATCATGCGGAGATTAGTACCTACATAGAAAAGGCCATTGACAATGATTTTTCTGGAAACGTGATTGACGTGTGTCCTGTTGGAGCATTAACCGATAAAACATACCGTTTCAAAAGTCGTGTTTGGTTCTCTAAGCCTGAAGATGCACATTGTGATTGCGACAAATGCTCGGGCAATGTGACCTTATGGTATCGTGGAGATGAAGTTATTCGTGTGACAGGACGTAAGAATGAGTGGGGTGAGGTGAAAGAATTTATTTGTAATACTTGTCGTTTTGAACGTAAGAAAACTTCGGATTGGGTAATTGAGGGGCCAACCAAAATAGCTCGGCATTCAGTAATTTCAGCGAATAAATACGGAGCTAATTTGATTAAACCATCCTTCCCAATCAAACAAGCGGCCTTGGCTTATAAGCCAATTGACGATGATCGAGATCGTAGTTTTTTACCTGCTAAAAAGAGTCTTCCTAGTTCAGAAAAGAAATAATCATGGAATTAATTAATACCGTTTTTATCGCAAAAGCCATCATCGTAGGAATCGTATTCGCGATTACTCTAGGGGTTGCTGCTTATTCAACTTATTTTGAACGGAAGATTGCTGCGTTCATGCAGGACCGAATTGGTCCAGACCGTGCTGGTCCATTTGGTATTTTACAGCCTTTGGCAGATGCGGTTAAAATGTTCATGAAAGAAGATTTTATCCCGGCTAATTCGAATAAATGGTTGTTTATCGCCGGACCATGTTTGTCCATGTTAACCGCTTTAATGACCTCAGCAGTAGTACCTTTTGGAGATACAGTAACCATTGGTGGAGCTACTTTTGATTTACAAGGTATAGACGTAAACATCGGTATTTTGTGGGTTTTTGGTATTGTTTCTCTTGGCGTTTATGGTATCATGATCGGTGGCTGGGCATCGAACAATAAATTTGCCTTGCTAGGGGCCATTCGTGCCGCCTCTCAGAACATATCTTATGAGTTAGCTATGGGTATGGCCATCATTACTATTTTGATGATTACCGGTTCATTATCTACGAAAGAGATTGTTGAAGTACAGCAAAATGGCCATTGGAACATTTTTTATCAACCTTTGGGTTTCATCATTTTTATCATTTGTGCTTTTGCCGAATGTAATCGTACCCCCTTTGATTTACCAGAATGTGAAACGGAATTAATTGGTGGATACCATACCGAGTATTCTTCTATGAAATTGGGATTCTATTTGTTTGCTGAATATATCAATATGTTTATCTCGGGTGCAGTAATGGCTACTTTATATTTTGGTGGTTATGATTACCCAGGGATTGATTTTGTGACGCAGCAATTTGGAAGCAATGTAGCTAGTTTTGTTGGTGTTGGTGCTTTGATTGGAAAGTCCTTAGGCTTCGTATTTGTTTTCATGTGGGTACGTTGGACCATCCCAAGATTCCGTTATGACCAATTAATGAATTTAGGTTGGACTGGCTTAATTCCATTAGCGATGTACAACGTGGTCGTGACTGGATTTGGAATTTTAGTGGGAAAACCATTCATGGTTTCCATCGCAGGTTTAGTGCTATTAATCGCGGCATTGTTCGTGTATGATCAATTATTAGTTAAGAAAAAAATAGCTTAGGTATATGAAATTAAGCAATAAAACCAAGGTCTTGGAGCAAGGGGAAATGACCCTAGCTGAGCGTATGTACTTACCTGCCATAGTAGGTGGTATGGCCACTACCTTAAAACACTTCTTTTCGAAGCCCGTTACCATACGTTATCCTGAGCAAAAGCGCTATTTGGGTCCTGTGTATCGTGGGCAACATATTTTGAAGCGTGACGAAGCTGGTGCAGAGCGTTGTACGGCTTGTGGCCTTTGTGCTGTGGCATGTCCAGCCGAAGCAATTTCTATGGTTGCCGAGGAAAGAAAAGCAGGTGAGGAGTCATTGTACCGTGAAGAGAAATATGCCAAAGTATATGAAATCAATATGCTTCGTTGTATTTTTTGCGGTTTATGCGAGGAGGCTTGTCCTAAGGAAGCTATTTTCTTACGCCATGATACCATGGTACCAGTATTCCACCAGCGCGATGAAGTGATTTGGGGTAAAGATAAATTAGTTGAAAAAATGGATCATCGCTATTTGCGCGATGGTTGGAAATAAATAGATGTATGGAGATTTCTAATATTTGGTACTTTTTATCGGCCTTGACCTTATTGAGCGCGTTGATGGTGATTTTGTCTAAGAATCCCATCCACAGTGTATTGTATTTGGTATTTACCTTCTTCTGTATTTCTGCACATTACGTGTTGTTAAATGCTCAATTTTTGATGGCTGTTAATATTATTGTTTATGCAGGAGCCATCATGGTATTATTCTTATTTGTTATCATGATGTTTGATTTAAAGAAGAATATTCCTGAGTCTAAAAGTTCGTTAACCAAATTAGCGGGTTCCGTAGTGGCAGGTACTTTATTGGTGATTCTAATAGCGATCATTCGTAAAAATAATATTCCTGGCCCGGTTTTGGAGAAGTTTAATTCTCAAACAGGTATGGTGGAGAATCTGGGTCAAGTACTTTATGGCGAGTTTTTACTACCCTTTGAATTAGTATCTATTCTATTCTTTGTGGCTATGGTAGGTGCTGTTTTATTAGGTAAAAGAGAGGCTGGAGAAAGGAATTTCTAAGGTACAGTTCTTATAAAATACAAAGGCGAACCAAATGGTTCGCCTTTTTTTATTCAGAGAGTAGATTATTTCTTTGGGCTAATTTTGTGGTTGAAAAAACCAACTTTAAGTCCTACCTGACCTGAAAATCCAGATAGCTCAGGTATCTCGTCATTTCCAATAGCTAAGCGATAATTAGCTCCAGCAAATAAACGAATGTATTTATGAACATTTAATTCGGCATTAATACCTGGCTGAAGGCCAAAGGCATTACGACCATTTCTCCAATAAAAATTGTCAAATCGCCCGCCTGGACCCGGCATGCCTGTCATCATACTAGCATCTTGATAACGAATAACTCCTATCAACAATGGAAAACTTAGGTGAACTAATTTGTTGGCATTGGGAGTATATGCCAAGGAAAAAGCAGAGAAATTTTGTCTCAGATCATTGGAGTAAAACTCATTTCGGTGGCGCATGCTACCTAAAAAGCTAGCACCAATTTCCCATTTATTATTTACATGCAAGGCTAGTGCACCACCTTGTTGTGGGCCCAATTGTCCAAACTGGACCAATGGAGAAAAGGATAAACCAATACTTTTGATTTTAGGAGAAGGACCTCCTTTAAACAAGGTTTTGGTTTCGGAATCTGTCTTGGCATCTTTTTTATCTTGAGCAGATAAGGTAGTTTGCGCCAAGGCAACTTGTGACATGAACACGGATAAGCAGAATACTAAAGGGCGGATTGAATAAAGTTTCATATAGGGGGTGGTTTGAAATGATGGAACGAATGTAGAAAGCATTTTCGAAGTAAAATTTAATTTTCGATTAGCCTAGATGAAAGGAGGATATATACCCATATTTTGTCGATAAGCCTGCATAATTTCAATAGAAGTCAAAATTGTTTGTTTTGTCGATTGATTTCCCTTGATTGAAGAGTGGATTTCTAAATTGGTATAGAATAGCTAGCTTTGTGGGCAATAAAACAGGCTTATGTGGAAGGCTTTATTACAACCTAAATCTCAACGAACTTTTAAAATACTCTTCAACCTCATTTTATGGGGTTTGTGGATTGGGCTACCTCTATTAAGTCCTGTGCACCAGTCGCACTCGAACGACCACCCACATCCTCATCAAAACCCTGAGTTCACTGAGCATATTTGGTTGGAGATTTGCACGGTAGTCCCCATGTTTTATACCATTACCCTCATTTTAATCCCCATTGTGTTTAGGCAAGGAGGGGTATTGTCCTACATTGTTTCCGTTATTTTGCTCGTAATAAGCTTTTGGTTTATTCAGTATTTTGTCATGGCTTATATCCTTCCATTTGACGAAAGAACAATGGAGTGGCCGACCATCAAAGGCTTTTTCCCCTTAATTATGATAACGGGAATCGCGTCAACTTATGGTTTATTATTGGAATTTATCACCATAGAAGCTAGAAATGAAGAATCGAAAAATGAGCAAATGAAGTCGGAGTTATCCTTCCTTCGCTCCCAGATTTCTCCGCATTTTATCTTCAACGTATTGAATAGTATTGTGTATTTAATTCGTACCAAGGCCGATAAACAAGCGGAAGATGTTACCATTCGTTTATCCAATTTAATGCGCTATATGCTGTATGATTCGGATCAGTCCATGATACCATTGACTAAGGAACTAGAGTATTTGAAGAATTACATTGATTTACAAAAAATGCGTTTTGATGATGATGTACGGATAGATTTTCAAATTATAGGTACAATTAAAAACTGCATTATTGAACCCATGTTACTGATTCCATTTGTTGAAAATGCTTTTAAACATGGAGTAGGCTTCGTGGTGGATCCCGTCATTAAAATTAGTTTTGGGATAGAGGATGGTATATTGAATTTTACCGTGGAAAATAAAAAAGGAGATCATGATCCTAGTGTCAAGGATGAAAGCTCTGGAATAGGTTTAAAAAATGTTATTCGTCGATTGGAATTACTCTATAAAAATCGACATGTATTGAATATAGAAGATTTGGAAAAAGACTTTAAAGTAGGACTACGATTAAAACTGCATAAATTATAGGTATATGGAAAAGTTAAATTGTATTGTTGTCGATGATGAAAACATGGGCAGAAAGTTGTTGGAGGAAAACGTACGACAATTACCCTTTTTGCAATTGGTGGCTTCTTGTAAGAATGCTTTTGAAGCGATGGAAGTCTTACAAACTCAGTCTGTTGATTTAATCTTTTTAGATATCCAAATGCCAGGTATGTTGGGAACTCAGTTTTTACAAACCTTGAAGGACAAACCATTGACTATATTGGTTACCGCTTATGATCATTATGCCGTGGAAAGTTATGAATTAGATGTCGTCGATTACCTAATGAAACCAGTAAGTATCGAACGATTTAGTTTGGCTGCACACAAGGCTTTAGGTTTATTCCAAAATAAGAAAAGTAAGGTGGATGCAGGTAGCAGAGCTAGTTCAGTAGAAGCAGCCCCACAAGAAGATTTCTTTTTTGTCAATGTGGAGTATGCTTTGGTTCGTATTTCCATTCCACAAATCACCCACATTGAAGGTTTGAAAGACTATGTCAAAATTTATTTAGAGGGTGAAAGGAGGCCAGTGTTGACCAAGCTGACCATGAAGTCTATTGAAGCAAAAGTGATCAATCACTCATTCATGCGTGTGCACAAATCGTTTATTGTCAACATGCGAAAAATTGAATCCATCAAACAGCAGCGCATCAAAATAGGTACATTTGAAATACCTGTAAGTGATTCACATGCCAGTGAATTGATGGAAAAACTGAATTTTACAAGGCCTTCTTAATTAAAAGAAGCCTATTTTCAGTCCTCCTGAGAAGTTTCTTCCTGGAGAAGCATTGTAGTACCTAGCACCTACG
Source organism: Cytophagaceae bacterium (assembly GCA_027491315.1). GTDB lineage: Bacteria > Bacteroidota > Bacteroidia > Cytophagales > Spirosomataceae > Aquirufa. Next base: position 137,909 of record JAIXWL010000004.1, read on the forward strand.
GCATTGAGATCTGGACCAGCGCTGTATTTCTCGTTTCCAATATTATCGGCGGCAAGCCACAATTCCCAAGTATATTTGGCCATATTTTTGCGGTAGGAAATTTTGCTGTTCCACACTCTACTCGAGGGGAGAATGTCCGTATTGGCGTCATTCAAATAAATATAATCGCTCATTAAGAACTGCTGGTTCCAGCTTAAACCCGGTAAAATATTCCAAACAAAAAGTAAAGATTGTTGGAAAGGACTCGTTCCTGTTAAAAAATTACCGTTGTAGGTTTTACCTGCATTACTGTAATCTGTGAATCTGAAGTTTTGCCAAGTGGTGGCAGAAAGTACCTGTAAGAAGGAAGTAGGCGCCCACTGTAAACTAAGTTCCATACCTTGCTGGGTTGTTTTACCCACATTATCATAAAAGTCAGCTCCGTCTGCCGCTCTACGCAATACAATGGTTTCGTCCAAATTGAATTGATAAAGACTTAAGTCCCAGGTTAAGCGAGCAGCAGGACTCCAGCCTCGGTAACTAAGTTCATAATTCCAGCCTTTTTCAGCTCTCAATGAGCGGTTGATAACATTGGTAGAAGGTCTAATTTCAGCTATGCTGGGGGGTGAAAAACCATGGGCTACCTTGGCAACTAAATTCTGATGAGTACTTAGTCTTCTGACTATGGCTAAACGTGGAGAAAAAATACCTTCACTGGATTGGAATTCAGTCCAAAGTTTATTGTAACTACCGGCCAAGGTAAAAGCCCAATTTTTAATGCCATCGTATTCCAATTGAGTGAAAATGCCACCCTGTTGGACACGTGTATTTTGTTCAAATTGTAAGGTATCTTTTACCCCTTTGCGATTTCCATAGGTACGGCTATCAAATTGTCCCACTTGAAATTCATAGCCCAGATCCCAGGTAAATTGACCTTTCCCTGCGGCTTGTTTATAATGTATTACTCCACGGTTATTCAGGTTGGGTTCCTCTCGGAACTCATAGTTTCGGATGGTCGGATTTTCGATACTATTTACCTGAACGGCATGTATGGCATCCCAGGCCCAATTGGCATTCCAAGCATTGGAAACATGAGCCCCAACAAAATAACTTTTCAATTTAAAGGTAGCCATTTGCTCTACCGCACCTCGGTTAATTCCGGCGGCAGGTCTAGCTTGGATGGGGTTTTCTTGATACTGCTTTAAGGTTAATCCACCGGGAGTTTGGTAGGCTAAATCTCCATAATAGGCAATTAAATTGATGGCACCAGTGGTTCCAAAACTTTTATTCCATTCATAGGAGAACCATTGTTTTTTCAGGGCAGACTGATCTCGGTAGCCTTTTTGTTGCAAGAATGAAGTGTAAAAACGGTGTGAACTAGTGGCCTTGCCTAAGCGGATATCCCAAGATTGTTTATAGCCACCCAGGGAATGAAAAAGTTGCTGGTGCTGTACAGAGGGAGCTTGGTAAGCCTGACTAGACATCAATAATACGCCTCCTGTTCCCGCTCCATAAAGACCCCCACTTGGGCCTTTTGATACGACTACTTGTTGGAATTGCTCAGGATCAAGTAATGCAAAGTAGGAGTTGTTTCCAGCATCTGTAAAAGACATTTGATTCCAATATATTTTGACATTTCGTACACCAAAAGGAGCACGAAGTGAGCTTCCACGAATAGCTAAACGATAACTTCCAGGCGAGCGTTCTTCCATTCGGATACCTGCTTGCGAATTTAAAGCGGGTAAGAAACTTAGGGCATTGCCTACGTTTATTTTGCTTGAATCTAGCAATACGATGGCATCAGGAGAACGAAGTGGATTACGTTTTTTCTCAAAGGCTTGTACCTCTACCGTGGCTAATGTTTTGTTGGAGAATTCATCTTTATTTTGAGCCCAAGTTAAACTGGGGATCAGTAGAAAAGTACAAATCCGGATAATTAAAGTATGGTTGAATTTCATTAAAAATAATAGGTAAGGTAGCCTGAAAGAAAATGCACACTCGAAGCTGGAATGGATTTAGAATTTGGATTCGAGGATGAACCCAAGTTAAGCAATTCGTACATGAACGTTGCCCCGATTTGTTGGCGTTTATATTCTATTTTTCCTTTAAAAGATAAGTCATTTGCCGTACTCAATGTTTGAAAGGGTACACCTACGTATCGGCCAAATAAAGTAACTTCTCGAATGATGGGCTCAAATACCTGGCCAGAGATGGCAAAATCATTTTTTCCTGGAATTTTTAATCCAAAGCCAGCTGTTATACCATGTAAACTGTATTTCTCTTCTTCAATGTATTTATAAGTTGGAGTAGAGATTCTTCTTGCCAATGATTTACTGTAAATGCTTACCATAGGGAAAAAAAATGGCTCTTCTTTTTTGGCTTTATGTTGCCATTTGATACCTATTTCTGCTTCACCTCCACGAAAGGCGGATTCTAAATTATTTAAATTAGTAGGCGCATTTTGAGGTTCAATGAAAGTATAGGTTTTTAAGTCCACGGGAGAATGATGTGTGTTCCCATATGTTTTAAGGCGGACGAAAAATAGTTTTTTGGAGTTGGGTTTTTGAAAGGTGATTTGAGTCGCAAAATCAACGGTTTGTTGATCTTCATACCATAAAATACGGCTACTTCCCACACTTGTTTCTAATTTAAACTTTTGCGCCCAGCTATTTTGGCAGGTAAAAAGTATTAAAAATAATATCAAGTAGCCTAGTCTTTTCATATTTCCGTAAAATTATAAAAGATTACCAGTATTTACCCTTTTTTTGCCAGGTAAAAACTAATCCTCTAATGGCAATAATCAGGTGATAATAGCAGGTAGTCCACCATCCATAATGCTTTTTAAGTATTTGAAAGCGTTCTTTCCAACTCGTTTTGAGGTTTTTTACAGAAGCTCCTCCCATTAAATATCGACAAATTGGATAATCGGTCTTCTTGATGCTATGGGCTAATTTCAAGCAATTAATTTCCCAATCGATGTCAGAACTCATTCGATATTCCATAGAAAACATGGGAGCTAATTCTCTTTTGGCGATAAAGGATTGATGACAAACCACCATGCCTTTTTTAAAGTCTTTCCAGCTGAGATTTTCGGGTAATTCATGGGGGCTCACTTCTGAACGTAATCCGATGGCCTTGCCGGCAGGATTAACAAAAATGGCATCTCCATATAGGATATCGGGGTTATTTTGTAAATCGCGTATAATCTGACGTAGGGTATCTGGCCCGGCAAAAGTATCTCCTGCGTTTAAAAAATATACATATTTTCCTGTGGCTAGTGCCATCCCTTTATTCATGGCATCGTAAATACCTTTGTCTGGCTCAGAAACAAGGTGTGCGATTTGATTTTTATAGGCTTGTACCAATTCCAAGGTACGATCTCGAGAACCTCCATCCATGATAATCAGTTCAAAGTCATCCTCTCGCTGAGAGAAAATACTTCGAAGGGTATTTTCTATAAAGGCTTCAGCTTGATAGGTGACCGTGATGATACTAAGTAGTTTGGACATACTATAGGGAAGTTTGGTAAAACTGAAGGTGCTTTTGTGCGATGATGGAGGCCTCGTAATGAGTTTCTACTTTTTTGCGCGCTTCATTTCCTAATTCTTTGGAACGAGAAACGATGAAATCTATTCCTTCACAAAGGTCCTCGGCTTGAATTCTATCGGCCACAAAACCATTTGTTTGATGATCAATCATCTCAGGTATACCGCCTACTTTAAAGCCCAGACAAGGGGTGCCGCAGGCCATGGCTTCCATGATGGTATTGGGAAGATTTTCTTCCAAAGAAGGGGTAATAAACATCTCGGCTGATTGATAGGCAAGAATCATGGTAGGAACATCTTGAATTTTGCCTAAGGTATGCAATGGTAAGGCCAGCGATTGCATAATTTGTGAATCTGAAATTTCACCCACCACCAGTAATTCGGTATTTTGAGCCTTGTCAGGATGAAGATTCACCCATTGCTGGAGAGCCGTTTTCAACAATGAAAAGCCTTTTTCAGGCGCCGAAACGCGCATGGCTACAAAGAGCAAATAGTGCTTATCAGGCTGTAGTCCCAGCTCACTTTTGGCTTTTTTTTGATCACCAGGCTTGAATATTTGTAAGTCGATGGCATTGGCGATGGTTTTTATCTTAATACCCTTTAAAATACTGCTGGACTTGGCTCGACGACCTAACCAGTCTGAGCAGGTGATGATGTGCAGGTTTGGGTACTGGAATTGCTTTACTTTTTTAGACCATAATTGATGAGATAGATCATTGGATGCGGGCTGGGCTAAAAACTTACAGTTGCCACATGCACTTTCATATCCCTGGCAATTTCCACTATGGTGACATCCACCAGTGAAAGTCCACATATCATGCAAGGTCCAATAAACAGGTTTATTTATTTGTAAAATTTTTTCAATGGTGGCAATAGATAAAAAACCGAAATTTACCCAATGCAAATGGATGATATCTGCCTCCAATAAAGCTGGATGTTGGGAAATATCTTGTCCAAAAATCCCAGGATTAAATAGAAAACGGATGGATTTATCTCGCTCAAATCGAGCGAAGTAAAGTCGCTCAGCAACAAATCGGGCAAATGCCATCCATTTTTTCCAAACAGAACTTGCTAGCGAAATACTAGGGTCATTTCCAGTTTTTTCTTGGACTAAAGTAGTCACTTGATGGCCAGCTTTTTCTAATGCATCATGTAATCGACCACAGGCAATCGCCGCTCCGCCATTGTGATTATGGTAAGAGAGTAAGACGATTTTTAGAGGTCGGGGTGAGTTCATGAATGAGGGAACAATTGATGAATAATCGCCGCAATTCTTTCTGCCGTATGCCCATCCCAAAGCGGAGGAACTTCCCCTTTTTTGACTTTACCTTGTAAAATATCCAATAATGCCGCGTAAGTCTTTTGAGGGTCTAAATCAGCCAATAATTGGTTTGTCCCCAAAGTGACAGTAATGGGGCGTTCTGTACTATCTCGGAAAGTCAGGCAAGGAATTCCTAAATAGGTGGTTTCTTCCTGTATTCCGCCTGAATCTGTTAGGATAGCGGTGGCATTGGACATCAACCGAATGAATTCTAGATATCCCAAAGGTTCTGTTAGAATCAAATTAGGGATCTTATTTAAGCGGTCCGATAATTTAAATTTATCGATATGCGCCCTAGTTCTCGGGTGAATAGGGAATACTACTTTCGTTTGAGCGGTACTTAATTCCAATAATTCCAAGATGCCAAGCAGCCCCTGTTCTGTATCTACATTGGCTGGACGATGCATGGTTACTACAATGTAGTTTTTGGCTTGCACCTGCAAATCGGCCATGATACTACTATGTTTTGCTTTTTCCCGATACCGCTCCAAAGAATCTATCATGACATTCCCCACAAAAAAGACTCTTTCTGGGTCAACTCCTTCTTTTTTAAGGTGTTGCATGCCACTTTCTTCCGTAACAAATAAGTAGTTAGCCACCGAATCTGTTAAAATTCGATTAATTTCTTCAGGCATTTTTCGATCTCCACTCCGTAAGCCAGCCTCTACGTGCGCTAAAGGAATATCCATTTTAATAGCCACTAAGGTACATGCCAAGGTAGAGGTAACATCTCCCACCACAATGATTAAATCGGGCTTTTCTGCTTGAACTATGGGTTCAAAGGCCAGCATGATTTTAGCCGTAACCTCTGAATGTGTTCCACCGCCTATTCCTAAAAAGAAATCAGGTTTAGGTAGTTCTAATTGAGTGAAAAAAACATCACTCATTTTGGCATCAAAATGCTGTCCAGTATGTACAATTTTAGATTCCCAGCCCTCCATAGCCTGTATGGCACGGTGTAGTGGTGCTACTTTCATGAAATTGGGCCTGGCACCTACAATTTGTAATACTTTCATGTGAATTTTTGTCGAATGATTTATTAAAAAATTACCGCTTATTTTGACGTTCTATGGCAAATTTAAAGGCTTCCATATAATTACTCAAAACGCTATGAATATTGATTTCTTCCTCAATGATATTCTTGGAAGCAATTCCCATGGACTTAATTTTATCAGGATGTTGGAATAAGTCAGAGATTACTTCCACTAAACTTGATAAATCTCCTGATTTAAAATATCGACCATTGATGCCTTCCTTGACTAATCTTTTCTCGGTTCCGTCGGCAATGGAGCATACCACGGGCTTTCCGAAACACATGGCTTCGTTGATGGATAAACCACCCATTCCGGCTAATACGTAAATACCCGCTGCCAAGGTGATTTTGCCCAATTCTTGCATGTCATAAATACCTCCCCAAAAGTGAATATAGGCATTGGCTCCTAAGCTTTCTACCAGCTGTTTTAGCGAAGCCATTTCGGGGCCATCTCCTACAATATGTAATTCCGTTTCTGGAAATGTTTTTTTAAGCTGAACAGCCGCATGAATAAGTAGATCAACCTGTTTCCATTTCACCAATCGCCCTACATGCAATAATCGAAAAGAATGCGATGTGGGTAATCCTGCTTTTTCGATGGCTGCGTATTGCTGAGCTATAAAATCTGTATCAGGGGAATTAGCCGTCACAAATACTTTTTCAGGGGATACTCCATAGCTTGCATGGATGTTTTTCGCTTCATCCAAGTAATTTATGTGGGCATCCACTAGGTTAACAAAGCGCTTTCTACTCTCTCTCACCATCCAATATTTAAGATAGGCTAGTAAAGACTGGCTTTTTTGATGCTGCTGATTGTTTTCAGTGATACCGCCGCCGCTGACATAAAAAGAAATGGCCTCTTGATAAGTAGGCACCTGAAATGGGATTTCTTTTGAAATGAGTGCGATTTTATGTTTTCTTAAAAATCGATACCATGAAGGATAAAATACATAGGCCAATTGGTAAGGCCAATTCACCATTAATACATCTGGTTTTTCCTGAAGTATGAGTTCCTTTAAACCTTTAAAGAATTTTTTGCCATAATAGGTAGTGTATTCCTCCGCATAAATCACCTTGAATTCTATTCCACTTTTACTTTCAAATACCCCTGCCCCCAAGGTAGCACCCTCGCCAGAAGGTACAATGACCACCACTTCCACACCAAATTCATGCTGTAATTTATTCAGCACTAAGTTGTAATAATGAGGCAGGCCACCGGCCAGGGACATTAATTTCATTTTTTCAAATAATTTTTAATCAACTGCTTCATGTCTGGACTTAAATTCAATTTCCAAGCAGCCAATAGAAACAAAGCACTAACACTGAAAGTCTTTAGACTAATATTTAAAAACCAGCTTATCCACTTTTCTCCCTCAATGGTAGGCAATTGACTTACTAATAGGTAAATGACTCCACTGACTAATAAGATACCCAAGGTGCGAATTTCAAAGGGTTGTAGTCCCATTTTGTACCAAATGAATATAAATTTGATGGAATTATAAATGAAGAGAGCCAAAAGACTCGCTAAAGCCGCTCCATTAAATGAGTAAAGTGGAATAAAAATAAGGTTCCCCACCACCACAATGCTCGCCAAAATAATGTAAAAAAGTAGGTCGTAGCGGTAAAATTTAGAATTAATTAAAATTTCTGAATTTAAGCCTGTCCCCATATCGATGATTTTACTAATCCCCACCATCAAGACTACCCATTTCCCTGTTTCGTAAACTTCACTTCTAGGGATGATTTGATAGATTTGATCCAAGTTTAGCCAGACTAATAGAAATAAAAAACAACCGACCAATAATAAGTTTAGGGATGATTTTTTATAGATCTCTTCTATTTGGCTGTTGTCATTTCGTTTCCAAGCTTGGGCTAAGAGGGGCGTAGAAATCGCGGCAATCACATTTCTAGGTATGGCAATCATTAAGGCCATGCGGGAGTTAATATCAAAAATAGCCGTTGTGCCTAATCCCCCTGCGTAAGCTGGCAACATGATTTTTTCTACATGTTGTATCAGTGTGAAACTGGCCCCCGCTAAAATAACCCAGGCACCGTATCCTACCATTTCTTTAAAAATGGGCTTTCTCAAAAATGAAAAGTCCATTTTGGTATAAAATCTTTTTAATTGTTTGATGTAGAGTAAAAGTGCCACAACGGCTAGAATATACGAAACCGTGATTCCTTGAACCAATTGATGGAAATTTAATATGCCCCATCCATAGGCGACAATTAATAAGGCATTGGCGATTCTTAAATATAACTCTCGAATGATGGCCGGAACGACTATCCTTAAATGTACCCTAGCATAGGATTCCAATACACTCATGTAGAGAAAACTTGCCGTTAACGGGATGATGTAATAAAAATAGGTAGGCAAAAGGGGCGAGTTTTCAGCGTAAAACTGGTTGAATAAGCCCCTCAAAGCCACATAGCCTAGACTAAATAAGCCAAGTCCTAGGAGAGGAGAAAGTAAGAGAAAAGTAAAAAAGCCTCCATGCTTATTTTCCGGATTATCAAAATGTGGAAAAAACCGAACGGCTATATGAGGTATGCCAAAGTGTGTAAAGGAAGAGAATATCAGAGGAATACTGACCAAAGCCCCTGCAATTAAGCCCACTTCAGCTTGGCTTAGAAACTTATTATACAAGAAAATGACATTGAACGTCCCGATGGCCGTACCCAAATAGGTAACAATAGAGCCTTTTAAACTTTGTCGGATGACGATCCCCATGCGATTTTTTTTGAATAATCAACAAATTTACAAATTTGCCTTCATTGAATGAATTCAATTGTTAAGACAATAACTGTTTAATCTTTTGGCTTAATTTGCCTACTTCATAATGTTCCAGCATATGTTTTCTGGCAGCCATGCCCATTTGTTGGCATAAATCTCTTTGAGAAGCCAATCGAATCAAGGCATTTCCCATGGAACTTACATCATGCTCATCTACTAAGATGCCTGTTTCTTCCTCTATTACTGCTTCTGGAATACCGGCATGTCGAGTGGAAACAATGGCCAAACCTGTGGCGGAGGCTTCTAAAATGGCTACGGGAGTCCCTTCTGAGTCACCCGATGGAGTCACCACCGAATGTTGAATAAAGGCATCTGCCGCTTGTAATAGAGGTAAATATTCTTCTGGCGACTTAGCCCCTAAAAAGTGGATGTTATTTTCTAATTGATGCGCTTTTACATAGTCCTTAGCTTCCTGCCACAAGGGTCCATCACCCACCATGTTGAATTGAGCATCAGGAAATTGCTTTAGTAGTATTTCAAAGGATTTAATGCTGAGTAAAGAGCCTTTTTTGGCGGCAAAACGTGCCACTGAAATAAGTTGAAATGACGTATTTTGTTTCTTTTGTTTGTCTGGATAAAACTGATTGAGGTCTACGCCGCATGGTATCACATGTAAATTGGGCAATGGACCACAGATTTTCTCTAAGGTAGGTTTCATGGCAGAAGCCACAACAATGACGGCCTTGGCCTTGGGTAAGACCTTGGCATATTGGGGTCCATAATTTTCCAAGGTTTTGGTTTCATTGGCATCAAAGCCTAAAAAGACGATTCCGAATGGTATTTTTTCCGATTCACAAGCCTCGGAAATATGTGTCCCAAGAGGACCATAATTAGCCAAAAGAGCTTCTATTTGATTATTTCGTAGGTATTTACGTAAAAAATAGGTGTAGATTTTTTGGTATAAATCAGGAAAAAGTCGACGTAAACTACCCCGTACTAGTAGTTGATTCAGAGGAAAAGGATAAATAGAGCCACCTTTATAAAGTCTAGAGGGTTGCCAACCTTCATAAAGAACCGAGTGTGGTTGAAGCTGTTTGATTTGCTCATCAATGAATGTTTCGGAATAAGAAAAGTAATTTGATCGAGCAATTAATAGCTTCATCGAATGGGGTTCGAGGTGAATGAATTAACGAAAATACGAAATTATTTTAAAGCCATCCCGACTAGGTTAATCAAATCTTAGCTCTATTTTTGCAAGGCATTTGAAAGGTATGGAAAAAATATTACTCATTGGTGGAGCTGGTTTTTTAGGATTGAATTGGATTCAATTTTTAGAGAAACAAGCACCCAAGAATGAAGTTTCCTTGACCGTATTGTCTCGGCACCACCATCCTGATTTGGAGCGATTTCCTGAGATTACTTGGGTGAAAGGAGATTATGGCGATAGAGGGTTGTTGGAAAACCTATTTCAAAAAGAAAAATTTACGCAGGTATTTCATTTTGCTAGTACCATCGTACCAGCCACCTCTACCCAAAATGTATCGGAAGATTTAGAGGCTAACCTCAAACCGACCATCCAATTGTTAGAAGTGATGAAGCAGTTTGATTGTCGCTTTTTACTTTATTTATCCTCTGGTGGGGCTGTTTATGGAAATGCAGGATTGGAAGCTCTTCATGAAAATCATGCTTGTCGGCCTATTTCTTCTTACGGCATCATTAAATTGGCTGTTGAGCATTTTATTCAGCTTTATTCCAAAATCCATCAAATTGATTACCTCATACTACGCTTGTCTAACCCATTTGGATATTTTCATCATTCGGATCAACAAGGTGTTATCAATATTGCCTTAAGAAAAGCATTGCGTGGAGAGACCTTCACGGTTTGGGGAGATGGTAGCCAGACCAAAGATTATATTTTTGCTGAGGATATAGCCAAAGCCATATTTCAATTATGGCAGGCGGGACATAAAAATGACACCATCAATATTGGCTATGGTTCAGCCATATCCTTATTAAGTATTTTAGAAAAAATCAAAAGCTTAATCCCAAGCTTTCAGGTTGCTTTTAAAGAGGCTAAACCTACTGATGTTCCCCATGTTTATCTAGATGTACATAAATTGGAATCCCTCATTTCTTTTGAAAGAACTCCTTTTGATGAGGCTTTGGAGAGAACTTGGAAATGGGAAAAAAGTAATTTATAAGCTTTCGTTCATTCCCTTTCGCTGGGCTGTCCGACGAGATTTTGAGCTTCCTACCCCTAATCACTAAAACCCAATCACTAAACCCTAAACCCAATCACTAACCCCTAAACCCTAACCCCTAAACCCTAACCCCTAAACCTTAATCACTAACCCCTAATCCCTAATCACTATATTTCTATCTTTCAATTGGTGATTCCAACAAATACCTAAAAATGAGATTATAATTTCTTTGCTACTAATATAAAGGTACAGGCATCTTCTCTTCTGGATTTATTACCTGCAATTTTGTCAAAAAAGATAATGAAAGGTTGTAAGAGCATGGACCAAAGTGGACGAATGGCTTTGGGGAATTTAAATAAAAGTCCATCCTGGAATAATTGAAGTCCCATGGATGAGCGGGATAAGATTCCTTCAAAATATACGATTTCAAAGCCAGCCTCTTTTACAATCTTCTGCAAACCTGTGGAAGTCCAGCGCCAAAAGTCCGTAGGATCTGGATGAAACATCCAATAGCCATGAGTAGAAAGTATTAATTTGCCATCCTTTTGTAAAATGCGACAAGCCTCCATTAAATAGGACTTGGGATCTTCCACGTGCTCCAAAACTTGGGTGGATAAGACAAAGCCTACACTTTCATCCGGCATGTCGATGATACCTTTGGGGTCCACCACCACATCAGCCTTGGTATTGATGGCTAAATCTAAACCGATGTATTGCTCTACAAAAGGTCCAAAAAGTGGCTCATAAGGTTTGTTACCACAACCGTAGTCGGCCAAAAGCTGATGAGGGGCATTTTTCACGAATAGTTCGATGACCCTTTCTAACTGCTTCCTAAGTTGAATCAGGTAATAATATCGGGCTGACATCCTTCCCCAAATTTTGGGATATAAACGTTCAACTCCAGCTTCTCTACTTTCCATAATTACAATAGTTTGGATAAGCGATGGTACTCATCCTGCGAGTTTTTATATTCAATATACTCCTTCGAGAGGTGTAAGTATTTTTTTGCTTTAGCCTTTTGGCCCGACTTATGAGCGATACGGCATAATCCTAAATAGGCCAAACCTCGGATATCTTTGGTGAATCTTTCCTCAAAGGGATATTGTAATGCCTTGAGGTAATGTGCTTCAGCTTGAGCCATTTTTCGTTTGCCAAATTCATCTGCGATACCTCTAAATACCCATGCTGCACCGGTAAAATAAGGGATTTTTAATTTCTCTAATTTATCAAGGTAAATTTCTCCTTCCTCAAAATTATGAGTCAAGGCCAATAGTTCTGCTCTTTGAAGGATGAAAAGATGATTGCTTGGAAAATCTTCTAAAAGGGCTTGGTTAAGTGGAAGAGCTTTGGCCGGCGTACCCTCGTATTTATTGTATACATAACCTAAATAAAAGCGTCCTTCATTCTTCACAAAAATAGTTTTGCGTGTACTTTGTTCTAAGAAATTTAAGCCAACCCGTTTATTCCCTTCCTCAAAAAAGACCATTAAGGGTTTAATAACAGGATGCAATTCTGGGTAAACGATGCGGTAATAATTGTATATACCTGCCGAATATAAAAATTCAGGTTGCTTATCCGTATTTTTTAGGGCAATCTTTAAGAAGGAATATGATTTCCGCGTGTAAGAAACGGCCTTCATGAAGTTCTGGTTATCTGCTTCATAGGCCGCCAAAAAACCCGTAGAAGAAATGCAAAAAAAGACGGCTTCTAAATCATTTTCATTTTTTTCAAATGCAGCTTCCGCTAATTCAAAACTTCTTTCCAAATAAGCCAAATAGGCTTTGCTCTGATTTGGATGATCTTTTAAGGGGAAATATTGTTTTTCCCATTGCATGGCCAATAATAAATAACTACTTGGGTGCTTGGGGTATTTAGATTTTAGGGCATTGAAGTCGTCCGTGGATTCTTTGAACTCATGGTTATACATGTGGTTCAATCCATTGGAAATCCATTCTTTTGCTTGATTATCGGATAAAATTTGTCCAGAAATATTCCAAGATATAAGCCAAAAAAGGACCAAAAATATTCGCCACATAAATACACGGTTGAATTGCAAAAATACGTAAGTACTGTGGTTTTTGGGCCTAATTTTTTACTTTTGTTTCTATTTTATAATTAAACTTCCCGAATGATTTCATTTCAAGAATTTACCTTAGACAATGGCTTACGAGTTATCGTACATGAAGACCCCAGCACAACCCTAGCTGTGATGGATGTGATTTACGATGTGGGCTCCCGAGATGAAGATCCCAGCCGGACAGGTTTTGCTCATTTGTTTGAGCATTTGATGTTTGGAGGTTCGGAAAATATACCAAATTACGATAGTCCTTTGCAGCGAGTTGGAGGCGAGAATAATGCTTTTACTACGCCAGATTTGACTAACTATTACATCAGTTTGCCATATCAAAACTTGGAAACAGCCTTTTGGTTGGAGTCTGATCGTATGAAGCAGCTGGCCTTTAACCCTAATTCTTTAGAGGTTCAAAGAAAAGTTGTGATTGAAGAGTTTAAGCAACGCTATTTGAATCAACCTTATGGTGATTTATGGTTAAAGTTTAGGCCATTAATTTACCAAAAGCACCCCTATCGCTGGGCCACCATTGGGGCAGATATTCAGCATATTGAAGAGGCTAGTTTAGAAGATGTTAAGGCTTTCTTTTATAAACATTATGTACCAGCTAATGCAGTATTAGTGGTGGCAGGGAAAGTTCAGTTGGAAGAGGTTAAAAATTTAGCAGAAAAGTGGTTTGGTCCTATTCCGGGTGGAGTGAAGCCTTTACGCCAACTGGTTCAAGAGGATCCTCAATTAGAAAATCGCCACATGGAAATTACAGCCCAAGTTCCTTCTGATCGAATCTACAAGGCTTATCCCATGGTAGGGCGTTATCAGCCAGGTTTTCATGCCATAGATATGTTGGCAGATTTGATGGGTAGAGGGGAGTCATCCTATTTGTATGAGCATTTGGTTCAAAATAATCGCATTTTTGATTCAATTAATGCTTACCAAATGGGGTCTATTGACCCCGGAATTATGATTATTCAGGGTCAAGTAAGTGATGGAGTAGCTATAGAAGAAGCTGATCAAGTCTTGGAAAAGGTAATTCAAGGATTTGTTCAGTCCGGAATAGTGGAGCAGGCTTTGCAAAAAGTGAAAAATCAAGCGGAGGCGAGTTTAGTGTTTATGGAGGTGGAGGTTTTAAACCGAGCCATGAATTTAGCCATGGCTGCCAATGCCGGAGATCCCAACTGGGTAAATACGGAAGCTGAAAAAATTCAAGCCGTTTCTTTAGCTGAAGTGCAATCTTGGGCAAAACGCTTGTTTATTGACGGGAAATCGAATACCTTATGGTATAAGAAAGAAAAGAATTCATAATGAAGATACGTGTAGGACAAGGTTATGATGTACACCGCTGGGTCGAAGGTAGACCTTGTATTTTAGGAGGTATTGAAATTGAATCTACAAAAGGGCCCTTGGGTCATTCAGACGCCGACTTAGTTTGTCATGTGATTTGTGATGCTCTTTTAGGGGCAGCTAATCTACGAAATATTGGTTTCCATTTTTCAGATAAAGATCCACAATGGAAAGGGGTTTCCTCCATTGCCTTGTTAACCCGTGTGCTTGAAATGATTCGTGAAAAAGGTTGGGAAGTAGGCAATGTAGATGTGACCATCATTTTAGATCAGCCCAAGTTAAATCCCCATATACCTGCTATGCAAGCTAATTTAGCTCAAGTAATGGCAGTGGAATTGGACCAGATAACCTTGAAAGCAACCACCTCTGAAGGAATGGGTTTTGTTGGAAGAGGAGAGGGAATATCGGCCATGGCAGTGGCTCTAATTACTGCTGAGTAAGCTATGCCTATCAATTTAGAAAAAGAAAGATTAGAGATTTTAAAAAGGTATCGCAAATTACTGCGAACAGCCAAGCCTTTTTTAAAGGATGATGATGCCAAACAAATTAAAAAGGCCTTTTTAATTTCGGCGGAGGCACATAAGGAAATGCGGAGAAAATCCGGAGAACCTTATATTTATCACCCTTTGGCTGTAGCTCAAATTTGTGTGGAAGAGATTGGATTGGGAACCACATCCATCATCTCTGCTTTGTTGCATGACGTAGTTGAAGATACCGATACAACCTTGGCCGATATTGAGAAGGATTTTGGGCCGAAAATCGCCTCCATCATTGATGGCTTGACCAAGATCTCAGGGACTTTTGAGTATGGGACTTCCCAACAAGCGGAAAATTTCCGCAAGATGTTATTGACCTTATCTGACGATATTCGAGTGATCTTGATTAAGTTGGCGGATCGTTTACACAACATGCGGACTCTTTCCAGCATGGCCAAGGAGAAGCAATTAAAGATAGCTTCTGAAACCATTTATTTATATGCTCCTTTGGCCCACCGTTTAGGTTTAAATGCTATTAAGACAGAATTGGAGGATTTAGGTTTGAAATATACCGAACCCGAAGCGTTTAAGGAGATTGCCAATAAATTGACAGAAAACAAACGGAACCGGGAAAGTTTTGTCGATCATTTCATCCGTCCTATTAAAAAATCACTGGATGAATTGCATTTGAATTATACCATCAAAGGAAGGCCTAAATCCATTTATTCGATTTACAATAAGATCAAAAGCAGTAATACTCCTTTTGATAAAATCTATGATTTATTTGCCGTAAGGGTGGTGATTGACGTACCCTTGGAGAGAGAAAAAGCAGACTGCTGGGAAGTCTATTCCATTGTAACGGATCATTATCGTCCCAATCCTAGTCGATTGAAAGACTGGGTATCAACCCCAAAATCCAATGGATATGAGTCCTTACATACCACGGTGATGAGTTTGCCTTATGGCAACGATAAGGAGGGCCGTTGGGTGGAAGTACAGATTCGTACCAAAAGGATGGATGAGATAGCCGAGAAAGGGGTTGCTGCACACTTTAAATATAAAGGAACAGATACGCGCACCAGTCAAGCTTTTGAATCCTGGTTAAGTCAAGTTCGAGAGGCTTTAGAAACTAATGACAAGAGCCAGTCGGCCGTGGAACTAGTAGATGACATCAAAAACTCCTTGTATCATGAGGAAGTTTTTGTGTTTACACCGAAAGGAAAATTAGTGGTTTTGCAAGTGGGTTCTACTGCCTTGGATTTTGCTTTTGAAATTCACTCGGAGGTGGGGGCCAAATGTATTGGGGCTAAAGTAGGAGGAAAATTGGTGCCCTTGTCGCATAAACTGAGCAATGGAGACCAAATTGAAATATTAACTTCTTCCAAGCAAAAACCTTCTGAAGATTGGCTGCGCATTGTGACTACCACGAAGGCAAAAGCCCGGATTAAGGATTTCATCAAGGAGGAGAATAAGTCGCACGTTATTAAAGGACGTGATTTAATTGAGCATCGATTGAAGATTCTGGGATATCCTAGTTTGACTTTGGAAATCACCAATCAGCTACGAGCATATTACAATGCCAAAGATGCCAATGACCTTTTTTATCGATTTGGGAAAGGCTACATCGCTATTGAGCAATTAAAACATTGGAAGTCCGACAAGGAAATGCACGAGCGGAAGCAAGCAGAGAAGGCTATCCAGGTGCCCATTGTTGATAATAAGAGCTTCACCAAGGAGATGAAACGCGTGCAGCATGATCGTAAAGATGCTGATATTTTGTTGATTGGTGAAGATATGGATAAGGTGGATTATACCTTAGCCAAATGCTGTAATCCTATCTCCGGAGATGATGTATTCGGTTTTGTGACCATCAATGAGGGGATTAAAATTCACCGTACCAATTGCCCTAATTCTCCCGAATTGCTATCAAGACATGGTGATCGAGTGATTAAAGCACAGTGGGCCAGTCAAATAGCCATGTCATTTGTGGTGGACTTGGTGATTCGTGGAATTGATCGGGTGGGATTGGTGAATGATGTGACTCGGGTGATATCCGATGAACTAAAAGTGAATATTACAGCCCTCAATATTGGAGTCAAAGATGGGCTTTTTGAGGGGCGAATTTCCTTAATGATTCAAGATACTGACCACTTAGTTGCCCTCGTAGGAGAATTAGAACGAGTGGCAGGAGTAATTGAGGTAGCCAGGGAAGAATAATAGCTTTTTTCAGTTTTTATAGCTTATTTTACGTCGTTTTTTTCGCTAAATGTCCACAGAAATAGATAAGTTCGATTCGGTTAAGAAAATTTTCACAGCCTACTTGGAAAACAAGGGTCTGCGCAAGACACCCGAGCGATTTGCCATCCTGGAGGAGATTTATTTACGTGACGACCATTTCGATGTGGAGGAGTTATACATCTCCATGAAAAATAAGAAATACCAAGTTTCTCGGGCCACGGTGTATAATACCTTGGACGTCTTGGTAGAATGTGATTTGGTGGTAAAACACCAATTTGGACGTAATCAAGCTCAGTTTGAGAAGTCTTATGGACGCAGGCAGCATGATCATTTAATTTGTACAGATTGTCATAAGGTGACGGAGTTTTGTGATCCTCGAGTTCAAACCATCCAGAGTTTAGTAGGAGAGATGTTGCACTTTAATGTAATGCACCATTCCTTGATATTCTACGGATCATGTACCAACAAGAATTGTGAACACCGCGCTAATTTCCAAGCGAGGTCTCAAGAATAGAAGATTTTAAAAATAGTTTTTATGGCAGTTGATGTATTATTAGGCTTACAGTGGGGTGATGAAGGGAAAGGGAAAATTGTAGATGTTTTAGCACCTCGTTACCAGGTTGTGGCGAGATTTCAAGGAGGACCCAATGCGGGCCATACCTTGGAGTTTGATGGTTTTAAGCATGTGTTGCATCAGATTCCATCGGGTATTTTCCGTCAGGAAGTACAGAATATTATCGGAAATGGCGTGGTTTTAGATCCCATCATTTTTAAGAAGGAAATCGAAGGATTAGCGCATTTTAACCTTGATTTGAAGAAAAACCTGGAAATCTCCAAGAAAGCGTCCATCATTTTGCCTACGCACCGTTTGTTGGATGCTGCTTATGAACTAGCTAAAGGAAAAGAAAAAATTGGTTCTACCCTAAAAGGAATTGGACCTACTTATACAGACAAAATTTCTCGTCAGGGATTGCGTGTAGGTGATATGATTTCGCCTAATTTCTCTGAGAAATACAAGGCCCTAGTGGATCGCCATAAAGCGATTTTGGATGTGTATAAATTTGAATATGATTTGGCGGAAGCTGAGGCGGCATTTTTTGAGGCCGTGGATTTCATGAAGCAATTTGCTTTAGTTGATTCCGAATATTCGGTTAACAACGCCATTAATTTAGGCAAGACCATTTTAGCGGAAGGAGCTCAAGGTTCATTATTGGACGTTGACTTTGGGTCTTACCCATTTGTTACTTCATCCAATACCATTACGGCGGGAGCTTGTACCGGTTTAGGGGTAGCTCCTAAAAACATCGGAGAAGTGTTTGGTATTTTTAAGGCCTATGCTACACGTGTGGGATCAGGTCCATTCCCAACCGAATTAGAAGATGAAGTGGGAGAAGCGATGCGTCAAGAAGGTCGTGAATTTGGTTCTACGACCGGTCGTCCTCGTCGATGCGGTTGGATAGATTTACCAGCATTAAAATACGCCATGATGATTAATGGCGTTACGCAATTGATCATGATGAAGGCGGACGTCCTAAATATTTTTGAAGAAATTTTGGTTTGTACTGCCTATGAAATGCCAGATGGCACCGTGACAGATCAAATTCCATTTGAGATAACCGATATCAAGGTAAAACCTATTTATGAAACTCTTCCAGGGTGGCATTGCAGTTTAGAAGGAATGCGTGATTTTAATGAATTACCTGCTGAATTGACAAATTACATTGCTTTCTTAGAGAAACACTTGAACTTACCGATCAACTTCATTTCTACAGGCCCAGATCGTGAGGCTTGTGTTTTAAGAGGATCATTGGCATAAAAAGAACATGGCTTCGGATCGAATTGATTTGGCAGAATTGTATAAGTTCGATGAGATTTACTGGATTCCAGCAGATCGGCCTAGCATTCCATCCGAAGCTTCTGTTTTATCTGAGCCTGAGCCTCTAGCAAGTCAAGAAGTAGAGCTCCCGGTTGCCACCCTTGCTCCTCAGGTTGAAAAGGAGACTAATTCCACTCAAGATAAAGCCAGTATTCCATCTGGTCCAGGTCTTCAAGCAAGCTTTGTAGAAAAAATCGTTACTGAGCCGACAGCCCCTCATGAGGTTTCAACAACTTTGCCGACTGTCAATTGCCGTTTGGTCGTAGTAGGGAAAATCAATGCCACAGAAAAAGAGCGTTTGCAATTAGTTTTATCGGCTTCTCCGGTTTCCCTTCAAGCGAATGATTGGCAAATTCTAGAACCCATGGAAACCTTCACATTGGACGAATTCGTGGATGGTACCCACGCTCAATGGTACGTGTTTTTAGGTGATCAAATCCCCGCTTGGAAGGAACAATTATCAGAAGGAAAAATCATCAGTCGGGTGAACAAAAAGGTGTATCATTTCCCTCGACTAATATCCAGCTTAAAAGACTCCGAAAAACCATTGAAATTAGCATTTTGGAATGCTATGAAAGAAATTGTCAATGGTTAAGCTTACATATTGGCATTTCTAGCCAGATTGAATATTTAGTCCAATAGATCATTAACCGTTTACATTACATCGCCATTCTTGGCAGCGGACTTACATCTTGACCACAGAAAATACCTGCTTCTGCTTTAAAATGTCCCGCCATGGCAATCATACCAGCGTTATCAGTGCAATAGGAAAATGCTGGAATAAAGACATCCCAATGCTGTTGAGTCCCTAATGCTTGAATACCATTCCTAAGTCCGGAATTTGCAGCTACTCCACCAGCAATGGCAATTTGCTGACAGTTTTTTTCCTTCATGGCTTTTTTGACCTTGCGCAGTAACATGTCGATCAATGTTTTTTGAACCGAAGCACAAATGTCCGCCTTATTTTCTTCAATGAACTGTGGATTATTCTTTTGTTCTTTTTGTAAAAAATAGAGAATAGCCGTTTTAATACCTGAAAAAGAAAAATCTAGTCCCGGCATTTCCCCTAAAGGAAATGAGAATCTATTGGGGTCTCCTTCCCTAGCTAATTTATCAATCATGGGGCCACCTGGATAGGGTAGACCTAGGAGCTTAGCTGTTTTATCAAAAGCTTCCCCCACGGCATCATCCTGGGTCTCACCAATGACTTCCATGTCCAAAGCACTTTTAACCCAAACCAGCTGCGTATGACCACCGCTCACGGTTAAGCAAAGGAAGGGAAATTGGGGTTTAGGCTCTTCAATAAAGTGGGCCAACACATGGGCTTCCATGTGGTTCACTTCGATCAATGGAATTTGTAAACTTAGTGCTAGGGCTTTAGCAAATGAGGTACCAATTAAGAGGGCGCCCAATAAACCAGGGCCACGCGTAAAGGCAATGGCATTCAGTTCATTTTTGTTTATATTTGCTTTTTGCAGAGCCTCCTGTACAACAGGTATGATGGATTTTTGATGAGCTCTGCTGGCTAATTCCGGAACTACTCCTCCCCATTGGGTATGGATTAGTTGAGTGGATACAATGTTCGAACGAAGTTCTCCGTTTACCATAATGGCAGCGGATGTTTCGTCGCAGGAAGATTCAATGGCCAGTAGTTTCATAGGGATTTAAAACTCTGCAAAAATAAGGCAAAATATGCCGTAATCGGTGGTTTTTCTGAAAAAGAAAATATGATTAAAGCAACCAAAATCTTCGCTAAATCCATTCTTTACGGTTTGGTGGGGATTTTTTTGTTGTTTTTTTTGCTAGTCTTATTACTGCGTGTCCCTGCGAATCAAACGCTATTAGCCCAATATTTTGCTCCCAAAATAGAGAAGGCAATCGGCTATCCACTCACAGTTCGAGCCATTCAACTCAAGTTTTTTGATGAAATAAGTTTTTGGGGTTTGCGTGTCAAAGACCCTTGGGGCAAAGAAATGATCCATATTGAGCGATTGGATATCAATTTTAATCTTTCTGATATACTCTTCCAAGGAAGTAATCCACATTTGGATTATGCCCGTTTGTATCAACCCAAAGTACACCTGATTTTCGAAAAAAAATCCGGAAAAATGAATTTGGATGAATTTATTGTACGGATTGACCATTGGTTAAATCCAGGTCCTAGCGTAGCTGGTCCTAGCTCCAAATTTGAAATTTTAGATGCCGAGGTGGTGGATGGCTCATTTATGTTGGATGATCAACAAATTAAAAGTGAAGCTACTTCCCGACATTTTGATCTAAATCACCTCATTTTTACCCACATCAATGCCAAGGTAAAGGACTTTTTTGTACAAGGAGATACCCTAGGTTTACAAACCATAGGTCTGAAGGCTTTGGATCCTATTAGTGGTCTGAATATTAAGTCATTGGATACCAAATTCATGTATGCTGATAAGCAAATGCGCTTTGATCAATTGAATTTATTTTTCAATGATTCTCAAATAAAAAATCAGATTGTTTTTGACTATTCGAGTACCCAGGACTTTAAGTCATGGAACAAGAAAGTCAGAATGAAAGCCTATTTTGATAATAGTCAAATTCGCGGCGAAGACTTAGGTCGATTTGTCTCTGATATGTACCAATACAAAGGCATGTATAAATTGAAAGGCAATTTAGATGGCCCTGTTGCCCGTTTAAATTTGAAGAATTTTGAAATGGCCTTCGGTAGTAAAAGTGTACTCCGGGGCGATTTTAGTTTCCAGGGATTGCCAGAAATTGATAAAACGGTGATGAATTTTGACATGGTGAATTCCCTTTTTCACCCGCAAGACCTACAAGTCTTTTTGTCCAAATCTGCCGTGGAAAAAATGAATATTTTGGGGCCTGTTTCCTTTGGAGGGAAGTTTTCAGGAACAAATAAGGATTTCTCCACCTCGGGTAAATTAAATACAGGTTTAGGCTATATGGAAGGAGATGTCATGATGAATTTAAGTGATTCCATGGCTTTTTCTAAGTACCAAGGGAAGTTAAAATTGAAGAAATTTAAACTGGGTAAATTGTTCAGTTTGGAAGAATATTTGGGAACGATTGATTTAGAAGCACAGGTAAAAGGTTCTGGATTTTCTAGTAATTCGGCTAAAGTAGATTTTGATGGGCAAGTTTCGGAAATCAATATTAAACGCTATGCTTACCGAAGAGTAAGTTTAAAAGGGAATTTACAAAGGCAATTATTCAAGGGATTGGTATCTGTTAAGGACAGTAATTTATTGGCCCAAATGACAGGTGAAATTAATTTGCGTCAGGAAAAACCGGTCTATAATTTGGAAGGTCGTATTGACCATGTGGATTTAGGAAGGTTGCGAATCACAGATACGCCCATGCAGTTGGTGAGTGATTTTCAGGTAAATATTGCCATGAATGATTTGGATGATTTGGAAGGTAGGGCCACATTCTCCGAAGCGATTTTAGGAACACCTAAGAAGTTGGATTTACCCATTCACCTACTGACTTTTAGTTCTGATTTGAAAGGGCCTAAAAGACATTATCGTTTGAATTCAGACCTGATTTCAGTGGAGGCTGAAGGGGATTTTGTTCCTTCTCAATTGCAAAAAGATTTGAGCCAGTTGTGGGAGGAATACACCTTGTATTTCACTAAAAACGAGGCGGAAAGAGCTGCTTATTATGCCGCCAAATCCCATGAAACGAATCGGAAATATGTGTCCGACTTTACGGTAATTTGCCATGATGCTAAACCCATTTTGACCCGATGGTTTCCTACCATAGACCTAGCTAAAAATACAGTTTTCTCAGGAAGCGTCAATAAAGGACGATCTGTTTCCTTGAGTTTAGAATCTTATCCTGACACCTTGGTATTGGGTGGATATAAGTTTTATCAATCCATTTTTTCCTTCCAAAGTTCGAAGTTCTTAGGAGGCCCAGAGGTTTCTAGTAGCTTGGTATTCCAGTCGAGAAGGCAGCATCTGAACTTCCTAACCCCTACGGAAAACTTAAAATTGGATGGTCTTTGGGATCAAGATCGAATCAATTTCGAATTGGATTTTAAGCAACAAGGTGACGAGAATTTAGCACATTTAGGTGGTGTTTGGCGCTTTGAAAAGGATGGTTTATCGCTCCGTTTTAAAGATACGTACCTTAGGATTTTAGGGCAGGATTGGGCCGTAGATCCAGAAAATAAAATATCCATTCAAGGTAAGGAATTGCATGCTGAACACTTTTTGATTTCGAATCAAAAGCAATCAATTGCCTTGCAAGGAAGCTTGTCCATGGACTCCACAGAAACATTAAGGCTTCGAGCCAATAAGTTTCAACTGGGGACATTGGCACCCCTATTTTCACTGAAAGTACAAGGTGAATTGAATGCCGAAATTAATATCCAAGATTGGTACCAACACACGCGTTTAGATACCTGGTTGTTGGTAGATTCTTTGCATTTGAATAAGTTTTACATTGGAAATTTGCAAGGTGTAGGAACCTATAATGCCGACTTGAAAACCATGGATTTAAATTATCATTTAAATCGTTTGGGGGAGTCTGTTGTGGAGGTTAATGGTACTTATAAGCCTTTTGAAACTAGGAACAAACTAGATATTTCTGCCGAGTTAAATAAGACAAATTTGAGTATTCTGGAACCCTTTACCCAAGGGGTATTTTCTGGTTTGGCTGGGGACGCCTCAGGTAAATTAAAGGTGAGAGGAACCATCGAAGACCCAGATATCCAAGGAAAGATCGTGCTTCAAAAAGCCAAATTATTTTTCGATTATTTGAAAACTAGCATGGCTTTTTCAGATACGGTGGAGTTTAAGACCCGTCAAATCATAGGCCGAAATTGGAAGATTTCAGACCCAGAAGGTAATACAGCTAAGTTAAATGCAAACTTTGTTTTTCCAGTAGGAAGTCCTTTTGAAATGAACATTGAAGCCAATTTGAATCGCTTTAAATTATTGAATACACAGCGTGATCCTACCTCATTTTATTATGGAACGGGGTATACTTCTGGCCCGATATCCATTCGAGGAGCCTTGCATGATTTGTTGATTACTGCCGACTTAAAAAGCGAAAGAGGAACTCGTTTATACATACCTTTGGACAGAGAAAGTAGTACCGAAAATGATGAAGACTATGAGTTTTTTAGTAAGTCTTTGCAAGTAGATTTGAATGCCAACACGCAGCAAATAACATCTAAATTAAAAGAGGGTGGCATTAGTTTGGACTTGGATTTGGCCTTTACCCCAGAAGCCTATGGCGAAGTTCAAATTGATAAGAAGAAGGGAGATTTGATGCGGATTTATGGTACGGGAAATATCAATATGACCTTAGATAAAAAAGGTCAGTTTAGGATGGTGGGAGATTATGCCATTGATCAGGGAGACTATACTTTTACCTTACAAAATTTAATCAATAAGCGATTTGCTATCCAGCGAGGATCAAAGATTTCTTGGACTGGAGATCCTTTGGAAGCAAATGTGAATATTAAAGCAATTTATACGCAATATGCTTCATTGTTTCCTATCTTATTAGACACCACGAATAAATCGAACTTGCCTGAGTTTAAAAGACGTTATCCCGTGGATGTGACAATCAACTTGCAAAATAGACTTTTATCGCCCAATATTTCCTTTGATATAGGTATTCGTGATTACCCCAAAGATGTTCATTTGAACGGAGCTGTTACGGCATTTACCAACCGAATTAAAACGGATGAACAAGAGCTAACCCGACAAGTCTCCAATGTCTTATTGTTCGGGCAATTGGTTTCTCCATTTGGAGGAAGTGGTATCGCTTTGGGTAATTTGGTAGGAAATTTCACCGAGATGTTATCGAATCAATTGAGTAATCTGGCTTCACAAATCAATAAAGATTTGAACATCGATGTATACTTAGGAGGAGGGAATTTGAACCAAGATATTTTATCCAATTTACAATTAAGGGCCTCTTATAATGTGAATGACCGTCTACGAATTACTCGAAGCGGAGGTTTCACTGATGCCCGAAATCAAACGAGTCCTTTGATTTTATTAGGCGACTGGGCCTTGGAATATTTTGTAAAACGGGATGGTTCACTCCGTTTAAAAACCTATAATCGAAACGTTCAAACTACCCTATTGGGATCATTAAACTCCTATCAAATCAACCAAACACTTGGGGCTAGTTTACTCTATAATCGTAGTTTCAATAAGTTGTTTGGAAAGTGAAATTAATGTAGAATGAAGAATGTAGAATGAAGAATGAAGAATGTAGAATTGTAGACTACTAGTAAAAGTTAATCATGTATATTTTTCTTTCGGTTTTTAGGGCCAATTGAAGGCGTGTTGATATTTATATTTATTCGTCCTTGGCGCTTCTAGTTACATTAAAAACCGCAAGATTCCCCGATTGATAAATTGATACGAATTATTCTGATTTCCCATTTTGGTTTTTTATGAACGAAAAAATGGGAAATGATGAGGCTCCCATTCTACATTCTCAATTCTTCATTCTTCATTCTTCATTCTACATTCTTCATTCTACATTCTTCATTCTACATTAAAAAAGGAACCACTCGCGCAGTTCCTTTCTTAATTCTTAATAACTAATCACTGAAATTCTTATTTTACTTCAAATCCACCCGTACCAATGGCAAAACCTTCCGAATATAATTCGATGGTATATTTACCAGGTTTGTAAGCTACACCACCACGAGAATAGAATACATCTACCGCTTGGTTATTGTTCGTATAGGTTACTACTTGCTTAGCCGTATAAACCATTTCTTTTCCGTCTTGAGTAAACTTACCAGAACCGGCTGCTTCGTCAGAAATAATGGCCCCATCAGCATCCAAGACACGAACAAAAATGGTTTTGTTCTCTAATTTAGTAATTGGGTTGCTGGCTAAGTTGAAGGTAATTTTCAACTTTTCAATTTTCTTACCATTAAAACGCGATTTTTCAGCTTCCTTCCCTTTGTTACTCACAGAAAGTACGCGCAATCCTTGAGCTTTCAAAGCAGCAGCAATACTTACCTTTCTAGCCAATTCTTTGTTTTTAGCAGTTACTTCCGATAGGGTGTCTGCTAAGGTTTTGTTCTCCGTTTTTAAGCCAGTATTTTCAGAATTCAAGGTTTGATTTTGCGTAGTCAAGACTTGGTTATTCTCGGTTAAGATGCCGTTTTGTTTTTTCAGTTCAACAATGTCTGCATCTTTTTGGGTCAAAACTAGATCATATTCCTTGATTTTGGCCTCGTAGGAGGCAATGGTTGCGTGGTTGGCTTTTTTCAAAGAGCTTTTGTCTTGCTCTAATTGAACTTTCAATGCTTCTAAGTCACTAACTTGGCCACCTAATGCTTTGATTTCCTCAATCTTAGCATCTAGTTGGGTCGAAATGGAATCCAATTTCATGCGAGTATTCGCTAATTCAGTGGCTTTTTCTTCAATATTGACAGCTTGTTCTTTTGTCAATTGGTTGGAACGAAAATACAAGACGCCTAATACTGCTGTTAATACAGCCAATACAATCAAGGCAATCTTTGAGGTGTTGTTGGATGTTTCCATTTGCTTCAAATGTTTATTTAAGGGTTTAATTCAATGCAAATTTAACATTAATATTCAATATTTCGTTTTAAATAGGCTTTTGGTTAATTTGCGCCTCTGAAAGACATGAATATGCCTACGTATGATTTTATTGTGGTGGGTTCTGGAATCGCTGGCTTATCATATACGGTTAAGGTAGCCCAATACTTCCAGGATAAACAAATCCCCATCAAGATTGCGCTAATAACTAAAACGGTTGCTGAGGAAACCAATACCAAATATGCTCAGGGCGGTATTGCGGCCGTTTGGGATAATCAAGATTCTTTTGAAAAACATATACAAGATACCTTGGTAGCTGGAGATTTTGAAAGTGATCCAGCCGTGGTAGAATTGGTAGTGAAAGAAGCTCCCGAGAGGTTGAAAGAGTTAATTTCTTATGGGACAGATTTTGATCGTAAATCTGATGGAAGTTTTGACCTAGTCAAAGAAGGAGGGCATTCCGATAAACGTATCTTGCATTATAAAGATTCTACAGGGAATGAGATTGAAAGGGCTTTATTAGAAAAGGTGAAGTCTTTTTCATCGGTTGATTTCTTCACTCATTACTTTGCGGTTGACTTGATAACCCAACATCATTTGGGTGAAAAAGTGACCAAAGATACGCCTCACAAAAAATGTTTTGGCGTATATGTATTGAATAAAAAAACCAAAAAGGTAGAGACTTTTATTGGAAAAACTACGCTATTAGCTACGGGTGGTATAGGTCAAGTGTATCAATCGACCACTAATCCTACCATTGCCACTGGAGATGGAATAGCGATGGCTTACCGTGCCAAAGGATTTGTCAAAGGGATGCAATACATCCAGTTTCATCCTACAGCCCTTTACCAACCTGGAAAGAAACCTAATTTTTTGATTTCTGAAGCAGTTCGCGGACACGGTGGAATTTTGAAAAATTTAGATGGATCTACTTTCATGGAAAAGTATGACGCTCGACTTTCTTTGGCTCCCAGAGATGTTGTTGCTCGTGCCATAGACTCTGAGATGAAGAAAAATGGTACCGAGCATGTGTATTTGGATACCCGACATATTCCTAAAGAAGATATCATCGCTCATTTTCCGATGATTTATCATTATTGCTTGGATCATTTGGGCATTGATATGTCAAAAGAAATGATCCCCGTTGTGCCTTGCCAGCATTATTTATGTGGAGGCATCATCGTTAATGAATACAGTCAAACCAATATTGAGCACCTATACGCCGCGGGGGAATGTTCACATACAGGCTTACATGGGGCCAATCGTCTAGCATCCAATTCACTTTTGGAAGCGATTGTTTTTGCTCATCGTGCCTTTGAAAAATCCATCACAGAATTTGGCACACAAATGATACCTGAAGGCATCCCGCAATGGAATGATGAAGGAACTCGGAATCCAGAGGAAATGGTCCTAGTAACGGAAATGACCCGCGAATTGGAGTCTATTATGAGTAATTATGTAGGGATTGTTCGTACTGATCGCCGTTTAAAGCGGGCTTATGATCGATTGGAACTTATCTATTTGGAGCATGAGGAATTATATAAGCAATCCAAAATCACGGTTCCACTTTGTGAACTTAGAAATATGATTAATGTGGCTTATTTAATTATTAAGCATGCCCGTGCTCAAAAAGAAAACAAGGGGTTACATTACAACCTAGATTTACTTAATGCGTGATTTAAGGTAATGAACAATCACCTCAAGTCCTTTCTCGAAATGGACATTATTGGGGATGACGATGTCGCAACTTTTTTTGTGAGGACGAATGTATTCTTCGTAAGTAGGTTTAACGTGGTATTTCCAGCGGTACATTACATCCTGTAAATCATAACCTCTTTCTTCGTTATCACGTTTAATGCGGCGTTTCAATTTGATTTTGTTTTGCGCATCTATGAATATTTTCAAATCCAAAAGTTTGGCAACCTCTGGAAAGTGGAAAACAAAAATACCTTCAACAACCAAAATTTTGCGTGGATAAAAATGTAGGATATCTGGAACTTTACTTGAATTATTAAAGGTGTATTCTTCCCTGGTTACGATTTCACCCGAACGTAATTTTTCTACATCTTTCGCAAATGCCTCATCATCGATGGCGCCAGGTAAATCAAAATTCTCAATCCCATTTTCGTCCTTCGATTGTTCATGCTTCGGACGATAATAATTGTCTTGAGATAATAAACAGATTTCTTCGGAAGGAAATTGAGCCATCAGTCTTTGTAAAAACAATGTTTTACCTGAGGCGCTTCCACCGGTAATTCCGATGATATATGGTCTTTCGATAGTTGGGGTCATTGATGTTTGAATTCGAATGCAAATTTGCGAAAAGCATTTTATTATCCCTCAAAAAAAAGCATGTTTTCAAAGGTTTCGGTATTCTAAATAAAAACTATGTTTTTCTTTTGGCACTTTTTGTCGAAGTTGAAATTGCTTACTTGCCATTTGCTGATCAATTTCCTCCTGAAAATATAGCTTTTTCCCACATCCCTCATGTATTTCTCGTTTTTGGACAGATAATTCCTCTTCCAAAATAATCCAACCGCTGGGTTTTAATAGCTGTTTCATGGCTTGGATTAACTCTTCTATTTGGTCAAATTCATGCCAAGCATTGAAAATAAATATGCCATCGATACTCTGAGGGTATAAAGCTAATTGGTTTAAAGCCAGGTTATGAACCTCAAATTTAGGGTAAAAAGGTAAAGCTGTTTTCTCCTTAAAATACTGAATACTATCTTCTACCGCCTCTTCATTCAAAACATCTACTTGAGTATCTACTAAAATGATTTTCCCACAAGGTCGGTGTATCAATAAATTCACTTCCCACCAGGCTGAGCCACATCCTATGGATAGTAGGGTATCCGATGGATTCCAAGTAAAATGATCCATTAATTGTTTCATGGCTCAAAGAAAGGGAAAATATGGCTAATTGTTAAGGGGAAATGTAGAATGTAGAATTAAGAATGTAGAATGTAGAATGTAGAATTGGGGAGGTAGCACTGTGAATTAAGAAATTTTGGAGCATCCATTTGAAGTTTATGGAGTGCTTATTTCAAACAAGAAATATGAAAAGGAAATGGAAAGACTGAAATTAATCAGTAATTTTCGGAGTAAGCAAAATTTTATTAACCTAGTTATGGCCATATTCATTGCACCCACCGCCTCTGTCATGGGCCGAGTTTTTATCTCTCCTAATGTTTCTATTTGGTATGGAGCGGTCATTCGGGCAGATGTGGAAGAAATTCATTTGGGCGAGGGATGTAATGTGCAAGACAATGCGGTGTTACATGCAGATGAGGGGGATAAAACCATCATTGGAAAATTTGTTACGATCGGACATGCTGCCATTGTACATGGAGCGGAAGTCGGCGAAGGCAGTTTGATTGGTATGCATGCCACGGTTCTGAATCGGGCTAAAATAGGTAAGTATTGTTTAATTGGAGCACATGCCTTAGTGACAGAAGGAATGGAAATACCTGATTATTCCTTGGTATTGGGAACGCCTGCCAAGGTAGTCAAAACCTTAAATGAATCGCAAATTGAGCGTTTGAAATTTGGGCCGCCCCATTACATTAAAATGGGAGAAAAACATGCCAAAGGAGAATACCCATTGATTACTCAAGCCGATTTTGAATCATGATTGATCTAATTTTAATTCGACATGCCCACTCAGGGCCTTACGATCAGCCCGATAAGGAGCGGCAATTATCACTGCAGGGGATGGAAGAGGTGAGTTTGTTGGCTCAAAAACTTAAGTCGGTTCATCTGCCAACGGGTTTATGGTTATGTTCAGATGCCCAAAGAACGGTGGAAACAGCCACAGCACTGAGAAGTGAATTAGGTATCGTAGGTCCTATTAATTTAGATGCTTGTTGGTATCAAGCATCCGGACCAGATTACGTTAATTTAATTGAAAAGCAAAATAGACCCGTGATCTATTTGGTAGCCCATAATCCATCCATTTCCTATGTGGCTTCCTATTATTCAGGAACATTAATTCAAATGGAAACGGGTGGATGTTGCTATTTACGGTTTCAATATGCTGACTCCGTTGCGGAATTAAGTAAAGGTACGGGAGATTTAGTATTTAATTTTAATCCACAAGTTGTATAATGAGCAAAAATCAAAAAATATTCCGTTGGGTACTCATCTTATTTACACTACTGATGGTAGCCCTTGCCATTGATATGGCCAAAAATACCACGGCTCCTTGGAATAAGAAAAAGGTGGAAAAAGCCCGCTAATTTGATTGTGCTATTTAGGATTTGGCAAATTTTGCTTGCTTGAATTTTCGAAATGCCTGTATACCTACCTCAAATGAAGTTATTAGTCAGCATTTTTCTTTTTACCGTACCATTATCTGCTTTTTCTCAAGCGCAAAAGGCAGAATTGGCTATTGATTCGATCATGAAATCAAGTCCGGTCATGGGAATCTCTGTAGCCGTGGTGAAAAATAATAAATTGGTCTATTCACATTCATTTGGTTTAAAAGACCAATCCAAGAATACTCCTTTGACAGATGATTGCTTATTTCGGATTGCATCCATTTCCAAATCATTTTCAGCAACAGCCATCATGCAATTGGTAGAAGCTAAGAAAATATCTTTAGAAGATGATGTCAGTAAGCTAGTCGGTTTTCCAATTCGTAATCCCCAATTTCCAAATCAAGTGATTACCCTGGGAATGTTGCTTTCGCATCGGTCCTCATTAAATGATAGTCAGGGTTACTTTAGCTTGGATGTCCTGAATCCAGCCAAGAATTCTAATTGGACACAATGTTACAACCCGGTGGAGCCAGGTAAGGGTTATATGTATTGTAACCTAAACTTTAATATGGCCGGAACAATCATAGAAAAGGTTTCTGGAGAAAGGTTTGATCAGTACATAAAACGTCATATACTTATGCCATTGAAGATTGATGGTGGATATTGCGTGGATTCATTGGATAAATCTCGATTCGCAACAATTTATGAGTACTCCATTGACTCAGCCAAGTTTAAGGCATCACTAGCAGCCTATGCCCCAAGAACACAGGAGATTGCTAATTATCAAATGGGATACTCAACACCTATATTTTCCCCAACGGGAGGGATGAAAATATCCACGCGTGATTTAGCACGATATATGATTATGCATAGTCAAAGGGGTAAATTTGAAGGGAAGAGAATTATTTCAAAACGCAGTTCCAAGGTGATGCAAACGCCCCTTTCAGAAGAAGAACATTATGGATTAGCATTATTAAAAACAGATCGATTGATAGCAGGGAAGACCATGACTGGTCATACAGGTTCTGCCTATGGATTAGAGAGTTTGATGTTTTTTCAGCCCAAAGAAAAATTTGGATTAGTTGTGATAAGCAATGGCTGCCACCCCGAAAGTGTGGATGGTTTCAATTTGATCTTGAAAAAAACAGCCAATGCCTTATATGATGCATTTATTCAATAGCGGATATTTTGATATATTATTTTAGAGCTAGGAGGGATTTACTCATTTCCTATCTTACAAAACCGCTCATCATTTATTTCATCTAATCCTTTTGGAAAATCCTTAGTTTGAGTTGTTTATTTACATAATCCCCTAAAAAACATGACTACTTTACTCGTTTTTGGAATCATTGCCATTTTATTAATTTTCTTCAGTTTGGTTACGGTTCAGCAAGGAAATATTGCGGTTATTTCTATGTTTGGTAAATACCAACGTATTCTTCACCCAGGTTTGAACTTTAAAATACCTCTGATTGAAAGTGTATATAAGGTTATTTCCATTCAAAATCGCTCCATTGAATTAGAGTTTCAAGCGATTACTATTGACCAAGCCAATGTGTATTTTAAATCCATGTTACTTTATTCAGTGATCAATCAAGAGGAAGAAACCATCAAAAATGTAGCCTATAAATTCATTGATGCTCAAAGTTTGATGCAAACATTGGTTAGGACAGTGGAAGGTTCAATTCGTTCTTTTGTGGCTACCAAGCGCCAAAGCGAAATCTTGAGTTTGCGCAAGGAAATTGTTTCTTATGTGAAAGATCAAATCGATCAAGTGATGGAGGAATGGGGTTATCACCTACAAGATTTACAATTAAATGACATCACGTTTGATGAAGTGATTCTGAAATCCATGAGTCAAGTTGTGGCTTCTAATAACCTAAAAGCAGCTGCTGAAAATGAAGGTCAAGCTTTATTAATCACCAAAACCAAAGCTGCTGAAGCGGAAGGTAATGCGATCAAAATTTCGGCGAATGCCGAGCGTGAGGCTGCTCAATTGCGCGGACAGGGTGTGGCTTTATTCCGACAAGAAGTAGCCAAAGGGATGTCGGATGCAGCTAGAGAAATGCAACAAGCTAACTTAGATACCTCGGTGATTTTATTCTCTATGTGGACGGAAGCCATTAAGCAATTTGGAGAGCAGTCGAACGGAAACGTTATTTTCTTAGATGGATCTGCTGATAATATGCAAAGAACCATGCAGCAAATGATGAGTGTCAACCAGCTTCAAACCATTAAGCAGACTATAAAGAAAGAGAGCTAAGGCTCTCTTTCTTTATTTTACCGATAACACGTGTGCCAAATGATGGTCACAATGCCAGGCATAAATTCCTAATGCGCGATCTAATGGATAGGTAATTCCTCTTTCTGGGTTCACGTAGGATTTTTTCCAATCACTTTCCTGCATCGCATTTAATAAAAATACCCAACGTAAGTGAATATATTTTATCCCTTCTATTGACCATTCTATGGGTGCTTCGTTGCCATCGGGTAAATTAGCCCAATCAGCTTCCGAATAGGGTTTAATGATGGGGTTTTCCTCTGTCAAAGCCATTTTAAAACGAATAAAAGAATTTATATGGCTATCATTGACATGGTGAATTACTTGACGAGCCGTCCAACCACCCGGTCTATAATGCTTGGCTAAAGTCTCTTGCGACATTCCAGCTACTGCTTGTTGCAATTTTTCTGGAAATTCAACTAAGGTTTTAATCCATGCTGTTCTAATTTCTGGCGTAATGTTTTCAGGAGCCGAAAACCTACCTATCGGGTATTGCAATGAGTTGATTTCCATATGGTTAAACTGTTTTAGATTGGGTGTAAAAACCCGTAATTTCTTGGGCTAGTTGACGTGTTTGGGCTATCAAAGGATGCACCCCTTTGGAGATAGCCTCAAGCATTTCAGCGGCGGAATCTTTGTTCCACTGAGCGGTATTGACAGTAACCATTATTTCACCTTCCTCTAATAACATGGGAGTTTGAACAATAAAGGACTGTTTTCCTGCAGCAGATAAAGCATGAGCTTGTTTTTTTACTGCTTCAAAACTTTCTTCTAATTCAAGCGCATGATTGCCTCTAATTTCAAGGACAATCTTCTCTTGCTGATTTTGGGCAGCTAATTCTTCCTTAATGGCCAAATCAAGTGCTTCTAATTGTTTACGAATGGCATGGTAGTTTTTACCTGTACGCATCCTTTCTCTTAAAGACTGGCGGATGAAATAGGTAATTGAATCCGTAATGGTCAATCCAATTTCTGCCATTTGTTTAAAAATTAAGGAACTAGGCGACATACCTGGGATGGTATTGGGATCATGTAAAACCACCTGGCCACCCTCTGACAAAAATCCATCGATTCGAGTACAAACACCAAAGCCTAAATCATCAAATGCCTGACAGACCATTTTTTGGATTTGTTGCAAATCCACTAAGCTGGCATCCATGGGTATGCGTTTCCGAGTAGCCTTAGATTTATATTTAGCATTGAAATCAAAAACTTCGACTGATTCATCGATAACGATTTCGGTAGGAGGTAAGGCAACCGTTTGTCCTTTGGGACTTTGAATCACGCCACAACTAAATTCGTTGCCTTGGACAAAAGATTCCAACAAGATAGCATCTTCCGAATGGATGGAATGAATACTAGCCTTGGTGACACTTAATTTGAAATATTCTTGTAAACTGGAAAGTAAGTCGGCCGGGTGTTGGTAGTTTTGGTGATTAAATCGGACAGGGAAACCAATTCCTTCGTCCAAATTCACCATTTTTTGTAATAAAACTAATTTATCTTCTTCCGTATAATTCAACCAGTCCTCGCGGTAAATTTCTTGAATAAATAAGCATTTTTTGATCGCCTTGTCGAAGTCTTCCAAGGAATCTTTTTTCACAAAAGCCAAGCCAATGGAAGAGCCTTGATGTGGCGCTTTGGCAACAAATGGAATTCCGATTTCCTTTTTCACTTGTTCAAAAAGGGTCTCTCTTCCGTATTTTTCGTAATCTTCTCGTTGAAGTACAAAATACTTTTTATCTAAACCAACACTCTTTTTTAGCCAGTCATTTTGTTTGGCTTTATCGATACCAATGGAGGAGCCAAGTAAACCTGGTCCCGAATAGGGCATGCCAAACCATTCTAATAAACCTTGAATGCTACCATCTTCTGCAGCGGGTCCATGCATGGCCAAGAAAACAAAATCAAAGTATTGGGAAAATTCATGTGGCTGAATTACTTGCCCAATTTCAGCAATGATCTGTTGGTAATCTTCCGTCGATAAATCCTTAATGGATTCGATGTAAACAGAGAATATGTCGTCTTGAAATCTTTTTGGAGGGAAAAAATCACGAATAGAACTTGAATGTATCAAATCTTCGTGGATCAAAATAAAATTACCTAAGCTATCCACAAATACAGGGACAGGTTGAAATAGGGCTTTATTGATATGAGCCATGGCAGTCTTACCGCCAGCAAAACTAATTTCACGTTCACGAGCCGGTCCCCCAAAAAATATTCCAATTCGCATCATGAAACTTAAGATTGTAGGGTTTGACTTAACTCTTCTACCGATATAATTTCGGGCACTTCACGACGAATGGCTTCTTCAACACCTGCTTTAAAGGTCATGGCAGACATATTGCATGACTTACAAGCACCTAATAAATTAAGCTTTAGGCGATTGTCATCTGTAATTTCAACGATCTCCACATTTCCACCATCGGCAATGAGGTAGGGGCGTATGGAATCAAGGGCTGCTTGTACTTTCGAATATAGAGGGTGGTTTTCCATGATTATTGACGTGGAGTAGAAGCGTTTCTAATAGCAATTTGTTGGGCTAAATTAGCAGCAATACTAGCGAAAGCGCTGGCACTTGGTCCTTCCGTGGCGGCGATAGGTTTTCCCTCATCTCCGGCTTCGCGGATGGCTTGAATCAGGGGAACTTCGCCTAAGAAAGGTACTTTGTATTTTTCTGCTAAGTTTTTGCCGCCGTCTTTACCAAATAAATAATATTTATTGTCTGGTAATTCCGCTGGAGTAAAGTAGGCCATATTTTCTACTAAACCTAAAATTGGAACATTGATTCCGGCTTGGTTAAAAAATTGCAATCCTTTGGTAGCATCAGACAGAGCTACTTTTTGAGGGGTAGTCACGATTACAGCTCCAGTCAATTTAATTAATTGAACCAATGTTAGATGAATATCTGAAGTTCCAGGAGGCAGGTCAATCAGCAAATAATCTAATTCATCCCAATTGGTATCTCCGAAGAATTGACGTAAAGCTTGGGTCATCATGGGACCTCTCCAAGGCACTGGACTTTCACTTGGAGCTAAAAAGCCCATTGAAATCATCTTAATGCCATATTGCATGATGGGCTGAATGCGGTTTTTACCGTTGACTTCCTGTACCAAGGGCTGTAATTCCTCTGCCCCAAACATCACTGGGATGGATGGTCCTGAGATATCAGCATCCAAAATACCTACCTTAGCCCCGCTTTGTTTTAAAGCCATGGCTAGGTTAGCCGTTACGGTTGATTTACCTACACCACCTTTACCGGAGGCTACTGCAATCACATTTTTGACACCAGGAATTAATGGATCAGAGGAAGTTAGGCTGGTAACCTCCGCCGTCATGTTGATGATAATTTTTAAGTCGGGATGCACCAAACGATGAATGGCCTCCTCGCAATCTTGTCTAATTTTTTCTTTTAATGGGCAGGCAGGAGTGGTTAATACCACGGTGAAACGAACTTCACCAATACCTAATTCCACATCTTTTATCATGTTCAAGGTCACCAAATCTTTTTTAAGATCAGGTTCTTGAACAGTGCTTAAGGCACCTAATATGATTTCTTTACTTACGCTTAATTCTCCCATGAATGCTTTGTCTCTATCAAACCTCAAATATAAGGTTTTTTCACCTTTAATTGCCTCTTGGAATTAACTAATTGATAAAATTCGAGCTTGTATGGCTTGCAAAATTTTATGGGTATCATAGCCCAAATTACTCTTGGAAAACTCAGATTTACATTGTTCCAAGCTTTGCAAATAAAGGGCTTTTTTGGCTGGATGAAATTGATGTCCTAAGGTTTGAAATACCGATTTCCATTTTTTTTCAATTTGGAGTAATGCTGGGCTGCAATAACAGGTGCTGAATTTTTCCCAAATGTATTCTTCAGCAGTTTCATTAGGATGAATCATATCAGCAGCATAAAACCGATAATCGCGTAATTCATCCATCATGATTTCAAAGGCAGGAAAATAGTCGACTTGCTCGTGATTGTTTTTTAATGTTTCTGCGGCCAAGCGAAGCAATGCCTTGGAAACCGCGTTCTCTGGCATGCCGTCTTTGGTATGTCTGACTGGAGAAACCGTTAAAATAATGCGTAAATCGGGATTTTTCTTGATTATTTTTTGAATGAATTCCTGATAAGGAACAATGATTTCATCCAAAGTAGATAATCGTTTTTCAAAGGCATTAGCTGCTTGTTTATGGCAGTTTGCAATAGGTCTTTTTAATTTTTTATCCCAATAATAATAAGCCGTACCCCAGGTTATCAGCAAAAATTGGCTTTGTGCCAAACTTTTTTTGACGATTTGTTGACGCTGTTGTATCAGCTCCATGAGGTCAGATGGGTCTGCGGCACATAGACTAGAGTGGTAATCTGGGTGCAGCCAAATACCTTGTTGATTGATTAATTCTATAGGAGAAAGTTTTTCTGTTTGAAGTGCTTTCAGGATAGCATTGGGGTGAAATAGCGTTCCAAAAGGTTGGTTCAGGATGTTAATAGGCAAACTTTCCATTCTTTTTCCCATATTTTCAGCAAAGCAAGAACCTAGGCTAATTACTGAGGAGGAGGGAATTATTTTCTGGGTGGATTCGGGTATTGGAATGGGAGTGGAAAATTGCATTTTATTTTTACTGGTTTAAACGCATGAATTTTCAAAATATGCGATATTTCAAGGGCAATTTATTCAATTTTAGTGGATTGTTATTAGCTCAAACCAGTGGATTATATCACAAAATGACATGGAATGGTATTATTCAGCGGTAGTTTTGAATTCGTCCTGGATTCTATTTCGAATCTGATTGAAATCAATAACTTTGCGATTTGCATTTATTCATACAAATTATAAGCTATGTCGGAACTAGGAGCGGAGCGTGCACGATTAAAAACTCGTAATGATAATAAAGGCTGGAAAAAGTGGGGGCCATATTTAACAGAAAGGCAGTGGGGTACGGTACGAGAGGATTATTCGGCTCATGGAAATGCTTGGGATTCGATTACTCACGACATGGCTCGGTCCAAAACTTACCGTTGGGGCGAGGAAGGCATTGGCGGAATTTCAGATAATAAGCAGCATGTCTGTTTCGCTTTTTCCTTTTGGAATCACAAAGATCATATCTTAAAAGAGCGGTTTTTCGGATTAACTGGTGGGGAATCCAATCACGGAGAGGACGTTAAGGAATTGTATTATTATGAGGATTCTACCCCGACTCATTCTTATATGCGGATGAGTTATAAATATCCGCACCAAGCTTTCCCTTATCAAAAACTGATTGATGAAAGTAAAAAAAGGACTCGTTTAGAGCCTGAATATGAATTGTTAGATACTGGCATATTTGATCGAAATGAATATTTTGACATCAAGATGGAATATGCCAAAGCCGATGAGCAGGATATTTTAATACAAGTAACGGTAGAGAATCGAGCAAAAGTAGCGGCTCCAATCACCGTTTTACCCACCATTTGGTATCGAAATACTTGGTGTTGGGGATATGAAAATTATAAATATAAACCATTGCTTACTGGGGTGGGTCATTCCTTTATTGAGGTAGATCACCGGGTAGTGGGGCGTTTCAAGCTTTATGCCGAAAATGCAGATGAATTTTTATTTTGCGATAATGAAACCAACTTTCGTCGCCTACATGATTCACCTAATTTAAGTCATTTTGTTAAGGATGGTATCAATGACTACATCGTTAACAAGGCGAAGAATACCATTAATCCCAATAATATCGGAAGTAAGGCGGCGGTTCGTTTTTCAGCTAAAATTCCGGCTGGGGGTAAAAAGGTATTTCGTTTGCGGTTGACGAATCACTCCATGCAACATCCTTTTGAGGATTTTGATCAAATATATTCCGCAAGAATCAAGGAAGCCAATGAATTTTATGATGATTTGCATGGAAATGTAAAAGAGGAGAAGTTGCGCCACATACAGCGTCAATCTTATGCGGGTATGCTTTGGACAAAGCAATGGTATTATTATAACGTTTTTGAGTGGATCAAAGGAGATCCTTCTATGCCGCCACCGCATCCGAGTAGAAAGGTGGGTAGAAATAATACTTGGCGCCATATGTATGCGGCAAATATTTTATCCATGCCTGATAAATGGGAATATCCTTGGTTTGCGGCATGGGATTTAGCTTTTCATACCTTGCCATTGGCTAGGTTGGATCCAGATTTTGCTAAGCGGCAATTAGCAGTAATTCTTCGTGAATATTACATGCATCCTAACGGCCAGATTCCCGCATATGAATGGTCTTTCTCGGATGTAAATCCACCTGTACATGCGTGGGCGACTTGGAAGGTCTATGAGATAGATAAGCAAATGAACGGGGGAGTGGGAGATGTTACTTTCTTAGAAAGGATTTTCCATAAACTCTTGTTGAATTTTACTTGGTGGGTCAACCTGAAAGATGAGGGAGGAAATAATATTTTCGGTGGAGGCTTTCTGGGTATGGACAATATCGGTGTATTTGATCGATCGGCCACCTTGCCTACGGGCGGGCATTTAGAACAAGCGGATGGAACAGGTTGGATGGCCATGTACAGTTTGAATATGCTTCGAATTGCCTGTGAGATTTCGATTGAGAAGCCTGTGTATCAGGATATGGCTTCCAAGTTTTTTGAGCACTTTTTGCACATTGCAGGAGCGATGCAGGCCATTGGAGGAGATAAATTGAATTTGTGGGATGAGGATGACCAATTCTATTATGATATGTTACATAAGGAAGATGGTAGCTTGATGTTATTGAAATTACGTTCAATGGTTGGCTTAATTCCATTGTTTGCGGTAGAGGTATTGACTTCAGAAATGTTGGAAAAATTACCTCAATTTAAAAGAAGGGTAGAGTGGGTTTTGAATAACCGACCGGATTTGGCCAATTTGATCTCTCGTTGGTATGAGCCAGGTAAGGGAGAAAGCCGCTTATTATCCATTTTGCGGGGTCATCGGATGAAAATGATCATGAAGCGGATGTTTGATGAAACGGAATTTTTATCGGATTTTGGTATACGAACTTTGTCAAAATACCATCAACAGCATCCATATAAATTCATCTATGATGGAGGTACCATTCAGGTCAATTATGATCCTGCGGAATCCACGGGCGATATGTTTGGAGGGAATTCCAATTGGCGAGGACCTATTTGGTTTCCAATGAATTTCTTAATTATAGATTCATTAAGGAAATTCTCTGATTATTATGGAACGGATTATGAGGTTGAATTTCCGACTAATTCGGGTGTTATGGTTAATATCAAAGATGCAGCCGAAGGAGTTTCAAAGCGATTATTAGATTTGTTTATCCCGAATAAAGAAGGAAAGATTCCCATGTATGGAACCTATGAAAAAATGCAAGAAGATGAGCATTTCAGGGATTCTATGTTGTTTTTTGAATATTTCGATGGAGACACGGGTAAAGGTTTAGGAGCCAGTCATCAAACAGGATGGACAGGATTAATTTCAGAAATTATACATCAATTATATGGATAAGCGTACACCAGAAGAAAATTTTGCAGCCTTGAATTTGGCATTACCACCGGCACCTAGTCCACTAGGTGTTTATAAGCCTGGTCTTCAAATGGGGGAATTGTATTACGTTTCAGGTCATGGACCTGTGCAAACTAATGGAAAATTAATCATTGGCCGTATTGGGGATAGCTTAACGATGGAAGAAGGAAAGCAAGCAGCCCAACAAGTTGGATTGACTATTCTGGCTACTTTAAAGGCACAGCTGGGTAGTTTAGACCGGGTGAAAAGGGTGGTAAAAGTATTGGGAATGGTGAATTGCACCTCTGATTTTGAGCGACATCCTTATATCATCAATGGCTGTAGTGAGTTATTTGCTCAGGTTTGGGGGGAGGAAATGGGAATCGGCGTTCGCAGTGCTGTGGGTATGGGGACTTTACCTGACAATATTCCTGTAGAGATTGAAGCCTTGTTTGAATTACATCAATAAGCTGATATTCTTTATCAGTTTTTTCTCGGATTATCTGGGGTTTCGAGCTTAGCTTTGAGCTTCCCTCCGCTTGGTTTGATGATCAGGTATGTTGTTCAGATTTGTCAATCTGGATCGGCGATTTGGTTTTTCATTCAATTGTGTCGTTCAGATTTGTCAACTTTTTGAAAGTTGACAAATCTAAGTGGCCCCCAAGCTCATTTATTAATCCTTATTTGGAAATTTCCAGCATGGCTTTCAAGGCTTTGTAAGCAGGGATTCTGATTTCTTCGCTCAAATGAATTTCTGGAAGCTCGTAATATAGCGCGTTATATAATTTCTCTAAAGTATTCATCTTCATGTAGGGACATTCACTGCAAGCACAGGAGTTTTGCTCATTGGCAGGGGCAGGGATCAAATGTTTTTGAGGAACAGCCATTTTCATTTTATGCAAAATGCCGGCTTCCGTAGCTACAATGAAGGTTTGTCGCTCTGATTTTTCCACATAGTTCAACAATGCCGTTGTACTTCCTACATAATCTGCCTCCCGTAATATCATTTCCTTACATTCGGGATGGGCAATCAACAATGCATCGGGGAATTCTACGCGCAATTGCTTTAATTTATCAAGTGAGATATCAATATGAACCATGCAGGCACCCTCCCATAAAATGAGATCACGTCCTGTTTTATGAGCAACATACCTGCCTAAATTAGCGTCTGGAGCAAAGATGATTTCCTTGTCTTTAGGTATGGACTCCACCACCTGTACCGCATTGGAAGAGGTACAAATGATATCCGTCATGGCCTTAATTTCAGCTGAGCAATTGATGTAACTTACCACCACGGCCTCAGGATGTTTCGCTTTTAAAGCCGCAAATTCCTCTACAGGAACTGAGTCAGCTAAAGAACAACCTGCATTGAAATCTGGAACAACTACCTTTTTTTGCGGATTTAATATTTTGGCCGTTTCACCCATAAAATGAACGCCACAAAAAACGATTAGGTCGGCGGTAGTTCTTTCTGCCGCTTGTGAAAGTCCTAAACTGTCTCCCACAAAATCAGCCAATTCTTGGATTTCACCATCTACATAATAGTGTGCCAAAATCACCGCATTTTTTTCGGCTTTTAATCTTTTTATGGCTTCAATTAATTCTGCCCCTTTGGGTGCAGATCTACTGATATAACCTACTTCTGCTGCTTCTTCCGTTAAATTCATGCTTTTTTTGCTTTTAAGCTCAGATCTAAACTCTTAATTTGATGGGTTAATGCACCCATGGATATATAATCTACCCCCGTTTCGCCATAGGCTCTTAAGGTATTTTCATTAATTCCCCCGGATGCTTCGGTAATAAATCTTCCATTGATTTTTCTAATGGCATCTCTAAGTCGATCCGGACTAAAATTATCCAACATAATTCGTTGCACCCCCCCAAAAGCTAGGACTTCATCTAATTCCGACTCGTTCCTGACTTCAATTTCAATCGCTAAGCCCAATTGGTTTGTTTGATTAAAGGCAAAGGCTTTTTCAAGGGCAGCTTTGATACCACCTGCGTAATCGACATGATTATCTTTTATTAAAATCATGTCATATAAAGCAAAACGATGATTCACTGCTCCTCCAATTTTACAGGCCCATTTTTCTGCAATCCTGAAGTTGGGTGTTGTTTTTCTAGTGTCTAATAATTGACTACGGGTTCCTTCCAGCAGGTTTACCATCCGTTTGGTGTAGGTAGCAATTCCTGACATTCGCTGCATGCAGTTTAACACTAGCCGCTCTGCTTTTAAAATGGATTGAGCCTTACCTTGGACCTCTAAAACGATTTGCCCAGGTTGAATACTTGCTCCATCCATCATAAAGGTCTGCACTTGTAAGTCAGCATCTACCTCTTGGAATATATGAAGGGCCATTTCAACACCAGCCAAAATACCCACGTCCTTTACTAATAACTGAGCTTTTCCATGAGCATCATGGTCCACGGTGGCCAAGGAAGTGTAATCTCCTGGTCCAACATCCTCCTTTAAGGCTGATTGAATAAAGGACTTGATGTGAATAGGATCCAGGTATGCCAACATGCTCACGGTTTTTGTTTCGCAAATTTACAAATTTTAATCTTACTTGAGTGGGAAATGGAATTGTAAAAAAAATATCCTATTTTTGCTCCCCATCATGCAAAAGAAGGCTAACTTTTTTCAATTGTTTTTATTTCTACCAGTCCTATTCTGGCTGGTAGCAAATCCTATTTTCCTGTTTTCCGCAGAGAAAAAGGTAGTACAAACAGAGAAAAAAATACCATCTAGTAAGAAAGAAACTAATCCAGAAACGATTGTAAAGGCTGAACAGCCTGTATATCAGGTGAGTAGCAATCTTCAGTTGGATTTTCCAACGGATTGGGCTTTTCAGCAATTGTCGATTCCTAGTTTCCAAGAAACGTTGCATGCATTTAAATTACCTATTGCATTGCCGCGTGCTCAGATACTTAGTATTCTATTTACCCAATTTATAGCCACTCTGGCCCCTTGAGAATTGTCTAATTTGTTGGACAATTTTACACTTATTTTATTTCAATTTTAATTTACTATTATGCGTTACAAAAGTGCCATTATATGGCTGTCTACGATTATTTCAGCCCTTTGTATCTTTTTCCTTTCCTTTACTTGGAAAGCGAATCAATTACGTGATCAAGCCGTTACTTATGCTACAAGCAAAGACGGTAAGTATGATCCTGCGAAGCGTTTACGCTTTATCGATTCCCTTTGGAAACAACCTGTTTATTTGGGATATACTTTCCAGGAAGTAACTCAATATGCCCTACAAAAAGGTCTTGACTTAGAAGGAGGTTTACATGCCGTATTAGAGGTTTCACCAGATGAAATTTTACGTGCACTTTCTGGTAAAAGTAATGATCCAACTTTTGAGAAAGCATTAGAAGAGGCTAGAAAACAGCAAATCAATTCTACTTTGCCATTCAATGAGTTATTCTACGCAGCTTTTGCTAAAATAGCTCCCAACCAAAGTTTAGCTTCGGTGTTTGCTAATTCAGTGAACCGTGGTAAAATCAGTTCTACTTCTTCAGATTCTCAAGTTAAGAAAGTTATTAATGCGGAAATTGATGGAGCTGTAGACCGCGTTTACAAAATTATTCAGGCGCGTATCGACAAATTTGGAGTAGCTAACCCGAACATTCAGCGTTTACCAGGTTCTAACCGTATCCAGGTGGAGCTGCCGGGTGTAGACAATCCAGAGCGTGCTCGTAAATTGTTATCTGGAGCTGCCAAATTAGAATTTATTGAGTGTTATGAATTGAATGAATATGGCGCTGGATTAAACGCTTTAGGTGCATTATTAGAACAAGAGACAAAAGCACCAGTGGCTGCTACAGCACCTGCTGCAGCTTCTAAAGATACTTCAGCTAATGCTTTAGCCTCTCAATTGACTTCGGCTTCTAAAACTGATTCTGGAAAAGCTAAGGCTGATACAGCGGCTGGCAATGCATTGACTAAGTTATTTGTACAGATGGGAAATGGTATCGGAGTGTATCGTAAAGATACGGCCCGCGTTAATGCTTTATTCCGTCGCCCAGAAGTGAAAGGCTTTTTCCCTGCTAATTTAACATTTGCTTGGTCAGCTAAAGGAACACCAGCTACCAACGGAGATGAGATTTTGAGTCTTGAAGCCTTGAAAAAAGGAGAAGGACAATCTGCTCCTTTAGAAGGTGATGTGATTACAGATGCCGCACAAGATTTCGATCAGACTGGTCGTGCAGAAGTAACCATGTCCATGAATGGAACAGGTGCTCGTATCTGGAAAAACTTGACTGGTGCTAATGTAGGTCGTCGTATTGCGATTGTTTTAGATGGTTATGTATACTCTGCTCCAGTTATCAATGGTGAGATTCCTGGTGGTCGTTCTTCCATCTCTGGAAACTTTACCGTAGAAGAAGCAAAAGACTTAGCCAATGTATTG
Source organism: Cytophagaceae bacterium (assembly GCA_027491315.1). Classification (GTDB taxonomy): domain Bacteria; phylum Bacteroidota; class Bacteroidia; order Cytophagales; family Spirosomataceae; genus Aquirufa. Next base: position 182,704 of record JAIXWL010000004.1, read on the forward strand.
AAAGCGGGTAAGTTACCAGCTCCTACGCGAATTGTAGAAGATGCTTTCATTGGTCCATCCCTAGGAAATGAAGCTATTAACCAAGGATATTTATCCATGGTATTAGGTTTGTTATTGGTCATCATCTTCATGGTTGGTTACTATGGTACTCCAGGTTGGATGGCTAACTTATCCTTATTCTTTAACTTATTCTTCATTGCTGGAGTATTGGTACAGATCCAAGCTTCTTTGACTCTACCAGGTATTGCAGGTGTTGTATTGACGCTGGGTATGGCGGTGGATGCCAACGTATTGATTAATGAACGTATTCGAGAAGAATTACACAAAGGAAAAGGCTTATTGGAAGCCATTAACTTAGGTTATGAGAAGGCACTAAGTGCTATTTTGGATGGTAATATCACCACAGTTTTGGTCGGTGTAATCTTGATTATTTTCGGATCAGGATCAGTGAAAGGATTTGGTGTGACCCTTTGTATTGGTTTAATTACCTCAGTATTTACTGCGGTATACCTATCACATATCTTCATTGATTGGATGGCTAAACGTGCCATTAAAGCTGGAAAAGAGAAAGAAATGACTTTTGAAACCTTTATTTCTAGAGACTTATTCAAAGGCATGAATTTCGATTTCATTGGAAAGCGTAAATATTCATATTGGTTCTCTTGGGGATTAATTTTATTAGGTGCTATTGTTTTATTCATGCAAGGTGGATTTAACTTAGGTGTTGACTTCAAAGGAGGTCGTTCTTATGTGGTGGAGTTCTCTAAGCCAGTAGAAGCAGGATTAGTGAAGGAAGCTTTGAAAGATGATTTCAATGGTGTTGGTTCTGAGGTAAAGACCTATAATGGTCAAACTAAATTGAAGGTAACAACTTCTTATTTGGTAGAAGATGAATCGATTCAAGCTAACCAAACAGTTAGAACAGCTTTAGAGAAAGGTTTATCAGAATTTTCTGCAAGCAATCCTAAGATTTTATCTGAATCCAAAGTTGGAGCGACAGTAGCGGATGATATTTTGACCCAATCTTTTGTGTCGATATTCTATGCCTTGATTGCCATCTTTATTTATATCTTAATTCGTTTCCGTAAATGGCAGTATTCTCTAGGAGGTATCATCGCTCTATTGCACGATACATTGGTGGTACTAGGTATGGTAGGAATCGTTCGTTTATTCGGATTTGAATTGGAAGTTGACCAGGTTTTCATTGCAGCGATCTTGACAGTAATTGGTTATTCCATCAATGATACAGTGGTTGTTTTTGACCGTATTCGTGAGGAAATTGGTGTAGATCCTGACATGGGAAATAAGCCATTGATGATTAAAACCATCAACGAGTCGATTAACCATACCATGTCTCGTACGGTGATGACAGCAACAACCGTGTTCTTAGTGGTAACTGTCTTATTATTCTTCGGTGGAGATGTATTAAGAGGTTTCTCTTTCGCCATGTTTATTGGTGTTGTATTTGGTGCATATTCTTCTATATTTGTAGCTGCACCTATTGTAATCGACTTTGGTACGTCGAAAAAAGAAAAGAAATAAATTCATTAGGCCGGTGCAATATTTGCACCGGCTTTTTAATGATTTCCATTTAAAAATTTGATGCTATGAGCAACAGTATTTGGAGAAAAAAACCGTTGGAAGCCTATGCAGCTGACGTTAAAAACAATCAATTAAAACGTGTTCTTGGAAAATGGGCTTTGACCTCCTTGGGTATCGGTGCGGTGATTGGCGGGGGTATTTTTACCTTGACAGGAATTGCTGCACATGATTGGGCGGGTCCTGCTTTGGCCTTATCTTTTGTGATGGCGGGAGTAGCGTGTACGTTTGCAGCATTATGTTATGCTGAATTTGCCTCGATTTTGCCTGTGGAAGGCTCAGCTTATGCCTATTCATATGGTACAGTAGGTGAGTTTTTTGCCTGGTTCATTGGTTGGAACCTAATTTTGGAATACATGATGGGAGCTACCACGGTAGCCGTGGCTTGGTCTGGGTATTTTGAAAAACTATTACATCTCTTCAACATTAACTTACCGATTTATCTCACGAATGATCCTGTTACAGCGGCTGAAAAAGCTGAAAAACTACGAGCAGCAGGTGAAACGGTACCCGATTTTGCCTTTGCTTTCAATTTACCTGCCTTCTTGATTGTTTGGGGAGTAACTTGGGTTTTGGTTAAAGGAATTAAAGAAGCAGCTAGTACCAACAACTTAATTGTTATTTTGAAGGTGGCTGCGGTAATTTTTGTTATTGTAGTCGGTGCTTTTTATGTAGACACCGCAAATTGGCATCCTTTTATACCGGAAGCGGTGATTGATGAATCGGGGGCACAGCACTATGGATTTAATGGTGTAGTGACAGCGGCTAGTATCATCTTCTTTGCCTACATAGGTTTTGATGCCGTTTCTACTCAAGCAGGTGAAGCGATCAATCCAACGAAAGATATTCCATTCGCCATTATTGCCTCTTTATTGATTTGTACCTTGTTGTACATTTTAGTTTCCTTGGTTTTAACTGGTATGGTAAAATACGATACTTTGGATTTGAAAGCACCAGTTGCTTCAGCTTTCGAAGGGGCAGGTTTGCCTATTGCCATGTACATTGTGACTATTGCTGCAACAGCTGGTTTAACTTCCGTAATGTTAGTAATGATGTTATCTCAAACCCGTATCTTTTTGGGTATGGCCAAAGACGGATTATTACCCAAAGGTTTGTTTGGAGCGATTCACCCGAAATTCAAAACCCCATGGAAAAGTACCATTTTCGTGGGAGGTATTGTTTCCGTAGTTTCTGCATTAACTCCAATCGACAAAGTATCTGAAATGTGTAGTTCGGGTACCTTATTAGCCTTTGCTATGATTTGTGGTGCAGTTTGGTTACTTCGTGTTCGTGAACCAAATATCGAGCGCCCATTCCGTGCTCCTTGGTTACCATTCGTAGCTACTGCAGGTATCTTGTGTAATCTTTATTTAATGTGGGGTTTACGTACAGAGACAAAAATATCCTTCTTGATTTGGGGTAGTTTAGGTGTTCTTGTTTACTTCCTTTATAGTAAAAAGCATAGCAACTTGAACCAAAACAACTAAGTCAACAAGAAAGTAATATTTGGCACCCAAATTGGGTGCCATTTTTTTTTGCTGTATTTTTGCAAACTAATTAAAATATTCATTGAATGAGTAAGCTCGCAGCCGAAATTGCCAAAAGAAGAACCTTTGGAATTATCTCCCACCCCGATGCAGGAAAGACAACTTTAACGGAGAAATTACTTCTTTTTGGAGGGGCTATTCAAACAGCCGGCGCAGTAAAGTCGAATAAAATCAAGAAAGGGGCTACTTCTGACTTCATGGAAATTGAACGCCAAAGAGGTATTTCGGTAGCAACATCCGTTATGACATTCGATTACCAAGGTGTGAAAATTAATATTTTGGATACTCCGGGTCACAAGGATTTTGCAGAAGATACTTATCGGACCCTCACCGCGGTAGACTCAGTAATATTGGTGATCGACTGCGTGAAAGGGGTAGAGGAACAAACCGAACGATTGATGGAGGTTTGTCGGATGAGAAAAACACCCGTGATTATTTTTATCAATAAGATGGACCGTGAAGGTCAAAATCCCTTTGATTTGTTGGATGAATTGGAACAAAAATTATCCATTCGAGTGCGCCCCTTAACTTGGCCAATCAATATGGGTTCTAATTTCAAAGGGGTATATCATTTATTGGATCGTTCATTAAACTTGTTCTCAGCTAATAAAACCAAGATTGAAAAAAATGTGGTGGCTGTCGACATACATACCCCAGAATTGGAAGTAAGGGTAGGGGACAAAGATGCGGCCCAATTGCGGGAGGATGTGGAGTTGATTGAAGGCGTTTATGAGCCTTTTGATCGGACTGAATATTTATCAGGGGATATTGCCCCTGTGTTTTTTGGTTCAGCTGTCAATAATTTTGGTATACAAGAATTGTTAGACACATTTACCAAAATAGCTCCTCCTACCCAAGCGCGTGGAACAGATGTGCGTGTGGTGGATCCATCAGAAAAGAAATTCACAGGATTTGTCTTCAAAATACACGCCAATTTAGATCCAAAACATCGAGATAGAATTGCCTTTTTGCGTATATGTTCGGGAGTTTTTCAGCGTAATACCTTTTACCAACATATCCGTTTAAAGAAAAATGTGCGCTTCGCGAACCCATATAATTTTATGGCTCAAGAGAAAGAGGTGATTGAAGAAGGCTTCCCCGGTGACGTGATTGGTTTATATGATACAGGTAACTTTAAAATTGGAGATACTTTGACAGAGGGGGAAGTATTGAACTACCAAGGGATACCTAATTTCTCGCCTGAGATTTTTAAGGAACTAATCAATTTAGATCCAATGAAGGCCAAGCAATTGGAAAAAGGTATTGATCAATTGACTGATGAAGGAGTTGCTCAATTATTTCTGCAACCCCAATTAGGTAACCGTAAAATTGTTGGTACAGTAGGGGATTTGCAATACGAAGTAATTCAATACCGCTTAGAGCATGAGTATGGAGCTAAATGCCGATTTGATGGCATGCAAGTAAGTAAAGCTTGTTGGATTACTTCTGAAGATCCGAAGAAGTTGCAAGAATTCGTTCGTTTAAAAGGTCAGAATATCGCCCAGGATAAAGATGGTAATTATGTGTTTTTGGCAGAGTCCGATTGGATTTTACGAATGAACCAAACCAATAATCCAGAAATTGAATTCCATTTTACCTCGGAGTTTAAGTTAGCGTAAACTATTAAAAGCCAAAGATCAAATTCTATAGTCAAATCGACTGTTCATTCATTATCAATTTATTGGACAATATAATTTGTTTGAAAAACGTTACAACGCTCAACGCTGGCAAGGTTTTAAACCTTGACAGCGTTAGGAAAAAGAGCGTTGAAAATGCCTTAAAACAATAAAACCTAGGCAAAATACCTAGGTTTTATTGTTTGGATAACATCGCAATCGACTCATTGGCAAAGTATACTATTTGAGGCCTAAATCTTCTTGAATGGTCTTTACTTTTGCTTGTAAGGAATGAAACGTGGCATTAAAATCAGCAGCCGAGGCTAAAGGAGCATTTACTGAGACATAAAACTTGATTTTGGGTTCCGTTCCTGAAGGTCTTGCCGAAACTTTTGAGCCATCAGCTAAGATTAATTGAATCACATTAGAAGCCTCTATACCTCTTCCTTCCACGATGGGACTAACCTGACCGGTGGTTAAATCGGTTGCTTGTAAGCCTTCGTAATCCAACACCTTCACCGGTTTACTGCCTGCCACACTTGCAGGAACATTAGACCGTAGGTTAATCATCATTTGTTTGATTTCCTCCGCCCCTGCTTTTCCTTTTTTGGTCAAGGAAATTAATCCCTCATAATAGAAATTATTCTCCATGTACATTTCTGCTAGAAAATCGAAGAGGGATTTCCCCTGATCCTTCGCATAAGCAGTTAATTCGGCAATCATGGCACAAGAGGCCACCGCGTCTTTATCACGGACAGCATCACCAATTAAATAGCCGTAAGACTCTTCCCCTCCTCCAATAAACTTCTCCTTGCCCTCTAATTCCCGAATCACCTGAGCAATGTATTTGAAACCAGTTAAAGTATTGTAGCAAGGTACCCCTTGTTGAGCACACATCTTATCAATTAAATCCGTGGTAACAATCGTTTTTGCTACAAATTCTTTACCCGTTAAACGGCCTAATTTTTTGTCTACTTTCAATAAGTAATACAATATCAAACTGGCCATTTGATTACCATTCAACAATTGCCATTCTCCACTTGGGCTTTTGACTGCGGCACCCACGCGATCCGCATCTGGGTCTGTGGCAATCACTAAATCCGCATCCAAGGCTTTTGCTTGATCTAATGCCAATGTCATGGCTTCTTTTTCTTCTGGATTTGGATAAATTACCGTGGGAAAATTCCCATTGGGTTCAGCCTGTTCTTTCACCACATGAACTGAAGTAAAGCCCAAAAGAGCTAGTGCTTTTGGCACCAGGGTAATGCCCGTACCATGTATCGGTGAGAAAACGATTTTTAAGTCTTTTTGACGCTGAATTACTTCTGGCTGACGGCAGTTTGTTTGAATGGTTTTTAAATATTCTTGATCGATTTGATCATCTAACAAGTGTAATAAAGCATCATTACCTTGGAACTTAATATCATCTACCGAAAGGATGGCATTCACCTCCGCCACGATATTTTTATCATGTGGGGCTACTACTTGAGACCCGTCCGACCAATAGGCTTTATATCCATTGTATTCTTTCGGGTTGTGCGATGCCGTAATTACCAATCCAGCATGACAGCCCAGATGACGCACCGCAAAAGATAATTGAGGTGTAGGACGAAGCGCGGGAAATAAATAAACTTCTATGCCGTTGGCCGTAAAAATATCAGCCGCAATCCGACAAAATTCTGGGGAATTATTTCTTGAATCGTGGGCTATGGCCACTTTAATTTTTTGATTACCCAACACCGTTAATAAATAATTGGCGAAGCCTTGTGTAGCTGCACCTACCGTATAACGATTCATACGGTTGCATCCAACGCCCATTTCACCTCTCATACCCCCCGTACCAAACTCCAACGATTTGTAAAAGGAATCGGTTATGGTGATTTGATCTTCTTGGTCTATTAATTGTTGAATTTGAGATTTTGTTTCCGCATCATAGGCTCCAGAAAGCCATTGATTTACATTTTGCTGAGTAGTATTGTCAAGGTGTAATGCCATAGGGTTAATTTTCAAAGAGGGCTGTCAAATTATTTGCTTACTTTTGTGGGTATACGAACACATTGCCTCTAAATTAGAAAATTTTCGCAAGAATAATAATTGGTTTGATGAACTTGTTTAGCCAGCGGTATTTTTATTTTTTTCTTTCTCTGGCTCCTGCCATTTTCTTTTATTTCTTTCTTCAGAAATATGGCATTAATACTCCCTTTGCCGATGATTGGAGTGCCATCAATGGCTTTATCATTCGCTTTTTTCATGGTCAAGATAGTTTCATTGATAAAATAGCCTTGTTGGCCTCGCAGTGCAATGAACACCGTGAAGGTTATCTGTCCATCGTTAGTTTAATTCAATATTCCATTACGGGTCAAATTGATTACATGACCTTAAATATTATTGGAGCAGGGGCTACATTGGGTGTTCATGTTATTCTAAATGCCTATCTACAGCGCTATCAATTACCTCATTGGTGGATTCTTCCCTTAGCCTTTATTTGGTATAATGCTGCCTATTTTCACAATGTTTTTTGGCCAGTTTGCGCCTTGCAACACAATAGTATTGTGTTTTTCATTCTAGCAGTATTTTTTGTGTTAGATGGAAAAGGTCAACCAAAAACACAATTTACTTTGGCCATTATATTGGCTTTCATCGCTGTATTTACCAGTGGAAATGGTTTTTTATTGTTTGTTGCCGCATTTCCCATATTAAAAAATTATTCTCCCTCCTATTGGTTATTTTGGATAATTGGCGGAATAGCCTTTTTTAGTTTGTACATGTGGGGATATCAGCATCCATATCAACGGGGACATTTGACGGATAATTTACATTTGATTGGAGCCATCACGCAAACATTCTTTGTGTATTTAGGCTCTTTTATCGGGGTGTTTTTTTCAACTTCATCAGAGCTTCGAGTTCAGTTAAGTTTAGTCGTGGGTATGCTTGTTTTTGGAGCATGGGTTTTGTTTGTATTCCGACATATCTATCAATTAATTCGTCAAAAATCTTCATTGGATTTTATCCTGTCCATTCAATTGTTTATCCTGGCTACGGCCTTTATTTACTCCATTGGCCGAGCTAATTTACCCATTGAATTTGTGTTTGAGAGTAGATATGCAATCAATAGTACCTTGTTTTTAATGAGTTTATGCTTGATGATTTGGCATGTATTTCCCAACATCAAATCTTGGAAAGCTGGGGCTTTTGTCACCTTTTCCATGTTGTATTTTGGCATGTCTTATTGGAATAATTTATTAGCCGTGGTGAATTTTACCAGTGCCCAATCAGCAGCCATCATTAAGCATAGTATTCAGCATCGAGAGCATTATTATTTCAAAGATTCTTTAGGCAGAAAGGCTGATTTGGGGGCGCCAAATCTACAAGAACTTGCTCAGTTAGGAGGTCCAATTGTCGACTTTACAGCAGAATTACCGGCATCGGTAAAATATGCCAATGATGTAGTTTCTTTGACTTTCAAAAAAGGATTTTTTGCTTTGGATACACGAGAAGCTAAGTTGGAAAAGGACTTTCAAGCCGACATACCTAGCCTAACAAAGGCACCTAAAGGGAGTGATTTATTGCAGTTTACGTTAGAAAAGAATGGATTACGTTATTTCGGCGAAAAGACGCGAGTAAAAATGTCCCATGGCTCAGATGGCATGTATGTTGTTTTTGAAAATGCGCAAAAAGAACATTGGGTATTCAGTTTGTATTTTATGGAATTAGATCGTGCCCGACAAATCAAGATGCATGATGCTATTTATGTCAGAAAAGCAGCTGGATTTTTGCCTTTCATTTACCTACCTGATGGGGATTATAGGGTTAAGGTATTTCGGGTGGAAGGTAATCAAACGAGCTTGGTAGGCTTACTGCCTCATATTCCCGTTAAAGGGATGTGATTTCTCCTTCAAAAACGCGTACGGCAGGTCCTATTAAAAATACATCGTAAAAACCTGTTTGAGCATTTCCTTTAAATTCAATGGAAAGGTTTCCACCCAGGGTTTGAATGGCAACTGGACTGCTTAAGCCATGTATGGTATGGGACACTAAAGCAGCTGCAGTAACGCCTGTTCCGCAGGAATAGGTTTCATCTTCTACCCCCCGCTCATAAGTTCGTACAAAAAGGCCTTTTGGGGTTAATTCCACGAAATTGACATTGGTACCACCCCGACTTTTAAATGTATCAGAATAGCGGATTTGAGCACCGGTATTTTTAACATCTTCGGACTGCACAGCTGAGCAAAAACGTACGAGGTGCGGAGATCCTGTTTGAGCGAAATAGTCGTTGGATACCGTTTCAATCTCTGCTACGTTTTGCATGTGCAAAGAAATTTTATCTGGGTCAATGTGGGCTTGATGCTCCCCATCAATGGCAATAAAAGTGGTGAAATCTTGAACAATGCCAAGGTCTGAAGCAAAACGAACAAGGCATCTTCCTCCATTTCCACACATGCTACCTTCGGTCCCGTCTGAATTATAATAAACCATTCGGAAATCATAACCCTCCGCCTTTTGCAACAGCATTAAACCGTCAGCACCTATACCAAATCGACGATGACATAAATGAGCAATCTCTTTCTGGCCAAGTTGGAAAGTTCCAGCTCGGTCATCGATGATCACAAAATCATTTCCGGTGCCTTGGTATTTGTAGAATTTCATGGGGCAAAGATAGAGAAAAGTAGAAATCTATGAAGAATGTAGAATGAAAAATGAAGAATGTAGAATGAAGAATGTAGAATGAAGAATGTAGAATGAAGAATGTAGAATTATTGCTATTATATTGTCACTCGCAAAATAAAAAATAGTCAATTATCATACATACTTCATTGATTAACTGGTTGACACAACAATTCTACATTCTTCATTCTACATTCTACATTGAATATCGCTCCTTTATAACTCCCAAATGATGCTTTTCATGCCCAGCAATCATCCAAGAAAGGGCGCGGACGGAAACGGAGTTGCCATTAGCGTTTCCGAGTTGATTCCATTGGTTTTCTGAGAAGGATTGAAGTAGGCTAAAAGTAGCTTGGCGGGTAGTCAAATATTGTTGGAGGACTAGTTCAGGGTTTTGATTTTCATATTGGGCATGTTCCAAATAGCTATTTTCATCAAAACCGGGTAGGGACTGTTGTTCACCCCGACTGATGGACAAAGCCCGGTAAGAAAATATACGTTCTGTATCGATCATGTGCCCTAGTAATTGTTGTAAAGTCCACTTTCCCGGTGCATAAGCAAAGGTCCATTGCTGGGGGCTTAGCTTTTGGTAGGTGGATTGAATTATTTTTGATTGGTTCTCGAGAACTTCAAATAGGTTTTCGGACGACTCAAAATTCAGATATTCAGCGAAGTAGCTGGTTTTCGGATATTCATAGGAGGCGGGAGGGAACATATTTTTTAGGTTTTTTTTGCTTGGGCATTTGTTTGAAAGGATAAATTAGCTAATTTTGTGCCACATTACAAGACGGTCCGGTAGTTCAGTTGGTTAGAATACATGCCTGTCACGCATGGGGTCGCGGGTTCGAGTCCCGTCCGGACCGCCAACAAAGAAAAAGCTTCAGAGAAATCTGAAGCTTTTTTTGTTTTTGAAGGAAAGGGACGTTTAGAGAATTGAAAATTCTGAAAAGGATGGATCAGGTTCAAAAGTTTTGGAGTTGAGATAAAAATTTTATTTTAAAAGTTGTATTAAATATTTAATTTGAACTACGAGAATTAATATAAAATTCTGACAAATCTTTAAAATGATTGAAACCCAAAATCTTGAATTTAAAAGACAATGGAACGACGACGTTCTGAAAACTGTAGTTGCATTTTTAAATTCAGATGAAGGCGGCGTAATTCAAATCGGGATTAATAATGACCAAACTGTTCATGGAGTACACGATATTGATTATGAACAATTGAAGATAGCTAATCAAATAAGTGATTCTATTTCACCTGAATGTATCTCACACATTAACTTAATACCTGAGTTAAAATCAGATCTGTATGTGATCAAAATTAGTGTTGAAAAAGGTCTTTTGAAGCCATATTTTTTAATAAAACAAGGGATGACAAGCAGAGGATGTTTTATTAGAGTTGGGTCCTCAACTCGACAAATGCCTCAGGAGAAAATTGACAATTTGTATTCAAAAAGGGTAAGGAATTCTATTCGCGAAATTAAATGTGGAGAGTCAATTTTGAGATTTGAACAGCTTAAGATTTATTACAATGAAAAGGGTAAAACGCTAAATGAACAATTTGAATCAATTTTGAACTTTCGAACTTCAAATAGTGATTTTAATATTTTGGCATATCTCATGGCAGATGACAATTCGAATCCAATTGTGTTTGCAAAATATTCAGGAAAGAGTAGAGTTGAATTGCTCGAAAGATCTGATTTTGGTAAGCAATCACTTATTAAATCGACAAAATTGATATTAGAAAAATTAGAGATTGAAAATAAGTTGTTTTCCACGATTAAATCTATTGAAAGAGAAAATATATATCTATGGAATCCTATTGCAATTAGAGAAGCAGTTATAAATGCCATTGTTCACAATGATTATACTAAAAGCGCTAGTCCCAAAGTTGAAATTTTTGATGATAGAATTGAAATTACTTCAGGAGGTGGCTTACCTCAAGGGATAAATCAAATAGAAATATTTCAAGGTCATTCGGTTCCTCGTAATCCTGAAATTGTAAGGATTTTTTCCGATTTGGCATTAGTTGAACAACTAGGTTCTGGAATTTCTCGCATTTTAGAATTTTATCCTAAAGAATGTATAGAGATTAGTGAGAATTTCATTAGGGTTACATTTCCGAAATCAGTAAAGGATACCAAACATTTCTCATTTGCAGTCAGGCATGATGCTCTTTTGAAACATATTCAATCAATGTTAGATGGAGATCGCTATGAGACAATAAAGCCAACAGAGGCTCAATTTAGTAGGTTTTTGGAATTGGCTAAATTATTAAGTTTGGATCAAATCAAGATATTGAGATTTTCAGTTTCGCCAAAGTCTAATCGAGAATTGCAGGAAGATTGCCTTCAATTGAAGAAACATTCAGACAACTATAAAAAGGTAATTGAGCCTTTAATAAAAGAGGGTTTGCTTTCTAGAACTATTCCTGGAGTACCTTCAAGCCCAAATCAAAAGTATTTTATATCGGAGAAGGGTAAGATTTTTCTTTATATCATTGAATATTTATCATCTAATTCTCCAAACTTGAAAGATGTCGACCAGGCTTCCGACTAGGCTCCGACTAGGCTCCGACTAGGCTCCGATAATCTCAATTATCTTCATTAATTTATCACCCCATAACCAAAACCTCCAAAAACCCATCAACATAAGCATTACATTTAAAATATTTCTAGAGTGTAGTCAATTTTTTTTGACCAGTAATTTTCATGACTTGAAGGAAGGATAAATCAAAGTCACAACGATTAATAAACTAACTAGTTATAATAACAACTAAGCTTTATTTAATTCACCAATTTCCAGTCTTTACTTTTTTGAAAGTTAGTTTATCTTCGAAATGTTTATTTAATATTTCAAATATTAAAGAGTTTCTAGTCCTAACAGTACCATCATCTCGGAAAGAAAATGTTCCGTTAATAAATAAAATTTCACCTTTGGGAAGCAGAATGCCTTGTTTATCTCTAAATCCAATTCGATTTAATGTGATTTTGTATTTTCCAGGTTTAAATTGAATCAAGAAGTTTGATGTAATTTCGTGGTTATTAAAAATTACTGGAGCATTACTCCATTTGTACCCCATATTTTTATAATCAACCATAGTTGGAATTAATTCCCCAACAATCCCAATTTCATTTTCACTTATAATTTTTATAATGCTGTTATTTAGAAGAAAAGTTGTGATATCACTTCTTTGAATTAATGTATCGACTTGATAAATCTTTTCCCAAGTAACAGATTTATTTTGCTTGTCAAATTTAAAACCATTCTCATAAATTACTTCATTACTATTCTCAAGGTTTTGAGAATATAAATTTTGACTAATTCCGGATAATGCCGCTAGGAAAAGTATTATGAAGCCAAAAGGAACTTTGAGCATAAAAAAGGATATTTAGGGAATTGATAAAATTGTTTTAATTCTAAGTTTAATAGGGAATTGATTAAACAAGTTTCCCCAAAGTGCAGAATAAACTGATTTGATTTACTTAAAATAAAAACCTAAACAAATGTAAAATCTTCAATTAAATAAAAGAAGCCTTCTAAATTATATCCAATTTATAAAGGATCAGGGGTAACTGTGCTAAAAATCGATACAAAATATCCTAATTTGATACAATTTCGATTCAGTTAGATTAACCAATATAATACCTATACTATTATATTTCGACGATTTTGTTCTATTTGAGTTCAGTCAGATTCGATATATTTCCACCGTCCGGACCGCCAACAAAGAAAAAGCTTCAGAGAAATCTGAAGCTTTTTTGTTTTTAGGGGCAATGGAAGTGTTTGGGTCAAATTAATGGAAAATATAAGCCTTGGAACTTTCACTACTATTGAACTCTAAATTACCCTGGTCACATATGAATTTGATTTTTGATATTTTCTCCATTTGGGTATTAAATGTTACATGTCTTTTATTTTTAAATTCATCATTTATTTTAATGAAAAGACCATTTCTTACTGTGGATGAATCAATAGTAATACTGGGGATAATGATTTGAAACTCGTCATTGATAGAAATGAATATATTAGTCAATTCAAAGTCGGTGGAATCGATTTCTATGTTTTCATTCGCTAACTTATCGAGATCGAATAAAATTGATATCGCTCCATCGTTTTCAATATTTTCATGACCTATGGTGAGCCTGGCACAATCCAATAATTCTAAATTTTTTATTTCTGACTTTTTTATTGCTTTGATTAGTAGGGTCCTATCTTGATCTATGGCAAGTAGTGATATGGAAAGGATGAAAGGGATTCCAAGGTAAATAAGCGGCATGATTTTTGAGCCTTGTTTCTTGTCTCTGTAAGGCTTATAGACAAGCAGGTAAAACAAGAACAGAATAGATAAAAATATAATTAAAAGGGCTTCATTCTTATTTATATCGGCACTAAAATACCTACTTTGTTCAAGTATAGAGCTTAGGTAGTTGTCAGTATGAAGTTTAAACAATTTTGTATGCATAATCAATAAAATGGAAATTGCTTTAAAAAACAGAGACCCCACTATGAGTAGGGTCTGTCCAGATTACTGTGTTCTAAATTATATATATATATAGTCTTCAATTCTACTATTACTACTCTCTCTCTAATTCTTAATCAAAATTGTAAACAATATTGTTTGCGACTTAGTGATACAAAACACTTGCTTTTTTGATTCAGAAGGAAGCCTAATTGTGTATTATACATATTTTATACATATATGTACTTTTTCTCACTTCCAGAATTCAAAGTCTAGGTGCATTTATGCCTAAACATGCTTAGGTAAATAAGCATTGAATGACAGGTCTTCATGTTTTGGTAGTAGTATTTTACTTGGAATGTATTTGCAGAATGGCCAAGGTTGAATGTATTTATGAAATGGCTTTCTGTTTGTTGTTCAGTAATTGTTCAGTAGGTTTTTGAACGGAGTGCATTATACGAGTTTGTTTTTGATGGCAAAATCCAGCGCCTCTTTTTTAATTCCATATTTGATAAAACGTTTATCATCTTCCATGTTTATTCGGTAAATCGCCTCATTAATTTCAGCAAATTCGCAAAAAAAATTATTTAGTATACATATAAATTGACTTCTATATTGCCTTTGTGTATCATAGGCTTTTTTGCTTAATTGAAGTAAGTCCGAAAACTCATCTGTGGTGATGAAAGTATTAGCACCATTTTCTTTAAAAAATAATAGAAATCGATATGCCCCTTTGGGCAATTGTAGTTGTTTTTTAGGAAAGTAATAGCCTTTGAATTTTTCCTTAAAAATGGAAATCCTTGAAAATGATTTGATGACAAATATGACCAGTAATATGCCCCCAACAAGGTATAATATGATGCTTGCCGTCTTATTTTTAGGGGGACTGTATAGTTTGCCAACCAATTTCGAATTGGATAAAATCTCTTTGATAGGTAATGAATCGACTTTGATAGATTCAAAAGTTTCATTGAATTTTTTTGTGACAGAATAAACGATGCCATTCTTGTAATACAAAGTTGCGTTAGAATTAAAAAACAACTTTTTTTTACCTACATATTTTAATATTTCATTTGTCTTTGGATTACCTAGATATCCCTTATATGATTCGCTGAAAAACATAAAATCTCCCAATAATTTGAATTTTGTACTGGTAATCCCCAAGCTGTGAAATGTTTCAAAGTCAATGTTTCCTAATTTAGTCCAACTTTGATGCAGAATGCTAAATAGATATAAGCTGTTTGTTTTATGATCATTTATTTCTTGGCCTCCCATGTTAGCAATAGCTAATATCTGGTTTTGATTGCTCATCAAACCTGAACGCTCTGATGTAATACCAAATGAAGGATCATTTTGGCCATTATCCATGATTTCCCATTCTTGATTTGAAAAATCGAAATAAGTTAAAATACTATTTGATCTCCAAAATCCAGTACCTCCCAAACTAAACAAGGTGTCATCGCGAATGAATTGGAGAGCATTAAAATTATAACCTCGGTAATAGGTTTCATCAATACGTGTAAATTGTTTACGTATTTTGTCTAAAATATATACCTGACCCGTTCCTGGAATAGAAATTAATAATTTGCCCCTGTAATTAAATGTAATGGGATTTAGATTAGTTGGGAAATCACTAAGAAGGATATTTGAAAATGTTAATTTATGGATTGGGCTCCATTCTCCATTATTATTTTGCTTATCTAAAAAAAAGGTATTCAAATTAATTCGTTCAAAATGCTTTTTATCTAAGTTAAACCATTCTAAATATGGCGTACGGGCGGAAATTTGTGTGTAAACTAGTATATACACAATTGTTATACATAATCTTTTCATTATTAATAGGTTGTCGTTGATTGCTTCAAAAGTATGCTTATCAATTACAGAACTACTAACTTAGAATTTTGAATTCGTGTTATATATGTATAATTACACAAATTTATATGTTTTATACGAGTTGTCATTAAATCCTTTTTTTTACTTGAATCTAACTATTTGTCTATTTTTCCTACTCAAAATACTCTTTTACTTCTATCATCAAATTCTCCAACAATTAAAAAGCTTCAGAGAAATCTGAAGCTTTTTTTGTTGTTATGGGTCTTAACATTTTCCGCATTTCCCAATCCCGTTCAGATGAGAATTTCATATGTTGTGCCAATCTTTCTCAAGGATGTATTTTTTTTGATTAATTGGATGAGTTAAATCTGTTTTAATAGTCAAAATTTGCATATTATAATATTCATTTTGTGCTATATTTTATTATTTGTATAGTATAATATTCATTTTATTGTTTGAAGGGTATTGTTTTTGTGTGTTTTAGTATGGTGACTTGTTGGATTTAGGTATCCTGCTGAAATTCTACGTTTGCAACTATTATTCTTATTCCCTTAATCAAATCTCCTTAAACTTATACAAATAGGGAGCCTTATGGGCGGCACCCGTAAATTGTTTTTCTAGTCGGTCTAAGATGTTTAAATCCAACATCATTTTTTGGAAATTATTTCTTCGATAAGGCTTATCAAATATGGTTTCATATAATTGTTGAAGCTCCTTCATGGTGAAGGTTTCTGGTAGCAGCTGATATCCAACCAAGTGATCATCAAAATTCATTCGCAAGGCTTGAAGTGCTTTAGCTATGATCTCCTTCCCGTCTAAAATCAGGTTAGGAAGCTGCTTGATGTCCACCCATTCCATTTTTTCATCAATGGCGGTCGCTTGCGGTTTTACTTTTTTAATATCGACTAAGGCATAGTAGCCTATGGAAATAAATCGACGAATAAACCAGTCATATTCTTCTTGGGCACCTTGAAGTTGCGGGTTTTGGGCCAATAGGGAATTCATGAAATCGGCATTGTTTCTATCGGCTTTACCAAACACATGAAATTGCTCTAAATAAATATCTTTGATTTGGGTTCTTTCTTCCAAAATTCTCTTAGCTGCCTGGTCCACATCCTCATGTTGGTATATAAATCCACTAGGAAGTCCCCAGAAATCGCCTTGAAAATTCAATTTGGGAACCAAAACCTTCAAGGTGCCGTGTTGATATCCAAAAATGACACAATCAATGGATAATTGAGCTATGTAATTCTGAGTACTGATTCCTTTATAACTTTCCGACATAGGTTTACATCTTATTTCCCAAAAGTAGAAATTTATTGTCTAAAAAATAGACAATATGGTTTTTGTTTCTATATTTGAACGCTAAATACAACTATTGATCTTGTTCAGGATGGGATTATTTTAGATTTTGATGCTAAAAAGGCAGATAAGAATTAATTCAAATAGGATGGGTCAATGAAATTAACAGTCACCAAATAGTACATCTAAATAATCCAAACCATGAAAAAAGTAAGTATGTTGTTTGCCATGATCGCTTTATTGCTAAGCTTTCAAAGTTTTTCTAAGTCGACATTAGCCCCAGATTTTTTTGCTGGGAAGTGGGAATTGGTCATCGTTGGAACTCCCAATGGAGATGCTAAAATGATCAGTGAAATTAAGCGTGTAGAGGGTAAATTGACAGCAGTATTGAAAGATCCTAAAGGTCAAAATCCGGACATGAATGCCAGTGTAGAGGAAAAAGAAAATCAGATTCAGGTATTTTTCCAGGCTCAAGGAATGGATATTACCATGACTTTAAATAAAGTTGATGATGATAATTTGAAAGGTGATTTATTAGGTATGTTTGAGGCAAAAGCTAAGCGAATCAAAGATATCAAATAATGCTTAGAAATAAGACAAATGGGGCCTAAAGCCCCTTTTTTATGTTTAATTCGTTTTGATATTTCAATTGCTAGAGAAATAGATAGGTGCAAATTAAGCTAATAATGGCTGGTAAAGCTTGTTTGAAAAAAATCGCCTTACTATACATCGCTCCGAAAAGTCCAGCTACTGACACGCATCCCAAGAAAAATAGGGCAATGTTTTTCGACCAAATGGGGTCTGAAATGCAAAAAGACCAAAGTAAACCTGCGGCTAAAAAGCCATTGTATAGTCCCTGATTGGCAGCTAAACCTTTGGTTGGTTTAAATAATTCTGGAGCTAATGCCCCTTTAAATGTTTTTTTGCCTAAGGTTTCCCAAGCAAACATTTCTAAATATAAGATGTACAGGTGCTCTACGGCTACCAATCCAATCAATATTTTGGCGACGATTTCCATGGGATCTTATTTAAAAATACTTTTTCCTTTGGTCATTTTTTCAATCTCTACTACGGACCTTGGAGAGCCAGCAGAAAGATTGATAGGGGCATCTTGAGTCACTAAAATATCATCCTCAATGCGCACTCCGATATCCCACCATTTTTTATCACAATTACTTCCCGCAGGAATATAAATACCAGGTTCTACCGTTAATACCACCCCAGCTGCTAGTACTCTAGGGCCTAAATCATGTACATCCAATCCTAAATGATGGGATGTTCCATGAGGAAAATATTTCCTAGCCTCTTTTTCATTGGCAGCAATACCTAATTTGATTAAGCCCGCATTGACCACGGCTCTTGAAGCAGCATCCACTCCAGAGAATGGTAAACCAGCTTTGCAGGCTGCTATTCCTGCATCTTGAGCTTGCAATACAATTTCATAAATCTGTTTCTGAGCCTCAGAGAATTTTCCATTGGCAGGTACCGTTCGGGTGACATCGGCGCTATACCCATGGTATTCGGCTGCACAATCACTAAGTAATAATTCGCCCGATTGAATTTCTTTCAAATTCGTTATATAATGCAAGACACAGGCATTACCTGCGGCGCCATTGATACTTGGGTATCCCGTATATTCAGAACCTTGGTTTTTGAAATGGTATTCCATAATGGCTTGTGCTTGAAACTCCTTCATACCTGGCTTGATGGCGCGCATCACATCATTATGTCCTAAAACACTGATTTCCGCTGCTTTTTTAATCAAAGCAATCTCCTCGGCTTGTTTTATTCCTCTTAACTGACTCATGATGGCCATGGTAGATCGCTGAGCAAGGGCTTTGTTTTGAGCTAGCACCAAACTGTCCAACATATTTGCCATGCGCGTTAATGGCTCTTCTCTTCTTTCATATTTCCCAAAAATTCCCTCAGTTCTGTAAAGTGAATAAACGGAGTCAACTTGCGCAAGAGGTAAGGTAGTAGGGCTAAGTTTATCATTTGTGAAAACATGCTCCATCTTACTTTTTTCTTTGTAGCCTTCCACGCCTAAAATTTTCCCTGTCCATAATTCTTTGAATGGATCACGGTTTTGAAGGAAGATAAATTCAGTTCCTGTTTTACCTAATACAGTTACCGGGTTTTTGAAAAGGAATAAAACGGCATTGGGCTCATCTAAACCAGTCAGGTAATAAAAGTTTTTATTTTGAGCATATTGATAGGTGATGTCATTATTACGAACTCGTACCTGAGCAGCAAAAAATACGGCCATCCCTTTATCTGAAAGTTTCTCCTTCAAGGCCATTCTTCTGTTGGCATGGAATTCCGGACTTAAATAATCTGTGGGATATAATGGGGACGATTGAGCCATCAATCCAAAAGAATTTACTAGGGCTAAAGTCCAAATTAATAGTAATTTATTTTTCATAATAATGCTGTGAAGGTGATCTGAAGACTAAATGTATCAATTTCATTTCATTAATTAGGACTTCATTCCCTTATTTTGATGAGTGGCGTTTATCGAATTTCCCCCAAATATTTATTAGTTTCATACCTTATTCCACTTCCATATTTATACCTAGCATGAAAGCAATTAAAATTCTTTTACTTTTTATTCTTAGCATAAGCTTTAATTCCCTCAATTTAGCTCAGTCCTCCGACAAATTAGTGGCAGGGATGTCGCTAGAACGATTACAACGATACCATGCCTTTTTACAAAAAGAAGTTGATGACCATATCCTCCCTGGAGCCGTGAGTATGATCGTAAAAGATGGAAAGCTTGTTGAACATCGGGCATTTGGCTATAGCAATGCGGTTGAAAAGGTGGCCATGAAAACGGAGGATCTTTTCTATATGCAATCTATGACAAAGCCCATCATTACTGTGGCCTTTATGATGCTTTATGAAGAAGGTCATTTTCTTTTGACAGACCCCGTATCTAAATACATCCTAGAATTTAAAAATATGCGGGTAGCGAAAGATGTGAATAAGGGAGCCAATGGAGAAACGGACTCATTGATGAGTCAAATCACCATCGCTCAAATTTTGAGTCATACTTCGGGTATGACGCACGGTTTGGCAACAACTGCCCTTGATAGGGATTTTAGAATGAAATATTATGGAATGCCATTCCCTAAAAATATCCAAGAATTAGTCATCAAAGCCACCAAAATCCCCTTGGTTGGTCAGCCCGGAAAACAGTGGAATTATAGTGCAAGTCCGGATGTTTTGTCGGCTTTGATTGAAAAGTTTTCGGGCATGAGTACCCATGATTTTTTACAGGAAAGGTTGTTTAAACCACTCGGAATGACGAATACGGGCTATAATTTAACAGATGCGCAGGCTGCCCGCGTCGTGAAAGTTCATCGTAATTCGCCCGATGGCTCTTTAATTTTGACTTCTAATCAACCTAAGACATCCGGAAATGTCATTTGGTTTGGTACCCATAGCTTGTTTTCTACAGCCAAAGATTATATGGAGTTTTGCCAAATGTTATTGAATGAAGGGCAATGGAAAGGGAAACAATTCCTAAGTAAAAAGACCTTAGAATTGATGGTTTCTAATCACGTTGGAGATATGTACGAAAAAAGAATTCCAGATCGTAAGGGAGAGGGATTTGGTTTAGGTTTTGCGGTTTTAGAAAGTGTATCCGAGAGTCAAGTTTTGGGAGATAAAGGCTTGTATTTTTGGTCTGGGGCCAACAATACCCACTTTTTTATTAACCCTAAAGAGAAATTAATTGCGATTATGTTGACTCAAAAGGATCCGCATACTATTTATTACCACACTAAAATGCGTCAATTGATCCATCAGGCCATTGTAGATTAAGGCTCTTTGCATTTTTATGATTTTACCTATGCCAAAGCTAATAAGGCCTTGGCAAAGGTTTTTAAACCTATTTTATGAAAAACCTATTCATCCTGTTTATACTAGGGTTCATTCCTTCATGGGCGCAAAATGCCAAAATTGTTCGAGGGCCTTATTTACAAAACTTTACTAGCACTTCAGGTGTGATTCGTTGGAGGACGGATATCCCAACTGATAGTCGGGTTATTTATGGGAAAGAATTCACTAAACAGATAAAATCAACGTATGATCCTGTTTTAAGTACTGAACATGAGTTGAAAATAAGTGGATTAGCTCCCAATCAGGAGTATTTTTATACAATTTCACCCGTTCAACCAACGAGGAAACAAAAGTTTAAAACTTTACCGAAAAAAGGAAGTAAGCAAGCCATAAGAATTTGGGCATTGGGAGACTTTGGAACGGGTTCGAGGAATCAACTACTTGTACGAGATGCCATCAAAAATTTTGTTAAAGGGAAGCCAATTGATGCATGGATTTGGTTGGGTGACAATGCCTATGGCAGTGGAAAAGATGTAGAGTATCAAAAAAATGTGTTTGAGGTTTATCAAGAAGATTTTTTTCCGAATACCAAATTATGGCCTAACCCAGGTAATCATGATTATAAGGGCCATCCTGAATCTAAAAAACTAGCCTATTTTCAGAACTTCACTATGCCAACACAAGGAGAGGCCGGAGGATTAAAGTCGGGAACGGAAGCTTATTATTCATTTAATTATGGAAACGTGCATTTCGTTTCCATAAATTCCGAAGAGACCTCTGAAGATGGAACGAGCATAACAGATAGCACGGGTCAACAAGCTCAATGGCTAAAACGCGATTTGGCAGCGAATAAATTACCTTGGACTATTGTTTATTTTCATGAGCCGCCTTATTCCAAAGGTTCGCATAATACAGATTCCGATGAGGAAATGACTAAAGTGCGTCAACAGATTGTTCCAATTTTTGATCGATATCAGGTGGATTTGGTTTTGGCAGGTCATAGCCATTCTTATGAAAGAACTATGCCAATTCGAGGTCATTTGGGCCCCAACGCAAGCTTTGACCCCTTGAAACATGTGTTGGCCAAAGAAATAAAACCTAATCGGTATGTGGTGAATAAAACTTCACCATTAGGGACAATATACATAGTAGCTGGTTCAGGTGGACAATTGGGAAAAAGCCAAGGAGACTTTCCCTTAAAATCCTCCGCATTTTCCACAGTAGCTTTGGGTGGGTCTTTGATCTTGGATATCGAGGCTAATTTATTGGTGGGAAAGTGGATAGGCTCTGATGGAAAAGTTCATGATGAATTTAGTATTCAAAAATAGGGTGAAATCGATGATTTTTTCGATGGAATTAATCGTGTAAATTGTCAATTTGAATAAAATGATTGATTTTGTGGATTTATCCCTAGGACGGATAATGATAGTTAGTCTAACATACTTTGGTATTTTGCCTCTATAAAACTGAATTATTCATGGTAAAGCCTAGAAATTTTTTACTCCTACTTTCATTATTCTTGTTGAGTTGGGGAAGCATCGCCCAGGACGCGATGAAGTCAGAATTTATGACCCCGCCTAATTCAGCTAAACCGCGAGTTTGGTGGCATTGGATGAATGGGAATATCAGTAAGGAAGGAATTCAAAAGGATTTAGAATGGATGGAGAAAACGGGAATTGGTGGGTTTCAGAATTTTGATGCTAGTTTAATGACCCCAGTTATGGTGAAAGAAAAATTAAGCTTCATGAATCCCGCTTGGAAGGATGCCTTCAAGTTTACGGCTGATTTAGCAAAGAAGAAGAATTTGGAAATGGCCATAGCGGGTTCTCCTGGATGGAGTGTCACGGGTGGGCCTTGGGTAAAGCCTTCGGATGCTATGAAAAAGTACGTATGGTCAGAGACTCGAATCAGTGGAGGAAAACTCTTTTCAGGAAAAATTCCAGCCCCTTCTTCTGTCACAGGCCCTATGCAAAATACACCCGTGGAAACCGGAGGATTTGGTGGTCCGGCTCCTGAACCAGCGCCTGCAGTACCTGAATATTATCAAGATTTTGCGGTAATTGCTTATCCTGTGCCCTCCAAGGATAAAGCTTGGGAAAGTATGAATGCCACCATAACGAGTAGTGGAGGCAATTTTTCATTGGCACAATTGAATGATGGAGATTTGCATAATTTCAGTCTACTACCTCCTAAAAAGGTGGGGGAGGAAACTTGGATTCAATACGAATTTCCAGAGGCTCAGGAAATTGCGGCGGTTACCATTGCCAATGAAGGATACGGAGAACTGGCTGTTTTTAGGGGTGGACCAGAAAATAGGTTTCTTCAATACAGCATGGATGGTATTAATTTTAAACAAATACTAGCCATTCCTGGCACCATTACGGCACAAACCACCTTGTCTTTCAGTCCAATCAAGGCTAAGTTTATACGTTTAGTGTATCAGGTATTAGCGCCTGAACCTGGTTTTATGGCCGCATTCGGTGCTAGTCCTGATATGACTCCTAAGGGAACGAAAGTCTCTGAATTTAGGGTACATGTTAGCCCTAAAGTGCATTTATTTGAAGGTAAAGCTGGTTTTCAAGCTTGGGTGGAAAGCCCTGGACCTATGTCCTATAATCCCAGCGGACCTACTACCCAGCAGGTCATTGATTTGACAAGCCAAATGAAGTCAGATGGAAGCCTTAGTTGGAATGCACCAGCCGGTGAGTGGCTTATTTATCGATTTGGATATTCTTTGACAGGTAAGAAAAACCATCCCGCTTCTCCAGAAGCTACGGGCTTAGAAGTGGATAAAATAGATAAAGAAGCGGTAAGTAGGTATTTGAATAATTACTTGGATCAATATAAAGATGCAACAGGTGCTGATTTGATGGGGAAGCAAGGTTTGACACACATGGTATTGGATAGTTATGAGGCAGGTCATATGACATGGACACCCGCTATGATGGAGGTTTTTAAATCCAAGCGTGGATATGACATGAAGCCCTGGTTACCTGTTTTAGTTGGTCAAATCGTACAGGATTTAACATCAAGTGAAAAATTTCTTTGGGATTTTCGCAAGACCATTGGTGAAATGATCGTTGAAAATCATTACGAGCTGATTGGAGAAGTTTTGGCACAAAGAGGTATGAAACGTTACACAGAATCCCATGAAACGGGACGTATCTTTTTAGCGGATGGTATGGATGTGAAGAGGAAATCAGATATTCCCATGTCTGCTATGTGGCAGCCGGGGGCTTTAGTGCCAGGAGCTGACGAGGAGATTAGAAGTAGAGCGGACATTCGAGAATCTGCCTCAGTGGCTCATATCTATGGGCAGAATATTGTGGCTGCAGAATCCATGACTACGGTAGGAAATCCATTTAAACCACACCCAGGGACTTTGAAAAGAACGGCTGATGTTGAAATGGCTTCTGGCTTAAACCGATTTGTCATACATACTTCGGTGCATCAGCCTTTGGATAATTTATTTCCTGGATTCACCTTAGGGCCATTTGGTCAATGGTTCACCCGTCAAGAAACTTGGGCTGATCAAGCACATGTTTGGGGTGAATATTTGGGACGAAGTTCGTATATGTTACAGCAAGGCAAGTTTGTGGCTGATATCTTGTATTACTATGGAGAGAATACCAATATTACCTCCAATTTCACCAAATCATTGCCAGAGATTCCGGCCGGTTATGAATATGATTTTGTGAATGCTACGGCACTAAAAAGTGTCATTTCATCCAGTAATAGGAAATTGGTCAATCCACAAGGCGGTCAATATTCGCTATTGGTATTAGATCCTACAGCTCAGCAAATGACCTTATCTGTTTTGAAGAGTATCTTGAAATTTGCCCAAGCTGGAGTGCCTATTGCTGGACAAGCTCCAGCCTACAGTCCTAGTTTAGCGGATAATGAACAAGAATTTACAAGTCTATTGGCCCAATTGAAAAAATTGCCAAATGTACATTTTGGGAAGAATTTGAAGCAGATTTTAGCACAAATACAAGTGGCTGAGGATGTCCAAATTTCGAATCAAAAAGCAGAGATATTGTATGTACATCGCTCATTGGCGGATAAGGAGATTTATTGGTTGAATAGTCGTTCGGACCAGGGAAATTCAGCACAAGTTTCATTTCGAGTATCGGGTAAAGTGCCCACTATTTGGAACCCTGAAACGGGAGAAATAAGTAAGGTTGGATATGAAATCAAAGGAGGAAGAACCCTATTGAACTTAGAGTTTAGTCCTTGGGATGCTTATTTTGTTGTTTTTGATGAAAAAGCTAAGGCCTTAAAACTTGGCTACCCTAAGCCTCAAGTTGTCAAAACGAAAGGGATAGAGGGTCCTTGGAAGGTTCAATTCCAAAAAGACAGAAGCGCTCCTGCTGAAATTACGTTGAATTCCCTAATCTCATGGAATAAGCATGAGAATGAAGGTGTTAAGTATTTTTCTGGAGTGGCAACCTACAGTAATAAGTATGAATTGTTGAGTATTGCTCGAGGAGAAAGTATTAAGCTAGACCTGGGGGATGTGAAAAATTTGGCAGAAGTATATGTCAACGGAACCAAAGTTAGTACTCTTTGGAAAAAACCTTATGTAGTTGATATTACATCGCCATTAAAAATGGGTAAAAATACTATCGAAATAAAAGTAATTAATTCCTGGGTTAATCGCTTAGTAGGGGATGCTCAGCCAGGAGCTAATAAGATTACATTTACCTCTTTTCCTTTAATACGGCCCAACAGTCAGACGGAAGAATCTGGTTTGTTAGGACCAGTTAAAGTATTGATTTACAAATAAAATGATAAACGATTGCTTAAAAATCCCCGGAAATACCGGGGATTTTTTTTGCTAAAAAATTCCTTTACAGGGCGATATTCAAGGAAGTGGTCTTTTGACTTTGGACTACGATGGCGCTCACTTGTTTCTCGATCGTCACCAATCCAGCTGAGGTCTCTGAAACCACGATTAAATCATAGCTTCCAGCAGCTAGGAAAGCCAAAGTATAAGCGCCAGAAGCACTTAACTTGGTACTTGAAATGGCATTGGCAAAGCGCGCATTTTCACCTGTGGGTTCATTACTCTCACTTGGGCTGTATTTGTCCTTTTCGTAGGCATAAATGACATATTTTTTGTCGCTAGTCAAATTACTTACCAAGCCTGAAATTGTTCCAGATTGATTATTTACGGCAATTTTGATGGTTGGATTTAAAATATAGGTACTCCCTGATCCCGTAACAACAATGGATTTTCTTAGGTCAAAGTCAGCCGTTACCTCCACGACTCCATTGATAGGAACAGAAAAGTTTCCATTGGCTTTGTAACCCGACTGTGAACCACTTGGTACAAATAAGGGCATTTTTTCTCCTGTGCTAAGTTCAACATAACATCCAGGATTACTGGGATTATTGCTGCCTTTAGTAGGAGCATCCAGTTTGAAACGTAAACCTGTGTAGTTTCCAGCTTTCAAGGTATAATTACCTAATAAAGACGTTTTTCCATTTTGCAGGTCTAGGATATTTACCACTTGGGGACTAGTGAAGTCGGTGGCTGTTTCCCATGAGCCGCCGCTGTTTTGGTATTCTAGGCCTGTAAATGTGACATAAACCGCCTTGACATTGCTGGCATCAATGGGTGCATCGGTCACAGAGAGGGCAAGCTTCCCCGTACCATCAGAGAGTTCGTCGCTTTTGCAGGAAACAAATAAGGCAGAAATGATTAAAAGTGTTGAGAGTTGATTAGAGAGTTTCATTTTTTTATATGTTTAAAATTTGTTCTGTAACGCAAAATGGCCTGTTAAATTTCATTAAAAAAATGCTAAATTGTCCTTTTAAAGGCTCTTTTGAAGACACATAAGCCTCTTTAATCACCTAATTTGTCGTAGTCAAAGTCATGATGAGTTCTTTAGTCGTTTTACTCCTATTCTTAGCAATAATCGCATTTCTTTATTCATCGGTCGGACATGGAGGGGCAAGTGGTTATTTGGCGGTCATGGCTATCATGGGGGTTGCCCCAGCTATCATGAAGCCCTCTGCTTTGGTGATGAATTTGGCGGTATCACTATTTTCATTCATTGGCTTTTATCGGGCTGGGCATTTTAAGCTAAAATTGTTTTTGCCATTTGCACTAGCCTCGGTTCCTATGGCTTATTTGGGTGGAACTATGACGCTGTCGGATTCGATTTACAAGAAGATTTTGGCATTATGCATTCTTATTTCCATTGCCCGCCTAGTCTTTCAATTTCGACAAAAGGAAGAGGAAATAAGGCCTATTTCAAGTTTCGCAGGTATTCTTTCTGGTGGATCTATTGGCTTGTTGTCGGGCATGATTGGTATTGGGGGTGGTATCATATTGAGCCCTTTGATGTTACTAATGCGTTGGGCTAGCTTAAAGCAAACAGCCGCAGTTTCTGCTCTGTTTATCTTTGTTAATTCCCTTTCAGGTTTATATGGTCAAATCCAAAAGGGAGGAATTCAAGTGAGTGATGATTTTCAATGGTCAGTAGCTGCTACCATAGTTGGAGGACTTTTAGGATCATATTATGGTAGTCAAAAGTTTAATGTACCTACTTTACGCTATTTGCTAGCCATAGGTCTTGTGATAGCCAGTGCCAAGCTAATATTCACCTAAAGCTTGTGCTGAAGGGTAGAATCAATAGCTTTTACTCCCTTGCTGAATAAACGGTTTTTCCAATTCAGAAACACGTAAATTGCTTGCCTTTTGTGGGCTAATAATTCTTATTTATGCATTTAAGTCGATCATGTATTTTTTCCTTTGGGACATTGATGTTCATTGCCCTGGGACTTCATGCACAAAGACCCTATCCTTGGTTAAGTAGACCCCATGCGATTAAAAGTTTGGATAGTTTAGTACATCTTTCACCTCAATTCGCCCTAAAAACAGAATTCTATGCCCACGGATTCTTAGATACCTTGGCCCAGCAGCCACATGGCTGGAGAAGTGCTGAAGATTCCTTGCTGCTTGAGATTAAAATTCAAAATTTGGCTCAATCCTTCTTTGAAGACCTCAGTTTTGGTAATCCTAGACCTAATTTTAAGTTTCAGGGTTATGTATTCGAATTAAGGAAAAATGAGGTGAGCATTTTGCTTGATGCTTATTTGAAAAAACAATCAATTGCAAATTTAGTTAACTATCTAAATAATTCATCTTTAGAGGTGAAGACTATTTTGACTAGGCTACAAGCTGAACAGGATAGCCTAGTGCCTGATCGAAACAAAATAGCCCAATTAACGCTTTCAGCCAATCATTATCGCTGGCTGCACCATGTTAGAAAAAACCTTTTGCTGACTGTTGTGAATATACCAGCAGCTCAGATGAAGGTGTATCAGGGAAACCAGACGGTATTAAAGATGAAAGTGGTGTTAGGTAGGCCTGCTAGACCAACCAGGGTTTTGACGGCTCAAATTAAAAACCTGATTATTAATCCAAACTGGTATGTACCCCGAAGTATTGCCACCGAGGAGTTATTGCCTGAGATACAAAAGAATATACGCTATTTCTATGCGAGTCATTTGGACCTCTTGGATAAAAATAATCAGCTTGTAGATGCAAAAACAGTTAATTGGAAAGCTTTAAGTAAGAATTTTTTCCCTTATTCCTTCCGACAAAAAACGGGTGTTTGGAATACCTTGGGCATACTGAAAATACCCTTTGAAAATCCCTATCGATTGTATCTTCATGATACCTCAGAAAAAAAGCTTTTTGCTTCTTCCAAGCGATTTTATAGCCATGGTTGTATCCGTTTAGAAGACCCCATTCGATACGGAAAATTACTCTTGGGGCCCAATTCCAAGGCCATGGATACTCTGAAGTTGGACGGCCCTTATTACAACATTCCCTCCAAGTGGATCAAAGTCAATAAAATTGCCCCTTTGATTATATGGTATAACCTAATTGATTTTGACGAAAAAGGAGAGGTGGTGTTTTTGGAAAATATATATAAATAGGGATTAGGGTTTAGGGTTTAGTTATTAGTATTTTTTTTAGTGTTTTTTATTATTAATATACCTAACTGTCAACCTTTTTCAGGACAAGACAATTCTGCCTATTCCCTAATCACTAATATATTCTCACTAATATATTCTCACTAAACCCTAATCACTAAACCCTAAACACTAATCCCTAATCCCTAATAACTAAACCTTATAATACTGTTCCCAACCTTTTCTTGGCGCGGCACCTTTCAGTAAAGAATTGGCTAATTTATTATTGGTAATTTGCTTTGTTTTAGGATCAAAAATCAATTTTGTATTCAATTTCTGAGCCATACATCCTAGGGAGAATACTTGACTTAAAGGACCAGCAATGGCAAAAGGAGAACGAGTTTCCTCCTGTCCCATACAAGCCTTCAAGAAGTTGGCATAGTGATTAGAAGGGCTTTTTGGCACTTCTGGTAATTTAGAAGCCATATCTTTAGCTTGTTCAGGCGGGATGATGGATAAAGTACTTCCATGCGAACCACCTTTGAAGGTCAGATCCTTGGAATAAATGATTTTACCCGGATTCAATTTGGCTGGTTGAATCTTTCCATTACTTGCCGGTGGAATGTTAGGATCTAACTCGGTTACTCCATAACCCTGTGGTACAGGAGGAAGGTTGTTGACACCATCATACCAGGTAATATCCACAGCCGGCATGTTAGCTCTTTCTGGGAACTTAAATAAGATGGTAGAGGATTGCGGATAGAAATATGGATTATGTCCATCTGCTCTTAGCATGTTAATTTCAGTTGGCAGACCCAAATCTAAGAATTGGTGGGCTGTGTCAATGATATGTGCACCCCAGTCGCCCAAAGCACCTAAACCATAATCAAACCAACAGCGCCACTGTCCATTTACAAAGTCCTTATTATAATCATGAGGCTGGGTTACTCCCATCCAAATATCCCAATCCAAGGTACTTGGAACAGCCTCGGCAGAAGGGAAGCTTTTGATTTTAGTATCCCATCCATGCCACCTGCGGGCCGAGTTCATGTGGGCTGTAATGGCTGTAACATCTTTGATAATTCCTGCATCTTTATAGGCTTTGAACTGAAAATAATTGGCCTCTGAATGTCCTTGGTTTCCCATTTGAGTAACCAATTTGGAATGTTTCTTAGCGGCTTTCATCATCAACTCCACCTCGTTGAAAGTTCTGGCCATTGGTTTTTCTACATAGACATGTTTACCTAAACCCAAGGCCATCATGGTGATAGCAAAGTGGGCATGGTCAGGTACACCAATGGCTACAGCATCAATTTGGTTTCCCATTTTGTCGAACATAGTACGGAAATCCTGAAATCTAGGAACATCAGGGAATTTCTTAAGTACTTCTAAAGTTTGAGGAGCACCCATGTCGACGTCACAAAAGGCCACAAAATTGGCCAAACCAGTTTTATGGAAAGACATTACATCCGAGCCACCTTGGTTTCCTATACCGATACAGGCTAAATTAACTTTATCACCCACTTTTTTGCTGGGTATAAAAGAAGAATGCTTTTCTGAGTTAGTCCAGATATACGGAAATGCAGAAGCAGCGGTAAGTAGTCCTGTATTTTTCAGGAAGGTTCGACGGTCTTGGTTGGCTTTCATAATGGCTTTTTTGTCCAAATATATTATTTATTATGTAATACCCTTGCCGAGTTAACAGGCTATTTTAGGTAATTATCTTTTCAAGCAATTTAGCGAGAGAATCTACTCATTTTTCTTTCAAAATTTGACGATAGGGTATGTATGAATTTTTGATTTTTGACAAGTTTTTTAATAAAATACCAAAAAAATGGAAAATTCTTAAGAGGGGATTTTTTACACCTTACGTATATGCCAAGCCGTTAAATAAATAAAATTCGAAATAGAAGCTCGTTATTGAATTTTACTTGACAGGTAATTTAAATTTTTCATCACAAAATTAACATTCGTTTAATCATTTTTTTTAGGAAAAATTGTATTTGGTTAATAACATTGCAGATTAACTAATCCTAAATAACCAGTAAAATGGTCTAACTATGCAAAAAAAAATACTCATGTCGTATCGACAATTGAGCATGAAAAGCGCTTTGCCCATGTTGGGTATTGCACTGACTTGCTTCAGTATGTTGCCAGCGAAGGCGGCCCTATCAGAGAGGGTAGGAAGGCTAAGCGAAATTAAAAATGTCAAGGTAGCAGATATCACTGTTACGGGTAAAGTGACAGACGAAACTAACTCTGGAATTCCAGGAGTTAACGTAGTTGTCAAAGGAACTACCAAAGGAGTCATGACCGACGCCAGTGGTAATTTTAAGATTGTTGTAAGTGATTCCAGATCGGTGTTGATATTCTCCGCAATTGGATATACCCAACAAGAAATAACTGTTGGAAATCAGTCATCTATTAACGTTAATTTGAAGCCAGATAACAAATATTTGGACGAGATTGTCGTGATTGGATATGGTACTCAGAAAAAGTCGGATTTAACAGGTTCTGTAAGTTCTATCAAAACAGATCAATTGATGGAGCGCCCAGCTACTTCCTTAAACCAAGCACTTTCTGGTAGAATGGCGGGTGTTCAAGTTAGTACTAACTCAGGTCGTCCGGGTGGTCGTACCACGGTTCGTGTACGTGGATTTAGTTCCATCAACTCATCCAATAACCCATTGTATGTGGTTGATGGTGTGATGTTGCCACAAGGTAACATGAACCAGTTTACTTCGGCGATTGATTACTTGAATCCAAACGATATCGTTTCCGTGGAGGTATTGAAAGATGCTTCTTCAACAGCGATTTATGGAGCTAGAGGAGCCAATGGGGTAATTTTAGTAACAACTAAAAAAGGTAAATCAGGTGAAGGAAGCGTTACTTATAATGCTGACTTCAGTGTCAATGTAGCAGGTCCTAACAAGCCACAGGTATTGAATGCAAAACAATACATGGCAGTGGAGGATTTAGCGTGGGCAAATATGGCTAAATATGACCCAGCTGGTTGGGCTGCAGGTCGTTGGGCTTATTTAAATCCAAGATTGAGAAGAACAGATCCACGTGTATTTGATGCGAGTGGTAACCCATTATTTGATACAGATTGGTTTGAGGAATCAACTCAAAACAAATTATCTCAAAATCATCAATTAGGATTTAGCGGTGGTAATGACCGTACTCAATATTCCTTTTCATTGGGATATCGTGATGATCAAGGTTTAATAAAAACAACCTATTTGAAGCGTTATTCTGGTCGATTTACCATTGATGATCAAATCAAAAGATGGTTGAAAGTAGGAGGAACCTTGTCATACAATAACCAAACGGAAAACCTATCTGACGTAAATGATGCGGTTTCAAGACAGATTGTGGAAGATTTCCCTTTCCTTCCTGTAAAATATGCGGATGGTACTTATGCTAACAACCGTGATTTCCCTTTTGCGGAAGGAACGATGAGTTCAGTTCACCGTTTAATGGGACGTAAGTATATCTTAAATACGCAAACAACTACAGGAAGTGTTTATTCTAACATTACCTTCATGAAAGGTTTGGAGATGAAAACTATTTTAGGAGCCAACATCATGACTCAAGAAAATAATCAATCTCAAACAAGAACCTTGAATATCGGTGGACAAGGAAATGCTTCAGCTACTAACCAAACAGAAACGTTTTGGTCTTTAGAGAACTATTTGACTTATACCAAAGATTTCAACGAAAATCATTCATTGAACGCTTTATTGGGTCTTTCATGGCAGCAAACAGACTTCTTCAACATTGGAGCAAGTGTGAATGGATTTGCTACGGATTATTTTGGTTTCAATAACTTAGGTGCCGGAGCTGTGAATCCAACAGTAGGATCAGGTGCTTCTAGATTTGCATTTAACTCTTATTTCGGACGTGTTAATTACACATTTAAGAATAAGTATTTAGTAACTGGTACTGCTCGTGCGGATGGTTCGTCTAAATTTGGAGAGAACTACAAATTTGCTATTTTCCCATCAGGAGCATTAGCATGGAGAGTATCTGAGGAAGATTTCTTAAAAGGAAATTCAACCATTTCAAATTTGAAAATCAGAACTAGTTACGGTTTAACAGGTAACTCTGAAATCCCGGCTTACTCATCTCTTTCTTTATTGAGTTCGAACTACTCTGCTGTTTACAATGATGGTCGTGTATCTGGAACAGGTATTTCTAGATTAGCTAACCCAGACTTAAAATGGGAGAAAACGGCACAGACTGACTTCGGTATCGAGTTGGGTTTATGGGGTGGACGAGTTAATATCGAGGCGGACTACTATTACCGTTTGACTACCGACATGTTGTTAGATGCTCCAGTGCCTCAAACATCAGGTTATGCTACTATTCGTAGAAATGTGGGTTCTATGGAGAACCGTGGATTTGAATTCTCGATCAATTCAACAAACATCAAGTCCAAAGATTTCCAGTGGAATACCCAGTTTAATATTTCTTTCAACCGCAACAAAGTGTTAACCTTAGCGACTCCATCTGATATCTTCAACGTGGGTGGACCTAACTTTACTAACCCAACGAACATCATTCGTATTGGTGAGCCAGTAGGTTCTTTCTGGGGTTTAACTCGTTTGGGTATTTGGGGTACAGCAGAAGCTGAAGAAGCTGCTAAATGGACTTCTTATAGAAATGGTTTGAAAATTTTACCTGGTGATATCAAGTACAAGGACTTCAACGGAGACCGTGCTATTACAGATGCTGACCGTTCGATTATTGGAAATGGTAGTCCTGATTTCTGGGGAGCTATTTCAAACTCATTCAAATATAAGAGCTTTGATTTAACCCTTGAGATGCAGTTTAACTATGGAAATGAAGTTATGTTGATGAACCTTCACCCAAGTGAAGACCGTCAAGCATTAGCCAATAGTTATACTTCTGTATTAAATGCTTGGACTCCAACGAACCAAAATACCATGATTGCTGAGATTCGCGATACACGTGCTGGTTATGTGACTAACGTAGATACTTGGTGGATCAAAGATGGTTCATTCTTACGTGGTAGAAACTTAATGTTAGGTTATAACGTACCAAGTAATGTAGCAAGCAAATTGAATTTGAGTCGTTTGAGAGTATATGCAACTGCTCAAAACTTCTTCCTTTTAGTAAAAGATCCGATTGTTGGCGATCCTGAGGTTACTCCTACCAACCAAGGTGGTGGAAACTCAGCATTCTCACAAGGTATGATTTGGCACAACTATCCTAAGCCTACGATTTACATGTTAGGATTACAGGTAGCATTTTAATGAAGGAAAATTTAAAAATGAAACGTATTATGAAATTCAAAATAAATTCCAAAATAAAGAAGGTAGCCCTAGGTGGGGTACTTTTATTGGGGCAGTTTGGTTGTTCAGATTTCTTGGTGGAAAAAGCACCATCCAATCTAACACCAGATGCTTTTTATCAAATTCCTGATCACGCTGAAGCTGCCTTAGCTTCTGTGTATGCCGATACTCGATTCATGGGTGGTGGTGCAGGTATATTTTCATCTAACTGGCAGTTATTAGAGGCTTTGACAGGTACTTCTACTACGGAGACAGCTCAAAACTCTGACTTAAATAACTTGTACGGATTGGTTCATGACCCTAACACGATTCACGTAGTGAACTACTGGAATGGTTTATACAAGGTGATTGCTCAAGCAAACCAAGTTTTAGAGAAAGTGCCACCGATCACTCCGATGGATGAAAACCAAAAGAAGAAAATCTTAGGTGAAGCACGTTTTTTAAGATCTTGGGCCTATTTCCAAGCGGTGAGATTATGGGGAGATATTCCTTTAATCACCAAACCACAAACGGCTGGTTCAGAAGATTTCTTACCTTCAAGAGCTTCCACAGAAAGCGTATATAAGTTGATCGTAGATGACTTATTAGAAGCAGAGAAATCTGGTTTGCCTTGGATGGATGTCAGTGGAAGAGTATGTATGGCTGCGGTTAAAGCCCAGTTAGGAAAAGTGTACTTAACTATGGCTGGTTTTCCATTGAACAAAGGAGCGGCTTATTACAAATTGTCTGCTGATAAGTCTTTGGAAGTAATCACTTATGCCAACGCAAATCCATCAGTAATTAATTTGTTTCCAACCTACAAGGATGTTCACACCGAAGGTTTGAAAAACAGAGTAGAGCATTTATTCATGATTCAATGCAATACCTTAGTTGCAGGTAATTTCATGGGTAATTTCTTCCCTAACTTTAAGCCAGTAACCTTTGCTGGTCCTGGAGGAACGGGTAGTTCAGTTCCTACCATTGCTTTTTATAACTCATATGAAAAAGGAGATTTAAGAGCTAAGAATCAAGATGGATATTTCTACACTAGCTATTTTACAAATGGTAATGGTGCACCATTTGAATTAGGAGCTCCTTATGTTTTCAAACATTTTAATCAGAAAGCGAATGGTTCTGCTGGAGTAGCAGGTACTCGTTTAGATAACCTAAATGTTCCTCAAATTCGTTACGCAGAAGTTTTATTGAATTATGCAGAGGCGCAAAATGAAGTTGGTGGTCCAACTCAAGCTGCTTATGACGCATTCAAGAGAATCCGTGATCGTGCGACTTTAGAAACTCCTGGTTTAGGAAGTTATACTACCTCTAGTTTTAGAGAGGCTGTATGGATTGAGCGTTGGCATGAATTATGTTATGAGCAAATTACTTGGTTTGACATGGTTCGTTTACGTAAAGTATACAATGAGAAAACAAATAAATTTGACAATTTTGTTGGTCATATTAACTTGAGCTCAAACCAACCTTTACAAGAAAAACACTTATTGCTTCCTTTAGGAAAGCAAGAAATGTTGAATAACCCGAATTTGAAACCTCAAAACCCGGGCTATCCACAATAGTTAATTTAGATTTGAGTCATTAAAAAGAGGGCAACATTGCCCTCTTTTTTTTATTTAATGGGATGTATAGCCAGTATTCATAGAATAAAAAAAGCGCAATACCGGGTGGTATTACGCTTTTAATTTGAACAGTTTACTCAGTTTTACCAGCCTTTTCTGTACTTTCTTTGAATGTATTTGTTGGCCTCTGGGTAATTAGGGAATTTCATTTTCTTGGCGTCCCAAACCAGTAATTGATCAGGTACACGGATAGCTACCGTTCCTAATAAAACGGCTTCTGTCATAGGGCCAGATTGAGCAAAATGAGATTCTGTTTTTTCTCCTCCCAGACAAGCATCTACAAAATGATGGTAATGGTTTCTATCTGGTTTGATAGGTGGGGTATAGGATTTGAATTTTGCTTCTGGTAGCAATACCGGCATTTTTTGATGCGGAATTAATAAAGCCCCTTCCGTTCCAATGATCATGGCCGATTCAGCTGGATAATCAGTCTCTGAAAATAAGGCTCTAATTTCCTTTGGAGGATAAAATTCACCATCAAACCATTCTACGGTTAATGTATCTGATTCTGTTTTCTCATTTCCAGGAAACGTCCAAGTGATGTGATTTCCCTGTGGCCACGTATCTGCTCTTCTTGCAGGTGATTCCTGCCAAGATTTTTGTACTTCAGCCACCACAGAAATAGGATTTTTCATCCCTAAACCTTTCCAAACAGCATCAAAAATGTGACAACCAATATCTCCCGACCAGCCAGTACCAAAGTCTTGCCAGGTTCTCCAAATCGCTTGGTGGTAGATGTTTGGCACGTAAGGACGCATCGGTGCTGTGCCTATCCAATTATCCCAATGCAAGTGGCTTGGTGGGTTTTCAATTCCTTCAGTTGGGCGTGGACCTACATGCCGGTATTTGGCCACCGCTCCTGGTCTATTGGAGCATAAATAAGCATGCTTTACTTTACCAATAATTCCTGATTTTAAAATTTCCACTCCTGTACGATCTCCAGAGGTGGATGCCACCTGGGTACCCAATTGTGTCACTACACCTGCTTTTGTGGCTTCTAATGTTAATATTCTAACTTCAGCTACATCATGACACATAGGTTTTTGGCAATAAACATGCTTGCGTCTACGAATGGCTTCAATCGCAATAACAAAATGGTTATGGTCGGGAACAGAGACATTGACCGAATCTATTTTGTCACTTTCTTGTTTGAACATTTCACGCCAATCTGTATACGTTCGTGCATTGGGTAATAAATCGGCCGCCTTTTTCAAATTTCGTTCATCCACATCACATATCGCTACAATATCGACATTGCCATGTTTTTTAAAATTTTGGAGATCGCCCCAACCCATTCCACCAAC
This sequence comes from Cytophagaceae bacterium, assembly GCA_027491315.1. Taxonomy (GTDB): domain Bacteria; phylum Bacteroidota; class Bacteroidia; order Cytophagales; family Spirosomataceae; genus Aquirufa. Next base: position 219,734 of record JAIXWL010000004.1, read on the forward strand.
TCCAATACAAGCATGCTGCAAACGACCGCTAGCAGAAGCGGCTCTTAGGGGCTGTCCTAATAAAACAGGAGCTGCCATAGCGGCCGTGGCGGCCTTTAGAAGAAAGCGTCTTCTAGAAACTAATTGATTTTTGTTTTTCATTCGTTTAGAGATTTTAATTCCTTTCTTAAGAAATTTTCATATCTCTAATAATAGAAAAAAAAGAGGAATAATTTATACTTTTCTGTGAGTATTTCTGGTGTTTTTATTAAACGGGGATAAATTGGCAAGGAGGTAATCCTTTAATTTATCCCCGTTTCACATTATTTTTTTGTAATGGAAAATTGATCATGAATTTCCCCGTCTGCACCCAACCAAACAGCCTCTAATTTGGTCTTCGTGATATCTAAAATCATCGAGCCACCTATCTTATTGTTAGAGTAAATGGCCGATTTTAAAGGATAACCTTCTCTTTGACCACCTAACTGTCCGCCGGAGCCATTCACGATGTATATAACGCCTTGGCCTTCTTTACCTACCACATATTGGTTAGGAGCAATGGTTTTTTCCACAATATGCTTGGCGGGGTCAAAAGTAGCATTGATGCCATAATGTCCTTGCATAGGATAAGTACGTTCATAGACATGGCTGTGTCCTGCCATCACGATATCCACCTTGTATTTTTCAAATAGAGGGTTTACATGTTCTCTCATTTTCACCATGTCTTTTTCTGTATCTGAATCATGGGAACCTTTAGAATAGGGTGGTTTATGGAAGTAGACAATAGTCCAAGGTAATTTATTCGCTGCCAAATCCTTTTCCAGCCACTCAAATTGAGCACCTTTTCCATCCATGACCTGTAAACCAGATGGCTCCATTAATTCAGAATCAATAGACACCAAATGTACTTGACCATAATTGACCGAATAGTAGGACTCATTTCCGGATGGGACTCCTCCCAATTCACCCTGTACGGGCATATTGAATATCTTGAAATATGGCGGCTCTGAAGGATCATGCTTTCCCGCATAATCATGATTACCCGGTGCTGGATATAAATTTAAATTTTGAAAAAAGTCCTCTTGATAAATAGGAAATACTTTCTTTTGGTATTCTTCATCCAATCCTTTGCTATAGGCATTATCTCCCAACCAAATCCAAGCCTCAGGACGGTGGTTTTTGGTATAATTGATTACCGCATTTTTTACTTCCAATTGGTTTTTTGAACCAGAACCAAAATCACCCAGAGCCCAAATTCTTACCGCTTGGGTAGAACCTAATTTTGGAGCAGTCAGGATAAACCTTTTAGCTGATCCTGGTTCCATGTTTTTAGAATCTCCAATGGTATAATAGTATTTTTTATTGGGCTTCAAGCCTTTAATGATGACTTCATGGTCCACTACGGCTTGCTTATCGGCCACCACTTTATTCAGTTCTTGAGGGTTCTCGCCATAGATGACCTTACTGTCTGTGGCTTGCTCTGTTCTCCATCGGATGATACCTTGATTAGGGCTAATACTTTGAAGGTAGGGGCCTCGGACAATTTGTGCGGAGGCGGAACAAAAAATCAAGGAAAAAAGCAGAGGCAATAAATAAAAAACTTGTTTTTTCATGTTATGTAATAGGTTTTTGTATACACAATATTACCGATTTATATCCAAGTGAGATGATGTCAAGGTTAAATTTTGCTTAATCTTGAGATGCTATAAGCTAAGTCATATTAATTCAATGCAAAAATTTATTATATTAGTTCAATATTCTAAACCTATAAAGCCATGCAAGCCAATTTTTTATCCACAGTTCTTCTTCCTCTCGCCCTTGCCATCATTATGATGGGATTAGGACTTTCCTTACAAATAGAGGATTTTAAACGAGTAGTTACTTTCCCTAAAGCAGTTGTGCTTGGTTTGTTCTGTCAAATGATTTTACTTCCTATAATCTGTTATTTTATTGCCTTGGGCTTTGGGCTTTCACCCGAACTGGCGGTGGGATTAATGTTATTGTCGGCCTCTCCGGGTGGACCAACAGCTAATTTATATTCGCATATTTCTAAGGGTGATGTTGCGTTGAATGTGACCTTGACAGCCCTAAATAGTTTAATTTCAGTATTTTCCATCACCCTTATAGTGAATTTTGCCATGAAGCAATTCATGAAGTCGGATCAATATGTGCCACTCCAATTTTCCAAGGTGATGGAAGTGGTCATGATCGTACTTTTACCCGTTTCTATTGGCATGCTTGTTCGATCCAAGTTTTCCAAAGTAGCCGCAGCGCTCGATAAGCCTGTTAAAATAGCTTCAGCTATCTTTTTAATCTTGGTTATAGTATTGACCATTCTAAAGGAAAAAAGCCACATCATGGATGATTTTAAAGCGGTGGGTTTTGCTACCTTGACCTTAAATATAGCTAGCATGGCCATTGGTTATTATGTGCCTTTGTTTTTTCAGTTAGGTAAAAAACAAGCCATTGCTATTGGAATGGAAATTGGGATTCATAATGGCACATTAGCCATTTTCATAGCCCTGACCGTGATAGGAAATAGTACCATGAGTATCCCGCCGGTGATTTATAGTCTTTTGATGTTTTTTACTGCGGCAATATTTGGATATCTGGTCAATATTGGCAGAAAAGAAGCGTAATTTTCCTTGATTTTGCTAGAATAGTTTACTTTTTGGAAAGTATAATTAACTTCTGCAGTTGATTTATGCTCTTATTTTGTATCGTGTTTCACCGAAATATTCGATATGAAATTTATTTCTGCTCAAAAATCGAAAATTTCGCCAGAGATTACATAAAGTTCTTGTGTTCAACATGTGCATGTGTCTTATTGTAGGTTTTTGATTCTTCCTACTTGGGTTCAGCACAGCTTATTTATGGATTGTCTTCCTATTAAATTGGAGGAATAAAATGATAACCACCTTTACGATTTTATAATAAACCTCTAACCTATGAAAACTAGTCAGGGCGGATGTCGAAAGATGTTCGCCCTGATTTTTTTGGCTTATTTGATACTATGCAAAGAAAATAAGAACTCAGAACAATTGACTAGGCAATGTACTAATGCGGCATAAAAAACATTCTTGGTTTTGATGTAGGTATAGCCATAGGCCCAACCTGCCACGCTTGCTAAGCCTACAAAAATGACGGATCCAGCATGGAAGTGTACTAAACCAAAAAACATACTTGTAATGGCTAAGGAAGTGTATGTCCCTGTTTTGGCCACCTGATTTTTTTCTAAGAAATAAGCTCCAGCAAAAAGCGCAATACTGATTAGTCCAGGAAACCAGAACAAATCTTTGTACATGGCAAATCCTGTGATGCAACTTAATATGGCAAAAAGTATAGCAGACCAAGTCCAATAAGCCTTCCAATTGGATTTTAGGCCAATTTTCTTAGCCAAAATATTTTGAATTAAGCCTCTAAAAAATAATTCCTCAAAAAGGGCTGTTCCAATATAAACTCGAATGAGTTCACGAATGGCTGCCGGAATCAATATCCAAGCAAAATTTTCAAAAGGTTGAGAGATATTGAAGTTCCATATTATTCCCATGATGTACACAAATCCAAGGAATGATAACCAAGAACCTAAGGCCACGCTTAGATTGGCCCAATTCCAACTTGGATAGAAGCCTACATCGGGCAATTTTCTTACCACAGTAAATGAATAGGCAGCACCTAAAATCAAGGTGATTTTTTGAACGGAACTAAAACCGTCAGTATCCCAGGGTATATCGCTATTGCCTGGAAAGTGAATGATGGTAGAAGGTATTAATACCAATAAAAGAATAATTAAATCGGACCATGAGGCTTCTACTCGAGGAAAAGCTAGAAAAGCCAGGGTAGGGAAAAGGCATAAAAAGAAGTACAGGCCTGAGCTTCCAATAAATGGATTAATGCCATGAAATAGGTAATGGCTGATAAGTACAAAAAATAAAAAGAGAGGAACTAACAGCGCCCTCTCTTTTTTATCCTGAATGATATCTTGTAGTTTATCAATAACTGCCGGCCTCCCTATAGTAAACAATAGGGCGTACAAAATAAAGAAATAGCCACTAGAAATTAGAAGTTCTTGGCTGGGGACATCTTGGTTTAAATATAAAAAAATGGCAAAGACAATTGCTGTCATGATGCCCCCTTGTTGCACTGATTTCGCGTAGCTATTCATATTAGCCAATGAATTTTTGAATATGTTGATAGCTTTTCAGTATCAACTCTTCTTCGGTGCTATAATTTTTACGCCAGATGCAGGCAGCTGGAAGTAGCGGTGTAAAGGCTTCCACTACCAACCAACCTTGGTAGTTCATTTTATCCAAACTCTCAAATACATTGGCCCAATGTACTTGTCCTTCACCTAAGGTAGCACGGGTGTTTTCTGATAATTGGAAATGGCCTATCTCATCAGCAATCCGAATCATAGCTTCTCCCGTATTGAACTCCTCAATATGCGCATGAAAAGTGTCAAACATGATTTTGACATTCGGGTGATTGATAGCCTTGACCAAACTGTATAATTGATCTGCCGAGCTTACGACATAGTTTTCAAATCGGTTAAGGTATTCTAAACCTAGGATGACCTTCATTTTTTGAGCATGCTCCGCTACATCCAACATACTTTCCTTGGACCAATCTAATTCCTGTTGGGTAGGAGCAGCTCCTGAAAATACACCAAGCGCTGAATGATATGGACCTGATAACCAGGTTGCGCCTAAATAAGCGGTTACATCAACTGCTTTTTTAAGGAAGTCAATACCATTTTTTCGAACAGCAGGGTCAGATGAAATAGTATTACGATCAGCCCCTAAAAAGGTAACAGTAAATACCTCCAATCCTAGTCGGTCTATTTCTTCCTTCCAAGGTTTCCAATAGGCTAAATCCGTCTCAAATATGGGGATTTCAACGCCTGTATAACCCACTTCTTTGATGTATGATAAATGAGGTATTAGTGATTCATTCATGTCTGGTCCATAAACCAACATGTTCATCGCAACGGGATATTTCATAAATAATGAGTGATTTTATGCGTTAAATTATTATTTCATTCCTCGGTATGGAACGTTAATGTCAAGTTTACCTGCCCAATTTTTCGGTACTTTTTTTCCTAATTCCCAATGGATTGCATTGACAATTAATCGTTGAAAAGGCTCTACGGAAAAGTCTTCTGGGTGCCCCATGGTGGTAAAGAATACGCGGCCCTTATATGGGTTTACCCATGTCCAAGCGATGGGTTGCTCTTCAGCTGTTTTATCTGGGTTAACGGCCTTACCCATAACTAACCATGCGCTCCCTTTGACAGGATAATCAGGTAGAACACGGTATAACCAAGAGCGGACATGGAAGCTAGGCGCTACACCCCTTAAAATGGGATGTTTACTGGCCGAAGGAATTATGGTAGCATCTGTACTAGCATTGTGTCCGTAGTGCGTATGCTTGGATTTTCCTCCCCATCCTGGAGGCGCTCCAAAGGTAGATTCAGCCCATGCATTGTAGGATTCTAGAGGATCTCCTTTGGGATAATTGAAGGAGTGCGTTGTGGTTCTAAAGCCCATCACGGGTTTTCCAGATTTCACATAGGCATCAATCATCGCTATTTGATCTGCTGGTAATAATCTCCAACGAAGAAAAAATACAGCTAAGTCAGCTTCAGCCAGAGCTTCTAGTCCCGGAATATTTTTCTCTGCATTTTGATCTGGATATGATTTTAGAACTTTCGTGCGAAATCCATAATTTTTTTCTAAAATATCGGCCAACAAAGGCAAAGTGCTTTCTCCGCTATATTCATGGTCTCCTGCCACAAATACAATCAGCGGTTTTTTAGCTTTTGATTTTTCTTTTAGGTTAGGGGCGATTCCCCAGCTATACATAGAAAAAAGGCCTATTTGTAGCAATACAAGTAGCCCGAGGCGAAGGTTGAATTTCATAGTAACAATTTAATAGGTGATTCTTTGAACAATCACCTGTATAGGTTTGTGTATTATTCAAAACTAAATGTTTTTTAACAAAACAATGAATACTTTAGCTAAAATTTATCTAGGATTTCATGGACTTTAGTATATTTTCCTCCATAACATTGGTCGTAATTTTTTTAGCCTGTACCCTAATTATTTGGGTGGCAGGCGTCAAAATTACCCGGGCTGTGGATGCCATAACTACCTATTTTAATTTGGGAGAAGCGTTTGGAGGTATGGTATTTTTGGCCATCGTTACCAATTTGCCAGAAATCGCGATAACCTCGGTCGCAGCGTATCATAAGGACTATGATATCGCCATCAGTAATTTATTGGGTGGGGTAGCTATTCAAACAGTAGTTTTGGTTTTGATAGATGTTTTTGGGGTAGGAAGATCAGCCCCCTTGACATTAAAAGGTCATTCCCGGGTGTTAATTTTAGAAGGTGTAGCATTGATCATGATTTTGACATTGGTCATGATGGCCAAGCAATTTCCTTCTCAAATGGTATTTTTTAGATCTACTCCTTTGGAATGGCTCATTTTGTTAATTTGGTTAGGCTCCGTTTTTTCCATTTCTAGGTTGGCCAAAATGGAAGGACGCCCCGTGGATGATGGAACTAAATTGTCTACTTTGAGGCATCCTAAATCTCCTTTTCGTGGGGGCATTCAATCAGCCATTTGGGTGCTGGCTATTGGGGCTATATTAACCTTATTAGCTGGTTGGGCATTGGAATATTCAGGAGAAATATTGTCTAAACGTTGGAACATAAGCGGTGTACTTTTTGGAGGTACCATATTGGCCCTTGCCACGGCCTTACCTGAAATTTCAACGGGCATTGCCTCGGCGAAACTTCGGGATTACAATATGGCAGTAAGTGATATTTTTGGGGGAAATGCGTTTTTGCCTGTTTTATTTTTGATAGCTTCCTTGATCAGTGGTGAAGCGGTCATCACTACCTTGAGTCAGTCTGATATGTATTTGACAGGTTTAGGGATTCTTTTGACTTGTATTTATATGGTGGGAATGGTATTGCACTCGAGACGACAAGTCTTCCAAATGGGCATAGATTCACTATGTGTACTACTTACTTATTTATTGGGATTATTGGGTCTTTGGGCAATGGCATAAAAAAAGAGGTGCTCAAGCACCTCTTTTTTTATAAACTATTTATTTCCCAAAGCCTGTATCCAAGTGGCTATTTTTTCCAAATCTTTCTGAGGGACATGACTCATGGGTGCCATGGGTGTGGCAAAGTCTGGCCAATTCTGCGGTTTTGGTTCCTTGATCAAAGCGATTATTTGAGCTACACTGTATTTTCTTTTGGCAATTTCTGTGTAGGCTGGTCCAACGGCCCTTTCATTGACCTTATGACAAGCCAAGCAAGTATTTTTAGTTAATAGGGCCATTGCTTCTTTATCCGTAACGATTTGTTTAGCTGCGCTTTTCTTAGGTCCTGCTTCTTTTGTTTGGTTATCAGGAGTATTGGCTTTATCTCCCGCATCAATTACATCTTTAGAAGGCTTACGCTTCGGTGTTACCAATGGAATTTGCGCCTTTTCCCCAGCTGGAATTTGGTTCAACGTATAATATCCGCTTACATGCAATAAGGGAATATTTTCTTGAGCAGACAATACTCCATCAGGCTTAATGGCATGTACATATCCTTCCCGCATTCCATCTACCACAAGTCTAACACGTAATCCATCTTCGCTTAATTTGGCACCTCTCACGGCATTGTCCTTGCGGTTTACCATGGGGCTACCATAAACAGGATGATATTTATAGGTATAATTAAAGACTTCATAATTGTTTACATCTTCTGCCAATTTTTTATTGGCTGCTTGTGTAAATTCAATTTCAAAACCATCAACCATCGCACGAATGGCTTTCATCTCAAAAGGTATTTTACCTGTATATACCAAACGTTCTAAACCAAAGTCTTCTGAGCCAACAGAACCCCAACCCCTGTTAGTTCCACCGACTAACAGTTGATTGTCCTTTCCCCAAGCCATACGTAATACACCTGAACGGAAACCTGAGCGGAATTCAAAACTTGCACCTTGGTATTTCCCATTGATCTTTTCTAAAAACACACGCGCGATTTTGGACATACCTTGATCACCTACAAAAACTTGACCAGCAAATGGTCCAAATTCACCTTTGGTATCATCAGTGATGATTTCGGAGGTTGAAACACCCATGATTCCATGCGGTAACCATACTGCAGGAGACTTGATACCCATATTAGGATATGTCTTTTTCCCCAATTCATAAATGGTGGTCATGGCCTCATCCTTGACATATTCCGGTTTTACAAATGGATTATCTTTGGGGTCTACCTGAGCAAAGACTAATTCCTTTCTCATTTTTACAGGAGATTCCGGACGGTCAGCCCATTTTAGCGAGGCTGGATGACCTAAGAAATCGCCTTTCTCTACATGTGAAATAAAGCCTGAGCCTTGCCAATCTCCTTGGTTATCCCCATAAAAAAATTCACCATCTACCATTCCAATACCACATGGGGAACGCATTCCAGCCGCAAAAGGCTCCATTTTGCCATCGGGCGAAATTTTCATCGTCCATCCTCTCCAAGGCACCAATGATTTTCCTGCCCACCAGTCGCTATTTCCAAAGCCTACGTTTCCCGTAACATAGAATGATCCATCTGGTCCAATTTTAGGTCCAAAGGAATATTCATGGTAATGTCCAGAGATAGGCCAAGAGTAAACGGTTTGATATTTATCTGCTTTCCCATCTCCATTTTTATCTATCAATTTGGTCAGTTCTCCCCGTTGAGCACAATATAAATAGCCATCCTTGTAGGCAAGACCTAGAATTTCATGCAATCCGCTCGCAAATTTCCGATAAGTGGGTCTAGGAGATAAATAATTTTCAATGATGTAGACATCTCCGCGGCGCGTTGAAACGGCTACGTCTCCATTAGGAAGGCTAACTAATCCGCCAACTTCCAAGGTAATTCCTTCAGGAATTGCCATTCGAACTATTTTATAATAATCATTTTCGGTAGGAGCTTTCTGGGCCAGTACCGTTTGACAACAAAGTCCTAATAGGACAATGCTGGCTTTAATATTTAAGGTGATGTTATGTATATTCATGACGTATATTCAGAATGATTACCAAAGAATGGAATAAGTGATTTTTTCAGCAGCAGGAATTATTAAAACTTGTCCATCTGCCATGTTCTTAATGCTTGCCTGTGGCGCTTGGATATAATAGCTTTGTCCATTAATGCCATATAAATCATTTCCTAATGATTGGATTGATTTAGCTGAAACCAGTTTTAAAGAAGCATCAGAGCTTGGGTTTTTAATTTTTATTACTCGTTGAAGGTATTTATTATCCATAACCCTGATTTCATCCTGAACTTGCGAATCGAAAATTTCATATTGGAACGTTGGTAATTCCTGCTCATCTATTTCGTAACCAAGTATTTTAAATCCTGCTGTTTCAGGCATACTATCATTCCCTTTTTCTAGATCGACATTCTTAACCAATAGCGGGCTGCTACCTAAATTCAAAACCGGACCTCTTGGTCTAGATGACCCATCTCCACGATTGTCCCACATGGGTGTCGTGTCTAAAAAGTCTCCTTTCCAAATTTGGGCGATGGCTCCGTTATCCAAATCATAGGTATAATGCAAATGAGCTGGATTGCCTACATTCACCGAATGCACTAGTCGTTTACGAGTTCCATTTTGTTGGATATCCACAAAGGAACGTAACATGGTAGGCTTAGGGGCATCCAATAAGATGATATCCGAAGGACCATTACCTAGGAGTAGGGTTGAGGAAGGATGCTGAAAATTGACCATTCGAAAATTAGGTCCTTCTATGCCAAAACCTAACATCGGACTCATATCTGCATCGTTTTTATAGTAAGTGATTTTGACGGCAGAATTTCCAGCAGGTAAATCCACTTCTACATTTTTCTTTCTTCTATTGGAATTGACGGTGTCCGATGCGACCATTTGACCGTTCACATGGAGGGTGTAATTTCCTGCATACGTTAATTCTAACTGGTGCTTACCTGCTTTAGGAACGTTCAAATTGGCCGTAAAAATGCCAGCAAATTCATCGTTGATTTTGCTGGCATTCCAAGCTAATAAAGCCTGACTACCGCTGGCATTGGGTTTTTTAGAAATAAAGTCCTTGGGCGACTTGAATTTGCCATAATACACTTGGTAATTAACAGGACTTAGACTAGCTGCTTGGCCATCAAAATCCTTAATCTTTAAGTTTTTGAATGCCACGGCACCATGATCTCCTTGAATCATGATGGGGCCACGGGCTACTTCTTTTTCAGAAATAGGTCCACCGGTTGGGCCTCCCAGCTCTACATTTTCATGTAAAGTATATCCATTTAACTTGATAAATAAGACTTTGGCAGGACTGATCTTGTTACCCTGAGCATCAAATCTTGGAGCTTGGAAAGATATTTCCATGTGTTGCCATAAGCCAGGAGCTAAGCAAGCATTGACGCGGGGTGCATGGCCTTCGTACAGGTATTCTTGAGGAATGAATTTTCTTCTTTTGTAAATTCCTCCGCAATCGCCCGTACTTGGGTTTTGTACGCCCCAGCTATCCATTAATTGGACTTCATATCGACCTTGTAAATAGAATCCTGAGTTCGAGTGAGTAGCCATCATGAAGTCAAACTCCACGTCCATGTCGCCATATTCTTTGACTGAAATTAAATTGGCTCGGTTTTGAGGTTCGGGTAAATTAACTAAAATCCCCTGACCAGGTTGGGTACTCATGAATTCTTTCTTGGTCAAATCGGCAGCTACTTGACCTGCAATTTGCCAATTGGCTTTTCCATTGGCTTTCCAAAAACTTAAATCTTGAAAAGAAACGGGTTCTTTTTGAGCAAGCATTCCAAAGTGGATGAATATGCTGCCTATTCCCAAGAGCCTTGAGAAAAAAGTGTTTTGTTTCATAGTAAAATGTTGGCTTAAAAATAGAATGATAAAGGTAGTTATAAATGAATTATTTTAAAGGAAATCCTCTCTAGCTGGATTGAAAACATCGATAAGTTCTCCATCTTCTAAGCAGATTACACCATGAACTTCATGACTTGGTACAAAATATACATCACCTGCTTGAAGAATTTTTTTTGAATCAGATATACTGACTTCAAATTTACCTTTAGATACGTAAGATGCTTGTGTATGGGGATGATGGTGTAAGGTGCCAACAGCCCCTTGAGAAAATTGTACCTTGACCAGCATCATGTGTTCATTATGAGCCATAACTTTTCGTTGTATTCCAGGCTCAATGTCTATCCATGGAATGTCCTGATCTTCAATAAGTGAGGGCATATGTGTTTATGTATAGTTTATTTTTTGGGGCTCATTTGTTGTAAAACCTGTGCATACCGTTTACCTAATTCGGTAGCGGATTTACTATCAAAATGTATATTATCGCTTTTGGGCGTTAATCCCTCAGCAGAAACACAGGTAGTCCCTTCATTTGGGGCATGTAAGGAACGTAAAATCTGGTTGAAATCCCGGTAATTTTGATTGAAATAGCCTAATTCCCCTACTACAAAAGGCAAATGAGCCTGTTGGCTAATCGCCCGTACCTCTGCAATAAGTCCTTGTAGTTTTTCCATATAAACTACCCGTTTGCTTGGCTCGGAATCACTTTCACCTTGATGCCAAAGAACGCCTTTGATCACACCTTTTTGTTGTGCTGCCAAAATTCTTTTTTTTGCATCATCCCAAGGGTGGGTTTTGGTAGCTTCATCTAAAGCGTTTGTTTGCCAGGCAAGGATAGAAGAGCCTCCCACAGCACATGGGACTAAGCCAATTTTTATGTTGGGGGAATTTTTTGCCATTTCGATGCCAAAGCTTAAACCTGGACCTACACCCACGATACTGGGTTTATCGAAATGCATGGGATGTTTCGCCGGAACAAATTCATTTTGAGCATTCAACATAAATACCCTTTCGTGTTGTTGGGACAGATAGGGTTCAAGCATTTCTCCACGTCCGGCCATATTGGATTGCCCCATAAGGATATAAATATGGAAATTGGGATCAGGAGATGATTGACTCCAAGATGGAAAATTTAGGAGAGCAAATAGTAAAGTGAAAAAGTATTTCATGCTTATTTATTTTTCCAATAATTGGCTAAAGTGGACCCATTGATATTCATTAAAGGCCCGAATATTGCGGCAGGTAATCCTACGGTAGCCACTTTACCCATGGCCATAGCTAAACCTGAGGCCAAACCTGCATTTTGTAAACCTACTTCGATGGCGATGGTACGGCAATCTTTTTCCGGTAAACCTGTTGCTCGACCACCCCAATACCCTAAAATAAAACCAAGGATATTATGCAGGAAGCAAGCCAGTACCAACAAGGGGCCTACAGAAATTAAAGAATTCCTTCCATTTGCTGTGATGATGATAATAATAAAGGCAATGCTAAGCATGGAAATAAGCGGTAATTGCTTTTGAAACCAAGGCCACCTTTGTCCTATGATTTTATTGTAAATAACCCCCAATAGGATGGGAATTAAAATGAGTTTAGAAATTTCCCACACCATATCCCAAAAATCTATTTCGATTAATTGACCCGCCAGGTTTTTCATGAGAAGTGGTGTAAGAATGGGAGCTAGAAAGGTAGCAATGGATGTTAAGGTTAAAGATAAAGCAACGTTGGCTTTAGCCAAATATGACATGACATTGGAGGCCAGTCCGCAGGGCATACAACCCACTAAAATGATCCCTGCAGCAATTTCTGTTGGGAAATCAAAAACTTTAGTCAGTCCCCAGCCGACCAAAGGCATAATGCTAAATTGAAAAAATATACCAAGAAATACAGCTTTTGGCGACTTCAATATTTCTTGAAAATCGTGAATGCCCATGGTAGAACCCATACCAAACATGATCAGCTGGAGTAAGGGAATAATGAAGATTTTGAATTGAATTCCATCCGCACCTAGGAATGGAGTGGGATAAATTAAGGTGATGATGACAGCTATGATTATCCAAAAAGAAAAGGATATGCCACTGATAAATTTTTTCATAGTAGGTTAATTACCTCGGCAAATATACGATTTCCTCGAATGAATAAAAGTGGCATTTTTTTTCAACGCTGTCAAGGTTCCAAACCTTGCCAGCGTTAGAACGAATGAGATTTATTTATTATTTTAACTACCAGTTACATAATCAAGTACTTGATTTTTATTCGGAGAAAAATTAATTCCAAAATATTCACCCAGGCTGTGAAAATCTAAAATATAGTCAAACACTTTTCATTTTAAAATGAAAAGTTATCTTTGCTTCCTTCCAAACAACCTATCTATATGAAAAGATTTTTTTGGGGCCTTTGCGCCTTTTTACTTTGTTTCCAACTAACCGCACAGGAAACATACAATTTGATTCCCAAACCGGCTAAATTAACTGCTATACCGGGGAAATTTATTTTTCAAAAAAATACACCAATAACCTTGAGTACTCAGGATGAAAGTTTTAATGCGGTGGCAAGCATGCTGAAAGACCAAATCTACTTGTCCACCGGATTGAATCTTACTATTAAATCAGGCGCTTCTAGTACCAAGGGCATTGTTTTTGTTCAAAATTCAACCTTGGGAGACGAAGCTTATCGATTAAACGTTTCAACCAAAAAGATTGAGATTCAAGCGAAATCAGGCAGAGGAGCGTTTTATGCTTTGCAAACACTTTTCCAATTAATGCCTGCTCAAATTTATTCCAATATCACTTCTAATCAGGAAATGACAGCTTTGGCTTGCCAGATTGAAGACGCGCCAAGATTTGCCTATCGGGGTATGATGCTAGACGTGGGTCGCTATTATTTTCCAGTCAGTTTTATCAAGCGTTTTTTGGATTTGATGGCGGTTTATAAGTTGAACACTTTTCATTGGCATTTAACAGAAGACCAAGGTTGGAGAATTGAAATTAAACAATATCCTAAGTTGACCAGTATTAGCTCCATCCGCAAGGAGACCATGGTTGGGCATTACCGTGATCAAAAATATGATAATAAACCCTACGGAGGATTTTACACGCAGGAAGAAATTAAGGAGGTGATTGCCTATGCATCTAAGAAGTTCATCAACATCATACCTGAGATAGAAATGCCTGGGCACTCTCAAGCTGTTTTGGCAGCATATCCTGAATTGGGTTGTAATCCAGATAAAATTTATCAAGTAGCAACTAAATGGGGCATTTCTGAAGATGTTTTATGCCCGAGGGAGGAGACTTTTACTTTTATGGAGAACGTCTTGACGGAGGTAATGGCATTATTTCCAGGCCAATATATCCACATCGGTGGAGATGAATGTCCTAAAAAACAGTGGAAGGAAAGCCGTTTTTGTCAAGATTTAATTAAAAAATTAGGCTTGAAAGATGAGCATGAGTTACAAAGTTATTTTATTCGACGGATAGATAAATTTGTTACTTCCAAAGGGAAGAAATTATTGGGTTGGGATGAGATTTTAGAGGGAGGTTTATCTCCCAATGCCATGGTGATGTCATGGAGAGGTACAAAAGGTGGAATAGAAGCTGCCAAACAAAACCATGATGTGGTGATGTCTCCTAATAATTATTTCTATTTGGATTATTACCAAGCTGATCCTAAAACTCAGCCTTTAGCCATTGGCGGAAATTTACCTTTGTCAAAATGCTATTCATTTGAACCAGATCTTCCTGAATTGAGTGCAGAAGAAGCTAAACATATTGTAGGTATTCAGGCAAATGTTTGGACTGAATACATCAGCACACCAGCTTATGCAGAATACATGACCTTTCCGCGTGCATTGGCCTTATCAGAAATCTCTTGGTCACCCAAGCAAGCAAAAGATTATGATGATTTCCTACGCAGGGTTAAAGGGATTTTGCCGGGCATGGATGCTTTAAAAATCAATTATTGTCCAGTTGGGTTGAAATAATGTCCCAACTAAAGCTTGGTTTTTTGCTTAACGCTGTCAAGGTTCCAAACCTTGCCAGCGTTGCAAAACCAACGAATGAAATGTGACATTTATTTCTCAACTAATTGATAATTTCCCAAGCAGGTATTTTGGCTGCGTTGTGTTCTCGTTTAAGGATCGCATCCAATTGTGGAATTAATTCAGGATGTAGGTCGGCCACATTTTTCGTTTCCAATGGGTCCTTTTCTAAATCATATATTTCCCATGGTGCCTGTCTGTTTTTCTTCAGATTGGACTTAACTCCCTTCCATTGTTGAATTCTAATGGCTACCTGTCCTGTTTTTTCTGGGAACTCAAAATAGATAAATGGGCGCTGTTTTTGTTCGCCTTTTTTTAGAATGGTTGGCAAAAAGGAGACCCCATCTGTATCGGCCACTTTTTGACCGGTTAATTCGGCTAAGGTGGCCATCATGTCATATTGGACAGAAGGTAAATGGCTTACTTGTCCTCCTGGAATTACCCCTGGCCAAGAAACAATGAGTGGCTCTCGAATTCCTCCTTCATATACATCTTGCTTTCTGCCTCTCAAACCTGCCGTGCTGTTGAAAAATTCAGTATCCACTCCGCCTACATCAAAGGTGGCTCCATTGTCAGAAGAAAAGAAGATAATCGTTTGAGTATCAATTTTATGGTTTTTCAATGATGCTACTAAGCGTCCTACTTGCTTATCTAAATAACTGATCATCCCAGCATAGGTCGCTCGAGGATGTGCATTAGGGGTATATCCCTTTTTTCCCAGGTAAGCACTATCTGGAAATGCCCCTAAATAGGGCTTGACGGCTTCTTCAGGTGCTTGCAATGATAAATGGGGTAGGGGTAAAGGCAGGTATAAGAAAAATGGATTGCTTTTATTTTTCTCAACAAAGTTTAATGCTTTATCCATCATTTTGTCTACCACGTACTCTTTGCCCTGAAATTGTTGAAAATCAACGTCTGCAGCTGCTCCCTTACCTTGGAATTCATGCACATTTAGGTATTTATTCTTTAATGTGTCCCATTTTCCATTTTCCCATAAATGAGTTGGATAGTAATTATGAGCTTGTTTTTGATCTAATAATCCATAAAAATAGTCGAAGCCATGGGCATTGGGATTCCCTGTTCCATTAGCCATACCTAAACCCCATTTACCGATTGCTGCCGTTTTATATCCGGCATTTTTCATCAAATTTCCCAAGGTAAAAGTCTGGGCCTCCAGCTGCATTTGACCCCTTTCTGTTTCATCTGTAAATCCACCCAACTCATGGTTTCCTCGGATTTGTGCATGGCCAGCATGTTTCCCAGTTAATAGCATACAGCGTGCTGGAGCGCAGACTGGAGCCGAAGTGTAATGTTGGGTAAACTTAATTCCTTGTTTGGCTAGTGCATCCAAATATGGTGTTTTGATGATTTTTTGTCCATAGGCACCCAGTTCACCATATCCTAAATCATCGGCATATATGTACACCACATTCGGTTTTTTAATATGTCCAATTTCTCGGTTCTCTTTTCCTTTTATTTGTTTTATATCATCTCCCAATTCCGATCTAGCCTCATCGGCAAGTTGTAAGAGTTCTTTTACTTTTTCGGGATATTGCGCTTGAACATCATAGCGTTCTCCTGGATCTCTTCTTAAGTCAAATAATCCTTGCTGGATGGGAGCATTTTCATTGACTTGTCCCGCTAAGCCATTATTTCCAGGTAAAAACCCTTCATAGGTTCTGCCTGGATGGGGCAAAACTAATTTCCAATCCCCTTTTCTAACAGCTTCTAAATTGTTTTTGCGGTAATAATACAGGAAGTTTTTCCTAGGCTCAGCTTGCTTAATGCCTTGTAAAATGGGCCAAAGACTAACCCCATCTATTTTCTTTTTGGGTAATTTGGATTGAGTTACTTGAGCTATGGTAGGAAGTACATCCATGGCCGCAGCAAATTGATTGGATATTTGTCCCGCTTGAATTTTCCCCTTCCAATAGGCAATAAAGGGAACACGCTGGCCTCCTTCATAGGTTGTCCCTTTTCCTTCTCTTAAGCCTTGGGTAGAACCTGCATGATTTCCATAATTTAACCAAGGGCCATTATCACTTGTAAAGATGACCAAGGTATTTTCTTCCAAGTGATTTTTCTTCAAGGTCTTGATGATTTCCCCAATTGACCAATCTATTTCCAACATCATGTCTCCATAAAGCCCTTGTTTACTTTTTCCCTGAAATTCTGGAGAAGCAGCAATGGGCACATGGGGCATTGAATGCGGTAAGTAAACAAAAAATGGTTTGTTTTTATTCTTTTCAATGAATTGTATGGAACGCTGGGTTAAGACCCGCGTAATTTGTTCTTGATCTTTGAGATTTCTCAAATAGATACTAGGTTCATTGCCATCAAAAATGGAAAGAATGGGTAAATCTTGTTTGTAGGCCCCTGGCTTAGTGATGGGTTTACCCTCCAAATCAACTGGCCACATATCATTGGAATAAGGAATCCCCACGTACTCATCAAAACCATGCTGTAAGGGTAAAAATTCTTTCTTATCACCTAGATGCCATTTGCCAAACATTCCAGTCGCATAACCTTGGTCTTTCAATAGCTCGGCAATTGTTTCTTCCTCAGGATTCAGGCCTACCGGGGAATTAGGAAACAGAGCTCCTGAAATTCCTATGCGATTGGGGTAGCAACCGGTTAGAATTCCTGCTCGTGAGGCACTACATACCGCTTGGGCAGATAAGTAATTGGTGAACCGTATTCCTTGATGTGCCAATCGGTCGATGTTGGGCGTCTCGTATTGTAAGGCCCCATAACAACTTAAATCACCATAGCCTAAATCATCCATTAAAATTAGAATGACATTAGGTCTTTGGGATTTAAGTGGTTTGGAAATACCCCATAGGGTAGAGGATAATGTAAGGAAAGCTAAAATCAAATATTTTTTCATAAACCAGGTTTAGTGCCCGAATTTACTCAATCTATTTGATAAAGTAAGAAGTTCGAAATGCTTGTTTATTTGTTATAGTTTTTGAGTTTATAAAAGATAAATAATTGATAGTAAAATAGTTATCATTCAGCAATAACGATTTTATCATCAATCATTTAGTTGTTTAATGCACCCGCATCGATCCAAGACTTGATTTGACTGATTTCACAACTTGAGATTTTTGTACTAGCATTTGGCATAGCTTTAAATCCAGCGGAATGGTTGATGGATCCGTATAGTTTACCGTTGCTTACTACTTTCAGAACATTCGCATGGGTGCTTAAATCAATGCCACCTGATGGAGCAGTTCCGCTGTGACAACCGATGCAATTGGTTTTCAAGATGGATGTAACCGTGATGGAGAAACTAACATTGTTGGTGATGCAGGCACTTCCACTTGGTTCACAAGAATTATTGAGAGCACCTTGTTTAATCCAATTGAAAATGGATGTTTTAACATCAGTACTTAGGGGTGCCATCGGGGGCACTGGCATACGTTCATTGTCTGTTCGAATGATGCTTTTATACAATTTACTGTTGGTTGGATCGCCTGCCCGTACCACTTTCATGATGTTGGTATAATCTGTTAATTGCACGCCATCCTTTTTACTGATGGCATCATGACAACCGCTCATGGCACAATTGGATATGATGACCGGTAAAATCTTTTGCTGAAAATACACTAAACTTGGGTCGCAGGTAACAGCTGGAGGATTGACGGGTTGGCTTGGATTTACTGCAATAATCGGATTTACAGGGTTAACAGGATTTAAATCCACTAATAAATTTCCAGACGGATAGGAGCCAACAATCCATTTTTTGACGGTAGTGATGTCACATTTAGACAAGGTTGTAGTGGCATTGGGCATGGGAGAATAGCCACTAGCATGGGTTAGGGAACCATACAGTTTGCCATTTTTAATGTAGGGTACAATTTTGTCATAACTACCTAGGTCCACTCCACCCGAAAGGGTGGCACCACTATGGCAGGAGGTGCAATTGTATTGAAGTATAGGCCAAACGGATTTGTCAAATGTGATGCTTGTTGTATCACAGGAAGCATTGGAATTGGGCAATTGCACCCCCGTATTAGTACCGGTGTTTGTTTCAGTAACAGGTAAAGGACTGTTTTTATCACTTAGGCAAGCCACCATAAATAAGGCAACTAGAGTAATCAAGAAGATTTTACTATTCATTTATTTTTTTTGGGTAAACAGAATTTTACTTTTTACTTCAATGACTTCAGCAATTTTTGCGAATACTATCTTGGGAATCTTTATTTGGTAATCTTGTAATTGAACATCAAATTGACTCGTTAATTGCAATTGATTTCCATCAGAAATAATGGTTCCTTTAATCTCAATGGCTTTCGTTACCCCATGAATGGTTGCCGTTCCAGAGGCTGTCACCGGGTAGGTGCCAGCTTTTTTAAGATCTACCGCTTCTTTGATTTTTCCTTTAAAGCTAGCCATTGGGTATTTCTCACTTTCCAAATAATTCTCATTAAAGTGTTCTTGCATGAGCTTATTAGGAAAGACAAAGGAGCTAATGCGCATTTGAACAGCAATTTCATTCGTGGCAGAATTGATGATGCTGTTGACATTTTTAGACACGGCGTCGATATTTTCCAAAGGTGTTTTAGAAAAGAAGGAAACCTCTCCGTTTTGAGCTTGGTACAATTGAGCCTGAGCACTAAAGGATAAAGCCACGATGCAACCGATCAAAGTTGCCATAATTAGACGTTTCATATGCGATTATTTGTGTGTTTTTTTAGCTTCTGGGTCAAAACTGAAAGTTCGGGCAATATTGAATCCATAAAAAATATCTCCATTTCCCCAGGTTCCGGTTGTTTGACCAATAAAATGTTTTTCAATCATTCCTCGTGAGTTAGAAAAATGCAATTGAAATACGTGACCTCCCGTTTCAATATCAAAACCTAAGGCAAATGAATCTTGATAGGGGTAAACTTGTCCTGATTTAGCTAAATAAGCATTCTTGTCTACCAAGTTCTTGTAATATTCAGCTGATATACTCAATCGATTACTCAATTTATAGCGTCCACCAAATCCAATGGAGGCCATGTCATTTTCATGAAACGGAGACTCGCTTAGGTTATTATGCAACATAGTAGGCATCACTTGTATGGAAAGCTTCTCATTCATTTTACGAGCAATCAATACTTGACCCACATAGCTTTGTCGCTGTTGATCATTGAAGAACCGCATCAGCGTGCCTGAAGGCATCGTATAACCTGTTGGCATGGTATTAATTGTTAAACTTCCATAAGCTGCAACACTGATGGGCATTTGGTTAGATTGCCTCAAAATTTTGTATTTGGTATAGAAATCATAACTTTTTTCAATGGATGAGCGACCTGCACCTAATAACCATTGATCCGTAATGCCATATTCTACCCCTAGTCTGATTCTAGCTTCATCTAAACCAAAAAAGTTTTCTAAAAATCCAGAATTTACCGCACCAAATCGGTGTGAAATCCAAAAATTTAGGTGCTTTTTGGCAATTGTTTCAATGGTTTGACCATTGATTAAGCGCGACCCTTTGAAAGTTGCTTGGGTATATACTTTTTCTTTAGAGGCTTCCTTATCAAGCATGGCCATCAAATCATCTTGAGCCATAGAGGTAGTAGCCATACCACTTAAGAAGAGTAGCAGGAAGGTAAATTTCTTCATATGTGTCTGTTTTTTAAGAGTATACTCTTAGGTTAGTGCCGGTGAGGGCTGTTTTATAAGTAGTTAAACCTCTGGCTCCTTCAGCATTTAAGCCTTTACCATTAATGTCAAATTTGGCACCATGCACGGAGCAACTGAATCCACCATTGGCATAACTGATGGCAGCATTTCCCTCATGGGAACAAACTTGGGTCACAGCAGCAAATGTGGTTGTGTTTACTCGAACAATCACGATTTGGTTGGCAATGACAAATCCTTCGGGATTATTCAGTTTTGAATAATCGGTTTTTGTTAAATCCAGGGTAAAATCTACACCCGTTGCTGGGGTCCCTGGTTTGGTCGTGGAAGAAGAACTTGGACTTACATTTTCTTCTTTTGAACAAGAACTTAGGCCTGATGCAGCACAGTAGACTGCCATCAGCGAGGCTCCTTTGAAGCCCAATGACTTCAAAAATTCATTTCTACTAAGGTTGTTTTTCATATTATTATAGAACATTAAGGGTTATTAAACGGTTAATGTTAAATAATCTTTTTGAATTATAATAATATATCCTAGTAAAAAGATAGATTTAGGAGTAAACTCTCAGAGAATTTCCCGATAATGCTGTTTTATAAGTAGTTAAACCTCTGCTTCCATTGGCGTTTAAACCTTTACCACCCGTGTCAAAAGTCGCACCATGCTCAGGGCAATAAAAGCCTCCACTACTAAAAATGACGGCTGCTCTTCCTTCATGCGAACAAATTTGAGTTACAGCAGCAAAAGTCGTATTAGAAACCCGAGCCACCACCACGTTTTGATTGACTACATACGAGCCTACTGTATTGAGTTTAGCATAGGCAGCTTGACTTAAATCTAATGTAAAATCAACCGAAGAAGTGGGTGTAATACTTGTTTCATTTTTACATGAACTCATAGCAGAAGCTCCGCAATAAACAGCTACTAAAGAAGCGCCTTTAAATCCTAAGGATTTTAAGAACTCATGACGTTTAATTTTATCAGTCATATATTTTTAAGGGGTTTAATTATCTCAAAACTAATGAAACTAATGAATGTTTTTCCTGATAAAAATCAACATCAAGAAAGATTTCGATTAACGAACCCTTCACGGCTAGGATTAGGCCATTTGTGGAGATTATTTATTTTTCTCCTTTGAGGGTAAAGGATTAAAAATGTGGTTTTGTGAAAGCTTATCTAGTTATTTAATTGGCAATTGTCTTTCCTTTCTGTTAAATTCCCCCTTTCATATCCATCAAAATGTTATTTGATCTAAACGCATTTAAACCAAGTTTGAAATATCCCATACTTATTCTGGTGATACTTTTTTCCACTACGATGAGTTTGGCGCAATTAACTCAGCGCCAAAAGGATTCCTTGGCAGCTTGTCATGTGCCTATGCCCTCTAAAAGGGGAATAGTGAAAGTTCAAATGATTCAAAAAAAAGAGGTAAAGCCATCTGCATGGTTGGGGATGAAGAAAATTCCTGCTGGAATATTTGAAATGGGAGCCCACGATGAAAAAGGTCGAAGCGATGAATATCCTGTTCATCGAGTTTCAGTCAAAGCATTTTGGATGGATGAAACAGAAGTAACGAACGCTCAATTTGCCGCTTTTGTCGCTGCCACAGGTTATGTCACTACTGCCGAAAAAACTGTTTCATGGGAGGAATTAAAAAAGCAAGTGCCAGCAGGGACGCCCAAGCCACCTGATTCATTATTAGCTCCGAGTTCTTTGGTATTTGTACCCACGACTGGTCCTGTAAATTTGGCGGATTACAGTCAATGGTGGCAATTTGTTCGGGGTGCCGATTGGAGACATCCAGCGGGACCACATTCATCCATTGAAGGAAAGGAAAATCATCCTGTAGTGCAGGTATCCTGGGATGATGCCCAAGCCTATGCCCGATGGGCAGGGAAACGCCTGCCTACAGAAGCTGAGTGGGAATGGGCTGCTCGTGGGGGTCTTCAACGCATGGAGTTTCCTTGGGGTTCTGAGCCGGTAGAATCTGGGCCATTTAAAGCCAATACCTGGCAAGGGAAATTTCCTTACAAAGATGAAGCTAAAGATGGTTACCAACATACCACAGCTCCTGTGAAGCAATTTGCTCCCAATGGTTTTGGTTTATATGATGTAGCAGGAAATGTCTGGGAATGGTGTTTTGACAATTACCGTCATGATTATTATGCCGCATTAAAAAAGAAGGGAAGCTTGGCACAAAATCCCAAAGGACCATTGAATAGTTATGATCCTGATGAACCCGGTATTCCAAAAAAAGTAATGAGAGGAGGCTCCTTTTTATGTAATGATTCCTATTGTGCTTCTTATCGCAGTTCTGCCCGCATGAAATCTAGCCCCGATTCAGGACTTATGCACACGGGCTTTCGCTGCGTAAAAGATATTCCATAGATTTTAATAGGCTATCGTCTTTGGAATTATACTTATCAGGCTTAACATCAAATATTGGAAAAGGAAAAGATAGAGGGTGCTTAATAATAGGTTTTTCATTAGATGGATTGTATTAAGTGATACATGATATTCCCGTATTTCAGAATTTCTGGTTCTCCATCTATAAATACTTGGTGGTGAAAATGAATGGGAGCTTATTATACTGGGCTAGCCATTTTTCACTTTATTCTTGACGGAACTGGACACAAAAAAACCAGGACAAATCTAGATTCATCCTGGTTGAAGAGTTAAAAGCTGTTAAGCATTAACAAATTTTAAAAATTGATTATTAGTTGATTAGCGTATATTTTGATTATCAGTTGGCACCTTTAACACGGCCTTTTTCATCATCTAAACCCGTATTTCTGTTGCGTGCTCCTTTAACCTGCGAGTTACCAAAGCGATAAGTGAAATTGAATCGAACTACGCGCGTATCATTTCTATTTTTGACCGTTATATCTATATCACTATACTTAATGGTAGCCATAGGGTTTTGAGTATATAGAAGATCACTTGCATTAATACGGATGGTTCCTTTTTTATTCAAAACTGATTTTTGAATACCTATGTTTAATGAACCTCCTGGGCCAAAATTAAATGCTTGCTCCAATCCACCTGAGAAGTATTGTCCTCCTAACTCCAATTTAATATCATTCTTTAAGCTAAATGTGTGGTTTGTATTGATGTAAAACATATTCCCAATAGGATTAATTTGGGCTTGATCTACTTTACCAGATAATTCATTGCGATTAAGTTGAATATCTGTATTGCTGGTCCACCATTTGGTTACTGGGATTGGTAAGGAGAAGCTTACACTATAAGATGTTCTTTGAGCCAAGTTCGCAGATGTCTGGTATGTCTTTCGAGCTTCAGTATCTTGTCTTAATAATTGTGTAATGACATCATCCGTATGGCTATATCCCAAGGTGGTATTGAATGCTCCTTTGAATGTATGCGTTAATTCAAATGAATTGGTTAATTGTGGCATCAACATTGGATTTCCCACTTGGTAAGTATAATTGTCAAGAAAGAATACGAATGGATTTAAGTCAGAATATCCAGGGCGATTAATTCTACGGCTATAATTTAAACCCAAGGTGTGATCTTTGCTGGCTTCGTATTGGACAAAAGCACTTGGAAACAATTGTTTGTAATCGCGGTGGAAAGAAGAATCAGGTGCCGTATTTCCATAAGCCATGGATTTTCCATCAGCTATTGTCCATTCTCCTCTCAAACCAATTTGATAGCTCCATTTGCCTAATTTACGTTCTGTATTTAGATACAATGCATGGATTTGTTCTTCGTACATAAAGCGGTTACTTTGCTTGTTAAGAAAGGTATAATCAACATCACTGGCTGTTTTACCTCTAAACTGAAGGTCATTATCTGTTTTTACATAACTGGATTTTAGCCCCATTCCCCACTTGCTGGTTTTGCTGATGGGTAATACATAATCTGATTTGAATGAGTATTGATCAATATTAGAAAATGCACCTGTACGTAAAAGGGAATCATTTTTGATTTTTTTAAACTCAGAACCATACCACTGTGTCAAATAATCATTCTGGTTTTTATCTACGTAACGGGCATAATCCAAATCGATGGTTAATTCTTTGCCGGTACTATCAAACGTATGCTTGAAGTTGATGTTATTGGCAAAATTATGAAAGGGATTATCCATCGTATTATAAGTATCTAATCTACTCATGACGGCATTCGTTGTCAGATTGCGTTGAATAGATTGATTTAATCCGTTGTTTAAGCTAGTCTGATTCAAACCTCCAGAAAATAGTATACCAAGTGTCGTTTTTTTGTTGACCGTCCAGTCTGCACCTACCTTCATCGAAGTATATGTTCCTTTAAATGGGAAATCGGTTGTAGAGTTCCAGACTTCATTTTGAGCTCGGAAATAACGGGTGATGTAGTTTTGCTGCAAATTATTGCGGCCAAAATAAGAGGCATTCCCAAAGATATTCCAACCTTTATTTCGGTAGTTTAAGTTTAGACCGGCACTTGAACGAGTATAAACACCTTGACCAATGGTCCCATTAACCGATCCATTCATCCCCATATTCACATTTTTTTTCATTTTGATATTGATAATTCCCGCCGTTCCGGCCGCATCATATTTGGATGATGGATTAGTCATTATCTCTAATTGGGATATTTGATCCGCTGAAAGGTTACGTAAAAAATTACTTAAGTCATTTCCAGATAAATAGGATATTTTACCGTCGATCATCACCTTAACACCTTGCTTACCCCTTAAGCTGATATTTCCGTCTTTGTCAACAATTACTCCAGGCGAGCGTTCTAAAACTTCCATGGCTGAATTTCCTGCGGCCATCACAGAGTTTTCTACATTGACAACGGTCTTGTCTAATTGTCTTTCTATGAAGGGTTTGGTGGCTTTCACCACAACTTCATTTAGTTGCGTTGAAATTGGTTCTAAGATGATAACTCCTAAATCCAATTGGGTATTGGCATTTACTTCTCCTATTTTTTTGGAAAAAGCTTTGTAACCCGTGAACTGGATTTTAAGCGTGAAATTGCCTTGTGGAAGTGCAGAAACTTTCAATTCACCATTTTCATCGGTGATGAATCCTTTTACTAAGGTAGAGTCACTTGCTTTTCTTAATAGGACAGAGGCAAATGGAACAGGCTGGTTTTTTTCATCTCGGATTTTTGCTGAAAGTCCGTTGTCAGCAAAGGCAATGAGAGGGGCAATGATGCTTAAAAAGCTTGATAAAATAAAAGTTTTCATTAGGCGGATTGAATTATTTTTTGGTTGTTAACAGAGAACGAGTCATAGATGCATGCAAGTTTAAAAGGGTTGCATGTCTCTCTTTGACAATGCAAAACTAAATCCGGTACTTTGTTATACATAGTACTATATGACAAACAATAAAATGAGTTGGATGAATGGTTAATAGAAAGGGCAAATTGAAAAATGCCTGCCTTACTATTCAGAAATTGAATATCAATAATTTGGACAATAGAAATGAATTCTCATTCGTTTGACCTGTAAATGGGCTAAAAAAAACAACGCTGTCAAGGTTTCAAACCTTGACAGCGTTGTTCAAAACACCTTAAAATTGTTGAATTTATTGCGGTCTCACGCGGAATACCATACCTGGGTTTTCAACCCCCACATACAAATATCCATCCACACCCATTTTTACATTGCGCATACGACCTAGGTTAACAAGTACTTTTTCTTGGGATACGACTTTGTTATTTTTTACTACCACCCGATTCATGTAATTGAAACGTAATGATCCGATCATCAAATTCCCTTTCCAAGCTGGGTATTTATCACTATCTACAAAGGCTAAACCTGAAGGAGCAATGGATGGAAGATAATAGGTAATAGGTTGTTCCATGCCTTCTTTCTTTGAAATGTTGGTTATTGGTTTGCCATCATAATTGATACCGTAAGAGATGGTTGGCCAGCCATAATTTTTACCGGCTTGAATAATATTGATTTCATCACCACCACGAGGACCATGTTCTGTTTCCCAAATGGCTCCAGTATATGGATTCAAGGTCAAACCTTGTGGATTTCTTTGTCCATACGAATAAATGCTATGGTGAAATTTATCCTTATCTTTTCCTACAAATGGATTGTCTTTTGGAATACTTCCATCATCATTCAAACGATGAATTTTTCCATTATCATTGTCTGTTTCTTGAGGGAATACTTTTTCCATACCACGTTCTCCGACACTAAAGAATAAATATCCTTTTTTGTCAAAGGCGATTCGTGAACCAAAGTGATGGAAAGTTTTGGTATAGGGTAGGGATTCAAAAATATCTTGAGATTCAACCCATTCGTTATTCTTGATTTTTCCTCTCACAATTCCAGTGGCAGTCAATGTTTGTCCACCCTCTGTTTTGAATTTAGAATAGGACATATAAATCCATCCATTGGAAGCATAGTTAGGATGTAAAACCACATCCAATAAACCTCCCTGTCCTTTGGCCATAACCGCAGGGGTACCTTTGATAGCTGTTTTATGCTTTTGCTGATCTACCAAATACAAAGTTCCGGCACGGTCTGTTACCAAATAATCTTTGTTAGGTAATTGGGCAAATCCCCAAGGGCTTTCCAAGCCGGTAACGATGGTATCCAAAACCACCGTCATACCTTCTGATTTGAATACATTGGAGCTAGGCTTAGTTGCAAATTTATATTGATCTACACTGGCTAATTTTTCAGTAATTAAATCAGCTAAATTTTCAATTTCTTTAGCGCTTAGTGCAGCTTTCCAAGATGGCATGCCTAAATCAGCATAGCCATTGGTGATGGAAGCAATTAATTCGGGTTTACTTTTTCCATGTTTCCAATTGCGGTCTACGAAAGCATCTACTTTTTCACCATGGCAACTGGAGCAATATTGGGTATAGGTTTTTTCTGTGGATTCGTCCACCAATGCCTTTTTGGGTGCATTGGTTAAGGACATGATGCTGGTGGAGGCCACCGCAATAACGCCTAAAATACTGAGTCTTTTATACATATTGGTAAGATTTAAGGGTCTATGGGTATTTGAATTACAGCACTAAGCTAAAAATAATTTGTCGAAATTTTATCTAGGTCTATCGGCATAAAAAAGTGGAACATTTCTATATTTTTTTTACATTAGATTTTTAAACCTATTAAACCATGAAAAAGTTTCTCCTGATTTGCCTTGGGCTAATCACTTGGGGGGCATCTGGTCAAGATTCTTCCTCCACTTGGAACATCATCACATCCCAGCAACCGGCTCAAAAAAGGCATGAAAGCTCCATGGTGGAATGCGACGGGAAATTTTATGCCCTAGGAGGTAGAGGGAAAAGACCTATTGAAGAATTTGATCCAAAAACATCCAATTGGACGGTTTTAGCTGATGCTCCTATGGAATTTCATCATTTTCAAGCCATATCTTTTAAGCATGAAATTTATGTAATAGGTGCTTTAACGGGCAATTACCCACATGAAAAACCTATTCCTCAATTCTTAATATTCAATCCAAAAACAAAAACCTGGAGAGAAGGCGCTACTATTCCTGCTGATCGTTTGAGAGGATCTGTGGGTGTATTTACTCGGGGTAATAAAATTTATTTGGTTGCGGGCATTATTGACGGGCATTATGATGGACATGTCAAGTGGTTTGATGAATATGATACCCAAACAAATACTTGGAAAATATTACCTGATGCCCCTAGGGCAAGGGATCATTTCCAAGCCGTGATGGTGGGTAAAGATAAAGCTTATGTAGCTGGAGGCAGAACTTCTCATGCGAAGATTGGTAAAGTCTTGGATTTGTGCATGAAAGAAGTGGATGTCTTTGATTTTAAAAGTAATCAATGGTCAACCTTGGCGGAAGGTCTTCCTACTTTACGAGCGGGAACCTCTTCGATTGCCCATGGTCCATACCTGGTGGTCATGAATGGAGAAAGTGTGAAGCAAGTACCTGCCCACTCCGAAGTGGAGGTTTTGGATACCCGTACAGGGAAATGGTCTAGTTTACCTAATTTAATACAAGGAAGGCATGGAACAGGGGTTGTCTATTGGAAAGGAAAAATTTATGTAGTGGCTGGCAGCGCCAACCGAGGTGGTGGACCAGAACTCAATGAAATGGAATGTTTATCATGGAAATAAAAATTGAATGAATGAAAATCACCATGAAAATTAACTCCCTACGTTCTATATTATTTTTGGCTGCTTTGGGTATTTTAGCCTATACCAGTTGGAGATGTACCAGTGCCCAAGCCGATGATACGGCCATGCCCGATGTAGTTGACTACAACTACCATATCAGACCTATTTTATCTGATCGATGCTTCAAATGCCATGGGCCAGATGCCAACAAACGAGAAGCCAACCTTCGATTAGATACTCCTGAGGGAGCTTATGCTGCCTTTAAGGATAATGCCAAAGCGCACGCTATCGTTCCTGGGAATCCGGATGCATCGGAATTAATGGCCAGAATCACAGCCAAGGATACCTCTCTGCGTATGCCCCCCATGAAATCCAATTTGACTTTAAGTCCACATGAAATAGAATTACTGGAAAAGTGGATTGAACAAGGGGCAAAATACAAACCTCACTGGGCCTTTATTGCCCCTAAATCTCCTGAAATACCTGAGGCTGATGCCGCATGGGCTCGGAATCCCATCGATCATTTTACCTATGCTAAAATGAAAGAAAAAGGGCTAAGTCCCAATGAGGAGGCCGATAAAGAGCGACTTTTAAAGCGAGTTTGTTTTGATTTGACTGGACTGCCTCCTAGCTTGGAAATGCAAGACCATTTCTTAAAAGATACAAGTCCCCAGGCTTATGAAAAAATAGTGGATGAATTGTTGGCCAATAAGCATTACGGTGAAAAAATGGCCACTTACTGGTTGGACGTTGCCAGATATGCGGATTCACATGGCTATCAAGACGATGGCTTAAGAACCATGTGGCCTTGGCGGGATTGGGTCATTCATGCGTTTAATTCGAATTATTCCTATTCCAAATTCTTAACTTGGCAGCTGGCTGGTGATCTGATTCCTCATGCCACCAAAGAAATGATTTTAGCCACAGGTTTTAATCGTAATCATAAAATCACCCAAGAGGGTGGGGTTATAGATGAAGAATATCGCGTGGAATATGTCAATGACCGGACCAGTACTTTTGGGAAAGCATTTTTGGCGCTCACCTTTGAATGTTCTAAATGCCATGATCATAAATATGATCCTATTTCTCAAAAGGACTATTATAGTACCTATGCATTTTTTAACCAAGTTCCAGAAAAAGGTCTTTTTGGAACCATTGATGCCTCTTTTGCCGATCCTCCCAATATCAAAATTACAAGCCAAGAGGTTGCTTCTATTTTGAAATTTATCAATAAAAGGGATACAGCAGCAGTAGAAGTCATGGTGATGAAGGATTCAAGTAACTGGCGACCTACCTATGTGCTGAACCGGGGAAATTACGATGCTCATGGTGAGCCAGTAGGTGTAGGAATACCCAAAAGCATTTTACCTTTTTCTCCTCAAAAATATGGCAAAAACCGTTTAGGATTAGCCAAATGGTTGGTTGATGATCAAAATCCGCTTACAGCCCGTGTATTTGTTAACCGGGTATGGTTTCAGTTTTTTGGTCGGGGAATTGTAAAAACACTGGGCGACTTTGGTATGCAAGGAGAATTACCTACCCATCCTGAATTATTGGATTGGTTGGCAGTTGATTTTAAGTCGCACCACTGGAATATCAAACGTTTGGTGAAGCAAATTGTGACATCAGCTACCTACCGTCAATCTTCGACCATTAAATCGGAACATTTGAAAGTAGATCCTGATAATGTTTATTTATCGCATGCTCCCCGCTTGCGCATACCGGCAGAAAATGTGCGGGATCATGTCTTGGCAAGTGCAGATATATTGAATACCGAAATTGGTGGGCCGAGTATCAAACCTTATCAACCGAGAGGGATTTGGGAAGTGGCATCTTCTGGACGTGGTTCTTTAATGACTTATGTACAAGATCATAAGCAAGACTTATACCGTAGAGGTATGTATGTGTTCATCAAACGTACGGTTCCTCCTCCATCCATGTTGATTTTTGATGCCAGTAACCGGGATCAATGCGAAGTTCAGCGAGGTAGAACAAATACCCCATTACAAGCTCTGGTCATGATGAATGACCCACATGTATCTGAAAGTGCTCGGGTATTGGCAGAGAATATGGCTAAGCTGAAATTACCTGTGGATGAGGTTTTAAGTCAGGTTTTTCGAAAAATAGTTTGTCGAACCCCTCAAGCTAAAGAATTAGCTATTTTGAAAAAGTATTTAGAGGCTGAGCAGGTCGAATTTCAACAGAAGCCTAAAAAAATCAATCAATTAATGAAGATTGGAGAATATCAAAAAAATCAAGCATTGGCTAATCCATTTACTGCGGCATTGATGCAAACGATTCAGATGATTTATAATATGGAAGAAACATTAATGCGGGTTTAAACCTTTTCAGCTATGGAAAATGAGTTTTTTAAAAATAGACTGAATATCACCAGAAGGCATTTCTTTGGAAAGGCGGCGGCAGGTATTGGCGGCTTAGCCCTAGGCTCTTTATTAATTCCCAAGATTTGGAAAGGTGATGGAACAGATCCATCCAGCAGTCCATTGGGAATTGCCCAATACGCTCCAAAGGCCAAAAGGATTATTTATTTATGTCAAAATGGAGCGCCTTCCCAGTATGAAACCTTTGATTATAAACCCTTATTGAATAAAATGATGGGGCAGGATTTACCTGAATCCATCCGAGGGGGGCAGCGTTTAACAGGAATGACAGCCAGTCAAACCAAGTTTCCCTTGATGGGCTCCTATTATAATTTTAGGCAGCATGGACAGTCAGGGGCATACATTAGTGATTTGTTACCCAACATTGCCAAAATAGCGGATGATATTTGTATCGTTCGAACGATGAATACTGATGCCATTAACCATGATCCGGCCTTGACTTTTTTACAAACAGGTGCTCAAGTTGGGAATAGACCAAGCATGGGTGCTTGGATGAGTTATGGTTTAGGTAGTGAGAACAAAAATCTTCCCGCATTTTGCGTGTTATTATCGCGCGGTAGAGGAAATGGGCAAGGGGTTTATTCTAAATTATGGACGAATGGATTCTTAGACTCGACCCACCAAGGGGTAGTATTTAGTTCTAGCGAAGACCCTATTTTATACCTCAATGACGCCGAAGGAATTGACAAAAAAGACCGTCGAAGAATGTTAGATCATTTAGCGGAATTAAATCAATTAGGATTTGATGAAAGTGGAGATCCCGAAATTCAGGCCAAAGTGCAGCAATATGAAATGGCCTATCGAATGCAAACGGCTGTACCAGAATTGACGGATTTATCTAAGGAGCCTGATCATATCATTAAAATGTATGGTCCTGAATGCCTAGTACCAGGCACCTATGCGGCCAATGCTTTATTGGCTAGAAAATTATCTGAATCAGGAGTTCGTTTTGTTCAATTATACCATCAGGGTTGGGATTCCCATGGAAATCTTCCCAATGAAATGGCCATGCAAGCCCAAGATGTAGATCGTGCGTCGGCAGCATTGATTACGGATTTAAAGCAAAGAGGATTGTTGGATGAGACCTTAGTGATCTGGGGTGGGGAGTTTGGTCGAACCAATTATTGCCAAGGAAACTTTACGCCCGATAATTATGGCCGAGATCACCATCCAAGGGCTTACAGTATTTTTATGGCAGGTGGAGGCACGAAGCCGGGTACCGTTTATGGTGAAACAGATGAATTTGGATACAATGTGGCTAAAGACCCTGTGAATATTCATGATTTTCATGCCACAGTTTTACACCTCATGGGGATCAACCATGAGCAATTAACCTATAAACATTTGGGAAGAAGATACCGATTAACCGACGTTTCGGGTAATGTTATCCCTGGACTTTTGGCATAAATGGGATGAATAAAGAACAATTATCTTCTTGGTACAGTGTATTGTTGAGTGGCTTAATCTTTCTACATGCCTTATTGATTTTTCTTCTTTTTTGGCAAGATCAAGTGAATTTACCTTGGGCCTTTCAAGCCACAGGTCGCCTTCATCCATTGATTCTACATTTACCTATTGGCATGGGCGTTTTATTACCCTTTGTTCATCTTTTACGAAGACCATTAGGTGAGCATGCCTTTTACCTTTCGTTCCGTTTTGTGCTTTACCTTACCGCTTTTGGATCGGCACTTACTGCCTTATTCGGTTTCTTTTTGTCGCAAGAGCCCGGCTTTGATCCTACGCTTTTGGTCTTTCATCAATGGGCTGGTTTAGCCGTATCTTGGTTTTATTTGTTACAACTGGTGCTTTTTGACCGATTATTGCTTACTGCTTCACAGGCACTAATAGCATCAATTACAGGAGTCCTTTTGTTGAGTTTAGCTGGTCATGGTGGGGCAAATATTACCCATGGGGAGAATTATTTGACGGAATTATGGCAAGAGGAAAGTGAGCTAAAAGCTCCCACTGGTGATTCTCCATTATTTGAATCGGCCATTCAGCCTATTTTTGAGAAAAAATGTGTCTCTTGCCATAATGACCAAAAAACCAAGGGTCAATTGAATATGAGCTCAGTAGCTAAGTTACTACAAGGCGGAAAGCATGGCGACTTTTTGAAAGCGGGCGATGTTAGCAACAGCTTATTTTTAAAACGAGCCCATTTACCCTTAGACAATAAGGAACATATGCCGCCCAAAGGTAAAAGCCAGCTAAGTGCCGATGAGATATTGCTGTTGGAAGCTTGGGTAAAAGATGGAGCCTCTTTAGATAAAAAAATCAAGGCCTATGCACCGGCATCGCAAGTGGCTACATTGGTTTCTAAACTTTTTGCTCGACCTGCCACCTTGGAAATACCGAAAAGAGCATATCCATTTTCGGCGGCTAGTGATGCTGACATCCAAGCAGTCAATACTCCATTTTGTTCCGTTTATCCTATTTCCAGTGACGTACCTGCTCTGCAAGCTGATTTTTATGTAGCCAAACGATTTGAGCTGAAAAGCTTAGAGAACTTATCCAAAGTTTCGGATCAATTGCTTGGAATCAATTTGGCAAAAATGCCTGTTAAAGATGAAAATTTGAGTATTCTGTCTCAATTTATCAATCTGGAAAAACTGAATTTGAATTTTACAGAAATCCAAGGAGCTAATTTGAAAGCCTTATTAGCCAATAAGAAATTGGTTTCTTTATCCCTATCGGGGACTAAAATTACCGCTAGTCAATTGCAGCCTTTGATAAGCCAATTACCTCAGTTGAAAGAGGTATTTCTTTGGAACACCCCAATACCATTGGAGCAAATCGAAAGCTGGAAGAAGACCTATCCTAAAATTCATTGGGAGGAGGGCTTTGTGCCTACCGAGGAAAAATTGATGATTAATCCTCCTATTTTGGTCAATGAAAATTTCTTTTTGGGACCACAAGACAAGGTGAATTTTAAACATACCATTAAAGGGACAAGCATTCATTATACCCTAGACAAAGAACAAGAACCAGATTCCTTGGGTACCTTAGTTACCCTTGGACCTATTGATATTCCAGCATTTACTGTGGTAAAAGTTTTGGCTACTAAACCAGGATGGTTGGCGAGTAAGGTGGTAAAAAACACCTTTTATAAGTATCGCTTTGTGCCGGATTCTGTTTATTTGTTTACTCAGCCCGAACCTAAATGGCAAGCGAAAGGAGCTAGTACACTGAAGGATTTGATTCAAGGAAAGCGGGATATTCGTGGAATAGCTAATGATACTTGGATAGGGTTTCAAAAGCAAGATGCGGATGCCTTATTTGAATTTAAACAAGCTAAGGTAGTTAAGGGAGTAACTGTTAGTTATTTGCGCAAGCAAGATTCCAATATTTTCCCACCCCTTGAAATAGAATTATGGGCGGGTAATTCACCGAAAACCTTAAAGAAATTAGCAACTGCTAAGCCAGAGCAACCCGAAGAGAATGGAGGATATTCGCCACAAGCTATCAATATTCCTTTACCTTCGGGAAATTATACGCATTTCCGAATACTGGCTAAACGTATTAAAAGATTTCCAGCCTATGTGAAAGACAAAACCAATCCAGCCATTATAAAAATGGATGAGGTCTTGTTTTATTAATAGGCATTATAAGCTAAACCTATGACTAACCGAAGAAAATTTGTACAATCTTTAGGCCTGATGACCAGTGCCTTTTCAGCCTCTAGTTTATTTCAGCAGGCTCATGCGGCCGACTTCAAACAAATGTTAGATTCCAAGCAGCATTTGTCGCCCGCTCAAATTGCCGAAGATGAAGATTTTTGGGCATTTGTACAGCAAGGATATACCACTAGCCCTAACATCATCAACTTAAATAATGGAGGTGTAAGTCCTAGTCCTAGGATTGTTCAAGAAGCGGTGGAACGCTACAATAAGTTATCCAATGAGGGTCCTTCCTATTTTATGTGGCGGGTATTAGATCAAGGAAGAGAACCATTGAGGGATAAATTAGCAGAATTGGCAGGTTGTGACCGGGAGGAAATTGCCATCAATCGAAACGCCACAGAAGCCTTAAATACGGTCATTTTTGGATTGGATTTTAAAGCCGGAGATGAGATTATTGGTACCAAGCAAGATTATCCTAATATGATAAATGCCTGGCGACAAAGAGCCCAGCGAGATGGAATTGTGTACACGCAGTTGAGTTTTGATTTTCCCATAGAGAATGATGCTCAAATTGTGGATGCTTTTGAAAAGGCTATTACACCCAAGACTAAATTGTTGCATGTCACCCACCTCATCAACTGGGTTGGACAAATTATGCCAGTAGCCAAAATATGCGCTATGGCAAAAAAGCATGGTATCGAAGTGTTGGTCGATGGCGCCCATACCTTTGGACTATTGGACTTTAAGATTCCTGATTTGGGATGTGATTATTTTGGGACTTCATTACATAAGTTTTTATCTGCTCCCATAGGCTCAGGCATGCTTTGGATTAAGAAAGATAAAATTGAAAAAGTATGGCCTTTGGTATGCAATGATAAACCTCGAGGCACAGACATTCGTAAGTTTGAAACCTTGGGAACCCGAAGCTTTCCAATTGAACAGGGAATAGGAGAGGCCATTAATTTCCATAATGCGATAGGTTCTAAAAGAAAGGAAGAACGCATTCGATTCCTTAAAAATTATTGGACTAGCCAGGTAAAAGATGTTCCCGGTGTCAAAATTCATACTTCTTTTAAGGCGGCATATTCTTGCGCTATTGCCGGGGTAAGTATTGATGGAATGACCATTGCTGAACTGGATAGTGCCTTATTTACGAAATATAAAATACATACAGTGGGAATTGTGTGGGAAAATATTTCTTGCGTACGCGTGACTCCTCATGTGTATACCCGTTTAAAAGACTTAGACAAAATGGTGCATGCTATCAAAGAACTAGCTGCACAAGCAAAAGCCAAGAAATTATAATTAATATAGCTAGAATTGATTCTTTTATGATTCAAGCTAGTCCATAGAAATAAATTTGTGATATCTAAACCTCATTAAATGACTACTTTACCCAATTTGGATCAAAACAGTTTGAGTGCTAATCGCCTCTATTCTCTAGATACCTTACGCGGTTTCGACATGTTTTGGATCATGGGAGCTGATGAAATATTTCATACTATGTTCAAGGCTACTGATTCTCCTATTTGGGGATTCTTTGCGCATCAATTCTCGCATCCTTCTTGGCATGGATTCCGCTTTTACGATTTAATTTTCCCTCTTTTCTTATTTATGGCAGGCGTGGCCACTCCATTTTCCTTGGGTAAAGAAATAGAGAAAGGGAAAAACCGAGAGCAGCTTTTAATTAAAGTTATCAGAAGAGGTATCGTATTGGCTTTACTGGGTGTGGTTTACAACAATGGATTGGAGATTAAGCCATTAGAGGAAATTCGCTTCGGAAGCGTATTAGGTCGTATTGGTTTAGGCTATATGTTTGCCAATATTATTTATTTATATACCAAAAAGCCTAGCATTCAAGCCATCTGGTTTGGTGGTATTTTAGCCTTTTATTACCTCATGTTGAAGTTTAACGCCGCTCCAGGATTCCCTGCCGGAGATTTAAGTCAAGAAGGTAACTTCGCATCTTATTTGGATCGACTGGTCATGCCGGGTCGATTGTACAAAGGGAATCATGATCCTGAAGGCTTAACCTCGACCATTCCGGCTATTTCTACTGGATTATTAGGGATTTTAACAGGTAATTACTTGAAAAATGACCCAAGTGATGGTATTCAAAAGACCAAGCGCATGGCCATGTTTGGAGCATTTTTTATCATATTAGCTTTGATTTGGAATTTGGATTTCCCCATCAATAAAAACCTATGGTCGAGTTCCTTTGTCTTACTAGTTGGGGGGATTAGTTTATTGTTATTGTCCCTGTTTTATTACATCATTGATGTAAAAGGCTATCAAAAATGGTCTTTTTTCTTCCGAATAATTGGTATGAATTCCATCTTGATTTATATGTCAGGCGTATTTATCAATTGGGAATATAGTACGGATAGTGTATTCCATTGGTTGGGTCAATTGTTGGGGAATCCCTACAATGCCGTTGCCATGGCTATATGTTATACGGGTATCAAATGGTATTTCCTATATTTTATGTACCAGAAAAAAGTATTTCTTCGGGTGTAAGGAATCTAGAATGTAGAATTAAGAATGTAGAATGTAGAATTAAGAATGTAGAATTAAGAATGTAGAATTAAGAATGTAGAATGTAGAATTAAGAATTAAATGCATATACGTGCAGTTACTGGTAGGTTTTTTAACTGATTTTGGTAACTTGAACTTGATTAAATGAATTTTTTTTACCCTCATCCATTAACATGAAAAAAATTAAAACGAGTATAGGCCAATGGGCATTGGCAACGCTTTCTTTGGGCATTTTAATGTCCAATAAACCTCTAACTAAATCAGTGGTAGAAGAATCTGCAGTCAAAGTACCAGCAGGATTTAAGACCACGATTGTGGGCTCAAATTTGGGTGCTACGCGTCACTTAACTGTAGCTAACAATGGAGATATTTATGCCAAATTATCCAAATTTAAGGATGGTAAAGGGATTGTCCATTTAAGAGATACCAATAAGGACGGCGTGGCGGATGAGACAAATTATTTCGGAGATTTTGTAGGAACGGGTATTCAAATTCAAAATGGTTATTTATATGCTTCTTCAAATTCGGGCGTAAATCGCTTTAAAATGAATGATAAGTTGGAAGTAGTAGATAAGGAGCACTACGAAAATATTGTGAGTGGATTAATCGATAAAGGTCGCGATAATGCCAAACCTTTTGTTTTTGATAAACAGTCCAATATGTATGTGACCATTGGTTCCTGGAACGATGCATGTCGGGTACCTGGAACTGGTCAAGGCATGGTTCCTTGTACTGTTTTGGATTCAGCTGGCGGTATTTGGAAATTTAAGGCTGATCAATTAGGTCAGAAATTTCAAGATGGGAAACGCTATGTTACCGGATTAAAAAATGCGGTGGGTATTACATGGAATAATAAAACAAACAGCTTATTTGCTACCTCACATGGCCGTGGATTTTTTCATGATTTTTATCCTCAATACTATACACCCAAGCAAAGTGCTGAAATACCTGCCGAGTGTTTGTATGAGATTCATGAAGGAGACGATGGTGGTTGGCCAATCATCTATTATGATCAATTTCAAAATAAGAAGATTTTAGCACCAGAATACGGTGGAGATGGTAAGAAAACAGCAGGAGAAAAAGCGATTGATCCTAAGGTGGCATTTCCAGCACATCTAGGACCTAATGACGTATTGTTTTACACAGGAAATCAATTTCCTGCCAAATATAAAAACGGTGCATTTGTAGCCTTTCATGGTCAAAACTCGGAATTGAAAAAGGGCTATTTTGTTGCTTTTGTGCCTTTTGTAAATAATAAGCCATCAGGTAAATGGGAAATCTTTGCAGATAATTTTTCTGGTATTGATTTAGCAAAACCAACTGGCCCAGTTCAACATCGTCCATGTGGCTTAGCCCAAGGTCCGGATGGTTCATTGTATGTAGCGGATGATTTGGGTGGAACCATTTTTAAGATTACGTATAAAAAATAATGAACTTGTTTAAATAAGATCCCAAAAGATGAGATGAGCTTTATTGTTCATCTCATTTTTTTAAGCCCCAATGCTATGAAAATCTTTCGTTATTTCCTCTTTAGTTTAGTATGCTTGTTCTTTGTATCGCCATCCATGGCGCAAAATCAAGCGAGCCTCAAGCGATATTTGTATGTAGCTACTCCAGGTATACGGGATTATTTAGGTTATGGGGGACACGGGATTTTGGTGTTTGATATCAACAACAATCATCGATTTGTCAAACGAATAAAAACCCAAGGATTACATCCCAATGGAAAGCCTTCCAATGTGAAAGGAATTGCAGTGAGCATTCCATTAAATAGCCTGTATGTAAGTACATTGGAATCTTTGCAACGCATTGATCTAAGCACAGAAAAAGTTATTTGGGAAATCCCCTTTGTGGGAGGATGTGACCGCATGTCGATTTCTCCTGATGGGAAAACCATGTATTTGCCTTCCCTAGAAAAAGATTTCTGGAATGTAGTTAATTGCGAAACAGGGGCAATTATGCAGACTTTAAAAGGATTCAAAAGAGCACATAATACCTTATATGGTTTATCTGGTCAATACGTTTATTTGGCTGATATTGGTAATCCATGGTTATACCAAGTGGATGCCCAAAAGCACAGTTTGGTGCAGAAAATAGGGCCATTTAGCAATTTTGTTCGTCCATTTACTGTCAATGGCAAAGAAAGTATAGGATTAGTTACCGTGGATAGTTTATTGGGCTTTGAAGTAGGTGATTTAAAAACGGGAAAGAAATTAGCCAGTGTTGTGGTGGAAGGTTGGAATAAAGGACCCGTTCGTCGGCATGGTAATCCTAGTCACGGCATAGCTTTAACTCCCGATGAAAAAGAAATTTGGTTATGCGATGGCTATAATATGCGCTTGCATGTGTTTCAGGGAAAGGCGCCTTATCAGCAGTTGACCAGTATTCCTTTAAAAGATATGCCCGGGTGGATTAGTTTCTCCTTAGATGGGAAATATGCCTACCCCTCTAGCGGGGAGGTTATTGACCCAGTTAGCAGAAAGGTTTTATACCACTTAGAAGACGAAGAGCATAACTATGTATCTAGTGAAAAACTAGTTGAGATTGATTTCCAAGGTTCAAAAGCGGTCAGAGCGAGTGATCAATTTGGAAATGGAAAGGCTCGTTAATTTTTACGCGCCTTTTCGATTAGTTCTTGCGCCTTTTTATCCGCTTCTTCTAACAAAGCATCCGCTTTTCTGTCGGCCTCCTTTTTTAGTTTTTCAGCAATCTTCTGAGCAGCTATTTTCATCAATGGATTCTTGGCCTCTTCCAACATTCGGTCAGCATTTGCATAAGCCTCTTGCCTTACTTTTTGTGAGAGAGCCGCTGCTTCTTGTTTGATGGTTTCTGCTTTACTTTTTGCCTCATCTAACTGCTTGTTTATCTGCTGTTTAGCTTCTTGCTTCACTAATTCTTTTGCTTGTGTGCTCACCGTACTAGTTGGATTTCCCTGCGTATTGATGACATTCACCTTAAATTGAGGATTAAGTATGGAACCTCGAACAGTAATTTGCATTTTTAAGGCTTGCTGAATGTTTTCCAAATTTAAGTTGGGATTTAATTTGGCTAATTGTTGATTCAAACTAACCGCTAGGCCTGATTGTAAAGTTTTAGCTGGGATGTCCGTCAGGATATTGTATTCCAAACTTTGGTCTAATCCATTGGAACCAGTTACTTGAAATTTGGTCAAATTGGAATTGATTTCGAATGGTTTGAATTGCAATCTACCTTGACTTATCTTAAAATTTACATGGCTAGGTTTTAATTCCAAATTCTTCAATTGATTCCATTGGGTTAAGCTCACTAATTGGTTAAAGCTGTTCGAGTTTTTTACATTGAAATCGATTAAGTCCATGTTCCCTTCCGCGTTGGTGCTCATCAAATTGGGGGATAAATCACTAGTTAAATCTCCAGAATAGCTAAAGTCTACGTTGACCTTGCCTTGTGCAGCCCCAGCAATAGGAGCAAATTTTTGAACCAA
Organism: Cytophagaceae bacterium; assembly: GCA_027491315.1. Classification (GTDB taxonomy): domain Bacteria; phylum Bacteroidota; class Bacteroidia; order Cytophagales; family Spirosomataceae; genus Aquirufa. The sequence goes on from JAIXWL010000004.1 coordinate 260,374, forward strand.
GCTAAAGTATTTATGTGCTTCTTGGATATTTAAATCATGAATATTGAAGGCGAACTTAAGGGATGGGTTTTGATTCTCTTTTTTACTAAATGTACCTGTTGATTTCCAGTAGGCCTTAGCCAATCGAAAGGATATACCATCCATGGAAATAACTTGATCTGCTACTCGAATTTTTCCTTGTGCTTCTGTAATCTGAAGGTCTTTAAAAAGTAATCTATCAATGCTCGATTGAAGAGTAAAATCGATGTTTTTAGGGATCTCGAAAGTGTTACTAGCTTTCGCTGATTTTGCTTGTGTAGAGTTGCCCTTAGGTATCCATGGGTTTAAATCCAGCAAAGGCGAATTTATGGTCAAATTCCCCGTGATTAGGTCATTTTTCAGGAAATACATGACGTAATTTTGTAAACTACCGCTAGCCGAGAATTCGGTATTAGCTACCTTTCCCTCCAGTGAGCTGATTATTAATGCCTTGGGGTTTATAGAGGCAGAAGCAGTCTTGATGCTAATATGCTGTTGCGTTTCGCTTTGGCTGTATTGAATTTGATTGGCTTTAAAATAGCCATTGGCTTTTCCTTTAGCTTGCTTAAACGCTTGGACATAGCCATCTAATTGAATATCACTTTGAATACTACCACTCATTTGGGTATTTTTCTGAGGAATAATTTTTGCAATTTCCCCCAAATTTAGCACCCCTGTGAGGCCTGCTTTGAGGTAGGGATTTGAAATAGGCGTTTTTAAGAGCAAATGGGCCTGTATTGGTTGATTATTTAGCCACACATGAAAGTTTTTTAGGTCTATTACCGTGTGATCAGGTATTCCATCTGGATTATCAACTTGTAAGTCCATTTCCATTTTTTTAACTCCAACAGGAACGTTGGCATAGCTAAATGCACCCTTTGAGATACGTAAATCCATTCCAAAGCCAGGCATAGAGCTACCATTCATTTTACCTTTGACATAGCCTGATAAGGCAAAATCCCCTGATGCCTGCAGGTTTTTAAATGAGTTTTGGTATAAAACAGGAACAAGAGATAAGAAATCTTTCAAAGGTGATTTTAAGGCATGAAATTTGATGTCCATGTCAATGGTGGTATCGGGCATAGCCACCCTAGCATCAAAATGAATAGGTAATTCATTTAAATACAAGTCATTGTTTTTAAAGGCAAATTCCATGTTGGCGAAATTCATCTCTATAGGAGCTTCTAGTTTGGCTTGTACCTCTGATAAATAGGTTTTACCCAGGAACTCTACACTTAGCTTTTCAACCTGGGTGCTGGTGGTTAAGGTGAAAATTTCCTCTGAAAAATCTCCAGAACCTTCATGATTTAACTGAATTAATTGGCTTGAAAAGCCCCGCATCTCATCCTTATAAAGAATTTTTGAATCAATCAATTGATAATGATTCAAGGAAATACTCATGCTGGGTTCTGATTCTTTTTTAGGAGCTTCTTGTGGACCAGCTTGAAAGATATCCCAATTCATTTGACCATTTGGAAGAATGATTAAATTAAACTGTGCTTGTTCAATGATGATATCTTGAATGTCTATTTTTTTATTCAAAATATAAGCCAATGGGGCTATTTGAATGCTAAGTTTGGGTATTTGTGAAAGCGTATCATTTTTAAATTCATCTTTACCGATTATGCTGCTGTTTTCCACCTCGATACTTAAGCTAGGGAAATGACTTAATATACTTATGGAGGCATCTTGAAATTGAAAGTTTGCTTTTAGCTTTTCATTGGCTGTTCGCGTGATTAGCTCTTTGATATCATTTTTATAGAGCCTAGATATCCCAATGGCGGCTAGCACAAAGAACAAAAAGATTCCCAAAAAGGAATAAAGAATTTTTTTCAACATGGAATGGTTATTTGAGGCGGTTTATTACAAAAATAAGAACAACAAGTTATTTAATTGGGTAAATCAGGTGGCATAGATTAAATTTACATTTTATTTCTGTGTCCAAGCTCAACATTTGTTTGATTATGATAAAACGTTCTACACAAGTAAACGGTATTAGTAGCCTCCTGATTCTTTTAATTTCATTGATTGTGATTTCCTGCGCGCAAAATGCCTTAACAGGAAAGAGTCAATTATCCCTTGTCTCAGAGCAGGAAATACAGGCACTTTCTTTAACGCAGTATCAAGAGTTTTTAAAAACTAGCCAAGTAATTTCCCCTGCTAAAGATGCGCGTGCTCAAATGGTGCAGCGTTTAGGAAAGAAAATCACGGCTTCTGTGGAGGCTTATTTTGTTGAGAAAAATAATAAGGATTTTTTAAAAGGGTATCAGTGGGAATATAATTTGGTTAAAAATGATACAACCATCAATGCCTGGTGCATGCCTGGGGGTAAAATTGTGGTTTATACTGGCATTTTGCCGGTGACTAAAAATGAAACGGCCTTGGCTTTTGTCATGGGGCATGAGGTATCTCACGCTTTATTGCAGCATGGAAATAAGCGGATGAGCGAGTCCATGATACAAGAATTAGGAGGGTCAGTTTTATCTGCAGCTATTTCTAGTAAGCCGAAAGAAACCCAAGATTTATTTATGCGAGCCTATGGAATAGGTACCACGGTAGGAATCATGTTACCTTTTTCTCGTGAGCAGGAATTAGAAGCCGATAAATTCGGATTAATGTGGGCTGCCAAAGCAGGGTATGACCCGACCGAGGCCATGGCTTTTTGGGAACGCATGCATCAATCAAAATCAGGAGAGGCTCAACCTGAATTTTTAAGTACTCACCCATCTGATGCCACTAGAATTCAAAAGATTAAGGAATATTTGCCAGAGGCAATGAAATATTATAAAAAGTAAAGGGGAGTTTCCTCTGGAAACGAAAAGAGAAATTCTCTTGAAATTTTAAGTTATTAGCTTGCCAACAATCAACCTTCATGAAGAAAATTTTATTGCTTTTACTTTTGATTCCCGGCTTAATTTGGGCCCAAAAATCGCCTAAAAATAGTATCAAGGTAAATCTGAGCTCTTTGGTCCTAAGAAATTATAATTTTACTTATGAGCGAAGCCTAAGCAAGCACCTTTCCTTTTCTTTAGGGTTTAGATCAATGCCTTATGGGGATGTTCCAATGGAAGGTTTTATTTCGGATCAAATAAATGATCAATCGATCAATTTATCTCGATTGAAGCTGGGTAATTTCGCTATTACACCTGAAATTAGATACTATTTTAGCAGTAAGGGTAACCAAGGATTTTATGCCGCTCCTTATGCCAGATATTTGGTTTATGATTTGACAGCCCCTATTACCGTGGAAGATAAAACCAGTGGTCAATTCATGCAGGTGGATCGTGATTTTAAAGGAAAAATTACTTCCATGAATGGGGGGCTGATGTTTGGTGTACAATATCCACTTTGGAAGAATCGTTTGGTAGTTGACTTTTGGATTGTCGGAGCTCATTTTGGGACCAGCAAGGGTATTTTAACGGCGGAATTTCAGCCATCCTTGAATGCTGATGATCAAGCTATTTTACAAAGAGAAGTAGATAATTTGGATACAGCTCCCTTTAAATCCGTAGGAAAAGTTACCGCTAATTCAGCTCAAATTAATACAGAAGGACCGTGGTTAGGACTAAGAGGCTTAGGACTTAATTTGGGCTTTAAGTTTTAATAGAAAGCTAGGGGAATTAGAGTATTTTTAGGTAATATTTCGGTATAATTTTATCTATTTAACTCATGAAACCTTTACGCTGTTATGTAATTTTTTACGTCTGCCTACTTTTCCTTAGTACTTCCTTGGCAGCCCAAGTTCCTGGAGTTGTCATTGCCCATAGTCCTGCTTCTAGTGGACAATACATTGGATCTCCAAGTATTTGCATTCTCTCCAATGGAAATTATTTAGCATCGCATGATTTTTTTGGTCCAAAATCTACGGAGCACACCTCAGCCGTCTCAGAGGTCTATTTATCGAAGAATAAGGGTAAAACTTGGGTGAAGATAAGTCAAATTCAAGGTCAATTTTGGTCTAAATTAGTCGAGATTCAAGGAAAATTATTTATCATGGGCACCAACAAACACCATGGTAATACCATCATTCGAAATTCGCAGGATGGGGGTTATACCTGGACCGAGCCTATTGATGCAGAACATGGCCTCTTGTTAGCAGGGGAGTATCATTGTGCTCCTATGCCCTTTTTAGAGCACAATGGCCGTTTATGGAGAGCCATGGAGGATGCCATGGGGCCAATCAAGACATGGGGCAAACGATATGGTACTTTTATGATGTCGATGCCCTTAGATGCAGATCCCATGAAAGCCGCTAGTTGGACTAAAACGAATGTTCTTCGCTATGATTCAACGTATTTGAATCATCAATTTGGTGCTTGGATTGAAGGTAACGCAGTCGCAGATCCCCAGGGGCAAGTTTGGAATATCTTGCGCGTGGATAATAAATCGACTATGGATGAATTTGCGGCTATGGTCAAGATTAGTGCGGATGGGAAAGAGGCTAGTTTTGATACGACAAGGGGATTTATCCGTTTTCCGGGTGGAGCGAAAAAGTTTTCGATCCGTTATGATGCCAAGTCAAAGCTATATTGGACTATTTCTAATGTCATTCCAGAGGAAATTAAGGCTCAAAACCAGGGTAAGAATACAGCTTCATTTAGAAATACCTTGGGCCTATTTTTTTCGAAGGATTTACAAATTTGGGAAGTCAAAAAAATCATATTTCACCACCCAGACGAGATAAAACATGGTTTTCAGTATGTCGACTGGCAGTTTCAAGGTAAACACATCGTTTTAGCTAGTAGGACCGCTTATGACGATGAGGAAGGTGGAGCACATCGCAGTCATGATGCCAATTATTTGACTTTTTACCGCATCAAACGATTTAGAAAATAGGTTTATTTGCTCAGGAGGAATAAGCTTCTGGGGGCTATTTTTTGATTCTAAGCTGCTTACCTAATAGATGAAATTCTAGGATACATAGCTTCATGAAATATGAATAGTTAGCCTAGGTTTTTTGAGGTATTTTTAAGCATAAAAAAAGCGATTTCTTGAGAGATCGCTTTTTGTTTATTGATGAGGTTTTATTATTTAACCGCTGGCTCGCTAGCTGGTGCTACAACTTCTTTTTTGAAGAAGGAGAATCTTAAGGCGATTTCATGCGTTTGTGTACTTACTTTACTGATATTAGAGATAGGTAACTCATACACGTATCCTAAATAGATTTTTTTACTGGCTTGCATACCTAAACGTAAACCGTAACTGTCTTTATGGCGGTAGCTTAATCCTACATCTAATTTATCCTTGATTTGCGCATTTAAATTAATGTCCCAACTTAAAGGTACGTCAGAAGCCAATCTTAATAATGTACTAGGATATAAGTTGATGTTATTTCCCATCTTAATCTTGGTACCTACCATAGTGTAGAAATAATCCACGTCTTTATATGCTCCGCTAGCGGCGCCAAAATCGTATTTAAACACACGTGGTTGTGAGATACTCAAAAACAGACCATCTCCTTTGCTGAAGCGTAAGCCCCAACCAGTATTGAATTTTAAACCTGTCGAAATATCTTGGGCAAAAAGTGCATCATTTTGATTCACTAAGCGAATGGATGACCAGTTTAAGGCTAAATTCGAAAATCCACCACGAATACCACCTGACATTCTCCATTTATCGTTTAATGATACGTGGTAAGCAAAATCAGCACCGATGTTAGTTGTTTTAACAGGACCAGCTTGATCGACCATGGCTAAAAAACCTAAGCCTTTCTTTTCACCCCATTTGATATTGGCTGTAGCAGCTATCGTTTTAGGTGCACCTTCTACGCCAATCCATTGTTGTCTATTGATAAACACTACTTCGGAGTTCTCGGTGGATCCAGAATGCGCAGGAGTAATGATTTGAGGGTTGAATCGGTACAAATTGTACATGCTTTCGATTTGAGCATGCGATGAATAACTCCATGAAAGCATGAATCCAAGAAGGAGGTAAGTTAGGGCCAAGCGGCCCCAACTTTGCCTTTTTTGATCTACTCTCAGTTTAATATGTATATAATTATAGAACATTGTTTTACTTTACTGCTAATCTATTTATAAGTACGTATGTTGATATGTTTTCCCTTTGTCCATAAAAATCTACTACGTAATAATAGATTCCGTCTGGAAGGAGTTTCGCATCGCTGTTTGAATTGGAACTAAGATATTCTCCGCTCCAATCATTGGTGTAGTTTTCTTTTTCAAAAACTAAATTTCCCCAGCGATTAAAAATGCTCAGCTTATTTTTGAGCCCCGCTATTCCGTCAATAACTAGTTTATCATTCTTACCATCGCCATTTGGAGTAATTCCTTGAGGAATAATACCTATGGCTTCCATGTTTTCTGTGCGGAACTTGTTTTTGTCACCAGTAGGAATAACAAATTGCCCTTTTAAGGTAGAATCTGCTAGGATAATGGTTTTTGCTAATGAATAGCTTTGAGATGAACGTTGACTAGTTAGAGCCTCAGCGGTAATCGTTACACACGCAGCTATACACACAAACGAGAACGTTTTGATCGCTGTACTGTAAGGTGAAATCGACTTGAGGTTGAATTTAGAATTCATTTAATCTTTATTAGAACACGTTTTAATATTTCAAAAGCTAGGTTTCACAATCAAACGAACAATCACACCTACATGGATGGTTTGTTTGATTGGGCAGTTTTAAAAATGTTTTAAAGCAAGCGAACTAGATTTTAGCGGAATTAAAGTTTTCTGTAGTTTTAGTACAAAGTAGCTGAACCGTGAGTTAAGCTGAGAGATAGATTTTTTCATATTAATTTAGAACATTGTAGAACACTAAGCCAGAGTAAAATCCTATTTTTCTTCTCTGATTTACTCTACAAAGGTACTCTAAAGCATTAATTTAAAAAATAGAACATTGCTAATATTTGTTCTTAATTTTAAATTCAAAACAAAGTTATTGCTCAGTCTTTCAGAATGGCCTTTCGTTGATTTTTCGGCAGGTTGATTTATAAAAATTCTGTACTGTGTATCGAATTCTGTACTGCGATTTTTACTTGATTTTTTGCCAGAAATTTAAGCTTTTCTTTACAAAAGCGTCCTGGAATCATGCATTTTGCACCAATTTAGGCATTTAAACTGATAAAAAGTACAAGTATTTTTGTGAAATTCCCTGAATCAAGTATGTAAAGTTAATTTAAAATGGCCATATTGATTGTTTCTATTTAGCATAAAAATAACCCATTTTGTAATTGAAAAATAGTTTACAAAGCTGTTCTATCTAATGATTTTATAAAATCAAGTTAAAATAGTTTGTGAAATTAAAATTTAAATAGAAAAAGGGCATAAAAAAAAGCTAGATCAAAAATTAACCTAGCTTTCCACTTTTCGTTCTCTAATCTACTGTCTTAAATATCTATTTCGTTTCAACGCTTTCTTTCTTCTTAAACGTGAATCTTAATGCGATTTCATGTGTTTGTGTAGTTACTTTACTAATGGCTGATATAGGTAGTTCATATACGTAACCAGCATAAAGGTTTTTTGTTGCCTGAAATCCTAAACGAATTCCATAACTATCACTTTTTCTGTAACTAAGCCCTAAATCAAACCTCTCGCGGATACGGCTATTTATGTTGATATCATAACTTAAAGGTACATCGGTAGCTATGCGAAATAATGCACTTGGATATAAGGTAACTTGTGATCCTAGACGCACTTTTGTACCCACCATGGTGTAGTAGTAATCCACATCTTTATAGGCTCCAGAAGCTGTTCCAAAATCATATTTAAGTACCCTTGGTTGAGAAACACTTAAAAATAATCCGTCTCCTTTAGAGAAGCGTAGTCCCCAACCGGTATTGAATTTTAAACCGCTTGAAATGTCTTCTTGGAAATTATCATCACCGCCGTGTGTTAAACGGATGGCAGACCACTCAATGGCCAAATTAGCTAATCCTCCACGGATACCACCAGACATCGTCCACTTGTCGTTTAAGGCCACATGGTAAGCAAAATCAGCACTGATGTTCGTCATTTTAATTGGGCCTGCTTGGTCCATTAATGCAATTACACCAATACCTTTATTCTCTCCCCATTTTTGGTTTAGACTTGCGGCAAAGGTAGTTGGTGCTCCTTCGAAGCCTACCCACTGACGTCTATTTATAACCGTGATGTCAGATACTTCTGATGATCCTACATGAGCAGGAGTAACGATTTGAGGGTTAAAGCGATATAAACTGTACATCGTTTCAATTTGCCCTTTAGATTCGTATGAACAAACGCCTAATAACATCGCTACTAGGGTAGTCATCAACATACCCTTTACAGGTATGTTGATGAGCTTAGAGATGTTTGAGATACTATATTGTTTCGTATTCATTTTTCCTTTCAGTTTTCAGTGGTGGGTCTTATTTAACTTTTAGTCTATTAATGAAGATGTAAGTTGATATATTTGGTTTAACACCATAGAAATCAACGATGTAGTAGTAAACCCCATCAGGAAGTAAACCATCTTTTAAAATAAACACGTTAGAGCTTTCGCCACCCCAATCATTTTTGTAGTCTTTGGTTTCGTACACAATCTCACCCCAACGGTTGAAAATGGTCAATGTATTCTTGAATCCTAAGATTCCTGGAATAATCAATTTGTCATTTTTACCGTCACCATTTGGTGAAATACCTTGTGGAATAAACGAAGGACATACATCTGGATCTAAACGATTTGGAATTCCATCATTATCACAGTCAGGTAATCCGCCGTAATCTAGATTGTCTTCCATGATATCTAGGATACCATCGTTATCATCATCTGTATCTTGGAAATCTGGTTTACCGTCTTTGTCTGTGTCTAATGGGGTAGAAGGGTTAGCACCAGCTTCTACTTTGTCCACCACGCCATCATTATCTGAATCCAAATCACGGAAGTCTGGTGTTCCATCTTTATCCGTGTCAACTGGTACAGATGGATTAGAACCGGCTTCTATTTTATCTGGGATACCATCATTATCTGTATCAGTATCTTGGAAATCTGGATTGCCGTCAGAATCTGTATCAATTGGGTTATTCGGGTTATTACCAGCTTCTACTTTATCAGGAATGCTGTCGTTATCCGAATCCAATTCACGGAAATCTGGAATACCATCTTTGTCGGTATCAGTTGGATTGCTTGGGTTTTTACCAGCTTCCACTTTATCCGGGATACCATCATTATCCGAATCTAAGTCACGGAAATCAGGTGTACCATCCTTATCTGTATCTACAGGATTGATTGGGTCTTTACCCGCCTCAATGCTATCTGGGATACCATCATTATCCGAGTCTAAATCGCGGTAATCAGGTGTACCATCTTTATCGGTATCTACAGGGTTGTTTGGATCTACACCTGCCTCAAATAAATCTGGGATACCATCATTGTCCGAATCGGTATCACGGAAATCTGGCGTACCATCTTTGTCCGTATCTACTGGATTATTAGGATCAGCACCTGCCTCTATTTTATCCGGGATACCATCATTATCAGAATCAAGATCACGGAAATCAGGTGTACCATCATTATCTGTATCTACTGGATTATTTGGATCAGCACCAGCTTCAATTTTATCTGGGATACCATCGTTGTCAGAATCTAAATCCCTGAAATCAGGTGTGCCATCTTTATCTGTGTCAACAGGGTTATTTGGATCAGCACCGGCTTCAATTTTATCCGGAATACCGTCATTATCTGAATCTAAATCGCGGTAATCAGGCGTACCATCTTTGTCTGTATCCACTGGATTATTTGGATCAGCACCAGCTTCTATTTTATCTGGGATACCATCATTATCTGAATCGATATCTCTGAAATCAGGTGTACCATCTTTATCCGTATCAACTGGATTAGTTGGATCAGCACCCGCTTCTACTTTATCAGGTATACCGTCATTGTCTGAATCTAAATCACGGAAGTCAGGTGTACCGTCTTTATCTGTATCCACTGGATTAGTAGGATCAGCACCCGCTTCTATCTTGTCAGGGATGCCATCATTATCAGAATCTAAATCCTCAAAGTCTTTAGCTCCGTCATTATCTGTATCTACTGGTGAGTTACATGAAACAGCTTCTAAGGCATCTGGGATACCATCATTATCTGAATCAAGATCACGGAAGTTAGGTTTGTCATCACCATCGATGTCACCGCCTAATTCAACTCGATCAGGAATACAATCATTGTCAGAATCTAAATCTAAGAAGTCTGGAGATCCGTCTTTGTCTGTGTCAATCACAGCAACATATTGTCCGCGATCATCCCAACCATCTCCATTACCATCATTTAAGTTGGTACATGTAGCACATTTGTTCTTACCTTCCCAAGCATCTGGAATGGTATCACCATCTGAATCTAGATCTAGGTAATTAGGGATTTTATCTCCATCATTATCTCCGTCTCTTTCATCACTATCTCCTAACCAATCACCGTCAGAATCTAAATCGCGGTAGTTAGGACGACCATCTCCATCTGGATCTGCGGTTAATTCTTTGCTATCTAATAAAGAATCACCGTCTGAATCTAAATCTAAATAATCAGGCGTACCGTCTTTATCTGTATCTGGAATTGGAGCAGGATTAGACTCTAAGAAATCGGCTAAACCGTTTTTGTTAGCATCTATGAACGCGCCATTTACATCTACGCGACCATTGTAATTCGGGTCAATCACACCACGTCTTGAATCGGTTGCTTCCCATGCATCTAAGATAGAATCACCATCAGAATCAAGATCTAAGTAGTTTGGAATACCATCACCATCGCGGTCAGAATTTTTTTCTGTACTATCTAAGATACCATCATTATCAGAATCTAAATCTAAGTAGTTTGGAATACCGTCGCCATCAGAGTCAATGTTTTTCTCGATGCTATCTGGGATACCATCATTATCTGAATCTGGATCTTGGAAGTTTGGTAGACCGTCAGAATCGTAATCTTGGCAGTTAGGACCACCAGAAGCACATTCTACGCTGTTTGGTAGACCGTCATTATCACAGTCATTGGCTCCGAAAATCACATAACTTGGAGATCCAATAGCTGGAGGATTTCCACCTGCACCACCCACACAATAGTTAAGCGGTTGCGGATCAGTACCATTATTAGTTCCGTCACCATCACAATCGGTATTTCTCCAAGTCAAGGTCGTATTCGCAAAAATTTGACTTGCAGGATTATAAGAACATCCATCATTTGGATTAGTTCCGTCAAGGGCTTCTTGCGCATCTGAAACTCCGTCACCATCAGTATCTAATGGCGTTGGGGCGTTCACTACAATGGTAAAGGTATTAGATACAACACTTCCACCTGAATTAGTGGCAGTTACAGTGAAACTACTTATAGAAGTTACAGCAGTAGGAGTACCGGTAATTTTTCCGTCAACTGTACTGAAAGATAAACCTGCTGGAAGTGTTCCACTTGTTAAAGCATAAGATACCACATTACCTGTAACCGAAGGATTCAGCGATGGAATCGCAGTACCTACTGTATATACATTAGTAGTATTATAGGTTAATCCTGTAGGTGCTGGGTCATTAACAGTAATACTAAATGTGTTGGAAACCGCATCACCACCTGCATTAGTAGCTGTTACAGTAAAGTTTCTTAAAGCAGTAACTGCCGTTGGAGTTCCTGTAATTTTACCATCTGCAGTATTAAAGCTTAAACCACTTGGTAAAGTACCTGATGTTAATGCATAAGTGTCAACCGTACCTGTTACAGCAGGGTTAAGCGAGGGAATCGCTGTACCGACTGTGTAAACATTAGGTGTATTATAAGATAAACCAGTAGGAGCTGGTGGGGCTGTAGCAATTACGGTAATAGAAAAAGTATTAGATAGAATACTTCCACCCGTGTTGGTTGCCGTTACAGTGAAATTTCTTATGGCTGTAACTGCCGTTGGAGTACCTGTGATTTTACCATTTGCCGTGTTGAACGATAATCCATCAGGTAAAGTTCCTGAAGTTAAGGCGTAGGAAACTACATTCCCTGTTACCGAAGGATCTAAGGAGGTAATCGCATTGTTTACTACATAAACTCGTGGTGTTGGGTAGCTTAAATTGCTAGGAGCTACATCGTTTACTGTTATAGTAAAGGTATTAGACACGGTACTACCGCCTGAATTTGTTGCCGTAACAGTAAAGCTTCTTAACGCTGTAACTGTTGTTGGAGTACCTGTAATTTTACCATCAACTGTGCTAAAAGATAATCCAGCAGGCAATGTTCCTGAGGTTAATGCATAAGAAACTACATTACCTGTAACTGAAGGATTAAGCGAAGTAATGGCTGAGCCCGCAGTATATACATTAGTCGTATTATAAGTTAATCCTGTTGGTGCTACATCATTTACCGTGATAGAAAATGTGTTGGATGTAGTGCTTCCTAAGGCATTGGTCGCTGTTACCGTAAAGTTTCTTAATGCGGTAACTGCTGTAGGAGTTCCAGTAATTTTACCATTTGCTGTGTTAAATGATAAACCGGTTGGTAAGGTACCCGAAGCTAGTGCATAGGAAACAACTGGTCCTGTTACCGTAAGTGGATCAAGGGAAGTAATGGCGGATCCAACAGTATAAACATTAGGAGTTGGATAAGTTAAATTACTTGGAGCTGTTTCATTGTCGAGGATTGAAACAACCGTTGTATTGGTTACAATGGCTGCGTTAACAGCGTCCGCAATTACAATATTGAATGTCTCTGTTCCTTCCGCTAATAAATCATCTAAAACGGGTACTGTGATAGTTTTGGAAGATTCTCCAATAGCAAATGTTAAGGTACCGCTAGTATTGGTATAATCCGTTCCATTGGTAGCTGTTCCACCAGAAGTGGTATAATTTACCGTAGTGGCAACCGTTGCAGCTGCACTTAACGTCACTGTGGATACAGCATTTACTCCTGCTACAGTTTCTGTTACACTAAGTGTAGAGGTAATGTTAAGTTTAGGCTGGGCTGCTAGGTAATCATTTAAACTTGATAACATTTGAGCTGGTGTAGCAGCATTTCCAGAAACTTCTCCAGCAACTAAATTTAATATTTGACCATTAAATGTCAAACCTATGGCACTAGTAGCTAAGATGTTATAGTTTCCAGATGTAGTTGCAATGGTTACGTTGGTTCCCGTGGCAGGTCTAAAAACTATGGTTCTAATTGTTGCTCCCTGCGTTTCACGCCAATTTAAGAAGCCAGCAATAGAATGACTTACATTGTTGTTGTCTGTGAAAGTAACAGTTCCAGGTAAATCATTTCCTTGCAATTCAAAAACGTTAGAACTTGAATTTTGCCCAAATGATAACTTGGTAATTCCACTAGTAGATGTAGCAAATGCCCCAGTAGCGTTGGGTTGGTTATTCGTATTTGCTCCAATGAAACCATTGTTGAAGGATACAGACACAAAACCTGCCAAGGCAGGTGTGGCTGCTGAAAGTGAGATTAAAAAGGTGGCTAAAAATAAAATCTTCAACAGGAAGGGTCGTTTTTTAGCCTCTTTGTTTGAGTTGAGGTTTTTGTGCATACAATATAATTTAGTTAACTATTTGGTTAATGAAATAGTAGGGTTTGAGAATAAAACCCGGGCCTTGCTTGCGCAAGGACTTCATTACCATTGGGAAGACTTATTGAGAAAAATTAGATTGCGCCAGAAGGCTAAATAGACAAAAATGTCAAAACAAAACGGTCTAGAACGATGAACGTCTGGTTTAATTTAAGTTTATTAGAACAAGGAGTAATCTGTTTTTAATCAAAAGAAATCCTAATTGGGGTTTTCTTCGATGCGAAATAACTTCAAATTGTTGCCAAATTATAATTGTTACCTACTAATAAAGTTTCCAATTACAAAAAAAAAAAAAAAAAAGTGCGCTGGGTGTTTTTAAAGCCAAGGTCCGAAAATTGACCTGATCGATAATTTTTCGGGTCGAAATTTGAAAATGTTTACTAAGCTGATTTGGCCGTAAAAACAAGCTAAGTTTAATTGATGTAAATAATAGTTTAAAATTGATTTAACTTTACAATTTTTCTTTAAATTACATAAGTAATTGATAATGAATTAGTTGTGCGTATATTTTTAAAAATGTAGATTTGATTTTTTTGAATATTTTTTTACAATTTATGTTTGTTCATATTCAGTAAATATTCATCCCCTGTTTATGCCTGTTAATCTCAATTATTTAATAGAAATAGAAATATCCATCGCTAAAGTTACAACTTAGCCTAAATTGCCTTCCTCCGTTTTTATCCTCCTGAAAGTAGCTACCATTTTAAATAACTATGTTCTATGTATGAATTATCTTGATTCCAAATCATTAAAATCGGACTTAGAAAAATTTATGTTTTCGTGCCTAAGTTCGAGTTTAGGTTTTCGGTAAAATTGTTACATGACTTATTAACTTGATTCCTATTTATCTATCAAAGTAGTAGTTACCTGCTTTATTACATCCAAACTATTGGATTTTTGGGTAAAAATAAATTAATAGAGTATATTGAGAATCAATTCTAAACCTTCAAAATTTAACATGTACACATCAATTAAAAAAGTAGTATTAAGTATTGCTACCCTTTGCCTACTAGCCTTTACCAGCTTTGGACAGAAAGTAAATCCTGAAACGGCCTTAAAAAGTTATATGGCCAATGGAGATAAGACTTATCAGTGGGAATTAAAGGATTCAGTTTCTTTAGGAACATCCAAAGGGTATAATGTCTTATTAACTTCACAAAAGTGGCAAAATATCACTTGGAAGCACCAATTGACCATCATCATACCTGCCAAAGTAAATTATGAAGGAGCTATGCTCTTTATTACGGGTGGTAGCAATAAGGATGAACAACCAAATTGGAGCAAAGAAGATAAAATGTGGAATTACTTGTCGATGGTGGCCGCAAAAAACCATGCGGTGGTAGCCTTAATTAAGCAAGTACCCAATCAACCACTTTATGGTGGTAAAACTGAGGATGAGTTAATCTCCTACACTTTACATCAATTTAGAGAAACAGGAGATCATTCTTGGCCATTATTGTTTCCGATGGTAAAATCAGCGGTGAGGGGAATGGATGCCATTCAAGAATTTGCTAATAAAAATGCAGGAATTCAAATTAAGGACTTTGTCATTTCAGGAGCATCAAAAAGGGGATGGACTACGTGGTTATCATCTGCCATTGGGGATAAGCGAGTGAAGGCCATTGGGCCTATGGTGATTGATATGTTAAATATGCCCGCTACTTTGAATTATCAAAAAGATACCTATGGTGAATACAGTGACCAAATTGAAGACTATGTAAAATTGGGAATTCCGCAGGGCACTGGTACACCTACTGGTAAGGCTATTACTTCCATGATTGATCCCTACTCGTATCGAGCTTCCATGACCATTCCGAAAATTATTTTTATAGGTACTAATGACCCATATTGGACAGCTGATGCTATCAAACATTATTTTGATCAAATTCCTGGTAAAAACCTTATCCATTATGTACCCAATGCAGGCCATGATTTGGCTGGAGGCAAACAGGCCATTGAAGCATTAAGTGCTTTCTTTGGATTAAGTCTTCAAAATAAAGAAGTGCCGGTACCTACTTGGAATGTGGTGAAAGGTAAAGATGGTTTTGAATTAACTGTAAATGCTAATCCTACCGATTTAGAAGATGCGGCTATTTGGGGTACAACTTCCGCAGACCGTGATTTTAGGAATAATTTATGGCTAACTCAGCGGGTTAAACCTGTGGGGAATACGGTTAAATACGTGATTCCTTATGTTAAAAAGGGCTATCAAGCATTTTATATGGATTTAAAATACAAAGATCCTAATGGGGGAAGCTATACCATTAGTACAAGGATATTCACTACGGATACCGACAAAGTTTTGTAATTCAAATTTTTTCCAAACACCCGATTGGTATACATTCGGGTGTTTTTTTATGCCCATTCATTTCAATGATAGCTTTAATGTGAACACCTTGAATAGGCTCAATTTTGGCCATTACTATTCTTAAATGCGAATTTATCTAAACCCACCAAAGATGTATGGTTATTTAGATTTCATGATTAGCCTGTTTTATTACCTTATGTTCCATAATTTTTCCATAAGTTTGGTTCCTCAAAACCTATGGAACCTACATGAAAAAAGTATTTTTATTTTGTTGCGTTTTACTAGCTCAAACTGCTTGGGCACAGGAATTTAAAACTTTGATTCCCGCTGCACAAGGACATCCGCGCTTATTATTTTTCAAGGAAGATGAAGCTATTATTCTTAAGAACATTCAACAGGATACGCTTTGGGCAAATTTACATAGACAAATTTTGCAAGAGGCTGATGCATTGCTCTTAAAGGAGCCTTTGATTCGTAAGCAAATTGGTCGTAGACTCTTAGGAGTTTCCCGTGAAATGCTACGAAGAACCTTGTTTTGGTCCTATGCTTACCGCTTGACAAAGCAGGCTAAATATGCTCAGAGGGCCGAAAGGGAATTGCTTCAAATTTGTCAATTTTCTGATTGGAACCCATCTCATTTTTTAGATGTGGCTGAAATGACGACGGCAGTGGCTATTGGCTATGATTGGTTATTTGAGGTATTATCTGCTGAATCAAAAAAAGTAATACAGTCGGCTATTCTGACCAAAGGAATTGAACCTTCCTATGATGAGCGTTATACCTCCTGGTTAAAAGCTAGCCATAATTGGAATCAAGTATGTAATGCCGGAATAAGTTTAGGTATTTTGGCCATTCAAGAGGATTATCCCGATAAAGCCAAAGAATTAATTCAGCGTGCCCAAAAATCCATCGTATTACCCATGAAAGATTATGCTCCCGACGGGGCTTATCCAGAGGGCTATGCCTATTGGGGATATGGAACTTCCTTTCAAGTATTATACAATGATGCCATTGAAAAGGTTTACGGCTCAGATTTTGGGCTAAATCAATTACCTGGTTTTTATGCCAGTGCCAATTATTTGTTGCACATGACCGGACCTTCACAGAAAAATTTCAATTACTCCGATTCTGGAGATGGGATTGATTTTCATCCAGCCATGTTTTGGTTCGCCTCCAAAACAAAAAACACTAGTTTATTATTTACAGAAATCAACACACTAAAAACTAGTAAGAATTTGGTGTCGGATAGGCTTTTACCCTTGGTAATGATTTGGGGTAAGGACTTATCCTTGGTCAATCAAGAAATACCCCAGCAATTAACTTATGTAGGTGGTGGCCCTAATCCTGTGGCCATGATGCGGACTTCTTGGACAGATAAAAATGCGCTTTATGTGGGTATAAAAGGTGGATCTCCATCCGTCAATCACGGGCACATGGATGTTGGTTCTTTTGTTTTTGATGCAATGGGAGAGCGTTGGGCTATGGATTTTGGTATGCAGAATTATGAGTCTTTAGAATCCAAAGGCGTGGGCATTTGGGGAAAAGAACAGAATTCCCAGCGTTGGGATGTTTTTCGGTATCATAATATGTCGCACAATACCATAACCTTGAACAATCAATTACAAGCTGTTAAAGGCAAGGCTGAGGTAGTGACAAAACAAAATTCCAATAATCGAATGGCATTTAATCTAGATCTAAGTTCCCTATATCCCGAGCAAGCCACTGCGGTACATCGAGAAATAGCTATTGTCCAACAAAAACAGGTTGAAATAAGTGATGAGGTTTCCTCCATAAAACAAGGGGGAGAATTAGTTTGGACCATGCTAACTACAGCTGAGTTTCATGAAAATGGAGGCGGAAAAGCTTATTTGACTCAACATGGAAAGCGGTTGAATCTGAAGTTGACAGGCTTAAAAGGAAAATGGATTACTTGGTCTACACAGCCCAATCACGATTATGATGCTCCCAATCCTGGTACCCGATTTGTAGGTTTTAAAATAGCCACACAAACAGGTCAAAATTTGAAATATCAAGTAGTATTAGAACCCCAAAACTAGTTTTTATGTCCGCTTGGGTAAACTTGATCTAACCAGATACCCATTTTCATGAAAACGCTAAAGAGGCTTTTTCTCATTTCATGCGATTCATTGGGGTACAATTCTAATTGTGTTTTGACGCCCAATTGACTTAGTTTGGTATACAAGTTTTTGGCTTGTTGAACATGGACAACCTCATCATTTTCACCGTGAAAAATGATGGTTGGCACTGCGCTGGATGCCGTCACACGTAGCAGAGGACTAGATTCTTTCGCTAGGGGGGCGTTGGGGTCAGCTACCCCCAAAAAGTTGGTAATGGTTTTGTCTGCTTCTATATTTTTGCCTCGCACCATAGGATCTGTAAAGTCAGTTGGCCCTACGATATCAATCACGGTTTTAATTTCCTTGTTTTTGTCGGCCGTGTAAGCATACATCAAAGCTAAATAGGCCCCTGCACTAGCACCTAAAAGCCCAAATTCCCCTTTTTTATATCCCAGGCTGTCTGCTTTTGAATTCAGGAAATTGATGGCTTGTTGAATATCCTCTAATTGGGCTGGAAAGCGGTATTGATCATTTTTTACCAATCGGTAATTGATGGATGCCAGGGCATAACCCTTTTTACCTGTTAGTAATTCAATCAAAGGTTTTGGTAATTGGTTTTTACTTCCTTTGGTCCAATATCCTCCATGGATGAATACCAGCATTTTGGTATGGGCATTTACTTGATTGGGTAAAAATATATCCAATAAATTTCTGCCATCCTCTGCGCTTCCATAGGCTATATTTAGTATGGATTTATATGCAGCGGAATCGGCTCCTGTTTTTCCTATGGATGGAAAAGAGAGGAAAAGAAACAGTGGTAAAAGGTAAATACTACAGGTACGAAGCAAGCATTTTTTTATCATATCAACGAGTTACCTTTTACCATGTGCCCATGTGTTTTGTTACAGCCTTCCCTTATTACAGGTTTTTCTTTTTTAATTCAGCTACCGCATAATTTGCTGCACGTGCCGTTAAAGCCATGTAGGTTAATGATGGATTCTGAGTGGAATTCGATGTCATACTAGCCCCATCCGTAACAAATACATTTTTACAATGATGTAACTGATTCCATTTATTTAATTGGGAGGTTTTAGGGTCATTTCCCATGATGACACCGCCCATTTCATGAATATCCAATCCCGGATTCCAAGTTTTCTTAGGGTTGGCTTTGATGTTTTTAAAGCCTGCCAAAGTCAACATTTCCGTCATTTGGTCTTGATAATCTTGCTCCATTTTGCGGTCATTATCATCAAAATCTACATGTAGGCGTGCCAACGGTACTCCCCAGTCGTCTTTTTGTGTGGCATCTAATTTGACATAATTAGCATGCTTAGGAATGGTTTCACCCATGAAATGAGAGCCAACGACCCAATTGCCATATTTCTTTTTGAATAAATTATCTTTTAATTCTTGGCCTAAACCATCTTGATTGCTTAAGATAGGTCGGCGGGCACTGAAGCCCGCTGCATAACCACGCAGGAAGTCGGTCTCCTGCTTAAATACATTTCGGAAGCGAGGAATATAACTTCCGTTTGGACGAATACCTTCTGTTTTACTTTCAAGCATACCTTCATATTCGGCCGACATCCCAGTGTGGAAATTATGGAAATGGATGTAATGCCCCATAAGCCCATTATCATTGCCTAATCCATTAGGGAAACGGTGCGACTTAGAATTTAGTAAAATCAGGTTGGTGTTGATGGTAGCGGCATTTAAGAAGATAATTTTAGCATAAAAATGTATTTCTTCTTTGGTTTTACTATCAATGACTTTCACTCCAGAGGCCTTTCCCGATTTTTCATCGTAAATGATGGAATGAACAACTGAATTAGGTCTAAGTGTTAAATTTCCTGTTTTTTCGGCCCAAGGTAGGGTAGAAGAGTTACTGGAAAAATAGCCCCCATAAGGACAGCCCCTTTGGCATAAATCACGTTGCTGGCATTGTGCTCTACCTTGTTGAAAGTGGATAGGCTGAGGGTCAGTTAAGTGGGCGCATCGACCGATAATAACGGGACGAGTACCTTTATAATGTTTTTTCATCTCGGCAGAAAAATGTTTTTCTACGCAAGATTGTTCGTGCGGCCGTAAAAACTCGCCGTCAGGCAATTGCTCCAAGCCATCTTTGTTCCCACTGATACCTGCAAATATTTCCACATGGCTGTACCAAGGAGCTAGGTCTTGATAAGTGATGGGCCAGTGATTATCGAATCCATCACGCGCGGGTCCTTCAAAATCATATTTAGACCAGCGTTGGGTACCGCGAGCCCACAGAAGGGATTTTCCGCCTACTTGGTAGCCACGTATCCAATCAAAAGGTTTCTCTTGAATGTAAGGGTGTTCCTTATCCTTAACAAAAAAATGAGATGAATCTTCATTAAACGCATAGCATTTGGTGGCGATGGGATTGGCATCCTTCATTTCTTTGGTTAAAGCACCTAAATGATCAAATTCCCAGGGTTCCTTTAAGGTAGTCGGGTAATCTACTATATGCTTAACATCGCGACCGCGTTCTAATACGAGCGTTTTTAATCCATTGTCGCATAATTCTTTGGCTGCCCAGCCACCGCTTATTCCTGAACCCACCACAATGGCGTCAAAGGTTCTTTGTTTTTTTGAATCTATATTGAAATTAGACATGTCTTGAGAGAATAAAACTTATTGAACAGGAACACAACCATGAAAAAAACCTGGAGCCATGGTATAATTTCTATGCTGAGTAAGGAAGTACTCAGAACTCATGTAGGAGGCCAGGGTTAATCCTTTTAAACGCTTGAAAAACTGGCTTTCCTCGGGTATGGAAGAATTTTGTAGGCTGGTCAAAAGACTGATTTGTTCCTGAGTGCTCAGCTGAGGAAATGTTTTTTGATAGCTTTGCTTTGCCGTATTACTAACCTTTTGCAAACCGTTTTGAAAGGCTTTTTGCTCCTCAAGGCTCATACAGTCTTTCACCATGCGTTCGATATAGAGATGAGCACCAATGGTTTTAGCACCTGGGCTATCTGTCTCTGGAATAATGGCATTGACAATGGACCCTAATAAATCAGTGTTGGGGCCATGTAAAGCGGTAAAAGATTGGGTATTCCACTGGTAAGCCCAATTGGGTAAAGCGGAAGTTCCCAAGACTAAACTCAGGTTTTTTAATGCGCTTCTTCTGTTCATGAGAATAGGTAGAGTGATGAAATTCTTTTCAAATTAGCTAAACAAAAATATTGAAATAAAAGCCAATTGTCAACCTGATTTACAGGCTTATAGCCCGGAATGTTTTCCCGCAATATACCCTGTTGTCCAGGCGGCTTGGAAATTAAATCCTCCTGTTATTCCGTCAATATCGAGCAATTCTCCGGCAAAGTATAAGCCTGGAATTACTTTGCTTTCCATGCTTTGTACATCTATTTCAGCCAGGTCAATTCCTCCGGCTGTCACGAATTCTTCTTTAAATGTTGTTTTGCCCATGACCTGATAGCGATCATTCAGTAAGGTATTAACTAATTTGTTTACTTGTTTTGGGTTGACCTCATTCCAACGGGAAGCGGGTAAAATTTCGTTTTTGGTGAGTAAGAAGTTCCAAAGACGAGTTGGTATAGGAAATGGACAATGATTGCTCATCATTTTGCCACCATGGATTTTCCTTGTCTGATCTAAGATGAGGCGAAGTTCTGCTTCTTTCATCTCATCTAACCAATTTACTAAAATGGAAAATTGGTAATTTAATTCAGCTAGGATTCTAGCTCCCCAGGCGGATAATTGCAAAATAGCCGGACCGCTCATACCCCAGTGTGTTATTAGCAAAGGGCCCTTACCCAATAATTTTTGACCTTCAATGCGGACTGTTGCTTTCTCCACCACAAGTCCCATGAATTCCTTAATGGCTTCATTTGGCATGTTGAAAGTGAAAAGGGAAGGAACTGGAGGAATAACAGTATGTCCTAGTGCCGACAGCCAAGCTAATCCACTTAATTTAGGTTGTCCACCGGTGGTGACAATCACCCGGTCTGCGGTGATGATTTTGTCTTTGCTGCGTAAGGTGAAACTTCCGTCTTCATGTTTTTCCATAGTATCTATACTATGGTGCAACAATAATTCGATATCGAGTTTTTTTGATTCTCTTAAAAAACAATCCATGATGCTTTGCGAGCTATTTGATAGAGGGAAAACGCAGCCGTCTGGATAGGTTTTTAAAACCACATTTCTTTGCTCAAACCACTCCATGGTATTGGCCGCATTGAATTGTTCAAAGGCCTTTTTTAGGAATTTCTCTCCTCTGGGATAATGTTCAGCTAATTTTCTGTTGTTAAATTCAGCATGACATACATTACACCTGCCGCCACCCGAAATTTTCACTTTAGCCAAAAAGTGCGAGGTTTTTTCCAAGATTTGCACATGGGCTTGTGGATGGTGGTATTTTGCCGATAAGGCCGCAAAAAAACCTGCTGCACCACCCCCAATAACACTAATTCGTAAATCCTTTGACATTATTTTCTACCGTGCAAAATCCCTAATCCCTAATCCCTAAAACCTAATCCCTAAAACCTAATCCCTAAAACCTAATCCCTAATCCCTAACCCCTAATCCCTAACCCCTAATCCCTAATCCCTAACCCCTAATCCCTATTTTCTAAAATTCCAAATGCTTGATTTTATCATTTTTCAGCAATTGACTGGCAATCAAATGATGCGCTTTTTCTGAACCTTGAACCGTAAGATTGAAGGTGAAATCTTTGCCAGATTTTATTTTTTGAGAATATAGAATTTTCATTTTTAGCTTTTTGAAAAGCAGTTCCACATGTTTATAATCAAAGCTTTCAGAATATTCAAATATCAACGTATATACACGTACGTGATTTAGTTTACTGATAAAATTTTGAACCAAAATAAAGGCGCTCAATATGATAATGACGATGGCCGATGTGAAACAAGCTAATAATTCAAATCCTGCTCCAATGGTCATCCCCAAGGCTGAAACCACCCAAATGGTGGTGGCTGTGGTTATACCGGTAACCCGATCTTTTTCTCTGAATATCACTCCAGCTCCCAGGAAACCTATACCTGTCAATACGTTAGCCGCAATTCTATCTTGGCTTCCTATGCCTATTTTGTAGGAAAGTATGGTGAAAATACATGATCCCACACACACCAAAATCATGGTTCTTAAACCGGCAGATTTGGAACGATATTCCCTTTCAAGGCCTATGATGGCCCCTATCAGGATAGAAAGTAAAATTCGTTCTAGGTCGATATACATGAGAAATTAAATTTTCAATACAAACGGAATTTAACTCAATTTGTTGGATTTTTAGCCATGTTTGTTTCAAGCTTTAAGGATTTAAAATGGAATAGGGATGGGGTCAATGTTCTTTACTAGGAATAATTTTAAATTCCGTTTAAACATAAAAATTCTTGGTCTATGCTTTCTCGAGGCTTATTTATTTCCAACCATTTATTAAGTACTCATTTTTAAATAATTTATTAAACGGTTTTTGATTTATAGTATCATTTTGATAAAATTTTGCCAATATTGCAGCATATTCTACTCTTTAATAATAATTGATTAAATTTTAACTTTATGAATCAAGATTACGAAAACCACACCCGGTACTATCATTTGCATCATTTTATTGTAATACCACTAACCTTTTTCTTATTTATATGGACCATTGAATTGACTCTGGAAAATCCAGTCGACAATTGGCTTTATTTAGTGGTAGGCGTTTTATTTATTTTAATTTCATTCATTACTCGCATTTATGCGAACAAAAACCAAGATCGCATCATTCGCTTAGAAATGCGCTTGCGTTACTTTCAATTAACTAATATGCCTTTTACAGAAAAGGAAAATTTACTGAGTATCAATCAAATTGTTGCCCTTCGATTTGCCAGCGACAACGAGTTGTTGGGTTTAATTGACAAGTCTATCCTTCAGGATTTAAAACCTAAAGAAATCAAGAAGTCCATTGTGGAATGGCAAGGTGATTTTTTGAGGGTTTAATTTACCCTATTGAAATTTCTTAAGAACAAAAAAGGCCAATGTCACATTGGCCTTTTTGATTTATTTTTTCTGTTCCGACAGGAAGGTAATCAGGGAAGCAAACTCCTCATAGGATAGTTCATTGGTTAATCCATCGGGCATCATGGATGTTTCCATTTCTTTTCTAGAGCGTATATCAGCAGTGCGAATGCTAGTGATTTGTCCGCTTATATCTCTCATCACAATTCGCTCTGGAGATTCAGCTGTCACAAATCCCATGTGCTCTTTTTTATCCTTGGTTGTGATTAATACGGTAACAAAACCTTGGGAAATGGATGCATTTGGTTTTAAAATGGATTCGGCAATTTGCTCCCGACTCATGATTGCTCCAATTTGACCCATGAATGGCCCCTTTAAGGTTTCACCACTTTTCAAACTATGACAAACTACGCAACCTTGTTTAGTAAATAGGGCTCTTCCTGTTGCGGGATTTCCTTTGATTTGAGCCATAGCTAACATGACGTCTTCTATGGATGCATTTCCGATTTGTCCTTTTTTATTACGGATTGAGGCCAAGTCGATTTTCGGTTCATCTTTGGCAAGGATATTGGTATTACTACCTAATTCAGCAATTTCCATTTGATTCTTTTCATTTAAATCAACGAAATACGCTTTTTCAGACTCTTTTGCTTGTTGGAATTCATTCAATAAAAAACTCTTGATAATAGGGCTAGACTCCCAGTCGACCGTCTTATAATATGGACCATGTCCATTAGGCTTAGTGCTCCACCAATACTCTCCCTCATAGTCTGCTTCTTTTTTGTACAAGCGGGCTATATTAGCTAATAACTGTTTTTTTAAGCTAGGGTCAGTCGATTTTTTGTAGGCGGCGATTAAACCATTCACCGCTTTTGGTTGGTGTAAATAACGTAATGCCCAAAAGGCGATGGTCGAATTCGGACCAGCGATGGCCTTCACACAAGCATCCACCGCATTTAGCTTCACTAGGGCTTGAACGGCAACGTGGGCAGGAATGATAGCTGAATTGGGTGTAGCATGAGGGCCCTCTTGATCTTTGGGAGGAGCTACAAAAGAATTGGGTACTTTAACTTGTAAAAGAGCTGGAATAGCTTCCGCTTTGCCTAAACGACCCAGTGCGATGGCGGCACTCACACGAACTCTAGGTGAGGTATCCTTTAAAGCAGCGATGATTGCTTGGGTAGGTACTAACTTATTTTTGGTTTTGCGGTCTGCCATAGCTCTAATAGCCAATTCTTTGACATCCTTGTCAGTCAATAATTTAACTAATTGCAATATACCCTGTTCATTAGTTGCTTGAGCATAGGTGAATATACCGGCTGAACGTGCATAAAGTGGGGCCTTTTTATCTGTGGCCAATTTCCATGCTAGGGAAGAAGTTACTTTTAAATCCCTGTTTAAAAGTTCTTGTTGAGCGTTTAATCGAGCTACCGCACTATTCGACTGTAATAATTGGGCTAATTCATTCGTCGATAATTGACTAAGCTGTGGGAATGCTTTGTAGGTCCAGCCTTTAGGGACAGCACGCACGACGAAACCTTTATTGGGATTTCCTGAATATCCGGCACCATCCCAAGCCGCTAAATACAGTCGGCCTGAACCATCGACATCTAAATCCGTGATTTGCTTTAACTTTATAAAAGTCTCATCTTTCTGCGTATAGCTAGCACCGTCCGGACTTACTCGATGAATGTATAACATACTGTTTCCCCAATCTGCCATCATAGGTACTTGGTTGTATTTAGCTGGCCAAGTAGGTTCATCCATGAACAGGGAACCCGTTCCTGAACCACCCCCAACATCCACCAAAGCAGGGAGGATTTCTTCTGTAAAATGTTTAAATAACAAAGGATAACCATATTCTCCAGATTGAATGTGGTGGCTGAAACGGATATTCCATCCAGCGCCATCATTGGTATTGTCACGGGTGAAAATATTCATGTAGGGGTCAATTGCCACATCATAGATATTTCTTGTTCCATGCGTATATACTTCCATTTCAGTGCCATCAGGTCTTACTCGGACAATTCCTCCGCCAAGCATGGTGATTTTCTTTCCACTGCGATCTGTAGCATTATGAAATCCAAAATCGCCCGCTGCAATGTATATCCAGCCATCTATACCCATCCTGATGCCATTGGTAGCATGGTCAGTTCCTCTACTCTGTAAAAATTTAGGTGAACTGATGTGTTGAATTAAGGGACTTGAAGGTCCATCGGCCACGCCGTCTTTGTTTTTATCTTCAAAAACCACTAAATCCATACCAGTTGCTTTCTTGGTTTCTGGCGAGAAAACAGTGTGAAGGACATATAGTTTATCCCCCAATGAAATGATTCCTCGAGGGTTATCAACCATGGCAAATTTACTTTGCTGGTCTACTCGGCCATCATTATTGGAATCAATTAATTTTAAGATATAACCTTTACCGGGTGTTTTACCCAAAGAGCCGATTTGGTCAATTCCTACAAAAACCTCTCCCGTGGCGGCTACAGCAATACAAGCTGGACTTGGAGTAAGATCTGCCGAAGCAAAATTACTTACCTGAATATCCTGAGTAGGCCAAGCTGAGGCATTGGATAGGGTATCTGCTACAAAGTGAGTATTGGTTTTTTTATTTGAAACTGAAGTTGGAAGGAATTGGAAACCCCAGAAAATCAGAAATGAATAAATTAAACTCAGTGACAATTTTAACATATTGGATAAGTTGAGTGTTTTTTGGACAATGGAAGGCAAAAATAAGATTTTTCCTCAAAAAACATTCAGGTGCTTACCGGGTATATAAAGTATTTATTTTACGGAGGGATTTGATTTTTTGGCTAATTCAAAAGGTAAAAATGAAATAGACTCTCTTCTCATTTCCATTTTTACTAAGCTATTTTGTGTAAGAAATAAGTATATTTTATTGATTTTTTGATGCAAATAAAATAGCTAATCAGCAGGATAAAAATGAATATTTTACACTTATTTGGCCAATAAAAGGATTTTTGACCTATTTTTAATTTGTCCAAGAAGACAAAAATTTCTGAAAAAAATTAGGCTAATTTAAAAATCAAATTACCTTTGCATTTACCATTCTATAATAAAGTTTGAGCTGTTCTATAATAAGTATTCCTCCGGTTATTTCACCTGCGAAGCTTCAGAGTATTTTGCTGTTGTCCCTACCGACATTGGAGCGTATTTTTTTCCAGCCATGCTAATGTCAAACCGAAATAATTGAATTAGAAAATGTTAATTTACATAGTCGCTTTCAAACTCATTATTTCACTGGTATTGGCGGTGTTTAACTTTCGAGTAAACAAAAACACCATTTATCTAACAGGATTTTTAGTAACCATTGCCTTATCCGGTCTTTTGCATTACTTTGCTTTTATGGGGGACAATGAGTCCTTGATGGCGGTATTTAATTACCATATTACCCCAACCTATTATCTGTTTGGACCATTTTTGTTCTTTTATGTTCGAGGAACCCTGACAGACCGAAACAAGCTTTCTCAAAAAGACTATTTACATTTCATACCGGCTGTATTTTCCTTTTTATCGATTTTGCCATTCTATTTTAAAGATTGGGACTATAAACTTATTGTTGCTCGAAAGATAATTGATAATCCGGAGGTGCTTAAAGTTTGGAATGAAGGGGTGCTCTATCCTAGTTATTTTAATGTATTAGGTCGGCCTTTCTTTTTCATGATTTATTTGATTGCGACCCTTGCCTTATTTCTCAGGTATAATCGCACTTTAGGTAAATATGGCCCGGTATCTGCTCAAAAGACTTTAATAAAGCGGTGGTTGATTTGGTTGATTTCTTTATCTACCCTAGCCTGTGCAAGCTATCTGATAGGGGCTCTCATGTTTATCTTCTCAGATGTGGTCAACAAAGAAATGGTCAATTCATCCCCTCTGGGTTATTTGACAGGCGTATTTTTCTTAACCATTCCTTTATTGATTTTAGCATTTCCTCCCATCCTTTATGGAATTCCTATCCACAAAAAGGGTAGAAGAAGAAGTTTTGAACATAAAGTCAATGCAAGTGATGTCTATTCTTTTGTGGGTAAAACAGATGATTCATTTCAACAGGATGCCATTTATATTTTAGATCAAATTCATCAAGAAAAATGGTATTTAGATCCTGATTTTAATGTTGATTTCTTAGCCTTGAAATTGGATATTCCCAAACACCATATTTATTATTGTTTCAATTATATCATCAAATCAAAGTTTACCAAATTAAGAGCGCAGTTGCGTATTGCGCATGCAAAGGCTCTTTTGGAGGAAAACAAGTCGGTTAATCTTAGCCAAGAGGAAATGGAAGCTATTGCTATGGCTTCAGGCTTTGGAACCTTATATCGTTTTATTAGTGCTTTTCAAGAGGAGGAAGGTACTACACCAATGGAATACATTCGGAAATTATAAATCATTCCTGGTTTAAGATGGCGACGTATTTTTGAATCCTAGCTGGCGCCTCCTTAATTCTATTTCAATATTTATACCCTATTTTGAATAATTTTCTTTGGGAAAGGATAGAAATTACTAATTTTTCATGTAGCTTAATTTCATAATTGACCAAACAATAATTTCATTGAAATATGCGCTACCGTCGTCTAGGCAAAACGAATTTGCAAGTATCCATTCTCGGTTTTGGAGCCTCTCCCTTGGGAAATGTTTTTGAGGAATGTGATGAAAAAGAAGGTATTGCTGCGGTTCATTATGCCCTAGATCATGGGGTTAATTTTGTGGATGTGGCTCCTTTTTACGGGATTACTCTTGCAGAAACACGCTTAGGAAAAGCTTTAAAAGGAAAAAGACAGGATGTGTATTTGGCCACCAAAGCGGGGCGTTATGATTTGCATGAATTTGATTTTTCTTATCAAAAAATACTCAGCAGCATTGATGATTCATTACGAAGGCTACAAACTGATTATGTAGATTTATACCAATTGCATGATATAGAGTTTGGTTCTAAAGAACAAGTACTTAATGAGGCAATACCAGCCATAGAGGCGGTAAAAAAATCTGGTAAAGCTAGGTTTGTGGGAATTACAGGATTGCCTGTCAATTATTTAGCGGCAATAGCCCGTGAAGTAGAAATAGATACCGTTCTTTCCTGGGCCCATTATAATTTATTGCAAGATGAAATAAATGCAGAATTAGTCCCACTATCTAAAGAGTTAGATTTTGGTTTAATGAATGCAGCTCCGTTGATGCAAAGAATTCTCTCGGATGCCGCTTTGCCTGTTTGGCATAATGCGCCTGAAGAAGTAAAATCTCTTCAACCTCATCTATTAGCTATTTGTCAAAAGTATCAGGTTCGCCTAAGTGATGTTGCTTTGAGGTTTGCCATGGATCACCCTGATATTGCGACCACCATTGTGGGCATGTGTGACATGAAAACCATCCGTGAAAATGTGTCAGCTGTGGATTTTATCATTCCTGATGGTTTATTATTTGAATTAGAACAAGTTATTGCTCCTGTAAAAAACCGGATGTGGTTTGAAGGGAGACCAGAAAATAATATCGCTAGAAAGCACTAAACCTAGAATTCAATGAAAGCATTGTTTTTGACCGAAATAGGTAAAACAGAAGTAAGAGAAATAGAAAAACCCGTACCCAAAGCAGGAGAAGTATTACTTCGAATTGGTATGGTGGGTTTTTGTGGGGGAGATTTGAATGGCTTTAAAGGGCTTTTTGAATTACAAGAATATCCCAATGTCCTGGGTCATGAAGTGGGTGCCACCATTGAAGAGATTGGACCCGAGGTTCCAGCAACATGGCAGGTAGGTCAGCGGGTAACCATATACCCATATTTAAACTGCGGCACCTGTGTTTCATGTCGAAAAGGCCGCAGAAATGCCTGTCAAGATAACAAAACGATGGGGGTTCGGAGGCCAGGAGCTATGACACGCTACATTACCATTTCATGGCAGGATTTATATACATCTTCAACTTTGTCCCTGCAAGAGTTGGCTTTGGTAGAGCCTTTGACCGTAGGTTTCCATGCGGCGGCAAGGGGGCAAGTGACCGGAACTGATACCGTAGCTGTTATGGGTTGTGGTATTGTGGGTATGGGCGCTATTGCATCAGCTGTTCATCGAGGAGCGAAGGTGATAGCGATTGATTTGGATGATTCAAAATTAGAAATTGCTAAAAAAATAGGTGTTCAATACACCATCAACCCTGCTAAGGATGATTTGCACGAGGCTTTAGTCAAGGTGACACAAGGCGATGGTCCGGATGTAATCATTGAAGCGGTGGGTAGCCATATTACTTACCGGGCTGCCGTAGAAGAGGTAGCTTATACCGGTAGGGTCGTGTGTATTGGATATGCCAAAAAGCCTGTAGAATTTAATACTGGGGTATTTGTGAGAAAAGAAATTGAAATTGTAGGATCTCGCAATTGTACGAATGAATTCCCTGAGGTGATCGCATATTTAGAATCTGGAAAATTCCCAATAGATGCGGTTATCAGTCAGGTGGTTCCAATAGAAGAAGCAGGAAAGGCTTTAGCCGACTGGGCAAAAGATGCGCAGGGCATAGTAAAAATTATGGTGAATTTTGGAGAATAATATATGATGCAGTCTTGTGCCACCATAGCATTAGTACCTCAAATAAAGGCAGGGCCTTGGATATTTTGGGAAGATTTAGACGCCAGTATGGCCCAGGCTGCCAGCTTGGGTTTTAATGCCATCGAACTTTTTACGGCAGATGCCCAAAGTATTGATCAAGGCCGACTTCAAGAATTATTAAGTAGCTATCAATTAAAATTAGCGGCTGTAGGTAGTGGAGCTGGAAAAGTCATACATGGTTTAACACTCAGTGACCCTAATCCCGCCATCCGTCAGCAAGCAATTTCTTTTGTTGAATCCATGATGGATTTTGGATCTAAATTCGGTGCCGTATGCATCATTGGTTCTATGCAGGGAAATGCATTGCCAGATCGTAGGGAGGAATCGTTAGCTTATTTGCAAGAGGCCTTGGAATATTTGGGGACGCATGCAGGACAACTAGGAGTTCCTTTGATTTATGAACCTCTGAATCGATATGAGACTAATCTTTTTAACACCTTGGGTGCAGGTAGGGCATTTTTAGAGGGATTATCTACCCGACATATCCTTTTGCTGGCAGATTTATTCCATATGAACATTGAGGAAGTAGATATAGCCCAAAGTATCTTGGATAATGGGCCTTGGATAGGTCATGTACATTTAGCCGATTCTAATCGTAGACCTATGGGAATGGGACATACCTCGATGCAAGAAATTGCAGAAGCCTTGAAGCAAATTAATTACCAGGGTGCCATTTCAGCGGAGGCTTTCCCTTGGCCAAATCCTTTAGAGGCTGGGAAACAAACCATGAAAACCTATCGTCAATATTTTAAAAATTAAACTTTTACCTATGCAGCGATTTTGTTTAGCCTTAGACCTTGTGGATGATCCCATGCTAATTCAAGAATATGAACAATACCATGCCCCTGGAAGTGCTTGGCCAGAAGTAACGCAGCATGATATAGATGCCGGCATTACGAACATTGAGATATTTCGCACTGGGAATCGAATGTTTATGATATTGGAAACAGACGATGCTTTCACCTTTGAGAAAAAAGCAATCTTTGATGCGACAAATCCAAAAATAGCCGCTTGGGAAGAATTAATGTGGAAGTTTCAAAAGCCACTCCCTTGGGCTAAGCCCGGTCAGAAGTGGGTCTTGATGGATCGTATATTTAAGTCATAAAAATAGGCCAGCAGGTAATGCTGGCCTATTTTTTTAATGTTGGTGATGCTCTGCGGTTCTGTAATGTTCTTTGAGTAAATCAGTTCCAAAATCCCCTCTGAAATCTCTCCAAACGGTATGGATGTGGTTGGCATTATCTTGGGTATTGTCAAATTCTACTAAAAATGACTTTCCTTGAATTCGGTAATAATGTGCTTTTTTACGTTCTGTATTACCTGCCCAGGCAAATTTGACGGCATTGAAATCTTCATTGGCAATATGCTTTAAGCGCATCTCCGCTATTTTCGGAGGCATTGCCGACAAATAATGCATGATTAATTGGTTCAAGCTAGCTTTTTGTTGGACGCTCATTTCTTTCACAGAAATACCTTCATCGGGTAGTGGTCCTACATGTACCGAATTGGTAGTCACCACTTCATTGAAAGTGCTTAAACTAAAAATGGCTTTGGCTTTTTGTTTATCCGACATGGAATTAATTAATTCCAAGGCCATGTCTTCTTCTTCCTTCATTAATCGAGTTCCTTTTCTTTCGCCGGATTCGGCTTCAGCAGGGTATACCCCAAAGAAGAAAGGAGCATAGGATAATTTATCATCCACGATGGTAAAGTTGAGTGCTATGTGATGTCCTCCAAATTTCCATCCCCAAACATTATCTTTACTGGGGTCACCGTAAAAAGCTACGAATTGATTTTCAGGAATTCTACTCGGGTTTTTGGGTTGAATTTCTTTCAAATAATATTCAAAATCCATGATGTCGCGTGTTTTCTTAAAGCCTTTTTCACTTAAATAAACTTGCATGAAATCATAGAGCAATTGTTTCTGGTTGGCATCCATATCCTTCACCACGGTTCCATGTCGAGCTACCATGGTAGGAGGCAGAAAGTGCCAGTTGAAACGGGTCACGGCATCAAAGGGATACAATGCCCTACTTTTTTGTGCGTCGCTCAGGGATTGGATAAAAGCCATGGCTTTCTGTACTCCCGGACTGTTGGATTGGGCTATACTCCAAAATGGAGCTATGCCCAAGAACAAACAGCCTAGTAAAAAAATGCATTTTCTTTTCATGTAAATGGTTGATTGAGGTTTCAATATTTAGTATTTGATGGATACTTTTTTGCCAGTTTTTACCGCTTCAAAGATGGCTTCAATGATTTTCATATCTTTTAAGCCTTCTTCTCCATCCACAGGTATTTTGGGAACGCGGCCATCGTGTATGATCCCGGCAAATTCATCCATTTGTGTGGTTTGATGTGTTATGTGTGGAAAGCTCAATTCCCCTTTATTGGTTTTCGCTTTGATAGGCCCATAGCCTGTCGATGGCATCATTTCAGCAAATCCTTTGGTGCCATTCAAATAAAATTTGTCCAAATTGTTGAGAGCGTAGGTCGATAAACATGAAGCCACCGCCCCACTCGGGAATCCCATTTGGAATTGTATGGTTTCATCCACTCCTTCCTTGAATTTCTCTGGATCGGTTTTGGTTTCTTGGGCAGTAACCCAGCTAGGTTCTTCACCTACCATGTACCGTGCGCCGTTGATGGAATAAATACCAATGTCCATCATGGAGCCTCCCCCTGCTAATTGTTTGTTTAGTCGCCATTGTTTAGGGTCACCAATGATAAAACCTGATAGGCCTTGGAAGAATAAAATTTTACCAAATTCACCTGCTTCTCTTTTCTTGATGATTTCTAAGGTATTAGGCTCAAAGTGCATGCGATAGCCAATCAGTAATTTGACACCTGCTTTTTTGCAAGCATCAATCATGCGTTGAGCATCTTTCACATTCGTGGCCATTGGTTTTTCACTAATGACATGTTTTCCTAGATTGGCGACTTGAATGGCAAACTCTGGATGTCGACTATTTGGAGTCATGATGTACACGGCATCGATGTCCGGATTATTCTTGATTTTATTTAACTCTTCATACGAAAAGCGATGGGATTTTGGGACATTGTATTTATCAC
Source organism: Cytophagaceae bacterium (assembly GCA_027491315.1). Classification (GTDB taxonomy): domain Bacteria; phylum Bacteroidota; class Bacteroidia; order Cytophagales; family Spirosomataceae; genus Aquirufa. The sequence goes on from JAIXWL010000004.1 coordinate 293,975, forward strand.
CCCATTGATCTAATTTGCTCGGAGTACCACTGATTAATGCTGTTATCTTGGCCCTTTTACAATTTTGCATAGCTTTCGCTACGATATTGGCATAGCCCCCTAGACCTAATAAGGCCACTTTTAACACAGGTCCATCTTCAAGGGTATTGAGACTTTCTGCCTTGGATTCACTGGGAGAGATAAATGGTATGGCTAATAATGGAGCAGAGACCATTTGAATGAAATTTCTACGAGAACTCATCGTTGATTCAAAATTTAAATAGGTGATGATTAATGCCTTAAAACTAAAGAATTTAAAGATAAAATGGATGTAAATTTTATTTATCCTTCTCAAATGGGCTTTGTGAGCAATATGCGCTATTTTTGTTTTTACTATTTGACTAAACCTAGATAAAAATGATGAAAATTTGCCATTACTTGGGCCTATTCTTGTGCCTGATAATTACGCCAATACAAGCTCAAAAAAGTACAGCGTATTTTAAGAAAATTCAAAAATCTTACCTTAATACACAGGAGCCTTTGGTGATGATTGCTGCTCATCGAGGAGCTCATTTGGATGAACCAGAAAACTCCTTGGCTGCTTTGCGAAAAACCATAGAATTAGGTGTAGACATCATGGAATTGGATGTGCGCTTTACCAAGGATAAGAAAATGGTCTTAATGCATGATAAAAAAGTGGATAGAACTACCAATGCCAAGGGTTTGGTATCGGATTTCACCTTTGAGGAAATCAGAAAATTACGTTTGAAGCATCGGGAAAATTTAAGCAATGAGCAAATCCCGACCTTGGAGGAGGCTTTTCAATTAGCCAAAGGAAAAGTATTAATTGATTTGGATATCAAAGATGACGCTACCTTGGATTCCATCATTGTACTCGTGAATCGAATGAAAATGGAGAAGAATTGCTTCTTTTTTGTCTATGAACCAGAAGAGATTTTCATGTTACAAAAGCAGAATAAGAACTTTCAAATCATGATTCGTACTGAAAATGAGGAGGCGGTTAAAAAACTAGTAGCCTCAGGTGCCAAGCCGCAGGCCGTTCACATTGATCCCAGTCATTATACAACGGAGGTAGTTAATGCCATCAAAAAAATTCCTGCACGCGTCTGGATTAATTCCTTGGGAGCAGTAGATTTTAAGGCATCCCAACAGCCTCAGGCATTTGAGGAAGTATTGAAATTGGGTGCCAACATGATTCAAACAGATCAACCAGCTAAATTAAAGGAATACTTAAAAAGCCAAGGGAAATATAGATGAGGGATTAGTGATTAGTTTTTAGTGATTAGGGATTGGGGTTTGTGTTCCGTCCTGAAAAAGTAGATAGTTAAAACTATTTATTTTTTCAGGACGGTACAGGAGTTGATTAATTCCTCATTTAAATAGCTAGCTTTTGCCTTTAAATCACCTTAAGTTCTTTTCCAACCTTGGTAAAAGCAGCGATGGCTTTGTCTAAATGCGATTTGTCATGTGCAGCAGATAGTTGAACACGAATTCTCGCTTTCCCTTGAGCCACTACTGGGTAGAAGAAACCAACCACATAGATACCCTCTTCCAACATACGTGCTGCAAAAGTCTGAGCTATTTTAGCATCATACAACATCACAGGGACAATCGGATGAAAGCCTGGTTTAATATCAAAGCCTGCTGCAGTCATTTTCTCCCTGAAATAGGCGGTGTTTTCGGCTAATTTATCCCGTAGGGCAGTGGATTCTGTCAATAGGTCCAAGACCTCTATTGAGGCAGCCGTAATGGCAGGAGCTAAGGTATTAGAAAATAAATAAGGTCTTGAGCGTTGACGTAATAGCTCAATAATCTCTTTTCTGCCGGAGGTAAATCCTCCAGATGCACCACCCAAGGCTTTTCCCAAGGTTCCAGTGATGATATCAATTCTACCCATCACATTAAAATGCTCATGTGTCCCTCTTCCTGTTTTGCCGATAAATCCGCTAGCATGGCATTCGTCAATCATGACTAATGCTTGGTATTTATCAGCCAAATCACAAATTTTATCCAATGGAGCCACGGAGCCATCCATGGAGAATGCCCCATCGCTCACAATGATGCGGTGGCGACAATCCTTAGCAGCTATTAATTGCTTTTCTAGGTCCTCCATGTCGATGTTCTTATAACGGAAACGTTGAGCCTTGCACAATCGAACTCCGTCTATGATGGAAGCATGGTTAAGTTCATCCGAAATAATGGCATCTTCTGCCGAAAACAAGGGTTCAAAAACACCCCCATTGGCATCAAATGCTGCCGCATATAAAATAGTGTCTTCTGTCCCCAAAAATTCGGAGATTTTTTGTTCTAAAGCTTTGTGTATGTCCTGCGTTCCACAAATAAAACGAACTGAGGATAAGCCAAATCCATGCGTATCAATACCCTTTTTACCAGCCTCTATCACCCGAGGATGGGAGGATAATCCCAAATAATTATTGGCGCAAAAATTAATAACTTCTTGTCCAGTATTTAATTGTATATCAGCGCCTTGTGGGCTAGTGATGATGCGTTCTTGTTTGAATAATCCAGCGTCTTTGATGGATTGTAATTCTTCTTGTAAAGGTCCTTGTAATGTCTGGTACATAGTTGTTGAAGTATTATTTTCGAAGGTTACTGATCATATCTTGGGTTAATTTGCTCAGGTCAAATTCAGGTTTCCAAGCCCAATCACGTTGTGCCATTTGGTCGTCGATGGAGGCTGGCCATGAATCCGCTATCGCTTGCCTTGGGTCGTGTGAAGCATACTTTAATTGAAAATGTGGTATATGCTTTTTGATTTCCTCGGCTAAGATTTCGGGTGTAAAACTTAATCCAGCAAAATTATAACTGGAGCGTATTTGTATTTTATCTGCAGGAGCATCCATGAGTTCGATAGTTCCTCGGATGGCATCATCCATGTACATCATGGGTAGTTCTGTACCTTCAGATAAAAAAGATGAATAAGATCCCTTTTTCAAGGCTTCATGGAAAATATGGATGGCATAGTCGGTAGTACCGCCCCCTGGGGCTGCTTTCCAAGAAATTAAACCAGGATAGCGTATACTGCGCACGTCTAATTGGTACTTCTGGTGGTAATATTCACACCAGCGCTCTCCGGCCAACTTACTGATGCCATAAACCGTATTCGGGTCCATGGTGCTGTATTGAGGGGTTTGCTGTTTGGGTGAATTAGGACCAAATACCGCAATGGAACTAGGCCAATACACTTTAGCTGTTTTATAGGCTAAAGAGAAATCAAGTACATTTAAAAGGCCGTTCATATTTAAATCCCAAGCCAATTTTGGGTTTTGTTCACCCGTGGCAGAGAGCAATGCAGCTAATAAATAAACTTGAGTTGGCTGGTATTTTTGATATATATCTTTCAGCATGTCTTTGTCCAAGACATTGACAAATTCAAAAGGTCCAGCATGTAAGGTTTCGTAATCCGGGCGGCGAATATCACAAGCTACGACGTTGTCGTTATGATAAGCCTTTCGTAGGGAGTTGACTAGTTCAGTACCAATTTGACCATTGGAACCCAGAACCAAAATTTTTTCTGACATATGCTTGTTGATGAGTAGGTAGGCAAAGGTAGAAAAATTGTAAGTCCATTGTGTCCTAAGATGAAGGGAAAAAACAGGAAAAGGTAAAAGGTGATTAAAATCGTAAAAGAAAATGATCACCCATTACCTGAGTATCAAAATCAATAGCTCGACTTATTTTTCTTCTCTTTTTTTGCTTCCTTTTTCTCCTTTGGAGTTTTGGTTGCTTCTTTTTTCTCCGTTTTTTTGGAATTCATTCCCTTGGCCATATCAGTGTAGGTTTGATGGTTTCATAATGACTGCAAGGAAGGTAAAATATGATGAATTGCCAAGGTTTAGCTCGTCCTTGGTATGGACTTTTCAGATTATTGGCTAATTTTAATTCAATTTCTAAACCTAATTCATACCATATGTTTCTTGTCTTACTTACTTTCACCTTGTTCTTTGGTGGACCTTCTTCTACCTTTTTTGACTTTTCAGTTCAAGCCAATCAAGCTAAAAATAATTTTCCTGTAAATCGGCCAGCTCGAGTTCAAAAGAATGGCCAAGGTATATACTTACTTAGCGCTGCCAAGGGTAAGGCCATTGGACCTGATATTAAGTTCATGCCCGAATACCAGGCCTTCGGTTGGTTTACCGCTAAGGACCGTGTAGAATGGGAGGTGGATATTCAGAAAGAGGGAGATTACCAGGTAGAAATTGAATATTCTGTCGATAATGCGGAGGCTGGAAAAGAATTTGTTTTGTCGAGCCCTCATGCACAATTAGTCAGTAAAGTGTTGCCAAGTGGGAGTTGGGAAACCTATAAAACCCTAAAACCCGGGAAAATACATTTAAAACAGGGAATTCAGAAAATCGTATGTAAGTCCAAAACTCAATTCAAATCAGGCGCTGTGCTGGATTTACGAGCTGTAATATTGAAATAATTCCTTGTAGACAGGCAGCATATGTTGCCTGTCTACAAACTAATTTAAAACTAGATATTACCTTCCAACCATTTTCATGGCTGCATCTGAGTACCTAGCCCCTTGGATTTGAATCTTGGCGGATGCGTTTTCTATTTCTTCCATTTCCTCGGGAAGGAGATTTAAATTGACCGATTGTATATTTTCATGTAATCGTTCAAGTTTTGTGGTACCTGGAATTGGTGTAATCCAAGGTTTTTTTGCTAAAAGCCAAGACAAGCAAATTTGTGCAGGTGTAGCATTTTTTTCTTGACCTATTTGCTGAAGTAAATGAACCAAAGCTAGATTGTTGTTTCGGGCTTCTCTTGTAAACCTAGGTAAGGTAAGGCGAAAGTCGTTTTCCTTCAATTCCGTATTGACATCAATTTTTCCAGTTAAAAAGCCTTTTCCTAATGGACTAAATGGAACAAAACCAATCCCCAATTCTTCCAAAAGAGGAATGATTTCTAGTTCTGGCTCTCTAGTCCAAAGGGAATATTCACTTTGGAGGGCAGTTACAGCCTGCTCCTGATGCGCTTTTCTAATGGTATTAGCACCCGCTTCGGACAAACCAAAATGTTTGACTTTCCCTTCTTGAATTAGTTCTTTTACTGTACCAGCAACATCTTCGATCGGTATTTCAGGGTCTACTCGATGTTGATAAAATAAATCAATGGCTTCTACTTTTAGTCGTTTTAAGGAAGATTCTGCTACGCGACGAATATTTTTCGGACTACTATCCAAACCAAGCATTTTGCCATCATTCGGATCTATTTTAAAGCCAAATTTAGTAGCTATTACCACTTGGTTTTTAAATGGAGCTAAAGCTTTTCCCACCAATTCTTCATTGATATAAGGGCCATATACTTCGGCGGTATCAAAAAAAGTGATACCCTGTTCGAATGCATTGTGCATGAGTTGAATCATTTTCTGATCATCCGCTTTTTCTCCATAACCGAAACTCATTCCCATGCAACCAAGTCCCAATTCAGAGACTTCTAGATTTTTTCCGAGGATTCTTTTATTCATGAACTTTAATTTACTGGGGAGTATTTCTAAATTTTAATGGACTTAGGCCCGAATTTTTTTTGAAAAAATTGTTAAAATAACTTACTTCATTGAAACCTAGTGCAAAGGCAATTTCCGTAATATTCCAATCACTAAATTTTAGCATGACTTTGGCTTCTTGAATCAAACGCTCAGCAATGATTTGTGAGGTTGTTTTTTGTGTGGTCTCTTTGATGGCACGATTGAGGTGATTCACATGAACCGATAATTGATTAGCAAAGTCGGATGCATTTTTTAATTGAATAACAGGATGCGTTTCCTCGATAGGAAATTGACGTTCTAATAATTCTAAAAATAAGGTGGATATTCGTTGATTGGCACTATGCGGACTATGTTTACTTGTGTTGGCTGGTTCTAATTTTATAGCCGAATGCATGATTTCAAAGGCTAAATTTCTTAGAACATCGTATTTGTGGATGTAATTAGAACTGATTTCCACCAACATTCTTTCGTATAAACTTGCAAATAGTGCATAGGAATCATCACTTAATTCAAATACCGGATTTCCGGTAGGTTGGTAGATGGAATAGGAATTTATTTGCCCGAACTGTTGAAAAAAATCTTGATTAAAAATGCAGAAATAGCCACTGTTTAGGTGCTCTATACTTTCCCATTTATATGGAATCAATGGATTTGAAAAAACGATGGCTTGTTTTTTTACATCCACCATTTTGTTGGCGTAAAATAGTCTGCCATGTCCTTTAACCAATGTAATCTTATAAAAATCTCTTCTTCGATAGGGAGTTGGTTTGGCTTGGATTCCGATATATGGATCTAGTTTAAATACATTAAAATGGCCCCATTCTTTTTTTAGGTTTTCGGGTATCCAATTGAATTTATCTCGATAAAATTCTTCTAAGTTGTTGAGTTTTTCCATTTTCAAGTTTCTTAAAATGCCTTAAATTTCTTTTGAAATTGATATGTCACGGCAATGTTCCAAACAAAGTCATTTCCTGGAATTGTGGATTTAATTTTCTGATTTAAAATAGAACTAATGGAAAAGGGTAAATGGCTGTTTGTTAGGCTCATGTTTAGTGTAGCATAAGAACCAGCCTGATTATCCATGATAAGGTAAAACACTTGTGGGTTTAGGCGCAAGTACGTATTTTTTATTATAGGAATGGAGGATATGTTACTATTGATTGTTACAAAATGTGTATTGTTTGTGGCCCCTTCAGTCATACCATGTGAATATAAATAATAGGCTCCTAGGCTAAGTTTTTTAGATAAGATCCAATTGGGTGCAAATTCACTAGCTACATATTGATGAGGAGTTAATAATTCCTTTGAATTTCCCAAGCGGTCATAGCTTATATAATTTCTAAATGCTACTGAGGGGTGCATACCCATGGTAAATCGGAATTTTGGTTTAGCAATTGCCTTGTATCGAAACCAAAATAAGAATGACCAGGGCTTACCTTCCATTGAAAAACGCAATTGAGGTTCAAAAGCAAATTTTTCGGTTCCCACGGATAGGTCAAATATAGTGGCAGGTTTTCCCAAAGTGAACGTAGGAATTACCGAAATTCCGGAATTAGTAATCAATGCACTTCCAGCAATATGGTATATGGTTTTACTACTATCACTTGTATTTTCTGCTGCTTGGAGTGGTCGGGTACAAGTAAATAGTAGGAAGGTAATCCCAATGGTTATGATAGTGTTATAGCTAGAATAGTTGTTGGGCGGATGTTTCATATCAAACATAGAATAGTTATTTAGATGCAAATTTCTTTTAAATTTTACGTTTAAACCCCATATGAATCAAATAGAAAATTATAAAATTCAAACAATTCTATATGTGTAATCAAGAAAGTCTACTCAAACCTATTAATTATTTCAAAAGTGCATATTGGTTTTGTTCCTAATTTTTACCAATTTCCTTTAAAACCTATTGATAAAAGAACCATGAAAAAGATTTTATTCCTCTGTTTGTTTGTCTTATTACACAGCTCATTTACTCCTAAAGAGTTAACCTGGGTGGCTTTGGGTGATTCCATTACCTATTTAAATGAGCATCCAGATGAAACGGGAAATCGGATAAGCAAGGGATATATGACAGGTGTGGTGGAAAAACTTCCCCAATTCCGTTACATCAATAAAGGGTATAATGGTTGGACAGCCGTAAAAATTGCTACTGAAATAGAGAAGCTGAATATTCCTTCAGCAGATGTTTATTCTATATTTTTAGGTACCAACGATTGGTGGGGTTCTAAGCCATTGGGGACCTTGGCGGATTATCAGAATAATACTGGAGTGGCCACGGTTCAAGGCTCTTTTCGGGTAATTATAAACAAATTAAAAAGTCTGAATCCTCAGGCCAAAATCGTTTTAATTACACCCATGCAGCGGGTGGATTTTGTCTACATTAATAATTTTAAGAATAATGCATTTGGCTCTTATAAGGAGAAAAATGGACAGCGATTGGAGCAATTTGCCAATGCGCTTGTTGAGATAGGTAAACTAGAAGGAATTCCAGTGGTAGATTTATACCATAAAAAAGGAATGGGTCATGCCCATTTGGTTCGTTTTAAGTACTTGAAAGATCCTGCCACGGGAAATTATAAGAAATTCACCTATCCTGATTTTGTAGATGTGCCATTTAACCCCGCTACTGACGAGTACCCATATCCAGTGGAGGCCTCCCATGTGACTTACGATGGACTACATCCGGCAGATAAAGGATATGAAATGATTACCAAGGAGTTGGTCAAGATTTTCAAAAAGTGGTAAATCAGGGCTTTTATATTGGTTTAGCGGTCGATGTGCCCTAACGACTTTTCAGGGCAAATTTTATCCCTCAAGGATTGTTTTAATTCTTTGATTTCCGCAAATCCTCCATGGCTTTTTCGGTCAAACAAAAGTTCATCATTAACGTATAGGGAAAACTCACCGGAAATTTCACTAGGCTTCAAGGTCACGGCTCCTAATTCGGCTTCGAATGTACTTAACATTTCTTGGGCCACATAGGCTGCTCGAAGTAGCCAATGGCATTTAGGGCAATAGGAAATGGTTAGGCTTGGTTTCATATCAAAATGCTTGAAAAAATTGCAAGATTAATTTTTGATTCATTCAAATAAAATTAACTAAATTATTGAAAAATTACCCCTTCCTTTATTTTTATACACGCTACCTATTTACTCATGAAAACTATTTCTTGTCTTCTACTGCTTAGTTTATTTAGTTTCTGCCATGCAGTAACAGCCCAAGGCCCCAAAGTATTGGTGGTTACGGCGCATCCCGATGATGAAACTGGATTTTCAGTGAGTTTATTCAAAATTACGCATGAGTTAAAAGGTATAGTAGATATGGCAGTTATGACCGATGGGGGAGGTGGTTTTGCCGATTCTCAATTAGGTGCCATGTATTATGGTTTGAATCTTACAGATTCTCTGGTAGCCCGTACTCATTTGCCCATGATTAGAAAACAAGAGATTTTAGATGCCGCTAAAATCATGGGTTTGAGAAATATCTATTTCATGGAGCAGCCGGATGACTGGTATACACTAGATCCAACACCTTATATTTCAGGTAAAAATTGGGATATTCCTTTCATTGAAAAGCGATTGGATTTGATATTGGCAGAGCGGCAATACGATTTTATTATTACGATGTTGCCGCATGCGGGTCAGCATGGTCACCATAAAACAGCAGTTTTAATGGCACTGCGAGCAGTGCAACGTTTTAAAGGAGCTCATAAGCCAATTATTATCGCGGGAAGTCCTTTGTCAGCAAATGCCAAACCGATTGAATTTACCATGTTAGAGGGCTTTCCTGAAACTAAGATTAAAGCCAATGCGCCTACATTTACACTAAATCGGGTATTTCGTTTTAAAGAGAATGACAAAGTGAGTTATAAGATTGTGGCCGATTGGGTCATAGCAGCCTATAAATCGCAAGGGGCCATTCAAGAAAATGGTATCCACAAAACGGATTTTGAGCATTATCGCTATTTTGATATCAATGATTCCCAGGGTATCCCCCAAGTGCAAAGTCTATTCAAGCAATTAGCCAATAGTGGCTTTGCTGCTCCCCATTAATTTTTTGAATTCCTTTCTTGAAAAAAATAGGCCATAGCACATAATCCATTGGCCAAAGCCTTCGTTTGCATACAAGCTCATGCATTGTATTCCGCTGCTAATTTCTTTCTGGCAAAACCAAAAAAATTCAAGTTTAGCTATTGAAAATGCCGTTGGTACTAATTTTTGAGGAATTCAAAAAAAATATCTGAATTTGATGTGCTTCATGCCTATGGTATTATTTTTCTACCAACTCAATCAGCCTAACTAGATAGAAATCTAAGAAGGGTGGGAAAATTAACCAGACGCTTTAAAACAAATCATAATGGGAATTTGGAATAATTTATTTGGAAGGAATAAACCTGAGGAGAGGCTTATTCTTACCGATTCATTGGAGGAAAAGGCCAATGAATTGGATCATCGTTTACACCCTAATTTTGCTGAGAGAAAGCCTCAATTTGGCGGTAGGTCGGAATCTACTTGGCAACGGATTTTTGATCGAATTCGGCATGATTATGAAATGGAGGGCTATCAAGATGCCTTAACTACTGCCGATAATAAATACCGCGATGATAATATTTCAATCATTCAATTAGACTTACAAGCGGATATACATGAGGCTGAAATTGCCATCAAAGAATACCTAAAAGAAATAGAATTTCATATTAATTCTCGCAGAAAAGCTGATTTACATGATTTAGTGGAAGAGCTCGAATCCAGGCGAGAAATTTGTTTGGATCGACTTAAAGTCATGGAAGAAATTAAGAGCGATGTTGCCAATAATACAGGGACCTCTTTTCGGATTATTTTAGCCTACAAGCGAGGCTTTAACAAGGGTTTAGTTGCTCTTTCTATGGCTAATATCATCAACCGTCATGTATAATACTATGGAAAAGAAATATATGCCTTCCGATTTATGGCTTCGTTTTGGTTGTTTCCTTTCAGGACATAATTACCAGATATTGTCGGAATGCTCTGAAGCTAGTAAACGTGATCAAAAGAAAATCACTTCCGCCTTGGTCATCATCACCTTAATCTGGTCCATTATTGGATATATTTTTTCCAATAAGTACCTCAATTTTGGTCCTTGGTTTTCTCTTTTTGGTTCGCTTTTTATGGCGGTGTTGATTGTACAAATTGAGCGACAAATCATTCTTTCGGCCAAACTGAATCATTGGGCTAAGTTTTTCCGTGTCTTGTTGGGGATTATCGTCGCTGTGATTGGTGCCAGTATCATTGACCAATACCTTTTTGCCAATGATATAGAGAAAATTGCTCAGGCTTCTGTGGAGGCCAAGGCCTTAAAGGAAAGCAATATAGCCAGGAATTCCTATCAAACATCGGTAGCGCAGTTGGACAGCACGATTCTGGTGGAGAAATTGAACTTTCAAAAATTACAAAGCCAGATTTTGCGATTACCTGCTACCTTGGCTGGGGGCGGAGGCGGAAAGAAATATGATTCTGCAGGTAATTTGATCAGTGAGCAGCAAAGTAGTCGGATTCCTAATCCGGAGATATCTAATTTGCGAACCTTTCAGGCAGCCATTGCCTCCAAAATTAGTGTGTTGGAAAATGAGAAGATGCAGAAAGGGCAACAATATGCCGCGGAAGTTAAAAATAAAGCAAAGGAAATTTTAAGCCGAAAACCCGGATTTTTGGATGAATTAAATGCCTTGATTAATTACTTGTTGGAGTTTGATCCATATCCTACCGCATTAATCTTTTATTTGATTTGGTTCTTCTTTTTCCTGCTCATAGAATCTTTGGTCTTAATTATTAAAAGTAATCACCATGAAAATGATTACGAGAAGGTGGTAGACTACCAGCAACATATTCGTATTCGTCGATTAATGGCTTTAGAAGATCAGCGCAACGCTGCTTTAGGTTATAATTCAATGATTAGCTCATCATCTAATTTAATCCATAATCTACCTAAATAATCTTCATTGCTCATAAAAAAGCCTCCTGAAAAATCAGGAGGCTTTTTATTTAAAACCATTTCTATTATTTCTTTGGATCTAAAGCTTTGTCGATTCGAGCCATTAAATCTAAAAGATGCAATTTACTTAAGCGGTCAGCTGAGCCAGCAGATGCGGCTTTTAAGCTATCTTTTAAACTAAGTAATTGACCTCTGGCGATAGAAGGCAAATCGGTTTGGTTTAGATTAACGACTCTTGTCTTGTAGCCGTAGGTGACACCCACGGGAACGGATCTAACTTGAGCGGAACCTGGATTCAATAAAGTGGCTACTTTATCAATGAATAATTTCTGAAGATTTCTTCTGAAAATATCGATCGAAGCTTGGCTCTTTAATTCGGCAAAAATACCTAAGCGTAAATCGGTCATTAGTTCATCAACAGAATAATTGTTTTTGTTGATAGAAGAAGCTTCCATTAAACGAACCATGCGATCGCCCATCAATAAATTTGTCAAGGTCGCATCTTGCATCGATTTTATGGATTCAAGTCCATTTTCCGGATTAATTTTTGCTAAAATATTTTGATCCAGTAACCAAGTTGGTGTAGCAAACAATTGTTTATTTAAGAAAGCTACAGCATCTTTTTGTAGGTTTTTGGGAACTATTTCAAATTGATTCCCAGCCATATCATATGTTTTGGGAGTATCATAAATACCTCCTACATTTTTGGTAACATGACCTAGGTACCTTCTAAATTGACCAGTTACATTGCTGTATAATTCATCTAGCTCTGAATAACTTTCTCCATTTTCTTTGGTCCAATCTATCAAGTTTGGCAGGATTCGCTGTAGGTTTTTAATTCCGTAAGTAGAGGCAAGCATGGCATTGTCTCCTATATCTTCTGTTTGGTAACGAGGGTCATAAGGACTAACTTCAGTTCCAAACCAAAGTCTACGGTTTTTGTAAGCCTCTTTGGTTAATTCATTCAGAATGGCTTTTTCTTCTTTTTCGCTTTTGGCATCTTCAAAATAAGAATATCCCCATTTGATAGCCCATTTGTCATAATCACCAATTTTTGGGAATAGATGTTTTACTCCATCTTCGGGTTGAGCTACATAGTTAAAACGGGCATAATCCATGATGGAGGAAGTATGTCCATTTTTCTCTTGAAAATCTTTATCCCTTAATTTTTCCACGGGTGTGGCTGAGCTTGCTCCCATGTTATGACGTAAACCTAAGGTATGACCCACTTCATGAGAAGACACAAAACGGATTAACTCGCCCATCAGGGCGTCATCAAATTGTTTTTTGCGGGCATTAGGGTCTACAGCTCCGGTTTGAACCATATACCAATTACGTAGAAGCGACATAATGTTATGGTACCAGCCGATATGGCTTTCTAGGATTTCGCCGGTTCTTGGATCATGAACATTGGGGCCGTACGCATTTTGAATATCGGCAGCGAAATAACGTACTACCGAGAAGCGAGCATCTTCTAAACTCATGCTAGGGTCATTTTCAGGCCAATATTCTCCGCGAATGGCATTTTTCCAACCAGCATGTTCGAATGCCACTTTCCAGTCATCTATACCCGCTTTAATGTATTTTTTCCATTTATCAGGAGTAGCTGGGTCGATGTAATAAACAATGGGTTTAGCTGGTTCAATCAATTCACCTTTTTTCTGCTTTTCAGCATCCTCTTTTGATTTAGGCTCCAGTCGCCATCTAACCGCAAATACATCGGTTTCTGCTTTTTGTGATTCCTCTTCAAATACCCCATATTGATTGGCAAAATATCCTACACGCGCATCAAAGCTTCTTTTTCGCATGGGTTTTTTAGGAAGAGCTATCATGGAAGTGTTTAATTCCAAAGTCACTAAACCTGCATCCAATCCAGCGGGTAAATTGGTGCCAATTCTAGGTACCGGACTTAAGGAAATCAAAGCAGGGACCGTAGAATAGGTTTTTACCGACCTAATTTCTGTATTAATAGGATAAGTGCTTATTTTTTGAATGAATGACTTGTCCTTTTGAAATGCCTGTAAGCTCAGTGTTTGTTTTCTAACTGGATCTAAAGAAAATGTCTGAATGTCGGAATCAAAGGTACTCGTCATGTCGATGACGTAGGATAAATCCTTTTTGCCGCTAGAATCTTTCTTGATAGCAAGAATGTCATATATGCCAATGATTGGGTTAGCAGAGGAGTTTTTAACGGCCTGAGCTAGGGGCTTTCCTTCATCGGGCGAAATAATGACATAACTAATGGAACGAAGTAATAAATTTTGGTTATTACCTTTTTCAAATTGAATGACTTGTCGGTTTACTTCTTCGCCCCCAAAAATACCACCGCCAGCCGGTGTTTTGGAAAAGCGCGTGATGGTCATGATTTCCTGTTCAATTAAAGTGGCAGGTATTTCAAAAAGGTATTTTTGATCCATTTTATGGACGTCTATTAATCCTTTTTGGGTGACCGCGGTGCTGTCAACTACTTTATTATAGGGTTTAGGTCCTTTTTTGGCATCAGCTTTGGGGGCTTCTGCTTTTGGAGTGGCGGCTACGGGTGCCTTTAGTGGTTCTACTTTTTTATTGCTTTGTGCGAATGCTGAGGGAGTTTGACTCAATAACATGGCCGCTACAAGCAATTTTAGTTGTAATTTTTTCATGTATGTTGGTTGTTTATAAGGTATGATACCTATCCCTCAATTTCAGAGAAATAAGCTACTAGGTAATTTAACGGCGAGGATTTTAAATCAAGCCATTTTAAATTAACTGCCTTACCTTAAAATTGTTATAAAAAAAGCCTCTCACGAATGGAGAGGCTTTTAAAACACGGGTTAATGGGTAACAATCAGAAATTAATAAAATCCTACTACTCCCACATTTAATCGACCACCAGTAATGGTTTTACCACTTAAAGAAGGGGTAGGAATGGTATTATTTAGAATGGCTTTTTTAATGGCCTGAGAGTTTATTTGTGTGGTGCTAGAAGGGAAATTTTTAGCTGCATATAGTGCTACTGCGGCACTAACATGTGGCGTTGCCATAGATGTACCATTGTATGCTGCATAACCAACTCCATTTGGTCCAGGCACAGTTGAGATTATATTGGCACCGGGAGCACCTAAAGCTACTGTTTTTACACCAAAATTTGACCAAGAAGGTACTAGTCCATTTGCATCAATGGCTGAAACAGCAATCACGTTGGGTGAAGCATAGCTGGCAGGGTATGATTTAACATTATCAATATTTGATCCGGCATTTCCAGCTGCTGCAATAAATAAGATTCCTGCTTTATCAGCACGCTGGATGGCAGCTAATAATAACTTGGAATAGCCACCGCCACCCCAGGAATTATTACTGGCAACTATATTGATACCTTTACTTTTTTTCAAGTTTGTCAAATAATCAATGGCTTTAATGGCATTAGATGTAGACCCTCCTGTTGCTCCTAGAAATTTAGAAGGTATAATTTTTACGTTCCAATTCATACCTACTACTCCGATTGAATTATTACCTAATCCTCCGATGGTTCCAGAAACGTGAGTCCCATGAGAATCTATATCGTTGGTGGAGAGTCCGTCATAAACGCTAGCGTCATTATTGGCAAAATCCCATCCACGAACATCATCGATAAACCCGTTTCTGTCATTGTCAAGACCATCAACAATCTCATTAGGATTGATCCATATATTGTCTATTAAATCGGGGTGATTGAACATGACACCTTCGTCAATTACGCCGATGTATACAGTTGAACGTCCTGTATTATTATTGGCCCAAGCTACGTTTGCATTACTTCCATAGGTACCATTTAATCCCCACAATTGTCCAGTTCCATAATATAAGTCATTAGGAGTAGTAGTGGTTTGTTGGTGGGTATATAATTGATTGGGTTCAGCTATCTCAATCAAAGAATTTCCAGCAGCGCGGTTAATGGCCTCAATGGCATTGATATTCGTTTTGACTACATAGAATCCTTCGTCCCCTTCATTTTTCATTTCTTGGGTGACGATTTGTTCTTTGATGGTACCAGTGATTGCCTTCAAAGCATTAAGTTTTCCTGCTTCGGAGGTTCCACTTTTGAATTTAATTAGAACTTCGTTGGAACTGATTTTTCCAACATTTGAATTTTGTGTTAATCCTAGAGCAGATGAATTACCGTTATTTCCATTAGGAGATAAAGCTAAATCATCCATTTGCATTTGGCAGGAAAAAGCAACTGCAGCCAAAAGCACAAGAGCAATTTTCGATTTCATTATTCGATTTTTTAAAGGTTTTAAGTTTCATATTTTTATCTAGAACACTTCTTAAAAAATTTCGAACACGTGGTAAATGTAATAATTAGATTGAATTATTTTCATATTTAAATCTAAATTATCTTAAATTTTTACCATTTTTTTGCTTAAAAAGCCATTTTTTTGATATATACCATCAATTTTGTTCAAAAATTAAATGGTTTTTTAGGTATTTTTTTTCAAATAAATTTAGATTTATATCTAATTATCTAATCAAAATCGTTTCATATTTATACGATTATCTAATAATAAAGCTTTCCAAAATTCCGTATTTTTTTTAATCCTACTGAAGAATAAAAAAAGCCTCCCATGCATGTCACAGGAGGCTCTGTTTTTTAACAAATTAGCTTATTTTATTTACCTTTTTTCTGGGCCGCCATCCAATCCATGATGCTGACGGGTTTACCATTCCATTTGACCAATGATCCATCAAAATCTGTTCTCGGTAAATTCTCATGTAAATACACCCATGACCAATGGCCATTGTAGGTAAATCCTTTTCCACCATAAAAATTGGTAATATCATGTACATGGTCATAATAGGTGAAATGTACATTTTTAGCTCCTGCCGCTTGTAATCTCTTAAATACAGGTACGACGGTTAAATCCGGTTGCGTGGTGGCATCGTCTTTGGAATGAACAAACCAAATGGGTACTTGCTTGATTTTTTGAATATCAGCATCGCTGATGTATTCTGAACGATAGGCTAAGGCACTAATGTAGCCTGCCGCAAAATAATCTGGATAAAGTAATATCAGTTTCAATGCCATATATCCTCCATTGGAACATCCTCCTACATAGATTCTACTAGGGTCTATGTTGGGGTTGGACTTAACATAATCCTTAATCAAGGCCATTAAACCTTCATTATACACATCATTTTCCTTACCCTGTGTACTTACTTTTTGAGCATTATGCATCCAAGCACCTGGACATTGTGGCGATAAAACATAGGCACCTTCAAAGATGGATTGAATGGATTCTGAGGCATAATTGGCTGCTTTATTGCCCAATAAAGGTATGGTGGGGTCAAAACCTCCTTCTCCACCTCCATGTAACCATATAATCAGTGGGGCTTTATCCTTTTTGACTGTCGGACTAAAGGTCGCATAGGACATAGTTAATTGATCATTGAACTTAAATTTCCCATTTAAATCAAATTGATCAATCAAAGGCATGATTTTTCCCAAATTAGTATCCCAAACTTGTTGAGATTTTGAGTCAATGATGGTCAATTGGTAATCAACCCACACATTTCCTTTGCTACGAAAATATTGAATGGGAGAGCTAATGGCTAATTGTGGGCCCACGGATAAAACCAAAGTAATGTTTTTGCCCGTTTTCACTCGGTTCCCTTTCTCATCGGAGACATAAGCTCCAATCACCTCTCTTTTTCCAGAGGATTGTTCATCAGCAATAGGTCCTGCGGCCGATTTTCTCGATGCGAAAACCGTATAATCTGCCGCGCGAACTTGAGACGTGGTATCGGATAAGGATAAAATAACCTTGTTAACACCTGCTCCCCAGTCAAAACCTTCTACTACCAGTTTGTAGGATCCAGTGGGTTTGGCAGTCAGATTACAGGTTAAAGTCGTTACTAAAAGTGCTATTAGGTAAAGTGTTTTCTTCATTGTTTTAGGTATTTTTTTATCAATGTAGCTATAATTTGGAAATTCCTTCACCTTTAAATCATCCTAAATAGGTATGAGGTACAAGTATCGATTGATTTTAAGGGGGATGAATTAATAGTAAAACCTAAAAATGTCATTCCATTATGAAAGATTTACTTCTACATTTGAAAAAAAAATAGGCTTTCACGCATGAATCATCGACTACTTATTACCGGCATTATTTTGGTCACACTGCTTACAGGAACAAGGAATGTTCAAGCCCAGGCTCCATTAGATAGCCTTCATCAACCGATCATTCAATTTTTTGATGGGTTTTCTCAAGTAAAGGAAAGTTTGTTCCGAGAGAATACCACCCCAGATTTTGTGCTGTATGAAGCGGGCATGATTTGGACCAACGATACCTTAGCACTAAAAATTAAAGGGAATCCTAGTGCCAATTTTGAGCGAAAAAATACTTTTACATTTTTGAAAACGGAGCAAAAGGGAGATATGGCATGGGTTTCATATTGGAATCAAGCTATTATCCGAAGGGAAGATAAAATCAGGAATGTTCGTTGGCTAGAAACTGTGGTTTTAGTCCGACAGGCTGGAAGATGGAAAATTAGGATGATGCATTCTACTCCGATGCGCTAAGTAGAACGAAAACTTTTTTACCAGCCTTTAGTTTACTCCTTGTTATATCATTTGAATGAAAGGCGTAAAAAAACAACATCTCCCTTTCAAAATATGCCCAATTTGTACAAAGCCATTTTCTTGGCGTAAAAAGTGGGAGCGTGATTGGGACCAAATCGTTTATTGTAGTGAAAGGTGTAGAAGAAGTAAATAATTTTTCAGAAGAAGATATGGATCGAATCATCCAGATGGCATGGGAAGACCGAACGCCATTTGAAGCGATTGAATTTCAGTTTGGACTGAAAGAAAAAGAGGTGATTGAATTCATGCGTTTGAATAGTAAGAAATCAAGCTTTCAAATGTGGAGAAAAAGGATGTCTGGTCGTATTACCAAGCACATTCAAAAAAGAGTGAGTGTGGATCCTAGGTTCAAATGCTCCCTTCAACGAAGTATTAGCCTCAATAAAATCAGTAAACGTTGATTGACTTCCCAACCAATCTGGCTGCTGTATACCAGCGCCTTGATCATTTTGATCCTGTTCATTATGCGCGCAGCAGGAATTTTATTGATGGGGGAGTTTCCTACCTGTCACCCTATTTATCTCGAGGATTTATCAGTGTTCCTGAAGTGTATTTTCGATTGAAAAATAGAGGTTTTAGTTTTCTTGAACTTGAAAAATTTGTGCAAGAATTAGCCTGGAGGGAGTTTTACACCAGAACATGGTTCAAATTAGGGGATGGCATCTTTCAAGATATTCGCCACCCACAAGCGGATGTTTTGTCTAATCGTATACCTGCAAGTCTTTTGAAAGCACAAACAGGCATACAAGCCCTGGATTTACAGCTAGCCCAATTCCCTAAAACCGGTTATTTACATAATCACATCCGTATGTACCTAGCATCATTGACCTGTAATGTGGGACATTACCATTGGTCGTCGCCAGCTACTTGGATGTATTACCATTTGTTGGATGGGGATTTAGCCAGTAATGCACTGAGTTGGCAATGGTGCGCAGCTACATTTAGCAATAAGCCCTATTATGCCAATCAAGAGAACATCAATCATTACACTAAAAGTGTTCAAAGGAATACCCCGCTGGATTATAGTTATGAAGAATTGCCCAATTTGCCAGTACCTGAGGTATTGAAGGAAGAGGCAGCATTCATTCCGCAGTTCTTCAAAAGAGTCTCACCAAATCTGTCAATAAATACGGATATTCCTACTTTCGTTTACACGCATTATACCCTCGATCCTCAGTTTCATGCAGGGGAGCAAGGAAATCGGATATTGGTACTTGAACCTTCTCATTTTGATCAATTCCCGATGTCGCCCAAATCCATACAATTTATCTTGGATTTAGCTGCTCAAATTCCGGGAATTCAAGTTTATTGGGGCGAGTATAGCGATTTAGGTATCGAAGGAATTTTTAGGGATCACCCAATCAATGCTCATTTTCAAGGAATTAGGGAGCCATATCCATTTTTAAATCCCGATTTAAAGGGAGATTTCCCTAGTTTTTTTTCCTATTGGAATCGCTTGAAGAAGTTTTTGGAAAAAGCTTAGCTAGGAAGGTTTCGGCTTGAAGTAAATGAGCCTCTTTTTTTTCGGCAGGCATTTTATCCCAAGTGCTAATAAGCATTGCCCATCTGGGATTCTTGGAAAAGGTAGCTCTTTGTTTGTCTAAAAAACGCCAAAATAGTCCATCCCAAATGGCTTGCCAGGGCCCTTTTTTATAATCACTCATTTTTAAAATGTAATTGGACCCACAGATATATGGTTTGGTAGTCATAAGCCCTCCGTCGCTAAATTGTGACATGCCATACACGTTTGGTACCATCACCCAGTCGTAGGCATCAATGTACATTTCCATAAACCATTGATACACCGCATCTGGTTTAATTTCACATAGGAGCATGAAATTACCCAAGACCATGAGTCGCTCTATGTGGTGTGAATAACCTGTTTTTAAAAGTTTTTGAATGCAGCTATCCACGGGCTCGATTCCTGTGCTGGCGGTATAAAAGGCCGCTGGCATGTCATGGGTAAATTGCCAGTAATTCGTGGTTCTTTGTTGGGTTCCGATTTTTTGATAGAGTAATTGAACAAATTCTCTCCAACCCATGATTTGCCTAATAAAGCCTTCCAAGCTATTTAATGGGGCATTTGAAAGAGCAATTTGATGGACTATTTGCTTGGGATTCAACAAGCCTACATTGATAAGCGGACTCAGTACACTGTGAAATAGGGTAGATTCTTGGGCCAGCATGGCATCTTCATAGGCTCCAAACTGGGATAGGCGCTCTTCAATGAAAAGTTGCAAAGCCCTTTTAGCATCTTCATGTGTACAAGGATAATATATTCCCTGCCAAGGAGCGTCTGAACTTCCTATATTATTAGGGAAATGAGTAGCTACGTAATTGATAGCCTCTTGTATGTATGGGTTTATTTCAAGCTTGGGAAATGGCCTGGGAATCGGGGTGTTTTTAGGTATTTTTTTCCGATTATCTGCATCAAATGACCATTGCCCACCCAAAGGATTTTGTTCATCGTCCAATAAGATTTGTCGGCTTTTTCTTTGTTGAATGTAAAAGGCCGTTTGAAAATAGGGCTTTCTTTTACCTAATAGGCTAATTTCTTGATTTAAGAAATTGGGGCTGGCAAGTTGATGAATTTTTACCTTACAAGAGCGGGCAATACGTCTTTCAAGTAAATAATCATGGGTATTGTAATAAGTGAATGTTTGAAATCCTTCTGATTGTAGGGAAGTTATGAGTTTGGATATGTCTGAATTTGAATCATTGGCCTCAACATATTTGACCTGAAATCCCTTTTCCCTTAAGGAGTCAGCAAAATAACGAAGGGAAGCCCGATGGAATAGTAGTTTCTGTTGGTGGAAGTTATACTGTTTGAAATAGAGGTCTGATTCTATGAGAAAAAATAGTTGATCTTTTGGCTGCTCCCAGACTTCTTCAAAAAGTTGATGCGGAAAAAGTAGAAAAGCTTTCATAATTTGGAATCAACATGATGTGATTACTTAACTTATGTTTCAATCAAGATGTTTTGAAAGCAAGGTTAATTAGTTAGCATTTATTTTGTACCAAATAAACACAAAAACCTCATCGAAAGATGAGGTTTAGAGTGGAACATAGGTTTGATTATTTGGATGATAAATCAGAATGAAAGGTCATGAAGACCGTTTCATTCTCTACCACGTAATTGCGCATGATGGCTATATCTTTATAGTCATTTTTTGATTTTTGATGAGGAAGTAAAATTATGGGACCGACCTTGATTAAGCCATAAAATTTCAGTCTATTTTGTCTTGTTTTTCCTGTTTATTGTCCATATTTTTATTCATATCCTTTTTTAGCTAAAAAATATGTTTGATTTTGTGCCCTATTTGTCGTTTTTGACAAGTGGTATAGGGGTATTATTTATGTGTTATTTATTCGCCCGTTTCAGGTCCTATCCCAAGGTCTATTGGCTGATTTGTATTATTTTTTCCTTGGTATTTTTAGAGTTTTACATATTTGCACTGACTTCTAAGCATATTTATCAAATGCTTTTCTTGTTACGTATACCCAATATGGTTAGGGCATTTTTACCTATTCTGCTTTATTTTTATGTTTGGACCATGCTGAATCCCAAGCATCCTATTAGAAAGTATCAGTATTGGCATTTTTTATTTCCTTGTGTCATTACGATAGGTGTTATGCCTGATGTTTTATTATCTGCCAGTGAAAAGCTGGCTATATTAGATGGGTATTACCAAAAGAATAATTACCTCTTGGTGAAACCTGCAGGTTGGATACCACCAGGTGTTGTTCAGCCCGTTTCAATAGTAGTGGGGATATGTTACAGTTTTTTATGTCTGAGGTTAATTTATCAGGCAAAAAAGCGCTTGGGCGCTACATTTAACTTTATAAATAGGCAAACATTGATCTGGCTTCAATTGCTTTCTGGGGCGGTAAGCTGTTATTTTTTACTTCAATTTTATCAATATTCAACCCTTCTTCTAGGTTATTCTTTTGATCCTCCTTCTCAATTGTTTAAATGTGCAGTAGCGATTTCCCTGTTTGCTTATTTTATGACTAGTCCTAATATTCAAGAAAATATGGATGGTTGTATTATACCAAGCTATGAAGATCAGGGGCCTAATTTACCTTCGGTTGAAGAAATTTATCCTTCCTTATTGCCCGAATTTTTGACGGATAAATATGCCAATGAATTGGATCGGATGATTAAAGAATCGTATTGTTATTTGGAACCAACTTGTGATTTAAGTCAAGTGGCCAAAAAAGTGGAACAGTCGCCGCAAAAGTTCTCAAAACTTGTAAAAAACTATTATGGGATTAGTTTTGTGGAGTTGTTGAATCGCTTAAAGATTCATTATTTTTTGGTCCATTTTGATCAATATGATCAGTTTACTTTAGAAACGTATATATATCAAAGTGGTTTCACTAATCGCTCTACGTTTTATGTAGCATTTAAGAAATACGTAGGAGTAAATCCCAGTTTTTATATCAAGGAAATAAACGGAAATAAAGATATGCTTGGTTTACAAAAAAAGCCTATTTAAACCGAACTGAGTCTATCAAGAGGCATAAGCCTGCTTGAAAAACGATTAAGGATGCAGTCCCATACCAAAACCAATCATTTCCTTGCATCTTACTAATTCCGGCATCTATGGCCATGGATAATCCAGATCCTGTAAGTAATAGTCCGCTTACCGATTGAATCAGCCATCTTTTGGTTGATTTATTGTTCATAGGTCTTATTTCTTTTTAAAAAAATCCATTACTTCTTGATATGCAGCTTTTCTTTGGTAGGCTTCATTAAACAGTAAGGGATATTCCTTGGGTCTTTTGAAAAAACCTCTAAGCCATGAATCTTGATCACCTACATTCCAAAAAGTGATGCCATATTGTTGGGAGGCTGGTAATTGGGCAAAGGAGGAAAAAAGTAATTTAAATTTTTCAATTTGCTTTAAATTAACTTGGTCATCCAAGACAAAATCGGGATTGTTTTTAGGATTTACAGCCACATCTACTTCTGAAAAATGTATGCTTAGGCCCGTAGCGGCTGATTGCTGAATGACTTCCTTGATTTCTTCATTTTTTGATTGGATGGAAATGTGCATTTGCAAACCTAAACCGTGAATAGGGATTTGTCGTTTCTTAAATTCCTGAACCATGTTTAAAATAGCCTCCATTTTTTTAGGTTTTCCGTCTTGTCCATAGTCATTATAAAATAGCAAAGCACGGGGATCAGCCTCATGTGCCCAAACGAAACTTTTGGCGATATAATCTGGGATGTGCTCGGACCATATACTGGGTCTTAGGGTACCATCATCTAAAAAGGCCTCGTTCACAACATCCCACCCGGCAATTTGTCCTTGATAATGTTTAACTACGGTTTGAATATGGTTTTTCAACATATTTTCCCAAGCCTGTTGATCACCTTGAAATTCCTTCATCCAGGTGGCGGTTTGATTATGCCAAACCAAGGTGTGTCCGTGCACTCGGCTTTTTGTGGATTGAGCAAAGCCAATAATTTCGTCTCCTTTAGAAAAATCAAATCTATCCTTTTCGGGATGGATATTGACCATTTTCATGTGATTTTCGGCCGTAATGCTGGAAAATTCAGAAGCTACTAGGCTTCGGTAAAGGGGTTTTTCTGACAAATATTTTGGATTTACCGCGGCACCCAATGGGAAACGAAGAAACTGCTTTATATACTCATTTTGCGCATTTGATTGCGCTTGAATGAAAGTGTGAAGGCCTAAAAAAATTAGGGTAATTAACTTTTTCATGGGTATAGGTTTTTTTACAAGGTAATAATTTTAGTAAAATGGCTTTCCTTTTTTGTGAAAATTTATAGAACCGTGTTTTGAAGGATAGCAATTAAGATAATTCTTGCCCGAGATTAAAATCTCGGTCTAGGTTTTTATTTCATTATTAATGTATACCGAGATTAAAATCTCGGTCTGTGATTTTATTTCATTGTTTATGTATCCCGAGATTAAAATCTCGGTCTGGGTTTTATTTCATTATTTATGTAACCCGAGATTAAAATCTCGGTCTGGGTTTTATTTCATTATTAATGTGTCCCGAGATTAAAATCTCGGTCTAGGTTTTATTTCATTATTTATGTATCCCGAGATTAAAATCTTTGTCTGGAAATTGGTGAAACATTTGTCAATACAAATTCTCATCGCTAAGGATTCAAAATCTGTTATCAAATAAATAAGCGGTAAAAAAATAAATTTTTTGCCTAAATTATCCATTCAATTCAATAAGTCAGGGATGAAGAAAATTTCAGTTTTATTTCTAATAATAGTCAGTATTAATGCTTTTGCGCAAAAACAAAAAAAGCCCAATATCATCACATTCATGGTAGATGACATGGGTTGGACAGATATTATTAATCCTAAATATCATACACCTAATATTGCCCTATTGATGAAGCAAGGCCTAAGATTTACCAACGCCTATGCCACGCCGGTTTGTACTCCATCCCGAACAAGTTTTATATCGGGTATGAATGCTGCTCATCATGGTGTGACCAATTGGACATCCCCCATGAAGGATAAAAATAGCGATGCAGAAGATCAACAGTTCAGTCCTAGTGCTTGGAAAATGAATGGCTTGGATCCTCGTTCATATATCGCTTATCCTCAATTGTTGAAGGAGGCGGGATACTTTACCATCCATGTTGGGAAGGCACATTGGGGTGCCGCCGGAACTCCACAGGCTAATCCATATAATTTAGGTTTTCAAGTAAATATTGCTGGCCATGCTGCAGGGCATCCTCAGAGTTATTATGGGAAGGAGAATTATGGTAACATACCCGGAAAACTTAGCCCTCAAGCTGTTCCTGATTTGCAGGAATACCACGGTTCCTCCATTTTTTTAACTGAGGCTTTATCCATAGAGGCCATTAAAACCTTGGATGCGCCCATAAGGAACCGACAAGCATTTTATTTGAATTTATCTCATTACGGTGTACATACGCCCATTCAACCTGATCCCCGATTTTTCCAGAAGTATTTAACCGCTGGCCTAGATTCTGCTGAGGCTAAATACGCTAGCTTGGTCGAAGGGGTAGACAAGAGTTTGGGTGATATCATGAAATATTTAGAAGAAAAGAAGGTGGCCGATCAAACCATAATTCTATTTTTAAGTGATAATGGAGGCTTGTCGACAGCCCCTGCTCGAGGAAAGAAAGCGCATATACAAAACTTGCCTCTTAGGGCAGGTAAGGGTTCTGTTTATGAAGGGGGTATTCGAATTCCCATGATTGTCAAATGGCCTGGAATAGGAAAGGCCAATCAGGTTTCAGCGCAATATATTATCGCAGAAGATTTATTTCCTAGCATACTGAGCATGGCTAATTTGTCGAATAGTAAAATATCCCAATCCATAGATGGCAAAAGCTTTGTTCCCTTTGTTAAAGAACCTAATTTATTGGATTCATCGCGTGTGTTAGTTTGGCATTATCCCAACAAATGGATTGATCAAGATGGACCTGGTATCAATTATAAATCAGCTATACGGAAGGGAAACTATAAATTAATTTATGACCTAAGGACAGGTAAAAAAGAATTATACCATTTGTCCAATGACCTGGGCGAACAAATGGATTTAGCTGAAAAAGAGCCCAACAAAACAAACGAACTTACGAAGCTTTTAAAGGATTATTTACTTAAAAACCAAGCACCTATGCCCGTGGATAAGAAAACGGGAAAGCTGGTAGAGGTACTTTAAAGCATATGTATTATGTTTAATCTTTGCCTTCCTTGAATGGTATTTACGAGATACAATCGTTTTTGTGTACTTTGAACCTAATCAAATCCTGAAGGGATTAATTTTAGCTAATGAATAAAAATACATTTGATGCCATCGTTATCGGCTCTGGGATCTCTGGGGGCTGGGCAGCTAAAGAATTATGTGAAGGTGGTCTCCGTACCTTGGTTTTGGAGCGGGGTAGGGACGTAAAACACCAAGAAGATTACCCCACGGCTATGAAAAATCCTTGGGATTTTACTCATCACGGCAAAAACCCAGATCCATCAGAAAATTCCATTGTTAAGAAATGTTATGCTTTTGATGAATCTACTTCACATTTTTTTGTCAAGGATAAAGAACATCCCTACGTACAAGAAAAGCCATTTGATTGGATTCGAGGCTATCAAGTAGGTGGCAAATCGTTAATTTGGGCGAGGCAAACGCAGCGTTGGTCTTCATTTGAATTTTCAAGCCCAAAACGAGATGGCTATGCCGTTGAATGGCCAATCAATTATCAAGATATAGAGCCCTACTATTCGCACGTTGAAAAATTTGTAGGTATTAGCGGCAACAAAGATGGACTGAAAGGACTTCCCGATGGGGAATTTTTGCCTCCTTGGGAATTGAATTGTGTGGAGAAAGAAATTCAAAGAAAAGTCAAAGAAAAATACCAAAACCGCCATGTCATTATTGGTCGATGTGCTCATTTGACAGAACCTAAAAAAATACATCTTGAACAGGGCAGGGCCCAATGTCAAGCCCGCCATTTATGCTATCGAGGTTGTCCTTATGGAGCATATTTTAGTTCCAACTCCTCTACTTTACCTTGGGCTGCTAAAACAGGAAAATTAACCCTACGCCCCAACTCAGTAGTAGAATCCATCCTTTACGATGAGAAGAAGCAAAAAGCTATCGGTGTTCGGGTTATTGATGCTATTAGCCAGGAAGTGATTGAGTTTAAAGCAAAAATTATTTTTGTCAATGCCTCCTGTCTAAATACCAATTTAATTCTGTTGAATTCTAAATCCAATCGATTCCCCACTGGTTTGAGTAATGATTCGGGCATATTAGGTCATTATATTTCCTTTCATAATTACCGGGGAAATGCCAGTGCCAGCATAGAAGGATTTGAAGAAAGTTATTATCGTGGAAGAAGACCTACTTCGGCATTTATTCCTTCTTTCCGAAATGTAGAGAAAAGAGATTCGGATTTTTTGGGTGGATATATGATGGCTTTTTCTGCATCGCGAGGAGGCTGGAATCGTGGAGTTTCTAGCTTATCTTTTGGTGAAGATTATAAAAATTCAGTTGCACAACCTGGTCCTTGGCATATTTTCATGATGATGCAAGGTGAAAATATACCTATTTGGGAGAACCATGTACGTTTGCATCCTGAAAAGAAAGACGCTTGGGGTATACCTCAATTAATAACTTCGGTAGCCTACACGGATAATGATGAGAAAATGCAATTAGATTTTCAAAAGCAGGCCCATGAAATCTTAGATCTTGCGGGAGCTAAAAATATTAGAACTTGGGATACCCATCAAAATCCCGGTTTAGACATTCATGAAATGGGAGGGGTTCGAATGGGATTGGACCCCAAGACTTCCTTATTGAATAAGCACAATCAATTGCACGCTTGTAAGAATGTTTTTGTCACCGATGGTGCATCTATGACCAGTGTGGGTAACCAAAATCCTTCCTTGACCTTCATGGCCTTGACTGCTAGAGCAGCCCAATTCGCGATAAGTGAGTTAAAGAAGTTGAATTTGATTTGGATAGGGGCATTGCTTTCTCTTTTTTCCTGATAAATAAAATGGATAATGATAATTCGTGAGAATTAACTGTCTTTTGAGGACTTATTGACATGTTTTCTGAGTATTCTGCTACCTTCCTCTTTGGAAAGTTTTGTCTTTCGTATTCCCCAAATTTTATCTGCGGCTATTTTCCTTGAACTTTCTACATCAACTATGGGAAATGGATAATCAATCCCAACCTTAACCTGATACAAAGCTTGATCCAGTTCACTGAGTTTCCAAGGTTCATGAATGAATTCGTTCGGGATATTTTTTAATTCAGGAAGCCATTTTTTTATAAATATACCCTCTGGGTCATGCTGATATGAGTTTTTAATGGGGTTGTAAATTCTAACCGTATTAATTCCTGTAATCCCGGCTTGCAATTGAATTTGGGGATAATGAATGCCAGGTTCGTAATCTAGAAATTGCCTTGCCAAAAAGTGCGCTAAATGAAGCCAGTCTTGCCAAAGGTTAAATACGAAAAAGGAAACTACCATGGCGCGCATGCGAAAATTTAAATAGCCTGTCGCTACCACACAGCGCATGCAAGCATCTATTAAAGGAATTCCCGTCTTCCCTTCTTGCCAAGCCTGTATATAATCTAAGCGGATGGGTTTGTCTATTTGATTATAGGCCAAATTGATGGCCTCAAATTCCATGCGACATTCATCTTCGAATTTTTGAATAAAATGGCAGTGCCAGTGTAATCTAGAAATGAAATTTTGTAGGGATCGCTTATTGCTGCTAGGGTCTTTGCTATGTTGCCTAGTAAAGGTATAAACCATGCGCATACTTAAATTGCCGTAACTGAGGTAGGGAGATATTCGACTACATGCACGTCTGCTGGCCTCAGGTTTACTGATGGATTGACTGTACCCATAATGTCTAGATTGCACAAAACTCTTTAAATATTTCCAAGCCCAATA
Source organism: Cytophagaceae bacterium (assembly GCA_027491315.1). Classification (GTDB taxonomy): domain Bacteria; phylum Bacteroidota; class Bacteroidia; order Cytophagales; family Spirosomataceae; genus Aquirufa. Next base: position 322,493 of record JAIXWL010000004.1, read on the forward strand.
TTCTCCCCCCTCCTGAAAATGGGTATTTCTAATTTTAAATTCTTGTGGAAGGTCCTCTCCTCGGAGACTTTCATAAAGTTCGGAGGGTAATTTTACCAAGTTCCAATGATCTTCTCGCACCAAAAAAGGCCTTTGAGTCATACTTTTCTCCCAGCGAGCTTGCCAATTTTTTCTTGATTTTAATCGGCGAATTACCCCATTGTTTGGCGTTTCTTGCCAATTTATACCTGCTGACTGACAAAATACCTTCATTTCTTTGTCGCGCTGGTAACTTAAGGCGTTTCCGCTCTCCTCATGTGAATAAAGGTTTTCAATGGAGTAATGCTGAAGTAATTCTTGAAAAACAGGGATCACCTCTTGATGAAAAATATATAATTGTCCATTTCTGTCCTCCAATCGGCCTTGCATTTCCACTAAGGATTCATGGATAAATCGCCAATGTCGTAAATCGCTATCGGGATATTGAATCAGGGAGGGTTCAAAAAAATATACGAGTAAGACAGGATATTTTTGGTCTAATGCACGGTATAGTGGTTCATGGTCGGTGAACCTTAAATCCCTTTTAAACCATAAAACATTAATGCGCTCTTTACCCAAAGTTTGGCTTTTACTTAATTAACCAAAATTGATGCTACATGTTTTATACCTGGGGGGATCCTATTAAAATGAAAAAAGAATCGTTGGTTTTAAAGGAACCTAGCTGAGGAATTGGGTTTTTGGGAGATAGAAATACAACAAAGTGCCTTCTTGTTTTTATTATTTCACCTGCATTTTACTAGCCCATTCCGCATATTTGTTTAGGAGGTGTTGGTATTTTTCTGGATTTGACTTAGCCAAATTCTTCGTTTCTATTCGATCCTTACGGATATTATACAATTCCCATTCTTTAATTTCATTGTCCCAAACTAACTTCCAATCACCTTCTCTAATGGCCCTATTTCCAAAATGTTCCCATGCTAGGTAGGGTTGAGCATCTCGTTTCTGATGTCTAAAAATGGGGGCTAAACTTTTCCCCTCTACGTTTAGGGAGGTTTTGGTTTTGGTAATATCCATGATGGTAGGAAAAATATCCATGATATGGCCTAATTGGTCGGTTTGGAGGCTTTTTTTAATTTCCTTGGGGTAAGAAACTAGGAGAGGAGTAGCTATTCCACCTTCGTGCATCCAATGTTTATACATGCGAAAAGGAGTATTACTTGCATAAGCCCATTCTTTTCCGTAGGTGGTATAACTACCCGGTGCACCAATTTTTGCTGTCAATGAGGCATTGTATTTTGCTGTGCCAAGGTCTTTAGATGAGCGATCATCCAATGTTTCATGACAAGCACCATTGTCTGATAGGAAGAAAATAAGGGTATTATCAAAAGTGCCGCTAGCTTTTAACTCCTGAATAATTTTACCAATTCCTTGATCCATTTTATCGACCATGGCAGCATAGGTCGCCATTTTTTCTATCCAACTATTTTTATCGGCTTCCTTCTCAAAGGATACTAGAGTCGGGTCAGAGGCAGGTAATTCTCCTTGGCTAAAGTTGAGCCCAAGTTTTTTTTGTTTCTCAAAACGTTGTTGACGTAGAGCTTCCCATCCACGGGTATAAAGCGATTTATACGAATCTATCAAGTCTTGAGGGGCATGAATGGGCCAGTGTGGCGCGGTATAGGCGACATAAAGAAAGAAGGGTTTTCCGGTGGCTTTGTTTTTTTGAAGATAGGATACTGATTTGTCTGAAATAGCATCGGTAAAATAGTAATTGCCTTGTGGAGCAAAAGCCTCATTGTCTTCAATGAGCTGGCGTTTGGGTAATAATTCGTAATAACTATTGGCTCCAGAAATTAAACCATAAAAATGATCAAAACCTCGTTGATTAGGCCAGTCAGGTTTTTTCTCCCCAACATGCCATTTCCCTGCCATGTAAGTGGCATATCCATTCTTTTTTAATTCCTCGGCTATGGTGGGTGTATTGACATTCAAAAATCCTTGATATGACCCTGTTTTATTTCGATCATAATCACCCGTAATCACCATGCCACCCATCCCAGCTTGATGTGGATACATGCCAGTCAGTAAGGAAGCTCTACTAGGGCAGCATCTACCTGCATTGTAAAAATGCGTAAAAACAGCCCCTTTTTTGCCTAATAAATCAATGTTGGGTGTTTTGATTTCCGACCCAAAGATTCCAATATCACTGTATCCCATGTCATCGACCAAAATAATGATGACATTAGGGCGTGATTTTTGAGCGATTAGAAGGAACTGAAACCCAAAGATTAAGAGGAAAATTAGGTAATATTTTTTCATAGGTTTTTTAGGTTCAAGGCTGAAATTTAAATAGAAATCATGAATCTATGAAAGTCTTGGAATTACTGGGTATTTAAACCTAGATTTCAAGAATGTATTTATATGCAAAAACCCCATCGTATGATGGGGTTTTGAGTTTTCAATGCTAGATAATTTAGAACTATCAAGTTTGTGTGAAATTAATTATTTTGCACTCGCTGTTGCTCCTTTAGCTATCGAGTAAACAACCAATCCAAAACCGATTTTATTCACGGCATCAGCAATATTGTAGGCTAAATCTACAGGAGAAGATTTGGCTAAATCGGCTCCTTCTGCAAAACCTGCTAATAAGTTGCCAGGCAACATCATGTATCCGATTGGATAGATAGCCCAACCTACTAATGTAAACCAACGCATTACTTTGTAACCAGATTTTACATGGTCATTGGTTGAACTTGCAGCTAATTTAGATGCCTCACCCATGTAAATTTCATAGATGATTAAAGCCCATCCAAGTGTAGAAATTAGTCCCCAAAGAATGTTTTGCTCTGGTACCACTGCTTCACCAATGTATCCAGCCACTAACATCACAATAGATCCTAAGATCAAACGAGATAACATGCCAGATTTAGCACCAGCTGGCTTAAGAATTAAGTAATACTCAATACACATTAATGGTACAGTTAATGTCCAGTCAATGTAACGAAATTGAGTTGGAGAAACTCCTTGCTCTAACCAAACTCCACGCATGTAGTAATAATGTACTGCCGCAATGAACGTGATTAGGGCTGAAATTAATAAAGACGTTTTCCACTTGTCATCTACAGTACCTCTCTCCACGATGAAGAAAATGGAGGCAGCTAACATGGACATGTAACCAGTAAAAAACGTAAATCCAATGTAATCGCCGGCAGCTAGTGTGCCATTCAATAAAATGTTTAAAGTTTCCATAAGTATTTTTTTTAAATTCTCACTTAAAACATTGATAATCAATTAATTGTTTTGGATTGAGTAAAAATATTTAAAAAAAAAATTAAAAAGTTACAATTTTATGCATTTGGAGCCTTTACAAGCATATGCATGAGTATAAAATGAGGAAGGGTTAATACAGATAAAAAAATAAATATGGGTCCAAACAATACCTGCTTCATGAAGAAGAAAACAAAAACTGCACCTAAAAGTAGGGCTGTCAAACTAAATGGAATTAATTTCTTCAAAAGTAGGAGAATGGGAAGTTCTAAAAATTTTGACATGGATCGAAGACTATATATAGCATGACAACCAGAAAAATAACATATAAATGCAGGTATTAATGGAATATAGGTACCTATAAACAAAGTAATGCATGTGTTTAAATAGGATTGAATGTGCGTTTTGGAAAATCCAAGGGCCAAGAAAATTAATGACCAAGCTGGATGAATGAAATGAATCCTATCCAAAGGAATTTTCATTTCTACTAGAATGCTTGATATTTCGTCTTGATGACTCATTAAAATCCATAACAAAATCCCTGTTCCCAGACTTATTGTTCGTAAAAATTCAAGAATTTTAGGTAGCCTATCTGTCTGATTGGTAGAAGGGGAATGATGTTCCAATTCCCCAAAATGAAAAATGGAAATTCCTATAAAAATTAAAAAACATAGATAAGGAAATACTAACCACCCTATTAGGTATAGGATCATGATTCCTACATAATAAAAGATAAATAATTTTAAATGGAATGTATATCCTAAAATAGTAGACAGTTTTTGAGCAATCAAATGGTCTCCAGCACCATGGGAAACTCCCAGCAAGCAAAGTAGTGTAATGCTAAAAAAATAATCAAACTCCATAGGAAGTTTTCCAAATAGAAGCATTAAAAGAGAGTAAATGCTAACCAATATAACCCCAGAAAACCGCCACATTATGTCCATTTTCGTGATTTTAGAAAATGTTTCAAGAATAAAAAGATATCTAACCTAGCAAATATTTTTACCTCATCCCAGAGGCTAGTTTTTTCATCTAGGAAAGTCAAAATTTTCAAAAATGAATTACTCTTAAATAATTGATCCATGATGGATGGAATTTGATTAATATCATTTTGTATGATATGTAATAAAATGGCATCATAAAATTGAAATCGAGAATTACTTTTTATTTTTTGATTGGCATTACGGCTGATCGCATCTTGATGCATTTTGGTAAATGCGTATCCAGTGGTTGATTTAATCTTGCCTCCAGCTATTCCAATTTTGAACCACTTATCCTCTTGATCCAAAGAGTCATGAAGGCTCATGGGTATTTGTCCAATTTCAATATTTTGTACTTGATATGAACGACCCGCGAAATTTTGCTTCATATAAGTATTCCAAGTTTCCTCAAAAAATGGACGGTCAAAGGGGTCAAGACTGAAAGCAGTAGTTTCCACTAAAGCTCTGTTGGAGGAAAATGGTAAAAGGTAATGAAATACAGTTAATCTTTTTTGGGTTGTAGGTAGACTAAAATCCATTAAAGTAGCTGTAGAATCATCTAAAATATCTTCATCAAATTGGATAAACTTACCATAAAACTGCTGTTGTATAGCATGGTTTCCATTCGTTGTATTCCTAGAATCAGCAATTTTTAATGCCTTGAAAATTTGACCATTTAGGGTATGAATGAGAAAATAATCCTCCATTTTCTCAACATCAGTAACTTGGGTAATCTGATGCGAAATGTTGCTATGCTTGGGGATAAATTCCTCAAAGAAAAAGGAAAAAAAGGTTTCAGAGGAAATGTAATTATAGCTTAATGGGTTTATCAATTGACTTTTTGAATGCCCGTTTTGATAACGATAGGCGACTTTGCTCCATGATTTTTCAACTAAAAATGGAAAGCTGACGGCAAGTTTATTTTGCCAAAAACACCAGCTTTTAGACGAGCGATCTCCTGAATCAATTAGTAAAATATGTATAGGATTATGGCTACTTGAAATCACTGTTTCATAAAGCAATTGAAGACCAGCAGCCCCAGCACCAATAATCACTAAATCGTATGTTACTGGTGCTTTCAATTTGTTCTGTTGTTAAATATTGTATTTTGTTAACATTTTTTTGAACAAATTGTTTAGTCGCTTTCTAGATTTAATGGATTAGATAAAATATATAAATAATGATGGAAGTAAATATGCCATCATTTAAATAGTAAACAGTCATTTCCATCGATTTAAAAACAATTACTATTTATTGATGTTATAAGAGGGTACTTAAACAAACTTACCATGAAATTTAAAATTATTGCCTCAACCATTGCCGCCTTTGTATTTACTATTATCTCAGCATCTGCTCAAAAAACAGTAGTTGATTTAGCCATCGGATCAAAAGACCACACAACACTAGTAGCTGCAGTTAAAGCTGCTGATTTAGTTTCTACTTTACAAAGTGCTGGTCCGTTTACTGTATTTGCTCCAACAAATGATGCCTTCGCTAAGTTGCCAAAAGGAACTGTTGAAACATTATTAAAAGCAGAAAACAAGCCTACATTAGCTAAAATCCTTACTTACCACGTAGTGGCAGGTAATTTGAATGCTGCTGCTGTAGTAAAAGCTATTAGCGATGCCAAAGGATCTTTGAGTATTAAAACTGTTAGTGGAGCTACCTTAAAGGTTTCCTTGAATAATGGAAAAGTGATATTGACAGATGAAAATGGTTCAACCGCCACGGTAGTTGCTACTGATTTAACTGCAAGTAATGGTGTAATACACGTTATTGATTCAGTAGTATTGCCTAAGTAAGATTAGAATAAATGGAATATTAAAAGACCACCCTATGCAGGGTGGTCTTTTCTTTTTTAGCTACCCAAACTGTTAAAAATCCTAGATAGAAATTTTCAATTTGGAAATATTACTATTTCTGAATAAATCGTATCCTTAGATACTACTTACTATATTTCTTAAGTAATACTCCATTTACACCTAGATTCAAGTACTTATCCATCATGAAAAAAACATTCATTTCTTTTTTGAGCTTTTTACTTTTGGCTTTCTCTGCCCATGCCCAGGAGATAATCAAGCCCGCCCATGCCGGATTTGATGTTTTTCGTGAAAAAATTCCCCATGGAAAATTGGATTCTATTTCATATCCTTCTAAAACAGTTGGTAATCCTAGGAAGGCCATCATCTACACTCCACCGGGTTATGTGAAAAATAAGAAATACCCAGTTTTGTATTTATTGCATGGCATAGGAGGAGATGAAAAAGAATGGTTAAATGGAGCTAGCCCACAGCATATTTTGGATAATTTATACGCTGAGGGTAAAATTGAGCCCATGATTGTGGTAATGCCGAATGGAAGAGCCATGAAGGACGATCGAGCTGTGGGGAATATCATGGCGCCAGATAAAGTCCAAGCATTTGCTCATTTTGAACAAGATTTACTGAATGATTTAATCCCCTTTATTGAAAAATCCTATTCCGTTTTAAAAGATAGAGAGCACCGGGCTATTGCTGGCTTATCGATGGGCGGGGGGCAATCTTTGAATTTTGGATTGGGAAATTTAGATCGATTTTCCTGGATCGGAGGTTTTTCTTCTGCCCCAAATACCAAAAGCCCGGAGGTATTAGTTCCGAATCCTGCTGATTTCAAAAATAAGGTTAAACTTTTGTTTCTTTCCTGCGGGGCAAACGATGGATTGATTTCATTTACTTATCGTTTATATGATTATTTGAATAAAAAATCCCTACCTCATATTTACTTCATTGAGCCAGGAGTCCATGATTTTAAGGTTTGGAAGAATGGCTTATTTATGTTTTCCCAACTACTTTTTAAACCAGTGGATGAAACCTCTTTTTCCAAATATCCTGTAGTAGGTGCTACCGCTACAAGTAATGTCCGCAATGCGAATTACCCTCAAATACTTCCAAATCATCAAGTGATTTTTAAAGTTAAAGTCCCGGAAGCTAACAAACTTCAAGTGAATTTGGGAAAGAAATATGACATGCTGAAAGACGATGAAGGTTTCTGGACAGCGACCACCGATTCGATTGGCCCGGGTTTTCATTATTATTCACTCATCATGGACGGCTTATCCATTTCCGATCCAGGAAGCAAAACCTTTTATGGCATGGGTCGAATGGCCAGTGGCATAGAAATTCCTTTCTCGGGAGGGGCTTATTATGCCCTTAGGGATGTCCCACATGGGGAAATCCGCATAAAAAAATATTTTTCTAAAGTGACCAATTCTTGGAGGCAAATGTATATCTATACCCCTCCGGGATATGATGTCAACTTGCAGGAGACCTATCCGGTATTGTACCTACTTCATGGAGGCGGTGAAGATGAATCAGGCTGGAGTATGCAAGGTAAAACAGATTTGATTTTGGATAATTTAATAGCGTCCCAACAAGCGAAACCTATGTTGGTGGTAATGCCTGACGCCAATGTGGGAGCAAACGCCATGGATGAGTCAGGATTGAAAAAATTTGAATTGGAATTACAGCATGCCATCATTCCCTTTGTTGAGAAAAATTATCAAATAAATACTTCATCCTCTCATCGGGCATTGGCTGGTTTATCCATGGGGGGCATTCATACCTTGTATTCGGGCATAAAGCATACCGATAAGTTTTCATATCTGGGCGTTTTCAGCTCAGGATGGATTAATCCTACGCAAAACGAATTAGCGAATAATCAATATGAGTTTTTAAAAAACAATACGCTTTTGGTCAATAATAATCTAAAACAATTTTGGATTTCAATGGGCGGAAAGGAAGATATTGCCTTTAAAAACTGCCAGTTAATGATGGGGCATTTTGACGAACTAAAAATAAAATATAGCTATAGCGAATATCCTGGTGGGCATACATGGCCGGTTTGGAGAAATAATCTGTTTAACTTTGCGCAATTGTTATTTAAATAGGAATGATTACAACAGATTTAACATTAATTAAACAGCAGCTAGAGCAAGGAGAGGTCGTAGGAATTCCCACTGAAACCGTGTACGGAATAGCCGCCAACATTTTTGATGAACAAGCTATCGATAAAATTTTTTCGACTAAAAAAAGACCCAATTCGAATCCATTAATTGTTCATGTGAAGTCCATCGAACAGGCCAAGAGCCTGGTATTGGATTTTCCTAAAAAAGCGGAGCTCTTAGCAAGTCGTTTTTGGCCAGGACCTTTGACACTTATTTTGCCCAAAAATAAGCTAGTTTCTGATAAAGTAAGTTCAAATCAACCCACCGTAGCAATAAGGATACCAAACCATGAAAAAGCCTTGGAGCTTTTGAATATGCTTGATTTTCCAATAGCTGCCCCAAGTGCCAATCCTTATAATCGTATAAGTCCAACTCGCTCGTCACATGTGGAGAATTATTTTCCACAAATGGCCATATTGGAAGGAGGTCATTGTACTGCTGGAGTAGAATCTACTATACTATCTTTTGAGGGGGATAATGTGCTCTTGTTAAGACATGGTGCAATTTCCATTGAGGAGATTGAAGCGGTTGTAGGAAGGATTTCGGATCGTACGGCCTTTGATTCCACGCACATATCACCCGGTAGAAGTAAGAAACATTATTCCCCTTTATGTGATTTAATCATTAGTTATGAACCTTTATTTGTGTTGAGCGCTATTCAACATAAGAAGGTAGGAATGCTCTGGTTTAATCAAGTGAAAATTGATAGCCCCAAAGTGAGTGTCAATAAAGTACTTGCTCCTTCAGGAACATTTAAAGAAGCAGCGGCCAATATGTATGATAGTTTACATCAATTGGAAAAAGAAGGGGTTGATTTGATCATCGTGGAAAGATTGCCCAATCATGGACTTGGTAGGACCATCAATGACCGTTTTGAACGTGCCGCAGCCAAATGAAAATACCCTGCTGTTCACCTGCTAAAAACTAAGATAAGTGCCTAGACCTCTTTTATTATATCATCTTTCCAAGTATATTTTGAAATAATTTTACTTTAAATCATTTAGCATCGGTTTTATTGAATTTGAAAATATGAAAAGGAGAGAGTTTATGGGCTATATGGGCAATACAAGCCTTGCCTTATTGGCTAGTCATTGGTCATTAGCTGCCCCCAATAAATCTAAATCTGTTTCTCAAGAATTTGTATTTGTGGAGGCAGAGCAATTTGCTCATCATGGTGGCTGGGAATTAGATCAGCAATCCATGGAGCAAATGGGATCCCCCTATTTATTAGCTCATGGCCTTGGAATTCCAGTTCAAGATGCTACTACGGATATTACATTTCCAAGTGCGGGTAGGTACCGGGTTTGGGTTAGAACTAGGGACTGGGTTGCGCCATGGAATGCTCCCGGAGCTCCCGGAAAGTTCCAATTAAAGATTAACGGCAAGGCGCTCAAAGAAACTTTTGGTACGAAAAGTGCCACTTGGCATTGGCATGATGGAGGAATCGTGACTGTGGGAACCAAAGCCAATCTTTCCTTGCATGATTTAACAGGTTTTGAAGGCCGCTGTGAGGCCATTTTGTTTTGTAAAGATTCTCAGTTTAAACCAAGTAATGATGTAGAGGCTTTGACGAAATTTCGTCGCCAATTATTGGGTTTACCTGAAAATCCAGAAGATGGGGGTCAATTTGATTTAATCGTATCTGGAGGAGGATTGGCTGGAACCTGTGCGGCCATTGCAGCGGCTAGAAATGGAGTTAAGGTGGCTTTGGTGCAAGATAGACCTGTCCTGGGTGGAAATGGAAGTTCAGAAGTTCGGGTTTGGCCAGAGGGGCATACCAACAAAGATTTATTCCCTCATGTAGGTGATATCGTTAATGAAATTTTGCCTCCTATTGTCAAAGGGAATGGACAAGTATTTAATGGGGTGGCAGCCAATTATTATGATGACGCTCGTAAACTGAAGGTTGTCAAATCAGAGCCTAACATAACTTTATTGCTGAATCATCGGGTAATTAAAGTAGAAACAGAGGCTGATGCTATTCGATCATTGCTTATTCAAAGTACGCTTACATCTCGACAATATCGTTTGACAGGTAAGCTATTTGCCGATTGTACGGGTGATGCCTCCATCGGTTTTAAGGCAGGTGCAGACTTTGAGTACAAGGTGGAAAACTTGATGGGAAGCACTAATTTATTCAATGTATTAGATGCCACCAACAAGGAGGAAGTACTGGCTTGTGAATGTAAAGATAAAAGTGCTCTAGCGCTAAAATGTGATGTAGGAGATTATAATCAACCATTTCCGCGTTGCCCTTGGGCCCTTGATTTATCCGACAAACCATTTCCAGGTAGAAAAGGAGTGAAGACTTTCGGTAAGGAAGGATTGCAGTCTTTTGCCAATATGTGGTATTGGGAGAGTGGCTTCAATAAAGATCAGGTAAATCAAATCGAATTGATACGTGACCATAATTTTAGAGCCATGTACGGTGCCTGGGATGTGATCAAAAATGTGGATAAAATGTATCCCAAACACCGACTGGGTTGGTCGGCTTTTATCGCTGGAAAAAGAGAGTCCAGGCGATTGATGGGTGATATAATTTTAGATGCCGAGGACTTCAAAAAACAAAGAAAATTTGAAGATCCTGCTTTCCCTTGCTCTTGGCATGTGGATTTACACTCTCCTAAAAAGGAATTTCAATCCGGTTTTGAAAACAATGAATTTGTGGCTGATTATACCCGCGGAGTAGAATACCAATATGGAGAGGTTTATTGGGCTCCGTATCGAACTCTATACAGTAGAAACATCAAAAATCTTTTCATGGCTGGTCGCTGTATCAGTGTATCAAAATCTGGCCTTGGTCCTGTACGTGTTATGAAAACCTGTGGTATGATGGGTGAAATTGTTGGAAAGGCAGCCTCCATTTGCATAAAAAAATCGACTGACCCAAGGGGTGTGTATACCCATTATTTAAGTCAATTACATGATTTAATGAGAAAGCCAGGAACCGAGCGAGCTTAACAGGCTAGCATATTCCAATAAACCAGGTTCAAGAGGCTTGTCCATAAGAAATAATTACAACCCCAATGAAAATAGTTAATTCAGCTTTGATCACATGTTGGGTCTTTTTATGCTGTGATCTTACTGCTCAAATTAAATCAGATTACCGTCAATTCAGTGGAATTTACCCGCATTTGGCTTATTACAATGGTGAAGGCGAATGCGGTACTGGTGCAGTGGTGCCTTGGGCAGGTCGTCTTTGGGTGGTAACTTATGGGCCGCATTTACCTTTTGGTTCAACAGATAAATTATATGAAATCAGTCCCCAACTTCATCGGAAAATAAGACCTGAGAGTATTGGGGGAACTCCGGCTAATCGAATGATTCACCGGGCAAGCAATCAATTATTCATAGGTCCATATGCCATCAATGCCCAAGGTGGTGTACGAACCATTCCTTATACCCAAGCACCTGGAAGGTATACGGGCTTAGCCCGGTCGCTGGTAGACCCTCAAAATAAATTGCTTTTGGGTACTATGGAAGAAGGGTTTTATGAATTAGATGTTAAAAATCTGAGTACTCAAATGCTCTATGAGGATGGCAACTTGAAAGTCAAAAAATCGAACACTGCCAATAACTCGAGTAGTTCTTTATTGCCTGGCGCCCATGGAAAAGGACTTTATTCTGGTCAAGGTGTCATGGTTTATTCCAATAACGGAGAGTCTGGTGAAAAAGCCTTAAAACAATTTGATATAGAATCTGGCGTATTAGCTGAATGGAACGGTCGAGATTGGAAGATTATCCGTCGAAATCAATTTGTTGAAGTTACAGGCCCTGGCGGAATTCATGGTAATAAGCACCCAGAAACAGACCCTATTTGGGTAACAGGCTGGGACCATAAATCGGTCATATTGGGTGTCAGAGATCATTCAACTTGGACATTTTTTAGACTTCCCAAAGCTAGCCATAGTTATGATGGAGCACATGGTTGGAATACAGAATGGCCTAGAATTCGGGATGTGGGTACTCCAGAAAAGCCAGATTATTTGATGACTATGCATGGGATGTTTTGGCATTTCCCATCCACATTCAGCTCTCTGAATACGGCAGGACTTCGTCCCCGATCAGCTTATTTAAAGGTCATCGGTGATTTTACCCGTTGGCAGGATGTCCTGGTTTTTGGATGCGATGATTCGGCTCAAAAAGAATTTTTAAACAAAAGAAAAGCCAAGGGAAATATAGAAGGTCCCGGCGAATCTAATTCAAATTTATGGTTCACTTCGGTGCAAATGCCCGACCAATTAGGTCCCAATACAGCACAGGGTGCAGTTTGGCTTTCTGAAAAAATAGAGGCCAATGTCAGCTCGGAGCCTTTCCTATTTGCTGGTTGGGAAAAACGCATGGCATGGATCCAAAATGCAGGTCAGGAAGATGTAACCTTTAGTTTTGAGTTGGATGTAAACGGGAAAGAAAATTGGAAAACTTTGCGTTCAGTTCTGGTGAAAGCAGGTATGTCAAGCCATATTTCATTTCTACCCACAGAAAAAGGTGAATGGATTCGGGTAAAAACCAATAAAAACACCACAGCAACAGTTAATTTCAATTATACCGATGCTACTCGTTGGGTAGCAGGAACTAAGCCAATTTTCAAAGGACTAAGTCCTGTTGGTCAACAGGATTACCAGGGTGGACTATTGTATTCCCTAGGGGATAAACGTCGAAAATTAGGTCTTTTAGCTGGTGATTTTTCCAATGGGAAGTTCAGTGAATCAGGTTATTATGAATTGGATAGTGCCATGAATTTAAGCAGAAAAGAAGACCTTAAAACAGCTGATTTCATTCGATCTAAATTCGTTATTTCAAAGGATGCCATTACTGTTGATGAGGCCTCTGTGTTAGTAATTGATGATGCAGGTAGAAGATGGCGTTTGCCCAAGGGCCAAGAGGCCTTTACGGCTAAAACTCATGCTGCTTCGATACGTATTTGCAGGGAAGTAGCTACGGAGCGTGACTTAATGAATGCCCATGGTACATTTTATGAACTCCCAGCAGAAAATGCAGATGGATATGCCAAAATCAGACCTGTGGCTTCTCATTCCTTTTCGATACATGATTATACATCTTATCGTGGCTTGTTAGTGATGACTGGAATTGATAAACAAACTGAAGGGAATGAACATATCATCACTTCGAAAGATGGTAAGGCTAGAGTGTGGGCTGGAACGATAGATGATCTTTGGAAATTAGGTAAGCCTAGCGGTCAAGGAGGACCATGGAAAAATACATCTGTCAAGGCCAATATTGTCTCAGATCCATACCTGATCGGCTTTTATGATAAGAAAGAATTGGTGATTTCACATGAATCCAATGAGACAATACGCTTTAAAATTGAAATAGAACCAATTGGCCATGGGCCTTGGCTACTTTTTAAAGAAGTGGAGCTGAAACCCAAGGAAACCTTTACCTATACCTTCGCCCCTGATTTTCAAGCTCGGTGGATTCGATTTAGTGCCAATAAGGATTGTGTAGCTACTTCATGGTTGACCTATAAGTAAATTCATTCGGGGTATCTCAACATGAGCTAAGTGGCAACTTATTTGAAAGTGATGGCAGTAGGTGTTTTACCCAACAAAGCAATTAATAATCGCTTTGTCAAACCTTCCATCATTTTTTGGTAAAGCCATACATGTCCACTTCAAATCGTTGAAAGACATCGTAGCAGTCTAAAATTTCTGCTAATTCATACCTCAAAATTGGTCGATTCAAGTCGAAATTAGCCAGTCCTTTTCTTTTCCAATTGCTCTGAAAGTCGTCCATCATTTTTTGATGGCTAACATTTTTAAGGAGGCTTGCTAATTTCAAGGCATCTTCCACTTTCATGTGTGGATTATTTTCCGAAATCGGGTTGGCAAATTTTTCTGTCCATTTTTGTAAAAAGATAGCCAGATCTACGGGTTCATTTGGTTTAAAATAGGTAGCATTACTCCAACCTTCTGATACGCCAGTTCCTCTAATTAATCCTATCGCCCCGATTTTTTGAACCGATTTAAAATACTTTTCTTGAAGGCTCACGTCTTTGTAAGGCATGATATAGGCTTGGGCATCAAGGAGTGTTTGTTGCAATTTCCGTATGGATATGTCTTTAGGCGCTATTCCTTGCTGTATGCTTAAAGCAGCTAAAACGCCTGCCGCTTGTCCTATTTGCATGACGCAAGGTTGTAAGCGAGTGGTTCCATTGACTATATTGGACACACTGATGGATTTTTCCGCAATGATGACTTGGTCGTTGTTTTTGGGTATCAAAGTCCCCAGAGGAATATTAAATGAAGGGACAGGGAAAAATTCTAGGTGCTGTGGAGCCGCTAAATTCTTTTTATGGTGATGGTCCACGGGATAATCTCCCACGGCAATACCAGTCGTATATAAAGGTTGAGGTGTATCGAAAGGCTTGGAGATGTGTTGAACCAGCATTCTTACCATCCCATGTACTCTCCTAGATTCGCGGTAATAAGGATATAAAGCCAACTTATCATCTGTCGGGAATTCATCATCTGCTAAAGAAAGATGAGTGAAACCTAGGTCCTTTTGGATGAAATAAATAAACCGCAAGGTTTGTTGTTTGGCTTGTTCTATCATCTTAGCTCGTTCTTCTGGAGATTTATCAATGATTTGAAGGTAAATGTCATTACCATAAATAGGCCAATTCAACATGTATTTATTATTGGGCAATTTCCCGTAATCCAGCATTTTTTTTGCATTGACACTGGGCTTTTTTCTACTTAAATCATGGTAAAAATCGGTATTGCTACCATCAAATTCCGTTGAGTCATAATGGATTGGTCTTGGAATAAGTTTTTGAGGTTTTCCATAATCTTTTAGAATACCAACATAGGTGAGGTCTTGGATGATATCGCTTTGGCCTGAAAAATTGACTTGTTCTCCCGTCTTGTCATTGGATTCCATTCCCACATCATAGGGTAGCTTGGCTGAGTATAGTACATCTCCAAGTTCTGTGGCATCAATGACCCGCTTTGCCTGCACACGTAACAAACTATGATTTTTTTTATGGTAAAAAAGGGCGCCTGTAATCTTGTTTCCTTTTTTCAGAACTTCTTTAAATTCGTAGTGATACAGAATGCTTAAATGCCTTTCCTTATTTGCCATTTGTTTGAAAATAGCATCTCCTACATGGGGTTCAAACAGCACATTACTTACCCAACCAGTGGATACGGCCTTAGTCCCTCCATAGTGCTCATAGATTTTTTGTCTAAATTCCCCAAATAGTCCAGAAGGTAAATGTTGGTTCCCGTCAAAAGCTGAGACCCCAGCAGAAGTTAACATACCGCCTAACCAACTCGTATTTTCCACCACTAAGGTTGTGACACCCAAGCGAGCAGATTGAATGCCGGCGCATATTCCACTGGCAGTACCACCTACCACCAAGACATCAGTGGTAATGAATTGGTTTTTACCTTGGGAAAAGCTTTGGGTTATTATCGAAAGAAGTAAAAATGATAGCCCTATTTTTAATCTCATATTTCAACATGACAGCTGCCTCAGTTTTCTTGCCTTATGGCTTTGTCCCTGGGCAGGGTATGATAAGTTTAAATAATTTATCCTGAAATATAAAAATAAGTAGCCAACATTTACTATGGTACCGGCTCAGTTGTTAGTTCAATATCCCCAATCCTCCTTATTCAACGATTAACTTGGCCATAGAATTTCCAAGTTGAATCAAGTAAATGCCCGTATTCAATACATTCATTTTGGAGAATTCATACACGTTTTCGCTATTGGGTATTTGTTGGATGGTCTTGCTCAGGATTAATCTGCCTAAATTATCCATGATTTTCAGTTCCACTTCCGAGGCTGCCCCAGCCTCCCATGTTAAGTGAACCCTGTCTTGAGTTGGATTTGGGTATAGGTGTAATGACTTCGTCTTTTCCTTTTCTATGGCTAAAATTTGAAAACTTGGAACATCCCACGGAACTAGTTGTAGATTTTTATTATTCCAAGCCTCGTTCACAAATAGGTGAAACTCCCCACTGGCTAATTTAATAGGTAGGGTTTTATTGGTGACGTCAAATGATTTACCACTGAAGTAATCATACCACTTACCTGTCACGGGAAAAGTAAATAAGACTGTTTGGGTATCGGGACTCGAATTTGCTACCAGGGCGACTTGAGAGTTTCCTTGGCTCAACTGGATTTGCTTTACTTCATTGGCTACATCTAGGGTGAAATCTGTTGTTTGGAAAATGGGTTTAGTCAACTTTAAATTCCCAAATTGTTGGTATACACCCAATAATTTTACCCGCTCAGTATCTTGTAAATAATTCCAAAGAAGGGGTTTTGCTCCTGTCCGGCCATTGGTATTGATAGACACATCATAAGCCAATTCGCCAAATTGCCAGATCATTTTAGGGCCTGGAATGGTATAAAACAAAGCAGCAGCCATTTTCATTCGTTCCAGTTTTTCACTGTTTGTGAATACCTTCCTAGCGGCAGTACTGGCCATTTCAACCATCAAACGCTCTTCATCATGGCTTTCGATATAATTCACTAAATGTGGCTTAGCAAATCCCCTTTTCTTGTACGATATCCAATCATAATTGGTAGGGTAGGCTTGTAAAATTTTAGCTATATCAAATTTCGAATTGGCCCAAAGCATCATTCCATCATCACTCAATTCTTTCTCTTCTGCATTTTCCGCAAAATGTTCTAATATGACATAGGCATTGCTATCATAAGATCGAATTTTATTAAATATTCTTTTCCATATTTTAACTCGGCTGGCGTCATATTTGCCCCATAAATCAACATTCGTACCTGAGTTGGTTTGGGTAAATCCTTTGGATAAATCAAATCGAAAGCCATCCATTTTGAATTCTGTCAACCAATACTGACAGACCGTATCAACCAACCATTGGGTATGTGGGCTCTCATGATTAAAATCAAAAAATACGCTAAAAGGATGCGTGGCTGTTACATTAAAAAAGGGGCTATTGGCCGTAGGTTTAGATCCATCCCAATACATTTTGACATAAGGATTTTCTAAGTCTGCTTGATTTAACACCATATCTAAAATCACGGCAATCCCATTTTCATGGCATTTGTCAATTAAATATTTTAAATCATTTTTGGTGCCATAGGCTTTGTCAGGAGCTAAGTAAAAAATGGGATTATAACCCCAGGAATCATTTCCTGTGAACTCCATGATGGGCATTAATTCCAAGGCATTAATACCTAATTTCTTGAGATAGGGTAGGGAATCTGCTACTGTCACATATCGTTTATCCGCGATAAAATCGCGAACTAACAATTCATAAATATGTAAATTTCGTTGATCAGGTCTAACAAAGTTCTTTACTTTCCATGGATACTCGCTTTGTTCTCTGGAAAACACCGATACGATGCCACTGCTACCACTCGGATATTTTTTTAGGTTTGGGTACGTCTTTGCCGAAATATACCCATCGTTATTCGGATCTAAAATCTTGTCAGCTAAAGGATCGGCTACCGTTAAATTTCCATCAATGTAATATTGGTAGGCAATTTCTTGGTCAGGAGGTATGCTACCCAAATCCATCCAATAGCGGTTTCCATCGCTTGTTCGATACATCAAATAGCTAGGATCTACCTTCCAATTGGAAAATTCTCCGATGGCATATACAAAACTTTTCAAAGGAGCATATAAGCTTAAAAAAACATGATCGTTGACCACGGTGATACCATCTTTAAGTCCGGCTGGACGGTCCTTTATGGTCACTTGGGGCTTTGTTAATACTTGAATGGAGTCCTTGGTACTGCTATTTCCCGCCTCTAGACTAAGGACAAATTGATACGATTTCCCCTGTTCTGCACTCAAGGTATAGCTAATATTGACGGAATCAGCAGCGCTCTGGCTCCAAATAAGCGTGGAGCCTACCTTCAATTCAGCTTTTGATTTCGCAGAAAATTGAGCCCGAATTTGGACAGTTTTGTTGGCTTCACTCAGCGTGAATTTTTCAGCTGGACTTAACCATTTAACGGCCAATGAACCGGTATAGAGGTTTAAGACAAAATCTTCAGTTTGACTTTTGCCGTCACCACTTTTTAAAAGGAGTCCTAATTTTACAATGGGGGTACCCACAGGTACCGCATAATAGCTTCTAGGAGTGAGTTTAATCGACCACACATCGTTTCCTAGTGGGGTCATTTTCCCCTTTTCATAGGGTAGAGAGAAATTACTTTGACCATTGGGTTGAAATTGGAAAGCACTTCCTGTTTCGCTAGATCCTGCACCAGACCATAAATACACATCAGAAGTTTTTCCTAATAGTCCACTAGCTCTGGCATCTTTGGCTTTTTTTAGGTCTACCAGGATGTTGATTTCACTTTCTGAACTAGGAAAAAGCTCTTGGGTCGAAACTTGACCAAGAGCTTTTAGCTGCACTAAAAAAAGAAATAAAAAGAAGAACTGCTTTTTGAATGGCATCATTATAGGACCTCCACAATGAGGGCTGATTTAGGATCTACCTTGATGTAATTCCCTAATTTAGAAATTTGTCCATTAATTACATTCTTAAGCTGAGCATTGGCTGGTAAGATTTCTTTATACAATCCTGGATCAACCTGACTCTCCTGTGCATTTTTATTGACAATAACCATGACTTTTGATTTTTCGGTATATCGAAAATAGGTGTAAATGCCATTTTTAGGCGCAAAATGCAACATTTTACCTTGGGTTACTGCCTCATTGCCTTTTCTCCAATTCAGTAATTTAGCCAGAAATTCTTGCGTGTTCTTTTCCTTGGAATTGAGTTGATTTCCCGATACGGCATCGCGAGTGTCCCCCGGCCAGCCACCTAAAAAATCTCCTCTTATTTCACCATGTTCATTACTCTTTGGATTGGCGAAATTGATTTCTGCCCCGTAATAAATCTGTGGAATACCTCTTAAGGTACTAATTAAAGAAAGGCCTATTTTATATAAATCGGCATCTTCTTTGACTTGCGTATAAAAACGACTCATATCATGGTTATCCAAGAAGATAACTAGGTTATATGGGTTGGCATAAATCAGGTCATACGATAACACAGAATATAGTTTTAGTAAGCCTTGATTCCATGATTCAGGTTCTGTTAAAGCCTCAAAAATGGCATTTTGTAGCGGGAAATCCATTAAACTAGGTAAGCCAGAACGGTAGCCATCTGGATTGATTTTACCTTTTTGCCAATAGGATGGGATGATGGGATTTAGGGACCATTCTTCACCCACCATATTAAACTTAGGGTATTCACTGGAAATAGCTAATGTCCAAGCATTCGAAAAGCTCTTTTCTGAATAGGGATAGGTGTCTATTCGTAATCCTCCCAGGCCTGCATACTCAATCCACCAAATGGTGTTCTGAATGATATATTTGGCTAAGAATGGGTTATTTTGATTCATGTCAGGCATCGTGGGTACAAACCAACCATCCACTAAACCTTTTGTATCTGCTAAAGAACGGTGAGGGTCTTGTTGTGCCTCACGGTGATGATTCGTAGAGGTAAATGTAGCACCATGATTAATCCAATCTTTGAACGGTAAATCCTTCATCCAATAATGTCCGCTACCAATATGATTCAATACGATATCAGATATGATTTTGATTCCACGCTTATTTGCCTCGGTACATAATTCTTTGAATTTCTCATTACTTCCAAATCGAGGATCTATTTTATAATGATTGGTAATGGAATACCCATGATAGCTTTGAACTTGTTGATCATTTTCCAATAAGGGCATATTCCAAATAGCGGTATATCCCATTTTTTTAATGTAGTCCAAACGGTCAATAATCCCCTGTATATCGCCTCCATGTCGAGTAAATAATTTGGAACGGTCCACTTCCTTCTCCAGCAGGGCAGGATGGGTATCATTAGTTTGATCTCCATTGGCAAAGCGGTCTGGGGTAATCAGGTATATAACATCTTTGGAACTAAAACTTTCTCGGTTTTGGCTACCAGCCACACGAGATTGTAGGGAATAGGGGATAGTAGCAAGTACTTTACCCTCTTTCATGATTTGAAGCGGATACTCACCTGGCTTGGCTGATTTTTCTATCAGAAAATCCACAAACAGGTAATTGTCGCTATCTGCCGCATGGGTTTTCACCACTTTAAAACCAGGTCGTAAGGATTTCACCTGAGCCCCCTTAATTTGAGTTCCTCTTAAAACCAATTGAAGATTAGGATTTTTCATTTCTACCCACCAATTCATTGGTTCTATTTGTATCGATTTCTCTTGGGAAAACGAAGTAAAATGAAGTGTAAGTAAAAGTAGATATAAGAAGTTTTTCATGGGTTAAATCGTTTACAAATGGGAAGGATTACCTAGGATTTCAGCTATTTTTTTTCAATAAAATACTAGTCAATTAGCCGATAATTGAGTTGAAGTCTTGAAATTTATTTTTTAAAGAAGGAAGAGAAAACCAGTATTTAGGCCTGTGAAATGCCACAGGCCCAAATGTTTATTGGTTTTTACTTATGAAATACACTTGATTTTTTGAAAACCATTTTAGTTTTTAATCAACGTGTAGGTAGGGGCAGCTGGATTTCTGAAGTCCAACTTAACATTGTACACACCCGCTGAACCTACAGCTATGTTAGCTCCGCCCGACTCTAATGATCCATTGGCACCATCATCTCCGTAATTCACACCCCAGTCATCATTCAATCTGAATTTAACTTCACCGGCGCTTAATGAGATGTTATTTAGATACCAAAGGCCTTCTGTACCAAAATCAGGTCTAAATTTCATGTCTGGTCCACCCCAGCCGCTCGCTGTGGCACTTCCAACAATACCCCAAACTTTGAAGGTTTCAATTTTTACCTTCAACTCTTTTTGGTTGAAAGTCACCAAATAAAATCCATCTGCTGCAATGGCTATGTTAGCACCACCTGATTCTAATGAACCATTCGCTCCATCATCTCCATAATTTAGCCCCCAGTCATTATTAAATCGAATTTTGATTTCACCCTTCACTAATTTGGCAATGGCTCTCCATTGGTCAGTGGCAGGATCATACCAGAAAGGCACATCTGGTCCACCCCAGCCATTTGGAGTCCCCGAACCCACGATACCCCAAGTATATGGAACCATGGTGAAGGTGTTCTTAGTCAAATCTATGGTTACTTTGTAAGTGCCAGCGGCATTAACCTTAATATTGTCGCCATTAACTTTCAATGTACCTGAACCACCATCTCCAATATTATAGTCCCATTTATTATCAGTTCTGAATTTAATTTCACCAACCGCTAGGTCCACATAAGCCACAAATACATTCGCTATGTCGGTCTTGTAAAATGGCAAATCTGGCCCATTCCAGCCGCCTGGAGTGGCACTTCCCACAACGCCCCAATTGGTAGTTAGGTCTAACTTATCCAAAAACGGAGTAATGGTAATACTAGCTACTGGAGAGATAAATGAAGTTGTTGGTCCAATTACCGATTGAAGTTTGAAATCAACTCCAGACGCAACACCCGCTTTAAGTCCTAGCTGTAATAAAATGGGGTTTAATTCGCCCACTTTGAACGTTTTTTTCAAATCACCACCTACGGCAATCGCCACAGATTTAGAAAAATCGCCACCTTTTTTATCAATTAAAATGGTGTAAGTAGCTGCGGCATTAAAACCGTAGTCTGGCTTTGGCCAGCTGATGGTTACCGCCTCATTCGCAACTTGCTCTTTAATCAAAACAATGGATGATTTAGACAAGGTGATATTTGGACCGGCAGTAGCGGTCAAAATAGGTTGTATGAATTCTTTTTCACAAGACAACAAGCCTAAGCTGAAGACTAGAAGTGAAAATAGTTTGAACAATGATTTTTTCATAATCGTATTTTTTTATGAGTAAAGCCCTAATTAATAGCCTGCATTTTGAACTAAATTCGGATTCGCCACGATATCAGAAGATGGAATAGGGAACAATTTCAGATTATCTGAAACTCCTGCACCCGATTTAGATCCACCTTTCCATGCCCAAAGGTAACTTGAGCCAGTAAACATTTTAAAGCGAATTAAATCCGTTCTTCTGTGACATTCCCAATACAATTCTCTTCCTCTTTCCTTGATGATTAAATCTAAGTTTAAGGTGCTTACATTGCCACCAGTACCATTGTAGGCACGATTACGTAAAGCATTCACATATTGTAAAGCGCTTGTCAAATCTCCACCCGATCCACCACGTAAAACGGCTTCAGCATACATCAAATAGACATCTGCCAAACGGAACATTGGGAAGTCGGTATCCGGGAAGTTTCCTTCTGAATCAGAACCTTTAACACCTGAAGAAGTCACATTTTTGTATTTTGTGATGGCATATCCATCATTGAATGATGAAATATCCGCTACCTCCTTGTTTTGTCCATCGGTAAAAAACATAGCTCTAGTATCTGTTTTTCCCGTTTTGTCATCAAAATGATCCACAAATTGCTGCGTCGTTCTTAAACCACCCCAGCCACCATTGATACCAAATTCGGCAGGGTTCATTTTACCACCTACGGGAGCATGCACGATGAAGGTCATACCACCCCAAGTTTTTGTCTTCGTTCCATCAAAAGCAATCGGGAAAATGATTTCTGCCGATTTATGATTGTCTGCTAAAAACAAATTTTGGTATTTTGATTCTAGGGCATAACCTGCGCTAATTACCTTTTTTGCTGAAGTAATGGCCTCTGTATATTTTCCAGAATTGATGTATACTTCGGCATTTAAATATAGCTTGGTTAATAAGGTCCAAGCAGCTGCTTTATCAGCACGGGCATATTCATTCTTTCTTGGCTCTGCCAAATCGCCTTCGATGGTCTTCAGTTCTGATTCGATGTAAGCAAACAAATCAGCTTTTGAAATTTGTTTTGGTAAAAATGAACCTACGGCATCTTTCTCCGTTACAAATGGTACAGAACCAAACATGTCTAATGCATGATAATAGCTTAAGGCTCTTAAAAAACGAGCTTCTGCACGGTACATTTTAATTTCTGGAGAAGTAATTCCTCTAGATGCTAATTTCTCATCTGAAGTTTCGCGGATGTATTCATTGCAAATTCCAATTTGGTAATAAATACGGTTGTACATCGCGGTGATAAACTCATTTCCAGAAGTCCAGGTCATGGTATGGTAACTCGGTAAACTTCCGTCATTCCAACCAATAACTGCTTCGTCAGTTGGTAATTCTTGAGCCTTAAAATATTGACGTAAATAGGTTGAAAAACCTTCGTCAATTCCAGAAATATCTGGTTTTCCAGCGGGACCTTGTTGACCCGAAACAGCCAATCCTGCATATAATTTGGCCAATAAAGGTTTGTAATTAGCTGGATCTTTGAATACGGTAGCTGAGGTTACCTCAATGAATGGGACTCTGTTGAGATCTCCCGTACAAGAGGCCATGATACTTAAGATGATACTTAAGCTCAAGCCTTTAGCAAATGTGATGTATGTTGATTTCATTTTTGTACGATTTAACGATTAAAAATTCACTTTTAAGCCCAATGAAACAGTGCGTGGTCTTGGATACATGTTGTTATCGATTCCACCTCCAACTTCAGGGTCTAGGCCTTTATATTTTGTCAGGATAAACGCATTTTGAATATTCAAAGACAAATTTGCGTTGAATTTTTTAGCCTGTAAAAGTCTGTTCAAATTATAACCAAAGTTGATATTATCTACACGTAAAAATGAAGCATTTTGAATGTAATAATCGGAGAAGTATTGCGTGTTATTGAAGTTTGTTTCATAAACATTGGGTACTAGGTTCGATAAAAAGTTATTACCACCTGTAGCCGCACGATAAATACCATTATTGGAATTAATGTTGTTGTACATGTAATTTCCAATATTGGCTCTCAATACAAAGCCAAATGAAAAGTCCTTAATTTGTAGATTGGACGAAGCTCCTAAGAAATACTTGGAATTAGGGGATTCAAAGCGATAACGGTCATCTGAAGAGATTTTGCCATCATTATTACGGTCTACATAAAGTCCTTCAAGGGGCTTTCCACTAGGATCATACACCTGCTGGTACACATAAAATGTATAAGGCGCATATCCCAAGGAGTGAATCTGAATGGTGTTACCAACCCCGCCTGAAATTCCACCAACTAATATACCTTGGTAGCTAGGATCTGGGACTTTCGTTAAATTGGTGATGTTACTCTGATTGTAGGTGGCATTAACACCAAAATCCCAATTTACCGTAGTTGTATGAATTGGGTTGAAATTTAAGGTCACTTCAACTCCCTTATTTTCTAAATTACCCACATTGGTTAAGATTTGGTTGGTTAAGTTAGAGCCAGCAGGTACTGGGATGACAGACAATAAATCTTTGGTGTCTTTCTGATATACATCGATTGAACCAGTGATTCCAATCTTTTTGAATCCAAAATCCAAGCCAATGTTTTTGGTGGTAGTTTGTTCCCATTTAATATTGGCATC
This sequence comes from Cytophagaceae bacterium, assembly GCA_027491315.1. Lineage (GTDB taxonomy): Bacteria > Bacteroidota > Bacteroidia > Cytophagales > Spirosomataceae > Aquirufa. The sequence continues at coordinate 347,096 of JAIXWL010000004.1, forward strand.
ATATCCCTCAGGTCTCAAGGTATTTGAAAATGTGCTTCCTAATTGGTACTGAGCATTAGGTTCAGAAATAGTATAGCGAGCCAAATAAGGATAATCACTAAATACATCTTGCTGACCCGTTACACCCCAACCCAAACGTAATTTTAAATCGGAAATAAGCTCTGAATTTTTAAATTCCTCTGAGATTTTCCAGGCAGCGGCTGCACTTGGGAAAACACCCCAACGATTTTCTGGAGAGAATCTTGATGAACCATCATTACGCAAGGTAAAGGTTAATAAATACTTGTCGTTTAATGAATAGTTAGCTCTACCATAAAAAGAAACTAGCGTATTTTGTGTTTTATAGTAGGTATTATTATAAACCGTTCCAGCAATATTCTTATCCAAATCCGTATTGTCTCGTAAGAAATCTTGGTAAGAATAACCACCCATGACATCTATTTTATGCATACCAATGCTTTTCACATAGTTTAAATAAAACTCAAAGGTTTTATTATCCTTGGTTTGAGAATAGGTGCCATTTTTTCCACCACGGTCATAGGAATTAGCGATTCCGGCAGGAACAAAAATGCTTCCTTCTGAAGAAGACTTATCAATCGCCAGGTTGGCATTGGCTCTTAATTCAGGTAGAAAAGGCATTTTATAATCAAAAACGGCATTGGCAATCGTTCTCTTAACGGTCGATTTGTCATTTTGTAGTTCTAATAGAGCTACCGGGTTTTTCGGAGCCAAAGAGTTAGGTTTCTTGGTGGCAGGATCTAACCATTCAAAATATCCACCAAATTCTGAGCCTTGAATGGATTGAGTAGGATCAAATCCTACAGCCGTTCCGATAGCTCCTTGATTAGCAAAAATATTATTGATGATAGATGACTTTAGATTTAAATCAACCTTCAACGAGTTATTAAAAAAGCTAGGACTTAAACCAATGGCCGTAGAAATACGGTCCATGTTGGATGTTTTTAAGATACCGTTTTGGTTCAAATAACCCACCGATGCACGAACCGGCATATTTTTAATGGAACCAGTAATGCTCACATTATTATCGATCGAGATGGCATTGCGGTAAATTTCTTTTTGCCAATCCGTAGATGACTTGCCTAACAAAGCCTTTTGAGCAGCGCTTCCTTTTGCCGAAATCATCGAGGTGAAATCAGCGGCAGATAACACATCTAGGTAAGAACGAACTTGTGCTGAGGAGGCTACTGAGCTTACAGAAACCTTAATGTCATCTCCTTTTTTACCTTTCTTGGTCGTGATTAAAATGACACCATTGGAGGCTCTTGATCCATAGATAGCGGTGGCAGAAGCATCTTTCAGTACGTTGAAAGACTCAATGTCATTCGGGTTGATGAATGACAAGGCATTAGCTGCACCCGAGATGCCGTTATTGTCAAGAGGTACACCATCGATAACAATTAAAGGGTCATTATTGGCATTTAAAGAAGAACCACCACGAATTCGGATGGTTGAACCTGCACCTGGTGCACCGCCATTGGAGGTAATTTGAACTCCGGCTACTTTACCAGCTACTAATTGGTCAGGGGAAACAATATTTCCTTTTTGAAAATCAACGGAGGAGATTGAAACCACAGAACCCGTCAAATCTTTCTTTTTCTGTGATCCATAACCAATCACCACCACCTCATTCAGGGATTGTGAATCAGATTCCAACTGGATGCTAAAAGAAGTTTGGTTTCCGACGCTTACCTCTTTAGTGATGTATCCTATGGAGGAGATAATCAACACATTGTTAGAGGAAACATTTGCTAGGGTGAACTGACCCTTTGCATCAGCTGAAACACCTTTGCTGGTGCCTTTAACCGCAACTGAAGCTCCGGGTATGGGGCCTTCCTTGGAATTAACAGTACCACTAATGGTCTGCTGAGCAATGACCGAAAAAACGGAAAAAATAACCAATGATAAAGTCAAGAAAATACTCTTTCCTTTCCCTTGGTTAAATCCCTCGATCCAGCTAGTAAATTTAGCTTTCATAGACATGATTAAAATTTGTTAAAAAATATTTTTTTAAAAACTCAAAATTAAAGTACTAAAGCATTAGATTCGCCCCACTTTAATTCCTGATAAAAAATAATGAATTAGTACAATTGTCTGTAAATGAATAAATTACAATTAATTGTACGAATCATTTTATAAAGTGGAACAACAATAAAAAGGTACCCGATAATAAATTTGCCATGATAGGCTCTCCATTTAAATACGCTTTGCTTAGGTTAACCTTGCTTCCTTTACTGATGGTCCTATGTCACATGACCTTGGCCCAGCATAAGTTGGAGTTAATAGCCCCTACACAAAAATTATTACCAAAAGGAGACTTTTACCTAGCGGCTGATTTTAATAACTGGGACCCGGGAGACCCTAGGTTTCAATTCAAAAAAAAATCAAATGGAAACTATGAAGTAAGCATACCTGATAGTGTACGTACTTTTGAATATAAAATTACCCAAGGCACTTGGCATCTGGTAGAAGGAACCAAAGACGGAAATGTCAGTGGCAATAGGAAGTTTGAAATCAAGTCTCAAGATACCTCCAAAATTCACATCATTCAATTATTAGGGTGGGAGAAGAAAGCTACCTACCGCATTATCGTAAATAAAATTCCAGCGGCTACTCCGTTTGATGCCAAATTGTATGTCACGGGGAATTTCAATAATTGGAATCCTAAAGATGAAAACTACTTATTAATTCAACATGCGGATGGTTCGTATAGAACTACCGTTCTTTCTGAGTTGACTGAAATTCAATACAAAATTACCCGGGGAAATTGGGCTTCTGTGGAATGTTATAGCAATGGTAAAGCCCGGCCCAATAGGAAAATAGAAAGGGCAGAAAAGTTAAAATGGAATCCTAGGGATATTGAGCATAAAATAAATATCGAGGTGGAAAACTGGGAAGACCTCACAGGGATCTTCAATTTTTTCGACTTATACAGTCTTTTTTTATTGTTTGCCAGTTTTAGTGGAATTTTATTGATGATTGCTATTCCAACCATTCAAAATTCTAACTGGTTAGCTAACCGTTGGTTGATTTCATTAATAGGCGTCATTTCCCTTACCCTCTTATTGAAAATTGTGTCGGCTGATCGAAATATAGCTCAGGAATTTCCCAAGTTATTGCTTTTGCCTGATTTTATCGTTTTTGCATTTGCTCCTTTATATCATTTATACATTGAAAAGTTATTGTTTAAATCGAGCGATTTTAAAATTAAATGGCGGTGGATTTACCTGCCAAGTTTACTTCAGGCTTTGATCTATTTACCCTATTTTAATTTAGATTATAATACGTTCCGATATGCTCAGCTAAACCATGAGCCCTCTTTCCAAATTCTATTTTTGTTAATTGGGTCAGCGGGGATTATTTGGAATTTGATTCAGTGGAATAAATTTCGAAAGATCTTAGATATATACCTCGAAAAAAGTAAAATAAGTTCATCCTTTGAGGAGAATTTGAGTTATTTAAGTATCACCCAAATCATCTATTTAGCCTGCATCATTTTAGGCTTTTTAGCCTTGATTTTATATTTGCTAGGCTTTGTCATCGATGAGGACTTAACCTTATTAAGTAGCCAGATTGTGGATCTAATTTGGGTGGTATTTGCTTCTTTACCTTTCTTCTTGGGCTATTATGCCATACACCAGCCTGAGATTTTCAAAATTTCGCAGAAGCATAATATTTTAGGATCTGAAAGTGAAATAGACCTAAATACACCCATTCAAAGAGAAAATACCTATGTGCCGGGTAATAAGGAAGTTGTTAAAGATGAACTGGCCGAGAGAATTGTTGAAATAATGGTGCAATCAAAACCTTATTTGAATCCCAAATTGACCTTAAATGATTTGGCAAATCAGTTGAATGTTTCGCCACATGTGATGTCAAAAACCTTGAATGATTCCTTTCAGAAAAACTTTTTTGACTTCATTAATACGTATAGGACAGAGGCTTTTAAGGAAAAATTAGATGATCCGAAGTTTCAAAATTACACCTTTTTAGCGGTGGCCTTTGAGGCTGGATTTAATTCCAAAACTGCTTTTAATAGATCCTTTAAGCGGGTAACAGGGCAGTCGCCAAGTGAATATTTGCAAAGCATTAACCAATCTGAAAATATGATTTAGCTGCTTGGATGAAGTGATCTTTGCGCTAATGTCTATTGAACTTATAAAATCTACCAGCATGTCTACGTGGCAAGAAGAAAATCAAGCTTTAATCAAAACCTTTGTGTTTGATTCCTTTGAGGAGGCCATGCGTTTCATGCAATTAGCTTCTGTGTATATTGGTCAAATAGATCATCACCCAACTTGGACAAACACCTATAACAAGATTCAGATTTCATTGACTAGCCATGATGCAGGTCATGTAATAACACAAAAGGACAGGGATTTAGCTGCGTATTTAGATAGCTTGTACCAGCAGTTTATACCTAATGGGAATTAAAGAAATGCTTTGTGTGGGTTGATTTAACCATGCGGATATTTGAAAACAAACTATTTAGTACAGGTGGGCTGTATATAATGGAATTCTAAAGGGAAAAGACTTGTTAAGGAAATTTTCATGTTTTCAATAAATAATAAGCCTACAAAAATTATTTTGCAGGCTTATACTTTTATGGGGATAGGTTTAGGGGTCAGATTTGAATACTGAACAGCCTTTAATTAAACTTTTTGTAATGGGAAAATTATTTAAGTTTCATAGAATTTTTAGATTGGGCCACAATATTTAGGTGTTTATTTATTTTTGAAACTTCAACTTCTTTGGATTTTTGAATGAATCCCGATCGTCTATTGGGTATAGTTACCTTACACGATGTTATTTTAGAAGTATCTGGACAAAGCTGAACCCCGAACGACCTAACATGATAAGTATTAAGTGAGGCTATCAAAAACAAAATTTGGCTATACTGCTTCATAATTAGTCTTCTAAATTACTCTTAACAGGAATCATTCCTGCTTTATGTTTTCTTACTAATTCATTTATCTCCTCTACTTTTTTCTCATTTTTACTTGCAATGTCATATTGCTCAGAGGGATCTATCGATAAATTGAATAATTGAGGTTTTTCTAGTTTTTCTATCTTTTCAGGATATCCAATGGGATTATTTTTTAAATAGTATAATTTGTAGTCTCCCAATCTTGCCGCAAATAAATCAGTGGCATGGTAAAAAAACATTTCATTTCTTGGATTGACATCTTTATTCTGAACCATTAAGGGACTTAGGTCGTAGCCATCTGTTTTAACTTGATTAGGTATTTCAATTTTCGCTAAACTGCATAGAGTAGGTAAAATATCTAATGTACTTCCCATCTTCATTTCAACTTTAGGTTTAATATTGCTAGGAGCCCAAACAATAAATGGCACACGCATACCTCCTTCATAGCTGGTACCTTTAGCTCCGAACAATAAACCCGAAGAACCTCCTTGCTCTTTGAATAATTTCCATGGGCCATTGTCAGAAGTAAAGATGACATAGGTATTTTCATCTAGGTGTAATTCTTTTAACGTTTTCATTACTTGTCCAACGCTCCAATCTAATTCTTCAATAACATCTCCATATAATCCTCTGATGCTTTTGTCTTTGAAATTTTTTCCAGCAAAAAGAGGAATATGAGGCATTGAATGCGCTAAATACAAAAAGAAAGATTTATCCTTATTTCTTTTAATGAAGTCAACAGACTCCTCGGTATATCTTTGTGTAATGGTATTTTGGTTTGCAGGTCTTTCTATAATTTCATTATTACGCATAAGAGGAACATTGAAATCCTCAATTTCTGGTGTAAATAATTTTTCAAATGTAGATCCAGCTTTTCGATCCATATCATTGGAATAAGGTATCCCAAAATAGTAATCAAATCCATTATTATTGGGAGCAAATTGTTTTAGATGCCCCAAGTGCCATTTACCCACTAATGCAGTTTGGTAATTATTCATTTTTAGAATTTCGGCAATGGTTAATTCTGCCTCTGGTAGTCCACCTTTTGAATCCGGAAATAAAACCCTTCGTTTATAACTTTCCATCCCTATCCGTACAGGTAGTTTACCTGTCATCAATGCAGCTCTAGACGGAGTACAAACATTAGAAGCCACGTAAAAATTGGTCCATTTTTGGCCTTCATAAGCCATTCTATCTAAATTTGGGGTCTTAATTACCGGATTTCCGTAGGTGCCTAAATCTCCATAACCTAAATCATCCGTATAAATAACGATGAAGTTGGGTTTTCTTTTCTTTGACGACTGCGCGTTCAATTGAAAAAAAGTGAACAAAAGAACAAGGGGTATAAAAAATAGTTTAAGTTTCATAAAACGTTATTTTTAAGGTTTTTGCCAAGGGACTCTTCCGCCTTCTTGAATGAAAGTCATTAATAAATTGTTTAATTTTTTGACCATTTCTGGATTCGAATTAACCAGATTGTTTTTCTCCAGTGGGTCATTTTTTAGATGGTAAAGTTCATAAGGTTGAAAAGGAGAATTTTGTAAAAGTTTCCAATCACCCAATCTGACAGCATGATAGGCTTTTCCACCGTATTGAATACCACCTTCTCTGCGCGTGAAATATAAAGGTCGCTCAGTTTGTTTTACATCTTTATTTAAAAGAACTGAAGCAAAACTCCTTCCTTCGACTTTATGGGGCATAGGTATGCCTACTAATTCTAACATTGTTGGAAAAATATCCATCGTCAAATTCACCTGAACAGAGCTGGAAGCTTTTTCAATTTTTTTAGGCCAAGTTATGACTGTCGGTACTCGGATTCCACCTTCATACATACTCTGCTTTCCATCTCTTAATTCTCCGTTATTGGCCAAATCTGGTAGATGTCCTCCATTGTCAGAAGTGAAAATAATGATGGTGTTTTCATATTGACCAGATTTCTTAAGCGCATCAATTACTTGGCCAATTCCATCATCCAAATGTTCAATTAATGCAACCAACTTAGCTCTCTTTTCATTTATACCGGGGTTTCTAGCAATAACTTTATCTAACCATGCTTGAGGTGGTTGTACCGGAAAATGAGGAGCATTATAAGCAAGATAGAGGAAAAATGGATTTTTACTTTGACTTTGTTTTTGAATATATTCTATAGACCATTGGGTAAATAAATCTGTTGCATGTCCTTCGGGTTCAATTTTTTTATTGTTTAAACGCATGAAGTTTATACCGTGGCGAAGGTGAGTCCAATAATCTTCCATCATATCTTCTAACCAGCCATGGAAATAATCAAAGCCTTTTTCATTGGGTAGATTGGGTGATTCTAAACCTAAATTCCACTTACCAATGTGTGCGGTCTGATACCCTGCTTTTTTTAAAACCTTAGGTAGTAATATCGTACTTGGATTCAAATAGCCCCAATTATTCTCTTTATTATATCTAATTAAGCCAGGCACTCCAACAAAATCTGGATAACGACCAGACATAAGTGAGGCTCTAGTAGGAGCGCAAACGGGAGAATTTGAATAGAAATAATCAAACTTCATTCCGTCTTTCCTTAAGTTGTCAATATTGGGTGTTTTTACGTCTTTATTGTCGTAATAAGAAACATCATGATAACCGAGGTCGTCAGTTAGTATAATTAAAATATTAGGCTTTTTATTTTGTGCCAGTAACAAACATCCACTCAAACACCAAACCAAAACAGTAAAAACGCTCTTTTTCATTTGTTTTAAATTTAAATAAACAAAACAGATTGTATCAAATAGTTTCTAATGGTACTTCAAAATAAACCATAGAAATTTGAACAAAAATCGGGAGGGTCAGATTGACTCCTCCCGATAAATTTAACCATCAACTTGTACTTATAATAAGATTTTTTCTGATTGATGTTTTACCATTTGGGATTTTGAACTAAGTTCGGATTTAGAGATAACTCATTTACAGGTATAGGCAATAAGTTGTAATAATCTAAATAACCCGTTGGGAATTTAGTTTCAATTACACCGCCCAAATGATCTTTAACTACTACTGGATAAATATCTTTACCAATATTCCAGCGTCTAATATCGGACCAATACAGACCCTCCAAAGCAAATTCAATTCTACGTTCTTTTCTTAATCTAATTCTGGCTTCTTGTTGGGATAATCCTGTTGGGATTAGTGAGATTTTAACATCTTTTCTTTCCGTTCTGATTCTGTTTATGATTGCTATTGCTTCATCAATATTTTTATTTAATTCAATCATTGCCTCAGCCTTGGCTAACAGGACATCTGCATATCGCATGACAATATTATTAATAGCAGATTGACCTGAAGTAGGTAGGTTGGCCATTTGGCCTTCTCTGTATTTACGAGCGCTAAGGTGTTTTAATCTGTTTCCTGGATGATTAAATGCCCCACCCGGGTAAATGTAATTAGGGAAGCGAAAACCTAAAATATATGAACCAGGAATTACGATTGTAAACTCCAAACGAGGATCGCGATTTTTGAATTTATCATTTGGATTAACCGGACTACCGTCAATAGTCTCATAAGCATCAACTAAATTATCTGTTGGAACATATCGAGAACCACGGGTAAAACTACCTGTTCCTGTTCCGCAAAATTGATCATGAAATGAACCTTGAGAATTTTCACCAGAAATATATTGTACATCAAATATTACCTCCGAGTTATTTTCATTTTCCTGCTTAAAAAGTCCTTCATAGCTTGGAAATAAAGAGTACTTATTTAGTGCTTCAATTTGCTGTGCTACTTCAAGAACTTTATCATACATATTTTGATACAAATAAGCTCTCATCTTCAACCCCAAGGCAGCACCCTTATCTGCTCTGCCCACCTCTGGAGCTTTGATGCCCAAATTTTGAATGGCTACATCATAATCGGCAATCACCTGGTTCCAAGTGGCTTCTTTGGAGGCTCTAGCAATAACACGTGCCTCATCCGTAGTCAGAGCACTGTTCACGATAGGTACTCCACCATATGCATCAGCTAATAATGAATAAGCTAAGCCCCTTAAAAAATGAGCTTCACCTTTATATGTATTTTTAGCTGCATCCGATAATTTAACTTGATCCAAAGCTTTCAATAAATAATTAGCTCTAAAAATAATGGCGTAGCATCTAGTCCATCGGAAAGTAATAATGTCGGCATCTGTGGATGACAGTTGCCCGTTACCCATTTTAGTGATGGGAAAATTTCCCCAATTAAAAGCATTGGGAGTCGCTCCATCCAATACTCCAAAGCCAAATAAACCCTCATTGTAAATAGAGGACTCTCTTAGCAAAGAATATACCCCATTTAATGCAAGCTTAATATCAGCTTCATTTTGTGGAAAATTTGCAGTAGTAATTTTATCCTCCGGAAAAATCTCCAAATACTGGTCAGAACAACTAATACAAAAGCTTAATAAAAATATGAATAGGTAGTTATATATTTTTTTCATGATCTTAGAAGTTTAAATTAATGCCTAATGTCACAATTCTTGGAACTGGATATTGATTGGTACTGGAATCAAAGGTGTTCTTTTCTGGATCATAGCCGTCAAAATCATTGTTCACAAGGGTATACATGTTTTGGGCATTGACGTATATATATGCTTTTTTCAAACCATATTTAGTTGAAAATTTTTCGGGTACACTATATCCTAACTGAATATTTTTCAGCTTGACAAAATCTACTTTATTTACCCAAAAAGATGATTGAGAACTATTCCACGAGTTATCAAATCTAGCCATAGGAATATTCGTATTGGTATTGGTTGGAGTCCATGAGTTTAACCACCTTTCCCCAATAACTCTATTTTCATAAGTTAGATTGGTGAAGTTATTTTGATTAAACATATTGACGCCTAGAATTCCCTGCATCAAAATATTCAAATCAAATCCTTTAAACTTAAAGGAAGGGGATATGCCGAAAGTCACCTTAGGAATGGTATTTCCAATTGACTGCTTATCTTCAAAGCCCAATTTGCCATCGTTATTCACATCCTCAAATTTCAAATTACCCGCTTTAGGTTTAAATCCATTAGCAAACATATGCTCCGTTGCTTCTCGATCAGATTGGTAAATACCAATTACTTTATATCCGTACAATTCTCTAAAAGAATATCCTTCTCTTATAAGGTATAATTGATCGGGAGACCTAGAGGTGCCGAATTTAGTAACCATATTATCTATATAGGTCGCATTTAATCCAATGCTAAAACCTAGTTTATTGGGGTCAGAAACTTGATTGTTATAATTCAAGATAACTTCAACTCCATTATTAGTCATTTCACCTTTATTTTCAAATGGCGAATTCAATCCCCCTAATACCAACGGAATGGGTAATTGAACTAAGATGTCATCTGTTTTCTTTCTGAAATAATCTGCTTCAATCGAAATTTTATTTCTAAAAAATGACATCTCAATACCAAAATCTGTCGTAGCAGTTTTTTCCCAAGTAATGTTTTCATCAATTAAATTGGTGATTGCGGCACCTGGTGCCAACTTGCCCCCATAATTATAACTCAAAGCGTTATTTTGGTTGATGATGGTTAGATAGGGCCAATAATCTGATATGTTTTGGTTACCCAATCTTCCCCAAGAAGCCCTAAGTTTTAAATTGGAAATGACATCTGAATTTTTCAAGAAGTCTTCGTCAGAAACCCTCCAACCTGCTGAAAAACCTGGAAAATATCCCCAGCGATTTCCTTCTTTGAAACGAGAAGAAGCATCTGCTCTAAAATTAGCTTCAAACAAATATTTTTGATTAAATGCATAGTTTACCCTACCGAAGTATGATAAAATTCGTAATGCATTCATATTTCCTGATCCTTGAATACCTGAGGTCCCAGCATCTACTTGGGTTAAACCCTCCTTGGGTGGACTGCTTCTTCTAGCATATAGAGTTTGAATTTTATTTGATTCTATTTGTGTACCTGCAATAGCTGAAACTTCATGAACTTTATTGAAAGTATTACTATAATTTATAGTCGTAAAAAGATTCGTATTGAATCCAGAAATTGTTCCTCGATTGATTTCTAATCCCTCTCTATTAAAGTTTTTGGTGATTGTTTCTATTCCAGCATCAGTGTATCCAAAAACACTCTTATTGTAGCGATCCACTAAATTCCAAGTGCCATTGGCCGCGAAGGTTGTTTTCACAGATAAATGTTTTGTGAAATTCACTTCGGCAGTAGCATTGATTGACAATAAATTCTCCTGAGTTGATGTTTGTCCGTTTGCTGCGTCAATTAAAGGATTTCTATTGTCATATAATAAAGCTCCATTCTTATCCGTCGCTTGAACTGAACCAAAACGTCCATCTCTAGTATAGGGAGCAATAAAGGGGGCAGCTCCACTCAACATATCAAAAACACGTCCCAATGAGCCATAGGTGATATCCGCATAAGGCTCTTTGGATAGACGGTTAATGTAACTAACTCGGCCACTAATTTTCAACCAATTATTAATTTTAGAATCGAGGTTTGCTCTCAAACTAAATCGCTGAGAGTTGGTATTGGCAACCATTCCCTCTTGATTTAAATAGTTGAATGATAAAAAAGTGGACGTTTGTGCAGAACCACCGCGAACGGACACATTATGTTCTTGAATTTTCGCAGGTTTGAATAATTCTGAAAACCAATTGGTGTTAGGATATTTAAAGTTATCTGTCCCAGTCCTGAACGCATTGATTAAATCAGTTGAATATAATGGGCTTGCTCCGTCATTAACTAATGCTCTATTGCTCAATTCCATGTTATCAGCACTATTATTGATAGTCTTATATCGCATACCTAAAGTCTGGACACCCACATAAGAATTGACATTGACTTGCATTTTCTCATTATTTTTGCCCATTTTGGTGGTAATCAAAACAACACCATTAGCAGCTTTTGAACCAAAAATTGCAGCACTAGCTGCATCTTTCAATACAGAAATTGATTCAATATCCGAAGGGTTCAATTGTTCAAATGTGCCTTCCACGCCATCCACAATGATTAAAGGATTGGCGTTATTTAGTGTTCCCCAACCGCGAACTCTAATTTGAGAACCATCACTTCCTGGTTTTCCTGAATTTTGACTTACCCAAACTCCTGAAGCAGTTCCTCCCAATGCTTGCGAAGAATTGGTTAAAGGTCTGTTATTGATTTTTTCATCAAATTTTATAGTTGAAATAGAGCCGGTTAAGTTAACCTTTTGGGTACTTCCATAGCCTACCACTACTACTTCATCTAGTGCTGTCACATCAGGCTTGAGCGAAATCTCAATTTGATTTTTATCCCTAACGCCTATTTCTTGACTAGCATAGCCTACAAATGAAATCAAGAGAACAGCATTTTCATTAGGAACCGAAATGCTAAAATTTCCATTTCCATCCGTTTGAGTACCTTTAGTAGTACCTTTTAGGCTAATGTTTACGCCGGGCATTCCTAGGCCTGTTTCATCTTTGACCTTTCCAGATATGGTTCTCTCATCAACTTGTACAGAATTTTGGGATGAAAGGTGAGAACCACCTTCATTGCTATTTCTAAGAATTATTCGATTTTCTTTAACTAAATATTCAACTGAGATGGGAAGCAATAATTCTTGTAATACTTGGTCGAGTCTTTTTTTAGTCACATTGATATTGACCTTTTGAGACATATTAATATTGCTTGAACTATAAACAAACTTGACATTTGCTTGCTTTTCAATAGTTAAGAGCACTTTTTTTATCTCTGTTTTTTCCATTTGTAGGGAAACAGGTTGGTTTAGCTCAAATTGACTATATGCAGAGTGAGCATAAGAAAAAGTGCAAAAAACCAGACAGAGTACTAGTTGTTGTATTGTGATTTTCATAGTAATCCAAAACAATTTTGGAAACAGGTGGGATTTGTTCATACTTTTACGTAGTTAAGGTTTTACGATCATTAACTAAGTTTTACCAATTTTTTTTGGTAGAACCTTTAGGCCGGAGATGCGCCAACATCTTCGGCTTTTTTTATTTACAATTCAGGAGCTATTCATAAATTAATTTGATGTTTAGTTACATGATTTTCCATCAATAAAAATGGTTGAACCTCTTATCTCATATTTGGCATTGATGGAGGAACAAGCAACGTCCAATTGTTTGTATAAATTCAAACCACTTAAATCACCAGTGAAAAGGCATTTTTCAATATCTCGGTTGACAAAAATGATATCAAGCCCATAAAAATATTTGAAGCGATCTCGTAAAATTCCAAATCTAATCTCATCAAACATGAAATCGGATTTTTGGATATTGGAGTGTATTAAGATTGGATTTTCGACAATCGATTCTTGTATAGTTTGGTTTTCAGTATTGTAGATAGCTTTTAGGTTTGGAGTTAAAACAACTCCATTCATTTTTTTTGTTACTCCCTTTTTTGAATTTTCATATACTGAAACCTTTCCACTGACTACGGCTACTTCTATGGATTTATTTTGGTTATCAGAAGCAACTCTAAAGCTTGTGCCTAAAACCTCCGTTACTAAATTACCCATGCGTACTAAAAATGGTTTTTTCTCATTGCGAACAACCTGGAAAAAACCTTTACCTTTTAAAATGACAGTGCGGTTATTTTGACCAAAATCTTCCTGAACAATGATGCTCGAGTTTTTTTCTAACACCACCCTGCTGCCATCGGGCAATGTGATATTTTGACTTAAATTTGTGGTATTTCGAGTCTCTAAGGCCCTATTTTCAACAATTTGTGGATTGAATATTCGAGGGTTGTATAAATAAAAGGAAATGCAAGTAATCAGAAATAGACATGCAGCAACGAGTGTTTGGATGGCAGTTTTTGAAATAATGAAAATTCTTTTTTTAGGTATTGAGAATAGCTCTTCATTAAGCTTATTCCACATTCTATTTTCTTCAGATTGTAATTCCTTTTTATTGAAAATGGAACCTATATCTGAATTTTTTTCAAAATTTGATGTAGCAATTTCCTCTAAAAAATGAACTTCTTCGGGGGTACATTGTCCTTTTTCAAACTTATTCAATAAGGTATCAAATTCTTGCTTAGTCATTTTTTATTGTTTAATTGGCGGAGTAAAAATCCTTAAAATTCTCTCTTAGAAATTTCAATGATTTGGTAAGATGATATTCAACTGCTTTTTCAGATAAATCCAATTGAGTTGCAATCTTTTTAATCGGCATTTCCTCTATTTTACTCATTCTAAAAATTAAGGCAGTTTTTTCCGGCATTTTCAATAACAATTCATGAAGTCTTATTTCAAACTCTTTGGAATACATGAACTCATCGGTTGAACTTGTCTCATGTAATTGATTTAACAATTGGAACTCTCTGAATTTCCTCACATTCATTTGATTACGAATGGATCTATTGATCAAATTTCGGCAAGCTATAAACAAGTAAACTTTCAAATTTTCAATATTGCTTTCCTCTCTATTTTTCCATAAACTGAGCATCAAATCATGAAGGATTTCCTCTGCATCTTCCTTAGAACCTAAATTTTGATAAACAAAGCCGTATATATATTTCCAATGTCTTCTATAAATTGTCTCAAACGCAGTATTATCACCCTGCTTTAACAGGTTTAATAATTCATTATCTGATAAATGATTCAAATTCATGGGTTAGCTAGCTAGCATATTTGACCTAAGGTTCCTAAAGAAGCAATAATCCCTAAATACTTTTACATTTTATTTTTAAAAAATATAATTATTTAAGGCATTAAGGTGATTTTTAGTTTTTAAACATCTGAAATTCCCATCATGAAATCATTGGAAAATTTATTATACGTGCTGGAAATGCCGTTTTTAACCTTTAAGGATAGAGTAATTATTAAATAATGGTTGAGGTCAAAATATTATCAATATTTATTATTCAAATTAGATTTTAGTTTTTTTTCGAATGAAATACTTAATCAATGGAAAATACCTAAAACCAGAATAACATCTTTTTTAAAATATAGATTTACTTGTCCTAGCGATATTTTTAGTTCAATGGGTTTTCACATTACTCCATTCAAAGGAACATGAATTAAATCAAAATATAAGTGCGAAAATCATTCCTTCAATGTTCGCTCCAAGGTGATATATTTATATTATTCCCTCATCCCTAGCTAATCTATTCCTTTGATTTTTATATCTTCCCAATGTAAAATAGGGTTTGGAAGTAATGCTTTCCCTTGCCTATTTATTTTAAAGCTGTATACCCCATAATGAAAAATACCCGCTATTATTTCATTTTTACTAAACTGTGTATTGATGTCTAATTTTAAAAATTGTTGAAAGTATGAGTGTTAGATATGGTTTATTGATATCCCTGATGGTGTTTTTTTCCTTCAAAGGCTTTTCTCAAAAATTAACAGAGCAACCCAATGTCATCTTTATATATGTAGATGATTTAGGTTACGGAGATTTAGGTAGTTATGGAGCTACAAAAATCAAAACTCCGCACCTAGATATGCTAGCCAAAGGTGGTATTCGTTTTACCAATGCACATGCTACTTCCGCTACCTGCACTCCCTCCCGATATGCTCTCATGACCGGGCAGTACCCTTGGCGAAAATCCGGAACAGGTGTATTGCCAGGAGATGCGGCATTAATCATTCCAACGGATAAAATCACTTTACCTGCCTTATTTCAACAAAAGGGCTATAAAACCGGATTAGTAGGTAAATGGCATCTTGGTCTGGGAAATACCGTTCAAAAAAACTGGAACCAAAAAATAACTCCAGGGCCCAATGAAGTCGGTTTTAATTATTCCTTTATTTTTCCGGCTACCGCTGATCGTGTTCCCACTGTATTTGTAGAAAATAATTACGTGGTGGCCCAGGATCCCAATGATCCCATTGAGGTCAACTACCAAACTAAAATTGGCAACGAACCTACTGGTTTAGAAAATCCGGAATTACTCAAATTGAAATCTTCTCCTAATCACGGCCATAATAATACCATTGTGAATGGGATTGGTCGAATTGGTTATATGAAAGGGGGGCAACTGGCCCGCTGGACAGATGAAGAAATGCCGCTTACTTTTTTAAGTAAAGCCAAGGA
The DNA here is from genome assembly GCA_027491315.1 of Cytophagaceae bacterium. Taxonomy (GTDB): domain Bacteria; phylum Bacteroidota; class Bacteroidia; order Cytophagales; family Spirosomataceae; genus Aquirufa. Next base: position 363,051 of record JAIXWL010000004.1, read on the forward strand.
ATTTATTGAATCAAATAAGTCAAATCCTTTCTTTTTGTTTTATGCCCTAACTGAACCACACGTACCCCGTATGCCTTCCACTATATTTAAAGGGAAAAGTGGCCTAGGATTGAGGGGAGATGCTATTTTGCAACTAGACTGGACTGTGGGTGAAATCATGAATCAATTGCAGCAGCTGGGTATTGCCAAAAATACCCTTATTGTTTTTACCAGTGATAATGGACCCGTCTTGGATGATGGATATCAAGATGGTGCAGTTACGCAACTTAATGGACATACACCTTGGGGCGTCCTTCGTGGAGGGAAATACAGTACTTATGAAGCAGGCACAAGAGTGCCTATGCTGATCCACTGGCCAGGAAAAATTAAACCTCAGGTTTCAGATGCCATGCTTAGTCAGATTGATTTCATAGCTTCTTTTGCACAATTTTTTAATAAAAAATTGCCTTTGAACGAAGCTACTGATAGTGAGAATATGCTGAATGCCTTTTTGGGAAAAAGTAATCAAGGTAGAAAAGTACTCGTGAAACAAGGGATGAATTCCCTAGCCATCGTTCGGGGAGAGTGGAAATATATTGAACCCAATGCCGGTCCCGCCCTAAATAAACTAGTCGATATTGAATTGGGCAATAATCCTTTGCCCCAACTTTACCACTTGACAAGCGACCTGAGTGAAAAAAATAATGTGGCTAGTCAGCATCCTGACTTGGTGAAAGAGTTATCAGACATGTTGCAAAAGATAAAAGATAAGAAGAATTAGTCCTTTTTTAGAGGAGGAAATTTGGTGATAGTTTAGCGTATAGGTCTGATTTTAAACACAGTAAGTCAAATTGCTTAAACTTCTAATATTTGATAACATTTATAAGAATCTACTGGTTATTAGTTTATTCTATTAAACCCTAATACCCTTAAAAATGAAGCAATTCAATCCGCTTTTATGCTTGATCATAGCAGTCCTTTTAGGCTCTTGTTCTGCTTCTACTATACCGGAAGGAGCCAAAGCCATCGAGAATTTTGATAAGTCCAAATACCTGGGTACATGGTATGAAGTGGCTCGATTGGATTTTTATTTTGAGAAAAACCTTATCAATACCACAGCCAATTATTCCTTGAACGAAGATGGAAGTATCAAGGTGGTCAACAGGGGATATGAACCCTATAAAAAAATATGGAAGGAGTCGGTTGGGAAAGCTAAGTTCGTTGGCAAAGAAAATATTGGCATGTTGAAAGTCTCTTTTTTCGGTCCATTTTACGGGGGATATAATGTAGTGGCTCTCGATTCCAATTACCAATATGCCATGGTGGCTGGTGAAAAACTTTCCTATTTGTGGATTTTATCCAGGAAGAAAACAATCCCCGAACATATCAAAAAAGAATACCTTCAGATAGCCGAGAAGATTGGTTATAAAACCAGTGATTTAATTTGGTTAGATAAGCTTTAGTATTTAGTACTATATTTGTCTTGGGCCCAAATGGTAATAAGGTACTATGCTTTGGTGAAAAACAATGCATTTATTCATCGCCAGCTTCATTTTTATAATCTAGGCCTGAACTTAAATAAGAAAACCACCCCCTTGGAGGTGGTTTTATTTGTTATGGGAAGCATGTTATTCTCCGTTCACCTTTTTAATGAATGAAATGACCCCATTCATATAGATTTTTTGGTCATCCCACATGGCTAGGTGGCTACCGTTTGGACAGTATAAATAAGAACCATTTTGAACGAGTTTACTTTGTTCTTCCATCGCCTTGGGGTCCATGGTGTCGTATTTTGCACCAATCATCAAGGTCGGAACTGTTATTTCTTTTAAGCGATTTTTGATATCCCAAGTAGCCAAAAGTCCGCTTATTCCAAATTCACTTGGCCCTTGCATTTGGACATAGATAGAGCTGTTGGCATGTTTTAATGAACGATTTAAAGCATCAGGCCATTCCACTAAGCGACAAATATGTTCATGGTAGAAGTTGGGTATAAGTAATTCCATGTAGCGTGGATTATTAAAATCCTTCTTTGCCTCTATCGCCCTTATTTCTGTTAAAACCTTGGGGTCCATTTGTTTGGCCAAAACGGTCTCTGCATATTTTCCATATTCTGGGGCACTTGCTACCATATTGGAAATTAAAAGACCTTTCAAATGCTTTTGGTATTTCAATGCATATTCCATACCTAAAATACCACCCCAGGAATTCCCTAAAATATAGAAGTTTGACTCATCTGCCCCAATCGCCTTACGAACTTGCTCCACTTCCTCCACGAAACGCTCGGTTTTCCAAAGAGTAGAATCGGCGGGTTGATCACTGTAATAGGAGCCTAATTGGTCATATTCATAAAACTCAAATCCTTCTCTCTGGAAAAAGGTCTCAAAACATTCCATGTATTCATGTGTCATGGCAGGACCACCGTGTAATAAGAGAATTTTGATTTTAGGATTATTTCCAAATCGTTTTGTCCAGACCTTGAATGTGCCTTTGGGGGTTGAAATAGGAATCATTTTTACTCCAGCTGCTTCTAAACTATCTGGATAACTAAAGTAATTGGGAAGGTTTTCAGATGATTTGGAACAAGAAATTACGGACCCCAATAAGAAGATGCAGGATAGATATTTAAGCATGAGTTGATAGATTTAGTGTAGGTAATTTTTATTTTGATGGTGTAAACATAAACTTAGTTTGCGTGTAAAATTAATTTTTAGCCTTAAAATTTTTATGTTTCATAAACAGTACGCAAGGTGTTTTTGCCAAAAGAAAGCTCTTTTATAAATAGCATTGTGTCACTTTATATTTGAATTAAACAAAAAACCTTGGCATGGGTTTTATTCAAATGAAGTTTTGGTTCATTCTTTTCCTGATCTTTTCCAGCTTTTCTTGTCAGAAAATCGTAGAATCTGAAATGGTTTTGCCGAAGACCATTACGGCCAATAAAGATTCGGTGGCTATTTCATGGTTGGCCTTGGGAGATTCCTATACCATAGGGCAAGGTGTCAATCCTTCGGAACGTTTTCCTAAACAAGCACTTGAATTATTGAAATTCAAATTTATTCAAACCAAGCGTTTGACTTACCTAGCAAAAACGGGTTGGACAAGCGCCGATTTGCTTTCATCCATGGCTGAACAAAATTTGGATGGACACAATTTTGTTTCGCTTTTGGTAGGAGTAAATGATCAATACCAGGGAATAGATACGAGCATCTATCGGAAAAATTTTAGCATTATTTTAAAGCGTTCCATTGAATTAGCCAGTGGTGACCAAAGTCGGGTTTTTGTCCTTTCCATACCTGATTATAGTTTTACACCGATTGGTAGACTTTTAGATACCATGAAGATTAGCCGAGAGCTTGATTGGTTCAATGCCATCAATAAGCAAATTGCTCTTCAAAATAAATGCGTCTATTTAGATATCACTGAATTGGGCAGGACTGCCAAAAATGATCCAGCATGGATTGCTAAAGACGGATTACATCCCTCAGGTTTAGCTTATGGAAAATGGGCAGAATTGATTTACAAGAATTATTTAGTGTATTGATTTCATAAGTCACCCGCCATGCAGGAAAAGCGGCAATGCTCTTAGGCTTAACAAATATTTTCTGCTTGAAAATCATCTCCTCTAATTAGATTTTCTACCATGACTAATTCAAGAATCTGACTTGCAATGTGATTGCCGTTTATATCAGCATGATTTAGAAGAATTGTTTGCCCCTTTGTTTATTCTTCATGTCTTGTCTTAGGATGAATGGGAGATTTGAGCAGATTTATCATTCCTTTTTAAATACTACATTTGGGGTCTTTCAGGTTCAAGTCGCCATAATCCACCTCCCCCTTTGGCTAGTCTGATTTTCAATTTATCATCTCCATTGCCAATACCTTTTGTCAGGACATAATCGGAGGCATATCGATGGCTATTGATCCCATCGCTGATACTTGACAATCGGTATTTTTTGAGTTTTAATTGAGATAAATCAATTGATAATTCTCGTTCCTTCCAATTGTTTAATGCTCCTATATACCAAAATCCGTCTTTTAATCTTGCTGTTACAATATATTCGGAGGGTTTACCTTCCAGGACAATTGTTTCATCCCAAGTGGTGGGGATATTGCCAATAAATTTCATTAATTCGGGCTCTTTAAATCCTTGCGAAGGATTACCAACGAAGTATTGAAGTGGACTGTCATAAATCAGGTACATAGCCATTTGGTGTGCACGCGTTCCCTGCGACATGGGTCTGTCTGGAATGCTTTGGAAACCATTTTCAGCAGAATTTTCAAGTAATCCTGGTTCATAATCCAATGAACCAGAAAACATCCTGGTAAAGGGTATTGTGAGGTCATGATTGGGGGTGACCAATGGACTCCAACCATTCCATTCAGAACCCATAACGCCCTCTCTTGTGATGGCATTGGGATAGGTGATTTCAAATCCTGATGGCGCTGGGGCAGAATGAATATTCAACATCAGCTTATATTTTGCACAGGCCTCAGCAATTTTAACATAATAGTTCATGGCTTTTTGATCATTTCGATTGATAAAGTCGATGAGTATTATTTTGACACCCATTGAGGAATATTTTTTCAGTGTTTCTTCCAGATTTTCATTGAGCACCATGGCATTAAACCATAAGCCAAGTCCAACGCCATTTTCTTTTGCATAGGCTGCAATGGAATCAATGTGGATGTCTTTATTTAAATTTTTGAGGGAGCCATTCAGGTACCAGCCTTCATCAATCATGATGTATTCCAGTCCAAACGTCTTAGCGAAATCAACGTAATATTTGTAGGATGCTGTGTTCTTTCCTGCTTTAAAGTCTATATTAAAAAGATTTATATTCACTAGCCATTCATCTGTGATTTGCCCTGGTTTAATCCAGGATAAATCGCCTTTTAATGCTGAAGGACGGGCCAGCTTTTGAATAAGGTCTGAGGCAGGTATCTTGGCCGGGTTATCTGTAACCAGGAGTACACGCCATGGAAAGGTTCTTTTTCCTTGGGTGATAGCTATGTAATCGGCAAATTCACTGACATGAACTTGTTTCATATAATTGGTGGAATCTTTTGGGAATTCCTCCTTAAGTGGATAGGCTGAAAAGGTTGTTGAGATTTTATTTTGAGATGTATTTTGCAAAATCATACCCGGATAATCTGTCACATCCGATTCACCGATGGCGATGTATTTTCCATTGGCAGTCTGGATAAGAGCAGGGGCAAATAGAAAAGATTTATTTTTGATTTCTGAGAGCTTTTTGTTTTGATATTGAGTTTCAAAAGCACTTTCTGCGGGTGCTTTTTTCCCTTTGATATAGTTGCTGACAAGTAAAATATTTCTTTTTATAAAATTGATAAATCCTGGAGAATCGCTGGCATCTTGTTCATATGCGGCATAAAAAAGGCTTACATCACTAACAGGATTTACTTCAAAAGTTTCGTTGAGCACCTTTAAGTCATGATTTGCCTTGCTTATCCACCTAAAAGCCAATCCTTCATCATACATCCTAATTTCTAATGCCAGTGCTTGTTCAAAGTTGATAATAATGCCATTATAATGGTCTCTGAAAATTTTACGTTTTGCGGCAATAACAGGTGAAAAGAGCGTATCTACTTTAAAAGCTTTGATATTCTTGATAGTTAATTGATCAAAGGATTGCCCTTCCAGATCCATTGAGATGCTTGATTTATCTAGAAGCGTGGTATCACGAAAGCTTATGTTGTATTGAAGAGAATGCTGATTTTTTTCGGCAAAGAGCTGGAATTTTAATTGTTTATTGGGGGAAAATAGTTCGGTTATTTGATGACTGCTTGGCTTTTGACAAGCATATAATAGGGTAATTAGAATAAAAAAGGGGAAAAGGATTATTGGGTATTTTTTTGATTTCGGATGATTTAGGAGCATTATCTAGTTAGAGGAGATTGGACTTTGAAATCAAATTTTATAAGTTCAAAGTAACAGGATTTTAAGATGTATAAATGTAAGATTTTTATCTAAAAATTGGCCTAATATAGGAGTAAAATGAGGGCATAGTTATTGCCACCTAAAGGAGTTTATGGCATGCAAAATGGATAAAATATTTCCAAAATTTTATTAGGAGAGCCGCATTTATTTCATGGTTTAACCGCTGGAAATAGGATTTCATTTTAAGAGAAAGATGACCATTTAATCATCATTTTAAGCTCCTTTGTCATGGAAATGAGGTAGTCAATCTCAATTTCATTCTATTGCCATATGTTCTCATTATATTTCAATAAAATCTGTTCAATTTAAAACCATTGTCAATGAAAAAATCCTTATTATCCATGATTACCGCATTTTTGGTAATTATTTCAATTCAAACTTTTGCTCAAGAGGTTGGGCAAGTGGAGCGATTAGTTTCACCTGAAATATCTTCCACGAACGATGTCATTTTCCGTTTAAAGGCGCCTTTGGCAACATCTGTTAAATTATCTGGAAACTGGATGCCCATGGTACCAAATGCCAATGGACAAGGAGCTAGCAGAAAATTAGTTGAAATGGAAAAAGGCAGCAATGGAATTTGGACCACAAAGGTTCAGGCCTTAGAGCCAGAGTTATATGGGTATACGTTTATTGTGGATGGAGTAACGACCTTAGACCCGGCCAATTTAAAGGTAGCTAGAGATGGCACCTTCCGTACAGAAAGTTTATTATACATTGCAGGAAAAGCATCTGATTTATATTGGGCAAAAACAGGTCCTAAGGGAAGTGTTCGTCAAATTTGGTATGAATCTAAGTCCTTGAATTTGACACGTAGAATGCAGGTATATACTCCTCCAGGGTATGATGATACCAAAGATTCTTACCCGGTGCTTTATTTATTGCATGGTGGTGGGGGAGATGAAGAGGCTTGGCCGACCTTAGGTGTAGCTCCCAATATTTTAGATAATTTAATTAATTCCGGAAAAGCCAAGCCAATGATTGTGGTGATGACCAACGGTAATCCTAATCAGGCAGCAGCCAATGTAGTTAGTCCAGTGATTCCGACTTCAGATTTGCCTGTAGGAGGAATGGGAAGTATGTTGTTTGAAAAAAGTTTAGTGGCTGATGTAATTCCTTACATAGAAAATCATTTTCGGGTAAAGAAAAACAAGGAAAGTAGGGCATTGACTGGGCTTAGTATGGGAGGTTTACAAACCATCAATACCACTTTCGAGAACCCTAATTTATTTAGTTATATCGGGGTAATGAGTATGGGATTTGCGGATATGAGTAGATTTGGCGTGAAGGTAGATGTGTCTAAAAGAGATCAACAAATTGAGGATTTAAAAAAGGCCAACCCAAAATTATACTGGATTGCCTGCGGTAAAGAAGACTTTTTGATAGAGAGTGTGGTTACGATGCGCAATACATTGGATAAGCACCAATTTAAATACGTGTACCGTGAAAGCGGCGGAGGACATACGTGGACTAATTGGCGAGTTTATTTATCCGAATTTTCGCAAATGATATTTAAATAAGCTTTCGCTCCAGGGTAGAAGCAAGCTAATTTTTTCTTAGTTCTATCGGAGGTAAGAAAGCCAAATCACATTTTATAATTTCAACCATAAAACCGCCTCTAAAGGGTGGTTTTATGGTTTTTTAAGGGAAAAAATGGAGCAAGCCTGACCTACCTTGAAAAGATAATAACCCACGATTGTCATTGCATTCGTTTTTGGCTATTTCAAATATTTTCTGGCCCTAGTTTAAAGTCCATTGGTTTTAAATCGAATGTCAAACGAATAAAATCATCAAGGATTTAGTTATACAAACATTTTGAGAATTTTGATGCAATCTTCATTAGCTTAAAAATGGTTTTTTTGATAGTGTATTTGATAGTGTATCTTAATGGTGAAACTGACTTTGTTTATTTTTAAATGATTTTTTGTTAACTATTATAAATAGTGGAAACCTAGGTCAAATACCGTTGGTTGAACAAATAATTATTATATTTGGTTGAATTGTTAAATTTGTTCGTCATGAAAAATAGAATATTTAGAAAAGATGTAGCCCAAACAAATCTCTTGGTTAAGGTTGGGAAAACATGTGGAAAAAATGCTGTTCGACGTTCCAAGGCAATGGATTTAGTAGTTACCTATATTGAAAAGGGTGTAGTTTATGAAGAACTGCCGAATGGATCAAAAATTAAGATTGGTTTGGTAGATAGAAATCCTACTAAACTTTCCTTGAAAAAGGGGATGGTTTTACATGGCAAGTAAAAAGAGAGTTCGGATTCACGCTATTCGACATGTTCCGAAGGGTCATGTCGAATAACAGATATATGGAATTTGTAATTCCATAACATTTTCCGAGGTTCTTGTTATTCAGCATATTCTCAAATAGCCTGTTGAACTCCTAATCACTAAACCCTGTCAACTAATCACTATTTTTCTATTTCTTCAAAAACATATACACAATCTCATCATCCGTCAAAAGCCTGGACCAAATACCTATATCATCTATCCTCCCTTCAATACTTTTGTTGCTGTTTATCTGCGGATTACCCCCCAAACGACTAGGCACTGAGGTTTCTGGTGCATTGATAGCAATAGGGTCGGTGTCGCTCTTAAAGACCAACTTGCCATTGAGATAAACCTTGAATGTTGGAAAAGGGTATGAAATGGTGGAATCTATAAAGGATATCACAAAAAAGTTCCATCCATTAAGACCATAAGGAATTTGAACTTGAATTTTTGGCGTAAAACCTACATGGTATTCAAAGGTCAAGTTCTGGTTGATACCCGGGGTATAAATTTTTATACCATAAGTTGCGTCTTTGGTGACTCCAGCCATCTTTTCCGGCCGGGTAAAGGTATTGTTCCAAACACAAAACTGTTTCTGAGCATCCGATTTGTAAAACCAAAAACTATAACTGCCACCTCTTTTCAGCAAACTTCCCGGAATCTCCATCGATTGATTTGTTAGATCATTAAATTCCAAGGCATTGTTCGCCTTACCCTTTCGATCTTCCACCCATTTTCCTGCCGTCACCAATGCATGATACTTATTCCCCGAAATATCATTCCAATCTCCCGATAAGGGATAATAGGCAGTAAGTCCTTTTTTGATGGATTCCTCCATTGGATCTGTAACTAAAGCTGGCTCTGGATCATCCGCCTTTTTTTTACAAGCAAGGCTGACGAACAGACAGATGCCGAATAAGTACACATTTAGTTTCATCTTGCTTCTATTGTTTTGATGCGTTCTTGTCAATATCCTGTTCACTTACAGCCAAAATTAGTCCCAAACTAATGGCAGTAAAGACAAGCGAAGTACCTCCCGCCGAAATCATGGGCATGGGCTGACCAGTTACCGGAATGGCCCCAACCGAAACCAACATGTTGGCAAAGGCCTGAATCACAATGGAAAAGGTTAAACCGGCTGCCAATATTCCTCCCAATGGTCTATTCCCTTTTTTAATCAATAGCGTCCCTCGCCACATGAGCCAAATATATAAGGCTGGAATAAATAATCCCATGAAGATGGAATACTCTTCCACAATGATGGCATAAATAAAGTCCGACTCGGCTTGAGATAAAATATACCTAAATTGGCTTTTACCCGGACCCTTCGGTGAAATAGCTCCTGTGGCAATGGCCTTTTTACTTAAATTCAACTGAAAGTTTTCATCTTTATCCACCAGGCCCTTTTTGAACTCCTGGGTATTGGACATCATTTGGGTGAAATATACCCGTAAACGAGTACGAACAGTTTCTGCTCGTTGACCTATCCCAAAAAATACCATGACAAATGCGATGGTGGCTACTATTCCCACAATCATGCTGATGAATTTTTGAGGCACTCGACCGAAATACATCAATATGGTACTGGTTCCAAAAATCAATGCACTGGTAGAAAAGTTGGATAACATGATTAAGAAACAAGTGATACCAATCTCCAATAATATCACGAGTATGACGGGATTGGTATAGGCCGACTGATCACTTTGGCGAGTAGAAAAGATTTTCGCTAAACTGACTGTCAGACATAATTTGGCCAAATCAGATGGCATAAAGCTGATGGGACCTAAATCGATCCATCGACTAGCACCGCCTTTGACATCTCCGAACTTCAAGGCCAAAATTATGAGGATCCAAGAAGCGATTAACAGGATATTGGAATATTTGGTCAGTTTCAAATAATCATATCGGGAGACCCAATACATGACGGCTAAGGAGAAAACCAAAATAGCGACTGATTTGCCCAAGAAGAAAATAGGCTCCCAAGGGCCGCCCATACCCATTTTGCCTTTGGCTGAGAATTGAATCAATAAACCAAAAATATTTAATAAGAATACAATCAGCCAAATGTGCTTGTCGCCCACTAAATTTTTATGAATAAACTGACTGATTTTTTGGTTCATGAAATGGGGGAGAAGGGGAGCTGCAAATATGAGTAGAACTATTGACAAATAAGGTCAAGAAACAGGTCTTGACTCTATTTGTCAGGGAATTTATTTCCATTGGATAAGTATCGCATTGCTTTTCTGTCAAATAGGGTCAGGGCTGTTTGCAAATGTCAATTTTTTTTCAATATTGAATCATAATTCGTTCCTATGTTCAACCAAAATCGGATGATGCGGGTATTCAAATTGATTACCCTATTGAAATCCTTCCCCAAAAAAACGATTAAGCGGATAGCCATTTCTTTGGACGTTTCTGAGCGTTCGGCATATCGTTATTTGGATTTATTGCAGGAGTTAGGCTTTGAGGTAGAAAAGGACGAGCACAACAAATATTCCTTGAAGACCGATATGATGGTAGAGCCATTTACCAAAGAAGAAGCGGCTTTAATCGTGGAGGTATTATCTGTTTCGGCGAGGAATAATCCTTTGGTGGCTTCTATCAAAGCCAAATTGCCAAGCATGGATGAGGGTAATATTTTATCAAATCACGTGGTAGCAGGACATATTGGCAAACTTTTGACGGACATCAATGAAGCCATCAAAGAACAAAAACAGGTGATTATTTATAAGTACCAGTCGGCCAGTTCGGAGACGGTTTCCGACAGAAAAGTGGAACCCATCGGTTTTACGAGCAATTATCAATACCTCTGTGCCTATGAGTTGGAATCCCAGATGAACAAGTATTTCAAGTTGGAACGCATGGGTGGGATTGAGAAATTGGAGGAGGCATTTCAATATAGCCACGAGCATAAATTATTGAATCCAGATGCTTTTGGATTTAATGAATCAGGAGAAAAGTACCCGATAAAATTACAATTAAGCATGCGGGCCCAACTATGGCTCCGAGATGATTATCCGGAAACGGCGAATTACATGACTGAAAATCCAGACGGCACTTGGACTTTGGAACTGGAGGTAAATAGTTTGGAACCGGTCAATAGGCTCTTGAGAAGTATGCCTGGAGAGGTGAAGAAATTATAAATCATAATTTTTATACTTGAATATGGTTGACCGTTTTATATTATTTATACTTGACGTTATCGCATGAAATTTGAAAAAAAAGAAAAAGCTAAAGAATAGTAAAAACTCAATAAGGCAATTTTTACCAATGATATATGACCAAGAAACTGATTTTACATGTTCCTCATTCTTCCACTAATATCCCCTGGATGGATGGCTATGTCATAGGAATGGAGGAGCTGGGACAAGAAGTCTTGAAATTAACCGACTGGTACACCGATGATTTGTTTTATTCAGAGCAGGACGACATGGTGCGGGCGGATTTTTCTAGGATATTTTGTGACCCAGAGCGGTTTACAGATGATGCCGAAGAAATCATGTCTCAAGTGGGCATGGGAGTTTTATATGAGAAAAGTGATGATGGGAAGACCATAAGACAAGTAAGTCAAGCATTTAAAGCTAAGGTTTTGGAGGCATTTTATAATCCTCATCATCAAAAACTTACCCAAGCAGTGGCAAGGCAATTGGCTGAATTTGGAAAAGCCCTGATTATTGATTGTCATTCTTATCCATCCAAGCCGCTTATGAGAGATTTAGATCAAAACTCCAATAGACCAGATTTTAATATCGGAACGGATGCATTCCATACTTCTCCGCATTTAATAGAGCTTTCAAAGGATTACTTTAATTCTAAAGGATTTAGCCTAGGCGTAGATTGGCCATACCAAGGAGCCTTAGTACCTATGGATTATTATAAAAAAGACCCCAATGTACAATCTATCATGTTAGAGATTAATCGAGCTCTTTATCTGAATGAACCTAGTAATGAGAAATCAGACCGATATGAAGAGATCAAGGAGGTGTTGAAGGGGTTTTTGGAGGTGATGAGGGGGAGTTTGGGGTAAGTGATTTTTTTAAACCATAGGTTACTTAAATTTAATTATTTTAAAATAATACTTCGAATATAAGATATGTAAGACTTATTGATTGTATCGTATTAAATATGGTTTTTTGAATAATTCTGTTATTTTTGATATTGTTGGAGCTAATGAGTCAATTCAAAATAATAGTTCAGACCCACTCAAATAAAAGCTACTATACTAAATTAATTTCCTAAATTATTAATCAATAATAATGTCTACCAAGTTTTTTACAAACGATTTAGAAAATACCCTTTTAAATAAAATTGAAGGTATTTTTAAACATCGAAATATATATTTTTTAGATGCTTTGGTTGGGTATTTTCGTGCATCTGGATATTTTCAAATACGTGAGTTTGTTGAGAGTGCTCAAGTAATAAGAATTCTTGTAGGTATAAATATTGACTCTCTAGTATATCAAGCCAATAAGCAAGGTATTTTATTTGACGGTGATGCAGAAAAGGCACAAGAAGAATTTTTTCAGGAAGTAAAAAAGAATATTCAAGAGGCTGAATATGACAAAACTGTTGAAAGTGGAATGATTCAATTGATTAAAGACATTACTTCTGGAAAAGTAAAAATCAAGATTCACCCAAAACAAAATATTCACGCCAAAATTTATATTTTTAGAGAGCAAGAACAACACGACCACGGATATGGCTCAGTTATTACAGGTTCAAGTAATTTGACTGATGCAGGCCTCTCGAAAAATTTTGAATTCAATGTTGAGTTAAGAGATAATTCAGACATTGATTTTGCAACCAAAACTTTTGACAGACTTTGGGAAGAAGCAGTTCCTGTCGATATGGACAGTATAGAAAAGCTTCAAATAGAAACTTACTTAAATGACAATTACACACCTTACGAAGTTTATCTGAAATTTCTGATTGAGTACTTTGGAAAAAGTATTGAGTTTGACCCAAACTCTATTTCTGATTTACCAAAAGGTTTCAAAAGACTTTCGTATCAAGTGGATGCAGTGAATGATGGTTTTACAAAATTGATGAAACATAATGGTTTTTTCTTGGCTGATGTTGTTGGTCTTGGAAAGACAATTGTTTCAACCCTAATCGCTAAAAAGTATTTTTACACCAATGGCTTTCCTGAACACCGTTCAAGAACGCTAATTATTGTTCCTCCAGCATTAAAAGAAAACTGGGTTGAAACTATTGAAAAATTCAACTTAGACAATGTAAAAATCATTACAAACGGAAGTTTACATAAAATCAATGATGCAACGATTTACGATTTAATAATTGTGGACGAAGCACACAAATTCCGTTCGGATACAGCAGGAATGTATAATGAATTGCAAAAGATTTGCAAAACACCAACAAGAAGAGTTTTGCCTGACGGTAAAACCGTTCCTAAACGAGTTATTCTTGTTTCTGCTACGCCATTGAATAATAGACCCGAAGATATTGCTAACCAAGTTTATCTTTTTCAAGACAGCAAAGAATCAACACTTGAAACAGGAAACTTGCAGCACTTTTTTAGAAAAGAAATCATTGACCCTTATAAGAAATTAAAGGACGAGCCAGATATTGCCAAAGTTCAGGCGGGTGTAAAAAAGATTTATGAAAAAGTTAGAACCAAAGTAATTGAACCACTTATTGTTCGCAGAACAAGAACGGATTTGATGGCTCATGAACTGTATTCAAATGACCTAGAAAAACAAGGCATCAAATTTCCAAAAGTAAAACAGCCAAAGAAAATTCTTTATGAGCTTGAACCACATTTGGAAGATTTATACGATAAAACAATTTACGTTTTAAGCCACGAAACACAAGGTCTTAATTACAACCGTTATCGTGCAATTGGGTTTTTAAAGCCCCATAAAAAGAATAAATACAAGCAGGCAGATATGATTTCGGCTCAATTAGCCAAAATCATGAAGACGCTTTTGGTGAAAAGAATTGACAGTAGTTTTTATGCTTTCAAACAGTCCCTTTTCAGATTTACAAAAGCCACGGAAGCAATGGTAACAATGTTTGAAAATGGTCGAATTTTCATTGCGCCAAATTTACCTGTTTCAGATATGATTAATGAAGGGCGCGAAGAAGAATTAATGGACTTGGTTTTAGAAAAATCAATTGAAGATCCTACCATTGATATTTGCGAGCCAGATGATTTTGAATATGATTTCTTGCCGGGATTACAAAACGATTTAATACTACTTAAAGAATTAACTGCTGAATGGGATAAAGTAAACCAAGATCCTAAACTGGAAGTCTTTGTTGAATATTTGAAAAATACACTTTTAAGTAAATCAATCAACCCACAATCCAAATTGGTGGTTTTTTCCGAAAGTAAAGAAACTACTGAATACTTAGAAAAGGAATTAAAGGAACACATCACAGCGAGTATACTTTCAGTGGACAGCAAATCACGTAAAGACAGAATGCCTACCGTTCGCAAAAACTTTGATGCCAATTTGCCAAAAGCAGAACAAGAAGATGATTACAGCATAATTTTAACTACAGAGGTATTGGCAGAGGGAATTAATTTACACCGTTCTAATGTGATAGTTAATTATGACACACCTTGGAATTCAACTCGATTAATGCAACGAATTGGACGTGTAAACAGAATTGGCTCAACTGCCGACGAAGTACATGTTTTCAACTTTTATCCTACGGCAAAAGTGAATAGTGATATTGAGTTGGAAAAAAAGGCAATTATGAAATTACAGTCTTTTCATGCTGCTCTAGGAGAAGACAGTCAGATTTATTCGCCTGATGAAGAAACCGAAACCTTCGGACTTTTCGATAAAGAAATGGAAGAAGAGAAAGATGAGAAATTGGCTTATTTAATGATGATTCGTGACATCAAAGAGAAATCACCTGGGCTTTTCAAGCAAATAAAAAATATGCCTTTTCGTGCTAGAGTTGGCAGAAAGAACATAAACTTCGATTTAAGTACGATTTGCTATATCAAAGACAGTAAGCGTGATGCTTTTATTTTGGTAAATGGCAACAATGAAACGGAAGAATTGACCTTTTTGGAAACTGTAAAATTTTTTGAAGCAGAAATTATAGAAAATGCAATTTCTCTCCATCCCAAACACCACGAGCAAGTGCAATTGGGCATATTACATTTCTCCGATTTGCTTGAAAAAGAAAAAGCAAAGGATAAAAAAATTGATACCACGCAAGGTCCGAATGAGAAAAAAGCAAATGCTTATTTAGATGCTATGCTTAATTTGACTCTGATCAATGAAGAAGAAAGGGTATTAATTTTTAAAGCGAAAGAAGCCTTGAGACAAGGCCGTTTTCAAAATCTGCAACGAGACATCAACAAGTTTCAACGCACATTGAAAAAATCCCCTTTAAAACCTGCAATCATTTTAGAAAAAGTTATTGAAATACTCAAAACATATCCTTTATTGAATGAAGAAGCCGAACAGGTATTCGAGAAGAAGATTGTAAGGGTTAAAACCTTGAATCCTGAAATTATTATCTCTGAAAGTTTTAGCTCTTAAGCAATGAAAGAAAAAGACATTAAAGACATATTGAAAAGCAAATTCCAATTGGACGAGGATAAATATTTCCCTGTCCAATGGAAAACTGTTTTGAATTTATTCTTCAAGAAGATTGACTATTTCAGTCATCCAGAAAACTTGTTCACTGAAAATGACAAAGTAATTGCTGGAAAACAATTAGGAACTGTAAAACTCGATGACGGAAAACAATTAGCAATTTTCACTGTAGAAGTTGCCGATAGTATAAGCATTGTTCGCAATAGACAAGGTTTGCGAGAAATTGCAGCCAAACACATAGACCAAAACATCATTCACGGTGCGTTGGCATTTTTCTATAATAGAAAACAAGCCGATTACCGTTTTTCATTCATTGCCAAAGAAGCAAGTATTGATTTAGAAACTGGCGAACTCATAAAAGGAGAAACTAAGCCAAAACGCTATACGTATTTGCTAGGTTCAAATGAAGCCTGCACTACACCTGCCAAGCGAATGTTGGTTTTGGCAGACAAAAAAGAAAAGGGCGAAGTAAACATTAACCAACTGAAAGAAGTGTTTTCGGTGGAAGCCTTGAACAAAGACTTCTTTAAAACCTACAAAGCCCACTATGAAAAGTTTTGGAAGTATTTGGCTGATGAGGGAAATCCATACAGAGCAAAATTAATTGATACTGAAAAAGAAAAGCCAAATCAGGAAAAACCCATTCGTGATTTTGCAAAAAAACTCTTGGGAAGAATTGTGTTCCTGCATTTTTTACAGAAAAAAGGTTGGATGGGTTGTTCGCCCAAAACAAAAGACTGGATAGATGGCGAATCACGATTTATGCAACAATTGTTTGAAGATTTTTCTTAACCAGAATATTTCCAAAGTCAGTGCCTTACACATTTGTTTTTTGAAACACTCAACACCAAAAGACCTAATGATACTTTTGAAGTAAAAGGATTAAACGGCAAACTGAATGGTTCACGAGTGCCATACTTGAATGGCGGTTTATTTGAACCTGAAAAAAACAAAGCCACTTTAAAAATTGATTTTCCAGCTGACTATTTTAAAGAATTGTTGGAATTCTTTGAGCAATACAATTTCACTATTGACGAAAACAGTCCAGACGACCACGAAGTAGGAATTGACCCAGAAATGTTGGGGCATATTTTTGAAAACTTACTAGAAGACAACCGAGACAAGGGAGCATTTTATACGCCCAAAGAAATTGTGCAGTATATGTGCAAGGAAAGTTTGATTCAGTATTTGCACAACACATTTCAAGAGCAAAAAGACATTGAACACTTTATTCGCTTTCATACCGTTTCACCTTTATTGGCTGAAAAAGAAAATGCCGTTTTGCTCAATAAAAAACTGGACGATATTAAAGTTTGTGACCCTGCCATTGGTTCAGGTGCTTTCCCGATTGGAATGTTGCAAGAGATTTTTGAAGCCAAACGCTTTATATATCCATACCTGAAAACCAATAAAGACTTTAAGCCAGCCGAAGTAAAAAAGAACATCATACAAAATTCCATTTATGGCGTGGACTTAGAAAAAGGTGCTGTTGACATTGCCCAACTTCGTTTTTGGCTTTCGTTAGTAGTTGATGAATTGAACCCTCACCCATTGCCCAACTTGGATTATAAGATTATGCAAGGCAATAGTTTGTTGGAGCATTTTGAAGGCATTGAATTAGGCAAGGTTGCGTTGTTTGAAGAACCAAAGGTTCGGATAATTGAACCTACACTTTTTGAAGAACCCAAAGCAGATTATGGTTTTTCAAAAGAGAACAGAACCAACATAAAAGAATTGATTGCTGACTATTTTAAAGTAGAAGAAAAAGGACAAAAAACTTCTATTCACAAGCAAATAGATTCAATAGTGATGGATCATATTGATAAGTCCTTAGAGTTTTTTGAGAATAAACTATTGATTGAAATTGCTACTTATGAAAAGCAATTAGAAAGTAAAACATCAAACTTAAGTCAAGCCCAAAAAGACCAGTACTTTCAGAAAAGCAAAGAAGTAAAAGAAATAGAAAAACGCCAAGCTCAACTACAAAGCAAAACAGCTGCACGCAAACGACTTTTAGAATTTGAAAACACAGACGAACGACCTTATTTCCTTTGGCATTTGTATTTTATGGATGTATTTGACAAAGGCGGTTTTGATGTAATGATTGGTAATCCACCTTATATACAATTGCAAAAAATGGGCAAAGAAACCGACATTTTACAAGATGAAGGTTTTGAAACCTTTGCACGAACAGGCGATATTTATTGTTTGTTTTATGAAAAGGGGATTGATTTGCTCAAAAAGAATGAAGGTGTTCTTTCTTATATTACTTCAAACACTTGGATGCGAACCAAATTTGGGGAAAGTCTAAGAGATTATTTTACAAGTAAATGCAACCCGGAAATTTTATTGAATTTTGAGGACACACAAATATTTCCTTCTGCAACTGTTGAAGTAAATATCTTGATTGCAAAGCGTGAAAGTTGGAACAAAAAACTTGTAGCCGTTGCAGTAAAAGGTGACTACAAGGTTGGTACTGCTATCAACGATTATCTAAATAAAAACGGCATTTTATTGAACGATTTATCCAATGAAAGTTGGGTAATTCTTTCAAAATCGGACTATGAAATAAAAAACAAAATTGCTGAAACGGGCACTCAGTTAAAAGATTGGAAACTAGAATTCTTTAGAGGATTCTTAACTGGTTTTAATGATGCTTTCTTTATTGACGAGGACAAAAAGAACGAATTAATTAAAAAAGAAAGCAAATCATCAGATTACATAAAACCATTACTGAGAGGTCGTGAAATAAAAAAGTACGGATATAATTTTAACGAGAAATATGTAATATTTACTCGCAGGGAATTTCCGATTGATGAATATAAAGCAATAAAAGAACACCTTTTTGAATACAAAGATAAACTTGAGCCAAAACCAAATGATTGGGATGAAAAAAAGAATGGTGAATGGCAAGGACGAAAACCTGGTTCATACTTATGGTATGATTTTCAAGATAATATTGCCTATCACCCAATTTTTGAAAAAGAGAAATTAATATGGCTTGCTATTTCGGACAAACCTGCATTTGCATTGGACAGAAACAAAACTTATGTAACTGCACCTGCTTATATAATGACAAGTCATTGCAATAAATATTTGATGACAGTTTTAAATTCCAAAACAATGGAATGGTACTTAGACAAGGTTTCATCTTCAACAGGAGTTGGAACAAACCAATGGTCTAAAATATTTGTAGAGCAATTGCCAATTCCTGAATTGGAAGAAACGGAAAGAAACCCTTACGAAAAAATTGCAGAATATCTCATATACCTAAACGACCCAAAGCAAGAACCTGTTTTAGAAAAAGTAAGCAATGAAGCAGTTAGCCAAGTTTTTGAAGACTTGGTAAATATGATGGTGTACGAACTCTATTTTGAGGAAGAAATGAAAACCAAAGAAATAGATGTATTGCAATTTGTAACCGAAAAAGCATTTCCAGACATCAGCCAAGCAGAAGATAAAAAAGCCATCATCCAAAAAGTATATTACGAGTTGCAACAAAAAGACAATGCAATCCGCAACCGTATTTTGGTAGCCAGTAGCAGAAGTGAAACCATTGCAAGAATTAACTCAGCAACAAGTTAAAGCAAAGATTATGAATAATAAAATGACTTGGAATAATTGCTTTTCACCAAAAAGATTTGGTATGGACAAGCCGCAAGGGGATATCAGAACGGAATATGAAAGAGATTGGGATAGAATTATTTTTTCGAGTGCTTTCAGAAGATTACAAAACAAAACGCAAGTTTTCCCTTTGCCAGAAGAAGTGTTTGTGCATAATCGACTGACTCATTCCTTGGAAGTGGCAAGCGTTGGTAGATCATTAGGTAAAATAGTTGGAGAGGTTCTTCACAAACTTGACGAGGTAAATTCTGATGAAGCTGCTCGTAAGTTTTACAGAAACAGTTTAAAATCAGTGATTGCGACCGCCTGTCTTGCACACGATTTGGGTAATCCTGCATTTGGCCACTCAGGTGAAGAAGCAATTTCAAAGTATTTCAGAAAAAGAGATACAGAAAAAGATAAGGATTTAAAATTCAAAAAACTTTTTACTGTTGCCGAATGGAAAGACTTAGTCACCTTTGAAGGAAATGCCAATGCATTGAGAATAATTACAATGCATCAGAAAGGTAGATTAAAAGGAGGGTTTAGACTAACCTACAGTACCATTGGCTCTATTCTCAAATACCCTTGTGAATCTTTGGCATCAACAAAGGGAATTTTACATAGAAAAAAGTATGGTTACTTTAAAATAGACGAAGCGGTATTTCTGGATATAGCCAAGGAATTGAATATGATAGAAGATACTGTTGAAGGAAAAACAGTTTATAAAAGACATCCATTTGTTTATTTGGTAGAAGCTGCTGATGATATTTGTTATAATATTATTGATTTTGAAGATGCCCATAGACTTGGAATTCTTGGTTACAAAACTGTCCGAAATTATTTTGAAGAAATAATTAGCACCAATAAAAAGGATGATTTTGAATTGGTTCAGAAACAAGCAGATTCATTGGAGGATGACCCAAATGAGTCATTAGCTTATTTGAGGGCAAAGGCTATAAACACATTAACCAACAGATGTGCAGACGTCTTTTTGAATAATAAAGAATCTATTTTATCAGGCCTCTACAATAAAAGTTTAATAGAGGATATTCCAGAAGTGTCAGACACATTGAAAATCATAAAGGATATTTCAACGAAGCAAATTTACAATGCCAGAAAAGTAGTTGAACTTGAAATTGCAGGTTTCCGCATAATGTCTGCTCTCGTGAAAGACTTTGTAAATGCAGCATTAACACCAAAAGATGACAGAGAAAAAGAACATAAAAAAATTTTAGAATTACTTCCCAAACAGTTTGCTTTTGATGAAGCATCAACTCCATATATAAAAGTAATGCATATTCTTGATTTTGTCTCTGGTATGACTGATTTGTTTGCCTTGAAGCTATACAGAAAATTAAGAGGGATTGAATTATAGTTATTTATGAGATTACACGAACTGCATATCAACAACTTTAAATTTTTCCCAAAGCAAGACCCAAATAGTCCATTGCTTAAAATTGATGGTAAAAATTTATTGGTTTATGGAGAAAACGGAAGTGGGAAGTCCACCATTTATTGGTCAATTTACACCTTACTCGAAAGTTCTTTCAAAATAAATGAGTTTGATGTACAAAAATACTTTGTAAAAGGAACTGAATTTGGTTTGGTAAACATTCACGCCAAAGTCACTCAGCCAGCATACATCAAAATGATTTTGAAGGACATTGCTGGAAATACAATTGAATATTATGTAGATGGAAATTTGTATAATATTGTTTCGAATATGGGTAATTCAGCCATTCGTGAAAGCGGTATGGCAAGCGATTTCATCAATTACAGAGTAATTTTCAGATTGCATAATCTCAAACATTCCAATGAAAATAATCTTTTCGGGTGGTTTGAAGATGAGATTTTTCCTTACATACTAATTGCCAGCATCAATAGTACTAAAAGTGTTGGAGATGTGTTGAAAGCGTTGAAAAGAGGTCCTACCATGGTAAAAGCCTTTGATGAAATTGATAAAATGATTTTTCCGAATGCTGCAATGCAAAACCACGCAGAAGAAGCAGTAAGAAAAGATTTCAAGAAATTTCAGAAATACGAAAAAGAAGTAAAAAAGTGGAATACCAAACTGAAAGCATATTTGCAAGGCATAACGACTAGAGCCAATCAAATTCTTACTCAAGACTTTCAACAGAATTTTGAAATCAAATTATATTACACTTTTTCAAAAATAAATGTTACTGAAAGTGATTTAGGTTGGGAAGACCCAATCATTGAATTGAAAATTCCTGTTTACAACGGAAAACGCAATGCAGTAAATCGACCACACACATTTTTGAACGAAGCCAAATGGACAAGCATCGGACTTTCTATTCGACTTGCCATTATTGAAGACTGGACAAATCGCCCAGTAACCGCCCAACTAAAAGCCTTAGTAATTGACGATATGCTTTTGAGTTTGGATATGAGCAATCGTGATATTGTGCTAAACATTTTACTTGACAGATACGTGAACGATTATCAGTTGATATTGTTGACACACGATAGGTCATTTTATGAATTTGCTAAACGTAAAATTGATATAAAAGCAAAAAGTACCGAATGGATCTGTCTTGAAATGTTTGAGGATTTACTTTCAAAAACTCCACGTCCATATTTTAAGCCACTTAAAACAAGTTTACAAACTGCCAAAGATTATTTTAATCAACACGATTACCCAGCTTGTGGAATTTATTTACGTAAAAGGTTTGAGGAATTACTCAAGAATTTACTTCCAGCAAAATATCGGAAAGAACCTTCCAGAGATGATGCAAATGTATTAGTTGACAGAAATTTAAACGACTTAATTAATGCTTTAAAACCTTATTGCGTTGAAGAAAATATAGACTACACAGACTTAGCCGAATTAAAAACTTACAAAGACGCCATATTGAACCCATTGGCACATAATGACATCGACGCACCATATTACAGGAGAGAACTTAGTGTTTTGATTGAAATTTTAGAAAAGTTAGAAAAGATAAAACGAGGAAGAGTTGTTCATCCGCCAAATCGAAATTTAAATTTCATTCTAAATAAACCAGACGGAACGTATTTTTCTGTGAGAATGAAATCAAAGGAAAATATTGTTTTAGTAGATGAAAACACAAAAGCTCCTAGAGTTTCAAATTTCTCCAAGTGTAAAGTATCAGGTACCGACAACAATGGAACTGTAGTAAATCTTGAAGAAAACTTTGACACATTAAAAGAAGTTTACGAAGAAATGTGTGCCAGATACGGGATTTCACCTATTCAAGACTTATCAAGAGTGTTTAATTACGATGGAAAAACATTTGATGAATTAATATAAACCGATATTTGGTATTTATCTAATCAAGTTTAATAGATTTTTTATTTATACCCTAAAACACAAAAACCCCATCTTTCGATGAGGTTTTTGAAGGGTGTGGTCCCACTAGGATTACAAATATTTCACTCACTTGCATTCATATTCATTCAAAATATAACCAATGGGGCAAATTAAGGCTAATTATTGTGCAATCAAGTACAACAAAAAGCATCAAAATGAATCAAATGTTGTACCTATGTTGTACCTTTGTTGTACCTAATATCTGGTTTAATGGCAAGTGTAACTGTAGTATTAAAAAAGAACAAGGCTCTAGCAAATGGGGACTACCCTCTTTACCTGAGAATAACCAAAAACAGGAAATCTGTATTTGAGTCTCTGGGGATCAGCGTATCTGAATCTCTGTGGGACGACAAAAACAAGCGAGTTAAAAGTAAGTATCCAAACTCCGCCCGCGTTAATCATACTATCGCCAGAAAAATAGCAGAAGCCAATGACAAGGTGCTTGAATTAGATGGTAAGTCAGGAGGAGTAAAGCAAATAAAGAAAGAACTCTCCCAGAAAGTAACAGGTAGCTTTACTGTATACTTCCAAGAATATTTAGATGGATTATTGGCCTCTGGAAATGCTGGTACACATAAAAAGTGCACCTCGACATTAAAGAAGTTTAAGGAGTATGTGGGTAACCGAGATATTAGCTTTGAGGAATTCAACCTAGAATTCTTGAAATCCTATGAAAAGTACCTAAGAAGTAAAGGCAATTCGACCAATACAGTTCATGCCAATCTTAAGGTCTTTAGGATGCTATTCAATAAGGCAGTAGATGAAGATGTTATTCAAGCCCATTTAAACCCATTTTTAAAGTATAAGCTAAAGTGGGATAACGTAGAAAAGATTTTTCTTACTGAGGAGGAACTTACTGATTTTTCAAATGTAGCCACCGAGTTAGGAACCACCATTGATAAACACAAGGATTTATTCATATTTGCATGTTATGCAGCGGGTATCAGAATCTCAGACCTGCTACAACTGAAATGGGAGAACTTTGATGGAGAATCTATAAAGTTCTTTATTTACAAGACAAAAAATCATTTATCGATCAAACTACCAGTGAAAGCTTTGCAGATTCTAAACAAGTATAAACCAGCAAGTGAAAATCCAACGGGGTTCATTTTTCCCATCCTTAAAAATGACGAGGATCTGTCTGATCCACGTGTACTTTTACAAAGAATTTCATCGGCTACGGCGCATGCAAACAAGAATTTAAAGTTACTGGCAAAAAGGGCTAAAATAACCAAAAATGTCACCTTTCACTCTTCAAGACACACATTTGCTACTAGGGCTCTTTCAAAGGGAATGGCCGTTACTCATGCATCTAAATTGATGGGACATTCAAACCTTCAAGTAACCATGGGGTATGCTAAAATCGTCAATAAGGATTTAGACGAAGCAATGGAATTATTAAACTAGATACAGAATATGAAAATTGAAGAAATCATAGTAAAACACATCAGTAACTTAAGTGACAAATGGTATGAAAGGAAATTACATGAATTTCAAAATTCTCCATTTTTCGTTGATAACGTATTATTAAATGACCAACCAATAATAAAAGAGTATTTCACTTGTGATTATGATGAAGATGGATTTGAAATTAATCCAGACATAATTTTAAAAGAGCATGAAGAATCAAAATTCAGGTTGACTTTTGAGGATTTCGCCAAATCAAGTAAATCATATTACTATGCTATCAATTTGTTATCTGTTTATGGAAATACCGACCAGTGGTTAATGATTGAAGATTATGATCCAAACAAGCAAGTAGAGGATTTGGAGTCGTCTTCACTACAATTAGCTAAAAAATTATTTGAATATGGATCCAAATTCTTTTCTCGCGAATTGTATGGAGAATATCTTGAAAATGTTGTTAACATCGTAAAATTGAACTTAGATTCGATCAAAGGTTCTAGAATAGAACCGTTTAAATCCTTCTTTTTTGAGAACTTTAATTCAGAAATTAAAAAGTACTTTTCGGATTACCTCGAATATAAATATTTAATAAAAAATGATGACTCTTTAGATTTTGATTTAAATCTGGAGGAATTATCAGCACTCTTTGCAATAATAGAAAATGCTGGCTTCATTAAAGACAAAAAGAATTTACAATTATTTGCATCCAAGTATTTTAAAATAATTAATCCTAAAGAAAAAGGATATGTAAATTTTTTATACAAAGATTTTCAAGACAGATTAAACAAACAATTAGGTAATAAAAAACATCGAACAATTGCCTTAGAGCAAGTAAACGATAGACTTTTTGGGTCATTTGACAATTTAATGGAATTTAAAATTTCATTAGAGTAAAAATATCAATATCAGGTGCGTATTTTTTTGCGCACACACCACTTTTCACTCACTATATCTTTGTTTCGTCAAGTTACCTAACGGAAAAGGCAAATGGTGAGGTGTGTCTTCCAGTTGTTTTTTCATCACACCCTTTAGGTTTTTTGGCTCATTCGGAAAATCCGTTTGAAGTTTGAAAAACGTAAATAACATCGAGATGAAAATCACGAACAAAAATCTAGACGAAATTAGTCGAGCAAACATCGGTTCAGAGGTTGTAGAACCAATATATAATACAGATCAACTAATGGACCTATTGAAGGTCTCCAGAAGAACACTCCAAGATTGGAGGGATAAAGGACTGATTGAATTCAGTGCTGTACGTGGAAAGTTTTACTACAGATATTCTGCTGTAGTGAAAATGTTGGACAATCATTCAATTAAACAGTTTTAGGACATGGAAGAGCAAGATAAATCGCTCCAAGTGAGCCAACTTAGCCTAGAGATAGTAATCTCTAGGCTTCCTAAAACGCTTAAAGATTGTATTAATGAGTTCAAAACAGAGGAACAAAGGCTTATAGCGCTTTCAGCTATAACCGCATTAGCTGGTTCTTTGATGCCAGATGTACAAATCAGGTATGCTGATAAAATTGAGTATCCATTTTTGTACCTACTGATTTCTATGCCACCAGCATCTGGTAAAGGAAGCTTGAATTTATTGCATAAGCTCATAGAGGGAATAAATGTTAAGATGAGGATGGAAAATGAAGATGCTATGATGGCGTACAAAAGGGAGGTTAAAGCAATTGAGGACCTAAAAGACAAGTCAATTCCATTGCCTAAAGCACCAAGACAGCCTCTTCATTTGATTCCTGGTAATACTACTTCTTCAAAGCTGAACGAACAATTGGCAGAGAATGATGGAATTATAGGTTCGTTAATCTTGGAAACAGAGACAGATGGTTTAACAATGATGCTTTCAAATAAGATGGGTGAAGCCAACTCCGTACTATTTAGAAAAGCTTTTCATCATGAGTTTGATAGTCAGCTTAGAAAGAGAAAAGGCGAACATTTGATAATTTCCAGACCCAAGTTATCTATCATTGTAAGCGGTACTCCTGTTCACATTAAAGGATTGTTCAAAGGGAATGAAGATGGTTTATTCAGTCGCTTCATGATAGTCTCAGGCAATTCACCTTTAGAATGGATGGATGTCCGCCCAACGAAAGGAGAAGTTTCTTTAGATGAGAAATTTAAAGGATATGGCAAGAATTACACTGCTTTATTTGACCATTTTAAAGATCGTCGCTTAGAGGTTATGTTTTCAGAGTTTCAATGGGATAAAATCAATTCAATTGGAGAGGATTATATGCTTCAAGCAGTAGAGGAAGCAGGAGAATACGCTTCCAGTATAGGTAAAAGACATGCAGGAATGATATGTCGTGTAGCAGCTATATTTACAGCCATTAGACACTTTGAATCGGACTCAACAAGTGAGACACTATATTGTAGCGGTGGTGATTTTGAATCTGCAATTTGGCTCGTAGATCAGTCTTTTAATAATAGCTTAGCTGTATTCAAGACCCTAAAGGGTAAAAAATCGAAGGGAATATCAAAAAAGGAAGATTTCTTCAAAAAACTACCAGATTCCTTTAGCCTCTCTGAAGTTGATTGTCTAATGAGTGACCTCAAAGTAAAGCGAAGGACAGCTAGTAGGTATATCCTTCAATTAAGAGAAGAGGGAAGGCTTGAATGTATTGGCTATCCGAGGTATCGAAAAGTAGCCTCTTAAATGTAAGTGGCCAACTGGCTAAGTGGCTAACCTGAATCTTGGTTGGTCACTTGGCCACTCGGCCAGTAATATGAAACGATTATTTTTATATTGTTGAATTAACTGTGTTTGAAGGAAATATCAAAAAGATTAATTGTAGCCTTTAAATAATTCTTGTTTGTACTATTGTTCAAATAATTACACCTTTATAATTCCGTAAATTAATTTATTTCGATAAAATAATGATACTATGAGATTATTGGTAGTAGTTATTCTTTTGTGCCTTAATTACTTGTCATTGGGGCAAGTAGTACCTCAAATTTCCATTTCCAGTTCTAAGTCAACTATTACTATAGGGGATACTATTGTTTTCAAAGCAAATTATTCAGGAGGAGGATCTTCCCCTAAATTACAATGGAAAAAAAATGGATTAAATGTTGGCAGTAATTCTGAAATATATGCTGATTACTCATTGAAAGATGGCGATAAAGTCGCTTGTGTTTTAACATCTAATGATTCATTTAGAGTTATGAATTCAGTTTCAAGTAATTTCATAAGCCCAAAGGTTAATTCAAAATTAATACTTCCTGTATTAAATGGCGAAGGTGTTGTAGGTTTACCAATTAATTTAACATCAAGCCCGACAGAAAAAGTTATTTGGAAAAAAGATGGTGTAATTATTAGTAATCCAATTTCAGGGAATTTAGGAAGTGGCAAAATGGTGGCAGGAGATTTTTCTACTATAGCTATTCTTTCATCTCCTGGAAATATTTTCGTTGATAAATGCGGAAAATTATACGTTTGCGAACCAAGCAAAAATAGGATATTGAGATATGATAGTGAAAATAGTGAACCTATAATCGTTGCGGGAGGAAATGGAAAAGGATTAGCTACCAATCAACTTTATGAGCCCAATGATGTTTTTGTCGACGAAAATTCAGTATTGTATATTGCCGATGGGAATCGAATTGTAAAATGGCAATCAGGCTCTACATTTGGAACAACAGTAATAAATATAAATTCATCAACAAATTCTATATTTCGTGATTCTTTAGGAGACCTTTATTATAATGATTATTTTAATCATAAAGTATTTAAATGTAAGGAGGATGGCACAAACATTACTCAAATTGCTGGAACAACATCTACTGGAATTGGAAATAGCGGAGGATCAGCTAATCAATTAAATTATCCAACTGGAATATTTGTCGACAAAAATTTTGATCTCTACATAGCAGATTCTAATAATCATAGAATTCAAAAATGGAAAAAAGGAGCTTCTTCAGGTACAACTGTAGCTGGAGGAAATGGGAATGCATATGCACTATTTCCAGGCACTTACATTTCTAATCCTAACCAATTGAGTTTCCCCAACGACGTTTTCGTTGATAAAGATCTTAACATTTTTATAAGTGCAGGAAATGATGCTAGAATTCAAAAATGGGCATTAGATTCTACTTCTGGAATTACTGTGGCTGGTGGAAATGGACAAGGTAATGCGAGTAATCAATTTTCAAATACTGCTTCAGTCTTTCTTAATGAATTCGGTGATATTATAGTTTCTGACGCATTCAACAAAAGAATTCAAAAATGGAAACAAGGTTCTTTGACTGGTGAAACAATTGCAGGTTCTAATTTTCCCACCAATAATATTACTTTAAATAAGCCGTCAGCAATACAAATAGACAAAAAAAACGATGATTTATATATTGCAGATTGGGGAACGATTCAAATTACGAAATGGCAGAATGAAAGTAAAATAGGTACACTTATAGCGAGTAGGGATTTGGATTTATGGTTGAGTAATCCTTCTGGATTATTTTTAACCACAGATGGAGCATTGTACATTTCCCAAAGAGTTGCAAATACTGTATTAAAGTGGTTGCCTGGAGCTAATAAAGGGATAATAGTTGCAGGAAGATCTACTAGTGGAAATGCCGATAGTCTTTTATACCAACCCTATTCAAGTTTTGTGGATAAAAATGGAAATATTTATGTAGTAGATTCAGAAAACCACAGGATACAAAAATGGAAACCAGGGGCTAAAGTCGGAGTTACCGTTGCTGGCGGAAATGGTCAAGGAAATGGGAATAATCAACTAAGTTCTCCCTTTTCAATTTACGTTGATTCACTTGGTAAAATGTTTATATCAGATAGGAGTAATCAAAGAATTGTAGTTTGGAAAGAGGGAGAATCAAGCTCCATTAAAAATGTCAAAATTACATACCCTTATAATATTAAAGTTGATAATTTCGGCAACTTTTATACCATTTCTTCATCTGCGGTAGTAAAATTTGATAGTAATTTAGAAAATCCAATGGTAGTAGTCGGAGGGAAAGATGTTGGAAATAGTTCAAATATATTTTCAGATCCCCAAGATTTGGAAATTGACAAATATGGAAATATTTATGTTGCAGACTATGGCAATGGTAGGGTACAGAAATTCTTTTTAGAAAATTCCCAAAGTATTACACCAAAATTACCTGGAAAATATACCGCAACTGTTACAACATTATATGGGGAATTCACCTCGAATGAATTTAAGGTAACTGCCCCTGATACAGATAAAGATGGAATTGAAGATGCTTTAGACAAATGCCCAAATACACCTGTTGGAGAAACTGTTGATGCAAATGGATGTTCTTTAAGTCAAAAAGATTCTGATAAAGATGGTGTTAATGATAAGCTTGATAAGTGCCCAGATA
This sequence comes from Cytophagaceae bacterium, assembly GCA_027491315.1. Lineage (GTDB taxonomy): Bacteria > Bacteroidota > Bacteroidia > Cytophagales > Spirosomataceae > Aquirufa. Next base: position 392,565 of record JAIXWL010000004.1, read on the forward strand.
CAACATTTGGAAACAAGGTAGATTCAAATGGTTGTGCTGATAATCAAAAAGACACTGACAAGGATGGGATTACGGATGATTTGGATAAATGCCCAGAAACTCCAGTTGGAACCAAAGTAGATAAAAATGGCTGTTCTGAAGCTCAATTAGCATGCCAAGCTATTAAACCTGTAATAATACTTAAGAATGGAATAGAATTATCAACTTCTACAAGTGGAATAAGTTATATCTGGTATCTGGATAATGAGGTAATACCTGGTGCTACAGGCTCAAGTTATTTTGCAATTAAATCAGGTAAATATTCCGTTAAAGCATTGAGCAGCACCTCTTGTGTTTCTTCTATGTCGGAGTATCAAAATATACAAATAACAGGAACTAAGGAAAATGAACTAGATTTTACTATCTCTCCTAACCCATTTACGAAATCAATTGTCGTTGAATTTCCAAATAAATTTGGTGTAGAATCAAATTTGATTATTTATGATCTAAAAGGTGCCATAGTTTATTCCAAAGAAAATGTTCAAAATAATGAAGAGTTGAATTTATCTCATTTGGCAACAGGGTCTTATTTTGCCTTGGTAACTTCAAAATATTCTCCATTAAGGATGATTTTGAAAATACTAAAAGAACAATAATGTTGAATATTGCAAATTAAGGTATTAGACTAATTTTAACTACTTTATTGCTGGCCTTGACATATGGGGTAGTTGATTCTAGAATTAATGAATTTGCAGACGGTGTTGAGCTAATTTTATATTCAATGATTCCATTTGTTCCAGAAGGGGCACCATCCGCACCAGATAAATCTGAAATTATCAATTTTTGATTATCTGAAGAAAGTGAGTATTTACCTGTAAATTTCTTCCCGTCAAACTCAGTAATTGAAATAGTCGGTGGATTACTTAAATCAAGTTTAAATTGATTATAACCTTGAATTAAATTAGAGGAACTTGATTTGTCAAATTGACTTACCCCATCCCATAATACTGTACTTGCACTCCAATTTTTCTTAATAATTTCAGCAACAGTCGGTGCTGGAGTAACAGGAGTCGGGTTTGCTGGACTAACAGAATCTGTTTTACAGGCATTTAAAATTACATAAACGACTAAGAGAGTAAGCTTAAAAGATGTTTTCATAATTAACGTTTTTGAATTTTATAAATACGCTTTTCTCCATTAATGGTTACCTCTAATAGATAAACTCCAATTGGATAATCAGATAGATCAATTACTTGATTTTTAGAATTTATTTTAATTTGTTTTAGTACAGAGCCTCGAATATCAGAAATTTGTATAGACTTTATATTCTCAAAATTAAAAGTAGTTTGAATATTTATAACACCATCTGTAGGATTTGGATAGATTGAAATTCCTTTATTTTCTTCCTCAGTTCCAGTTATCAATATAATAACTGAATCTGACATAGGACTTTTGCATCCCTTTTCATCTTTCAATTGAACACTATAAGCACCAGCAGATGTAACTTTTAAAAATGCTTTATCTGCACCTCCAATTAATTTGCCATCTAAGTACCACTGGTATGCATTACCAGCACTTGATGCAAGTTCTAAATCAGTTAACTTATTAATTAATGGTTTAGATGGGTTTTTTATTGTTGGACAATCGTCTTTATCATCAGTTATGCCATCTCCATCGGTATCTCTTTGGTAATCAGCACACCCATCCAAATCTACTTTTTTACCAGTTTGAGTTTCTGAACATTTATCTTTGTCATCAAAAACCCCATCTCCATCTGTATCTTTTTGTGAAAGAGCACATCCATTTTTGTCTACTGATTGTCCTTTAATAGTATTAGGGCATAGATCTTTGTCGTCCATAACACCATCTTCATCAGAATCTCTTTGCGAAATCGAACATCCATTTTTGTCAACTGATTTTCCTTTTTCAGTATTTGGGCATAAATCTGAATCATCTGTTATACCATCCCCATCTGAATCATCACAAACATCCCCAATACCATCTTTATCTACATCTTTCTGATCTGGATTATAAATTGTTGGACAATTATCTAGGTGGTCCGAAATTTGGTCTTTATCCGTATCGGGGAAATCATTTTCTTGAATAGTAATTTTGAAAAGAGAGTTATTTTCAATTTGACAATTTAAAAATGAGGAAACATTTAATTCGATTATTTCATCTGATCCCTCGATGCTTGTATCATCAATTGAATTTAATTCAATACTAGCTGAAGTTTTACCTGCAGGAATTATTATTTGAGGTTGGATTTGTTTCACTTGAATACTATTACTTCCTTCATCTCCAATGTATATGTTTTCATACTTGTCAATAAATATTCCATTAGGCAAGGATAAAAATCCTATAGTTTTCCCTGATACACCCCTGGTACCCATAACGACTTCTCCAATTTTTGCTCCAAGAGCCCATTTTATAACGCTATGTCCTCTGAAGTCAGAAATGAATAAATTATTTCTTGATAATTGTACTCCAATTGCCAAATTCAATTGGTTCAAGTCATTACCAAAGCCATTACCCCCAGCTACTACTTCCCAATTTTGTGGATTATTTTTTGGACACCTAATAACCGCATAATTGATAACAGGAGCTAAATCTCCAGTTAAATAGATATCACCTGAAGGTTCATCGTAATAAAATCCTGTAGCATAAAATTTATTGTTATTGGTGAAATCCACTAAGGTCGTGGCCGAAGTTGCATTCTTATTCCATTTTTGAATTCTAAAGTCTGCAGTTCCCAAGATCCTGTCCAATATAATTAAGTTCCCTTCTGAGTCTAATTTTAAATCCGAAGGCCTTATTTGATTAGACCCATATCCAGAACCATTTCCTCCTGCTATAGTGATTCCACTTGTTGCCCCTGGAGACCACTTTTGAATTCTGAAATTACCTGAGTCACATACATAAAGATTTTTTTCAGAATCTACATAAATTCCACCTACTCCGTTAAACTGATCTGGTCTACTTCCAAATGGTGTACCACCATAAATATTCCCCCCTGCTATAGTTGAACCAGTTGTTGATCCATATGTCCACTTTTGGACTCTTTGGTTTCTAGTATCAGAGACATATATTGTTTTATCATCATCTATAAACATTTTACCTCCATAAGGTAATTGATTGCTATTATTACCAATTCCATTTCCTCCAGCGACAATTTTAACTTGGTTTTTAGTAGGGAAATTGATCGAATAATCTTTATCATATGTAGCAGTCCCTGTAATATTAAAATCTATAATTACATCTTTTGCAGACGGGGTACTTAATTCAGCTGTAATTAACGTTTTTCCATACTGCTCACCAATACCATTGTTTCCAATTTGAATTTTAACCTTCGGCAAATCTTGAGCTAAAGTCAAACTAGATATTAATGAAATAGTAATAATTGAAACTATTCTTCTTGAGATATATGAAATTTTCATTTTGGTATGTTCAATACTAGTGGAATCATAAAAATCAAATATCACTATTGAACTTAAGGTTGATTATTCTGAAGGCACAGAATTAAATTTAGTTAGAAGGAACAAGAAAAATCAATTATGTAATGCATAATTATCTAATGGTATTTTACATTATTGAAACACAATTAGATTATATAAAGAATGCTCCAAAAGTTAAGTTTAGGACTGTTAAAAAGTAGTCTATTAAATTATAAGAGAAGATTAAAATGTATGAATAACCTAGAACAACGAAATAAATGTAAGTGGCCAACTGGCTAAGTGGCTAACCTGAAACATGGTTGGTCACTAGGCCACTCGGCCAGTTGTATTAAATTAAAAATTCAACCTAATATTTTGGAACTTAGAATTTATGTTTGAATATTACTAATAAAATAAAATTTGTTCTATAATCAACCTGATTTTTCAATAAAATGATTCCCAATATTAAGATTCCGACTTATTCGGTCCTGAATACTAATCCAAATTTATTTGACAATTATGAAAATATTAATCGTTTAATTTTAATTGGAAATGGATTTGATATAGCACATGGACTGAAATCAAGTTTTAAAGATTTTATAGTCAATTACTGCTACAACTTACTTCAGGAATTTTATCACTCTATGCGATATGATGATCGCTTGGTTTCAATTGGAGCAAATATTCAGATAATATTTTCAAATGATGGCTCTAAAAGTTTAACCTTAGAGAATGCCTTAGAAAAATTTATTATTTTAAAAAGGAACAGAGAAATTAACTTTAAGTTTAAATCAAACTTTTTTGAATCCATTATAGAAGAGATTGATAATAAAAATTGGGTAGATATTGAAATTCAATATTTTGATTTTTTGAAAAGATATTTAAATAATGAGCAATCTGTTAAATCAGTAAATGATGATCTGAATTTCATTAAAAGCAATTTCATTTCTTACTTGAAAAATGAAATTTCAAAACTAAGTATAAGACCAAATCAGGATTTACACGCGCAATTTGAGGAACCTATTTTCAAATTTGACACCAAACCAAATACAATAAAAGAGAAAATAGAACCTGAAAGTATTTGTTTTTTGAATTTTAATTATTCTGATTTAGCTAAGCAATATTTCAATTTGGTTGAGTCCTCTATTTACATTCCAATTCATGGAGAAATAAATGGCGATGGGGTTAATGTTCAAGAACCAATATTTGGTTTTGGTGATGATATGGACCCAGATTATGAAAAGTTTGAATCACACAAAAATGAAGAAATATTCAAACACATCAAGTCATTCAAATATTTGCAATTTAGTCATTATAGAAGGTTGATAGATTTTATAGAAAGCAAGCCTTTTCAAGTACAAATATTTGGACATTCCTGTGGTTTATCTGATAGAACTTTGTTAAATACGATTTTTGAAAATCAAAATTGTATTTCAATTAAACCTTTCTATCATAAGAATAATGATGGGAAAGATGATTATGAGCAAAGGAGTTATTCAATAGCTCGTCATTTTAGATCAAAGTCAGAGCTAAGAATAAAAGTTGTTAATAAGGAGTTTTGCAAGCCAATGGTACAGCCAATTATGAGAGTTTAAATTAATATGATTTTTACTTTTTGAGCAATTGTATATCCCATTATTACTGACTCTTCCATTGGTTGAACCATACCATTAGCAACTAAAAAGTCTAGCACCCCTTCATTTTCACTATAATCTTTAATCAAAGTCTCATTTTCCTTGAAGGTGATATTTGGTGCGCACACAGTTGCGGTTAAAACTAGATCCCCATTTTTAGCATCAATCAATTGGAGAGATGCCTGGCCATTTGAATATTGACCTTTTTTAATGTTGACTTATAGAAAATGCCACTTTCAGAGTGAAATATGTATTTTTTCATGGATATGTTTGATTTGAAATGTTAAAAAATTGCGTTGTTAATACATCGTTTTGTGCCAAACTAGCATTGAAATAAAAAGCCCTTCAAATCTAAAGATAGGTCTCTTTAAATTATGAAGGGCTAAAAATGCTTATTGGGCTAATATTGAGGGTTTACATAAACTCCGGTTTATATGTTCACTTCAACATCCTCTCCAGATTTATGGCCTATAATTACTCTGATACAGGTACTGAATTTCATCACTTGACAATACTCTATTCCAGATTCCTAGATCATCAATGGAGCCCAAAAATGTTCTCCAATCATTTTTAGAGGGATCCAATTGCCCAATTAACAATTTGGAACCAGCTACTGTATTGATCGGGCTTGGATTATATGACCAAGTGTTGGATCTATAGACGCCATCAATATATTGTTTGATTGACGTTACGTTACTTCCAAAACTTTTGTCCCATATCATCACATAATGATGCCATTTATCATCAACAAGATTAAAAACCGTACCTGCAGCTGAACCCCCATTATCGAATAGAATTAAGTTGCCTGTGGGATCTTTACCTACAGCAATATTTATAGCCTGGCCAATTGTCCCCAGGTTCCCATATGAAAATATGGTAACACTATTACCAATTGGATCTTTTCTCCTTAACCAAAAAGAAAAGGATCTTGTAGCGTTTCCCAAAACGCCAGAATAGTTTGTCGATATATTTGTATTATTTTGGCCATTAAAATAGTAAGCAGAATTTGAATTGTTGAATCTATCAGCTGTTAATATTACACCAGAAGTAGTACCATTGAATCCATTACCAGATTCATCGGCTGAATTTCCTGCAAATGAGTAAAATACCTGTAAACCTGTTTTAAGCTGAGTCCTCATTGGAGAATCCAATGTTTTCACCATTAGTTCATTTCCTAAATAGACTCCTTTCGCGGTTCTTACAAAAGCTTTGACATAATAAACCGTCCTATCAGGAAGTTGCGGGATGGTTGCTGAGAAATTGTATTTTGCATCAATTGATGAAGATGAAAGTACAAAATTATTTGTTTCTTTGACTCCAGAAGACTCTGAATAGTAAAACCCTGATCCAACTATAGGACCTACAATCGGTAGATTAGTTAGATTACCACTCACGTTAATTGAAGATGAGGTAGCTGTAATTGAAGTTGTAGTGACCTTAGGATCTTCATATTGTTTGGTGTAGAAAGATTGCTCTTCTCCATAACTAACTCCATAGCTATTAATACAATATGCCCTGAAATAATATCTGTTATTTACTGTCAAATTTGAAATTAACACTCCAATTCTTCCAACTCCAGTTGGATTAAAGACATCACCATTTATAGAGACTAGTGTATTATTGGGTACTTTGGTGTCATTAACTGTTGGTAAAGGATTTTTTCCATAAACGATTCCTTTTTCAGTAATCGCTTTCCCTCCATCATCTGTAACCTCTCCATATAAGGTTGCACTAGTCCATAGTACTCCACTTAAATCGGATGATGTTGTGATTTTAACATACAAGTCCTTCTTAATTTCATCCACTACTTTGCAGCCAAAAATAAATAAAACTACAAGGATAACAGAGCTTATAAGCTTAAATATGGTTGTTTTGAAAATTGACATAGCCGATTATCGTTTAAGAAGTAAATACAAACCAACGCTTAATCCAACTGTGATGCCCCAATTTGTCCAAACCTTTTGTTTCTTGATTTGGAATGCCTTTTGGGTGTACCCTTTGAAGTAATCTTGATCCTTCATCTTACTAGGGTCTGGATAGTGAAGGTTGATGTCTTGTGGTTGATTGCTGGTTGTTGCAAAAGCAGGAATTAACCCAAGGATAGGAGATAGCACCAATCCAGTCGCCAGCGTCCCTGTTGCAGCCCCTTTATAGCCTTTGTAATATTGGATGGCATCTTGTTGACCCGCTTTGAAATTTTCAGGTTCTCCCATTGCCGACATTGGAGTTATTGCCTGTTCTTTAAAGATGTCCTTTGTACCATTTTGGTACCTTATCATCAATATTTCAGATTTGGATATTGAAATAAGTGGGCCATCTTGATTGTCCCACTTTTTATATTTTACCTCGTTCAATGTTATCTCCAAAACCTTGGAGACAACATCTTCGCCTGATTTCTTAGTTATAATATCCTGCCCATGGGCACATAATGTAGCTAAGAAGAGAATTGTAAATATGAAATGTTTTTTCATGATTCGTTTTTTTAAGTGATGACCAATATGAGGTCTAATTGATTTCTGTTTGGGTTTGGGTTTGGGTTTCAGTATCGCTATTGTTTTGTAAAGGGATAGCCTCAAAAAAATCAGAAAGCTTTACATTCAAAGAATAACACAACCTATAAATCTGATATACAGAAGTAGTTATCTCTCCGTATTCAATTCTACAAAGCTGTTTGGGTTCTATTTCTGTATCTAATGCAAGTTTTTCTAGGGTGAAACCACGGTATTTTCGAACTTCCCTGACTCTTTTTCCCAGAGTTAGAGCGAATTCTTTTTTATCATATTTCATAGTCTAAAATTCCAAACATGTCATAGTTGACACAATGTCACGCATGACATGTTGGGGTGATTAATGCCTTCAGGAATGAGGTAACGGTCTGCATAACCAGTCATCAGTGAAGCTGTAATATTCGCCTTTCTCAGGTGACACAATGATGTGATCCAATAGCTCCAAATTGAATACCTCTAGAGCCTTAATTAACTGGTTCGTCTGTAGCTTATCGTTCTTAGAAGGCTCAAGATTTCCAGATGGGTGATTGTGGCTAATTAGGATACTGGAGCAGGCACATTTTAAAGCGGTTGCTACAATTAGCTTGATATCTACCACCGTACCTGTGATTCCTCCTATCGAATGGATGTGGTATCCAATTACTCTAGAAGCTCGATTGAGAAATACTACGATAAATACCTCGGTAAGTCCTATGGTATCTTGATCATAAAGCGGATAAAGGAAATCATAGGCTTCGGCTGATTTTCTAATCGAGCCTAAATCTCGCCTTTTAATATCCGTTGGGATGTATTTTAGCTGTATCTCAGCTACGAATTCTGAATGTTTCATAATGTAAAAAGCCACCCATTTCTGAGTGGCCGTGTTTTTATTTACCTACCTTAAAATGGTGGTAGGGATACCATTTACCTATGATGCAGAATAGAATCCTGTGTTCCTGTGATTGAAGAATGGCATCTATATAGACTGTGGTTCCTACTTTTAGGCTACCCGCATCTTCTTTCACTATAGCTCTTATAGGAGTAAACAGCTCGATGAGTGCACCTTTGGGGGTAATAAGTAAGAGGATGTTGGGATGCAGGAATTCTACCTGTTGATTCTTCCTCATATACCTAACCTAAATACCAGTTGGTTGAACCTTCATCTAAAGCACTCTTTATCTGAAACATAAATTGGGAGGCATTTACTGCTCTTGGGATATACTGATCGATGTAGCTGGACTTATTAGAACCTGTTAACAGATTGTATAATCTCCATAGAGATATTTCTCCATTTGAGCCTCGTTGAAAAGATTCATCCTGATAGTAATCTTTAGCTACTGTACTAATCTGGGTATCTGTGAATAACAGCTCAGGGATGCCATTTCTTTCGCTTGAGGGCAGGTAATTATACAGCCTGGCTCTTCCTAGTATTTGAGCTAAATCTCGCTCTGAAAGCGAGTAATTAACCAAGGATTCTAGAGACTGAATTTGGTTCTTGGGTTGATACCCGCTTAGCATCTTCATGGTTGAATCCATGAGTTCTCCGATGCTTCGAACTTTGGCATGAATGACTGCTCCATCCGTCCATACACACAGGTTAGAGCAGACCTTTACTTGAAATCCCACAAATAGCTTGAAGTTCTCCAGGCTTCCTTTCTTACCGTTGATCTTATCCTCGTTATAGGCTTTTACTCCTCCTACGATTAAGCTCATGGGTTGGCCATCTATGGTGCTGGATATAGAAGGTATCTCAAAGAGAAATATCGTCCTCTCGTAATAGACCGTTTTCTCATCATCCCTTAACTCTGAGGTTGGCTTAAATCTAGCCTCTGGGATTCTTCCTTTAATAGGATGTGATACCCTAATCGCAGGAGAAAGGATGGTTTCACCCTCTAAGAAGTGATGAAGCACGTCTTGGGTTCTATTAATGAAATCTCCTACAGAAATCAAGGGTTCATAATCTTTTGTGTACGAAGGGATAATATGGGTACTCTCAATTTCTTGAAGGCTGACCTCTATTGTATTTGCCTCTATAAAGGCGCTGGAACTAGAAACTATTTCTAATTCAGTGCTATAATCAATTTGATTATTCATTTCTAATCGGTTTGGTTAAGGTTAATGACTTAATTTCATGCTTACGTTTTTCGTAGTACGGAAGAAGTAGATCCCTGTACTCTGGATATTGATTATACAGACCTAGTAGTTCCAGCGTGGTGTTTACCTGCTGAATCCTATCCCTGACATAATCTATCTTGGGGCTAAGATCTTCCAGACACCACTGGCTGATTTGTTGACCTGTAGCTGAGGTAATCTTGAATTCAGGCTTAGAAGAGAATAACCCTGTTCGATCCTTGGTCGCTACAGCATTATGCTTGATATCTAGGTCGAATACTAGTGTGAATTCGTAATCCATACCATCACGCTGAATGGACTTTAAGCCTACTTTTTCAGGAACAGTTTTGCCGTTCTTTTCACTCAGGACATAATCTGACTTACTTCTCATGGTAGCTATAATGTGCACAGGTACCTGTAATAGCTTAGAAATAAAGGCCTGATGCCTAGGTGTAACCTTACCCCATGCAGTGAAGCTGTTTCCTGGTAAAGAAGCATGATAGTCTAGCAGATATTCCCATTCATGGGTGATACTATCTAGAATAATAACCTCCATTCCTTGATTGACCACAAAGTCGATGGCATCAATATAGCTTTCAGGGCTGAATGGAGATTCGAGGTTTAAAACCTTGTAAGCTCCAAGATTAGCGTACAAATGACTGCTATGATTCTCCGTATCTATAACGACAACCTTCTCCCAGTCCATGCATAATCCGTGGGCAAGTAACAAAGAGGAATAGGTCTTACCACTTCCTGATGCTCCTGTTATAGCCATCTTAATCTTGGCTTTCTTTCGTTGAGCTGTTTGTAATTCCATGTATATATACGTTTAAAATGAAAAAAGGGCACACCAGTATTGGCATGCCCTTAGCGAATGGAATCAGAGGTTTGTTACACCTTTACGGCAATGTAACTTGATTTGTCTTTTTCCTTTGATAAAGCTGGCTTGTTGTTGCTGACAACTTCAATTGGAGTCTCACCAATCAAGTTCATTGATCCTGGTGGTTGATAGGCATAAGAATGCGCTAACTTAACAACTTCACCTGTGTTGGGTACAACGTACTCATAAGGATCAACTTCAACCTTGACAATACTTCCTTCTACTGAAGAACCAATCATCATGGTTGCCACTTCCAGATTGAATGTGGAAGGAATACGACACTTTCTTGTCGTAGCGTAGAAATTTCCAGTTTCCTTAGACTGGACTAATTCAAGTCCTCCTGAAAGCTCCAGAAGAACAAAAGGGTTGTTTGTTTTGGAATTAATCTTTTCGATTACCCCAGTTACCATCACCATAGCTTTAAATGTTTTGAATGAATTTAACTTGGCCTATATCAGACCAAGGGGGAACCACTCGGTTCCTCAGAGTTTGGGTGGGGTTGTAGTCTGGAGTGGATGTTTCTCTTATGTTTATGAGAAAAATAGAAGTTTGATTTTTGAAAAACCACGAAAATCTCACAATTCTGGCGGCTTACCTATTTAGACTGAATACGTATTGACCTAATATAAATTTTTAAAATTCAATACCTTTGTGAAAATTTCTTCCAAATTATTGATTTGTTTTGGGGTTAATGAAACCTCTACATGACCAATGAGTGGTAGTGATAGCTTTTGGTTATTAATAGTAAAGTGATTTTTTTGATAATAATTTATTCCACTGTCGCTAATTGGATTTAAGATAAAAAGTCCCAGAGCTGGTAAATATCCTCCTTCTACTAATCCGATTCCATGTAGATACTTGAGGGTTAGTTCTTGGTAATCAAAAGCTGTTATATTATCTATTTTTTTATATTTAGCATCCATTATAATATATTTAGGCGAAAATTTCTCTTCATATACTTCCAAAACAAAATCTGGCCTGTAACCTCTAGATATGCCATTTGCAACAGTTGTGATTGCTGTTGGTAATTTCTCATAATATAGATTTATTTTAAATGATCCTGATTTGTCGGTAAAAGTATAATTGGAATTTATAGATGGTTGGCGCAGGCTTTTTAATTCATAAAGGTCGTCATTCTGATTTATTGGATTATCTGAATTCTCCAATGAATATCCCATATCTTCAGTTAGAGTGTCTATAATTTTAAATAAGCAGAACACCTCGTATAATTTTGAGATATCTTTTGCTCCACTAAATAATTCGTCAATGGAGTATACTGCTTCCTTTCGAGAAATCCATTTTGAAATTTCGAGATATACTTCATAGTAATGCTGCTTGGATTGAAATCTACTATTTTCAGTAAAACTCATGTGCGCTCGTTTTACTGGAATATATTCATTAACCGAGTAGTTAATTTCATATAGGCTTATTTGCAGAGACTTAATAGTCTCGAACAACCTTCTGTAATATGATATATATATTTGTGATTTAAAATCATTAAGGGAACTTATATTTTCCAAAACCCTATTAACTGCAAGAAGTGAGGTTCCAATAAAGTCTGATAAATCATTTAGAAACCCGTGAATTACCTGGTTTTCCAAAACATCGGTATTTTCCACTAAATTCTGAACTAACAATTCATGAAGAATATATTGTCTATTTAATATAAGCAAGTTATTTTCATCTTGAATATGGGTATTTTCTAATGAGTTTGGATTTTCCAAAAGCCACAAAAGAGACTCTTCAGTTACATTGGAATTTTCATTGTATGAATTGACAGAATATTCTGGAACTAATCGTGCAATTGGCTCTTTTATGTGAGGTAGAAATTGATTTTTAAAAACTGCTAATGATTTTTCGATTTTTTTCAGAATCCAAATGATATTTTCCTGGTCCTTTGGCAAATTTGATGCTTCTATCTTTGTTAATGAAAGAGAACTCCAGTAGAAATGATTCTTTTCTAATAAATAATTCAACAGAAGATTAATGTTATGTATTTTATTGGATTCGACGTTAATTTTACCAAAAACTTTTACCTCTTCTTTGATAGAAAAACCTTCAATTTCAACGCTACATTCTCCATAATAATTCAAAAATATTTTATAAAAAAGTGTAGATTTATCCTCAATATTGAATCTAAAGCTGAATTTAGTTATATCCTCTTGTTTGAAGAATCCGTCTAGACTGATTGTATAATAATAGACTGATTCTAGGTAGTTTGAAAAAATTACTTTAAATCTAAAATCAGAAAGCCATAAATAGCAATCATCATTTAAAGGTGAATCAGACTGTATCCCAAAAAAAACAAAATCATTTTCCGATATAGTTATATCACCATCTAATTTTATTGGAGTTTTTATTGGGATTTCATTGCTTTTAGAAGCATGATATAACGAAATACTAACCATCAACAGAAAAATTTGAAGTTTTTGAAATTGTCAATACCAAATTGAATCATTCTGTTTAAATGTTTTAATGAATTAGGAAGGCCCTGCAATTGTTCTTTTAAATCTGATAATCTTTTATAGAAACCATCCCCTCGACCATTTAGCATAGGAAGAACATATTGAAGTATTGCATAATCCAATGCGATAAACTTGTTATTGCTACCATCCATAATACTTCCAGCAACATTACAATACTTTTCAACAGCTTTATATTTTCTCATTCCAATTATTATTGGTTGCCCTGCATAATTTTCTTCATCTTGAAGTATTTTAATAATACTATCAAATTTATTTTTAATGTCTCCCTTGAAATTATCTTTACTATTTTTATTTAAATAAAAATGTAAATTTTCCATGGAAAATATATTAAGAAATTCCGTTTGTGTTTCTACACCATCTTCTAATTTATAGTCCGAAATATTTAACCTGACAACAGGAGCTCTACTAAGCAAACGATCTGACAAAATTTCAGTTGTGTGATCGTAATTGATAGTTGCCAAAAATCTGACACCCGAACCGAATTCGATGGTTTCATTATCACTTGTCGGGATTTCACGCTTATAGTCAAAATCCGCAAGTGTTAAGAAATCAGACCAATAATGTTCCATCGGGCTTAAATTAGCTTCATCTAATAAAACGATTGATGGAACTACAACGTTTCTCTCATTATCTAATGACGCAGATTTAAGAAATTTATATAATCCAGTCTTTGCTGGCTGGTATTTTTTTGTTAGTGGATTAAAATACCCTATTAAATCCTTGGATGAAGTCCAACCACGTGCTACCGAAATTTTCAAATATCGATCATTATCTTCAGAACCAATAACTTTTGCGATTTTTTCAACGAGAGAAGTTTTCCCTGTACCTGGTAGGCCTGCGATAATTGTTAAGAAATTTTGATTTATAAGAACCAAATAGTTTACTATATCATTAAAAGAAATAAATCTATTTTGTTTATTTAAACGTAATTGTAATTCTTCGATAAACTGTTTAGTTGTTAGTTCTAATTCACTAATCTGGAGTGGCTTGTATTCTACATTTATTTTTGTAGAATCATCGGAATAACTTGGATCTATATTATTAATTAAGTCGGAATATATTTTTGCATCAATAACTTTTTTTGCAAAATCCGAACCTTTTAAGAAATCATCTTTAACCTTTTTAATCGCCTCGGTTAAATCTTGAAGTTGCACCTTCTGTTCGTCAATCTGTCTTTCCCATACCTTTTTTTCATACTCTAATCCAGTGATCTGATCTTTAATTTCTTTAAGTTCCTTATTAGAATCGAAATATTCCAACAAAAGTGTTCTTTCATCTAGATTAGTGATTATCGATTTCAACTTAACCTTTTCAGTTTCTGTCAAATTCTCAAATATCTTATCCTCATTTAATTGAGACGCCAATTCTGAGGCTAATATTTTTTGTTCAATTGATTCAAGCTCTTGAGATTTTACCTTAATATCTTCTTCAATTCTGCTTCTATCCTCAGATCTGTATTGTTCAAAAAAGTGTTCCTGATTATCATCTAGATATTTTTTTAATAAATTTTGTCCTGCTTGGCTTGAAAGGTAAGACATAAAATATTTAGGAACCTCAACATTTAACCAAGTGTCAGTATCATCAATGTAATTTTTAAATCTCTCAAGTTTATCTAAATCAGAACTGCTTTTCAGATCTGGAAGGGGAATGTTTTTAATTTTGTTTAATGCGGCCTTCTCTTCCTGATTAATGGAGGGGCCAAGCATTCGTTTGGCCCATTCAATGATTTTTTCTTTACTTCCGAAATATATTCTCTTTTCAGGTGTCAGTTTTAGCAATTCTACTAGATTTACGATATAATCTTCAATCAGTAAATGTTCAATTTGTCCTTTTGAATATTTAAAAATATGGTCTTGGTATTCCGAAATTAACTCCTCTACTAGATTTTCATAGTTATTAGTTTCAAAAAAATCAATATTTGCAGATGACAAAGTTATTACATCAATATTAAAGGGCCCATATATATAATTTTCTGCCTCTAAAAAAAAGGGGCGATCATCTTGCATTGAGGGTAATCCTTTCGCAGTTTTATTTTCTAAATCGAATTGATTTGAAAAAATTCTTATGAATTCATAAGGATCCAATTTTCTGAAAGTGCTAGAAGTGGTTGTATACTGACAACTTCCTGATCTGCCTGGATCATAATTTGTTTCATTTTCATTGATTTCAATTTCAAATAATTCTTCTGATTTAACGGAATTGTCGATATAGTTATAACCACCAAGAACAAAAATCTCTCCATCATTTGGAAATTCAGATGGCATATTTACTTTTTTGTAGGCCAAATTAGAATCTTCAAATTTAAATATGGGCTTAATATAGCCAAGGTTTGAATTATTATAGGTTGATCTACTTTTCTTAGCTATCACCTTTGAGATTTTATTCGCCATAGTTTTTGGTCATTTTAAAAATTTAAATTTAAATCAAAATAATAAGCATTACCGAATGTGGTCAACATAATGGATTTTTATGTAAAGAGAATCAATGTACCATTTTAAAGATATATTATTGTAATTAAACCTCAATGATTATTTGCAAGAATTAATATTTCTAAAATTTTTAAGAATATAGTTTATGCCATATTAATTTAACGAAACAGAAAACATTGGGTAGGTAAAAATTTAAATATACATTATATGAATCCCACATCTGATCACATACATACCAAAATCTATTTCCAATAAAAAATTGATCAAACGCAACTGAAGGCAAGTAGGAGAAATATGTGATTTGTTGTACCTATGTTGTACCTGAAAAGTAAAAAAGCCTGTAAATTATTGATTTACAGGCTTTTATTTTAATTAAGTGTGGTCCCACTAGGATTCGAACCTAGGACCCCCTGCTTGTAAGGCAGGTGCTCTGAACCAGCTGAGCTATAAGACCCTTTCCGTTGAATTGGTTTGCAAATATCCGTGTTTTTTCTGCTTTTTGCAAGTGCTGTTCTGAAAAAAATATAGAAATTTTTCCTCTCCTTTATTATTTGTTGGCTATCTCGCAGAAAGCCAGCATCTTTGCAATCATAAAAATTATTACATGGAACATCTTTTTACCCTCAACGGACTCTTTAGCTTATTAACCCTGACCTTTTTGGAAGTCGTACTGGGTATAGACAATATCATTTTCATCTCGCTCACCGCGCATAAATTACCGGATGAACAACAAGCCAAAGCGCGTAACCTGGGTCTAATCCTGGCTATGGCATTCCGTGTGATGCTATTATTAGGACTTTCTTACCTTATTTCCCTCCAAAAACCGTTCTGGCACTTTAGCTCGGATTGGCTCTCCATTGCCCCAACCGGTCAAGCGGTCATCCTGTTTGTCGGAGGACTTTTCCTACTCTATAAAGCCACCAATGAAATCTTCCAAAAGCTAGAAGGCGAGGAGCATCACGAAGGAGCCAAATCAAAAAGCGTTAAAGCTAAATTTGCCCAAGTCGTAACCCAAATCGCCTTGATCGACTTAGTCTTTTCCATTGATTCCGTCCTGACGGCCATTGGTTTAACCAATGAAATATTCATCATGATTACCGCCGTAGTTATTTCCATCTTCATCATGATGGGCTTCTCAGGGCCCGTTGGTCGCTTCGTTAACCAACACCCATCTTTGCAAGTGCTAGGCCTGTCCTTCTTAATTATGATCGGTTTTATGCTAGTTGCAGAGGCAAGTCATGACTCGGAATTTATTATCCTAGGAAATAGCATCGGACAAATCCCGAAAGGCTATCTCTACTTTGCCATTGCTTTCTCACTTTTCGTGGAATTCATCAACATCAAAATGCGTAAGAAATCCACCAAGGCCGTGGAAATTCGGGATGTGAAGAACGAGGCAGGGGATAAGGGGATAATCTAGTGATTAGTTGTTAGGGATTAGGGATAAGTTATTAAGGACTTAGATATAAGTTTCTAATTGCTTGATATTCAAAAAGTTACGAAGGTTCAATTCAAATAGTAATGGTTGGCTTCGAGAACCTCAGCCAACTTATCCACTTATTTTAAAATTAGTACTTATGTCGTATCCCAGAAATTTACAGTTGGCTGAGGCTCTCGAAGCCAACATCATAAGTTGTTTGTTCTACTAAGTGTAATGTCGAATAGTCAATTTAAATCATTAAAATCCTTTTCAATTGACCCTTTACCTAGTTTTTGATTACTAAGGACTTTCTTTTTTTCTCCCAAAAAAGAAATACCTAGAAAATG
>JAIXWL010000013.1 GCA_027491315.1 Cytophagaceae bacterium
GGGGATTAGGGGTTAGGGGTTAGGGGTTAGGGGTTAGGGATTAGGGATTAGGGATTAGGGATTAGGGATTAGGGATTAGGGATTAGGGATTAGGGATTAGGGATTGGGGGGGGAAAGGAATAAGTCATGAATTTTATTCAACTATTTATAGGTAAATATATCAATTTGATTGTAAATCGCCAAGATTTGGCGACTTATGGTCTGAAATTTGGGTATCAAAACAAAAAGAAAATACCATGAATAACAGACTACTTAAATCATTGATGATCAGCCTAGTACTAATTTGGATTGTATTTTATGCTACGGAAGGCGTAGCCAAGGCCCTTTGGGCAAGCAGCACCCTTAAAAAATACCGAATGGGTTTATTCACCATGATCCTTTTTATGGTAGGATTGTCGATTTATTTGATCTTAGCACCTTACCAACTTTTTGGCCCTAGTCCTAGCGATGGATACCATTCACTGTTGGTTACCGCACATATTAGCTATTTAATACTGGGTTGTGGACTAAACCTCTTCTCTGAATTGGAGGAAAAAAAGGTAACTGCTCATTGATATATTCAATGGATTTTGTAAAAATGAGGATCATGCCATGAATGTCAAGTGATTTTTCCTATGAATTTTAGATATTGCATCAAATTCCATGGAAACTTCATATCAAACCTGCACATTCTGGAGATACCTAAAAGAATGGCTTTCTAAAAATTCATCCAAATGAATAAACTTCGTCCGCTTATTATTCTCTTACTCATTAGTTTTTCCATTCAAGCTCAAATCATGGACAAATTAAAGTCCATGAAAGCTTATTCGGGTTTTTTTAATTTTTATTACGATGAAAATTCAGACAAAATCTATTTGTCGGTAGATAAACTCAATCAAGAGTTTTTATACGTCTATTCTTTAAGCCAAGGGGTAGGAAACAATGACTTAGGTTTGGATAGAGGTCAATTAGGGAATGAACAAGTGGTATTTTTTGAGAAACAGGGAAATAAAATATTTCTCATTCAACCCAATTATCAGTACAGGGCAAACACCAACAATGCCTTAGAAAAAATGTCGGTCCAACAAGCCTTTGCCAAATCTGTCCTATTTGGGTTTAAAATAGAAGGGCAAGAAAACGGCAATTACCTCATCGATGCTACAGATTTTTTATTGCAAGATGCCCATGGGGTATTAAAAACCTTGACAAGAGCCAAACAAGGAAGCTATCAATTAGACAAATCGAGAAGCTCCTTATTACTAGAAAGAACTAAATCTTTTCCTAAAAATTCAGAATTTGAAGCTAGACTTACCTTTTCCGGAAACGGAACGGGAGCTGAAATTCGTTCGGTTGCTCCCAATCCAGATTATGTGACTGTGGTGGAGCATCATTCATTCATCGAATTGCCCGACAATCAATATCAACCACGAGTGTATGATCCGAGGTCAGGTTCTAATGCCATTAGTTTTATGGATTATGCTAGTCCGGTGACAGAATCCATTGAAAAAAAATGGATAACTCGTCACCGATTAGTCAAGAAAAACCCTGAATTAGCTGTCAGCGAGGCCGTTAAGCCTATTATATATTATTTGGACAATGGTACACCTGAACCTATCCGTTCAGCGCTTTTAGAAGGTGGTCGCTGGTGGAATCAAGCCTTTGAGGCCATTGGCTATAAAGATGCTTTTCAAGTAAAAATGCTTCCTGATGATGCTGATCCTATGGACGTAAGGTACCACGTGATACAATGGGTACATCGTTCAACCCGAGGTTGGAGTTATGGGGCTAGTATTTCAGATCCAAGAACTGGCGAAATCATCAAAGGACATGTAAGTTTGGGTAGTTTACGTATTCGACAGGATTTTATGATTGCCCAATCCCTCATGAATGCGCCTTATGCTAAAAGTAATCAAAACAACAAAGCCATGTTAGACATGGCTTTAGCGAGGATTCGTCAGTTATCCTCCCATGAAATAGGGCATACTCTTGGATTTGCGCATAATTATGCTGCTAGTGCCCGAGCAAATTCGAGTGTCATGGATTATCCGCATCCCCAAGTGGCCTTTATAGGTAAAGAAATCGATTTAAGTAAGGCCTATGATCGTAATATAGGAGAATGGGATAAAGTATCAGTGGATTATGCTTACGGCCAGCATACAGATGCGGAATTACCAAAAATATTAGATAAAGCCTACGAAAAAGGCTTAAGGTTTATTACTGATTTTGATGCCCGAAATCCAGGAGGTGCCCATATTTATGCCCATTTATGGGATAATGGCAGCACAATAGTAGATGAATTGCAACGTATTTTAGGCATTAGAAATCAAGCGATTAAACAATTTTCTGTTGACAACATGCGGGAGGGTGAAAGCTATTCCAAATTAGAAGACATGTTTGTCCCATTGTATTTCATGCACCGCTATCAAACCGAAGCAGTTAGTAAAATGATTGGGGGCTATGAATATAATTATGCCATCAAAGGAGGAAAAGAGTTAGTATTAAAACCGGCCAGTAAAGCCTTACAGCTAGAGGCGCTTCAGCAATTAATGAGGACATTACAAGCCAATGAAATAGCCATACCCAAAGAAAAACTAAGCTTATTTCCACCAAGGGCATTCGGATTTCCTAGGACCAGGGAATCATTTAAAAGTAAGACTGGCCTAACGTTTGATGCCCTGGGGGCCGTTGAAACAGCCGCCGAATTTACTTTGGATTTTTTATTTCATCCAGATAGGATTTCGAGAATCCAACAAAATCATGCGATAGATGTCCAAAATTTAGGATTAAACGAACTTTTGCAAATCATCAGTCAGCATACTATCGAGAAATCATGGTCTGAACCCTATTTAATGGCAGCCCAAGAAACCATTAACTTTAAAATTTGTGAAGCGCTATTAAATACCTGGCAAGCACCTAGCCTCTCAGCATTAGCGAAAATGGAGCTTCAGGCGGGTCTTAAAAAATGGCAGCAATATTTCAGTAAAAAAGCTACATCAAATCCATTTGCTATGTACATGCAGCAATATATTCAAGATGCTTTAATTCATCCTGCGGATTGGAAAACACACGCTAGCCCAGTGATCCCAGATGGGGCTCCTATAGGTATGGATTGCTATTAATCTTTATCAAAATTGGATTGTGGCAAGGCTTATAATAGCATAAAGAAGTATTTTATTGTAAAAATACATGACTTTATAAAGTATTAGTATAAATTTTTGACTAAAAATAAAAAATTATTTTTTTATTCAAATCCTATTGTATAATTTTGATTCATTAATAGTTGAGAACAAATCATTTAGATTAATATACAAAATACGTAACCGCAAAATAAAAAATTAATTATAGAACACAGGGATACAAAAAGCTCCTATTCTTTGAATGGGAGCTTTTTTATGCTATCAAAAAAAATCAAGGATGGATGCGGTTTCCTAAATTAACTTAACCTTTTTTTAAGATTTCCTTTCCGACAAAAATGATTTTAAATCAAGAGCTTCAAATTCAGATAAACCTTTCGCTGTTAAATAAGGCTTATAAATCTCAATAGTACCTGCCAAATACGTAGGTTTGACTTCTTGATAACTTTTTTGGAAGTCAAATAATAAATAAGTATTGAGCCAATGAACACCTAGAATAGCATGTTGGTGATAAAAAATCTCAAAGTTTTTTTCTTCAAAAACAGAATCATGCAAATAACCTTCTTTAACTAATTTTTCAAAAAGCCAAATCATTCTTTTTTTACGAAGCTTAAATGATTCCTTCAGCTCAACCATAAAATTCTCATCTTTAAAGGAAGCTGTCCAGATACAAATGATGGAGTTACGGTATTTAAATTGGATGTCCATGATATCGGACAACATACCTATATACTCTTTCCAATTAAAGAAATCAGAAAACTGGATGGTATCAAAATACTGTTGCAATTCATGAATATAGAGATCAGCAATAGCTATGAATAATGCCTCTTTCGTAGAAAAGTGATTGGTGATTTTACTCTTACTGATTTCAGTATATCGGGCAATTTCATCAATCGTAATGGCTGAACCGTAGGTGTTTAATACTTCTGAAGCGACTAAAATTATATTTTCACGACTCCTCTCCCCTTTTCTTTGGTATATTTTCATGATTAAATTATAATTTTTTTCAAAAATAAAAAATATTTTTTTTTATTTCAAGTACAATGTATAATTTTGATACATTATTAAAAAATTAAAATAAATTAAAACAAAATACCAACCACGAAAGTTACCAAGACAATTATAGAACACAGGAATGCAATTAGCTCTTATTTTTTGAATGGGAGCTTTTTTGTTTTATTACGGTTTACGGCTAAAAATAATGGTGCTGGACCAAATATCCCAAGTTCTACCTACTCGATCCTCCTTATCAGCTTCCTTTTTGATTCCAATCTGCCAATCAATATTCTTCCCGGGAGTGGGCATGCGAAAGGTATACCAAGTCATTCCATCGGAATCTTTCCTAATACTTGGATTCGAGGCCAAAATGGCTTGTTCTAAACGATTTAAAAGATTGATATTGGTAGGAGAAAGTAAAAAATATACTTGATTTTTTTCTTTTCGGATAAGTCGCATTTGATTCACCCTACTCGTCGGTGATAAATATTCGTATTCGTATCCTCTTTGAAAAATTTGATAGCCATATTGTTTCATCAGGCTTTGAAATTCATCTTGATGGGCCTCCAATAAAATCATCCCATTGGACAAATCAGGAATGATATAGCGAGAATATTCATCTGTCTCCAACTTCAAAGCAGGCGTAGTTTGTGCATTAGAAGTCAGCCGAATCAAAAATACCCCAATAAAAAAACCCCAATATTTCATCTCTGAATTTTGATTAATCGC
Organism: Cytophagaceae bacterium; assembly: GCA_027491315.1. Taxonomy (GTDB): domain Bacteria; phylum Bacteroidota; class Bacteroidia; order Cytophagales; family Spirosomataceae; genus Aquirufa. The sequence goes on from JAIXWL010000013.1 coordinate 4,839, forward strand.
GGTAATTCAGCGCAGGGGCTCTATTTCCAAGAAGCGATTTATAGACAAAGTTGGGGCCTCGTCTTTGATCGAACTCAGCCTTAGCTTCTTTTATCCATTCAGGGTGTTTGAATAAATCTACTGCGGTGGATGCCAAGGTTTTAGCCGCCATCATCATTCCTTTCCGACCTATGGATGTACCACCTGCCGCTACTGCTTGCCAGCTATGTGGACTAGTCCCGGGTACCCAGGTAGCTGTACCCAAACCAATGGTAGGCACAGTCCAACTTACATCGGCCACATCGGTAGAACCAGTCGCTAAATTATCTCCCTCGTGCAAACCTTTAATTTGATTTGTGCTGCTTAAATCAGCAGCTTTCATACCCTCTGATTGTTGGATTTGTTTGGCAAAGGCTATTTCGGAAAGGGTCATAGTATATCCGCCTACCCATTGAAGATTGGCATGCATCAAGGTAGCCAATCGATCATTTGGTAGCATTTCATATACTCCACCAATTAGCTCCGCTTCATATTTGGTACCCGTACCCAAGGCTGCCCCTTTCGCAGCATTTTCTAATCGGTCCCAAACATCCATCACAATATCTCGATTAGGAGATCGAACATAATAATAGACTTCGGCAAAATCAGGAACAATATTGGGTGCTTTTCCACCTTGGGTGATCACATAATGCATACGCGTGGAAGAAGGAATATGTTCACGCATCATATTGGCCATATAATTCATGGCTTCCACAGCATCTAGCGCCGATCTTCCCATTTCAGGAGATGCTGCAGCATGAGAGGATAAACCATAAAATCGAAATTTCCCCGCTTTGTTGGCTAAGGAATTACTCATAGAAATCACATTTTGGTTGTTGGGATGCCAATGTAACATCACGTCGGCTTGAGAGAATAAACCAGCGCGCACCATATACACCTTACCTGAACCACCCTCCTCAGCTGGGCAACCATAAAACTTGATGGTGCCTTTTTGACCGGTCTCCTGCATCCACTCTTTCACGGCTATAGCGGCCGCCACAGAACCTGTACCAAATAAATGATGTCCACAAGCATGACCAGAAGTACCGCCTAAACTGCGTTTAGTTGGTATGGAATCTTGTGACATTCCAGGCAAGGCATCGTATTCTCCCATGATACCTATAACGGGTTTACCTTGTCCAAAAGTTGCCACGAAAGCTGTAGGAATATCAGCTACACCAGGCTCAATGCTAAAACCTGCCTTACGTAATGCTTCTTGCAGCAAAGCCGAACTCTGTTTTTCCTTATAGCCTACCTCAGCATATTTCCAGATTTGATTGGCCATTTGGCCATATTGAACTTCCTTTTGTTGGATGCGTTGTATAACTTTTTTCTTATCTGCCTCTTGAGCCAAAAGAGAAAAATGAAAACAACATAGCAATAAGACAAATACATTTTTCATAGTTTTCATAGATCCATTAAGTTAATCTTTCCATTTGGCCAATTCATACTTAGCCATTTCCTCCTCTCGATCATACATGTTTTTATCAAATAAAGACGCATGTCCACAATCGGTATCATTGGTCCAAGCATGTTTAGCAAAGGGCAAATACGATTCATTGACCATTTTATAGCCTTTTAAGGTCATACCTTGAAACCAAGGAATACCATTATCCAAGCTATTCTTTAAACCTATTGGAGGCACGGAACCTTTAGGACTAGTTAATGGACGTGCCATCTTCAAATTGATTAAAGCAGCATGTTCATTTAATCTACATTCTGGAAGAGGCCAGCTCATTTTTCCGTCTTCGACCAAACCATGATTGACCGCCCTTCCGTCTGGTTTAGACTGGTATAATTCTTTCAATTCAGACATGGTTGGACGATAGTCCCAATACCGATCTCCGTCACAATTTTCTCCAAAGGCTGGACAATTCCAGCATTGACCAACCTGACCGATTCCTACGGCATCTCCAATTTTACTTAAATAGTGCCCAATTAAATCACCATTAAAAAGCATATCGTTATGCATCATAAATAACCAATTCGATTTACTATTTTCCCAAGGAAATTGGCTTCGAATGGAATATCGATAATCTTTAAAATAAAGCAGCAACTGATTGAGTAAGCCTTTTCGCCTTCCTTCCCACCAACCAAAGAAAAATTTGGGTTTGAAATAAATGATGGGTAGACCTTCCAATAGTGAGCGCAATAAGTCTTCATCAAAACCTTCGGGCTGACTTTTTTCTAAGGTGAGATAAATGTGTTGAATATGCTGTCCTGAATTTTTCATCAAAGACCAAATACTAACAGCCGTTTGATAAGGTTTTCCATAAACATTAATGGCTACATCTACTTGTTGAACAGTCATAGGCGTTTTAAATTACTATAAAATTAATGGTAAAAAAGGGAAATGGTGACAGAAAGACGAAGGAATATTCGGGCACAATTCCAATACCAGCCAAAAGGAGAGATGTCAATTAACCAATAGTCATTTCACCTTTACAGGGGCTCATACTTGGCCTGAATGACATAGTAATTTCCATTTTTCCCTTGAATGATGGAATTCCCTAAATCATCTATGTCATTGATTTGTAGGGTATCTTGAAGAAATTTAGAGCCTTTAGGAAAGCGAATTGCTAAGACTAAACAACCTTCTATCTCAACCGGAATTCGAGCAAAAAAAGTAGAATCCTTGCTTATTGAATTCCTTTGAATGACGGTAGCAGGGTATGCCCCATCCTCAAAAATACAGGCATAAGGTAAATGGGAATTCTTTTTTTCTGGCAAAGCCTTCTTCACCTTTGCTTGTTGAGAAAAAGCCAAAGCAGGCACTAAAAGCAGAAAGAAAATGAATCTATATTTCAAAACAACAAAACACTTATCACTAAACACTAATCCCTAAACCCTAATCACTAAACACTAATCCCTAACTCCTATTTCCTCCATCCCAAACTTGATATATTGCTCCCAATCATATGCATTGATATCATGTTTACCATCTCGAATATGGTAACGAATTAGCTTGCCGACAGGTTGATTTAGGCCAGGCATATCAATATTTCCCAAACCTTTTTTCCCATATAAAGCATAAACTTTTTCCATTTCTTTGGCGCCTAAAAACTCCCCTTTCGGGTCAGACCATTGATCGCCAAAGGCAGAGGCTACATATACAGGACGAGGAGCCATCAAACTCAACAAAATATGCTGGTCAAAGGGCAATTCATTTTCGCGATCAGCATAGCTAGCAAATTTAGGGATAAACCAATGTGGGAAACTGTTCGTGATTCGCCAAATGGTTTCACCATAAATTCGTCTACTGATTGCAGCACCACCCTCTCCAGATTCATTGGATATAATAGCTGCGAATCGACGGTCATTGGCACCTGCCCATAAAGCAGCCTTGCCTAGTCGCGAATGTCCATGTAACAAAACTTTTTTTGCATTTATTTGTGGGATACTTTGGGCTAAGTCCAACATCCTGCTTAATCCCCATGCCCAGGCACCAATGGCTGTCCAGTCCTCTGTTTTCAAGCCTAGTTCAGCAGCCAAATGGGTTCTAAGTCCGTTTTTATACCCTTGAGCAAAATCTTCTTCAAAATCCCCACAGGCAGCAGTAATCGTACCGAATCCGGCATCTACTACTTTTTCAATTTGCCATCTACTGGCCCATTCACCTCGAGATGAGGCTTGAGAAATATTATTAATGAATTTAGGATCATTATTACAAACCACATATTTGTCAAAAACCGGAATACCTTCGTCGGAACTAATCGTTTGATTTCCGCAGAAATTCAATCCCATAAATACAGGAACTGGCTTATTTGACTTAGGCAAAATCACCACCACGGTAGCTTGAACTTTTCCTGCAAAATCCATTTTCCAAATCGACTGAATGGCTTTTCCACCTAAAATTTCCTTTTGAGATATAAGCTTATTGGTCTGTTTAACCGACTTTTTAGGCATTTGGCCATACATGTGATCAGCAAATAAGGTCAACCATTGGGCTCTATTTTTCTCCCAATCTTCTTTACTGCTTATTTTTTTAGAACCAATCAATAATGGGTCAGGCAAGGTAATAGGACCCACTTTGCTTTCATCATAATTTGCTACAAATGGTTTTTGCTGTGCCATAATCGTGGTGCTTATCAAACAAAAAAAGAGGAACTTTTTCATGGAGAAGGTTGATTAAAAAGCTGAAATCTATTTAGTTTTAACTTGAAACGGAATCAAGACCTGAGTGTCTTTAATCGGCTTTTTACTAATTAAATCCAAAGCCATGGCAATCGCTTGCGCCCCTTGTTGCTCTGCATTTTGCAAGATCGTAGCATCTAATGTTCCTGCATCAACAGCCTTGATGGCATCACCGATTCCATCGACACTGACCACCACAACTTGTGATTTCTTTTTCGCATCCAATAATGCCTGCAAAGCACCTAGGCCCATTTCATCATTGTGGGCAAATACGCCTTGAATTTGATCTCCATAGGATTGAATCCAATTTTCCATCAAGGACATGGACTTAGCCCGATCCCACTCTCCTGTTTGAGTGGCTAGCAACTTGATGTTGGGATATGCTTTTAACGCTTCGACCGCCCCACGTTCACGATCTATTTGGGCTGCTTGTCCCATATAGCCTTGAATAATCACGATATTACCTTTACCATTTAATTTTTTGGCTAAAAAATCAATCGCCATTTTAGCGGATTCTGCATCATCAGAACCTACCCATGCATCGGGTTTTTCTTTGGTAGAAGAATTAACATTGACGATAGGAATACCCGCCTTTTTAGCTCGCAAAATAGCTGGAGAGCTTGCCTCAAATTCAGCAGGATTTAATATAATGGCATCTACTTGTTGACTGATGAAATTCTCCACTTGTTCCACTTGTTTCAAAGCCGATCGTTCTGCATCCACCACAATCAATTCCACATCGGCATCTTTGGCATGTTTTTCCAAGGAGGCACTCACTTTTTGGATAAACTCATTTTGAAGACTTAACATAGAAACACCTATGACGATTTTCTTTTTCCCGTCACTTTCTTTATTTCCACAGGCCCAGGCTAAGCAGATAACTAAACAAGTAAATAAAATACGTAAACTAATTTTCATGCTAACGTTTCATTTTTTGATAAACACTATCTAATACAACTGCTAATATAATGATTCCACCCATGACTACTTGCTGCCAATAGGCTGAAACATTTAATAAATCCAATCCATTATTAATTACCCCAATGAACAATACCCCCAAAAGAGTTCCTGTCATACTTCCTTTACCTCCACGCGTACTAGTACCCCCTATAATTACGGCCGCAATAGCATCTAATTCAAATCCTAATCCCGCATTAGGTTGCCCAGTATTGATACGTGCAGATAACAATATACCACCCAAAGCCGCAAACAAGCCACTAATAGTATATACCCACCATTTTACTTTAGCTACAGGAATACCTGCTACCCAAGCTGCAGTTTCATTTCCACCAATGGCAGTCACGTAGCGACCAAAAACCGTTTGTGTCAAAACGAAATGACAAATAAGGTAGGTGCCTATTAAAAATAAGATGGGAATTGGAATGCCGAATAAGTCTCCGTTTCCCAGAAAGTTAAAAGATTCCGATAAGTCTGAAACTGGCCTTCCCGAAGAAATGATTAAGGCTGCTCCGCGAGCAATGGTCATGGTTCCCAAGGTGACGATGAAAGGCGGAACTTTAGATAAGATGACCGTAAATCCATTCAAAGCACCCATCAGTGCCCCTACTGTCAAGGCCATAAATAAGGACAAATAAACATTGCCACCTTCAGATTTGGCAAATAATGCGGCCACGACACCCGCCACAGCCAACATGGACCCTAAGGACAAGTCTATTCCACCTGAAATAATCACAAAAGTCACTCCAAAGGCCAAAATGGCATTAACGGACACTTGATTCAAAATGACTAATAAATTGGTATCGGTTAAAAAACGTGGTGTCAAAGTGGATATTAAGACACACATTAAAATCAGGGCTAGAAAGATTCCTCCCGATTGACTACCAAAAAGTATTTTTTTCAAATTCATACGCATATTATTTCATAGCATAAGACATAATCTCTGCTGGGCTAGTCTCTTCTTTATGTAAGGTAGCGGTTTGCTTTCCTTTGGATATTACCAAAATCCGATCACTCATGTGCATCAATTCAGGCAAATCGGAAGAAATCAATATGATGGATTTACCTTGTTTACTTAATTCAGCCATTAAGGTATAAATTTCGAATTTGGCTTGCACATCGATTCCTCGGGTAGGTTCATCCAATATTAAAACCTCGGGGACATGTTGCAAAACACGTCCAAAAACCACTTTTTGTTGATTTCCACCACTTAAATTCATCACCGCTTGTTCTGGACCCTTGGATTTGATTTTAAGTCGTGCTATATGCCCCTTGGCTATTTCTTTTTCTTTCGCTTGATTCAACACTCCCCAACGCTGAAAATCCAACAAAGAAGATAAGCTTATATTTTGTTGAATCGAAAACTCAGGAATAAATCCCATTTCCTTTCTATCCTCACTGACATAGCCAATTCCGTGCTTCATGGCGTCTTGAGGATTTTTGAACTTGATGGCTTGCCCCTTCCAAATAATTTCTCCACTTTGAGGAATGAGTAGTCCAGCTAAAGCTTTACCGATGTCCGTCCTACCGGCACCCACCAATCCCCCCAAACCTAAGATTTCTCCTTGGTGTAAATCAAAATGAATATCTTGAAATAAATTTGGAATACCCAAGCATTTAACCTGCAAACACAAATCTCCTCTTAGCACCTCACGCTGAGGGAAAAATTGATTCATTTCCCGGCCTACCATTTGTTGGACAACCTCTTGCTCAGTACTATCATCCCTTAATTTTGATGATATTAAATAACCATCGCGTAAAACAGATATTCGATCGGAGAAGCCAAATATCTCCTCCATTTTGTGGGAAGTAAATAAAATACTAACTCCCTCATTTTTTAATTTATTAATTAGACGCCGAAACAAGCTTATTTCCTTTTCAGATAAGGAAGAAGTGGGTTCATCCATTAAGATCAATTTGGCTTGCTGAGAGATAGCCCTCAAGATCTCCACGAGTTGTTGTTCGGCAATCGATAAATTCTTAACTAGGGCACTTGGATCCATGGGGATATCACAATCCGCCAACAATTCCAAAGCTTTTAATCGGGCATTTTTCTTCCTTTCCCAAGGCCAGAATCCCAATTCATTTTCTCTTCCCAAAAAGATATTTTCTTCAACACTTAATTCTGGTATCAACATTAATTCTTGATGAATCATGGATATTCCGCTATCCATGATTTGTTTCAAACTTTGCTGCTGACGTTTTTGACCAAAAAAAATCACCTCCCCTTTATCGGGAGAGATGATTCCTAAAATAGTCTTCATTAAAGTAGATTTACCGGCTCCATTTTCACCCACTAAGGCGTGGATTTCTCCTGGATATAAGGATAAATCAACGGAATGTAAGATGGGAGTTCCCGAATAAGCAATAGATACATGACTGAGCTCTAGTACTGGTTTCTCTCCTTCCACCCTACATTCCATTTAATAAATTAACAAGGCCACTCTACATGAGTATCCTTCCACTGTTTTTGCTTCGCTGAATCAATCACGGCTTCACATACTTTCTGAGTTTGTAAGGCCTCACGGAAAGTAGGTGAACAAGGTTCGCCTGTCTCCAATGATTTCAAGAAATCTGCTGCCTGATGCACAAAGCTATGCTCATAACCGATGGATAATCCTGGCACCCACCATTTATCCATGTAAGGCTGATCACCATCTGTTACCAAGATAGACTTCCAACCACGCACGATAGAATCATCCGCATGATCATACATTTCTAAACGGTTCAGGTCATGTAAATCCCAACGAAGAGAAGCATGCTCACCATTGATTTCAAATGTATATAAAGCCTTATGTCCACGAGCATAACGCGTAGACTCAAACAAGCCTAAAGAACCATTTTCAAAGTGGCAGTGAAACAAGCAAGCATCATCAATACCAACTTTTTGCACTTGTCCAGAATCTGTGTGAACACGTTCTTTAATGAACGTTTCAGTCATGGCAGAAACATCTGTGATTCCACCATTGATCCATAAAGCAGTATCAATACAGTGTGCAAGCAAGTCGCCCGTAACACCAGAACCAGCTGCCTCAACGTCTAAACGCCAAGTACCGGCACCCCCTTGAGGTAAATCTGGACTAATGGTCCAATCCTGCAAGAAGTTGGCACGGTAATGAAAAATACGACCTAATTTACCTGAATCAACGATTTGTTTCGCCAAAGTTACAGCTGGAAGACGGCGGTAATTATACCAAACCGTATTCTTGACACCTGAAGCTTCAATTTCCTTAACCATTTCTTCACCCTCAGCCAATGTTCTCGACAAAGGTTTTTCACAAAGAATCATTTTTCCAGCTTTCGCAGCCGCAATCGCGATTTCAGCGTGAGTATCGTTAGGCGTACAAATATCTACTGCATCGATATCATCACGAGCAATTAATTTACGCCAATCTGTTTCGTAGGAAGTATATCCCCATTGCTCAGCGAATGCCTTCACCTTTTCCTCATTTCTAGAGCAAACAGCTTGCATAACAGGCTCATAAGCTAGATTAGGGAAAAAGTTGGTGATGCGGTTAAAACCATTGGAGTGGGTTCTTCCCATGAAGCCCGTTCCGATCAATCCTATTCTTAATTTTTTCTTTTCCATTGTCAAATATATTTCAAAATCTTAAGACCAACCATGTGCATTGCGTACCTTAATCATGGTAGCTAAAATGTCATTCCAGGTTTTTTGTTGTAACATTACATCATTGCTGAACATACAACCATCCCAACAAATATGCTTGAATGCTTTAGTCAATTCACCTTTTTCATCACGTAACCAAAATCCAGCATCTTCAGCCACCACTAATTTTCCATTAGGATCTGTAGCTTGGCAGTGTCTACCAGTTTTATCGTGACTACCTGTTCCATGCACTGTTCCGTCATTTTGAGCTACGTGGAAGTCGATGGTCCAAGGACGAAGCGCCGCTGTTAATTGGCGTAAAGCATCTTTCAACACTTCACGATCAGACCAGTCGTAACCTTCTGGTAAGATACAATCCTCCGGAGAATTATAACCCATGGTATACAACAAAGTATGTGACATATCCGCTTGGAAACCGATGTTTTTACGATCTACGGCTTCCAAAGTAGCTACCATGTGACGCCAAGAGTGCATACCACCCCAGCATATTTCACCTTCAGCAGCTAAACGCTCGCCGTAATCAGCTGCCACATCACAAGCCCTTTGAAAGGTTTCTACAATTTTCTTGGAATTACCTACTGGATCTTTGGCCCAATCAGACACACCACTGGCAGAATCAATACGTACAATACCGTTAGGACGAATGCCCATTTCACGTAAAGTTTGACCGATTTCACATGATTTTTTGACCATGTCAACAAAAGTGTCTTGATCTGCCTTAGAGCCAATAGCAGGTCCACCCCAAATAGGAGCAACCAAACTACCAATTTCTAAACCATGAGCTGCTACTTTATCGGCAAGGCGTTTTGCGCCTTCCTTACCCGAATTAATATCAAAATGCGGATCAAATAAACCCACATCCACCCCATCAAATTTTACGCCATCCACTTCTGCAGCCGCAGTCATTTCAAGCATTTGATCTAAAGAAATAACTGGCTCGGAATCTGGACCCTTACCCACGATGCCAGGCCAAGTGGCATTATGCAATTTTGGATAATTATTTATTTGTGTCATTTGTTCAAATGGTTTATATCAATTATAATTTTAAATCAGGATTGTTTGGACCAAAGTGCTTCAACATCACAATAGGATCAGTAGAAGAATGGTTTGTGATGACAACGCCTTCTTGAGCCGCTTTTTCAGTCACAAAGAACTCATCATTGGTTAATTGGCCGTAACGAATCATGGCTGGTGTTTCAATATTCCAAACACCCATTTTACCATGACCTTGCATCATGATTAAGCCATAAGCAGCGGCATCTTTGATGGTAACAGTTTGACCAGGGAATACAGTTAATTCTTTGGCAGAGAATGCTTCCGAACGGTAGCAAACCCATTTCTCAGAATACCCTTCTTTAGCCATTTCAGCCTCATCCTTTACAGGAATAGGAGCCATAAAACGAGTTTCCAATAAATTAGGATTGGTATTTAAGTCCCAGTCAATAACTTCCATCAATTGGTCATAATTACCGATTTCTTCTTTTGGAGTACCATTCCACAATAATTCCTCTGGAATGATTGCCTCATTAACCAAAGATTGGTACATGGCAAACACGTCAGAAGCTTTCTGAGGCTCATAAGTACAAAGGCTACCTGGAGCATGTAACATGCCTGGAGGCACATCCCAACCTGTTCCCGGAATTAATGGGAAAGCTTGAGAGAACATGGTGATTTTATTATCACCCTTGGTAAAGTTCTGTAAACATTCTTTGATTTGCTCTTTGGTGGTTCCCGGTGCAATACCAAAGAACGTATAAGGAAAATCACCTCCATGGTTATTCAATTGTGGAGGAAAATAATATGCTTCTGGCTTACCTAATTGTCCAATCTTAGCCGCATGCTCGTCATTGTGGTGAATGTGGTGAGGTAAAGGACCCATGTTATCAAAAAACTTGGAATACATAGGCCAAGACTTATATTCATTCCAAAGACGATCACCGATAATTTGGCCGCCTAATTCTTCAATGACATCCTTTAATAGGATTTGTTCTTCCTTGCCACCTTCAGAATAAACTACAGCACTTAGACCTTCGTTTTCTCCGGTTAATGGACCATTTTTAGCAGGGGTAGTAGATGATAACCAACGCTCATCAATTCCTCCTCGTACTCCACCGAGTACATAATAATCATCTGGATGCAATTTAATACGACGACCTGGAACACAAAATGATCTGGGTACCCAAGTTGGCGCTAAACGCAATATACCCTTTCCTTGCTCCAGGGCTTTTTCTGCTTTGTTTTTCATAAGAATAGGCAATCTTTTATTGTATAAAATTAGTTAATTTCTCTGCTTGTTTTTGTTGATCTAAGACTTCTAAAGTCACAGAAAAACGCTTACTGGCTCTAGGGGCTAAAAAAACTAAAGAGCCTTCTTCCCTAGCTGCTTTTTGGCCTATGGGAGGGTTCGTTCCAGGTTCTATCCCGGTGACATATTCATCCTTTCCCCAATGCTGCCAATTGGTTAAACTAGGCAATGTCCTTTTGTCGTACGACATCTTGACTCCTAGTCCTAGCTTTTCATTGTAAAGTCCGCAAGCTACTTGATGCTGGGCATCTGTGGCTGCATCGATAAAGGCAACTTCTTCTCCCCCACCCAAATGGATATCCAAGGGTGCTGGACAAGTTTTATAATCATTTCCTTCCTTGAAAATCAAAGCATCTTGAGTTCCCTCAAAACGATATTTCCAAGTTCCTTCCGCTACAATCTTTGTTCCTTGATCTACTAGAGGCCAACCAAAATTAAAGTGATATAATAACATCAATGGGGCGTCCATATTGCCTTCATTGATGATTTCATCTTCAATCTTTAAAAATGCTTCACCAAGTCGACCAGAAATAGTTCTTTTCAAAGTCAAACATGGACCAAAAATGACATGTTGACGAATAATACCTGAAATACTCATGTCTAACTGACCTGAGTGAATATCAGGCTGTACGATGGACGTAATTTCAGCGATTTGATTACTGATTTTTCCATGGATACCCCGACTGCCATACTCATCTTGCTCGGGTCCTCCCACATGGTCTAAACCGCAGGTCGTAAGTAGTCCTCCTCCAAAAGTACGTAACCAGTGCAGCCCCTGGTCTGACAGGGGCTGTGGACTGGTAATACCTGCATGGGAAATCCATGCTAAACTTTTCTCTTGGTAAAAGGCCTCGGCAATATCCATGCCGCGATCTAGAACTATTTTGTAGCGAAATCCCGCTCCCGTATCCATCCAAGCAATTCGAACGCCTCTACCAGCTCCATTATCTAAAGTGGAGGTTTCAATGCCTCCGAGTTGCTTGTGATTGGATATTTTATCTTTCCAAGGATACGTCATCTTTTTCTCTTCAATTATTTCGCAGCTGGTTTGGCAAACATAGCATTGCTCTCACTACCACCTGACATTAAATATGCCATCAAATCTTTCAATTCTTCTGCATTTAAACTATTGATTAAACCTGCTAACATAGGAGAAACACCTGAGTATTTCACAGAAGTTACATTTTTCTTCAATACTTTTTCAACCTGATCTGGAGCATATGGATTTTGTGACACGTAGAAAGCAACCTTATCTTGGTTAGTAATACGACCCACTACGGAAGTTCCATTTCTCAACATCAATTGGGAAGCAGCATACTGATCAGAAACTGTTTTATTAGGTTCAATGATTGCTTCCAAAATATCCTTCTTAGAAAAACGCGTTCCTAAATTAGTTAAGTCTGGACCAACATTTCCACCACCATCAGAACCTACGGCATGACAGTTTCTACAAGTTGTAGCCGCAAACATCGACTTTCCATTTTGGAAATCACGGTTAGTTAATGGAGCATCCAAAAGAGCTACGGCATCCTCTACTTTCCAGTTTTTACCCGGACCTTTTGGAGCGTTTACTTTTACTAAATCATTACCATTAGCTGTTAATAAATCAGCTCCAGATAATTTGTCATATTTAGCACGTTGCGATTCAGCTACATTTTTCAAAGCCAATTTACGAGCACGATCAATGAAACCTACATAACTACGTCCACCTTGATACTCAAATCCCTTACGGAACCAAGCAAAATAACGATCATGTAACTCTGGAGTCCAATTGTTTTTAGCCGCACTTAACATAGTAGCTAAATAAGTCTGCTGAGCTGGTGGAATTTTTTCCAACATACGAGCAATATCCGTTCCATACTGAGGGTTACGCATGATTAAATCAGCAGAAGAAGTGGCTGTTTCCGCACGGTATGCAGCTACTGAAGCTGTATCCTTTGTCTCCATTAATTTCAAAGTACGAGGAATGATACCTGGCGCTTCCAAAGTAATCAAAATACGACTTAATGAACGAGTTAAGTTCATTTGTTTAGCTGGATACATGGCATCAAACTTAGCTACAATACCGGCTGATTGAGAAGCATCTGGTAAACCGTTTCTTAAAATATTTAACTCAAAAGCACGGATATAATCGATCTGCAATGCCTCATTGAAACCTTTATTGTCAATCTTTAACAATGCAGCATTAATCGCATTTTTATTTTCTGGCTTATCCATACGGATCAAACCAATCAATGCATTGATGGCAGTTACAGGATCTTTTTCATTCAAGGCTTTATCCTTCCAAGAGTCAGCTGGATTATGCTCAAGAGCTATACGAGCTGCATAACGAACAAAACGATCTGGATTATTTAAATACGGCCAAACAGTAGTCACTGCTGCTGGATTTGGACCATTGTGGAATACCTCTAATTTGCGACGCAATTCATTCAAAGGAGTAATTTGAGAAACTACTGGCTTCATACTTGCCTCTTCAGGACCATTATAAGAAACACGGTACAAATCAGACTCCAAACGACGACCACCAATTAAGAAATACAAGGCTCCATCTGGGCCCACTTGACCGTCAGTTAATGGAAGTGGAATACCTGATAAAAACTCTTCACGATCGGCTGTATAAGTAGAACCTTGTGGTTTCAACTTAATTAAGTGAGCAATACCAAATGTCCAGTCGAAAGCCAACAATGATTTCTTGTATTTTGCAGGAAATTTAGCATCACGCAATGACAATAAACTTGTAGGAGAACCTTGACCGATGTTCAATACTGGAGGTAAATTATCCGGTAAAGAAGGGGACCATTTGCTATTACCTGTTCTCCATCCATGTTCAGAACCCGAAGTTACGTGGTTAATACGCGTTGGACGGTACCAAGGTAAACCGAAATCCCACTCCATATCTGCATCATAAGCAAATAAGTCGCCAACTTCGTTGAATGCTATATCAAATGCATTTCTGTATCCTGCACTAATCAATTCCCATTTTTTACCATCTGGATCAATATTAACAACATATCCACCTGGTGCATAACGGTCATTAGCATGTCCTCTTGGATCCTTGATCAAAGGGAATAAATTATCTTCATGCCAGTTTTTAGGCAAACGATACGCATCCATTGGAGGTACGTCTGTGTGGTTACCATTGATTAAATAAATGGATTTTTTATCAGGAGATAAAATGATTGAGTGTGGTCCATGTTCACCTTCACCTTTGAATTCTTTCATCAAAGTGATTTTATCGAAATGATCATCTCCATCTAAATCTTGGATACGATACAATCCACTACCACGTGGAGCATAACTAGGCGCGAAATTAGGATTTCTACCTGCTTGAGCTGCTGGAGGATTCACCGGAGCAACACGCGCATTAACCATTACGTATAGGCTATTGAACGCATACAATAATCCATGTGCATTACCGATTCCTAATGTATCTGCTCCTTTACCAAATTTCAATTTTTCAATTTTAGGAGTATTGTCTTTTGAACCAATAGCAGGAATCGTTAAACGAAACAATCCACCATATTGGTCAGAAGCAATCATTCTACCCTTGTCATCAAAACACATAGCCACCCAAGAACCCATTTTGGCATCCGAAGGGCTAAATATATGTTCAACTTTAAATCCGGGTTGTAAACGAATCTTATCCGTTTTAGGATTAGCCCCTTCTGCTAGAGCGGGCTGTACTTTGTGGAGCGAATTGTAGCCAAAACTGCCTAAAGCAATCACGGCTGCAAACACCATTCCAAGTTTTACTAGAGGTCTCATTTTCATGTATTTAATAGAGTTTTATTTAAGAGTTTTCAATCGAATATTTTTGTATTCCACTTTCATCGGTGGACCTACGTGTACTTGCATACCTAACCAACCAGAAGCTTTACCATTTATTTGATCTAAGTCGGTAACATCACTCATCAAAACACCATTGATGTAGTGTAATAAGTGATTTCCTTTAGCTACAATATGTAATTCATTCCAATCTTCTGATTTAATATTAACCTTTAATGAATCCGAATTACCTAATGAACCTTTTACTTGACGAGCAGTCCAGTTATTTCTCTGGGCTAAGGTGCGTAAATTATTCTTTAATTCTGGGTCTTTTTGCTCATTAATCACTGAAATCTCACCACGATAAGCCAGGGTAGTACGAGCACGCTCTTCATAATTTTGACCGGTATATCGGTTACTTCCATCGATGTCAGCCTGATATCCTTTTAATGCAAATGGTAAATCAGGTAATAATTCTTCAGAACGATAATTCACACCGGTATTTCCTGCTTTAGTAATTTTAACATCAGCTTTGAATTCAAAATCAGCTGGCTGTCCACCTCTCCAAATTAAGAAATGGTTTCTTTTCAAAACGGTAGCAGGGGTTATTTCTCCTACAATAGATCCATTCTCCACACGCCAATAAGCAGGATCACCCTCCCATCCTTTTAAGCTCTTTCCATCAAAGATTTTTTTGAATCCTTTTTCCTTAGGCTTGTCCTGTTGGCCTGCCGAGGGACTGCGAAACGCAAAAAAAGGAATCATCAGCCCCACAAGGCCTAGGTACAATAATTGTTTTTTCATAGGTAATATAGATTATAGGTAAAAATTAGTGAAAATTTCTGCATTTATATAATGTTTTATATGCTTTTAGGCCTTTTTCTTTGAATAATGATAAAAAACAAAGACGCCTTTTTTATTCGAAATAACAATATCCTTTAAACCATCTTGATTCATATCTTCTATGACTATATGAATACCTGCCCCAGAATCTTCATCAATGTCATGACTAATCCAGCTAGGATTTTTTCCTGGTTTAAATTCATACCAACGCAACAAGGCTTTCTCAAATTCACCTGGATCTTTGCCATTATGCGCCATAAATCGTTTACCCACCACAAAGTCGGGTTGCTTATCTCCATTCAAATCCGCCATAGCCATGGCATGGGTTTGAGATAAATCTTTTTGAATTACTTGGGTTTCCACTCCAGTGGCGGTTCTACGATGCCACCAAATACCATAATCATGTGCTGAAGAATTGAGTAAATCCACCAATCCATCACCATCTATATCGAGCACCATGATATGTGCACTATCAAAACTTAAAGACAAAGGATGGTAGGTCCATTCATTGGTCATTACATCCTTGGGACATTCCCACCAGCCTTCTTTGAAAATAATGTCTTTTCTGCCATCACCATTCATATCACCATGACCTAAACCATGGGTATATTTATGAGTTCCAAGACTAGGATTAGAGGAAATCACGTGTGCTTTCCAAATTGTATCTTTTTTAGTGTTAGGTGCTTGCAACCAAACCATTTGCTTGGACTTGGAATCGTTGCCAATAATATCTTTCAATCCATCCCCATTGACATCTTCAAAAAGCGGAGATTCATTTCCAATGGAGGCATATAAAAAATGTTTTTTCCATAGTTCAGCTTTGTTTTTGGGATTTTCAAACCAAAAAACTGCTTCACCTGGCAATCCCACTTTAATCAAATCAACCCAGCCGTCGTGGTTAACATCTTGGGCAAAATTTAAAAATGAATTACTGTATCCTTCGTCCACTTTAAACACGTGGTCTTTTGGGAAAACTTTTAATGATTTATCATAACGAATATCATCATCGCTGATGGTATGCTTCGTCCACTTGGGTGCTTCAAACCAATAAGCACCTGCCATGACATCCTTTTTTCCATCATGATTTACATCACCTACACAAACTCCTTCTGATAGAAAAGTTGTACTTAATATCACTTTTTTAAAATCCGGAATATGAGAAGCTCCAATGATTGGGCCTGAAAAACAAAGGCTTAAAAAAAGAACTTGGCTGTAAAATGAAAACGTTTTCATAGAAAAAAGAGAAAAAAATAGCTGTCCTGATACCCTAGGACAGCTATTTCAACTTGTTATTAATTACTTAATATTAGGATTCAATGCTGCTTCATCAGCTGGCAGAGGATAATATTTCTCAATAACGGTGAAAGAGTTACTACGTAATGTATATCCTCTTTCATAATAGTGTGCAAATGGGTCCGCTTTGATCGCATTTCCTTTTGCTGTTATTCTTTCTTTAAACGTATCTGTACGAACTAAATCATGCCAACGCTTATTTTCAAAAGCTAACTCCCAACGACGTTCATTCATTAATGCAGTACGGAATTCAGCTTGAGAAGTAGCCGTTGTATTAGCCAATCCTGCACGCTTACGTACTTGATTCATGTATGGTGCTGCTTCAGCCGTTTTTCCTTGCTCATTTAAAGCCTCAGCCAAGAATAACAATACCTCTGAATAACGGAAAATAGGCCAGTTCATACCATGGTTACCATTCAATGCGTGAGGTCTTACAAACTTCTTAATGTAAGGATAGGTTTTTGCTTGCCACAAAGTTGTTGAACAAGTAATATATCCAATAGAAGCATCTTTACGTAAGTCTCCAGCTTCATATGAATTAATTAACTCCGGCATAGGTGCATTATTTCCCTCTCCTGTCTGAGGTTGAGGATTTGAAGTACCAGCTAGAGTAAATAATTCAGCGGAAGTCATAGGTCTTGGCAAGAAATTATACATGAATGATCCTTGAAAACCATTTGCACCTTCTTGATATTGAACCTCAAACACACTTTCTGCATTATTCTTATTCGAAGTACTCGTCGTGAATGCATTGTTGTAATCAGGCATCAATGAATAGCTACCTTCAGCTATTATTTCTTTGCATAATTTTTCTGCACCAGCCCAGTTCTTTTGAATTAAGTACAAATTAGCTAAAAGAGCTTTGGCAGCACCAGATGTAGCACGACCCGGCTCTTGCGTCGATTTTGGTTTTAAACCAGCAATAGCACCTGTCAAATCTCCAATGATGATTTTAGATATGTCATCTGCAGTTCCAAGCTTAGCAGCAGCTTGTTCCCTATTAGATACGGGGGTCAATTGCAAAGGTCCCTTGTTGAAATATCGATAAATTTCAAAGTAGGCAAAAGCACGCATAAATTGCGCTTGTCCTTTCAAATTTGCCTTTGCAGCCGCATCAAAATCCGCTTTGTCAATCAAAGCTAAAATTTGATTGGCACGAGCAATAATCAAATAATCTTGACGATATTGATTTAACACGTGCGTATTGGTAGTCAAATTATTCGATACTGGAATCGAAAAATCAGCCAAATCCTCTTGCTGCTCAGTTGCACCAAATGCCGTATTTCTGTAATAATACGTGTTATCAGAGTGCATTTCAGACAGTAAATACGAACGGTCATTGTAAATAGTTCGTAATGGGACATAACAAGCATTCACTGCTTGAGTAAAATCGGCTTCGGTCTTAAAAAACGTAACCGAACTTAAACTTGTCTCTGGAGTTATTTCCAAAAATTCAGCTGTGCAACCTGATAATCCAATGGCTAACAAACAGCTTAATATGATTTTATTTTTCATTTTTTTCTAAATAAAAGTTTAATATTTAGCTAATTAAAAGTTGAAGTTTGCACCAACTGTAAAAGTTCTTGGTACTGGATAGTTAGATAAATCCACACCTGGACTTAAGTTACCACCGTCACCCTGACCGTTTCCTTGCGCACTTGTTTCTGGATTTGGTCCACCCCAATAATTAGTAAACACATAAGCTTGTTGACATGATGCATATACACGAAGTGACTTATAAACCTTAGTAGGTTTAGCAAATGTGTAACCCAAAGTGATGTTACGAATAGTGAAATAAGAAGCATCAGCAACGAAACGACTGTTCATCCAGTCACGCTCGATACCTGTTACGTTACCACCACCAACAGTAGTTCCATACATACCCATACCTGGATTAGCTTCAGAACGGAAACGATATTTAGCACCATCCACCATGTTAAACACACCGTCTAAGTTAGCGGTTGAATAAATGTGACGAACTAACAATTGGTTACCATAAGAACCCGAACCAATGATGTTGAAATCCCAATTTCCGTAAGTTACGTTATTAGTAATACCATAAACAAAATCAGGGAAAGGATTACCCATGATGGTTCTATCATCAGCGTTTCCACCGTAATCAATAACACCATTACCATTGAAATCCTTCAGTTTGATACTACCCACTGTCGAACGTCCTGGAACCTTAGGATTATTTGCTAAATCTTCTGCATTTTTATATACTCCATCGGCAATAACTCCATAAAATTGACCAAATGGCTGACCCACTTTCGTAATATGGAAAGATCCGTAAACACGGTCAATACCCGGAGCTAAAGCTACTACTACGTTTCTGTTAAAGGAAATATTTGCATTGGTCGTCCATTTAACTTTCCCTACCGTATTTTTTGTATTGAATGAAAATTCATGACCCCAGAATTTAATCTCACCAATGTTATCATTGAAGTTACCAAAACCTGATTCTTGAGCAATTTGAACAGCATACAACAAGTTAGTAGTATTCTTAGTATAATAATCATAAGCAAAATTAATGCGATCATTAAACAAGTTTAAATCAAACCCTAAATCTAATTGTTGAGTAGTTTCCCAACCTAAGTTTGGATTGGCTAATGAACTTACTGCAGCACCTGTTGCAACTGTATTTCCAAATACACCATTGACTGTATTATTAATCAATGCATAAGAAGTATAGTTACCTAAGTTATTATTTCCAATAATACCCCAGCTACCTCTTAACTTTAAGAATGATACAACTGGTAAATCAGACATAAAAGCTTCATCAGAAACAACCCAACCAGCACCTACTGATGGGAAAGTTCCCCAACGGTTGTTAGCACCAAAACGAGATGAACCATCACTACGAATAGCGGCATTAAATAAATACTTGCCTTTGTAATTGTAATTCAAACGTGCCAAATAAGAAGTTAATGACCACTCTTGAACTCCAGAGTTGGTACCTCCTCTTGCAATATTAATCGCACCTTGAATAGTTGGAAGACGATCATCCGCATAGGTATCCGCCTGGATACGAGTTGACTCTTGACGGAAATATTGGTTGGTATAACCACCTAATAACTCCACTTTATGATCTTCATTGATAGTCTTGGAGTATGTTATTGTATTTTCATTCAACCAAGATAAATTTTCAAAGTTCTCACGAATGGATGAAGCCGTGGTTGGAATTGGCACATTAATCGCCGAAGTTGCAGTCGATGGATTAAAGTAGAAAAACTTCGTTCTTAAAATCTCACCATTCATTGAAGATTTAAATTTCAAACCTTTGATCGGTTCAAACTCAATAAATGCGTTTGATAACAAATTGGTAGTCGTTGTTTCATTAATTAATTCATCAGCCGAACGTACCCAGTTGGCATATGCAAAAATATTACCTGTACTAGCTGGGAAACGATTGAATTTAGTTAAGGTCTTACCGTCAGCCTCATAAATAGGCATGATTGGCCAAGTATGTAATGCATTGAATAAGATACCTGTACCACGGTCACCATCAGTTCTAGGTGTATTATCATAAACCATCTGTGGAGCTAGGTTGAAACCAATGGTTACCTTATCAGAAATATCATATGTTGAATTTAATCGCAAGGAATAACGTTGATAATCTGTGTTGCGAACCACACCTTTTTGTTGTAATACTCCAGCCACTAAAGAGGTTCTAGATTTTTCTTTATTGGAAGTAATGGATAAATTATAACTTGAAATAGGGGCATCTTTGTTCAATAAAGCATCATACCAGTCATTATTTTTATCCCTGTATTGAGCAGGATTTTGAAATTCAACTGGCACTGGCTGCTTTGCATCTTCATAAGACTCCTTTTTGAAGGTAGCAAACTCCTCTGCATTCATCATATCAAGACGTCCTTTCATAGGGACATTTTGAGTTCCTGCAAAAGCATTAAAACTTACTGTCATTCCAGCACCTTTGCCTTTCTTCGTAGTAATCAAAACCACACCATTCGCAGCACGAGAACCATAAAGCGAAGTAGAAGAAGCGTCTTTCAATATCGAAATATCTTCAATCTCATCTGGGTTCATTGCACCAATATTACCTGTAATAGGGAAACCATCTACTACATATAATGGATCAGAACCAGCAGATACGGATAATTGACCACGAATACGTACGTTCATACCCGTTCCTGGCTTACCTGTTGTTTGGTTAATTTGAACACCAGCTAATTGACCCTGTAATTTCTGTGCAATTTGAGTTACAGGTAAATCTTTTAATTCTTTGTACGAAATTGTTTGAACGGCACCTGTGATTTCTTTTTTCACCTGGCTACCGTAACCTACTACTACGATTTCGTTCAAAGTCTTATTGTCCGCAGCTAAAGAAATATTCAAGGTCTTTTGGCCTGAATAAACTACATCTTTGGATATAAAACCAACCGAACTAAAACGTAAAGTTTCATTGTT
This sequence comes from Cytophagaceae bacterium, assembly GCA_027491315.1. Classification (GTDB taxonomy): domain Bacteria; phylum Bacteroidota; class Bacteroidia; order Cytophagales; family Spirosomataceae; genus Aquirufa. Next base: position 26,213 of record JAIXWL010000013.1, read on the forward strand.
TTTAACATCGATGGCAAAGTTACCTGAACCATCTGTGGAAGCTCCACGAGTAGTACCAACTATAGTAACGGCAGCACCGATCAAAGGCTCCCCGTCGGAACCACTTACTTTACCTCGTAGATTCTGGGCCTGTGCCATTGCTACCGAGGACAAAAAGAAAATCAGCGCTAGAAGCAAGCCTCCAGTCCGATTTCCCATTCGTAGATCGTAAAATTTGTTTTTCATAGAGAAAAAATTAAAGGTTAAAAATGTGTGATTTAGATTAATTCAGAAGCTGAGTTTTAAAGCAACATGATTAATAACTATCGAAATTTAGAATATAGCAATACCCTAACCGTCCTTATCTATCCTTATGAAAAAAATAAAAAATTTCTAGATTTCATCAGAAAAGTACAATTTCATGTATTTAGTGGTAATTAAAAATGCACCAAATAGTACTTTAACTGCATTTTCTTTAAAATTTCCGACTCTTTAAATTTTAAGCTTTGTTACCCTGACACAGAATGAAAATCTTAGCATCTTTGTCCTTTATTTTAAAAAAAAGTCTTAAAGAACATAATTAGACAAGTAATACATGATGCATCGACGACAATTTCTTCAATCCACGACCCTAGGCTTACTTGTTCCAAGTATATCGAATGCCTCCACAGCTATACCAGAGTCTTCGCCCATTATTCCCATTAGTTTAGAAGAAAGAAAACAAAGAATTGAGAAGGCGCAGAGCTTATTGTTAAAGAATAAAATGAGGGCGCTCATTTTAGATGCGGGAACCACTATGGAATATTTCACGGGGGTAAAATGGTATCCTAGTGAAAGATCACTTTTAGCTATCATTCCTGACCAAGGGGAACTGAGTTTTATTTGCCCCGCTTTTGAAGAGGATAGATTTAGTGAAATAAATCTCATGAGTAAACGTGTTCAAACCTGGGAGGAACACGAAAATCCATTTACCATGACCATTCAGCTTCTAAAAGACCAAGGGATTCGTTCTGGAAAAATAGCAGTGGAAGAAAGAACCCGCTTTTTTATATTCGATGGTTTAAGAAAAGCAGGGCCAGCTTTCCAATGGGTAAGCGGCGACCCGATTAGCATTCCTTGTCGGATAATTAAATCAAAGGCCGAAATAGCCCTGATGCAAAAAGCGAATGATATTACGGTAGAGGCTATCAAAGTTGGAATTGCCAGTTTAAAGGAAGGCATGACCCCTGCTGATGTTTCAGCTAAGATAGCGCAATACCACCGAAGCCAAGGTGCGCAGCATGATTTCGCTTTGGTCAATATGGGTGTAGCTACTTCTTTTCCACATGGGAGTAATAAAGCTCAAATATTAAAAGAAGGAGATGTGGTTTTATTGGATGTAGGCTGTGTGGTAGGTGGATATAGTTCTGACATCACGCGAACCATCGTATTTGGTAAAGCCAATGACAAACAAAGAAGAATTTGGGATTTAGAGAAAAAATCTCAAGCTGCAGGATTTGCCGCAGCTAAATTAGGTAGACCATGCGAGGAAGTGGATCGTGCTTCGCGAAAAGTATTGGAAGATGCGGGCTTCGGACCTGGATATCGCCTTCCTGGTCTACCGCATCGAACAGGACATGGAATCGGAATGAATGGACATGAATGGGGAAATATGGTAAAGGGGAATAAAGATCCTTTACAAGTAGGAATGTGCTTTAGTATAGAACCGACCATTGCTATTCCGGGAGAATTTGGCATTCGCTTGGAAGATTGCGTTTACATGACTGCCGATGGCCCACGCTGGTTTTCTCAACCTAGCCCATCCATTGAACAAGCATTTCAATAATTAGACAAATTTCTAATAATACTAAATCCGCCCCCTCCACACACACACTACTCCATAGAGATTTGTCAACTTTCCCAAAGTTGACAAATCTAAGGGAAAAAAGCCAAATAAATCCCCAACAACCTGATAATCAACAGGTCATACTCTTTCTTTGTGTGACACAACTAGGTACATCGCTTTCATAGTGCGAAACGTAGAGTAAGGTAAAATCATCTGTTTCCGACATGAAGTCTAACAAGGATTTAACATGCTGTATTTGATCTTCATCTAGGCCCTGGCAGGGCTCATCTAAAATTAATAAAGGTGGATTTTTCACCAAAGCCCGAGTTAATAACACCATTCGCTGTTCGCCCGTGGAAATTTGTTGAAAATTCCTCTCAGAAAGATGCGATAAACCCATAATTTCCATCCAGGTCTGAACTCGTCCACTTTGATCTACACTCATTCTTTTGCCTAAACCCATGATATCAAACAAACCCGACGAAATGACTTCTCTAACGGTACCAGGAGCTCTAAAATATAAATGTAATTCGGGACTTACATAGCCCATGCGTTTTTTAATATCCCAAATACTTTCTCCACTACCACGCTTTCGATCAAACAAAACCAAATTTTGCGCATAGGCTTGGGGATTATCCGCCGAAATCAGACTGAGCATAGTAGATTTACCTGCGCCATTAGGACCATAAATCAACCATTTTTCGCCCTGCTTTACCTCCCAATTGAACCCAGACAAAACCACTTTTTCCCCATATTTAACCTGCACATCTTTCATCTGAATGGCCCATTCAAAATGAGGAAAGCGCTCCTTAGTGGCTATCAAATCCTTTAATTTCTCTTTCCAACCGGGATCTCTTTCCGTAATAAAGTGTGACTTCTTTTGTTCATAGGTCGTTTTATCTCCTTGCCAAACCGCTTTTCCAGCCTCCAATACCATCACATGAGTAATACTTTCCGGTAAAACTACCGCAGAACTAATAAGTATGAATTGAATACCTAAAGCATGTAATTTGGCCAAGCATTGACTTAAAATAGCTCTACCCTCTACATCTAATCCTAAAAATGGATTATCAAGAATCAACCAATCCGGTTGCTTTAATAAGGCTTTAACTAGCTGTAATCGCTTATTTTCACCATTAGACAATTGAATCAATGGTTTATTTTCCAAGGCCTTTAAATGAAATACCTCTAGCCAAGATTGAATGGCTACTGAATCCTCCTCCGCTAATTCCTCCAATATCGTGTAGGCATCTTCAGAATCTTGTGAATTAAAACGTTGCTGCAAATAAAAATCACTTACATTACTTCGATTCTTAAATCGATGCTGCTGTTCTATCCAATAAACCTTAGAAGTGGTTTCCTCTTCTTGGAAAAAGCTAACTTGCCCTTTCCTAAACAAACGACCCGTCAAGGCTTTTGCTAAGCTAGTTTTTCCAGAACCCATGGAACCTACAACGGCCCAATTTTGCCCCTCAAGTACTTGAAAGCTAATATCATCCAACACCTGAGTACTCCCATAAGAAGCACTCAAGTGTTGGATATCGGCCAATTTTTTTGCCATATTACAATCGCTCTTCCTTGATTTTATCCACAACCGATGGATCTAACAAAGTGGAGGTATCCCCCAAATTATTGATATCACCCTCGGCTATTTTTCGTAAAATTCGACGCATAATTTTACCAGAACGAGTCTTAGGTAAACCTGTTACAAATTGAATTTTATCTGGTCTGGCGATAGCTCCAATAATCTGACTAACCGTGGCAGCTATGTCTTTTCGTGCCATCACAGGGTCTTTAGGCGTGGAAGCCATGATCACGTATGCATAGATACCTTGTCCTTTTATATCATGCGGATAACCAACGACGGCCGATTCAATTACATCCGTGAACATATTGATGGCATTCTCTACCTCTGCTGTTCCAATTCGGTGCCCTGAAATGTTCATCACATCATCTACCCTACCCGTAATGCGATAATAACCATCCTCATCCCGCATACAGCCATCACCGGTAAAATATAAGTTTTCATAGGTTGCGAAATAATTAGTTCGACAACGCTCGTGATCGCCATAGGTCGTTCTTAAAATACCTGGCCATGGAAACTTGATACATAAATTACCAGAAACACCATTTCCAGTGATCTCCTCTCCTTTTTCATCCACCAACATGGGTTGAACCCCAGGTAATGGAAGAGTAGCAAAACAAGGTTTGGTTTTCGTGATTCCCGCTAAAGGTGATATTAAAATACCTCCTGTTTCGGTTTGCCACCATGTGTCAACAATCGGACATTTCCCTTTACCAATATGTTCATTATACCAATTCCAGGCCTCCGCATTAATAGGTTCTCCTACGGAACCCAATACCCTTAAACTGCTTAAATCCTTGTCTTTGACATAATCTAAGCCAAATTGCATCAAGGAACGAATCGCCGTAGGCGCAGTATATAATATATTAACCTGATGTTTGTCTACAATATCCCAAAAACGTCCTGCATCCGGGAAGGTAGGAATTCCCTCAAATATCAAACTTGTGGCTCCTTGAATTAAAGGCCCATAAACTATATAAGAATGACCCGTAATCCAGCCAATATCTGCTGTACAGAAATACATTTCACCGGCTTGGTATTGAAATATGTTTTGAAAAGTATAAGCCGTAAAGACCATATAACCTCCACAGGTATGAACCACTCCTTTAGGCTTACCGGTCGAACCTGAGGTATATAAAATAAATAAAGGATCCTCGGCATTCATTTCTTCTGCCGTACATTCAGTCAGACCAAGGCTTCTCATACGATCCATTTCTGCGCTCCAGAAAAGATCGCGACCTTTGATCATACTTACTGCCGACTTAGACCGCTCAAGCACAATCACTTTTTTGACACATGGACAAGTAATGATAGCCTCATCCATGATATGCTTTAAAAATATTTCTTTATTTCCACGATGGGAGCCATCTGCTGTAACAACCATGGAACATTGAGCATCTTGAATTCTGTCGGCAATGGACTGAGCAGAAAAACCACCAAAAACTACCGAATGTATAGCTCCAATACGAGCACAAGCCAATACCGCAATGGCTAATTCAGGTACCATAGGCATGTAAAGACAAATCCTATCCCCTTTCTTTGCCCCATTCTGTTTCAGCACATTAGCAAATGTGCAAACCTCCGTGTATAATTCTTGATAGGTATAGGTACGATTTTCCTCATGAGGGTCATTGGATTCCCAAACAATGGCCGCTTGATTGGCTTTGTCTGCTAAATGACGATCAAGGCAATTTTCCGTGATATTCAAGGTGGCTCCTTGGTACCAAGCTATCTTAGGGTCTTTGAAGTTCCAATCCAGAACTTTATCCCATTTTTTCTTCCAAACAAAATTTTCAGCCAAATCTCCCCAAAAGCCTTCTGGGTTCTCTACGCTGTATTGGTACGCTTTCTCGTAATCTTCAAAGTTTTCTATCGTAAATTTCATGCGGATTTTGTTTTTAATCTAATACTCTATAAGTCATATTCTTTCTGTAAGGCATACAGGCCAAATACACACATTCCTCCTGTAATGATGGGCGACAAAATAAAGGTGTAAATAATCGCAGGCACCAAACTTTCCATATCTCCTTTGGCAAACAAAGGGATGGCTTGTTCAACAATCAAAAAATAGGCTGCTGCCAAACCCAAAATAATCCAAATAGCTCCAGCAATGCGTCTAATGTTATTCATCCTAATCGTTGATCTCCCGATCTTTACCGTTAATGTATAATAATCCAATCACAAAACAGACCCCACCTATGATGATGGGATACCATAAACCCTCTAAATAAGGTTTATCATAAGGAATTGCCTGTCCAGCAGCCATGGCTACTTCATTGGCTGAGTTAGCTTTTGCGGCCAGGTAAGTCGCTACTGCAGGAAGTAAACCTCCAAAAATACCATTACCAATATGATAAGGTAAAGACATGGATGTATAACGAATAGCCGTAGGAAACATTTCAACTAAAAATGCCGCAATGGGTCCATACACCATCGTCACATAAATGACTTGTATAAATACCAATAAAATCAACATCCAAAAAGCATGTTGCCCCACATGTACCGTTTTTTTCAACACTGCTTTTTCCCTTTGAACAGATGGAATATGTGAAACTTTCTCTGTTTTTTCCTCCAATAATTGAGTACCATCCGTATAAGAATAAATCGTTCTTGTTACTTTGGATAAATTCACCGAAGCATCAATCATGTGGTAATCCGCCCTTACTTGTCGAGAATTAGGTTTTTCTGTTTTTAAATTAATATCTGCTAGTTCATACATAGCCTGATATATCGGGCGATAGGTACAAATAGCCAGCAACATACCGGCTAACATAATTCCTTTACGACCAATTTTATCCGATAACCAACCAAAAAAGATAAAGAATCCAGTACCCGCTGCCAAAGAAATGGCAATGATATAATTACTTTGTTCAAATTCAATATTGGCCACCTTTTGAAGAAATGAAAGGGCATAAAATTGTCCGGTATACCAAACAACACCCTGCCCCATGGTGGCTCCAAACAGCGCCAAGAGCACAAACTTAAAATTCAATTTCTTCCCAAAGGATTCCTTCAATGGATTCGCCACAATCTTTCCTTCTTCTTTTGCCTGAGCAAACAAAGGAGACTCATCCATATTTTTACGGATGAAATAAGATATTCCTACCATGACGATGGAAATCAAAAAAGGAATTCGCCAGCCCCAATCGTTAAAGGCTTCCAGACTCATCGACTTCTTAGTAGCTAAAATAACCAACAAAGAAATAAATAAACCCAATGAAGCCGTAGTTTGAATCCAAGCTGTTCGTAGGCCCCTTTTATTAGGTTCAGCATGTTCTGCGACATAAGTTGCTGCTCCTCCATATTCACCCCCTAAGGCCAGTCCTTGCAACAAGCGTAAGGTTAAAACCAAAATGGGTGCTAGAAAACCAATACTCGAATAGGATGGAATTAAACCTATGGCAAACGTGGAAAAACCCATGATTAATAAAGTAACCAAAAAGGTATATTTCCTTCCCAACAAATCCCCTAAACGACCAAAGAAAAGAGCTCCAAAAGGGCGCACCACAAAACCAGCAGCGAAAGTAGCTAAGGTAGATAAAAAAGCGGCTGTAGGGTTATCTGAAGGGAAAAACTTGGTAGCAATAATGACCGATAAGCTTCCGAAAATATAAAAATCATACCACTCAATCAAGGTGCCTACCGAAGATGCCGCAATAACTTTGCGCAATTTCTTTTCATCAAAGCCTTCGCTTACTTCATTTTGTAACATAGTTGTTTTCATAGGTTGATAAGCATGCCTAATCTCCGCTAACCTTCTCCTTTAGACACGAAAGTCTAAATTACTGATAATTTCATTATTTTTAGAAATCTTTAGACAATAGAATTGCAAAAAACTAGCATATCAACAGTAGACTATGAAAAAAATATCAATTCTCTTTTCCCTAGCATGGATATTATGCCTCAGCTCCTCCCTACTAGCCCAAAACTTAGTAAGAAGCACACCTGAAGCCGAGGGTGTTTCCTCAGCTGCCATTGAGCAATTTGTGGATTCATTTGATGCCAAAAAACATGAACTCCATTCTGTCATGGTACTGCGTCATGGAAAAGTCATTGCAGAAGCTTGGTGGAAACCCTATGCAGCTAATTTAAAACACAGCATGTATTCTGTATCGAAAAGCTGGACATCCACTGCCATCGGATTTGCCGTGGCAGAGAAAAAAATCCAAGTTAGCGATAAAGTCATGAGCTATTTTCCTGAATATCAAGAACTAGCCAATAAACCATTCATACAGGATTTGACCATTCAAAACCTATTGACCATGTCGGTTGGTCACGAAGTTGAGCCTCTACGTGGGGTTGTAGCTACCCAAACTGATTGGGTAAAAGGTTTTCTTTCAGCCAATATTAGCTATAAGCCCGGCACAAAATTCTTATACAATACCCTAGCAACCTACATGCTATCGGCCATCATCCAAAAAGTTACCGGACAAAAAGTGGTAGATTACCTTGGACCGCGTCTCTTTAAACCCTTGGGAATTCAAGGGGTAGACTGGGAAGTTGACCCTAAAGGAATCAACACAGGAGGCTGGGGAATCCGCGTAAAAACAGAGGATATGGCCAAATTAGGTCAATTATACCTCCAACATGGACAATGGAATGGCAAACAAATCTTACCAGCTGCTTGGGTAGATGAGGCTACGTCTAAACACATCGAACAAGATCCAAGTGCCAGTGCAGAGAAAAAAGCCAATTCCGATTGGTTGCAAGGCTATGGCTATCAGTTTTGGCGTTGTAGAAATGGCGCATTTAGAGCCGATGGAGCCTATGGGCAATACATTGTCATGATGCCAGAGCAAGATGCTGTTTTGATCATCACCTCGGAATCACATGATTTACAAGATGACCTGAACATGGTTTGGAAACATCTTTTACCTGCCTTTGAGAAAAATAAGTTAGCCACAAATCCTTCAGCCCATAAACATTTACAAGCTAAACTTAAGCAATTACAATTAGCTGCGCCTGCCCAAGACAAATCCATCCAAGCCCCTGTATGGAAAAATCCAAGCATTCAACTTGGGAAAAATGCTTTAAACCTAGAGCAAATAGGCTTTGAGTGGATAGGAGAAAAATTGAATCTTCAATTAACTGATAACAAACAACAAAAGCACCTAATTCCAGTAGGACATGCAACCTGGGCAATGAGTAGTACTGAAATGCCTGGACCCTATTTATTAAGAGCCGCCAAGGCTAATCTGGAAGGACAATCTCCTTTTAAGGTAGCTTCCTCGTATCGATGGACAGGCCAAAATTCTTTGGAAATCACCTTACGCTTTTTTGAAAGCCCGCATCATTGGGTATGGAATTGTCAATATGAAAATGGACAATTTACCATGGAGGTGAAAAACTCCTTTGATCGGCTAAATACCATCAAAGTAGGTGGTAATGTAAAACTTTAACCCACATAATCCGCTACTCGTCGCAAATTTGGGTATGCCGTATAAGAATATTGAAAACTTTTTCTAACATTGTACAAAAGCAATTTATTGCCCATTTAGCATACATTTTATTTAAATCATATATCTATGTCAACTCATTTACCAAAAAACTCATCTCGTCGTCAATTTTTACTTTCGGGATCCTTGGCTACCATGGGCCTATTTTTGGCGGGAAAAGCCAATGCTTCTTCTCTTTTATTAGCTGCGAAACCAGATTCAAAATTTGCTGGGGTACAGATCGGAGCTATCACTTATTCATACCGTAGTTTACCAGGAAGCATAGAGCAAATATTGCAATATTGCATCGACAGTAATATTTCTGCTATTGAATTGATGGGTGATGCTGCTGAAGATTTTGCAGGAAAGCCTAAAAACCCAAATCCTAGACCGATGATGGGCCCACCAGCTCCTGGCCAACCTCGTCCACAAATGACGGATGAGCAAAGAGCTAAAATGGCTGCTTACCAAAAAGAAGTAGCAGAATGGAGAGCTTCTGTATCCATGGATAAGTTCAAAGAAGTAAAACAAATGTTTGACAAAGCAGGTATTAGCATTTATGCCTTCAAACCTAACGCACTAGGACCAAATAATACCGATGCGGAGGTTGAATATGCACTAAAAGCAGCTAAAGCCTTAGGCGCTAAGTCGGTGACAATTGAATTACCAACTGACCCAGCTCAATCACAACGCTTAGGTGATTTGGGTGCTAAGCACAAAATGTACATTGGATACCACCTACACACTACGGCTACTGATACAGCTTGGGACGTAGCTTTAGCACAGTCGCCATACAATTCCATGAACTTGGATTGCGGTCACTACATCGCAGCGGGTGGCAATAACACGACAGCAAGCTTATTGAAATTGATTGAATCAAAATCGGATCGCATTACGTCGATGCACATCAAGGACAGAAAGAACAAAGAAAATGGTGGTCAAAATCAAGTTTGGGGCCTAGGAAATACTCCTTTAAAAGAGATTCTTACTTTGATGAAGGAAAAGAAATACAAATTCCCTGCTACGATCGAATTAGAATATGATATCCCTGCAGGTTCTGACCCAGTTTCAGAAGTTAAAAAATGTGTCGCTTATGCGAAAAACATTTTAGTTGGATAATATACCCCAAATCTACTTATACATTACAAAAAGCCCTGAAATTCAGGGTTTTTTGTTTTATACCACCGACAAATTTTTACATGTTAATTTGCTTGAGCATTTCCACCAAATCTCCAGCGACTAAACTTGATTTCGAATACGAGCTGGCATAGAGATCTCCTGCTAACCCATGGTAATAAACACCCAAACTTGCAGCGAGCCAGCAAGGATAAGACTGAGCCGCTAAGGATGCGATAATTCCTGATAATACATCCCCACTGCCAGCTGTGGCCATGCCATCATTCCCCGTACTGTTCATAAATTTATTTCCATCTGAAGTGAAAATATGGGAGTTTTTACCCTTCACGACTAGTTGAACGGGATAATGCTTGACAAACTTTTCAGCTTCCTCCAAAGCGCTATCCGCATCTACTGTTTTTCCTAAAATCCGACTTAGCTCTCCCAAATGAGGCGTTAAGATATGGTTTTCCCGAAGTAAGGCATACCATGACGGATGCTGAGCTAGTATGGTCAATCCATCTGCATCAATCACCAAAGGAACCTGAACATGCTCCAATAAATAATGTAGTAGCTCAGCAGACTCATCACTTACACCTATGCCCGGCCCAAAAACAATGGCAGAGCCATTGGCTTCTATGGACAGTTTTTTAAAGACCCGTGTACCCTCGTTGACTTCATACATGATTTCTGGACTTGCCGACAATAGCGGAATTATTCCTTCAGAAGGAATAATGGCCGTTACCAATCCACAACCAGCACGCAAGGCAGCCCGAGAACATAAAATAGAAGCGCCTAATTTGCCTTCGCTGCCAGCAAAAACCCATACATGACCAAAGGTTTTTTTATGTCCATCCGTGGCTCTATTTTTTCGGTGACTTTCCACCCAATCTTCTTGAATAATCTTGAGCATATTTATTCTATTTTATCTTCAAATAATAAAATTTATAGCCAAATTTGTAATTCTAGTAATCGAGAACTACTATTGTAACAAACTGATACAATAAAGAAATTAATCACATGAAAAGAATCTTACAACTAGCTGCAGGCTGCCTTTTCAGCCTATCCCTGTTGACTATGAATGCACAAGGCCCCAAGAACTCTTATAGTATCGATGTACAAGTTAAAACCAAAAACGGAATCGTCGAAGGCGAACTTGATACTCGATCAAAAATTGTAAGTTTCAAAGGTATTCCTTTTGCTCAAGCTCCCGTAGGAGATTTACGCTGGAAGGCTCCTCAAGAACCCAAATCTTGGAACGGTGTTTTGCAAGCTAAGCAATTTGGTCCAAAAGCGGTACAAACACCCATTTTTGGTGACATGGGTTTCCGAAGTAATGGCATGAGTGAAGATTGTTTATACCTAAATGTATGGACTCCAAAACCTGAATCAGGAGCAAAATTACCCGTATTAGTTTATTTCTATGGAGGAGGTTTTATGGCAGGAGATGGTTCTGAACCACGTTATGACGGAGAATCCATGGCAAAAAAAGGAATAGTTTCGGTAACAATTAATTACCGTTTAAACCTATTCGGTTTCTTTTCTCATCCTGAATTGACCCAAGAATCTCCCAATAAAGCATCAGGAAACTATGGCCACATGGATATGGTAGCTGCTTTAAAATGGGTGAAAGCTAATATCGCCCAATTCGGTGGAGACCCTAACCACGTGACCATTGCAGGAGAGTCAGCAGGTTCCATTGCCGTTTCTGCTCAGATGGCTTCTCCCCTTTCAAAGGGCTTATTCCAAGGAGCCATCGGTGAAAGTGGAGGATGGTTAAGTAATACCTTAGCCCCTATGAGTTTAAAAGATTCCGAAAAATTTGGTGCCGATTGGGCAAAAAAAATTGGCGCTAATTCGCTAAAAGAATTGAGAGCCATGTCAACTTATGAATTATATCAAAAAATGGTTGATTCTAAGACCTTAAGCTTCCCAGGTAATATTGATGGGTATTTTATGCCAAAAACGGTTCGTGAAATTTTTGAGGCCGGCGAACAAGCTCAAGTTCCTTTGTTACTTGGCTGGAATTCAGAAGAAATGAATTACCGAGCTATTACCAAAGGAAAAGCTGCTAGCCCAGAGGTTTTCACTGAAGTAGTTAAAGAACTTTACAAAGAAAAGGCAGATCAAGTTTTACAATTATACCCGGCCAAAACAGCTGATGAAGCAGAACAGTCAGCTACTGACTTATCAGGTGATCGCTTCCTTGGATATTCAACTTGGAAATGGTTTGATTTACATCGTAAGCATAGTCAACAACCCGTATATCGCTATTATTTTGCCCGTCCTAGACCCGATATGGTTCAAAAAGATGTAGAAGCTGCCTTAGCAGGTGGAGTGGTAAAAAGAGACCCTAACGCACCGAAAGCTCCCAAACCAAAAGGAGCGGTTCACTCTGCGGAAATTGAATATGCCTTAGGGAATTTATCCACTAATTTAACCTACGCTTGGACACCTGAGGATTATAAAGTATCTCAGGTCATGCAAGAGTATTTTGCCAATTTCATCAAAACATGGAATCCGAATGGAGCAAATTTAGCTAACTGGCCAGCTGCAAAAAACGAAGCTAAGCCAGAATTGATGTTGTTGGATGTTGAGTCTAAAGTCATTCGTGGTGAAAAAGATGCCCGATATGAATTTTTAGATCAAGATTCAGGTAAAAAATAAATTGCTTATTTTTACCTAGTCTAACGTAAACCTATCTCATGCAATCGAACATATTTCACACGGCCATACTTTCTTACGGAATGTCTGGCCGTGTTTTTCATGCCCCCTTCCTAGCTACTCATCCAGGATTTAAATTAGTCGGATGCTGGGAAAGATCTCAAAAAAACATTCAAGTAAGGTATCCCGAAGTAGCCAGCTATGATTCATTGGAAGAAATTTTGGCCAATGATCAAATTGAATTGGTGGTGGTCAACACTCCCATCGCTACTCACTTTGATTATACATTGGCATGTTTGGAAGCAGGGAAACATGTATTAGTTGAAAAGTGCTTTACTCGCACAGCTGAGGAAGCCATTCAGTTAAAAGCTGCCAAAGAGAAAGCCGGTAAGCATTTATTTGTCTTTCAAAATCGTCGATGGGACTCCGACTTTTTGACCGTAAAAAAAGTAAAAGAATCAGGTGTTTTGGGCGAATTAGTGGAAGCAGAATTTCACTATGACCGCTTTGATGGTAACCTTTCCTATAAAGCCCATAAAGAAACCCCAGGATTAGGAGTTGGTGTAGTTACCGACCTAGGACCACACATCATAGACCAAGCAATTTCCTTATTTGGCATGCCTGAACGCGTTTTTGCGGATTTACGTAAAACAAGAAAAAACACTCAAGTAGATGATTACTTTGAGATTCTACTGTATTATCCGGATTTAAGAGTGCGCTTAAAGGCGGGTTATTTCGTAAAACTGCCTGTCCCATCCTTCCAACTGCATGGAAAACAAGGCAGTTTCTTAAAAACCCGTTCGGATAGACAAGAGGCTGATTTGCAATTAGCAATTTTACCCAATACTCCTAATTGGGGACAGGATTCGGAAATGGATTTTGGCCAAATTTGGGTGGATGGAGAAGATAGTCCACGCACCATAACTTCGGAAGCAGGTAACTACATGGCTTTCTTTGAAAATGTGTTTCAAACCCTAGTGGGGAACGAAAAGCCGGCCGTTTCTGTTGAAGACGGAATTCGTAGTATGCGCATTATAGACGCTGCCTATGAGAGTAATCATCAACAAGCTATCATCTCGCTTTCCTAATAAACCATGGCAACTGCTTCTACCACCCAGCAATTATTTCAACAATTTGAACCAGAATTACTTAAAAAAGTACAACAGGTAGGATTGGTGCGTAAGTTTAAAGCAGAGGATTATTTGATGCAAACGGGCCAACAAATCCGTTCGGCGGTATTGGTCTTAGATGGCGTTGTTAAAGTCTTTCGAGAGGATGATGAGGGTAATGAAGTATTTATGTACAATTTACACCCAGGAGAAGCATGTGCCATTTCTATGACTTGTGCGGCTAGACAACTTTCTAGTCAGATTATGGCCAAAGCCCTAGTGGATACGGAGGTTTTGGCTATACCCATTGAATTAATGGACGAATGGGCCCTAAAATACCGTTCCTGGTACCAATTTGTCTTAGAAACGTATCGCTCCCGTTTTGAAGAGCTCTTAGATACGCTTGATCACATTGCCTTCCGCAACTTAGATGAAAGGCTTCTTTGGTATTTAAAACAGCATCAAAAGAGCTTAAAAAGTAATTTCATCAAAACATCTTTTACTGATATCGCCTTGGAGCTCAACTCTTCACGAGAAGTAATCTCTCGTCTCATGAAAAAATTAGCCGAAAAGGGCCTAGTTAAATTGCATAAAAATGAGGTGGAGATATTGAAATTAGAAATATAATTTTAATAATAATATAACTTTTAATTCAAATTTTAAAAGTGATTATTATCACGCCCCTACTGAGTTAATACATCGAAATTTGTTGGCATAAACTAAATATATGCCATACAAATACCTCATTACCATCATCGTATTTTTCAGTTTTTCATGGAAAACGAATGCCTCATATTATTCTGAAGCTACAGATACCACAAGTATTTGGAAAGTACTGAGCTCTGGTAGTATATACACCAATGTTCGCTATTTTTATATGAATACAGACAATTCTGGGGACAATTATGACGCCTTTGCACATGGATTAAATATGGGTATTTCGTACGAAACCAAAGCATGGAAAAATTTTAGTTTTGGAATTAGTAGCCAATGGATGTACAATTTGGGTTCAAGTTCTTTAAGCCCAGACCCTAAATTCCCAATTTTAAATCGCTACGAAATTGGGCTATTTGATGTACTTAATCCGCTGTCTACCAACATACTATCTCGTTTGGAAAAGTTATACTTGAATTATACCTACCAGAAATCGAATATAAAAATTGGCCGACAAATCATCAATAGCCCTTTTGTAAATGCGCAAGATGGGCGTTTAAGGCCAACGATGCTTTCTGGAATTTGGTTAGATTGGAATGAAATATCGAAAACAAAAATTGAATTGGGCTATCTGGGCGCCATTTCTCCCAGAGGTACGACACAATGGTTTAGCATCGGAGAGAGCATGGGTATTTACCCAAAAGGGGTTAATCCTGATGGAAATAAATCAAATTATTATGGCAACATAGAATCAAAGGGAATTGCCATGCTAGGAATCACTTTAAAACAACTAAAAACCATCAACTTTCAATTTTGGAATATGTATGTTGACAGGGTAATGAATACTCACATGCTACAAGCAGATGGGAAATGGCCCTCTAATTTAAAAGGCCAGTGGGTAGGTGGAATACAATATTTAGAACAACATGCCCTTGAACAAGGAGGAAATCCAGATCCATCTAAAACATATATGACAGCTGGATCTATGTCAAGATCGTGGGGGGCAAGATTTGGTTGGGAAAATAAACAATGGAAAACATCCATCAATTTTAATCAAATCACCAACGAAGGACGATATTTAATGCCAAGAGAATGGGGCAAAGATCCATTTTATACCTTTTTACCAAGGGAAAGAAACGAAGGTTTTGGAAATGTCCATGCCTTTGTAGCCAAAATGGCCTATCAATGGAAGAAAATTCCTCTAAGAACACAATTAGCACAAGGATATTTTTATTTACCTCCTACACAAGATTTTGTCTTAAATAAATATGCTTTACCTTCTTACGCTCAAACAAATTTGGAATTAAATTTTGAACCCCAAGGTAAGTGGAAAGGAATGACCCTTTCATTAATTTATGTTCTCAAAAATCAAATAGACGAAAGTAAATTGGCTGACAAATTCGAAATTAACAAAGTGAACATGAGTCACATCAATGTTATTTTAAATTATACCTTGTAAATTGTGGACCAATAAGCATAAGGCAACAGCCATGTATAATCCATTGATAATGAATCATATAATGCTGATTTCACCTTCTTCTATCATACCTTAATCAAGCTCCCAATTCAATGGTAAATAATTTTCATTGCTGTGATAAAAATCACGAATAAGGCCAAAATATAGCCTGACATTTGTATCAACAAAAAAGAAAAAATAAGTCATGGAAATAATCGGATACTTTGCCTCATTACTCATTGGAATCTCGTTGGGACTCATTGGAGGAGGTGGATCCATTTTAACAGTACCAGTTTTGGTCTACTTGTTCGGTATTAATCCTGTATTAGCAACGGCCTATTCCCTATTCATTGTAGGAGCAAGTAGCTTAGTAGGAGCTTTTCCTAAATACCAACAAGGTTTAGTGAATCTAAAGACGGCTATTATTTTTGGTATTCCTTCTATTGTTTCGGTTTATGCCACGCGCAAATTCATCGTACCATTAATTCCAACAGATATATTTCAAATAGGGGATTTATTGATTACCAAATCCATTTTAATGATGGTGCTCTTTGCCATTTTAATGGTTGCCGCTTCCATATCCATGATACGTGGCAAATGTGAAAATTGTGGAAAAGAAGGAACAGAGGAACTAGAACTAAAAGAACAAACGTTTAATTATCCAGTGATTATTTTGGAAGGTAGCGTAGTTGGCTTATTAACCGGATTAGTAGGTGCTGGTGGTGGATTCTTGATTATTCCTGCTTTAGTTGTTCTCTCCAAACTACCCATGAAACAGGCCGTAGGAACTTCATTACTTATCATTGCTATGAAATCACTGATTGGTTTCACCGGTGATTTAGGACATCAAGAAATCAATTGGAACCTGCTGTTAACCATCACAGCATTAGCCATAGCAGGCATATTTGTTGGAGATAAATTCAGTAAGAAAGTAGACAGTGATAAACTAAAAAGAGGCTTTGGATGGTTCGTGTTAATTATGGGTGTATATATTCTCATTCAACAATTAGCCTTCCCCTTAAAATAAGTCATTAATTAATTGAAAACATTAGCAAAACAACATACTATTAAAGAAATGAAAGTAGAACAAATTTATACCGGATGTTTAGCACAAGGTGCCTATTACATTGAAAATAACGGCGAAGCAGCCATCATTGATCCTTTACGTGAGGTTGAACCTTATATCCAAAAGGCAGAGCGCAATGGTGCTAAAATCAAATACGTTTTTGAAACTCACTTCCATGCGGATTTTGTTTCTGGCCACATTGACTTATCTGCTAAAACAGGTGCTCCCATTGTTTATGGTCCCAATGCTGCCTGTGCCTTTGATTGTATTTCGGCTACGGACGGACAAGAATTCCCTCTAGGAAATGCTACTATCCGAGTGATACATACACCAGGACATACCATGGAAAGTACTTGCTTTTTATTGATTGATGCGCATGGCAAAGAAACTAGTTTGTTCTCGGGTGATACTTTATTCATTGGTGATGTAGGTCGGCCAGATCTAGCACAAAAAGTAAAGGCAGATTTAACAGAAGATATTTTAGCGGGTCATTTATTCGATTCTTTACGAAATAAAATCATGCCATTAGCCGATGATATCATCGTTTACCCAGCGCATGGCGCGGGTTCAGCATGTGGAAAAAACATGAGTAAGGAAACCACGGATACTTTGGGTAACCAAAAGAAGACAAACTATGCTTTGAATCCTGAATTGACCAAAGAACAATTCAAAAAAGAAGTTTTAACCGGTTTAGTGGCTCCTCCATCCTATTTCCCTTTGAATGTATTGATGAATATCCAAGGATATGACAGTATAGATAAGGTATTGGAAAGAGGTCAACATGCTTTATCTCCTGAGGCTTTTGAAGCAGCAGCCAATGAGACAGGCGCTTTAATTTTAGATACACGTGATCCTCAGACATTTACTAAAGGATTTGTACCAAATGCCATCAACATCGGAATCGATGGATCCTTTGCTCCTTGGGTAGGTGCCATGATTCCAGACATCAAGCAAGAAATCTTGTTGATTACGGATGAAGGACGTGAAGAAGAGGTTATTACCCGTTTAGCCCGTGTGGGATATGATTTTACCATTGGCTATTTGAAGGGTGGATTTGAGGCTTGGAAAGCAGCAGGAAAAGAAGTGGATAGTATTGAATCCATCACAGCAGAAGAAGTGGCAAAACGTTTTGCAGCTGGTGAAGGTGAGATTTTAGACGTCCGCAAGAACTCAGAATATTTGAGCGAGCATGTCAAAGAAGCGGAAAATGCACCTTTGGACTTCATCAATGAAAGTATGTTGAAGATCGACAAAAACAAAACTTACTTTGTGCACTGCGCAGGGGGCTATCGTTCTATGATTTTCAATTCTACCCTTAGAGCTCGTGGATACCACAATTTAGTGGATGTTAATGGAGGCTTTAAAGCCATCAAAGAATCAGAGAAGTTTCATATCACGGACTATGTTTGTCCATCAACCTTATTGTAATCATGAATATTCAAGAATTGATACAAAACCCCAAGACCAATATCATTGACGTACGTGAAATTGGAGAGTTCATGCAAGGGCATTATGAAGGAGCTATCAATATCCCTTTAGGAACGATTCCAAATCAATTGGAAAAATTCAAAAGTATGGAAGGTCCCATCATTGTGTATTGTCGAAGCGGAAATCGCTCAGGCTTAGCCCAGACCATGCTTAAGCAAATGGGCTACCAAGACGTATACAATGGAGGTGCCCTACAAGATATATTGGTTTATTCTAATAACTAAGCCCATGTGGAGCGCACTCAAACAACCGTGGGATTTAATGCGTATAGCTCGCCTGACTATGGGGGGCTATGCGCTATATGAATCCATCCAAACCAGAGAAATCTTTTTAGGATTATTAGCTGGCGTCCTTTTGATACAAGCTGTATTTAATTGGGGCTGTGGTGCTCAAGGATGTAATGTTCCGACATATTCAAAAAAATCAAACGCTAAAAACACCGAAGAAACGGAATATGAAGAAGTTCATTCAAAATAATCGATTAGCCCTTTTAGGTTCCCTATTGGGTGGAATTGCAGGGTATTTCTATTGGCAACAAATTGGATGTAGTACGGGGACTTGCCCTTTAACATCCAAGCCTTTGAACAGTACCTTGTATTTTGCCTTCTTAGGTTATATTTTTAGTGGATTTTTTACCAACAAAAAAACAGCAGAGGAATAGTGGTTAGTGTTTAGTGATTAGTGGTTAGGGATTAGGGATTAGTGTTTAGGGATTAGGGATTAGTGTTTAGGGATTAGGGATTAGTGGTTAGGGATTAGGGATTAGTGGTTAGGGATTAGTGGTTAGGGATTAGGGATTAGTGGTTAGATGATAAAAATCAAAACACAAAGAAATGTAATTAAACACTGGACATTAAAAAGAACAAATCAGCTAGTGCATTCAGTCCTTTTAAAAAGTAGACAGTTTTAAACTAATTACTTAGTATTTAATAAATAAACTCTAATAACTAATAACTAAACTCTAATAACTAAACTCTAATAACTAAACTCTAATAACTAAACTCTAATAACTAAACTCTAATAACTAAACCCTAATAACTAATAACTAAACCCTAATAACTAATAACTAAACACTCATAACTAAAAAAAAGCTTACCATTATAAAACCATGATACAAACCATTTCTCAACCCTGGCCATGGTACGTGGCGGGGGCCTTAATCGGCTTAATCGTACCGGCTTTATTACTTCTAGGCAATAAGCATTTTGGCATATCTTCTAATTTGAGGCATATTTGTGCCGCTTGTTTTCCGAGTAATATTTCCTTTTTCAAATACGAATGGAAAAAAGAAACTTGGAATTTATACTTTGTAGGTGGAATTTTGATAGGTGGCTATTTGTCTGCTACTTTATTAGGCTCAAATGAGCCAATCATTATTCACCCTGATTTGGCCAATGAATTAGCTACTTATGGTATAACCGACTTTTCTGGATTAGTACCAGTGCAGTTATTTTCCTTTGAAAATTTATTCACAGCCAAAGGATTAATTATGATGATCGGCGGCGGATTTTTAGTCGGTTTTGGCACTCGATATGCAGGAGGATGTACTTCAGGACATGCCATCATGGGATTAAGTAATCTTCAATGGCCATCCCTAGTGGCGACAATCTGCTTCATGGTAGGTGGATTCATCATGGCCAATTTCATTTTACCTTACATTCTTAGCCTTTAATCACCATGGAAAATAAAAAAGTAGTTCATAGCAACCCAGTCGATTTTGAAGTAAGATCATTAGATGCCATGTGCATCAATGAATCTGAATTAAAGCACCCTTGGTGGTATAATTTTAAGTATTTGGCCGTAGGCTTAGTTTTTGGTATTGTTTTCGTAAAGGCCGAGATTATTTCTTGGTTCAGAATTCAAGAGATGTTTCGTTTGCAAAGCTTCCACATGTATGGCGTGATTGGAACCGCCGTAGTGGTAGGGGCTATTTCTGTATTTTTAATCAAGAAATTCAATGTGAAAACCATTCACGGAGAGGATATTACTTTCACGGATAAAAAGTTTAACAAAGGACAAATCTACGGAGGCTTGATGTTCGGATTTGGTTGGGCTATCACAGGTGCTTGTCCTGGCCCCCTATTTGCTCAATTAGGCACCGGAGTATTATCCATTTCAGTGGTTATTTTAAGTGCCATTGCTGGTACTTGGGTATACGGTAAGTTTAGGGATCAATTACCTCACTAATGATATACTTGGTCTAATAAAAAAGAGGGATTCCGACTTTCATCGAAATCCCTCTTTTTATTTTAATTAAATTTAAATGTCGAAAGTAATTAAAGAAGTTACCTAAGGCTAATGCTTTAGTGTATTTATGCTTCTACCTAAATGTGTAATCCACGCCTGTTACCTGACTTAATAATGATTGTGGCCCATCAAGGATTTTAGCATCATGCCGTAAGGTAGGAGTCACTGGAGAGAATTTAGCCAGATACTCTTTCATCATACTGTGCAACGTATAAGCAGTATTTTTGGCTTCCTTTACACCTTTCATACGACAAAGCATATCCTCAGGATCACCTTCACGTTCACATGCACACAAAACATATAATTTTTCTAACTCCAAAGGAGCACCACCAATGATGACTTTTTGAACGCGATGTCCTACTCGCTCAAATGCTTTGAATTCCACTTGCATACCTTTAAATCGAATTAACCACCCTCCAAATCGTAAGGAAGCATCCTGTGCAAACACATTTTGTAACTCCTTTTCTAACCAATTTAAGATTTGTTGGCCTGTTGCTTTCGCTGTTCTAATCGTGGAATCCACAGGTAACATATCATACAAATAACCTTCTGTAATGGCTACTTTACCATCTTTTCCCGGAACAAGCGGTGGACAAAATCGAAAACCATTAGACAATACCACATCTGCATTTACCTTCCATTTTAAGGCATCTACAATCAAGGTATCAATCGTGTTTTCAACCACAAAATTTCGATATAAGGGTAAAGTACTATAACCTATTACTTTATTAATTTCAGTCTTCCATTGGCCCTCCAACTCATTTACTAAGGTTAAAATCTCCTTTTTTGCTGGATATTTAATGGGATCTACTTCTACTAATTCGTAAGAGGAACCAGTCAATTTTCCGTTTTTAACATGAATATCTAACTTCCCTATGAAAGATCCGAAAGCGCCAGGTTCCACAATCTTTGTATATTCTGCCTGAATCGGCTTACGTACCCGCTCATGTGTATCCGCGCCAAAAATATAATCGACCCCTTCACAATGAGGATTATTCCCTAATGCAATTTGTTGGGAAAGACCTAAATGAGATAAGATAATAACAAAATCGCATTGCTCTTGTTCGCGTAATAGCGTCACATATTCTTTTAAATTTTCTTCAGGTTTGGTATATAAAATACCTTTACTGTACAAAGGTGATTGACGAAGAGGAACTAAGGGATCCGTATAACCTAAGAAACCAATTTTAATCCCCAAACGATGCATGATTTGATACGGTTGAAAAATCAATTCTCCTTTCTTACCATCACCTAAATCATGATACATATTTGCACAAATTTTAGGAGCTAAAAGGCCACCCAATAGTTTTTGCATATTTTTCTTATAATAAACAACTTCCCAGTTTCCGGGTAGATACAAATCATAATTCATAGCATTCAACAAGGGAACAAATGCCTGGCCCGTTGTTTTCACCGATAACATGGATCCCTGAAACATATCTCCAGTATCTAACGTAATGGTATTTTCAGGATTACCTTGTTTTATTTTGTCTAAGGCCGAGGCCATGTGCGCATATCCACCCGCTTTTCGAAAAACGAGCTCTTCATTCTCCCAAAATAACTCATCATGTGCGTGTAATTGACAATGCACATCGGTGGTTTGTAAAATTGTAATTTTACCGGAATCCGGCTTTGCAGGATTGGATTTTGGGGAAGTCAATTTAGCTTCCAAAGGAGCTAGTGGAGACAATGCGGCGACACTACTTAGTAGCCCACCTTGTAAAAATTTTCTTCTAGAGTTCATTGGTTTAGCTTTTCGATTTTTTATGTTTTTTAATCCAATCCTTGATGGGCTTATAGGGACCAAATTTATGTTGAGATTCTGGGAAAGGATCAACATAAGGACCAAATGGATGATCAAAAGGCTTAGCTGAAATATCTGGCCAATCTGTAGATAAATCCTTTCCAGGCCTTGGCATGGAATTAATGAAGGCCGCCACATCCCAAGCTTCCTCATCCGTCAATTGCGCTTTTTCATAGGTGGTTCCCAAAGGCATGTTGTACTTGACATAGCCTGCTAAATTGGAAATGCGAAACAAGCCCGCTCCTTGATTATAACTGTGCATTCCCCATACTGGCGGATAAATATAGGATTTTCCTCCAGCTGCTAATACTCCTTCCCCATTTGCCTGATGACAAGATTGACACTTACTATCATACACCATTTTCCCCTTCTCAGGATCTGCGGCGCGTTTCATTGACTTCAACTTAAATATTCCAGCTCCCCTAGGGATTTTTCCTTTTTCAACATCCTGACCTAACCAAGCTATATAAGCCAATATCGACTGCATTTCTTTACTGGAGGAGTCCAACTTAGCCCCGTTTAAACTACGTTCAAAACAATCATTAACCCGTTTAATTTGATTCTCAACAGTACCCGAACGTGCTCGAAACTTGGGATAGGTAGATTCTACAGCAAAATAATTATTCCCCCAAGGCTGAGTGCCCGCCTTCAAATGACAATTTTGGCAATTCATGCCATTTGACATAGCTCTAACCGAACCTTTTGGACCCAAATAATCTGAAGTATGCGCTATCAACTCACGACCATAAAGTACCAATTCCATTTGAGATGCCGATAAATACATCATACGCCAGTCGGAAGGTGCCGTCCAAACATGGGTAAAATTGGTATCAACAGGCACAAATCTGGCCGTCGAATCCGCTCCTGACAGATCATTCTCTTTTACCTCACGGGGGTCCAAAATCAAATAAATCATTAAGGCAAATAGTACAACAACTAGGCCATATAGGAACCGAATGAGGGTATCGAATGAATTTAAGCGGGATTGATTTGATTTCATTTTAACATGGGTATTTATAACTCAAAATTACTCAGTGCAATTGCCTCGCATAGTGACAAATATCACGATTCACTAAGCTTGAATATCCTAATATTACATATAATTAAAACAAAATCCACATGAGAATTCATCATCAAATCATCATCATTGGTGGCGGTAATGCGGGTATTTCCGTGGCCAGTCAATTATTGCGCCAGGATTCCAACTTAGATATTGCCTTGATTGATGCAGCAGAGAAACATTATTATCAGCCAGCATGGACTTTAGTAGGTGGTGGAGTATTTGACATTCAAAAAACTGTACGAGATGAAGCCTCCGTGATGCCTAAGAAAGTTACTTGGATAAAAGCCATGGTTAGCGAAGTTCAAGCAGAAAAAAATAAACTAGACTTAAACAATGGGCAATCCATTTATTATGACTACCTCATCGTTTGCCCTGGTATTCAACTCAATTGGTCTGAAATAAAGGGATTGGAAGAAAGCCTAGGAAAAAATGGGGTTTGTTCGAATTATAGTTTTGAAACAGCTCCCTATACCTGGGAATGTGTCCAATCTTTACCCAAAAATGGCAAGGCGGTATTTACCAATCCTCCCACTCCCGTAAAATGTGGAGGAGCACCGCAAAAAGTGATGTATATGTCTTCAGACTATTTCAAAAAACATCATAAAGCTGCTCAAGTATCATTTTGGAGTGGAGGAACACGTATTTTTGGAGTTGAAAAATATGAGAAAACACTTAAAAAAGTCATTCAACGCTACGGTATACAAACCCATTTCTTTGTCAAGTTGGTAGAGATTGAAAAAAAAAAAAAAAAAGCTAAGTTTGTAGGAATTGGAGATAGTAATAAAGATCAAGAATATTGGGTAGCATATGACATGATCCATGTGACTCCACCACAATCTGCCCCAGATTTTATTCGAAAAAGCAGCTTGGCAAATGCGGCTGGATGGGTAGAGGTCAACAAACATAGCCTTCAACACCTACGATTCCCCAATGTTTTCTCTTGCGGAGACGTAGCAGGAATCCCAGTTTCCAGAACAGGTGCCGCTATTCGTAAACAAGCACCTGTATTGGTGGCTAATTTACTTTCGCTGATTAAAGGTGAGGATTTGATGGCATTTTACAATGGCTACTCTTCCTGCCCGATTATCACGGGATACGGAAAATTAGTCTTGGCCGAATTTGATTACAATAATGTCCCAACGGAGACCTTTCCTTTCGATCAATCCAAAGAAAGGTGGTCGATGTACCAATTAAAAACGAAAATTTTACCTTGGTTATACTGGAATGAGATATTACCTGGAAGAATGTAAAGCAGCTGGAAACCTTGATTGCTTCCAGCTGATAAGAAATAGGAAGTTGATTATGGTTTCAAGTAGGACCAACCTGCTTCTTGCTTTAAAACCACTTCAGCCACGCCAGAAGGCACAAAACCTGATTGAGGAAGTATAGTTGCTTTATCAATTTTATTCATGCGAATGGTATTCTCACAAGCCACAAATGAAACTCCTTTAGCCGCTAATTCTGCAATTTTAGCCTTTTGAGTAGTTTTTGAATCTATTAATAAACCAATACCTGAACCATGAGCAACCACTTCAATGGAAGTATTTGGACCCAAGGCGGTTTGAAGATTACCAATATTACGAACCACACCATGCCAAGCAGTGGTGTCCGAGGTGTTCACCTGAATCACAATTTTGTGAGCAGGCGACTGCGCTAAAGAATGAAAAGTGAATAGTAACGCAAAACCAGAAGTAACAAGGATTTTTTTCATTTTCTAATTTTTTTCGAAAGTAAGCAATCTACACATGAAAACAATATGGAATTCTCGGTATAACTCAAAAGAATACCAATATGGAATTGAACCCAATGATTTTTTAAAAAATCAATTAACCCAATTACCCATAGGCCGCCTACTTGTTCCTGCAGCAGGTGAAGGCCGTGACGCAGTTTTTGCGGCACAATTGGGATGGGAAGTATATGCCTTTGATAGCAGTGATACCGCCCAAGGAAAAGCCATTAGGTTGGCGAGTGAAAAGTCTGTTAACCTACATTATGAATGCATTGATGCAAACAATGTTAGATATCCATTAGAGTCATTTGATGCAATCGCCTTGGTTTACTTTCATTTACCGCCTGAAGAGCGTAGAAAATTCCATCAACAATGTATCAAATGGCTAAAACCAGGTGGGAAAATTATCCTAGAAGGGTTTTCTAAAAATCAATTGGGCCTGGATTCTGGCGGACCCAAGGATGTAAACATGTTATTTCACCTAGATGAGTTGAAAGTAGATTTTGCTGGATTAAACATAGAATTTTGCCAAGAAAATGCAAGGGTATTAAACGAAGGTCCATTGCACCAAGGCAAGGCTTTTGTCCTTGATTTTGTTGCCAGCAAATGTTTCGTTTAAGAAAATCCAAAGAGACAATTGTCACGCCAAACAAGTAAAATGGCACGTAGCTTTGTGACATAAATAAACAAACAAAATCATGATCGAATTTCTTAAAAATTTATTGGGTTTAGGCTCCAAGGTAGATGTTGCCGCGCTTATAAAATCTGGCGCCAAAATAGTGGATGTTCGAACTGCAGCCGAATACAAGCAAGGGCATGTGAAAGGTTCTATCAATCTACCTTTACAAACCTTGGCCAGCAATTTAAATAAATTAAAAAAAGAAGATGTTATCATCACTTGTTGCGCCTCTGGTATGCGTAGTGGTGCCGCCAAACGCTTATTGAAATCTCATGGTTTCCAAGAAGTTCACAATGGTGGAACTTGGATGTCATTAAGATAGTTTAGTCTATATAAAAGCCATTATTATGAGCAATTTTTCAGAATTACTAAAATCAGAACAGCCAGTGCTGGTCGACTTCTCAGCAGAATGGTGTGGACCTTGTAAACAATTAAAGCCTATTTTGGAGCAAGTAAAAGCCAAAATTGGCGATTCCGCAAAAATCATCAAGGTAGATGTGGACAAAAACCGAAAAACTGCGGAAAAATTCCAGATTCGCTCTGTTCCTACCATGATTCTATTCAAAAATGGTAAATCAGTTTGGCGACAATCGGGTGTTATTCCTGCCCATACCTTGGTGGGGATCATTCAACAGTATAGTTAAATCAATTTAGAGTGAAGAATGTAGAATGTAGAATTATTGCTTATTTTCAGGTCACTTGACTTAAACAAACTACTAGCTTTTCTTCATTCTTAATTCTACATTCTTCATTCTTCATTCCATTCTACATTCTACATTCTTCATTCTTCATTCCATTCTACATTCTTAATTCTTCATTCTACATTATTATGAAATCCCTCCTCTTCTCCCTCCTTTTCTCACTTACACTTTTTTCTTGCTCCCAGCCTGCAGGCGAAGGATTACAGGACGTTAGTGCCACCGAATTCCAACAAGCCATCCAAACTGGTGCTTCCAATCAACTGTTGGATGTAAGAACCCCAGAAGAATTTGATGGTGGACACATTGCTGGTGCTATTTCAGCAGATATTAGTTCAGAACTATTCCAACAAACAGTTGCTACATTAGATAAAAACAAAGCCGTGTATGTCTACTGTTTGTCGGGAGGTCGTTCATCTCAAGCAGCCCAACAATTGATTTCGATGGGCTTCAAGCAGGTATATAATTTAGGTGGAGGTATCTTGGCATGGAATGCTGCTAGTTTGCCTTTATCGACAGAATCTGGTAGCGAAAGCAGGCAAGAAGGGATGAGTTTAGCTGCGTTCGAAACCCAAATTAAAGGCAAGAAAAAGGTAATCATTGATTACAATGCCACTTGGTGCGGCCCATGCAAACAATTAAGCCCCATATTAGAAGCTTATGTTAAGGATCAAAAAGGCGAAGTCGAACTTATTAAAATCGATGTAGATGCCAATCCTGAATTGGCAAAGGCTAAAAATATCGAAGCAATTCCCTACTTGGAGCTATATCTAGATGGAAAATTAACCTGGAAAAACGTTGGATTAATTGGACGTTCTGAATTGGATAAATTATAAAAAAATCCAGGTCGGTTTTGGCGAACTAGCTTAACTGACCAGGATTTTCAAAGACTATTTACTTGGTTCAAAGCTCAAGGAAACTGAATTAACGCAATAGCGTAAACCCGTATCTGTAGGACCATCATCAAATACGTGGCCTAAATGTCCACCGCATTTTCCACAGGTAATTTCGATACGGCGCATGCCTAAGGAATTGTCAACCGTCTCTTTAATCACGCCTGCTTTGATTTCTTTATCAAAACTAGGCCATCCGCAGTGAGCATCAAATTTGGAATTGGAGGAAAATAAATGAGCCCCACAACCACGGCATGTGTAAATGCCTTTTTCATTGTGCATTAAAAATTTCCCCGTAAATGGTCTTTCTGTCCCTTTTTGACGTAATATATAATATTCATCGGGTGTTAACTTGGCCTTCCATTCGGCCTCTGACTTAGGTAAATCTTTCATAGGTATATTTGCTTGAGCAGCATCCTTGGGTCTTTGACCACAAGCTTGAAAACATAAAAAAACGATGCAAGAAATAAAGAATGATTTCATAAATGCTTTTTTTACAAATAACGAGAAAATAACTCGATTGTTTCAAAGTCTAAGGCAAAATGCTGACAGTTCCATCATGAATGCTAATCAATAAATGATTTGCACGATACGCAAAAGGAGAAATATTAGCCATTAAAAATCACCTCCCCAAAAATCAAAAAAAGGTAGTAATTTGAGAGCGAAATTTACCGCTTATTTTTGATCATTTACCTGCATGTGTTATTATACCGACCAGACTAGTTCTAAAAAAGCCTTAGAAGCAAGGTTCAAAGCGCAGGCAAAATATGATGAATCCCAAGCACCACAAGGGAAAATTTCTGGTTTCACCCGAGCGGCGCTACCTATTATCACCCAAGGAAAACCGGAACTCATACAATTAATTCCTTGGGGCCTAATTCCAGCATGGGCCAACACAGAGCAAGCCCGAGATTTGCCTAAAAACACCCTAAATGCCAAATCAGAAAGTATATTTGAAAAGCCTTCTTTTGAGCCTTCCATCTTAAAACAACGCTGTTTAATTCTAATAGATGGCTTTTATGAATGGCAACACCTTGGTAAAGATAAGATTGAATACCACATACATTTGAAAGAAAATGGGTCCTTTGCTTTGGCTGGAGTTTATGCCATTTGGCATAATCCACAAACAAGATCCCTTCAACCCTCCTTTTCCATCATTACCACCCCCGCCAATGAATTGATGGAGGAAATTCACAATACCAAAAAGCGAATGCCTTTAATCCTTGAGGCAGAACAAGAAAGAGATTGGCTAGCAGATTTGTCGAGTGAAGAAATCAAATCCTTTTTCAAACCATTGGATAGTTCTAAAATGCAGGCTCAGCGCGTGAAAAATATTGGAGAACAAACGCTGCTTTTTGGATAAATATCCCTCGTTTCTTTCAAGCGATTTATCCAGAAATAAACCTATTATTCCAATATTAAAAACTATCTTTTGAAAAAATAAAGACTCATGCTCTCCGAAATACATCCCAAATTACCTATGCGAAATAAAGCCCTTACTAGGGATTATTATGTAAACCAACTAGGATTTCAGGAAGTTGGCCAAGCAGACTTTGAAGGATATTTGATGTTACAAAAAGATCAAATTCAAATCCATTTTTTTGAATTTAAGGATTTAATTCCCGAGGAAAATTATGGACAGGTTTATATCAGAGCCCGGCAAATAGATGAACTATACCAAAGCCTGGTAAATAATCAAGTAAAAATCCATCCCAATGGGCATCTTCATGTTAAACCTTGGGGACAAAAAGAATTTTCATTACTTGACCCTGATTATAATTTATTGACTTTCGGTGAAGCTATCTAAGGTTAGGTATGGCCCATGATTAGCAAGACAATCAAAAATTTGTAAATTAAACATTTGAAAAAATATTATTCTAATCCATTTATCTTGTTAACAATGAAAAACTTACTATTTGCTCTGTTTTTAGTACTTTCTTGGACTGCACAAGCCCAACATACACTAGAAAAAGTATGGGAGAGTGATACTACCCTCGCCGTTCCTGAGTCTGTTTTATACCATCAAGGTAGTCTTTATGCAGCATTAATTGATGGACAACCATGGGATGTAGATGGTAAGGGTGAAATTGCCAAACTCGATAAAAATGGCAAAATTTTGAATGCAACATGGGTCACAGGTCTAAATGCGCCCAAAGGTATGGGGATTTGGAAGCAGCAATTATACGTAGCTGATGTATCAGAAGTGGTCGTAATTAATACGAATTCCGGTAAAATAATGACTAAAATTCCTGTTGAAGGAGCTACTGGCTTAAATGATATTACGGTAGACCAGCAAGGTATTGTCTATGTTTCTGACTCTAAATTGGGAAAAGTTCACCGCATAGAAAATGGTAAGGCAGCGCTTTATTTAAGTGACCTTAAGGGAGTTAATGGGCTAAAAGCGGTGGGTGATGCATTGTATATGCTTACTGCCAACGTTATTTTCAAAGCTGGTGCCGATAAGAAACTCGTATCTGTGGCCACTACTGAAGTAGGTGGAGATGGCATAGAGCCTGTAGGAAATGGTGATTTTGTAGTTACTTGCTGGCCTGGTATCATTTATTACCTGGATAAATCTGGTCAATTAACTACCATGCTGGACACGCGCGATAAAAAATACAATTCAGCTGATATTGGCTATAACCCAGATCAGCGCATCGTTTATGTTCCTACGTTTTTCAAAAAATCGGTGGTTGCGTATAAATTGAAATAAAATGAAGAATGAAGAATGAAGAATGTAGAATGTAGAATGGGGAATTTTGGGTTAATATTTACTTTTAACTATTTCATCACTTAAATATCTATGTGAAATTCTACATTCTCCATTCTACATTCTCCA
>JAIXWL010000015.1 GCA_027491315.1 Cytophagaceae bacterium
GAATGCTAAACGCTGTCAAGGTTCCGAACCTTGCCAGCGTTGTATGAAGAAGGAAAATCGAAGTAAAGATCCTTCGGTCAACGATTTTTTTTCCGCATTATTTCATCTATTTATTGATATTGTGCTTGCCATGATTATTGGTTAGGCTAGGCTTTCCATTTTCTTCTTGATAAATTTTCAAAATTCTTATTTCAGCCAAGGAAATTAAAATTTCTTCCTCAGGATAAATCCATGATAGTAAAGTCCAAGAAAAAGCTTTTTTTTTTCTATCTTGTCCCAATAAGCTTATTTATCATATGAAAGTCTCTCGGAGAAAATTTATTGGGCAATCCGCATTAGGATTTGCTGCTTTTAGTATTGTTCCACGTCATGTTTTGGGTAAGGGTTATTTAGCCCCAAGCGATCAATTGACCAAGGCCATTGTTGGTACAGGAGGAATGGGTCGTGGGCATATTCCTTATGCAGGCACTAGGGTAGTAGCTCTATGTGATGTGGATAAAAAGAATTTACAATTAGGTTTAAATGAGGTAGAGAAAGGAGTGAAGTCCTTTAGCGACTACCGTGAATTAATTCAATTGCCAGAAGTGGATATCGTCCATGTAGCAACACCTCCACATTGGCATGGTATTATTGCTGCCGATGCTGCCAAAGCCGGTAAAGACGTTTGGTGTGAGAAACCGATGACGCGTACCATAGGCGAAGGAAAAAGATTAACAGAAGCAGTTCAGCAACATGGAAGAATCTTCCGACTAAATACCTGGTTCCGTTTTGAGGGTAATTTTTATGGGATGAACACCACCATCAAGCCAATCAAGAAATTAGTTGATTCAGGTTTATTGGGTTGGCCTTTGAAAGTGACTATTTCTAGGCATACAGGTTTTGATTGGAAATTTTATTGGGTTGGGAAAACTGGTTTAACCCAACAGCCAGTTCCAGCAGAATTGGATTACGATATGTGGTTAGGGCCAGCTCCTTACAAACCATATAATGTTCATCGTACCCACCAGACTTTCCGTGGATATTGGGATTATGATGGAGGTGCATTAGGCGATATGGGACAGCATTATATTGACCCCGTGCAATATTTATTAGGAAAAGATGATACGAGTCCGATTTATGTCGAAGTAGATGCTCCTGTTCAGGATGCTGATGCTGTGGGCACTTTCCGCCGTATTACCTATACTTTCGCTGATGGTTGTCAAATCGTATTAGATGGTGAAGGTAGAGATGAGAATGTGGCTTATATTGAAGGCCCAAAAGGAAAGGTATTCCGTGGTTTTAAGACGGATATTCCTGATTTGGAACGTAAGTTGGCAGAATTCCCTGAGCCTCCTGCTCAGCAAACAGATTTTGTTGATGCCGTGAAAGGAAGAAAAACCTTTGCTTTAAATGATCAAAATGGTCACCGTTCTTGTACCATCGTCAATATGGGTTTAATCGCGATGAGATTAAACAGAAACTTGAAATTCGATCCAGTAAAACAAGAGTTTGTTGGAGATGAAGAGGCCAATCGTTTGATTGATCAACCAATGCGTGCACCATTTACTATGTAATCAAAATGAAAAAATATACTACTTCAATACTTAATTTATTGCTGATTGGTGCACTGGCTCAGGTACCCATGTTAGCGCAAAAACAGCCCACGGCCATTTCCGTAAAGACGGGAGGCAATGAAGCGGATCGTGCGGCTCGAGTACAAGCGAATTTGAAAATTGTTCAAGAATCAACGGATGTAAATGCGCAGGCTATTGCCATGTTAGCCTTACAACCTATTGCTCGTGCTGAATCCATTCCTGTCATTATTCCATTCTTGCAAAAGAATCATTTGGCTGGACCCGCTGCCCGTTTATTAGTTAAACTGGCACCATTTGGTCAAGATCAAGTGGGCAAAGCACTGATTGCCGCCCTCCAGCAAGGTAATGCGGCTTATCAAAAAGACATGATTCAGGCTTTGACCGATATCAATTATAAAGCTGCAGGATCAGCCATCGAAGCCTTATGGCCCTCGACAGATCAACGTACTAATCAATTGATTTTAAAGGCGATATCGACCCTAGGCTCAGCCAATGCTGCTAAAATTTTAAAAGAGCAAGCGACCAAGGCTAATGGAGCTTATGAGCCAACTCAAGCATTAGAAGCCTATTTGTCTTTTGTTAAAGCTTCCAAAGATGCTAGTGCATTGAGTCAGTTAAATGTAATTTCTTGGCCTGCAGGCTCTCAAATTAAAGTGAGTGAGGTTTTATTGTCGAAATCTAAGGCACCCGTTCCTTATTTATTAGGAGCATTTGCCAAAGCAAACAATAATGAGCTAGAGGCTTATTTGGTCAAGCATTTGATTAAGCATGCCAAAACCAGTGATGCTGGAATTATTGCCGCTGCCTTTGGAAAGTTTTCCGATGCCAAGAAAACTTCTTTTGTACAAGCAGCAGGAAATGCTAAAGTTGCATGGGCATTAACTCAAATTTCAACCGCTGAAGCATCTAAAAATGCTTCTCTTCGTACAGCAGCATCCATTGCTCGATTGAAAATCCAAGGCACTGCAGGTTTAGCTAAAGTTTGGGCTACCGCTGCTGCAACAGAAGTAGATGGAATTGCCGTAGGAGAGGTGGCTAGCAATTTAGCAGCCAATAGCTTTTTTGAAAAAATGCTGGGTTCTTATGCTACACTCAGTGCATCTCAACAAACCATGTTGATTATTTATGCGTCTTACCGTCAATGGCCGGCCATAAAATCACATGTTTGGAATGCAGTTCAGTCAAATGAGGCTACCCGCGCTGCAGCTTATCAAGTATTATACCGATGGGTAAGTGCAGCAGATTTTGATATTATTGCTCAAAAACTATCGAGTGCTAGTAATGAAAGCGAGGTAAAGCATTTGCAAAATTGTGTTACTCAAATTCAAAAGTTAGATCCAAGCCTGGCTACGAAAGTAAATTCTTATGCCCTGAAAGCTAAAAATCAATTGAACTGGGTACCTTTTGTTTCAGAAGCAGAATCATTAGTTTGGTTAGGCGACTTGGTCAAAAAAACCAAGAATTTGGAAGCAATCAAGGCATATGTGAAAAGTAATGGTAAAGCCACGCAGAATGTTACCCAGCAAATTTTACGTTATCGTAAGGTGTTGGATTTGACTCAAGATATGGACACGCGTGCTTTGGTGTTTAGAGGTTTGGGTCGCAGCCCAAGTTTATCTGCCATGAGAACCTTGCAAATAGGTTTACAAGAAGCCAATGCCCGTTCAGTCGCTGCCGATGGTTTAGCCACTTTATTTGTTGGGAATCCAGCATTACAAGGTCAAATGACAAAGGCTTGGGTCTTGGAAGCTATGCCTTTCATCTCTTCAGCTGAATTACGAGCTTCTACTCAAAAGGCCATAGATGCCTTAGGAAATAAAGTTGGTTTCTATTCTATGTTCAATGGTAAAGATTTATCTGGCTGGAAAGGATTAGTTGAAAATCCAGTTAAGCGCCGTGCTATGTCAGCTGATAGTTTAGCGATTAAGCAGGTGAAAGCCGATGAAAATATGCGCAAAGGATGGTATGCCAAAGATGATGAATTGCATTTCACAGGTCATGGAGATAACCTATGTTCGGTAAAAGATTACCAAGATTTTGAAATGTATGTAGATTGGAAAATCGAAAAAGCAGGTGATGCGGGTATTTATTTACGTGGAGCCCCTCAGGTTCAAATTTGGGATATTTCTCTTTTAAAAGTAGGAGCCAATGTAGGTTCAGGAGGATTGTATAACAATCAAATCAATGCGAAAAATCCATTAATGGTGGCCGATAACCCAGTGGAAGAATGGAATACATTCTACATCAAAATGGTGGGTGAGCGTGTAACTGTTTACTTAAACGGTGAACTGGTAGTGGATAATACTATTTTAGAAAACTATTGGGATCGTAAAATCCCGATTTTTGTGAAGGATGCGATTGAATTACAGGCTCATGGTAATCACATTGTTTACCGTAATATCTATGTCAAAGAATTAGAGCCTCAACCTTTACAAACTCTTTCTGAAGAGGAAAAAGCACAAGGTTTTGAGCTTTTGTTTGATGGTTCCTCTTTGTTTAAGTGGACAGGAAACACCACGGATTATGTACCAGAAAATGGCAATTTGGTGATCTATCCAAAGCGTGGCGGTAAAGGTAATTTGTTCACCAAAAATGAATATGCCAATTTCCATTTTAAATTTGAATTCCAATTAACTCCTGGAGCAAACAATGGTTTGGGGATTCGTGCCCCATTGACAGGAGATGCTGCCTATGTGGGTATGGAATTACAAATTTTGGATAATACTGCTCCTGTATATGCCAACTTACAGCCATATCAATATCATGGTTCAGTGTATGGCATTATCCCTGCCAAGAAAGGATTCTTAAAACCGGTAGGAGAGTGGAATCAACAAGAAGTAATTGCCGAGGGAAATCACATTAAGGTGATTTTAAATGGTGAGGTAATTTTAGATGGGGATATTGCTGAGGCAACCAAAGGTGGAACCCCAGATCATAAAGAACATCCAGGATTATTTAATCCCAAAGGTCATATTGGCTTTTTAGGTCATGGAAATGAACTGAAATTCCGAAACATTCGAGTGAAAGAGCTTGTTCCAGTAGAAACAAAATCTAAAAAACGTAAATAATATTTCGTTTATATTTTTAAACCAATTAACAATGGAGTCGATCGAATTACAGATTAATCGTAAAAAGGTGAAAGTGGAGGTAGATCCCAATACACCTTTGCTATGGGTTCTGAGAGATCATTTATCTCTAGTAGGGACCAAGTATGGTTGTGGTATAGCTCAATGTGGCGCTTGCACCGTATGGATTGATGGAGAACCTATGCGTTCTTGCGTGTTGCCTGTTTCTGCCGTTGGGAAATCAGCGGTTACGACCATTGAAGGTTTAAATGAAAAGGCAGAACACCCTGTTCAAGTTGCCTGGGATGAATTAGATGTTCCTCAATGTGGATATTGCCAAGCAGGTCAAATTATGACTGCAGCTGCCCTTTTGAAGAAAAATCCAAAACCTAGCCATGACGATATCGTGGCTGGAATGTCTGGGAATATTTGTCGCTGCGGTACCTACCACCGCATTCATAATGCAGTGAAACGCGCTGCTGAAATTGCTTCTACGTCCACTTCAACCAAAAAGAAATAAAGATGAAAACGACAAGAAGATCATTTATTCAAAAAACGGCTTTATTAAGTGGCGTTTTTTCTTTAGGATTTGACTGGTTTGAATCCAAGGCAAATACAGGGGTCATTCAACAAATGAATCCGGTATTAGATGCCAATCGCTTTAATGCTTTTCTTTCCATCGAAAACACAGGAAAAATTATTTTGTATTCCCCAAACCCAGAGATTGGACAAGGAATCAAAACGGCATTTCCTATCGTGGTGGCAGAAGAACTTGATGTGGATTGGAAGCAAGTGGAAGTGCGTCAAGCAAATTTAGATACTCAATTATTTGAGCGTCAGTTGACTGGAGGAAGTGGGGCTTTGAAGCATTCCTGGGAGCGTTTGCGCAAAGCAGGAGCCACAGCCAGACACATGTTAATTCAAGCTGCAGCTCAGCAATGGGGTGTGGAGGCTAGTACTTGTAAAACCTCCAAAGGATTTGTAATAGGACCCAATAAAGGTCAAAAATTGGCCTATGGAGCATTGGTTGATGCTGCATCTAAATTAGCGGTTCCAGCCGAGGTTAGTTATAAAAGCCGTGCGGATTACCAAATTATTGGAAGCTTTGTCAAAGGTGTCGATAATTACAAAGTCGTAACAGGTAAACCACAATATGGGTTAGACACACAGAAATCGGGGATGGTGGTCGCGCAAATCGTACGCCCTCCAGCTTTTGGTTCTACGCTGGTTTCTTTTGATGCCGCAGAAGTTAAAAAAATGCCAGGAATCATTGATGTGGTTTCTTTCAAAAATAAAGTGGCTGTAGTAGGTAAATCTACTTGGGAGGTCATGCAAGCCAGAAAAAAATTGGCCTGCACCTATTCAGATACGAGTAATTTAGAGAGTGACAGTACGCATAAAAAGTGGTTTGATGAAGGTATGAAGACCGACAAAGCCAAGGTTGAGCGGAAGGACGGTGATTTTCATGCAGCCATAGCTAAAGTAGCTAAAGTAATTGAAGCTACCTATGAATGTCCATTCTTGTCACATACACCTATGGAGCCTATGAACTTCTTTGCGGATGTTCGCCCAGGTTCTGTTTTATTGGCTGGACCCACTCAAGTTCCTCAATCTGCTCAGAAAGCTGTAGCAACACTTTTGGGTGTACCGGAGAATACTATTCAGGTAGAATTGACTAAAATGGGAGGTGGTTTCGGTCGCCGATTAAATAATGATTATGCCCTAGAAGCTGCCGAGCTCTCAAGTATCATTAAAATGCCTGTTAAAGTCATGTGGACGCGCGAAGATGATATGACTGGAGGTATTTATCGTCCGGCAGTAAGATATCATTTCAAGGCGGGTTTAAATGAGAAAGGTGAAATGACGGCCTTTTATCTACGTGGAGTTGGTTTAAATGCGGGTAATAGTACTAGACAAGATAATTTCCCTGTGGGGGCCATTGACAATGTTCTAATTGAGTCATTCAATTATAATTCTGCCATAACCACGGGTCCTTGGCGGGCACCCATTACCAACTTTTTGGCATCAGCTGAGCAATCATTTTTAGACGAAGTAGCCTTAGCAGCTGGAAAAGATCCAATTCAAATGCGTTTAGAGTGGCTTCAAAAAGTGAAAACGAATCCAGTTGGAAAAATCACATACGAACCCGATCGTTTCATTGAAGTGATTAAGCAAGTCGCTGAAAAGGCTAAATGGGGTAAGAAAGGTCCGAATGTCCACCAAGGATTCAGTGTGTATTTCTCACATCTTTCCTATGTGGCACAAGTTGCAGAGGCCAAAATAGTGGATGGAGAAGCGAAGGTAACACACGTTACTGCCGTGACAGATTGCGGAGAAGTGATCAACCGTTCGGGTGCTGAAAACCAAGTGATTGGGGGAATCATAGATGGTTATGGTCATGCTATGTACAGCAAATTGAGTTTTGATAAGGGAGTTCCTCAGCAAAAGAACTTTGATACATATAAATTGATTCGGGGAAATGAAATTCCAACTGTGGAGGCTCATTTTGTGAATAATGGCATTGCACCTACTGGATTAGGTGAGCCAGCTTTACCTCCTACGGGTGGAGCGGTAGCCAATGCCTTGTTTGCAGCTACAAAGAAACGCTTGTATCGTCAACCTTTTGCAGGTCCCGACAATGCAAATCTCTAAGGCCAGTGGCCCCATTATTTGGTTAACAAATTTACGTGTCATTGCGACTCTAGCAGTGATTTTGATACACTCAGCAGCAAATTTGCTGCTGAGTTTTCATCGTGTTCCTGATGCTTTATGGTGGAATGCCAATGTCTACAATGGCTGCATGCGTTTTGCTGTGCCTATTTTCGTTATGTTAACAGGTGCTTTGGTGCTTGGGAAGGAAGAACCCTACGGGTCTTTTATTGCTAAGTCCTTTCAGAGAATAGTTGTTCCTTTCTTATTTTGGAATATCTTTTTCGTGTATTTCAATTGGGCGGTTCGGTTAAGAGGAAAAGCTTTTCATTCCTTGGAGGAATTAATTCGTTGGATAGGTCAACAATACTTTACCGGAGGTTCATATCACTTTTGGTATGTGTACATGGTCATTGGCTTGTATTTATTTATTCCTATTATCGGAACTTGGATTCGACAGGCTTCAGAACGTCAAATTCAATACTTTTTAGGAATATGGTTGCTGACCATAGTTTTCAATAACCCTCATTTTCCAATTTTAGAATCTCCTGTGCCTTTGCCTTATTTTACTGGCTACCTAGGTTATTTGGTATTGGGTTATTATTTGCGCCATAAAGACTTTGATCATCTAGTTCAAATACGTTTCTGGGCCATTGCCTTATTCGTTATTGGAACAGCTTGGACCTTGTTGGGCACTTATCAATTATCGCTGCGTGATGGGAAATTTTACGGATTGCTTTATGCCAATTTTTCACCTTCCGTAGTATTGTCTACTGCGGGATTATTCTTGTTGTGTAAGTATTTTCCCTTTGAGATTCGCAGGTTAGTTCCTTTGCGAGAATGGATTAGTTCGCATAGCTATGGAATATATTTGGTCCATATTTTGGTCTTATTCTATATCGCTAAAATTGGGATACATTATAAATTGGTACATCCTAGTATAGGAATTCCATTGACAGCCTTTAGTTGTTTGTTGATTTCGGGTACTATTGTTTGGCTATTGAGAAAGATTCCTGGGGGATCAATGCTAGCTGGATAATCACATACGGAGAATTGCTCCATCTTGCATTTCTATGATGCGTTCTGTCCTAGAAGCGAACTCGTTGTCGTGGGTTACTATAAGCAAAGATTGACCGTAGACATCCGCTAATTCTTTAAAAATATCAAAAACTATTTCACTGTTTTTTTTGTCCAAATTCCCTGTTGGCTCATCACCCATGATGATTAATGGATCATTGATTAATGCTCTAGCAATAGCTACACGTTGCTTTTGACCGCCCGATAATTGGTTGGGCTTTTTTAAAGCTTCGTTTTCGATACCTAGAATTTTCAACTTTTGGTATGCTCTTTCTTTGATTTCCTTAGGAGAATATTTTCCTAATTTTTGACCGGGTAGCATAACATTTTCCAATACGGAGAACTCATTGAGTAGGTAATGAAATTGGAAAACAAAGCCAATTTTTTCATTCCTTACTACGGCCAATTCCCCTTCATTTTTTCCTTGCATGGAAACCTCGTCGATGATGAGATTTCCCTCATAATCTGTGTCCATCGTGGAAAGGATGTACAAAAGGGTAGATTTTCCACATCCCGACTTACCAATAATCGAGGCAAATTCGCCCTTCATTAAAGTAAATGAAATGTCCTTTAGTACTGGTATGGTGACAGGATCATGAAAGCTTTTGCTTATTCCCTGGGCTTCTAAAATGATTTGGCTCATGCTACTTTCCTCTTATGATGATGACAGGGTCTATTTTACTCGCTTTCCTGGATGGAAAATAACCAGCTAGGTAGGTTGTGATGATAGCAAAAATAGTTCCAATCAAATAATACCTCGGGTTATAGTTTATCGGATAGGTTTTAACTGTCGGCAATGAACTGGTATTGAATGGAATCTGATCAATGATGGCAGATAGGCCAAAGCCTCCTAAAAGGCCTAGTATTCCACCAAATATGCCAATACTTAAGGCTATTAAGATGAAAATACGGTTGACATCTTTTCCTGAAAATCCGATGGCTTTCAAAATGGCGATGGAATCCATTTTTTCGTAAATCATCATATTTAGGATATTGTATATTCCAAAGCCTGCCACTATCAATAATGTAATCCCAACCGCGTAGGATATTAGGCTTCTGACTGAGCTACCTGTTTCAAATTGAGAATTGGCTGTTTGAATATCAATGGCCTGAATTTCATAAATGCGCTGGTATTCTTTGGCTACATCCGGCGCCATTAAAATATCATTTAACTTCACTTGTAAGTCGGTGATGTAATTATTGGATTCTCCCAATAGTTTTTGCGTGGTTGAGATGGAGGCATAGCTTTGAACATTATCCAAATCCTGTAAGCCAGATTGAAAAAAACCGACGACTTTCAGGGAAATTCTTTCTCCTTTGCTGGAGGTGATTTGGACTACATCCCCTATTTGAGCCAACATTTTTTCTGCAGCGCCTTTGCCTAAAATGATGCTGTTGGGTATGTTTTTGAGGTCCATGAAATTGCCTTCTGTGACATAATCATTGAAGAAAAAAAGTTTGTTTTCAGCCTCTGGATCTATTCCATTAATAACTCCAGTAATCTCAATGACCCCCACATTATAAAATACCTGAGCAGTTACTTTAGGAGCTATACCTAGTACCCGTGGATCCGTCTTTAAGTTTTTTATGATGGCGGCACTATTTTGTATTTCTAGCCTTTCGGATTTAGGCTTGATGGAACGAATGAAATTGTATTGATTGGTGTTTTTTGAATGTACATCAATGGGTTGTTGATCAGAAGCTTTGATTTCTTTGTATAATCTCACATGTGGGGTACGGTTCAAAATTAGGCCATCCAATAAATCATTTAGACCCGACATGAAACTTAAGAGCGTAATAAACATGGTGATACTAAAAGTAACCCCAATAGCCGCAACTAAAGTTTGCCTCCATCGTGCTAAAAGTAAAGAAATGGCAATATTTTGAATTAATTTAATGTTCATTTGCCAGGCTTTTTGATTTCATCCTGTGCGCTAAGGCCACCCAATATTTCCACCTTTTTAAAATCTTTTAATCCCGTTTTTACTAAAATGGTATCTCCTGAGGCTTTGATCACTAAGCTGTCTTTGATGAGGTAATTTCTTGGAATTAAAAGCGATTTTTCTTTTTTGAAAAGTATGATATTGGCTTCAAAGGTGACATTCGGAAATAAATTCGCTGGTTTTTGAGTGAATTGAGCTTCCACTAAAAAAGTCTTGCTCCTTTCATTCATGATGGGATAAATTTTACTGACCTTCGCCTCAAATACCTGTCCCTTGTAGGCATCTAATGTTAATAGGACTGGTAATCCCAATTTGACTTTGAATATATCCTCCTCATCCACTTGCATCTGCAAAACGAATTGAGAAGGGTTTCCTACTATGGCCAATGGAGTTTGAGGACTAACGATTTCTCCTTTGGATTTTAACACATCATATACGATGCCATTAACTTTACTTTTGACGGTAAAATCCTCACTCTGTTGTTTTGAAATGGATAAATTCTTTTTGGATTGATTGGCAGTAAACTGAATTTGACGCTTTAATTCTTTCAATTTTAAAATCGAGGACAAATAAGCTGCTTTGGAGTTTTCATACGCTAATTCCCTTTGTTCTAATTCTACTTGAGTGCCTATTTGTTGTTTCCACAAATTCCTTTGACGCACCAAAAGAGTAGAGTCTGTTCTCCATTTATTTTTGGCTAAATCTATAAATAATTCAGCATCATATATCTTGCTTTGATTATTCTTGGAATCAGCAAAATTGGCTGCTAAGGCAGCATTTTCTTGGTTCAATTGCTGAGTTACGTGAGAAATTGCAAGGATGGGATCTCCTATCTTGACGCTATCGCCTTCTTGTACAAATACTTGTTCAATAATTCCATTGACTGGGGCAAAGGCCTGGTATTGGTCCTGACTTTTTAATGTTCCCGAAGCGTAAACAGACTCGGAAATTGGTCCTTCACTGGGAAAAGTAGTTTCTTCATTTTTCTTACAAGCACTTATTGTAAGAAGGAATAGCGATAGATAAATCCATTTCATTCCACAATTTACTAAATAGTTACGGGCTAATTTATGAGAATCATCATAAAAAAAGAGCTTAGTGTTGGCTAAGCTCTTTTCAATGCGGTGTATTAAATGGTCTTCATATCGATAACAAATCGATACTTGACATCTGACTTAATGATTCGCTCATAAGCTTCGTTGATTTGATTCATCGGTATCAATTCGATGTCAGACAAGATGTTATGTTCTGCACAGTAATTCAACATTTCTTGAGTCTCAGCAATGCCACCAATGTTGGAGCCTATGATGCTTCTTCTTTTGGAAATCAAACTGGCAGCCGCAATTCGATGATCTTCTGGAGGAATGCCTACTATCAGCATTTTACCTTCTAATTTCAATAAGTTTAGGAAGGCATTCATGTTGTGGTGCGCTGCCACGGTATTCAATATAAAATCAAAAGAATTGTTAAGTTTTTTCATTTCTTCTTTGTCGGTTGACAAAACAAAATGATGAGCTCCTAATCTTTTGGCATCTGCTTCTTTGGAAGGGGAAGTACTTAACATGGTCACTTCTGCACCCATGGCTACGGCAAATTTTACGCCCATGTGTCCAAGGCCCCCTAAACCTAAAACGGCTATTTTATGTCCTTTTCCTACCCCAGCAAATTTAAGTGGAGAATAGGTCGTGATGCCGGCACATAATAATGGGGCCACTTGAGCTAAATGATCCGTAAATGGGATGTGCAAGGTGTATTTTTCATCGACCACGATGTTGGATGAGTAGCCACCAAATGTGGGCGTTTTACCATCTCTTTCAAACCCATTGTAGGTAGGAGTGAAGTTGTTGTCACAATATTGTTCTTGACCGCCTTGACATGAAGGACAGGTTCTACAGGAGTCTACGAATACACCAACTCCAGCCGTTTGACCTACTTTAAATTGAGTAACCTCAGCACCTACAGCCTTGACTATGCCTACAATTTCATGGCCAGGAACAATCGGGTATACCGATGGACCCCATTCGGAGCGAGCCATATGAATATCTGAATGACAAACACCGCAATATAAAATATCAATGGAAACATCATGAGCGCCTAATTCTCTACGTTCAATTTGCATGGGAGCAATGGCTGAATCTTTATTAACTGCGCCGTAACTTTTTACTGGGTTCATGGGAATATTGTTTTAAAGGGGTATTTAAATTTAATGATGGCTTTAGTTTGGTTTAGCTTTCTTCCTTGTGCTTCCTTAAGCTTGCTTTAGCTTGCTGTAGTTTGCTGTAGCTTGCAGTAGCTTTGTCAAATTTTAAAAATTTGACAAAGCTGTTGTCAAAGCTGTTAAACTGTCAAAGCTGTTAAACTGTCAAAGCTATTAAGCTTTTAAACTGATAATCACCTAAACTGTTATGATACTTGAATAAAAACTGATTTTATTACAAATCTAGGTTGAAATTCTCAATGCCTTAACCTGTTTTTAAATATTATCATCAACCTGATTATTTTATTTCACTACTGGAAATGCGACTATGCGCAAACGCGTAAATCCAAAGGGGATCAAGGTGATTTTTTCTGTTTTTTCTTCACTTGGTCCCAAGTAATCCCCATTTCGGGTAGTTACAGGTTGGTAGGCTACTCCCGCATTTGTTTTCCAATCCGGAAGTTTTTTGCCTTCTAAGGTGATTTCCATGGGTGCGCTGGCTTGATTCCAGAGAAAATCCTTCGGGAAGGGCTTTTTAATTAATGTGGCATGTTCTACTGGTTTTTCCACAAATTTCTTCAAGAGGGCAAAGTTCCAGTCACTTTTAGGTAGGATCTCATAATACTCACCTTCTTGTGGATGAACCTGCTTCTGAAATTCTTCTTGAATTTTAAGCGCAAAGATGAGTGGACCATACTCCACAGAACGGGAATTTTTACCCCAATTTTGTGTTCTGATTTTCATGGGAAATTGTAAGGTAACTTGGTCACCAGGGGTCCATTCTCTAGCTATTTTGGTTATTTTACCACCTTTTTCTCGCAAAACTTCTTTTCCATTTACCAGTAAAATGGCTTCTTCACACCAAGATGGAATTCGGAATTCCATAGGGAATGTAACTTTCTTTTCTGGTTGAATCAAAAATTGAATTTGGTCCTCAAAAGGATAATTGGTACGTTCCTCTATCTGAACTTTGATACCTTTGTTCACGGTAGTGCTTAGCTTATTGGGGCCGTAAATCAGAGCGGCAAAGCCTCCTTCCTTAGTTCTATACCAAAGGTGCGACATGTATTTAGGCCAAGCTTGGTGCATGTTGGCCGTGCAGCAAGTATAGCCACTATAGGGTCCGTACACATTATTCATACCTCTCCAAAAGGGCAAAGAAAAGCTGTAAACCCCTCTTTTAACTTCCACTTGATTAGCCATTCCAAAGTACTGTTTCCCATTAAAATCATCCGTTATTTGGGCAGGAAGGGCATTGAATGTCATACGTTCTAAGGCATCCATGTATTCGGTATC
Source organism: Cytophagaceae bacterium (assembly GCA_027491315.1). Lineage (GTDB taxonomy): Bacteria > Bacteroidota > Bacteroidia > Cytophagales > Spirosomataceae > Aquirufa. The sequence goes on from JAIXWL010000015.1 coordinate 13,802, forward strand.
CCCAGTAATCGAGATGATTTGTTCCAAAGAAAACATGGTTTCGGTAGTAGCGCATAATTCTGTACCTTGAATGGGATCGTTGCCATGTAAATCTTCATCTCCTGAAAACATACCATGAGGAAGTCCATGCAAGGTCATTAAGTCACGAAAGCCTGTTTTAAGTGCTTGTAAATAATAGGGGTCTTTTTTGGCTTGAGAATAAATCGCAGGTAATTTGATTCCCATACCCACATTAACGGCATGACGGTCCATCCATCGCTGGTCGTTTTGCTGATAGGCCGCCTGAATGGCCCAATCTCTTTTTCCTAATAAATCTGTCCAATTCGTCGTTTGAGAATAAATCAAATCACCTAATTCCAAGAGAAAAGGAGCTTTGGTTTGTCGGTACAGCCAATAGACCACCATCAAATTATCTCCGCCTCTGGATTGTGCCCATTCGGTATATTTTACCAAAGGCGTATTTTTCAAATTCTTTAGTTGAAATTGGAAATATTTGGTCATGAATGGAATCACCCTTGGATCTCCACTAACTTGATAATATTGTTGTAAAATTTTTAACATGACCATTCTTGGCCACCAATCGGCAGCTTGGTCACCTGTCTCAGCCATTTTGCCCGTTTCCTTTTCGTATTTGCTGTAGGGCCCAAAGAAACCAGAAGGCCTTTGGTGGGTTAAGGTCCAATGGACATAATTCAGCACTTTTTTGATGAGTACAGAGTCACCACTTAAGTAGGCCGCAGGTAGGGCGCCATCCAACCAATAGGGAGTTTCCTCCCAATCATCTCCTTTTCCTCCTAACCAGCCATTATCTGTTTTAATCTTTTTATGATTTTCATCCAAATGCCCAGTGGAATTTTTAACCATCAAATCTACTTGTTGCTTCAGCCATCCTGTTGGTCGTATGCTTCCCAATGGAATTTCTTCATAAGCTAATGGATTAAGCGCAGATTTTTGAGCTGTCAAAGTTCCATGTATGCCAACTAACAAAAGCAAACAGGCAAGGGAAATGGACGTTTTCATAGGTTCGAGGTTTTGTGTTTATTTAGTCCTGTTAAGGCTGTCGTAAATGATAACTCTTAGTCTTGGTAAAGGCGCGAATACCTTGATGGGAAAGCGTAGCACCGAAACCAGAATGCTTGCGACCACTCCAAGGCAATGCAGCACTTACGCGGTCACAGCAATTCCAATAGGCAGTACCTGAATCCATTTGTGCTAAAATGTGCTGGGCTCTACTTTCATTAACACTATACACCGAAGAGGTTAGTCCATAGGCCGTGTCTTTCATTAAGGCAATGGCTTCTTCATCATCTTTGACTTTTTGTATACCAATAATAGGGCCGAAGGATTCTTCTTTCATGACGTCCATTTGGTGATTTACATCCACTAAAACGGTTGGTTCGAAATAGTAACCCTTACCAGGGATGGCTTTGCCTCCTGTTAGTATTTTAGCTCCTAAATCCACGGCTTGCTTTACTTGATTTTCCAAAAGGGCAATTTGTGCTTTTCTAGAAAGGGGGCCTAAATAAACTCCTTCTTCCGTAGGGGTGCCTATTTTCCAGGATTTTACTTCTTTCACAAATTCAGAAACATAGGCATCATATACTTTTTCATGCACATAAATACGTTCTACCGAACAGCAACTTTGTCCATTATTATAAAAAGCGCCATCCGCTGTTCCTGCCGCTATGCCTGCTAAGTCTGTCACTTCATCGGTTACATATAATGGATCTTTACCCCCTAATTCACATTGAACAGGGACCATCTTATGGGCTACTTGCGTGTATATTTTTTGTCCAGTTTGGTAAGACCCTGTAAAATAATAACCATTAAAAGGCATATCTAAAAGGCTTGCACCTACCGCACCTGCTCCGATGGCTAATTGGAATACCTCTTCAGGTACACCAGCTGCATGGAAATATTTGGCAATTTCAATGCCGGTTAAGCTTGCATATTCAGAAGGTTTATACATTACTGCATTTCCGGCTAAAAGTGCCGGAACAAATACATTAGTCCCTACTAAATAGGGATAATTCCAAGCAGATATGTTGCAAATGACCCCCAATGGTTCATAGACAATTTTCTCTAGCATCCCTGAACTATCTGACATGATTTCTTCCTTCAAATAAGCTGTGGCATGTTCACAAAGCCATTGGATTCGGGCTCTTGCCCCATTGATTTCATTGCGTGACTGTTGTAGCGGTTTACCCACTTCAGAACTTAAAATAGCGGCCAGCTCTTCCCTGTTTTCTTCTAAAAGTGCTGAAAATTTGAGCACAATTTTGATGCGTTCGGACAATGATTGGGCAGCCCAAGCCTGTTGACCTGCTTGTAATAAACCAAATTTTTGTGCCAAAGAAGTTGAGGAATCTTCCCTTAATTCTTGAATAACTTGTTCCGTGGCGGGATTAATAACTTGCATAGCTTATAATGAATGAATGATCGCGGATAAAAATGATTGTTTAATGTTTTCAGATAAAGGACTTTTCTCCTTTTCTTCCATGCGTTCTGGATGCCATTGTACACAAAGCATAAAAGCATGATCTTGTTTATGAAGGTATTCCAATGCCTCTGGGCTATTCGTTTCAGGTGCCCAAGCGGAAATCATAAGATTATTACCTAATTGTGCTGGGTCAATAGCTTGATGATGGGCCGAATTGACTTCTCCTTGTCTAAGTCGACTAATGTTCGCTAACAGGCTATCTCCATTAATCTGGATGGAATGTTTTCTATCTGTATTTCCTGCCTTTTTATGTACTCCATTGGCCTCTTCTCCCAAGTCTTGAATGAGCTTTCCTCCTTCGATAACTTGGACAAGTTGCATGCCCCGACAAATCCCCAACAATGCTTTGTGATGTGCTTTGGCATACCTGTAGATGGATGCTTCAAAATAATCTCGTTCGGTTTCAAATTCTTCGGGTTTGTGCGGGTAATCGATTGCCCCTTGGTAGAGGGAGGTGTCAATATCACAACCTCCACTCAGTACAAATCCATCACATAAAGCGAAATCGGAATCAGTACTTTTTCCAGCTTTCAGTTCAATTAGTTCCACTTTCCCTGCATCTACCTCCGGGTCAAACCAGCGGAGGTAATTCTGGAAATTGGTACTACTATAACTTATGCCCAAACGAATTTTCATTACCTAAAGAGCTTCTAAATACAGGTTTTTAAAATCTTCTCGACTAACAGGTTTTGGGTTGTTAGGGTGAGCAAAGTCAGCAATAGCCAAATCAGCTAAGGTTTCAATATGTTCATCTTTGACCCCTACTTCACGTAATTGATGCGGAATACCAATTTTACTATTTAATTCAAACAGAAAATTCACCACTCCTTGTCCACTTTCATCCTTAATTTCTAAGGTTCGTGCAATGCGACGGAATTTTTCTTCAAAACCTGCTATATTGAATTTCATGCCATAAGGCAAATTGACGGCATTGGCTAATCCGTGGTGCGTATCCAATAAAGAGGACATAGGGTGAGCCAAAGAATGAACAACGCCTAAACCTTTTTGGAAGGCAACCGCGCCCATTAATGAGGCAATCAACATATTGCTTTTGGATTCAAGGTCTGGATTTTTGACCGCTTTTTCCATGGATTTAGCAATCAAGGAAATACCTTCCAAGGCAATGCCTTCACACAAAGGATGGGACATTTTGGCTATGTAGGCTTCCAAATTATGCGTCAATGCATCCATACCCGTAGCTGCAGTTACGGCAGGAGGTAAATCCATGGTAAGCATAGGGTCAGCAAAGATGGTTTTAGCCAATAATTTCGGAGAAAAAAGAATCTTTTTTTGATGAGTAATATCATCAGCAATGATGGCACTACGACCTACTTCTGAACCTGTACCTGCCGTAGTAGGGATGGTGATAAAGTGAGGGACATCGTTGGTAACATAGATGTCTCCACCAATTAAATCATCGTATTTAAATAAATCTTCTCGATGGTTTACGCGCAAAACCATGGCTCTTGCTACGTCCATTGCGGCACCTCCACCGATTCCTACAATGGAATCCCTTTGGCTAGCGTCATAGGCATCAATACCCAAATAAACGTCTGATTTTACAGGATTTTTATGAATTTGAGAAAAGACCTCCACCGAGATATTTTTCTTTTCAAGCGATTGAATGAAGGATTTAAAAAAATCCAAGCCAGCTACCACTGGGTCAGTCACTACCAAAGGTTTTTGGAGATTATTTTTGATTAAATAATCCGCTACTTCGTTGATAGCACCTGCACCAAAACGGATGGTGGTTGGGAAATTGTACTGTAAAATAGATGAAGACATGCGTTTAAAATATAGGCTTGATTAAATGATTTCAAAATAACGTTTGTATTCCCAGTCGGTCACAGATTTTAAGTGCTGTTGCCATTCCCAAGTTCTTGTCATGGTGAAGTGGGAAACAAATTCTTCGCCAAAAATCTCTTTGGCAATACTTGATTGTTGCATATTTCGGGTAGCATCGATCAAGGTATGGGGAATACTACCATGAGAATAATCTAAATATCCATTTCCTGTGGTAGGATCTTGAAGCGCAAGTTTATGTTTTATGCCATATAAACCAGCTCCCAAACAGGCAGAAATGGCTAAATATGGATTTACATCCGCACCTATAACACGAGTCTCTATACGAGCAGAACTAGCTCCAGCGCTTAATACTCGTAAAGCAACGGTACGGTTATCCAGTCCCCAAGTCAAGGTGGTTGGAGCCCAAGCGCCCTCCACCAGTCTTTTATAACTGTTAATGGTTGGGGCAAACATGGGTAATATATGTGGTAGGCATTGTAAAATACCCGCTAAATAATGTTTTGCAGTTTGGCTTAAATGGTAAGGATCTTGGGCATCGTAAAATAAGTTGGTTGAGCCATCGGCATCCCAAAGACTTTGATGTACGTGTCCACCGCAGCCTGGCAGGTTTTCATCAATTTTTGCCATGAAAGTGGCCATGATTTGATGTTTATAGGCAATTTCCTTTACAGCCGTTTTGAAAAGGACCGCTCTATCCGCTGCCTCCAAAGCACCTGAATGAGCAATAGCCGCTTCATAGGTGCCTGGCCCAGTTTCGGTATGTAATCCTTCAATAGGAACGTTGAAAGCTTTTAGTTGTTCGAATAAATCGTTGAAAAACGGATTATTTAGAGTGGTTCTAAGTACAGAGTAACCAAACATCCCAGGACTTAGGGGCTTTAGGTTTTTATAATGCTTATCCTGGGCCGAATCTGGGGTTTCAGCGAAATTGAACCATTCAAATTCTTGAGCAAAAATGGGATTAAAATCTAAGGCTTTTGCCTCAGATATGATTTTTTTCAGTAATTGCCTTGGACAAACAGAGGATGGACTTCCATCTTGCTCTAAGAAATCTCCCAGTACAAAAGGAAGATTATTTTCCCAGGGGATTTGTCGAAAGGTACTCAAATCTAGTTGGGCCGGTGTATCAGGAAAACCGCTATGCCAGCCGGTTTTTTTGCCATCACTGTACAAAACATCGGCGGCATCCCATCCAAAAACGACATCACAAAAGGTGGTGCCTTTTTCCAAAATAGATAAGAATTTTTCGGTGGAAATGTATTTGCCACGCAAAATCCCATCGATATCCGTGAAAGCAATTTTTACCTTCGAGGTCGGGTGGGCAGATAAATAGTTTTTTAGTTCGGTAGAGGTCATTTTCTACGTTGAAAATTAGGGTTTATGGGTCAATTTAGGTCCAAAAAATCGATATATGATACTGCTGCTTAGTAAAATCAAAAAATAGATGGCCGCCTGAGTAGGATTATAATACATCATGGATAGCATGGATACGGCTGAGATAATCAAGGCAATCCAAGGGAAATACGGGAAAAAAGGAGTTTTAAAAGGTCTTTCTAAATGGGGTTCCTTTTTTCTGAGCACTAAAATAGATACCATGGATACGGCATAAAGTGTTAGTGCTCCAAAAACAGAAATGGTGATGATTTCAGCCGTTTTGCCCGTTAATAAAGCTAAAATTCCCAAGGTCATATTGATGAATAAAGCATTGGCAGGGGTTTGGAATTTTCGATGAACTCGTCCTAAAAAAGGAGGTGCGGCATGTACTTTGCCTAATTCATAGGTAGATCGACCCGCAGCTAGAATAATGCCATTAAAAGAGGCAATCAGGCCAAAAAGACCGACGGAAATTAATAAATGGTACAAGAGGTTGCTATCGCCTACTACCTGTTTTAAGGCTAATGGTAGCGGTGAATCCGATAAAGAGCCGTCGGCTTGGTAGACAATGGATTCCCAACCGTTAACTCCAATGGAACTGAAAAAAGTGAGCATGCACAGGACCACTAAGGTCAAGATAGCTGAGCCGAATCCTATCAGAATGGTTTTTTGAGGATTTATCGCCTCTTCAGCCACATTGGCGACCCCCTCAATGCCCAAAAAGAACCAGATGGCAAAGGGAATGGCAGCAAAAAATCCTGACCAGCCATGGGGTAGGGGATTGCTTTGAAGGTGTTTTAATTCAAATGCGGGTAAGGTGATACCTGCAAAAAGCAATAATTCTCCGACAGCCAGAATGGTGATAGTTAATTCGAAGATGGCGGCTGCTTTTACGCCATAGGCATTGAGTGCGGTAAACAGAAAATAGGAGGATATAGCAATACTTAGAATGGGTATTTGAGGGAAAAACAAATTAAAATAAGCACCTATCGCAAAGGCAATGGCCGGTGGAGCAAAGATGAATTCTATGGTTTGGGCCATACCCGCGATAAAGCCCCAAGTAGGTCCTAAGGCTCTGCCTGCATAATCAAAACCACCTCCTGCCTTGGGTATGGCACAGGCTAATTCGGTATAGGAAAAAGTAAATGTGGTATATAGAAGGATAATAAGGAGTGTGGCTAAACCAAGACCTAAGGTTCCTCCTTTTTCTAGTCCAAGATTCCAGCCAAAATACATGCCTGATATGACATATCCGACACCAAGACCCCACAACATGAGTGGGCTTAAGGTTCTTTTTAATCCAGGTTCCTTTTCTGGCATCATTTGATAGGTTTTAGAGGCAATAGCTAATAAGACTTTAAATTAGATAAATATGTCCAAAGCTCAAAATGTCAAAATGAGGCTAGCGACCAAATTACACCGATTTTAATATCAATTTGTTGGACAATATATGTGAATGGAGAATCGTTTCACGCAGGAACCGTTTAACGCTGTCAAGGTTTCAAACCTTGACAGCGTTGCGGCGTGAAGAAAAAAAAGCCCTAAAAACCTGATCAATGTCTTCCTTGAAGAGGTCTTTATCGGCTGTTTTTCATTTTTATCATAAGCTAATTTCTTTAGTATTGTAGCTTGAAAATAGACAATATGAATACTAAAGTGTTTAAAGATGCCCAAACGGCATTATTTGATGTTTCGTCTGGGGCAAGGATTATGTTGGGTGGATTCGGTCTAGCTGGAATACCTGAAAATTCGATAGCGGAATTGAGTAGGAAAGGGGTGAAAGATTTGACTTGTATATCCAATGAGGCTGGGGTAGACGATTTTGGTTTAGGGATATTATTGAAAAACAAACAAATTAAATGCATGATTTCCTCTTTTATTGGGGAAAATGAGCTGTTTGAAGAGCAACTTTTATCGGGGGAATTGGAAGTCAAATTAGTTCCACAGGGGACATTAGCTGAGCGTATACGAGCAGCTGGAGCTGGTATTCCTGCATTTTTTACTCCTGCTGGAGTAGGTACGGAGGTGGCTGAGGGTAAAGAGATTCGAGTGTTTCAAGGGAAAGAATACCTTTTAGAAGAAGCACTTTCCGCTGATTTTGCTTTAGTAAAAGCTTGGAAAGGCGATTTGGAAGGGAATTTGGTTTTCCATGGTACTGCCCGAAATTTTAATCCTATGATGGCTCAAGCTGGTAAAATTACCATAGCCGAAGTAGAGGAATTGCTTCCTTTGGGAGCTCTTGATCCAGATGAAGTTCATTTGCCTGGTATTTATGTGAATCGGATTTTTCAAGGAAAGGATTATCAGAAAAGGATTGAGCATCGGACCACCGACAAAGACCTGGCACAAATTGCAGTTTACGATGCTCAAAAAGAAATTATTGCTAAGCGTTTAGCATTGGAAATAAAGGATGGCGACTATGTGAATTTGGGGATTGGAATTCCTACCATGGTGGCTAATCATATTCCTGCAGGCATGCGGGTTATTTTACAATCTGAGAATGGTTTATTGGGTATTGGGCCCTTTCCTCCGGAGGATTTAGTTGATCCCGAAGTAATCAATGCAGGTAAGCAAACGATATCCATGATACCAGGGGCTTCCTTATTTAGCTCGGTAGATAGTTTTGCCATGATTCGGGGGGCTCATATTGATGTTACGATACTAGGAGGAATGGAAGTTTCGGAAAAAGGTGATTTAGCTAATTGGAAAATTCCGGGTAAGCAAGTTAAAGGTATGGGCGGTGCTATGGATTTGGTGGCCTCTGCACCTAATATTATTGTTGCCATGCTTCATCAAAATAAAGATGGTAAATCTAAATTGTTGAAAACATGTGATTTGCCATTAACAGGTAAATCATGTGTCCGCCGAGTAGTTACCGATCTTGCTGTGATTGATATTTTACCTGAAGGAGGTTTTTTGTTGGTTGAGCGTGCGCCAGGTGTAAGTATTGAAAAAATTAAAGCTGCTACGGCGGCAGAATTAATTATTCGAGGTGAAATAAAAGAAATGCCAATAAATTAATTGCATTATTTTTTATTAATGTAAATATTTAATTAGAAAAATGTTTAATTATTTAAATGTTAAATTAAAGCGTGTTTTTTTTGATTAAAATGTTGAATTCTGGAAAGCCTGAGAATTTAGTATTTGCGACCAATGCTTCAGTGTTTTTCAAATAAGCGATTCTCGTCGCCTTGAAATTGGTCGTAATCTTTATAAAAAAATAGAATCAAGATTGAGATTTGATTTGTTTTAATCCTGATTTTTAGCAGTGATCGAGTATTTTTTTGCCTTCATTTAGGCTAATTTTTTTGTTCAATTTAGCCAAATCTTGTAAACTTAAGTTTAAATTAATTTCAATCAAGATTTTTATTAATTTTAAATATGATTGGAATAATTATATATAATAATTGTTTTGTTTAATTAAATAGTATCTAATTTGAAATTAAGAACAAAAAATAGAATTAAAGTTCTTGATTTTAAATTTTTTTAATCTATTTTTGTGAAGCATCTTCTTAAATGATGTTTGCTCCCGTGTTCTAAATTTTTACATCATTCCGTGTTCTATAATTTTTCATGATACTAAATCTTTCTTTTCTAGGACTGGTTGTTGCGTTACTGCTCTACATATACCGCGAGGGTAGGGCTTATGCCAAAATCCTTTTAGCCATTTTTTACTTCTTGACAAGTATTTTTGGTATTGTTCATGACGTTACCAGTACGCCTCGTTCTGAGTTCATGATTTCCTTATTTGCCATCAATTTTAGTCCCTTGTATTTCCTAATGGGGCCTGTTTTCTTCCTTTTTGTCAAGGTCATTATAGGAAGAGAAAGATTGGTGCAAAAAGACTGGTTACATGTTATTCCTGCTGTTTTATTTTTCATCAACATTTTACCGCATTTATTCTCTTCTTTTGATGAAAAGCTACTTTTGGCTCACAAAATTGTAGAGAATTCAGAAGCTTTGTATGATGCTCCGTATCTGATAATACCTACTTTTATTCAGTCCATGTTTCGTCCTGTATTCACTATAGGATACTTTATTTACACAGGTTTTTATTTGATTAAACGTTGTCGAATTAAAAACTATTTTGTGACACATAAAGTCAGTATTCTTTGGATTGCGCTTATCATCTTTTTGTACATTCTGCTCAATACAGCTGCTTTTTTGGTCTTTTTGAACAATATAGAGCTTAAAAATTCAAATCAAAGTTTGTTGAGTCCTACGGTATTGAAGGTTTGTTATGATGTAAAGTATTGGGTTTATTCCTTGCAGAATTTATCCATCCTATTTATTCCTTATGTATTGTTTAGTCCTCAATACAAGAAAAAGAAACACAGTACTTCCCGTAATCAAGGGGATTTAGTACTATCAACTTTTGCGCCTCCAGTGAAACGTGCAGCTGTTTCTACGGCTTATGAAGTTCCTTATTTCCGTTTGGAAGAAATTGGCCATCAAATAGCTAAATACTGTGCAGATGAGCCATATTTAAGGAGCCGCTTTTCTTTGTCCATGATCGCTGAGGATACTAAAATACCTTATTATCAATTGTCATATTATTTCAATAATCATTTAGGAGTAAGTTTTAATGATTGGAAAAATGAGTTACGGGTTAAGCATATTATTACCTTAATTCAATCAGGAAAGGCCCAGCAGAACACCTTAGAGGCCTTAGCGCATTCTTCAGGTTTTTTATCAAGATCTAATTTTGTGAAAGCATTTAAATACAATACGGGTAAAACGCCATCCGAGTATTTAAAGGATATGAAGAACGGAATTTAAAATTGAGAACAAGTTGCTATAGTTTTTATGTAGGTCATTGGCATATTTTTAGTAACTTTCGCTTGTTATTTTGTTCCTTTTAATTTGTGTTTTATTAAATAAGCCTATACCCAATTTCATTAGACCAAAGAATATAGGAAAGTCTTAATCTAATGTATTTGTGTTCTATTTCTAAAATTTATGTTTCAAAGAATCACTAGAATTCTTTTATTATTGTGTTTTATAAATAAATCAAAATCTGGCAAATCTGCCTTGGTGGCCTTTTTTGGCCTATATTTATTTACCTTAGGTTTTGATTCGTTTGCTCAACGAAACTATTCTCCCCTAGCTCCTTCCTTTGCTCAAGCCGCAGTAATACCCTATTCTCAAGATGTTTTTGTGGCGCAGTCGGAAGATAGTTTAGATCTGACTTTTGCTAAAAAACGGGTATTAAAAGCCAAAAATGGGGTTGATTTTCATTTAAGATCATTTTTTTCCAAGGCGGATTACCGCGATCAGTTATTTAAATTTTTCCCTGGTAAACGTAAGCAAATGGATGCCTCTTTTGACGAAAGGGCTATTTCATTACGAAATCTCGTACTAGGCAATGGCTTATTTGTGCCTATCCAATTTGTGAAATGGGAAAATATGCACGGAGCCATGGCAAGTTATAGTTCTGTCGGTCCAGATGGTCGTCCTAGGATTTACATGAACAAAGAGTATTCAGAAGGCCAAGGTAATTTTTTATATCCAGAAGCGACAGACTCCCAAATGATTTCTTTGCTATTGCAAGAATATGGTCATGCCATGGACGATTATTTGAATGGTTTGGATGATTCTCCGGGTGATGAGGGGGATTTGTTTGCTATACGAGTATTGAAACTAGACATAAGCGAAAGGTACGTCGAAACTGTTTTAGTACGTAATGACCATAATAAAATCAAGGTTGAGGGGAAAGATATTTTTGTCGAAGATGCTGGTGTTTATTTGTTGGAGGCATGGCCTGCTACTACAGCTTCTGGGGGAGGTACCACTTGGACAACTGGTGCTGCTAAATCAACCAATACCCCATTACGTTTAGAGACGGCTGTGATTGCCAACGCATGGAACGCTACTTCTGGCGGTACTGCATCTATTACTGCCGTTTTTTGGAATGGGGAAACTTCCATTTCTGGTGTTGTTAATTATTCGATGACTGCTGCATCACCAGCTAATTCAGTTTTGGGATTTTTAACAGGAGGTGCGGGTACAGCGGGATATTTATTGGAACTTCCCAATTCTACCACGACCTTGGCAGCGAGCACAGCCTATACCTTTGCTAACAACGCTGAGGGAACTATCGTGATTGGTTTTGGGGCTGCTATTGGAACAGCCTCTACTTTAATTTTATCTAACACTTCTAGAGTTGCTGGTGTTACTACTACCCTGACTGCACAATCCAAAAATACAGGAGGTACTAACGTCAATGGAATCACGGCTACTTTTAGTTCTACTAGTGGTACAGCCTCTATCACTGGAACCAATCCAGGAACTACGGCTGGATCTGGAGGTAATACTGGTAAAGCTGCAGTAACTGTATCTGACACAAAATCTGGCACAACAGTTTTTAATTGTGAATTAAAAAATGCGGTGGGTTGGTATGTGATTGAAACAGCCTCTTTAACTGTAACTCCAGGTACAGCCACTAAGTTAGCAATAACAGGAACAGGTACTCAAACCGCAGGAGGAAGTCAGACCATTACCATCACGGCACAGGATACTTATGGAAATACTGCTACTGCTTATACAGGTGCGAAAAGTTTAACTTTTTCAGGGGCCGCAAGTTCACCCAATCCTGTTACCAATCCTACGGTACAGAATAGTTCCGCTGCTGATATTGATTTTGGTTCGACTACTGCAGAATCATTTACTGCTGGTGTAGCTACCACTGTTATGAAATTATACGATGCTGAGACAGCTTCTATCTCGGTAACAGATGGCACGATATCCTCATCGGGCGGGGATAATTTATCCGTTGTGGTTAGTCCATCCACCATGACTAAGTTATCTACTAGTTTAGCAACTCCCCAAACCAATGGCTCGGCATTTACAGGAACTAATACTTTAACTGCTGAGGATGCTTATGGTAATACGGTAACTTCATTTAATGCTGCTACTAATAACGTGACAGTGACTAATTCACTGGGAGGAACGGTAAGTGGTTTAGGTACAGGTGCTAATAATGTATTGAATCAGGCGGGTGATTTCACGAGTGGTGTCGCTAATTTAACCAGCGATGGAATGACTTATACGGGAACCAGCGGTACAGGGACCTTTACTTTCACTCCAGCAACTGGTACAGCCATAACCAGCAGTTCCATTGTGGTAAATCCTGGGGCAGCTACTAAACTAGTCATTACTGGAACAGGCACTCAAACCGCAGGAAATAGTCAGAATATAACTTTGACCGCTTATGATGCCAGTGGCAATATTGCCACATCCTATACAGGAGACAAAACCTTAACTTTTTCAGGTGCCAATGTATCCATCAATCCGGCAACTAATCCAACTGTAACCAATAAAAATGCGGTGGCAATTAATTTTGGTTCAAGCACCCTCATAACTTTTACGAATGGAGTTGCATCTTCTGTTCCTATGTCCTTATTTAGAGCTGAATCTGCTACGATTTCTGTCACAGATGGATCTATTAGTTCTACTGGAGGTGATAATTTAAGTGTTACCGTTAGTGCAGCTGCCTTTAATAAATTGGCAGTAAGTTTGGCTAGTCCACAAACCAACGGCACAGCCTTTACCGGGACGAATACCTTGACAGCTCAAGATGCTTATGGAAATACGGTAACAACATTTAGTGCTGCCACCAACAATGTTACGGTAACAACGAGCTTGACAGGCACAGTAAGTGGCTTAGGATCAGGACTTAATCATATATTGAATCAGGCGGGTGATTTTGTCAGCGGGGTGGCTAATTTAACCAGTTTAGGATTAAAATATACAGGAACATCAGGATCAGGAACATTTACCTTTACTCCAACGAGTGGTACAGCTGCAACTAGTTCAAGTATCACGGTCAATGCCGGTGCCGCAACTAAATTTAGTATCACTGGTACAGGTACTCAAACAGCAGGAAATAGTCAATTTATCAATATTTTCGCCCTTGATGCTAGTGGAAATGTGGCCACAACCTACACAGGAGATAAAACTCTAACTTTTTCAGGGGCCACTGCCTCCCCGAATCCTGTGACCAATCCAACGATTACAGATAAGAACTCGGCATTAATAAATTTTGGTACAGGTACAGTCATAACTTTCACCACGGGTGCAGCCATTAATGTTGTTTTGACTGTGTATAAAGCAGAATCAGCTACGATAAATGCGAGTGATGGAGCCATTAACTCAAACACAGGCGGAACCTTGAATGTGACAGTTAGTTCCTCGACAATGACGAAATTGGCGGTAAGCTTAGCGAGTCCACAGATTAATGGCACAGCCTTTACAGGAACGAATACCTTAACGGCGCAAGATGCTTATGGTAATACCGCGACTGGATTTAATGCCTCGACAAACAATGTAACGGTGACTAATTCCTTAGGAGGAACGGTGACAGGTTTAGGATCTGGAGGAACCAATGTATTGAATCAAGCTGGAGACTTTACAAGTGGAGTAGCAAATTTAACCAGTGATGGAATGATTTATACTGGAACCTCAGGAGCAGGAACCTTTACATTCACTCCAGCCACAGGAACTGCGGTGACTAGTTCTAGTGTGACGGTAAGTCCAGGAGCAGCAACGAGATTAGTGGTAACAGGAACAGCAAGCCAAACAGCTGGAGCAACCAATTCGATAACGATTACAGCTAAAGATGCGAGTGGTAATACCGTAACAACATATACTGGCTCCAAGAATTTAACATTCTCAGGAGCAAACAGTTCAACTGCACCAGTAACCACAGCCAAGGTAACGAATAGTTCAGCAACTGATATAGCTTTTGGATCAACGACAGCATTGACTTTTGCCTCGGGAAGCGTAACAACGAACATGAAATTGTACCGTGCTGAAACAGCACTAGTAGCAGTGACCGATGGTTCGATTTCAGCAGCAGGAGCAGATCGTTTGACAGTGACCGTGAATCCATCGACGATGACGAAATTGGCGGTAAGCTTAGCTAGTCCGCAGATTAATGGCACAGCCTTTACAGGAACGAATACATTAACTGCGCAAGACGCTTATGGTAATACAGCTACAGGATTCAATGCTTCGACAAACAATGTAACGGTTACAAATTCCTTAGGAGGAACGGTGACAGGTTTAGGATCTGGAGGAACCAATGTATTGAATCAAGCTGGAGACTTTACTAGTGGAGTGGCAAATTTAACCACCGATGGAATCACCTATACGGGAACCTCGGGAGCAGGAACCTTTACATTCACTCCAGCTACAGGAACAGCGGTGACTAGTTCAAGTGTAACAATCAATGCAGGAGCGGCTACGAAATTAGTGGTAACAGGAACAGGCACACAGACTGCGGGAGGATCTCAAACAGTTACGGTAACTGCACAAGATGCAAATGGCAATACAGCTACTACGTATACAGGCGCTAAAA
>JAIXWL010000017.1 GCA_027491315.1 Cytophagaceae bacterium
AACAGAGAAGTTAAGCCCCGCACCGCTGATGATACTGGGATCAAACCCGGGAAAGTAAGTAAGCTCCAAGTTATTATTATCAAGCCCGCTAGGTTCTAGTGGGCTTTTTTTATGCCAGAAAAGAATGTAGAATGAAGAATGTAGAATGGAGAATGGAGAATGTAGAATTAGTGGTATAAATGGCTAGATTTCAAAATACTACCAATAATTTTAAGCAGCTCGTCTAATCTAATTTGTAATTCCTCTTCTTGATAAATATTCGACTCCCTTAAAAGTCTTATCCAATATCCTGTTTCCCGAGCCTCTTTATACGCAATATGCATTTTAGCATAAAAATCCCTCCTAGAGAACCCTCCTACCGCCTCTTCCACATTTGCCCCAATGGATGTTCCTGATCTTAAAATTTGCTTACTTAACACATATTCTTTTTTATCTAGTTGAATTTGCCGAACAATTCTTATAACTAATAAAGCAAACTGAAAACTTTTAATTTGAATGATATTGTCAGATTTCATCTGTTTTTTCTTCAAATATCTACTAAACCTTACTAAATAAAATCTACTTTATTGATATTTACTACCAATATCCTTATAATCACTATCTCTAACCTTACTGCATTCTCCATTCTTCATTCTCCATTCTACATTCTTCATTCAAAGGTTAATCCCAACGAAAGATGGGAACGAAGCATGAGCGAGGCGGTAGGCGCATTTTTGACCCTTGCAAAGGGCTTAGCTAAGCGTCAAAAATTAAAGCCGTATGCGGAGTGAGCATCGGTTCCGCAAAGCGGAATTCGTCTTAGGATTAACCGTATTTTAAACTAAGTTTTTTTGTTTCTTTTTTTCTCCAAAAAAAGAAATACCTTAACATTAGATATAAAGAAGCGTTTAATTTAAACTTTAAAAATAGAATTACAAATTCTAATTATCTATTATTCGACATGACCCTACGGAACATGTCGAACAGCCAGTTTTCGATTTTAACCTTTAAAATGGAATTACAAATTCCAATAATCTATTATTCGACATGACCCTGCGGAACATGTCGAACAGCTAATTTTTTTTCTCCAATAATAGAAATTCCTTGATAATTATTTTGCAACATTGTTGCATTGATTATTTTTCTTTTTATCTTTGCAACACTATTGCAAACTAATAACTTATGAACCGTCTAATTTATTCCGTTTTCTTTTTGAGTTTGTCTTTATTGTCCTGTAAAAAAGATCCAGAGGTAGAACCTACCGATGATAATGAGCTTATCACAACGGTGGATCTGGAGTTTACTAATAGTAAAAATGTCACCAAGACTTTCTCATTCCAAGATTTGGATGCTAATTCCATTACTCCTCCCGATAAGTTTGAGTCCATTGTGCTAGATGCCAATGAAAGCTACGAAATGGAGGTGAAAGTTTATGATGAATCTAAAAAAACAAAAGTTGATGTTACAGAAAAAATTAAAGAAGACGCAGAAGCTCATTTATTTGTGTTTAAAGTAACTCCGGCCTCTTTATTTTCGGTCAAAGCAAAGGATAAGGATAAAAATAATTTACCACTGGGCTTGAAAAATACAGGTAAAACTCAAGGTAAAGGTATTGGTAAGCTTCATGTAATTCTAAAACACCAGCCACCAGCCAATGGAAAACGGACAAAAACTGGTGACGAAGAAATTGGTTCTACCGATATAGACCTAGAGTTTAAACTTGAAGTTAAATAATTAGTAAAAGATCTAAATGTATAAAAGGTACAAACATTTATTGCCAGTAGAGAAAATGGGATTGTTTTTTTCAATCGCCTGTGCCATTCATTGTTTGACACTTCCCATCTTTTTGTTTTTTGCCCCATACATTGCTAGTAGCTTTGCCTTTACTTCTACTTTTGAATGGATTTTGGTCTCTACCAGTTTCTTGTTAGCTTTAATACTTCTCTTTCAAGATTACAAAAGACATCGTAAGCCCTTACCCATGATTTATTTGGGTTTAGCGGTTTTGGTAAAACTGATTGAAGTTTTATGGGCTAAAAACTCCTTTGACTGGGCTTTCGGTCTGTTATTAGGGGTGTTTATTTCAATCGCTTATTGGGTAAATTATCAACATAAGGTCGCCTGTACGTGTAAAATCAAGCACCAAGCCTAGCTTTCCTATCCTTTTTTGTATCTTTACAGACTATTGATGACCTAATTATTTCAAATCTGTGAGTACATTTCAATCGGCTACTTATCAACCAGTTATCGGACTTGAAATCCATGCACAATTGCAAACGGATTCCAAAATATTTGCCCATGACGCAGTCCGCTTTGGTTGGGAGGCTAATACCTTAATATCCCCTATTAGTTTGGGTCATCCTGGCACTTTGCCATTTTTAAATAAAAAAGTAGTGGAATATGCCATTAAAATGGGAATCGCTATTGGTTCTGAAATTAATGAATGGCAATATTTTGATCGTAAAAATTATTTTTACCCAGATCTTCCAAAAGGTTATCAAATTACTCAAGATAAGACACCTATTTGTATAGGTGGGAAAATAAAAGTCAAATTAAAAACGGAGGAAAAATACATTTCTTTTCATCATATTCATTTAGAAGAAGATGCTGGGAAATCCATGCATGAAGGTGATAATCCATTTAGTTTCATTGATTACAATCGAGCAGGAACACCTCTAATAGAAATGGTTACTGACCCAACTTTGCATTCCTCTGATGAAGCCTTTGCTCTTGTCTCTGAAGTACGAAAATTAGTTCGCTATCTAGGGATTTGCGATGGAAACATGGAAGAAGGATCTTTACGCGCTGATGTCAATATTTCTTTAAGACCTATTGGTACGACTACACTGGGTACCAAAGTGGAAATCAAGAATATGAATTCCATTCGGAATATCCAACGCGCCATAGAATATGAATGCAGTCGTCAAGCGGCTATGTTAGATGCTGGCGAAACCATCATTCAGGAAACACGGACTTTTGATGCTCATACGGGAAGAACTTCTAGCATGCGTGTGAAAGAAACCATGAATGACTATCGTTATTTTCCTGAGCCAGATTTAGCACCTTTGCACATCACCCAGGATTGGATCAATGATATTAAATCGACTATGCCACTTCTCCCATGGGAGCAAGAACTGGAATTGATAGACCTATATGGCTTACCCGCTTATGATGCCCATTTTTTAGCTGATACCAAAGAAATGGCCTTGTATTTTAAAGAAGCTGCTGCTAACACCAAGGCCTATAAAGCATTGTCTAATTGGTTGATGGGTTCTGTAAAATCCCATTTAAATGAAAGTTTATTGCATATCCACGAATTTGAAATAAGCCCTAAAAGTTTAGCAGAAATTGTGGACCTAGTAGAACAAGGCCTCATTACCCATAACTTAGCGGCTCATCAATTATTCCCACTTTGTATTCAAGTAAGGGATAAAAGTCCTAAACAATTGGTAGAAGAAAATGGCTGGTCTTTAGCTAGTAATAATGATGAGCTTACCAATTTTGTTCAAGAGGTCATTAAAGCCTTTCCTGATAAAGTTAAAGAATACCAAAAAGGTAAAAAGGGGTTAATTGCTCTGTTTATTGGGGAAGTAATGAAGAAATCAAAAGGGAAAGCTGACCCAAAATTAGTTAATCAATTAGTTCAGGAAGCTCTGACACAATAATCTACAGCTATGCATCGTATATGTTTATTTGCTTTTATCTTCTTGTCCTTTGCCGTGAAGGCTCAAGAATTTACTATTCAAGTTAAGCTTAAGCAAATTGTACCTCAACGGAAAATTTATTTGGAATTTCTCAATGGTCGAGGACAAGCTGTTAAAATAGATTCGCTAAGTCCAGATCAAAATAATTCTGTCCTATTTCGTGGGAAAGTAAGAGACAATGGCGGCTTTTATTTGATAAATTGCTATGACATAGCCAATCCTCAAAAAATTATGGTGATTTTGGAGGGCAATGAGCAGGTGCAAATTGAAGCGGATGGAGTCAACATCCCTGATAAGCCAGGGACCTATAGCGTAACTGGAGAGTCCATTAATATTAAAATGATGAACCAAGTGATGGCCATTTCAAAAGGTCTAGAAAAAAAAGTCATTGCTTGGAATGCCGAAATTCAAAAAACACCAGCATCTCAAACTCGAATTCAAAAAGAATTTGAAACGGCTCAAAATCTAGCTCTAAACCAAATTAAAGCTTTAATTCCTCAGATGGGTTCTAATTTGGTGGCACTATGGACAACGAATTTCCTTCCAATCGAGTCGGAAATGCAGACTTTAGAATCAATTTCAGAAACGTTTAAAGCGGCAAGACCCAATCACCCGCAAATCAAACCGTTTTTAGAAAATATCAAGCGGCTCAAGGGTGTTCAAGTTGGCTCAGAGGCTCCTGAAATAAGTTTGCCGTCTCCTTCTGGTGAAAAACTAGCTCTCTCATCTTTACGTGGGAAATATGTCTTAATTGATTTTTGGGCAAGTTGGTGCGGCCCTTGTCGGCGAGAAAATCCCAACGTGATAAAAACCTATGCCCGTTTTAAAGATAAGGGTTTTGAGATTTTTGGGGTGAGTTTAGATCAAGATAGAAGTGCATGGTTAATGGCTATTGAAACTGATCAGCTGACTTGGAAACATGTTTCCGACTTACAGTATTGGAATTCTGTGGCAGCGCAGGCCTATCAAGTTTCTGCTATTCCTATGACATTTATGTTGGATAAAGATGGCAAAATAATGGCAAAAGGCCTTCGTGGAGCTAGTTTAGATCAGTTTTTAGAAGATTTATTTAAAGGAAAATAACATATGAAAATTGCAATCATAGGTTGTGGAAATATGGGGATGGCATTTGCCAACTCATTTATTCAATATAATTTAGTTAAGAAAGAGGACCTTTTGCTTATCGAAAAAAATAAGGAACGAGGAGATATTCTACAAGAACAAAAAGCAGGGGTTGTAGTAGATACCATATCAGATAAAATATCATTAGTTAATTTAGTCATCCTTTCTGTTAAGCCTCAAGACTATCCTTCCGTTTCGGAAGAGTTAAAACAATATTTGCGTCCGAGTCAATTGGTTCTTTCCATTATGGCAGGGATACCCATCAAAAAATTACAGGAAAGTCTATCCTATCCATTAATAATTCGAGCTATGCCTAATACTCCGGCACTATTGGGTATGGGTATGACCGCGTTTGCTTCTGCTCCTGAAGTGGGTTTATCAGATATTCGATTGGCGGAGAATTTAATCAACTCAACAGGCCGTGCCGTATTTTTAGAAGAAGAAAGTCTATTGGATGCGGTGACTGGTTTAAGTGGTAGTGGACCTGCTTATTTCTTTTATTTAATCAAAAACATGATTGATGCAGGCATAGCAATGGGCTTTGATCCTTCCATGGCATCGTTATTAGTTAAACAAACAATGTTAGGCTCTTATCATCTCATGCAAACGAGCGATAAGTCTTTGGATGAATTAATTCAAGCGGTTGCTTCTAAAGGAGGAACTACTGAAGCGGCATTAAAGGCTTTTGCTGAAAAAGAAGTAGGGTTGGGCCTTCAAAAGGGAATATTTGCGGCACGCGACAGAGCTGTGGAGTTGGCTAAATAATTTTAGCTTACATGATTTTATGAATTTAATGCTGTGATATTCATCTATAGGATGATAATTTTAAAAAATTCCGCTTTCTTTAGGGCTTAAATTTATAGTAAAGGGTACTTTTAATTTCAATTTGTTCTATGAGGGTTGTAAAGTACCACATAAAAAAACAGGATATTGATATTCAATCAGACTTGTTTTCAGGCATTTATACTATTTTATCACATACTATTGGTCCTAATCTCAGTCTAGAAGAAGCTTTGGGTGGCTCATTTTGTCGACCGGTTCCTGACGAAGTTTTTGTTTGGAGTTTCATGGTGAAAGACAAGATGGTTGGTTTCTGCTATTTTACCATCTTGACCCATGAAGATTTAGTTATAATTCGATTAACATTATCGGTAGAAAGAAATTACAGGCACATTGTAAAAATGCCTTATCATGATTTTCTTTGGGAGATGATCTTCATAAAATTGAAGAATTTATCCAAAAAAGTGGTATTCTATTCCAATCCCATAAATCCAATTATATATTCGGTTATTCGGGAGTATACCAAAAACTTTTTGCGATATGAAAATAATCTACCTTCTCAAACAGCTATTATTCATAAGATTTATGATCTTTTTGAAATAGAAAGGTTTAGTCGTGTCCGAAAGACTCCATTCAAAATGGAAGAAACTAGTTTGAATTTTGAAACCTTGCGACATAAAAATAAGTATGTCAATGATTTTTTAAACCAAAATCCTGATTATAAGCAAGGAATGGGCTTAATTACCATGGTTCCTGCTACAGTAGCCAATATGATTTATGCGGTGGTTAAAATGGCTAAAAAGCAATTCAATCCCTCGAAAGCTAAATTCAAAAAATAGGTCTTAGTTGAGCAAGTCCATGATTTCTTGAGCAGCTAAAGCTCTACTGATTTGTTCTCCATTTGGGGAGGAGTTGGGATTACTGCTAGCGAATAATTGTTCAACTAAGGCATTCATTTCCTCAGAACTCAATTTTTTTTGCTGGTAACGGATGGCAGACCTATTGGCCATGACTTGGGCTATTTTTTCATTACGGTGTTTACCTAAATCGCTAGCTTCATGTTTTACCTGTTCTAAAATCCCTTCGAGCAGGGATTGGCCGTCTTCCTCTCCTAAACCTGCGGGTATCCCCTTTACCCAATATTTAGTCCCTTCTTCTAGTGCCAATTGAAAACCTAAATAGATGAGGTCTTCTTTGATTTCCTCTAATATTAATTGGTCGGCAGGACTAATGTGTAATAATTTAGGGAAAAGTAATTGTTGAGATGCCCCATTTTTACGCTGCAAATGATCCATAAATTGGTCATATAGAATACGTTGATAAGCCCTTTTTTGATCAATCAAAATGAGACCATTTGACCAGCTTAGGGCTAAGTATTTTTGTAAAATTTGGATTACCTGAAAATTTGTGGAATTAAATGCTGTATTTTCTCTTTGGTTGGCTCTACTCTGGAGAATAGTTTCAGAAGCGTTATTTGAATGTTCAAATAAGGCTGACTTTACCTGGGGAGCTTGTTGTTCAAATGCCTGAATATTATCTTGTAAACCCTCGTATAATTTTTTCCAGGCATCTTGTACATGTTTATGTGAATTACCCGTACTTGGGGAAAAAGCACTTGTTTTGTTTGATGAGTTTAGATTTGAAGGAACATGAGGAATGTTGAAATTGACATTGGTATCAAAATCCAAGGAAGGAATTAGGTTATGTATGCTTAACGTCTTTCTTACGGCAGCTTGAACAATGGCGTAAATCGACTTTTCGTCATCAAATTTGATCTCCGTTTTCGTTGGATGAACGTTGATATCAATGTGACTAGGATCGATGCTTAAAAACAAAACATAGAATGGAAATGCACCTTCTGGCAATAATCTTTCATAAGCACTCATCACCGCATGGTTGAGGTAGGCATTTTTAATGAAGCGATCATTGACAAAGAAAAACTGTTCGCCCCGCGTCTTTTTGGCATGTTCTGGTTTTCCCACATAGCCTTTTATGCTGACATAGGAGGTGTCTTCCTCACAAGAGGCTAGTTGTTCTCGATAACCTTTTCCAAATAAATCGACAATTCGTTTACCGAGCTTTTCTGCGGGCAATTGATAGGTTTCTTGTTCATTTTGAACAAAGGAAAAGCGAATATTGGGATGAGCAAGGGCTACGTGTTGAAACTCATCAAGAATGTGGCGGATTTCCACAGGATTCGATTTGAGGAAATTTCTCCGTGCGGGGATATTATAGAATAAATTTTTAACCGTAATCGATGTGCCTACAGGATGCTGAATGCTTTCCTGAGTTTTTAGGCTAGAGGCCTCTATTCGAACTAAGGTCCCTAATTCGTCTTGTTCTCTTCTGGTTTTTAATTCAACCTGAGCCACTGATGCTATGGAAGCCATAGCTTCTCCTCGGAAGCCCATGGTTTTGATGCTGAATAAATCTTCAGCTTTTCTAATTTTGGAAGTCGCATGTCTTTCGAAGCACATTCGAGCATCTGTTTCTGACATACCTGTTCCATCATCGATGACCTGAATGACACCTTTGCCTGCATCTTTGATGATGAGTTGGATATAAGTTGCCTGGGCGTCAATGGCATTTTCCATGAGCTCTTTTACCACAGAAGCGGGTCTTTGTACTACTTCTCCGGCAGCAATTTGGTTTGCTATGGCATCGGGAAGTAATTGTATCAAATCACGCATGAGTTAATGTTTTGGTAAAAGGCAATTAGAATTCAAATAAAGCAAAAAAAAGGGAATGTTGCCATCCCCTTTTTTTATAAAATCAGTGTGTGAATTATTTCAATTCAACTTCAGCACCAGCTTCTTCTAAAGATTTTTTCAAACCTTCAGCTTCGTCTTTAGATACACCTTCTTTAACAGCTTTCGGTGCAGCATCAACTACATCTTTAGCTTCTTTCAAACCTAAACCAGTTAAGTCTTTCACTAATTTAACGATAGCTAATTTGTTAGGACCAGCAGCTTTCAAGATCACATCGAAAGATGTTTTCTCAGCAGGAGCATCAGCACCGTCACCAGCACCAGCAGCAGGACCTGCAACTACAACAGCACCAGCAGCAGCTGGCTCAATACCGTACTCATCCTTAAGGATAGCAGCTAATTCATTTACTTCTTTTACAGTTAAGTTCACTAATTGTTCAGCGAACGCTTTTAAATCTGCCATTTTTTGAAAATTTAATTGTTAAGAATTAATTATTTTGTGGGTCTTATGACCCGGTTAAATCTGGTAATTATTCAGGACGCTCTCCTAAAGTCTTTACGATACCAGCTAATTTCTTCTCGCCGCTTGTAAGAGCAGAGATAACGTTTTTAGCAGGCGATTGTAATAGGCCAATAACCTCTCCAATCATCTCGTTTTTCGACTTGATATTCTCAAGTGCTGTTAATTGGTCTTCACCAATATATAAACCACCTTCAATAGAAGCGCCTTTGAATGCAATTTTATCCTTTCCTGCTTCTTTGCGGAAGTCTTTGATCAATTTAGCTGGAACTTTAGCATTTTCTGGGGAGAAAATGATTCCAGACATACCTTTCAATACACCTTCGTTGAATGCAGAATAGTCATTTCCCGTTTTCTCTAATGCTTTTGCAATCAAAGTGTTTTTGAATACTTTGTATTCTAAACCTCTTGAAAAACACATTCTACGGAATTCTGTAGCTTGAGCTACTGTTAAACCGGCTGTACTTGCAATGTAGAAGTACGGAGTTACCGCGAACTTTTCGCTTAACTCATCAATAATCTGATTTTTTTCTTCTCTTGTCATGATTACAATCCAGTTACTGTCGCCTTATCAATAACAATGCCCGGAGACATAGTAGAAGATATATTGATCGATTTAACATATGTACCTTTTGCAGAAGATGGCTTCAATTTGATCAACGTATTAATCACTTCTTGCGCATTTTCAGCAATTTTGCTTGCATCAAATGAAACCTTACCAATAGAGGTATGGATGATACCAGTTTTATCAACTTTAAAGTCAATTTTACCAGCTTTCACTTCATTTACTGCTTTTCCTACTTCCAAAGTTACTGTACCAGACTTTGGATTAGGCATAAGTCCACGTGGACCTAACACACGACCCAAGCGACCTAATTTGGCCATAACCGTAGGCATTGTGATGATTACATCGATATCGGTCCAGCCTCCTTCGATTTTTGAAATATAATCATCTAATCCTACATGGTCAGCGCCGGCTGCTTTTGCTTCCTCGACTTTATCAGGAGTACATAATACGAGAACTCGTACGTCTTTTCCTGTTCCATGAGGTAGGGCAACCACACCACGAACCATTTGGTCGGCTTTGCGGGGATCTACTCCTAAGCGAACATCAATGTCCACAGAGGCGTCGAATTTTGTATAGGAAATTTCCTTCAAAATTTCAGCCGCTTTGCTAAGAGAATACTCTAACGTCGCGTCATATTTTGAAAGGGCTTCCTTTTTTTTCTTCGTAAGTTTTGCCATTACCTTTTTATTAAAATGTTAAATCCTGATTATTAAAATCAGAACGGTTTCTCTCCAGAAACAGTAATACCCATTGATCGGGCCGTTCCAGCAATCATACTCATTGCTGCTTCAATTGTAAAACAGTTTAAATCTGGCATCTTAGTCTCAGCGATTACTCGCACTTGATCCCAAGAAACTGATCCAACTTTTTTCAAGTTTGGCTGAGCCGAACCTGATTTCACCTTAGCTGCTTCTAATAATAAAATAGGTGCAGGAGGAGTTTTTACAACAAAATCAAACGATTTATCTGCGTAATAAGTAATAAGGACCGGCAATACTACGCCGTTTTTATCTTGAGTTCTCGCATTGAACTGCTTACAGAACTCCATGATATTTAATCCTTTCGAACCTAATGCAGGACCGATGGGCGGTGAAGGATTGGCTTGGCCACCTTTGCATTGAAGCTTAACGTAACCAGCTATTTCTTTTGCCATATTAAAACATCGTTTTTAAGTGAATTATTGAGGTTTATCTGCCAATAAGGGTGGAAGCTTCCTTATCTGATGCACCTCGTTTTGATCTTCCAGCGTAACAAACTTTCCAATCCATTCATTCATTTGATAATCAAACAAATAGAATGCCGCTTTTTAAACGGACTGCAAAATTAGGAGATTTATTTGATATACCAAAGCTAATTGTCAATAAATCAATTTAATATTTAAATCCATGGTTCCATTGATTGGGGAGAGCTTGTCGATTTATATATCAATAACGGATTTTCCAGCAAAGGCTAGGTGAGAAATGGATGAGTCACTATCTCCATTATTTTTGATCTAAAATTGGGTCCTAAAACAATAGACATTCGAAATGAGGAAATTAAAATTTAATTTAGGGCTAGGGTAGTTAAAAGGTGGTGTTATTAATCTTTTGAGTAAATATCAAAAAAATAGGGACAGTCCTCCTCTTGTAAATCTATCAAATATTGAAAATGCTATTAGTTGTTTGAAATTCTATTTCGATCAAATTCCAGAGGCCTATTAAAATTTGTCATTTGATAGATTTATTACTTTGAAAAATTTCAGTTCGAGTATTTTTAATGTAAAAACGCTGGGCAGAATCCGAACTCTTATGATGGAGAAAGTTACCTCGAGTAAGTATTTTTACTCGATAATGGAAACAGTAAATTAATGTTAAAATAATAAACCCCAACCTGATGGCCGAGGTTTATTGAATTATATAAAATAAGGTCTTATTTTTCTACCTGAGAATAATTTAATTCTAAAGGAGTATTTCTGCCGAAAATCTTCACCATTACAGATAATTTCTTGCTGTTTTCGTGAATCTCCTCAACAGTACCTTCAAATGTAGCAAATGGTCCGTCAATAACTCGTACTGTTTCACCTTTGATAAAGGATACAGAAGCAAAATCTTCTACAGCTGCAGATTCATCTACTTTACCTAAAATACGATTAACTTCGGATTGACTCAATGGCATTGGTTTTTTAACAACCACTTTTACCTTTTTAGTTTTTCCTCCTTCAATTTTTGTTTCCTCTACTTCTTCATTCATGGTTTGAAGGAAACCAATAACACCTGGTGTAGAAGTTAAGATGTGACTCACCTCTCCCGCCAAATCCGCTTCAATCATGATATAGCCAGGAAATAGATTTTTCTCACGAATAACCTTTTTCCCTTTTCTGATTTCATAGATTTTTTCAGTGGGAATCAATATTTGAGGAACTGCATCTGCCACGCCTTGACGTGCGATTTCGTTCTCCATATACGTTTTTACTTTTTTCTCTTGTCCTGAAATTGCTCTCAAAACATACCATTTAGTCTCTGCCATGGCTATTTTCGTGTTAAGGATCGGGTTAAGCCCTGTTAAAATGAACTATAAAATAAATCCAATCCAGATTTGAATGCCAAATCAACTAATCCTACCAAGATGGCAAAAATTAGAGAGGCCACTAAAACCAATATAGAACTTGATTGCAGTTCAGAAAATTTAGGCCAAGTAACGTGTTCTGTTACTTCTACCCAAGATTCCTTAATTAATGATGTAAAGTTGCTCATATTTTCACCGATTATTCGGCTTTAAAATTATTACATGGCACGGGCACAAGGATTCGAACCCTGACCAAAGGTTTTGGAGACCTGCATACTACCATTATACTATGCCCGTAGAGGACTGCAAATTTAGGCAAATTTTCCTAATTCGCAAACCTCAGTTTAATTATAAGTTATTACCATTGCGAATATGAGGTAGGTTCTAAGAAACGGCGAACGGTTCTTGAGTGACTATTGGCATATTTTGGGTCATTCGAAATGCGTTTCCATTCTGGATCGGATGAAAATTTAGCCCAATTTTTATCACGCTCTGCCATGTTTTCAAAGCTTACCATATAACTTAAGCATGGTGTATTTTCTCCTGCTAACACTTCGCCAAAGAATACGCGATGTAAACCTACATTTTCAAATACCTGTAGTTCGGCGTCGTCAAACATGGCTATTTTTCTACGTAAAGCATCTTCATTATAGGATTCATAGGTTCTCCATTCGTAAATTCTACCTTCATTTTTGGTTGGTAAGGTTAAGGCTGGGTGACCCTTAAAGCCTTTGGCCAAATAAGTTGATATTTTTTCAAATAATGGTTTATCCAATCCAACCATGTCAAAGTAGGTTTTGCTGGCTTGCAAATAAGCTTCATCCTTCTCCAAGGCTACTTTATAACCAGCGTATGATTCTAAGGAAGAAAAAGGAATTGTAACGACCAATATTGCCGGTTCTGGTTTCCCTAAATCTTTAAATACACCCACTTTAGAAACACCATATTTATTTAATGCCGGAATCAAGGCATTCGAAATGTATTTTTCAACAACACCCAAATTACCTCTGAATTTCATTTGGTAGGTTCTTATTTCATAGTATTCTTGGCTGATAGCTAGATGACTTAATAAGATTAGTGATAATAATGTAAGGATCTTTTTCATAGAATAATTTATTATAAGGTTCATTCGTTTGAGATTTGTCAACTTTCAAAAAGTTGACAAATCTAAGAGAAATTCTATATTTTAGGCAAAAAAAAAGAGCGGGATAAACCGCTCTTTTTCTATATCTAATAAAATATTAGTCTAAGATTTCAGTTACCTGACCAGCACCTACTGTACGACCTCCTTCACGAATCGCGAAACGAAGACCTTTGTCCATAGCTACAGGGTTCAATAATGTAACTTCAATTGTCAAGTTATCACCTGGCATACACATCTCCACACCAGCTGGCAACATGATTTCTCCTGTTACGTCTGTTGTACGGAAATAGAACTGTGGACGATACTTGTTAAAGAATGGAGTGTGACGACCACCTTCCTCTTTTGACAAGATATAAACCTCAGCTTTGAATTTAGTGTGAGGCTTCACTGAACCTGGCTTACAGATAACCATACCACGACGGATATCAGTTTTCTCAATACCACGCAACAATAAACCTACGTTATCTCCAGCTTCTCCACGATCCAAAATCTTACGGAACATCTCAACACCAGTTACAACTGATTTTAAGTTTTCAGCTCCCATACCTAAGATATCTACACCTTCACCTGAGTTGATAACACCTGTCTCGATACGACCTGTTGCTACAGTACCACGACCTGTGATCGAGAATACGTCTTCAACTGGCATCAAGAATGGCTTATCTACGTCACGCTTAGGAAGTGGAATCCAGCTATCTACTGCATCCATTAATGCGTCAATAGTTGCAACCCACTTAGCATCTCCATTCAAACCACCCAAAGCAGAACCTTGGATTACTGGAATGTTATCGCCATCGAATTCATAGAATGAAAGAAGCTCGCGAATCTCCATTTCTACTAATTCTAATAATTCTGGATCATCCACCATATCCACTTTGTTCATGAAAACAACCAATTGAGGTACACCAACTTGGCGTGCCAACAAGATGTGCTCACGAGTTTGTGGCATTGGTCCGTCAGTAGCAGCTACTACTAGGATAGCACCGTCCATTTGGGCAGCACCTGTAACCATGTTTTTCACGTAGTCAGCGTGACCTGGACAGTCAACGTGAGCATAGTGACGGTTAGCTGTTGAATACTCAACGTGAGCAGTGTTGATTGTGATACCACGCTCTTTCTCTTCTGGAGCAGAGTCAATGGAAGAGAAATCTTTCTTCTCAGCTAGACCTTTTTCAGAAAGAACTTTTGTGATAGCAGCAGTCAAGGTAGTTTTACCGTGGTCAACGTGGCCAATAGTACCAATGTTTACGTGGGGTTTACTTCGGTCAAAATTCTCTTTTGCCATGATTATTTAGTTCTTAATTTAGTTATAAAAAGTTTCAAAATGTGCTAATCGAAGCTACTCTTGCGAGTAATTTTGGTATTTTAGAGCCTTTGAGCAGGATTGAACTGCCGACCTCTTCCTTACCAAGGAAGTGCTCTACCACTGAGCTACAAAGGCCTTTACCCTAGGGCCAATAGTAGGTCTTCTGGGCCCTACCAATGTAAAAATCGCCTATGAGTTTCCTCACAGTACGATGTTTATTGAGCGGGAGACGGGGCTCGAACCCGCCACCTATAGCTTGGAAGGCTATCGCTCTACCAAATGAGCTACTCCCGCTGATACTTTCAACACAAAAATTTGGTACTTTTCTGTGTGCGAATGGTGGGGACAGATGGATTCGAACCACCGTAGGCATTCGCCAGCAGATTTACAGTCTGCCCCATTTGGCCGCTCTGGTATATCCCCCTCTTTCTTATTTCAGTGAAACGTTTTACTGAAATAGTTCGCAAAAGTAGCTCAAATTTTGGTATCCACAAACACCTTGGTCAAAAATTTCTAAATTAATTTTATAATAATCGTAAACCAAAGCTAAATGCCTGCACATCTGGTCCTTTTCCCTTCTCAAATAACGGACTTAAATCATAAGAGAAAAATAAATCAGGGAAATGTTTCAAAGCAAATTCCGCTCGCACACCATATCTAATTTGATTAACAAATAAATTGGAGGTCGATTTATATAAATTGTCTGTTTTATCTTCCAAAGCTTTCGTATAACTATCTAGTCGGTATGAAACATATCCCCCCAAACCAATCATTTGAACCGAAGATTCTTTTGAATAGGTCCAATGTGGTATAATTGGTAATGTCAAATAACTAACCGTCATTTTGTTCTTGGAAAGAACGGTTTCGCCCCCATTGGCATTGAGAATAGGTTGAAAAATAATGGCATCATTCCCTTTTTGAATAATTCGATTATGATCAAACATGAAGTTGTACCAATCAAATTGCAAGCCATAACCTAGGTTGAATCTCGATTTTTTGCCACCACCCATTCGAATAGTTCGAGCAATTTCAATCCCTGCATACCTAGATCCTAAGGGTTTCAAAGCAAAATCCGTGGATAAAAGTGGTGCTGGAAATTGGGCAATACTGACTGCGGGTAAATTCCCTGAAGTTCCATTTAATCCCAAATAAAGATTTAAACCTTTTCTTTGATAAAAATTTCGATCTTTTGCTTGAATTTTAGTGGAATCCTTTCCCCAAATTACGCGGGTAACTTCATCACCCTCTTTTACCTGAACTCCATTCCAACCAACATGCACCTCCTCGTTGCCTTCTTTCACATGTATCCCGTTTATCCCCACGTTCACCTGTTTATTGTTGTTTCCTGGGGAACTGGCTCTTATGGTTTTAGTGGTGCTTAGTTCTTGGGTGCCATTAAATCCATTTTGATGTAATTTGATATTAACATTCCTTCCTCCAATGGTAACGACAATGGATGTGTCTTTGTCACTGTCAGCTTGTACCGCCTTACGAATACTTTGCCACAAACTATCTTCTAATACAATTCCATTTTTTGCAAATATTGCTTGCAATTCTTCCTTCAAGGATTTTTTTGAATTACTTGGATTTCCAATAATTTCTTGATTCCGCTTGTCTATCTTTAATAATAAGGAATCTTGCGTAGGTTTGGCCAATAAGCCTGTGCTGAATAGGATAAATCCTAAGATGAATAGATTTTTCATATACTTAAAATTGAAATGTTCTTTGTACTACTTGTTCGGTTTTGATATACGTATTCGCCACTTGGTGAATACTATTTTCTAGTTTGGGGTCTCCCTGTTTTAACGTTTGCCAATCTACAGGTTCTCCATCGATAGCCTGTTTTAATTGTTTCACGACACGAGCAAACAAGGAATTTCTTTTTTTGCTAGGCTCCGGAACATAGCTATTTACTTTTTCTTGGTTGTTCGCTTGGCTAGGTTGAATGTCAATTAGTAATTCGACACTTTCTTCTTTCGCCAATAAAGCGGGATTTTCTTTTTCTGTACTTCTATTATCGGCTAAAATAATAGGGTTTGAATTGGGTTTATTTTCTTCAATGAATGGGCTAGACTTCAACTCCTCTGGTATTTCTTTCGAAACCGCTGAATGAATTTCACCTGGACTTATAGCTGTAGCATGCTTTGGATTTTCGACAGTTACTATTTGAATATTATCTTCCAAATTGCCTGTTGTAGCTAACTCATTTCTTGGCACTTGAATCTTGCTTGTCAATTTACTGGATACTTTTTCTCCCACTACCGGTGTATCTGTATTGGATAACTGCCACCAAGTTAATCCAAAGGAAATCAACAGAACTGCGGCCCATGACCATTGCCTACGATGAATGATAAAAGGGTATGCCTTTTTGTTTTTTTCATCAAGCTTCTTCTCCATTTGTTCCCATATAGCACCTGGCACTACCTCTTCATGAGAGTCTAGTTTTTCTCTCCAGTTTTTCTCAATGGAATCCCAATTGTCAACAGTCGATTTTTTCATGCTTGTAATTCCTTTAATTTACTCTGTAAAATTTGTCGGGCTCTTGAGAGCTGCGACTTGGATGTACCTTCTGATATTTGTAACATGTCCCCAATCTCAACATGTGAATAGCCTTCAATGGCATATAAATTAAATATCGTCCGGTAGCCTGGCGGTAATTCTAAAATCAAATTTTGAATTTCCTCCACTCCTAAATGCATTAGTGCATCTTCTGGATGTGCCACATCATAGGTTTCATCAATGTCCTGATCATAGCGATTAGCCGTTTTCCGAATCTTCATCAATGATTCATTCACCATGATTTTTCGAATCCAACCCTCAAAACTTCCTTGGCCCTGGAAGTTGTCTATTTTACTAAAGACCTTCATGAAACCTTCCATTAATGCATCTTCCGCATCTGGACCTACACCTAGATAGCGCTTACACACGGCCATCATCTTACCAGCATTGATTTGGTAGACAATTTGCTGAGCTCTCCGATCTTGTTTTTGGCAAGCTTGGATTAACTCTTGTTCGCTCTTGAAGGGTAGTAAAGTTTTACTCAATGATTATAGAACTTATTTGAACGTAAAGATGTGCATTAAACATAAATGGTTGCATGGGTTTGAAAAGATTTTCAAAATTCCTTTCTTTACGCAGATTTAACATGTATGCCAAACTCAGCACCCATTGGGATTTTTGATAGTGGAATTGGAGGCTTAACCCTTGCTCATGCCATTACAGAACTTATTCCTCAAGAACCTATTATTTATTTTGGGGATACCGCCCACTTACCTTATGGAGACAAATCGGCTACCGCTATCCAAGCCTATTCAGTTAAGATTTGTAATTTATTGCTAGAAAAAAACTGCAAATTAATTTTAATCGCTTGTAATTCAGCTTCTGCCGCAGCCTATGATTTAGTGAAAACCTATGTGGGCACGAAAGCGATTGTGGTAAATGTAATTGATCCAGTTATTCAGTATTTGGATCAACAATGGGCGGGTAAAACTCTTGGTCTGATTGGTACGAAGCAAACTGTCAATTCAGGAATTTATGCACGAAAGGCTGAAGCTTTGGGTAAAGACATCCATATTCAATCACTTGCGACTCCATTATTAGCTCCTATGATTGAGGAGGGCTTTTTTAATAATACCATTTCTGAGCAGATTATTCGGGAATATTTGGAACAAGACGTGCTAAAAAACATCGAAGGTTTAATCTTAGCCTGTACCCATTACCCCTTAATCAAGTCTCAAATTGACCAATTTTATCAAGGCCGAATTCCAGTCATTGATACTTCTCAAATTGTAGCTCAAGAAATTAAACGTATACTGGATCAACAAGATTTGTCGATTCAAGCAGGTGAAACAGGTTCTAGGCAATTTTTTGTGTCTGATTACACGGATTCTTTTGAAAAGTCTACGCAGATATTCTTTGGGGAGGCCATTAAGCTGACCCAATATCCTATCTGGGATTAATTATTGACCCAAGATTTGACTTACCTTTTGTTTGATTCTCCACTTTGCTATTCTTTCTTGTTGTTCCTTTTTACTTTGACGGAACCATAAAAAAGCGATAGCTCCTACTAATAAATAGGGAGCAGATAATAAATATAAAATTCCGGTATTTAAACCTGTCGCAATATTAGTTCGTCCATTTGAAATGCTACTTTCTACAGTGGTACGGCACATGGCACATTGAGCTAAACCATCGAATTGACTTAGCAAGAAAAATAAAAAGAATACAAGTATTAACTTTTTAGACATAATAAGGGGCAATTAATAAGTAAACCAAAACACCTGTTACACTTACATACAACCAAATAGGATAGGCCCATTTCACTAATTTCTTATGGGAATCAATTTGATCTGTTAAGGCATAAAATATGGCCTTCAATACCAATCGAACAACACCGATAGAAAGTAAAATATGAGAAAATAATAGAATATAATAGGTTGGTCTTAACCATCCTGAACCACCAAATTTGGTAGGCTCATTGGAAATATGATAGCTAACATACGAGACCAAGAAAAGGCTTCCTAGAATGAATGCCACACCCATCAATTTACGGTGCAAATCTATATTTTTATTTTTGATGGCAATAAAACCTAAAACTAATATGATAGAGCACGTGGCATTTAAAACGCCATTAATATGGGGAAGGATTTTTGTCCAAGTACCTAAAGGAAGTTTGGTTTGAATCGCATTTAATAAAGCTACTGCTATGGGAATAACCAAAGATAAGATGTTAACTATTTGGTTATTTTTCGGTGTATTTTCAATCTTATATGCTGCCATATTATTTTTCACTTTCGTAAATACTTTTTAATACTTTGATTTCCATCATCAATCGATCTACGTCTTTTTTATCAGTACCATTGTAGAAACCTCTGATGTGTTTTTCTTTATCTATTAATATTAACCTTTCAGAGTGGATAAATGTTTCATCTGGATTTTTAATTGCCTGATCATATTCAGATGCATCTGCAAGGGGTACATGAAATCCTTTAAGTGCTAAGGGATAAATCGTTTTCTTATCACCTGTCAAAAAATACCATTTACCGGCTTTGGCATCAAATCGTTTGGCATAGGCAGCCAATTTTTCTGGTGTATCATATTTCGGGTCCACCGAAATGGATAATAATTTAATATCAGAATCTTGACTAAATGTATCTTGAAGTCTACTAACCTGTGAGGTGATTTTTGGACAAATAGTTGAACAACGAGTGAAGAAAAAGCTCGCGACGTAAATTTGATTGTCCAAAACTTTAGATGAAAATGGAGCTCCTTTTTGATCTACTAACTGAAATGGGGGAATACGGAAAAATACAGTATCCATGTCAGATTCATTCCAACGAGGATTGACCCTTTTTTCCATTTTGACTTCTCCAGTGGTGGAGTCAATTTCTGGAATGTACCTAGGTAATTGAAAATGATTATTGCCAAATTCGTGCAGGCCTAAATATATTAAGACAGGCACTATTAAAATGGTTAATAAAATGCCTGTCTTTTTAGTCATGCGCCAATAAGAGTTTAAGATCTACTAATACAAATGACCACCTTCGTAGATCAATGCGATTAGTAACCATACGACGAAAATAGTAGGAACCAAAACAGCCCAGATAAGGGTTTTAACTTCATGCTTTAAGTGCATAAACTCACCTACTATATAAAAAGCTTTAACGATGGTCATGCCAGAGAAAATGGCTACACGTAATGTATTAGCCGGTAATGTAAAGGCAATGACGAACTCGATTGCTGTTAGAATTAAAAGAATCCAAAAAGTTTTCCAAATCGCAGCAGTTTGTGGAGCTGGAATTTCTTTTTCTGAGGTTTCGTGTGCAGTAACGTGCGAAGCCATATGATTGGTGAATTAAATATTAAACAAGATAAAAGAAGGTAAATACGAATACCCAAACAAGGTCTACAAAGTGCCAGTATAAACCTACTTTTTCAACCATTTCATAATGACCTCTACGCTCATAAACTCCTGTAGCGGCATTAAAGAAAATTAAGATGTTAAGGATTACTCCTGAAAATACGTGCGTTCCGTGGAAACCTGTAATGAAAAAGAATAAGTCCGCAAAGGCAGGAGGGCCATATGGGTTACGAACTAGATTAGCTCCTTCTATAGGTGTCATTACTCCATCTACCAGTTGTTTTGCTGCTAAAGATAAATCCTCTGGGCCATGAATGAAGTGACTCCACTCCCAAGCTTGAGAACCTAAGAAGGTGAAACCTCCTACAATAGTCCAAAGCATCCACTTTTCTACATCTTTACGATCTCCACGATGACCAGCTTCAACAGCTAATACCATAGTAACGGAAGATGCAATCAAAATGAAGGTCATGATTCCTACGAATACTAAGGGTAAAGCAATGCCATGTAAAAATGGTACTGCTTCAAACACTTTTTCTGGGATTGGCCAGTGTTGTGTTGAAAAGTAGAAATCACTTGGACTTCCTTCCCAAGCTGGTTGACTGAAACGAATCATTCCATAAGTCACCAAAAGTGCCGAGAATGTAAAGGTGTCAGAAAGTAGGAAAAACCACATCATTAGTTTTCCATAACTAGCTTTAAGAGGTTCAGAACCACCTGTCCAGGTTAAATTTTCAGGAACAGAAGGGGCAGCGTGTGCAACTGACATGAGGTAATAGCTTAATTGTTAAACACTAAAAATAAAAATAAATATATCCACAAGGCATCTAAAAAGTGCCAGTAGGTGGAACAAATTTTAATTTGAGTTAGGGCCTTGGCATTGATTTTCATTCGGAATGCAGCTACTAGGGCTACTATCAAAACAATTAATCCTGAGATTAAGTGTAGACCATGAAGACCTGATAATACATAAACAAAGGACCCTGATGGATTACCCACGAAATAAACGTTCATTTCGACCAATTGTATCCATCCGAAATATTGTAATACTAAAAACAATAATCCGAGCACAAAAGTAATAGAAATACTTATTCTTAACGCATTAAATTGGTCTTTTTTTGCTGCCAATAATGCAAAATGCATAGAAGCACTACTTAGGAGTAATACGACTGTGCTTATCCAAAATAAATTAGGCAGCTGAAACTCGACCCAGTTACCCTCTGCTTTACGCACTAGGTAAGCACTCGTGAAGGCCGCAAAGAGCATGATAATAGATACAATAAACAACCACATCGTGAATATTTTTGGGTTCACCGAACGTGTTGCTTTTACTTCTATAGAATTGGTTTCTGCGTTCATGATATTAAATTTTATCAAATAAAAAGGCAATTTGTACTATGAGTAAATAGAAAAAAGATCCAAACATCATCCATTTTGCGGCTTTATCGGTAGGACGCATCATTAAATAAAAAGTTTGGCAAAGGAATAAGGAACCAGCTATTACCGCAATAATCGCCGATTGAATTCCTGTCATGTGCAATAAATAAGGCACAAGGCCCAGAGGTACTAAAAAGATCGTATAAATCATGATGGTGAAAGCCGTTTTCATGTCTTTCTTTCCATCATTAGGTAGCATTTTGAATCCGGCTTTTTTATAATCTGCATCTGCCACCCATGCGATAGCCCAGAAGTGTGGGAATTGCCAGAAAAATTGTATGGCAAATAATATACCAGGTTCCCAACCAAATTCATTGGTGGCTGCAAGCCATCCTATCATCGGAGGAAAGGCTCCAGGAATAGCTCCAACAAATACTGAAATAGGCCCAACTCGCTTTAAAGGAGTGTATACAAATCCATATAAAATATACGATATGAAACCTATAACAGCGGCTTTCCAGGATAAATACCCTAGCAATCCCAAGGAAATGATTAATATAATTATGCCATAAATTTTGGCTTGCTGTGGACGTAGGACTTCGGTAGGCAATGGTCTTTTTGCGGTCCTTTTCATTAATTTATCATAATCAATTTCTTTTAATTGATTTACAATATTGGCTGCTCCTGTGAGTAAGTAACCTGCTAATGAAATGAGTATGATATGAAAAGTTGTATGTTCAATCGGTGCCAATAAATAGCCAAATGTACCAGAGAAAGCTACCGTAATGGATAGTCTGGATTTCAGTAAAGCTATATATGGTTTTATGCTTGACATTTTATGCTTTTAAACTCGTTTTAATCCAAGTGTTCATGTGTAATCCTAAAATGACGAGTGAAATGGTTAAATGTATAGCTTGACTACCTAAAGGTAAACTGACATAGGCCATTAAAACTCCTGTTAGTAAGGATATACTAAGAAAAACTAATAAGTAGGTACTATAGTTTTTTATTGAACTAAAATTTGATTTTTTTATTTTGTACCACAGTATTAAGTGACCAATTACTAATACCCAAGAAAATGTTCTATGGATGATGTAAATGATGCCTAAGTGGCTAACCCACTCCGATTTAGCATTTTCTCCCCATTGAACAATCACATGGTCCATCTCCTCTCTAACCTGTGTCCCTAATACAATTTGTATTACACAGATAAATAAATTGATTAGCATCCAAGTACGGATAGTCGGACTCACTTCAATTCTGCTTTGTTTTACTTGTAAGGCTTTTAAAAGCAAAAAGAGTACTCCTATGCTCAATAACATGTGTAAGGTCACTACACCAGGTAATAGAAATGAATCAACCACATATTTCCCCAAAACAGCGTTGCCCAAAACGAGTAATAAAGCTAGGAAAGATAAAATGAATTCTTTCTTTCCTGTTTTATAAGCTAATATGGTTGTTATTAATACAAATAAACCTGTTAAAGCACCAATGAGGCGATTGATGTATTCAATCCAAGTTTTTATTGGATTGAATAAGACTTCACCGTGTAATTTTTCTTTGTAGGTGATTTCGTAATGAAGCGGTAATTCGGATTCTTTTGTTGGAGGAATGAATCTTCCAAAACATTTTGGCCAATCCGGACATCCCATGCCAGATCCCGTACTTCGAACGATTCCTCCTGCTAATATGAGTAGGTAGATACAGAGCAAAGTAACAAAGCCAAATTTATGGAATGTCATGGTTATAGGGAGAAAAAAAAAGATGCATCCAAATGAGATTCATTTCGATGCATCTTTTAGGTTATTGGTTTTTATCGGTTGTAACTCTCGTTCTGAGCCGCTAATAAACTTTCAATTTCCTTTTCTTTTGCAATCTCATCATTCTCTTCAGGTAGATTTGATTCTGGAGTTGCAGAGTGAGGGATCGTTTGAGGGATGAAATCCGCCTCAGAACCTGGTTTACTGTAGTCGTAAGGCCAACGATAAACTGCAGGAATTTCTCCTTCCCAGTTTCCGTGTCCAGGTACAATTGGCGTAGTCCATTCCAAGGTATTTGACTTCCAAGGATTTTGTGTTGCACGCTTTCCTTTAAAAATAGAATAGAAGAAGTTGATAAAGAAAATAGCTTGAGCCGTAAAAGTAATAATAGCGGCAAAAGATATGAATGCATTTAAATCTGTGAAAGCTGCTTGACTATCATTTCCTAAAGCGGTGAATGAATAGTAACGTCTTGGGAAACCAGCAATACCTGTGTAGTGCATTGGGAAAAATACAGAGTATACACCCACAAAAGTGAACCAGAAGTGAATATATCCTGCTGTTTTATTCATCATGCGACCAAACATTTTAGGGAACCAGTGGTATACCCCAGCCATTAAGCCAAAGAATGATGCAGCACCCATTACCAAGTGGAAGTGAGCCACTACAAAATACGTATCGTGTAAGTTGATATCTAAAGCAGAGTTTCCTAAAATGATACCTGTAACACCACCTGAAATAAACAAGGATACAAGACCAATTGAGAATAACATGGCTGGTGTAAATACGATATTACCTTTCCATAGGGTGGTAATGTAGTTAAATCCTTTCACCGCTGATGGTACAGCAATAATTAAGGTTAAGAACATAAATACCGATCCTAAGAATGGATTCATACCTGTAACGAACATGTGGTGAGCCCACACAATAAAGGCTAGTACAGTAATACCCATCATTGAACCAATCATAGCACGGTAACCGAAAATAGGCTTACGAGCATTGGTTGCGATAACTTCTGAAGTCATACCTAAAGCAGGTAATAATACGATGTATACCTCAGGGTGCCCTAGGAACCAGAATAAGTGTTGGTACAAGATTGGGCTACCTCCCATATTTGGAAGCGCTTGACCTTGAATATAGATTTCTGATAAGTAGAATGAAGTTCCAAAGCTACGGTCAAAAATCAACAATAATGCAGCAGATAACAATACAGGGAAAGATAATAAACCTAACACCGCTGTAAAGAAGAATGACCAAATGGTTAATGGCATTTTAGTAAATGTCATACCACGAGTTCTCAAGTTAATAATAGTACAGATGTAGTTAATACCACCCATCAATTGAGATACAATGAAGAGAGCCATACTAGTAAGCCATAGCGTCATACCTAATCCTGAACCAGGCATGGCTTGAGGTAAGGCACTTAATGGTGGATAAATTACCCATCCACCCGATGCTGGACCTGTTTCAATGAACAAAGAAGAGAACATGATTACGGATGACAAGAAAAAGAACCAATATGATAACATATTGATAAATCCAGATGCCATATCACGGGCTCCAATTTGTAAAGGAATCAAGAAGTTAGAGAAAGTTCCTGAAAGACCAGCAGTCAATACAAAGAATACCATGATGGTACCGTGCATGGTTACTAAGGCTAAATAAAATTCTTTGTCTAATTTACCAGACTCGTCAATCCACTCACCTAATACAGGTCTTAACCACTCTAAACTCATATCTGGGAAACCTAATTGCAAGCGGAAGATGATGGATAATGCTCCCCCGATGAAAGCCCATAGGATACCAGAAATTAAATATTGTTTTGCAATCGTCTTATGATCTTCTGAAAAGATGTACTTACGGATAAAACCAAGTTCATGATGTTCATGCTCGTGATCATGACCATGATCGTGTCCATGAGCGATAACTTCTTCAGTAGTTGATACGGCTGTTGACATAGGTATTATTTTTTCTAATTGCTTTCTAATTATTTGACACTTACAGCTTCACTAGCAGTACTATCCGTGGCAATCGGTTCTGCTGGAATATATTTACTTGCCTTCGCTTTTAAATTCTCTGGTACCTTAGATAAGTACGCAGGATTCATGGTTAAGAATGGTTTTTGTTCTGATACCCATTTTTTATAATCTTCTGGCTCATCTACGAATACAGTAATAGCCATTCCAAAGTGACCACGACCACAAATTTCTGTACAGTTTAATTTAAAGTTGAAATCACTCTTACCTAATTTAGCACGCATCTCATCCGTAGAAATAGTTGGAGTAAACCAGAACTTCGTTGGCATACCAGGAACAGCATCCATTTTTACACGGTGGAAAGGAAGATATACCGAGTGTAATACATCTTGAGCTCTGATTTTTAACAATACAGGTACGCCTTTTGGAAGGTGTAATTCACTTGCTGTAAAATCGTCAAACGTATTTTTATCTGTAAAATCTAAACCTAAACTGTTGGTTTCGTCAATTAATTTATAGTTAATGTTTCCTAATTGACTATCATCATTACCAGCATATCTAACATACCAGCCAAATTGATGTCCCGTTAATTCGATAACAACCGCATTGCTTGGCGCTTGAGAAGTAATATCTCTCCAAGTTCTCCAACCTGTGAAAACCAAGATGGCCATTACAATCGCTGGAATGATTGTCCAGATGATTTCAAGCTTGTGATTAACTGGATAGAAGGTAGCTTTTCTGTTTTTATTGTTGCGATACTGGAACGCAAAAAAGAACAATAACGAGTTCGTTATGAAAAAGGCAAATGTTACTACTGCCATTGAAATCCAAAACATGGAGTCTGTTTTTACTCCGTGAGCAGAAGCTGCTTCTGGAAGGAAATCAGGTTGTGAATGCAAGAAAGACCATACCCCAGCAATAGTTCCAAACAGCCAGAATAATAAGAATCCAACAGCATTGGTATTATTATGTGAATCTAGAGCAGAATCTGACTCATTTTCACCACTAAGATTTTTGTTTAGCTTCAAACTTTTGCTGATTACAGTAATCGCTAAGATGAAGAATACAACGGATAAAAGACCAACTAGGTAATTCATATGTTTTATTTGTTAGGATCTTACTTAAAATATTAAATATCGTGGTGAACTGCTTCTGGTAAGAATGGGTGGTTTTTAGCTATTAATGAAGCTTTTGTTAATTCATCAGTGATGATGTAAATAAAAGCAGAAGCAAAAATAGTAACCATTCCAAACTCGACTAAACCGTATCCTGCATGGCCCCCTAAAACACCCGGCATAATCATTTGATAGAAATCAATATAATGTCCAACAATGATAAAGAATGCCGCAATTTTTAAGAATATACGAGTTCTTTTCGCGTCACGTGTCATAAGAACTAGGAAAGGGAAGAAGAAGTTTAAGAAAACCATCAAAATTTCTGAAGTTTTATAAATTTTGTTGTGTCCTTCCCAACGCTCTAAGAAATAAATGATCTCTTCAGGCATATTGGCATAGTAAATCAATAAGAATTGCTCAAACCAAACATATGTCCAGAAGATAGAAAATGCGAACATTAACTTTCCTAAATCATGTAAGTGATTCTCGTTAACATAAGCCATATAGCCTTTATCTTTTAATAAAAGGATGGTTAAAGTAATTACTGCCAATCCTGTAACGTGCCAAGATGAGAACATATACCAACCAAACATGGTAGAGAACCAGTGAGTATCGATGGACATTACCCAATCCCAAGCAAACATTGAACTAGAGGCTCCAAATACTACTATGAAGGCCGTAGATATGCGCACTAATTGGGTGAATAGATCTGTGCCACCAATTAAATCTTCTTCTAAAGATTTTTTACGTAGTACTGTCCATAAACCAATCCATAGTGCAAAAAATCCAACTAGACGAACGATGAAGAAAGTCTTGTTCAAGTAACCTGCCTTTCCTGCAATGATTTTATCATAATTTTCACTTCCTACTTCTGTTACACCATGGTGCATCCAGTGGAAAATAGCGTCTCCTTTGAAGAAGAATACGGCCAATAAAATAGGTAGGGTGATGTATAAAAATTT
Source organism: Cytophagaceae bacterium (assembly GCA_027491315.1). Taxonomy (GTDB): domain Bacteria; phylum Bacteroidota; class Bacteroidia; order Cytophagales; family Spirosomataceae; genus Aquirufa. The sequence continues at coordinate 27,426 of JAIXWL010000017.1, forward strand.
AGGGAATGCTTCTGGCACACGTTTCATCACTGAAGACCAACCTGATTTGGTTAGGTATTGCAATGAAACGAAGAACATACCAATAACGGCTATACCAGTAAAGAAAACGGCATTTAACCATACGTTGGCCCAAATACGGTTGGTCCAATCATAATGTTCTTCTGCAGCAGGTTGGTGGGAAACCGCTCCGCCTGAAAGGTGTTCTGAGGCAGCTTCATGTCCTGCTTTTACAGCATCATGACCTGCATTGGCAACTTCGTGGCCACCAGCCTCACCTTTGGATAAAAGATATATTCCAAGCACTAAAGCTACTACTCCGGCAATGAAAGCATAAATAACTCTTTTTTTGCCTTCAGAAGTGAATTCAAAATGCTCTTCAACGTTTGCTGGGGAAAAATGTGAGTGTCCCGCCATTTTATCTGGTATTTTAATTTTTAATAATTGAACTATTGTTTTTGTAATTCATGTACATAAAGTACAATTTTCCAACGATTGGCTGAGGTGATTTGTGAGCCATGAGGCCACATTCTTCCTTTACCATGTGTAATCACGTGGTAGATATGACCATCGTTCAAGGTTTTTAATGCGTCGCTTGAGTAAACAGGTACTCCTTTGTACATTTTAGCAACCAAACCATCTCCTTTACCTGTTTCACCGTGGCAGTGCTGGCAATATCTTTCGTATTGCAATTTACCTGCCTCAATATTTTCAGGTGTTGCAGCTAAAGGATTTTTCAAAGCTGCAGCTGAATAGGTAATGCTATCGTTTGGAATAGTTCTTGAAATCAAATCTTGATGTAATAATTCTTTTTGTAAGGAATCATTTCCGGTGAATTTGCTTCTTGCAATCGTACCTGCAACAGGTTGACGCATATTCATGCCGTATGGATTGATTGTATTGGTATCGCCATCTGTTTGAGTCATTGGCTCATAAGCAACGGAATGGTACATGTTTGGAGCAAATTCTGTTCCTGTATCATTGTGGTCGTCACTACAAGAGGACAATAAGCCTAAGGCTAAACCAGCAAATAAAACGAATTGGTATCTTGGATTCAACATTTTGTTATGCTTCTTCGTGAACAATTGTTCTTGGTTAATTATTTAACATTTACTTCAATCGCACCTGAATCTTTCAAGGCTTTCTTGATATCGTCGGCACTTACTTTTTTGTTTTTGTCAACATTGATTGCCATAACAAATTTATCGTCCGTGATTCTAAGATCAAGTAGGTCAGGTTGGTTACCAGGATAAAGGTTATTGGAAATACAAAAGGTTGTTACCAATCCAAATGCGGTAAACAATACCGTACCTTCAAAGCTTACTGGAATCCAGTTTGGTAAGGCAAAAAAGTCTTTACCTCCAATGATCATCGGCCAATCAAAAACCATTGTATAGCTGATCAATGAAAGGGCACATGTTAATCCTAGTACGCCAAATAAGAAGGCTGCAATAGGAAGGCGTGTACGCTCATGCCCAACAGCACGATCCAGTCCGTGAATAGGAAATGGAGTGAATACATCTTCAATTTTGATGCCTTTGGATTTTACCTCGCTAACTGCGTGCAATACCTCATCTTCATCATCGTATACACCTAAAATGTAGTTAGTTGTCGAACTCATATCGTTTTAATTTCGAATTGCTAATAATTTATTCTTCGGTTTTTTTCGTTGCTTTTTTCTTTTCTGGAAAATTGCTAGACACACCTTTCATTACTGATTTTACCTCAGCCATATTTACAACTGGTAAATATTTAGCAAATAAGAAGAATAGTGTAAAGAATAAACCGAAAGAGAAAATGTAATCTCCAATATCATACATGGTAGGAGAGAACATAGCCCATGATGAAGGCAAGTAATCTCTGTGCAAGGATGTTACGATAATTACAAAACGCTCGAACCACATACCCACGTTTACAACGATAGATAAGAAGAAGCTCACCATTAAGTTGGTACGGATGGCTTTTGACCAGAATAATTGCGGAGAGATAACGTTACATGTCATCATCATCCAATATGCCCACCAGTATGGACCTGTTGCACGGTTAATGAAAGCATAACTTTCATATTCTACCCCCGAGTACCAAGCTATGAAAAACTCAGTCAAGTAAGCAATACCAACCACAGAACCCGTTACCGTGATAACAATGTTCATCATTTCAATATGCTCTATTGTGATATAATCTTCTAATTTGAAAACTACACGAGTGATTAACAATAAAGTTTGTACCATGGCAAATCCAGAGAAAATCGCTCCAGCCACGAAATATGGAGGGAAGATGGTCGTATGCCATCCCGGGATTACCGAGGTAGCAAAGTCCATGGATACAATGGTGTGAACTGAAAGTACCAAAGGAGTGGAGATACCAGCCAAAATTAATGACATGTACTCATAACGAGCCCAAGTCTTAGATGAGCCTGTCCAGCCTAAGCTGAATAAACCATACCAAAACTTACGTCCTTTTGTAGTTGCACGGTCACGAATCGATGCTAAGTCAGGTACTAAACCCATGTACCAGAATAATAAGGAAACAGATAAATATGTCGAAATCGCGAATACGTCCCAAACCAAAGGAGAGTTAAAGTTAACCCAAAGTGATCCGAAAGCATTGGGAAGAGGCAATGCCCAATGAGCTAACCATGGGCGACCCATGTGAGCTAAGATGAACGATGCAGCACAAAGTACAGCAAAAATGGTCATCGCTTCCGCTGATCGGTTAATGGAAGTTCTCCATTTTTGACGGAATAATAACAATACGGCAGAAATCAACGTACCGGCGTGACCAATACCCACCCACCATACGAAGTTGGTAATATCCCATGCCCAACCTACTGTTTTAGTTAAACCCCAAACACCAATACCTTGCCACCAGGTATAGAACAGGCAGTAAGCTCCATAGATAAATACAATGGAGGATATACCGAAGGCCCATTTCCATTCTTTGGTGGGTTCCCCTTCTACCTGCTTGCAAATATCGTGGGTAACATCGGAATAAGATTTGCCACCAGTAACTAGTTTCTCTCTTATGGGTGATACAACGTGCGACATATTTTTATTTACTTTTTAATACGATTGATTAATTATGCTTCTTTTTTAACGTCCTTGTTACGAACCTTCATTAAGTAAGAGATGTTTGGCTTCACGTTAATCTCTTCGATAACTCCGTAAGCTCTGCCTTCTTTCTCAATAGCTAATAATTTAGAAATTTCAGAAGCAGGATCGTTCATGTCACCAAAGGTAATCGCATTGGTTGGACAAGATTGAGCACAAGCAACCTGGATCTCTCCATCGATTGGTCTTCTTTTTTCTTTCTTCGCCGTCAACTTACCTTCTTGGATACGTTGAACACACATAGAGCATTTTTCCATAACTCCACGTGAACGAACTGTAACGTCAGGATTGATAACCATACGTCCCAAATCATTATTGAAATGGAAATCAAAATCATCAGTTTGGAAATAACGGAACCAGTTGAAACGACGAACTTTATATGGACAGTTGTTAGCACAGTAACGAGTACCGATACAACGGTTATATGTCATTTGATTTAGACCCTCTGTTGAGTGAGTCGTAGCCAATACTGGACAAACAGTCTCACAAGGAGCATTGTTACAGTGTTGGCAAAGCATAGGTTGGAATACAACCTCCGGATTATCTGATGCTACTTCTAATCCTTTTAAATCTTCTACCTCTGCATCAGAAGAATAATAACGGTCAATACGCATCCAGTGCATTTCACGACGGTTGATAACCTCTTGACGACCTACTACCGGTACGTTATTTTCTGCCGAACATGAAACCACGCAAGCTGAACAACCTGTACAAGTATTTAAATCAATCACCATACCCCAAGCATGGTTGTTGTATTGGTGACCATTCCAAAGTGTTAAATCAGTAGCATTTTTCTTGCCTTCTGATGTAGCAACAGTAGGATTGAAACGTCCTGTTTGAGGATTCTTAACAAATTCTCCTAAAACAGTTTCTTGAATCACCGCTTGACGGGCCATCACCGTGTGGTGAGTTTGAGTCTGAGCAATGTCTTTAGTTTCTCCCGTTGGGCTTAGCGATACGCCTTGAGTACAGGTACCTACGCAAGCACCATTGATCTCTGAAATAAATGGATAGGCATTTACACCTACACCATCAGCTGATTTTCCTGCTTTTGTTCTACCATAACCAATAGCTATAGCAATGGTATCTTGTGCTTGACCCGGTTGAACTAACACGGGTAAACTAACTTCATATCCTTTAGCAGCTACTTTCACTACATCGCCTTGCTTCAAGTTCAATTTAGTGGCTGTAGGTTGCGAAATAGATGCGTAATTATCCCAACATGCTTTTGATACTGGCTCAGGGAATTCTTGTAACCAAGGGTTATTGGCTTGAGATCCTGTACCTAAACCAACTTTTTCATATACTGAAATTTCTAACCCAGTAGAATTAGCGGTATAAGCTTTTGAAATAGCTGCTGCAGCGGCGTTAACATCTACAGAAGGCACCGCACTAGAAATACTCACTGCATTTGGTTGGAAAACTCCATCATGCAAAGCATTTTTCCATTGAACAGCACCAGCTTTTAAAATAGTTGATTCCCAGTTACGCTCTAAATAAGAAGCATAATCCCCATTCAAACCTGCCCAAGTTAAGAAACTTGATTGAGCTTGACGAGTTTTGAAGATAGTCGAAATGGTTGGTTGAGTTAATGAATAGAAACCTGCTTTTGGTTCTGCATCATTCCAAGACTCTAAGTAATGCGAATCAGGTGCAATGAATTGGCATAATGAAGCAGTTTCATCAGCACGTTCATTGGTAGCTAAACTAACTTCTACTTTTGGTAGTGCAGTAGCTAAAGCGGCACCCATTGGGTGGTTGTAAACTGGGTTGGCATTGTAGAAAATGACAGCAGCAATTTTACCTGCACCTGCTTCTTTAATGAAATTAGCCATTGCCATATCATTACCTTGGCGGTAATTAACAGCTACACCTGTATTGATAGTAGTACCATAAGCACCTACTAAGGCATTGATGGCTACAACTACTTTTTGTACTTCAGGATCATTTGAACCAGCCACAACGATTGAAGCATCTTTAGAAGCAACTAAATCTTTAGCAGCCTTATCTAGGTGATCAATTTTAATGGAAGCTCCAGCTAATGCTGCGGCACCAGTTAATTTGGCAACAGCATTGTATAAGCTAATTACGACCAAACCCTCTTGCGATGGTTTGTAAGCCGAACGATAGTCGGCATTTGCTCCTGTATTAGATAAGATGGTCTCAAACTGATAATGACGAGACATCTCTTTTTTACCATCTTTTGCAGAACCTACACGACGGGTTTCAGCCCATTGTGCTGCGAACTCCGTAGGAGCCACCCAAGTACCTAAGAAATCAGCTCCAACCGAAACAATGGTTTTAGCTTTACTGAAATCAATACTTGGAAGAATTCCACCATGTGCTTGTGTTAAGCCGTAAGCTGGGTTAGCATCATAAACAACATGTTGTGTAGTTGGATATTTAGCTGTGAATTCTGCAATCACCTTTTTAGTAGTTGGAGAAAGGATGGTATTAGAAACAATTCTAATTTGACCTCCTTTAGCAGCAACGGCAGCTAATTTAGCTGTGAATTCTTTATCTAATTGAGCCCAATCAGCAGCTTTAGCACCAATTTGTGGACCCTTTAATTTCTCGTTGTCATAAAGACTCAATACGGAAGCGTGAGCTCTACCAGAAAGAACACCTTTAGAAACAGCAGAAAGTTTATTTCCTTCAATTTTGATAGGACGACCTTCTCTAGTTTTTACTAGAATGGAAGCGTATTCACCTCCATCTGTATACGTAGAAGCATACCAGTTAGCAATGGTAGGTTCTACATCTACTGGTTTGTTCAAGTAAGGAATGGTTTTCTTTACTGGAGCCTCGCAAGCAGCTAATGAAACTGCTGCTACACCGAATCCCAACATTTTAAGAAAATCACGACGATGAGTTCCTGAACCATCCACTAGGGCTTCCCCTTTAGAATCGTTCTCCGATGGCATATTGCCAAACTCGTTGTGGATATTTTTTACAAACGATGGTTCATTGGTTAACTCCTCAATCCCTTTCCAATACCTCTTGTTCGAATTTTCCATATAATCTTTCTTATTCAGACTAAAATTGAATCTATTATGACGCGTATACTATTAATAGTGGCACTTAGAACATTCTAAACCGCCAATGTTTTGAACTTTAAGGGGTGTCTTGCTATCCTTATTGTGAACCTCAACCAACTTGTCGTAATAGGCATTGCCTTTTGCATTTACGTCAGTATTGCGGTGACAATCAATACACCATCCCATGGTTAAAGTAGAACGTTGCTCTACTACTTCCATTTTCTCAATTTCTCCGTGACAGTTTTTACACTCCAAATTACCCACATTGGTATGTTGTGAGTGATTGAAATATGCTAAGTCAGGAAGGTTGTGTACACGAACCCATTGAATTGGCTCGTCTTTCTCAAGTGCTTGATAGATTTTTTGAATTTCTGGGGACTCTCTTTTAATGGCATTATGGCAGTTCATACAAATGTTTGCAGAAGGGACGTTAGCGCCTTTACCTTCATATACGCCTGTATGGCAATAGTTACAGTTGATCTGATATTGTCCAGCATGCAATTTGTGAGAGAATTTAATCGGTTGCTCTGGTGCATATCCTTGGTGAATACCCACTCCATAAGCGGCATCGATGGTAGCCTTACCACCTAATAATAAAGCAAAAATGATGATTCCAGTTTTAACTGCTGAGTTCGCAGCTAATTTCTTAGCATTCTCAGCAATTCTTTTCATCAACGGAGCTTCAGCGTCAGCTTCTCCACCAGCTAATTTACTTAGCGTGCTTACGATTGAAAGTAAAGCAATCAAAACGAAAACCATGATAACTAATAAGCCAACTAATAATACTTCCATCATACCACCTGAACTAGCAGCGGCAGCTGGCGCAGCAGCACCCGCAGGGGCAGCACCGGCAGCAGGAGCAGCAGGAGCTGCATTAGAAGCATCAATATAGGCTACGATGCTCTTAATTTGACCTTCTGTAAAGTTAGGGTAGGGAGTCATCGCTGCCTTGTTGAACTTATTGTAAAGATCATTGGCATATTTGTCTCCAGAAGCAATAACAGCTTGTGGATTATGTACCCATTTCACGATCCATTCGATCGGTCTGCGTTCTCCAATGCCTTTTAAACCTGGACCAACTAGTACATCATCTCCACTGCTATGGCAAGCAGCACAGTTGTTTTTAAACAATGTTTCACCTTCTGCAGCGTCTTGCGCTAAAGTCGCATATGTGGATGCAAACAAAAACAGAAATGAGAAAAGGAACTTAACGAGCGTAAAATTTTTGCGAATCATGTTTGAAAATCTCCTATTTATTCAGTCCGCAAAACTACAATTCGAATTTTTAGGAAACAATTTATTTGCCATTCAATTTCAGTAATTTTTAAGCTTTAGCCTGCTATTTAGAATTTTTCAAAATAAGGCAAAGTTGAAATTTGAATATTTTGACAATTAATTGCATAAAACCCATTAGGCATAAAAAAACCTCCCAGTTTGGGAGGTTTTTGGGAGGTTTCGAGCGGATTCGAACCGCTGTAGAAGGTTTTGCAGACCTCTGCCTAGCCACTCGGCCACGAAACCATCGTTTTGGGGACACAAAATTAGGTCATTTTTGTTTAAATGCCAAGTGTTTTTTAATTGTTTGGAGTAGACAAGGAGATAAAAATCAGTTTTTCAGCTAAAATGAAGCTATTGGCTAATTTTCCACGTGTATTCCTTTTCAACTCGTCCGTACATTTAGGAAAGGTACTAGCGTTGGAGCATTCCGTTTCTATTATACCCTAGTTAAGGTGAATACAGAAATCTCGGGAGGCATTCCTACGCGTCCAGGATATCCTATATACCCAAATCCGCGATTCACATATAATTGTTGTTTTCCTTCCTGGTATAAGCCTGCCCATTGTTTGTATACATATTGAGCTGGAGACCATTTAAAATCACCCACCTTTACTCCAAATTGTGTTCCATGGGTATGGCCAGCAAAAGCCACATCAATGTCCTGATATTTTTCAGTTACTTCCGCATTCCAATGCGTCGGGTCATGTGACAATAATAATTTTGTACTTGCCTCCTCTGTTCCTTGATGGGCTTTTGCTAAATTTCCATACCAAGGAAAGCGGCCAACACCAATATTTTGAACACCAATCAATGCCAACTTTTCGCCAGACTCTTCGATGATTTTATTTTCATCCATCAATAGATTCCAACCCATCAATTCATGCGCTTTCATTAAATCTTGTAGATTTTGCTTTTTAGCTTGAGGAGTTTTCCAGCGTACATAATCACCATAATCGTGGTTACCTAAAGTACTATAAACCCCTAATGGGGCACTTAATTTGGAAAACATCTGAAAATAGTCTTCCACTTCTGTTGCTTCATTATTCACTAAATCACCTGTAAAGAAAAGCAAGTCGGCCTTCTCCCGCATGACCATCTCTACCCCTCCCTGCACCGCTCTTTTATTGTAAAAACTTCCTGAGTGAATGTCGGAAAGTTGGGCAATGCGCAGGCCATCAAATGACTTGGGGAGGTTTGGGATTTTTAAACTAATATTTTCAACTCGGTAGTCATGTGCACCCGAAAGTATGCCAAAGGTGAAGGTGGCTGCTGGTACGGCCCCTACCACCAATGCTGTTTTAGATAAAAATTCACTTCGACTGATTTGACCTGGTGCAGGTTCGCCCGGAATGATATCTAAGTTTTTATTGGCAAAGGCCCAGCGAATGATGCGGGTAATATCTTCAATAAATAGAAATATAACTACGAATAACTTTGATACCACCGTTATCATGACACTAGCCATAAAAAAAGTACGAACCGTTTTATTCCAATAGCTTAAGGGAAGAAAATTGTATCCAACGATTCCTAGAATGACTAAGGTTGAAATGGACCAATATACCCAACGAATGGTTTGTTGGGTGGATTGACTTTGCTGTTGAAAGCCTGTTTTGAATGCTTGCCAGACATAATAGTCAATGGCAAGTATCAACAAACTCATCAAGGGTATAAATAATAATTTATTCATGTCTAAATTTAGGATAGCAAATAGGGGTAATTCAAGGAATTATCAAAAATATTCTGGACAAGCGGTGTTTAAGCCAGGATAATCCTCCTTAAATTGCTGGCTTAACGGCAAATAGGGATATTTTGTTCCCGCATGTACACATATGTTTGATATTTCTATTTTAGGTGGTGGCTGGGTGGGAGTTCCTTTGGCTGAAAATTTGGCTCAAAAGGGCTATTTAGTGCAAATTAGTCAATCCTCTCAAACTCAATCAATTCAGAATAAAGCTATTCATGTTGAGGCATGGAGAGCGGATGTCAATCTTTCTCAACAGGCTTGGGAGCCAATATTACAGGCTAAAATTTTAATTTGGACCATTCCTCCACGTAGAAAGCAGCATGGGGATACATTTTATTTAGATGTTTTAACTGATTTTGTTCGATTGGTCAATCAAAGAAAATACCAGCAAGTGATTTTTCTTTCTTCCACATCCATTTATAAATCGGAGAATAAAGCTGTCGATGAAGAATCACCCGTAGAATTTAATTTGATGAATCAGGCGGAGCAGTTAATCAACCAAATAAAAAGTCCAGTACTAATTCTACGCTTGGGTGGTTTAATGGGAGGAGAGCGGTATGTAGCCAAATATTACGCGGGTAAGCAAGTGCCAGCAGCCAATCACTTGGTTAATTATGTTCACCGCAGCGATGTTCTACAAATAATTCATGGATGTATTCAGGTTTCATTAGCCGATACATGTAATGTGGTGGCACCTTTGCATCCAGTAAAAGCTGATTTGGTCAAGGAAGAGTGTCAAAGACGGAAGTTGAATATGCCATTAGATTATATAGAAAGTAGCGAACCCATGAAATGGATTAGCTCCCAAAAAATAATCCAGGCATTGAATTATTCATTTCAATACCCGGATCCCATGTCATTTCCGATCGAAAATTAAGCCAAGTTTAATTCTTGTATGGCCAACCATGCCATTAGTCCTGGACCTACATTCAGGGCTTTTTCATCAATGTTAAAATTTGGGGTATGTACTCCATTTATAATTCCTTTTTCATCATTTCTGGTTCCTAATCGATAAAAACAGGCATCAACATGATGCGTATAAAAGGCAAAATCTTCTGCCGCCATCCAAATATCTAAATCAATGACATTTTCTGCTCCCATATATTCTATGGCAGCTTCTTTCATTCGACGAGTCAATTCTGGATTATTTTTTAGAAATGGGTATCCTTTCAATACAAAAAACTCACAAGAACCTCCCATGGATTCAGCGATGCCTTCTGCCAATTTTTTCATTTTAGCCAAACCATCTGCTCTCCATTCTTCGTCCATGGCACGGAATGTACCTTCAATTTTTACTTCATTCGGTATAACATTCGTCGCACCCTCAGCAATGAATTTTCCAAAACTTAGCACCGAAGGCAGTCTTGGGTTTTTATTTCTGGAAATGATTTGCTGCATGGCAATAATGATATGGGAGGCAATCACGATGGGGTCAATACATTGGTCGGGCATAGCTCCATGCCCACCTTTACCTTTGACAGTTAAATACAATTCATCTGCACTAGCCATATACATTCCTTCTCTAAATCCAACCTTACCTACTGGAATATTGGTGGCTACGTGTTGACCTAAAATACCTGAAGGAGTCGGATTACTTAGTGCTCCTTCTTGAATCATGATGCTGGCACCTCCGGGAGCTTTTTCTTCGGCAGGTTGAAAAAGCAATTTAATGGTTCCTTCAAATTCATCTTTAACAGATTGCAAAATACGGGCACTTCCCAATAATGAAGACGTATGTACATCATGCCCACAGGCATGCATGACACCTGGATTTTGGGATTTATAAGGAACATCATTTGTCTCTTGGATGGGTAGTGCATCCATGTCGGCCCGTAATGCCACCACTTTTTTACTTGGGTTTTTGCCTTCAATGATGGCAATAACTCCAGTATTGGCTATACGCTGTGTCGGAATACCTAATTCATGCAATTGTTTTTCCACATAAGCTTGTGTTTCAAATTCATGGAAGGAAAGTTCAGGGTTGGCGTGTAAGTGCCGGCGTGCAGCTATATTAGCACTGGCCTGTTGCTCAGCTAGTTCCTGTATCTTTTTAAGTAGGCTCGACATATTAAAATTTAATTTTTTACAAATCTACAAAATATTGCTTCAAAGAGTTTTTTTCTTAACTTTAAAGACAAGGGATGTGTAGGAGAGTATTCACCTTTAATCTTTTGTCCTATGAGTCGGAAAGTTTTAGTTTTAAACCAAGATTATAGTGCATTAACCATCTGTTCTATGCCTAAGGCCTTTTTATTGGTCTATTTAAATAAGGCGGAATTGGTTGCGGAGTCGACGACCGAAAAACTTCATTCTATTTCCCAAACTTTCCCCTTTCCATCTGTGATTCGACTGAACCGATATGTCTATTTTCCTTACAAGGGAGTGGTTCTTAGTCGGCAAAATATTTTTAAGCGAGATGATAATATGTGCCAATATTGTGGCTCGAGGGATCATTTGACCTTAGATCATGTTATGCCAAAATCAAGGCAAGGGCGTACTTCTTGGGATAATTTAATCACGGCATGTAAGTATTGTAACTCAAAAAAAGGAGACCTCACTCCCGAAGAGGCAGGAATGACTTTAAAGCGAAGACCATTTAAACCTTCCTTTGTTATGTTTTTGCGGAATTTTTCTGGAATTTTGGATCAACAATGGATTCCATTTGTCGGATCTAAAATGGAACAAATCGTTTAAGCATGAATATTTCTTTTATTGGTTCTGGTCATGTGGCCTGGCATTTATCGCAGGCTCTTGAAAATGCAGGTCATAGTGTTCAAGAAGTTTTTAGTAGAGACCCTGCTAAAGCGAAAGATTTAGTCAGTTATTTATACAATGCCAAAGTCCAGGAGCACTTGGATTTTTCAGAATCAAAATCCAGTGTATTCTTTTTTTGTGTTCCAGAATTAGCATATCCCACTGTTTTAAAGGAATTAATCCTTCCTAAATACGCGACTCTTTTACTGGTTTCGGGTACAGTTCTTTTATCTGAAGCGTCCATTTGGTATGATCCAGCCCGAGAAAGTACCAACCAGTTGGCTATATTTTTCCCCGTACAGCATTTACAAAGCGGAAGGAAAATCAATTTGAGTCACATGCCTATTTGCCTAGAGGTGATGGTTGAGGAGACGGAGCAAGTCCTAGTTCAATTGGCTCGAGATGTGACTGATGCCATGTATTTGGTGAATGGGGAGGAAAGAAAGAAAATTTACCTGTCCATGCTCTTGGCAGGAACCTTTACCCAACAACTCTGGGCAGAGGCCAGTAAATTATTGCACTCCATCGAATTGGATACTTCTTTATTACAAGGCTTGATACAAAACTATGTACAATCTTATTTTAAGAATTTACCTGTTTCTAGCCAAGTAGAAGCCAGCGCACTACAAGATGGCCGAATGGTATTTGAGCAACAAGGATTTTTGTCAAGCGTTGAACTACAAGAGGTTTATCGAAACATGGTTCAACATATAGTTAAGACTACTTGATCAAAGGCTTATCTATATTCAAAACGATTTGCGATTTGCTGAATCCTAACAGGATAACATCTTTCTTTTTATCGATGAAGATGTAGTAAAGGCTATCTCCTGCTGTATTTTTTTGAATGCTAGGGGGGATTTCTTGTTTTATGGATAAACTGTAATCTAAGGCATCCAACACTTCCTGAATTTTTCTGTCCTTGTTTTGTTGTTTTAGGTCAAGGGCTTTGCCGGATTGGATTCTAATTTGAAATTGCTTGGCAATGCTATCTAGGCCCAATTTATTAGAGGGACTTTCAATAAGCTTTTGAATTTCTTGGCCCCAAGTATCCGCTTTGTTAACAATATCCTGTGGTAGAATTCGCTTTACTTGTCGACTTTTCATTTCTTTTACCGCAGCAGTAGTATCGATGCGCTTGGAGAAATCACAAGATTGAAGCGAAAGGATGCTTGAAACTAGGCAAGAGAAAAGAAGTGTTTTTTTCATGGGGTGAAATTTGTTGTACAAAGGTATTCTATCCAAGCAGAAAGGGCAATGAATTTAATTGTTATCTTTGCGGGGAATTTTAAAAATATTATACGAGTATGTTGGAGCAGCTGGAGGCTATTAGGGAAAGATTTTTAGAGGTAGAGCAACAAATTGCCATGCCTGAAATCGTTTCTGATTTAAAGAAATTCAAAACTTTAAGTAAAGAATACAAAGATTTACAAAAGATAGTAGATCAATACATGGCCTATCAAAATTTACTAAAATCCATAGAAGAAGCGAAAGATGTTATTGCTACGGAGAAGGATGAGGATTTTAGAGATATGGCTAAGGCGGAATTAGAGACATTGGTTCCACAAGAAAAAGAAATGCAGGAGGAGTTGAAGGAAATGTTGATTCCTAAAGATCCGAATGATTCCAAAGACTGTATTCTTGAAATTCGTGGTGGAACTGGTGGAGACGAAGCTTCCATTTTTGCTGGGGATTTGTTCCGTATGTACCAGCGATATGCTGAGAAAATGGGGTGGACTTTTCAAATCATGGATTTTACGGAAGGAACAGCTGGCGGTTTTAAAGAGATTATTGTTTCTGTTCAAGGTGAAGATGTATATGCTAAACTGAAGTTTGAATCGGGAGTACATCGTGTTCAGCGAGTTCCTGCTACAGAATCTGCGGGAAGAATTCATACATCTGCCGCCACGGTAGCAGTTATGCCTGAAGCAGATGAAGTGGATGTTCAGATTAATATGAATGATATTCGTAAAGACACCTTCTGTTCATCAGGAGCAGGAGGGCAGTCGGTAAATACCACTTATTCAGCTGTGCGTGTTACCCACATTCCATCGGGTTTAGTTGTTCAATGCCAGGATGAAAGATCTCAAATTAAGAACTTTGACAAGGCAATGACTGTTTTGCGTTCGAGATTATATGAGATTGAGTTAGAAAAAAGAAATGCTGAAATAGCCGGAAACAGGAAGTCTATGGTGGGTTCGGGAGATCGATCAGATAAGATTAGAACCTATAATTACCCACAAGGTCGAGTAACGGATCATCGTATTGGTTTAACCGTGTATAATTTACCCGTGGTGATGGATGGAGAGATTGCAGAATTTATTGAGCAATTACGTATTGCCGAAAACGCAGAGCGATTGAAAGAGGGCTCTATGTAAGCTAATATAAATAAAGTATTCAAACGGCCTTATTCATCAAAATATGGCCGTTTTTTTTATCAATTTCTTGATGAAAAAATAGAAACAAAAAGAATCTAAAAATTGTTAAAACGTCAACGCTGTCAAGGTTTAAAACCTTGACAGCGTTAAGATTTTTAGGCCTTTTCTAATTTGAATTGAAAAGATGTTCCTTTGTCAACTTTTGAGAAAACAGCAATTTTACTGTTATGTGCTTGAATGATGTGTTTCACAATGGATAAGCCTAATCCTGAGCCACCACTTAACTTGGCCCTACTTTTATCCACCCGGTAAAACCTCTCAAATAAACGAGGTAAATGTTCTGCAGGAACTCCAGGCCCATTATCTTTTACCATGATTAAAAATGCCTTTTTCTTCTCCTCCAAATGTACTGTTACCTTACCATCTTGATGGCCATATTTAATGCCATTATCAATTAAATTAACTAATACTTGGCTAATTCGCTGATAATCAGCTTTTACTAGAACGGGGCCTTGATGACCGATGAGTTTTAATTCAATGTTTTTAGTTTTTGCCTTGGCTTCTAATTGTTCAAAAATCTCTATTACCAATGGCTTTAAATCAAGGGCTCTTTTATCAATTTTGATGGCGCCTGTTTCAATTTGAGAAACCGTGAGTAAATCTTTCACCAGTATGTCCAATCCATCGAGACTTTTGGCAGCTTTTTCCAAAAAACGTTTTCTGATTGCTGGATCTTCTTCAGGATTATCCAATAGTGTGTGAACAAAACCTTGTGCGGCAAAAATCGGAGTTTTTAATTCGTGAGAGACATCCGCTAAGAACTCTTGCCGGTATTTGGCCGCTTTCTTCAACTCCTTAACCTCGTCTTCTTTGGTTGTTACATAGGAATTTAACTCCTCTTTCAATAATACAATCGGATTCTCTTTCTCGATTAATTGCTTACGTGGAATAACAGAAAAATTCTTCTTTTTAATCTGTTTGATGCGGTCGTATAATTTATTGACTTCCTTAAAAACTAGATTGTCCAAGGCAAAATAAATGACCGCACTACCAAAAATGAAAGAGCTGATAAAACAGACAAAAAGGATAGTAAAGTCGGTATTGGGTAAAAAGGAAAGAAAAGAGGTACATACCCCAGCAATGACAAAGGCCAATAAAAGGGAAAGGTATCTAGGGCTTAACATGCTGAAATTTTTGTTTTCAAGTTACGATTTAAATTTCTTTTGGGGGATCATTTTCCAATTGTTTTAGTATAATCAGGTTTTACGCACATTTTCGTACCTTTGCGCTTTACACAAAATACCATGGAATTAAATCACTTAAGTGCCATCTCTCCCGTTGATGGTCGTTACCGAAAACAAACGGAAGTCTTATCTCCTTATTTTTCTGAATTTGGATTAATTCAATACCGTGTTCGAGTGGAAATTGAATATTTCATTGCTTTGTGCGAAATTCCATTGGCTCCCTTACAAAACTTTCCATCGGAAGCGATAGCGGCTTTACGTCAATTATACCAAAATTTTTCCGAGCAAGATGCCCTCTGGATTAAAGAGAAAGAAAAAGAAACCAATCACGACGTCAAGGCGGTTGAATACTTTATCAAAGAAAAGATTTCTGGATTTACGCAATTCGGTGACTTATCAGCCTATTTGGAGTTTATTCACTTTGGATTAACCTCTCAAGATATCAATAATACCGCTATCCCTGTTTCTATTTTGGAAGCGCATCGTACGGTCCTATTACCTACTTATATTCAAGTTAAAGATCAATTGGCAGCTTTAGCTACTGATTGGAAAGATATTCCCATGTTGGCCCATACGCATGGTCAACCCGCATCTCCTACTCGTTTAGGTAAGGAAATCCAGGTATTTGTTGAGCGTTTAGATAGGCAATTGGAGTTATTATCTCAAGTACCATTTACAGGAAAATTTGGGGGTGCCACAGGTAATTTTAATGCCCACCATGTAGCATTTCCAACAATTAATTGGCCTGCATTTGGCGCTAATTTGTTAGAAAATAAATTAGGTATTCAACGTAGCAAATACACGACCCAAATAGAGCATTATGATAATTTGGCGGCTTATTTTGATGGCTTAAAGCGACTAAACACCATTTTGGTAGATTTGGCTCGGGATATTTGGTCCTATGTTTCTATGGGATATTTCAAACAAAAGATCAAAGCTGGGGAGATTGGTTCTTCCGCCATGCCTCATAAAGTTAATCCCATCGATTTTGAAAATGCCGAAGGTAATTTAGCCATAGCCAATGCTTTATTGGAATTTTTATCTGCCAAATTGCCTATTTCGCGTTTACAAAGAGATTTGACGGATTCCACAGTATTAAGAAATGTTGGAACTCCTTTAGCTCATATTTTGATTTCCTTATCTTCCTTACAAAGAGGCTTGGGAAAATTGGAATTAAATGAATCCAAAATTCACCAAGATTTGGAGGAAAATTGGGTAGTCATTGCCGAGGCGATTCAAACCGTCTTACGTCGGGAGTCATACCCAAAACCCTATGAAGCATTGAAAGAATTAACTCGTCATCATGGAAAGATAGATCAGGGTGTATTTCAGCAGTTCATTCAAGGATTGGCCGTTTCTGAGGCGATCAAGGCTGAATTATTATTGATTTCACCTTTTAATTTTGTTGGTAGAGACGAAAACTAAAACTATGAATCAACGTTTAGCCCAATTATCTTTGGTGGTGAAGGATTATGATGAAGCCATTGCTTTTTATACACAAAAGCTGGGTTTTGAATTAGTAGAAGACACCATCATGAGCCCTACTAAACGCTGGGTTATCGTGAAGCCAGTGGGAGAGGGGTCTTGCCAATTATTGTTAGCTAAAGCCGCCAATGAAGAGCAGGAGTCTCGAATAGGGAATCAAACCGGTGGTCGAGTTTTCTTATTTTTACATAGCGATGATTTTGACCGTGATTACCAAGGTCTAATTAAAAGTGAAGTTAAAATAGTACGAGAAGCAAGCATAGAGGAATATGGTAAAGTAGCCGTTTTTGCTGATTTGTATGGTAATTTATGGGATTTAGTGGAGAAGAATGCTTAGTTTTTTTAGTTTGAAATTTTGATTTACCATATTTCAGATTACATTTGCATCAAATTATAATAGAAATGACTAAAACAACGCACAATAAAAACTGGTGGCAAGGCTAATACTTCCTTGAACAGTTTTGCTGTGTGTATATGATATGTTTTACTCAAGGCTTGCTGTTCCCAGTAAGCCTTTTTATTTTAATTTTGTCGATAGCCTCATGTCCAGTTCAAATAAATTTACCATTCATACCACTAGGAAGACCTTGTTAGCTGATACGTTAACGCCCATTGGTATTTTCTTGAAAATCAGAAAAAATTATAAAAATTCTGTTATCCTTGAAAGTGCTGATTATCACGGTCGTGAACATAGTTTTTCTCATATTGCTTTTGATCCCGTAGCCAGTTTTGTTTTAGATCAACAGCTTGTTACTCAGCAATTCCCCGATGGTAGCGTAGAGACTTTCCGTTTGGAAAATCCGAAAGATGCTGTTAAAGTTTTACAGGATTTTTCTTCAAGATTTTCTTATCAAAAAGAAGTTGGTGATTCACCGATGGCCAATGGACTTTTTGGTCACATTAGCTATGATGCCGTTAGTTATTTTGAGGATATTCATATCCAAGATAAAAATCCAGAAACAGCTATTCCTTCCATTCGGTATTATGTGTATCGTTATGTGGTCGCTTTGAACCATTTCAATAATCAAATGACCTGGTATGCCCATAGTTATTTGGAAGGTCAAACGCCAAATCTGGATGCAGTTGCCTATCATTTAGAAATGCCTCATTATACCTTAGAGCCATTCAAGCGCGTAGGGGAGGAACAGAGTAATTTAACGGAAGCACAAACAGAAGAAATTGTCAATACTTGTATCAAGCATTGTTTGAGAGGTGATGTATTCCAAATAGTACCTTCCCGAAGGTTTAGTCAAACCTTTATTGGTGATGATTTTCAAGTATATCGGGCTTTGCGTTCGGTGAATCCCTCACCCTACTTGTTCTTTTTTGATTACGAGCAATATCGTATTTTCGGCGCTTCGCCTGAGAAACAAATTAAGATTGATCATGAATTGGCAGAAATTCATCCGATTGCCGGAACATTCCGACGAACAGGAGACGATGCTCGGGATGCGGAATTAGCTCAGGCGTTAATTGCAGACCCCAAAGAATCGGCTGAGCATGTTATGCTAGTGGATTTAGCTAGAAATGATTTGAGCCGAAGTGCAGACAACGTGAAAGTAGAAACTTTTAAGGAGGTGCAGTTTTTCTCCCATGTGATACATTTAGTATCTAAGGTGACGGGAACTTTACAAAAAGGGGTGAATCCATTACAAATGGTGGCAGATACCTTTCCAGCAGGAACCCTAAGTGGCGCTCCCAAACACAATGCCATGACAATCATCAATCGACTGGAACCTACCAACCGTCATATTTACGGGGGAGCCATAGGATTTATGGATTTTGAAGGCAACTTCAATCATGCCATAGCCATTCGCACATTTTTAAGTAAAGGGAATACCTTGTTTTATCAAGCTGGAATGGGGGTTGTTGCTAAATCTGTTGTGGCCAGTGAAATGCAGGAGATACATAATAAATTAGCGGCACTCAAAAAGGCCTTAGATGTAGCAGAAAATTTATCATAGGAAGCCATGAAAGTATTAGTAATAGATAATTATGATTCATTTGTATACAATTTGGTATACCTATTGAAAGAGATTGGGGCTGAAGTAGATGTATTCAGAAATGATAAAATTGCTTTGGAAGAAGTAAAGGCATACGATCATATTTTACTATCCCCCGGTCCTGGAATTCCTTCAGAAGCAGGAATTATGCTTGATTTATTGAAGGAATATGCCCCATCGAAACGAATTTTAGGTGTTTGCCTAGGTCATCAAGCCATAGCAGAATCTTTTGGCTCGAAATTGCAAAATATGGGCGAGGTATTGCATGGAGTAACGACCGAATGCGTGGTAACTGATCCAACCGAAAAATTATTTCTAGGTATTCCATCTCGATTTGAGGTTTGTCGATATCATTCTTGGACCGTTATCCCCGAAACCATGCCTTCAGATTTGAAAATTACTGCTGTGGATGATAAGGGATTTGTCATGGCGGAGGCGCATCAGAAATACGATGTTCGAGGTGTTCAGTTTCATCCTGAGGCTTATTTGACCCAGCACGGATTACAAATGATTAAAAATTGGATTCAATAAAACATGAAAGATATATTAAGTAAACGAGTTCAAGGGTATTCCTTAACAGAAGTAGAAGCCAAAGAGGTCTTGTTGCGCGTGGGTCAAGGAGGAATAAATCCTAGTCAAATTGCTGCATTTTTAGCCAGTTATTGGTATACACCTATCCAAGTTCAAGAATTAAAAGGATTTGTTTCTGCCATGATGGAATTGGCGGTTACCATCGATTTGACAGAATTTGATGCCATGGATGTATGTGGGACTGGAGGGGATGGAAAAGATACTTTTAATGTGAGTACAACTTCTTCTTTTGTGGTGGTTGGTGCAGGGCAAAAAATCGCTAAGCATGGAAATCATGGTGTTTCTTCTGCGGTAGGCTCTTCCACTGTGTTGGAATTTTTGGGTGTTAAGTTTAGTAATGATCCAAGTTATTTAAAACGGAAAATGGAATCTTCAGGCATCTGTTTTTTGCATGCTCCCTTATTCCACCCTGCAATGCGTCACGTAGGTCCTATCCGCAAGGAGTTAGGAATGAAAACCTTTTTCAATTTATTAGGTCCTTTGATGAATCCAGCCTTGGTTACCAAACAATTAACTGGAGTTTATGCCAAGGAAGTGTATGATTTATTTGTACAATTTTATGATGCTGGATCTAAGAAATTTGGTATTGTTTTTGGGGAGGACGGTTATGATGAGATTTCATTAACCAGTTCATTTTTGTTGACAACGAAAGAAGGCGAAACTCGATACTTGCCCGGCGATTTCGGATGTGAAACCTTCCAATCACAAGAGTTGAGCGGAGGCTCCAATGTAGAGCAGTCAGCAGATATGTTGTATAAGATTTTACAAAGACAAGGTAGCCCTGCCCAAACTCAAGTAGTATTAGCCAATGCTGCCGCTGCTTTATTGGTAGCAGAAAAAGTTAGTAATTTGTCGGATGGTTATTTAATGGCCAAAGAATCCCTAGAAAGCGGTAGAGCCTTTCAAGTTTTCAAGAAATTTATCATGGATTAAGATGAGTATTTTAGCTACTATTTTAGATTCCAAAAGGAAGGAAGTTGCAGAGAGAAAGTCGCGTATTTCTATGCGTGAATTGGGAAAAACAGGATTTTTTGCGCGTCATTGTCATTCGCTATCCATGTCCTTAACTCAGCCTGCTTCTACGGGAATTATTGCTGAATTTAAGCGTAAATCTCCTTCCAAAGGAATTATTAACGATCGTTTATCCGTCGAGGAAGTAACCCAAGCCTATGCTGCTGCTGGAGCTGCTTGTTTGTCTGTATTAACGGATACTCCGTTTTTTGGTGGGACAGATGATGATTTCGAAAAGGCTCGTCGGGCCAATCCAAATACGCCCATTCTCCGTAAGGATTTTATGGTGGATGAATACCAAATTGTGGAGGCAAAGGCCATGGGAGCTGATGTGATTTTGTTAATTGCTGCTGCATTAAGTCCACAGGAAATCAAGCAATTCGGGACTTTGGCACGTTCTTTGGGGATGGAAACCTTATTGGAAGTACATGACGAAGAAGAATTGAAAAGAAGTTTAGGCGATTATATTTCGGTGGTAGGAGTTAATAACCGTAACCTTAAGAATTTTGCGGAGCAAAATGTTGAGGCATCCAAGCAATTGGCGGAAAAAATACCAGCGACATGCATTAAAGTTTCAGAAAGCTGCATTTCAGGGCCCTCCATCATACAAGAATTGAGGGGATATGGTTATAAAGGGTTTTTGATTGGAGAAAGTTTTATGAAGACCGATGCTCCAGGAAAGGCATTGTCAGATTTTTTAAACCAGGATTAATATGAAATGGAAGGTTTGTGGTATGCGAGACTTGGATAATATCCAAGAAGTGGCCAAGGCCAAGCCAGATTTTATGGGTTTTATATGGGCAGAAGCTTCGCCTAGGTATGTGGGAGAGGACTACATCATTCCTCAAGAAGTTTTGGGGGAAACTATTGCCGTGGGGGTGTTTGTTGACCGGTCTGTTGCAAGTATACTAGCATTGTCAAAACAAGCAGGCTTTAAATGGGTTCAATTACATGGAGAGGAGGGAGATGAAGAGGTAATTGCCTTACAAAAAGCAGGTATAAAAGTCATTAAGGCTATTTCAGTGTCAGATAAGTGGGATTTACAAGGATTGAGTGATTTGCCTGATTTTTATTTATTTGATACCAAGAAAGGAAAGCAAACAGGAGGTACAGGCCAGCGATTTGACTGGAATATTTTAGAAGCTTATACCTTAGATAAGCCCTTTATTTTGGCAGGAGGCTTATCAAAAGAGAATTTGGAAGAAGCGATGGAATTAAGTAAAAAATACCCGATTCATGCCTTAGATTTTAACAGTAAAATTGAAGTCAAAGCGGGATTAAAAGATGTACAAGTTGTACGAGAAATTTCGAAACGATTAGCAGAAAAATAGAGCTATGGCACTTATGTATCAAGTTGACGAAAAAGGTTATTATGGGGAGTTTGGCGGGGCATTTATTCCTGAAATGCTGTATCCCAATGTGGAAGAACTAAGAACGCATTACTTAGATATAATTTATGATCCATCCTTTCAACAAGAGTTTCATGATTTATTGAAAGATTTTGTGGGTAGGCCAACGCCTTTGTTTGAGGCTAAAAGATTATCTGAGAAATACCAAACGCAGATCTATCTCAAGCGAGAGGATCTTTGCCATACCGGTGCGCACAAAGTAAACAATACCATTGGTCAAATTTTAGTCGCTAAGAAATTAGGGAAAAATAAGATTGTGGCGGAAACGGGTGCAGGTCAGCATGGAGTAGCAACGGCTACTGTTTGTGCCTTGATGGGCCTAGAATGTATTGTTTACATGGGAGCTATTGACATAGAACGTCAGGCACCTAATGTGGCCAGAATGAGAATGTTGGGGGCTACGGTGGTGGCTGCACAATCGGGTTCGAAGACCTTGAAAGACGCAACCAATGAAGCCATGCGCCATTGGATTAATAATCCGGTGGATACACATTACATTATAGGTTCAGTGGTGGGCCCGCATCCATATCCAGATATGGTGGCACGTTTTCAATCTGTTATTTCAGAAGAAATTAAAGCCCAATTGACTGAGAAAGTTGGGAGAAATTACCCTGATTATGTGTTAGCGTGTGTTGGAGGAGGGTCAAATGCTGCAGGAGCTTTTTACCATTTTTTAGATGAACCTAGAACGCAGTTAGTTGCTGCAGAAGCGGCAGGTCAAGGAGTTAGTACTGGACATTCTGCTGCTACGACTTTTTTAGGTAAGGCAGGAGTATTACACGGAAGTAAGAGTTTATTGATGCAAACGGAGGATGGTCAGGTGATAGAACCCTATTCTATTTCAGCCGGATTAGATTATCCAGGCATTGGCCCGATGCATGCTCATTTATTTAAAACCGGCAGGGCACATTTCTACGATATTACGGATGATGAAGCTTTAGTTTCGGCATTGGAATTAAGTCAATTAGAGGGAATTATTCCTGCATTGGAATCAGCTCATGCCTTGGCTGTTTTACCAAAATTACAGGCCAAGCCTGAGGAAATAGTGGTCATTAATTTATCAGGAAGAGGAGATAAGGATTTGGCTACCTATCAACAACGATTAAATTTATTATAGATGAATCGAATTTCAGCAGTTTTTGAATCGGCAAATGGGCCTATTTTAAATGTATATGCCACGGCAGGGTTTCCCAAATTGGGAGACACCATGACTGTTTTGGAGGCACTTCAAGAAGGAGGCGCTGAAATCATTGAAATTGGAATGCCCTATTCTGATCCTGTAGCAGATGGAGAAACCATACAGCAATCGAATCAAATTTCCTTGGATCAAGGTATGACGGTAGCTCTTTTATTTGAGCAATTGAAGGAGATGAGAGAGAAGATTCAAGTACCCGTTTTATTGATGGGTTATATTAATCCGGTATTGCAATTCGGGGTTGAGCGTTTTTGTCAAAAATGCCAAGAGGTGGGAGTAGATGGATTGATTTTGCCGGATTTGCCCATGGCGGAATATGAGTCAGAATATCAAGCTATTTTTGAAAGTTACGGCTTGTTTAATATTTTCTTGATTACTCCTCAAACGACTGACGAAAGGATTCGTCGGATTGATTCAGTAAGTCAAGGTTTTATTTATATGGTTTCCTCGGCCAGCACTACAGGAGCCAAAACGGGTATAAGTTCAGAGCAGGAACGGTATTTTGATCGAATCAATCAAATGAATTTGAAAAACCCAAGGTTAATCGGATTTGGTATTTCTGACAGAGAAAGCTTTTTAAAGGCTTCCTCATCTGCCTCTGGAGCCATCATAGGAAGTGCATTTGTGAAATTACTAGCAAAGTCTAGTCAATTAAGAGAGGATATTATAGCTTTTGTTAGGGGTATAAAAGGCTTGAATTAATTCACAATTTTTTGACTAACAGTTTTTTAGAAAAAATAAATTTTCTATCTTTGCAACCCAAATCAGTGAGCCTTATGTACGATTGGACCGCTAAGCACTGATAATCACCAAAGTTTGAACAAATTATTAAGATGAGTGATTTAATTAAATTAGTTGAAGCAGAAAATGCAGCTCGTAGAGCAGATCATCCTGAATTTGCAGCAGGAGATACTATTAATGTTCACGTAAAGATTCGTGAAGGTAACAAAGAGCGTATCCAGGTATTCCAAGGATTAGTTATTCAGCGCAAGAATTCAGGTGCTGGTGAGTCATTTACAGTTCGTAAAATCTCAAACGGAATTGGAGTAGAGCGTATTTTCCCAATCTTGTCTCCAAACATTGACAAAATTGAAGTATTACGTCGTGGTAAAGTACGTAGAGCTCGTTTATATTACATGAGAGGTAAGCAAGGTAAAGCGGCTCGTGTTAAAGAGAAGAAAAAATAAGAGGTTTGAATTCTTTGATATAGAAAGAGCTGCTCGCAAGGGCAGCTCTTTTGTTTTTGCCCAATAATTAGTTGATAATAAGTTTCACTTTTGTTCGATGCAGGGAAAAAAGAATAAATTTCTAGTTTTTGAGAGAAGTCATATACTTCCCTCAAAAACTAGAAATTTTTAGAGATTATTTGGTTAAGTAGAGTGAGCACGTAATAAATAATTTTTGAAACTAAAGCATAAATGCAATTGAAAGGGAAACTTAGATATTGAGTCACCCATTCTTTCATTTCTACAAATTATCATAGAACACAGGTTGCCATGCTTCACTCTATTTAACCTGAAAAATAGAACATCTTGAAACCACCCAAGATGTTGTAGCAAATTCTATGCTACAAAACTGCCAATTTTATCATGAAATTTTCTTGCGAAAAGGCAATAAATAAAATTGATAAAACGCAACAATCAGCTAATTAGAGATCCTTTTTCCATGATTTTTCTTCGGATTCGACTTAGTTCAGAAGGGCTCATGTTTAGAAAGGAGGCTTTATATTTATCAGGAACTTGCTCATCCAATTCTTTAAATGATTTACAAAAAGCTTCATATCGAATTTGTGTATTTCTGATATGTAGGAAAGAGGTAATTCGTTCTTGTTGAATAAGAATTTCTTGTAAAATGATTCGGCAAACGGTATTTGAAATAGGTAATTCTATGTAGGCTCTTAGTAGGTCTTCTTTTTCGATATAGAAAACTTCCGACTTCTTTAAGGCATCAATACTAATTTCACTGGGTCTTTCATTAAAAAAACTATCTGGGGCAAAGCTGAATCTTCCTGGAAGCGTAAACCATCTGGATATGGGCTCTGTCTTATCCATTTGTTCGACCCAAGAATATTCCCTTAATAATCCGGATGCTAGAAAGTAAAATTTGTTGTTAATGTCCCCTTCGGCTAAGAGGATTTGGTTTTTCTGAAAGGTTGCAAATTTAAAGTAGCGAGTAATTTCTTTTACTTCAGATGGTGGCATTAATTGATAGGAGTTTAGGTAGGCTTCTAGCAGAGTTGAAGGCGTCATAAAATTTAAAATTAAAGTTTTGTATAAGAGAGTAGAACTGTATGCAATACATATATAACCGATAAATCAGACTTGATTTTCTTGTGATTAAATAAAGCGATAGGAAAGGTGGTAATTTAATCCTCAAGGAGTAATTGATTTATATCGCATAAGATATAAATCCTTTAGAGGATAGGCAATTTTGAATGTATGAAAGCTACCTATAAATTGAATTTCTTGCGTTTTCTCAAGAAACTGAAAGAAGAAAAAAAACATAAGACCCTGATGTCTGTATATTATTGTTAATCAGGGTCTTATAGTGAGAGTTATCATTTGATAACTTTGCGTACATTTTGATTGATGGTATCAGATTCTATTAACCCATCTCTTAAACGAATGATACGGTGAGCATATTGAGCAATATCATCTTCATGGGTAACCATCACGATGGTATTTCCTTTTTTATGAAGTTGGTCAAATAGATCCATGATTTCATAAGAAGTTTTGGTATCTAAGTTTCCTGTAGGTTCATCAGCTAATAAGATGGATGGCTCATTCACCAGGGCTCTCGCTACAGCTACTCGTTGCCTTTGACCACCTGATAGTTCATTCGGTTTATGGTTAGCTCGATTGTCAAGCCCAACGCCTCTTAGCGTTTCCATCGCGATTTCATTCCTTTCTTTTTTGGAATATCCAGCATAGATTAGAGGAAGGGCTACATTGTCTAAAGCCGACTGTCGGGGTAATAAGTTGAATGTTTGAAATACAAAGCCTATTTCTTTGTTACGAACAGCGGCTAATTCATTCTCGGACATTTCGCTTACATCATGACCATTTAAAATATACTTACCTGTACTTGGTGTATCTAAGCAGCCAACGATGTTCATTAGGGTAGATTTACCAGAACCCGAAGGGCCCATAAATGCTACATATTCGCCTTTATTCACTGAAATACTGATGTTTTTTAAGGCATCTATTACCTCTTCTCCCATCACATAGCGTTTGGAAATATTTTTCGTTTCAATAATTTTGGTCATAATCTCAGGAATAAAATATCTTAAAAATACATCCAATACCTGAAAGAAGTTTCACTTTTCTACAAAAGATACGCATCGTGGATAAAGTAGCGCTAGCAAGGATAAGAGGTTTATTGCTCAATATGTTTTAGCTTTGTTAGCCGTAGATTAAAGTGATGAAATACATACCAGCTTTGGATGGCATTAGGGCCATCGCCATCTTATTAGTGTTAATTTTTCATTGGTTTCCCACGAATCATTGGATTAATACGATCCCTAATGGGCCGGTTGGAGTAACGCTTTTCTTTGTTTTGAGTGGGTATTTGATTACATCCATACTATTAAGTCAGCGAGAGAAACATTCATTTGCGAAGGCATTTGGTAATTTTGTTGCTCGTAGAGCATTACGTATTTTTCCTATATATTACGCCTTATTAGCCTCATTGCTTGTTTTAAAACAAGTAGGCATTCAAATCGTAAGTGATTTTTACCTACATCCGATTTATTATTGGTCCTATTTATACAACCATTGGTTAGAGCAAAGCCAAAATTGGTCAGATATGCTTTCGCCTTATTGGTCATTATCTGTGGAGGAACAATTTTACATCATTTGGCCGGTATTAATCTTAGGAATAGCCTCTAAAAGGAGTTTATTGGGCCTTCTTTGGGCTACAACCTTGATAGGTTTACTCGCAAGGTACATGTTAATACATCAGTATAGTGGCATCGGGGTTTATATGATTACCTGTGTTGATACGTTCGCTTGGGGTGCTTTATTGGCGTTTTATTTGAGAGAAGGGAAAGAAATACAAGTAAGGGCCCTAGCCAAATGGCTGCTTCCATTGGCCGTTTTCGGATTTTTATGGACCTCATTGCTATTATCTGATGCTGATTTAGGTAAACAATTATTTTTTCGAACCTTTACCTCAATTCTTTCTGCTGGGTTAATTTTAGGCGCCATGAGGCCAGGTATTTTGGCTCAATTTTTATCGGTAAAACCCTTAAGGGAGGTCGGTAAAATTAGTTATGGATTGTATTTGTATCACATGGTAATACCTGATTTATTTTATCAGTTGGCAAATCGAATTCACCTCCCTATTCAAGATACATTTCATATCTATGGAATAATAGCCTTGTTTGTGGTTAGTTTTATCTCTTATTATATTTTCGAAAAGCCCATTCAATCACTTAAGCGATATTTTGTTTAAAACATTGGTTGATTATCAGTTTGTTGGTGTATAAAAAGGAAGGAAATTGATATTTTTGCCTAACGCTGGCAAGGTTTTAAACCTTGACAGCGTTGAAATTTTTGAAAGGAAGTTTTTGTCCGTCTATCCAACCAAAGCATAGGGCTTCATCCAATGCTTCTTTGTAAGAAATAGTTTGCTCAGGTGCGCTAATTTTAGCGATTTGAAGACATATACTCGGAGAACTTGCATGATGTAATTCAAGCCAATCACGCCATGCTTTGCTTGTTTTAAATGAAAGGATTTCCGTTTTAGTACTTGTCATTCATGAAATTTTGAATAAATATAAGTATTCTGATTGGGGATGTTTTAAGATTGACCCATAAAAAAAAGCCCCCGAAATCGGAGGCTTTCCCTACTTATTTTGCTTAGATATTATAATCCTTTCGCTTTCTTAACTACTTCGTCAGCAATGTTTTGCGGAACGAATTCATAGTGAGAGAAAGTTAAAGAAGCCGTAGCACGTCCTGAAGACATAGTACGTAAATCAGTAACATATCCGAATAATTCTGACAAAGGTACATCCGCTTTTAGGATAACAGCGCCTTGACGAGAATCCATACCTTTCATAATACCACGACGACGGTTTAAGTCACCTGTGATAGGTCCTGTGTACTCATCTGGAGTAACTACGTCTACAGCCATGATAGGTTCCATTAATTTAGCACCTGCACTTTTCGCTGCTTCTTTGTAACCCATACGAGCGGCTAATTCGAAAGATAATGAATCTGAATCGACATCATGGTAAGATCCGTGGAACAAACGCACTTTCATCGAATCCATTGGATATCCTGCTAAAGCACCTGTTTTCATAGCTTCTTCGAATCCTTTTTGAACTGCTGGAATAAATTCACGAGGAATTACACCACCCACAATATTGTTCACAAATTCTAAACCTGGTTTGTCGTCTTCTCTTGGTCCGATTTCAAATACGATATCAGCAAATTTACCACGACCACCTGATTGTTTTTTGTATACCTCACGGTGCTCAGTTGTCTTAGTTAAAGACTCCTTGTAAGCAACCTGTGGTGCACCTTGGTTTACTTCTACTTTAAATTCACGACGCATACGGTCGATGATGATTTCTAAGTGAAGCTCACCCATTCCTTTGATGATGGTTTGACCAGTCTCTTCGTTAGATTCTACTTGTAAAGTTGGATCTTCTTCGATTAATTTGGTAATAGCTTTTGAGAAGTTATCAGCATCAGCTGTTTTCTTTGGCTCAATGGCGTATCCAATTACTGGCTCTGGGAAATCCATTGCCTCTAATATGATTGGGTGTTTTTCATCAGATAAAGTATCACCCGTTTTGATGTCTTTAAATCCTACTACTGCACCAATATCACCAGCACCTAAGCGCTCAATGGAGTTTTGCTTGTTTGCGTGCATTTGGAAGATACGAGAGATACGCTCCTTATTTCCTGAACGGTTGTTCAATACATAAGAACCTGAATCCAATCCACCTGAATAGGCACGGATAAAACATAAGCGACCAACGTAAGGGTCTGTAGCAATTTTAAATGCCAAAGCCGCAAATGGCTCCGACTCAGATGGTTTTCTAAGGATTTCTTCACCTGTATCAGGGTTTGTTCCTTTAACACCTTCTTTGTCCATTGGAGAAGGCAAGATTGCCATTACGTAATCCAACATCGTTTGAACTCCTTTGTTTTTAAAAGAAGATCCACAAAGCATTGGTACAATTTTCATGGAAATAGTAGCAGCACGTAGGGCAGCTAAAATTTCATCTTCAGTAATTGAGTTCGGATCTTCGAAGTATTTCTCCATCAAAGTCTCATCAAACTCAGCTACAGCTTCTAATAATTTCTCACGGTATTCAGTCGCCTCTTCCAACATATCATCTGGGATAGGTACCTCAGTGAATGTCATTCCTTTGTCAGCTTCATTCCACTTGATACCACGGAAGTTAACCAAGTCAACCACTCCTTCGAAATGCTCTTCAGCACCGATTGGCAATTGTAATGGCACCGCATAACTACCCAACATTTCTTTCACTTGCTTACACACGTTTAAGAAATCAGCTCCAGAACGGTCCATTTTGTTAACGAAACCAATACGAGCAACGTTATAGTTATTAGCTAAGCGCCAGTTAGTTTCTGACTGTGGCTCAACACCATCTACTGCAGAAAATAAGAAAACTAGACCATCTAACACGCGAAGTGAACGGTTTACCTCAACAGTAAAGTCAACGTGACCCGGTGTATCAATGATGTTAACATGGTAATCTTCGTTACGGTATTTCCAGTTAACAGTCGTAGCAGCGGAAGTGATCGTGATTCCACGCTCCTGCTCTTGCTCCATCCAGTCCATGGTTGCCGCACCATCGTGTACCTCACCAATTTTGTGACTCACACCTGCGTAATACAGGATACGTTCCGTGGTGGTGGTTTTACCAGCGTCAATGTGCGCAGCAATACCGATGTTTCTAGTGAATTTTAAATCGCGTGCCATTTTTAAAGGTTAATTATGATATAAGTGTTTTTACTCTTCGCTAAGATTATCAAGAACTTGAACTACATGGTTTTAACATGTAAACTTTAGGTTCTTATTTAGGGGTGCAAAATTACTGAATCTTAATTAAATACAAAACTTTTTTCAAATGTTTAAGCGCATTTTACAATTGCTTTATCCGGAAGTTTGTTTTGCGTGTTCCAATACCCTCTTGGATTCCGAAGAATTCCTATGTACCAGGTGTCGATTGGAGCTTCCAAGGCCAGGTTTATTCCTTCCTAGGCCCAATTGGCTCAGTCTTAAATTTGATGGTTGGATGGAATATGAAGATGCTCATTGTTTCTTTTTATTTTCAGAAGGAGGTCGAGTTCAGCACCTAATGCACCAAATTAAATACCAAGGTGCCCAAGAATTGGGTCGTTTTCTTGGCTTTTGGTGTGGTGCAGAATTAAATAAGTACAATTGGTCTCAAGAATATGATCTAATCCTTCCTATTCCCATGCACTCCCAAAGGACTCGCTTACGCGGGTATAATCAAGCACATTGTATCGCTGAAGGGATATCTAAAAGTACGCAAATTCCCATTTTATCTCATGGGATAGAAAGGGTGAAAAATAGTCAAACCTTGATTCATCAAAACAGGCAAGATCGATTTCATGCTTTGGAGGATGTATTTAGTGTTTCTAATCCAGAATTGATTCAAGGGAAACATGTGCTAATCGTAGATGACACGTTGACTACAGGGGCTACGATGTTGGCATTAGGCCAAAAAATAAAAACCGCCGGAGCTAGACAAGTGTCTTTTTTAGCTCTGGCGGCTTTGCAATAAGAAAGGAATTATTTATTTGTTCCTGCAGAAATCATGGCACAACGGAAACCGATGGTCGCTGTTGCGGAATCTTCATCTAAAAAGCGACGAGTTCCAGGAGCCAACCAATAAGCCACGTCTGACCAAGATCCACCTTTGTAAACGCGAACCTTATTGTCAATTAATGAATTATTGTTTTTGCTGTCGTAACGACTGGCCTTATCTAATTTTTCGTTTCTACGAACAGGGTTCAAGTCATTGAAATCCTGAAAGGAAAGTGGACGATACAAATCTTGTACCCATTCATTGACATTGCCCGCCATTTGGTATAAACCAAAGTCGTTTGGTGGGTATTTATAAACTTCCGTAGTTATAATGGCTCCGTCATTTGACTTACCAGCAATACCAGCATAGTCACCACGTCCACGTTTAAAGTTGGCTAGCATAGTTCCTCTCGCCTTTCCTTGAGACTGACGTAAGGATGGACCATCCCATGGGTAAATACGTTGGTTGATTTGATTTTCATCTTCTTGCTGAGTACCAATCATGGCCTTGGCGGCATATTCCCACTCTGCTTCCGTTGGAAGTCGATAGGAAGGTAATACTCTGCCAGACTCAATCGTTAAGCGAGCTGTAGTGTTGGTTCTAGTGGTTGCTGCCGTAGCGGCTGTACCAGTTGTAGCGCCTTTTTTAGGCTTCTTTTCTTTGATTTTTTCGCCTCCGGCTAATTGTTGATTAACCGCTGCCGTTCTCCATACACAGTAATCATTCACCTGCTTCCAAGAAATACCTACTACTGGATACATACGGAATCCAGGGAAACGTAAATATTGCTCCACATAGGGATCATTAAAGGCTAAATCGTTTTTCCAAACGGTGGTATCAGGTAGAGCAGATTCGTAAAAATCTTGAGTAGAATCCTTTTGAACGGCATATAAGTATTCGAGGTAATGCACATTGGCAATTTCCGTTTCATCCATGTAAAAGGATTGAACAGAAACAGTTCTTTCTACGTTGTCGTGCATACCTAAAACATCCTCTTCCAAAGAACCCATGGTGAAACGGCCACCTTCAATAAACACTAAATTCGGGCCAGTTAATTGACCACTGAATTTTTTATCTACTTGAAATCCGCCCTTTTGGTTATAGGAAATGCCGGTAGCAGAGGATTTTGAACCGATATTTACACTGCTAGGTTTTACGCCAGATTTGATTCCGCTTGGACATGATGTCAAGAGAAATACACTAGCACAAATCCCCATTACAATTTTCAATTTAGCAATCATTGATATCTTTTATCGTAAGAATTTGAAAAGCAAAGGTATAAAATTCAATTAATAAGCTCAAAACTAGCCTAAAATATCCACTAAAATAGTATTTAATTCGTCAATACTACTGATTCGGTCCACCTGAAGAATCAATTTGTTCGCTTTTTCCCTCAGCTGACATTGGCCTTTTCGAGTATTAACAAAGTTGATAACCTTCAAAACAATGGAACTGGCATGTTTTTGATGTGTCTCAGATGAAACGAAATGAAGTTTAAGGATATTGTTTTTTAGCAGTATTTTTTCAATTCCCAGAACCTGAGCTTTCCATCGGCATTTAACCAAGTCAATCATATCACTTACTTCTTGTGGCATTTTCCCAAATCGGTCTTCAACTTCATGGATAAATTTTTGAAGATCTTCCTCGTGGTCTATCTCATCTAAGCGAGTATATAAGGCTAGTCGCTCAGAAATGCTTTGAACATAGGTATCTGGAATTAAGACACGCAAATCTGTTTCAATCTGGCAATCTACTTTTAATGTCTCTGCAACTTCCTGTAAATCAGCTTCAAATAAGGCCTTGAATTCGTTTTCCTTGAGCTCTTGAACTGCTTCATCTAATATTTTGTGGTACATGTCATAGCCTAAGTCATTGATAAAACCACTTTGTTCGGCCCCTAATAAATTTCCAGCTCCCCGAATATCCAAATCTCGCATGGCCACTTTGATGCCATCTCCTAAATCTGAAAATTCCTCCAAGGCGCTCAATCTTTTTCGAGCGTCGCTTGTCAAATTGGCCAATGAAGGAGTAACCAAGTAACAATATGCCTTTTTATTTGACCTACCCACACGACCTCTCATTTGATGTAAATCCGACAAGCCAAAATTATTGGCATTGATGATGAAAATGGTATTGGCATTGGGGATATCTAAACCTGATTCAATGATGTTGGTAGCCACTAAAACATCATAGTGACCTTCAATGAATCCCAGCATGATTTTTTCCAATTTATCACCATCCATTTGGCCATGAGCTACGGCAATTTTGGCATCTGGCACTAGTCGTAAAATGCGGTTGGCAATGCTCTCAAGTTCACCGATTCGATTATAAACCACAAAAACTTGTCCGTTTCTTGCCAATTCCTCCCTAATTCCGTCTCGTAATAGTTCATCATTTAATACAACCAATTTTGTTTCAACGGGTTGTCGGTTAGGAGGAGGAGTTGCAATGATGGATAGGTCCCTAGCGCCCATCAAAGAAAAATGCAAGGTTCTAGGAATGGGTGTTGCCGTTAAGGTCAGCACATCCACATCCACCCGCATTTCTTTCAGTCGATCTTTTACCTTCACTCCAAATTTTTGTTCCTCATCGATGATCATCAAGCCCAAATTCTTGAAAATTACGTCCTTGTTGACCAAGCGATGCGTTCCAATAAGTATATCGGTTTCTCCTTTGGCTACTCGCTCAAGGGTTTCCTTGATTTGTTTGGGAGATTTAAAGCGATTGATGTATTCAACTTTACAAGGAAATGCAGCCAAACGATCATGGAAGGTTCGGAAATGCTGCATAGCTAACACTGTGGTAGGCACCAATACGGCCACCTGCTTAGAATCTGCTACTGCTTTGAATGCAGCCCGAACGGCTATTTCTGTCTTTCCAAATCCTACGTCCCCACAAACCAAGCGGTCCATCGGATGAGGTTTTTCCATATCCGCTTTCACATCTTGTGTGGCTTTGGCTTGATCAGGTGTATCTTCATATAAAAAGGAGGACTCAAGTTCAGCTTGTAAATAGGTATCGGGCGAAAATGAAAATCCAGGTGCTGATTTCCGTTTGGCATAAAGAGAAATCAACTCTTTGGCAATGTCCTTTACCTGTTTTTTAACTCTGGATTTCTTATTATCCCAATCTGGGGATCCCAGTTTGGACATGCTAGGTGGCGCACCCTCTTTTCCAGAATATTTGGAGATTTTATGTAGAGCATGAATGGATACAGAGAGAACGTCATCATCTCGGTAAATCAATCGTATCACCTCTTGCTCTCCATTGGATGTTTCTATTAGATTTAATCCGGCAAATCGACCGATTCCATAATCAATGTGTGTGACAAAATCACCCACTTGAAGGCTTCTTAATTCTTTTAATGTTAAGGCCTTATTCTTGGAGAATTTGTTTTTCTCTTTAAATCGGTGAAAGCGATCAAATAATTGATGGTCGGGGTAAAATGCAATTTTTGTTTGTTCGTCAATGAATCCTTCACGTAAGGAAATCTGCAGGTTTTTGAATTGTATGGAGGTATTTAATTCATTAAAAATGACTTCCAAACGTTCTAGTTGTCGGGATGATTCCGAACAAATGATGTTTTGATAGCCTTGGGTTTGATTGTCGAGCAATGCTCCCGCTAAGCGTTCAAAATCTTTATGAAAAGCTCCCGGGTTTTTAGAAGCATAGGTGATAGTTTCCACATTTTTTAAATGATTTCTTTTTCCGTATTCGACTTGCGTAAACTGATTAAGGGATTTTAAAAAATCCTTTTTGTTTTCCCAGCGTTCTGTTGGGTCAGAAATGATTTGAATGTCACTTCCCCTGCTTTTCAGTTCTTCGAAAGCAGCATTCGTTTTTTGGAAATAGTTCTGTATAATTTCTAGAAGCATTTCCTGATCATTCATCCAAATGATGCTATTTTCTGGGAAGAAACTTAGAAAGCTTTCTCGACTTTCCTGAATGAGCTTCGTTTGTACATCGGGAATGAGATGCATGGCAGAAACTGACTGAATGGAAAGTTGGGTTTCTGGATGAAAGGTTCGTATACTATCTACTTCATTTCCAAAGAAATCCAATCGATATGGGAATTCTGTGGCATAAGAAAACACATCCAAAATGCCGCCACGAACGGAGTATTGTCCAGCTTCATAAACGAAATCAGTTCGCTCAAAGTCGTACTCATTGAGCGTTTCCGCCACAAAATTGGGATCTATTTTGTCTCCAACTCGGATAGAAAGCGTATTTTTTACTAGCGATTTTCGATTAATTACTTTTTCGCTTAATGCTTCAGGATAGGTGACAATAAAGGTGTCTTTATGGGATAAATTACTGAGCACATTGAGCACTTCAGCCCGCATCAAAACATTGGCATTGTCTATTTCTTCCCATTCATAGGGCTTTTTGTGGGACATTGGAAATAGCAAGACTTCAGCATCTGCCATCAAGGCTTGTAAGTCATTGAGCAAATAATGTGCTTCTTCCTTTTCTTCGCAAATCAGCAAATAGGGTCTTTTCTCTTGCTTGGAGGCCGCCATCAGGATGGCGTCCAATGAGCCTGATAAGCCTTTTATATGAAATTTGCTCCCTTTAGGGGCATAGTGGATTTGCGAGGAAAGAGTTTGAATAATTCCATCTTGCTGGTAGTGGGCAATAAAATCTTTTACAATCATAATCTACCGAATCAGGGCAGCCAATTTTTTCTTAGGGCTTGCAAAGGTAGGAATTTTTGTATCTTTGTGCATCCACAAAAAGGGGTGCCCAAATATTTGGGCTGAGATTATACCCATTGAACCTGATACGGTTAGTACCGTCGAAGGGATTTTGTAGAGTTTTTAGCGCTGAAAACTCAAAAAAATCATCGATGTAAGGGTTAGCATGTTAAATCAGACAGGATTTGACTCCTTTACCTGTTGTTAAACTTTTCAAAAATGAAAAAGATAACGACAACATTTATTTTAATAGTAATGATTGCTTTGATGGCTGCGCCTGTTTGGGCACAGAAAACCTTTCGATGGGAAGGGACGGTGGTAGACCAAGAAAATGCTCAGGCACTTTGGGGGGCTAGTATTCAATTAAAGGATAGTCAACGAGGTACAGTTACCGACCGCAAGGGACATTTTGTGTTGACTAGTACTCAACCCTCAATCAGTATTTCGATTCATTTTGTTGGATATGAAACTCAGATTAAGGAATTGAAATCTTCGGACAAATCCATATCCATTCAACTGAAAAAATCATCTTTCTTAAATGATGAAGTGGTGGTCAAGGCTACACGTGCTGATGAAAATTCAGCCATGGCCTATACCAATGTTGGGGCGAAGGAATTGGCAAAGTCAAATTTGGGCCAAGATATGCCAGTTTTGCTCAATTTTACGCCATCCATTGTGACAACTTCCGATGCTGGGGCTGGAGTTGGCTATACAGGGATTCGTATCCGTGGTTCTGATGCCACACGTGTCAATGTGACCATTAACGGGATTCCAGTCAACGATTCAGAATCACAAGGAACCTATTGGGTAAATATGCCAGATTTTGCAAGTTCGGTAGCTTCTGTTCAAATTCAGCGGGGTGTAGGAACATCTACGAACGGTGCAGGAGCCTTTGGTGGATCTGTGAATATGCAAACGAATACCTTTGAAAAAGATCCCTATGCCGAATTGAATGTTTCTGGTGGATCTTTTGGGTCCTTAAAATCTACCTTGAAACTTGGAACAGGTTTAATGGGTGGGAAATGGACCATAGATGGCCGATTATCTCGTGTGGTTTCAGATGGTTATATTGATCGCTCTTTTTCCAATTTGCAATCAGCCTATTTGTCGGCCGCCTATTTTGGGAAGAAATCCTTTTTCCGATTGAATTATTTTATTGGAAAGGAAAAGACCTTTCAATCTTGGTATGGAACTCCTGAAAGTCGGGTAAATAACGATGTTTTGGGAATGAAAGCTTACATCGAGCGAAATTGGCTGAGTGAAGCGGATGCTAAGAATTTGTTGGAAAGCGGTAGGACTTATAATTACTATACGTATCCTAATCAAACGGATAATTATGCGCAAGATCATTATCAATTCTTGACGCACCATAGCCTTGGGACATATTGGAATTTAGATTTAAATGCACATTACACTTATGGTAGAGGATACTATGAGGAATTCAAGGCTGATGCTGAATTATCCAAGTATGGTTTAGCACCCATCAATTTGGGTTCAGTTTTGCTTACAGGTACCAATTTAGTGCGAAGAAAATGGCTGGATAATGATTTTTATGGTAGCACATTTGCTTTAAATTATGATGCCAATCAAGGCTTTAAAATTACTTTGGGAGGGGCATGGAGCCGTTATTTGGGTCGTCACTTTGGGGAAGTTGTTGCTGGAGATAAATTGCCAAGTTCTTATCTAGGTCATCGATGGTATCAAAGTCGATCACAGAAAACGGATTTGAATATGTTTGTTAAAATAAATTATGCTTTGGCGGATAAATGGCAAAGTTATCTCGACTTGCAGTATCGTACGGTAGGTTATAAAATGCAGGGTACAGCAGATAAAATGCAAGATATATCTCAAATTTGGACCTATAATTTCTTTAATCCTAAATTGGGTTTGACTCATCAATTATCTGAATCGAATAAAATTTATGCGTCGATGGCCGTGGGAAATAAAGAGCCAAGTAGGCAAGATTTTATTGATAATCCGGGAACAACCCCTCGTTCCGAGTTTTTGACAGATTATGAACTTGGATTTGAACGAGTGGCCTCTAATTATTCCTTTCAATTAAATGCATACCGAATGCAATATCGAGATCAATTGGTCTTGACAGGTGCGGTGAATAGCGTAGGTGAGGCCATAAGGACGAACGTACCTGAAAGTTATCGCATGGGAATTGAAGCAAGTTTGAATTACCGATTATCCCGTCATTTTAATTGGCAAGCAAATTTAACCTTGAGTAAGAATAAGGTATTGAATTTTGTAGAAAGCATTCCTGATTATGATACCTATGGGGTTAAATTGGTCAATCATGGTACCACTGATATTGCTTATTCTCCTTCGACTATTGCTGGGAGTCAACTGACTTATACTTGGAAAGGCCTAGAGACGTCCTTATTGACCAAGTATGTGGGTCAGCAATTTTTGGACAATACATCAGATGAGCAAAGAAAATTAAAAGCGTATTGGACACAGGATATTCGCTTAACTTATCCAATAAAGACTGCTTGGGCCAAGCATTTACAAGTTAGTTTGTTGTTAAACAATGTCGCCAACACCCTCTATTCATCCAATGGCTATACCTATAGCTATGTG
The DNA here is from genome assembly GCA_027491315.1 of Cytophagaceae bacterium. Classification (GTDB taxonomy): domain Bacteria; phylum Bacteroidota; class Bacteroidia; order Cytophagales; family Spirosomataceae; genus Aquirufa. The sequence continues at coordinate 65,753 of JAIXWL010000017.1, forward strand.
TATGAACAAAAAGTAGTTACTGAAAATTTCCAATATCCTCAGGCGGGATTTAACTTTTTACTAGGTTTATCCCTTCGCTTGTAGAAATATGAAATAAAAAATCCCCTGTTGATTTGAACAGGGGATTTTTTTGAATTTAAAAGAATTTATTTCCCCATTAATTCCCAAGTCCAACCCATTTTGGCTAGTCGGTAACGTAAGGAATACCATAAAACGCCAAATCCATAGATGGAGCTGCGTTTGAAATTGATGGACGAGGCCTCTTCAAAATATTTGGTAGGGCAAGTAACTTCTCCAACTTCAAAGTTTTTCCAAAATAATTGAAGTACCATTTGATTGTCAAAGATGAAATCATCGTCGCATTCATGAAAGGCAACTGCTTCAAGTGCTTCTCTGGAAAAAGCACGATATCCGGTATGGTATTCAGAAAGTTTTTGGCCGATAAGTATATTTTGATACAGGGTTAAAATACGATTGGCGATGTATTTGTAAATGGGCATTCCTCCTTTTAAAGCCCCTTTGCCTAAAATTCTAGAAGCAAAAACTACGGGGTAAAGACCATTTCCAATGATACTAATCATGGCTTTCAAAAGCAAGGGAGTATACTGGTAATCCGGGTGTAACATAATCACAATGTCCCCTTGAAGCTCCAACGCTTTCGTATAGCAGGTTTTTTGATTTCCACCGTATCCTTTGTTTTTATCATGACGAATCACATGTTGGATACCGATTTGTTTCGCTACCTCCACGGTATTGTCTGGACTATGGTCATCGACTAAAATGACTTCATCCACCCAATCGTGCGGAATTTCGTTATACGTTTTTTCGAGTGTGAGTGCGGCTTTATAGGCAGGCATCACAACAATTACCTTTTTCCCTTCGTACATAAAATGTGTGCCAAAGATTTACGAACTTTGGGCTTTGATGCAAAATTAGATATTTATGAGCGAAACTTTGTTTTTTATTCTGTTTTCACTGGGAGTCCTGGCCGTGATGTTGGTTGATTTAGGTGTTTTTAAGACGGGCCCGCAGTCTGAAGTGACTTTTCGGGAGGCAGGATTTTGGAGTGGTGCATGGGTCGCGTTAGCTTTATTATTTTATCTTTTTTTGAGGTTCAATGGTGGGATGGTGCATGGTATACATGATATCCCTAGCTTACAAGTAGTGCAAGGATTATATGCCAAGCAGATCGACCTAGGGTCAGGGTTATATTTGGATCAACTAGCTGTATTTCAGGAAAATATGTCCTTGGAATTCATAACAGGTTACCTGGTAGAATATTCATTATCCGCTGATAATGTGTTTGTTTTCATTCTTATATTTAATTCATTCGGTGTTCAAAAACGCTACTATAAAAAGATTTTAGTTTGGGGAGTGCTAGGAGCGATTGTATTACGACTCATTTTTATCTTTTTAGGAGCAGCACTTTTACAAAAGTTTGATTGGATTATTTATTTGTTTGGGGCCTTTTTAGTGTACACAGGTATAAGTATAATAGTTAAAAAGGAAAGCGAGGAAGAGATGGTGCCTGGACATCATCCTGTGGTGAAAATATTGTCTAAGTACTTTAATGTGTACAAAAGGAATGTGATTGGTCGTTTTTTCGTAAGAATGAAAACGGGCAAATTGTATATTACCCCGATTTTTGTGGTTGTTGTAGTGATCGCATTTACAGATATTTTATTTGCTGTCGATTCCATTCCAGCTATATTTTCTATCTCCAAAGACCCATACATCGTTTTCTTTTCCAATGTATTTGCCGTGATGGGTTTACGTTCACTGTTTTTCTTCCTGTCTAACCTAATGGGACTTTTCCGCTTTTTACCCATGGGCTTGGGTGTACTATTAAGTTTTGTTGGAATAAAAATGCTGGCACATCATTATTTGGAGCAAATAGGTTTTGGAACTTTGGCCTCCCTTGGGGTGATTATTGGAATTTTGACTGTGAGCATCGTGTTAAGCATGCTTTTCCCCGAAAAAAAATAATCAGTTTTTTATCAGGTATTTGGTGGGGAATTTGAGGGAAAATGGCTTTTTTTGCCCAACGCTGGCAAGGTTTTAAACCTTGACAGCGTTAAAATTTTGCCTTTACTGGTGCCACTCCAGAGTCAATTTTCGATATTGTAATGGAGGCATTTTCATCCAATGCTTGAATTGTTTGTTGAAGTGAGATAGATTCCCAAATCCACTTTCAAAGCAAATCTCAATCATGGGTTTTGAGGTGCTTCGAAGTAATTGACAAGCATGTTTGATTCTGAATTCGGTGACTAATTCAACAAATGTTTTTTGGGTTACTTTTTTGAAATAGCGACAAAATGCGGTTTCAGTCATGTTGGCTAAATGCGCCACTTCATCTAAATGTACCTCATGGGTATAATTGGCAATTACATAAGCATACACTCGATTAATTCTTTCTAGATCTACCGTCGATAAGGTATAATTACTTTCGCTGGATTCTATGGGTTGAAGATCTGCCGTTTGGGTACTTAATATATGTAGTATTTGTAAGAAATTTAATAATCGTGGAAAAGGAGCTAGTTCTTTCAATAAGAGCATTTCTCGAGCAATCTTTTCTTGAGTGCTGCCTTGAATGGAAAAGCCCAATTTTGCTCTTTCTAGTAAAGATTTGATGGCCATGCTTTCCTTTTTATTCAAAAAGGTCTCACCCAGGAAATCTGCGGAAAAGTGAATGACCAGGGCTTGTGCTGCATCTGGATCAAAATCTTCTGTTAGCCAATCTTTGCGGTGATTTTGCCAGCAATGGGGTAAATTGGAGCCCAACAGCACCAAATCTCCCGCGCTAAAATCACTGATCTGATTTCCGATAAAGCGCTTTCCTTCTCCGGCAATAATTAATGTTAACTCCAATTCTGGGTGGAAATGATAAGGGGCATCAAATCGAGCTTGTTTAACTTCTTTTATCTCGAACGATAAATCTTCGGTACTCTTGGCCAAATGCTCCAAACTAGCTTTCATCTTATTTGAAAATTATCAAAACTGGGATTGTATTTATTAAATTATGGTAAAATTGCATTATTTTTTACAAATTTCATGGTAGAATGTGAGATTCTTTTTAGAGACCTTTGATCAAAAATTTAGCTAGATGTTTAATCAAGCTTACTTACTGAAGAACACAGACAAAACCTATTTTAATATGAATGGACACGTCTTTTTAGAAGACGTGTTGAGTAAAGATGATTTGCAACCCTATCGGGAGGCAATCAATCGCTGGGCTAAGGATTTTCGCGCTAAGCAAAAATCCTTAGCTGAACGCGATACCTACGGAAAAGCCTTTTTACAAATGATGAATTTGTGGGAAGAGGATGCCAAAATCAAAGAATTCACATTTGCCAAGCGATTTGCTAAGATAGCAGCGGAATTATTAGGAGTGGAGCATGTTCGCCTTTACCATGATCAAGCCTTGTTTAAAGAGCCTGGAGGAGGCCTAACACCTTGGCATCAAGATCAATATTACTGGCCTTTAGATACCACCAATACGGTCACCATGTGGATGCCCCTAGTGGATATAGACGAGGATATGGGTATGCTTACTTTTGCTTCAGGGACTCAAAATGTCAATTTACCTTTAGTAAATATTTCCGATGAGTCGGAACAAATGATTAGCCAGTTTGTCAAAGAAAAGAATTACCCCATTGTGGCTCAAAAAACCATGAAAGCGGGAGATGCAACTTTTCATAAAGGCTGGACTTTACATGCTGCTCCGGGAAATCATTCTAATACTATGCGCGAAGTAATGACCATCATTTACATGGATGCGAACGCTAAAATCATAGAGCCGCTGAATGACAATCAAGAAGCTGACCGCCAGCGTTGGTTACAAGGTTTAGCTCCTGGTCAACCTGCCGCCTCTCCCTTGAATCCTATATTAAGCTAGGTAATTACTCTCTTCGATGTATTGGCCTTAGGTTACAATTTGGGACAATCGCAGCCTTTTTTCTTCTTTTTGAAAAGTCCCCAAAGGAACCCTTTCTTTTTGCGATATTTCGCCATTTTCTTTTGACTAGAAATGGAATAGCTCAATTCAGTTGAAGATTTAGCTGTGCTGCTATTAGCCGGAATGCTGAATGAAATCAAGCAAAGTAAAATCAAGTATTTCATGGCGTTATCGCTTTAAATAGTTTACAAACATAAGGTTTTTGACTGAAATCTCCCTCAGAGATCTTATTTCATTTTAAGTCATCCCATTTATTTTGAGATGCATGAAATAAATACCATACTTGTAAAAAAATTGGCTCTCTAAACCTTCCAATTATGTGCGATACTTTTTTTAGCCCTTCTCAATTCAATGTAGGAGGAAACCCAATTTTGGCTAAAAATTCAGATCGTGAGCCCAATGAAGCTCAGCAAATCGCTCGATTCCCTGCCCATACTAGACCTCAAAAAGGGGTTCAAGCAAGCTATATTGCGGTGGAATGTCCAGAACGGGTTTTTGAAGTTATTTTATCAAAGCCCTTTCATATGTGGGGGGCTGAAATGGGGGTTAATGAACACGGACTTGCCATTGGAAATGAGGCAGTTTTTACCAAAATGAAATTGCTAAAAAAGAATACAGGCTTGACTGGAATGGATTTATTGCGTTTGGCATTGGAACAGTCGAAAACAGCCAAAGAGGCCCTGGATGTTATCATCAAGTATTTAGAAAAATACGGTCAAGACGCTTGCGGTGGATATCAAGATAAAGGCATGTATTATAGTAATAGTTTTCTAATAGCTGACACTCATGCTGCCTATGTCTTAGAAACGGCTGGGCCATTTTGGGCATTTAAGCATATTGAATCCTTTTATGCGATTTCCAATCTGTTGACTCTTGGAACGGATTTTGACCAAATTCATCCTGATGCCCAAGCTTATGCTTATCAAAAATCTTGGATAAAACGAGATGTGCCATTTGATTTTCAACAAGCATTTTCTGAGCCATTTATGACCTTTATGGGTCGCGGTGCCTCCAGAAAACAACAATGCGAATGGCAAGGTCCTTTTTCTAAAAATAGGGATTTTGAGCTTCAAGATGCCTTTGATATTTTGAGAAGTCATCGAATTAGAGAGAATTTTGAGCCTTGTCGAGGAGATATGGGCAACATTTGTTTGCATGCGCAAGGATTATTGACTCCCTCTCAAACCACAGGTAGTTTGGTGGTTGAATTGAGAAAAGATGCTCAATCTAGCGTTTGGCTGACGGGTTCATCGGCTCCCTGTTTATCCATATTTAAGCCATTTTATTTTGGAACAATAACCTTAGACATTGAAAATTTCCCTCTAGCATCTTCGCATCTAGATGATTCCTATTGGTGGCAATGGGAGAAAATTCATCGAAAAGCATTGACGGATTACCACTCCATACATGCCAAAATTCAAGCATTTCGAGAGGAGAAAGAAAAGCTTTGGCTGAAAGAGGATCAATTGTTGGCGAACAGCAAGGACCTAAAAAAGAAAGTAGAATTAAGCCAGCGGGCTATTCAAGAATGCCTTCAATTGGCTAAGAAATTGGAACAACATAAACCTAAACCTACCTTCAGGTTAAAATCTTTAGCCTATTCCTTGTATTGGAAGTGGCAAAATAGAGTCATGTAATATGAAAGAAATTAATACCGAAATATTGATCGTAGGAGCAGGCTATGCCGGAATAGCTGCCGCAAAAAAGCTTTATGCCGCAGGAAAAGATTTTATCATCTTAGAAGCGAGGGATCGGATAGGGGGAAGAACGTTGACGGAGAATTTAACATCGGGTCCAAGCGTGGACATGGGGGCCAAATGGGTCGGTCCAACCCAACATTTGGTTTGGGAATGGATTAAGGAAAGTCAAACGGAAACCTATGAAACCTATGAACAAGGAAAAAACCTATTAAAATTCAAAGATAAAATCAGTTCCTACACGGGCACTATTCCTAAAATAGACCCCATTTCATTGATTGATTTAGGTATGGCCATCCATCGAATGAATAAGCTTTCGGAGCAAATTTCTATCTCCGAACCTTGGAATCATCCGAAAGCCAAAGAATATGATGCAATGACGTTGGCCACATGGATGGATAAACATATATGGACAGCCAAGGCCAAACATTTATTTGAAATCGGGATTCAAACGGTTTTTGCAGCAGAAGCCGCTGAAATTTCCCTCCTTTTTGCTTTATTTTATTTTAAATCAGGTGATAATATGGACACCTTGATTTCCATAAAAAATGGGGCTCAACAAAGTATCTTGAAAGGCGGTACTCAGGGTTTAGCTAAGAAAATAGCCGCACCTTGGATGGAAAAAATTCAGTTGAATGAGCCCTTGTTGACATTGGTTCAACACGAAACGGGAATAGTGGCTACATCAGCAAATTTGAGGATTACAGCCAATAAATGTATTCTAAGTATCCCACCGGTTTTGATTAATTCCATTGTATTTGATCCACCTTTACCCCAGCAAAAGGCACAACTGTACCAGCGGATGCCCATGGGAGCGGCCATGAAAGTATATTTAATTTACCCTAGTCCTTTTTGGAGGGAAATGGGTTATAGTGGACAAATTGTAAGTGATGAGTACCCTTTAAAAGTAACCTTTGATGTAGGACATACCGATTCCGATCGTGGGGTATTATTGGTATTTGTGGAAGGAAATGATGCTCGAAATTTCATTGAATTGGAAGAAGATGTTCGCCAAAAAATGATTTTGGAGCGTGTAGTAAAGATATTTGGGCATCAAGCGGTACAACCTCTGCAATATGTCGATAAGTGCTGGACGGAAGAAGTTTATTCTCGTGGATGTTACACGGGGTTAATGGGTCCCAATACTTTAACGCAATTTGGACATCAAATACGTGCGCCCTTTAAACATGTTCATTTTGCAGGAACAGAAACAGCCGAAAAGTGGAATGGCTATTTGGATGGGGCTATTTCATCAGGTTATCGGGCAGCTTCTGAAGTCTTGGAATAGGCACTCCAAAAGCTGCCCAAGGCCTTATTTTATTCTTTCTTTGAAGTAAGCAATGGCCATGTTCCATGCTTCTTCGGTTGATTTTTTATCAAATGCCGGATTAGAAGGATTGGCAAAAGCATGTTCTGCATCAAAGCTTTTAACCTGTAATTTTTTGCCTGCTGCTTTCATGTTGTCTTGAAATTCAGCAACAACCTTAGGAGAAATCCATTGTTCTTTACCAGCAAAAAGTCCTAAAACATCAGTATTTAAAGCTTTTAATTCATTGATATCTTTAACTGGCATGCCATAATACATCACGCAGGCCACCCCTTGATTTCCAGCTAAAATAGAAGCTTTTAACGATAGTCCGCCTCCGAAGCACCAGCCCACGGTGGCTATTTTTGCTTTTGGACCTACATGTTGGATAGCACCTTTAATGATGGCCTCCAAACGGGCAGCATTTGCCTCTCCCATGTATTTACCAGCATCCTCCCTAGTAGTTGCTACTTTTCCATCATACATATCGATGGCTAGGACATTCAAATTCCCCAGGGTGCTGTAGAAATGTTCGGCTTCTCTTTTGATATGGTCATTTAAACCCCACCATTCTTGAAATACAAATAAAGTATTTGTGGTAGGTTTTGCGGCTTTGATGTAAAAAGCATGAGCCTTTTGACCGTCTGGCGTGCTAAATTCAATCATTTCACCTCCTGCTTTGGAGATATGTACGTAGGGTTTTGGTAATTTATGCGACCGCTGGAAGGCTTTATTGGAAGCCATTAATTGCATGTCATCCTTTTTTAAAAAGCAACAGGATTGTGCGTTTAGTTCTTGAAAACCAGCCAATAAGGTGAGTAAAAAGACGATTTTTTTCATGGTATTATTTGGATAAAAATTTTGAATAAATTAATCGAAAATGAAGCTTTTACTATAACTTTGCCAACTCTTTAAGACTGACAATTAATATGAAAAACAAATTCTTCGGATCTCTCCGAATCATGGCTAGCTTCTGTCTTGCATGCTTATTTTCGTTCTCACTGGTAGCGCAAGACAAAAACGTACTCAAAGGTAAAAAGGTTTTGGTTTTTTCCTCTACCAAAGGTTTTCGTCACAGTTCCATTGAGCCGGGCAAAATTGCCTTTTTGAAAATGGCGGCGGAAAAAGGATTTTCAGTGGATACTACTGAAAATGTGGCTGCTTTTACCGAAAGTAATTTAAAGAAATACCGTGTGGTCGTGTTTTTAAACACCACAGGTAATGTATTAAATGATCCTCAGCAAAATGCTTTTGAGCGTTTTATCCAAGCGGGTGGGGGTTATTTAGGTATACATGCCGCCACTGACACAGAATACGATTGGCCATGGTATGGCAAATTATCTGGAGGTTATTTTGCTTCTCACCCAGGTCGTCCAAATGTTCAAGAAGGAAAGATGAACGTGGTAGATGGTAGCCATATTTCTACCTCCCACATGCCAGCAAGTTTTATTCGCAAGGATGAATTCTATGACATCAAGGAATTTAATAAAGATGTTAAGGTCTTAATGACAGTGGATGAGAAAACATATAAAGATGGTAAAATGGGCGATTTTCACCCAATGGCGTGGTACCATGAATTTGATGGCGGCCGTGCATTTTACACTAACTGGGGACATACCCATGAGACATTTTCTGAAGATCTAGTGCTGAAGCATATTTGGGGAGGATTGCAGTGGGTAGCTTCTGGACCAGATATCAACTACAATAAGAAATTACGTACAGGAGTTCTTCCAGAAGAAAATAGATTCACTAAAATTACTTTAGATCGTAATTTGGATGAACCTACTGAATTGGCAGTTACGAATCAGGGAAAAATCTTTTTTGCTGAGCGTAAAGGTAAATTGAAAATGTATGATCCAAAGAAAGGCAAAACGAAAGTAATAGCCAATTTAGATGTTTTCAATAAGTTTGAATACGGGTTAATGGGTATGAATATTGATCCCAATTTTGATCAAAATAAATGGATATATTTATTCTATTCTCCACAAACAGGTCAGCCTGATACAGCACAGCATCTATCTCGTTTTACCTATGATGATGTGAAAGATACCTTGTTAATGAACACGGAAAAGGTATTATTACGAGTTCCAGTTAAGCGTACTGGATGCTGCCATACAGGAGGTTCAATCGCTTGGGATAAGGAAGGAAACTTATTTTTATCTACAGGTGATGATACCAATCCATTTGAATCCAATGGATATGGTCCCATTGATAATCGTCCTGGAAGAGCAGGCTGGGATGCGCGCGCTACTAGTTCCAATACCAACGACTTAAGAGGCAAGATTATTCGTATCAAACCAACGCCAGAAGGAAGCTATACGATTCCGAAAGGAAACTTATTCCCAGAAAAGACGCCACATGCTAAGGCAGAGATTTATGTGATGGGTAACCGTAATCCATACCGCATTGCGGTAGATCAACGTACAGGATTCTTATATTGGGGTGAAGTTGGTCCAGATGCCGGCGAAAATTCACCTAAATATGGTTCTAGAGGATACGATGAAGTAAACCAAGCGCGTGAAGCAGGTTATTTTGGTTGGCCTTTATTCGTAGGAAATAATCAGACCTATAATCAAAGAGATTTTGTGAAAGACAGTACTTGGGCTAAGTTTAGTGTGGAAGCGCCAATCAACGATTCTCCTCACAATACGGGTTTTGCTCATTTGCCTAAACCTCAAAAAGCCTTTATTTTTTACCCTTATGTAGATTCTCCAGATTTTGGTCCAGTTATTGGTAAGGGGTCTAGAAATGCTATGGCAGGTCCTGTTTATTATTCAGAAGATTTTCCAGCCAATTCAAAAACGAAATTCCCATCGTATTATGATGGCAAGTTGTTTGCTTATGATTGGGCTAGAGACATCATCTACACGGTTAGCATGAAGCAAAATGGGGATTTCGATTCTATGGAGCGTTTCTTGCCTTCTGTGAAATTCTCTCATCCAATTGACATGCAATTTGCCAAAGATGGTACATTCTATGGTTTAGAATATGGTCCAAATTGGTTTGCACAGAATGAGGAAGCAACCTTATATAAAATTGAATACAACGCGGGGAATCGTCCTCCGAAAGTGGAAATAGCCGCTGACAAAAAAGCTGGTGCTTCTCCAATGAAAGTGAAATTCTCTTCTGCAGGAACATTGGATTATGATGGAGATGCCATTCAATATGCATGGTCATTTGGTGATGGTCAAACCAGTACCTTGGCCAACCCTACGGTAACTTATACCAAATCAGGGGTATTTAAAGCCGTATTGAAAGTAAAAGATGCTAAAGGAAATGTTAGTTCAGCCGAAACAATTGTGAAGGTGGGTAATGAAATTCCTAAAGTGGATGTAAGTATTGAAGGCAATAAATCCTTCTATTGGAATGACAAACCTGTAAAGTATGCCGTGAAGGTAGAAGATAAAGAAGATGGTTCTTTAAGTAATAAGAAGATTGCGGAAGAGGATGTTGTATTGAATATCAACTACCTACAAGGATTTGATAAAACGCTCATTGAGCAAGGCCATCAGAGTAATACGTCATTCTCCAATGGAAAGCGTTTGATTGAATTATCAGACTGCAAAACCTGCCATGCAGTGGAAAAGAAATCCATTGGGCCATCATACACTGAGGTAAGTAAAAAATACCGTGCTTCAGCGGCTAATATTGATATGTTAGCCAAGAAAGTTATTAACGGTGGTGGTGGTGTTTGGGGAGAACAAGTAATGGCTGCCCATCCACAAATCAAATCCGATGATGCCAAAGAAATGGTTCGTTACATTTTAAGTTTATCGGATACTAAGAAAACTTCGAAGCCATTGAAAGGTGAATATATAACCAATGATGGTGGTAAACCTGGTACATTCTTGTTTGTAGCTAGTTATACTGATAAAGGAGGCTCAAAGGTAGGTTCGGCTACGGGTCAACAAGTGATAACCCTTAGAAACTCACATGTAGCAGCTGCTTCAGCGGATAAGACTTCGAAAACGATGAAGTATAAAGTGGATGGAGTGGGGGAGTTATTAGTTGCAACTGCTGATCAGGGTTATGCTAATTTTGGTATGATTGATTTAACTGGAATTAAGTCGATTCAGGTTTCATCTTTTGTGATGCCAGGTCAAACCGCTGGAGGTAAATTAGAATTGAGATCAGGTAGTCCTACTGGTACTCTTCTAGGATCTATTGATATTAATAGCACGGGTCAATCTCGTATGCCAGTCAATGTTTCGGGCTCTCAAAACTTATATTTTGTCTTCTCCAATCCTGCTGCAGGTGATAAGCCTTTGTATGGTTTGAAGGAAATCTATTTTGAGAATTAGGAAAGTAATATGTACGAAAAAGGCTCCGAAAGGAGCCTTTTTTATTACCATTTAGTTCGAATGTACAAATTTTCTACTTTCTGTCTTGCCCAAGGGGTTTTTCGTAAAAAAGTTAATGAAGATTTGATACTGGGATTGATCGCAAAGCAATTGATCCGTATCCTTCTGGCAAGTTCTTCCCATCCATAACGCTCTACCAATTGCTCCATGATGAAAGCCAAGGTTTTACCATGTAAAGGGTCATTGGATATTTGTCCTTCGCTCATAGGTATTGGTTTAAGCGCGCTCAGATAATTCTAGCCAACGCATTTCTTTTTCCTCTAAACTATTTTTTAATCGCTCAACTTCCGCAGCCCAGGCTGTTAAATCTTGAAAATTATCAGACCCTTTGCTCAAACGCTCAATTAGTGCTTCTTTTTGCCCTTCCATCACGGCCATTTCTTTTTCAAGTTCTTCCAATTCTTTGGCTTCCTTAAAACTAAGCTTGGCTCCTTTAGGGGCTGGTTTACTTTCAACTACGGGAGTTGGATTTTTTTTCTCTGCAACAGGTTCTTTTTCTTTGTTTTCTAGGGCAATTCGATAATCAGTATAATTTCCATTGAAGAAATTGACTTCTCCTTCCCCTTCTACTAAAATCAATTGATCCACAAGGTTATCCATGAAATAACGGTCGTGGGAAACTAATAACAAACAGCCTTGAAATTCACTTAAAAAGTCTTCCAATAATTGTAGGGTATCTAAATCTAAATCATTGGTAGGCTCATCTAATATCAAGAAGTTGGGGTTTTTGACCAATACTTGCATCAATTGAAGCCTTTTTTTCTCCCCTCCAGAAAGCTTTTCAACGGGCGTATATTGTTGAGCTGTTGGGAATAAAAACTTACTTAAAAATTGGCTTGGTGTCAAAGACTCATTTTTTCCATAAGGAATCACTTCGGCAATTTCTGTAATGGTATCAATGACTCTTTGCTCTGGCTTAAATTCAAAAGGCAATTGGGTATAATATCCAATCACTAAAGTTTCTCCGGGGTCAATGGTCCCGGCATCAGGTTGTTCAAGTCCAGTTAGTAACTGAAGGAAAGTAGTCTTTCCAGCTCCATTTTTACCTACTATACCAATACGGTCTTTTTTCTTGAAAGTATAGGTAAAGTCATTAACTATTTTTTTGTCACCCCAGGCTTTCTTTAGGTGATTAATCTCAATGATTTTATTGCCCAAACGCGACATCTGAATGTTTAATTCCAGTTTGCTATCATCTACTTTACGGTGAGCAACTTCTTCTGTCTCAGCAAAAGCATCAATGCGTGATTGAGCTTTAGTTCCACGGGCTTTTGGCTGCCTTCTCATCCACTCCAATTCCTTACGGTATAAGTTCTTGGCTTTGGAAATAGTACTAGCCTCGGAAGCTTCCCGTTCTGCTTTTTTCTCCAGGAAATAGGCATAGTTCCCTTCGTAGGTATAAATAGAGCCATTGCTTAGCTCTAGCATTTTATTACAAACTTTATCTAAGAAATATCGATCGTGGGAGACAACGAGCACCGTTACATTGGGACCCGAGAGGATGCCTTCTAACCATTCGATGGTTTCAATATCTAAATGGTTGGTCGGCTCATCCAGAATCATGATATCCGGACTCTCAATCAATAATTTGGCCAGCGAAAGACGTTTCTTTTGTCCACCTGAAAGTGTACTAACTTTTTGATCTCCATCGGGAATTCCTAAGCGCGTAATGATTTGTTTGGCTCTAGCCTCATAATCCCAAGCATTGTTAGCTTCCATGAGTGCAAAAGAATCTTCAAGTTCTTTGGCATCTCCAGAAATCATAGCCTTTTCATAGGCTTTGATGGCTTGTGCACTGGGTAAATCATCTGAAAAAAGGTAGTTAAGTACTTCCTCATTTTCTTGAAAAATAGGGTTTTGAGGAAGATAACCCACGCGAATACCTTTGCGAATGGTTACTTTACCTTCATCAGGGCTTTGGAGACCCATGAGGGTTTCCATAAGGGTAGTTTTACCCGTGCCATTTTTTCCAATGAGGGATACTTTCTCTCCTTTTTGTAGGCCAAAGAATAGGTTTTTAAAGACCCATCTTTCACCCAAATTGCGAGAAATATTTTCCGCGGATAGGTAATTCATGTTGGTTAATTAGGAATTCTTTACGAATTCGATTCAAGCGCTTCTTCTCTCATTTTTCTGCGCAATACTCTTCCTGAAACGAGGATACTGATTTCATAGAGGCCAAAGAGAGGGAAGGCGACCAATAATTGTGAAATCACATCGGGGGAAGGGGTGATGATAGCTGCTACTAACAAAATCACGATGAGGGCATGTTTTCTGTATTCTCTCATGAAAGAAGGCGTAAGAATTCCCACTTGAGATAGTACAAAGGCAATCATCGGTAATTGGAAAGTAAGGCCGCATGCCAAAGTCAACATGGATAACAACGATATGTAATCGTTGATGTCAAATTGATTTTGGATACTAGGATCTAATTTGAAGTTTGCCAGAAAATTGATGGCCATGGGAGCTACCACGAAATAGCCAAAAGACACCCCAACAAAAAAGAGTAAAGAAACCCAGAAAACTGCTCCACGGGCTGCCTTCTGTTCTTTTTCTTTCAAACCCGGACGGATAAATCGCCAGATTTCATAAAAGGCATAAGGAAATGCAAATAATAGTCCCACGATGATCGACTGGGTTAGAGCCATCATGAATTGACCAGATACCTCTCTACTTTGCAGAATGAAGTCAGCAGCTTGCATACACAAACTGGTCATTCCTGTTAATTCAGCTAAATGGCACAGCACTTGATTCGTGTAGAAATCTACTTTGGTAGGACCCATGATGATGATTCCAAAGATTTCATTTCTGAAAATCCATGCCAAGATTGTAAAAATCACAATAGAAGCTAAAGAGCGAATAATATGCCACCTTAGTTCCTCTAAATGATCCATAAACGACATTTCTGTGCCGTCCTTATCTTCATCCTGGTCCTCGTCGTCCCAATCCTGATCTAATGCCATATTTGTTTTTTATAAATAAAGTGGGAATTGCTTCATCCACTGATTTACTTCTGTTTTAACTTGTGCCAATACTGTCTCGTTTTCGTGGTTCATCAATGCGCGATCAACCAAATCAACGATTTGTTCCATTTCTGTTTCTTTTAGACCACGAGTTGTCATAGCGGCAGTACCCACGCGCATTCCCGAAGTAACAAATGGAGATTTATCATCAAACGGCACCATGTTTTTGTTGATGGTGATATCTGATTTGATTAAGGTATTTTCTGCTAATTTTCCAGTTAGACCTTTCGGGCGTAGGTCGATCAACATCAAGTGATTATCCGTTCCTCCTGAAATGATATCATAACCTTTGGCTAAAAATGCTTTGGCCATAGCTTGTGCATTGCTTTGTACCTGTTTAGCATATGCTTCAAATGTCGGAGTAAGCGCTTCACCGAAGGCAATGGCTTTCGCCGCAATCACATGCTCTAGTGGACCACCTTGAGTTCCAGGGAATACGGCTCCATCTAGACAAGCCGACATGGTTTTCAAGTCGCCTTTCAATGTTTTGAACCCAAAAGGATTTTCAAAATCATTTCCCATCATGATCAAGCCTCCACGAGGTCCACGTAAAGTTTTGTGCGTGGTAGTTGTCACAATATGGCAATGTTGCATCGGGTTATTTAATAAACCTTTGGCAATTAACGCTGATGGATGTGAAATATCGGCTAATAAAATGGCGCCCACTTGATCTGCAATGGCTCTTAATCGAGCGTAATCCCAATCACGAGAATAGGCAGAAGCGCCACATATGATTAATCTTGGTTTTTCTTTGGCGGCAGTTGCTTCTACCTTATCCCAATCAATTAAACCTGTTTCTTTTTCTACACCGTAAAAAAATGCTTGAAAATATTTTCCAGAAAAGTTTACCGGAGAACCATGGGATAAGTGACCCCCATGAGAAAGATCAAATCCTAAAATCTTGTCGCCAGGATTTAAAAATGATAAAAATACTGCTGCATTGGCTTGTGCCCCAGAGTGTGGTTGCACGTTTGCCCATGTAGCTCCAAACAATTGCTTAGCACGCTCTATGGCTAGTGTTTCCACCTCATCCACTACCTCGCAACCTCCATAATAACGTTTGCCTGGAAGTCCTTCCGCGTATTTATTCGTCAAAACGCTACCTTGAGCCTCCATCACTTGAGGAGAAGTAAAGTTTTCTGAAGCAATTAACTCGATACCGAATTCCTGACGGTGAGCTTCTTGACTAATCAATGAAAAAATTTCGTTATCGCGCTGTTGTGGGAATGTGCTTGCAGCCATGGAAATATATTGTTCGTATTTACGTTAGAATGGGCACAAAATTACGTTTTTTTATCCGAATAGAAAAACCATTTTACGGCCTTTTCCGTTCTATAGATTTGTCATAGATATCCACTAAATTGTTTAATTTTGAAAATTATTTCACTCTCACGAACTAGATATACACCAAACAACGTTTGGTTATGAAAATATTGAACATATGAAATACAAATTACTTCTCCTAAGCTTGTTTCTTTTTGTGCTAAGCCCTGTGTTAGCCCAAAAGCTTGTACCCGCCAAATGGTCTTGGACTTTGGAGCCAGCGAAGCCGACCGTAGGCCAGGAGGCTGAAATTGTATTTCAGGTAAGTATTGAAAAAGGATGGTACCTTTATTCATCTGATTTTGACAAAGATTTAGGCCCGGTTGTGACTACCGTGACAATCAAAAATCCAATTGGATTTGAATTGGTGGGTGGTTTAAAAGCTGTTAATCCACATTCTAAATTTGATAAAGAGATTTGGAATGGAACGTACACCTATTTTACCGAAAAAGGGGAGTTTAGACAGAAAATCAAGATCAATGCTGAAAATTGGAAGATTGAAGGGAATTATGATTCTCAGGCTTGTTCCAATGAAAGTGGACTTTGCGTGCCCGTCAAAGGGGCATTTACCCTTGCTAGCACTGCTGCCGCCTCGAATGTAACTTCAGACGATTCAAAAAAAAAAATCCTTGAACCAGTAGTTCCTAGTGCTAGTCCCGTAGTTCCTGATGAGTCTTTATGGCAATTTTTCTGGATTGCAATGGGGGCTGGACTTTTGGCATTATTGACACCCTGTGTTTATCCTTTGATTCCGATGACGGTGAGTTTTTTTACCAAACAAAAAGGGGGTAAAGGATTGGCCTTTTTGTATGGTTCCTTCATCGTGTTGATATATGTGTTTTTCGGAACGCTTTTGGCCTTTTTTGCTGGGGCTAGTTTTGCCAATTTCTTAAGTACTCATTGGATTCCTAATCTCTTGTTTTTTGGAATTTTTATCTTTTTTGGTATTTCCTTTTTAGGAGCATTCGAAATAGTTTTGCCCTCAGGCATGGTTAATTCGGTAGATGCTAAATCTGACAAAGGTGGGGTGATTGGGGTGTTTTTTATGGCTTTCACTTTGGTGTTGGTTTCATTTTCATGTACGGGGCCATTGGCTGGTAGTATTTTAATAGCGGCTTCCCAAGGAGCTTTTGTGAAACCCATCATTGGCATGCTTGGTTTCTCTTTAGCCTTTGCTATTCCCTTTACTTTATTTGCCATTTTCCCTGGTTTCATGCAAAAATTACCCAAATCTGGGAATTGGATGAACGAGGTAAAGGTGGTATTGGGTTTCTTAGAAATAGCCCTAGCCTTCAAGTTTTTGAGTGTAGCGGATCAAGTATATCACTGGCACTTATTGGACCGTGAAATCTTCTTAGCCATTTGGATTGCTATTTTTGGAGCCTTAACCTTGTATCTGTTTGGTAAAATTTCTTTACCACATGATGGTCCTGCAGGAAAATTATCCATTCCAAGAACCTTGTTTGCCACGGCTGTATTGGCTTTTGTGGTGTATTTAATTCCAGGAATGTTTGGTGCACCTTTGAAAGGTTTATCAGGATGGTTGCCTCCTATGAGTAGCCAAGATTTCAAAGGTAATTTAGGAGAAGTAAACATAAAGCCAGGCTCAACTGGAACAGTTAAATACGGAGATTTCTTAGAGTTGCCCTTAGGTTTGACCGGCTTTTTCGATTACCAAGAGGCAAAAGCTTATGCCATTCAAGTAGGTAAGCCATTGTTCATTGATTTTACCGGTCATGGTTGTGTGAATTGTCGAAAAATGGAGGAGTATGTATGGTCTGATCCCAAGGTCTTGAAACGTTTGCAAGAGGAGTATGTGGTGGTGGCTTTATATTGTGATGATAAGACGGAATTGCCTGCTGATCAATGGTACGTTTCAGAAGTGGACGGACAGGAAAAGAAAACCTTGGGAGATCAGAACTTAGATTTTCAGATAAGTCGATTTAATTCTAACGCACAACCACATTATGTCTTATTGGATCCTAGAACCGAGGGTGGACCTCTGGTGAGCCCGGTAGCATTTGATGCCAATGTGGACCATTTTGTAGAGTTTTTGGATAAAGGTTTGCGTCAATATAAATTGAACTAAAAAGATGGATTGGTCTTCTTATTCGGCTGTCATGGCAGCCACAGCCATCAAGTTCATTGCTGGTCCTATTACAGGTTTCAGTTTGGGTCTCAGCTGGGTTGAAACGATACTTTTTACCTGGCTGGGGATGATGATTACCGTGAGTTTTATGATTAGTTTAGGTCAATGGTTAGTCAAATATATTGCCCAATGGCGCCAACAAAAACCCTTGGTTTTTAGTAAACGGGCTAGATTAGCGGTTAAGATTTGGACAAAGTTTGGCATCAAAGGGATAGCGGCATGTACCCCCTTATTTTTGACTCCTATTGGAGGTAGTTTGTTGGCTCTCTCCTTTAAAGTTCCTTTACCAAGAATCCTGTTTTTTATGGCAATTTCTGCCTTTTTGTGGGCAAGTATCTACACGGCCTTAATTTATCAGTTGGATTTTATTCGCGACTATTTCATGGAGAAATAAAAAAGCCTCCGAAATTTCGGAGGCTTGAATATGGTCTAGCGAGTGGTATTACTCACTTACATTTTTAGAGTTGTACAATTTAGCACGCAATTCATTGGCTTTCACTTCCAACTCAGGTTTAGCTGTGTAAGTCTGTTTTGTTTGAGCTGCTGCACTATCTGGATGAACACCGTATACATAAGTATCACCTTCACGAACATCTTTTTGCTTAATTCGATTGTTTTTTTGGTAATCGCATGAGCTAGCTAAAGCAACAACAAGAAGGGCAGGTAATAAACTTTTCAATTTCATATAGTTGTGTAAAAAATCCGATGCAAAAATAAGTCCAAAATTGGTACAAAAAAAATTTCTTTAAATATGCGGCTTAGCTTTCTTCTAAATTTTTGATTTTTTCAGCTAAAAAGCTCATTAATTCAGCAATGTAGGCTTTGCTAAAATTGAATTCAATTCCTGCCGTGGCATAAATTGTTTTCATAGGTTCTGTATAGCCTAATTCCAAAGCTTGTAAATATTGCTCCAAAGCTTGTTTAGGCTGACGGCAATAATTTCTCCAAACGGCCAAAGCACCCAGCTGGGCGATGGCATATTCGATGTAGTAAAAGGGTACTTCGAATAGATGTAATTGTTTCTGCCAAATATTGGTTTTGATTTCTTGTAAATCTGACCAATCTGTGACGTTATCTGAGAATCTCGAAATGATTTCTAACCATTTAGCATCTCTTTCTGCTTGGCTATGCGAAGGGTTTTCATAAATCCAGTGCTGAAAGGCGTCGATCGTGGCCACCCAAGGTAAAGTTTCTAAAATGTCTTCCAAATGCTTGATTTTGGCTCTTTTAGCTTCTTCTGGGTTGGGAAAGTAAATATCCCAATGATCAATGGTTAATAATTCCATACTCATGGAAGCCAGTTCGGCTACTTCAGACGGAACATTTCTAAAAGCATTCAATGCCAGGTCTTTTGTGACGATGGAGTGTACAGCATGTCCACCTTCATGTAGTAAAGTGACCATATCGCGTACTTGTCCTGCGGCATTCATGAAGATGAAGGGGAATCCACTTTCTTCTAATGGGTAATTATAGCCACCTGGGTTTTTCCCTTTTCGGGAATCTAAATCAAATCGGTTTAATTTGACCATTTCTTTGAGGCAGTTACCTAGGAATGGGTCTAATTCATCAAATACGTGTATGGTTTTATTCAGTAAATCATCAGCGGTGGTAAAAGGAACTAGAGGCTTTCTTCCCCATGGATCAACCGCTTTGTCCCAAGGTTTTAATGCCTCTACTTGAAGGACTTCCTTTCTTTTAGCCGCTTGCTGGTTGACCATGGGAACAACAGTTTGAGCGACAGCATCATGAAATTCAAAACAATCATTTGCTGTGTAGTCAAAACGACCTAAGCTTGCAAAGGAATAATCTCTAAAATTATTAAAACCAGCATTTAGAGCCACTTGATGTCTTCGTTCTATCAGTTTATTGAATAGCTCATTCAATTCCTGTTTGATACTTAGCCGTTTATTGGCTACGAGTAAATACACTTCCTGGCGCTTATTTCGGTCAGTGGATTCTAAATAGGCATTTGCTTGTTGAAGTGTTTTTTCCTGGCCATCAATTTCGACCATTAAGCCACCAGTTAGGGCACCGTACTCGGTGGAAAGATTGGATAGTTCCGTATATAATGGGATGTTTTCTTCTCGAAATATTTCAATGGCTTTTTTCATGCCACGAAGCATAATGCCATATCCATGTGCGGGTAATTGATCTGCAAAGCCAGATTCAACTATTTTTTTGTTCCAAGCATCCTCGTAAATGGAGGCATTGGGCATGATGTCATTGACAAACTGCTGGTAACTTTTTTGTAGCTCCTCATTTTGATTGTCGCAAGACATTTTGATATATCTCCAAGCAAAATTTTCAGATAAATAGCTTTCTAATTCAGATCGGCTGATGCAAAACTGTTCTAACTCTTCCAGGCTTTGAATGGACAAAGAACTTAGTTTTTCAAAATAGGGTAATACACTTTCCCAAGTGCTTAACTGGAAATCAGAAGGAAAAAAACTTCTTTTGGGCGCCTCTAGGCCAATCGTTCTACTCATGCGAATAATTTTTTACAAAAATACACAAGGTATTTGGCTTTTGCAGATGAAAAAATAGGTTTCTTGATTGGTATAAATCAATTGATTGATAAAATGGGCACTATTTTTGAAATGATTTTTTTTAGATTTGTCAACTTTTCAAAAGTTGACAAATCTAGGAGGTGAAAAGCAAGAAAATTCTAACATGAACATACCTTTCGTAACATTAAATAATGGCATAAAAATGCCCCAATTGGGCCTTGGATTATATGCTCCAAAACAGCAAAATGAAATCAAACAATCCGTATTGGATGCCTTAGATTTGGGTATTCGCTTGATAGATTCGGCGGCCATATACGGGAATGAGAAAGAAGTTGGACAAGGAATAAATGAGTCCGGTATACCTAGAAGCGAGCTATTTATAACAAGTAAAGTCTGGATGGATGATATGGGTTATGATTCTACACTGAGGGCCTTTGATAAAACGTTAAAGGACCTAGATGTAGAATACCTACTTGATTCATTGGCCCAAGGATAATGCCAGAAAAGAAACATGGAAGGCCCTAGAGACTTTGTATGAACAAAAATTATGTCGCTCCATTGGTGTTTCAAATTATTATCAAAAACACCTAGAAGAACTTTTTGTGAGCGCCCATGTTTGTCCGGCAGTGAATCAATTTGAATTGAGTCCATTTTGTTATATGCCAGATGAACTTGCTTTTAATCAAAGAAACAATATTCAAGTAGAAGGCTATGCTCCTTTAGTTCGTGGTTGGAAAAAAGACGATGTTACCTTAAACGAAATTGCGGAAAGATATGGGAAAAGTACCTTTCAATTATTGGTTCGATGGAACATTGAATTAGGTGCTGTAACTATTCCAAAATCAGTTAAAAAAGCAAGAATTCAAGAGAATATGGAAGTTTTTGATTTTAGTATTGCACCTGATGATATGCAAAAGCTAAGTCTGCTGTATGACAATACGCGAGTAGCGTGGGATCCAAGAGATTTTTTTTGATTTTTTAAACCTTGACAGCGTTTGAAACGCTGTCAAGGTTAACGAAAAAACGATTTTTTTATTGAATCAATAAATTGATATATTAATCTAGGTCAATAACCACACCACTCGACAAAGGATGAGCCACGCAGGTAAGTACATAGCCTTTTTTGATTTCATTGTCTGTCAAACCATCTTCTTCATCCATCATAACCTTGCCACTTTTACATAGGCCCATGCAAGCCGTACACATTCCTGCCTGACATGAATAAGGCACATCAACATCGGCTGAAAGGGCCGCCTCTAAAATGGTCTCATGAGGCTTTACGGTAACTCGATGCTCCTTACCTTCATAAATAATGGTGATTTCCTGCTCTTTTAAGCTACCATCATCTTCCGAGGTTTCTTCTGCAGGAGTATTAGCGTGAAATAATTCCCGATGAATATGTGCAGTAGGTACGTCAAACATGCCTAAGGATTCCTGGATCTCATCCATCATGCCAACTGGACCACATAAATAGTAATGGGCCTCTGCTATATTTAGGCCAAATTCTTGTTTCAAATAATATACCGTTGAAGCTTTATTGATTCGTCCTTTTAGCCCAGGCCAATTCGCTGCCGGTTGACTAATCACATGCAAAACAAGGAAGCGCCCTACATGGGACTTTTCCAAATGTTCCAATTCTTTCTTGAATATTATTTGATCCTCATGTCGAGATCCATAAATCAAATGTACTTTGGATTGAGGTTCCGACTTCAGTATTGTCTTAATCATGGAAATCAATGGCGTAATACCTGACCCAGCTCCCATGAATACATAGGTTTTAGCAGCGTCTGCCTGCGGTTCAACAAAAAAGTTGCCCATTGGCTCAATCACCTCAAGGCTATCTCCAACCTTAATTTGATCACATAAATAATTGGATACCACTCCGCCAGGGATGCGCTTTACCGTAATGGCGGGAGAATGGTCAATTAAGGGAGAGGAAGATAAGGAATAGCTTCGGCGTACCTTATTCCCATTAATTACAGGAATCACAGTTAAAAATTGTCCTGAATGATAGCTTAATGCCTCATGTATCGGATGCCAAAAATGTATCGTTTTGGTATCTTTCGTTTCTTCGGTAATTTCTTTAACAGATAAATGCAAGAATTTCATGTTCATCAATTTATTCAACCACATTCGGGACTATCCATTGGATTGTCCCAGGAATAGATTCATTATGTAATCGGTCCAAAGCTGTTACAACAAACCCGGTGCCCGATTTGATCCATTTCGTGTCAATTATTACTTGTTTATCACTTCCTTTATAAATGATATTTTCCGCCTTGTCCAAAGGCTCAATTTCATCTTTTTGAATCCGATACACCACATAATACAGAGGTGGATCATTATCCAAACTGGGTTCACCCTCTTTCCAGCGTAAGACCCATTGGTCTTTTTGTTTACTTAAATTAACTTGGTGCGGTGCAGTGGGTGCAATGCTATCCAACCATAACATAGGGGGAATCAAGGCAACATGCTCAAAATGCTTCGAACGTAAACTATCTCTCCAACCTTTGGTATTTTGGCTGATTTGTCGGGAGCTAAAATAAATGGCTCCTTGAACTTTATGTAAACTTCTTGAAATGTTCAATTGTTTTGCCAATTCACTGGGTGCCCACAAATCACTTAAATGGTATGCCGCATGCCCAATGTAAATAGGTCGATCAAAGCTATGCTCATTCCACCAAGTAGCCAATGCCTTGTAAGGTGCTACCCGGTGCGTCGTGCCCCAGTATAATTGAGGGGCTAAATAATCTACCCAACCTTTTCTAATCCATAATTCTGTGTCGGCAAATAAATCATCATAAGATTGTAAACCTGCACGGGTGGGTGAGCCATCTTCTTGGTCAATACTTTGGTGCCTCCAAATACCGAAAGGACTAATGCCAAACTTCACTTTTGGCTTGGTGGATTTAATCGTTTCAGCAATTTCTTGAATGAGCATATTGACATTTCTTCTTCTCCAATCCGCCAAACTTTCCTCAGGAAATTTATATTGCTGGTAGGTTTTTTCATCAGCAATATTTGCTCCCTTAACAGGGTAGGGGTAAAAGTAATCATCAAAATGGACCCCATCCACGTCGTAATTTTTAACTAAATTTTTAACTAATTCCGCTATATAATGCCGGACTTGAGGTATACCAAAATTTAAAATCAATTGACCATTATAAGAAAACAACCAATCAGGATGTCGGCGAGCCAAGTGATCTGAACTCAGAATGGTTTTGGAAGACATGGTAGCTCGATTCAAATTTAACCAAGCATGAAATTCCATACCTCGCTCATGACTTTGCTCAATCATAAACTCCATGGGATCGTAGTAGGGACTTGGAGCTTGTCCTTGAAAGCCAGATAAATAAGCCGACCAAGGTTCTGTACTTTTGGCATAAAGCGCATCTGCCGCACAGCGAACCTGTACAAAAATGGCATTCATGCCCGTTTTATGGTGAGAATTGATCAGGTCTATGAATTCTTCCCTTTGTTTAATGCTATTATAATTTCTCGCAGATGGCCAATCGATGTTTTGGACAGTTGCTACCCAAACGCCACGCAATTCTCGCTTGGGGCTTTGAGCCGCCAAGGAATGGATCAAAAAATATAGTGCTAGAATTAAATAAGAACCCCTCATTGAGGGCGCAATTTACCGATAAATGATGGAAATTTTCTACGATTAGTTCTTTTCAATCGAAAATAAATAACCAACACCTTTTAATGTTTTGATGTAATATTCAGGAATTTTTTCCCTTAATTTTCGAATATGTACATCAATGGTTCTTTCTACCACGTACACATCTGAACCCCAAACTTTCTCCAATAACTCATCCCGGTTAAAGACCTTATTCGGGTTTTTGGCTAAGAATGAAAGTAATTCAAATTCTTTTTTAGGAAGTACCAATGCTTTTCCCTCAAAGGTGGCGGCATATTGAGTGCGGTTGATGAGCAAGCCCCCAATTTCAATAATATCTTGATTATCCTCGACAGTTTCTCGCTTGAGCATCGCTTTGATTCGACTCACCAAAGCCCTCGGTTTGATGGGTTTAATGATGTAATCATGGGCCCCGGCATCAAAAGCGGCTACTTCGGTATATTCTTCACCCCGGGCGGTTAAAAACAGAATGAGTGCATCTTTTAACTCAGGCATGGATTTCATGCGGCGAGCGGTTTCAATACCGTCCATAGCCGGCATCATCACATCCAATATCACTAATTGAGGATTGAATTCCTGTGCCATCGCAATGGCCTCTTTCCCATCACTTGCTTTCGCTAACACAAAACCTTCTTTGGCTAAATTGTATTCCAATAATTCTAAAATATCAGGATCATCATCTACCAAAAGAATTTTTGTCGAATTGGCTGCTGCCTGGCTCATAAGATGAATTTAGGGAAGTGTTTTTAAAACTTGCTGCAAATATAGAGAGGGCTATGTTACTAAATTATTAATTTTTTTCGACTAAATTTAATCATTAGCTTTGGTTTATGGCGAAAGAATCTTCCTATATTGTCCGTTTAGCAGCTGTTTTGATTTCCATTACGCTCTTGGTTTTGGGATTATACTTTTTGCAGGATTTATTGATCCTCCTAGCAGCATCTTTAATTCTGGCCCTCCTCTTACTTCCCCTAACCTCCTGGC
The DNA here is from genome assembly GCA_027491315.1 of Cytophagaceae bacterium. GTDB lineage: Bacteria > Bacteroidota > Bacteroidia > Cytophagales > Spirosomataceae > Aquirufa. The sequence goes on from JAIXWL010000017.1 coordinate 90,701, forward strand.
TGGAAAAGAAAGGTTTACCTCGCTCCGTTTCTATTACGATTTGCCTATTGATTACGGTAGCAGCCATAGTCGGCATTTTGGCTATTTTGACGGTTCAAATGGTTGAATTTGCCTCAGATTGGCCTATTTTTATCAAGAAGGCAGAATCCTATATTGCTAGTTTACAGAGCTTTTTATCGAGGAATCTCAATATCTCTCGCAAAAAACAAATGGTGGAAATCAGTAATCAAACCATTAATCTTCTTAAGAATTCAGGGACCATTTTAACGACCACCTTCGGAACCATTATTCATTCCATTACCACCATTATTTTAATACCCATTTTCGTTTTCTTTTTCCTGTATTACCGCAGCTTTTTTGCCAAATTTTTGGAAATGGTCTTTCCCAATACGGAATCACATGTATTAAAAGGCATCATGAGTAAAACAGGGCAAGTTGTACAAGCCTATTTGGTTGGACTTATGGTCGTCATGCTCATCGTTTCCATATTAAATACCATCGGTTTCTGGTGGATTGGAGTAGATTACCCTTACTTTTTTGGCATCTTAACAGGTTTACTATTGCTGATTCCTTACGTGGGTATTTGGATGGGTGCCAGTGGCCCAATTGTCCTTAGTTTGATAGTATTGAGCCCTTCTCATGCCCTTGGGGTAATTGCTTGGGTTGCTGCTGTTCAATTCATTGAGGCCAACTTCATTACGCCCTTGGTGATTGGTTCTAAAGTAAGTGTTAATCCGATGGTGGCTATGCTAGCCCTACTATTAGGTGAAATGATTTGGGGAATTCCGGGCTTGATATTGGCCTTGCCATTGACAGCCATAGTCAAAGTGATATTTGACTATGTACCGTCCTTGCACGCTTATGGCTATGTGCTTGGTGAAGCACCCTCTCGCAAAAAGAAAGAAGAAATAGTAAAAGAAGAAAATTTAGAGGGAGAGTAATTCTTTGAAGCGAATCGACTGTCTTCTAGAGATTTCAATTTTCTCGCCTTTCCCCTGTAAGGTTACTTGTAACCCACCTGAAAACCAAGGTTCAATCTTTTCAATAAAATTGAGGTTGATGATGTGTTTTCGATTCGCTCTAAAAAAGACTTTAGGGTCTAAACGGTCCTCTAAGGCATTTAAAGATTTCAATACCAAAGGCTTTTGGTCATCAAAAAATAAACGTACATAATTGCCCATAGATTCACATAAACGGACTTTATCTAAACGTACAAACCAGCATTTCTCTCCATCTTTTACAAAAATTTGATCTTGCGCAGTCAAAAAATGTTGAGGCACTACAGAAACTTGTTCTGGATGGGATTTTACCTTATTTGCAATTTGTTTTTCCAGTTTTTGAACACTTTCACTCAATCGACTTAGTTCAATAGGCTTTAGTACATAATCAAGTGCATTGACTTCAAATGCCTTCAAGGCATATTCATCAAAGGCAGTGGTGAAAATTACCTCTGGTAAATATCCGTCCCATTCTTCCAACCACTCAAAACCAGTTTTGCCAGGCATTTGAATGTCCAAGAAAATAACATCAGGATGTAATTCTTCAATTAATGCCCCCGCCTCATCTGTATTAGCAGCTTCTCCAATGACATGGATATGAGGAAAATTTTCTAATAAACGTTTTAGTTCATTTCTAGCTAAACGTTCGTCGTCGATGATTATAGCATTCATAATAGGGCTTTTTTATATAAACACAGAAATTTAAGGCACAAGATAAGGTATTATTAATTCGGCAATCACTTGATTTTTGTCGAATGGCTTAAGTCTTAGTTGAGCGGTCTCACCAAACAAAATTTTCAATCTAGAAATGGAATTTTTCATTCCTACGCCAGTTTCGCTTTCTTTGGTTTTAATGCTTCCGGGGTTAATGACATGGGCATGCAATAAATTTCCTTCCTTGTAGGCTTTGATAAGAATGGTACCTCCTTTGACTGAATGAGAAATTCCATGTTTGATGGCATTCTCTACCAATGTTTGTAAAATCATGGGAGGAACCTCCGCTTTTAAATCCTCCTTGGGAATCTGAACATCCCAGAAAAGGCGATCTTCATACCGTATTTTTTCCAGGGAAAGGTAATCCACAATGGTTTCTATTTCTTCTGCTAGGGGAATCGTTTTTTTCCTTTCAGTCAGTAAGGAACTTCGTAATAATTTCGACAATTGATTAATTCCTCTCTTGGCTTTATTGGGATCCTCTGTAATTAATGCTCGGATACTATTGAGGGCATTGAACACAAAGTGAGGGTTCATTTGAGCCCGAAGGACTTTGCCTTCTGTCTCCTGTATGGTTCTCTCCAGTTGGTCATTTTGCCTTTCGATTTCCAGTTTTCTTTGGGAGTATTGAAAGAAGAAATAAATTAACTGCCAAATGGCCAGCGGTTTCATGAAGTTAAATAGGTATTGTAGAATGATGAAGGTATTCAACTTTACTTCATAGTTTTCTTGCAATAAGGCGAAATCGAGAGGTAAATTAAAGGCTAAAAGGATGGAGGCCATGGTCAAAAGCGCCTGTAAATTCCTCCTCAATAATTTAAAGAGCGGAAAATTCTGCCATTGGTATTTTTGGGTAATCTGTTTGTATTGATGTGTCAGTAAAATAGCCAAGGAAATATTACCCACAAAGGCATAAAGCCAAGCCCAACGCCAGCCATATTGCATGGTGTACAACAAAGCCTCATTGAGTGTCCAGGCAAACCAGCCGGAAAATTGTAATACCCAATACAGCTTTTGTCTCTTCATATTTACATAGAATCTGGCAAGTGCTTTAAATGTTCCGTTAATGGACCTTTTACCAATTTAAAAGCACGATCGGGATAAGAGTATTGTAAATGGTATAAGCAGAGATTGCTATGTGCAAAATCATCCATTTTATGTAGAGGCTGTTCAAACAAATGTGTCAATAAAACCCGCATCGCTCGACCATGCATCGCAATTAAAATGGCCTGCTCTTCTTGTCTAGATAGGATTAAATCAACTACGGGTTTTTGTCTTTCCAAAACCTCCACCGGGCTCTCTCCCTCCTCCGAAGGTACATGAATGTTCCCTTCTCGCCAAGTTCTGGTTAAATTTTTATAGTAAAGGTCGTCTTCCGTGTTGGGCGACTTCCCTTCCTTATTTCCCCAGGAAATTTCGTTCAATCCAGTGTGTTGTTCCCAAGCAATTCCCTTCTTGATAAAGCCATCTACCGACTGGTGGGTACGGACTAAAGCAGAGGTATAAATCTTGTCTAAGTATAAATCACCGTAATGATCAAAAAACGCCTGTGCTTGTCGACGGCCTAATTCATTCAAATGTGCGTCAATGCCGCTTCCTTGCACCACCCCCATTCTATTATAATCAGTTTCTCCGTGGCGAATTAAGTAAATGTCTTTGATAGGGTGCATAAAAAAGGCGAATTGGGATTGGAATTAGTAAATTATTGCGAATTTTAGGCACAAAAATACGAAATATATGTTTAATACATCCATCACGATAGAACAACTGAATAGCTTCAGCCAGGGCAATATGATTGAACATCTAGGAATTGAATTTTTAGAAATTCACCCGGATTATTTCACAGCTCGTATGCCTGTAGATCATCGGACAAAGCAACCATTTGGTCTATTGCACGGTGGGGCATCCGTAGTTTTGGCAGAAACCATGGGCAGTATTGCCACCATGTTGGTGGCTAAGGATCCTGCAAGCATGAAAGCTGTGGGGGTAGAAATCAATGCCAATCACTTGAAATCAGTTCGAGAGGGTTGGGTGATAGGTACCTGCAGCCCCATTCGGATAGGCAGGAGCATGCACGTCTATGATATAAAAATTCACAATGAGCAGGGCGACTTAGTCTGTGTGAGCCGTTTGACCGTGGCGATTTTGTCGGCGTAAATATTGGTAATTTGTGTTAGACCAAATCTAGATGAAAACACATGAAAACCTTTTTGGAGCTTTCATCGTACTTGTTAGCCTACTGACCTTTTCCTGCAGTCAACCCACATCCAAAGCCATCATTGGTACTTGGGAGATAGCTCATTTGAAAATATCCATGCCTACCTATAAAAACACGGATTCTACTTTTCAGATGGAAGTGCTGGCCAAAGACTGGGAGGCAAAAATGAAGGCGAAAAATATTCAAACCACCTATTCAGCCGATGGGCGGTATCATTCTTTGCATCGAAACCTACAAGGAAAAACAACCTATGATCCTGCGGGAACTTGGACCATTAAGCAAGATACTTTGATCATTCAGGACACCATTCCAAAGCGTATCACCTATAAATTCAAACTGAAAATCAAGAAAAAGCAGGTTGAATTTTGGGGAATAGAAGATTTCGACCTTGACGGAAAAGTTGATGACCTGTATTATAGTCGGCAGGTGAAATTATAGTAAACCAAGGGAACATAATCTGGAAGCTTATCGTTTTAATCTTTTACTGTAAATTATTTCAAAATGCGTCAAATACCCATTTCTGTCTTGGAACTTGCTCCTATCCCACAAGGAGGAACAGCTGCAACGGCCATCGATAGAACGGTGGAAATAGCTCAGCATGCGGAGGCATTGGGATATAAACGAATATGGTTAGCAGAACATCATAATATGGAGTTCATCGCTAGTTCGGCTACCTCTGTTTTAATCGGTCATGTGGCAGGAAAAACATCCCAGATTCGGGTAGGTTCCGGTGGTATCATGTTGCCTAATCATAGTCCTTTAGTCATTGCCGAACAGTTCGGCACCCTGGCATCCATCTATCCCCATCGGATTGATTTAGGACTGGGACGTGCTCCAGGAACGGACCAACAAACTGCTCGAGTGCTAAGAAGGGATAATATGGATACGGCCTACCATTTCCCAAAAGATGTGGAGCAATTACAAATGTATTTCAGTGAAGAAAATAGCTTAGCGCAAGTTAGGGCATTCCCTGCCGAAGGAATCGATGTACCTATCTGGATTTTAGGTTCAAGTACTGATTCCGCTTATTTGGCTGCGAAAATGGGATTACCTTATGCTTTTGCGGCTCATTTTGCTCCTGCCCAATTCCGTACGGCTATCGATATTTACAGAAAGAATTTTATTCCTTCTGCCCAATTGGATAAACCCTATGTCATGGCTTGTGTGAATGTCGTGGGTGCCGATACTGATGAGGAGGCATCTTTCCTTCGTAGTAGTTTGATTCGTATGTTTGTGGGCATCATCACAAACCGTCGCGTGCCTTTAGCCCCTCCGGGCCCATTACCAGAAGCGTATCAAATTCCAGAAATAAGAACCATGGCCGATAGAATGTTGGCATGTAGTTTTTATGGAAGTCAAGAAACTTTACAAGAAAAATTAGGGGATTTTATTGAAGAAACGGGCATTGATGAATTAATGGTGGCAACCTATATTTTTGATGGGGAGAAGAAAAAGAAATCCTATACCATTTTGAAACAAGCACTCTCTGAGGTAAATGTTTTAAATAAAACCTTTTGAGTGTATCATTAGTTGAATTTTGTAAAATTCTTATCCAATTCGGAATCAAATTAGCTATTTGATTAACTTTGAAATTCGATACCCCAATATATGCCTAACGCAATTCCAAAAACGATGACCTCTTTGCTCGATTGGGAACAATTGTGGCAGGATACGCAACAAAAGCGTGGAGGCATGGCTGTTTGGAGATTACCCAAGAGCGATAAACGGTATTTTTTAGTTGATTCTTCGGGAGGAGAGAAGCTAGGTTCTTTAGACTTAGAATCTTTTCCGGCAGGTTTTTTAGTAGCTCCTTTCATTGGTTTGCCTTATTTTCTTAAATCGGACATATTGCTTGAGGAGTCTATTGAGTCGGATGAAGTGCTTGGTTCCACTTGGAAACCCCAACATAATTCGGAGGAAAATGATCGAAAACATCAGCATTTTACCCATTGGGTCAGTGAATCCATCAAAGAAATTCAATCTGGGCATTTTCAAAAAGTAGTACTTTCTCGAACCGATGAGGTTGAATTTCAGGGAGACTTTTCCACATTAAAGGCTTTCGGACAATTATGCCAAGCCTATCCCAATGCCTTTGTTTGCGCCTTATATATACCTGAATTGGGAAGTACTTGGCTATGCGCTACACCAGAAACTTTGGTGGAGCAAGATGCTCAAGGGATTTTTCGTACCATCGCATTGGCAGGTACCCAATCTGCCTTAGACCCTAGTGGACAAATAATTCCTCCTCAAAATGCACGTTGGTCTCAAAAGGAAATCGAGGAACAAGCTTATGTTTGTCGCTACATCATCGAATGTTTTAAGAAAATCCGTTTGAGGGAATATGAAGAGATTGGTCCTAAAACGATTTTGGCAGGAAATCTCCTGCATTTAAAAACCGAGTTTAAAGTAGATACCAAGGCCTTGCACTTTTCACAATTGCCGGGTATATTATTGTCGCTATTGCATCCTACCTCTGCAGTATGTGGTACTCCGAAACAAGAAGCTATTGAGTGGATTTCAAAAGCGGAGAATCATGCTCGTGAATTATATTCTGGATACCTAGGTCCAGTCAATTTAGGAGATGAAATCCACCTATTTGTTAACTTAAGAACCCTTAAAGTAGAACAAGTAGAAGGGAAAAGTAGGGCTACCTATTTTGCCGGTTGTGGCATAACGGAAGACTCCGACCCAGAAAAGGAATGGCAGGAAACGGTGATGAAATGCCAAACTTTACAGCGGGTACTAGAAAATTAGTGTTTAATTTTTGATTCTTCTTTCGGAGAAATCTTACCAACTATGGTCAATTTTACCGTGTCAATTCTTGTTTCAGTGGACGTTAAAATCTGAAATTGAAAAGGATTCAAGGTAATGATTTCATTGGCTTGCGGAATATCTTCATACAAACTGATTAGCATGCCTCCTAAGGTTTCATAGTCGCCTTCAGGAAGGTTCCAATCATATTTCTCATTGAGGTAATCTATCTCGTGCCTTCCTGATAGTAGGTAGGTATTTTCATCCAATTTCTTTTCTACCCAATCTTCCGAATCATCGTATTCATCCTGAATTTCTCCAAAAATCTTTTCCATGACATCTTCCATACTGACTAGGCCCGATGTGCTTCCAAACTCATCCACCACCAAGGCCAGTGATTTTCTGTCTTTGGAAAACTTCAGCATCAGGTCGTTGGCCGGCATAGCCTCGGGAACGATCAATATGCTGGTAAGAATCGATTGAATATCCTTGGGTTTTTTAAATAGGGCTAATGAATGGCAATAGCCCAAGACATCTTCTAAACTCTCTTTATAGACCAATACTTTGGAATGCCCTGATTCAATAAATACTTGTTTGAGACCCTCTATGCCTTCTTCTAAATCTATGGCGGTGATTTCTGTTCTCGGAATCATACAATCACGCACTTTTACTTGTTTAAACTCCAGGGCATTATGAAAGATTTTGGTATCGACCTCCGCCTCCTCTTCCGTTGAAACCTTGCGATTTAAATTTTGTAAATAGTTATTTAGGTCTGTCAGACCGAAAGCGGGTTTTTCTTCCGAATAGTTTAGTCGTAAAACTCGGGTAATAAACCATTTAGATAAACCAACTGTCACCCAGACTAAAGGGAACATTAAAGCATATACAATCCAAATGATGATAGCCAAAAACTCCAATATGACGTCTGGGTTAATGAGGAAAATACTTTTTGGGGTAAATTCGGAAGTTATGAGAATGAGAATGGTGGCAACAATGGAAGCTAATAAACGTGCCAGGATTTCATTTTGAAGTAATGGGATGTAATGTAAAATTTGATGGTGCAAAAACTCCTCCATGAAAATACCATAGGCCACAAGGGACAAAGTATTACCAATCAACATAGTTCCTATGAATCTAGAGGGTGATTGGTTAAAATTGGAAATGATTTTGGCGCTCAGGATATTTTGCTTCGCTTTGAGCTCAAAGTATAATTTATTACAGGAAACGAAGGCCATTTCTACGCCAGAAAAGAAGGCAGAGAATATCATTGAAATGATTATTCCAGCTACTTGAGTGGTATATAATCCGGGATCTGGGTCCATTTAAATTAGTTTTTGCGCTTGTTACTTTTCATAGCTCGGCTACGGATATCTTGTTTGGACTCTCCCGCTTTTTTTTCTTCTTCCTTGAGGCGCAAATTCTTGGAATATTGAAAGTAAAGGAGTGAACCTAGAGCAAACATAAGCCAAACATAATGAAAGTAAATCTCTAACCAAAAATTTCCTTTGATTTCAACAGGTGTTGGAGCATTTAAGTCTATGATCCAAATGATAAAAAAACCTATGCCAGCTGACAATATGATAATCTCTTTCCTAGTCATGTGATTATGCTACTTTTGGTTGTTGCATTCTACGGTACATGGCCACAAATAATCCCATAAAGATCAAAATAGATCCTACCCATACCAAATTAATGTAGGGTTTTTCTAAGGCTTTGATGATAATCAAATCTTGTTGGGTCGTATTTACCGCAAAACTAAACTGTTGGGTTTTAGGATTTATGGCCGTGAATTTAATTTTAATTCCCGTTTCTTCGCTCTCAAATGCCGGCATGGCCACCATGCCACCTTTAATGATGAAAAGTGGAGCTAGGGAGAATTGCTGGAAGTTTTTTCCAAGGACCAGGAATTGTGCTTTCACAGCGGCATCATTCGGACCTAAAGTCATATCTTCCACCGTATTAACACGAGAAACATCTTGCAATACAGCTACAAAATCATTTAGGAACAAAGTATCGCCAATACTAACCGTGGAGTTCACCGTTTGACTCCATTGTTTTTCTTCTCCTGCTTCTGCTGCTAATCTAGGATCAAGCGAAACGTAAGTATAGATGTCGTGGCTCAAGGCGTGTTTCACGTCGGGAGAAATGGCTGTACCCATTTTAGGATTTACTTGCCAGCGAGGGAATAATGAAACAGATTTCCCTTCGGCATTTTTAAATTCTAATTCATAATAGGTATTCTCTGGCTCTACGGTTAAAGTATCCCCTTTTTTGGCAATCAATTGGCCATCTTTTTCTACATTACGTAAAGCTACTGCATGGAAATCACCCTCAATGATTTCAAAATCCTTTCTAGGGTAATATCCTGGCTTTCCTCTTAGCTCAATCATGCGGCCTTTGTAGGTAACCAAATAATCTTGCATTTGAGCCCCTTGGCCTAACCAAAGTGGAAGATTTTCCTTGTTCTCCTTGTTGTCATCTTTCGTAAACTGCTCCACTTTATTGGAAATAGCGAAACCTGAACGGTTCAGTGAAACGACTTTGGAATATCCAGATGAAAATAAGATACCAATCAACATTACTGCAAGACCCACGTGAGCCATAGCTCCTCCTACCAAATTGAAACGCTGGCGAATTAAGAATATCAGTATGTTGAAATTAGCGATGACCGAGAATAAACTGGTCCACAATAAGAAGATATAGGAAATCGTGTAGACCTTGCCTAGGTTGACAAAAAGTACAGTAAATAATGTAGCTACCAAAGCCGAGTTTGTAAGCGGCTTAAATGAGGTGGATTCTTTCAATTTTCCCCACCAGATGTATTGTCCTACCGCACTTAAAGCAGCAATCGCAATGAAGATCCAAATTTGAATTTTACTGTAATGCTCTACTTGATCAGCTGGTAATGCAATATTTGATACGATGCCAAAAGCTTCCGCAATTTTATTGTATACCGGGATGGAGGTGGTGAAAATTAATTGGAATGCAGAAAGTCCTAAAATGGAAGCCCCTACAAAAATCCAGAATTCACGGGAGTAAACTCCTAGCTCTTTTTCGTCTACAGGTAATTCTTTCCATCGCTTGACAGCAAAGAATATAGCAACAAACAAGAAAGTTAACATGTAGATGAGCAACTGTCCAGATAATCCTAGGTCGGTAAATGAGTGAACAGACGCATTTCCTAAAATACCTGAGCGATTTAGGAAGGTAGAATATAAGACTAAGATAAAGGTGGCAATCACCAAGATGATGGAGGTTTTCAAGGCAGCACTAGAATGCTTGTAGGCAATCATGGTGTGAATGGCACCAATAAGCACTAACCATGGCACAAAAGAGGCATTTTCTACCGGGTCCCAGTTCCAATATCCTCCAAAATTCAAGGTTTCATAGGCCCAATAAGCCCCCATCATGATACCAATACCCAAGATTCCAGCTCCAAAGAGAGCCCAAGGCAAGGCCGGCTTAATCCATTCTGTTAATTGCTTTTTCCATAGACCAGCTATCAAATAAGCGAAAGGAACTAAGGTTAAAGCAAAGCCCAAGAACAAGGTAGGAGGGTGAATCACCATCCAATAATTCTGCAATAAAGGGTTTAATCCTCTTCCGTCCTTAGGAATGAAATTCGGTTGCATGCTCCAAACCGGAAGATCTGGCTGGGCTTCACGCAATAATAAAAAGGGCGATGAGCCAATTTTTAGATCAATGTAAGGAAGAATGACGCCCAAAATCATGGAGGTCAAAAAGGTTTGAACCAAGGCAAATACCGTCATTACGGGTGCTTCCCATTTGGGGTTTTTGACCATCAAAATCACGCCCAAAATCGCTTGCCAGAATATCCAAAGCAAGAAACTGCCCTCTTGTCCTTCCCAATAGCATGAAATCATGAATGCCATTGGTAAAGCCTTAGATGAATGGGAGAAGGCGTAATGGTATTCGAAATAATGGTTGTAAATAATGACAAATAGGCTAGATGCTACACCAATCACCGCTAGGAGGTGAAGGATAAAAATGCCTCTGGCTAATTTTACCCAATCTTTGGCGGCTAATTCATCAGCCGTTTGAGTGGCTTTGAAATAGGAGAAAGTTGCCAAAAGGGCAGTTACAAAGGATATGATGACTAGTAGGTGACCAACTGATCCGATTGTCTCGTGTATCATAATTGTTTTTTTGCTTCATATGTGGCTGTTGAATCAGCCGAAATTTTACCTTCCTGATATTTAGAAGGGCATTTCAATAAAATTTTATCGCAATAAAAAATCTTGTCAGACTTCATACTTCCCACCAAAACGATTTTCTCTGAACGTTCAAAATCCTGAGGCTTGGGAGCAGCATAAACCACTTGGTTTTCTCTTCCTAAACTATCTTGAACAATGAATTCCAAGCGATTAGCATCCACTGCGGGGTCAAAATGCATCCCAACAATCTTTCCTTGGGAATCTTTTTTTAAGGTACCTACCACATGGACTTTTTGATTGGGGTCATTTTGTGATATACGCTCTGCCTCATCAAAACCCACATAGGTACTGGCATCTCCTGTGGTAATCAAAATAATTCCAATAGCCACTGCAATTAGAATCAGACCAATGATATGTGTCTTTTTCATATTTTTATTTATTGACTTGCTTTTCGAGCTTACTAATCTTTTTATCGAGACTTATCAGGTAAATGAATAATCCCAAGAGAATAACGAGAACTACGGCAATCACCACGTAGATTTTGCCATCAGCGCGAAAGTTATCCGCCATTTCAATGTCGCTTTGAGCTAAACCAAGAAAACAGGTTAAACTGAACAATAAGGTTAAACTATATTTTTTCATGCTTGTTCTTTTTCTTCTAATAAAACTTCAATTTTTCGGATTCTGATTCGTAATTGAGCATACCAAAAACCTAGGCACATCCAACCTATAATGGCCGGATAAAATACCATCCTCATTCGATTGTCCAAATCCATGGAATTAAAACCAGGATTTCCTCCATTTCCCGGATGTAAGGAATCCGTCATGCGGGGAAGTATCCAAATCAGGACCATGAAAATGATGAATGCAAAAATATTGTAAACAGATGATATTCTCGCTTTTTGTTGTTCATCCGGTAAAGAAGAACGAACCAAACCATAAGCTAAATAAATTAACATCCCAATGGCTACCGAGTTTAGTTTTGGGTCATTCGTCCACCAATCTCCCCATGTAAATTTAGCCCAAATGCTGCCCGTAAGTAAACCCAAGGTAGCAAATACAAGTCCTGTAATGACATAGGCATTTGACTTTAAATCATCCAAAGGGTCAGATTTGCGTAAATATTGGATGGAATGAAACACGGACACGCCTAAGAGGGCAATCATACTAAACCACATGGTTACGTGGAAGTATAGATTACGAACAGTTTCATTCAAAATAGCTTGGCGGGGCACCTGCCCTGCAAAACCCATGTACATGGTGTAAACCAGCAATAGCATGCCAGCCCATTTCCAATACTGTTTTTTTAATGTCTCCATATATAAGGGAAAAGTATACCAGATAAAACGATGACAATCACATCAAGTGAAGCTAAAACCGCAATTTCATCCCAGTTTTCTGAGATTGAAATCCCATCTAAAGCACTTTTGGAAAGCTTTAACAAAAATAACAATAAGGGTATGATGATAGGGAAGCTTAATACCGCCATCAGGGTAGAGGTATTTTCAGCTTGTGCGGCAATCCCACCAACCAAGGAAAGGGTTGAAGCAAATCCAATAGATCCTAGTATCAGGGCAATGACATACAGCGACATGTTGCCCACAGGGTTTCCCATTACCCAAGAGTACATAAAGATTCCTATCAACGATATGCCCATCATTAGGATGGAATTATAGAGGATTTTGGAAAAAATGACGGATTCCGGTTTTACTAATGTATAATAAAACAGACCCCGCTGTGATGATTCTTGTGTAAAACTTTTACCGATAGCATTGATGGCAATAAAGAGCAAAATAACCCAAAAAAGGACATTCCAGGTAATCGGACTAATGGATTCTTGCTTGGCCTTGAAAGCTAAATAACAAACGAAAATGGTAGAGGCCAAGTAAAGCAACAAACCGTGAACGGCATATTTTTGACGCCATTCCATTTGTAATTCTTTTTGAAACAAAACCTTGATCTCCTGAAGCATTATCAATGTCAATATTTTAAAGGACCTGCAATTTACGACAGAAAGTTGGCTTTGATGAATATTCCAAGGAGTATTTTGGGGAATTAAAATCAAATTATTTAAAACTAAGAATTATCATTTTTTAGCTCGGAAATACTTAGTACATTTGTGCCTAATTTTGAATTATTCTAAATAAGAATGGAGGTTTGTTTATGCTAACACTGGCGGATTTACGGATAGGAGAACATGGGGAAATTACAGGGTTTACAGACCAAATTCTCTCATTAAAGCTTTTAGAAATGGGTTGCTTGCCCGGTACCGAAGTGATATTAACGCATCATGCACCATTTGGTGACCCGATTGCCTTAAAAGTTTCTGGTTATACCTTAACCATGAGAAGAGAAGAAGCGGCTACCATTCAAATCAAACGAAAATAAAATTACATTGGCTAACGTAACCAGAATAGCGCTTATTGGTAATCCAAATGCTGGGAAATCCTCTTTGTTCAACACGTTGACAGGATTGAACCAAAAAACAGGGAACTTTCCAGGGGTAACCATGGATAAGTTAACCGGTGTTTGGGAATTAGAACCAGGCCGAAATATCGAAATTCTGGACTTACCAGGCATATACAGCATTTATCCTAAATCAATTGATGAAGAATTAGTCATCAATATTTTAGCTAATCCGAATCATCCAGATTATCCTGACATGGCAATCGTGGTGGCGGATGCTTCCAATTTAAAGCGTAATTTATTGTTATTTTCTCAAGTAAGAGATCTCGGTATTCCGACCGTCTTGGCCTTGAATATGATAGATGTAGCTGAAAATCAGGGATTTGTGATTAATTCGTTGAAGCTCGCTCGTGAGTTGAATGTGGAAGTGGCAGAAATCAATGCCAAAAAAGGAATTGGTGTTGGTGGCTTGAAGCTTGCAGTTGTCAAAACCTTGAAACATCGATATGCTTCCAATGATGCCTTGCCCTTACCTGTGGAGGAAGCTCTGATTGAAGATGTGCAAAAACAGTTTGGAGAAGCGGATCCTTATCGATCACTTTTATGGTTGATGGAGCATGATCGAATGAAAATGTTTGATCAAGCACAGCGGGAATCTTTTGATCATTTGATGGAGAAACATCATTTTGAACCAAAGAAATACAAATCAGCAGAAACGGTTAAGCGCTATGAGCAGATTTCCGAGGTCGTGGAGCGTTGTGTGATCAATCTGAATCGCCAATGGGATGCTGAACCAGTTAAGACTTGGACCGATCGCCTAGATAAAGCATTTATTCATTCATTCTGGGGATATGTGATATTCTTGGCCATTCTATTTGTGATGTTCCAAGCGGTATTTACATGGGCAACCTATCCCATGGATTTGATTGATGGAGGGGTGGCCCAGTTGAATGATTGGTTAAAAGGAATATTACCTGAATCTCCTTTAACGGGTTTATTGACCGACGGTTTGATTGCTGGAGTTGGTGGAGTATTGATATTTGTACCTCAAATTGCCTTTTTGTTCTTCTTCATTTCCATGTTGGAAGAAACCGGATATATGTCGCGCGTGATGTTCATCATGGACAAAATGATGCGACGTTTTGGATTAAATGGCAAATCGGTAGTACCCTTAATATCAGGTATAGCCTGTGCAGTGCCTGCCATCATGAGTACCCGATCCATTGGTTCTTGGAAAGATCGTTTGATCACCATTTTGGTTACACCTTTGATGTCTTGTTCAGCTAGGCTACCTATTTATACGGTTTTAATTGCTTTGGTTGTGCCCGAGAAAAACACTCTTTTTGGAGTGTTTAATCTGCAAGGAGTAGCCTTGTTTGGTTTATATTTATTAGGCTTTTTTATGGCCTTACTTTCTGCTTGGGTGCTGAAGAAAATTTTGAGAGCCAAAGAAAGAAGTTATTTCATCATGGAATTGCCGACTTACAAAGGTCCTCGTTTTAAGCACGTAGCTATTTCTATTTATAATTCTGTTCGAGCATTTGTATTCGAAGCAGGAAAAATCATTGTGGCTATTTCCATTGTTTTATGGGTATTTGCTAGTTATGGCCCGGGTGATAGTATGTCCAAAATTGAAGAGCAAGTTCGATTGAACAACCCAAGCCTGAGCGGAGTAGATTTAAGCAATAAGATTGCTTCGGAGAAATTGGAGAATTCTTACGCAGGCCATTTTGGTAAATTGATTGAACCCGCCATCAAACCATTGGGATATGATTGGAAAATCGGTATTGCCTTGATCACCTCATTTGCAGCACGTGAAGTTTTTGTTGGTACCATGTCAACGATATACAGCCTGGGCGGCGAAGTAGATGACGAGAATGCTACCATCAAAAATAGGATGCGTGCTGAAATTAATCCTGATACAGGAAAACCTATGTACGATGCTGCTTTAGGCTTCTCGCTTTTGATATTCTATGCCTTTGCTATGCAATGCATGAGTACCTTAGCTACTACCTACCGTGAAACGAAATCTTGGAAATACCCCTTAATTCAGTTCGGTTACATGACCACTTTGGCTTATTTAGCCGCGTTTTTGGTATACCAAATTTTATCCTAATTACATTTTAAATGGAATGGATGTGGCAGCTAAATTGCTAGATCCTTTGGCCAATAATTTGCCTTCGGCATTGAACATTTTGGCTTCCACATTGGCTACTTTTTTACCCACTCGGAACACTTCTGAAACTACCGTGATTTTTTCTCCGGCTTTAGCTCCATACAGAAAATCTATGCTCAAGTTGATGGTGACATACAAATGTTCTATATCACAGGTGATTAGCGTAGTCCCCATCATTTCATCCAATAGCATGGATATAACTCCACCATGTAATACCCCGGCATGATTGCATTGGTCTTCCCTAACCTCAAATTCAGCCGTCATGGAACCCGCGGAGACCGATTTTAAAATTCCATCTAAATAACGTGTAATGGGATTCGGATTTTCATGTGCCATTTTTTTGCCAATGTACTGAGACAAAAATGCAATGGCTTTATCATTTGCTTTCATATGGATATTTGGATAGGCGGTGATATATAATTTTTATTAAGGACGGGTCCAAGTGCTAGTTCTTCCAAACATAGCCACGCCCACAAATCCCCTAATATCGAGGGTCTTATTATTATCTTTAACTTTTAAAATGCAGTCATAGGTTTTCCCTGAATGCGGATCATAAATAGTTCCGTTTTCCCAAGCTGAACCAGTAAATGTGAAATCTTTTAAAATGACAGATCCAAGTAAATCCCTATTTCTTAGGGCTTCATTTGGATTTTTTACATCTTTTTTTCCAGGAGTTTTACTCCAAGAAATCTTTCCGTAATATTTATCCCCTTGTTTATACACCGTGATTTTGCCATCTTTTAGTTGAGATATCCAATCCCCTAAAATGACATCACTTGGTGGTTCAGCCATACTCATGGACATAAAAAGACTACTAAAAATCAAAAGCAAAAACGATTTTTTCATTTCTTATTTTTTTTGCAAATATACAAAAGGATATCTTCTTTTGAGCTTTCAGGAGAATTGGATTATTAGAGGTTTGGCTCAATCAGATGTTATGCTTATTTTTGTAGGATAGCAGGAAAATAACAGTCAACAAATAACCTAATGCTTGTTTCTATATGAACTATAATTTATCGCAAATACCTGAAAGATTTGAAAAGCCGCGTCAGAAGGGCTTGACCATGGTCATGGACAAAGGGCTTAGCCTTCGACAAGTTGAAGATTTTTTAGAAGTAGCGGGAAGTTATACGGATTTAGTCAAATTAGGTTGGGCGACTTCTTATGTTACCCCTAATTTAAAAGAGAAATTAGCTATTTATAAGTCGGCAGGTATCCCCGTTTATTTCGGTGGAACCTTATTTGAAGCATTTTACATCCGTGGGCAGGTAGATGAATACCGCCGTGTGTTAGATCAATATGGCATGGAATATGCAGAGATTTCAGACGGTTCCGTCGAAATGAATTCAGATGTTAAGTGTGAGTATATACGTCAACTTTCTCAGCAGGTGACTGTACTTTCTGAAGTGGGTTCTAAAGATGAGGCAAAAATTATTCCTCCTTATAAGTGGATTAAATTAATGCGCATGGAATTGGAAGCGGGTGCTTGGAAGGTAATTGGAGAAGCTAGAGAAGGAGGAAATGTGGGACTATTCCGTTCATCGGGAGAGGTTCGTCAAGGTTTAGTGGAAGAAATATTAACGGAAATTCCGGAAGAAAGTATCATTTGGGAGGCACCTCAAAAATCACAACAAGTATGGTTTGTTAAACTGGTTGGTGCCAATGTCAACGTAGGAAATATTGCTCCTAATGAGGTTGTTTCATTAGAAACCATCCGACTTGGACTACGGGGAGACACCTTTGACCATTTCTTAACCAAATAAAGTTAAGCCCCGAATATTCGGGGTTTTTTATGTTATCTAATTGAAACAAACATGATACAGCAAGCCTTAGATCTATTAAAAGATCCATTGCATTTCTTGACGGAGTTTATCGCAGCCCACGGTTCATTGACTTATGCCTTATTGTTTGCCATCGTATTTATGGAGACAGGCTTAGTCGTTACGCCTTTATTACCCGGTGATTCATTATTATTCTCAGTTGGATTAATTGCAGCGGCCAGTGGTCAGCTTTCTATTGCCATTGTTATTCCCATGTTGATTTTAGCTGCTTTAAGTGGAGATCAGGTCAATTATTTCATGGGAAAATATTTTAGTGCTTATGTTCGCTCCAAGGATAAAATCTTGTTTTTGAAACGGTCTCATTTTGAGGAAACAGAAAAGTTTTATGAGAAATATGGAGTCAAAACAGTCATTATCGCTCGTTTTGTGCCTATCGTTCGTACTGTAGCGCCTTTTGTGGCGGGTGCTGGCCGGATGTCCTATTCCGTTTATTTGTTATTTGGTTTTCTTGGAGCTTGCCTTTGGGTGACAAGCATCACTTTAGCGGGTTATTTTTTAGGCGATAATGAATGGGTAAAATCTAACTTTGAAAAAGTGGTGTTGGGTATAGTCGGCGTTTCCGTTTTGCCAATTATCTTGGGTATTCTTAAGCAAAAATTCTCATCAAAGTAATATGTCCATTTCCCACCTGTACGGTTTGCTTGGGTACCCATTAGGTCATTCTTTTTCTAAAAAGTACTTTACGGAAAAGTTTGTCAAATTGGGTTTATCCGAAAGTCATTGTTATGAACAATTTGAGATTCCACAAATTGAAGATTTTTTGACTCTTACATTAGCCAAGAAAGACATACTAAAAGGTTTAAATGTAACCATTCCTTACAAACAGCAAGTTATGCCCTTGTTGGATGAAATTGACCCCGCCGCGGCTAAAATTGGTGCTGTTAATACCATTAAAATATATCCAGATGGTAAGACAAAGGGCTTTAATACTGACTATTGGGGCTTTCGCCAAACGATTGAGTCTTGGGATGCCTTAGCCCAATTTAAGTCAAAGAAAGGCGTGGTATTAGGACAAGGTGGAGCGGCAAAGGCCATTATTGCGGCCTTAGAAGATTTGGGTATGGAGATTTGTAAAGTATCCAGAACTCCTGAAAAAGGTCAGATTTCCTATGAAAGCTTGGCAAATATCATGGATGAGGTTGGCTTAATCGTGAATACAACTCCTTTAGGGATGTATCCTAAAATTGAGTCTTTTCCTCCTTTGGATTATAGCTTATTACGTGGTCAACATTTTTTATACGATATCGTATACAATCCATTACGCACTGCTTTTTTAGAGAAAGGACTTGCCCAAGGGGTAGGAGGGATTTATGAAGGGTTAGAAATGCTACATGGGCAGGCCGACAAAGCCTGGGAGATTTGGAATTCCTAACGTAGGTAAACGCCTAATCTGCTTTTGTCAGATAAAACTACCTCTACGTGCTCAGAAAGAGTGGTCGACATTTGGTATCCAATGTAATCCGCTGAAATGGGAAACTTACGGTAATTGCGGTCTACCACCACGGCTACTTGGATCTTTTTGACGTGCATACTTAGGAAGGGCGCTAAACTATAAGAAAAAGTTCTTCCTGTATTAAGCACATCATCCACGACGATGATGACCTTGTCTTCAAAAATTTTTTTATCGCAATCAAACTGAACAGGACTTTCATAAGGCACATCCTTATTTAATTGAATAACCACAGCCTGAGCTTTGATGGAGGAGATTTCCAAGATGTTTTGACAAAGTAGTTGAGCTAAAGAATAGCCCTCGCCTACAATCCCAGCGATGATAATTTCTTTTTCTTCAAAATTGTTTTCAAAAATCTGAAAGGCAATTCGGCGAATTTTTTGAAGTAAAGCAGGACCGTCAAGTATTTGTTTGGAATTCATGCTAATGGGATTCATTCAAAATAGCCTCTGAAATTACCAAAAAGTATTCAAATTTTGTACCTTTGCGACTTATTTAGCGATTAAAATAATAGATATATGGCCAAAATGTATGGGGCTCAGCAGCGAGTTCAGCAAGCACCCAGTAACCCTTTAGCAATTAAGACGAAGAAATTTTCTCTTGAAAAGAATAAATACATCGGCTTGTGTATGCGTCAACTCTTCTCTAATCAGTGGAAATGGTCTTTTTTGCCATTGGCCTTGATTATTGGAAACGTGGCATTGAATCTGACTGCTGTGTATAAAAACTATTGGATTTATATTTTCATCGCCGTTGGTGTGATTGGTTATATCTTATTTTGGTTGATTCAATTTACAGGAATTACACAATTGGCCCAGTACAAACAATTGTTTGATAAGTATCGCTATGAAATAGACAGTCGACAGATTTTCATGAAAATCTCAGATAAAGAAGGTGGGATGATTAAGTGGGATATGATAAATAGTGTGTATAAGGATAAAGACGCATATGTGTTTACCATGGGTAAATACCAGTTTATTCACCTTCCATTTAATGTGTTGACGAGCGATAACGATCGTAAATTATTGGATAAGATTTTGCGCGACAAAGGTTTATTGTCATAAAACGATTCTTAGGAATCATCCAGCATGGGAAGAATATTGGCCATTGACTATGGCTTAAAGCGTACAGGAATTGCTGTCACGGATCCTTTGCAAATCATTGCTAATGGATTGGAGACGGTACCTTCTCACCAGTTATTGACATTTTTGTCAGCATATATGGCGAAAGAAGCAGTAGATGAAATGGTGATAGGTATGCCTAAGAACCTAGATAATACTGATACCGATTCTACGCAAGCTGTGAGGAATATCATCAAGCAGATTCAAAAGAAATTTCCTGCTATTCCATTGCATTTGCACGATGAAAGATTTACCTCTCAAATGGCCATGAAGGCTATGATTGCTGGAGGGATGTCCAAGAAAGACCGTCGGGTTAAAGCTACGGTTGACCGCGTTTCAGCGACGATCATTTTGCAGTCTTATATGGAATCAAGATAGAATAAAAAAGCCCTCGATTTCGAGGGCTTTTTTTATTTCTGAACTACTTTCGCAAAGCGATGGTAGAATGGGGTTTTACTATTTTCAGATTTCGGTTTAAACTTACCTGTGATGATCGGAACGTACATCACACGTCTTCTAGATTTCTCACCAAAATTAGGAGATACCTCCACGCGGTGCCACAAACGGCCGTCATGAATGGTTAAGTCGCCACGCTCAATTTCAAAAGCTACCTCACGCGGATCCGGGCGGTGATCTATGAATTGTTTCTTGCCAAACAATAATTTAAGGACACTCTGGTTTTGTGTACCTGGAATGACGCGCAAACCTCCGTTGGCAGATGGGCAATTATCTAAATGTATACCTACGTTTAACATAGGTAAAATCTTTTGACCTAAAAACAAATCTCTAGGGCTATCGGTATGCCAGCCCATTTGAGTGAATTTGGAATTGGGTTGATTGACATAATGATTAAATACTAATCCATCCTTTTCGTCTTCGCTGATACGGCCATCATAAGGAGCCAAAAATTCAGTTAATAGCTGAAAGCGAGGATCTTTTAGGAATTCACCTAAAACTGGACTGTATTTATTGGTAAAACACATACGCTGAATCATGTCGTTACCTTGTGGATCTTTACCGAATTTTAATGGAATACCATTGATTTTCTCCACCTTTTCATCCAACCATTTTTTCTCAATTTGAGCTAATTCTTGGATAAATAACTGCGCTGTTTCATCAGTAATGAAACCCTTGAACTGAATAACTCCAAATTTGGTAAAGTATTCTTTCTGCTCCTGAGTTATCTCACTACCTAAAGTAAACGTTTTGTATTCAAACTTTGGTGATGATTTTTTCATATTCTATGGCCAATTTTGCGCGTTTTGTTTCTCGCTTAGTATTGGTACTCTAATTATAAATTTGAACATGCAAGTTACGTCAATGTTACTAAAATTTGATTATTCCATCCTAATTTTCTGATGAAAATCATGATAATATGAGCATACTTTGTGGAAAAAATAGCAGCTTTGTAAGCTTTTTTGGCTCCAAGTAAACTGCCTTTCATTTTATTATCTATTTATACCACCGTTCATGCCTAAGTACATCCTATTCTTTCTTTTTTTTATTCCATTTTTTGCCTCATCACAAACCGACTATTTACATCGAAAAGGTACTTATTTTGTCTTTTGGGGATATAATCGCTCGGCTTATCCTACTTCCGATATCCGTTTTCAAGGTCCAGGCTATGACTTTACCTTGGAGGCTGTCAAAGCCAGCGATGCACCTACCCAATTTGATGGTTTTCAAACGTACTTTAACCCATCTTTATTTTCTATCCCTCAGTTCAATTTACACGGAGGCTATTTTTTTCATGATAATTGGTCAATCAGTTTGGGTTGGGATCATATGAAATATGTGGTCACACCTGATCAGGAATCACATATTACTGGTCAAATTCAAGCACAAGTGTCTAATCCACAGATAGAGGTAAACCCAGCCTATGTCGGCCAATATCAACATAGTCCATTTGTCATTCAGTCTAAAGATTTTCTACAATATGAGCATACCGATGGCTATAATTATGCGGCCCTAGAAATTGAAAATTACCAGCCTATTTGGAAGAAAGCAAAGTCTAAGTTGCAATTGGATTGGATAAAAGGTTTGGGTATTGGGGCTGTGATTCCCCGTTCTGATGTACGTTTATTTACGGTTGGAACCAATAATTTTTGGAACCTTGCCGGTGCTGGAGTCTCTGCCAAAACCGGTTTGCGTTTGAATTTAACCAAGCTTTTATTTTTTGAAACCACGTTTAAAGGGGGTTATACCAATTTGTGGGATGTTCATACGACAGGGCGTTCGGTAGATCATGCTTCCCAGACTATTTGGTTTGGTGAATTTTATGCGGCCCTCGGTTTTTCAATAGGAAAGGCTAAATAAATTTTTAGTTTAATCTAAAAATTTGTAAACTCGCACTATGTTGCGAGCTAAATACTTTTACATCTTATTTTTCCTATCCAGTTTTTCACTTTTTGCTCAGCAGGAAGGCAGGATAGAAACAGACCGTCCAGATCAAACAGAATGCCCTTTTATTGTCAAAAAAGGGTATATTCAAATGGAATGGGGTTTTAATCGACAAATCGAATCGGGGGATCTTTCCTTAACCTATCCCACCTCATTGATGAAAATTGGATTAGGGAAACGCTGGGAAGCTCGATATACTTCCGTTTGGGGTCAAGAAGGAGGCCAGTCTAGTTATCAGTCAGATGCCGTAGGTTTTAAGTATGCAATTCTATTCCCAGAAAAGTCCTTTGCTCGAGTATCGTTGATTGCGCACTATCGGGTCAATGATCAAAAGCGAGATGAAAGTGAACGAAATAATGAGCGCCACTCAGTCGGCGATTTTGTTTTTACCATTCAACATGATTTTCCCAAGGGTTTTGGTTTAGGCTATAACCTAGGCGCAGAAGTTCATAGCAATGGAACGGTGGAAGCGATATACCGTTTTGCCCCCAATATGAATATCGGTAAAAGAGGATATGCTTATGTCGAGGTTTTTGGAAGGATGCCTTCTTCCAGCCAAACAGACCAATGGGTAGACGGTGGAATGGCTTATTATATCTCTGATGATGTAAAATTAGATGTTTCCGCAGGTCGAAGCCTGCAGATAGATAATACTTGGTATGCTGCTTTGGGATTATCCTTCCGTTTCAAAGTTTTTTAGATACAAGCCTAAAGACCTTAAGACAATTGCTTAAATTGCCGGAATGAATTCACGGATTGTCTTTACGGGCGTATTTCTTTATTTTCTGTTAGGTCTTCAGGCTTTGGTAGCTCAAAGTAAAGTGGACTTTGCTATACAAATAGGGGATAAAAATATTAACCAAGATGAGACCTTTGTTATTTCTATCACGGTTCCTGCCACGGGAAATTCTTCCGAAGCCATCCAATATAAATTTCCTGAATTAGCCAATTTTCAAAAACTCGGAATTAGTCGGGGTAAATCATCTAATTTCCAAAATGGACAAATAGAACAGCGAATTATATATTCCCAGCATTATCAACCGCTGGGTGTTGGGCAGTTTTACATTCCCACCGATGAGGTGAGCGTGAATCAACAATCTCAAAAGTTTGAACCATTTTATATTTCTGTGAGTCCGAGTAATGGAAACGTGGTGGAAAATAACCCAGATGAAGTCTCTATTGCAGATGAGGTTTTAGCTAAGGCGAATCAACCCTTTTTATTAGTAGCTAGTAATCATATTCGACCTTTTGTTGGACAAGGGTTTACCCTGAAGTTCTCCTTGTTTGTTCCCGAGAACAATACGCAGGACCTTGCTTTTGACAGAAATGATATTCAAATACCCAAGTTGATTCAACAATTAAGGCCTAGGAATTGTTGGGAGGAGAGTTTTGGATTACAGGTAGAGAAGGTGTCAAAAGTAGAAATCAATCAAAAAAAATATACGGAATACCGGTTTTTTCAGGCAACATATTTTGCCTTAAATAATCGCCCCATTCAAATTCCTTCCTTGAGTTTACAGATTTTAAAGAAAGAAAAAGTGGGTGGAGAGATGAAATCCTTACCCATAGTTTTTAAATCTCCAGCCTTGTTGATACAACCTAGGTCTTTGCCTAATCACCCCTTAGCGGGTAAAGTGCCCGTGGGTGCTTATGAGTTAAGAGAATCCATTTCTAAAAATCAAGCTAAAACGGGGGAACAGTTATTGTATAGTTCCAGTATCATTGGTGATGGAAATGGTATTTTGTGGGATTCAAAAGGCCTAGAATCAGATTATTTTATCGATTTTAATCGACTCTCTACCCAGAGTTCCGTGTATCCTTCCATGGATAAAATGTTGGGAGATAAATCAGAAATTATTCAGATTATTCCCAAACAACCGGGTAAATTTGCATTAAAGCAGTATTTTTACTGGATTTATTTTAACACACGAACGGAAAAGTTTGATACATTAAGATCCAAAATCAATGTAGAAATTCAAGGTCAACCCTCCGACACGCGTTTAAATACCAGTCGGGAAATGGAAGGTTTATACCGTGGATTAGAGAATTTAAACTCGGATGATGTGGTGTGGAATCGGTGGGTAAATTGGCGTCAATTGGCGAATTTGACCATTTTTTCAATTTTTGTAGTCTTAGTTTTCCTGGTTTGGAAAACAAAAAAATAAAGCGATATGGGGAGTATTTACGGGAAAATATTTCAGATTAGTACCTTCGGGGAGTCACATGGTGCGGCAGTAGGTGTGGTGGTACAAGGTTGCCCTGCAGGAATTTCATTTGATCTAGCATTCATTCAGTCAGAATTGGACAGAAGAAAGCCTGGCCAATCTAGAATTACGACCCAAAGAAAAGAGGCAGATAGTATAGAGGTGCTTTCAGGGGTATTTGAAGGCAAAACCACAGGTACACCAATAGCCATGTTGGTTTGGAATGGCGACCAGCGCTCTAAAGATTATTCTCACATCTCTGATCAGTTTAGACCTTCGCATGCAGATTACACGTATTTTGCTAAATATGGTTTAAGAGATTATAGGGGAGGTGGACGTAGTTCAGCTAGAGAAACGGTAGCCCGCGTGGCAGCTGGAGCTTTGGCTAAATTGGTTTTAGCCCAATTGGGAGTAAAAATTACAGCTTATGTTTCACAAGTGGGTACGATAAAGTTGGGGACACCTGTTGAGCAATTGGATTTGAGTTTAACTGAAACCAATGCCGTGCGTTGCCCTGATACGGCGATGGCTGATCAAATGTTTCAATACATTGACGAAATCCGTAAGCAAGGAGACTCCGTAGGCGGTGTTGTTTCGGCCTATATTACAGGCTGTCCAGTAGGTCTAGGAGAACCCGTTTTTGATAAATTACATGCTGAATTAGGTAAAGCCATGTTAAGTATCAATGCCGTTAAAGGCTTTGAATATGGTAGTGGTTTTGATGGTGTGGAGAAGAAAGGTTCCGAACATAATGATGTGATTGTCAAGGAAGCGGATGGAACGGTGCGTACCCTGACCAACCATTCAGGTGGTATTCAGGGAGGTATTTCCAATGGAGAGCCGATCTATTTTCGCGTGGCTTTCAAGCCCGTTGCGACCATCATGCAGGATCAGGATAGTATCAATGAAAAAGGCGACAAGATAACCGTTTCGGGTAAAGGTCGCCATGATCCTTGTGTAGTTCCTAGAGCTGTTCCTATTGTGGAGGCCATGGCAGCCATCGTGATCTTAGATTTTTACTTGAGAAATAGAGTAATTCAAATGCCCGCTTAATGTATAGTCAGGAAGATGAATACTACATGGGTTTGGCATTAATGCAAGCTCAAAAAGCCTTGGAGGAAGAGGAGATTCCCGTTGGAGCCGTGGTGGTATGTCAAGGCAGAATTGTAGCTAAGGCATACAATCAAACAGAAGTATTAACCGACGTGACGGCTCATGCAGAAATGATTGCGATTACCTCTGCAGCTCAAACCATTGGGGCTAAATATTTGAAAGATTGTACCATGTACGTGACGTTGGAGCCCTGCCTCATGTGTGCCGGAGCTTTATATTGGTCGCAATTGGGAAGATTGGTATTTGGTGCCAAAGAAGAAAAACGAGGTTTTGAGCGAGTAGGGCAGTCGGTCTTGCATCCAAAAACAGAAATTCTGGGAGGAGTAAGAGCAGAAGAATCTGAATCCTTGTTAAAAGAATTTTTTTCGATGCGTCGTTGAACCGAAACCTAGGTTTACTTGTTTAAGACCTATGCATCCTAGAAATAGGATTAAATTTAAGATAACATTTACATATTAATAAAACCTATATTATGGCTTTTGAACTAGCACCCCTACCTTATGCAAACAATGCTTTAGAACCGCATTTTGATGCATTAACCATGGAAATCCACCATGATCGTCACCACAATGCTTATGTGACTAATTTGAATGCAGCTGTAGCTGGTAGTCCGTCTGAAGGAAAATCTTTAGAGGAATTATTCAGTCATATTTCAAGCTTGAGCCCGGCTATCCGTAATAATGGCGGTGGACATTATAACCACGATTTGTTCTGGAATATTTTATCACCCAATGGTGGAGGTGCTCCAGTAGGTACTTTGGCTAAGGCCATTAATGCTAAATTTGGTTCTTTTGATGCCTTCAAAGAAGAATTTAAAAAAGCGGGTATTACGCGTTTTGGTTCAGGTTGGGCTTGGTTAGTAGCTCAAAAAGACGGATCTATCGCTGTTTCATCTACACCAAACCAAGACAATCCATTGATGGATGTGGCTGAGGTTAAAGGCTTCCCGGTAATTGGTTTAGACGTTTGGGAGCACGCATATTATTTGAAATTCCAAAATAAGCGCCCTGATTATGTGGATGCATTTTGGAATGTAATTGATTGGAATGCAGCTGAAAAAAGATATTTGGCAGCTCAGAAATAAAAGAAGGGGATAAAATTTCGGTTTTATCCCCATTTTTTTTCACTTCGGATTTGCGATGTACCTTGATTTGTGTATTTTTGCAATCCCAAATGGCGGTTGTAGCTCACTCGGTTAGAGCACTGGTTTGTGGTACCAGGGGTAGTGGGTTCGAATCCCATCATCCGCCCAAAAAGTCTCAGTATTCATACTGGGACTTTTTTTGTTTTAGACCCTTTTCTTCATGAAGAATGTAGAATTGGGAATGTAGAATGTAGAATTATGAATGTAGAATTAGGAATGTAGAATTGGGAATGTAGAATGGCACCCAATCCAATGACTATTGCTCATTCACAATTTATCATTTACCAATTACTTCAAGTATTTTGAAGCAAATTCAATGAAGTTGGGCCAATTGGGACCTGTAACATGTCCTTTATCATGCATCCGAAAGCCAATTTCACCCTGAGTCTTGGCTTCATTGATGATGGGGGCGCTATCAGAAATTAATCCTTTTTTGCCTAGCAATTCATAGACAGGGCTAGCCTCTTTCCCTGCTAAGTACATGCCATAGGGATCTGCCCAGCTGTCGCCATTTCCTCCTACGCCAATGTACATGGGTCTAGGTGCACAAAGTGCTATCAATTCATGCGCATCAATGGGTAAATCATTCCATGAAAGCGGACCGGCATATTTTAAGAAATTACCTGCCATCCAATGGTATTCATTTTTAGCGGCTACATTTTCAATTAATTCTCCATAATTTCTTCGGTAAATTTTAAGTCCACCCGCCCCTGATGAACAGATATACCCGATGGCAAAACGGGTGTCAAATGCCATAGCCACTGCGGCTGCTTTTCCATATCGAGAGTGCCCTGTTATGCCCACTGAGGTATATTTTATGTTTGGCATGGTTTCCAAATAATCCAATACCTTACTAGCTCCCCAGGCCCAAGCTCTTAGGGAGCCCCAATCATCCGGCTTTCTATATTCAGCTCGATTCATTAAACCTATGATCCCTGATTTTAGTCCAGCCCCATGGTCGGCTTGAACCGTCAAAGGATTTAACTGAACAAAAGCCCAACCCTTGGCAATGACTTGTTCTGTCCAAGGGATTTCGTTGTTGGTAGGTGCTGGTCGGTTCATCCCAGGAGGAAATACCCAGGCCAACTCCATCATGGCAGGCATGGCCTTTTTGATATCTTTTCTAAATCCTATGGTTAATTCCATTTGAACAGAAATAGAAGGGAAGCGTTTGTTGTCGACAGTTCCAATCAATTTCTGGATTTCAACTGGAAAGCCCGCCATGATTTTGTTTTCCTTAGCTATAATTTTCCAAGAAATAGGGGGGATATTATCGGGTACACGGCCATAAATTTCCCTTTCAAAATCTTCTATAATTTCAGGTTTTCTATGGTAGTACCACGCTCTTTTGGTATCCACGCTTTTCCCATCTTTCATCTGTAAAACGGCAGGCAGGACTGGATAAATGGTGGCTTTGGATTCGTCATAATTGGCCGCATTAGCTGCCTTAGGATTACTTCCATTGACTCCAGGTCTTATGTGAGTAATGCTTAATTGTTGTAACATTTGCTCATAATCGGCTTGTGTTTTTCTTTGTCGGTCAGCTAAAATACTATCCTGCTCTGCTGTTCTGGCTATTTGGGCTAGGCAACTGAATGAAAGTAAGGTACTGATGAGAAGATAAAAGTAGGGATAGCGTTTCATCGTGGAATGATTCATTCAACGATATTAAGCAATTATTTGATTTAAATACCAAGAATAGGGATGTCCATAAAAAGTAAATGCCCCACCTAGGTGGGGCATCATTCCAAAGATGCTATCTTTGGAGAAGTTCTTGCACAAAGATACAATTCATTGTAGAAAAAAGTTCATGAAGGATAAAAAATATCGGGTTAAGGCCTACATCGATGGTTCCAATTTATATTTTGGGATGATGGATGCTGGTTTTAGAAATTGCAAGTGGCTGAATGTCGAGAAGCTTATTCGAAGTTTTTTACGTTCAAATCAAGAACTGGTGGAGATTAAATATTTTACGAGTCGGATTACCCATAATCCCCCGAAGCAAAAAAGGCAAACCACGTATTTGGAAGCCTTAGAATCCACAGGTGTAAATATTATTTATGGCTCTTATCAAGCGAAATTTACCGATTGTAGAAAATGTGGTAATAGTTGGATTATCCCCAATGAAAAAATGACAGACGTTAATTTAGCTACTCATTTATTGATGGATGCTTTTCAAGATCAATATGATATAGCCATTGTCGTTTCTGGAGATAGTGATTTTGTACCTTGTATTCAAAGTGTTAATGAACATTTTTTAGATAAATCAGTAGTTGTCTTTTTTCCTCCTTTAAGAAGAAATGAGTCAGTGGTGGCTGTAGCAAAAGCTTTTCAAATGATAGGAAGAAAGAAATTAGTAGAAAATCAGTTTCCTTTGCATGTACGGAAGGAAGATGGTTATGTTTTAGAAAAGCCTGAAGAATGGGCTTAAATTTAAATTTGGTTTAGGTAATATGTCTGGCGTTTTTTTAAAAAGGTTTCTTATTGTTTTATATGCCGCAGGTTTAGTGGGCATGAACCTTCCTGCTACGCGGGAATTATTTATCTCTTTAGTTCCATTAACCTTGTGGTTTACGGGCTTTATCTGTTTGTTTTACTTTCCTAAACCAAGCATGTCGGCCTACCTAACCATGGGTGGAATTGTCGTAGCAGCATGGTTTTTGGAAGTGGTTGGAGTGAGAACTGGGAAAATATTTGGGGTTTACCATTATGGAGAAACCTTGGGTTTTAAGGTAATGGAAGTTCCCATTACCATAGGTATCAACTGGTTGATATTAGTATTAGGGTCTAGTGCGGTTGTAGAAGAGTGGAACGTAGGAGGAAAAATAGGAAGAGCAGCTTTAGGAGCGGGCCTAATGACAGCTTTGGATTTATTGATTGAGCCCGTAGCTATTCACTTTGATTTTTGGCAATGGTCCGGTGGACAAATTCCAGTTCAAAACTTTGGTGCCTGGTGGATTGCTAGTTTCTTTTTTCATTGGGTTTTTCAATCTGGGGAATTTACCAGTAAATCCTCCTTATTTCGGTGGATAATGCTCTTACAGTTTATGTTTTTCTTAGGCCATTGGATAATTTTACAAGCTTAATTTAAAACTTGAAAACAATTTTTAGACATATCAGGTTAGTCACTGTATAGATAAACTAGCTCATGAGTATTTATTCAATTAAAGATTTAGAACATCTTAGTGGCATAAAAGCTCATACTTTACGGATTTGGGAGCAAAGGTATGGTATTCTTAATCCCGAGAGGACGGATACCAACATTCGTACCTATGGAGATGAAGAATTAAAGTTGGTCTTAAATATTGCCATTTTGCAAAGTAGGGGGGATTTTAAAATCTCTGAAATAGCTAAAATGAGCGATAGCGAGCGCTCTGCCAATTTACTTCGCTTATCCGAAGAAACACTTCATTTTCCTGATCAGATCCAAGCTTTAACCATCTCCATGCTGGAGTTGAATGAGGCGATGTTTCAGCAGCTGACTAAGAACATTGTTCAAAAGCATGGATTTGAGGATTACCTCATCCAAATTATTCATCCTTTCATGCTGCGCCTGGGAACCCTTTGGTTGTCTGGCTCGGTAGGTCCTGCTCAAGAACATTTTATCAGCCATTTGATTCGTCAAAAAGTGATTGCGGCCATTGACCAATTGGATTTAAGCATCAAACCTAATGCCAAAAAGTTTCTATTGTATTTGCCAGAAAGTGAATTGCATGAAATAGGTTTACTTTTTGCTAATTATATTTTACGTTCTAGAAAACATCAAGTCGTTTACCTAGGACAATCGCTACCATTCGAAGAATTGATCATCGCACATGAGATTCATCAACCCGATTATATCTTGAGTGTATTCACCTCTCAGCCTAATCCGGATGACATGCCGACTTATTTAGAGCAATTGGTAGAAAAAATACCCAATACCAATATTCTATTGACAGGTTATCAATTATTAATGTTTGGTCATGAAATCCCTGATAAAATTCAAGTCTTAACGAGTTTTCAAGATTTAATTGATTTAGCGAACGCTAACTAAACTGAGGATCTTTGGCTGTGGCATCTTCCACAAATTTCTTTACCTCTTGTTCTTGATCTTTAGGGCAAATCATCAGGGCATTTCCATGTTCGGCCACGATGAAGCCTTTTAATCCTTGAATGACCACTAACTTTTCTACTGGCGTTTTAATGATGCAATTTTGTGTATCGTAAGTCATCACATTACCTTCAATCACATTTTGATCGGCATCTTTTTCATTGATTTCATACAATGATTGCCAGGTACCTAAATCTGACCAACCAATATCAGAAAGTATGACTTTTACCTCTTGTGCCTTTTCCATGATGCCTACATCCATGGAGATATTTTTACATACCCCGTAAACCTTTTTAATAAAGCTCTCTTCTTCTTGGGTATAATAATGACTTAAACCTTCCTCAAATTGCTCAGCCATTCGAGATTGATGCTTTTCTAGCTCTTTTTTGAAGGTGGCTAATTTGAAGACAAAAATCCCTGCATTCCATACGTAATCGCCACTTTCTAAAAAAGCTTGGGCTAATTCCAGGTTAGGCTTTTCGGTAAAAGTTTTTACTTTTTGGGCTTTATGTTCGTTGGGTACATATTGAATGTAGCCATATCCTGTATCAGGCCTGGTGGGAATGATGCCCAAGGTTACGAATACATTTTCATCGGCAACCTCTAAGGCCGTTCGTATGTTTTCCTGAAAAATTTGTTCTTTTAGAATAACGTGATCCGCAGGCGCTACAATGAATTTTGCCTTTTTATTCTTTTTAGAGATTTTATAGGTAGCATAGGCGATGCAAGGTGCCGTATTCTTCCGTTGAGGTTCCCTTAAAATTTGCTCTTTACTTAAAAAAGGTAATTGCTCTTCTACTAGGTTCGCAAATTCTTCACTCGTGACCACATAGATGTTTTCTTGCGGAATGATACCTTGAAAACGTTCGGCGGTTTGCTGAAGCATGGTTTTACCAACTCCTAAAACATCGTGAAACTGCTTTGGATTTGCACTTCTGCTAATTGGCCAAAAGCGAGTGCCTATTCCGCCAGCCATGATGATAAGGAAATTGTCTTTCATACGTATAAACGTTCAATCAAATGAACGAATCTTCCTAGGAATTTACCTCAATATAAGCCCCTCATTCCTAATTGGCATATTCGTATTCATTCAAAATCAACAAATTTGTATTGATTTTTCTGAATTTCATTTCAAAGCTAACAAGAATTTCCTTGGATTTAAAGTTCTTTGGCCTTGGCCTATTTTTTGGAATCTAAGCCAAAGGCTAATATTTAAGTATTTATTGAAAAATTGGTAATTTTTTGATAAAATGAGTGCGCAATTCTATTTTCTTCCTTAGATTTGTTTGTGGTCAAGTGCCATATTTAAATTGTTATCTAAATTTATCAACATGAAAAGACTATCTACCAAATTCCTACCCGCTATTTTAGTGATGTTTTTGATGAGTTTTTCTGTGCTTGCTCAAACGAAAGTGGGAGGTCAAGTATCAGATGCAGCCTCTAAAGAAGCTTTAATCGGTGTGAGTATCGCTGTTAAAGGCAAAGTTATTGGAACAATAACGGACGCTAAGGGTAATTTCTCTTTGAGTACATCTACTCCAACTCCTTTTACCATTGTTGTTTCAATGGTGGGTTATGAAAGACAAGAAATTAGTATTACCGGAAATAAAACGGACCTTAAAATAAATCTTAAAGAGCAATCAGTGCTTGGTCAAGATGTGGTTGTTTCTGCCAGTAGGGTAGAAGAAAGTGTCATGAAGTCGCCAGTTTCGGTTGAGAAAATGGACATCAGAAGTATTAGAGAAACTCCAGCTGCATCGTTTTATGATGCGCTTCGTAACATGAAGGGGGTTGAAATGGTCACTCAGTCGGTTTCTTTTTCTTCTATCAACATGAGAGGATTTGGTAGTAATGGTAACGTACGTGTGGTTCAAATGATTGACGGCATGGATAACCAAGCTCCAGGTTTGAACTTCTCTGTGGGTAATATTGTCGGTATTTCTGAATTAGACTTAGAAAATGTGGAAGTATTGCCAGGGGCATCTTCTGCTTTATATGGCCCTAATGCCATGAATGGAATTGTGTTAATGAACTCAAAGAGTCCATTTTTATATCAAGGTTTAAGTGCCCAAATCAAGGGAGGATTCATGGATGCTCCTAATCGTACTGTTCAAAATACACCTTACAGTGATATTTCTATTCGCTATGCGAAGGCTTTCAATAATAAGGTAGCTTTCAAATTGAATTTCAATACTTTAAGTGCAGAAGATTGGCAGGCCTCTGATTACCGTGATCAAAGTTTATTAAATGGAAGAACATTAGGTCTAGGTGGTCGTTCTACGAACTTAGCCTACAATGGTGTTAATATTTATGGAGATGAGACCAATGTGAATATGTTGAGTTCTTTGACTCCAGTTTTGGGTGACCCTACGAATCCTTTGACTGCTGGTATTAATCAGATTTCAAGAGCAACAGGTGGTTTATTATCTCCTTCGGCTATTTTGGGATATATTGTACCTAATGTAAACATTTCACGTGAAGGATATGCGGAGCGTGATTTAGCTTCGTATGCCAACCGCAACATGAAATTTAATGCAGCCTTACATTATCGTTTCAATGATAAAGTGGAGTTAGTTTTACAAGGTTCTTATGGTCAGGGTACCACCGTATATACTGGAGCGGATCGTTATTCGATCAAAAACTTTAGCATGGGTCAGTACAAAGCTGAGTTAAAGGGTTCTAATTTCTTCCTAAGAGCTTATACTACACAAGAAAACTCAGGTGATGCTTATGCTACTGGAACTTTAGGTCAAATAGTGAATGAGGCTGCTAAGCCAAGTACTACTTGGTATCCACAATACTTTGGTGCATTTGCTACCCAAGCATTGACCAACTTTGGTACTGTGTTAGGAACTACTTTAGCACAAACAGGAAATCCAACCTTGGCGGTTGGTAACGCGATTGCTACTACGCAAGCCGCATTTAATACCTATCATAACAATGCCCGTGCGGTAGCAGATGCCAACCGTTTGATTCCAGGAACCGCAGCATTTAATTCAGCTGTGGAGACTATCAAAGGTAGACCTCTTCCTCAAGGAGCCCGTTTCTTAGACAAATCAGCCTTATACCATTATGAAGGTATGTACAACTTCACTGAGGCTTTAAATAATAAATTGGAAATGATTGTTGGGGCTAATTACCGAATTTATGCCTTGAATTCAGAAGGTACATTGTTTGCGCGTCAGGATAATGGTCAAGAATTCTCGATCAATGAGTACGGTGGTTACTTACAGCTAGCTAAGAAAATGTTCCAGGATAAATTTAAGTTGACAGGTTCGATGCGTTATGATAAGAACGAGAATTTCGAAGGTCAGTATAGCCCAAGATTATCAGGGGTTTATACCGTAGGTCAATCTAATTTTAGAGCGTCTTACCAAACAGGTTTCCGTATTCCTACCACGCAAGATCAATACATTGATTTAAATACTCCTTCTGCTCGTTTATTAGGAGGTCTTCCGGTGGTACAAGATCGTTATAAGTTGTCTGGTAATTCATTTACTCTACAATCTGTATTATCAGGTAAGCCAGAGGTGTACACTGCCAAAGCCTGGAAGCCTGAGCAGGTTCGTACCTTTGAGGTTGGTTACAAAGGAAACTTAGGTAATAATTTATTAGCTGATTTCTATTATTATCAAAGTACATTTACCAACTTCTCGGCTGGTCAAGTTGTAGTTCAACTACCTCAACAACATAGAGATAATACGGTGGTTGGAAATAAAGTATTCTCATTCCCTTCTAACGTAGACAATTTGGTTAAAACAAGTGGTTGGGGATTAAGTTTAGATTATAGACTTCCATCAAATTGGACCTTAGGAGGAAATGTTTCGTACAATACGGTTAATGACAACGGTGGTTTGAGCAATTATCAATTAGCCTATAATACACCGGCTTATCGTACCAACATCACTTTGGCTAACCGCAATATTGGTGGTTCAGGTTGGGGCTTCAGTACTGTTTGGAGATACCAAGATGAATATGTTTGGCAGTCAAGTTTTGTTAACCAAATCTTAAACCAAACTCAGCAAAGTATTATCCCTTCATTCAGTACATTAGATGCCCAAATAAGCAAGAAAGTAGCAAGTATCAAATCTATTGTCAAGGTAGGAGCATCTAACTTATTAGGAGAAGCTTATACGACAGGATGGGGTAATCCTACAGTAGGTAGTATCTATTATGTTAGCATTACTTTTGATGAGTTATTGAATAAATAAGATTCATAATTTTTATTGAGGCTGTCCTACCAGGGCAGCCTCTTTTTTTTGTACCTTTGGTGATTGATTTGTAAGCTAAATATGCAGCCACCTAAAGATTTAACAGGGTTTTCTCACATTGAAGTTTTAGGTGCTCGTGAGCATAATTTAAAGAACATCGACGTTCAAATTCCTAGGAATCAATTAGTCGTTATCACCGGAATTTCCGGTTCAGGTAAGTCCAGTCTAGCTTTTGATACGATTTATGCCGAGGGTCAAAGACGCTACATGGAAAGTTTTTCAGCTTATGCGAGAAGCTTTTTAGGTAATATGGAAAGGCCGGATGTGGATAAAATTGAAGGACTTTCACCAGTTATTTCGATTGAACAAAAAACCACTTCCAAAAATCCACGTTCGACGGTTGGTACTACCACAGAAATTTACGATTTCTTGCGTTTGCTTTATGCTCGTGCCTCCGAAGCATTCAGCTATTTGTCGGGAGAAAAAATGGTCAAGCAGTCGGTTGATCAAATTATCAGTACACTTTTACAGCAATTTCAAGGGGGGAAAGTTCAGTTATTAGCTCCTGTGGTCAAAGGTCGCAAGGGTCATTACCGCGAATTATTCGTTCAAATTGCCAAATGGGGTTATACCAAAGTTCGGGTAGATGGCGAAATTGAGGAGGTAGAGCCTAAAATGCAAGTTGATCGATTCAAGGTACATGACATCGAGATTGTCGTAGATCGATTGGTGGTGAAAGAGGATGATCGATTTAGAATATCCCAAAGTTTACAAACAGCCATGAACTTGGGTAAAGGCCAGGTTTTTATTCTGGATGAAAAAGGGAAGCTGCATTATTTTTCTCAAACCTTAATGGACCCTAAAACAGGTTTATCCTATGATGAACCTGCCCCTAATACCTTTTCTTTCAACAGTCCATATGGGGCCTGTCCTACCTGTAATGGTTTGGGGCAAATCGAAGAAATCACGGAAGAGTCTGTTATCCCAGATCCAGAATTGAGTATTATACGCGGGGCCATTGCTCCCATAGGCGAATACCGTGATTTGTGGATATTCAAACAGTTAGAGGTATTACTGAAGCCCTATCAGGTAGGCTTATCTACGCCCATTGCTAAGTTCCCAAGAAAAGCTGTTGAAATGATGTTGTATGGAACGGATGAGCCTGTTCCTGTGCCATCTAAAAAATATGTAGGGACAGAATGGACGACCAAATACGATGGGATTATTCATTTCTTGAAAAGACAACAAGAGAGTGGGTCGGAGAAAACGCAAGATTGGTTAAAGGACTTTTTAGAAGTGAAAACCTGCCCAGATTGTCAAGGTTACCGTTTAAAGAAAGAGGCACTTTGTTTTAAAATAGACGATAAACATATTGGGGAGTTAGCCCAAATGGATATTTCAGATTTGGAGCATTGGTTTGAAGGATTATTTTTAAGGCTTTCTGAAAGGCAGCAACAAATTGGTGTGGAAGTGTTGAAAGAGATTCAAAAACGGATTGGATTTTTGACTCAAATAGGATTAAACTATTTGACCTTGGATAGACCTATGAAAAGTTTATCAGGAGGAGAGGCACAGCGCATTCGTTTAGCAACCCAGATTGGTACTCAACTGGTAGGAGTTTTATACATCATGGATGAGCCAAGTATCGGTCTGCATCAAAGGGATAATGAAAAATTAATCCAAGCATTGAAGGATTTGCGTGATTTGGGGAATAGTGTATTGGTGGTGGAGCATGACAAGGACATGATGCTGGAGTCGGATTATTTATTGGATATTGGACCAGGCGCAGGCAGGCATGGTGGTCATATTGTTGGTCAAGGAACCCCAGCTGAATTTTTGAAATTACAGACACCTACAGCTCAATATTTAAATGGTCAACTGGCTATTGAAATACCTAAAAAACGCAGAAAAGGCTCAGAAAAGGAGATAAAATTAATAGGTGCTTCCGGGAATAATTTGAAGCATGTCACAGTCAGTATTCCATTAGGAAAAATGATTTCGGTAACGGGTGTTTCGGGGTCGGGTAAATCGACTTTAATTCATGATACTTTGGTATTGAAATTGAAGCAGCATTTTGATAGAACAAAGCGGGATCCAAAGGATTTTAAGGGTATTGAAGGATTGGAATTGATTGATAAAGTGATTGAAGTAGATCAGTCGCCCATTGGAAGAACACCCCGTTCCAACCCTGCTACCTATACCAATATGTACAGTGATATTCGCACCTTATATTGTGAATTACCTGAATCTAAAATTCGAGGATATAAAGCAGGGCGTTTTAGTTTTAATGTCAAAGGTGGGCGCTGTGAAAGCTGCGAAGGAGCTGGTAGAAAGAAAATTGAAATGGAATTTTTGCCGGATGTTTTGGTGGAATGTGAGTCCTGCAAAGGCAAACGATTTAATCGGGAGACACTGGAAGTTCGTTTCAAGGGCAAATCCATTTCGGATGTATTGGATATGACAGTGGAGCAGGCACTGGAGTTTTTTGAACATCAACCTAAAATTTACAGGAAGGTTAAAACTTTATTAGAGGTAGGCTTGGGCTATATTACCTTAGGTCAGCATGCCACTACCTTATCTGGGGGTGAGGCCCAGCGAGTGAAACTGGCTGAGGAATTGTCTAAAAAAGATACAGGTAAAACTTTATATGTATTGGATGAGCCCACTACGGGTTTACATTTTCAAGATGTGAAATTATTATTGGAAGTTCTTCAGAAATTGGTGGATAGAGGAAACACTGTTTTGATAATTGAGCATAATTTAGACGTCATCAAAGTTTCTGATCATGTGATTGATTTAGGTCCCGAAGGTGGACTTGCAGGAGGTCAAATTGTGGCCTTTGGTACACCGGAAGAAGTGGCCAAAGTTAAGGGAAGCCATACGGGAAGATTTCTTTTGAAAGAGCTGAACTTGGGATGATTTTTTTCCTAACGCTGTCAAGGTTCGAAACCTTGACAGCGTTGCGAAAACGAATTAATTTTAGAATTATTCTAACAGTAAACTGATAATGTTTTTTTCATCCAATTTAGTTTCATGAAATTGAAGGAATTCATCTATTCCACCAAAATATTCTAGAACAGATTCCTTGTCAATAAAGCTCTTTTTCATGGTAGCAATATCATAAAATGAAGAGTTTTTATATTGTTTGAAATCATGTACAATGCCATGATTCTCTGGATTAAAATGGAGGTATTTAATAAGTTGGTTAAAATAAATTTCATCCTCTACCGCAATTCTTCTAAATGGGTTTTCAAATAGTCCTCCAGTTCGTTCATTGGTTTTATTAAATGCTTGGGCATAACAATTAAATAAAGTGGCAAATTGAAGGGAAATAAGTCTAGAAATATCAATTTGATTTCTTTGTTCAGTTTTAATTTTTTTGAACTCAAAAATTTCTTGTGCGGATTTTATTCGTAGAAGGAAATGAAAGTGGTTGCCCAATAAACACTAGGCATACGTATCAGCGATGGGTGAAATGTATTTTTGATATTTTCTCTTAAAGAATCGGTAGTTTCTATATTCTTTGAAAATTTTAGTTTTGTTGATTCCCCGGTTAAATACATGGTACAATTGATCTGGTACCATAGCTTCTGTGTTTTTCTTCATGATGTAAGTGGTTTAAGGTGAGGAGACAAATGTCATGAATTAGCTAGAATGTTAATCTAAAATAATTGGTAAAAAATATCAGAAATGTGATGAAAACTTTGAGTAAAAAAACTTAGCTTTATTGGCATTTCAACAACGCTGTCAAGGTTTTAAACCTTGACAGCGTTAAGGGAAAAAGATTCAGCAAAACACTCATCAATCATGCATATTTTTCTCCAAGTTCTTTTTATTTTAGTGCTATCTGGCTTAGGTTATTTGGTAGCGCAACGCTTTAAGCTTATTATAGCCACGATACAGTTAGCAAAATCCATTGAATTGCAAGATCGTCCTGCTGATCGATGGAAACGCGTACTTCTCTTAGCCTTTGGTCAAAAGAAAATGTTTCAAAAACCCTTGGTGGGAATATTTCACTTTTTAATATACATCGGGTTTGTTTTGATAAATATTGAAATTTTGGAAATTGTCATCGATGGAATTCTAGGAACTCACCGGGTATTTGCCCCTTATTTAGGTTCTTTTTATTCCATTTTATTGAATTTTTTCGAACTACTTTCATTCGGGGTGTTTATCGCTTGTGTCGTTTTTTTCCTTCGTCGTGGATTAGGTCAAGTGCAGCGTCTTCGATCGGATTCCCATCGGGAATTAAAAGGATTTCCCATCAAGGATGCCTACATCATTTTGGCCATTGAATGTATACTTATGTTAGCCCTTTGGACCATGAATGCCAGTGATGCGGTCTTACAAGCTAGGCAAATTGAGCATTTTGAGCCCGTGGGAGCATTTGTGGTGTCTGAGCATTTCATCCCTCTATTCACTCAATTTTCTACCCCAACTTTATTGATTATTGAACGTGTGGCCTGGTGGTTTCACATTGTAGGTATTTTGAGTTTTGCTTTATACGTGACCTATTCCAAGCACTTGCATATTTTCTTTGCATTTCCTGCTGCTTATTTTTCCAGCTTAGAACCCCATAGCAAAATGAGTCCTATGCCTTCAGTTACCCATGAGGTAAAATTGATGCTAGGTCAACCTGTTGAGGAAAATACCACAAGCCCTGATCAATTGCGTTTTGGTGCGAAGGATGTCATGGATTTGAATTGGAAAAATGCTTTGGATGCCTATTCTTGTACCGAATGTGGCCGTTGTACCGAACAATGTCCTGCCAATCAAACGGGAAGGGCGCTTTCGCCAAGGAAGATCATGATGGATACTCGCGATCGATTAGAGGAGGTAGGCAGTGTATTGTCCAAAAATAAGGGTCAATGGGTGGATGATGGGAAGTCCTTATTAGGGGACTATATTTCAGCGGAGGAACTAAGAGCTTGTACTACCTGTCAGGCTTGTGTCGAAGCTTGCCCTATGGAATTATCTCCCTTAAATATCATCTTGGCACTTCGCCGTTATCAAATCATGGAACAGTCTGACGCTCCTGCCGCTTGGAATAGTATGTTTTCTAATATAGAAACCAATCAAGCACCGTGGAAATTTAATCCAGGGGACCGTTTAAACTGGGCTAAATCCTAATCTTATGAAGAAAGTTTTTATACCCATCGTACTTGGCCTAATTTTATTTTTTACACTTGGCCCTAGTCCGCAGGAACCTACTTTATCTAGGGGCGTCACCTGGAAAAATATCCCAGATTCCCTTACTGCCTTATCTCAATATTTACATGATAAGGAGTCGGCTTTTCCTCAAATAAAAAAGAATAATGAGGCCAAAATTGTTTGGGCTGATTCGCTTCATCCTAAAAAAACGAAATGGGTGTTTATGTACGTGCATGGTTTTTCTGCCTCGCACATGGAAGGAAATCCTGTACATCGTCAAATTGCTAAAACTTTTGGGGCTAATTTACTTTTGACTCGAGTAGCTGGACATGGTTTTGCGACATCTGATAGTGTTTTTAAGCAGGTGACTGCAGATGATTTTTATGAAAGTGTGGAAAATCAATTGGCCATAGCCAAGAAAATGGGAGACCATGTAATTGTATTGGGGACTTCATTTGGAGGGGCTTTATCGCTTTCATTGGCCTCTCGACATCCTGAGATCAAGGCATTATTGCTTTATAGTCCTTGCATTGCCATAGCCGACCCAGCGGCTATTTTGATTGATAACCCATGGGGACTCCAATTGGCAAGAAAGGTTGTGGGTAGTGATTATCGGGATATTCCTGCACAAAATCCAGCCCATGATCAATATTGGAACCTACATTACCGTTTAGAAGGTGCGGTGGATTTGCAAAACTTTTTGACAAATCAAATGACGGATGAGGTATTTGAAAAGGTCAAATGTCCTGTCTTCATGGGATACTATTACCAAGATGAGGCCCATCAAGATCCCGTTGTTTCGGTAAAAGCTATGCGCCACATGTTTCCTTTTTTAGGGACAACACCAAACCAGAAAAAAGAAATGGCATTTCCTTTATCTGAAAATCACGTAATTACTTCTGATATTTTAGCGAAAAGAACAGATTTGCCTTTGAATGCTAGTATTCAATTTTTGAAAGAAATAGTTCACTTACCTTAATTTATGACACCCAATTTAATTCTCTATGCGGTCCCATTCTTTTTGATTACGGTCATCTTGGAATCCTATGTGGTGTTTAAACAACATCGGGATTTTGTAGAAACTAAAGATTCATTGACCTCCATAGGACTCGGTCTGGGTAATCTTTTCATAGGTTTACTGACGAAGTCGGTCATCTATGTTTATTATTTTTATGTATACGATCATTGGAGGCTATTTGACCTTTCCATTTCTTGGTGGTGGGTTTGGGTCTTTGCTTTTTTTGCAGATGATTTTACTTATTATTGGTTCCATCGAATATCCCATGAGGTACGCTATTTTTGGGCATCTCACATGGTGCATCATTCCTCTCCAAAGTATAATTTAGCGGCTGCACTTCGACAAACTTGGACGGGGAATTTATCTGGGGCATTTTTATTTTATACCTGGATACTTTTAGTTGGGGTTCATCCTTTTATCGTATTCTTTTTTCAACAAATCAGTTTATTATATCAATATTGGATACATACCGAATTGATCAAAAAAATGCCAGCATGGTATGAATATATTTTTAACACCCCATCGCACCACCGGGTGCATCATGGAACTGATTTGGACTACCTAGATACTAATTATGCGGGTGTTTTAATAATTTGGGACCGAATGTTTGGCTCTTTTCAAGCAGAAAATCAAAGGCCGCATTATGGCTTAACGAAACAGATTGAAAGTTATAATCCAGCTAAAATTGCGTTTTTTGAATGGGTACAAATAGTCAAAGATATTTTTCATGCAAATAACCTTAAAACTGCTTGGAATTATGTGGTAGGTCCTCCAGGATGGAGTCCGGACGGTTCTAGATTAACCGTAGAACAAATGCGTCAACAAAATAAGTTAAAAAAAGATGAGCAAGGAATTGAAGATTAGTACAATGGCTGAATGGGCCGCTAAAGGAGAAAGCCCTGAATTTTTATTTTGGGTGGGTTGTGCAGGTTCATTTGATGATCGTTATAAAAAAGTTACAAGAGCATTTTGTGAAATATTACAAAGCCTAGAAATCTCCTTTGCTGTGCTGGGAACCGAGGAGTCTTGCACTGGTGACCCTGCTCGTAGAAGTGGTAATGAATTTTTATTCCAAATGCAGGCCATGTCCAACATTGAGGTGCTAAATATGTACGGGGTAAAAAAAATTGTCACAGCATGCCCTCATTGCTTCAATACCTTAAAAAGTGAATATCCTGAATTAGGTGGTACTTATGAGGTGATACATCATAGCCAATTATTGGCGGAATTATTAGCTGCAGGTAAAATCCAATTGAAAGAGGAAGAGAAAGAAGCGGTAGCCTTCCATGATTCCTGTTACCTTGGACGAGGAAATGGAATTTATGAAGCACCTCGGGAAATAATTCAAGGCTTAAAAAAGGAACTAAAAGAACTGAAAAGTTGTAGAACTAAAGGTTTATGTTGTGGCGCTGGGGGTGCACAAGTATTTAAGGAGCCAGAGGAGGGGAGTATCGACATTCAAACTAAGCGTTCGCAAGAAATCATTGATTCGGGTGTGCAAAAGGTAGCGCTAGCTTGTCCTTTTTGTATGG
This sequence comes from Cytophagaceae bacterium, assembly GCA_027491315.1. Classification (GTDB taxonomy): domain Bacteria; phylum Bacteroidota; class Bacteroidia; order Cytophagales; family Spirosomataceae; genus Aquirufa. The sequence continues at coordinate 133,414 of JAIXWL010000017.1, forward strand.
TCATGATTCAAGATGGATTGAACAAACACGGAAAAGATAAAGAAATACAAGTAGTTGATTTGGCTGAATTGGTTCAGCAAACCATGATATAAAAATATGAACATAGAATTTCAAGAATTACCCAACCATGCACGCGTTTGGATTTACCAAGCAAATAGAGCTTTCAATGAACATGAATATGCTTTTGTTCAATCCTATTTGAAGCAAGCTGTACTTGATTGGAATGCACATGGAGTACCCTTGTCGGGCTCTTTTCAAATTCGTTATCATCAAATCATCGTGATTGCCGTTGATGAGCGGCACCATGCGGCTTCTGGCTGTTCCATTGATGCTTCTACTGGCTGGTTTAAAGATTTGGCCTTTCAGTTAGGTATTGATTTCTTCGATCGATCAGTGGCATTAGTCCAAGGAGAGACGCTCAGGTTATTTCCATTATTGGGAATTAAACAAGCCGTAGCTGAGGGTCAAATCACTCCCGATTCATTAATTGCTGTTCCTCAAGTTAAAGATTTAGGCGAATATCGAACCCAATGGCCAGTTAGTACAAAGGATTCTTGGCTTAAAAAGTATTTTGTAGAGAAATTCGTTTAGTGCTATGGCGGAAGATTTACACATAGTTGAAGGTAGCCGAGCGGATAAATATCAGGCGCTAATTCCCCAAGTGGAAGCGCTTATCCAAGGGGAAACGGATTTATATGCCAACCTCGCCAATATTACGGCAGCAATCCATGCGTATTTTGGTTTTTTCTGGGTAGGCTTTTATTTGAATAAGCAGGATCAATTGGTTTTAGGACCTTTTCAGGGGCCTGTGGCTTGTACCCGAATTCCCTATCACAAAGGCGTTTGTGGGCATGCCTATCGTACTCAAGAAAGTATTATCGTTCCCAATGTGGATGAATTTCCAGGCCATATTGCATGTGCCTCTGCATCTAAATCGGAAATTGTATTGCCGGTCATGGATTCAGCAGGGGAAGTGCTGATGGTTCTAGATGTGGATTCAGACCTATTGGATGATTTTAGTGAAATAGACCGAGAAGGTTTACAAGCCATTATTGATCTAATCGAAAAAAATTATTCGACCTGGGTGTAAACCCTTAGCTTAGCGGTTTCATCCCCATGGCAATCCATTCTTCTTTTGATGGGCCATACATGCCTGGTACACTGAGACCTTCTTGTCTAATCAATACACTTAATTGTCCTCGATGGTGAGTTTGATGACGAATCAAAATACTCAATACCGCACCTCTTGTCCACTGCTCTCCATACATAGGAACTTGCTCGCTAAGCATTTCATCAGTCCAGTGATTTTTTAATGCTATGATTAAAGAATCAGATGATTTTTGGTATTCAGTAATTAATAGGTTTATATCATTCTTTTCCTTAGTCGCATCCACGATCCCATCCACTTCTTTTAATCCTGCCTGATGTAATAACTCAGCAATGGATTCTGTAATATGCCAGGATAATCGGGCCATACTTCTGAAGTTTTCACTAGGATTATCTAAGAATTCCCCTGCCTTCATGGCTTGAAACATCTTAATGGTGCTTTCAGATTCATAGGTCCAAGCACGATAAAAGTCCGTTAATTTTCTAAACATGGCTGTCGATTTTTACTAAATTAAGCCAAGGGAAGGAATCTTCCTAGGTAGAATTAACTAAAGATGATGAATGGGGTTATTTTAATCTAGCAATGACGGTTTCACCTCCTACAGGCTTATCGTCTAATTTGACACAGATTTCCGCATCTAGCGGAAGGTAGATGTCAATTCGACTTCCGAATTTAATGAAGCCGAATTCGGTGCCTTGGATAACTGCATCTCCTTCTTTGGCATACCAACAAATTCTTTTGGCTAATGCCCCTGCAATTTGTCTGAATAATACCTCTGTTCCGTTTTCATGCTTAACCACATAGGTAGTACGCTCATTTTCAGTACTGGATTTAGGATGCCAAGCAACCAGGTATTTACCTGGATGGTATTTGAAATAAGAAACGATACCAGAAATCGGATTAAAGTTGATATGTACGTTAATTGGTGACATGAAAATGGACACCTGTCTGCGTTTATCTTTGAAATATTCGGTTTCAACAGCTTCTTCTATAACCACCACTTTACCATCGGCTGGGGCAATAATATCTTGTGGGTTGATGTTAGTAACACGTTTGGGAACTCGGAAAAATTGAACCAAAAGCAAATAAAAGATGGCAGTTATGACAACCACCGCTTCCCTTATGTAAACTTGTTCTGGTAGAAAATAAGCCACTAAAGCATTTATAGCTAAAACGATAATGATGGCTGTCAATAAGATAGTTTTTCCTTCTCTGTGTAGGGTCATAAGCGATTTATATGGTTTATTCCATTGGATGGACTAAACTTTAATGCGTAAAATTAGCCATTTTTGTTGAAAAATTGGGCATTGCCATTCAATCTATTCCTAAGAATGTGACAATTTTGCTTGAAAAAATTGCATTTTTATCATCCATATTAACTTAAACATGCGAATACGCTATTACATTTTAGCTCTTTTTTTATTGATACAAGTAAATGTTTTAGCTCAAGCATTGGAATGGTTTAGTCCAAGTACAGGATATTTTTATAAAATTGATTTTGAAAGTAATCACTTATTAAGAACTAAAAATGGGCTTCCTTGGTCGAATCTAGGAGTATTATCCCTTGAAAATGTTGAAAGAGCAGATTTGATTTCGGCGAATTATGCGGTGAAAGAATTTAAAATTGAAAATTCTGACTGGGCATATTTATTAATTTATTGTACCAATCAAGTATATCAAATTAATAAAAAACAACTAATACTTAAGCGAATAGACAATACCTATTATCGAGGAGCTAATTGCTTAAGCCATTCATTTTACCGAAACGGAATTCTATATTCTTTTGGAGGATATGGATTTTGGACCTCCACCAATATACTGACTAAATATAACGCGGATGGAAAAGAATGGTTGAGCATTCAAGCCAAAGGGGACGTCCCTACTGCCATCACCATGGGCTTGACGGCTTATGTTCCAAGTCGGGATAGGTTTATAACCATGGCAAACCACTTTATCAACGATACGGATACCAAGCGTAATGATTTGGTTGATTGGGACATCTATGAGTACAATTTTGAAAATAGTGAATTTGTCATCAAAGGGAGCGTTGAATTAGAGGAAATTAAATCCTTTCTGGAAAAGGATATGACTCGTCATTATTTATTCAATGGTCGTTATTTCATTTTATTAGATAAAGCTGGTGGAGATAAGAACTATGATGCCATCTACATCATTGATGTCCTAGATGACTTTAAAACCTATAGTTGGAAAAATAGTAAACGCTTGGTTATAGAAGGCCCCAATAGCGGAAATTTTGACAAGGCATTGCATATTAATGGAGATACTTTGATTTGGACCAATTTATCTTACCAATCCTCTCCAAATAATATTAAAAATTATCGGATGATGGTGAATGAGGTACTTCGGGAATCGGAATATTTAGGTAAACTAAATCAAGTTCCTTGGTATCAGTCCATTATCGAGGGGTCTTATATATTATTAGCCCTCGGTTTTATCGTTCTAGTTATCTTTTTATTCCAAAAATGGAAAAAAAGAAAATTGGCTAAGCACTTAAAAATCATGTTGGGAGAAAATGAAAAAATGCTTTTGGATTTTCTGCTTTTGAATTATTCCACCGGATTTGTTTCTGGTCATCAAATCATCGCGTTTTTCGGCAAACATAAAAGTTCGCCTGAGTCGCAACGTCAATTTAGAGCCAAAATGTTTGAGAATTTGACAAAAACACTGCGTCTTCTACTAGGGAAGGACCAGATCTTAGATGTACATACCGATGAGAAAGATCAACGTATGTATACCTACCGGTTAAATTCAGATGTTTATCAAATTCTCAAATCATTATAAATTCTTCAAAAGAAAATTGGTCATCATTTGATATAAATGATAACGGGTATTTCCTCCTGCAATGCTGTGGTTCCTGTTGGGATAATAGAAACTTTGGAATTGCTTATTTGCCTTGATTAAAGCCTCTTGCAAAGCCACGGCATTTTGAAAGTGCACATTATCATCGCCAGTTCCATGAACTAGTAGGAGATTTCCTTTCAATTTATTGACATGATTCACAGGTGAATTATCATCATAGCCCTTCGCATTTTCTTGAGGAGTTCTTTGGTAACGCTCCGTATAAATGCTATCATAAAAACGCCAGTTAGTCACTGGGGCTACCGAAATAGCTGCTTTAAACACGTCGGCACCTTGCATCAAGCAGTTGGACGACATAAATCCGCCATAGCTCCATCCCCATATTCCGATACGCGAGGCATCTACATAAGGTAATTTTGCTAAATATTGGGCTGAGTAAATTTGATCTTGCACTTCGATTTTTCCCAAATTCTGGTAAGTAATTTTTTTGAAATCTACTCCTCGCGCACCCGTACCACGATTATCCACGCAATAGATTAAATATCCCTTGTCTAATAATGTTTGATACCAATAAAAATCATTACTAACCGGATAAGCATCCAATACTTGTTGGCTTCCTGGGCCACCATAGACATGCATTAACACAGGGTATTTTTTGTTGGGGTCAAAGTTTTTAGGCTTGATGGTATAGGCGTTTAAATTTTCCCCATTAGCTAAAGGAATTTGGAAAAACTCACGGGTAGCTATGCCATAGTCTTTTAACTGTTGCTTTAACTTATTATTTTCTTCTAATACACGAATCAAGGTTCCTTGACTACTCTTTAAGCTAATTTGTAAAGGTTCTTTCGCGGAACTAAAATACAGCATGTAAAAGGAAAAATCAGGGCTGAAGTTGGCCGTATTGGTACCCGCATGCTGAGAAATCATTTGGAAGTTAGAACCATCCAATTGAATTTTATACACTTCTCTTTGAATGGCCGATTTAGCAGCGGCGTTGAAATAAAGTGTTTGACTTTTTTCATCAAATCCATAAAAATCATCTACGTCCCAATTCCCTTTGGTGATGGGTTCCACTTTTCTGGTCGCGATATCGGCAATGTACAAATGTTTGAAACCCGATTTTTCTGAGGATAAAATAAACCGCTTTTGGTCAGATAAATAGGTGATATCGTTCCCAATGGCCTCAATTTCTAAGGAAGTGTTACTTCTTTCTTCATAAATCAATTGGGAGCTACCATCCTTGGCTGAGGCATGTAGTATTTCCATGTGATTTTGTAAGCGATTTAAACGAATGAATGAAACCCAATCGGAACTAGCTGTCCACTTCATTCTAGGAATGTATTGGTCCTTATCTTTTCCAACTTGGATGGCGATGTTTTTTTGACTTGTCAACGAATACACACTAAGGCTGACTATGGAATTAGCTTCCCCTGCTTTAGGGTATTTAAAGCGATAATCTTTCGGGTATAATTCGCCCCACATTTGCATATTGTATTCCGGAACCTTTGTTTCGTCAAAGGTATAATAGGCTATTTTTTTGCTATCTGGAGACCATTGGAAGGCTTTAGCAAAAGAAAATTCCTCTTCATACACCCAATCACAAGCACCATGAATGATGTGATTAAATTTCCCAGATGTGGTAATTGCCTTCTCTTTGCCGGTAGTTAAATCCACTAAGAAAAGGTTATTGTCTCTGACAAAAGCTACTTTTTTTCCATCAGGGGAAAAACTAGCATGCATCTGTTTACCCGATTTAGATAAAGGAACAATCGATTTATTTTGGCGATCAAAAATGAAATTATTCTCTTTTGAACTGCGTCGATAGATTTGTTCCGACTCGGTAGAAATTAAGATTTTTAGTTCATCGGAAGAAAGGCTAAATGATTGGACATTGATTTTTTTACCTCCTACTCGATGTATTTCCTCATCAAAAAGCACTTCTGAGTTTTTGGGATCTACCACCGAGTATTTAATGATTTTGCCTTCTTTTAATTCAGTATAATGTTGCCCATCTTTGTTCCAATTTAAGTTCTGAATGCTTCTTTGGCGGAAGGTATAATTTTGCCAAACATCTTCTAAACTAACACTTTTTTGAGCTAAGCTCACATGAGCCAATAGAAAAAGAACAGCCAAGCTGAAGGTGCGGTAATAACGTAGAATCATAGGTATGTTTAGTCTTGAAAAATCACGATCGGACTTGTCTCAATCGTGTTACTTTGATGAAATGCTTTGTCTTTAATGGAAATGCGGAAAGCCAATGTGTCGTTTTTCTCGGTAAATTCAGGAGAATAACCCTTGTAAAATGCATACACAAATTGGGTGGAATAGGAAATATACCCCTCGATGGGACCTGGTTTTTGATCAGGTTTGAATGGGAAATTCATCAGGCCTCCTAATTTGGGACTAAATGTTACGGGAATAAAACGTCCATTCTTCCTTAATAGCACATCTACCTCAAAGTTGCGGTAATCTTTGTATTTAGGATCTGAATTTTTCTCCGCCGTAGTAATGCCTAAATCCCCATCTCCATCTTTAAACTTGATGGTCATCACGACCGAATCTATTTTGGCTTTACCTCCAAAACCGTCATTGCTGATCTTGGTAATCTTCTTGATGGATTCAAATTCAATGCTAGGCGTAGTGCTATAATCCGGTTCTTGTACGCAGGCAACGAACGCCCAAGCGCATAATACATAGAGTGTGATGAGACTACCTAGTTTAATCATGAAGATTCGGTGGTAATTAGAAGCGTAAAGTTAATGATTTGCATTAATTTTGTGCATAATTTCAAAAAAAGCTATGCAGCGAGGAAACGAAGATTGGGAAAGCCTTTCTTTGAGCTTAAAAAAACGAGTAAGTCAGATGGAGAATGCTGATTTTGACACACTCGCTTTGGATGTTTTTCGCTATCAATCTACGCAAAATCCCCTTTACCATTTATACTTGAGTTTATTAGGTGTAGATGCTGAAGGAATCACCTCAATCAAGGATATTCCTTTTTTACCCATTGAATTATTTAAAAACCACCTTGTTCAAACAGGTTTTGCCCCCATTTTATTTCAGTTTGAAAGTTCAGGTACCACAGGTCAAATTCCCTCTAAACACATTGTTTGTGATCCATCTTTTTATCAAAATCAGGCTAAAAGGATATTTGAAGCTAATTATGGGTCATTAAAAGACTACCATATTTTTGCGCTTTTGCCTTCCTATTTAGAAAGAAGTACATCTTCCTTGGTGTTCATGATGGATTATTTCATTAAAGAGTCTCAATCTAACTTAGCTGGTTTTTATCTTAACCAATACGATGCTTTGGTGGAGAATGTTAAGGCTGCTTTAAAAACTCACAGGAAGATATGGTTGATGGGCGTTACTTTTGGCTTATTGGATTGGGTGGATTCAGGTCAAGATTTTTCATTTTGGAAGGAAGCCGTTGCTTCAGGAAGAATCATCGTCATGGAAACTGGAGGTATGAAAGGCCGTAGAAAAGAATGGTTACGCGAAGAGGTCCATGCTTTTCTTCAAGAGAAAATGCATTTGACACAGGTAGCTTCTGAGTACGGAATGACAGAATTGTTCTCTCAAGCCTATGCCGATAAAGCTGGCGTGTTTACTCCCGGAATTAGTATGCGTGTATTATTGAGGGAAGTAAATGACCCCTTTGGACAAGTAACTCAGGCAGGTCGAGTGGGAGGTATTAAAGTAATTGATTTGGCTAATATTGATTCTTGTTCTTTTATTGAAACAAAAGATCTAGGTTCGTTGGAGCCTGATGGTGTAAGGTTTAAAGTGCTGGGCCGTTTTGATAATTCGGAACAAAGGGGTTGTAACCTTATGTTGGCTCAAGGATGGGGAACAAGCCAAGAGGAGCCATCTTCATAAAACTCATTTTTCCAAATAGGAACTTCTTCTTTTAGGCGGTCAATCAACCACTGGCAAGCTTGAAAGGCTTCTGCTCGGTGCACACAAGTAACTCCAATCAAAACGGCTATGTCACCAATTTGCAAAGGACCCGTTCGGTGAGCCATAACTACTTTTTGGATGGGCCACTGGCTTCCTGCTTGATCAATCAGCAGGTTGATTTGTTTCACTGCCATGGGAGGATAAGCCTCCATATCCAATGATTTCACTTCTTTATTTTGATTTTTATTTCGAATGGTACCAATGAATAAGCAAATTCCTCCAGCTACATCGTCTTGTAGAAAAGGATAAAATTCATCCAATCGGATAGCTTGATCCAATAATGCCACTTTTCTTTCCATCTTAAACTTTTCGTTGGTAGGTTAAAAAACTATACTGATAGGGATTTTTTTCATCTGATATTCCTCTTTCTGTTTGAATGATTTCCCAATCTTGGCTTGTAATTTCAGGAAAATAGGTGTCTCCGTCAAAATAATCATGTAATCGAGTGAGGATGATTTGGTCTGCCCTTTCCATGGCTTGCTTGTATATTTCGGCTCCTCCAATAATGAAAACATCACTTCTGGATAAACTCTGGGCTTTCAAGATAGCTTCATCCAAGGACTGACATAGAATAATCCCTTCGGCATTTAATTTACTTTGCCGACTAACCACCAAATTATTTCGGTTGGGTAAGGCTTTTCCAATCGAATCAAACGTTTTTCTTCCCATGATGATGGAATGTCCCGAGGTCAAATTTTTGAAATGTTTCAAGTCGGCCGGAAGGTGCCAAATGAGTTGATTGTTTTTGCCGATGACGTTTTTTTCATCACAAGCCACGATTATCTTGATCACGGGATTTGAATTTTTATCAAAATTACGGGAAATAATGGGACGAAATGAAATCAAATGAGTGAAAAGCTCTATAAGCTTAAAATTCCTGATTTTTATTTTCAAGAACGTTTCCCAATTCGGGCTTCAACTGCTAACTTTGTACAATTTTTGAGCCTAAGTGTAAAGGTCAAAAAATTTGTTTTCTATTGATACAAAATAAATTCATCCCGTGCCAAAAGATTTATCTATCCGTTCCGTCCTGATTATCGGTTCTGGTCCTATTGTAATTGGTCAAGCCTGTGAGTTTGATTATTCTGGTTCTCAAGCAGCTCGTTCATTACGAGAAGAAGGAATCGAAGTGATTCTGATCAATTCCAACCCTGCTACCATCATGACGGATCCTATGAACGCCGATCATGTGTATTTGAAGCCACTAGATAGAGCTTCCATCATTCATATTTTGGAAAGGCATCAAATAGATGCTGTGTTACCTACCATGGGTGGACAAACTGCTTTGAACTTGGCGATAGACTGTGAAGAAGCAGGAGTTTGGCAAAAATATGGAGTAAAAATTATTGGGGTTGACATCAAGGCCATTGAGACAACAGAAGATCGCGAGAAATTCCGTTTGAAAATGTTGGAATTGGGTGTGGGAGTGTGTAAAGGTAGAACAGCCCGTTCTTTCCTGGAGGGTAAAGAGATTGCTCAAGAAACAGGTTTTCCATTAGTTATTCGTCCTTCTTTCACCTTAGGTGGAACAGGGGGTGGTTTCGTGAATGATCCCAAAGATTTTGATGCTGCTTTGAATAAAGGTTTGCATGCGTCTCCTACGCACGAGGTTTTAGTAGAACAGTCCATCATGGGCTGGAAGGAATATGAATTGGAGCTATTACGTGACAATTTAGGAAACGTTATCATCATTTGCTCGATTGAGAATTTTGACCCTATGGGTATTCATACGGGAGACTCCATCACGGTGGCTCCTGCCATGACTTTACCAGATACCATATACCAGCGCATGCGTGATATGGCCATCATGATGATGAACGCCATTGGTAAATTTGCAGGAGGTTGCAACGTACAGTTTGCATTGAACCCAGAGACGGATGAAATCATCGCTATTGAAATCAATCCACGTGTTTCTCGTTCTTCTGCTCTAGCATCTAAAGCAACGGGTTATCCTATTGCAAAAATTGCCGCTAAAATGGCAATCGGTTATAACTTAGATGAGTTGACCAACGCCATTACTGGTACTACCTCGGCTTATTTTGAGCCTGCTTTAGACTATGTAATTGTGAAAGTTCCTCGTTGGAATTTTGATAAATTTAAGGGCGCAGATCGTTCATTGGGCCTTCAAATGAAGTCTGTTGGTGAGACCATGGGAATTGGTCGTAATTTCCAGGAAGCTCTACAAAAGGCTTGTCAATCACTTGAAATTAAGCGTAATGGTTTAGGCGCGGATGGAAAAGAATTGAGAGATCAAGATGCCATCATGCATTCATTGGCCAATCCATCTTGGAACCGTTTGTTCCATGTTTATGATGCCTTTAAAATGGGTATTTCTTTCAAAACCATTCAGCAATTGACCAAAATCGATAAATGGTTTTTATACCAAATTGAAGATTTAGTTCGTGTAGAAAAGGAAATTGAACGATATACCTTAGCGACCATTCCAACGGATTTATTGGAAGAAGCTAAGCATAAGGGTTTTGCTGACCGTCAGATTGCCCATGCGATGCGTTGCCTAGAATCAGAAGTGTATGATAAGCGTAACAGCCTTGGAATCAAGCGTCTATATAAGTGTGTGGATACCTGCGCAGCGGAGTTTGAAGCGAAAACGCCATATTACTATTCTACCTTTGGACAAAGTACCGAATCCATGGATAATGAGTCTAAGTCATCTGACCGTAAGAAAGTCGTAGTCTTAGGATCAGGCCCTAACCGTATTGGACAAGGTATCGAGTTTGATTACTCTTGTGTTCACGGTGTTTTAGCAGCTAAAGAAGCGGGTTATGAAACCATTATGATCAATTCAAATCCGGAAACAGTTTCTACGGATTTTGATATTGCAGATAAATTATACTTTGAACCTGTATTCTGGGAGCATGTTTATGACATCATTCAGCACGAAAAGCCAGAAGGGGTGATTGTGCAATTGGGTGGACAAACGGCTTTGAAATTAGCAGAGAAATTATCGAAATATGGAATTAAAATCTTAGGCACCTCATTTGAAGCTTTGGATTTGGCAGAAGATCGTGGTGCATTCTCTAGTCTTTTGAAAGACCTAGATATTCCTTATCCTAAGTTTGGGGTATGTGAAGATGCTGATAATGCCGTACTATTAGGTCGTGAGTTAGGATACCCCTTGTTAGTTCGTCCAAGTTATGTTTTGGGAGGTCAATCCATGAAGATTGTCATCAACGAGCAAGAGTTGGAACAACATGTGGTGGATATTTTACGCGATATTCCAGGCAATAAAATTTTATTAGATCACTTCCTAGAGAATGCGATTGAAGCGGAGGCGGATGCTATTTGTGATGGTGAAGATGTATACATCATTGGTGTTATGGAACATATTGAGCCAGCAGGAATTCACTCGGGAGACTCCCACTCTGTATTACCTCCATTTGATTTATCGGAGCATGTTCTCAAGCAAATAGAGGATCATACGAAGAAAATAGCCGTGGCTTTAAAAACCAAGGGCTTGTTAAATATTCAATTTGCTGTAAAAAATGAAGTAGTCTATATCATTGAAGCTAATCCAAGAGCCTCCAGAACTGTACCTTTCATTTGTAAAGCATACCAAGAGCCTTATGTCAATTATGCGACTAAGGTGATGTTGGGAGATAAAAAAGTAAAGGATTTTGACTTCAAACCCGTTAAAAAAGGATACGCTATCAAAATCCCTGTATTTTCTTTCAATAAATTTCCAAATGTCAACATGGAATTAGGTCCCGAGATGAAGTCCACTGGAGAAGCCATTTATTTCATTGATGATTTGAAAGATGAGTTTTTTAGAAAGGTGTATGGGGAACGAAATTTATATTTAAGTCGTTAATAGACAAAAAATAAAAATATGTTAAAGATTCTCGGTCTTATTTTCTTGTTTATTTACGTTATTAGGCCATTGTTCAAATTGCTGTTTAAGAGTTATATCATCACTCAAGTTCACAGAAAGCAATCTGAACAGGCTTATCGACAAAAGGAAGCAAAGAGGGAAGGAAGCATAGATGTTGATTACGTCCCGCCTCAAGCTAAGTCTAAACCCCGTTCCACGAAAGTAGATGACGGAGATTATGTACCATTTGAAGAAATTAAAGAGTAAATTGCCCAGGATTTTAAAACGATTTTGTAGTTTTTTGGTTAACCCCATATAAACCTTTATAAATTAGCTGAATTTTTTGCCTAAATGAGGAATTTATTAACGTGGTGTTTTTTCTTGCTAGCTGTCTTGATAATCAATGACAGTTTGATATTGAGCACCATTCGGTATACGAAGGAGGTTTCCAAAAATAGCGTGGAGCAGTTTTCTGACATCAATATGGCAGGTCAATCATCTTCCGATGAAGTTCAAGATATGGAAGAAGAAGGCTTTGTATTTCTTTCACAACCTACTGCCCAATTCATCTTATTCCAAGGTATTACACATGAATTAGTTGTTTCATTAGAAGAAAATCCATACCAGGATGTTTCTTTGGACATGATTTGTCCCCCTCCCCAATTGACGGTTTAAGCCCGCACAATTAATTAGAAACAAAACTTTTCAAAAACATTTCTTGTATCGGATGCCAAGGGGCTGTTAAAGCTTTTATGTATCCATGGATTTGAATTATATGAAATATTTCATGTTATTCCTTGGTGTTTGCTGCGCGCACCTTGGAGTTAGCCAAATACCGGCTAACTATAAAGCCCAGTTAAATAAAAATATTAAATCTGAAGCTAAAGTTATTCAAGTAATCGATAAAGGATATTCGAATCAAGTGAGTAAGGAGACACCTAAATATCAAAAGAGAGAAACCTTAATCGAACAAAGCGTAGATGTAAGCAGAGGATTAGAGCGTAGTTCTTATAAACAACAGGCAATAGCCCAACCTAAATAAATTAAAATGAATCAAGCGTCTAAGCTAGTGTTATGTATGGGGATTCTCCTTCTGCAGGCATGTGGTACAAAAAATGAAACCAATAGTCAGGAAATATCCAGTCTGGAAGTCAGTGTACCTATCAAAATGGATACCACGATATCTCAGGAATTTGTGGCTGATATTCATGCCATCAATAACGTAGAAATACGTGCCCGAGTGAAAGGGTATCTAGATAAAATACATGTAGATGAAGGAAAAGCTGTTCGCAAAGGGCAAGTTTTATTTACCATCAATAATTTGGAATATTTGGCTGAAGTGATGCGTGCCAAATCTGTATTGAACCAAACCATGGCTGATATCAAAGCTGAGGAATTGGAATTAATCAATACCCGTTTATTGGTAGAAAAAAATGTAATTGCGAAAAACCAATTAGCCATAGCACTAGCTAAAATAGAAGGCTTAAAGGCGAAAAAAGAGGAGGCAGAAGCTCATGTGAAGGCTGCTCAATTACGCGTTGAATATTCTTCTATTCGGGCTCCTTTTGATGGTGTCGTTGATCGATTGCCATTCAAGTCAGGTAGCTTAGTGGACGAAGGTACTTTATTAACCACCTTATCGGATACCAAAAATGTATTTGCTTATTTCAATGTCTCTGAAAAGGAATATTTGGCTTTTGCTGAATTGGGAGAAGGCTTTAAGCATAATACCTCTGTTAGTTTATTATTGGCTAATGGAGATTTGTATCCACATGCTGGCAAGGTTGAAACCATTGAAGGTGAGTTTGATAAGAACACCGGTAATATTGCCTTTCGTGCAAGATTTGATAATCCAGAAAAACTATTGAAACATGGTTCATCTGGACGAGTTCAAATGCCGAAAAAAGTGAATGGTTACTGGTTATTACCACAAAAGGCGGTATTCGAAATTCAGGAGAAAAACTATGTTTTTGTTAAGGACAAAACTGGGACTTTGAAGATGAAAAGTTTAGTACCCGAAATTCGGATGCCGCACTTTTACTTAGTGAAAGGATTTAGTTCTTCTGATACCATATTAGTAGAAGGAATTCAATTGGTAAAACAAGGACAAAAGATTAAAGGAGAGTACATTCCGATGCGTCGCATTTTGGAAAAATCTAAAACACTATAAGCTAGAACCATGGTACAAAAATTTATAACCCGACCGGTTCTGGCGATTGTTGTTTCCCTATTCATTGTGATTCTGGGAGTTATTTCCATGCAACAATTACCCATTACTCAGTTTCCGGATATTGTTCCTCCGGCGGTAACGGTAACTACAAAATATACAGGCGCCAACGCAGAGGTATGTGCTAAGGCGGTGGTAACTCCTTTGGAGCGTGCTATCAATGGGGTGGCAGGCATGACTTACATGACTTCCGTTTCAGGAAATGATGGAACCAGTATTATTCAAGTTTATTTCGAAGTAGGTACTGACCCCGATATTGCCGCAGTTAACGTGCAAACTAGGGTACAGACGGTATTGGACGAAATGCCCGAAGAAGTAATCAAGGCAGGTGTAATGACGGAGAAAGAGGTAAACAGTATGTTGCTATATGTGAATTTATTAAGTTCAGATCCCAGCATTGATGAAAAGTTTATTTACAACTTCGCGGATATCAATGTGTTGCCTGAATTAAAACGTATCAATGGAGTAGGTTTTGCGGATATAATGGGTCAAAGAGAGTATGCCATGCGCGTGTGGTTACATCCTGATCGATTATTTGCTTACAAACTTTCTGCAGATGATGTAGTGGCAGCTTTGAGAAGTCAAAACGTAGAGGCAGCTCCAGGTAAAATTGGAGAGAGTTCGGGTAAAAGAGCCCAAGCCCTACAATATGTTCTTCGATATACGGGTAAATTCACCCAAACGGCGGAGTATGAAAATCTTATTATTAAGTCGACCGAGTCAGGTCAATTACTTCGTTTGAAAGATGTGGCTGACATTGAATTTGGGTCATTGGATTATGATGTTTTATCGAAAGAAAATGGTAAACCATCTGCGGCTATTTTATTGAAGCAAAGACCAGGTTCTAATGCAGCCGAGGTTATTGCGAATGTAAAAAAACGCTTGGAAGAGTTAAAGGTCAGCACATTTCCTCCGGGTATGGGTTATACCATCAGTTATGACGTTTCTCGCTTCTTGGATGCCTCCATACATGAGGTAATTAAAACTCTTTTGGAAGCTTTTTTATTGGTTGCTTTGGTGGTATTTCTATTCTTGCAAGATTGGAGAGCTACTTTGGTTCCCATCATAGCTGTGCCCGTTTCCTTGGTGGGTACCTTTAGTTTCATGCTCTTTTTTGGCTTTTCGATCAACCTATTAACTTTATTCTCTTTGGTTTTGGCCATTGGTATTGTGGTTGATGATGCCATTGTTGTGGTGGAGGCAGTACATGCCAAAATGGAGGAAAAGAATATGTCGGTTTTGGCTGCAACCAAAGAAGCCATGTCTGAAATTTCGGGAGCTATCATGGCCATTACCTTGGTCATGGTTTCAGTATTTGTACCAGTAGCCTTTTTATCAGGACCCGTGGGCGTTTTCTTTAGGCAGTTTTCGGTAACCATGGCCATCTCCATTGCGCTGTCAGGATTAACCGCCTTAACCTTGACCCCCGCCCTTTGTGTATTGCTATTGAAAAAGCCACATTTAGAGGCGACCAATATGTTGGGCCGTTTCTTTATAGCCTTCAATCATCGCTATGATAAAATTGCCAACAAGTACTTGGGTCTGGTAGGATTTATCATTCATCGGAGAACCATCATGTGGGGAATTTTAGGAGTTTTCACCTTGGCAACGGTGTTTTTAGTTCGCCAGGTTCCAACAGGATTTATTCCCACCGAAGATCAGGGCACCTTGTATGTCAACGTAACCACACCTTCTGGGGCGACGTTAGAAAGAACGGAGAAAGTGATGGATGATGTGTATCGACAAATCAAAAACGTGTCTGCCATCGAGTCCTTCTCTAGTTTGGCGGGTTTCAGTTTACTAACTGATGGTAGTGGAGCTTCCTTTGGTATGGGTATTGTGACGCTAAAACCTTGGGATGAGCGTGACAAAAACCTAGATCAAGTGATAGAAGAGGTTCGTGAAAAAACCAAGGAAATCAAAGATGCAAGTATACAATTGATTCCTCCTCCAGCGGTTCCTGGATTTGGAAATGCTTCCGGATTTGAATTCCGTGTACAGGATAGATCAGGAAGTGGTGATTTACAGAA
Organism: Cytophagaceae bacterium; assembly: GCA_027491315.1. Taxonomy (GTDB): domain Bacteria; phylum Bacteroidota; class Bacteroidia; order Cytophagales; family Spirosomataceae; genus Aquirufa. The sequence goes on from JAIXWL010000017.1 coordinate 149,388, forward strand.
ACTTTCAGCCGTGACCCTGGAGTTTGCTAAAAAGCTGAATGAAACCCCGGCCATCCAGAATACCTTCTCCAGCTTTGACCCTACTTTTCCACAATATATGTTGGAGGTAGATCAATCAGCTGCGGCGCAAAAAGGAGTGAATGTATTAACCGCGATGGATAATTTACAAACGCTATTAGGTAGTTTTTATGCCACCAATTTCATTCGCTTTGGACAGATGTACAAAGTTATGGTGCAAGTGGATCCTAGTTACCGTATTCATCCTGACGATGTCATGAAGTTTTATGCCAAAAACAAGGCTGGTGAAATGGTGCCTTATTCTTCCTTCATGAAGATGAGACGAGTTTATGGTCCTGAGCAATTAACCCGCTTTAATATGTTTACCTCGGCTATGGTAAATGGCGAGCCTGCTCCTGGATTTAGTACGGGAGAAGCCCTAAAAGAGATTCAGGCCCAAGCCGCTAAAAACTTGCCAAGAGGTTATACCGTTGAATGGTCTGGTATGACGCGCGAGGAGTTTTTGGCAGGTAATCAGGCAATTTTCATCTTTATCATTTGTTTGGTATTTGTGTATCTATTGCTTTCCGCCCAATATGAATCCTTCTTAATGCCTTTCCCTGTATTAATATTCTTACCCATGGGAGCCTTTGGTGTGTATTTGTTCTTACAAGTTTTTGGACTTCAAAATAACATTTATGCTCAGGTGGCTATGGTTATGTTGATTGGATTATTGGGTAAAAATGCCATTTTGATTGTCGAGTTTGCCTTGGCACAAATGAAAGAAGGGGCTAGTATCATTGATGCAGCCAAGCAAGGAGCTTTTGCTCGATTGAGGCCTATTCTAATGACTTCATTTGCCTTTGTAGCGGGATTAATTCCTTTGATGATATCGAGTGGTGCAGGAGCCATTGGTAACCGAACAATTGGTACGGCCTCTGCAGGGGGTATGATTTTAGGAACAGTCGGAGGATTAATTCTTATTCCTGGATTGTTTGTTGTGTTTGCAAGTATATCCGCTAAATTTTCTAAACCCAAGGTTTAATATGCGTCTAATAGTCATAATAAGTATATTTTCATTGAGCTTGCTATCATGCCAGCAAGCTATTTTTCGTGATGCCCGAAAGATCGATGCCGAATTAGAAGCCTATCGAATGAAAGATATGGGTCAGTCAGTTTCTAGTATTGAAGCTTGCTGGAAGAAAGATAGTTTATTGGTGCAATTGATAGACTCGGTTTTAATTCGTAGTAATGATATTAAAATTGGGTTTTTAAACTTGGCCATCAGTCGAGCTCAATACACCTTTGATCGGGGAGCGATGAAACCTACCGTTTCTGGGGTGGTTCAACCCAGTTTGAGAAAATTTGGTAAGTACACCATGGATGGAGTAGGGAACTTTGATACCCAATTTTCACCCAATATTACCAAAGATCAAATCATACCAGAGCATTTACCTGATGTCATGATAGGATTACAATCCTCATGGGAAGTGGATATTTGGGGAAAATTATCTAAGAGAAAAAAGGCTAGTGCTTTACGTTATTTAGCTACGGAATCGGGCCAACAATGGTACATCACCTCCTTGGTTTCTGAAGTAGCTGGTATGTATGGGCAATTGGTGGCTTTGGATCAAGAATTGGATATTTTAAAAACGAATATTGGTATACAATTTAGTGCTTTGAATTTAGTCAAAGTACAAAAGGAGGCTGGTGTTGTGAATGAGTCAGCCGTTCAGCAATTGGAAGCTCAGTGGTTGAACTCACGCGCTCAGGAAGGTTTGGTTTTGCAGCAAATCACCGAGCTAGAAAATCAACTTCGATATTGGTTAAATCAGCCAAATAAGAAAATAGCACGGTCACAATATCCATTTAACTGTTCTTTGGATAGTTCCATGTATGCACAAATTCAAATTGACCAATTGGAAAGAAGACCCGATGTGCGTCAAGCCAGGTTGGAATTGGAAGCACAACTTTTAAACAAACAAAGTGCCGACCTAGCCTTAAAACCTTCATTGGTATTGTCAGGGATTCTGGGTGTTCAAGGCTTTCAGCCAGCCTATTTGCTTCAATTGCCTTCTTCCATGGCTTATCAACTAATTGGTGGAATTACGGCTCCTTGGTTAAATCGTTCGGCCTTGTATTCCAATATCAGTAGGGAAAATGCCCGTTGGAAAGCTTTGGATTTGGCCTATCAAAATGCGCTATTAAAAGGCTTTTTGGAATGGGATACTCAGGTAAAATCCTTGGCCTATTTGCAGCGGATGGATCAGCTGAAAGAGCGAGAAGTGATGTTAACCAAAGGAGCAATAGCTACGGTGGGTACTTTATTTACCACTGCAAAAGCTAACTATTTGGAGGTCCTTACAGCCCAACAAAATGCGCTACGTTCGGAATTGGAATTGTTAGAAATTTCGAGAAAACGCTGGATTCATGCGATTCAACTATACCGTGTTTTGGGAGGTGGCTGGTAATCAGTTGGATTGTTTAATTAGGTTTTCAATGACCACCGGAAAATCGCGGTGCTCTAGTACTTGACCTTTTCTGGCGACATCCTCTGGGCTGTCGCCAGGTTCAATGATGAATGAACTTTGATGAATAATAGCCCCTTTATCATACTGTTCATTCACATAATGAATGGTGATGCCAGATTCTTTCTCACCTGCTTCAATTACTGCCTCATGCACGAAATGACCATACATTCCTTTGCCTCCAAACTTCGGTAAAAGGGCTGGATGTAAATTAATAATCCGTTGAGGATAAGCTTGTACAAAGCTGCTTGGGATAAGCCATAAAAACCCAGCCAAAACGATCCAATCGGTATCTAAGGCTTGCAACTCATTTAATACTAAGCCATTTTTATATTCTTCTCGAGAGAAAACTCGGCAAGGTATTTGCAAGCGTTTGGCACGTTCAATAACTCCCGCCTCAGGATTATTACAAAATATATAGCTAACCTTTGCCAAGGTCGACCCTTGTAAATGTTGAATGATTTTTTCCGCATTGGAACCTGATCCGGAAGCAAAAATGACGATGTTTTTCAAGCCTGAACGATTATTTTCTTACAAATTTAGGCCATATTGCGGAACCTTTAGGCAAAAATGGAAGTTTTGTTTCTTGAGGATAAAATCGGAACATGAAAATAGGAATCATTTGTTATCCAACTTATGGTGGAAGTGGGGTTGTGGCTACTGAGTTAGGTAAAGCCCTAGCTTCGGCAGGTCATGAGGTACACTTTATTACATATACCCAGCCCCCGCGTTTGGATTTCTTTTCCGAAAATATCTTCTATCATGAGGTGAGTGTGGCATCTTATCCACTCTTTCAATATCTTCCTTATGAGTCTGCATTGGCTAGTAAAATGGTGGATGTGACCATCAATGAAAAGTTGGATTTGTTGCATGTGCACTATGCTATACCTCATGCATCAGCGGCCTATTTAGCCAAGCAAATATTGAAATATAAGGGCATTCACGTTCCCGTGATTACTACATTACACGGAACTGACATTACCTTGGTGGGTCGTGATCCTTCCTTTGAGCCGGTAGTTACTTTTTCTATCAATGAGTCAGATGGGGTGACAGCTGTGTCTGAAAGTTTACGAAATGACACCTATGCAGAATTTGAAATTCTTAGTGCCATAGAAGTTATTCCCAATTTCATTGATCTAAAAAGATTCAAAAAACAGGCTAAGGAGCATTTCAAAATAGCTATTTGTCCGCATGGAGAAAAGCTATTGATGCATACCTCAAATTTCCGTAAAGTAAAACGCATCGAAGACATTATACATGTTTTTGAAAAAGTACGTAAAATCATACCTTCCAAATTATTATTGGTAGGAGACGGACCTGAGCGTTCGGCGATTGAAGCTTTATGCCGTGATTTAGGAGTACAAGGAGATGTTCGCTTTTTGGGCAAATTGGATACGATAGAAGAAGCCCTTTCTTTAGCCGACGTATTCTTTTTAACTTCCGAAAAGGAGAGCTTTGGTTTGGCGGCCTTAGAAGCTATGGCTTGTGAAGTCCCAGTCATTTCATCCAATGCAGGCGGTATTACTGAGGTAAATATACATGGAGAAACTGGCTTTGTGAGCGAGATTGGCGATATCGAGGATATGGCAAAAAATACCATTAAACTACTTTCAGATGAAGCTTTGTTGACACAAATGAAAGAAAATTCATTGGCAAGAGCTCAATTATTTGATATAGAGAAAATATTGCCTCTCTATGAAAACTATTACAAAAGAATCATCAGTCAAAGTTGGAAATTCCCGACTCAGAATCTTTTGGATAGCGAATAGATTCTTTTAATTTTGTAAAAGCCTAAGTTTAAAACCGTTCAATTCCGATTTTTTTCTAAAAATTCGAAATATGGAAAAACAAAATCTACGTCCGAAGCACTCGGGTTCTAAGCAATTGTTTGAAAATCCAATATTGGAGAGATTGTCCAGAACTCACATTGCTATTCCTGTAACATTATTTTTTCTGACGGGTATGGTCCTTTTGTACATAGCATTTACCTATGCTATCTTGGACAATCTAATCATTCTGACTTTGTTTTCAATAGGATTCTTTGGATTTACCTTCATTGAATATTGGGTTCACCGTAGTATTTACCACATTGAGCCTAGCACAGAAGCTAGAGCCAAATTCCAATACATTGCTCACGGGGTTCACCATGAATATCCTAAAGATAAATCTCGCTTAGCCATGCCTCCGGTGATTGCGGTGCTAGTAGTAGCCTTACTTTTTACGATTTCTTATTTTGCTTTGCATCATTATGCTTTTGCCTTTTTCCCAGGTTTTATCTGGGGATATGCCTCTTATTTATTAGTACATTATTGCGTGCATGCCTATCCACCTCCAAAGAATTATTTTAAGATGCTTTGGGTCAATCATGCCGTTCATCATTACAAGGATGGAAATGCTGTTTTTGGTGTTTCTTCTCCTATTTGGGACTATGTTTTTGGCACCATGGATACCATGGATAAGTCTAAGGTTCAAGAAAATTTATAGATCTAATTTCCTTACTTCTGACACATCGGGGCATTTCTGCACTAGGTTTTGAATGCTTTTCTTTAGGATGGGATGAGTCCAGTCAGGGGCGATTTCAACCAAGGGAATAAGTACAAATTTTCTTTGAGCTAAGAACGGATGAGGGACTTGCAAATTACTTTCTTGTATCACTTGTTGACCATAAAATAAGATATCCAGATCCAGCATCCTCGCTTCCCACTGTTGCTTTCTAATTCGACCAAAATCGGATTCAATGCTTAATAATTCTAAGAGTAAGGCTTGAGGTTCAAGGTCAGTACGTAATTCCAACACTTGGTTTAGAAAATCAGCTTGCTGGGTATTTCCCCAGGCTTTGGTTTGATATATGGAAGAAAATTGAAGAATGGGCCCTATTTTTTTTTCAAGAATTGGATAGACATTTTTAAAAATTTCGAGGGTATTTCCTAGATTGCCTCCTAAAGAGAGGTAAATGTTGGTGGCCATGGTCAATTTCATTTCTAACAAACTTACAAATTTCTTTTTTATGCCTAAGAAAAATGCTCCATTGGAATTAAAACCAGGTATGTTATTGGTTTCGGAACCATTTTTGGAGGATCCCTCTTTTCATCGTTCTGTCGTGTTATTATGTGAACACTCGTCCTCTCATTCATTTGGATTGGTGTTAAATCAACGACAAGAAATAGTATTGGATTCTTACATGGATGAAAAGGTGATGGAAGATGTGCCGCTTTATTCTGGTGGACCCGTTGACCCAACAATCATGCAATTTATTCATCGCAGACCTGATTTAATTCCGGATGGCATAGAGATAGGAGAAGGGATATTTTGGTCAGGGGATTTTGAAAAAGCCATTGAATTGGTTGTTGGGGGAGAAATTGCTTTTGATGAAATTAAATTTTTTATCGGTTACTCCGGTTGGGGGGCAGGTCAATTAGAACGCGAAGTAAAATCAAATGCCTGGATGCTTCATCCGGCCAATGCGGAATATGTATTTGATGAACCCTCCATGAATTTATGGAGGAAAGTATTATTTGATAAAGGAGGGGATTATCGTGTGTTATCTACCTATCCAGATGATCCGAATTTAAATTAAAGAGAAATTGGGGCTAACTTATTTTAGCCCAGTTGGTCGTGTCTCTACGTTGATGAGCGACCTGTTCTCGAATCATTTGATGTTTTGGATGGTTTAATTGAGGGTCTTCATCCAATATTTTTTGGGCAGTCTCTCTGGCAACTTTTAAAATTTCGCCATCCTTGGCCAAGTCTGCAATCATGAGATCAATGGCGCCGCTTTGACGCGTTCCCCCCAAATCTCCTGGTCCTCTTAATTGTAAGTCCACCTCCGCAATTTCAAAACCATTATTGGTTCTGACCATGGTTTCAATGCGTTTTTTGGTATCCGCACTTAATTTGTAATCCGTCATTAAAATACAATAACTCTGCTCTGCACCACGACCTACCCGGCCTCTCAGCTGGTGTAATTGGGCCAAGCCAAATCTCTCAGCACTCTCAATAATCATGATACTGGCATTGGGGACATTCACTCCCACTTCAATCACCGTTGTAGCTACCATGATTTTAGTTTCATTTTTAACAAAGCGGGCCATTTCAAAATCTTTATCGGCCGATTTCATTTTGCCATGTAAAATCCCCAAAGGTACGTCCGGGAAAGCTCTGGAAATACTTTCAAATCCATCCATCAAATCTTTAAAATCCATCTTTTCGGACTCTTCAATCAAGGGATAAACAATGTATACCTGCCTGCCTTTGTTTAACTCATTTTGAATAAAACCAAAGACTTGAAGGCGGTGACTGTCATAGCGATGTATGGTCTGTATGGCTTTTCTACCTGCGGGCATTTCATCAATGATGGATATATCTAAGTCGCCATACAAGGTCATGGCAAGAGTGCGAGGAATAGGCGTGGCAGTCATGACCATCACATGTGGATGGGTCTGTTTGTTTTTATCCCAAAGTTTAGCCCTTTGAGCTACCCCAAAACGGTGTTGCTCATCAATGATGCATAAACCCAAATTGTGAAATTGTACGACATCCTCAAAAATGGCATGGGTACCTACCAAAATCTGTAGTTTGCCCGAGGCTAAATCTTCATGCAAGAGCACTCTATCTTTCTTTTTGGTGGAGCCTGTTAGTTTAGCAATTTGAATACCCAATAAATCAGCAAATTTCTTTAAACCCTGAAAATGCTGATCCGCTAAAATTTCTGTGGGTGCCATCAGGCAGGCTTGGGTACCATTATCTATGGCCAAAAGCATAGCAATAAAGGCCACAATGGTTTTACCTGAGCCTACATCCCCTTGAAGAAGTCGGTTCATTTGTTGGCCTGATTTCATATCCTGAAAAATCTCCCGAATCACCTTTTTCTGGGCATTGGTCAATTCAAAAGGCATGTGATTTTGATAGAAATTGGTTAACAAGGCGGCTGAAGAGAAGACTTGTCCGGGGAAAGCCGTCTTTCGGATTAAATTTTGTTTGATTAATCGAAGTTGGTTGTAGAAAAGTTCCTCAAATTTTAGGCGTCTTTTAGCTTGATGTAACCAATTTTCAGATTGGGGAAGATGAATATGATAAAGTGCCTCTTGCTTGGAAATAAGTTTAAATTGTTGGATGATTTCCGAAGGAAGCGTCTCCCGAATGTAGGGGAAAGCTACTTGCAAGACATTTTTTTGCAATTGGGCAATCACCTTACTATCGATGTATTTTTTTCTTAATTTTTCAGTGAGGGAATAAACCGGATGAAAGAAGGTGTCATTGTTGGCTTTCCCTTTATACACCTCCATTTCAGGATGTGTTATTTGAATTTGCCCATTAAAACTGGTAGGCTTGCCATAAAATAAATAATCAATCCCGGGCGTTAAGGTTTTTTCAAGCCATTTGATGCCTTGAAACCAGACGAGTTCTATGCAGCCTGATTCATCGCAGCATTGAGCAACGAGTCGCTGCTTGGGTCCCTGACCTATTTTTTCTTTGTAACGGATGCGCCCAACGAATTGTGCATGCTCCAATTGTTCGGTAATTTGATCAATGGGATAGATGGCGGTTCGGTCTTCGTAACGAAAGGGGAAATATTGAATTAGGTCGCCATAGGTAAAAAGACCTAGTTCAGTTTGAAGCAAGCTAAGCCTTGCTGGTGTAATACCGCGCAATAAGGCTAAATCTGTTTCAAAAAAATGGGTCATGGGCATTCCATAAAAATTTTGTGAATTTAGGTATATTTACAAAACCTTAGGGAGAATTTTTTAAGCTTTATGTTTTTAACAAACACTTTATTAATTTCTAGATTAAAATACCATTCTTTAACGCGGGTAAAGTCTCTATTGTTTTTCATATTTTTAATGGGGTCCTACTACGCTTCTTGGGCACAATGTCCAGTTTGGGTAGCCACAGAAAAAAAAGTAGTGGTATTCTCTCCCAATCGTTTGAAAGGAGAGCCTTATCCAGATCCAGTTCCAATTCCTGTGAATGGGGCGCAAAATGCGGATATTAAATGGACTTGGACATTAGCAGGCACAAACCGAGGTCAGGAAATTGGAATAACGGATTCTACCAAATTAAATACCACCTTTGACATCCAGAAAATCATTCAAAGTCATCAAGATTTAGAGGGGACTAGTTTTACCTTGACCTATTTTATAACGGGAGTAGGGAAGGATGCCAGTACTGGTCTAGCTTGTCAAAGTTTCGCTACCATTGATGTGGTTATTTTAGTGAAAATTCACCCCTACAATGCCATCACGCCAAATTCAGATGATACAAATGATGAATGGTTTATCGATTATTTATACAATTACCCAGATGCCCAAATTGTGATTTTTGATCGATGGGGGCAGCCTGTTTTTGAAAGTACAGGGTACCAATATGAAGAAAAACCGTTTAAAGGGAAATTTAATGGTAAGGATTTGCCCTCAGGAACCTATATGTACCGCATTACGCCGAGTGAAGAATATGGGACTATTTATGGTAATTTGACCATTGTAAGATAAAATATGAAGAGCTTATTAGACCAGCAGTTTCAGTCAGAGGGATTTGTCATTAGCCAAGTCGAAGATTTACTTAATTGGGCTAGGGCTAGTTCCTTGTGGCCTATGAGCTTTGGCTTAGCTTGTTGTGCGATTGAAATGATGCAGGCTTTTGCCTCAGGATATGATTTAGATCGATTTGGTGTTTTTCCTCGACCTTCCCCACGTCAATCAGATGTGATGATCGTGGCTGGTACCGTAACTTTCAAAATGGCGGATCGCATCCGCCGATTGTATGAGCAAATGCCTGAACCTAGGTATGTGATTTCCATGGGATCTTGTTCCAATTGCGGAGGTCCATATTGGGATCATGGATACCATGTAGTGAAAGGAGTAGACCGGATTATTCCCGTGGATGTTTATGTGCCGGGTTGCCCACCAAGACCAGAAGCTTTGTTGGGAGGAATCATTAAATTACAGGAGAAAATACAAAAGGAAAGTTTGGTGGTTCCCGCTCGTATTTTGGAAGCTATCGCATAAAAAGAGATATATGAATTCGGTGCTGCATATTAAAGATTTGGTGGAAAAAAGTGTGGGCAAAAGTGTACACTGGGACGAGGCGAATCATCGAATCACCTTAGAAGCAGCCGATTTAGTAGCTGTTTGCGACTTGTTATGGCGGAGTCCAGAGGCTTATTTTGATTCTCTTTCCTGTTTAACGGCCATTGATCATGGTCCAGAAAAGGGTACGATGGAATTGATTTATACCTTGTATTCCATTCCCAATCACTTGACATTTCATATACAAATTATTCTTCCCCGGTTCCTAGAAGATGGAAGCTTGCCTGAAGTGCCAACTGTTTCGCATATTTGGAAAACGGCAGATTGGCATGAAAGAGAAGCCTATGATTTGGTGGGTGTGAAATTTAAGGGCCATCCCGATTTACGAAGAATCTTGCTGCCTGAGGATTGGAAAGGCCATCCTTTGAGAAAAGATTATGAAGAACCTGATACCTATCACGGTATTCAAGTAAAATATTGATCGAATGAAGATAGCAGGCTTTACTTTCATTCGAAATGCCATAAAGAATGATTATGCCATCGTGGAAGCCATTACTTCCATTCTTCCCATTTGTGATGAGGTGGTGGTGGCTGTAGGTAAATCAGAAGATGATACTTTGGCCTTGATTCAGGCTATACCCTCGCATAAAATTAAAATCATAGAAACGGTTTGGGATGATACCCAGAGAGAAGGAGGTCGGACTTTTGCTTTGGAAACAGACAAAGCCTATGCCGCTATTTCACCTGACACGGATTGGGCCTTTTATATTCAAGGGGATGAATGTGTACATGAAAGTGATTTGCCTGTCATCAAGCAATCCATGGAACAGTATTTACATGATGCAGCTGTTGAGGGGTTATTGTTTCATTACCGACATTTTTATGGATCCTATCAGCATGTTGCGGTTTCTCGAAGGTGGTATCGACGTGAAATACGGGTGGTGAAATTTCATCCTGATGTACATTCCTACAAGGATGCTCAAGGCTTTAGAAAAGCAGGCAAAAAGTTACAAGTAAAGTTGATTCCTGCCCATATTTTTCACTATGGCTGGGTTAAGCCTCCTCAAGGTCTAAATAATAAAGTGAGAAACTTTACACAGTTTTATCACGATGACGCTTGGCTCGAAATGAATGTTCCGGCAGATTATCAATTTGATTATGGAAATGCAGAGCGTTTAAGTCTTTTTGAAGGGACCCATCCTCAGGTCATGCAAGCCCGTGTAGCTCAACAAAATTGGCCATTTCATGTGGACAATGAGGCCTTGAGAAAACGCATGAGTTTGAGAAGAAAGATATTGCAGCAGATTGAAGATTGGACTGGAAAACGGATTGGAGAATACAAAAATTATCGAATAATCTGATGATGGAAAAAAAGATATCTTATTTTCCCCAATCGGCTTCATCAGACAAGCCCTTTTTCTCCATTTTGATCCCCACCTGGAACAATTTGGCTTTTCTTCAGCAGTGTATTCAAAGTATTCGAAAACATTCTACAACTAGTTATCAACTAGTGGTTCACCTTAATGAAGGAAGTGATGGGTCTTTGGAATGGATTAGAGAGCAGGGCGATATAGCCTATTCTCACAGTGAGGAAAATGTTGGAGTCTGTTATGCCATGAACGCCATGCGGACTTTGGCCAGAGCGGATTATTTTTTATACCTGAACGACGACATGTATGTGTTACCCAATTGGGATGGGATTTTAAAAGAGGAGGTATTGGCTTGTCCCAATCAATATTTCTTTATTTCTGCCACCATGATAGAGCCTAGGGCACAAAGTAATTGTTCGATTGAACAGAATTTTGGACTTACTCTGGAGACTTTTGAGGAGGATAGACTTTTAAAGGAATGGCAAAATTTGCAGAAAAACGATTGGCAAGGAAGTACTTGGCCGCCGAATGTGGTACACAAAGATTTATGGGATCTAGTAGGTGGTTATAGTGTCGAGTTTTCTCCAGGCATGTATTCTGATCCTGATTTTTCGATGAAATTATGGCAAGCTGGTGTTCGGTTATTTAAAGGGGTAGGTCGCAGTAGGGTATATCATTTTGGCTCCATTTCAGTAAAAAGAGTTAAACAAAACAAAGGTTATTACCAGTTTATTCGCACGTGGGGAATGAGTTCAGGAACCTTTTCCACCTATTACTTACAAAGAGGTAAACCATTCACAGGACCATTGAGCAAGCGACGGATACCATTCTGGGTACATCTCAAAAATTGGTATTACCGTATCAGTGTAGCTTTTAAAAATCAATAGATACGGAAAAATAGTTTAAAAGGGTAAAGCCATTTAGCCAAGGCTCCTTTTTTCTTATAGGCCAGCATGAGATCTCGGAACTTCATGACTAGGCTGACTCTCCTAATTCGTGAAATCAGCTGGGATGAACTAAAATCTAGGGCAAGTTGCATTAGTACTTTTTTTTCTATGGCCTTTTCATTGGGACAAAACTCAGCCAATAGTCGCACCCGCTGTTGAATCCGTTTATCTCGCTCTTCACCTGATTGATAAAGTTTAGGGGCTTTTTTTAAATTAGCCCCAATAGCATTTTGATCGTGTTGACGGTATTTAACTAAGGATTCCGGTAGGTAGGTGATACCTTGAAAACAGGTAGCTAAAAAACCAATGTAATAGTCATGTGATACAAAACGTGGAAAAGGAAAGGCTTGAGCTAAAATAGACCTTTGGAATAACATACTGTGACCAGGTGCCCATGCACCAAAAGTGTACATGAGTGGAGAGCTATAAGGAATCTGATTTTTTAGATCAGACATTTTTTTGGAAAGGCTATTTCCTCGGTCATCTATGAGTTGAGAATCCGAATAGATTAAGGAAAAAGTGCCTATTGCTTGGAATAAGCGACTTATTTTATGTTTATCCCACAGGTCGTCTTGGTCAGATAAGGCTATCCATTCCCCTTGGGCTAGTTGTAGCACTTTCTCAAAACTCCCGACATAACCCAGGTTTTTTTCATTTTGATAAATCTTTATTCGGGTATCTTCTTGAGCCATTTTTTGAAGAATAGCCGAAGTTTGGTCTGTGGAGGCATCATCTAAATATATGAATTCGAGATGAGGATAGTCTTGATCCAAGTGACTTTGAATCTGTTCTTCCACAAATTTCTCACCCTGGTAACAAGCCATGACGATAGAAATCAATGGAAAATTCAAGTTGTTAATCTGAATAGAGGGCATTGAAAGGCTATAAATTCTAAAGTAGTTTATTAAAATTGTAGTAATTTGGCCTAAATTTAAGAAAGATTCTCATTGAAAACCTACCTCCGACTTCTTAGCTATGCCGTTTCCATTCGGAACTATATATTTCCTTATTTCGGTTTTTCATTATTGGCTAGCTTATTTGGAATCTTAAATTTCACTTTGCTGATTCCTCTTTTGAATGTGCTATTCAATCAGGCTGCAGCTTCTAATATTGAATTATACCGTCAATTACCTGAATTTTCTTTCTCACCCAATTATTTCTCCTTTGCTTTCAATCATTATTTCTATGGGGCCTTGGAGCAATATGGCCGAATAGGCGCTTTGCAATATGCTTGTGGGGCTATTATGATTTCCGTGATTTTGTCGAATATCTTTCGCTATTTTTCACAAAGGGTTTTAAAAACAGTGGAGGCGGACACCATTGCTTCCTTGCGTCAGGCTGTTTTTGAGCAAGCCATACGATTGGACTTGAGTTATTTCAGCGAGCGGAAGAAGGGAAACTTAATGTCGAGGTTGACTACAGATGTACAAGAGGTAGAAAACAGCATTGGTCGGGCATTTACTGCCACCTTCAAAGAAATCTTTTCATTGGTGTTGTTTTTTGTCTTTTTGGCCAGTATGTCTGGAAAATTGACCTTGTTTTCACTCATGATTTTACCACTCTCAGGAGGGGTTATAGCCACGATAACCAGGAGATTGCGCCGGGCTGCAGGAGAGGTACAGCAACATTTAAGTGGCTTGATTAGCTTGTTGGATGAGACCTTTGGGGCAATGCGCGTGGTAAAAGCATTTCGGGCAGAGCCCATGATGGATCAGCGTTTTCAACAAGAAAATGGTAAATACCGACATTCATTATTGAAGATGGTGTTCCGACAAGAGCTTACTTCCCCGGTATCGGAGAGTTTGGGGGTTTTGGTTGTTACGGGGATATTGCTGTATGGTGGAACACTCGTGATTTCTGGTGATGGGGAGTTAAGTGCTTCTACGTTCATTGCTTTTATTGCGACTTTTTCACAAGTCATGCGACCAGCTAAGGCCATAGCTGATGCATTTAGTGGAATTCAGCGAGGAGTGGCCAGTGCAGATCGTATCATTGAAATATTAGATACCCAACCAAGCATTGTAGCAGAAGAGCCTATTATTCCAAAAAAGGAATTGAAAAATCGAATTGTTTTTGATCAAGTGAATTTTGCCTATCAAAAGGATAAATGGGTATTGGATCAAGTTAGTTTTGAAATACCCAAAGGAAAGACGATTGCCTTGGTGGGACCCTCAGGAGGCGGTAAATCTACTTTGGCAGATTTATTGCCCCGTTTTTACGATCCTAGCTCAGGTCAAATTTTGATTGATGAGGTGCCTATCAAGCAGGTGCCTTTAGAAGATTTACGATCGCTGATGGGTATTGTGACCCAGGAGTCCGTTTTGTTTAACGACACTATTTTCAATAACATAGCATTTGGTACGGAAGCAAGTCAGGAAGAAGTTGAGGAAGCCGCCAAAATAGCGAATGCACATGATTTCATTATGGCCCAAGCCGAAGGCTATCAGGCGTATATTGGCGATAGAGGATCTAAATTATCAGGTGGGCAGCGGCAGCGGATATCCATTGCCAGAGCAGTCTTGAAAAATCCACCAATTTTAATCTTGGATGAGGCTACGAGCGCCTTGGATAATGAATCGGAAAAATTGGTTCAAGCGGCTTTGACCAACCTGATGAAAAACAGAACAGTATTGGTGATTGCACACCGTTTAAGCACTATTCAGCATGCAGACCAAATTTTGGTGGTTCAAAAAGGTAAGATTGTGGAAAGAGGAACTCATGATGAATTAATGCGTGATCCTAAGGGCGTTTATGCCAAATTAAGTCATTCCAAATAATCTTACCCTTTGATAAATTCCTTAATCGATTTATCAAGAAATGATTAGTTATTCCATTTAGAAAAGGGTAATTTTGCGTTCGAATTGTAAAAATTAGCATTGATTATCTACTATGTCATCATCATTATTAGCACAACGAATTCAAGCTTTAGAAGAGTCTTCCACCTTGGGAATGACTAAAAAAGCACGTGAATTAGCCGCCCAAGGTCATAAAGTTATAAGTTTATCGGTTGGAGAGCCTGATTTTAAAACTCCAGCGCATATCTGTGAAGCAGCCAAGAAAGCCATTGATGATGGTTTCCACGGATATTCACCGGTAGCAGGTTATCCTGATTTGCGTATGGCCATTGCCAACAAACTTAAGCGTGATAATGGTTTAGAATGGGCTTCTGAAAACATCGTTGTTTCTACTGGAGCTAAGCATTCATTAGCTAATGCTATTGCTGCATTAATTGATCCAGGTGATGAGGTAATCATATTCTCTCCATACTGGGTTTCTTATTCAGAAATGGTGAAATTAGCCGAGGGAACATCTGTCATTGTTCAGGGTTCTTTTGAGAATAATTTCAAAGTGACAGCAGAGCAGTTTGAGGCAGCTATTACTCCTAAGACTAAAATGGTGATGTTCGCATCTCCTAACAACCCTACAGGGTCGGTATATACAGAATCTGAGTTACGTGACATCGCCAATGTCGTTGCTCGTCATGAGCGTATTTTTGTATTGGCAGATGAAATATATGAGTACATCAACTTCACCCAAGGTGGACATTTCTCTATTGGTTCTATTCCTGAAATTAAAGACCGTGTCATCACGGTAAATGGTGTAGCCAAAGGTCATGCCATGACGGGTTGGAGAATAGGATTTATTGCAGCAGCTAAATGGATTGCTGATGGTGTAGAAAAATTACAAGGTCAAGTAACCTCAGGAACGAATTCCATCGCACAAAAAGCAGCAGTAGCTGCATTCAATGGCACTTTAGATCATGCTTACGAAATGAAAGCAGCCTATGACCGTCGCCGTAAATTAGTGGTTGGAAAATTACGTGAGATAGAAGGATTTAAGGTAAATATGCCAGATGGTGCATTTTATGCATTCCCAGACATTTCTTCTTTCTACGGAAAATCTGATGGCAAAACAACCATCAACGATTCTGACGATTTCTGTAACTGGTTATTGCAAGAAGCTTTCGTGGCTACGGTAGCTGGATCAGGTTTTGGAGCGCCTAATTGTATGCGTATTTCTACGGCTGCAGCTGATGAACAATTGGAAGAAGCTTGTGAGCGTATCAAAAATGCCGTTGCCAAATTGAAATAAACAAATTTCAAGATATAGATAAAAGGTTAGCTCAACGGCTAACCTTTTTTTATGCCTTTTCTTGCAGGGTCACCTTGCTAGACTATTTCTGCTTTAACGTTTTACTTAACATGCTGAATCCTATGATGGCAGATACCAAGGAGGCCAATAAAATGCTAAACTTGGATACATCCACAATGGATTCTTGATGGAAGGATAAGTTGGTGATGAATATGGACATGGTAAATCCAATTCCTCCCAAAAATCCTACACCCACGATGGATCCCCATGTTAAATCTTTGGGTATTTTGCTCAATCCAAGGCTGGAAGCAAGAAAACAAAAAAGGAATATTCCTATTGGCTTGCCTAAACTTAGGCCTGTAAAAATACCTAAACTATAAGATTCTAAGAGTTTACTAGTTGTATCTGTGTTTAGGATAATGGCGGTATTGGCTAAAGCAAAGATGGGTAATATGCCAAAGCTGACAGGTTTATGTAAAAAGTGCTGAATTTTAGTCGAAATGGAATGCTGGTCGCCCTTGTCAAAGGGTATAGCAAAGGCGAGTAATACCCCGGTAATTGTTGGATGTACACCGGATTGCCCCATGAAATACCACATGGCTAAACCTCCGATTAAATATAAAGGTATGGAACGCACTTTGGCAAAGTTTAATCCTCCCAATAGGGCAAAGGTGCCCAATGATAGACATAAATTAGTCCAATCTAAGCCACTAGAGTAAAATGTACCAATGATAACAATGGCTCCTAAATCATCAATTACCGCCAAAGCCGTCAAAAATATTTTTAAAGACAGAGGTACTTTACTACCTAAAAGTGATAAAACTCCCAAGGCAAAAGCAATATCCGTGGACATAGGAATGGCACTTCCAGAAATGGTGGGGGTGCCATAATTGAAAAGAGTATAAATGAGGACAGGTACTATCATACCACCTAAGGCTCCTATGATGGGGAAAGAAGCTTCCTTGATTTTTGAGAGCTCCCCAATGTAAATTTCTCTTTCTAATTCTAGACCTACTAATAAGAAAAAGATGGTCATCAATCCATCATTGATCCAATGCTCAAGAGCGTGGCCTAAAATTTCAGTTTTCCATAAATGGTGGTAGGCATCTCCCCAGGCAGAATTGCTAATGTACAGAGAAAATAGGGTACAAAAAATCAATATGATACCACTCGACTTTTCGCTTTCAAAGAATTCTTTAAATAATTTACTAGCCTTCATAGAATGGTTTGAGGTTATTTAGAAATGATAGCTAAAGCTAGCGGCATAATAATTCGGAGCAATTTTTGGCTCCCATTGAAAGGCCTGTTTGGAAGAGAAATGTTGTTTTAGTTTTGGGTAAATACAATAGGCTAATTCAGCTGATGCGATACCAATACCCGCTCCAACGAGCACGTCACTTAGCCAATGTTCATGATTGGCAAGTCGTAAATAGGCGGTTCCCGTGGCTAAAGTATAGCCTGTTATGGCTAACCAAGGATATTCTTTCCCAAGTTCTTTGGCTAATACCGTGGCACCAAAAAAGGCAGTGGCTGTATGCCCTGATGGGAAGGAATGTTCGCCACCATTGGGCCGCGTTTCGTTGATTATCCGTTTTAAACCCTGGGTAGTGACCACATAGATACCTGTTCCCAACATAAATATTCCTAATTGTTCTTTTCCTTTATGCTTTGCATTAGCCCCTAAAATTCGGGCTCCAATTTGAATCAGTGTGGGGCTATATTGCAAGAAATCATCAGCGGAGGATTGAAAACCGTGGTAGTTTTCATGATGCCAACTAACTTGCCTATCGTGGGCTGCTTGGTTATAAAAAGCTAATCCACCCAAACTTAAACCCACGGGGGCTATCCAGGGCTTCAGTTTATTGCTTTTTTTCTCTTGTCCGTAGGAAACGTTTATTCCTAGTATCAGTAAGCAAACTAGAGCCCAATATTTTAAAGTTGGCATTATTTCTCTTTTAAAAGGTTTTGGATGGTTTTTTCAAATTCTTGCACCCAATCCGTGTAGTATAAGCCTGTTCCTGGTCCCGAAAATCCGGTATGAATTTCTCTAACCTTACCCTTTTTATCAATGACAAATGTGGTCGGGTAGCCATAAAATTTATTTAGCATCGGGAAAACCTGTGCGATGGTTTCATCATTGGGCACACCACCAAAAACAAGTGGGTAATCGATACCAATTTTCTTTTTGAAATTCTCAATTTTAGGTCCAGAGACGGCCATATCAGGAGAGTATTCAAAAGATACGCCAATGACCTCCACACCTTTTGCTTTGTTTTTAGTATAAAAAGGGGCTAAAAATCTCGCTTCATCAATGCAATTCGGGCACCAAGACCCCATGATTTCGACAATGACTACTTTATTTTTGAAACGCTCATCTTGTAGGCTGATTGTTTCCCCTTTGGGAGTTGGTAAGCTGAAATTTAAACGATCATAGCCTGGCTTTAAAAAGGTTAATTTTTTCAAATCAGGTAGGCTTGCCTTGGGGTCAAGGGTACCTTTGACATCCTTTTTCGTGGCAAAACCAGAGAATAATGTTCCCGTGATTTCTTTGCCAATGACTTTGGTTTTGAAAAGTAAAACAAAACTTCCATCAAAATAACTCACCAATAGGCTGTCGCCTGATACATTTCCCTGTAAAAAGCGGTAATCGCCCGAGGTCTGTAAAATAGACCCAGTTACTTTATTGCCTACTTGCTTAAATACTCCCACGCTAGGAGTGTGCTTGTCGTCCACGGAAATATCGACATTCCAGGTACCGCTAATATTAACCGTTGGAGCCTTTAACTGGGTGAATCTTTCTTTGGATCCAAACTTGGCTTGAAATGGAAGTTTGTTGACAAATTTTCCATTCCTTTTCTTAATCCAGAAGCCTGACATCTTTTGAGGGCTTTCTAGATAGGCTACCAGCTCAGAATCATATAGATCAAAGGGAATGACTAAAGAATCTCCCCGAAAAAAGGATTCACCTAAATGAAAGCTTTCCGAACCATTGATGACCTTGATTAAAAAGGTATTTTTCTTTTTTCCTGGGGCTACATGTAAATTAAAGGGTAAGCCGCCTCCCTGAGAACTGAGTTCCGCTCTCCAAGGTCCCATTTGAGGTTTTTTGTTAGATTGGGCTAAACCATGAGTTGCCAAAAAGAGGGTAATCATTACCCAAAATAGATATCGTTTCTTCATGATATTTAGATGCATGTCCGCAAATATAGGAGAAAGCTAGGCGGCATTAAAAAAAATGGTGACAATTTCGAAAATTGATGAAATGACCGCAGGATAATTTGTAAATTTGTTTTGACTACAACCTATGATCGAGAACCCTTACCATACCTCTGTTTTATTGCATGAATGCATTGATGGCTTAGCCATTAAGCCAGAGGGTATTTATGTCGATGTGACATTTGGAGGTGGAGGTCACTCCCGAGCCATTCTACAAGAATTAGGGCCAGATGGACGATTATTTGCCTTTGACCAGGATCCGGATGCTTGGCGACAAGCTGAGAAAATAGATGATGGTCGATTGGAATTGATTACAGCTAATTTCAGGCATATTCAAAAGTACCTACGCATCCATGGGATTAAACAAGTCGATGGAATATTGGCAGACTTTGGCGTCTCATCCTTTCAGTTGGATGCTGCAGAGCGCGGTTTTTCTACACGTTTTGACGGGCCCTTGGATATGCGGATGGGACCATCTGCTTCCACCGATGCAGCTGAGGTGTTGAATTCCTATTCGGCAGACAGCTTGCAAAAGATTTTTGGCATGTATGGGGAGATTAAAAATGCTCGAACTTTAGCTCAAGCAGTAGTTCAAGCTAGGACGCAAAAAGCCTTAAAAACGACGTCGGAATTCAAAGAAATATTGGCTAAATTAGCTCCAAGATCACGGGAGTTCAAGTACTTTGCGCAAGCTTTTCAGGCAGTGCGTATTGAGGTGAATCAAGAACTCGCGGTTATTGAAGAGTTTTTAGAACAAGCAGCTAATTTATTGTCTCCAGAAGGAAGATTGGTTGTTTTATCCTTTCATTCATTGGAAGACCGATTGGTGAAAAATTTTATTCGAACAGGTGATTGTCAGGGTAAAGAAGATAAAGATTTGTTCGGCGTGGTTCATAAACCCTTGGAATCTGTCATCCGTAAGCCCATTACGGCCTCAGAAGAAGAGTTGAAAAGAAACCCGCGTTCACGTAGTGCTAAATTAAGAATCGCAGCTAAATTGTAACATGGCAAAACAAGTTTCTGATACTGAGCAAGCTCCTAAAGCTTCCGTTCCCAAAGAAGGGATATTGGATTTATTGTTTAACATGGATCCACTTACGGGTGGAGAATTGCCTTTTAAGCTAGTTCTGCGGATTGCTTATGTAGCCTTGCTGATTTTGACTTATATCTATTATTCCATGTTAGCAGATGGGAAAATCCATCAAATAGCCAAAACTAAAGCGGAATTAGAAGAGATTCGGGCTGATTATACTACTCAGAAAGCCGAATTCATGAAGATTGGGAAACAGAGTTATTTGGCCATTGCTATGAAGAAATATGCCTTGGAATTAAGCTTAACACCGCCTACTAAAGTCGTTTATGATCAATCAAAAGAAGCTAAAAACAACGACTAGCTCATGGCAAAAGTAAAAAGACAAAATATTCGAGAAATTATTACCAAACGATTCATCGCCTTTTTTATCGTGGTGGTTATGTTGTTTTTGGTCTTAGTTATCAACTTGTACAAAATTGTATTCATCAACGGCGAGACTTTGCGGAATGATGTATTTAATACCTATATCAAGGAGCGAAGTGTGGAAGCCACTCGAGGCAATATTTACTCGGATGATGGAAGTTTATTGGCGACTTCTTTGCCTAAATACAGGTTAGGTTTAGACCCTTCCGTTTACAATAGAAATGCTGTATCGGAAAGAAAATTCAAAGAACATATTGACGAACTGTCCATTGCCTTAGCCAATTTTTTTCAGGATCATACTGCTGATGAATACAAGAATAAGATTGTGTCAGCGAAAAAGAATGGTAAAAATTACCTCTTGTTGAATAACCGATTATTGGATTTTCAAGAACGTAAAAAGGTGGCTAAATTCCCTTTATTTAATTTAGGAGAAGCCACCAAAACGGGGATTGTATTCGATAAAGTAAATGTTCGTTATGCTCCTTTTGGTCAAATGGCCTATCGTACCGTTGGTTATTTAAAAGATAAAGTAGCTGTAGGTATCGAAGGTAGTTTTAACAAGGAATTAAAAGGAATACCAGGTAAAGGTCTGTTTGAGAAAATGGATAAAAACACTTGGCGACCTGTGGAAGGAGGAGAAGAATCTGTCCCTAAACCCGGATTAGATATTTATACTACCTTGGATATCAATATTCAAGATATTGTCGAATCGGCTTTGATGAAAGCCATGACCACTTATGAAGGTGATTATGGGGTGGTTATTGTGATGGAAACAGCCACGGGCGAAATCAAGGCGATTTCAAATTTGTCAAAGAACGCGAATTCACCCACAGGTTATTCGGAGAGCTTTAATTATGCGATTCGAGAAGCAAGGGACCCGGGATCGGTATTTAAATTACCTTCCATGATGGCCATGCTAGAGGAGGCCGATTTGCCATTGGACATGCCTGTATCTACTGGAAATGGAAAATACCATCATTATAATGGGACCATGTCTGACTCTCACCCGATGGGAACGATTTCGGTGGCTCAAGTGATAGAAAGTTCTTCTAATGTGGGCACTATGGTACTTATGAAAAAGGTCTTTGCTTCTAAGCCAGCCAAGTTTTATGATTATTTAAAAAAGTATCATTTAATAGAATCCCTAAATTTTCAAATTCAACCAAATCCAAGGCCTAATTTTCCTGTTCCTGCCAAGTGGGATGCCTTTCAATTACTTTGGTCATCCGTGGGATATTCCACTCAATATTCCCCGCTACAGTTGATCTCTTTTTATAATGCTATTGCAAACAATGGGTATTGGATTCAACCTATCATTGTTACTAAAGCCACCCGTGCGGATGAAGTTGTGATTGATTATCGAGCTAGTCAGGTTAAGGATCAGGAGCCTTTATGCTCTCCCAAGACTTTAGAAAAAATTAAAAGTATGTTGGAAGGGGTGGTGACTAAAGGTACCGCCAATAATATCAAAGGGACCACCTATGGGATTGCAGGAAAAACTGGAACCGCCCAGCGTATCATCAATGGTCGATATATTCCGGGTAAATACTATACCTCTTTTATTGGTTATTTCCCTGTGAAAAAGCCTAAATACACGATTTTAGTTTCCATTGACAATCCACAAGGGCATGCAGAAGCAACCTATGCTCGGCAGGTAACAGCGCCGGTTTTCAAGGAAATTTCGGATAATATTTACTTGCGGGATATGAAACTTCAGCGCAAACTGGCCGGGACCTTACCAGATTCTTTAAACAAAGCATCTTTGAGCCATACGGTTCATCCCATGGATCAGTCCATATTGTATTCCAATTTTGGTTTACCGAAGGTAGAGGAAGATGGCAGTTGGTTACAGTTTAAAATGGATAAGCAATTGGTACAAAATACTCCATTGAGTTTTCCTGCTAAGACGGTACCTAATGTGGTAGGTATGAATTTAAGAGATGCCTTATTTACCCTGGAAAACAGAGGACTGAAAGTTAAAGCCAATGGTTTAGGAACCGTAGTAAGTCAGTCATTAGCCCCGGGAAGTCCTACCCGAAAAAATCTTTTATTACAAATTCAACTTCAATAATATGGCATTAGTTAAGACCTTATTTCAATCGATTCCCACATTACAAATAGCTGGCGAAGATCAATCGGTTGAAATGTTGTGTTTTGATTCAAGAAAGGCACAGAAAGGATCTTTGTTTTTTGCCATGCGAGGCACACAAGTAGATGGTCACCAGTTTTTACCACAAGTATATGCCCAAGGTTGTACCGCTTGGGTGGTCGAGCAATTACCCGATGCTATTCCTGCTGATGTTATTTGTATTCAAGTAAAGGATTCCAATGAAGCCTTGGCTTTAGCTTCGGCAGAGTTCTATGGCCATCCTTCAAAGGAGTTGAAATTAATTGGAATTACAGGAACCAATGGAAAAACGACTTCTGTTACTTTATTATTTGAGCTTTTTAGAAAACTAGGACATCGTTGTGGTTTGATATCTACGGTTCAAAATAAGATTGAAGATCGAGTAATTCCTGCTACACATACGACACCCGATGCCTTGAGCTTACAAGCCTTGCTAAGGGAAATGAAAGAAGAAGGTTGTAGTCACGTTTTCATGGAGGTGAGTTCTCATGCCGTCGTACAAAAACGTATTTTTGGGGTTCAGTTTTGTGGAGCCATATTCTCCAATATTACTCGTGATCACCTCGATTTTCATGAGACTTTTGATGCCTATATTGCCGCTAAAAAAGGTTTTTTTGACGCCTTAGGTACTTCGGCCTTTGCTTTGACCAACGTTGATGATAAGCGCGGGATGGTCATGTTACAAAATACCAAAGCCAAGAAATATACCTATGGCTTGTTGAATGCAGCTGACTTTAAAGCCAAGATTATTAGTAATGGACTGTCGGGATTGCAATTGGAAATCAATGGGCAGCATTTACATGCTCAATTGATTGGCACCTTTAATGCCTATAATTTACTAGCTATTTATTCCACAGCTATTATTTTGGGAGAGGATCCTTTAGAGGTATTGATTCAATTGTCCAGCCTAAAAACAGCTCCGGGAAGATTTGAACAAATGGCAGGGAGTCAACAAAAAATGGCCATTGTGGATTATGCCCATACACCTGATGCCTTGGAAAATGTTTTAAAAACCATTCAAGCAATTCGTACAAAAAATCAAAAAATCATCACCGTAGTAGGTTGTGGAGGTAACCGTGATGCGGGCAAAAGGCCAATCATGGCGGCTTTGGCTGCTAAATATTCGGATTCATTGGTATTGACATCAGATAATCCTAGAAAGGAAGATCCTGAATATATTTTAGATCAAATGGAAGCTGGATTGACGGAGGAAGAAAAGGGGAAAATGACTCGCTTGGTTGATCGAAAAGAGGGTATTTTTTATGCAATTCAGCATTTAGCGGGAGCAGGAGATATCATTTTAGTAGCAGGTAAAGGACATGAAACCTACCAAGAAATACAAGGTGTAAAATATGATTTCGACGATAAACAAGTCATTGGAGAAGCTTTTGAAGCCTCGAATTAATTTGTACATCGCTGTAAAATTTTGCATTTTTGCTTTTAATATCTAATCCAAATTTCAGAAATATGTTGTATTACCTTTTTGATTACCTAGATAAGCAATGGAACATTCCGGGAGCAGGGGTATTTCAATATATTTCATTTCGCGTGTTTATGGCTATCATAACCTCTTTGGGGATAGCAGCTATTTGGGGTAAAGCCGTTATTTATCGCTTGCAAAGACTTCAAATTGGAGAAGAAATACGGGATTTAGGTTTGGAAGGACAAATGCAAAAGAAGGGTACGCCCACCATGGGAGGATTTATTATCCTTTTGTCATTAATTATCCCCACCTTACTTTTTGCTAAAATTACCAACGTATATATTGTACTGTTACTAACCTCCGCTATTTGGTTGGGTGCAGTTGGATTTGCAGATGATTACATCAAGGTCTTTAAAAAGAATAAAGACGGATTATCTGGTCGCTTTAAAATTGTAGGTCAAATCGGTCTAGGCATTATCGTGGGATTGACCATGTATTTCAATGAGCATATTAAAGTTAGGCTTTTTTCTAAAGTAAGTGTGTTAGCTGATGGATCCACTTTGCAGTCCTATACGGATCATAAATCCTTGATGACTACGGTGCCATTTTTGAAGAATAATCAGTTCGATTATAACATGCTTTTGCCAGATTTTATCCCTGATCATTATGTATGGGTGGTCTATGTTTTGGTTGTTATTTTTATCATCACGGCTGTTTCAAACGGCGCAAACATCACCGATGGATTGGATGGTTTAGCAGCAGGTACTTCCGTGATTATCGGTTTGACTTTGGCTATTTTGGCATATGTATCTGGTAATAAGGTTTTCTCCCAGTATTTAAATGTGATGTTTATTCCCAATTCAGGGGAGCTCGCTATCTTTTGTGCGGCCTTTGTTGGAGCATGCATCGGATTTTTGTGGTATAATGCCTATCCTGCCCAAGTGTTTATGGGAGATACGGGAAGTTTGATGTTGGGTGGAGTCATTGCCACCTTGGCTATTGTGATTCGCAAAGAAATGTTGATTCCCGTTTTATGCGGAATCTTTTTGGTGGAAAATCTATCAGTCATCATACAGGTGGCTTATTTCAAGTATACCAAACGAAAATATGGTGAAGGTAGGCGCGTCTTTTTGATGTCTCCTTTGCACCACCATTTTCAAAAGAAAAATTACCATGAGGCTAAAATTGTTATCCGCTTCCTAATTGTGGGTATTATTTTAGCTGTTATATCACTTGTCACATTAAAATTGCGCTAAGCGCTAGCTAGTTTTGAGTCAAATTTGCCTATTCCCACGAAACAAATCCTTTCAAGAAATTATTCCTTTGCCGGCTTCTAAATCGGAAAGTAACCGAGCATTGGTTATCAATGCTTTAGCGGGAGGAGCCTTGTCTAATGTATCTAATTTGGCGGAAGCAAGAGATACTCAAACCATGATTCGCTTATTGGCAGAGAATGGTGACGTGGCGGATGTGTTAGATGCCGGGACCACCATGCGTTTTTTGACGGCTTATTATGCCATCAAAGGTCAAAAGAAAAAAATGACGGGCACTCCAAGAATGTGCGAACGTCCTATCGGGATTTTGGTTGATGCATTAAGAACGCTTGGAGCAGATATTACCTACCTGAATCAGGAAGGTTACCCTCCCATGCAACTCAATGGATTTACCTATGCAGGAAATAGACATTTATCCATTCGTGGAGATGTGAGTTCACAATTTATTTCTGCCATTTTAATGCTTGCACCTCTCTTGCCAGAGGGTTTAGAATTAACGATTACAGGTTCATTGGGCTCAAAGCCCTATGTAGAAATGACACTGGCTCAAATGCGTCATTTTGGAATACAAGCCGAGGCAGATTGGAATAGAGCTGTTATTTCGATACCTGCTCAGAAATATCTAGTAAATCCATTTGCTGTGGAGTCAGATTGGTCAGGTGCTAGTTATTGGTATTCCATGGTAGCCCTATCTCCCTTTGAAGATGCTTCTTTGGAGTTATTGGGCTTGAAAGAGAACTCCCTCCAAGGAGATTCCGCCATACAGCACATCATGGCAGAAATGGGAGTTAAAAGCACTTATACAGGAAGAGGGTTTTTGTTGACCAAAAGTAAAGCCAAGCCAAGTTTAGCTTGGGATTTCACGGATTGTCCTGATTTGGCCCAAACTATTTGTGTAGTAGCTGCCGCCAAAAATATTCATTTAACCTTGACGGGAATTGAGTCATTAAAAGTTAAAGAAACAGACCGCGTATTGGCACTTCAGCAAGAATTAAAGAAGATTGGTGGCCAATTAGTGGAGGTAGAAAAAGGGGTAAAATATGAATTATCAGGGCCAAACAACCTTGCTAGCAGCCAAGTACCTGAGTTTGATACCTACGATGACCACCGTATGGCTATGGCTTTTGCACCGCTGGGTTTAATAACAGAAATTGTTATTCATGAACCTGGGGTAGTAGCTAAATCTTACCCAAGCTTTTGGTCGCATGTCGACAAAATCTTAGATTCCAAATAATAAGCTATTTGGATTTCTTTCTTTAGTGTGTAGATAAATCTCTATTTTTACTTAGATTTGACAACCTTCCGAAGGTTGTCAAATCTACAGCTACATAACTACACTGTTACACAGCTATCCCGCTACAGCTATGACTAACCGTACAGCTCGCGGCATCCTCCCTAAGGCTAAATCGCTAAATCAACAATAAATGAAAAAAATCCTATTCATACTAATTTGGGCAGTTCAGCCTATTTTAGCCCAAAAAACCATCATCCATTGCGGTAATTTAATTGATGTGAAAACATTGAAAGTGTTGCCCAACATGTCCATCATAGTTCAGGGGAAAAAGATTGTTCTTGTTTCCTCTGGTTATATCAATCCAGAAAAAGGAGAAAAGGTAATTGATTTAAAAGGTAAAACCGTAATGCCTGGTTTAATCGACATGCATGTTCATTTACGCAGTGAAACCAATCCTAATGCTTATTTGGATCGTTTTGTGAAAAACCCTGGCGATCAAGCTTACCAGGCATTGGTCTTTGGGAGGAAAAACTTGATGGCAGGATTTACTACTGTACGAGATTTAGGAGGAAGTATCAGCATCAATCTGAGAAATGCTATTAATAGTGGTTTGGTGGAAGGTCCAAGGATATTTGCTGCCGGTGTTGCGATTTCTACTACGGGTGGGCACATGGATGGCACCAATGGAGTCAACCAATATTATACCAAGGATCTGGGACCTGAGGACGGAATAATTAATGGGGTGGACGATGCCCGGAAGGCGGTAAGACAAAGATATAAGGAAGGTTCAGATGTTATTAAGATTGCATCCACTGGAGGAGTTTTAAGTTATGCCAAAGATGGCATGGGTGCTCAATTTACTGTCGAGGAAGTGCAAGCCATCGTTCAAACAGCCAAGGATTATGGCTTTAAAGTAGCGGCTCATGCTCACGGTGCAGAAGGGATTAAACGTGCTGTATTAGGCGGAGTTAGTTCCATTGAACATGGAACCTATATGACAGAGGAGATTATGGAATTAATGAAAAAGCATGGTACTTATTACGTACCTACTGTCATTGCAGGAAGATCTACAGCAGATTCCGCCAAGATCCCCAATTATTACCCAGAAATGGTTCGGTTAAAAGCTCTAGCCATTGGTCCAATGATTCAATCTACTTTTGGGAAAGCCTATAAAGCAGGAGTAAAAATTGCTTTTGGGACAGATGCTGGAGTATTTGGTCATGGTAAAAATGCCCTTGAATTTGAATTAATGCATCAAGCAGGTATGCCAGCCCTTGAAACCATTCAGGCTGCAACGGTTAATGCGGCTGATTTATTAGGACAAAGCGAGATGCTCGGATCTATTGAGCCTGGCAAATGGGCAGATATCATTGCCGTAGAAGGAAATCCTGCAGAATCGATTCAGTCGATGAGCCGAGTGAAATTTGTAATGAAAGAAGGTAAAGTGTACAAGAACGAATAAAACACCCAGCATGGGCAGGCTATTCATGCTAGCCCATGCTACCTTAACGCAGGGACTTGTTTTTTTAACAATTCGAAGCCTCCAAATAATATACCAGAGAATAAGAATTGGCTAATCAAACTATTTTTCAAAAAGGGTAATCCCATGGCATAACACTGCATTAATCCATTCCAATCTTTCGAATACACCAGTTCATCTCCTACAATAGCAGCACCCATGCTCGGAATGTTTAACCAAACAGCGAAGTTAGAAAGTAGAAAGAAACCAATAACTACCGCTAAATTGGATGTTAAGAAGTTCAGCGCTGTCATTTTATTTTTCAACATATAGGTTCCGATTAATGAGATACCTACGAATAATGTCATGTGGATAGGTGCAAAGCCCCATGAGAAGCCCTGGTAATATTGAGGGTAAACCAAGTTGTTTAATACCAAGTTAGCCAACCAAATACTTAATATAGTCCAAGAGATGGATTGTGATTTACTGCTAAAATAGGCCCCAGCGAATAAGGCCATGGATGTAATGGGAGAAAAATTAGCCCAAGCCGGTCCAGCCAATATTAAAAGTCGGCTAACAACAGCTAGCAATAAAATGCAAATGAGGGTAAGCGTTCTTTTCGACATTATCTTAAAATTTGAAAGAATCTATTTTGGACTGGGAAAATAATTTCCAAAGGTAAAACAAAAGCAGTAATTTTATCCATTCGAATGGAATTTATGTATCAAGACTTGCCAAAAATTGGATTATTAGGGGGAGGACAGTTAGGTCGCATGCTTTTGCAAGCAGGTATTGATTTGGATTTTCAAATTTCCTGCCTTGATCCAGATCCTGAGGCGCCTTGCCATCTGCTAGCTTATGAATTCACCCAAGGGTCTTTTCAAGACTTTGACAAGGTCTATCAGTTCGGTCAAGGGCAAGATTTGATTAGTATCGAGATCGAACATGTGAATATTGATGCGCTAGAAAAATTGGCATCAGAAGGCAAACAAGTTTTTCCTCAGCCTCATTTGCTTCGGATGATTCAGGATAAAAGAACTCAAAAGCAGTTTTTCCAACAATATGGTTTTCCTACAGCCGATTTTAGATTAATTGAATCACGGGAAGAAATAAATCAACATCTGGATTTTTTACCGGCTTATCAAAAGTTAGGTAAAGGAGGATATGACGGGAAAGGAGTTCAATTGATTGCTGACGCATCTCAAATTGCTGAAGGTTTTGATGCACCTGGCTTATTGGAGAAGGCGGTTGATTTTGAAAAAGAACTGGCAGTCATCGTAGCTAGAAATATTCATGGGGAAGTAAAAGCCTTTCCGACTGTTGAAATGGTTTTTCACCCAATCCAAAATTTAGTAGAATTTCTGATTTCGCCAGCAGCTATTTCTAATGAAATTGAGGCTCAGGCAGTTGAAATAGCTACCCGCCTAATTGAAGAAATGAAAATGGTGGGAATATTAGCCGTGGAAATGTTTTTGACCAAAGACGGACAAGTCTTAATCAATGAAATAGCCCCACGTCCGCATAATTCTGGACACCAGACCATTCGGGCAAATGCTACTTCTCAATATGAGCAGCATTTGAGAGCCATCGCTGGTTTGCCCCTTGGAGATACCTCGACCAATGTTTTTGCTGGTATGTTAAATCTATTGGGAGAGCCAGGTTACACAGGAAAAGTAAAATATGAAGGATTGGCTGACGCATTAGCTATTCCAGGAGTTTATCCATTTTTATACGGAAAAAAAATCACCAAGCCCTATAGAAAAATGGGTCATGTAAGTATCATTGGATCCAGTAGGGAAGAAGTAGAGGAGAAAGCCAAGCAAGTAAAAAAAATCATTCGTGTCATTAGTTAAGCATTAAAGGATATGGTAGGAATCATCATGGGAAGTAGTTCAGATCTTTCGGTTATGCAAGATGCAATCGAAGTCTGCAAGGAATTTGGAGTCGCTTATGAGGTAGATATAGTATCAGCTCATCGTACTCCTGTAAAAATGCTTCAGTATGCACAAACTGCCAAAGAGCGGGGCGTACAGGTAATCATTGCCGGTGCAGGTGGTGCAGCCCATTTACCGGGTATGGTAGCGTCCGCTACCATTTTACCAGTAATTGGAGTTCCAGTAAAATCGTCGAATTCCATTGATGGTTGGGATTCTGTCTTATCAATTCTTCAAATGCCCAATGGGGTTCCAGTAGCCACGGTCGCATTGAATGCCTCTAAAAATGCTGGTATTTTAGCAGTACAAATGTTAGCCATTTCGGATGCTACTTTATCTCAAAAATTAGTGACCTACAAGCAAGATTTAATTGAAAAGGTGGCTGAAATGAGCCAAAAAACTAAATCAAATTTGTCATAATTCATGAAAAATCCATTTTCATTCATCAAAGATAGTTCTACTGCCAAACTTCCATTAATCACTTTAGTGATTTTATTGGCGACTTTATTAGGCTTAATGATGGTGGGATATGAGCATTTTTTGAGTCCTAAGTCGGAGGAATTAGTAAAGGCTGAAAAGCTAAAAATGGAAGAGGATGAAACTTTGTTGGACGATCCTACACCCATCATCATTGATTCAACAGAAGATTTGGAGCCGAACTCCTCTGTGAATAGTTCCACTGATTCTATTGCTTCAGCGCAAGAAGCCTTAGAAGCCCAGAAAAAAGAAGCGGAAGCCGAAAAAGTACCTGAAGCAGAAAGCTTAAAAAATGTGGCTGGTAAAAATCATAGTTATACTGTCGAAAAAGGAGAGACATTTTTTGGCATAGCCAATCGATTTGGACTTAAACCTGACCAATTAAAAGCCCTCAATCCGGGTGTTGATCCCAATGGGATAAAAGTAGGAGTAACCAAATTGAATGTGAAAATTCAAACCATACATACGGTTGGGCCAGGCGATGTCCTTCGGGTAGTAGCCGCTAAATATGGCGTTTCTAAAAAATCCTTGATGGAAGTTAATCACAAAGATCAAGATATAACCCTGCGCGGAGAACAACTCATCATTCCTTTACATTAAATTATATTCCATGCGGAAAGCCCTAATTCTCTTTTTTTTGAGCATTATTTCCTGCACGGCCTTTTCGCAATCCATAGTAAGAACCTGTCAGCCTTTTCAAGTAGATAGTCTTCAGTTTAAAGATTTGGTCTGGATGTTTGCCCAGCAAGACAGCTTGCTAGACCTAAAACCCTATTCTCAATTGACCTTGATCTTAGAAGACCGTCAAGGAAAACGTTTGGAAAAAACTTTTCAATCGGATAGTACCTTTCGGATGAATGAGTCGGTAGATGAATATCTGGCTCAACGAATTATGATTGACAAACCCGATTTAACCGCTTTTTGGGCATTGGAATTAGAAGATGATATTAGTTTGTTTAAATCCCTTAAAGATAGTTTACTAGCGAAATTTAAGTTCAAATATTATACCATGCGCTATTCTTCGGAGACGCGCTCATTAAAACAGCAATTAGCTTTACAGCGACGAGGTAAATCTAAAATTGCTTTATCCATGCATAATTTTAGCCTTGCCGCAGACGTCGCAATTTATCGGAAAAAACGTTATTTGAAACACGGGTTGATCTATGAGAAAATGGGTACAATCGCCAAAGACCTTGGGCTTTTTTGGGGAGGAGATTTTGTGGGTTTCCCAGATTTGGGGCATATTCAAGCCTTTAAAAATTCAGCAGAACTGCTTCGCCAACATCCTAATTTAGCCTTTGAATTTGAACATTTTAAGGCTAATTATGAACAGGTTTATACTCAAAAGGCCAGTGTGGGTCGAGAAGATTTAGTTCAAGATACCCAAGACCTTTTGGAAGCTATGAATGAGTTTCGCTTGAATCAAGCTTGTCTTTGTGAAAAGGCACAACCCATTCCGGCAAGTGCCCATGCCTGGATAGCCAGTTACCAGCTAAATCCCAAACCGAGAATTCATGTTAATTTAAAAGATCAATGGGCCTATGTTCAAAGAGGTAACACGGGATATTTTTTTAGCTTAGGATTGTGGCAGCGGCAGGCTAAAAAGTAAAAGAATATCCTCTTAAAAATTCGGCTATTTTCATGCGTTTTTTCCCCTCCATTTGCCATTCCAAAATCTGGATGTACCCATCTGCGCATCCTACACGTAAATAGGTTTTTTGGTCTGAATCCCAAACTCCAATACCTAAGTCAGGAATGATTTCTGGGTGAAATGCTACTTGAATCAATTTGCAGTTTTTCCCTTGAAATTGGGTGTGGGAGCCAGGGAATGGATGCATACCACGCACTAAATTGATAATTTCTCGACCCGTTTTGGACCAATGTACCTCACCCGTTGACCGATGTAATTTAGGTGCTGGATTCATGTCACCTGTTAGGATTTGGGGAGTGGGATGTATATTGTTTTCTTGGATGGCTTGAGCTGTTTTAACGACCAATTTAGCCCCTTTATTCATAAGACGCTCGTAAAGTTCCCCCGTAGTATCTGTGGAAGAAATAACTTCTTTTTCTTGAAATAATAAATCTCCTGTATCGATTTCATGCTGTAGGAAAAAGGTCGTAACACCGGTTTCCGTTTCCCCATTGATCACCGCCCAATGAATAGGTGCTGCGCCGCGATAATTAGGTAATAAGGAAGCATGCAGATTAAAGGTGCCAAGGGGAGGCATGTTCCAAACAGCTTCAGGTAACATGCGGAAGGCAACAATTACTTGTAAGTCAGCTTGATATGATTTTAATTCTTCTAAAAAAGCAGGGTCTTTTAATTTAAGTGGTTGCAGAACTGGTAAATTTTTACTTTCAGCAAAAATTTTAACTGGGGATGCTTGAATTTGTTGGCCTCTGCCTGCTGGTTTATCAGGGGCTGTAACCACGGCCACAACAGTGAAATTAGCTTCAATTAAAGCTTCTAGGCTAGCAACAGCAAATTCCGGAGTACCAAAAAAGACAATACGCATATATAATGGATCAATAATTCGGATATTCGAAATGATTTGGGAATCTCTCAGCTTTTTAATTACCTTTGCATGGCAAAATAAACCGAATTACGTGTTATTTATAAAATATTTATTTTAGGAACGAATCCGAAACAAAACTACGAATAAATTAAGTAGAACGGTCGGAGGCCGTTCTATTTTGTTTTTATCACCCTATATAATTAACAAAGCATATGGCAAAGTTACAATATTACACCGCAGAGGCCCTAGATAAGTTAAAGGCGGAATTGCATCACCTAAAGATTCAAGGTAGATCAGATATGGCTAAGCAAATTGCAGAAGCGCGTGATAAAGGTGATTTAAGTGAAAATGCCGAATACGATGCCGCCAAAGATGCTCAAGGACTTTTGGAACTAAAAATTTCAAAAATGGAAGAAATTGTGGCCAACGCTCGAGTATTAGATGAGTCAACCATTGACTTATCCAAGGTTTCTATTTATTCCATCGTTCAGATTAAAAATACCAAATCTGGAGCCGTGGTAACTTATACCATCGTTTCGGAAGAAGAAGCTGATTTGCGGGCTGGAAAAATTTCAGCATCCTCTCCATTCGGCAAAGGTTTATTAGGAAAGAAAGTAGGAGATTTGGCAGAAATTCAGGCACCAGCAGGGAAATTGGAATTTGAAATTATTTCAATTACTCGTTAAGATAATCGTTTCAAATCTTGAAATCCCAATCATTCGATTGGGATTTTTTGTATTTTAGAGGATATGAATATTCATTTTGCCCATCCCATGTATTTATGGGCCTTATTGGGATTAATCATACCACTTTGGATGCATTTTTACTCAAAAAAGGCAGCCAAGGTCCTATATTATTCGGATTTAAGTTGGCTTGAAAAGATTCATCAAGAAGGAAAAGGCCTTAAGCAAGTACAGAAAATCTGGCTTTTGTTGGCGCGACTACTTAGCCTCTTTTTTTTGATACTAGGATTTGCCAATCCTTTGGGGCCATTATCCTTGAGTCAAGGGACCTCATCTCCAGTCATTCTTTATGTGGATAACAGCCCAACTCAAGTTTTGGGAAATAGAAAGGCCTATTTGGAGAAGTCCGAAGCACTTCCTACAAGCCCTAATGGTCAAGCCCATGTGTTTTTTAATGATGTAGAAAGCCAAGATTTTGAATCCAAATCCTGGCCTCAAATCAAGGAACAATGGAACCAGCAAGGCCCAGGATTGAGTATAGTGAAGGCCTCTCAAGTGTTGGACAATGCCCAGCAGATAGCCGAAGAAACGAACTCGAAACCATTATTGTATTGGTTTTCAGATTTCCCCAAGAATAAAGCCTTACCTGAATTTTCTAAAAAGGGTCAATATGTTTTACAGGCAATGAAAGGGATTGACGCCGATAATATCTATGTGGATAGTCTTCGCTTGTCGCATAAATTCATTCGTGCCAATACCAGTTATGAATTAATTGTTCGGGTGAAGAATGGTGGAACAAAAGCAGCGAAAAATAGGCAGTTTTCACTTTATTTGAATGATTTCAAGATGGCAAGCCAGTCGGTAAATTTAAAACCTGATGAGTTGACTGAATTGCGTTTTCCATTTTCACTGAATAAATCGGGTGTTTACAAAGCAAAATTCATGTCGGATGATCCGGTTGCTTTTGATAATAGTTTTTATTTCCTGCTTCAAAGTTCCGCTCCTCGTAAGATCTTTGTGGTTGGAAACCCTCAAAATTTAGCCAAAGTATTTGAGCAGGAGGAATTCTTTGAATTTAAACCTATTTCTGCATCGGAAATATTGCCTTCTCATTTGCCTGATGATGCATTTATTTGCTTGGTAGGAGTAGAAGACATATCTGCTTCCGATTGGAAAGCCTTGAATTCATGGGTGGCCCAGGGGCATAGTATAGCTATTATTCCTAATCAGGGCCCCAATACGGCTACCATACAAGATATCAACCGTTTTTTAATGGGTTCAGGGAAACAGCTGGCTCAAACGGCTCAATCTGAACTTCCTGTCCAACAAGTTTCCTCACGCCCCAGTTTTTTTCAAGAAATACTAGCTAAAAGATCGGGGAATCAAGGAGCTAAACTTTGGACTTCTAAGCCATTATGGGAATGGAATCCAGGCCCAGAAGTGTTGATTTCATGGATGAATGGAAAACCCTATTTAGAAAAAATTAGCTTAGGACAAGGATCGGTTTTTTTGTTTGCCTCCTCCATTTTAACACCTCAGGATGGATTTAACAAACATGGCTTGTTTTTACCTGTTTGGCATGAAATGGTATTGTCAAGTGCCTCCAACCCGGTATTGCATCAGCGAATCACGCCCAATGGAGTTGACATAAAGGCCAGTCCAGATTTTGTATTTGAATCACCCGAAAAAAGTTTATTGACTTGGCATAAACAAGGCCAACGTTTTATTCCTGAGCAAAATTGGAAGGGAAAGTCTTGGTTGTGTCAAATTCCTCTTAGCATGATGCAAGACCTAAGGTCTGGGGCAAGTGGTTTTGTCGAGGCTAAAATTGGTTCAAAAACCATGGCGACTTTGGCATTCAATTATCCCAAAGAGTTTAGTCAATTAGCAAGCTACTCCTTGGATGAACTGAAAGATCATTATCAAGGCCAAAGCCAGGTAAGTATCCAGCAGGAACTACCTCAGAATTTTGGGGAAAGCAATCCTAGCATGAGTTGGGCTATGTATTGTTTCGGTTTAGCTTTATTTTTCTTTTTAGTAGAAATGGCGCTAGTGCTGTGGAATAGCTATTCCTCAGGAACGAGCACCATAAATCGCTGATCCAACCCGTACCATGGTTGAACCCAATTGTGCCGCTAACAAGAAATCGCCAGACATACCCATGGATAATTCTTTCCACTCAACCAAGCCAGTAGCATATCCTATTTCCTTGGATTGAAGTTCGATAAATAGCTCGCGCAAGGAATTAAATTCACGAGCGACCTGTGCCTCATTCTCGGTAAAACTAGCCATTCCCATTAATCCTATGATCCTAATGTGCTGTAATTCAGCGAATTCAGGGCTTGATAAGATGCTCAATAATTCATTTTCATCAAGGCCAAATTTGCTTTCCTCTTGGGCAATGTACATTTGAAAAAGACATGGAATAATCCGGCCTACTTTTTTCCCTTGGGCATCAATTTCTTTTAATAGACGAAAAGAATCTACGGAATGAATTAAATGAACAAAGGGGGCAATATATTTTACTTTATTCGTTTGTAAATGACCGATTTGATGCCACCTGATGTCGTTTGGAAGTTGACTTTGTTTGTCCACCATTTCCTGTACTCGGTTTTCACCAAAGTCAAGAATGCCAGCATCATAGGTGGCTTTTAGTTCCTCAATGCTTCGAGTTTTAGTCACTGCAATGAGTTTCGCAGAACTAGATTTCAATTGTGATTGAATGGTTGAAATTTGTTGAGCGATGGACATGGTTGAAATTTGTGAAAGATTGAAAGAAGAAAAAAATAAAAGTAAAATTAATTTATTATTTTTGATTCTAGGAGTTTGATATGCATCAGCTTCTACCAGAAAAATTTGAACATGGAGTCAGATACTATGAGTTCCAAAGAGAAAAGTCAGCAGCGGATTATTGGAGTGCTTTCTTTGCTTCTTCTGATAATGAGCGGGCTTTGGGTGTGTGAGCGTTATCAAATTCAGCTATTTTCTCTGGGAAATACAGAGGAGAAATTCGCGGAGAATGCTAGTGAGCAGCTAGATTCTATCTCCAAGCAATTGCAATTGCGTATGATTCAAATCAAGAAACTAGGTGGTCGAGTAAGTGAATTGGAAATTGCTCGAGAGCAAATTTTGGGAGATAAAAAGGAACTTGCGGAAAATCCACAAATGGATGAAGCCGATTTTAAGCAGAAATTAGCGTATTATTTGCGCTTGTTGGGCTTGAAAGATCAGGAAATCAAGAAATTACGAAAAGAAAACACCTTCTTATTAGCCAGAAACGATTCATTGAGCCGAGAAGCAAAATTATTACAAGATGGTTTATCGAATGTTCAAAAGGCCTTAAAAGATTCTTCAGAAACTTTCGGCTTAAAACAAAGGGAGCTAAATGAGCGCTCCAGGATTTTAGAAGTAAGGAATCAAGAATTAGTAGAAAAGGTATCCGTGGCCGCAGCTTTACGCGCGGAGGGAGTTAATGTATATGCCATTTCTTCTCGTGGTAAAGAAGTGGGGATTCAAAAGTCAAAGAAAATTGATAAGATTCGAGTAATCTTTCACCTTCAAGAAAACCCTTTGGCATCCAAAGAAGTAAAAACTATTTATTTGCGTATTATTGAGCCAACAGGTCATACCCTGTCTGATTATTCTTTGGGCTCTGGAACTTTTACATTTAAATCCAAAGAGCTCTCTTATACAGCCAAGCAGCGAATATTTTATGAAAATAATCACCAGTCGGTCGAATTCATTTACGCCAGATCGGTTCCTTACCGAGAAGGAAAGCATGAAATAGAGTTATATGCGGAGGGATTCCTAATCGGGCTTGGTTCTTTCGAAGTTAAATAAGCAATTATTTCTTACAAGTTTTTGATTGTGAAGTATTTTTGATACTTTTGCAGTCCAATTTTAATTTTTTACTAACAACAATTTTTTATGGAATTAAAAAACTATGAGACGGTGTTCATTTTAACTCCCGTTTTGTCTGAGCAACAGACAAAGGACGCCGTTGAAAAATTCAAGAAAGTGTTGGTAGATAACGGTGCACAAATTGTTCACGAAGATGCATGGGGCTTACGTAAGTTAGCTTATCCTATCCAGAACAAGCACACAGGTTATTACCAGATTTTTGAATTTTTAGCGGCACCAGCATTAATTGCTAAGCTTGAACTTGAGTACAAGCGTGATGAGAAGGTTATTCGCTTCTTGACATTAGCCCTTGACAAGCACGCAGTTGCGTATAATGAGAAAAAGAGAAAAGGTTTAGTAGGTAGAAAACCAGAAAAAACAGAAGCATAAGATGACACTTGTAAACGAACCTGTAGATAAAAATAGTAATCGTAAAAAATATTGCCGATTTAAGAAGTCGGGTATTAAATACATTGATTTCAAAAATCCAGATTACTTATTAAAGTTAGTGAACGAGCAAGGAAAAATCTTGCCTCGTCGTATTACTGGTACTTCGTTGAAATTTCAACGTAAAGTTGCGCAAGCAGTAAAGAGATCTCGTCACTTGGCCTTAATGCCATATGTAGCTGACGGTTTAAAATAGACCAGGTACATCCTAATAACATTTGATTTTATACAAAAATGGAAATAATATTAAAAACGGATATTGCTGGATTAGGCTACAAGAACGATGTCGTGGTTGTGAAACCAGGTTACGGTCGTAACTACCTAATTCCACAAGGTTTTGCTATGATGGCAACACCGTCCAACCGCAAAGTCTTGGCTGAAAATATCAAGCAAGCGGCTCACAAGGTGGAGAAAATTCGTCAAGATGCTGCTGATTTAGCTGCTGCTATTGGTGACATGAATTTAACGATTGTTGCTAAAACTGGCGACAGTGGTAAAATCTTTGGTCGCGTTACTAGCCTTCAAATCTCTGAAATGTTGAAAGAAAAAGGATTCGATGTAGATCGTAAGAAAATCTCATTCGATAGCGAAGTAAAAACCATTGGTGATTACGCAGCTACTTTGGATTTACACAAAGAAGTGAAGCACAAAGTAACTTTCTCGGTTGTTTCTGAATAAGGAATAATACAGAATAAATAGGAAGTCGTATCGGAGCTAATCTGGTACGACTTTCTTGTTTTATGGGCTATGTGTCTTACTGAAGTATGGCTTGCCTCAAACCTAAACCTGGACAGGGAAGTAATTAGTCGAATGAATAAAGCTTTATTTATTTTTATTCTAAAGCAAAAAAATCCCCTCGATTTCTCAAGGGGATTTTAATTTTTTGAAGGAAAGGATTATTTCCCTAAAGCCGCTTTTAAATTTTCATCTAAAGCGGTTAAGAATTCTTCAGTATATAAGTAATGCTCTCCATGTTGTACTTTATTTCCATGGATACATACTGCTAAATCTTTCGTCATTTTTCCTGACTCCACGGTTTCCACACAAACCTTTTCTAAGGTTTGGCAGAAATTAATCAAAGCCTGGTTGTTATCTAATTTACCGCGGAACTCTAAACCACGAGTCCAAGCAAAGATAGATGCGATTGGGTTGGTAGAAGTAGGCTTTCCAGCTTGGTGATCACGGTAGTGACGAGTCACCGTTCCGTGAGCAGCTTCTGCTTCCATTACTTTTCCATCTGGAGTAATTAATACGGAAGTCATCAAACCTAATGAACCAAAACCTTGAGCTACGGTATCAGACTGAACGTCTCCATCGTAGTTTTTACAAGCCCAAACAAAATTACCATTCCATTTCAAGGCAGAAGCTACCATGTCATCAATTAAACGATGCTCATAAACAATGCCTTTTGCATCAAATTGCGCTTTGTAGTCAGCTTGATAGATTTCTTCAAAGATATCTTTGAAACGGCCATCGTATTTCTTTAAGATGGTGTTTTTAGTAGATAAGTATAAAGGCCATCCTTTGCTCAAAGCCATGTTAAAGCATGAGTGAGCAAAACCACGGATTGACTCATCTGTATTGTACATCGTTAATGCCACACCGTCACCTTTAAAGTTGTATACCTCAAAAGTTTGAGCATCACCGCCATCTTCTGGAGTGAAAGTAACCGTTAATTTACCTTTTCCTTTAGTTACAAAATCCGTAGCACGGTATTGGTCTCCAAAAGCGTGACGACCAATCATGATAGGAGCAGTCCAGTTAGGAACTAAACGGGGTACGTTGGCACATACGATTGGCTCTCTAAATACGGTTCCATCTAGGATATTACGGATAGTGCCGTTTGGCGACTTCCACATTTGTTTCAAATCAAATTCGGTTACACGAGCCTCATCTGGAGTGATGGTTGCGCATTTGATACCTACACCATATTTCTTGATTGCCTCAGCAGCCTCAATCGTTACTTGGTCATTGGTTTCATCACGATACTCTACCCCTAAGTCATAGTATTTAATATCTAGATCTAAATAAGGTAAGATCAATTTATCCTTGATGAATTTCCAAATGATTCGGGTCATTTCATCGCCGTCCAGTTCTACGACAGGGTTAGCTACTTTAATTTTTTCCATTGTTTAATACAAGTAAATGATGTTACGTTTAGAAAATTACCAGACCTCGTCATGATAATCCTGCAAAGGTAAAGACTAAATCTTTTTTACTCCATTATTTCCGCCTAAATTTGAAGAATTTACCAATAAATTTTTCATGGAGACGATTATTAAAATTGCATGTAAGGATGAGAAGGGCTTAGTTCATAAAATTACAGGCATCTTGTTGGAACAATTAGTCAACGTGACTCAAACCAATGAGTTTGTGGATGAGGAGTCTGATCGTTTCTTTATGCGGATATCTTTTACAGGGTCATGTGATTTGGCCTTGGTAAAAAGCCAATTGATTGACCTACTTCCAGAAAAATCAGAGGTAGAAATTATACCTCCTAAGCAAAAGCGTGTTCTAATTTTAGTCACTAAAGAGCATCATTGTTTAGGTGAATTATTGATTAAGCACCAATATCAAGACTTGAATTTTAAATTGGAAGGTGTTATTGCTAACCATGAGGACCTAGCTCCACTGTGTCAGCAGTTCCAGGTGCCCTTTCATTATATTTCTGCCGATGGTTTATCTCGGGAGGCCCACGAGGATTTACTTAATCAGCAGATTGATTTCTATCAACCTGATTTAATTGTCCTGGCCAAATACATGCGAATATTGACACCTCAATTTTCCAAAAAATACCTGGGTCGTCTCATAAATATCCATCATTCCTTCTTGCCAGCATTCATTGGGGCTAGGCCATACCAACAAGCCTTCAATCGGGGTGTTAAGATTATCGGTGCCACGGCTCATTTTGTTACCGATGATTTAGATGAAGGACCTATCATTTGTCAAGAGATTGTACCTGTGAATCATACCTATTCGGCTAAAGATATGTCCAAGGCAGGTAAGGATGTGGAGAAAATTGTATTAGCCAAGGCTTTGCGCTTGGTTTTAGAGGATCGGGTTTTTATTCATCAAAACAAGACCATCTTATTTGAATAATTTTTGATTTAAAAAGCGTAAATTGCAGTCCCTTTTTTAATTGATTCAAAATTATGTTTGAGAATTTAAGTTCGAAGTTAAACTCTGCCATGCGTACCCTAAAGGGGAATGGCCGAATTACGGATGTCAATGTAGCGGCAACGGTTAAGGAAATTAGAAGAGCCTTAATGGATGCCGACGTGAACTATAAAGTAGCCAAGGAAATTACTGATCGAATTAAGGAGCAGGCTTTGGGTCAAAAGATTTTGATTTCAGTAGAACCTGGTCAATTATTGGTGAAGATTGTTCACGAAGAATTGACTCAATTGATGGGAGGCCAAAAGCAAGAAATCAATTTGAAAGGAGACCCTTCTGTGGTTTTAATTGCAGGTCTACAGGGTTCTGGTAAAACTACTTTTTCTGGAAAATTAGCGCAATACATCAAAAAAGGAGGCCGTCAAGTTTTATTGGTGGCTTGTGATATTTACCGTCCTGCGGCGATTGACCAATTGAAAGTGTTGGGAGAGCAAGTAGGGGTAGAGGTATATGCTGAACCAGAAAATAAGAATGCGGTAAGCATTGCAGAAAATGCTTTATCATATGCTCGTAAAATGGGTAAGAAAGTCGTGATTGTCGATACCGCAGGTCGTTTGGCGGTGGACGAGGCGATGATGAATGAGATTGCAGCGGTGAAAGCTGCCATTAAGCCTACCGAGATTTTGTTCGTAGTGGATTCCATGACGGGTCAAGATGCGGTAAATACGGCCAAGACCTTCAACGATCGTTTGGATTTTGATGGGGTGGTGTTGACTAAATTGGATGGTGATTCTCGTGGTGGTGCGGCTTTATCTATCCGTCAGGTAGTTGAAAAACCGATCAAGTTTATTTCTACAGGAGAGAAGATGGAAGCCTTGGATCAGTTTTATCCTGATCGTATGGCGAACCGTATTTTGGGTATGGGCGACGTCCTTTCATTGGTAGAAAGAGCACAGCAAGCCTTTGATGAAGATGAAGCAGCCCGTTTAAATAAGAAGATACGTCAGAATAATTTCTCATTTGAGGATTTTTATGCGCAGTTGCAGCAAATCAAAAAAATGGGAAATATCAAGGATTTGATGGGGATGGTGCCAGGTATGGGTCAAGCAGTTAAGGATGTAGATATTTCGAATGATTCATTCAAGCCAATTGAGGCAATCATTCAATCGATGACTTTGAAAGAGCGTCAAAATCCTGATATATTGAACCCTTCGCGCAAAAATCGTATTGCTGTTGGGTCGGGTACCTCGATTCAGCAGGTTAATAACTTATTGAAGCAGTTTGAAGATATGCGTAAAATGATGCGCATGATGAACAAAGTGCAGGATGGCAAGATGAAAATGCCTAACATGGCGAATATGATGAAGCGCTAAGTTTCATTCAAGAAAAAGCATAGAAAAAGGGAGCTTAGGCTCCCTTTTTAGTTTTATTGGCTAGGTTTTGTTTCTCGGATTTCAACCAATTTCACCAAGGCTTCCAACATGTATGTGATTGGTATAAAGATTAAAAATGCATAAGCCATAATCCGAGTGTTCAAGTGATACACGATTGGAAAATTGGCAGCCATCATGGCCAATGTAAATGTGGGTAGCTTATGTCTAATCAAGGCAATCTTCAAGTGAATAAATTTATTATTAGCCGAAACGATAGTGGGTTTTGACTTAACTATTCCAAAGAAAATAAGCCTTAATCTGAAATGTCCATAATTTTTAGATAATTCCCCTAATTGAATTTCATTTTGTAAAGGGAAAAGGACACCATCAATTTCTAATTTACAAGGAATAAATAGGGTGAAGTATATCGGAGTTTGATCGAAATACAAAGTTGTATTCATGGGATTTAGTGGTTTTGGTATATGTATAAACAAGCATCAAATAAGCTTAAAGCCTTTGAAAATTGTCTAATAAAAGTAGGTAATATTTGAAATCAAGCCTTTAAGCTAGGATAAATTATAAGTTTACTGATAAATTATTATCAATAAACTTATAATCTGCCTAAAGCTGAATTGGAAATTACTTCCGAATAATCGCTCCTAATTCTTTCTCAAAACATTGAATGAATCGCTCCATGGTGGAGTCAATCACCTTGTCGGTCAAGGTTTGATTTTCATCTTGCAAGATGAAACTAATGGAATATGATTTCTTGCCTTCGCCTAAGTTTTTGCCTTCATAAACATCAAAAATAGCCACTTGCTTCAAGATATTTTTTTCGGTTTGCTCCGCTACCCGTTGGATCGCTTGAAAACTTACTTCTTTATTGATAACCAAAGATAAATCACGTCTTACCTCTGGGAACTTCGAAATTTCTTGGTAGACAAAATCACTTTTCTCTTGTTTTACCCAATAATCCCAATCGAAATCCGCCATAAAGACATCCTGCTTGACATCAAATTTATCCGCCAAATTTGGGTGAATCATGCCTAATTCAAGGCAAGTTTTCTTTTGAACAGAAATACGCAAACCATAGGCAAAAACAGAGGATCCTTCTATGACTTCGGTATCAAATGGCTTATTGCCTAAATGTTGCATTAAGGCCTTACTCACTTGAAATAAATGATATAATTTCGATTTTTGAGGGGTTTGATCCCACGTTTCTCCCTGCCAAAGCCCGGTCGCATATAAGGCAAGATGACGTTTTTCTAGGTATTTAGCTCCTTTTTTATGATAGGTTTTACCAAATTCAAATAATTTCAAATCCTTCTGACGACGGTTGATGTTATGGGCCAAAGCTTCTAAACCATGGAATACCATGTGCTGGCGCATAACACCTAAATCTTCCGAAAGTTTATTCAAAATCTCTACAGATTCAAAACTTAGATCCTGTTGAATCCAGGTATGAAACTCCGCCTTTGTCAAGGAATTACTAATAATTTCCTGAAACCCTTTGGCTGCTAATTGATATGAAACCGTTTGTTGGACTTTTTCTTTATCCAAGGCAGGAAACTCGGAAATGAAATGAGCACTTAAATGTTCTGACAATGGAATGTTATCCAAGCCATGTATTCTCAAAATTTCTTCAATCAAATCCGCTTCTCTCGTTACATCTACTCGATAGGCTGGGGCAATGGCAGTGAATCCTTGAGCATTGATGTTTACTAAAGTGAAATCTAATGCTTGAAGTATTTCTTGAATACGAGCTGGCGCTAATTCAATTCCCATGATGGATTGAATGCGTTCAAAGGTCATCTCAAT
The DNA here is from genome assembly GCA_027491315.1 of Cytophagaceae bacterium. Taxonomy (GTDB): domain Bacteria; phylum Bacteroidota; class Bacteroidia; order Cytophagales; family Spirosomataceae; genus Aquirufa. Next base: position 193,799 of record JAIXWL010000017.1, read on the forward strand.
TTTGGCTAATTCAGGTTGGTTAGGGTAATAATCCAATAAAGTAGAAGCTACTTTTCCTCCTGCTAATTCCTGAATTAAGATGGTCGCATATTGTAAGGCTAATAATTTAGCTTCCACATCGGTTCCTCGTTCAAAACGGAAAGAAGCATCTGTTTTTAAGCCATGCACTTGAGACGATTTACGAATACGCTCCGGTTTGAAATGGGCTACCTCTAAAAATACACGCGTAGTGCTTTCTTGAATGCTCGAATTGGCTCCCCCCATGATTCCGGCTAATCCTATCGGACCAGCAGCATCACAAATCATGATTTCTTCTCCGTCAAGTTTACGTTCTACTCCGTCCAAAGTAGTAAAGGAAGTTCCAGCCGCTAAGGTCTTAACAATTAGTTGTTGCCCTTTTATTTGTTCTGCATCATAGGCATGCATCGGTTGACCCAATCCATGGCAAATGAAATTAGTTATATCTACAATATTATTGATCGGACGTAAGCCAATAGCTTGTAAACGGTCCTTCAACCATTCGGGTGAAGGGCCAACTTGAACTTGATCTAGGCTAATACCGCAAAAACGGGTACAGCCCTCATCTTCAATTTTAACCTGTACAGGAAAGTTGTTGGGACCTTCTTGGAAAGCAGAAACATCAGGTAATTGAATGGCTAAACCACTCACCGCACGAATATCTCGAGCGACACCCCAATGAGAAGCGGCATCTGCACGGTTGGGAGTAAGACCAATTTCTAATACTAAATCCGATTGAATTTTGAAATATGTGGTAGCTGGTGTGCCATTCGCCAAATCTGTTTCTAAAACCAATATGCCGTCATGTGAATCTCCAATACCTATTTCATCTTCAGCACAAATCATGCCTTCAGAAACTTGTCCGTAAACTTTTCTTTTTTCAATGGTAAACACGGGTTTACCCTCTTTGTCGTACAACGTAGTCCCTGGGGTAGCTACAATTACTTTTTGACCTTGGGCTACATTGGCCGCTCCACAAACGATTTGAAGTAATTCATCTTGTCCTACGTCCACCGTAGTGGCACTCAAGGTTTTTTCTTTGACTTGGAATTTTTCACAGCTAATCACTTCACCTACCACAAAACCTTTTAATCCACCAGGAATTTGATCATGTGCTTCTATGCCTTCTACCTCCAGCCCTGTATTAGTTAAAAGAACATCCAATTCTTCAGGACTACCTTGGTGTGGAAGTTGTGATAAATCGATAAAATCGTTAAGCCAAGTTGTTGAAATCTTCATATTCGATTACCTAGGGAATTTCATTTTATAATCCACAGAAACTTTTCCGCGGGTGATATCCATTAATTTATTTTTGATTAGGCGTTTTTTAACCACATTCAAATGATCGGTGAAAAGAATGCCTTCAATATGGTCGTATTCATGTTGGATGATTCGAGCGGCTAATCCTTCAAAAACTTCTTCTTTTTCTTCCCAATGCTCGGTATAATAGTGAATTTTGACATATTCTGGTCGCCATACTTCACCTCTTATACCCGGAATGGATAAGCAGCCTTCTTCAAATCCCCATTCTTCCCCTGTTTCATCTATGATCGTTGGGTTGACAAAAACCTTTTTGAAATCTATCAAAGAAGTATCAATATCCTCATCCTCTTCCCCTTCATTCATCGGGCGTCCATCCACCACAAATAGACGGATGTCCTTACCAATTTGAGGAGCGGCCAAACCTACTCCACTTGCAGCATACATGGTCTCAAACATGTCATCAGCAAGTGTGATTAAGTCAATACTGCCTGGCTCTATGTCTTTAGCTACCTTTCTAAGAACAGGGTCACCGTAGGGTATGATTGGGTATATCATGGTCAATGGAATTCAAACTACGAATTTAACTAAATTAAATGGAAAGCCCGCTAAACCTTTATGCTTTGGAATGTCTAAATAGGACTGATTTCAGCATATTTTTTGTAATTTTGTGGGATTAAATCCTGAGTAGCAATTTAACCTAGAAAAAATAATATGAATAGAAACTTCTTTAAGGCGCATCCATGGCATGGAATTCAAATTGGTGATCAAATGCCAGAATTGGTAACGGCTTTTATTGAAATTGTGCCGACTGACACCGTTAAATATGAAATTGACAAGCAGACAGGCTATTTGAAGATCGATCGTCCTCAAAAGTTTTCTAATATAGTACCCGCCTTATATGGCTTTTTACCTCAAACATATTGTGCAGAAGGAATTGCTGAATTGGCTAGAAAATATTCTGGAAAGGAGATTTTACAAGGAGACGGCGATCCATTAGATATTTGTGTCTTATCTGAGCGTGCCATTACCCATGGAGATATTTTATGTCAAGCCATTCCTATCGGAGGTATACGTATGATTGACAAAGGTGAGGCAGATGATAAGATTATTGCGGTGTTGAAAGATGATCCTATTTATGGTAAATGGAGAGATATCTCTGATGCACCTAAGGATATTGTCCAGCGACTAAGACATTATTTCTGGACATATAAAATGCTACCAGGTGAGACAAGTTCGTTGGCAGTAGATATTGATGATGTATATGGAAGAGAAGTGGCTCATGAAGTAATTCGTCAATCAAGGGAGGATTACCGTAAAAACTTCGGATAGTCATTTATCCGTTGTTTGTATGAATTTTCCTTTGAACATATTTTGTGATGGATTGTTATCTATTGACTTCAAATTCGCAAATAAATTTAAATAGATATGTGGCAATTTGTTAAATACACCCTGGGAACCATAGTAGGAATGTTTTTATTTCTACTAGTTAGTATCATTTTATTGGTAGGTATTGGTTCAGCCATGAGTTCTTCAGACTCTGAATATGAAGTAAAGGAAAATTCAATTTTAAAATTGGATTTGAATCGACCTATGGCCGAAAATGCTTCCAATGAGGATAATCCTTTCTCGGATTTCCCTAATCCCTTTTTTTCAAGTACAGAAAAAGTAGGTTTAATTCAAATTCTTTCCGCCTTAGAAAGGGCTCGTGTAGATGATAAAATCAAGGGGGTTTATTTAGATGTTAGTTTTCCGATGGCCGGATATGCTCAACTTTCGGAAATTCGTGATGCTTTAGAAAAATTCAAGAAATCTGGAAAGTTCGTCTATGCTTATTCAAATTCATATTCCGAAAAGGCCTATTATTTAGCTTCTGTTTCCAATCAATTATACCTAAATCCGGCTGGTTTATTGGACTTTAATGGAATTTCAGTTCAATATATGTTCTATAAAAAAGCTTTTGATAAGTTAGAAATCGAACCGATGGTTTTTCGGGTAGGAACGTACAAGTCGGCAGTTGAGCCATTTATTCGTGAGGATATGAGTCCAGAAAGCAAGGAGCAAAGCTTATCTTTTATTCGATCCATCAATCAAGTAATTTTCAATAAAATATCTCAAAGTAAAGGTATTTCAGTTCCTCGATTGGATCGAATTGCCGATAGTTTACAAGCCATGAATCCCAATAAGGCAGAAAAATTAGGGATGTTGAAATTGAGTTATTGGGATCAATTTGAATCGGTCTTAAAAAAGGCTGTAAAAATTGGAGAAAAAGAGAAGTTGACCATGGTTAAACTTTCAGAATATCTTCATGCCAAGAACCCCATACCTGAGGTAGAAGGAACTAAAAAAATAGCGGTTTTAGTAGCCGAAGGGGAGATTGTCGGAACCCGAGGGGGTGAAGGTTCGATCGGTTCAGATGATTTTGTCAAGGAGCTTCGCAAATTGCGAGATAACACTTCGGTGAAGGCCATTATTTTACGTATAGATTCACCGGGAGGCTCATCATTGGCCTCAGATATCATGTGGAGAGAAATATTATTGGCAAAGAAAGTGAAACCTGTCATTGCATCGATGTCGAATTATGCTGCATCAGGAGGATATTATATGGCTATGGGAGCTGATGCTATTGTGGCACAACCAACAACCATAACTGGGTCTATTGGTATATTTGCACAATGGTTGAATTTGGATAATTTCTTTAAAAATAAGTTGGGTATTACTCAAGACCATGTCAATACCCATGACCATTCCCACTTCCTAAATTCAGCAGGTCAATTAACAGATTTTGAAAAATCCATCATTCAAAATATGGTTAATGAGGGATATGAAAGTTTTACAAGTAAAGCTGCCTCGGGAAGAAAGATGTCCATAGAAAAATTGAAATCGTTAGCTGGTGGTCGTGTCTGGACGGGTGAACAAGCTAAAAAAATCGGATTAGTTGATGAATTAGGCGGTTTAGACAAAGCCATTGCCATAGCTGCGCAAAAGTCGAAATTGAAAGAGGGGGAATATAAAGTAGCTGTTTACCCTAAGGCTAAATCATTTTTTGAATCAGTATTAGAATCAGCCACCTCTTCCGAGGCCATGGAGCTTCGTTGGGCAAAATCGAATTTGCCTTGGGCAAAATCAGTTTTTGAATTAGATCGATTGAAAAAGAGGGAAGGCTTTTTAGCTATGATGCCTTACATGATGGAATTGGAATAGAGTTTCGTGTTAAAAGATTTTAAAAGTATCTTTGAGTAAAATTTGACTTATGATTCGTAATAATTGGACCCGTGCCGAGGTGGAGGCCATTTTTAATCAACCATTTTTAGACTTGGTTTATCAGGCTGCCACCGTTCATCGTCAATTTCATGATCCCAATGAAGTTCAGATAAGTACGCTACTTTCCATTAAAACAGGAGGTTGTCCAGAGGATTGCTCCTATTGTTCTCAAGCGGCACGATACCATACCAATGTGAAAGTCCATAAGTTATTGCCTTATAATGAGGTAATTGCCGCAGCTTTACGCGCTAAAGAAAATGGAAGTTCACGGTTTTGCATGGGCGCTGCTTGGCGAGAGGTAAGAGATAATTCAGATTTTGATAAAGTTATCGACATGGTGAAGGGGGTAAATTCCCTGGGCATGGAGGTTTGTTGTACCCTAGGTATGTTGAGTGAACAGCAGGCAGAACGTTTGAAAGAAGCGGGATTGTATGCTTATAATCATAATATTGATACAAGTGAAGAATATTATGATGATGTTATTTCCACACGTACCTATGACGATCGTTTGGAGACATTAGGCAATGTTCGTAAGGCAAAAATTTCTGTATGTTCGGGAGGTATTATTGGCATGGGTGAAAGCGTGGATGATCGCATTGGTATGCTATTGACATTAGCAAATTTGCCAGAGCATCCAGAATCTGTTCCTGTGAATAATTTGGTGCCCGTGGAAGGAACACCATTCGAAAATCAAAAGACAGCTTCTGTTTGGGAATTGGTGCGAGTGATTGCTACGGCTAGGATTATGATGCCTAAATCGGCAGTTCGTCTATCTGCGGGAAGATTGGAATTGAATTATGAAGGACAAGCATTCTGTTTTATGGCAGGGGCTAATTCGATTTTTTCTGGCGATGTATTATTGACAACACCTAATCCTGATGCTAAATCTGATGCTGAATTGTTTCAGATTTTAAATATTAAGCCAAAGGAGGCCTTCAAAGATGCGAAGAAACAAGGAATAGAGTTTAATCAAATCCCTAGTGCACAGGGATTAGAACATTCTCATTAAGATTAAGGTAATTTGTATAGGGCCGGGATTTTAATCCCGGCCTTTTTTATTTTATAGCCATGGATTTTAATCCATGGCATCATAGATCTCTCTAGCTGAGTTTGTATTAATCAATTTTCATTACCTAGCCATGGATTTAAATCCATGGCTGCATCCATGACTCTATCCATTTCATTTTGTTGGGGAGATTTCAATCTATGGCATTAAAGATCTCTCTAGTTGGGTTTGTATTAATCAATTTTCATTTCCCAGCCATGGATTTTAATCCATGGCTACATCCATGGCTGCATCCATGACTCGATCGAATTCATTTTGTTGGGGAGATTTCAATCCATGGCATCAAAGATCTCTCTATCTGGTTTTGTATTAATCAATTTTCATTACCTAGCCATGGATTTTAATCCATGGCTACGTCCATGGCAGCATCCATAGCTGCATCCATGACTCGATCGAATTCATTTTGTTGGGGAGATTTCAATCCATGGCATCAAAGATGTCTCTATCTGGGTTTGTATTAATCAATTTTCATTTCCTAGCCATGGATTTTAATCCATGGCTACATCCATGGCTGCATCCATGACTCTATCCATTTCGTCTTGTTTGGGAGATTTCAAACCATGATGTACATGCTGATTTTTAATATAATCATAAACCTTTTTCAAAGCCCATTTTGAAACTGAAAATGCAGCATATCCTGCCTGCCATTCAAGTTTTGCTTGTAAGGAATATTCTAAATTAATGTACCTAGAACTACTTCCTTTTATCTGTTTGATAATGGATGAAATGGATTTAGTTGAGCAAATAGAAAATAAACAATGAATGTGATCTGGCATGGAATTGGTGATGATGGGTTGACAATTCATCTTTTCCAACTCCAAATGAATATGCTTTAATAGGGCATCTTTCAAGTCAGGAAAGATAAGCGGCTCCCTTTTTTTTGTAGCCCATACCGCATGTACATAAATTTTTACCAAAGACCCCGGCATCTTCATGAAATTTTATCAGCGCAATATCATGAATACAAAAAAAGTTCACAATCTACTATTTGATAAATTCCATGAATCAAATAATTGCTTAGAAATTAATCTTCTAGCAAAACTTTCGACATAGTATAATGTTGTATTTCTTCAAAAAGGAGATAGGATTCTTTTACTATTTGATAACCTATGCTTTGATAAAATGGGACTGCATTTTCTCGAGCCTCTAGAATAATTTCCTTCCAATGATTCTCGATAGCCTTATGTTCAAGATATTTCATAATTTGCTTACCAATGCCCTTGCCTTGTTGAGAACTATCCACTGCCACACATCGAACTTGCCCTTGAAGAGGACTTGATTTATGCATTCTTGCAACTCCTAAAACTTGTTTGTTTTCTATGGCAAATACATGAATGGCATCCTGATCATCTGGTAGATGCTCAGATCCTGCAGCTTGATTCCAAGGTTCACGCAAAATCTTATATCGAAGCAAAAAATAAGCTTCCCATTCTTCAGGATTTTGTGGACTGCGTATTTCCATAAAAATAGGGTGAAAAATGTAACGCTGTCAAGGTTTTAAACCTTGACAGCGTTGAAAATTTAAACCGAAAATATCCGAATTTGGCCTATCAACCAATCAATATATTGATTATTTAGTTCAATAATCTACTACTAGATTATTTAGCAAAATTGACAGCTCGCATTTCTCGAATAACTGTCACCTTGATTTGACCAGGATATTGCATTTCCTTCTCAATTTTTTGAGAAATATCAAAGGATAGATTAGAAGCCTTCTCATCACTCACGTTTTCCGAATCAACCATGATTCTTAGCTCGCGGCCAGCTTGAATAGCATAGCACTTCTGTACTCCATCAAAGGAGGTCGCTAATGCTTCTAAATCACGTAACCGCTTCATATATGACTCCATCATTTCACGACGGGCCCCAGGTCTTGAACCTGATATCGCATCACATACTTGAATGATGGGTGATATCATTGATGTCATTTCAATTTCATCGTGGTGAGCGCCAATAGCATTACAAACCTCAGGATGCTCCTTGTATTTTTGAGCCAATTCCATACCTAATAATGCGTGAGGTAATTCAGGCTCTTCATGCCAAACCTTTCCAATATCATGCAATAAACCAGCTCGCTTGGCCAACTTAGCATTTAATCCTAATTCAGCCGCCATGGTAGCGCATAACTTGGCCACTTCACGGGAGTGTTGCAATAGGTTTTGACCATAAGAAGATCTGAACCTCATTCGGCCAATCATTTTAATTAATTCTGGATGCAATCCATGAATACCCAAATCAATCACTGTTTTTTCTCCAATCTCAATGATTTCATCTTCAATATTCTTCTTCGTCTTATTGACAACCTCTTCGATACGAGCCGGATGGATACGACCATCTTGAACTAAGCGGTGAAGCGACAATCGGGCAATCTCTCTACGAACTGGATCGAAGCCTGAGATGATAATGGCTTCAGGTGTATCATCAACAATAAACTCAACTCCAGTAGCGGCCTCTAAGGCACGAATATTTCTACCTTCCCTTCCAATGATTTTTCCTTTAACATCATCCGATTCAATGTTGAAAACTGATACGCAGTTTTCAATCGCATTTTCAGCTGCTGTACGTTGGATGGTTTCGATAACGACTTTTTTAGCCTCTTTAGTAGCTGTTAATTTAGCCTCCTCAATAGCTTGTTTTACCAATGAACTTGCCTTACTTTCAGCTTCTGCTTTTAAAGCATCCATGATTTGTTGGCGCGCCTCATCAGCTGATAAACCCGCAATTTTTTCCAATTGACTAATTTGATTAGCCAACATTGCCTCAGCTTCTAATCGCTTTTTCTCAACGTCCTCTAATTTCTTGCGGTAATTTTCCTCTTTGGATTGTAAACTTTGCTTTTGAGATTGTAAGTCTTGATCAGCCTGTCTTTGTTGCTCTTGTTGTTGAGCCAATTGACGCTCCTTCTCCCGTAATTTTTGCTCATTTTCTAGCAAAATACCCTTTTTGTTTTGAGTCTCTTCCTCAAATTCAGCTCTCAAGCGAAGGAAATTTTCCTTTGCTTCTAACATACGGTCTTTCTTAAGATTTTCGGCAGAGATTTCTGCATTTTTGAGGATGTCCTCCGCCTTTCTTTTGGCATCGTCCTCTATGTTTTTATTCACCTTAGAAAAGAATACTTTTCCAGTAAATACACCACCCGCTAAAAAAACGATGGCTATAACTATTTCTATTATCATGGAACCTATGGGTTTATGTACTTTGGTTCCGTACTTACTGAATCAAGAAAAAGGGGATTATAAGGCGTAAATTTCAGTCAATTCTAACAATTGCTTGTTTTCATTCAGTATGTTGGACTCTAATGAACGATGCTGTTCATCAAATTTTATGCCACACATGGCTAAATCCAAGGCTACCAAAGCCATTACGGCACTTGGATCTGAACTATTTGTCTGTTGTTCATAGTATTTGACTAATCTGTTCACCAAATTGGCGGCATTCCTTACGCAGGCCTCTTCTTGTGGATCAACCTTCATTGCGATGGTTTGAATGCCCAAAATTAGATTACATGGTAGGTTTTGGCTCATGGTTGACGCAATTGCTCAATACACTGATCTATTTTTACGATATATTCGTCTAACTTTTCCTTCAGTTCAGCAGTCGGCACCGCTGTGTTATCTGTATTAACTACAATTTTAACAATTTTATCTGATTTTTTAAAGTTTTTCTCCAATTCTTTTAAACGCCTCTGCGACCGATTAAGCTCCTCAGTTTTGATATCTAGCTTATCTTGTACCAAGCGTAATTGTTGAGCCAATTCACGAATCGTTCCTTCATTTTCCTGCAAACGAGTAACCATCTGACTGATTTTTAGTCGGAGGCTCAAGTATTGCATTTTAATGTCCTGCTTCATGAACGGAAGAAAATTATCAATTTCTTAGTCTAGGTTTCAAGCCTCTCCACTGGAACTCTTTCACACATAGAAAAACTAAAAGTACAAATAATCCAGTATTTTGGGTAAAGAACTTAGGTAGTGGAATCTGACTTAGGTATGAACCTGAATAGATGGCTAGGGCTCCCAGGCTTAAATAGACCAATGCCCCCTTCCAACGATAGGGTGCTGGATCATAGTATTGTCCTCCCGCATAGCATAACAGGGTCATGGTCATACTAGACAATAGAAACGAATAGGCACAGGCCATATATCCATAGCTAGGTATCCAATAGATATTCCCCAAGATGGTAACCGCTAATCCAACCAAGGTAATAATGGTTCCCATATAGGTCTTATTCGTTTGTTTGAACCATACGGATTGCGTGTAATAGATACCCAAAAATAAATTCGCCAGCAATAAAATAGGGACAACATCTATACCTTCCCAATAAATGGCTTTTTTAAGAAATAACTTTTGAATCCAAAATAAATTGGAAGAAACACCTACCCATAAAATGGTGCAAACGATCACAAACCAATGCGTCACCAAGGCTAAATTTTCTTTGTTGTTCGCATTGTTTTTCTTTCCAAGAAAAAAGGGTTCTGCAGAATATTTGAATGCTTGAATCGCTAAGCTCATGAATACTGAAAGCTTATAGCAATTGCCATAAATTCCCAAGGCATCCTGGGAACTTTGACCTGGATAAAAATCTTCAGGCAGATATTCCTCCAATAATAACCTGTCAAACATCACATTGAACATAGCGGCTAAACTCATGAACATGATCGGATAGGAGTAAATCCAAAGCGATTTAAATTCTTTCCAATCCCATTCCCAACGATATGATTTGAATTCTGTACCTAACCAATAAAATAAACTTGCATTGGCAATTAAATTGGCCATAAAAATATATCCTGCTCCAATGGAAGGGTCATATAAATCTCGTAAAAAATGTGGCCAAGTACCTCCCCAAATGCCATCATGTAAAGGTTTTAAACCGACTAAGAAAAATAAGTTTAAACCTACATTGATTAAAATAGATATGATTTTGGCTAGTACGAATTTCTTAATCTTTTGTTCCAACCTTAATCTTGCAAAGGGGATGGCCGTTATTGCGTCAATGGCCAAAATGAGAGCCAGCCATTTGAGAAAAATACCTTTCCCTGCATAACCTAGCTGTGCCATTAATGGCTCAGAAAATAGAAATAAAATAAGGGTAAACAAGCCTGAAGTGATGATGATAGCCGATAAAATCAGGTTGTAATATTTCTGAGGAGCCTCTTTCGCAAAGCGGAAATAAGCGGTTTCCATGCCGTACATGTAGACAATGTTGGCAATGGCCATATATCCATACAGCTTGACATTGATGCCTAATTCAGCAGGTAAAAATGCCCATGTATGTACAAATACCAGTAAAAAATTGAGCGAACGACCTAAGATGGTACTGAATCCGTAGGAAAGGGTCTCGCCTGCTAATTTTTTGAGTATGGACATAGGTTGATGTTACCAAAAACCAAAGTTACATTTTTTAATCAGGAATGAAGGGTGCTTGAATAGATTTAAGTAGGGTCAAGACCTTTTATTATTGTTTTTGATATCCAATTGTTTGATAGAAATGCTCGGCATAATTTTCACTCAATGGAATATGATTTTCCCCAATCTTAATTTTTTGATTGCGGATAGACTCTACCTTTTTCAATGAAACAATGAAAGATTTATGAATTCGAAGAAAATCTGAAGAAGGCAGTTTTTCCTCTATGGACTTCATTGTCATCCGACAAACCACCGGGAATTTCTGCGTCTTTAAATGAATTTTGATATAGTCCTTTAATCCTTCTATGTATAAAATATCATCCAACATGATTTTCATCAAAGAGTAATCAGCATGTATAAAGATGTATTCCAATTTGTTGGTGTCTGCAACTTGCAGACCAATCGATTTTTTACTTTTGTAGAAATCTAGGGCCTTATTGGTGGCCTTTAGGAAGCGCTCAAAGGAGATAGGTTTTAACACATAATCCACCACATCCAAGTTAAAACCCTCTATCGCATACTGCTGATAAGCGGTTACAAAAATGACCATGGGTTTTTGAGTCAGCCCTTCTAGGAATTGAACTCCCGTTAAACCAGGCATTTGAATGTCTAAGAAAATTAAATCTACCGGTGTTTTTTGTAAAAACTCCATGGCCTCAAAGGCATTCCGACAACGGGCTTCTAATTTCAGAAAAGGTATTTTGGCAATATTATCTTCCAATAAATCTAAAGCCAAACTCTCATCGTCCACCGCAATACAACGTAAAATGGTGGAAGAAACTTCTGTAAATTTTTCGTTTGAGACCTCTTCTGACATAATTACATGTGTTGTATTTCTAGTTCAATCTGGTAGTATTCACCCTCTTCACTAATCTTCAATTGATGCTTATCTGGATAAAGTAGTTCTAATCTACGTTTTACATTGGTCAAACCAATACCCGAGCTATCATCTTTTTTCTCACTCTTTTGTGAACTTACTTTATTTTTAACTCCAAAGTATAATTTTTCATTGTCATCCAACAAGGTGATTTCAATGATAGGATTCATCACCATACCTACCCCATGTTTGAAAGCATTTTCTACAAACGGAATCAATAACATAGGTTCAATGGAATTAGGGGTATCTGCTAATTTATGGTTGAATGTAATCTCGATATCATTCCCAAAACGGATTTTTTGTAATTCAATGTAGTTTTCTAAATACACCATTTCTTTACTAATCGCTACTTTCGCATCCGTCGTTTCATAAATCATGTAGCGCATTAATTCAGATAATTTGATGACCACCGATTCCACCATTTCTGGCTTTCTTCTAGACAAGGAAACAATGCTGTTCAAGACATTGAACATGAAATGAGGGCTAATTTGCGACCTTAAAAAAGATAATTCTGATTTCAACCTCTCGTTTTCCTCCTCTTTTTGAATTTCTTTCTCTTTTAAATTATCTGATAAGAAACGATAAGATACGCCAATAGCTACGATAAATAATAATTGGAAAATGGTACCCATGAAAGGCCCTCTTCTAAATCCGCTCCCACGCCCTTTAACATGTTCGGTAATAATAATCAATTCTTGTAATTGATAATACACCCAAATCATTCCAGGGATAGCAATCGATAATAAAATCAAATAAAGAATGATTCCTTTTTTCTTTAAAATCTTAGGTATAAGTATTTCTGTGTTTAAATAGAAGAAAGGAATGTTACTGAAAGCGAAGGCAATAAAGAAAGTAGTCCAAGAATTATAACGTTGTAATGCCTGAGGATCAGTTGTGTTAGGACTTGGCCGCATCCAATAGGGTAAAGCTAAGAAACATGCCCAGAATATGACATGAAGTAAAATGGGTTTGAATCTAAAAATTTTATTTGGCATCGTTTTTAGGGTACATCGAACTCAAATTAACTTAATAATTCTTATATTTCTCATAAATTTTCTACCATATTCCCAATTGTGCCGATGAAGTAGCCAATTGATTTTTCGGTAGAAATGAAATTTATACCAACGATTACCCAAACCTACATTTAAAAAAATGAAAAAACTTTTCCTCCTTCTGTTAATGCCTTGTGTATCATGGGCTCAACAGGAGATACCTCTCAATGACCTTCGCGCATTTGATCAACCCAGTAGTAATTGGACCATTGAACAAGCTGTAAAGGCCAATTTCACAGACACCTCCTTTCAAGTTAGTGCTGGAAAAGGAATCTTAGTCAACACCTTAAGAAACGGAAAATACAAGCGTTCCGATGATTTAAAATTTAAATTAAATCACGGAGATATTCGTTTAATGCTTGATTTCATGCTTCCGAAGGGGGCTAATTCAGGCATCTATTTACAAGGTCGATATGAAGTTCAACTTTTTGATTCCTTCGCTAAAAAACAAAGGATGAAGTTTGGCGATTGTGGAGGAATCTACGAAAGATGGGATGATGCCAGAGGTAAAGGAAATGAAGGTTACGAAGGGTATGCCCCTCGTCAAAATGCCTGCAAAGCTCCTGGATTATGGCAAAGCATTGAAATAGATTTTCAAGCTCCTAGATTTGATGCCGCTGGAAAAAAGATCAAAAATGCTGTAATTAAAAAGGTGATTCTTAATGGAATTTTAGTTCAGGAAAACATCGAAGTTTCCGGTATGACTCGTGGAGCTTTGTTTGAAAAGGAAGCAGCCATGGGGCCAATTATCATTCAAGGAGACCATGGACCTATTGCCTTCAAAAACTTACGTTATGAAACATACGAAAAGCCTACTGTAAGTCTAGGCGATTTGAATTATTCATATTATGAAGGGGCCTTCACTAATCTTCAAGCCAATAATGCCATTCCTTTGTTGAAAGCTAAGGCAACAGAAATTACGGGTAAGACCATTAAAGTGCAGAAGGACTTTTTGTTGGTTTACGAAGGAGAATTAAACGTTCCTGAGGCAGATACCTATGAATTTATTACAAACTGGACCGGAAAGGGTCGCTTGGAAGTGGATGGTCAAGTATTGAATCAAGGAGATTATTGGTATACTGACCGTGTGAGTCAATCCAAAGCATTAAGCGCAGGAAAACATACTTTTAAATTAAGCTTTAGTAAGGATTTTTCTTGGGGTAATAGAGCCCTGGGCCTATTTGTAAAAAGGATTGGTTCACATACCGTGGCCTTGCATGCTAGAACTTCTTTACCGGATCCTGAAGCAGTGGGATTAATTGAAGTGAAAGCTGAGTCGGAACCTGTTTATCAGCGTTCCTTTGCCTTTCATCAAGGGGTCAAAAAGACACATGTCATTCATGTAGGTGATCCTGCTGGAGTACATTTTTCTTATGATTTAAATCAAGGAGGCTTGATGCAAGTTTGGCGTGGTAAATTCTTGAATGCTACACAAATGTGGGAAAATAGGGGAGAGCCGCAGACCGCAGAACCCTTGGGCTTAAATCAAGTTTTGGATGCTAAGTTTCCTTTGGTTATCAGTGGACAAGCGCAACCCGATTCCGTTAATAATGCTCAATGGATGTATAAAGGATATCGAATACACCAAGGTAGACCTGTTTTTATGTACCAATGGGATAATGTACTTTTAGAGGATAATTTGGTGCCCAATTCGAATGGTACAGGTTGGACTAGGACTCTTTCTTGGAAGGCGAAACAAGGATCAAATCCATCTTTTGATTTAATTCTAGGTACAAGTACCTCCGTGGTGAAGGTTCAACCGGGTTTGATTTCATTGGATGGGAATCAATATTTTGTCCAATGGAATGGAGGGTCTGAGACGGTCCAAAATTTAAGCAATGGCAAACAACAAGTTCGAATTCCCGCCCAAGGAAACAGTATTTCATATCAAGTGATTTGGTAAACCTTATTTTAACATGAAACATACAATAAGCATCTTATTAATATGCATATCGACTTTTGCACTGGCCCAAAATCCAGCTGCAAAAACAGAAAAGGATTTTTATGAAATAAAAACCTTACCCATTCCCCAAGATATTTATTTAGAAATCGGAGGAATTGCCACCATGCCTGATGGTCGTTTGGGTGTAAGTACGCGAAGGGGAGAAATTTGGATTATCGAGAATCCCTACCAAAAAGATAGCCACCAAACATACTACCGTCGATTTGCCAGTGGTATGCACGAAATACTAGGTTTAGCCTATAAGGATGGTGCTTTTTATTGCTCCCAACGGGGGGAATTAACCAAAGTGTCAGATACCGACCGAGATGGAGTGGCAGATCGCTATGAACCAATCTACCAATTTCAGCTTTCTGGAAATTACCATGAATACACCTATGGGCCGGTATTCGATAAAAATGGAGATATGTGGGTTACCCTTAATTTAGCATGGGTAGGCTTTGGAGAAGGTAAGTTTTCAAAATGGAGAGGCTGGTTAGTCAAGATTAGTCCAGATGGGAAATTAGAACCTTTTGCCGCAGGTTTACGCTCGCCAGCAGGTTATAGCATTAACCAAGAAGGAGATATTTTTTACGGTGAAAACCAAGGTGACTGGGTTGGGTCTGGTCGAGTGACGCATTTAGCAAAAGGTGATTTTGCGGGCAATCCAGGAGGATTAAAATGGGCCAAAGAACCCAATAGTCCTTTTAAGTTGACTTTGGAAGAAATTCCAGACAATGGCGCTCCGATGTTTGAGGCGGCCAAAAAAGTGAAAAACTTGAAGCTTCCTGCCGTTTGGTTCCCGCATGCTATCATGGGTATTTCCACTTCGGATATTTTGCAAGATACCACAGGTGGCAAGTTTAGTCCATTCCCAGGTCAGTACTTCGTGGCAGACCAAGGGCAATCCAAAGTGATGCGTATGGGTTTGGAGAAAGTGAATGGTGTCTATCAAGGTTTTTGCATTAATTACCGAGAGGGTTTTCAATCCGGTATTTTACGGGAACGTTTTGGTTTAGATGGAAGTATGTTTGTAGGTATGACCTCCCGCGGGTGGGGGTCTACGGGTAAAGATAATTTTGGTTTACAACGCTTGATTTGGAATGGAATTACCCCTTTCGAAATTAATATGATTGAAGCCAGATCGGATGGATTTGAAATTAGCTTTACGCAAGCAGTGGATGTGAACTCAGTAAAAAAAGCAGCTTCTTATGCCCTAAGGTCCTATATCTACAAATACCACCATCAATATGGTAGCCCCATTATTGATGTAAAAGACCTGACGATAAAAGGCATTGTGGTGTCCGCAGATAAAAAGAAGGTTCGATTCGTTTTGGATAATGTTCGTCAATATTTCATACATGAATTTAAATTGACAGGGGTAAAAAATGAGGCAGGAGAACCTTTACTACACGAAACGGCATATTATACTTTGAATCAAATTCCTTCTGGTGATAAAGTCGTTTTGAATGCATCCAATAGCCCAGTTGTGGAAAAAGTGGTGGTTGAGAAAAAGGTTTCTAAAGTGGAAAACGCGAAAGGCTCAACAATAATTTCAGATAATGAAGCCATGGCATTATTGAAGAAACATACCTGCGTCGCTTGCCATGCGCGTGAAGAGAAATTAATAGGCCCTTCGTTTACCGATATTTCTAAAAGGAAATACAGTGACAAACAAATTTTAGCATTGGTTTACAAGCCTAATCCTAAAAACTGGCCAGACTTTGCCACTGAAATGGCGCCTATGTCACACGTTCCAGCTAAAGATGTTTTAAAAATTGCTTCCTGGATTAATGGCCTAACGCAGAAAAGAGCCAATGACGCCTTGATAAATCGCGATTAAAGCATAAAAAAAGTCTCCTTGAAAAAGGAGACTTTTTTATTTAAGTAGAAAAGGATTAAGCTTTTGGTTTTACAGATCCCGAAATCATTAAAATAATTTGGGAAGTAGAACCATTGTTTATCACCGTTATTGTTTTACTAAAGTTACCTGGTCTACCTGTTGAGTTGTATGACGCAGTAACCTTTCCAGTTTTACCTGGCATTATCGGTTCTCTTGTCCAATCTGGGGTGGTACAACCACAAGAAGGCTGAACATTTGAAATAACTACAGGTGCATTACCTGTATTCGTGAATTCAAAGCTGTAGGTTGCTTGAACTCCTTCAGCAATGGTGCCGAAATCGTGCTTTTCTTTTTTGAATTTTAAAGTTCCTTGGGCGTTGGATTGAAATGCAAAACCTACTAACAAAGCCAAAATACCAATTAATTTTTTCATGCTTTTTCGTTTGAAATTTTTCAATGTATGGATAGCAAAGCTATAACAAAGCAAAGATTCAGCAAAAGAATTCACTTATTTTTTATCGAAGAATTGCTTGACACAGTATTTGGCTCACGATTATTTTATCGTATTTTTACCTCGTAATTTTTAACAATTCTCCTTTGATTCAACCCAAGCCATCCCAATTTTCACGTGTTGAGATTGATTTCAATCCAGACAAAGTATTGGAAGATTACCGTTTGGCAGTCCTCAGTAGGCAATGTAGCCTGCTAGTTCGTAAAGAAGTTTTTTCTGGTCGAGCTAAATTTGGTATCTATGGTGATGGTAAAGAATTGTGCCAAATAGCCCTTGCCCGTTCCATGAGGTTGGGGGATTATGTTTCAGGATATTATCGAGATCAAACCATTGGAGTGGCTATTGGCGACTTAACTTGGCCGCAATATTTTGCTCAGCTTTATGGACATCCGGATCGTCAGTTCGACCCTCATTCGGCGGGTAGGCAGATGAATAATCACCATGCCACACGCTGGTTGGATGATCAAGGAGAATGGTTAGATCAAACAAATCAATACAATTCAGTGGCAGGAGTTTCCTCCACTGCCATGCAAATTCCTCGATCTTTAGGCATTGCTTATGCCTCAAAAATGTATCAGTATCGAGAGGATTTATCTCCATGGAAGGAGCTTTTTTCCAAGGATGGTAAAGAGGTGTGTTATACCACCATCGGGGATGCCTCTACTTCGGAGGGGATGTTTTTTGAATGCATTAATGCCGCGGGTGTCTTACAAATTCCAATTATTTTTTCTGTTTGGGATGATGGATATGGCATTTCTGTACCAATTGAATATCAGACAACAAAGTCTTCCATTTCCAAGGTCTTAGCGGGCTTCCAACGAAATGAAGGAGAAAAAGGATTAGAGATCATTCAAGTGAAAGCCTGGGATTACCCAGGTTTAATTCAAGCCTACCAAAAGGCCTCCAAATTAGCTAGAGAAGAATTTGTACCTTGTTTGGTTCATGTAATTGAATGTACCCAACCTCAAGGTCACTCGGCTTCTGGTTCGCATGAGCGCTATAAATCAGCAGAGCGACTAGCTTGGGAGCATGAGGTAGATTGTAATGTATTATTCAGAAATTGGGTTTTGGAGCATGGATTTGCTTCAGAAGATCAATTGAAGGCCATCGATGATGCGGCGGTACTTGAAGCCAGGAAATACCAAAAGGAAGCTTTTGCTGCTTACATGGCTTCCATTGAGCCTGATAAAAAAGCATTTTTAAGGGTAGCCCAAAATTTAATGGAATCAACCAATGAAGGGAGTTTATTATCCCCAATTTTGGATGAACTAAAGCAATTGCCCTATCCTATTTTCTCAGACTTAGTCCGTGCAGGACGAAAGACTTTACGAGCATTTCGAGTCTATCAAGGCCCTGCAGTTAAGCTGTTGAGAAAATGGTTGAGTGAATTAGAAGAAAGAAATCATCGTCGATTTAGCTCTCATCAATTCAGTGAATCTCAACATTCACCATTGTTGGTTAATCCGGTAAAACCCATTTATTCCAAAGATCCAACTTTCGTAGATGGACGTGAAATTTTAAACAAGAGTTTTGCTCATTTTTTAGAGGATCCACGTGTGTTTATTTTAGGGGAGGATGTAGGTAAAATCGGGGATGTAAATCAAACGCTTGCCGGTTTACAAGAAGTATTCGGAGATTTGAAAATTACCGATACCGGCATACGAGAAATAAGTATTGTAGGTCAAGGAATTGGTGCTTCCATGCGGGGTTTGAGGCCTATCGTTGAGATTCAATATTTGGATTATATCTTTTATCCATTCCCGGTTCTTTCAGATGATTTAGCTTGTTTGCATTATAGAACTGCCGGTGGACAAAAAGCACCTATGATATTACGTACCCGTGGACATCGTTTAGAGGGGATTTGGCATTCAGGGAGTCCTATGGCTGTATTAATAAATGGTTTACGGGGGATTCATTTCTGTGTGCCAAGGAATATGACACAAGCAGCCGGAATGTACCGAACCTTGTTGAAAGGTGATGATCCAGGAATTGTGGTTGAATGCCTAAACGGTTATCGCCTGAAGGAAGCTTTACCTGAAAATTTAGATGAAATTTCGGTTCCATTAGGGATTCCTGAAGTTTTGCGTGAGGGTACTGATATTACGATAGTTACTTACGGTTCTATGTGCCGTTTGGTGATGGAAGCTTCAGAAACCTTATCTACGATGGGTATTTCTGTTGAGGTAATAGATGTTCAAACATTATTGCCTTTTGACCGCACCCAAATTATTGCAGCATCGATTCAGAAAACACATCGAGTGCTTTTTGCGGATGAAGATATGCCTGGAGGAACTACCGCATATATGATGCAAGAGGTTTTAGATAAACAAGGGGCTTTTGCTTGGTTAGATACCCCAGCTCGTTGTTTAGCCGCACCTCCACATCGTCCAGCTTATAGTTCAGATGGTGATTATTTCTCTAAGCCCAATGTAGAGAATGTGGTGGATACCATTTATGAAATGATGAGAGAGTCTGACCCCGGACTTTTCCCCGCTATATATTTCTAATCATGTCAGCTATAGCCCTATATTTCAAAAGTATAAAATCCGCCATCATAAGTACGCGGAAGGGATTGGCTTTAACATGGAAGCATGCTTGGAATGCGAGGAAACAAAGAACCATTCAAAATATTCAAAATCCAGAGTATTTTACCTCCAATGAGGGTGTTTTTACCTTACAATACCCGCATCAAGAAATTCCTACACCTGTAAATGGGCGCTACCAATTACACAATGAAATGGACGATTGCATTGTCTGTGATAAATGTGTGAAGGTATGTCCTGTGGATTGTATAGAAATAGAACCCATCAAAGCCACGGGATTGGTGGGGTACACCTCGGATGGTTCCCCGATAAGGCTTTATGCTGCTAAATTCGACATAGATATGTCGAAATGCTGTTTTTGTGGTTTATGTACCACGGTTTGTCCTACGGAATGTTTAACCATGACATCGGAATATGACTTTTCTGTATTTGATGTAAAAGAGCATAATTTCTCATTTGCTAATTTAAGTCCAGAGCAAGCGGCTGAAAAGAAGCAATTGTATGAGCAGTTTGTGGCTGAAAAGGAAGCAATGAAACAAGCTGCCAGCCAAGTGGAAACTAAGCCAGAGGAAGTAAAACCTGCGGCCAAGCCTGCATTTAAACCGAGTTTTAAACCTAAAGCGGAGGCTGCTTCTGAAGAAGCAAAGCCAGAGGAAGTAAAACCTGCGGCTAAGCCTGCATTCAAACCGAGTTTTAAACCTAAAGCGGAGGCTGCTTCTGAGGAAGCAAAGCCAGAGGAAGTAAAACCTGTGGCCAAGCCCGCATTTAAACCGAGTTTTAAATCTAAAGCGGAGGCTGCTTCCGAGGAAGCTAAGCCAGAGGAAGTAAAACCTGCGGCTAAGCCT
>JAIXWL010000003.1 GCA_027491315.1 Cytophagaceae bacterium
CTCCATAAAATAGAAGAACAGGATTCAGGTGAAATAACTGAATACCAAGTATTTTCCATCATCAAAACGCGGTCACCAACAGCTATACCTAATGCACCGCCTGATGCTCCTTCACCAATGATGATACAAATAACAGGCACTTTTAACATAAACATATCGCGAATATTGCGCGCAATAGCTTCCCCCTGACCCCTTTCTTCGGCTTCTAGGCCTGGAAATGCCCCTGGAGTATCTATTAAGCAGACAATAGGCTTATTGAATTTCTCAGCCATTTTCATAAGACGCAAAGCCTTACGATATCCTTCTGGATTGGGCATACCAAAATTACGATACTGCCTTTGTTTGGTATTACGACCTTTTTGTTGGCCTATAAACATAACAGGAAATTCTCCATCTATATTTCCAAATCCACCAACCATGGCCTTATCATCGGCTACCGAGCGATCACCATGTATTTCAATGAATTCTTCACAAATTTTTTCAATATAATCGAATGTGTAAGGACGATCAGGATGTCTAGATAACTGAACCCTTTGCCAACGAGTTAAATTAGAAAATGTCTCTTTTTTCAATTCTAGAATTTTTTCTGTCAATGATTGAACCGTAGCAGTAACATCGACATTATTTTCAATTGCTAATTTGCGCATTTCTATCAACTTATCCTCTAATTCAGCAATTGGCTTTTCAAATTCTAATAATGTTCTCATAGTAGATGTTAATTTCAATTGTAAAATTATCAATTAAAGAATGAAAGTTTGATTCTTTTCAGGCAAAATAACTTCCTGATATCCCAAATTTGTTAACTCTTCTTTGAATTCTACCATACTTTCCTCTTCCCCATGTGATAAAAATACTTTTTTAAGCGTACTAGGGCTTTGAACTTTAACAAAATCCAACAAACCTAATTTATCAGCATGGCCTGAAAATACGTCGATTTTACGAATTTGAGCATGAACTTTATATTCGCGGTCACGTACTTGAATATGGTCTGTTCCTGCTAATAATTGCCTTCCTAAAGTCCCTTCTGCCGCATATCCTATTAATAAAATGGTACAATAGGTATTCGAAATATTATCGGCAATATGTGTTTCCACTCTACCACCAGAAATCATTCCAGAAGAAGAAATGATAATGCATGGTTCATGGTAATTTTTAATGGCCCTACTTTCCTTTTCAGTTTGAAGAAATTTCAAATTGTCAAAATCAAATAATTCATCATATTCAGCTTGAAATTCCCTGGCCTCTTGATTTAGATAAGAAGAATATTTGGTATAAATCCGAGTCGAACTTTTCCCCATGGGACTATCCGTAAATACCCGAATGGCAGGAAAATTATCCTCTTCAATCAAACGATTTAGCGTGTATAAAACAGCTTGGGTTCTTCCTACTGAAAATGCTGGAATAATTAACCTTCCAGGTTTGTCGATACAGGTGGCTTTAATGATATCACCTAATGCTTTTTTCGTACTTTCTTTGTCTTCGTGGATACGATTACCATAAGTAGTTTCACAAACCAAATAATCACAAGGAGGCATGGTTTGGGGATCTATGTGCAAAGGATAGTTTTTACGACCTACATCACCACTAAAACCAATGGTTTTTTTCTCTCCATTTTCTGTAATACCCAAATGTACGTGAGCCGCTCCTAAAAGGTGCCCAGCAGGAATAAACGTGATTTCTAGGTTTTCTGTAGCCCTGAATTTCTTACTAAATGGGATGGTAATAAAATGATTTACAGAATGTTCTACATCTTTTTGTAAATACAAATCACCTTTACGTAAAAGGCGATCCATTTGTTTGTGCTTTTTTCGACTTTCTCCCTGGGCCGCTTTCAATTTCCGCAAATGCAAATTTGCCGAGTCCATCAATAGCAATTCAGCCAATTCTGCAGTCGGTGGAGTACAAAGAACTTGCCCTTCATAACCCTCTCGATATAACATGGGAATATTACCAGAATGGTCTATATGAGCATGCGTAAGAATTACTAAATTAATCAGGGAGGCATCAAAAGGAAAAAAAGCTTTATTTTCATAAGGCTCATCAAAATCAATTTCCCTCTCCATATCCGTACCACAATCAATCAATATCTTAAAGCCATCTTCTAACTCTAACAAGAACATACTTCCTGTTACTTGTTTGGCCGCTCCTAAAAATTGTAGCTTCATAAAAGTAAATAAATAGGGGCTCAAAGAGCCCCTGATACATGACAAAAATACAGCTTTTTCGTGAATTAGAAATGCCTATTTTACTTGCGTAGCAAATTCAGCCTGCATTTTATCTAAAACATCTTTACTTAATTGTTTATCTGCAATGACAGTTCTGTATCTAAATGTAACGGATTCTCCTTTTTTCAAAGTCAAATTACGCTCATCTTTACCATTACTAAAAACTTTAGCCCCTAAAGGATTCACAGCAAATAATCCGTAACCTCTGGCATGCCAATAGCTAGGATAACTAACATTTGCTGGGTGATCTAAAATGGCAATATTAATGGGATGATTATCTAAAACACCCTTTAAATTCATCCATTTGGCTCTTGTACTCCAAACTTTTTCTCCAGTGATACCCTCACTACTTTCATAATCTCCACTGACACCTGTATTATCAAGAACCGGCACTTTAGTCTCAACACCATGTGCATCCGTAAAAATATCAGGCTTATTGGAAGGGATTTCCAATTGACGAGCAACACGAATAGCAAACATGCCATCTTTCACATCTTTGAATAAGACTGTTTCAGCTAGGGCAGTCAAAGTAGTTATACGGTCAATCACACGGATATCGGAGGTTCCAGAAAATGCATAGGTAGTTTTTTCCGCTAAAACCTTTGCTCCTTTTCCATCGCTATCAATCCATGTAGCCGAAACTCCTAATTCTCCTTTGTCTTTTCCACCTTTCATGTTCAAAATTTGCTCATGAACTATGGTTCCAAATTTATGGCTCTTCATTCCCTCCGAAATGTTATTGGAATTATTCCAATAGTCAAAACCATTTACATCTTCATAGTTTAACCACATACCTACATGGTGAGGATGATCAGTTCGCTCGCCCGGACGAATAGCCACTGGATACCCACGGGTAATGGTACTACCTTTGGCACTTAAAATAGGGAAAAGCACCGCCTTTTTTAAAACAGATTCACCGGGAAAGAAATAAGAAGTGAAATATTTGCCTCCTACTAATACGTCAATCTTCTTTTCCGCATCGTTTTTCTTGAAGCTAACCGATTGATTTTGAGCATTTACCTGAAAAGCTAGGCAAGTAGATAAGATTAAAAATAGTTTTTTCATAAAAATAAGTTTAAAGTAAAATTCCGAGAATGACTCCTCGGAATTTTACAAAATAACAAAATCAATTTGATATTAATAGCCTGGATTTTGAGGAAAACCTGTAGAAGTACCTTCCGCTCTATCAATTTGTAATTGAGGAATAGGTCTTAACACATGGTGGGCTTTAATATATGGTGCTGCTTGCGGGTTATGAAGCTTTACACGATCTATCAAATTACCCCAACGTGCTAAATCAAACCAACGAGATTGTTCACCCAACAATTCACGCTCACGCTCATCCATAACGAAGTTTACATTTAACTGATCAGCTGTAATTAACATAGCAGATTCTTTTCCTGGCCATGCTGCACGACGGCGTATCACATTATATGTATTAACGGCATCAGAAATAGCACCAGAGAAATATTGAGCTTCAGCGAGCATTAAATACGTATCAGCTAAGCGGAATGCGATGAAATCACGTCCACCTTCAAATTGAGTACGATCTACACGAGCGCCGTCAAAGTGCTTGTTAATAGCAAGAAAAATACGCTCATCATAACGAGAAGGAACTAATACCTGATATTTCTTTTTAGCTCTTTCTGCCTCTGGCATTTCATAACCTGGTAAGAAAATAGCCGTATCCCCTAAGGCAAACGTAACCGTCTTCTTAGTTAAGTCAAAACTCGTGTTGTAGGTACCTGGTCTGTTGGACAGATAAGTATCTTTGAAAGTCTTTTTATAACGACTATCATTTTCTCTATCTTTAAAAACTACATCAAGAGTGTACTTTGTAGGTGCATAACGCTTAAATGGACGACCATTTTCAGTATCACGTTGCATGCCTGGCAATACATCGTATTCCATACCAAAAAATACGTGTGCATTATTTCCACCAGCATTAGTTAATGGATCACGGGTATATTGAATAGACCAAATAACCTCATTATTCATCTCATTTCCTTGTCTATGTACATCGGCAAAATTTGGCAATAATGAAATACCATAATTACTGATAACATTCTTCAAACTTGCAATAGCCTTTGCATAATCGTCACTTGCTTTAGCAATTGAAGTAGCCTTAGTTAAATACACACGACCTAATAGGTGCTCTGCTCCTGCACGAGTGATACGTCCATAATCAGCAGATCTTGCTTTATTTTCTAAATCAGGTAAAGCTTCTGTTAGGTCTTTAATGATTTGTGCATATTGTTGAGCAACTGTACTACGCTTAACTACTTTAGTTGGAGCCAAAGTTTCAGTTAAACGTAAATCCACACCGCCAAATAGTTGAGTCAAAATAAAATAATGATGAGCTCTAATAAATTTAGCCTCTGCTACACGTTGTTTTTTTACTGCATCCGCTAAACCAGTCACCGCTGGAGCACGTTCTATGATGGCATTACAAGTATTGATACCTTGATAAAAATCAGTCCAAACTTCTGCAACTAAACCATTTCTGGTATCAAAATCAGTTGTATACGTATTCATGAATTTCCAGCTACCATCAGCCCCATTGGTATATGAATCCGTTCCAAAAATAGTAAGGTTCATTCCACGTTCTGTACCATACCAAGAGCGCATGGTAGAGTATGCGGCACTCGTAGCATCATTTAAACCTTTGGCTGTATTGATGTAATCATTACCAATACGTGATACTACATTTTCTGTAAGCAAATCATTACAAGATTGTAAACCTAAACCTAGTGTTCCAATCAATCCTAAATTTGCTAATAAACTTATTTTTTTAAATAATTTAAAGCTTTTCATATCTATTAATAGTTGAAATATTATTAAAATTTAAGATTTACACCAAAAGTAAGTATGCTTGTAGCAGGTGATACGTTGGTATTAACCTCACCACCACCAACACCTTGCTCACCATCTACGAATGTTTCTGGATCAATACCTTTATACTTTTGACGATACTCTGCCAAAATTAAAGGCTGCTGGATACTTGCATATACTCTAACACTTTCCATTTTCCATCTTTTAGCAACCTTATCAGGAATATTATAACCAATGTTAATATTTCTAATCTTAAAAAATGAACCTTCAAAGTAAGTTAAAGCACTTCCGTATTTAGGGAATTCTTGAGTTACTACAGGTTGAGGGAATTCATTGGTTGGATTGTTAGGCGTCCAATAGTTCAATGATAAGTTGTTGTAACGACCCGCTAATTGGTTTACGTTGTCATGAAATCGACTACGAATCATTTGACCTACACGAGCAAATACAAAGAATGATAAATCAAATCCCTTATAAGAGAAACGGTTAGTTAAACCAGCTGTAAAGGATGGAACAGCAGAACCCAAAATCTGACGATCATCTGCATTAATTTTACCGTCGTTGTTGAAGTCCTGAACCTTAATCTGACCCACTTTATCACCATATTTAGCAGCTTCGTCTTTTTCAGATGTTTGCCAAATACCAATCTTCTTGTAATCAAAGAAAACACTTAATGGTTGACCAATAAAACGACCAGCTCCCACATCATCTACTTTACCATTGGCTAACTCAATAATGGCTTCTCTATTTCTGTTGAAGATTAAATCCGAAGTCCATTGAAAATCACCTTTATCTACATTGACAGTTGATAAAGTTAACTCAAGACCTGTATTTTGAGTTTCTCCTACGTTAGTGGTAAAACCACCAAAACCAATGGAAGTAGGTAGTGGCTGTGGTGCCAACAAGTTAGTAGTATTTGTCACATAGTATTCAGCTGTACCAGAGATTCTTCCACGTAAAAAACTAAAATCTAAACCTACGTTTTTAGTAGTAGAAGTTTCCCAACGTAAATCTGGGTTACCAATGGTATTTGGACGATATCCGTAAGCAGCTGCATTATCCCAAGCATAAGCTGTTCTTCCTAATAAAGCTTGCGTTTGGTATGGAGTAATAGCTTGGTTACCAATAGCTCCCCAACTAGCACGAAGTTTCAACTGATCTATAGCAGTAATATCTTTGATAAATGGCTCTTCTGACATATTCCAACCAACAGCCACTGAAGGGAAAAGACCGAATTTTGTATTCGCTCCGAAACGAGATGAACCGTCAGCACGTAAAGTAGCAGTAATCAAATACTTTTCTTTGTAGTCATAGTTCAAACGACCCATGTATGAAAGTAAAGTCCATTCAATTAAGTCTGTATTAGCACCTGTAATCTGGCTTGCATCACCAAGACGGTGGTATGATTCAGATTCAGCTGGTACCCCATTTACTGAAATGGATGTACGCTCATCACGATCACGTTGGATAGACTGTAAACCCGTAAAATTCAAGTTATGAACATCTTTGAATTTGCGGTTATACGTAATCACGTTTTCTAATGTCCAGTTAAACAAGAATTGTTCACTTATACTTGCCGTTGCATTACCACCACGGTTATTGTTAGTAAAAGCGCCAATAAAACGACCCGCACGACCGATGGTTAAGTCTGGTCCAAAGTTTACACGGTATTTTAAACCTTTCGCAATGTTCCATTCTCCATAAAGGCTGTTGAAAGTTCTGAAACGCTTATTTTCATCAATATTTGCTCCAGGAACAATCTCAGAAAATGGATTGGTTCTTAAACCGTCATTGGTAGGTAAGAATACTAAATTACCGTTAGCATCATAAGGCTCTCCTAGTGGATTCTCTTGCATCGCTCCACCAAGAATATTTAAGTTCTCTCCGTTACGAAGACTATTTACCACCAAAGTAGATAAACCAATTTTAATTTTATCGTTGATTTGGTGATCTAAGTTCACTCGGAATGTATAACGAGTAAAATCTTGCATTTTAACTACACCAATATCATTGAAGTAGTTAGCAGAAATATTAAAGGTAGTTTTTTCTGATCCACCAGAAACAGATACTTGGTGGCTTTGGATAGCTCCAGCACGTAACATACCACCTACATAATCAGTACTTCTACCAGTAGCAATACTTGTTAACTCTCTAGGCTCAAATATTTTTGCATCATCAGCTGCAGTGGCAGCCCCTAAAGGATATTGACCTACGGCACGACGAGATTCACGCTTATATTCTGCAAATTCAGCACCATTCATAACTTGAATAGTTCCTAATTCTTGGTTTACACCATAATAAGAATCTACGGATACTACTGTTTTACCAGCTTTACCACGTTTAGTAGAGATAATAACGACACCATTGGCACCTCTAGAACCATAAATAGCCGTTGCAGAAGCATCCTTTAATACCTCCATGGATGTAATATCTGAAGGGTTAATATCATCAATACCTCCAGATAATGGAATACCATCTACTACATATAATGGGTCATTGGATGCGTTAAAAGATCTACGTCCACGAATACGAATTTGTGGTCCAGCACCTGGTTTAGATCCAGGTTGCACTACGTCCACACCAGCTGCTCTACCTTGTAAAGCTTGTCTAGCATTCGTCACAGGAAGTTCAGAAATTTCCTTAGCCCCCACAGAAGAAATAGCTCCCGTCATTTGACTCTTTTTCTGAGTACCATAACCTACTACTACTACCTCACTTAAACTAGTGTTATCAGCAGCAAGTTTAACATCAATTTGGGTCTTAGAACCTACAGGAACCTCCTGTGGTAAATAACCCACCGATGAAATAACTAACACAGCCGAAGAAGATGCTGAAATTTTAAAATTTCCATTAGCATCTGAAGAAGTACCTGTTTTGGTTCCTTTAACTAAAACGGTAACTCCAGGAATTCCCATACCATCTTCAGCAGAAGTAATTTTTCCGCTAATAGATCGATCCTGAGCAAACAACTGAATTCCTAAAAAAACAAATACCATGCTTAATAGGAATTTTGAAAGTAATTTTTTTCTCATTTGTTCCAAAATAATAAGTTAATAAGAATGCAAAGTGTTTTGAATCCTACTCCATAATGCCTTGCTCTCATCAGGAGTAAGCTGGACCTTAGGGTTTTGAGATTTTCTGTGTTGGTTCCAGTTTACAGCAGAGAATCTTAATAAAAATTTGTTAATGCGGGCTCGCATTAATCGCTTAAAGTAGTTTTTCTTTAATTCATTGTGGTGTAACATTTAAAGGTTTTTTTGTACAATTACTACATAAAGTAATTGTCTTAACCTTTTTACTCATTTTAATTTAAAATGCTACATTTTCGTAAACCATGAACTCTTTCATCTGACGTAGAGCTCCAAAGATTAAATTGTACACAGATTGTGGATTAATTTTCATGGATTGACTGATTTGTTCGGTATCCATGTTATGATAGAATTTCAAAGATATGGCTTCTCTTTGGCGCTTACTTAATTTTAGCATGCATTGCGACAATTGTTTATTAGTCGATAATTCATCTTCCATTCGAATCATCTGGTACTCTTGACTAAAATCACGATCGGCTGATTCTAAATAATAATTAGCGTGATGCTGGGCATTTTTTAATTGCCCATCTAAATGACGTACTAATTTACGTTTAATAGAAGCCATCAAATAAAATTTAACACTGGTTGTCGGACCAAGACTGGCATGATTACGCCATAGTTCAACAAATAAATCATGCAAACAATCCTTGATTAATTCTTTGTCGCTAGTAATACCCAAGGAATAGGAATACAAGGGTTGTACAAAATGCTGATAAAGACAAGTAAAGGCTTGGTGGTCTCCATTTCTGAATTGATCCCATACTTCCACCTCATTAATGCTTTGTTTCATTGGTAGTCTGATTAATTGAACTATTACAAGTAGTAAGTTAATTTTCACCTGAATATCACCATCAAGTGAAACTAATATAGACATAGGATTTATAATAATTCAATGAAAATCTTTAATTTTTTTCCGTAAACGTTTACGTAAACGTTTACAATTTTTGTCCATTAAAAAAAAGGGATAAAGCGGAGCAAAAAATGTACTAATTAATATTTCTCCCAAAAAAAATACCAAAAACTAAAAATTGACTATTTTTAAGTTTTCCAAATAAAATGAATCAACAAATTAAAAAATTAAACACCCTAGATGCCTCCATGCTGGTC
Organism: Cytophagaceae bacterium; assembly: GCA_027491315.1. GTDB lineage: Bacteria > Bacteroidota > Bacteroidia > Cytophagales > Spirosomataceae > Aquirufa. Next base: position 9,254 of record JAIXWL010000003.1, read on the forward strand.
ATGGGTTCCATGATTGGATCGGGTATATTCTTAGTAAGTTCTGAGGTAGCAAGGCAAATTTCCAGCCCTTATATGTGGATAAGCACCTGGTTATTAACCAGTTTTCTCACCATCACTGGTGCTTATGCTTATGGAAAGTTATCTACCTTGTTTCCTCAAACCGGCGGCCAGTATATCTATTTGAAAGAAGCTTATTCTCCCATGACAGGATTTTTATTTGGATGGACCACATTCCTTGTCATACAGACCGGAACGATAGCAGCTGTAGCAGTGGCCTTTGCCAAATATACCGGGTTTCTGTTCCCAAGTATCATCAATGAAAATGCTCTTTTATTCAATTACATCAACAGTCAACAAATTTTAGCGGCAGCTTTAATTGCTCTTTTGACGTATTTTAATTTAAAAGGGATATCATTTGCCTCCTTCATTCAAAATCTATTCACATTCACTAAAATTGGTGCCATCATTGTATTAATCCTAATAGGATTCTATGTTGGCATACAAAACGATTGGATTCATTTTACGGATTTTTTCAGAGAGGTCAAAACCTATGATGAACCCTCTCAGCAATTTTTGTCGATTGAACCACTAACACTAGCTAGCTTATTTGGAGTTGCCATGATAGGTCCATTATTTTCCTCTTCTGCCTGGAATAATGTTACTTTCGCCAGCCAAGATTTTGAAGATCCTAAAAAAACCATAGCCAAAGGATTGGTATATGGTTCTGCACTAGTCTGTTTACTGTACATACTGACCAACATTGCTTATTTAGGTATTTTACCTTTGGAAGGTAATCCATCTGGGGCAACAGCCTATGAGCGTGGTATTATGTTTGCAAGCCAGGACAGACTTGGTTCAGCAGCTTTACAAAGTGTTTTTGGTACCATTGGAGCTACCTTGATGGCCATATTTATTATGATATCAACCTTTGGATGCAACAATGGGATCATTTTAGCTGGAGGCAGGCTATTTGAGGCGATGGCTCTAGATAAATTATTCTTTTCAAAAGCCGCTCATTTAAATAAAAATGGTGCTCCATCCTATTCACTAATCATTCAAGGAATTTGGGCCATTCTACTATGCTTTTCAGGTGGTTATGGCACTTTATTGGACTTTACGGTATTTGCTATTTTGCTGTTCTATTTCCTTACTGTCATGTCGCTATACAAGGAAAAGATATCAAAAGGATTATTAAGCAATACCAACAAAATATTATTTGCGATTTACCTAATAATCCTAGTAGCCATTGCAGCCAATTTATTATATGTCAGAACACTCTCTTCAACCATTGGATTAGGTCTTGTTGTATCTGGAGTGCCTTTTTATTATTTAATGAAAAGAAATCAAAGTAAGGATTGAGATTTAAACCATTTCATCAAACTTTCGAACCAATCGTCCGTGGTGGTTTTGTTATTTAAACCAAAACCATGACCTCCTTTGGCATATACATGTAAATCAGCGGTGATATTAAGGTCGCTTAATTTCTCTACGTATATTAAGGAATTCTTAACAGGAACGGCTTTGTCATCCGCAGCATGAACTAAAAAAGCAGGAGGTGTTTGTGGGCTAACTTGTTCTTCATTAGAAAACAAATGCAAATCTTCAGCTGTCATCTCTGGACCTATTAAATTTTTAGCTGAACCTTGGTGTCCAAAAGATCTAAAACTAATCACAGGGTACAATAAAATTTGAAAGTCTGGACGAAGATTGGCGCCATCGTTGATTCCTGTATAATCCTTGCTAAAATGAGTAGCCGCGCTAGAAGCTAAATGCCCTCCAGCAGAAAAACCCATGATTCCAATCTTTTTAGGATCAATTCCCCAGTCAGAAGCATGTTGCCGCGTTATACGAATAGCTTGTTGCGCATCCTGTAAAGGGGCAATTCTTTTATCAACCTGTCTTTTGGCATCAGGTAAACGATAAAACAATACAAGGGCATGAATCCCTCTTTCATTAAATTTCTTTGCAATGTCGGAACCCTCATGAGACGAAGCCAAAATACCATAACCTCCACCTGGACAAACAATCACACAGGGTTTGTTCGCACCTGGACCTGCTGAATAAAATTGATAACTTGGAATAGTTACTTTGGCAATTCTTGAAATACCATTCGTAACAGCTACATTTTGCTCGTTTGGACCATCAATGTAATTGGGAATTACTCCCGAATATAATGCTTGGGGACTTTGAGCCATTAGACAAAAAGATAGATTTACGATGGAAAAAAGGCTTATTAAAAGTTTTTTCATGACTTAATAACAAATTTAGTTTTATCTGTGGTAATTAAAACAACTGCCAATAGTATGAAAAAACTAGCAAATAATAAAATAGGATGTAACTCCTCCCCTAAGACTATATTACCTAAAATTAAGGCCACCACTGGATTTACATAAGTAAAAGTGGCTACCACAGCAGCATCACATTCTTTGGATAAATATCCAAAGATGGAAAAACCAGCTAATGAGCCTATTAAGGTTAAATATAAAAAAACTGCCCAAGCTTTAAAGGGAACAACTGCTAGGTGCAACAAAGCTAAATCTCCTTTTAGAGTACTGATAATCATCAATAATACACTACCGGTAATCATTTGTATGGCACAAACTTGAGTGAAATGATAGCTATTTGCCTTGGTGGATTGAACACGAAAAACGGCTATATTCCAAGCAAATGCAGCGCCAATTAATAAGCCTATTCCTGTAAAAAACTGATCAGATTTGCCTGGTATGGACAAACCTTTTTGTGAACTCATGATGACTATTCCAATCAGGCCTAATAAAGTAGCCATGATTTTTTTTACACTCGGCTTTACTCCCTCCATCCAAAAGAATATCACTAATAGCAATGGGCCTAGCGCCATGAATACAGCTGAAAATCCAGAAGGAACGATGGCACTAGCAATGGCTAAAGAAGCATTGTTGATGGTAATAAATAAAATACCAGCCATGATGTGTACCTTTAGGTGCTTTATGGGCATTTTGACCCAATGTTTACCTAAAATTGACCACAAAAACAGCAGAAACCCTGCGGTAAAATTCCTTCCATAGGAAATAAATAATGGAGGAAAATAATCAATCAAAATTCGAACACTAAGAAAGGTAGAGCCCCAAATAAGATAAAGTACACCTAATGCAATAATGCTAGGCAAACTCATGTCATTTTTTTTCTCCATGACTATTGTAATAAATCGGGTCTACGCTCTTGTGTACGTTTAATCGATTGTTCATGACGCCAAGCTTCTATTTTTTTCTCATGCCCAGAAAGCAATACCTCTGGAACATCCATGCCTTTGAAACTTGCGGGACGTGTATAAACTGGCGGTGCCAATAAACCATCTTGAAATGAATCAGTTAATGCAGAACTTTCATCACCAATAGCCCCTGGAATTAGACGAATAATGGCATCAGCACAAACAGCTGCAGCTATTTCTCCTCCAGACAAAACATAATCTCCAATGGATATTTCACGGGTAACATATTTCTCACGAATCCTTTCATCTATTCCTTTATAATGCCCACAAATGAACAATATATTTTCCGACATGCTTAATTGATTCGCAATTCCTTGTTGAAATTTTTCGCCATCAGGAGTTAAAAAAATAATCTCTTGATAGGTTCTTTCTGCCATTAATTGATCTAAACAATTCGATAATGGTTCAACTGCGATAACCATACCTGCCCCTCCACCAAAAGGATAATCATCTACCTGCCTAAATTTTTTAGAAGAATAGTCGTGCAAATCGTGTAAATGAATGGATACTAATCCTGCTTGACTGGCTCTTTTACATATAGAATGTTCAAAGAAACTTTGCATCAAGGCCGGAACGACAGAAATAATATCAATTCGCATCATCTAAATAAACTTCTAAAAGGCCATCAGGTAAAATACTGTGAATCACTTTATTCTTTTTATCCACTTGGGGGATAATTTCGTCCATTAGCGGAATTAAAACTTCTTTAGCCTGGTAATTCATAACCAAAACATCTTGAGCCCCAGTTGAATAAACTTCTTTGACTGTTCCTAAGGCACCATGATTTTTATCCACCACTTGATATCCCACAATTTCATGGTAATAAAATTGATTATCCTTGAGTTTGGGAAGCATGGAAACTGGTAAAAACAATTTGGTTCCTACTAATTCCTTAGCAGCATCTAAACTATCTATGCCCTCAAGTGTCATTAGATTAAGATTAGATCTTACCTGTAAATCAGTAATAAAATATGGTACCATTTCATTTCCTAGCTGTAAAAACACAGCATCTAAATCCTCGTATTCTTCTGGATCATCAACATCTAAATACACATGAAATGCACCTTTAATTCCATGAGGTTTAGATAAAGTTCCTAATTCAAAATATTCTGTTGCTGCCATAGGTACAAAAAAAAATCATACAAATCTGAATATCAAATTTGTATGATTTTAAATGAATTTAAAAATTATTCAGCTGCAGGAGCTTCTGCTTCTGGAGCAGCCTCTTCTGTTGCTGGCGTTTCTTCCGCAGCAGGAGCCTCTTCTGTGGCTGTTGCTTCTTCAGCAGCTACTTCAGCTACAACTGTTTCTTCTACTTCTTCAGAAGCATCATCATCTGTTTCATTGATTGCTTCAACTACACTTGCCACCAATGCCTCTTCTTCTACTTTGTTTTTAGCTGCAATAACTTCAGCACGAGCCGCAGAAACCTTAGCTTCAGCTGCTAAACGAGTAGCTTTTGACTTATCTTTAGAATCTTGGATGTTAGTTGACTTAGTTTGAATCTTAGTCTCTTTCTCAGCTTTCCAAGCTTCAAACTTAGCGTCTGCTTGCTCTTGAGTGATAGCACCTTTGATCACTCCTACTTGTAAGTGTTTTTTGTATAAAATACCACGGTAAGACAAAATCGCTTTCGCTGTATCCGTTGGTTGAGCTCCATTCATCACCCATTTAAGTGCTTGTGCATCGTTCAAGACGATAGTAGCAGGATTTGAATTTGGGTTATACGTACCAATTTTTTCAATAAAACGACCGTCGCGAGGTGCACGTGCATCTGCTACAACTAAGTCAAAAATTGCCAATTTCTTGCGTCCACGACGCGCTAGTCTGATTTTAACAGCCATTATGTGTTGGGTTATGAGGGATCTCGTCCCTCGAGTTTATAAAAATGTTTGCGAAATTAATGATTTTGGAGAGAAATTCCAAGCAAAAGAAAAAGAGAAAATAAATCTATAAGCCGAATTCTGTAAGCTGTAAAGCCTTCTTATCATTTATCTTGGATGAATATCACTATTCACCTCTAGCAATCTACCCGCTGACATCGGACGAGCAACCCTTTTGTCTTTCGACAGCCAGCCTATTTGATCTTGCAACTCGTGAGGTTTACCTATGCCTATTTTGTCACCAAAATAGCGGTGAGCTCTTACCTCGCCTTTTCACCCTTACCTCGAAAGGCGGTTATTTTCTGTGGCACTATCTGTAAGACTATTAAAATCTTCCTTCCTGTTAGGAAGCACGATGCTCTTTGTTGTTCGGACTTTCCTCTTTAAAAAAGCGATAAGACGATTTATTTTCTCTGTGACAAAGGTAGTACTTATTTCCTAATCAACCATTTACCTTGGATTTCCCCCATCACATTCAATACCGCTTGATTCCATTGTAAACTATCCAAACGAATTTGCATGGTAGCATTCTCCATTCCATTTTTCATCCATTGAGAACGATCAATAAATAACATTGGATCAATATTAAATTGATTTAAATTTCTTTCTAAACGCTTAAGAACTTGTTTTTTGAACATATTAGAAGGGAAACTCAAACCTTGTAAATCTTTGGAAACCAATCGAATACTCAATTTATTTCCTTCCACTAAAACAGGTATAAAATCGAAACTAAATGAACTAGCTTTACCTTTATAGCCTAAAATAGTACAATGAATCAATCGTGTATCGTTCGTTTGCAGGGTCAAGGTTAAATCTGTTTGCTTCATGCCTTTTCTCCATTGACTTTCAACCAATGCCCGTAAATATTCCCAGCTTAATTGTACAGAAAAAGGGGCCGCAGATTCTGGTACGCTTGGTACCTGAGAAATCAATTTAATTGAATTCTTTTGAAGTACCCGACTGTCAAATACATTCGTAAAAACCAAAGAAGAATTCACCCATGCTGACCCACGAATACTTTGATTACCCAATACCCATTTATCCAAAGCTATTTGACTAACAGAAGGATGCAAAACAAAATCAGCTACAGGCATACTATGAATGGCTGTATTTAACATTTTCTCTAAATTAGCCGTTTGTAGTGATTGGTTAATTTGTTTAGTTATTTGGTTAGTCAGTTGTTCTTGTTTACTAGCTAATAAACGATCAATGACAGATGCTACATTAACACCAAAACCTGCCACTCGTAAACTGGGTTTTTCCTTCCATTGATAGGAATATTGAATTTGCTGGAGAGCAAGTGAAGTCAAGGGTTTAGTAACTACATCAGCTTGTACTGACAAATCCATTTGACCATTTACTTTACCAGCTGAAAAACCTGCCAAACTTGGCTCAGCGATAAAGCCTATCGGCAACTTAAGGAAAAGGGTTCTATCATTATTTCCTTGAATTTTAGGAGTTCCTAATAAATTAATCAGTAGAGGAAATCCCACCAATGTCGCATCAGTGCTTGATTGGAGTAAAGTTTTACCTGCTTGCCATTTCATCCATTTTTGCAATGTATCATAAGAAAATTCAAAATCAACCTGAGTAAATGCAGGTTTAATTGGATCAAATTTATCTTTATAAACAGCAGGCTTGGAGGGTAAAAGCACTTCTCTACGACATGAAAAGCCTAAAAACAATAATCCTACAATTAAAAAATACCTCATATTTGATTTAATCTTTTCCGAATAATCCATTCGACACTAATAAGTACCACCATCAATAAACCAAAATAGGGCCATTCCCATAAATTAATTTCTTTTAAGCTAACTTCCCCAGCCAAAACTTTATTACCCAAGGTTAACTTTTTTATTTCAGATGATTCTATCAATTTAATTCCTTCCCTGTGAGATAACATTTGAAAATTGGCATTATTCCGACCAATTACAGACTCTCCATCTACCTTAATCACATTAAATTCACCAGAAAAATCTATTTCTTTACCCTGATACGTTATTTTGACCTGATATTGATACTTTCCTGGCTTATCGGGTGAATATGGAAACACTTGATGAATTTGAGATAAAGTTCGTTGAAACTGAACACTAGATTTCCCATTGGATAGCTTAAATTGAACAGGGTATTTTAAACCTTCATTTTGCTCAGGATTTAATTGGCGTATTTCAAATCCTAATTCTTCGCCTAAGGTAATTTGAGATTTGTCGAGGTCCAAGGAAACTAAATCATCTGCCTTACGCAAAAAACTCATTTTAAATAATTCCAATAAAGTAGAATCTAGTACAGCATAAGAACCCAAATTTTTAACCTCTGCCATCTGCTCTTTCCATAAATCCACAATAGCACTTGAAAAACTCGTTCTTATAGCTGAATGCTTTTGCCAAGAACTTGGAAAATATAAACCCATTTTGGTATAATCTTCCATAGGTGGCAAATTCTTGTTCAGCTCCTTAGGAATATTTAAGTACCAAACTGACTTATCTTGAGGAATTTCTTTGGGTAAAATACCATAAAATACATAATTGTCAGCCTTAGGTAAATTGGATATAGTTGAATTAAAATTCCAATGTAAATTAATTTTAGCCTCATGAGCTATTCGATTTATGACGCCCAAATTTGGATTCGGAGCTAGGGCAAAAGCTTCCACTTTAGCACGATAATCTTGTACAATCCAAGTGAAACTTTGGTCCAGAGAATCATCATTTTCTACTTTTATTCGAATCGTATGTTTACCAATTGTTGAATTAGATAAGACTAAATCAACTTCTTGAAATTCCTCCCAGCTCCCTCCGGTAGCTTTGATATTTTGATACAATTTTGAATCTACAAATACCTGAATGGCTGGTGATCTATACCCCATTTTTAAATTAGACCAAACGGAGATAGGCACATGAATCTTCTCTCCCACCACGGAATAAAGCGTTTTATTAGGTACACTGAAACCTATTTTTTGTTGGGTAATGATTTGACCAAATGGAATTAGGTACATGGAAACCCCACGATGCAGAGAAGTTTCTAAATCCCTCAATTGACCATCCGTGATAAAAAAAACATCTTTTACTTGGTATCCTTTAGATTCTTTTCTAATCAAATCCTGCACCTTAGCCCAAGAGGAGTTTTGACCATTAGGCTTAATTTGACTAGCACTAGATGACTTACTCAAGCTAATCAATTTCAATTCACTATCCTTTGGATTAATTAATTCAATATCCTCTTCAACTTGCTTGATAAAACTAGTAAAATTGGCTTGATCCATGGATTTGGAATCGTCTACAAGCAAAAGTGTTTTATTGGGAAGCAATGTAGATTCTTCTATGGTAAGCTTCCAAGGAATAAAACATAATATGATTCCAACCAAAAAAAGACCTCGTAAAATGGATTGAAAAACGATTAAACCCGTTTTTTCATTTTTTCTATTTTGAAACCAATAATACCATATACCCAATAAAAAAGCTAAGCTCAATCCCACCCAAAGGGGAACTGAGCTTAGCCATAAATTCAAGAGAATTGGATGCATTAGGTTAAAAGGCCCCCATCAACTTGCAATACTTGACCCGTCACATAGGAAGATAGCTCCGAACCTAAGAATAAACATACATTGGCAACTTCCTCTGCTTGACCACCTCGTTTTAATGGGATAAATTTAGTCCATTCTTCTACCGTTGCTTCATTTAATTCACCTGTCATTTCAGTTTCTATAAAACCAGGTGCGATGGCATTACAACGAATATTTCTAGAACCTAATTCCAAAGCTACTGACTTGGTAAAACCAATAATACCAGCTTTAGAGGCTGAATAATTTGCTTGACCGGCATTACCTTTTATACCAACAATAGATGTTAAATTAATAATAGATCCTGACTTAGCCTTCATCATGGGTTTAATGACGGCTTTTGTCAAATTGAAAACAGATTTAAGATTTACCCGAATTACCTCATCCCACTGTTCTTCACTCATGCGCATCAACAAACCATCACGCGTAATACCTGCATTGTTTATTAATACATCAATGGAACCAAAATCTTCTAATACAGAATTTACTAATTCCTCAGATTCAGCATACTGCGAAGCATCAGAACGATACCCTTTGGCACGAATTCCAAATGCGGCTAATTCTTTTTCAAGCGCCTCTCCTTTTTCTACTGAGGATAAATAAGTAAAGGCTACATTAGCACCAGATTTAGCAAATGAGATAGCAATGGCACGACCAATACCTCTTGATGCTCCAGTAACTAGTAAAACCTTGTTTTCAACTAATTTCATATAATAATTTATTCTAAATATTGGTTTTTCTTGTTAATACAATTTCCGTTGCACCCTCTTCAAAATCAGCCTCTATGATCTCATTTTCTGCCAATGGGCCTTTTAAAATCTCTTCGGCAAGCGGATCCTCCAAGTATTTTTGAATTGCCCGGTTCAAAGGTCGAGCCCCGTATTGAGGATCATATCCTTTATCAGCAATGAAGTCTTTGGCTTTGTCTGTCAAAGTTACCGTATATCCCAAATTGCTCAAACGAGTTTTCAATTTAATTAACATCAAATCAATAATTTGGTGCAAATCGGCTCTTTCAAGAGAATTAAATACAATAATATCGTCTAGACGATTGATAAACTCAGGTGCAAAAGCTTTCTTTAAGGCATTTTGAATCGTTGATTTCGCATGTTCCTCAATGTTATCCATTCTAGATTTAGTTGAAAAACCAATTCCTGAGCCAAAATCTTTCAAATCGCGAGCACCAATATTGGAAGTCATGATGATGATGGTATTTCTGAAATCAACTCTTCTACCCAAACCATCTGTTAAAATACCGTCGTCTAATACCTGCAATAACAAGTTGAAAACATCTGGATGTGCTTTTTCAATTTCATCCAATAGCACAACTGAATAAGGCTTTCTACGTATTTTTTCAGTCAATTGACCACCCTCTTCATATCCCACATAGCCCGGAGGCGCTCCCACTAAACGAGAAACACTAAATTTCTCCATGTATTCACTCATGTCAATACGCACTAAGGCATCTTCTTTGTCAAATAAATAAGAAGCCAAAACCTTCGCCATTTCCGTTTTTCCTACTCCCGTAGGCCCCAAGAAAATGAAGGATCCAATTGGTTTTTTAGGATCTTTTAAACCCACACGCGTACGTTGAATGGCTTTCACCAATTTCTTAATGGCATCACCTTGTCCAATCACATGTTTAGACATTTCTTGCTCCATCAACAACAGCTTCTCACCCTCTTTAGCCGCCACACGATTCACAGGAATACCTGTCATCTGAGCAATAACCTCAGCTACATGTTCTTCAGTTACTGTGAACTTTTGTTTCTTTGATTCTTCCTCCCAAATGTTTTTGGCTTGCTCCAATTGATCGATTAATTTCTTTTCACGATCACGCAATTGAGCTGCTTCTTCATACTTTTGAGACTTAACCACCTGATTTTTCTCCTTCTTGACAATCTCAATTTGGGATTCTAAGGCTACAATATCGGCTGGTACATTAATGTTAGAAATATGTACTCGCGCACCTACCTCATCCATCACGTCAATTGCCTTATCTGGCAAGAAACGATCTGATACATATCGATCAGATAATTTAACAGCCGAAACAATGGATTCTGGCGTATAAATCACATGGTGATGTTCTTCATACTTATCCTTAATGTTATGTAAAATTTCAATGGTTTCATCTACTGTAGTTGCATCTACCATCACTGTTTGGAAACGACGAGCAAGTGCACCATCCTTTTCAATGTATTGACGGTATTCATCTAAGGTTGTGGCCCCAATAACTTGAATATCACCCCGAGCCAAAGCTGGCTTAAACATATTGGATGCATCCAATGACCCTGAGGCACCACCTGCACCCACAATCGTATGCAACTCGTCAATGAATAAAATGACATCTGTAGACTTCTCCAACTCATTCATGACAGCTTTCATACGCTCTTCAAACTGCCCACGGTATTTAGTTCCTGCCACTAAAGAGGCTAAATCAAGCGTTACTACACGCTTACCAAATAATACCCGAGAAACTTTTTTCTGAATAATTCGCAAAGCTAATCCTTCCGCAATGGCAGTTTTACCTACCCCTGGTTCACCAATTAAGATGGGATTATTTTTCTTTCTACGAGATAAAATTTGAGCCACACGCTCAATTTCTTTTTCACGTCCGACAATAGGATCTAACTTTCCATTCTCAGCAATTTTGGTTAAATCCCGACCAAAATTATCTAAAACTGGTGTTTTGCTTTTTTCAGTACTTTTTGTACTTGATGATGCTGAACCAGAACCAGAAGAACCACTTGAACCAGAAGAATACAAACGACTATCATCATCATTGTCATCTGTATCTGAACTTGCTTTAGGTGAATTTTCTTGACCAGCTCCATTTTGAAACTCTACCATTTCTTTGATTAAATCATAGTAAACCTGGTACTTCTCCAAAATTTGTGTGGCTACATTATCTTCGTCGCGCAAAATTGCCATCAACAAATGATCCGTTCCTACTAAATTGGTTTTGAAATACTTCGCTTCTAAATACGTAAGACGTAATACCTTTTCCGCTTGCTTGGTTAAAGGTATATTCAACATATTTTGTTTATCGAAGGAAGAACGACTGGTCGAAGCAGTGGAATGTTCAATACTCTGCCTTAACTGATCTAAGGACACTCCTGACTTCAACAGTAAATCAATCCCTGGACCTTCCCCATCACGAATCATTCCTAGCATTAGGTGCTCTGTCCCAATGTAATCATGTCCTAAACGTAAGGCCTCTTCTCTTGCTAGAGAAATCACTTCTTTCACTTTATTTGAAAACTTAGCCTCCATATAATTTATTTTTATGCCGAGAACAAGAACACCGTTCTATTTGTTCATTTTTTGTTCAATTGATTTAAAATCAAATTAGCATCTCTGCCTTGGTTCATTAACAAATCCAACACGGATAAGTTTGGTTGAAATGTATTTCCGAAACACTGTGGATATGCTATTTCGTTGTAAAGCTTTCTTTCTCGCCAATCTTGTTTGGCTTTTATAGAATTCCAAAATACATCTTTATCTTCTATTTCAAACGATTTTGTTAAAGAAAAATTCATTTTTTTACCCAGAATCTTAGCAAACAATTCGATGTATTCGATATTTAAATCTACTAAAAAATTTAATTTCTTTTCAAAAATAGAACGGATATAGGGCTCAAAATATTCAAAATAAGGGGCTTTCCCATAAGCTGCTTGAATTGCACCTTGATGAATTCTAACCCAATTTTGTCCATAATCAATCTTAACCTCCTTCATTAACAACTTACCAGCATGAAGGTGTTGTACGGGAACCGTTAATGTCTCAATTCCATTAGCGCCTAAAATCAAGGCTCTATTGCGATACGTTTGTTTTTGAAAATGTTCGTGGACTTCGAATTGGACTTGCTCTTGGGAAAGAAGTAATGATAAGTATTCTATGCTGGGTAAATAGTGGATCTCAATACGCATTCCCAAAAATTAATCGGATATTTGCAAAATTAATAGAATATAGCCAATAAGTTCTGAAATCAAATGATGTTTTTCTTTAGGTTACTAGGGCAATTACCCTTATTTATACTTTACGGTTTAGCCGATGCATTAAAATGGGTCTTTTATGCACTAATTTCTTATCGAAAAAAGGTCATTATCGGAAATTTGAGTAAATCTTTTCCTGAAAAATCAGAAAAGGAAATTAAGAAAATTGCTTTCCAATTTTATGGCTATTTAAGCGATAACCTATTAGAATTTTTCAAAGGAGTTTCGCTATCCAAAAAGCAAGTTTTAGAACGTGTTGAATTAAATAATCACGATTTAGTTCAGAGCTATATCGATAAAGGAATACCCGTTATTTTAGTTGCAGGACATCAAGGAAATTGGGAATGGGCCATTCACCGTTTGGCATTAACCAATGTGGTAAATGATGTTGTATACCAAAAGCTAAATAATCCAACTTTTAATGAATTTAGTAAGGAAGTTCGTCAAAGGTTTGGCAATATTGTTTTGATGGAGAAACGGGAGTCCGTAATTCTAACAAGAGATAGAAAAATGATTCCTCGTACTATTTGTTTAGCTGCTGACCAAGCACCCCAAAAGCCCGAATCAGCATACTGGACTACTTTTTTAAATCAAGACACCGCCTTTTTTACAGGGATGGAGCGCTTTGCAAGGGAATATCAATATCCTGTAGTTTTTGCTGAATTGATCCGTGAAAAAAGAGGTTATTATTCAATGACCTATGAATTATTGGCAGAGCCTGGTTTTGATAATTTGCCCTATGGTGAAATTTTAGAAAGATTTGCTAGAAGATTGGAGAAATCCATTGTAAAATACCCAGACCAATATCTTTGGTCACACCGCCGATGGAAACATCAAAAACCTGAGCATATATCCATCAAATGGAATTAATGGAAATCTGAGCAATCCCCTGCCCCTTCTCGAATCACTTCTATTTCATCGTCGTGGAGGTCTATCACACTTGAGGCAATTAATCCTCCAAAATCTCCATCTAAAACCAAATCGACCTTATTTTTATACGCATCAAAAATCAGACTTGGATCTGTATAATCTTCAATATCCAATCCATCTTGTGGTAGTGTGGTGGTCAATATGGGATGTCCTAAAGCCTTTACAATCTCCAAGATGGGTAAGTAATTAGGAATACGAATACCAACCGTTTTTTTACCCTGAACCAACACAGCAGGTACTTTAGCACTCGCTGGTAAAACAAAGGTATAAGGTCCAGGTAAATACCTTTTCAATATTTTAAAGGCAAAATCACTTACTTTGGCAAAATTGGCTATGGAACTTAGATCAGCACAAATAAAGGAAAAACGATTTTTGTTGGGTTTAATTTGCTTGATTTCACAAATCCGAGCTATAGCTTGAGCTGATTGAATCGAACAACCTAAAGCATACATGGTATCGGTTGGGTAAATGATTACGCCATTTTTATTCAACACTTGCACGACTTGTTCAATCAATGCTTGTGAATTATTCTTCTCGTAAATTTTAATTAATTGAGCTTCCATTTTTTAGTCGAGAAGGTGGATAAAAGAAATCATTTGGCTCCTGCACATTATCTTCAATTTTCACTTGATCAATACTGGCATTTATTTCAAATCCCACTAATAAAATCAAAGCGAAAAAATATAGCCATACCATCAAAGCAATCAAAGAACCAATAGACCCATAAACCTTATTATAACTGGCAAAATTGACTAAATAATAAGAGAAAATGTTGGTAATACTGATGGTTAAAATTGAAGCGGTAATAGACCCAGCATTGAAAAATTTCCATCTTTTATGAATGGCTGGAGCATAAAAATAAATGATGGAAATGGTGAGAAAAAAGACTGAAAATATGACAAAATAGGTCAGGATTTTAATGAAATAAAAAGTAAAGTCATAGTTGATTAAACCTTTATTGGCCAGACTATGGACAATTAAGTTACCCACAATAAACACTAAGAAGGCTGTTATTAATACAAAAGTTAACAGGAAGTTAAGTGCCACGGCAATGACTCTTTCCTTAATATAACCTCGATTTTCATTGGTTTTATAGGTTAAATTAAAGGATCTAATTAATGCCATAATTCCGCTTGTAGAGGCATATAATGCTAAAATAAAACCAAAAGACAGGACTCCTCCCCTTTTATTGCTGACTAATTCAACGATTAATTCAGACAAATCCTTTAACATACTTTTGGGTATTGATCCTTTTAAAAAACCTATCATCTTGACATCTAAATGCTCAATAGGTAAATAGGCCAATAATGAAAAAAGAAAAATGATGGCTGGGAAAAAAGCCAATGTAAAATTATAAGCTACTGCCGCAGCACGCACATCGATATCAAATTGAAATATTTTCTGATATAGAATACTTAGAATTCTGGCCAAGACATAATGCTCCTCCAATTCTTTCCAAATAATTTTAAGTTCACGGAGTATGCTCTTTTTCATATTAAAAATATGGCTTCAGCACATCTAATAAATAATCAGGTGCTTTTACCATTTTTTGTCGTACCATATCCATGAAAACCAGCGTTGTTTTGCCCTCATGAATTAATTCCTGTTTGGAATTTAAAATGCGATAAGAAAATTGAATCCTAACTTGGGGTAATGATATTAATGTGCATTCAATGGTCAATAACTCATCATAGTATGCTGGAGCTAAAAATTTAGAATAATTTTCATACACTGGTAAGCCAATTTGTTGGTCTTCTAAATCTTTATAACTCACACCTAAACTACGCAATGTCTCTACACGCGCTATTTCAAACAATCGAGCGTAGTTACCATAGTAAACATATCCCATTTGATCTGTATCGGCATAACAAACTCGATAAGTTACGGCGTGGCTATACATATTATTTTATTTTCAAGGCATCTAAGGCATTTTGATACCTTTTCGCATTTTGCATATGCTCTTCGTAAGTTGCTGCAAATGAATGATATCCAGAGAAATCTTCTTTGGCACAAAAATACAAATAGGAATGTTTTTCCAAGCTTAATACCTTATCAATCACTTGAGGTGAAGGAATAGAGATTGGGCCAGGAGGCAATCCTGTCAGGCGGTAAGTGTTATACGGAGAACTTATTGCCGTATACTTTCCCGTAACACGTTTGATGGAAAAATCTTTCCAAGCAAATACAATGGTTGGATCTGCTTGCAAAGGCATACCCGTTTTCAATCGATTCCAATAAACCCCTGCTATTCTGGACTGCTCATCTGATTTTTTGCTTTCACCTTCTACAATGGAAGCTAAAATTCCAGCCTCAATTGGGCTTAAATCTAATTTTTGAGCTTTTGAAATTCGATCTGCTGTCCAAAACTTTTTATATTCTTTATTCATTTTATTCATAAATGACTCAAATGAAGATGTCCAAAGAATTTCATAAGTATTGGGAATAAACATGCAAGGGATAGTTTCTTTATTGAAACCAAACTGACTCACATATTCATTAGAATCCAATTGCTTAAAAATGAAGGTAGAATCAAATGGTAATTGTTTAGCCAATTTACCAGTTAAATCTTCTTTTAGACGAAAAGTATTGATAACCAAACGAATGGCATCTTGTCGACCGTTTCGCAATTTCCTAATTATCTCAAAATTACCCGACTCAGAATAAATCAAATAACGACCTGGCTTTACTCTCTCAGGATATGATAAAACTTTAGCTAAAAAGCGAAAACTTAATTGATCACGCACTAACTGATGTTTATTTAAAGTATCCAAAACCGTTTGATAATTGGCACCTTGGGGAATTAATAATACAAAAGGTTTTTCCGCTTTAACATCAAAATTAGGTGTTTTAAAAACTTGCCAAACGTAATAGGAAAACATGGCCGCTAACAGCGAAAACACCAAAATAAAAATCTTAAATTTCTTGTTATCTATCATCTTAGGCAATATTAAAAGCTACGTTAAATCGATTGGCAAGGGCTTGTAAATCAGCCACTACTGGTTCCAATAATGGTATACCATTGGCTTTTCTTTCAATTTCTAATTCTCTTTCAGGATCTCCTGGAATAATCACATTTTTCCCTTCTACAGCTTGAGCAGAACGAAAACGTTGAATCCATTTATCCATATCCAGCATAAACTCATTGGCAGGACGGAAGGCATCAATACGCATAGCTCCCAAAAAATGGCCAGTGCCTATTCCTACTGATTCCCCAGTAGACATAAAACCTGCCGTAGCAAAAGGTGGAACCCAAGGGCCAAAATTTGCTCCAGACAAAACACCAGATAAAATATCTACCATGGCACCTAAAGCATAACCTTTATGAGAGCCATGCTCCCTATCTCCACCTAAGGGAAGTAATGCCCCACCATTTTTAATGGCAAATGCGTCATTACTTGGATTGCCATCAGCGTCTTGCACCCAACCATCAGGAGTTTGTAATCCTTTTCTTTGTAATATTTCTAATTTTCCATAAGCCACCGCTGTAGAAGCAAAATCAGCCACAAAAGCTGGTTCAGTTAAGGCAGGAATAGCCATAGCTACGGGATTGGTGCCTAATAATTTTTCCCTAGAGAATGTGGGTGTCACCAAAGGAGCAGCATGGGTCATGGCCCAACCAATCATTTGATGATTTAATGCCTTCATAGCATGGTAACCAGCAATTCCAAAGTGATTTGAATTACGCACAGCTATCCAACCTGTACCTGCTTTTTCTGCTTTTTCACAAGCGATTTCCATGGCATGCGGTGCTACTACCAAACCAAGACCTTTATCTCCATCAATCACCGCGGTAGAAGGAGATTCATGTACAATTTTAATTTTTGGATTGGGGTTTAACCGTCCATGATCAAATAAACGCACATATCCTGCCAACCTAGCAACACCATGAGAATCAATTCCCCTAGCATCCGCAGCAACTAAAACCTCCGCGGCTAATTGGGCCTGAATTTCAGGGGTTCCGATGGATTCAAAAACCGAAGCCACAAAATTTTGTAAACGGTTAAAATCTGCTTGCATAGTCTAAAAACAAAACACAAAGATAAAAATATTATGTGGGAATAAAACTTTTGAGGGCAAGCCAACGTTCTTTGCTATATTCGTTTCACCGAATTATAATCATCAAATATGCAAACTAATTATCTCCTCGAATTGATTTCTTCATTTTGGTTTTGGCTCGTGATAATATTGGTGGCAGTAGTCATACGAGATGTATTTATTCAAAAAAGCCATACCATTACGCACAACTTCCCAGTCATTGGTCACATACGGTATTGGATTGAACAAATTGGACCAGAAATTAGGCAATACATAGTGGCTAACAACCGAGAAGAGCTTCCATTTAATCGTCAGGAACGTTCTTGGATTTATGCCTCTTCTAAGAATGAAAATAATCTTCAAGGCTTTGGAAGCGATCAAGACTTTAATTCCCCTGGATATATTTTTATTAAAAATGCCATGATGGGTTTCAACCCTCCCAAAGATCATCCATTTAGAGCAAATCCAGGCGTATTACCTGCAGCCAAAATCATTGGGGCTTACCATGAAAGAAAAAGACCATTTAGACCATATTCGGTGGTTAATATTTCAGGAATGAGCTATGGATCTTTATCTGCCAAAGCAGTGGAATCTCTTAATAAAGGTGCCTATTTAGCTGGATGTTTTCATAATACAGGGGAAGGTTCATTGTCCCCTTACCATCAAATGGGGGCAGATATTGTCTTAAACATTGGTACAGCCTATTTTGGAGTGCGGGATTTAGATGGCAAATTTTCCATGGAGAAATTAATAGAAAAAGTCCAATCAAATCCACGATTAAGGGCAATTGAATTGAAACTTTCTCAAGGAGCAAAACCTGGAAAAGGTGGTATGCTACCTGCTGCCAAAGTAAATAAAGAGATTGCTGAAATCCGACACATACCTATTGGTAAGGATGCCTTCTCTCCTGCCTTTCATTCCGAATTTACTAATATCCCTGAAATGGTAGAGTTTATAGAAAAAATGGCAGAGGCTACCGGCTTACCCGTTGGCATAAAATCTGCCATTGGAAAATTGGAACAATGGGAGGAATTAGCCTTATACATGAAAAAAACGGGCAAAGGACCTGATTTCATCACCATAGATGGTGGTGAAGGAGGAACAGGAGCGGCACCCCACGCCTTTGCCGATCACGTGTCTATGCCCTTTACATTCGCATTTGCAAAGGTTTACCAAATTTTTCAACGACAAGGATTAACTGAACATATCTTTTTCATTGCTTCAGGAAAGCTGGGCTTCCCTGAAAAAGCGCTAATGGCTTTTGCTATGGGTGCAGATTCCATTAACATTGCCCGTGAAGCAATGATGTCCATTGGGTGCATTCAAGCCCAAAAATGCCATACTAATCATTGTCCTACGGGCATTGCCACATCAAACAAATGGCTGCAAGCAGGAATAGACGTAAGCCTAAAAAGTGAGCGCTATTATTTATATCATTATACATTAATCAAAGAAATAGCTGAAATTACCCATGCCTGTGGTTACGAACATCCTTGCCAAATCACCATGGATGACATCGAATTTTCTATGGGTGATAATAACCGTACCATCGCCCTTTCTAAGTCATTAGGGTATCATAAAGACCCCGTTAATTATGGAAGTTTACAAGATTTATTGGCTTGTTCACATTTAGGAGGTGAAGGTGCAAGAAAACGATTGGCATTTGCCGCTCAGGTTTAGAAAGGTTTGGTTATCTTTGCACTATGTTATCCATATCCAATTTAAGTTTCTATTTCGGTAGTCGGGCATTATATGAGAATGCCAATTTACATATCAAACCTAAGACCAAGATTGGCCTCATCGGGGCTAATGGTACAGGTAAATCCACCCTTCTTCGCCTTATTTCCGGCGAATATTCACCTGACGGAGGTAATATTTCCAAATCGGGAGAATGTACAATCGGTTTTTTAAACCAAGATTTATTATCCTACCAAACGGATGATAGCATCTTGGAAGTAGCCATGCAGGCTTTTGAAAAGCAATTAGAACTTCAACATAAAATAGATGCTGTCTTGCACAAGATGGAAACTAATTATGAAGATAAGGATGTTGATGTTTTGGCCCATTTGCAAGAAGAATTTGAGCGTTTAGATGGGTACACCATTCAGGCAAAAACAGAGGAGATTCTAGAGGGTCTAGGATTTAGTACAGAGGATTTATCTAGACCTTTGCGATTATTTTCTGGAGGCTGGAGGATGCGTGTGATGTTGGCCAAATTACTTTTACAAAAACCTGCTCTATTATTACTCGATGAGCCAACCAACCACTTGGACTTACCTTCTATTGAATGGGTAGAAAAATACATTCATGATTATGAAGGTTCTATTGTAGTCGTTTCTCACGATCGCTATTTTTTAGACCGAACCATTGATCATATAGCTGAGGTTTCAAATGCCAAAATCACACTTTATCCTGGAAATTATTCTTTCTATATGGAAGAAAAAGCCTTAAGGAATGAAGTGCAGAAAGGTGCTTATGAAAACCAGCAAGCCCAAATTAGACAAACAGAGAGATTTATTGAGCGCTTCAAAGCCAAGGCTTCTAAAGCTAGGCAGGTACAGTCGCGAGTAAAAGCATTAGATAAAATTGACATCATTGACGATGTTATTGATGAAAAAGCCAAGGTAAATTTCAAATTTAATTTTGGTACTCAACCTGGTCGATTCATTCTCTTCTTGGAGCAAATCTCCAAAGCATATGGGGAGAAAATCATTTTGAAAAATACCTCTGCTACTATTAATAGAGGAGATAAAATTGCCTTGATTGGGGCCAATGGAAAGGGAAAATCTACCCTATTGAGGATAATCTCAGGAACTGAGAAAATTGAAGGTGAAAGAAGATTAGGACATAATGTCATTGAATCTTTCTTTGCCCAACATCAACTAGAAAGCTTACAGGTTGAGAATACTCTTTTAGAGGAATTAAAGTCAACTGGTACAGCCAAAACTGAAATGGAATTAAGAAGTATTTTAGGATGCTTTTTGTTCTCGGGTGAAGAAGTATTTAAGAAAATCAAGGTCTTGTCTGGGGGAGAGAAATCACGTGTAGCCTTGGCCAAAGTACTAATTTCTCAGGCTAATTTCTTGTTGTTGGATGAGCCTACCAACCACTTAGACATGCAGTCTGTGAATATTTTAATTCAAGCCTTGCAGCAATATGAAGGAAGCTATGTGGTAGTTTCACACGACCGTTTCTTTGTATCACAAATAGCCAATAAAATCTGGTATTTAGAGGATTACGAAATCAAAGAATACCCAGGGACTTTTGAAGAATACGAAACTTGGCAAGAAACAAGAAAATCAGAATTACCAAGTGGCAATAAAAAAGTAATTGAAAAACCGAAACCAGAAATTGAAAAAAACAGTATCCCCCTTGCTCCAGTGGTAAACAATGCCAAACAAATTGAAAAACTGGAAGCGAAAATCATGGATTTGGAAAACAAAAAGGGAGAAATAGAAACTAAGATGTCTGATTTATCCCAAAGTAACCAATTCCAAGAAATGAAGACCTGGGAAGAAAAATTAAAATTAGTTTCAGAAGAATTAAGTCAAGTCATGAATGAATGGGAAACCCTAATCGCTTAATTCTATGAAACATTTAGGTTTGACCTTGTTTTTTTTTCTTATAAACTGGACCATATTTGGACAGATTAAGAATAAGAAATTCAAAAGCGAAATTCAAACCATTATTTTAAGTAGATCAGAGGAAAAAACCATCATTACGGATAATCCGGTGATGGACATTTCCAATCAAGGTAATTTTCAATTATCCTTTGATGATCTGGCTATGAAAAACTTAACTTATCATCTTCGTATAATCCATTGCCAAGCTGATTGGAAGCCTTCTTCCCTATCGGAAATTGAATATTTACAGGACTTCAATGATGTACCAATTCGATCACCAAGAAACTCCTTCGGAACGAAAATACCATATTTGCATTATCAGATACAATTACCCCAAGTAAGAATTAGTGGTAATTTCATCGCTATGGTATATGCGCAAAGAAATAAACGTGATACCGTTTTTACAAAAAGATTTTCGGTTTATGAAAATAATATGACCGTGGCGGCCAAAATATCCTTTGCTAGACCCAATAACTTACGAAATACACACCAAGCCATCGATTTAACATTGATTTACCCTAATCAATTAATGCTGAATTCCGATGAGGGATTAGGGATAATCCTTAGGAAAAATTACCAGTCAGAAAATTGGTTAAGTAAAATACCGAGAGCCCAAATCAATGGGCAAGAAAGAAAAATCACATTTCCATTCTACGATAATGAAAATGTAATTCCAGGAGGTAATGAATTCCGATTAATCAATTTGTCTAGTACCCAACAAAAAATGACTTTTGTGGAGAGTATTCGTCAATCTGATGCCTTTACCGAAATTAGCACCATGGTGGAAGTACCACAAGGAAATTATTCTTATGTTCAGCGGCCAGATTTTGATGGATCTTACGTAATAGACCATTATGAAAATGGCAATGCCAGTGTGGCTTCGGATTATATCTGGTGTCAATTCCAATTAAAGATGGAAGAATTGCCTAATGAGAAAATATATGTAGTAGGCGCATTTAACCAATTTGAAAAAAACTCTGAAAATCTAATGGAATACGATGCAGCTAAGCAAATGTATACCAAAAAAATCCGACTAAAACAGGGCATTTATAATTATCAGTTTGTAAGTAATCTACCAAATAATACGTTGGAAGGAAATTACTCACAAACTGAAAATACCTATGAGGTATTAGTATATTTTAGAAAACCTGGCGACCGCCATGATTCGTTATTGGGATATAATAAATTGATATACCCTTAAATTATACATTAAATCTAAAGTGCATGATATCACCATCTTGCACGATGTATTCTTTTCCTTCAACACTCATCTTACCCGCCTCTTTACAAGCCAACTCGGTCTTTAAAGCCTGATAATCAGCCAATTTAATAACTTCCGCGCGAATAAACCCTTTTTCAAAGTCCGTATGTATAACGCCGGCCGCTTGAGGGGCTTTCCAGCCTTTTTGAATGGTCCAAGCTCTCACTTCTTGAACACCCGCTGTAAAATAGGTAATCAAGTTTAATAAATAATAAGAGCTACGAATTAATTTACTTAAACCAGATTCTGTCAAACCATATTCACTCAAAAACATAGCTCTTTCCTCCATATCTTCAATTTCAGCAATTTGAGCTTCTAATGCCGCACAAACTACTATTACCTCTGCATTTTCAGCTTGAACATTAGCCCTTAGTTGATCCACATATTCATTTCCTCCTTGGGCTAAAGCAGACTCATCAACATTGGCAACATAAATTACAGGCTTATCGGTTAATAGATAAAGATCCCCAATGGCTGCAGCTCGTAATTCAGGATCCATTTCCACCGTTCTTGCTGACTTTCCAGCTTCCAAAGTAGCTTTAAACTGCTGCAAAGCAGCTAATTCTTGCCTTGCCTTAGCATCACCGGCCTTAGCGGCCCGTTCTGTTTTAGATATTTTTTTATCGACAGATTCTAAATCTTTCAATTGCAACTCCATATCAATGATTTCTTTATCACTGACTGGATTAACACGACCTTCTACGTGAACAATGTTTTCATCCACAAAACAACGAACTACGTGAATAATGGCATCTACTTCACGTATATTGGCTAAAAATTTATTTCCAAGTCCAGCACCCTGAGAAGCCCCTTTCACCAAACCTGCGATATCCGTGAATTCAATAACCGTAGGAAGCACACGCTGTGGATTTACTAAAGATTCCAAAATAGAGAGACGCTCATCCGGTACAGTAACAATTCCCACATTAGGCTCAATAGTACAAAAAGGGTAATTGGCTGCTTCTGCTTTGTTAGAAGAAATAGCACTAAATAAAGTTGACTTACCTACATTAGGCAATCCTACAATTCCACACGTTAATCCCATAGTTTATTTAAAATAAAGCGCAAAAATACGCTTAAAAATTAAAAAAGCCCCTGTTTTCACAGAGGCTTTTTACAAAATATATCGTATTTATTTATTCCCACTTCAAATCAGTTCCACCAAACTCATCCTCATCGCGATTGAACTGAGTAAAATCAACATCAGGCATTAATTCAGTTTTTACATGGTCTACTGCCTCCTTTAATCCATCCATGAATTTATCAAAATCCTCTTTGTAAAGGAACATTTTGTGCTTTTCATACACAAATCCATCATCTTTTTGGTGACGGCGACTTTCGGTAATTGTTATGTAATAATCTTGTGAACGAGTTGATTTAACATCAAAAAAATAAGTTCTTTTACCTGCACGAATTCTTTTGGAAAACAATTCTTCTCTATCTCTTTCTTCCACTTTAAATAAGTATTTAAGTTTTACAATGCGTAAATCTACTATTTATTCTCAATCACTCAAAAAATATGATAGAAATTTACTATCAAAAAATGCGCAATTATTGCACAAAAAGTAGAAAATCTTAAATTATAAGTATAAAAATTACGCAATAAGCAGGTAATTTGATAAGTTGCGTCATGACTTCGTTAAGGATCATACTATTTACCCTAATCTATCACTTCATTTTCCAAGTCCAGGCACAGAACCTGGGAGATGAGAGTTATGGGATTGCCTCCTATTATTCCAAGAGTTTTTACAACAAAAAAACAGCAAATCAAGAACTTTTAAATAAAAATGAATTTACTGCAGCACATCGCATTTACCCTTTTAATACCTTAGTTGAAGTAACCAATTTACAGAATAAAAAATCGGTTATTGTAAGGATTAATGATAGAGGTCCTTATAAATCTGGACGAATAATTGATTTAACGGAGATTAGTGCTAAGCAACTTAATATTCGAAAAATAGGACTTACAAAAGTTCGATTGAAGATTATAGGATTTGAAAATGAACAAATGCTCATCCCCTACCAGCATTTAGAAATGGAAACTAGTCCTAAGTTTAGCAGTAAATATTATCAAAAAACTAGGTTAAAATATAAAAAGAAATACCGCCTAAAAAGACATATTCGTCATCGTTCATATTTAGCAAAAGGTAAGAAGAAGGGTACGGTGAATAAAAAACGAAAAAAGAAAATAAACCATGCTAAGAAAAGTAGCAGAAGAACAAGCAAGTAATACATTAGCTATCCTTGCGGAGGAGATTAGCCATGAATTATACCATGGGAAACATAGAAGTGCATTTCATGGCTATTCCTCTGAATTCAAAGAGTATAAGGCCTACCAAACAGGTGATAATTTAAAACAGGTTGACTGGAAATTATATGGAAGAACGGATAAACTTTTTACCAAACACTTTCATGATGAATCCAACATCAGCGCTTATTTTTTTGTTGACCTATCTTCCTCTATGTTTTTCCCCAGGGAAAGTTTGGAGAAAATAAATAAGTCCATCCAAATCATAGCTATTCTTGCTAAAATATTACAAAAGCAAAGAGACAAATTTGGCATTTTGGGAATATCCAATGAATTACTCTGGGAAAGCCCTCTAGGTAATTCTAAGGCACATTTATTTGAAATTTATCAACAGTTAGAAGAATTACTTAGCAGAGAATCAAGTGAAGAGATAAGTCAACTTCCTTCCATACTATCCGCTAAAGTACCAGCCATTGGCCAAAGAAAATTGGTTTTCATTTTGACGGATCTTTTATTTAATGACCCAGATTATAGCCTATTTTTAAAGAGTCTTTCAGAAATTAAGGCCAACAAAAACACCATCAAAATTCTGCACATTTGGGATCAAAGTGAGAAAAAACAGGAAAGTAAATCAGGTAGTATTTTACAATATAAAGACATAGAAACTAGTCAAGTTTTGTCTTTACCCATAGAAGAATGGAATCAATTGCAAGTGAAGCAAGAAAGTTATTTCATAGATCAACGCATTAATCCATTACTTAGTAAAGGATACCAATATCATTCACTTTGTGTTAATGATAGCCTATTTGAGCTAATTCGTCAAATTATTTAAGGCCTAACTCCTTCTGTCTATTTTCATAAAAAGAGATAAAATCTTGAATTTTATCTGTTGGAATTTTCTTACCAATAATCTTTTTATTTCTATCCAAAATATAAATGATAGGCGTAGAATATATATCAAAAGTGCGTAAAAAATCTGTGTAATACTCTTCTTTACCTGTTTTTGGGTTTACATGTATATCTATACCATTGAAAACAGATTCCATTTTATACTCTTTGATAAAACTCGTCCATTGTGGCTTGTTTCTAGCAATGGAAGTAGCCAAAACTGCTATTTTCTTTGATTTAAAATAAGTGGATTGAGCCATTAATTTGGGGGTTTCCTCTTTGCAATGGCTACAGTCTGGATCATAAAAATATACGAGCGTATACTCTCCGGGTATAGCAGAAGTCATTAATCGCTTACCTGATGGATCACTTAATATTAACTCAGGTAACTTTTTCCCAATTAAAAGAGGCTTTAACACGGTAATGCGCTCTTTCATTTGTCGAACGGTTACAGTATCCCATAATGCAGGTTCACCTACATAGTACTTCTCCCCCATGTGAGCAAAAGCAGCATCTGTTCCCACAATATTACTATTTTCATAGGTACTTGAAATCTTATAAATTACATAACGTCTGACATCTCTATTTTTAATTTTAGCTAGCAAGCGATCTGCGTCTTTAATTATGGAATCAGGTTGTTGGACTACTAAATCCTCAAAATACTTTTCCAATTTTCTTTGTAAAAATGGAGTACGAATAAATCGTTCATCATTTAAATCAAGGTTATCAAAAAAGTGTTTTTTATAATAACCGAATTGGTATTGGTATAATTCCGTACTGTCTTTGGATGAAATTACTTTCTTTTTAAATGGAGGTATTTCAGGATTAAAAGTTGCTCTAATTAATTTTGACACAAATAGTGACTTATTTTTTTCAAACCAAGATTGTTGGTACTGCATGATTTCTTTACGAATATTGGCTATCTGTGCAGGATCTTTCTTTTCCATTTCCATTTTTCTTAATCCTACATAACGACTCCCCATTTCTTTTTGAAAACTAAAAAAAGCTTCATTTTCAGTAGAATTTTGAAATTTAATGTGATTGATTGGATCTAATGTATCCGTCTCAAAGGAAAAATTAGTGTTCCCAATAATCACATCCAGGTATTTATTCTTCAAAAAGCTAATCAAATACAAACCTTTAGGTAAATTTTCTTTGCCCTGAAAAACAAAATTACCTTGTCCATCTGCTTGAGCTGTATCCTTTATTACTTGTTGAGTTGAGCCAAAATAATGTGCCAAATAGACCTCCGTTTGACCAATTCCTTTAATCTTACCTTTAATTAAAAATCCGGAATCTGATGAGGAAGATTTAAGTGTTTTATCTACTTGGGCGATTGATCCTAATCCGCATAGCATGAGGCTAAATGCAAGAAGAAATACTTTCATATATTTAATTAAATTTACAGACTAACGAATTTAAAATTACAATGTTTTTCATACTATCTAAAATATTAGACATCTTACTTTCTCCAACTGTTTGGATAATTACACCCCTAATTTTGGCATTAAGGTTAAAAAAAGTAAAACAGATTAAAATTGCCGCATTTACTTCTTTGATTTTACTTTATATTTTAACGAATGGAGTCATTTGCAACTTTTTTCTACGTACTTGGGAAATCGACCCGCAAGATATCCCGGCTAACAAATCATATACTTGGGGAGTAGTTTTAACTGGAGGAATGATTACTCATAGCGATGCTCATCCAGATCGAATATCAGCGGGAGATGTGTCTGATAGAATGATTCAAACTTTTCAATTATACCAACAAAAGGCCATTAAAAAAATACTTATTACCGGCGGAGAAACCACCATAAGTAATTTGATAGTTGATAAATCCAACGAATCTGTCAATGTCAAAAGATTACTAATTAAAATGGGAATTCCTTCACGCGATATTTTTATAGAAAACCAGGCCAAAAACACCTATCAAAATGCCTTATTTTCAGCTCAAAAACTGAGAAACTACATACAAAAAGATTCGGTAGTTTTATTAACCTCAGCTTTACACCTTAGACGATCTATCCTTTGTTTCGAAAAACAAGGTTTTAAAGTAAGGCCCTATGCCGCTGATATACTAAAAAAGGATACTAGATTAAGTATCCTTCCTTACCTTAAGCCCAGTGAAAAAAGCTTACAAATCTATTTTCAATTAACCCGAGAAGTTGTAGGTATAATCATGTACAAACTTCAAGGCTATATCTAGGTAGATAAAATTTCTACCATACGAATCAAATCTTCTGAAACTGGTTTCTTCTTAGTGATCGTATCATGAAATGGCGTATATACCAATTGGTTATTTACAACACCAGCCATCACGTTCTTTTCTCCTCGCAACAAACCTTCTAGGGCTCCCAATCCTAATCGACTAGCCAAAATACGATCAGCAGCAGTAGGAACACCACCACGTTGAATATGACCTAACGTGGTCACACGAATATCCAATTCGATTTTCATTTGATCCTTAATCTTTTGGGCCACTTTTTGAGCATTTCCTTCCTCATCACCCTCAGCAACGATAACGATAGAAGAAGATTTAGCTTTAGAGAATCCTTTTTGCAAGGTTTCCATGACCTCACTCACAGGAGTAAGATTTTCTGGAATCATTACTGCTTCCGCACCACCAGCAATGGCACATTGAATAGCTATATATCCTGAATCCCGGCCCATTACTTCAATAAAAAATACACGATCATGGGAATCTGCTGTATCACGAATTTTGTCAATGGCATCCAAGGCTGTATTAACAGCGGTATCATAGCCAATGGTGTAATCTGTACCGTACAAATCGTTATCTATAGTTCCTGGTGCGCCTACACAAGGAATTTTAAATTCATTATAAAAAATTTCAGCACCTGTAAATGTTCCATTTCCACCAATGGCCACTAAACCTTCAATTCCTTTAGCCTGTAACTGATCATAGGCTTTTTTACGGCCTTCCGTGGTTAAAAATTCTTTAGAACGTGCTGATTTTAAGATGGTTCCACCCCTTTGAATGATATTACTAACCGATTGAGAATTTAAAGGAATAATATCCCCATTAATCATCCCATTATAACCTCTTACAATTCCATAAACCTCTACTCCATGATAAGCGGCACCTCGTACGATGGCACGAATACAAGAATTCATTCCTGGGGCGTCTCCTCCTGATGTATAAACTGCTATTTTCTTCATCAAATGTTGTTTTACTAATAAAATGATAAAAACAATCCTTAGCCGGACAAATTTTCACTATTAGCTACAAATTTAAGCTTTAAAATGGCTCTCCAAAACTCTTAAATTTATTTTTTCGATAAAATTCAAATATAAATTAGCCTTAGTAAATTGCAGACTCAAAAAAAAATGTCCATTATGTCTCAAAAATCAAACGACTTTCTTTACGAATATTTAAATAATGCTTCCCCAACTGGTTTCGAAATGTCTGGGCAGAAAATTTGGTTAGATTATTTAAAACCTTATTTGGATGAAAAAATTATTGACATTTACGGAACGGCCGTAGCTGTAATTAATCCGGGAAAGCCATATTCAGTTGTGATTGAAGCCCATGCAGATGAAATATCATGGTTTGTCAATTACATAGATGACAATGGTTATTTGTTTTTACGAAGAAATGGTGGTTCTGATGCATTAATTGCTCCCTCCATGAGAGCCAATATTCATACCAAAGAAAAGGTCATTAAAGGGATCTTCGGTTGGCCAGCCATTCACGTTCGCGACACCACAAAAGATAAAGCGCCAACAGTCAGTGATATTTTCATTGATTGCGGGGCTTCCAATAAAAAGGAAGTAGAAGAAATGGGCATTCACGTGGGTACCGTGGTCACTTTTGAAGATGGTCTCATGGAATTAAATGAAAAATACTTGGTTGGTCGTGCCTTAGATAATCGTATTGGAGGGTACATGATTGCCCAGGTAGCAAGACGTCTAAAAGAAAACAAGGTAGAATTACCTTATACTTTATACATCGTTAATGCGGTCCAAGAAGAAATTGGATTACGTGGAGCTGAAATGATTGTTAAGAGGTTAAAACCTGATTTAGCCATCATTACAGATGTGACACATGATACGCAATCTCCTATGTACAACAAAAAGACTCAAGGAGATATGGCCTGCGGCAAAGGACCAGTCATTTGTTACGGACCAGCCGTTCAGAATAATGTAAGAGATTTCATTATCGATATTGCTCAAGAAAACAAAATCGAATTCCAAAGACAAGCCGTTTCTAGGTCAACTGGAACTGATACCGATTCATTTGCCTATGCAACGGAGGGAGTTGCGTCAGCCTTGATTTCATTACCATTAAAGTATATGCATACCACCGTAGAAATGATTGCTAAATCCGACATGGAAGCCGTTATTGACCTAATTTATGCTTGTTTGTTGAAGGTAAAAGGAAATGAGGATTTCCGGTATTTTTCTTAATAAGGAGGAATGAAGAATGAAGAATGAAGAATGAAGAATGAAGAATGAAGAATGAAGAATGAAGAATGAAAAATTAATTACATATTTTATATAATGCCAAATTTTACATTCTACATTCTACATTCTTCATTCTTAACTTATCTCATATATCGCTCAAAAAACTCATAGGTTCTCAGCATTTGATCTAATCGTTGGCGGTTATTACCCGTACGAGTAATTTCATGTGTCGCACCAGGATGACGTACATATTCCACCTCTCTACCCATTACTTTTAGACTTTTATACAGCATCTCAGATTGAATTACCCCAGTTCTTAAATCATTTTCCCCATGAAAAATAATGAGCGGCGTTTTGATATTCTGAACATAGGTCAATGGTGATTCTCTATCCAAAATAGCTCTTGTTTGTTTTTCCCATGGATACCCACCAAAATAGTTAGGTACTAACCTCCATGCGTTTCCTTCTCCAAAAAAAGTAGACAATTCATAAACTCCCCTTTGAGAACAAGCTACTTTGAAACGATTGGTATGTCCCAACATATAAGAAATTAAATACCCTGCATAGGAACCACCTGTAACAGCTAATTTAGTCGTATCGGCCCAACCTTCAGAAATACCTAAATCCAATGCTTGCATCACATCCGACATGGGGCCTTGCCCCCAATCTTTTACATTCGCGGCCATAAATTCGGTGCCATAACCACCACTTCCTCTTGGATTGGAATATACTACCCCATAACCCTTGGCTGCAAAATATTGAAACTCATGCCACATACTTGCTTCTCCAGTTCCCCACATGGCAGTTGGACCTCCGTGTATTTCCAATAACAAGGGATATTTTTTTCCTATTTGAAAATTAATTGGTTTCATGACCCAATAATCCAAAACTAAGCCATTTTTATTTTTAAATGTTTTCTTCGTTGGGAAGCTAAGTATTTTGTCTTTTAACCAAACCGAATTCAATTGGGTTAAAGCAAGCTCATTCGAAGTGTTGCTGGAGAAAAAATACAATTCTGAAGGATTTGAAATCTTAGTTTTGGCATAAATAAATTGTCCATCTTGCTGATCAAAACCCAATACACCTTCATCAGTACTACTTAAGGTCTTTAATTTATTACTAGCAATATCGTATTCAAACAAAGGCACAGCACCATGATCTTGGGCACTGATATATAATTTACTTTCATTTTTGGACCAAGTCCATTGGGTAATAATTCGATCTAAAGGAATAACTTTTTGATAATATGCACCTGGGCTTAAGCCTATGATTTTAGCTACTGGACTAGGAATTCCCCCTACTTTAAGCTCAAAGAAAGCAAGGTATTTCCCATTAGGTGAAACAGAAATATTAGAATAGCGATATCCCGGTTTTTCAACTATTGTTTGGAAGCTATGCGATTCCAAATCATAAATAGCTAACATATTATCTAATACCTTATCAGGATGCTTTAGTGTATCTGAAGGAATGGTAACTATAAACGATTTCCCAGCATTTAACTCTTTCATTTCCTCTATTCTACGAAAAGGATTAACCAATAAAATGGGTTTTGCGTTTCCAGTAATGGCTACTTGAAAGAAAGCTGGAACATCTAACTCACTGCTTGTGGTGCTTTCCTCTTGAAAATCCAATTGATTTATAACCTTGGCCTTTTTATCCTTTTCGTTCTGTATTAAATAAGCCCGAATTTCATCAATATTTCCATCTGGATTCGCTTTAATGGCTTTCTTTTGAAAATTAGTCCAATCATAACCTGGTTTTTCATGAGTCCAGGAAGGAGTCCATTTTGATTTATTATATAGCGTATCAGATAAAAATTCTTTGACTGATAACGATGTATTAAAAAACACACTAGAACCATCTTTAGACCATTCTGGTGCCGTTGCGCCATAAGGAATAGAGGTGATAGGATATGCTTCACCACCTTTAAGAGGCAGTAAAAACACCTGAGGTTTATCACCAAATGTTCTGACAAAACTTATAAATTGACCATCAGGGCTCCATGAGGCAGATGAAACGGATAATTTTCCAGATGTTAAGGCCCTTGATTCTTTAGTAGCCAAATCACCTAGGTATAAATGCGTTTGATATACAAATTCTCCTTTTTTATCAGGATCATCCAAAATGGATTTAACTAAGTAAATGTATTTCTTCCCATCAGGAGAAAACTGTGGTTGTAAAACAGTTTTGATTTTTAGTAAATCGGTTAATTCAATTTTCTGCATGCTTTGCGCCGAGGCGTTAAAACATACCCAAATAATCATTAATAGTGTAATGAGTTTTTTCATTGTTTGTTGATATTAATAATATAAGCCATTCTTTTTAATTTCATGAATGGCACGAACCTCATGAGCTTTTAATTGTTCTAATTCAGCAATAAATGATAAATGCTCTACCCCATCAAATTGTTTTGAATAGCTACTTAAAATTTCATCAAAAATTAACCGAACCCTTTCTACATGGTACTGAGAGGTAATAATCCGTAGTGAATGGATAGAAAATTCTTCCAATACTTTTTTGGATTGCACGGCATCATCCACTGTATTGGATGATAAAGCAAGAGGCAAAAAAGAATCTTCGGGTACTCCTAACTTCATTAATTCCTGCTGTAATAAAAAAGCATGGGGCCAAGGACTTGTATTAAAATGCGACCCAAATCCGCCTGTGCAAAGAATAGGACGCTTCTCTTGCTGAAATAATTCATTGACATACTTAACACGATCCAAAGCAATGGGTCCTAGTTTCCCATCAGGTGAATTAGGTGATCCCAACAAAATAAGTACTTCCTGCAAGTTCATAAAAAAAGGCCTCCAAAATGGAGGCCTAAATTTATTAAATATTGAGACAATTAAAGCAATTTCAATATTTCTTCACCAATTGCATCAGTGCCTAAAATCATGGATGGATCAGTTGTTTTATCCGCAATATCCCTAGTTCGGAAACCTTTCTTTAATACTTGATCAATGGCCGAAATAATAGCTTCTGACTCTTCTTTCAAACCAAAAGAAATATCCAATAATAAAGCAGCAGATAAAACAGAAGCCATGGGATTAGCTAAGCCTTTTCCAGTAATATCATGGGCAGAACCGTGGATTGGCTCATATACCCCTGTACCGTCTCCAATGGACGCAGAAGCCAACATACCCATAGAACCGGCAATCTGCGAAGCTTCATCAGTTAAAATATCACCAAATAAATTCGCCGTAACCACTACGTCAAATCGAGTAGGTTCCTTAATTAAAATCATAGCCGTTGCATCCACAAATTGATATTCCACTTCGATATCAGGATATTCTAAGGCAAGTTTTTGAATTTCTTCTCTCCAAAGACGAGATGACTCCAATACATTGGCCTTGTCAACTGAAACTAATTTTTTACGTCGAGTTTTTGCTGCTTCAAAAGCTTTACGACCAATTCTTTGTACCTCATAACGGCTATACTCTGCCACGTCATAAGCCGTATCTCCGTTGTTTTTACGTCCTTTTTCACCGAAATAAATATCTCCAGTTAATTCACGGAAAAATAAAATATCAGCCCCTTTTAATATTTCAGGTTTAATGCTTGAAGCACCCAAAAGCTCATCAAACAATTTAATCGGACGTAAGTTGGCATATAAGCCTAATTCCTTACGCATTTTTAATAAACCTTGTTCCGGACGAACCTTAGCCGAAGGATCATTATCGTATTTAGGATGTCCAACAGCACCAAATAATACAGCATCTGAGTTTTTCATTTTTTCCAATGATTCAGCTGGAAGTGGATCTCCAGTAGCTTCAATAGCTACGTGACCAATTAAAGCTTCATCATAAGTAAACTCATGATTAAAACGGGCTGCGATTTTGTCTAAAACCTTTTTACCTACTGCGGTTACTTCTTGTCCAATTCCATCACCTGGAACAATTAAAATATGCTTCTTAGCCATTTGTCTTATTGTATATTACTAAATCAAATTCAACATTTTTTGAGTTGCCTTAATGGCTGAAACCGTCTGATCACAATCCAATCCTCGGGTTATTAATTCTTTTCCTTGATGAGACCAGGTAATAATGGTTTCACAAAGCGCATCAGAATCCCCTCCAGGAGGAATTCTTACTGCATAATCCTTCAATTGGGCTAGTTTTTTCCCATTCTTTTGGAATATAATTTCTAATGCATTAACAAACGCATCGTATTGACCATCTCCTTGTGCATGCTCCTCGTATATTTTACCATCGATGGAAATTTTTAAGGTAACAGATGGACGCAATTCTTTACTATGTGTCAATACATAATTTAATACCTGCACTCGCTCTTCTATCGTTGAGCTATCCAATACATCAGAAATGATATACGGTAAATCATTGGGGGTAACTACTTCCTTTCGATCACCTAATTCAATAATACGCTGGGTTACTTTCTTCAAATCTTCATCTGAAAGTTGAATCCCCATTTGTAATAAATTATTTTCAATATTCGCCTTGCCACTCGTTTTACCTAAGGCATATTTACGTTCGCGACCAAAACGCTCAGGCATTAAATCATTGTGGTATAAGTTGTTTTTTTTGTCTCCATCGGCATGTATACCTGCTGTCTGAGTAAACACATTTTCCCCGACTACCGGCTTATTGGCTGGAATTCTAAATCCTGAGAATGTTTCTACTAATTTACTGACAGAGTATAAAGACTTTTCTTCAACCGAAACCTCCACATCTTTTTGATAATCATTGATTACCGCAATTACACTAGCTAAAGGAGCATTTCCTGCCCTTTCGCCCATACCATTTACAGTTAAATGTAAACCATGCACCCCATTACGTACTGCCTCCAATGCATTAGCAGTACCTAAATCGTAATCATTGTGTGCATGAAAATCAAAATGGGTATTCGGATAGCGATTGACTAATTCCGAAATATAAGTGGCTACCTCCGAAGGTATTAAAATACCCAAAGTGTCAGGCAACAAAATTCTGTCAACCGGCAATTGACTTAAAAAATCCAAATAAGACAACACATATTCTTTCGAATTACGCATGCCATTACTCCAATCTTCTAGGTAAACATTCACCTTCAACCCTTTGGAAATAGCTAAGCGAATAGTTGCCTCAACTTCACTAAAATGCTGTTCTGGCGTCTTTTTTAATTGAAAGGTCAAATGATTCAAAGAGCCTTTGGTCAATAAATTCATCACCTTCGCACCTGCATCCAGCATCCAATTCACGGAAGTTCCACCGTCAACAAAAGTCAAAACCTCTACCTGATCTAAATAACCATTTTTATCTGCCCATTCTGTAATTTTTTTCACAGCTTGAAACTCACCTTCAGACACACGTGCAGAGGCAATCTCAATGCGATCAACTTTCAATTCAGTTAACAGCAATTGAGCTATGGTCAATTTTTCACTCGCAGAAAAGGATACCCCGCTGGTTTGTTCACCATCGCGCAGGGTGGTATCCATGATTTCAATATGGCGTTTCAAGGAATTATCGATTGGAAGCAAAAGATACGATTTCGTCTTTCATAGCTTGTAAATAGTCTATGTCGTCGAAACCATTCAATAAATTATGTTTTTTGTACCCGTTAATATCAAAACTTTCATAAGCCCCTGTTGCTACAATGCTTATACGCTGCTCAGGTAAATTAACCTCTAATTCAGTCTTAGGATCCTTTTCAATGGCTTCAAAAATTTGATGCAAAAATTCTGGACTAACCTGTACGGGTAAAATACCTACGTTGATGGCATTTCCACGGAAAATATCAGCAAAGAAGGAAGATACAACACATCTAAAGCCATAATCATAAATAGCCCATGCAGCATGCTCGCGGCTACTACCTGAACCGAAATTTTTCCCTCCTACCAAAATCTTTCCTTGGTATGTAGGATTATTCAATACGAAATCAGCCTTGGGTTGATCATTTTTATCGTATCTCCAATCTCTGAATAAATTATCACCAAAACCTTTACGCTCTGTTGCTTTTAAGAATCGAGCTGGGATGATTTGATCTGTGTCTACGTTCTCAATGGGTAAAGGAACAGCAGAACTTTTAAGTATACTAAAACTATCGTAAGCCATAATGGTCTAATTTAACAACTTATAAAAACTCTCTTGGATCGGTAACAACACCCGTTACAGCGGCGGCGGCAGCCACTAATGGGCTAGCTAACAAGGTACGAGAACCAGGACCTTGACGACCTTCAAAATTGCGGTTGGAAGTACTAACAGCATATTTCCCTGCCGGAATTTTATCATCATTCATCGCTAAACAAGCCGAACAACCTGGTTGACGTAATTCAAATCCAGCTTCAGTTAAGATATCATAAATACCTTCATCCTTGATTTGTTTTTCTACGATATGAGAACCTGGTACTACCCATGCTGTCACATGATCTGCTTTTTTACGTCCTTTAACTATGGAAGCAAATGCTCTAAAATCTTCGATACGGCCGTTGGTACAAGAACCAATGAATACGTAATCTACTTTTTTACCAATCATAGCCTCATCCTCAGCAAAACCCATGTAATCCAAAGATTTTTCATAGGTAGCTACACCGCCCTCTACATCCTTGGCTTTAGGAATATGCTTGGAAATACCCATACCCATTCCAGGATTAGTACCATAGGTAATCATGGGCTCAATATCTGAAGCATTAAAATTGATTACTTGATCAAATGAAGCACCCTCGTCAGTTTTCAATGTCTTCCAATATGCCAATTGCTTATCCCAATCAGCACCCTTAGGAGCTAAATCACGACCTTCGATGTAATTAAAAGTGGTTTGGTCTGGAGCAATCATACCACCACGAGCACCCATTTCAATGGAAAGATTACAAACTGTCATTCTACCCTCCATAGACATATTTCTAAATACATCTCCAGCATATTCCACAAAATATCCTGTGGCACCTGAGGTACTTAATTTTGAAATGATGTACAATGCCACATCTTTTGGAGTAACTCCTTTTCCTAAGGTTCCATTGACATTAATAATCATTTTTTTAGGTTTTGGCTGCATGATGCACTGAGATGATAGCACCATCTCAACTTCAGAAGTTCCAATTCCAAAAGCGATAGCTCCAAATGCACCGTGAGTAGATGTATGTGAATCTCCACAAACAATGGTCATTCCTGGTAGGGTAATACCATTTTCTGGACCTACCACGTGAACAATACCATTCTTTGGATTACCTAAGCCCCAGTGAGAAATACCATATTTGCTCGTATTTTTCTCTAATTGCAATAATTGATTGGCTGATAGAGGATCCTCAACAGGTAAATGTTGGTTAATGGTTGGGGTATTATGATCCGCCGTAGCAAAAGTTCTCTCTGGAAATAATACACCGATACCACGTGTCTCTAAGCCTAAAAATGCAACAGGACTAGTTACTTCGTGAATGAAGTGACGATCTATAAAAAATACGTCTGGACCATCTTCGATTTTACGAACGACATGGGAGTCCCAAACTTTATCAAAAAGGGTACTGGGAGTATTGCTCATTATAATAGAATTAAATAATTACCTAAATCAAGCTACAAAAATGCTACTTTTTTCAGGAAATTCAAAGGTTTAATTGCTCAAAAACAGAGTTTAGCCATATAAAATTTGGCTAATTGGGTTTTATAAGGAAGCTCTCGAAATGAGACAGAATGGATTTTCAATATGAACTTTGGAATTTGTTTTAATCAATTCGGCAGCAGTCCTACCTAATTGAGCAAAATCCGTAGAGATGGTGCTGATCCCTTTAAACAAGAGTCTTTTTAAAGGTGTTTCGTTGTATGAAATTAAACCTACATCCTCCCCTAATACCAATTCTTTTTCTAAAATCTTCTCTAATAAAAGGATCAAATCATCTTCCATAACATTGATATAGGCTTCACCTACAGCCGGAGTAATCGATCCAGCTGAGGATACGATTTCCATATCAAAGGCAAAATCCCGGCAAAAATTGGTAAACCCCGTCACAATCTCTTGTGGATAATAAGAGGTATTAGGGAAAATCATCTTCAATACATGGTATTTACTTAAATCATCTTTTGCTTGAATCAATGCCGAGTAAATGTCCTTTTCGAAATTTTCATACACTGCTCCAAAATTTCCTTGAATACCTGGCAAAAGTTTATCCAATAAAATTAATTTCTCCTTGGGCAATTGATTAATCAATTCCCTGGCACTTTGCTCCCCTTCCATGAAATGAGGAATAATCACAATATGTGAATAATCCCGATCTCTGGACTGAATAATCTTTTTAAATAGATTGAAGTCGTTATTATAAATGTAGAAGTCGATGGTAGCGTTTTCGCCCATAGCCTCTACAAAAGAATCATACACCAGCTTTTTATGACCACTTAATTTGTTGAATAACAAGAATATACGAAAATCAACTGGTAGCTTATCGATCTTGATGAAAAAACCTTTTCCTCGAACAGAATCTATTACTCCCTTGGATTTCAGGTAATTATATCCTTTCTCAACAGTAATTCGGGAAATATAATACTCAAAACTTACTTCATTAATGGATGGTAAACTTTCCCCTTTTTTAATACGTTTATTGCGAATACCCTCAATAATGGAGTTAGCCAATTGCTGGTACTTAGGTGTCGATGAAAATTCATCGATATGGATAACATCAAGAATATTAGAATGACTCATTTATAAAGAATTACCTATTCCTACTATGATAACAGATACCAAAATTACAACAATTCCAGCCATTACTGTCCTTAAGGTTTGTTGGGATACTCCTTTCCATTCTTTGAAATACAATCCCCAAAAATTAGAAGTTAAAATAATGGTGGCCATATGTAAAATCCATGAACTAGCCCCATTACCTAATTTACTTTCTCCCATTCCGTAAAAAAAGAATTGCAAAAACCAAGTAGTACCCGCCACTGCAGCAAAAGTGTAATTTCTACGAAGCGGTGATTCCGCATTCGTGTAATCACCAAAAGATTTATTCGCAAAATTTAAATACATACACCAAATAAAATTGGTGGTAAAGCCACCCCAAAGGACCACGATAAAAATGACGTTATTTTGAAATAATGGGTCACAACCCTTAACAATAGCCTCATTGGCCATCAATTTTCCTGCCTCAATACCAAAATTAAAACAAGCACTTAGCAAACCAGAAATGGTAGCTACGATCAACCCTTTCACTAGATTAAACTCTTTTATACTTTCCTTTTTCTGGGCATCGGAAAGCTCATTCTCCTTCATCATACCTGCTTTTCCGCAGAGATATATACCTACTATACATACCACAATGCCTAATAATACCAATCTCCCCCCGGTACTACCTGCAATTTGAGAAAAAGTAATACCCTCCATACCAGAAAACTCACGGTAAATAGGTGGTACCAAAGCACCGAAAATACTACATAAACTTAGGGCGATGGACATACCCAAAGACATGCCCAAATAACGCATGGCTAAACCAAAGGTCAATCCTCCAATTCCCCATAAAACTCCAAAAGCATAAGTCCAAAATAAGGTACTCGAATTGGCTTCTTGGATAATCTGCATAAAGTCAGGTATGGTCAAATATGCTGCCACAAAAGGCACCAAAATCCAAGAAAAAATACCCCCAACTATCCAAGCGCTTTCCCAAGACCAAACCTCAATTTTTCGATATGGAATATAAAAACTACCCGAAGCAAATCCACCTAAACTATGAAACAACAATCCTAATAATGAACCCATTTGATCTTTATATTTATTTTTTTAAGTATTCCTACGAAAGTAAAAAATGAACTATTTCTAATCTTTTGAAAAAAAAAGCGCTTAGTTGACAACCATTTAATCAATCTTTATTGGATTAATTCATTTAAAATAGCTCGCTAATGTAACAGAAGAATTGATAAAAACAATTCAAGTCAGGCTAATGAAAGTACTATTTATTATTAAATTAAGCCTATGAAAAGTAAAATCCCCTTTCTTTCTGGCCTTTCCCTCGTTATCATACTACTTGGTTCTTCCTTTTATTATCCTCAGTCTCAAGAAGACTGGCCATCCTACCTTGGCGGAAACGATAGAAATCATTATTCCACATTGACTCAAATAAATCTTGAAAATGTTAAGCACCTAAAAGTTGCTTGGACCTACGCGAGCGGAGATTCTGGACAAATACAAGCTAATCCCATCATCATCAAAGGAATACTGTACAGTGTAAATGCATCTGTACAAGCATTTGCGCTAGATGCTGCAACAGGAAAGGAACTTTGGCGATTTGGAGATCCTTTAAAAAACTGGGCCAGTACGAGTCGGGGTGTCTCCTATTGGACCAATGGAAAAGAATCTAGAATTCTATATACCGCAGGACCCAATTTATGGGCTTTAGATGCCAAAACAGGTAAGCCCATTTCATCATTCGGTCAACAAGGTAAAATTGATTTACATACGGGCTTGCCTGAAATAGCCAAAGATAAATTTTTAGTTTCCAATACACCTGGCACTATTTTTCAGGATTTAATCATCATGCCTCTTCGACTTTCAGAGGGTGAAGATGCTGCACCAGGCGATATTCGCGCATTTGATGTTAAATCGGGAAAATTAGTATGGACCTTTCATACCATACCTTATCCAGGCGAATATGGTTATTCAACTTTCCCAAAAGATGCTTATAAAAATACCTACGTAGGAGCAGCAAATAATTGGGCTGGAATGGCAGTTGATGAGGAAAAAGGAATACTTTTTGTACCTACGGGATCAGCTGGATATGATTTCTGGGGTGGAAATAGACCAGGTAAAAATTTATTTTCAAACTGTTTGATTGCACTAGATGCAAAAACCGGAAAAAGAATTTGGCATTTTCAAACCACACACCATGATTTATGGGATCGCGATTTACCGGCACCACCGAACTTAATTCGAGTAAAGCATCAAGGTAAATATATCGATGCAGTAGCCCAAATCTCAAAACAAGGTTTTGTTTTTCTATTTAACAGAAAAACAGGTGAACCGTTATTTCCTATCCTAGAGAAGAAAGTCGCTACCAAAGGTCTTCCGGGCGAAAAACCATGGCCCACTCAACCTATACCCAGTAAACCTGCACCCTACGCTCGACAATCAAACGAAATTACCGAGTTAAACGTGAGTCCATATGCCGAAAATAAAGAAGAACTTATCCAACTTTTAAAACAATACAACAAAGGCTGGTATGCCCCTCCCAGTGAGGTTGGAACACTGATTTTTCCTGGATTTGATGGCGGAGGTGAATGGGGAGGAGCAGCAGCTAATCCCAAAAATGGAATTCTTTATGTCAATAGTAATGAAATGGCCTGGGTTCAAAAAATGGAAAATCAAGCGGAGAAAGCAAAACAAAAAATCAGTTTGGCCAAAAAACTCTACCAAAACTATTGCCAAAATTGTCATGGGGCAGACCTAAAAGGAAATAGTTTAAGTGGATATCCATCGTTAATGGATATTTTTAATCGAAGAGATAAGGTATTTGTAAAGCAAATTATCCAACAAGGGAAAGGCATGATGCCCGGATTTACCCAACTGAAAAATACAGAAATCGAAGCCATTTTATCCTTTCTGAGCAATGAAGATAAACAAGAAGTGGGAAATCAATCTTCTAGTTTAAAGCCAAATATCCCATTTCGAATGGCAGGATACAATAAATTCTTGGATTCAAAAGGAAGACCGGGAATAAGCCCACCCTGGGGAACATTGAATGCCATAGATTTAAATACAGGGAAATACCTTTGGAAAATTCCTTTGGGAGAAGATATCGAATTAGCGAAAAAAGGAATAAAAAATACGGGGATAGAAAATTATGGTGGCCCCTTAATTACAGCCAATGGTTTATTATTTATTGCAGCCACCAAAGATGGGAAATTTAGGGCCTTTGAATCCAAAACAGGTAAACTTGTCTGGGAAACAACCTTACCGGCCGCTGGATTTGCTACCCCATCTACCTACATGGTTGGTGGGAAACAATATGTTGTGATTGCCTGTGGTGGAACTAAACTTGGCACACCGAAAAACAATCAATATGTGGCATTTTCATTGCCCTAAAACATGGGTATTATCCCCACAAATTCCTTCTCAAAAACTCATTAGCCCAATGTCCATTGGGATCCAAGCGTTTAGCTAAAGCTTGAAAATCCTTGAATTTTGAATAGCGGGAATGCAATTTTTGTGGACTCATCGTAAACAATTTTCCCCAATGAGGTTTAACTTCAAAAGGTTCTAAAGCCGCTTCAATTTTAGGCAAAACAGCCATCACATTAGGAGTATCCGGTTTCCAAGTAAAGTGAATGGCGATACTATCTTGCTGATAGGCTGGACTTAACCAAAGTTCATCGGCGGCTATGCTTCTAATTTCTGTGACAAATAAATAAGGAGAAAAAACTGAATGAATGGCTTCTACGGCCATGATAGCCTGATAAGCATACTTTCTAGGTACAAAATATTCCGCCTGAAGTTCTTCGCTATTACTAGGTGTAAAACCCATTTTAAAATGAGGTAGTCGTTCATACCAAGGACCTGCTATTCCCATTTGATCGGTACAATTGACGGGAGAATTAATTTTAATTGGATGCAAATGATTCGTAGCTGCTGTAGCACCAAAATAACTTTTTACTGGATGAATATTTTTGGCATCGGTACGTTTTTTAATCCACAATTGGTTTATGGTTTTGTTTTCCCAATGTGTAAACATACTAACTGAATAACCTTCTTGATATATTTCATCAAAATGGTCTTTCAGTTGATTCATAGATAAGTTTTCAAAGACAAACTGACTAACTTCAAATTTGGGTTGAATGGCCAAAGCCATTTTTGTCACGATTCCTAAAGCGCCCAAATTAACCACTACACCATTAAAATCAGGTTGACCAAACTCCCAACGTTGTAAAGTGCCGTCTGCTTTCATGATCTCTACTCCGCAAACAGCAGAAGATAAATTTCCATTACCATCACCCGAACCATGGGTAGCTGTGGCACAGGCTCCCCCAACAGATATATGAGGTAAAGAAGCTAAATTATGTAAGGCATATCCAGCCTTATCCAGTAATAATCCCAATATGCCATATTTAATCCCTGCTTCTACCCATACCCACATCTTTTGGGAATCAATAGAAATCACCTGATTCATTTTAGAAGTAGAAATCAATGTTTCCGTCGTATTGGCAATGGTATTAAAAGAATGCTTGGAACCTAAAGCCTTTGCCTGTTTAGAAGTCAATATCTCATTCCTTAGTTCTTCTACATTGGAAGGATAAACTATTTTCTTAGCTGCATAGGTCAAATTTCCTGCCCAATTTGTCTCAGAAGTTGATGGAACATAAATTTGACTAGCCATAAATAGTAAACTTGATTTTCTTAAAAAGTCTTGACGGTTCATTGAGAATAATTTTTGTTCAATTATTTCCCATAATTATTACAAATATTCCAATAAACCATTGAAACTAAGAACAAAAAAAAACAATACCCTGCTACCAAGGTATTGTTTTTTATTTGGGGTGGACCAGCATGGGCTCGAACCATGGACCCCCTGATTATGAGTCAGATGCTCTAACCAACTGAGCTACAAGTCCGCATTGAATTGCTTCAACGAGCTGCAAAATTAAATAATCAAGAGCTTTTTAACTAATTTCCTTTATAAATTTATAATTTAAGGTTTAATACAGCTGGGGTTTATCCATCTATTCCCATGAAAACGAAAACATTCATTAGTGACCTTTCCAAGAAAATTTATCCCATTTCCGAAATGGTGAATGCGAATAATATTCAGGAAGGAATTTTACAATTGATTCAAAAAGATTATCCAAATTTTCAATCTGGGAGTAATTTAGCCATCACTGAATTAAATATTTTTAGGCAAATCTATTTATCTGATTTCCTTAAAAAAGAAACTGGCGATTTAACAGCTTTGGAACAAATAGTCCTAAAAAACGAAGCGGATCACCGACTCATTACCCAAGCGGTAGACATGGAGGATTTCGGAGATTTAACTTTAGGCCAACGAGTAGCAGATAAAGTGGCTTCTTTTGGAGGTAGTTGGCGTTTTATCATTTCCTTCTTTGTATTTTTAGCCATTTGGATACTGGTTAACGTCTACATGTTTTTAAATAAAGGTTTTGATCCTTATCCGTTCATTCTTTTGAATCTTATTTTATCTTGCATAGCCTCATTACAAGCCCCTGTCATTATGATGAGTCAAAATAGGCAAGAGGAAAGAGATCGTGAAAGATCCAAAAAAGATTACCTAATCAATTTAAAATCTGAATTAGAAATCAGATTACTAAATGAAAAAATTGATCATTTAATGACCCATCAGCAACAAGAATTATTGGAAATACAGAATATCCAAGTTGAAATGCTGAACGAAATAACCAATTTGGTAAAAGATAAGAAAGTCCGCTAAACTATGTACCCAACTAAAATTATCAATGACCCGATTTATGGATTCATTAAAATCAATAATCCATTCATTTTAAAGCTCATTGATCATCCTTATTTTCAGCGATTAAAACGAATTAAACAATTGGGTTTAGCCGAATTTGTCTATCCAGGTGCTCATCATACCCGTTTTCATCATGCTTTAGGTGCCATGCATTTAATGGATCAGGCACTCAACAATTTACAAGCAAAAGGATATACCATATCCGAAGAAGAAAGAGAAGCCGCTGAAATTGCCATATTGTTACATGACATTGGGCATGGTCCATTTTCACATGTTTTGGAGTATACTTTATTGGAAAAT
This sequence comes from Cytophagaceae bacterium, assembly GCA_027491315.1. GTDB lineage: Bacteria > Bacteroidota > Bacteroidia > Cytophagales > Spirosomataceae > Aquirufa. Next base: position 54,028 of record JAIXWL010000003.1, read on the forward strand.
GTTCATCATGAAGATATATCTCAATTGTTGATGGCCACATTAAATAAACATTTTGAAGGTAGATTAGATTTAGCCATCCAGATGTTCGCTGATAAATACCATCGACCCTTTTTTCATCAATTAATTTCAAGTCAACTAGATGTAGATCGTCTGGATTATTTAAGTCGGGATTCATTTTATACCGGAGTGAGAGAAGGTTTCATAGGGTCAGAAAGGCTTTTATCCATGCTGGATTTAGTAAATGAAAAATTAGTCTTGGAAGAAAAAGGGATTTATTCCATTGAGAATTTCTTGATGGCCCGAAGGTTGATGTATTGGCAAGTATATTTACACAAAACAGCGATTGCTGCAGAAAGTATGCTCATTCAGATTCTAAGAAGAGCTAAATATTTGATTAATTCTGGCGTACAATTAGAATGCTCTACTCCCCTATTTACCTTTTTAAGTAAAGTATATACCTGGGATGAATTTTCGAGTAGGGAATCGCTTTTGATTGCATTTACTGACTTAGACGACCATGATGTTTGGGCGGCCATAAAAAGCTGGAAATCAGCGGAAGATATTATATTGAAAAATTTATGTCAACAGTTTCTAACCCGAAAATTATTCACTTGTAAATTGGGTAGCCAACCTATACCAAGGACTAAAAAGCTAGAAATTGAACAAATGATTCAAAAAAGTTTAGGTATTACGGCAGAAGAGGTAGGCTATTTTGTAGTGGATGGCTCTACGAGCAATGCTGCCTACATACAAGGAGACAATACCATCAAAATGGTCGATAAACAAGGTCAGGTTGTCGAGTTACTTGAAGCATCTGACTTACCGACCATCCAAGCATTAAGTAAGATTGTAAAAAAATACTATTTTTGTTGCCCAAAGAGCGTATATTTGCAAGGCGAATTACGTTGATTACATACCTAGTTCCATTATTACCTGAAAATCAATTCATCCCTGCATGAAATTTACTGTTGATCAAATTGCCGGACTAATTAATGGAACAGTAGATGGGAACGGAGCTGATATTATTTCAGATTTCAGTAAGATAGAAGAAGGTAAAGAAGGGACAATTTCCTTTTTAGCCAATCCCAAATACGAGGCTTTTTTGTATGAATCAAAAGCTACAGCCATCATTATTTCCCAGGATCAAGCATTAAAAAAGAAACCATTAGCCACCTTAATTCGAGTGGCAGACCCCTATTTGGCATTCACTGTATTGTTGCAAAAATATCAGGAAATGATGGCTTCCAATGAAACGGGGATTCAACAACCCTCTTTCATAGATCCAAGTGCCACTTTAGGAGAGAATATCTTCGTAGGAACATTCACAAGTATTAACCGAAATGCAAAGATAGGATCTGGCACTCGAGTAATGAATAATGTTAGCATTGGAGTAAATGTTCAAATCGGAGAAAATTGCATTATTTATCCAGGTGTCATTGTTTATGCAGACAGTAAAATAGGCAATCATTGTACCCTACATGCCAATGCAGTCATTGGATCCGATGGATTTGGCTTTGCTCCTCAACCCGATGGTACCTTTACAACTATTCCACAATTGGGTAATGTTGTAATTGAAGACAACGTGAGTATTGGAGCCAATACAACAATTGATCGAGCCACAATGGGTTCTACCAAAATTGGAAAAGGTTCTAAAATAGATAATTTAGTACAAATAGCTCACAATGTAGAAGTGGGTAAAAACACAGCAATAGCCGCACAAGTAGGCGTTTCTGGTTCCACCAAAATTGGAGATAATTGCTTAATTGGTGGACAAGTGGGTGTTGCAGGTCATATTAGCATTGCACCTAACACCATTGTTACAGCTCAATCAGGTGTAACTAAAACAGTTAAAATACCAGGACAAACACTAGGAGGAACACCAGCCTCCCCTAACGTAGATTATTTAAAAAGAAATGCACTTATTCGTCAATTACCTGACTTGTTTGAGAGAATTAATCAAACCATGAAAGTTGAGTAATTTGACATTAGATTCGTATGAACAATAAGCAACACACCATTAGTAAATCTGTCACTCTGAGTGGCGTGGGCCTCCATACTGGCGTTACAGCCAACATGACATTTTTACCGGCACCAGCTAATCATGGTATCAAGTTTCAACGTACTGATTTACCAGATCAACCTATTGCAGACGCAGATGTAGATTACGTAGTAGATACCTCTAGAGGTACCACCATCGAGCATAATGGAGCGCGAGTAAACACTGTTGAACACGTGCTTGCAGCCATGGTAGGTATGGAAATTGACAATATCCTGATACAATTAGATGGACCCGAACCTCCAATCATGGATGGTAGCTCCATCAAATTTGTGGAAGCCTTGGAGGAAGCTATTCCATTAGAACAAGAAGCTCATCGTAAATTCTTTGAATTACCTGAAGAAATACGTTTTAAAGATTTAGATAAAGGCATTGAATTAGCGGCACTTCCTTTAAATGATTACAGGATTGCTGTAATGGTGGATTATAATTCCAAATTTCTATCGAGTCAACATGCTAATTTAACCCACGTTTCTCAGTTTAAGGAACAATTTGCCATGTGTAGAACATTCTGTTTTGTACATGAATTAGAGGTTCTATATAAGGCTGGATTAATACAAGGTGGCGATTTAAGTAATGCCATTGTTATTGCAGACCGTGATTATTCTGAAAAAGAACTATCTCATTTGTCTGAAGTTTTGGGTAAACCCAAAGTAAGCATCTCCAAGGAAGTAGGTATCTTAAACAATACCAATTTACATTATAATAATGAAATGGCTCGCCATAAATTATTGGATGTCATGGGAGATTTAGCCTTAGTGGGCAGACCCATCAAAGCCCAAATTCTAGCTTCAAGACCAGGACATGCATCCAATGTGGAACTGGCTAAAAAGATCAAGAAATTGATGCTCGAAACGGAGAAAAATAAAGTACCTGTTTACGACCCGAAGCAACCACCTATATGTTCTCACGAACGGATCTATGAATTATTGCCTCACCGTTATCCATTTCAGATGATTGACAAAATCACGTATTTGGATGAAAATAGCGTTGTGGGAATTAAAAATGTAACCATGAATGAAAGCTATTTCATGGGACACTTCCCTAATAACCCAGTGATGCCAGGCGTCATGCAAGTAGAAGCCATGGCTCAAACAGGCGGTATTTTGGTATTAAGTTCGGTACCAGATCCTGAAAACTATTGGCCGTATTTAGTAGGAATAGAAAATTGTCGATTCAGAAAAAGTGTAATTCCTGGAGATACTGTTATCTTCCGTTGTGAATTAATTTCCCCAATAAGAAGAGGAATTGCAAAAATGACAGGTAAAGCTTATGTAGCTGGACAAGTTGTTTGTGAAGCCGAAATGACCGCTAGTTTAGTAAGAAAATCATAATCAAACCCATGACATATCCGCTTACACATATAGATCCATCCGCTAAAATTGGCCAAAATGTGACTATTGATCCATTTACCATGATACACGGAGATGTAGAAATAGGTGATGGAACGTGGATAGGATCTAATGTCACTATTTTTCCTGGGGCTCGTATTGGCAAAAATGTACGTATTTTCCCTGGCGCAGTCATATCAGCTATTCCTCAAGATTTAAAATTTGGAGGAGAAAAAACAACAGCTGAAATTGGAGATAACACCACCATCAGGGAATGTGTCACTATAAATAGAGGTACCGTTGATAAAGACAGAACCGTAGTAGGTAAAAATTGCTTAATTATGGCCTATGTTCACATAGCACACGATTGCCAAATAGCTGATAATTGTATTTTAGCCAATTCTGTTCAAATGGCAGGACATGTGAACGTGGGTGAATATGCCATAATAGGCGGATCTACTGCCATCCATCAATTTGCCAGCATAGGTAAGCATGTGATGATTTCAGGTGGTTCTTTGGTTCGTAAGGACGTTCCTCCCTATACAAAATCAGGAAGAGAGCCATTGACCTATGCAGGTATAAATTCGGTGGGTTTAAGAAGACGCAACTTTAGTGATGCTCAAATAGCTGATATTCAAGAAGTTTACCGATATATCTACCAAAAGGGTTTGAATATTCAAACTGCATTATCTGAAATTGAAGAGCAAATTAGCCCTTCTTTGGAAAGAGATGAAATACTTTCTTTTATCCGTAGTTCTGAACGCGGAATCATGAAAGGATAATCCTTTAATTCATGAAAATTCTTGCCGAACATGTTGAAAAAAAATTCCGTCAAGAATGGGTGGTGCGCTCCTTTACTTATCAATTTGAATCCGGAAAATCCTATGCCCTAACTGGTCCCAATGGATCTGGGAAATCTACCCTATTGCGTATTTTAGCTCAATATTCGCTTCCTACCAAAGGTCAGGTATCTTTTTTACAGGATAATGATTCTATCGTAGAATCAGATCAAATACATAGCCTAGTTTCTTATGCTGCTCCTTACGTTGAATTAATCGAAGAGTTCACCTTATCCGAACTATTAAATTTTCTGATTCAATTAAAAGCAATACCCCAACACATCACCTTAACGAGTTTCCAAGAATACATTGATTTGCGACCAGATGAATCAAAATTTATAAAAAATTATTCATCAGGAATGCGCCAAAAAATCAAATTAGGAATATCTCTTTTGGCTGAGAGACCATTTTTATTTTTAGATGAACCCACTACTAATTTAGACGAGAAGGCTAAAAATTGGTTCTATGAAAAAATGAAGGATCAAAAAAACAGAATAGTAATAATTGCTTCTAATGAAGTGGCTGAAATAGCATTATGTGAACAAAGAATATCTATTCTAGACTTTAAATAAATTACGTTTCAAGCGTAATAATAGCAAGCCTAAGACGACCAGATCAAATCCAATAAAGAAAGCTAAATCCGACATTCCCAATACCCCTTTGGAAATATTTCTATAGTGAAAATTTAAACTGTATAAATCAATATCCACCTGGGCAAAAAGGGGTATTAAAGCTAATTCTTGAGGTCCTTGCCAAAACAAAAAATTAAAAGCAACACCTAAGACAAAAGCTAGTGCCTGTTTATTGGTCAAAGAAGAGGCCAAAGCACTTAAACATATAAAAGCTAATCCCAATAAAATAATTGAAATATAGCCTCCTACAATTAAAGTAGAATCATAATTACCCTCTGGACTTCCTAAGCTAGATAAAGCATAGACAAAAAAAAGGGTGGGTAGTAAGGATGTCAATACTACAGCAAAGGTTCCTAGGATTTTGCCCAATAAAATGTCCCAATCTGAAACAGGAAGTGACCTCAGTAAATCAAAGGTTTTAAGAGCATATTCCTCGGAAAAAAGACGCATGCTTAATGCCGGAATAAAGAACAAGAAAAACCAGGGAGCTAATTCAAAAAATACGCTCAACTCAGCAAATCCAAAGTCAAGTACATTACCTTCAAATACCCAGGTATATAGACCTGTTAACAAGTAAAATGTCAACATTAGCCCTAAACCTATAAACGAACTGAAAAATGATTGATATTCTTTTTGAACAATAGCCCACATACCTCCTATTCAAAAAATGGTTTTTCTTTCTTTAAAATAGCTGATACTATTAAACCTAATAAAAATAAGAAAAGAGTTGACATCAATACGATCAACACAAATTGAACACCTGGCCCCATCATCATGGATGAAACTTTCATAGCTTCTGAAATTTGACTTTCACTTAGACCTTGTTCCTCCATTTTTTCACGAGCAATATCCAATTGCTTTTGTAGGACAGTGGTATCAATGAAATTCAAATAGATATAATTATAGGCACCTGAAGCAAGTCCCCAAATAGCACCCAATAAAGCAGAAACACCCAAACCTTGAGAATAACCCAAGTATCCTGCATTTTGCTCCCTAAATTCTTTTAAAGTCAAAAATAAAATAGACGTATCAATCAGCAAAGTGGCCAAAAAGGTAATCCAGCCTAAAGACTCTGAAAACTGATCTTCTAAGCCTGTGTATTTGGTTAATAAGGTAAATAAGAAGCTAATTGTCCCTCCAATTAAACCCCATTTTAGGGCAATTAAAGAAGATGAAGGAGTAGAATCGGATTGATTTTCCATAAGATTAAGAACGTTTATAGTATAAAGAAATAAGTAGATTCGGTAAAAAAGATAAGGCTAATTTTTGAAAAAAATCATCTTTGGCAATGCTATACGCATTAATCTGAGATATATTATTTTTCAATTCCATAAAATAATTCTGACCCTCCTGCTGGACTATAACTTTCTGATATTGAGCTAATTCAATTAAACTAATTCGAATATATTCATTTAAAATCTGTAAACCTTCACTCGATTGGTAAAACCAATAAAAAAAACAAAAAGTTAATATACCGACAAGAATTACAAATACATATTGGTACACAAATAAATGTAAAAAATGCACCACTTGATTTCCCCTATTCTTAATTCCTAATTGAACTAAATACCATTGAAAAAACAATACAATGACATAACTAGGAGCCTTTTTACCACCGATAGGAATCGTTCCGTTTTGATATAACAGGAAACAATAAACCAAGATTAAACCCAACACCAATAAAGCGGTTACTAGCAAAGCTGGCAAGCGTTTGAGGTTCAAAAACATATTAGAATTGGATATATTGAGAAGCGTTAATAACTCCTACAATTTGATGATCAAAAGTATGATGTAAAAAGGCAGAATTCTTGGAGTTACTTTGAATCAAGGACTCTTGGTATTCCAGCTTTTTATTTTCTACTAATATTCCTTTAGCAAACTCCCCTACTTTAATTTGAGAAGACGCTAAACCCAAAAGTTTAGCTGGGCCATGATGAATCCAAGCGTCAACGGATGTAATATTTCTTTGTTGGGCTGCTTGCAATAAAGCTGGCAACATAGTTTCTAAACCAATCACGCCAAAACTCGCCTGATCAAATTCAATTTCCTTCAATTCAACTTCGACAGGGTGATGATCAGAAACAATGGCATCAATGCTTCCATCTAATAGACCTTCCCATAAGGCCTCTTGATCATCTTGAGTTCTAAATGGCGGATTTACCTTTTTATTTGTGTCAAAATCCGCTAAATCATCTTCTGTAAAAATTAATTGATGTATAGCCACATCAGATGAAACAGGTAAGCCTTCTTTTTTAGCTTGTCTAATTAATTGTACTGATTCACGGCTCGACAGACAGGAAAAATGAAGTTTAAAACCTGCACTTCCATGACCAAAATGATAGCCTTGAACATAACGTAAAAGATCTAAATCTCGCTTGATGGAAAGAGTTTCAGCTAAAACTGGAATACCTTTTAACCCCATTAAAGTACTTTGAAGTCCTTCATGAATCTGACCATAAAGAGATAAACCATCTGTATTAGGTCGACTTATCAAAGTCACAGGAAGAGTTTGCAGATACTGCAAACATTTAACCATTAAATCCACATTTTGTAAGGAAGCCGCTCCATGACTAAACCACTGAGCTCCAGCTTGATGTAAATCATACAAATCCGTAAAGTTCTCTCCCTTATTATCTAAGGTAAGTGGAGCTATAGGGTAGAAATTCACTTCAGCAGATTGCTGGAAAATATATTGAATCGCTTCAGCTTGTTGAGGTACTGGATTTCCAGTTGGCAAGAGAGCCATATCCAGAACTCCTCCTCGCAAAGCGGCTTTTTTCAAAGAATTCCAATCTTCTTTAAACTCACCACCAGGCAGGGTATGATGCACACGCAAGTCAATAACAGAGGGATACCAACTTAGTTGATCACAATCTACGACACGATCGGCAGAGCTTGAGATAGCCTGTGCTATTTCTTTCCAAATTCCATTTTCTACCAATAAATCAACTTTTTGCTGAAAATACGGCGAAGTACTATCTAAAATTAAAACGGATTTAAATAAAATGCGCATGGCGATGGGTATAAAAAAAAACCCTGAAAATCAGGGTTTAACTATCAATGTGCAACAAAGGATTTATAGGTGGCTACATCCATTAATTCAGATAAATCGCCTACATTGTTTGCTTTTATTTTCACAATCCAGCCTTCACCATAAGGATCCGTGTTGATTAATTCTGGACTATTATTTAGTGCCGTGTTAAATTCAACTACCTCACCTGCAACAGGTAAAAACAAATCAGAAACGGTCTTTACGGCTTCCACTGTTCCGAAAACGGCATCTTTAGCAATGCTCTTTCCTACAGTTTCCACTTCGACAAAAACAATATCCCCTAATTCACTTTGTGCAAAATCAGTAATTCCTACTACGGCTACATCTCCTTCTAAACGAATCCACTCGTGCTCTTGGGTATATTTTAATTGTTCTGGAAAATTCATGTTGATTTGTTTAATTTGTTACGCAAAGGTCATTAAAGTTCTCATTTTTTGCAAATCGAATTTTAAACCTTTTCTTTATTCTGATAAACTATATCGTACCTGGAATCCACCAGCTACTGTGGATCGGTAGAATGAATTAGATACCAATGGGTTATTCATCATTTTATCAAAATAAGCCGTTACTGATAACTTATTATTGATGGAATAAGTTATTTGAGGTCTAAATTGAAAATTGATAAATCCTTGGGTTACAATGGTCTCAGCATCTAATTTCCTTTGAAGTGTCCTAGTATCTCGGATGGTTAAATTCATGTTAAAACGCAAGTCGTTGGGTAATCGAACAAATGCCCCATTGATTTTAAATGGAATCAACATATTAGCACGAGTAAATCCGACCGATACCGTAAAATCTTTATTCGATAATTCTGCCACTTGAGAATTAGATAAATTTAAACCCACGTTTCTATCTTGATTATATTCCAATCGCAAGGAAACCCTACTTTTAGTAATGGCATTGAAACCTACTAAAGGTGAAAATCTTTCCGAGAATGAAATAGTACTCATCACATATACGGGAATCAAGGTATTAGTCTTAGCATCAAAACGAGATGAGAGCGGATATAAAAGACTATTCAAGGTTAAATTGACATAATCATTTTCAAATTGTCCATATTCCAAAGAAGAAATGAAATTACCCACATTATAGGTACTCGAATACATGTGCGTAATCGTAAACGAACTAAATTTCTTTTTCATCCAAGGCATTAAATTAATACCATTATAATCTACTTTCCAGTTAGGAAGTGGAATATCATAAAATGGCGAATATTTAACGCTTTGTGCAGAAACTCCAGAGTATGCGGCAAAAAAGGATGGAATTAAAACATCTTGTGAATTAATATTATAACTTCCATCAGCTGCTTTTGCTCTATTTAAGCGAGCTAATAGAACCTCTCTATTTGACCTAAACTCATCAAAGACCAGTTGAGGATCTTTAAACGCTGTCAAAAAGGATAAAAAGGACATGGAGTAATTTCCTGAGCGTAAAGGATTCTGACTGACGAATTTACCACCAACACTGGTAGGTCTGAAAAACTCTTGGTAGTTATCTCCCCTATTGTAATTTCCTTCCAACTGAATACGCAAATCTTTATTAGGCTCCAATTGGGTGATATAACTGAATTTGGTATTTCGCAATTGGGTAAATGGAACATTTTGAACCGTACTTTTAGTCAACCATCCTTCCTGAGCAGCTTTAAATCGAATTCCATCATCTTGCCCACCTGTTACAAAATCTAAGCCTGGTGCAGATGTATTACCATTTAAACCGAATAAGCCAGGCTGTTGTAAGAATCCTGGTAAGGTCGTTGATTCATTGACTGAATAATTGACTTGAATACCCCGAAGTGTTAACAATAGTCGGGTAAAACTCTTTAATATTGATTTGCTTGGAATGGCAATTTCCTCTTCATCTCCTGGATTTCTTGCCACATTTTTACCAGTAGCTGCCGGAGTATTAGCCCAACGAAGCGCTCGAATACGATTATACAAAGAAACAAAATCCACTTTTCCACTTATGGCTCGTTCTCTCGTATTTTTAATAATATTTCCAAATGGCAAATTCAGGGAATCTCGAATGTTAAACGAATTTGCATAATAATTATAACCAATACGATGTGTATAATCTGCATTCATCCAATCAGTTAAGGGAAGCTTTTGCAAAGGTAAACGCCAAACAATTCCAGCTTGTTGATCAAAGTTCCTAGCCCTTCCAAAAGACTTGATATTATTCATCACAGAATCCTTCTTAGCTTGGGTGTCAATATCCCCAACAGGTTCGTCAATGATGGCATTAACCATTGTATTATAATTGAAAATAACGCTCTTGGTCAAATTCCAATTCAAAGCATACTGCCGATTAAAAAACCAGTATTTCTCAAATTGTGGAGCCACACCAATGATGTTTAAATCTTGGTTGCGTAACTGAGTCTTGATAAAGCTACGATCCATTTCTGCCCTAACAGTCAATGAACTAGGTTTCCAATTGAAATTAAAATCTTTGATTATATCCAACCAAGGTGAACTGGTATTCCATTTAGTAAATGGTTCCCAGAACGCAGAATTCGTGGTAAATGAATAAAGAATACTTCCTCTTTGACTGTATTGTTGGTATGCATGAATCATCGTGCTTGAACGAAGCATTTCTGAATAGGCATAAGAAAAGGTAAAGTTAGAAAAATCCCACAGGTAGGCCCTCTTGGATAAATTACTCTTAATCTTTCGAACATTGGTAAAATTAAACCCTCGACGTTCCGTATTATCCTCAACCAATTTAGCATAGCCCGCCCCTTTGGATTCCAATGAATTCGATAAGAAGATATCAGGATCTAGCGGATCAAATTGTGGTGAAATATTTCTTTTATCGTAGGTAATAAAAAACGGAATACGGAAACCCCAATTAGCAGGCAAAAACTTTTCTAAATTAAGATTGGCTGTAATGCCATATTCCACATAATTTTCACGAGATCGGTCTGAGATTTTAGATTGGACACCCCCAAAACCATAATTCTTGAAACTACCATTCATCATCACAGTACCTAAATCAGCCAATTTTAAGCCCAATTTACCCACGGCCGCCTCTCCCGAAGTTTGATCAAAGTCAGATGCACGCAACTCATTTACCCAAATACAAAAACTCTTAGGTCCATCCGTACTAATATTTCGCATACCAATCATCATGGTCATACTGGCACTTTGATCTGGACGACCCATAATAGTTACCACATACTGTTTGCCAGATGAACTTGTCATTAGAATAGAGAATCGCTCATTCAAAGACTTACCTTGTTTATCTCTTTCTAATTTAGCCCGCTTAAGTAAGTCAAATTCAATGTCAAACTCATTTTCCATGGGCCAAATTTCCATGTCTAAACTTTGCCCTTTTTGAGTTTGTGTTAATCCTGCTGATTGCACCTCATAATAGTTGTCCGTTAAATCAGTACCTATTCGAATGAATGCAGCTACTTTTCCATTGATTTGATCTTGACTTTGCATGGAAACAAACATGCGAAGTCTTTTGTAATTGATAAAATCAAAATTGGTATTTCTAAACACTGCTCGAGCATCGCCAGGACGCAGATTATCAACACATAAACTCATGGATTGCTCATTCAATCGAGCATTATTGATTGTCGTGATATCTTGGTCTCGCACAAAGCCCGGAGGAACAACATAAGGTATGGTGTTATTTCCTTTAGCTGCCGGACCATTTTCTTCAATATTCACCGAAGAAACTTTGAACTTGGCATCATAGGGCTCCGGAATATCAACCCCATTTTTCTTGTCTAAATCACCTAAAAACTTACGGTAAGAATATCCTGATAATTGCAATTGAGCAAAACGTAATACCACAGGCTCTTGGAATTGGGTCAACAACATCCGGAAAAAGCGAATCGACTTAAAACTATTCATTCCACCTACGGAGCTAGGCTTATCTTTGATAGGAATTCGGAATAAATACCAGTCTACGCCATTTTCAGTCACCTTATCTACGACATATCCTTTACCTACCTCCAGCTGACCAGGTTTTAAGTCTACTTCATATTTAAAATACGATTCAACTTCATTGACTGTATTATCGGTATTTAAATCTTCTCGGTCAGGAACCATGCTATTGGCCTCTGTGAAATTTGTATTACTCGGATTAGCCGTAGTTGGAGAATTATTCTCTAGACCCATGAAATTCTTGTAGCGCTCAATTAAACTTTCGGTTCCATTAAACTTTTCATTCAAATAGTAATCAAAATCATCTGCAGCAGGGTCTTTAATGATTTGGGTAAGGGCAGTTTGATCACTAACCTTAGTCCTAATTTGATTTAAATACTCTTTAAAATAGGTCTCTTCTGATACACTAGTCCCTTCTGAAATTTGGTTAGGTAATCCATCCAATCCAACATCTTGTGTGGACCTACCAGCTTGATTATCGAAAGCATTAATCACAAATTGCCTTTTTGGAGCTATACCCCAAGGAGTAACTTCCACATTTTGTGATGAACCAGAGGTGATTTTTTCTCCAGCAGGAATACCATTTTCAAAGTTGGAGAAGCCGTCAGGAATAAAGTCCTCCGATATATCTCCTAAATGAAAAACTAGTTTACCCCCCGTTTCATTATTTTTATTAAAAATACCATCCCTTATCTTACCTTGTTCACCAGCAACAAAAGGATTCATCAACCAAAATTCAATTTGCTCCACATTCGCATTATCAAAATCAGTATCCGAATTGATTGATCTGGTAATAGCACCAAAATTGTTCTTAGGGTCTCCAGCCAATAATCCTTTAGAGGTCAGATTAGTATTAAAATTGTACATACCTCTTTCCTGAGGAAAATAAGCTACATCCAACACGCCTAAGGGTAAATTGGTGATATTATTAGCAAAGTCCTTATTGGGAAATAATCCTTTTGGAGTAACCACTCGCTCATAAGCATAAGCATTAACCTTATTAGGGTCAATTCCCGGAACATCTAATCCAAATCCACCCTGGCCATAAATACTGGCATCTACATTGTATGCTGATATTTTAGCGCGCTTATAGTTTGAAGAAAGGTCTCTTGGATTACCAACAATGAATTCTTTCGGAGTAGAAGCAGGCTTCCAAAGGGTTGGTTGTGAAGAAAAATTATAGACGACCCTAGCCGCTTCAAAATCATCAATAAAGGCATTCCCTTGAACTCGATCGTTCACATTGGGTATTAATTTAGCTACTTCGCCTTGGAAGTCAATAACAGAAGCTTCCTTCGTAGATACAATGGGTAATGCATCTAAGGCTCTGGTTAAAGCATTGGATTTACGAAATAAACTCGCATCAAATCCAATCAAGGTATTATTAACTGGCTCATTACCTATGGCTACACGGCGGAAGAAAGCGGGTGGACTTTCACTCATATTTTGGAAAGTTGCTCCTAAATGAAAATCTGATCCTAAATTATAGTCTAATCGGGTACCCAACAAGGTTCTCACTTGATTGGAAAATAAATCAGGTTTTTCATAGCAAATTTTCAATTCTCTACCTGAGGAAAATATACTTTCATTGATAATTTTAACCCTTCCAGACATCCCCTCTACAATAAAATCCGTTCCAGAAGTAAGTAGTTGTCCACCTGCGGAAACGGTAACAGATTTAGCTTCTACCCCAAATGGCAGCATGATATCACTTCCCATTCCGGATTGAAATGAACCTTTCAGGAAAAATTTATTCTTTCCAGCTAACTGCAATGCGTCAGTTTGAGTTCTACGGTATAATTCATCAAAGACATATTTATTGACTAGATTGGACTCTGAAAGATTAAATTGAGCTTTTAAATTTCGACCAAATGGTTCTAATACGGGAAAGATGATACGACCATTTTTGGCATCAATGGTTAAGTCATCTACAAAGTCAAAATTACCATCCGGTTGAGGATCTCCAGCAAAGTTTAATTTATCAAGCCCCAATACTTTCACCAAAGGAATATCCTTTAATTTCTCTCCCTCAATCAAATTCGAATTATCAATTCCCGTTGCATCATCCTTATAAACTATCCTTAATTGAAAATTTTGCTTCGCTAAACCATTGGTATTCAATGAATAAATATTCTTCATCATTAAATCCCACATAGGATGATTTAAATTATTTCTGATGGTAGATGATTTAAGCATTTTCAAAACCAAAACCTCATCATCTCTCCTAGCCTGATAATCTTCTGTCAACTCCCCAACTTTGTACTTTCTACCATTCAGGGTATATTCATACGCAACCGCAATTACTTCATCATTTCTTACTGGGGACACTAAAGATAAGTAACCAAGGGTAGGATGAAATTTAAATTCTCTTTCATTCAATCGTTTAGCCCCTTTTAACATATCAAAGTCGGTTCCTCTTTGTAAATTATAGGTCGATTCTAAACGATAAGAAGCCTGATCTGATTTTCTGATTTCACCATCATTAACCAATTTATCAAACAGACCATTATTTTTATTATCAACAGGCTGGTTGGGAATAATAGGGCTTAACACGGGATTATTGGCACTATAAGGTGCTGATTCTCCCAAATCGGCTAAAGAAATAAGGTTACGAAGTGTTTCCGTACTCTGAGTTCTATTCGTCACATACACCTCTACCCTAGTAATGGTAATTCCACTAGAAAGCATAGGAACATTTTTCAGCGCTTGTTCATATTGATTTCTAAAATAGCTTGACAAGAAAAAATGGCGGTTTTCATCATATTGGTCCGCCCTAATTTCAAATGATTTACCCTGTGCTCCTCCTTTTAAAGTTATGCAATCTTGCTTAGAACGCTGTTGGGCTGCTACCACAGTCACATCTAAATTTCCAAACCTCATCAAGGTCTTTAAACCAAATAAATTCTGAACACCAGGAATAAGTTGAGAATTTAATGTCCAGGAGGTGTTTCCCAATTCAATGTTCTGTAAGATGTCCTCCTCTTGTGTTTTCCAGTTTAGCTTAAGCTGATTTTGGAAATTAAAACTAGCTTTTGTATCAAAATTGGTATTCAAATTCAATTTTTCACCAATCTTACCTTGGAAGTTAATTTGGGCCTGCTCGTTAAAAAACAAATTTCCTACGTAACGCAACTGAACTGGGATAGCAGGATTATCAACAAATTGACCCATATAGCCGATATCGAGCAATAAACTACCATTGGGTTTAAAATAAACTTCATTACCACCAAATATTCGATCAATAGCAGGAGGCAATTCTATTTTTGGAAAAAGCCCCCTTGATTGCAGAGAACTACTCCCATCTAAACTTTTAGAATAGGCATTCCAAAAACTACGATTCACCTGGCGATCCTGTTCACGGGCATATTCCTGAAAAGAAAAGGGTCTATCAGGTTGTACGGCAATATTCCCTAATTGTTGAGATTGGACTAATTGGTTCTGATCTTGAAAAGTTAAAGCACTTTTAGCCCCTCTAATGGAATAAATAGAAAATGGAGATTTGGAACTTGGCTGCAGTATGCTGAATGGTGAGGGAGATTTAAGCGAATATCTAGGCCTTTTTCCACTTTTTTCTAAAGTCGTATCTTGCTTCAAGAACGTATTCTTATAAGTAGGCGCTCCATCCACTACCTCAATCAGTAGCAAAAAAGCCAGGCTTGTAATCAGAACACGGGATGCAAAATTTATATGCACAATGATACGGGAATCATATTTAAACCATTTTAACGAAGAGCCAACTTAATTAATTGCTCAATCGAAGCGTCTGGATTGCTTTTAATCAAGCTATCCAAAGTTTTTTCAGCTACACCTCTAGCAATTCCTAAGGTAACAAGCGCAGCTAATGCTTCTTGTTTCACACCATAGGATTGATCATGAGAAGCCAGACCTGCCTCAACAAACAAGGCATCTTTCTTACATTTATCCTTTAATTCTAAAATAACACGTTGGGCTGTTTTTGAACCAATACCTTTAATGGACTGAATTAATCCAATATTTTCATTCATGATGGCCGCTCTAATTTCTCCTGAGGAAAAAGATGAAAGCATAACCAAAGCAGTACTTAAGCCTATACCAGAAACACTGATTAAATCTAAAAACAGTAATTTCTCATCCATACTATGAAAACCCACTAAGGTATGTGAATCTTCTTTAATTTGAAGATGAGTAAACAGCTTAATGGATTCATGCCCATTTGCCAAACTATCATAAGTTTGTAATGAAATCTTAACTTCATAACCGACACCATTCACATCAATGATGACGTGGGTGCGATCTTTATGAGCTAATTTACCTTGCAAATATGCGATCATCTTTAAGAAATTCTTAACCGCATTCCTGGTCGTAATACCAAAGAACGCAAGCGATTTAATTTTTTAATTTTGGCAACAGTTAATCCGTCATGCTTTTCAGCTATATCAGACAAAGTATCTCCTGAACGAACTAAATAATATTTAACCTTTTTCTTCTTAGAAACTAGTTGTTTGGAGGTCAATTTTACTACTGAAGAATCGGAAACTTTGGCAATCAATTTGGTTGGAAACCATTGCTTCTCCAAAACAAACAAATTTTGGCCTTTTTTCAAGCGATTTCTTCGTAAACGGTTGATTCTCTTGAGTTCAAATACAGAAATTTCAAATTTACGAGCTACCTCATAAATAGTTTCTCCTTTTTTTACCTTGTAGCGGACTTTAACCAGACGCATTTGCATGGTAGCCGTGGTATCTGTTGCCAAAATTGGCTGAAAAGAAATAGATGCTAATCCAGCAGAATCTAAGATTACCTTACGATTAAGTTGAAAATATTCCGTTCTATTTTTGGGAATCTTTAACACAAACGATTTAGAATCTTTCGGCAAATAATGTGTTAAAACATGAGGATTCAACTTTTTCAAAGTATCCATAGAAATCTTTGCTAAAGAAGCAAAGACGCTAAGATTCAAATAGCCATTTATTTGTAAGGTATCAGAAGGCACATGGCTTGCCCAGGTTTCTGGATGAATAGCATGATCCCAATGATAATTCATCATATAGGCCATAGCTATAAACTGAGGTACATAGGCCCTAGTTTGTTTAGGTAAGCAGGGATAAATTCCCCAAAAATCATCAGAACCTTTACAATTCCTGATAGCTCTTTTAACATTGCCTGGTCCCGTATTGTAGGCAGCTAAGGCTAAATGCCAATCGCCAAAAATACGGTACAATTGCCTTAAATATTTACTGGCTGCCTCAGTTGCCCGCTCTGGATCAAATCGCTCATCTATATATGAATCTACTCGTAAACCAAAATCACCACGAGCAGTATAAGGCATAAATTGCCATAATCCGCCTGCTCCTTTGTTGGATAATGCCTTCGGATCTAAACCAGATTCTATAAGTGATAAATACTTTAATTCGTCAGGAAGATTGTATTGCTTGAGGTATTTCTCGTAAATAGGAAAATACAAATCACGCTTCTCCAACATTCTTTGAGTAAAGTCTGATTTTCGAAAAGCAAAATATTCAACAAACTGATGAACATAAAAATTATAAGGCAAAGGAATTTGATTCTTCATTTGCTTCAATCTTCCCTCAATCAAGGCTGGATCAATCATCCAGGCCGTCGGGGAACCTTGCTCATATTGAGCTAAAGAATCTATGACACGCTCATCTAAAATAGGTTTGAAGGAATTCCATACCTGAGCCTTTCCTACTGAAGCAGTAATAAAGAATAAAACAAAAACAATATGTAAGCTCTTCTTTTTCAATGCATTAAACTAATTCCAAAGCTAAATCAAGCATGGACTCTTCTTGAAAGACATCTGCCATAATTTGAAAACCCATAGGTAAGGACTGTCCATCCTCTCCCATCGGAATAGAAATGGCTGGTAAACCAGTTACATTCGCCTGAACAGTAAATAAATCCCCTAAATACATCTGTAAAGGATCTAAGGTCTTCTCCCCCAAACGGTAAGCAGTGGAAGATGTTGTAGGAGAAACTATAAAATCAAATTCTTGAAACAAACCTTGGGTATACTCTTTGATCAGACGACGAACTTTCTGGGCTTTGGTATAATATGCATCATAATAATCCGCACTTAATACAAAAGTTCCTAACATAATTCTTCGTTTCACTTCTTCTCCAAAAGCCTCATCCCGAGTCTTTTTATACATATCCAAGAGATCCTTGGTGGCTATTTGGGTTCTATGACCAAACTTTACTCCATCAAAACGGGAGAGATTTGAACTTGCTTCCGCCGTCGTTAAAATATAATAGGTAGGTAATAAAGCTTCCACATAAGGAAAATCTACCCCAACTACTTCAAAACCTTTGGACTTCAATAGCTCTAAACGATCAAAAAATGCCTGCTTGATATCGGGTTGCAAACTGGGATGTTCAGCCATCTCCTTCATGTAAGCAATTTTCTTTCCACTACTAGGCTTCTTTTCCCCGAATTCATTCACTGACACCACCGTACTATCTTGTCCATCAGAACCCGATATATAAGGTAAGACTAATGCCAAATCTTCAACATGGCGGGCCATAGGACCTATTGAATCAAAAGAAGAGGCATAGGCAATTAAACCCCAACGAGAAACTCGACCGTAGGTTGGTTTTAAACCTGAAACTCCACAAAATGCTGCTGGCATCCGTATGGAACCACCCGTATCCGTTCCCAAAGAAACATGACACATATTAGCCTGAACTGCCACAGCAGAACCGCCAGAACTTCCTCCTGCCACATGCTGTGTATTTTTAAAGTTCAAAACAGGCCCGTAAGCAGAATTTTCATTGGTAGATCCCATGCCAAATTCATCGCAATTTTGACGACCTATAACAATGGCATCTTGATCCAATAACCTTTGAACGGCGGTGGCTGAAAATGTAGATTTAAATGAATCAAGGATTTTACTTCCTGCATAGGAGTGATGATCTTCATAACAGAGAAGGTCCTTTATACCAATGACCAATCCAGCTAATTCTCCTGCTTGACCTACTTGTATTTTTTTATCTATCTCAATAGCTTTTTCTATTGCTTCATCCGCATAAATTTCCAAAAAAGCATTTAATCTCTCATTATGAGCCTCAATTTGAGACAAATAATACTTCACTGTGTCCACACAGGTCAATTGACCTTGGTCCAACAAATTTCTTAAATCACGGTATTTTAACTGGGATATATTCATCCAAATGGGGTATTCAATAAAACACAAAAGCATAGTTGGACAAGTCCAACTATGCAGATAAATAAGTCTAACAAAGAATTACTTCTTAGTCTCGTCTAGTTCTTTATTGATTTGATCTTTCACTTCATTCTTTGCATCCTGAAATTCACGGATACCTTTACCTAGTCCACGCATTAACTCAGGCAACTTCTTTCCACCAAAGAACAATAGTATGGCTAAACCGATTAATAAAAGTTCTCCACCACCTAAACCGTTCAAAAACAACAATATACTTGCTATGCTCATCATTTTCTGTATTTAAAAATTTTGTAAATATATTCAATACTAATTAAAATTCCTTCATTAAAGGCCAAAGATTACATTTGTTTTTCAAATTCATCTAGTTCTTGTTTGATTGATTTACCTACCCATAATACCAAAGCCAAATCATCTGTAAAACCAACGATCGGCAATAAGTCAGGTATAAAATCAAATGGTGAAATAAAGTAAATCAAAACTGCTGCAATTTTTGCTAGAGTTATCGCTGGTAGCTTGCGATAAGTTCCTTGTACATACGCCTTAATCAATTGACTAAATAATACAATGTAATGATTTAATAAACGCACCACAGATAAGTTACTCTGTGCCGCTGTTTCATTTACCTTCTGTAAAGCCCTTTTGACTAAATTCAATAAACCATATTTATTGTTGGCCATTAAGTCCTCCCCTTTATCCAAAGCTTCTTTGAAAAATTGAGAACTTAATATCCGATCAATAAAGGTGATTTTTCTAGTCATAAACATGGATTTATCCATAAATATACAAATTGAATACCAAAATCTAGCAGGTATTGTCCTTATTTATATAATCCCACTAGTTTTACAAATATTTAATGGTTTTGTCGTAATTTAGGGGAGTTTTTTGCTCATAAGAATCATTAAAATCACACAACAATGAAAATTACCGTAGTTGGAGCTGGTGCTGTAGGTGCTACATGTGCTGACAACATCGCTAGAAAAGAATTAGCAGATGAATTAGTTTTATTGGACATCAAAGAAGGTATTGCGGAAGGCAAAACTTTGGATATGTTCCAAACCGCCTCTCTTTTGGGTTTTGATACCAAATTAGTAGGTTCTACCAATGATTATTCAAAAACAGCTAATTCAGATGTAGTTGTCATTACTTCTGGTTTACCAAGAAAACCGGGTATGACTCGTGAAGAATTAATCGGAGTGAATGCAGGTATTGTGAAAAGTGTTGTAGAAAACATTTTAAAATTCTCTAAAAACCCGATCATTGTTATCATTTCTAACCCAATGGATACCATGACTTATTTAGCTAAGTCGGTGGCAGGTTTAGATAAGCACCGTATCATCGGTATGGGTGGTACTTTAGATTCAGCACGTTTCAAGTGCTATTTAGCAAAAGCCATGGATGTTTCAATCAATGATATCCACGGAACTGTAATAGGTGGTCATGGAGATACAACCATGATTCCATTAAAGCGTTTAGCTACTTACAATGGCGTTCCTGTAAGTCAATTCTTATCATCAGAATCCTTAGATAAAGTGGCAGCAGATACCATGGTAGGTGGCGCTACATTAACCGGTTTATTAGGAACGTCTGCTTGGTATGCTCCTGGTGCTGCTGGTGCCGCATTAGTTGAAGCCATTGTTCGCGATGAGAAAAAAATCATGGCTTGCTGTGTTTCTCTGGATGGAGAATATGGCCAGTCTGATATCTGTTTAGGTGTACCTGTTGTATTGGGTAAAAACGGATGGGAGAAAATCGTAGACTATCAATTAACAGAAGATGAGCAGGCTGCTTTCAATAAATCAGCTGATGCCGTTCGTAATATGAACTCGGTTTTAAGTACATTGAGTTTATAATTCTTCGGATTAATGTCATATAGAAAGGCCATCAAATGATGGCCTTTTTCTATTTAGAGCGGATAGCAATAACGGGATCCATCTTGGCTGCAACCCAGGCTGGAATAATACCGGATAGAATTCCAATAAAACTTGAAATCATTAATCCGCTAAGTACATTTTTAAAACTCAGACTTAAGGGTAAGGCATCTTGTGGAATCAAGGTAATTAAAACGACTAATCCTATCCCAACTATACCTCCAATTAAACTTAAAAATACTGCCTCAAACAAAAATTGAAACATGATAAAATAATTTTTAGCTCCTAATGATTTTTGAATTCCAATAATATTGGTTCTTTCTTTCACCGATACGAACATAATATTTGCAATACCAAAGCCTCCAACTAATAAAGAAAAGCCTGCAATTAAAGCACCCGCAATATTCAGCACTGAAAATATACCATCAAAAAATTGATTCAAGCCATCCATACGATTGATGGAAAAAGAATCTTCTTGTTTGGGCTTAATGGAACGTAAACTTCGCATCATTCCAGAAATATCACCTTCCAACGTTTGTTGGTTCACATCGTCCTCAAATGCCTTCACCGAAATATCTGGCTGAGGTCTATCTTTTTGAAAAATAGAAGCATAGGTAATGTAAGGGATAATTACTTTTTCATCGGGTGTGCCACCAAAGCCTAGCATATCATTTCCTTTCTTTTCAATTACCCCAATAACGGCAAACTTGATTCCATTTACTTTAATCACCTTACCGATTATCGATTCGCCATTAGAAAGATTTTCGGCTACTTTAGAGCCTATAATGGCTACATTTAAACCATTGTCTGATTCAATAGGTAAAAAATACCTTCCTTCGTTAATAGGACAACTTGTCACTTGGTTATAATCATAACTAGCCCCAGTAATATTAACATCCATACTGCTGCTACCCCGATTGACAGAAGCTGTTCTACCGCCATCAATGATGGCTACTGCTTGAGCAGAAGTTAAATTTTCTTTTAAATATTTAAACTCCGAATATTTCATATCCGGACGATTCAAGTATTTCCACCATGGGTAATTATTTTGCATCAACCAAGGCCATTTCCCTACATACAAAACCCCTGAACCGGCAAAAGAATCAATCTCCGAACGAATCTTACCATTCAATGAATCCACTGCAGTAAATACAGCTACAATGGCAAAAATACCTACACTAACCCCTAGCAAGGACAAGGTAGTACGCATTAAATTTGATCGAAGTGCCTGATAGGCGAAAACTAAACTTTCAAATACTTGTCTTAGAAATTTCATAGCTACGAATTTGCGCAATAAGTCTAAAGTTACTAAGCTATTTCTATTTCTAAACTCCTAATTGTATGAATAGATGGTATAAACTTTGAATGGCAATATGTAGGTAAGACTGGATTTTTGTAATTTTAGCTTCTTAATATATACCCATGGCTTGGAGTCAAAGAGAATATCACCAATTATCTGCTCATTTTGAGGGAAATCTTTTTTTTGATGCATCTCAATCGTCTCAAATAGCTAGGAAAATATACGCCACAGATGCATCGGTTTATCAAGTTCAACCACAAGCCGTAGCCATTCCTGCATCTCAAAAAGATATCAAGCGCTTAATTCAATTCGCTAAAAACAATAAACTCGGAATTATTCCTCGTGGTGCAGGAACTTCATTGGCTGGCCAAGTAGTCGGAGATGGAATTGTTATGGAAGTATCCTCTGCCATGAGTAAAATCATCTCTTTAAATAAAAAAGAAAAGATGGTTTGGGTGGAACCGGGAATTGTGCGTGATGATTTAAATACATCCATAAAAAAAACAGGGCTATTTTTTGGACCTGAAACCTCTACTGCTAACAGAGCTCTCATTGGTGGCATGGTTGGTAATAACTCCTGTGGACTACATTCAATCGTTTGGGGCAATGTTCGTGATCATTTATTGGAAACGAAATCTATATTAGCTGATGGAACTGATATTTATACACACCCCTTGACCAATGAAGAGTTTTACAAAAAAACTAGCCTTCAGAATTTAGAGGGTAAAATATACCGAGAATTACATCGAATTTTGAATAATCCTGCTATCCAGGAGTTAATTCGAAATAAATTTCCTAAACCAAGTATCAAACGAAGAAATACGGGGTATGCCCTGGATGCATTAGTTGAAATGCAACCATTTAATCCTCTAGGTAAACCTTTTAATCTTTCTGCTCTACTTGCAGGTTCTGAAGGTACCCTAGCGGTGGTTCATGCTCTCAGATTGCAGTTATTGGATATCCCCTCCGCCGATGTCTGTTTAGTTTGTGTCCACTGCGATTCCATTCAAGAATCTTTGCAAGCCAATTTAGTAGCCCTAACCAATCATCCTACTGCATCTGAATTGGTCGATGATTTTATCCTTTCCTTTACCGAGGGGCATCCTCAGTTTCAAAAAGATCGGGATTTTATACAAGGCAAACCTGCAGCCATTTTAATGGTTGAATTTCGAGGAGATGAAGCTTCCAATAGTGAAAATAAGGCCAATCGTTTCATTGAACAATTAAATGCCCAAAGTATAGGGTATGCAGCTCCCATTTTAATTGGTGAGGAAATTGCCAAAGGATGGGATATCAGAAAAGCTGGGCTAGGTTTAATTCGGAATATTATAGGTAAAAAACAAGCTGTTAATCTGATTGAAGATTGTGCCGTTGATCCAGAAGATTTACCCAATTATGTGGCTGACATTCAGGCTTTACTACAAAAACATGAAGTACAAGCTGCTTTTTATGCGCATGCAGGCGCAGGGGAATTGCACATTGAACCATTTCTAGATTTAAAATCAGAGGAAGGGAAAAAATTGTTTCGCCAATTATTGGCTGAGACGGTTCAAATTCTCAAGAAATACCAAGGTTCCTTAAGTGGTGAGCATGGTGATGGAAGACTAAGAGGAGAATTTATTCCGGAACTTATGGGCGCGGAGATATATGATTTATTCAAAGAGATAAAACATATTTTTGATCCTCATAATACTTTAAACCCCGGGAAAATTGTACATACGCCTCCCATGGATGAAGCATTTAGAATTCAAGAAAAAAGCCCTCAAAAACAAGCATATTTCTTTAATTACGGAGAATTAAATGACCCATTGACTTTAGCTGAAAAATGCTCTGGTTCAGGAGATTGTAAAAAAACAGCCTTAACAGGTGGAACCATGTGCCCCAGCTACATGGCTACACAACAGGAAAAAGATAGTACTCGGGCTAGGGCTAATATGTTACGCCAAATTCTAACATCCGATATTGAAAAGCCCTTTTCCGAACCACAATTAAAGGAAATATTAGATTTATGCCTATCCTGTAAAGGATGTCAAACGGAGTGTCCGTCAGGGGTAGATATCAGTAAATTAAAAGCTGAGACACTCCAACAAAGTTATCTGGATCAAGGTACGCCTTGGAGAACCCAATTGGTTGGCCATTTTCCTATCATTCAAAATTGGGTTAGAAAAATTGCACCCCTTTATAATTTCGCTATTGAATTTCCCCTGACAAGCGTCATCATTAAAAGTATGATGGGCTTTTCGTGGGAAAGAAGCCTACCCAAAGTATCATTTACTAGCTTAGAAGAGTGGTTCAATCAATATAAAAAACGAGTAAAGCAAAGTGATTTACCTTTGGGAATGATTTATTTCTTTGCCGATGAATTTACCAATTATAATGATGTTGCTATCGGACAAAAAGCCATCCTCTTGTTGAATGAACTTGGCTATGGAGTTGAAATCCCCAAATCAATCGTTAGCGGTAGAAGTTATTTATCGAAAGGAATGCTCATTGAAGCTAAAAAATTAGCCAATCAAAATGTCATTTCTCTAAGGGAAAAAATCAGCCATGAAACACCATTTGTTGGCCTTGAACCCAGTGCCATACTTAGCTTTCGTGATGAAATACCTGATTTAGTAGATCCTGAACTTAGGAAAGATGCCCATTTATTAAAGGAAAATTGTTTTTTAATTGATGAATTTTTAGCCAGAGAAATCAAGGCTAATCGAATTAAAAAATCATCTTTTATATCAAAAAACAAAAAAATTGCATTGCATGGTCATTGCCATCAAAAATCCATTGCCGGCCTAAGTTCTACTCGTCAAGTATTATCTTTCCCTGAAGGTCATGAGGTTGAATTAATTCCATCTGGATGTTGTGGAATGGCTGGTTCATTTGGTTATGAGAAAAAGCATTTTAAGCTTTCTAAGCAAATTGCCAATTTGGTCTTATTTCCTAGCATTTTATCTAAATCACATGCAACAATTATTGCTAGTAATGGTACTTCATGCCGCCATCAAATTAAAGATGGTATTGAGAAAAAGGCCTATCACACCGTAGAAATTCTATACCAATCCCTTGCTAATCCTCAGATAAAACTATGATTCAATATAACTTATCCGTTTTTGTCGAAAATTCGATAGAAGAAAAAGCCATCATCGCTCTGAAAAAAATCATTGTTCCTGAGATTGAAAAGCAAACTTTTATTTCTCAGGTGTATTTATTTGAAATTAGCTCACACCAAGAACCCGATTCAAAAGGATATAGCCTTCAATGTTGGATTGAACCAGAATTTGAAAAACAAACCGCGATTATTGAAGGAATAGTTTCAGGTTTTTTATTGGAGGAATTTCCAAATCAACACGTGTATTTCCCAAGTCAACTTAAGAAATTATAACCACTGAATAGGCTCTACATGATGTGCCACTAGGTAATCATTCGTCTTAGAAAATGGCCTTTTTCCAAACCATCCTCCCCGATTAGCCGATAATGGCGAAGGATGAGATGACCGCAAAAGCAAATGCTTTTTCTCATCCACATGTTTAGCTAATTGCTGAGCATAATTTCCCCAAAGCAAAAAGACAACATGTTCTTTTTCTTGACTGATTTTTTCGATTGCCAAAGTCGTTAAACGCTGCCAACCTAAATCAATATGTGAACCCGGTTGAGATTCGGAGACAGATAGAACGGAATTTAGCATGAGTACACCTTGTTTAGCCCAAGAACTTAAATCACCATCCTCATGGCTAAAAATAACATCTAAGTCGAGATCTAACTCTTTTTTTATATTCCGTAAGGAAGGTGGAAGCGGAATACCATGGGGAACAGAAAAGCATAAACCATGCGCTTGACCTTTACCATGATAAGGATCTTGACCGATTATGACAACCTTGGTATCTGCTAATGAACAGAGGTTAAAGGCATTGAAAATCAAATCTATGGGCGGATAAACCACCTCGGTTAGCATTTTTTCATTAAGCTTTGTTTGTATGGACTCAAAGTATGATTCCCCTAATTCGGATATGAAAATATTTTTCCAATCATTCACTAGTAAATCAGGCAAATTTCGAACTATTTTACTCTCCAATTGTTCCATACTTATGACAGAATCTATCACCAATGGTTTTTACATTTCGGTTGAAACCCAACACATGTCTGAATATGAAATCCAAAAACCATACCAGCATTTTTTCTCTTACCAAATTACAATCAAAAATCTCAGTAAGCAACCTGCTCAATTGGTCAGTCGATTTTGGAAAATCCAAGATGGTTCAGGTAAAACGGAACATGTTAATGGATTAGGTGTAGTAGGGCAGCAACCTATTATTGAACCTAATCAATCCTTTACTTATACCTCTGGATGCCCAATTATTGGAAATTTAGGTAAAATGAGCGGACATTATACTTTCTTAAACTTAGAAACTCAATCTACCTTTACCGTTAAAATACCACCATTTGAATTGGCTCCAGCTTATATTTTAAATTAATGCGCTTATTTTCTAAATTTTTTTTCCAATTACAAGCACAAACTAGTCACGGTTTACACTCCCCTTCTGTCTATAAATTATATACAGAGGTAATAGATCCTATTTTACATCGTAAAATACCAAGCAATTTAAAAAGAGAGGAACTAATTCAAGGAATTAGTCAATTTTATGCCAAGCAAATAGATTTAACTGAGGTAATTACATTGGTCATTCCTCATTTAAGTCCTGAAATTTATGAGCAAATAGATCAAGAATTATTCCCCAAAGCCCACGAAAATTCCATTTTATTTATTTTAAATCCTTATGAATCAACGCTCAGCCAGGATATTTGGGATACAATAATTGAAGACCCTCGAGTCATTCATAGCATTGATTTATTTGATTTAGGAATATTACGATTTAACAAACTTGCTAGTAAACAGCATTTCATGTTAAAAAAATCATAGCATAAAAAAAGGCGACAAATAGTCGCCTTTTTCAATTCATCTCAAGGAAAATTAAACCGGTTTAGCTATTTCTACTAACACACGCTTTCCTTTTATTTGAGCACCAGCCATTTTTTCTAAAACAACATTGGCATATTCTTTAGGCACATCTACGTAAGTATGCTTATTTTCAATCTGAATTTGACCTAAAACATTGCCAGGAATACCGGATTCACCAGCAAAAGCACCTACAATGTTTGAAGGAGAAATTTTCTCATTGAAACCAATGTTAACAAACATGCGCACCATATTTTCATCTGAACGATAAGGTCTGCCTTCTTTGTCATTTCTTGGTCCACGAGGTCCACGATCTCTATCGCCACCACGGTCATCACGACCACCATAACGAGATTCTCTTTCAAAGCGACCAGCGCCACGACGACCATCACGATCTCCGCCACGATCACCACGGTAACCACCGCGGTCTCCACGATCACCACCACGATCATCGCGTCCATATTTACGAGATTGACGCTCAAATTCTCCTTCGAGATTCTCGTCCCCAAACTCATTCTTTTGAACACCCATACTGATTTTTACTAAAGCAGCAACAATTTGCTCTGTCGTAAATCCTGCATGATGAAGATTCGTTAAAGCATCATTGAAAACATCTAAATCGCCTTCTTGAATAGTAGCAGCCACACGTTCAATGAACATACCTTTCTTCACGCCAACTACATCAGTAAAGGTTGGAATAACTCCTTTTTCGATTTTCACTTTCGTGTAATTCATGATTTCACGTAAGCGATTTCTTTCAGAACCAACCACTAAAGTAAAGGCTTTACCGAATTTTCCAGCTCTACCGGTACGACCAATACGGTGTACATAATACTCTTCATCTAAAGGAATGTCATAATTGATAACAGCATCCACATTCTCTACGTCCAAACCACGTGCTGCCACGTCAGTAGCTACCAAGAAACCTACATTTCCATTACGGAAACGATTCATCACTTGAGTACGTTGAGATTGACGTAAATCACCATGAAGACCTTCTGCAGCATAACCACGCATCACCAATTCTTCTACTACCTCATCCACACGTTTCTTCTGATTACAGAAAATAAGTACCAATTTGAGGTTATAAAAATCAATTAAACGAGTCGTTACCTCCATTTTAGCACGTCCTTTGACATCAAAGTACAATTGCTCAATGTTGACATTGGTAATTTCGTTTTTAACCACCTTCACTAATTTAGGATTGGTCAAATAACGATTCGTTAAAGCCATAATAGGCTTTGACATGGTTGCAGAGAATAGAACGACTTGGCGTTCTTCTGGAATTTCTTGTAAGATACTTTCGATATCTTCTCTGAAACCCATATCTAGCATTTCATCAGCTTCATCCAAAACAATCATGGATGCCTGACCTAATTTCAAAGCACGACGTTCAATTAAGTCAATAACACGACCTGGAGTTCCGACAACAATGTTGGCTCCAGCCTTTAAAGATTTAATTTGACGTTCGATAGAATCTCCACCGTAAACCGTGGTTACCCAAACACCCTTAGTGAACTTGGATAATTTCTTCAATTCTTCCGTTACCTGAAGTGCTAATTCACGCGTAGGACATAATACGATGGCCTGCACATATTTCTCGAATGGAGCGACATGCTCAATCATTGGAATACCAAACGCAGCAGTTTTACCTGTACCCGTTTGTGCTTGGCCGATTACATCACGACCTTCTAAAATAAATGGAATAGCTTCTGATTGAATGGGAGAAGCGAATTCAAAGCCCATTTCATTAACAGCAGCCAGGATTCCTTCCGAAAACGGAAGCGAATCAAAGCGAATTTGATTACTCATTTGTTGTTTTTTAATTACGTTGCCCGAACACATCCGTAATTAACTCTTGCCGATAGCCCTTTACCAGGGAAAAGAATTTTACAATTAATGTAAAAAAGAGTTGTGAGGATGTATTTGTATTTCTAAAGCACAAAAGTACTTTAATAAAAAACGAGAAGCAAATAAATTGTATTATTTTAATACAGACTTCTTAGAAAGCACTAGTAAAATTTGAGAATTGATTGGAACAGATGCCTCTGGATTTACCGTATTTCCAGCAGCTTTCACATCAATACGAGTAGGAGAAATCCCCTCTCCGACTAAACGATTTTTGACAACAAATCCTCGTTTTAAGCCTGATTTAGCATCATTTTCAGAAAAAGCATAAATACGAATATGTACGTCTTTGTACTTATTCAAACCTTCCACCATTTTCTTAAAAAAAGCATCAAAGGGTGAAACCAGTTGATTGGTTTCTTCGTCAAAAGAAATTTCACTAACACGTAATTCACTCGATTCCGTATTGGTTGTATCCGTCAAATATTCAAACATCGGTACCAAGGCTGAGTTCTTAGGAACATCAAAAGCCTTGCCATCTGGCCAACTTAGGTGAGTTAATGAATCAGAAGCAATGCGAGCAGAATCAGCACTTAGTTTACTGAGGCTATCACGTAATTTCGCTAAACTATCGATGGGAATTATTTCTTCAGTTTCAGCATTCACCACCTCTTCCTCCTTGGTCATATTGACATAAACAAACCAAGCAATAACCGAGGCAATCATGATTGAACCAAGAATTAGTCCTATGATCTTCCAATTAGTTGAAGAAGCTCCATCATCAACAGCGCTCAGTTCAAACTCATCTGAATTACTTTGAAATGTGCTAGATTCGTTCCTGAAAAAATCATTGAGTAATAAAATTTCTGAAATCTGCCCTTGCAATTTAGCTGGACATAAAGCGGCAAATTCATGCTTTTGAGTAAATAAATACTCCCCAAAAGCACTCCAATCTTTCAAATTGGCCGAATCAACATACTTTAGCCGATTTCCGTACAAGGCAAAACAAATACTTAGGCCTTTAACGACTAAGGAACTTTTACACTTTAATTCACGAGAGACCAAAAGAGCAATAGCACTTTTTTTGTCTGGCATTAATACCCCAAATAAACCTTCACCATATTGAATGATTTTCTCCCAATTCACCGAAGAAGTTGGAGATGTAAAAATGAATTCAATTTCTTTAGTGGGTACTGTTTTCTGTTGAATAAAATTATTTAAGGCATTGTAACGTATTCTGTTTCGAATAAGAATGAGCGAAGAGCCCAAAATGATAGATTCCCAAACAGGTAATAATTCCTGTATTTTTTCAACACTCTCGTTGGTATAATGTGCTACACGTTGAATAAAAATCTCTCTCTCGCCAGCTTCCAAAATTGTAAACATCTGCCTCTTTGGGTATAATTATCCTCTAAATTACATTAGTCCTATCACTTTTAACACATAATGAATCGTATTTTTTTCATATTTATTACTTCCATGAAAATGTATCATTAACTTTGCAAGATGAAGAAAGTATTATTCATTGACCGGGATGGAACCATCATCATTGAACCGATCACCGACCAGCAGGTAGACAGCTATGAAAAATTAGCCTTTTTGCCCAATGTCATTTCCAATCTAAAAAAAATCACGGAGATCACTGATTTTGAATTGGTGATGGTCACGAACCAAGATGGTTTAGGAACTGCTTCTTTTCCAGAGGAGACATTTTGGCCAGCTCAAAATAAAATGATTGAAATATTGGCCTCAGAAGGGATAAGATTTTCTAACATTCATATTGATAAAAGTTTTCCTCATGAAAATTTGCCAACTAGAAAACCTGGAATAGGCCTATTGGAGGAATATTTTTTACCCGCATATGATTTAGCTAATTCCTATGTCATCGGAGATCGTTTAACAGATATTCAATTAGCTAAAAATTTAGGCTGTCAAAGTATTTTGATCGGGGCATTGGAAGTTCCTGAAGAATTACAGGCTTCTTTATCGCTTCAATGTGAGCATTGGAATGAAATTTTTCAATTTTTCCAACTACCCGCAAGAAAGGTTTCACATGACCGAAATACCCACGAAACTAAAATACATATAGATTTAAATTTGGATGGAAGTGGTAAAGCTAATAATCAAACTGGTTTAGGATTTTTTGATCACATGTTAGATCAAATTGCCAAACATGCTAACATGGATTTAGCGGTTAGTGTTCAAGGAGATTTACACATCGATGAACACCATACCATTGAAGATACAGGAATTGCCCTTGGTGAGGCTTTTGCTTTGGCCTTAGGTAATAAGCGGGGTATCAATCGGTACGGTTTCTTATTGCCCATGGATGATTGTTTAGCGCAAGTGGCTATCGACTTTTCCGGTAGAAATTGGCTAGTTTGGGAGGCAGATTTTAAGAGAGAAAAAATTGGAGAAATGCCAACAGAAATGTTTTCTCATTTCTTTAAATCTTTTTCAGATGCGTCCAAATCAAACCTAAATATCAAGGCGGAAGGAGAAAATGAGCACCACAAAATAGAAGCCATTTTTAAAGCATTTGCTAAATCAATTCGATTAGCCGTTCAAAGAGATGTAAATAATTTAAATTCTTTGCCAAGTACTAAAGGCCTGCTTTAATTTTTTTAGTATTTTTGCACGTCATTAAACATACAACTATGGGTTATTCAGGAGCAGCTTTTTTTATTATTTTGTTCGCCATTTCAATTGTGATTGGTTCAAAACTTCAAAAGATTTATAAAGAAAGAGGAAAATAGTCCTCTTTCTTTATAAATAGCCTTCATCGGCAAAACTGAAATAGCCTTGGGCAGTAATAATTAAATGATCCAAAACTTGGATATCTAACATTTTACCTGCCTCTACAATTCGCTGCGTTAATTCCCGATCTGCTTTACTTGGTTTCAATTGTCCAGATGGATGATTATGCGCTATGATCAGCGAACTTGATATAGCATCTAATGCTGATTTAAACAGAAGCTTTAAATCAACTGAAGTACCAGCCACCCCTCCCATGCTTAATCGTTGCATTTTAATTAAACTAGATGCTCGGTTCAAATGCATGATCCAAAACTCTTCATGGTTCAAATCAAATAAATGAGGATGGAGTAATTGGTGGGCATCTTTGGAACTTTGAATTACTTGTATAGCCTGCGATGCTTCATAGGACATCCTTCTGCGGCCTAATTCCATTGCAGCCACTAAAAGGGTAGCCTTGGCTTTCCCTAGGCCTTTAAACTTCATGAAATCATGTAAGGAAAAACGGCCTAGTGTACTTAAATTACCTCCAATGGAATTCAATAATTCATTCGCCATCTGTAAGGCAGATTTATTGGGAATTCCCGAATGGATTAAAATGGCTAATAACTCATCCACGCCCAACAAATCCTTGCCGATTAAATTCAACTTTTCCCTTGGTCTATCTTCTACCTTCAGGTCTTTAATAGTAAGATGAGAGCTTTCGTACTTCATTTGATTTTTTAAACGAATGTACTGGTCTGAAACGAAAAAACCCCGCCATAGGCAGGGTTTATCAAGTATATGATAATCGTGCTATTAAGCAGCGACTTTGTTAACCAACTTAGCTAATTTAGACTTCTGGTTGGCTGCTTTATTCTTGTGGATGATGTTCTTCTTCGCCAATTTATCTAAAGCTGAAGAAACTTGTTTGAACAAATCTACCACTACAGATGAGTCCGTAGTCAATCTCAATTTCTTGATCAATGTACGAGTAGATTTATGCTGATAACGATTGCGCAAACGCTTTGCTTCATTTGCCCGAATACGCTTTAGTGCTGATTTATGATTTGCCATTTTTAACTAAAAAATTTCTATTCTTTTGAAAATTGAAATGCAAAAGTAAACAATATGATTTATACTCACAAGGTTTTACTCAAAAAAAGCCAGATAATTTACTTGATTTTCAGCCTATTTTTATTCCAAAGTCCCAGTTTAAGTCTAAACCCATGGGGATTTTATGCTCATAAAAAAATCAACAAGCTGGCAGTCTTCACTTTACCTCCTACTTTAAGCAAATTTTACAAAAGGCATCTTTCCAAATTAGAAGAATGGGCTGTATTACCCGATCAAAGAAGGTATATACTTGATTTGGAAGCAGCCCGACATTACATTGACCTAGACCAATATCCACCTAACATTCAAAATAGCACTTGGAAAGCAGCGCTTCAACTGATTGCTGAGGACAGCCTACAAAAACATGGCATTGTACCATGGCATATACCACAAGTTCACCAACGCTTAATTCATGCTTTTAATCAACATGACACCCTGCAAATCATTAAACTATCGGCTGAATTAGGTCATTATGTGGCTGATGCCCACGTTCCTTTACATACTACATCCAATTATGATGGTCAAAAAACGGGCCAACAAGGCCTCCATAGTTTCTGGGAATCAAGAATCCCTGAGTTGTTGGGAGAAAGCCTAGATGATTGGATTGGCCCTGCCGAATATGTAGATAATCCGCAGCAATCTGCCTGGAATTGGGTACTAAAGGCTCATCAATTAGTGCCCAGTTTATTGAAAAAGGAACAAGAATTAAATCAAATCACTCCAGAAAGTAAAAAATATAGTATAGAAAAAAAAGGAAAATCATTGATCAAGACATATAGTAAAACCTATAGTTTGGCTTACCACAAATCATTAAATCAACAGATTGAAAATCAATATAAATCCGCCATTCAGCACCTTGGGGATTTACTATTAACTGCCTGGATATTGGGAGGACAAAGTGATTTCAAATAAAATTGTGCAATTTTGCAGTATGATAACAGCACAAAGCGTACATTTAAAACGAGGCAAAGATGCCCCCGTGAGAAGATTTCACCCATGGATATTTTCAGGAGCTATTTACCAGCAAAGCCCAAATCTACAAGATGGGGATTGGGTGAATGTATTAAGTGATAAAGATGAATTCCTAGGTCTAGGTCATTATCATGCGGGTAGCATTGCAGTTAAAATTGTATCCTTTACACCTGTAGCGGATTTAGCAGAATTATGGGTACATAAAATAGCTCGAGCTTGGGAATTAAGGCAACAGTTAAATATGTCGGAAACCAATGCCTATCGCTTAATTCATGGAGAAGGCGATGGCTGCCCAGGCTTAATCATTGATGTCTACCATGATGTATTTGTTTTTCAGGCGCATACCATTGGTATGTACCGCAACAAAGAGGCGATTGTTAACGCCTTAAAAGTTGTTTTTGGTGATTTAGTTAAGGCTGTTTATGATAAAAGCAAGGAAACCTTACCGCCCAATTTTGCCGCCCAATGCCAAAACGAGTACGTCCTAGGTTCAGCTGAGGTTCCGTATGAAATACAAGAAAACGGAGTCAAATTCTCGGTGAATTGGGTAACTGGACAAAAAACGGGTTTCTTTCTAGATCAACGCGATAACCGTGCCTTGTTGGCCCATTATGCCAAGGATAAGCACATTTTAAATACATTTTGTTATTCAGGTGGTTTCTCTCTATATGCATTAAAAGCGGGAGCTGCTTCCGTTATTTCATTAGATGCTTCAGCTAAAGCGATTGATTTAGTTAATGCCAATATAAGCTTGAATAAGTTTGGTAAAAAGAAACACGAGGCCATTGTGGGTGAAACCCTACCCTTCCTTAAAAATAACCAAGATGAATTTGATATCATTATTTTGGATCCTCCAGCTTTTGCTAAATCCATAAGTACAAAACATAAAGCTCTTCAAGGATATCAAAAAATCAACCAATTAGCGATACAACAAATCAAGAAAAATGGCTTAATATTTACCTATTCTTGTTCACAGGTCATCACAAGGGAACTATTTTTAAACATGTTGGTAGCGGCAGGAATTGCTGCAGGAAGAGAAATACAGGTTATACATCAAATGACCCAAGCTCCTGACCATCCCATTAATTTATTCCATCCGGAAAGTAATTACCTAAAGGGATTTGTTCTACGAGTTATATAAAAAAAAGCCATTTCAGAATATGAAATGGCTTTTTTTAAAACTAAGATTCTGTAAATTAATTCACAAATCTGAATATTCTATTCCAACGAATTTTTCCGGAGAATAAGCCTTTACCTGGGTCCAAGGACATCCAAACAAAAACAGCCTTGCCTACGATATGGTCTGCAGGTACAAATCCCCAAAAACGCGAGTCGGCTGAATTATGGCGATTATCTCCCATCATAAAATAGTAATCCTGTTGAAAAGTATAGGAAGTCAATGCCTTACCGTCTTTCATCAATTTTCCCCCTTCTAGCGTAATATCTTTATTACCCTCATAACTTCTTATGGCTTCTTGATACAAAGGAATAGTCTTAGCATCCAACTGGACAGTCCAACCTTTTTTAGGAATCTGTAAAGGTCCAAAAAAGTCTCTATTCCATTTAAACTGAGTCGTATCATGAGGGAAAATGTCAAGGTAAGTTACCCCCTTAGGATCTTTAAATGAATTATAATCAATTTCCTTTTTGAAAGGTAATTTCATGATTTCATCCAAATGTTTTTTACTGGTATTTAACTTATAACCAACTAATTGATTTGTAGAATCTGCTAAAGGCAACCAATCTGAAGACTCAAAACTGGCATCTACCGAATTTCTGATACCATATTGATCGAAAAAGCTCTCATCTAAATCTTCTTTGGTCTTTAAGAAAACAGGATGTTGCATTCTTTCAGGATTATCCAAAGGTTTACCATTAATGAAAACTTGTTGGTCTCTGATCTCCAATACATCACCTGGCGTAGCTACACAACGCTTTACATAAAAAGTACGTAAATCAAGTGGAGCATCACCATCTTCTTCCCAATTGGGAGCATTAAATACAACAGCATCACCTTTTTTAACTTCGGTAAATCCGGGAAGTCTAAAAACAGGTAAATCCAACCAACGTAAATAAGATGGCAAATTGGTAAACCAAATCTTTTGGTGTGTCAATGGAAGTTGCAAAGGAGTCTTAGGCGTCCTTACACCATAGTGCATTTTGCTGACAAAAAGAAAATCACCTACCATCAGGGAACTTTCCATGGATGGAGTGGGAATGGTATAGGCCTCAAATAAAAAGAACCTGATTAGGGTAGCTGCAACTACAGCAAAAGCTACAGAATCAAGCCATTCTCTAAAAGCTGATTTTTGTTTAGGATGTTTATTTTCCTCTTGTTTCATTTTATTTCTTTTTCAAAAATTTATCAATCAACTCTTGTGATGGCTTGTGTATGTAAGGATGTGGAAATCCTCTTTCAATGAAATCTGGATCGAGCATATTGGTATAACGGAAATGACAGGACCATCGTATTTCATTATTGGTAATTACGCCTGATTCATGAACCAAAAGAGTAGAAAAAACCGCAATATCCCCTGCTTTAAGCTCAGGCTGAAGCCTTGGAAAGGAGTTTCTATCAAAAGGTACTTCCGCAAAACCATTATCAATTTTATCTGTCAGGGGACCCAATTTATGGGATCCTGGGTAAAACACAACAGGCCCATGTTCCACTTGTACGTCCATCAAAGGTATCCAAACAACCACAGAATCAGCAGAGGATAACATAGAGACCCAATCCTGATGTAATGGTGTTTTATAAAAATGCTCTGATTTTGCTAAAGAAGGATGATTGAAAAACAAAACTGGACGAGTACACATATTAGGTACTTTCATTCCAATGTCATGCATCAATTGCACCAAATCTGGATGAACTGCAATTTGGTATAACTCTACCAAACCGGTTTGAATCAATTTTCCGCAATTGATGAACTCATCAATATGGTTTTCAAATAATTGAACCATTTGGCTCAAGTAATCTCCTTGAATACCAAAGTGGTCAAACTGAATTTGAAAAATTTGCTTAGCGGCAGCCTGCAATTTGTGAATTAAAGCTGGGTCAAAAAAACCAGGTATCACAACAACCCCTTGTTCATCTAACTCCTTCTTTATGAATTCAATATTGTGCATATTAATCTAATTTTAACATATCATCCATCCCCAATACACCTTTTTTATCTTTTACCCATTCCGCTGCAATAACGGCACCTAAAGCAAATCCTTCTCGGCTAAATGCTTCATGTGTCATCTCAATTTGATCTACTTTGGATATGTATTTAACGGTATGTGTACCTGGTTTTGTCGATTCTCTTTGAGACCAAATAGCCACTTGGTTACTTTGTGGTATTTCATTGTTTACCCAAGAATCTTTGTTGGGAAATGCTTCTATTATACCTTCAGCAATGGTGATGGCCGTACCACTTGGAGAATCTTTTTTCTCCGTATGGTGAATTTCATTGGTATAAATTTCATACTGACTATGTGGAGCCATCAACTTAGCTAAGTGCTTATTTAAAGCAAAAAACAAATTCACACCAATGGAATAATTGGAAGCATAAAAGAAGGTTGAATCGTATTTTTTAGTCAGCTCCTCTACTTCAGCTTTTTTCTCTAACCAGCCAGTAGTACCACAAACTATAGGTATTTGCTTTTCTAAGCAAATTAAAATATTGGCATAAGCCGACTGTGGATTAGAAAATTCAATAGCCACATCCACATCTTGTTTACTCAAGCCTAGTAAATCGTTGGGATTATCAATATCTATTTTAGCTATAATTTGATGGCCTCTATTCAGCGCAATACGCTCAATTTCCTTACCCATCTTACCATAACCAATCAGCACTATTCTCATTCTTTTACTTTTTAAAATTAAATGACAAAGATACACCAGAAACTAAACCATTTGAAAAGGACTGGTATTCAAAAGTGGGTTTTATTTTCAGGGTTATATCATCCGATACATCAAAAGTCTTTAAATGCGCACTTACGTTAGCATCCACCACATTGAGCGCCCAGGCCAAAACCATCCCAATATAGGTATAATCTCGATTTCTACGAAAACCATCGTTTAATCGTTTTAATTGATTCACATCCAAATCCCGAACCAAACCATCTTCATAGGGTACCGCAACAGTAGCAGGGGGAACATAAGTTGGGTCGTCGGGATGCGGAGAGGCTATGTAATAATAAGCCCTATATTTCTCATAACGCACATTGTTGTAATTGGCAATAATACCCAAGGTAATGAATGCACCAGCTACAAGAGGCAATTTCCAGTATTGACGGTTATATAATTGCCCCCACCCTGGTATCATCAATGATTTTATAGTGGCTTGACGGGGAATAATTTTATAAGGAAGTACTTTGGAAGTTTTGACACTATCAAGCTTCAAATCCTTTACTTTGGCTAAGGTATCCAAAGGCGCATTCAAGGCCAAAGATGCCCATGAGCAAAGTAAAATAAATGATAAACAAAAAACGGCCCGACATGTAACGGGGCTAGTGGCATACCTCATGGCTCGACTATTGTACTGCTTTCAATAGTTTTAATAGCTCCTCTTTTGACTTAAAACTTACCTTCAATTCGCCTTTTCCCTCCTCATTCATTTTAAAGGAAACGGGAGATTGGAAAAAACTAGCAAAGGTTTGTTGGATTTTTTGCAATTCGGCGACTGGTAGTGTTTTGGAGTCATCTGACTTACCTAAGTTCGGATGTGCCGACTGCCTAACAGCATCTTCTAATTTACGAACAGACCATTCTTCTGAAATAGTCTTCTGAAAAAGAACATGTTGTAATTCTGAATTTTCAACAGAAACTAAACAACGAGCATGGCCCATGGAAATTTTGGCATCACGAATTGCAGCTTGAATGGCAATGGGTAATTTCAACAATCGCATGTAGTTCGTCACATTAGAACGACTCTTGCCTACCCGATTTCCTAAATCTTCTTGCTTCAGTTGACATTCATCCATCAAACGTTTGTAGGATAAAGCAATTTCAATGGCATTTAAATTTTCACGCTGAATGTTTTCAATCAAGGCCATTTCAATCATCTGCTGATCATCGGCAGTCCTGACATAGGCAGGAATACTCTTTAATCCAGCCAATTTAGAGGCTTGAAGTCGGCGTTCACCTGAAATCAATTGAAACTTTTTGGGAGCTAGCTTCCGGACAGTAATGGGCTGAATGATTCCTTGAATACGAATGGATTCAGCTAAATCTGCTAAGGCTTCTTGTTCAAAATGCTCGCGAGGTTGATAAGGATTCGTTTCAATGTACTCCAATGGTATTTCATCCATCAAATTCACACCTTCTAAACTACCAGCAAATTCGGAGGAATGTTTCGCATTATGAGATACACTTTCAGAATCTTCCAGCAAAGCGCCTAGACCTCTTCCCAAACCTATTCTTTTTTTTGAATTTGATTCTTGCTTTGCACTCATATGATTTAATCTGCTAAACAGCCTGTAACAAACCGTTTTTGGTGATAATTTCTTTTGCCAAATTTAAGTAGCTGATAGCACCTTTACTTTCTGCATCATGCAAAATAGCTGGT
Source organism: Cytophagaceae bacterium (assembly GCA_027491315.1). Lineage (GTDB taxonomy): Bacteria > Bacteroidota > Bacteroidia > Cytophagales > Spirosomataceae > Aquirufa. The sequence goes on from JAIXWL010000003.1 coordinate 93,346, forward strand.
ATACCAAAACTTGGGGACTCTGATAAACGAATATTTCTAGGAATTATAGTCTCAAATACCATATTCTTAAAATGACTATTAACTTCATTCACCACTTGATTTGATAAACGAAGACGTAGGTCATACATGGTCAATAAAATACCCTCGATCATCAATCCAGGATTCAAACGAGATTGAATAATTTTTATCGTATTCAATAACTTGCCTAAACCTTCCAAGGCATAGTATTCACACTGAACAGGAATAATGACTGAATCGGCAGCGGTAAGGCAATTAATGGTGATTAAACCCAATGAAGGAGAACAATCCATGATGATGAAATCATATAAATCTTTGATTTCACCTAAAGCATCTCGCATTCTAGCTTCACGATTATTTAAATTAATCATCTCAATTTCAGCTCCCACTAAATCAATATGAGAAGGAATGATATCTAGGAAATCTAATTCTGTCGATACAATACTCTCTTTAACTTTAGCCAAACCAACCATACACTCATATATACTTTGAGTGATTTCTTTGGGATTTAAACCCAAGCCTGAAGTGGAATTTGCTTGTGGATCTGCGTCTATAATCAAAGTCTTAAATTCCAAAGCTGCTAAGGAGGCTGCTAAATTAATAGCCGTGGTCGTTTTACCAACTCCACCTTTTTGATTAGCGATAGCAATGATTTTACCCATGGTTAAAAATCTGAAGAATTATAAGGACAAATGAAGGACAATATTACAAAATATGTTTCACATCTGAATTCATTTTTTTCGAATCAGCGACAAGATTAAATCAAGAACTTTGTATCAAATTTTGTAACATTCTTGTAACTTGGTATTTGTATTCATCAACCTTTATGTCCGAAAACACAAGCAGTCACCCCAAAGGCCTTTACGTTTTGTATTCCACCGAAATGTGGGAACGATTCAATTTTTATGGCATGAGAGCCCTGCTCTCTTTATTTTTAGTAAATGCCCTAGCTTTTAAACAAACTGATGCTTCCATCCTATACGGTGGATTTTTGGGTTTAAGTTACCTAACAACCATGGCAGGCGGATATATATCAGACCGTTACCTTGGAAATAGAAATTGTATTTTAATTGGGGGATTTGTCATGGCTATTGGCCAAATATTCATGTTCTCCTCAGCCAGCACCTTTAGCATGGATTTGGTATTGGCACAAAATCTCATGTGGGGTGGTTTGTTTTTTTTAATTATCGGAAACGGATTCTTCAAGCCAAATATTTCCTCCATGGTAGGGCAACTGTATCGAAAAGGAGACAATCGATTAGATGCGGCTTTCACTATTTTCTACATGGGCATCAACACAGGAGCCTTATTAGGGATGTTAATTTGCCCCTTTTTAGGTGATGTAAAAGTAGATGGAGTCCGAGTGCTGGAAGCCTTTAAATGGGGATTTTTTGCTGCAGGGACCGCGATGTTGATTGGAACCGTTTCATTCTATTTTCTCAAAAATAAGTTTATAGTAGATCCAGATGGTTTAGCCGTTGGAGAAAAGCCATTTTCCAATAACGTTTCTAATTCCGTTGAAGGAGAAACTGAAAAAGCTGAATTTACAAGCAAATCAATAGCTAGTGCCGTCGTATTGTTTTTTATATTGGTATTCACCTTTCATTATTTCTTCATCACAGAAGAACCCAATATTATCAAGGATTGGATTTACCCAGTTATTTATTCTTCTGGTATTAGTTTAGCATTTTTAATCATCACCGACAAAACCATTACGAGTATTGAGCGAAATAGAATTTTGGTGATGTACATAATTTCTTTCTTTGTTATATTCTTTTGGGCATCCTTTGAGCAAGCTGGTTCTTCTTTAACCTTCATTGCTGACCAGCAAACTGATCTTCATCTTCTTGGAATTGAACTCCCTCCTAGCTCGGTCCAAAATGCTAATTCCTTTTTCATCATTTTGTTGGCATTTCCTTTTTCTTGGCTTTGGATTTGGCTGAATAAAAGAGGTCTAGAACCCAATTCTCCCGCTAAACAAGCCATAGGGTTATTGTTACTATCGATTGGTTATTTAATCATTGCCTCTCAAATCAAAGATTTAGGAAACAATAAATTAGGCGTTATCTGGCTGATTGTCATGTACTTATTTCATACCATGGGTGAATTGTGTTTATCACCAATTGGTTTATCATTAGTCTCTAAACTAGCTCCTAAACGATTTTCTTCTCTGTTAATGGGTGTTTGGTTTTTAGCAAATGCAGCTGGTTATGCCTTAGCTGGAACTTTAGGTGCTTTATTGCCACCAGCTGAAGCGGTGGTTGGACAGGTCAACTTCCCAAGTTTCTTAGGATTTGAAATTCACAACTTATATGAATTTTTTATGCTTTTTGTTACGTTGACAGGAATAGCTGCCATAATTCTATATACTTTAGCCATTGGACCTCTAAAACGAATGATGCACGGCATCCGATAATATTATGCATGGACCAGATCACCACCTTCACGAAAAACATCTAAAAAGTTCGGATTTCTTAACCGATGTCGTAATTGGCATGTCGGATGGATTAACCGTTCCTTTTGCCCTTGCAGCAGGACTTTCAGGAGCTGTGTCTAGCAATGATATTGTTACCACAGCTGGAGTGGCTGAAATCGTAGCGGGTTCCATTGCCATGGGTTTAGGTGGCTATTTGGCTGGTATGACGGAAAAAGAGCATTATGAAGCTGAATTGGCTCGTGAGTATGATGAAGTTGAACGAGTTCCTGAGCGAGAAAAAGAAGAAATCCGAGAAGTTTTTGAAGATTATGGTTTAAGTCCTGAAGCCCAAGAAATGGTAGTCAACTGCATCGCTAGTGACAAGGATAAATGGGTAGATTTTATGATGCGATTTGAATTAGGCTTAGAAAAACCCAACCCAAATCGCGCTAGAAATTCTGCGTTGACCATAGGTATTTCATACGCCATCGGTGGTTTAATTCCCCTAGTACCCTATTTTTATTTAGATAAACCAGAAGATGGCTTGATTTACTCCGCCATCATAACGCTATTAGCATTATTTATATTTGGCTATTTCAAGAGTAAAATGACTGGACAGCAACCCATTATTGGGGCCCTTAAAGTCATGTCCATTGGAGCTGCTGCGGCTGGAGCTGCTTTCATGGTTGCTAAACTCTTTTAATAGGCGGAAACGGTATCATCTCCTCTTGAATCTGCTCCACCTTGGAGTTTTCCATTAGGTAATACAAGAATTCCCTCCACCAAACCAATTCCATTACTAGGAACCATTTTATATTTCTTCCCATTCAAACGGTTCAACTGCTCGGAACTAAAACGATTTTTTTCAAATAAAACTTGATCTGGCATCCATTGGTGATGAAAGCGAGGATACTCAACAGCCTCTTGCATATTCATCCCCATTTCAAGGGTATTTAATATTACTTGAAACACGGAAGTAATGATGGTAGAACCACCGGGTGTTCCCACGACCATTTTCAATTTACCCTGCTCTTCCACTATGGTAGGAGTCATACTTGAGAGCATTCTTTTCCCCGGTTGAATCTCATTCGCTTTAGAACCAATTAATCCGTACAAATTAGGAGAGCCGGCTTTGGCACTGAAATCATCCATTTCGTCATTCAATAGAAATCCTGCTCCACCCACGAAAACCTTACTTCCATAACTATTATTCAAAGTAGTTGTAATAGATACAGCATTTCCTTCTTCATCTACAATCGAATAATGAGTTGTTTCAGGACTTTCATAAGCAGGGAATTTGCCGGCAGCAACTGAAGAACTTAAAGTTGCTTGATCAAAACTAAAGTCTTTCATTCTTTGCTGGATATAAATTGGATTGGTCAATTCTGATTGTGGTACTTTAACAAAATCCGGGTCCCCTAACCATTTAGCACGGTCGGCATAAACCCTTCTTTCTGCTTCTACCATAACTTGAACCGTAGAATCAGCCTGAGCACCCCAGCTGGAAAGTGGGTAAGGTTCAACCATTTTCATTAATTGATTCAAAGCAATACCTCCGCTAGAAGGAGGTGGCATACTAATAATTTTCTTACCCTTATATTCAAAACTCACCGTATTTCTCCAAGCAGCTTGATAAGCTTTTAAATCCTTTTTGGTCATGATTCCTCCCTGACGTTTCATCTCACGAACCAAAAGTCGAGCCGTTTTACCACGATAAAAACCCTTTGATTTTCCTTTAGCAATACGTTCTAAGGATTGTGCTAAGTCCTCTTGGACCAACAAATCCCCTTTTTGCCATTTTTCATCATTGGATTTAATCAGGTAATTCTTTCCAAAATTAAATTTTTGGAAATCAGATTTCTGACCATTCAATCCTCTGGCTTCTTTTTCCGTTAAAACAACCCCATTTCTTGCTAAATCAATGGCAGGCTGAACAAGATCCTTCCAAGGTAATTTTCCAAACTTTTGATGCATGGCTTCCATCCCTGCCACAGCGCCTGGAACACCAACTGAAAAAATACCTGCTTGACTTTTACCGGGAATAATAGCACCAGTTTCATCTAAATACATGTCCCTGAAAGCTTTCAAAGGAGCTTTTTCTCTAAAATCTAAGGCAAAAGTTTGAGCTTGTTTGTCCCGATAAACTAAAAAACCTCCTCCTCCAATATTTCCAGCGGCAGGATGACAAACGGCTAATGCAAAATTGACAGCAACCGCAGCATCAATAGCATTTCCTCCTTTTTTTAGGATAGCAAGTCCAATTTCACTAGATGCTGGATGGGTAGAAACAACCATACCCTTACTTGATTCCACGATAGGTTTTAGTGTTTGTGAAAAAGAAGGAGTACCAATTAAGAAGGCTAACAGGAAGAAAAGCTTAGTTTGTTGCATGATGAAGAATTAAAATTGAAAACATTCCAATATTGAAAGCTCAATTTGAGCATTGCCATAACAAAAATATAATTTAACTTTGTGAATATTTTAAGTTTTTTTAATTAAAACAGATACTTACAGTGGATATTTTCGAGAAAGTTGTCAAAAACATGGGACCTATCGGTGCTCATGCGCATTACTCCCACCATTATTTTTCATTTCCAAAGTTAACAGGAGAACTTGGCCCAAGAATGACCTTTATGGGAAAGGAGATGCTCAACTGGTCTTTAAATAACTATTTAGGCCTGGCAAATCATCCAGAAGTAAGAAAAGCTGATGCTGATGCGGCAGCTAAATATGGTTTAGCATACCCAATGGGTGCACGTATGATGTCTGGAAATACCGATGAGCATGAAGAATTTGAAAGACAATTAGCTGAATTTGTAGGTAAAGAAGACAGTTTCTTATTAAACTATGGGTATCAAGGTGTCATGTCAATCATCGAATGTATGGTTGATCACCGTGATATCATAGTATATGATGCTGAATCTCATGCTTGTTTAATTGACGGTATCCGTTTACATAAAGCTAAAATGGGAGATTATTATAAATTCAATCACAATGACATGGATTCATTGCGTAAGAATTTAGAAAGAGCTACCAAAAAGACCCAAGAAACGGGAGGTGGAATTCTAGTCATTACCGAAGGTGTGTTTGGTATGTCTGGAAAAGTTGGATCCTTAGATAAGATTGTGGAAATGAAGAAGGACTTCAACTTCCGTTTATTGGTAGATGATGCACATGGATTTGGAACCATGGGTGCAAATGGAAGAGGTGTAGGTGAATATTTGAATTGTACAGAAGGGATTGATTTGTATTTCTCTACGTTTGCCAAATCCATGGCAGCCATTGGAGCCTTTGTAGCCGCACCTAAGGACATCATCATGTATTTAAAATACAACATGCGTTCTCAAACTTATGCCAAAGCATTACCTATGCCTTTTGTCATTGGTGGAATGAAGCGTTTAGAGTTAATTAAAAAACATCCCGAATTAAGAGAACGTTTATGGGAAAACGTACGCTCCTTACAAAAGGGTCTTAAAGAAAAAGGATTTGATATTGGAGAAACACAATCACCGGTAACACCTGTATTCTTGCATGGCGAATATGATATTGCTGCCGTTACCTCCTTAGTTAGAGATTTACGCGAAAACATGGGTATATTTTGTAGTATTGTTGTATATCCGGTAGTTCCTAAAGGACAGATTATGTTGAGAATTATCCCAACATCCTCTCATACTCAAGCGGATATTGAATATACCACCGAATGTTTCGCAGAGGTTCAAAAAAGATTAAAAGACGGTTATTATAAGGTTTTAAATGCCACTAAGTAATTTTTTTAAGCATTTTTTAACTTTTTTAACTTTTTTTTGGGTTTTTTCGTAGAAATAGTTTGTATGGATTAAGTTTTTTGTTAAATTTCGCCTTATAAGCGCTTCAAACAGCGAAATAAGACAATCTATTTTTACAACCTACAAAATCAAATTATTATGAGCAGATTTGCACAAGTTAAAGACCTAGTTATGTCATTAGAATCAGATTTCGAAAAATTCTACGATAAGGGTAATCAAGCAGCAGGAACACGCGTAAGAGGTGGCTTACAGCAATTAAAAACTTTAGCTCAAGAAATTCGTACTGAAGTTCAAAATCAGAAGAACGCAGGAAAATAATTAGTTTATTTCTTGATTAAAAAAAGCCCGTTACATCGTATCGGGCTTTTTTATATTAAAATTTCTCTGTGTTTAGGGCTTTACCTATTCCATCTACCATCAGTTTACCCCTCTCCTTATCAAAAACCTGAGTTTGAATTTCCGCTGTATGTTTGACAGGATCGATGGCAATGACCTTAAATTTAGCTTGATAAACAAGGTCAACGTACAAAGGTCTTTTAAATTCAGACAATTGGCTTAAATATACACTTCCTTGTCCAGGAAATTCCATCCCCATAACACGCGAAAAAATACTGGCGATCAGCGCTCCATGAATTATGGGTTTCTTGAAAACCGTTTGAGCTGCGAATTCCTCATCCCAATGTAAAGGGTTAAAATCACCTGATATTTTACAAAAGTCGTTTACCTGCTCCTGTGTAAAGCTAAATTCAATTTCGTAACTATCTCCGACTAAATACATATTGAAAGTATATTAATTAATATTGAAAAATAGAGTCTAACTTTGTGATTGAAATTAAATGGCATGATTCACTTCATTTACAATCCCAATTCCGGAAGCAAAAGTAATGCAAGTAAAAAGCAAATGCTTCAAAAATTAGAAAAGATTGAGAATAGCCAATTACATTTAACGGAATATGCAGGCCATGCGCAAGAATTAGCCCTTTATGCCTTGAGAAATGGAGCGCAGAGAGTCGTTGCCATTGGAGGTGACGGAACAATACACGAAGTTGCTAGCGCATTAATAGGGTCAAATACAGCATTAGGAATCATTCCCATTGGTTCAGGGAATGGATTAGCTAGGCATTTGGGGATAGATTTAAATTTTTCAAAGGCCTTACAGCAAGCCATCCATGGATCAGAAATAAGTATAGACGTAGCTTACTGGAACCAAGATGCCTTCTTTTGTACGGCGGGAATAGGATTTGATGCCTTAGTTGCTAACCAGTTTGCCCAAGGTAAAAAGAGAGGATTAATCAATTACATTAAATGCACTTTACGGTCTATCATCCATTACCGACCTATTCAGATTCAAGAACTAAATCAGAAAGAAGAAGAAATATTTTCCATGACTTTTGCTAATGCAAATCAATTTGGAAATAATGCCTACATTTCTCCCTACTCTGATCTTCAAGATGGAAACTTTGAAGTTGTTAAGGTAAAACCGCTAACTATTTGGGAATCAGCCCAACTTGGAATTAGCCTATTTTCTAAAAGTTTACCTAAACATAAAAAAGTCAGTATACAATCGAGTCAAAGATTTGATTTCAGCGTCCCAATTGGCACTTTTTACCATATGGATGGTGAAAATTTAAGTACAAAAGTCCAAGAGCATAGCATTCAAATTCAAGCAAAAAATTTGCAGGTAATTGTATAGTGCCATAATTAAGCGAAAAGGCTGTTTTTTATTCAAAATAATTATAACTAATTGTATTTCAACAGATTAACAATTGTTCAAATTTTTTAAATGTAGACTTTGTTTAAATAACTACGTTTTTGATTCAAAATATTTTTATTTTTTTTTCTTATATTTTTTCAAGCCAAAATACACCAGAAGTACATAAAAATTGAACAATTTTTAGTTCCAAATTTTAAGGCACTTTTTTTAGTAAAAATAAGTTGAAAATATTTTTTTTTAGATTTGGAACGACCTTGAATTTTACTATTTTTGTCTCCCCGCTTAAGTAAAGCTTTGTCGCTTCACTAGGTACCCAAACCATTATTTGAAATTTTAAACATTTGAAGTATGTCTTTTATGGCTACTACTTCAACGAGGATTTTTTGACCCTAAACAAAAGGATTTTTTTATGCAAATGGAAGTAACTGAATTGTGGAATAAATGCTTGAATATCATCCGTGATGATATTTCTGAGCAAAGTTTCACGACTTGGTTTAGCCCAATTGTTCCTTTAAAATTTCAAAATAACACGTTAACGATTCAAGTACCTTCTCAATTCTTTTATGAATGGTTGGAAGAAAACTTTGTTTCATCTCTGAGAAAAGCAATTGATCATACGATTGGTCGTCAAGGTATGCTGGAATATTCCATCATTGTAGACAAGGGAGATCGCAAGAACCCACCTTTGTCTTTTAATTTACCAACGACGAATCAACAAAACACGCATAAAGATTTCACCAATAATCAGGCTGCAAAAAATCCATTTCAATTTAAAAACTTGGATTCATTGGAGCTGGATTCTTACCTGATACCAAAATACACTTTTGATAAATTCATTGAAGGTGATTGCAATCGATTAGGCAGAGCTGCTGGAATGGCCGTTGCAAACAAGCCTGGATTGACTTCTTTTAACCCTTTAATGATTTATGGAGGCGTGGGTTTAGGGAAAACACACTTAATTCAAGCCATCGGGAACGAAATAAAATTACAATTCCCTGAGAAGTTTGTATTGTACGTTTCTACCGAAAAATTCACAAATCAATTTGTCAATGCTATTCGAAATAATTCGATAGAAGCATTTACTAATTTTTATTTACAGGTGGATGTACTCATCATTGATGATGTACAATTCCTATCAGGAAAAGAAAAAACGCAAGAAACCTTCTTTAACATTTTCAATCACCTACATCAATCGGGTAAGCAAATCATTTTATCTTCTGACCGTGCTCCGCGTGATTTAGCTGGTATGGAGGATCGTTTGTTGAGCCGTTTTAAATGGGGCCTAACAGCAGATTTACAACAACCTGATTTTGAAACTCGAATTGCCATTATTCAGAAAAAATTACAAGATGATGGTATTCAGATCGATTTTGAGGTTTTAGAATACTTAGCTCATTCGATTCAAACCAACGTACGGGAATTAGAAGGTGTTATTATTTCTTTGATGGCTCAAGCTTCATTAACAAGAAAAGAGATCGATTTAGATTTGGCAAAGGCTACCTTGAAGAGCATTGTTAATGAGCAAGAAAAAGAATTAAGTGTAGAAAATATTCTTGAGGCCGTTACAAATCACTTTTCTGTTGAATTGAGTACCCTACAAGGTAAATGCCGGAAAAAAGAAAATGTTTTCCCTAGGCAAGTGGCCATGTATATGTTAAAGGAATTAACCAATCTTCCTTTAAAGTCTATTGGATACCATTTCGGAGGAAGAGACCACAGTACGGTTATCCATGCAGTACAGTCTATTTCTGAAGCTATGGAAACAGATAAATCAGTCGAAAAAACAGTCAAAAAACTATTTAATCGATTTAACCTGAATGCTAACTAAAAAAGTCTCCCGATTTCGAGAGACTTTTTTAATTTAAAAGGCATCTGATATTACTCTTCTACAAGCCCATCTTTATCTAGTAAGACAGAATCATCACCTTTTACCTTTTCTTTAATCTTGGCTTCTAATTCATCCATCAATTCTGGATTGTCTTTAATTAAATCTTTTACCGCATCACGACCTTGTCCTAAACGATTTCCATTATAAGAAAACCATGAACCAGATTTATCAATAACGCCTAGATCAACGCCTAAATCCAATATTTCTCCGGCTTTAGAAATTCCTTCGCCGTACATGATATCAAATTCAACCACTTTAAAAGGAGGCGCCAATTTATTTTTAACCACCTTAACACGGGTACGGTTACCTGTGATGGAATCTGCACTTTCTTTAATTTGACCAGCACGACGAATATCTAAACGAACAGAAGCATAAAATTTCAATGCATTTCCACCGGTGGTGGTTTCTGGACTTCCAAACATGACTCCAATCTTATCTCTCAATTGATTAATAAAAATACAGCAACATCCTGTCTTATTGATAGTACCTGTTAGTTTACGTAAAGCCTGCGACATCAAACGCGCTTGTAAACCCATTTTAGAATCCCCCATCTCTCCTTCAATCTCAGCTTTAGGAACTAAAGCGGCTACTGAATCTATGACAATAATATCAATGGCTCCTGAGCTAATCAAGTGTTCTGCAATCTCCAAGGCTTGTTCTCCATTATCAGGTTGAGAAATCAATAGATTTTGAGTATCAATACCTAGTTTTTCGGCATAAGAACGATCAAAAGCATGTTCCGCATCAACAAAAGCAGCTATTCCACCTGCTTTTTGAGCTTCTGCTATGCAATGTAATGTCAAGGTAGTTTTACCAGAAGACTCAGGACCATAAATTTCCACCACTCTACCTCTTGGTACACCACCAATTCCCAAGGCCAAATCTAAACCTAAAGATCCTGTTGAAATCACAGGTACATCCATAACTTTACTATCGGAAAGCCGCATAACGGTACCCTTTCCATAAGCTTTATCTAATTTTTCTAAAGTGGTTTGTAAGGCTTTTAATTTCTCGGATGATAAGCCTTGAGCATCGCTCGCTTGTTTTGCCATGGTGGTATGTTGATTGATAAAATTGTCTAGGTAACTTTTACTTTGCTAGTTTTGCATTTAGCTAAACAAAAATAGGAAATAGCCACTAATTATTAATCAAAATACTTGATATTCTACACTCTTATTTCATTAATACTTATCTTGCCGAAAATTGAGCCTTCTACCCTTTTGAAAACAAAATATTTTACTTTTTTACTCCTGTTTGTTTGCCTATCCTTCCATGTAAAAGCGCAAGAAAAAGATGTTCTTTTAGGTGGAGAGCAATTAAAATATCGTATTCACCTGGGATTCATCAATGCGGCAGAAGCCCACATAAAAAGCAGTCCTAATCTGGGTTCCATTCGCCAAATTCCCACCAGAAAAATTGAAATCGAAGGCAAGACTGTAGGAATATTTAATGTATTCAGTCCCCTATTGGATGTATGGGTATCTTATATGGACCCATCAACTCTTTTGCCCGTCAAAGCCGAAATGAATAAAAGGGAGGGTCGATACAAAAAACAAGAAGTGATAGATTTTTATCATGATAAAGGCTATGCCCAAATTTCTTCCCCACAAAATACTCCCAAAGAAAAGAATCTCTCCATTTCTAACTCCATGTTAGATTTGATTTCTGGCTATTATTTTCTTCGTAAAAAAAACCTTCAAGACTTAGAGATTGGTCAAAAAATGAGTGCTAAGATATTAGTGGATGGTCAGATTTATGAAATATGGTGTATCGTTAAAGGATTCGAAAAGGTAGAAAGTAAATTTGGAACCAAAAATTGCATTCGAACATCGCTGGTTTTACCAAAAAATAATTTATTTCAAGATAAGGATGCTATTCGCCTTTGGATAAGTCAAGATAACTACCAAATTCCTTTCAAAATGGAAGTCAATTTAAAGATTGGCTTTTTGAGCATTGATTTGGAAGATTATAAAATCGCAGGAAAAACCATTTATACTGCCTTACCCTAAAGCTTCCTTGTAGGCCGCTAGGACCCGCTTTCTTGCAAATTCATGATCAACAATTGGTTTAGGGTAATGAAACTCCTGAAATTCAGGAACCCATTTTCTAATGTAAGTCAAGTCCTTATCAAACTTTTGTGTTTGTAAATAAGGATTAAACACTCGGAAATAGGGCGCTGCATCACATCCCGAACCTGCTGCCCATTGCCATCCTCCATTGTTAGCAGAAAAATCAAAGTCTAATAAACGCTCGGCAAAATAGGCTTCGCCCCAGCGCCAATCAATTAGAAGGTGTTTGACTAAAAAACTAGCCACAATCATACGGACGCGATTATGCATAAAACCCGTTTGATTTAATTCACGCATTCCGGCATCTACAATGGGATAACCCGTTTGTCCATTTTTCCAAGCCTCAAACTCCTGTTCATTATTTCGCCAATTCATTCGATCATATTCTTTTCTAAAGGCCAAACCTTGTCCAATATGTGGAAAATGAAAGGTGATATTAAAATAAAAATCCCGCCAAATTAGCTCATTTAACCAGGTTTCTGATTTACCAAGCGCCCGCTTAACTAATTCCCTGATTGAAACTGTTCCAAATCGCAAATGAACAGACATACGGGAGGTTGCATCTAATCCAGGAAAATCACGGTTTATTTGGTACTGACGAATAATATCATCAGAAAAGTTTATGGCTGGAAAATGTAATCCAGATGGTTGAAATCCTATGTGCTCTAAGCTAGGAAACTCAAAATTAGCATTTAAATAATTAGTCAGGTTCTCCGAATCAAATGTACTCAATTCACTTGCTGCTAATTTTTCCTTCCATTTCCTTGAATAAGGCGTAAAAACAGTATAAGGTGTATTTTGACCTGTCAATACCTCATTTTTCTCAAAAATTACTTGATCTTTTTTGCTTTGGAATATTATGCCCTGCGCTTCTGCCCATGATTTAACTTCAGCATCTCTTTGAATGGCATAATTTTCATAATCATGGTTGGTGAAGATCTGTTTTATGGAATATTGCTGGGACAAAGTTTTGAAAGCATCCAAAGGTTTGTCATGGCATATCAATAAATCGCCACCCCTATTTTGAATTTGAGCTTTTACATTTTTCAATGCTTGATGTATAAATTCTACTCGAGCATCTTTTTTATTTGATAATTTATCTAAAATGGAAGGATCAAAAATAAAAATTGGTAAAACGGGGTAATCTTGACTAAGCGCTTCAAAAAGTGCGACATTATCCTTTAAACGCAAATCACGTCGAAACCAAAAAACTGAAATATCTTTCATTTGAATCAAATTACTAAGAGTTAACTGAGCTATCAAATGATTGTTTCAAAAAATTACCTTGACAAGCCCCCCTTGAAAAGTGTATATTTGCAAATTGTTTTTTATTTCCAAAAATAAATGACTGTTTGAACTAATCATTGATTGTATTAATTCATCAGTTTTCATTTTCAAACCCCATACGAATGAAATTATCTGAATTCAGATTCGATTTACCTCAAAGTTTAATTGCCTTACATCCAACAGATAACCGCGAAGACGCACGCATGATGGTTGTAAATAGAAAAAACAAAACCATTGAACATAAAAAATTCACTGATATCGTTGATTACTTTGGAGAGGGAGATGTTTTAGTAACGAACAATACCAAGGTTTTTCCTGCTAGATTGTATGGAAACAAGGAAAAAACAGGTGCACAAATAGAAGTATTTTTATTAAGAGAATTGAATCGTGAACATCGCTTGTGGGATGTATTAGTGGACCCTGCTCGTAAAATACGTGTAGGTAATAAATTATATTTTGGTGATTCTGATTTGGTGGCAGAGGTGATAGACAATACCACTTCCCGTGGAAGAACCATTCGCTTTTTATACGATGGTGATCATGATGCATTAATGGCGGCTATTCACGAATTGGGTGAGACCCCACTTCCTGAGGAAATTCGTTCCAAAAGAGAAGCTACTCCAGAGGATGCTGAGCGTTTTCAAACCATTTATGCGGAGCATGTAGGTGCAGTAGCTGCTCCTACCGCAGGTTTACACTTTTCAAAGATCATCATGAAAAGAATGGAACTTAATGGTGCCCAGTTCACTCCTATTACCTTGCACGTAGGTTTAGGTACTTTTCGTCAAGTTGACGTAGAAGACTTAACCAAGCATAAAACAGACTCAGAGCATTTTATCATCAATCAAGATACTTGTGATTATGTGAATCAAGCGATTGATAATAAAAAACATGTATTATCGGTAGGAACCACAGTGATGAAAGCATTGGAATCTTCTGTATCAGCTAGCGGTCATTTAAAGCCTATCAATAGCTGGACGGACAAATTCATTTTTCCTCCATACGAATTCAAAATTCCTACAGCGCTATTGACTAATTTCCATTTACCTGAGTCTATTCTCTTGATGATGACTTCTGCATTTGGTGGATATGAGTTAATTCATGAAGCATATCAACAAGCCATCAAAGAGAAATATCGTTTCTTCAGTTATGGTGACGTTATGTTAATCATCTAAATAAAAATCGGGTTTGTTTTGAAGAAATATGCCATTATTGTAGCCGGAGGTACTGGACAGCGAATGAAAAGTGCCGTTCCTAAACAATTTTTGCTTCTTCAAGGCAAACCTATTTTATATCATACCCTTTTACAATTCACAAAAGCATTTTCTGACATTGAATTGATTTTAGTTTTACCTGAAAATCAGTTCAATTCTTGGCATAATTTATGCCAAGAACACTCTGAAATTCTTCAGAATTGTCCTCACCAATTAGTTCAAGGGGGGGAAACTCGCTTTCATTCAAGCCAAAGAGGCATACAGGCCATAAGGGAAAACCAAAATACGCTTGTTGCCATACATGATGGGGTTCGTCCCTTGGTTTCAATAGCAAGTATTCAGAACGCATTTAAACATGCACAAGAGCATGGAAATGCCGTCTTGGCGGTTTCTAGTAAGGATTCTATTCGACAATGGGATGCAAACGAACAAATCTACCTTCCTATTGATCGTAATCATATCCGCATTATACAAACACCACAGGTATTTGAAATCTCTATTTTAAAGAGAGCATTTCAACAGGAGTATCAAGATTTCTTTACGGATGATGCTAGTGTGGTAGAGTTATTGGGGATTGATATTCAATTAGTGGAAGGAAATTATTCCAACATCAAAATTACAACGCCGGAGGATATGCTCATTGCTGAGGCATTAACTCAAAAAGTAAACATATGAAAAACGTCTGGGATTGGATTGGTGCCAATATTCTAAAACATAAAATTGTTATACTGATTGTATTAGCACTACTAACCGCAGGACTAATTTACAAATCGGCTCAAATACAATTAAGTTATGAGTTAGCCAAAATATTACCCAAAACAGATGAACGTTTTCAACTGTATGAATCATTCAAGAAGAAATATGGTGAGGATGGAAATGTCATGGTTATTGGATTGGAAAACCCACAACTTTTCACGCCAAATGAATTTGATGCTTGGAAAAAGTTAAGTCTGGATATTAAAAATTTACCAGGAATTAAGAATATCCTATCCTTACCAAACCTACCAGAAGTATATATTGACAGTGTCGATAAAAAATTCAAAACTAGAACGATTTGGGATAATAAGGTAGCCACTACACAAGAACGGTTAGACAGTCTCAAAAGCAAGATTAGTCGACTACCTATATTCACCAACTTCCTATATACGGAGGATTACAAGGTTCATTTATTATTGATCACATTAGATCAAAAAACGATAAATGATAAAGGTAGAATTACTTTAGTCAAGAAAATCAAGCAATTAGGCGAGGGGTATCGAGTAAAAACCAAACGAGAGATACATTATTCGGGGATGCCTTTTATCCGTACTGAATATACTTCTCAAGTCACAAAGGAATTAATCATATTTCTTGGTTTGGCTATATTAGTTACATCCCTGATTCTATTATTCTTTTTCAGATCCTTTAAAGTGGTCTTTTTTGCTTTGATTGTGATTATCATTGGAATACTAGCTTCGCTGGCTACTATAGTATTCCTTGGATTTAAAATCACCTTGTTATCTGGACTCATTCCTCCGCTCATCGTAGTCATCGGTATTCCCAATGTGATATTCTTACTGAACAAATATCACGAAACCTATATTGAGACAAATGATAAGTTATTTTCTCTTCAAGAAAGTGCCTCGAAAGTGGGTAGAACTTTATTTTTAGCGAATTTAACTACATCCATTGGCTTTGGAGTATTCAGTTTTACAGGATCAGGATTGCTCGTTGAATTCGGCATTGTGGCTTCGGTCAATGTGATGTTCACCTTTTTATTGTCATTATTATTGATCCCTATATTCTTTAGTTTCTTGGCTCCTCCACGACCTAAGGATTTAGCTCATTTTGAATCTAAACGAGTTAATTTATTCTTATTCAAGATAGAGAATTGGGTTTTAAATCATCGAAAATCCATTTACGGAACTGTAATTTTATTGCTAATGATATCCGTTTATGGATTATTACAAATAAAAGCGATTGGATTTATTGTGGATGATTTACCCCGTGAAAATGCTATATATACGGATTTGAAATTTATAGAAAAGCATTTTCATGGCATTATCCCTTTTGAAATTTCTGTGGACGCCAAATCGCCAGGAAAGGCTTTAAGTCCTGAGATTTTGTCTAAAATGAAAAGGACAGAAAAACTAATGGCTAAATATCCTGAATTCACTTCAGGGCTATCCATATTAACGGCTACTAAATATTTATATCAAGTTTATCGAGGAGGAGACCCGAAATACTTTACTTTACCGGGCATTGATGAACTAAATAAATTAAAAGAATTTCAATCCAGTCTATCAGGAAAAAGTAATTTGTTTTCAGGCTTTATTGATCCAGAGAAACAGCATACCCGAATATCCTATCAAATGGCAGATGCAGGGACTGTTAGGACAAAAGAGTTATATCAAATTTTACAACCTAAAATCGATAGTATTTTTCGGACAGATCCTGAAACAGGAGAAATATTAGCCAAGGACAACCCTAAGGCTTATCTAGCTAATGTGACTGGAAATTCGGTCATTAATTCCTTCAATACGGAATATTTACAAAAAAATCTGATTGAAAGCACCATCACAGCGATTGTCCTAATTTGCCTGTTGATGGCTTTCTTGTTTCGTTCATGGAAGATGGTTATCATTTCCACCTTGCCTAGTTTAATTCCTTTGATCATTACAGCAGGTTTGACGGGCTATTTTGACATAGCTTTAAAACCTAGTACCATTTTAATCTTTTCAATTGCCTTTGGTATATCCAGCGATGGAACAATCTATTTTTTAACTAGATATAAAGAAGAATGGTTGAAAAATCAGATGAATGTAAAAAGGGCTGTTCAAATTACGATTCAAAAGACGGGAGTGTCCATGTTCTATACCGCCATGATATTATTCTTTGGATTTTTCATCTTTACGGCCTCAACCTTTAAGGGTACTCAAGCATTAGGAATTTTGGTCTCCATAACTTTATTAATGGCCATGATTTGTAACCTTATTCTTTTGCCTGCCTTTTTGATGGGTTTAAATAAAAAAGAAATTGATACCATCATAGAGGAAGAAATTTAGGATGGAAATACAGGAAGAAAAAATCTATACCATTCCTTTTTGGTTACTCTGTACAAGTAATTTTTTATTTGCTGCTAGTTTTTCCATGATTATTCCGGAGCTCCCTGATTATTTGGCAGCCATGGGAGGTAGTGAATACATCGGTTACATCATTGCTCTTTTTACCTTAACAGCTGGCCTCAGCCGACCCTTTTCAGGAAAACTAACCGACCACATTGGTCGTGTTCCAGTGATGGCATTTGGTTCCATCGTTTGCTTTATTTGTGGTGGAATTTACCCAATGGTTCATACGGTGCAAGCCTTTTTGTTTTTACGATTCATTCATGGTATGTCGACCGGGACAAAACCTACTGCCACAGCTGCGTATGTAGCAGATATTATACCGGAGAGCCGTCGGGGGGAAGCACAAGGAACCTTAGGAATATTTACTGCGACGGGTATGTCCATTGGACCAAGTATCGGGTCGGGATTGGCCAATACTATTGGGCTTCAAGCCATGTTTTATGTGTCGTCCCTTTTTGCTTTAGCATCCATTCTAATTTTATTTAGGTTGGAAGAGACATTACCAAAAAGTATGAAAAGTAAGTTTTCTTGGAGCTTATTTAAAATTAATTGGGATGATGTTTTTGAACCCAAAATTGCACCAGTCTTTTTGATCATGCTACTGATGGCATTTTCATCGGGAGTGGTAGTGACCTTGCTTCCAGATACCACGAAATTAGTGGGCTGGCACAATAAGGGTTTATACTTTACCATTTATACCATAGCCTCCATTTTTGTTCGTTTCTTTTTTTCAAAAAGCTCAGATAAACACGGTAGAATACCTATTCTAATCATTTCATGTGGTTTTTTAATCGTGGCTATGTTTTTATTATCCTTTCCACCTACTGCCCTAAGCTTAATCGCTTCGGCCATTTTATTTGGGATATCTTGGGGATTTTCAACACCCACCTTAGCGGCATGGACAACGGATTTAGCACATAAAAATCATATGGGAAGAGCCATGGCCACCATGTATATAGCCCTAGAAATGGGAATTGGAATTGGTGCTTTTTTATCAGGTTTTCTCTATAAAGGCTTAAGTCAAATGATACCTCTCCCCTTTTTCATTTCCGGATTATTAGCTACTATTGCTTTAGTAGTTTTATTAACCTTCAGGAAAAACTGGACAAGAAATGGAATTTGACACCTATTTAATCAGTAAAAAAATAGATTCATTGGCTTTTAAAACCAATGACTTCGAACTCTTTTCTACATGGCTTTGTGAATTTAATCAATTACATGAGGCTAGCTTTACAGATCAAAAGCGATTTCAGATTAATCGAATCAGGAGAAAATACCCCTTGATGACAGAAATTAACCCATAGCTATTTTAGAATTTTTATAATATTTTCATAAAATAGTATTACTATTCAAATAATACATGCCATGAATTCTTTGAATAGTTCAAATAGCTGAAATTTGCGACCATAAAAATAAAACCTATGCAATCGAGTGAATTAGAAAAACTGTTTCCCAAAGAAGGAGAGATTCCAAAAGAATACGATTTGGTAAAACCAATCGAACAAAGAGAATATTTAGTGAATGGAGAGATGCGCCAATGGAAAGGCAAAACTCAAGATGTTTGGTCTCCTATTTATATTAAATCCGATAAAGGTTTTGAACCTAAAAGAATTGGTTCCTATCCCATCACCGATGCCACGGATGCCATGGAGGTTCTCTATGCAGGTGTAAAAGCCTATTCCAATGGTCGTGGTGAGTGGCCTTCCATGTCGGTTGACAAGCGCATTGAATGTGTGGAAAAATTCACTCAAAAGATGATTTTAAAACGAGACGAGGTCGTTAAATTATTGATGTGGGAAATTGGTAAATCCTTAACTGATTCACAAAAAGAGTTTGATAGAACGGTTCAATATATTTATGATACGATTGGGGCCTTAAAGGACATTGACAGAAATTCTTCGACATTTTTAATTGAAGAAGGCATTATCGGTCAAGTGCGTCGTTCCCCGCTAGGAGTAGTATTGTGTATGGGTCCATTTAATTATCCCTTAAATGAAACCTTTACTACGCTTATCCCAGCCTTGATTATGGGTAATACCGTTTTATTTAAACCTCCGAAACACGGAACTTTATTACACTACCCATTATTAGAAGCTTTTAGAGAATCTTTCCCAGCAGGTGTAATTAATACCCTATATGGCCGTGGAAATTCGATTATACCCCAGTTGATGGAATCAGGTAAAATTGATGTATTAACTTTAATTGGTTCATCTAAAGTTGCGGACAAATTAAAGAAAATGCACCCTAAAGTGAATCGTTTAAGAGCCATTTTAGGATTGGATGCCAAAAATGCAGCCATTGTTACCGAAAGTGCTCAATTGGATAATGCCATCAATGAATGCTTACTTGGTTCATTGTCATTTAATGGCCAACGTTGTACGGCTATCAAAATCATTTTTGTTCATAGTAGCCTAGCGGATGCATTTAACAAAGGATTAGCTGAAAAAATTGAAGCTATTAAAGTAGGTATGGTTTGGGATCCAGGGGTTCAAATTACGCCACTTCCAGAACCCAACAAACCAGCTTATTTGAAAGAATTAATTGAAGATGCCAAATTACATGGGGCTAAAGTATTAAATAAACATGGTGGTGAAAATGCCAAATCTTTATTCTTCCCAGCTTTATTGTATCCAGTGAATAAGAAAATGAAAGTTTGGTCAGAAGAGCAATTTGGACCTGTTGTTCCTGTCGTGCCTTTTGATGACATCAATGTTCCCATTGATTATATCCATGAATCATCACATGGTCAGCAAGTAGCCATATTTGGAACTGATCCAAACCAAATTTCAGCATTGATCGATGAAACGGTAAATCAAGTTTCTCGTGTAAATATTAATGCCCAGTGTCAGCGTGGACCAGACTCCTTCCCTTTCACAGGTCGGAAGGATTCTGCCGAAGGAACACTTTCTGTAACTGCTGCTCTACGTTCATTTTCAATCCGTACAGTAGTAGCCACTAAAGCTACCCAAGCTAACAAGGACATAGTGAATCAAATTGTTGAAAATCAACAATCGAATTTCTTATCAACTCGATTTATTTTATAAGAAGATTCAAGATTAATAAAAACCCTAATTTTTCCTTTGCAGGTTAGATTAGGGTTTTTTATTTCCAGATAATTTGTAATTTGGACAACACTAAAGCTACAAACCAATGGAAAAAAGTAGACGACAATTTATTCAATCACTTAGTGCGGGCACATCCATCTTATTAGGAGGAATTCCTTTATTGGGTGCTGATGAAAGATCTTTGCCGCAGATTTTAGATAAAATTAAAGTAAGTCCCAACGATACGATTCGTATTGGATTAATTGGATCAGGGATTATTGGTCATTATGATACAACCACTGCGTTAAAAGTTCCAGGAGTGGAATTAGTTGCAGTGGCCGATTTATATCAAGGACGACTAGATCGAGCAAAAGAGAAATGGGGTAAAGATATTTTTGTTACTCGAAATTATAAGGAGATTTTAGCTCGCAAAGATATAGATGCTGTCTTAGTGTGTACCAGCGACCACTGGCATGACCATATTACCATAGATGCGCTTAAAGCAGGTAAACACGTGTACTGTGAAAAACCAATGGTACATCATGTGGAGGAAGGTTTAGCTGTAGTAGCGGCACAAAAAGCAAGCGGAAAGGTTTTACAAGTAGGTTCTCAAAGAGCAAGTTCTGTGGTATTTCAAGAAGCCCGTAAATATTACCAACAAGGAACAATTGGTGAAATCACCTACGTGGAAGCCTATACAGATAGAAATTCAGCCAATGGTGCTTGGCAATATTCCATTCCAACGGATGCAAGTTTACAAACTGTATCTTGGGATATGTTCCTAGGAGATGCCCCTAAAGTTGCTTTTGACCCAGTACGTTTTTTCAGATGGAGAAATTATAAAGCATATGGTACCGGGGTGGCAGGTGATTTATTTGTACATAATGTAACTGGCTTACATACGGTGACTAATTCATTGGGACCAGAAAGAATTTATGCTCAGGGTGCATTAAATTATTGGAAGGATGGACGAGATGCATATGACTTATTAACGGGTTTTATGACTTATGGAAAAACAGATAATCATAATGCTTTTCAATTCATGACGCGCGTAAATTTAGCCGATGGTGCAGGTGGTGGTGAAGGAACTCGGTTAATTGGTACGGAGGGAGTCATAGAAGTAAAAAACAGAGGAATTAAAATTAAGCATTTCAAAAGAGCAAAAGTGGCTTCTATGGGTGGTTATGATTCATTAGAAAGTTTTCCAAAAGCCATGCAAGATGCGATGCTAGCAGAATATAATGCTAAATACAGCCCAGAAGATCGAAGAATGAAGGTGTTGGATGAGATTGAATTCAATGCTCCGCAGGGATACGATGATCGTTTAGATCATTTTATTAACTTTTTTGATTCCATCAGAACTGGCAAACCGGTTTTTGAAGACGCTTCTTTCGGATTAAGAGCGGCAGGTCCATCGGTTCTTTGTAATACTTCGGTAGAAATTGGGAAGCCAATTGAATGGGATGCCTTGAATATGAAAGTGAAAAAATCCAAGTAATAGATACTGATTATCAACAGCTTACATCCATTTAATTGATAATCTTTTTAATTTATCCCTAAATTTGAAATCAGAAAGGAATTGGGGTTTAGTTAATTACAAGGGTATTTAATTGTTAAGATGTGTCAACCTAGATTTGTCAACTTAGATTTGTCAACTTTTCAAAAGTTGACAAATCTTAAGGCCTTAAGGTAGAGCAATCTTAAGTTAGGGCAATCTTAAGCTAGAGCAATCTTAATGTATTGTCATCTTAATATTAGATAACCTCAACATAAGTCATACTTACAAATTTACCCTTTGAGATTTCACCGTGCTGTCGGTAATAAACTCATCGTAGGTCATTAATTTATCCAAACAAGATTTTGAACCTAATTCAATCACTCGGTTAGCTACTGTATTCGTTAATTGATGATCATGGCAAGTAAATAATATCGTACCAGGAAACTCGATCATCCCATTGTTTAAAGCTGTGATGGATTCGAGGTCCAAGTGGTTGGTAGGCTCATCAAATAAGAGCACGTTGGCTCCGGACAACATCATTCTAGAAAACATACAACGCTGCTTTTCACCTCCAGAAATTACCGTACATTTTTTCAAAGCCTCATCACCTGAAAACAACATTCTACCTAAAAATCCACGAATAAAACTTTCATCTTTCTCGGTAGAATATTGACGTAACCAATCTACCAAGTTCAATGAATCATCTTTGAAATAAGCGGCATTGTCATTGGGCAAATAGGTTTGAGTGGTTGTTACACCCCACTTAAATTCTCCCCCACTGGCCTTTCTTTCTCCCATGAGAATATCAAATAATGCTGTAATAGCCAAAGAATCTTTAGCAAGAAAGGCTACTTTATCTCCTTTATTGATAGTAAAAGATAAATTAGAGAATAGGGTAATGCCTTCTTCTGTTTGGTAAGACAAATTATCTACACTTAATAATTGATCTCCTGCTTCGCGCTCAGGTTTAAAATTGATGAATGGATATTTACGAGAAGAAGGCTTAATATCCTCCACTTGTAATTTATCTAACATTTTCTGACGGGCAGTAGCTTGTTTCGATTTGGCGACATTGGCAGAGAATCTACGAATGAACTCTTCCAATTCCTTACGCTTCTCATCCGTTTTCTTATTTTGATCTGTTCTTTGTCTCGCAGCTAATTGAGATGATTCATACCAAAAAGTATAGGTACCTCCATACAATTGAATCTTTCCAAAATCAAGGTCAGCAATGTGGGTACAAACATTATCTAAAAAGTGTCGGTCGTGAGAAACTACGATTACCGTATTTTTAAAATTCTGTAAATAACCTTCTAACCACATGATGGAATCAATATCCAAGTTGTTGGTCGGTTCATCCAATAATAAAATATCAGGATTTCCAAACAAGGCCTGTGCCAAAAGTACTTTTACCTTTTCTGATCCATTGATATCCTTCAACAATGAATAATGAATATCCTCCTTAATACCTAAACCACTCAATAAAGTAGCTGCCTCAGATTCCGCTTCCCAACCATTCAATTCTGCAAATTCAGCTTCTAAATCAGCGGCTTTATTTCCATCTTCCTCAGTGAAGTCTTCCTTCATATAGATGGCATCCTTTTCTAACATGATGTCATACAGGCGTTTATTTCCCATAATGACCGTTTGCAAGACAGGGAACTCCTCATATTCGAAGTGATTTTGCTTTAAAATCGACATACGCTCGCCAGGATTCATGCTAACACTTCCTGTTTGAGAATCAATTTCACCCGAAAGAATCTTTAAAAAAGTAGATTTACCAGCACCGTTGGCACCAATTAAACCATAACAGTTTCCTTCTGTAAATTTGATATTTACTTCTTCGAATAATACTCTTTTCCCAAATCGAAGGGAAACATTGGACACCTGCAACATAGCGTATTTAATTAAATAAGGCGCAAAATTACTCATTTTGAACCTAGAAAAAAATGAATATTTTTATTCCTATCCCATATTTTTTTTGCAATTTCAAACTCGATACCTAATAATGACCTTGGAAAAATTAAATTCCTCCTCCGTTATGGACTCTTTACATTCGCTTCATCTATCACTACATGAGGGAGGATTAGAATACCAAGATGCCTCAGGATTGGTATTTGGACATATCGATTGGTCCAAGTCTGGGAAAATTCAAAAAGAAAATTGGGAGAAAAAAGGCATAAACCCTACAAAAATTGAACAAGTGTATGTTCAAATATGTCATACACATTTTCTACTAATTCCACAAAAATACGATAGCCCCATCTATAGAATAGGATTCTTGGAAAAAGCATTAGGAGAAGACACCTTAATTGGACAAGAAATCCATGTTCAGCCTATCCCATCCGAACTTGCCAATTTACTCTTTCTTATACCTAGTGACTGGAAAGACTTAATCAGTTATTGGTTTCCTTTGTCAGAAATTACATACTCACATTACTTAGAAAAGCTTTTACCTCAATCACCAGAAAATGGTCTAAGCATATCAATTCAAAACCAAAAAGCCTGCATGGTGTTAAGGAAATCCGGAAAATTAGTGCTAGCCAATATTTATCCATATACCAAGGCAACTGAATTAGCCTTCTACATTCATTCTATTCGAGATAGCTACTTTATAAAGTGGAATTCAAATAGTATTCATTGGATAGGAGAAATAGATTCCCATTTATATGAAGAATTAAGTCAATTTAAGATTTATACCCCAACCATTTCTCATGAAGCATAGAACTGCTTTTTTCCCAGGTTCTTTTGACCCTTTTACAAAAGGCCATGAAGATATTGTATTGAGAGCCTTAGCTCTATTTGATGAAATTGTGATTGGAATTGGTCATAATTCTAGTAAAGCACGCTATTTTTCACTCGAAAAAATGAAAGCGGCTATCGAGAAAACATTCGAAGGAAAACCCATTCGCGTGGTTACTTATCAAAATTTAACGGCTACGGTTGCTAAAGAAGTAGGGGCTCGATTTATTATTAGAGGTCTTAGAAATACGACAGACTTTGAATATGAAAACTCCATTTCTCAGGTAAATAGGCATATCAATGAAGAATTGGAAACGGTTTTTTTGATCACTTCCCCTCACCTCGCTCCTATCAGTTCTACCATTATCAGGGATTTGCATCGATATGGGAGCTCAATCAATCAATATTTACCTTATAATTTAGAAGAAGAACAAAGCAACTGATAACGATGAATGACATAACGTATCGAGCTATATGTGTTGGTCATAGCTTTGTTCATCGCTGCTGTTCCTAGCCAATCAACTTTTTCAATATTTTCTTCTTTTTGTGGGACTAATTTAGGGTCACCTAAGGCATTCATTAAATACCACTTCGTTTTCTTTAAAATTCGTTGATTTTTATGCGTATAGGTATGATAGGTCGTACAAAGTTTTTTATCTAACAAAGCTTTAACATTACATTCCTCTTCCACCTCTCGAACAGCAGCTTTTTTAAACTTCTCTCCCTTCTCCAACTTACCTTTTGGCAAATCCCATTTACCCAATCTCAGCATCCACAGTACTTTATCCTCAGTATTTAAAACCACTCCACCTGCTGCCTCCAATAATTGGTACATGGCAAAAATACGCTGTTTAAAAGGTTTAATATCCTTGACTAATATATAAAGCGAATCAAACTTAGCACCAGATTTTTGATGTAAACTGTGGATTAATTTCTCTATTTGGTCTAAGGTTAAATTTAGGATACAGGTATGTCCCTTAAAATCTGACAACCTAATTGGTTGAAGACGCGCATCAATAACCACCTCAAATTCATCCCCCATAGGTATGGCATGTTTCTTGGATTCCTTGTAAATGCGAATCGGACGGTCGTCTATAAACAATATCATGTGTAGAATTCAGAATTTAAGTAGGCAAAAATAGAATTAATTAATGAAAGATAACTTGAATAAACTATTTTTGCACATATAATCTTTGAAACAAATTCCTATGCCTGATTTTACTATTTCACAAGAAGTTGCCCAACACTTATTAAGCGTAAAAGCCATCCAATTAAGACCTGATCAACCATTTAAATGGGCATCTGGATGGAACTCCCCGATTTATTGTGATAATCGTATTTCTCTATCCTACCCGGAAGTTAGAACGTACATCAAAAATTGCTTATCTGCTGCTGTAAAGGCGTATTTCGCAGATGTTGAGATTATAGCAGGTGTGGCCACTGCTGGCATTGCCCAAGGGGCTTTAGTAGCCGATTATTTAGACCTTCCGTTTTGTTATGTTAGACCTGAGCCAAAAAAGCATGGTATGGGAAACCAAATAGAAGGTCATATTGAAAAAGGTCAAAAGGTAGTTTTAATAGAAGATTTAATTTCAACTGGAGGCAGTTCCTTAAAAGCTGCTACCGCCCTACAAGAAGCAGGAGCAGAAGTATTAGGTATGGTAGCCATTTTTACCTATGGCTTTCAAATTGCCGAAGATAATTTCAAAAATCATGGTATTCCTTGCGTCACCTTAAGTAACTATGATGTCTTAATAGATGAGGCCGTTAAATTAAATCACGTAACAGAAACTCAATTAATGACTTTACAAGACTGGAGAATTAATCCGAGTGAATGGAAAAAATAAGTTATTTTAAGCTATAACGATGACCTGGCAATGTTTTAATGAATCCCTGAAATTCCAAATTCAATAAAAGCATTGCCAGTTGATTTATTCCTTTTTGCAATTTCCAAGCTATTTCATCCAGGGCTAAATTTTTTTCTTGGTAAAGTAATGCCAAAATCTGGCTCTCGTCATCTGATAATTGACTCCATAACAAACTTTTATTTCTTTGAATTTTATTGGAACTAGATTGCCAATTCAAAAGCTCTTTACAAGCTGCCCAATCGGTGTAAATGGTAGCTTGATTTTTCTGAATCAACCGATTACAACCTTCTGAGAACACTTTTTGTAAATTTCCAGGAACAGCTAATACCTCTCGGTGATAATTATTCGCATATTCGGCCGTTATCAATGCACCCCCTTTCTCAGCTGCCTCAACCACAATCGTGGCATCTGCCATCCCAGCGATGATACGATTTCGTAGTGGGAAAAATCTCGGGTCGGGTTTTTGATGAAATGGATGTTCTGAAATGATTCCTCCCAATTCCATCATTTGATAGGCGTATTTACTATGTAAGGAAGGATATATTCGTTGAAATCCCCCAGCCAAAACCGCGATAGTTGGAATTTTTAATTCAATACAAGCTTGATGAAGGGCAATATCAATCCCATAAGCTAATCCACTAATAAAAAGGACATCGTCCTCCAAAGAATCCCTGACAATTTGATAAGTGATTTCTTTGCCATATTCGGTAGCTTTTCTTGTTCCTACCAATGCCATCACTTTTTCATACTGAAAATTCACATTTCCCTTAAAATACAATAATAGAGGAGCATCATATAACTGTTTTAATCGATGTGGATAATCCTCATCCAAGTAAAAAAATAATTGAATTCCCTCCTTAAGACAATCTGAATAAATTCGCTCTGCCTCATGTAAAACTTGATTCAATTTTAATTCTTGCGCAATCATCGGACCGATGTGCGGTACTTTTTTTAGTTGTGAAGTACTGGATTGAAATATCTGTTTGGCAGAACCCAAATAGGAAATCAATCGACGGGCATTAACATACCCAATTTGAGGTACTAAACTTAGGGCTATTTGATATACTTTTTCTTCCTCCATCGGGATATGATTCCATTTTTTCCCGAAAGAAAAAAATCATTCTCCCAAATCCTCGCGAAGCCCTTGTAAAAATTGACGAATTTCAGTTAACTGATTAATGAGAGGTGTATTAACATTTTTTGCTTCCCCACGATGATTGATGGCTTGCTTGGCTCCTTCAATGGTTAAGCCTTTCTCCTCGATCAATTGGATCAAAACTTTAATTTTTTCTATATCCTCCGGAGTATATTTCCTAATTCCGCTAGATCTACGCTTGGGCATTAGATGAGGAAACTGGGTTTCCCAATACCTCAACTTAGAAGTTTTCACTTTGAAAATCTCCGCAACTTCAGAAATCGAATAATATTGTTTACTGTACTGTTCCATCTAATAAATTAAAACCTTGTTGGCCTGCAAAATCAAGAATTCGAATAAAAACACGTAATTTTGCACTTCCTTTGATTAGAAAAATCAGGAAGAAATAAAATTACCCATAATTTCGATATTAAACCAATGACTTCAACGGAGATCCGCCAGCATTTTTTAGCTTTTTTTCAATCGAAAGGACATTTAATTGTACCATCTGCGCCATTAGTCGCTAAAAATGACCCTACCCTATTATTTAATAATTCAGGTATGGCTCAATTCAAGGATTTTTTCTTGGGAAATGGTACTCCTCCGTCGAAAAGAATTGCTGATACTCAAAAATGCCTTCGTGTTTCTGGTAAGCATAATGATTTAGAGGATGTAGGATTTGATACCTATCACCATACCATGTTTGAAATGTTAGGAAACTGGTCTTTTGGTGATTATTTCAAGAAAGAAGCCTTAGCTTGGTCATGGGAACTATTAACCGAGGTATATAAACTTCCTAAGGAGCGTATATATGTTTCCGTCTTTGAGGGAGATGCCAAAGATGGTGTACCTTTTGACCAGGAAGCTTTTGATATTTGGAAGGCTATTGTGGGGGAAGAAAGAATCATTCTAGGAAATAAAAAAGATAATTTTTGGGAAATGGGTGAAACGGGACCATGTGGCCCTTGTTCAGAGATTCATATTGACCTAAGAAACCAAGATGAAGTAGATCGAATCCCAGGAAAATCATTGGTTAATGCCGATCATCCGCAAGTAGTGGAAATTTGGAACAATGTGTTTATGCAATTTGAACGCATGGCAGATGGATCATTGGTAGCACTTCCCTCCAAACACGTAGATACGGGTATGGGCTTTGAACGTTTATGCATGGCCATCCAAGGGAAGCAATCGAATTATGACACCGATGTATTCCAAGGCAGTATTCAGCACTTAGCCAAGAAAAGTGGAATATCCTATGGCCAAGATAAATGGACTGATATTGCCATGCGTGTCATTGCTGACCATATTCGTGCCATTGCATTCTCTATTTCAGATGGACAATTACCTTCCAATGCGAAAGCTGGCTATGTAATTCGACGAATCCTACGTCGTGCCGTGCGTTATGGATATACCTATTTAGGCTTTAAAGAGCCTTTTATGTATGAATTAATTCCATTATTAGCTCAACAATTTAAAGGCGTATTTGATGAATTAATTTCACAAGAAGCATTTGTAGCCAAAGTAATTTATGAAGAAGAAGTTTCTTTCTTAAGAACCTTGTCAACAGGATTAGTTCGTTTAGATAAATTAATGGAAGAAACCCAAGCCAAAGGAAACAAGGTCCTTACGGGTGAAGATGTTTTTGAATTAAATGACACCTATGGTTTTCCAGTTGATTTAACTGCTTTGATAGCACGTGAAAAAGGAATGGAGATTGATGAGCCTGGATTCCAGCAGGCATTAAATGCCCAAAAGAATCGCTCCAGAAAGGATGCAGGAGCCAGTGCAGAAGACTGGGTTAACCTGTTTGATAGTGATGAAGTGTCCTTTGTTGGATATGATCATTCGACCTGGACTACACGTGTGGTGAAATACCAAAAAGTTCAAAATAAAGCAGGAATTCAATACAAAATTGTGTTGGAAAGTACTCCTTTCTATGCTGAATCAGGTGGACAAGTGGGTGATTTTGGCTTTTTGTTATTCAAAAAATCGGGCACGAAAATCGCCATCATCGATACCAAAAAAGAAAATGATTTAATTGTTCATTGGACAACGGATGCTCGAATTGAAGAAGTGGCGCAGGAAGAGGAAGTCGTAGCTCAAATTGACGAAGAAAGAAGACAGGCCATCACTAGTCATCATAGTTCTACCCACTTAATGCAAGCGGCGCTTCAACAAATTCTAGGTAAACATGTGGCTCAAAAAGGAAGTTTGGTGAATGAGCAGTTATTACGTTTCGATTTCTCGCATTTTCAAAAAGTGACAGATGAGGAATTGAAGCAAATTGAAGACATGGTGAATGCCAAAATCATGGCTAATATTCCCTTATTAGAGGAAAGAAATGTTCCTATTGCGCAAGCTAAAGAAAAAGGGGCTATGGCATTATTTGGTGAAAAATATGGTGATTTTGTCCGTGTTATCACCTTTGATCCGACCTATTCTGTGGAACTTTGTGGAGGAACTCACGTTAATTCAACGGGTGAAATTGCTTTATTCAAGATATTATCAGAAAGTTCAGTAGCCACTGGTGTACGCCGCATTGAGGCAGTTTGCTCACAGAAGGCATTTGAACTATTAAATCAGCAAGCAAGCCAGCTGGAGCAAATCAATGAATTATTAAAAGCTCCTAAAGACATCGTTAAAGCAGTGGCTAGTCTTATCGAACAAAATACTAGCCTTCAAAAAACCATTGCCCAATATCAGGCAAACGAGATTAAACAGGTAAAGTCAGCTTTAAATGAGCAAATTTCAGGAAAAGGAGATTTACTTTATTTAATCCAACAAGTTCATGTACCTCATGCAGATGCTTTGAAAAATCTAGCCTTTGATTTGAGCAATGAACACCAGCAATTATTCTGCTTATTAGCCGCTGAAATCGATGGAAAAGCAAGCTTAGCTTTAGCCATTTCAAAAGAACTGGTGGCAGCAAAATCTTTGGATGCAGGTAAAATCATTCGAGAATTAGCCAAGGAAGTACAAGGTGGCGGAGGTGGTCAAGCCTTTTTAGCTACTGCAGGTGGACAAAAACCGGAGGGTATCCCACAGGTAATTCAAGCAGCGCAACAATACATTTAATAAAGATTATGAAGGATATTCCTTTTACCTCACTTGATCAAGCTGTCTCGGGCATGGATCAATGGAGCATGGAAGGGCGTCCTTTTGTCTTTATATGTGATTATAAAGGAGAAAAAGTATGGTGGGGAACTGAAGAAGAAGCTCTTCAATTGGGCATAAGATTGGAAATCAACCAAATCCCCTCAAGTACTTTCACAGGTGATGTATATTTTGAGAAATTTCCAATCAGTTATAAAGAGTATTTAGCTAAATTTTACCAGGTTCAAGCGGGTTTAAAACGAGGGGATTCATTTTTGGTCAATTTAACTTGTCCTACCCCCATTCAAACCAACCTGAGTTTAAAGGATATTTATTCATACGCACATGCTAAGTATAAATTACTGATCAGGGATCAATTAGTGGTCTTCTCTCCCGAACCATTTATTCAAATTCATCAGCATAAAATTCAATGTTTCCCCATGAAGGGAACTTTGGCAGTGAATGAAAATAACCAAGCCGAAGACCTGCGGATAGATGCCAAGGAAAAAGCTGAACATGCCACCATTGTGGATTTAATTCGCAATGATATTAGCCGAGTAGCCCACCCAATTCAAGTGGAAAAATTTCAGTACATAGAACAAGTAAAGACACATAGTGAAGATTTATGGCAAATGTCCTCCTTGATTTCTGGTGAATTGATGCCCGCATTTCAGCATAAAATTGGTAGTATTTTAAAAGCCATGTTACCCGCTGGCTCCATTACAGGCGCTCCCAAAATGGCCACCATGGAAATTATTGAAAAATCTGAAGGATACCCTCGAGGATTTTATACGGGAATTATGGGGAAATTTGATGGAAGTTCCTTAGATTCAGGAGTTTTAATCAGATTTATTGAACAAATTGATGAGAAGCTAATTTTTAAAAGTGGAGGAGGAATTACGATCTTCTCCGACCCTGAAAAGGAATATTTGGAATTAATCCAAAAAGTTTACCTACCCATTTAAACAATGCCTACATTTTTAGAGACCGTTCATGTATTGAACGGAGAAGCCCTACATCTAAATTATCATCAAAAAAGGATCAATGATGTCTTTCAGCATTACTATCCTAACTCACCCGTATTAAACATAGCAGAATATTTTACTCATTTAGAAATTCCCCAACTTGGTAGTTATAGAACTAGAATCGTTTATCGAACGGAATGGGAATTTCACGAATTCCTAAAATATCAGCCAAAGCATATCAAAAAATTGGCCATCGTGAACACTGGAGATTTCGAATACGATTTTAAATATGCCGATAGATCTCATATTCTAAAAAAAGTAGCTGAGCATCCTGAAGCTGATGATATCATTTTTTCGAAAAATGGGAAATTGCAAGACAGCAGCATCGCTAATTTAGCTTTTAAACAAGGTGATCAATGGTATACCCCGAAGGAACCTTTACATTGGGGAACCACCAGAAGGAGATTGATAGAAGAAAATATTCTAATAGAAAGAGATATTTGGGAAACCGATTTAAAGGATTACAGCCTAATATGCCTCATCAATGTTTTTAGGCCTCTTTCAGAAGAACATGCGCTTTTGCTTCCCGATTCAATTGTGTAAATTGTGTCTTCTTTAAGACATGAATCCTTCCAAAAGTCCTTCTTTTCTCTTACATCAAAAGTTCCCCTTTGAGCCAACGCCCTCACAGACAGCTTTATTTCAGAAATTGAATGATTTTATAGTTAATAAAGATGAATGGGGAGCGCTTACTTTTATCATCAAAGGTTATGCTGGGACGGGTAAAACCACCGTCATATCGACCTTGATTAAAATTTTATCCAGCTTCGGATATAAAACTCAATTATTAGCTCCTACGGGCCGCGCAGCCAAGGTTATGGCCAATTATGCCAAGAAAAAAGCCTTTACGATCCATAAAAAAATTTACCGGCAAGTCAGCCATCCAAATTCTGGTGCATTGGTATTCCAACGAATGAATAACTACGCTACCAATACCGTATTCATCGTGGATGAAGCTTCCATGATTACGGATGAATCAGATTTTGGTACAAATAGTTTATTGACAGATTTAATTGAATACGTTTTTACGAATCCAGAAAATGGCCATACAGGGAATAAATTAATATTTGTAGGAGATACAGCCCAATTACCTCCCGTGGGAAAAAGTCTGTCACCTGCCCTATCGAAAGAATACATCAGCAGTGAATTTCACATGGAGGTCTTGGACCATGAGTTGACTGATGTCATGCGACAAGACATACATTCAGGAATATTATATAATGCCACCAACCTGAGAGAACTACTAAATCAGTCTTCCCCAAAAATTCAATTTAATACCAAATCATTTAAAGACTTTTTCAAGATGTCGGGTGAAAAGGTGGAAGATGGAATGCAATATGCCTATCGGAAGTTTGGAAAAGAAGAAACCATTCTCCTCACCAGATCCAATAAAAGTGCTGTCCAATTCAATGAATTCGTTCGGAGAACTATACTTTATCAAGAAGATGAAATCAGTAGTGGTGATTTATTAATGATTGTTCGAAATAATTACCATTGGTTAGATGAAGATTCGCCAGCAGGATTTTTGGCCAATGGAGATTTCGTGGAAGTTATGAAAATTAAAAGGCAAGAAGATATGCATGGTTTTCGATTTCTCCAGGTTAGCCTTCGTTTGTGTGACTATGAGGATCACCCGGAAGTTGAAGCTAAAATCTTATTAGATACCCTTCACTCGGCTGAATCAGCCTTGGGAAAAGAGGCCAACAAAAAACTCTATGATTCTGTATGTGAAGATTATGCTCATATCACAAAGAAAAAGGAAAGAATGGAGGCCATTCGCAAAGACCCTTTTTTAAATGCCTTACAAGTGAAGTTTGCTTATGCATTAACTTGCCATAAATCTCAAGGTGGACAATGGAAGGCCGTATTTGTGGATCAGGGATACTTGAAAGAAGAACAAATAGACGCAGAATACATTCGCTGGCTATACACGGCTATTACTAGAGCCACCCACGAATTATTTTTAGTTAATTTTCACGATCGCTTCTTTCCATAAATTAGATTTTAGTGCCGGCTATTTTATCATTGATAGTATCCGTATTTTCCAATTCATCATAATGAGCCACAATCTCTGATAAGGCCAAATTTAATTGCTTCAAACGCTCTTCTCCTATAATAACAGCAAACTTTTGCTCAATATGAGCCCTAGATTTCATTAAATCTTCTAAAAAATGATTACCTTTCTCTGTACAAAATAAAAGAGTAGAACGTAAGTCTTGATGATTAGTTTTTGAAATGAGGTAACCTTCTTGAATCAATTCATTCACTAATTTACTCATAGCTTGCTTACTTACTTTCGCTTTTTTGGCCAAATCAGTAGTAGTAACTCCCTGTTCAGAAAGATTCATTAATACGATAATGTGCCCTATTTTGAAGTTTTCATAACCTAAACTTCGTAAGAAAGTGCCATTCATAGACTGAACTATACGGTAAGACTTAACCAAAAGTCTCGATAAAAACATGTGATTTGAATTTTCCATTGGTGTAAAATGATCTATACAGGATTTTATCTTTCGTGCAAAAATATACAAAATCAAGTATTTAGTCAACTAACTTGACTTTATTGCCAATACTACCTTTCTTTGCAACACTAATCAATGTACCATGTCTACTCAACAAAAACCTAAATCTCATCTCCCCAAAATCATATTAGCACTTGTTTTACTCATTGGGGGATTTTTTGGCTTCAAAAAATACCGCTATGCGACTACCCATGAAGATACCGACAATGCGCAGATTGAGGCATATTTTATTCCGGTATTACCTAGAATGGCGGGCTTTGTAAAAAAGGTTTATGTAAATGATTACGATCAGGTAAAAAAGGGGCAAATCATTTTGGAAATTGATTCAGATGAAGCCGCATTAGCCCTAGAAGAGATGAAAGTGGAAGTTGAGCAAGCCACATCCGACATTGAAAGTGCAAAAGCAAATTTAACTAATCTAAAGAAAAGTATTGAAGCTCAACAAAGTGTGGTCAAATCCGCTGAGTTGGCCTATAATAAATATAACCGAGATGTTGCTAGAAATACTTCACTTGAATCAGCAAAAGCTATAACGCGTCAGCAATTAATTGATAGTCAAGATTTAGCAGAACAAGCTGGCGTTAAATTCCAAGGTGCGAAAGCAGAGTTAGTAAGTACACAATCTAGAATAGGGATTTTGCAAGCTACCTTGCACAAGGCTGAAATAGCCTTAAAACTGAAGAAAGTAAAGGTAGAACAACAGAAATTAAAGTTAAGTTATAATAAAGTCTATGCTCCAGCTGATGGAAAAATTGGAAAGAAATCCGTAGAGCCAGGTCAATTCATTCAAGTTTCACAACCTTTAATGACCATCATGGATGATAGCAGGTATTGGGTAGTTGCCAATTACAAAGAAACTCAAGTGGAGCATTTACGTGTAGGTATGGAATCGGAAATAAAAATCGATGCATATCCCAATATTAAGTTAACGGGTAGAATTTTATCGATTTCAGAATCCACAGGAGCTAAAACAACTTTATTACCTCCCGATAATGCCTCTGGTAACTTTGTGAAGGTAACTCAACGAATTCCTGTTAAGATTGAGATACTAAATGCCGATAAATACAAAGATATATTACGTGCTGGACTATCTCTTGATGTATCAGTTCCCATAAACTAATACCATGCAAAGGCCCCAGGGATTCGCTAAAATAATCATTGTACTAACAACGATCACCGCAGCTGTGATGGAGTTGTTGGATACTACGATTGTGAACGTGGCTCTCAACCAAATTGCTGGAAACCTTGGAGCTACCATTGAAGATATTGCTTGGGTAATCACCAGTTATGCGATTGCCAATGTAATCATTATCCCAATGACAGGTTTTTTGGGAGAATACTTTGGTAGAAAAAATTACTACCTAGGCTCGATGATTCTCTTTGGGATAGCCTCATATTTCTGTGGAATGAGTGATAGCCTTTGGGAATTAGTCTTTTGGCGATTTTTACAAGGCATTGGTGGAGGAGCATTACTTTCTACTTCTCAAGCCATCTTATTTGATGCTTTTGAAGTAAAAGACCGACCAATTGCCTCTGGATTTTTTGGAATGGGTATCATCTTAGGTCCTTCCTTAGGACCCGTTTTAGGAGGATATTTGGTGGATAATTACGAGTGGAATGATATTTTTTATGTCAACATCCCTGTTTGTATTTTGGCTACCATTTTAACCATTCTTTTCATTGATAGAAAAGAGGGTGAAGGCCAACATCGAAAAACGATGGAAATTGATTACATCGGCATTTCTTTATTAACCCTGGGTATAGGGAACCTGCAATATATTTTAGAAAAAGGCGAATCGGAAAATTGGTTTGAATCCAGAACCATCAATACCATGGCTGGATTATCGGCCATAGGACTGATTGGATTTATTTGGCGAGAGTTAACGACAGAACATCCTGTAATTAATTTAAAAATCTTCAAAAACAAGGTCTTTGCCATGAGCACGGTATTTAACCTAGTTAGCGGATTTGGTTTATTTACATCTGTTTTCATTTATCCCATCATGGTGCAACGCATCAATGGCCTAAGTTCAACGGAAACTGGACTTTCCTTGATGTACCCAACTTTACTCGGTGTCATATTATTCCCCATGATAGCCAAATACCTGTCCTTGGGAGGAAAACCCATTCCAGTCATGGGGCTTGGAATTTGTATTTTTATCATTTTCGGATTTATTGGTGGATCGGCTACTCCTGAAATGGGTCGCTGGGATTTCTTTCCGATGCACCTATTACGTATGATGGGGGTGGCCATGTTACAAATGCCCTTAATTAATCAAGCTGTGGCGGGTTTACAACCATCTGAATATCCCGCAGGAATTGCCTTGAGCAACATGATTCGACAGTTAGGTGGAGCCTTTGGTATTGCCGTTGCGAACAATTATGCAACACATCGCGCTGCCCAACATAGGACAGATTTACTAGCTAATATTCAAGTAGAAAATCCTTTATTTCAACAAAGAATTCAAGGATTGACACAAAATATGATGCAAAAAACGGGGGATTTAGTTCGGAGTGGAGAAGCTGCCTATCGCCAATTAGATGCCATGGTCAATAAGCAAGCTTACTATTTGGCTTACTTAGACACTTTCCGTTTAGTTTCCATTTTATTTATGTGTATACTACCCTTCTTATGGTTATTGCGGACACCTAAGAAAACCAAAGCAGAAATAGAAAAAATCATGAAAGCCAGTGAAGAGGCTCATTAAACATATGAAAAAATACATCTTACTCTTATCCATTAGTTTTTTGAGCAATGTTATTTTTGCTCAAACCAAGGGCCTTCCTGAATTAATTCAAGGTATTTTACAACATTCACCTGCCTTGAAAGGACAAAGAAACCTGATAAAAATGGGGCAAATAAAAACCCAAATTCAGGAGTCGTATGCTAAACCGGTGATTGGTGCTGAAATTGGACTTACGAGAATCGACCCAGTTGCCCAGGCTAGTTTTAACTTCGGGGGAGCGAATTCAACTTTACAATTTCAACCTAACATGAATTATAATTCGCAATTTGTGGCCAACCATGTATTATATGATTGGGGAAGGAATGCGATGGCCATTGAGAAAACAAGATTAGAAACTCAATTAAGCCAAGCACAGATAGAGCAACAAGAATTCCAAATGGGCTTTCAAATCGCTAATTTATATCAACAAATTATCTTCAATAAGAAAGCCATACAAGTGCAAAAGTCACAATTGAAGCGATTAGAAAATAATTTACAGGTTATTCAAAAGCAACTAGCCCTAGGAGAAGCCATTGAATATGATAAAATCAGCCAACAGGTAAAAATAGCAAACCAAGAGAGTAAAATCCTTGAATCTGAGAATCAAGTAGCACGCATGTTGGATTATTTAAGTACTCTATTAGGAGCTAATGCAGAGGCCTTTTTGGTTGAAAATCCTCAAAATTGGCAAGCCCAAACAGCCAAACCCATTGAGTCATTTTCCAATCCAGAGATTAATCAAATCAAAGCCCAAGAAGAAATTGTTAACAAAAGTATTGAGTTAGCTAAATCGGAAAATACCCCTACCTTAGCAGGATTAGCCACACTAGGACTAAAAAATGGTTATGTTCCTAGAATCAATGGCGAAACACCTGCCTTTGCAGATGATTTTAAAGTAAATAGTGTTTTGGGTATTAAATTAAGTATTCCTATTTATTCTGGAAAAAGAGGGGCTTATCAAACAGAATTAGCCACCATTCAAAAGGAACGTGTTGCATTTCAATTGGAGGATGCACAAGAAAAGTTAGGTACCGAATGGAGGCAAGCTCAATTGAATCATCAAAATTACCTGAAAAAATCAGCGACACAGAAAGAGGTTGTGGCTCAAGCGCAATATGCCTTAGATTTAGCCAATACCCGCTTCAAACAAGGATTAATTCGTAGAATTGAATTAGATCAAGTAGAATCCATGTTGGAAGAATCCCAATTGATGCAAGCTCAATTTGATTATCAAGTGAACTTACAACAATTGGAATTATATAGAATACAAGGAATAAAAATCTGGTAATTATAAATCAAATAAAATAGCTAAGCCCGGGTTTTGTAATTTACCCTCGAAAATCGTCAGTCCATTAGCTAAGGCTTGGTTATTTGTACAGGCTAAATTCCAACCTTCTTTGGCCAATTGCTGGACATAAGGAAGTGTTGCTTGGGTCAAAGCCAATGTAGAGGTTTGTGGAACTGCCCCTGGCATATTTGCCACACAATAATGAAGTATCCCATCAATTTCATAAACCGGATTTTCGTGGGTGGTAGGTCGACAAGTTTCGATACAACCACCTTGATCGACAGCCACATCGACTAGAACCGTTCCGGGACTCATTCGCTTTAAATCTTCCTTCTTTATGAGATGAGGAGCTTTGGCGCCGTGTAATAGCACCGCTCCAACGATCAAATCAACTTGAGCTAAGCTCTCTTGAATAGCTAATGAAGTAGAAAACTGGGTGGACACATTGGCAGGCAAAATATCTTCCAAATATCGCAACCTACCTAGATTGGTATCCATGATGGTAACATTAGCGCCCAAACCTGCCGCCATTTTGGCCGCCTGGGTTCCTACAACTCCACCCCCTAAAATGAGCACATTTGCAGGTTTTACTCCTGGAACCCCACCTAACATTTTACCTTTTCCACCTTGAGCTTTACCTAAAAAATAGGCCCCCACTTGAATAGCCATTCGACCAGCAACTTCAGACATCGGGGTTAATAAAGGTAAACTGCGATCAGGTAATTCTACCGTTTCGTACGCTATACAAATAGCCTTACTAGCTATCATTGCTTGGGTCAACTCTTTAGACGCTGCAAAATGAAAATAAGTAAAGAGTATTTGACCCGCTTGAATCAAGGGATATTCTTGAGCCAAGGGTTCTTTCACCTTGACAATCATTTGAGAAATTTCATAAACCGACTTCGCATCAGGAAGTATTTTAGCTCCTGTTTGCATGTACAATTCATCTGAAAAACCAGAACCTAAACCGGCCTGAGTTTGTACATAAACTTGGTGACCTTGAGACACCAACGATTGAACCCCAGCAGGCGTTAAGCCTACTCTAAATTCTTGATTTTTAATTTCCTTAGGGACGCCAATGATCATGATAATAGATTTTAGCTTGTTTGAAAAAAAGAACGGCCAACGAAAAATTTCGCTGGCCGTTACCTTTGATGAAGTATAATACTCCACAAATATAAAAAAGACAAAAATTATTTAGGCATATCCCTTATAAATAAGGAAATATTACTGCAAAATTAGATTGAAAAGGAAATAATTCTATATATTAACATTCTGTTAACAAAAATCCGAAAAAATTATGGCTTCCAAACTCAACTTAGATGCGCTAGATTTAAAGATTTTGAAAATCATTCAAGGCAAAGGGCAAAAAAAACTCAAAGATGTAGCCGCCCAAGTCAATTTATCCCTCTCTCCTACGCATGATCGAATTCGGAAACTGGAGAAAGATGGATATATCATGTCCTACGTAGGATTACTTAACCGTAAAATGTTGGATTTAGGTTTATTGGTGCACTGCCAAGTTACGCTAGAAAAGCAAAACCGTAAAAATTTCAAAGAGTTTGAACAAGCAGTTCAAGCTTTTCCTGAGGTTTTATCATGCCATTTAGTTTCAGGGAACTTTGATTATTATTTGATGGTTGTTAGCTCGGATGTAGAAAGTTATAACCGTTTTTACCAAGAGAAATTGGCTGTACTCCCCACAGTAGCCCATATCAATAGTTTATTTGTGATGGATGAAATTAAACAAAGTACAGAATTACCAATTCCTTGACAAAGGCCTATTTAATGTTGTACCTTTGCATCTCAAATAATGGGGTCGACCGGTTTTGACAGCTTATGTCGGTCGGTGGTAAGCACGTCGGGAGTTGTAGGCATTTCCTGTTAAAAAAACCTTCGAATTATAACTGGCAATACACAGTATGCCATGGCTGCTTAATCTTAGAGATTAATCAATTTGCCATCGTTCAGCCTTCTCCAAACTCTGCCGAGGAGGGCATCTGAGCGTCGACATGCAGAGTCGATAAGTTCGAATTTCTCTACGGACTTGTTAGTATCCAGAGGATAAGTTGAAAGTTTGGGTCTGATGTGAACCCGCTTTTGATCGAAAAATAATCACAGCTAAACGTGTAGAAAGCTATTGTTCGCTAGGTTTGGACGAGGGTTCGAATCCCTCCGACTCCACCAGGGTTTTATTCTTCCCAACAATTCAAGTACTTGGCCCGGTTTTTAACCGGGCCTTTTTTAATCAAATATAAATGAAGGACTATTTATATATATTTGATAAAAAGTAATTTATATGACGAAAGTATGTGTAATTGGTGCTGGTCCTTCTGGAAT
This sequence comes from Cytophagaceae bacterium, assembly GCA_027491315.1. Classification (GTDB taxonomy): domain Bacteria; phylum Bacteroidota; class Bacteroidia; order Cytophagales; family Spirosomataceae; genus Aquirufa. The sequence continues at coordinate 134,125 of JAIXWL010000003.1, forward strand.
AACTGCCTTGAAAAACATGATAGACCAAGGTCTAGATACGGTTTGTTATGAATTTAATACCCAAGTAGGAGGAAACTGGATTTATAATGAGCAATTGGGGCACTCGAGTGTCTTCGAAACTACCCATATAATTAGTTCCAAAACCCTTTCACAATATGAAGACTTTAGCTTCGATGATTTCGAAAAAGGGATGCCTGATTACCCTTCGCATAATCAATTAAGACGCTATTTTCAAGCTTATGCTGAACATTTTAATCTATACCCACACATTCAATTCCAAACTTTGGTAAAATCCTGCGAATTAGATGAAGCTAATAATTGGGTTATAAAAACAGAGAAGAACGGCATTGAAAAAACAGAACACTTTACCCATTTAGTTGTTTGCAATGGGCATCACTGGCTACCTAGAATGCCTCAATATCCAGGTGAGTTCACCGGTAAATTCATGCATTCACATGAATTCAAAAAGGCGGAACCATTCAGAGATCAACGTATACTTGTCATAGGTGGCGGAAATTCAGCCTGCGACGTGGCGGTAGAAACATCTCGGGTGAGCAAGAAAACGAGCATTAGCTGGAGAAGAGGCTACCGAATTGTACCCAAATTTTTGTTTGGCAAACCGAGTGATGTAGTAGCATCTAAGTTGACATTTTTGCCCACTAAGTTGAAATTTTTCTTATCAGAATTATCCGTCAAAATAATCTCTGGTTCTAATAGGCACTATGGCCTTCAAGAGCCAGAACATGCCATCACAGGAACGCATCCCACCATCAACGAGGAACTATTGTACAAAGTAAGGCATGGCAAAGTATTCCCCAAAGGAGATATTGATCACTTTGAAGGGCAGCATGTCCATTTCAAGGATGGTACCGTGGAAGAGTTTGATACAATCATCGCTTGCACAGGCTATATTTTAGAACACCCATTTTTTCGAAAAGACTTCATAAATTATAGCGAGGGGGACGTCCCACTTTACTTAAAAATGCTACATGAAAAATACGATAATCTATTTTTTGTAGGTATGTTTCAACCGCTTGGTTGCATTTGGCCAGGGGCTGAATTGCAAAGTAAGATAGCGGCAAGGGCCATTAAGGGACTTTGGCATAGACCCAAGAACATCGCCGAATTATGCCAAAGAGAAGTCACTCATCCTCATTTGCATCAAATAAAAACACCTCGGCATACGATTACGGTGGACTTCCATTTATTTGTCAAGGAACTGAAGAAACACCTTCCCTCAAATTACATCAGTAAATCCCCCGCTTAATGAAAGAAACGATAGTTTTTGTTCATGGTATGTGTCACGGATCTTGGTGCTGGGAGGAGCAATTTATCCCATATTTCGAGAAACTGGGTTATAATTGTATTGGGTTCAATCTTCCTGGGCATGAAACAGAAGGAAGAACCAGGCCTATTTCCTATTCGCTTAGCGATTATGTCCAAGCACTTCGCAAGCAAGTAGAAAACTTACAGGAACCTCCTATCATTGTTGGACATTCCATGGGTGGAATGATACTACAACATTTTCTAAAGACAAGATTATGTAAAAAGGCTGTTTTAATGTCATCGGTTCCTCCCTCGGGTGTGTTATTAGCCAGCCTTCGTGTGATATTTCGTTACCCGGGTGTGATACCCCATTTACTACTTGGAAATCTGTTAGGTGCCTTTAAAAAATATCCCCATTTGATATTAAATAAGGCTACACTGACAGCGCGATATTCGCCTCGAATGTGTGCTGAATCATTTAGAGCGTATGTAGATTTGTTAATACCCATATCACACAGATCTTCTTTACCTATATTAGTTTTAGGTGGTTCAAAAGATGGACTCATCACCGTTCGTGAATTTGAAAGCACTGCAAATCACTACCATGCTAAACTTAGCATCATAGAAGGCGGGTCACATGACCTAATGCTAGATGAAGATTATGAAAAATCAGCAAGAGCCATAGAAGAGTGGATTTGATTATATTCCATTTGACCAATACTTCTACTTTAAATGAGGATCAACTCCATTCTTACAAGACCAGCAAGATTTTTTTTCAGAAACTATTATATATTTAAACTGAGCTTTACATATGTGAAAAACACCAAGAAAAAAAGACGCGGACTTCTATGTTTTGTTTAAGCAAAGAATACTTGCAAAGTCGAAAGACCTTACATGTTTTAATTATTATTTAACATATTAAATCTAAGGTTAGCCTCAAAAAATATATTAGAATGAGCAATTTAATTGTTCAATGGAAACTATTGAACTTTTGGAAATTAAAATTCAAAAATAAAGGCTTTAGTTGTTACAATCTGAAATTTTTAGAGATAAACAATTTAAAATTTAAACTAGTGGTGTTCAGTAAGGCCCCACCGAAAGCCTAACTGTTGATTTTCAATTAATTAGATGTACTTTTAATTTAAAATAGGCCAACTTTATTAAAGATTTCAAATAACTTATTTTAAAAAATCTAAAATTAAGGTTTCAATTTCTTGAGCAAAATAAGGTATTTCAATTAGGGTTATATTTGATTTTTCAAAAAATTTCCTTTTGATTAAATCCCTTTTAACAGTACTTAAAAATGCCTTTTCTCCTCCAAAAATTTCTAATGGTACATAATGTTGGATCCCATTATATTCAATAACTAAGTTTTGTGCTGGTAAATAAAAATCACATCTCAAATTATTTATATACCTAAGACCTAAGAAAGTTTTTTGCTCCTCAAATTCAATATTATTTCTTTTTAAAATTTCTCTAATAATTGCTTCGCCTTTACTTGAATTACAAATGGGGCAGCCAGAACCCTTGTAATGATTTACTGGCACTTGTAAAAATATCCCATGCCTAGAACAACTTATTTCAATTGGGGTAAATATATTAATGAAATTTTCCTCTTTGTAGGAATATTTATCTCCATGTTTGTTTTTTGCTCTTTTCTCAAAATCTTTAAAATTAATTTTTTGTCCTTCGTGAACTTCTTCAATAGCACATTTCCTGCAACCTCTACCTGAATAATGTAGATATGGTGCTTGTTCAAACCAACCATGTTTTTCGCATTTTATTTTAGTCTTTGAGGTAACATTAACATATGATTTCTCATCATATTTATATCTGTCACCATGGGCCACTTTAAAAAGGTTTAAAACAACATTCCAAGCCTTCTGATTTGATTCACCTGCTTGTATATTTCCACAAATCGGACAACCTGACTTCATAGAAATATGAGAATGAGGGGTTTGACTATACTCTCCGTGAATTTTGCATCTAATTTTAATTTTAGTAGTGTAATTTTTATAGGAATCTTTGAAATACTCATATTTATTTCCATGAATATCATTTGCTCTTTTTAAAAAGGTATTCCAGTCTAAGGAGATATTTTTATTAGCCATTAACCTACCACATTTAGGGCAACCTTGTTTTCCCGCAATATGTGAATTCGGTTTCATTGAAAAAATCCCATGAATAGGGCAAATGATATCGATTTTTGTTTGGCTATTATGATAATTAGCCTGCTCGTAACTATACTTTTTTCCATGAATTGCTTCTGCTGAAAAAATGAATTGATCTTTGCTAAATCTTTGTGTTTTTGCCCTTGAATTTTGACCACATGAAGGACAATTTTGACCTTTAAGGTGATTATTTACGGATTGAAAAAAAATGCCATGCTTTGGGCAAATTATTTGTACTTTATCTTTTGTTTTTCTCAATTCTACTAATGAATAATCATACGTATTCCCGTGCTTTTCAAAAGCTCTTAATTTAAAATTTTCAATATTCAGTTTAATTCTCATTCTAAAAATTGTTTTTAAAACAACCATATTCGATTTACAATCAACCAATTTTTAAATTAGTCTAGCATTCCAGTTTTGAATATATAAAAAACAAATGCTTGATAATTATCAAACAATAGTAATTTTTCAAAATAGTAAAATCAACAATTTACTTCTCCGTAAAGGTACTCTATCCATAACACTACCCAGAACTCGGCAAGCGTTTTTACATCCCCACCATTATATCGTCAAAACCTTTAAAATTTTTACTAAGGAATGGTACATCGCATGATTAATCTACCCGTGAGCTATTGAAATATAATAAATCACAAGTTGGGAAACCTTATTAACAATTGTTGGTTTTAGTTATGGTTAAGCTTTAATTAACCCAAATAAATTCGCCCTAATTAAAATTTAATGGTATGAACATAATTCGTATACTCGTTTTTTTTCTTTGTCCAATCCTCATTTATGCGCAAACTGATACCACGGACACTTTCGACTATAATAATTTTGGAGATGCCGATGGGGTAAAAAGGTACTGTACGGTTAAAGTGTTAAATCAAACACCCCAACGAATCTTCCATATAGGCTTTGAGAACTATGGACATTTTCCCATGCCAGGAGTTAGATTTAATGCAGCAGATTTACCCAGTACCATACATGTTGACCAAGTTAATGCCATACGCGCTCAGGTGAATATTCCCGTATTGTCAACTAATAAAATTATTTGGCAAATGGGGTTCAACTATTGGGGAAGTAATTTTAAGGTAGCTAATCCAAACATTAATTCCTTTGCGAACTCATTAAACAACAACACTTTAGTTACTGCTGGAATAAATACAACGGTGTTTAAGCCATTGAATGAAAAGAATTTTATGATTTTTCAAGCAAGCTATGATGTAAATGGGCTTTTTAATGGAACCAAGGATATAAGTTCGCAGGCCTTTACTACCAGTCTAACACTCATCTATGGTTGGAAAACATCTGAAAAAAATATGATAGGAACTGGCTTGGCAAGAACCTACCGTGCTGGTCAGCCTATTTTTGCACCCGCATTATTTTGGAATAAAACCTTCAATGAAAAATGGGGAATGGAACTTTTATTGCCTGCACGAGCTCATGTGAGATATAACATTTCTGTCTCCAACATATTACAAGCGGGATTCGAAGTAGAAGGGAATCAATATTGGGCGAATGTTCCAGGAATAGAAAATGTCTACCTACAGCGAGGGGAAATTAAGCCTCGGATTAGTTGGGATAAAAAGCTATTTGGCTTTCTTTGGCTTAACCTACAAGCAGGATTGCGCTACAATTTCCGCTTTGATGTAGCCAATGCTTATAATGCTAAGGAAGAAAGCCAAAAATATTTTACAAGTAATTTAGGAAACCCATTATTCTTCAATGTATCATTGAATTTTGTATCTCCCTAATCACTGTTTAGCTTGTTGCCTTGTCCAATTATCTGTTCTACCAATCAAGGAAACTCCGATGTATCCTCTAACTTCCAGCGTATTGGCAGAAGTCAACTTGATGGTACAAGAATAGGTATTTCCATTTTTAGGATCATAAATATTCCCTCCCTCCCAGGTATTATTTTCCTTGAATTGAAATCCCCAAATATTGATTAAGCCCAAAATAGGTCTTTTTCTGGAAGCCTCTTCTGGATGATTTTTATCCACTTTGGGATTACCCGTTTCAGGATCTACGGGTTCTTTTAACCAAACTATTTTACCTTGGTACTTATCACCATTCTTATAAATACGGACCATAGCGGTTCCTTCACCCGTTTTCCATACCCCTACTATCGCATCAGGATTATCGAAAGCAGATACAAAACTTGAGCACAATGAAAAAATAATCGTTAATAACAGGGAATAAATAAATGCATGTTTCATGGTAAGTAGTTTTTTGTGTTTAAATAATATGGTATAATATCAAATTTTAACGATAACTATTGAACTGTCACTAATGTTATTTTATTGCAATAAAACTTTTAGGGGATAAAAAAATCAAGCTATTCAATGGCATAAACTTTTGAGATTTCTTTGATTTATGAAAATTAAATAAGGTCTTTAAATAAGATTCATACACAATTCCAATTACAGGATAAGACCCGCCTTATTTCAATTTTATTGTAATTCTGGATTAAAACAATGAAAAAATCGTAAATTCATTGTTCAAACAATACTCAATTTTACTATGAAACAAAGATTCATTCAAAGCATTAAAACGACTTTCATACTATCTATGCTAAGTTTGTCTTTTGGAACATTCGCACAAGTTCCTGCAGGACATTCAGTAGTTGAAGGCAGATGGGATATCACTATTACCAAGAGAAATGTAACTACTCCTGCCTGGTTAGAGGTAACACATTCAGGCTTAAAGACCTTAACTGGCCATTTCGTTGGTGATGGGGGAAGTTCAAGACCTATTTCAAAAGTAAATTTTGTTAATAATGTCCTTTCCTTCAGCATTCCTCCACAATGGGAAAATTCTGATAAGGATTTGTCCTTAGAAGCTGAATTAAAAGATGATAAATTAATGGGTACCTTAACTACTCCATTAGGAGAAAAATTTCGTATTCTAGGAGTTAGAGCCCCTAAATTATGGAGAGAAAAAGCACCTGTTTGGGGAACCCCGATTAGCCTTTTTAATGGCAAAAACATGGATGGATGGCAAACACTAGGACCAGACAATCAATGGGTAGCTGAAAACGGAATCATGAAAAGTCCAAGAACGGGAGCGAATATACGTACGGTTCAAACATTCCAAGACTTTAAACTACATGCAGAATTCCGCGTTCCAAAAGAAAGTAATAGCGGACTTTATTTACGTGGTCGTTATGAAATCCAAGTGGCGGACAGCAAAGGTTTAGAGCCTGCCAAAGACCAATTAGGCGCTGTTTATGGATTTATTGCTCCCCTAGAAAATGTGGCTAAAGAGGCTGGTGAATGGCAGACCTATGATATTGAATTAGTAGGTCGTAATATCACCGTTACTTTAAATGGAAAAACCGTCATCTACAAAGCAGAAATTCCAGGAATCACTGGTGGTGCTTTAGATAGCAATGAAGGAGAAGCTGGTCCAATTATGATTCAAGGAGACCACGGTCCAGTTGAATATAGAAATTTGATTATTACTCCAGCGAAGTAATTGAATAATGTAGAATGAAGAATGTAGAATGAAGAATTGATAATGGTCATTAATTCCTAATTCTACATTCTTCATTCTACATTCCTAATTCTACATTCTTCATTCTTCATTCTTCATTCTTCATTCTACAACATTAAGCCTTTCTTCTAGGTAAGTACCACCCTAACCACAATCCACATAAAGCCCAAGATACGAGTAAATCAATCAACTCAGCTCTAAGATCAAATACAGGGTACCAAATATGCTGCGTATAAGGTGAGTTAGTAAATACTAATAGGCCAATCACTAAACAAAGGCCTAAAATATCTCGCATTTTAGCTGTTTTCAACTGTTTGATTAGGTAAATCACTAATAAAACTAAAAAAATATCTACGATCAAACCTCGAATCATATTATCCTGCATTGATATTTGATAATTGGTATAATATTGAACTCGAGCCCAAGGTTTACCAGTTACTTTTTTGGCAAATTCCTCTGCTTGAGCCATATCTTGCTCATTTTCCATTCGAGGTAAAATATAACCACCCTCTTTTTTAAGATGCTTATTCAAAGAAATCAAAATACTATCTTGATTGGCCGAATACATTTGAGAAGGTTCATGTAGGTTAAAAGCTACATGCGAGGCTGCTTGCCAAAAGAATAGAATTAATCCACCAACTATTGCCCCAATAATTGTCTTTTTCATGATTGATATAATTTAGTATTCGGTAAAATTATAAAAAAAATCAGAAAACATAGAATTAATTTGATTTTAACATTTCAGAGCCTGCCAGCAAAAAGCAGCCCAATCCAAAATCCTCAAAATTGGGAACAGAATTAAAAGTTACGGGTTGTGAATCTTTAGGTTCCTTTCCTGTACCTTGAACAAATCCAAGGAAACCATTCGGGTGCACGCATTTACTCATGGCTTGCCATGCTTTATCCGATACTTTTTGATACTTTTTGTCTTTCAAAATACCATGCCGCAATGCCCACTTCATTCCATAAACAAACAAAGCCGTTCCGGTTAACTCAGGACCTCCAAAATTACTTTCGTCTTTTAAACTCACATTCCAAAAGCCATCCTTACGCTGTAATGGGACTAATGCCTCCGACATGGCTATAAAATCTTGTAGGTATTCTTCGCGATGAGGAGCATTGGCTGGCATAACATCTAGGGTTCTAATTAAAGCCGCATACACCCAAGCATTTCCCCTTGACCAATAACAATTTTCTCCATTGGGTTCTTTATAAGGTGGAACAAAATCCTTATCTCGCCACCAAAGATGCTCTTTGGGATTATAAAGACCATTTCCCCCGTGTTTGTATTTGGTAAAAGCATACAAATCATACATTTTCTCATAATAGCGCATATCATGAAAGCGAGTTCCTAGGCGCGCAAAAACAGGCATACTCATTTGAAGGCAATCTACCCATGACCAATCGTCGGCTTTTTGTGTAGCCAGCATATTATCTATGTTCGCTTTAATGGGTTTGATTCGAGCAGAATCTCCCTGTAAATCAAACAAATCCAAGTACACTTGACCACATGCCTGATTATCTGCATTTCTTGTTTTTAAGCCATCACGTAAACCCCATTGATGAAATGTGCCCCAATCTGTCATATAGGTTAAATCAGAAGGACGGGGATCCAGCTTATAAAGTTCCATTAGTCCTTCATAATAAACAGCTCTTGTCCAGATATTAGATGGACGTGTTCTATCAGGGCTAACAATCACTTGTCCTACGTTTGGCCATTTTTGCTTAAAATAGCTATTCGCCAAGTGCATTTGAGCTAAAATCTCCTTTTTATTGGGTTTTGCGTTAGCTGAAAATAATACAAGAACAGCTAACATTAAGCTAGAAACAATCGATCTGATTTTCATTTGAGAAGATTAGGCTAAATAAAACACGGAAGGAATTTCAACGGCTTTGGGAGAATTATCAGGATTACTCTCCATAATATCAGCCATATAGGCCCACCACTTCTGCATGATGGGCAATTGAGGAAGAGTATCTACTAAACTTAAATCCTCTGCTTCCAAATAAGCAAATAGAACCCTAGTTTCAGGATCCAGAAAAATAGAATAATTTTGAACGCCTACTGACTTCAATAATTCAGCTAATTCTGGCCAAATTTCATCGTGTCTTTTTTTGTATTCAGCCTCTTTTCCCGGGTGAAGAAACATTTTTAGGGCTTTTCTTTGCATAATTACCGCATTTTAAATTTTTAAAAAAAGCCCTAAACTTAAATATTCTACTCAAACAAGAGACCTTATTTAACTTAAGAAATAATCGATGATTTTATTCTTTGCTCAAAAAGATTCAAGTCATCATCATCAAAACCTAAATGGGTAACGAAGCGAATGTATTCAGCACCAAATGGTGCACATTTAATTCCTTTTTGGGCTAATAATGCCACTTGAGAGGAAGAATTTAAACCAGGCTGTATTTTCACAATCACGATATTGGTTACCACCGGCAATGTATTTTGTACCCAATCAAGTTTTTCGCAAATCTCCGCTATTGCTTTCGCTCGTTGATGATCTTCTTTTAATCTATCCACTTGATAATCAAGCGCATAAATCCCAGCAACTGCCAGCATACCCGCTTGTCGCCATCCTCCACCTAGTCTTTTTCTTACTCTTTTAGCTTTTTTGATAAAGCTAGTATCTCCCACCAAAACTGAACCCACGGGAGCACCTAAACCTTTGGACAAACAAATGGAGATAGAATCAAACCAGCCACCAAAATCGGCCGGACTTTGTCCTGTTACTGCCATAGCATTGAAGATGCGAGCTCCATCTAAGTGAAGTGGAATGGCATTAGCTCGACAAAAACTTGAGATTTCGTCCAAACTTTCACTACTATACACACTTCCTCCACCTTTATTCACCGTATTTTCCAAACTCACCATGGCACTCTCACAAGCATGTATATCATCAGGAGAAATAGCTGCTTCAATTTGTGATTTTGTCAAACGGCCTAAATCACCTTTCAATAATTTCACCGAAGCTCCGGCATTCGCCATAATACCCCCTCCTTCATACAAATAAATATGTGACAGTTCATCGCAAATCACTTCTTGTCCTTTAGAAACGGTGGCTGAAATGGCCATTTGGTTACTCATGGTACCAGAAGGGCAAAACAGTGCCGCCTCCTTTTGAAACATTTTAGCTAATTTTTCTTCAAGCGCTAAAACACTTGGATCCTCCCCAAAAACATCATCGCCCAAAGGAGCAGCCAACATGGCGTCTCTCATTCCGGCTGTGGGCAATGTAAAAGTATCGCTTCTTAATTCAATGAATTTCATGGTGCTTATTTGGTAGAAAAACGGGATAGAAAAAATAAACGAACCAAGATAGGCAAGGCAATGATGAACAAGCCATAAAAGAGATACGCCGAAACTAAACTGGCTATTAATGCAAAAATAAAAGCTATTCTAACATAATTTAGCCAAAAACCAGTGCCTCGATTTTTGGCAAACCAAAATACCAAAGGAAAATGTAAGGGCCATAAAACCAAACAGCTCAAATTGTATGACATAACTTCATGGTCTGTGGCTGTTGCTAAAAAGAAAATCAATATGCCGAAAAGTCCATAAACCAAGAAAAGAGCAATATCAATTCCATATAATAGTTTATGCTTATGCGCTAATCGCCAGGATACCAACCATAAAATTAAAGATAAAGCTAATAATACAGGAATGGGTCCAAAAGGATCAAAGCCTTCCATTGGGTTTGCTTGAGCCTCAAATAAGGTCAAGGAAGCTTCAACCAATTTAGTTTGATTCATACTTGCTTGAGCCGTAGCAATCTCTAGATTATCCGGTAAATAACAAGATTGAGAAGCACTTGCAGTGACATCTGAAGGTAAACCCAAGGCCAGGTTCATACCAAAAGTTACCCAAGCAGTGGCAGGTAAATAGCGATTCATCCAATCTCGGTAGGAAAGCCCTTCCAATCGCTTCATTTTACTCCAAGGATAGGCGCCTGGTGCTGCCTTTTCAAATATATCGCGAATACGCGTAGCGCAATTATCGTAGAAAAATTTATATTGATAATAACGATTCTCCGGTAAATAATTTGTTTCCAAAGCCTGAAAAATCTGATTGCGCTGGGCATTACTTAATGCCAATACTTGCTCCCTCAAAGTTCTGTTCTCATATTGAGAATAATAATTGAGCACGTCTGACATATTATTATATGACAAGGAATAGGGCAAGGTTCCTTTCAAAAATTTCCAATAAAAGTTTTCCGTTTGAAAGTCGAACGTTCCATAACTATAGGCTCTATCTAAACCTGTTTGGGGATCATACACACGAATTAGGGTATGACCAAAAAAGGAGTACAATTCTTTCCCTGGGGCAATGGTCACTAAAGACACACGGGATTGAGGACTTAGGCTACTTTGAGCAAGAGCTGGCCAAAACAAGCCACTGAAAATCAAAACAAACAAATACTTCATAAAACCTTATTTACCTGCTATTATTAAGACCATTTCACCTCGTACTTTATCAGGATGTTGATTTAAATACTGTAGAACTTCAGCTACTGAACCACGAATCATTTGCTCGTGCAATTTAGATAATTCTCTAGCCAGCATCACCTGCCTGGTTTCTCCCAAAAACTCCAGCGCTTGCTCCATGGTTTTTACAATTCGGTGCGGGGATTCATATAAAACAACCGTTTTATCTTCTTCAGCTATGGCTTTCCAACGGGTTTGACGACCTTTTTTATGGGGCAAAAATCCTTCAAAGATAAATCGATCACAAGGGAAACCCGAATTGACCAAGGCGGGCACAAAGGCTGTTGCTCCAGGTAAAGTTTCAACTTCAATACCTTGTTCTACACAAGATTTAACCAATAAAAAACCTGGATCTGAAATACCTGGGGTACCTGCATCTGACACCAATGCCAAAGTCTTACCAGCCAATAACATCTTGATAACACCTGGTACGCCCGCATGTTCATTGTGGGCATGATGGGCAAATAATGGTTTATTGATTTGTAAATGCTTCAATAACTGCCCCGTATTACGCGTGTCTTCCGCCAAAATACCGTCTACTTCCCCTAAAATTCGAATTGCTCGTAAGGTAATATCCTCTAAGTTTCCAATGGGCGTTGGTACAATGTATAATTTCATGCAATGAAAATACTACATAAATATGAATTTGTTGGGTGTGTACGTGATTATGAAAAATAATTTACCTACTTCTTAACACGGCGCCATCATGATGATACATGAATTTTAGTAGAATGAACTCAAGCTGGTTATTGAGAAAATTGATGCTTGATAAAACAAAAAAAGCGCAAATTTCTTTGCGCTTTTGGTAGAGGGTGAGGGATTCGAACCCCCGGGCCTGTAACAGCCAACAGTTTTCAAGACTGCCTCGATCGACCACTCTGACAACCCTCTGTCTCAAATTGAGAATGCAAATTAAGGCCTTTTTTCGATTTTAAGCAAGTCCTTTGTCAAAAAATCCTTGAAAATTAATTGAGAAATCATCCAATCGACTGCTTCTGACCGCATTAAATTTTCAGGAATCCACAGGATTTTAATACCTGACCTTTCCATTTTCCGGAAAAAGGTCATCTGCCTTTTAGCAAATTGATGAATCGCTACTTCCAAACCTTTTTCTAATTCTTCCCGAGTGATTTTATTCTCCACAAAATCGGTTAACCACTTGTATTCCAATCCTAACCATCTCAAATCAGCTGGTTTTAAGCCTTTTGCCAGTAAATTTTCAACTTCTTCTACCATACCCTCATTCAATCGTTGAAATAAGCGATTGGAACAATTCCTTCTTCTGTCATCCCAAGAAGGTTGTAAACCAAAGACGATCGTCGGACGATCCAATTCCAAAGGTGATTCCAAAAAGGGAGGTAATTTAGAAAATTGATAACTTGATAAAACAGCATCGATATACAAGCCTGTACCTCCACATAAAATGGGAAATTTATGATGAAGGTCTATTTTTTTCATCGCCTCAAAAGCATCTTTCTGAAAATGGGCCACCGAATAGCTTTCTCCTACCTCCAAGATATCGATCAAATGATAAGGAACTGCATGCTCTCCTTGTCCATATTCCCCTATATCCTTTCCTGTTCCAATATCCAAACTTCTGTACAATTGCCTAGAATCGGCGGAAATGATTTCTCCTCCAATTTTCCTTGCTAATTCTACTGCCAAAGCCGTTTTTCCACTGGCTGTAGGTCCAAGAATGGTAATAAACGGTAGTGACATGAAAAATATGATTAAATAAACCGAGCTACAAAAATGCGTCAATTTTTCGAATAATATAAACGCAGTTTCTTATTTCCAACAGTACAAACTTGGGCCTCTTCCCAGGTTTTACAAATTTTCCTTTTACCTGCTTCATTCAGCGTATATAAAATGGGAGGTGTTATTTGAATTTCTTGAAAGCCAATGGACTGATACCCTTCCCCCCTATTCCATTCCATATCAATGTAAGTCATGATATTGTCAACCTTTTCCTCTAGTTGATAGTAGTGAAGTACCTTACTTAAGCCTCCGACAATCTGAGTGCCTAAGGTGGAACAAAAACGAATTAATTCGCCTGAAATATGTCCTTCAAATTCCTTTTCTTTCATGCGCATGGGTTTAGCCAATGTAGCCACTCCCACTAATTTTTGATCTCCCATCCAATATGGACTACTAATATTCCGAAATTGCCTGTGTGGTGGAACCACTAATCCCCAATAGCTCTTTGCTTGTGCTGAACCTAAGAGATGTTCATTTTCTAAAAAAGAATCAGCTATTTCTTTAGAAATAGGCACAACACGTAAATCTCGAGCAAAAATGGAACTATTACCCAATTTACGAAACTGAAAATACCGCTTAATCCAAGTGGACTGTTTTAACCAAATATCTTCCCAAATTCTAATCAAAGGTGTAGAAGTACTAATCTGTTCCAAATACTGCTTTTGCCAAGCAGCAGGATCAGAAAAATCCTTCTGGCTTTGAAAATCTTTTATTGAAATACATTGTACATATAATGAAAGCTCAGGCAAAAAAATAGTAGAAAAAGCATGATTGGGACATAATTCTACCTTTATTTCCATTTCCTTTAAAAAAGAAATTACTTCATCAAAGAAATTAATAGGATATACGGACATGCCATGAGAAATTGCATTCAAAGATACGTGTATATTGAGTAGAATATCTCCTAATCTAACTTTGTAAACTAAAAATTAATCACATGAACTATCGATTTGAGGCGAGTAGAAAAGAAGTATCCACCTTTACGAATCAAGAATTAAGGGATCAGTTTTTGATTGAAAATATATTTGAACCCAATCAAATTCACTTAACCTATACCATATACGATCGGATGATCATAGGCGGTGCTATGCCCGTTTTAGGTGAAATAAAATTACCCAATCCAGAAAAATTAAAAGCTGATTATTTTTTAGAGCGAAGAGAGCTGGGTATCATCAATGTGGGTGGCCCCGGAGTAATTAAGGCCGATGGACAAAGCTTTGAAATTTCGAAATTGAGTGCTGTTTACTTAGGAATAGGAACACAAGACGTTAGTTTTCAATCAGTTTCAGCTAATGAACCCGCCCAATTCTATTTACTCTCTTCACCAGCTCATGCTACCTATCCAAATGAGAAACTAGATAGAGAAAATGTAATTACTGTCAATGTTGGTTCATTGGAAAATTCCAATCACCGAACTATCTATAAATACATTCATAAGGAAGGAATACAGTCATGTCAATTGGTCATGGGACTAACTATATTAGAACCAGGATCTATTTGGAATACCATGCCAGCTCACGTGCATGACCGAAGAATGGAAGCCTATCTGTATTTCGATGTAAAACCAGGTCAAGCGGTTTTACACTTAATGGGCGAAGCTCAAGAGACCAAACACATTTGGGTACATAATCATCAAGCTGTAATTTCTCCACCTTGGTCCATTCACAGTGGTGCAGGAACTCAAAACTATTCTTTTATTTGGGGAATGGCGGGTGAAAACAAAGACTACACCGACATGGATTTTTCTGAAATTTCTGAACTACGTTAATTATGAAAAAAGCGCTTTTAGGTTTACTTAGCTATTGTTTATTAGCTCCAGTTTTGGGCCAAAATACCCCCTATTCTATCCAAATGGCTCAATCTTTGATGCATACGCATCCAGATTCCATTCAAGTTAAAATTGGGAAGCCTGCTACTTGGGATTATGAACAAGGCTTATTCTTAAAAGCCCTTGAACATGTTCATCAAAGAACCGGAGACGCTACTTATTTTCAATACATTCAGAAAAACATCAACAGTTTCATTTCTGAAAAAGGGGATATTCGAACCTATAAGTTTTCAGAATTTAACTCGGACAATATCACCACAGGTCGCCTTTTGCTTTCTCTTTATCAAGAAATAGGCGATGACAAATACAGATTAGCTGCCGAACAATTACGCTTACAAATCAAAAAACAACCTAGAACAAAAGAAGGTGGATTTTGGCATAAAGACCGATATCCCGATCAAATGTGGTTAGACGGTTTATACATGTTAGAACCCTTTTATGCTGAATACAGTCAGGTATTTCATGAAAATAATTGGGATGACATTGCGCTACAGTTTCAATTGATGTATAAAAATGCCCGAGATCCTAAAACGGGATTGTTGTACCATGCTTATGATCATGAACGCAAACAAGCTTGGGCTAGTAAACAAACTGGACTTTCACCTAATTTTTGGGGAAGAGCTATGGGTTGGTATGCTATGGCTTTAGTGGATGTTTTGGACTATTTTCCTCAGCAGCATCCCAAAAGAAGTATGTTGATTAAGCAATTAAATGAATTAAGCACTGCTTTAGTTAAAGTACAAGATACATCCACTAGACTTTGGTACCAATTACCCACTTTAGGTACTCAAAAAGGGAATTACTTAGAGGCTTCATGTGCCAATATGTATGTATATGCTTTTGCGAAAGGGGTTCGTAAGGGCTATCTGCCTGCCAATTTCTTGACAGCGGCACAAAAAGCCTATGTATCCATTTTAGATAAATTCATCACCAAAGACGCACAAGGCTATATTCATTTAGAAAAAACGGTAAGCGTAGGTGGATTAGGTGGAACACCTTATCGAGATGGAAGTTTCGCCTATTATATGTCAGAACCTCTCAAAACAGATGATTTAAAAGGTGCTGGTCCCTTTATCTTGGCTTCTTTAGAAATGGAAATAGCTAAGGAATTGGGTATAGGAAAAGGTAAAAAAGTGGTATTGGATTATTATTTTAACCATGAGTTCCGTAAAAATAAGCAAGGAAACATGGAGCGATTCCATTATACTTGGGAAGATAGAAAGGATTCTGGATTTCAGTTATTAGGAGTACAAATTGAGCAGTTAGGAGCTACATTGGACAGCTTAGCTCAAGCCCCTACAAGCAAAAATTTGGCAGGAGCTTCCGTGTACATTATAGTAGATCCAGATAGTCAAAAAGAAACCACCAAACCTAATTACATGCGTGTGCAGGATGCGGATGAAATCGAAAAATGGGTAAAGGCTGGTGGAACTTTAATTTTATTGGCCAATGATACAACCAATTGCGAAATACCCAAATTTAATACTTTGGCAAAAAGGTTTGGAATGGAATTCATGGGGCCTAATTTAAATATGGTTCAAGGAAAGAATTGGCATCAAGGAACATTGAACATTTCATCCAATAATCCCATTTTCAAAGGATTGAAAAAAATCTATATCAAAGAAATTTCAACCATTAAACTTTCAGGAACGGCTAAATCCTTAGAGGATTTAAATGGCCATTGTGTGATGGCCATGGCCCAGGTGGGTAAAGGGCGAGTGTTCGCTTTGGGAGATCCATGGATTTACAATGAATACACCAATAACCGCCGAATTCCTTTGGAATATGAAAACTTCCCAGCTGCCAAGAAATTGATAGAATGGGCGTTAAAACCTTAAGGAAAGCGTAAACCCGTCATTTTTTCTAAGGTATTTTTCGTCACAGCAAATGTTTGCCAGTTAGGATGCAAATCATGCTGGTTTGGGAAAAGTAAATACCAAGATTTTTCGGGACCAATCACCACCTTCCAACAATATTTTGGAATGATCACGTCATTTCCAATTTTATCCAAAACCCCAAAACCGCCGGCATAAATCGTTAATTTTTGTCCCCTTTTGGCCAATTTTCTACAATAAGATTCTAGGCGTTCCCAAGGTCCTCGATTCAGTTCAGGAGTCTGTGGAATCATGTTGGACATGTAGAAAGTTTCCGCATTTAGAAAGGAACTGGAAGATCGATCTTCTGAATTACACAGATGCCCCCGATCATATCCGCTGTATTTATAATCATTAGCATCATTTTTTTTAAAACTTCTTGGTAAATCATCATCTTCTCTAAACCGATTCGAACGAGGTGTATCTCCTAAATCGGAAGCCGATAGCGTCCAAGCCACCCAATTAGCTTTTCCTTGAACTCCATCATAGGACATTACATATCCCCTTTTTATTTCTAAGTAATTAGAAGTAGAGGCCGTAGAAGCCCCTGATATATTAAAAATACCTCCAGGTAATAAGGCCACCTGGAGGTATAATAGAATGCCTAACAGCATAGGTTATCGTTTATTTTTTGTGTGAAAACATCCAAGAGAATAATTCAGGTTCTTTAAATGCATTATCCCATGAGTTGTGGTTGACACCTGGGTATTCGGTATATTTTGGATTGGCCCCCACTTCCTTTAAAGCAGCTACAGCCTCTCTAGAATGTTTTACAGGCACCACGGCATCTGCATCACCATGAAATATCCAAAGCGGTAGTTTTTTAGCATACTTTTTAACAAAATGCAAGTCGGCACCACCGCAAATAGGTGCAGCTGCTGCAAACATTTTAGGGTTTCTGGAAATGGCTTCAAAAGTCCCCATTCCACCCATAGAAAGTCCCATGATATATAAACGCTTTTTATCAGCAGCTTTTTCCTTCACTAAATCTTTGACTATACTAAGCGCCGCTGCTAAAGGCCAATTAGGCTCTTTGGGATATTCAAAAACAAAAGTTGTTGGCTTTGTATTTCGATCAATTTTCACCGTGGACCAATAGGAATTGGCAGGGCATTGAGGAAAAATAACTATGGCAGGAAATTTAGATTGATTACTAGGATCCAAAAACAACTTGGAACCATGGGTCAACTGTTTTTCATTGTCGTTTCCTCGCTCACCCGCCCCATGCAAAAATAGAATTACGGGGTATTTCTTTCCCTTGACATAATTTTCAGGATAAAGAATTTGGTAAGGTAGGTTTTGATCGGGACCAAAAGCTAATTCCCTTTTTTCGAATTTAGCTTGAGAAAATGCAGAGAGGCTTACACATAAAGCTAGCCATAAAAAAAGAAGTTTTTTCATCATTTTATTTCTTTAAACGTTTTTTCAAATCTTCAATAGAAACCGTCATCATTCGACCCACCTTTTCTTTACCCCTGTAGGAAATCATGCGCATCACTAAGGCATCTTTAGGGACTATAATTTTACCAGAAGCAGCAGGATAGAAATTATCAGGATAAGAAAAATCAAAACTGTAATGAATAGATAGCGGGTTAACTTCCGTGCTTAATTCAACCCATAATTGACCTTGCTCATTTTTACCTACCTGAATGATAGCATCATACATACTCGGCGCATATTTGCGTTCAGCCTGATCAAAACGACCAAAGTGATGCTCCACACGGCTTACGAAATTATCCCAATTTCTGTTTTCTTGAGGAGACCATAAAGCCTCTGAAACAGCCCAAGCACGCGGGAATAACATGTATTGCAAATGACGGTAGGTAAACAATTGTTCTGACCATAAGTTGGCCTGCCCACCTTTCACTAATTTGGCATCCACTCCATCAGGAACAGGATTGAATGCATAAGAATCTTTTAGTCGAACCGTTTCATATACTGGAGGCTCTATGGCAGCGTCACCCTGCATTAAATCCACGTACACGTGATTATTAGGAGTCATTACCACTTCATGACCATCTTTAGCTGCCTGTACTCCTCCAGCAATACCCCTCCAAGACATCACAGCTGTATTTTTAGGTAAACCACCACCTTCTAAAATCTCATCCCATCCCATCATTTTCTTACCTTTGGAAGTAATGATTTTTTCTAATCGACGGGTAAAAAAGGCTTGTACTTCTTGTGGGGTTTTCAAATTTTCTTTCTGCATCATGGCTAAAATCTGAGGATTTTTTTCCCAATAATTTTTAGGGCACTCATCTCCTCCCATATGAATGTATTCGAATGGAAACATTTCAGCCACTTCCGTAAATACTTTGTCCAGAAAGATGTATACTTTTTCATTGGCTGGACAAAGCGTATTGTCTTGCAGAGCTACTGCATGACCATGAGACCAATCAATAAAAGGTTCGCCTGAGATCACTTGATAATTTAAAGCCTCAGGTGTACAAGATAATTCAGGATAAGAAGCAACAGCTGCCATGGAATGACCAGGAACATCAATTTCAGGCATGACATTCACAAAGCGTCCTTTGGCATAAGCTACGATTTCTTGGATATCCTCTTTGGTAAAAAATCCACCTTGAGTTCTAGGCTCATTAGGTTCAGGCTTAGAAAATTCTGTAAAACGGCCTACTTTAGGTACATTCCATGCCCCTTTTTTGGTCAAATTAGGGAATGATTTAATTTCCACTCTCCAACCTTCATCATCAGTTAAGTGAAAATGCAAGATATTGTATTTATAAGCTACCATTTCATCGATGAACTGCTTCACTTGATTTTTATTAAAGAAATGTCGAGCTACATCCAGCATCAAACCTCTCCAAGCAAAACGAGGATAATCTGTTATCTGAGCAAAAGGAATTTTCCAAGCAGCTTTTATAACCGTCTGATTGGATTCTATTTCTTTGGGCATCAGCTGAATTAAGCTTTGAATGCCATAAAATATACCAGCTGGCTTATTAGCTGTAATGACAACTCCTTTCGCATTAACCACTAAAGTATATCCTTCATTTCCCAAATTAGCGATAGGCTGTTTAGATAATACCAAACGAATTTGTGCCAAATCAGCTTGAGAACTAGCATCCCAAAGCATTTGAACCTTGCGCATGGCCGTTCTTTCCAAACGCTCCGTTAAATTTTTAACAGCGGCTTGTAAGGCCTCCGATTTAGGAGCAGCTATAATGACGCGAGTCGGTAAATGATAAAAGCCTTGTGGATAATCTGCTTTGACAGGTATGGGAATTAAGTGAGCTTGCTGGGCCGAAAGTGTCATGCTTATGCCTTGTAGAACAAAAACTACAAACGCAACGAATTTTAATTTGAACATAATTTTGAAATAGATTTTAGGTAGAAAATGTAATTTTTTTGTTTTATAGGTTAAAAAATAAAGTCATTTTGGAAATTTTAATATAATTTCACAAAATTAAGGTTAAAAAACAGAAACAAAACCATGAATAACACCATTTCCCTTGCGGCTCAGCAAGTCGAACTTACACATGCTATTGATACTGTCTGGGTGGCCCTTTGTGGAGCGCTCATTTTTCAAATGGAAGGAGGCTTTGCTCTATTGGAAGCTGGCTTTGTCCGTTCAAAAAACGCAGTTAGTATCATTGCCAAAGTCATGATTGACATCATGTTTGGCGGAATAGCCTTTTATGTAGTAGGGTTTGGTATTGCCTACGGAACAGGTTTATTCGATTTCGGAATCAATTTAGGAGATTTAGGATTAGGTCTCACCATTTCCAATAAATTATTTTGGTTTATTCAGATGGGATTTGCCATTGCGGCTATTTCCATTGTTTCAGGAGGTGTAGCCGAAAGAATGAAAATGTGGGCTTATGCCATTTATGTGACTATTTTTTGTGCGTTTTTATATCCTGTTGTTGCCCATTGGGTTTGGAACCCACATGGATGGTTTGCCTTAAAGGGATTTAATGATTTTGCCGGTTCGGCCGCCGTTCATGCCGTGGGAGGTTTCGCCGCTTTGGCTGGTGCTATTGTTTTAGGACCAAGAATAGGAAAATACAATGAGGATGGAAGTATCAATGCCATTCCAGGTCATAATTTAACGCTTTCAGCAGTAGGTGCCTTTTTACTTTGGTTTGGCTGGTTTGGATTTAATCCAGGCTCCACCCTAGCTGCAGTAGGAAAATGGGATTTAATTGGTTCCGTAGCCACCAATACCTTTTTAGCATCGGCCATGGGAGGTATTTCTACCATGCTGTATACCTTTCTACGCTATAAAAAAGTAGATATTACCATGGTCATCAATGGCGTATTAGCTGGTCTAGTTGCTGTTACGGCAGGATGCAATGTCGTGAGTCCTGAAAGCGCTTTAGTCATTGGATTTGTCGCAGGAATCTTAGTAGATGTGGCAGTCGTTCTTATAGATAAAATGCAAATTGATGATCCTGTGGGAGCCATTGCGGTACATGGAATCAATGGATTTTTTGGTACCGTAGCGGTTGGCCTATTTTCTGAGAAGAATGGTTTATTTACGACGGGTCAAAGTGAGCAATTGATGATTCAATTGATGGGTGTAGGAATCATCAGCATCTTTTCTTTTAGCGCTACATTCGCGATATTTAAGTTATTAAAGAGTACCATTGGTATCCGATTAAGTTATAAAGCGGAATCGGCAGGTATTGACGCCGTTGAATTTGGAGTTGAATCCTATACCACATTTGAATAAGCTGAAAGGGAAAAACACATGAAAAAAGTAGAAGCCATAGTTAAGCCATCCAAATTAAAAGCCATACAAAAAGGGCTTATTGATGCCAACATCCCTTGTATGACAGTTGTACCCGTACGTGGAGCAGGATTACAACAAGGCTATTCTGAAATTTACCGGGGTACGGAAAAATCGCTCATCTTATTACCCAAAGTGATGATCATTTGCGTGGTAAGTGATGAAAACCTAGAAAAATGCATTGATGTCATTCTGGATAATGCTTCTGAAGGAAATACAGGTGATGGTAAAATATTCATCTATGATGTCCAAGACGCCATTCGTATTCGTACGAGAACAAGAGGTGTGGAAGCGATAAGGTAATTGTAAATGGCAAATGGTGAATGGTTTACTATTTATAATTTACCATTTACCATTATTTTTTTCACTTTCATTCTCACAAACATCTCTTCTGTATACCATTGATATTGCCGTGTTTTTTTGATCATTGGAGCATGAGATCTAGAACGGTAAGCAAAGGCATCTAAGGCCTGCACATTTTCCCAGAGGCTGAAAGTTGCCTGTTCCAATAAGGGAATCTCTCCTACTCCCTTGGCAAATAGTAAACCCGCTTGATTTTCTATGCCACGACTTGAAGAAGGAACATTCAGCCAAAATCGCAATGCTTGAGAACGTCGAATGCTAGCCCGAGTGATAACGGCTACTGGGCCATCCCAAGGCTCATTGGATTCATCAAATACAAAGGGTTGTAAATGATTCCAAGTCCCATGTCCTTTCCAAGGAGTGGCATCCCAGCCAGAAATCGATTGACATAAACCTGAAAATTCAAGCCATCGTTTATCATGCTTGAAAAAATGTTGCGCGGCTTCTTCATTCTCCCAAAGCCCTAAAAAAGCATAAGTGCCCCAATCAGGCCAAATAGAAAAGCCTTTTCCAGCTCCCGTGCCTAATTGTTTGACAAATTGCAAACCATCAGCTTTCCAAGATTGATTCCTCAATTTCCCCATCCAGGAAAATGCTTTGAGCTTTTGACCAAAACCTGCAACATGAAGAAATCGAATGGTGATGAATGGCATGGATATATTATCTAAGAATCGATAAAGTGTTGTTCAATGGCTATTTAGCTGTAAACGTAATCATCCAATTGATTCCAAATTGATCGGTTAAGGTACCATAATAGGCTCCCCAATACATATCTTGAATGGGCATGGTAATGACTGCTTCCACGGATAAGCCGTTAAAAATCCGTTGGGCTTCTTCTTTACTATCTGGTTCCACGCAAATGTGCATATTATTACCTGTAGTCACGGTAAAACCGAGCTCCGCAGGTGCGTCACTGGCCATTAAAATATGATTCCCCAGCAGGGGCAATTCGATGTGCAAAACTAAATTTTTAACCGATTCAGGCATTGGAGGCATACTTGGATCTACAGGCATTTCACTGAATCGTTGAATTCCATTAACAAATTCCGTTTTGAAAATCGATTGATAAAAAAGAAATGCCTCTTCTGCATTTCCAGGAAAATTGACGTAGGTACTGATTTTTGACATGAAAATGAGGTTTAATTACCTATTCAAAATATTCAATTTGAAAGATGGCTAGTTTCTTATCAATAAAGTAATATTTATTTCTTTATTGGCATATTTGCATGAACTTTTTCCCGCCAATCGATCAATAGGCGATGTAATTCATCTCGTTTGGCAGGAAATTGCTTTGCCACATCGTGGCGCTCGCCAACATCTTCCTTTAAATTATACAGCTCCAATTGCGCTAATTCGAAATTATCTACGAGTTTCCAATCGCCTACGCGAACAGCACCGGCAGGCCGACCCAATTGGTTCGAAAAATGTGGATAATGCCAAAACAGAGGCCTATTTTGATCTTTTGCCGAAGGTTTATTAATCATGGGCCAAATACTGATTCCATCGGTGAGGTCGGGGGCTTTTTGGCCCAATAAATCTAAAATGGTCGCTGTATAATCCGTATTCATGAAATAGGTATCATTTACCTGTTTAGGCAGAATTTTACCTTCCCAAAACATAAGGGTAGGAATTCGAATACCTCCTTCATACACATGCCCTTTCCATTTTCGAAGGCTATCGTTTTGGGTGGGTGTCGGCCCTAATTCCGGCAAGCCCACGCCGCCATTGTCCGAAGCAAAAATCACCAAAGTGTTTTTCAGTAGCCCCTGTTTCTTCAATGATTCTATGATGCGCCCTATCCCATCATCCATGCTTTCGACCATCGTGGCGTAATAGGGATTATACTGGCCTTTAAATTTCTCGTATTTCATGAAATACTTGTTCAATTTGGTAGCTTTGGGCACGATGAACACATGAGGAGCTGAATAGCACATATACAAGAAAAAGGGGTTGGCATCTGTTTGTTTACCTATGAACTCAACGGCAAAATCGCTTAATTTATCGGTCAAGTAGCGTTCTCCCTTATCTTCGAAAACCTGTTGGAAACTATCTTGAAAGATCCCATAATTATAATAATCAAGGCCATTTTTCCCAATCATTCGTGCATAATCAAAGCCTCTATTCCAGGGAGCAAGGCTATCTCCTGAACCTAAATGCCATTTTCCAATCATTCCGGTCTGATAACCTAAAGCCTTTAGTCGTTGTGATAAGGTAATTTCCTTGGAGGGCAAATAAGTTTTCCAATTCGCGGGCAATAAAGGGGAATCCGCTTCTGTTCGATTACCCACTAAGAAATTTGTTAATTTTAATCGAGCCGGATGAAGGCCAGTCATGATGGCTGCACGTGAGGGAGAACAAACGGTACTCGCCGCATATGCCTGCGTAAATCGAACACCATTCTGGGCTAATGCGTTTAAATGTGGGGTTTCATTGTAAGGATTTCCATAACAAGCTAAATCCATATAACCTAAATCATCCGCAAGAATGAAAATGATATTGGGTTTTTTAGGGGTATCTAAGGCGTAAATTTGTAAACTCAAGAGGCTTAAAAGCAAAATAGAAAAGACCTTTTTCATAGGTATAAAGATTTATTTTCCGATACAAAACTTCCCAAAGATATTTTTCAATAAATCGTCATTGGAAATGGCTCCTGTGATTTCACCTAAATGATGTAAGGCATAACGAAGATCCTGAGCGATTAAATCTCCCGTTAAATTTGATTTCAATGCATGCAAAACCTCCTCCAAAGTCTCTTGGGTTTGTTTTAACTTTTCATAATGCCGCAAATTGGTCACTAAGGTTCCTGAGTTAGACACCTGATTCAATCCCACAACATCCAATAATTTTTGTTCAAAATCCGCTAATCCCTGACCAAATTTAGCTGAGATAGCGACCGTAGGAAAGCCGAAAGATTCCCACTGGGAAATGTCTGGTTGAGCTTCATCTACTTTATTTAAAATCAATATTAAAGCGATTTCCAAATTGGCCATCTCCTCAACCGTAGCTTGAATATCTTTTTTGGTATCCTTGGTCACATCCACTACATACAAAATTACTTGGGCCTTTTTAACCCAAGCCTGGGTTCTTTGTACCCCTTGTGCCTCAATGACATCTGCAGTATCTCGTAGTCCGGCTGTATCCACCAATCGAAATCGAATACCTCCTAAAACCCATTCATCTTCCAAACTATCACGGGTGGTACCAGCAATATCCGAAACAATAGCCCTCTCTTCTTTCAATAAGGCATTGAGTAGCGTAGATTTACCCGCATTGGGCTTACCCACAATAACCGTTGCAACTCCATTCTTAATGGCGTTACCGGCTTTAAAACTTGCCACCAAGGGCCTGACTTTTTCCAATAACTTATTGACCAAATCCTCCAAATCTTGTCGGTCAGCAAACTCAACATCTTCTTCACCAAAATCCAATTCTAATTCTATCAATGAGGCAAAATGAATCAATTCCTCACGTAAGGCCGCCAATTCCTGAGAAAATCCACCCCGTAATTGATGTAAAGCCGCCGAGGTAGCTGCTGCAGAATCCGCTGCAATAACATCAGCCACCGCCTCTGCTTGGGCTAAGTCAAAGGCACCATTTAAAAATGCTCTTTGTGTAAATTCACCAGCCCGAGCCAATCGAGCCCCCTTTTCAACGAATAATTGAATGATACTTTCTTGAATGTATGGCGAGCCATGGCAAGATATTTCAATCACATCTTCTTTGGTATAAGATTTGGGGCCTTTGTACAAACTAATCACCACTTCATCAAATACCCTTCCGCCCGACTCAATACGCCCATAATGTAAAGTATGGGGCGCTTGCTTACTTAAATCTTTGTTGGGAAACACATCATTAACCCATTCAATTGCCTGGTCTCCCGACAATCGAATGACACCAATTGCGCCCACACCCAAAGGCGTGGCTAGGGCAATGATCGTATCCTTAAAATCCATTATAACAAGTTTTGTAATTTCATGGCCACGGACATATCGCCTGAAATCTTGATTTTTCCAGTCATTACTGCCATCATCGGATTTAAATCACCCGACATTACCTTACTGAAATTTTCTACTGTTGCCGAAATAGTACAATCCGCTTCCTCATTTTCATTAGTAACCGTTCCATCATTTTTTACCACGATGATTCCTTCTGGGAAAGCAAATTTAAATGAAACTCCTAAGCCGCCTTTCTGTGCAGCCATGGTAGCAATACGATCATTGATGTCTTGAAATGTCATGTTATTTTTATAAATGTGTCAATAAAAAGCAAATTTAAGGCATTTAATTCCTTAATAAAATACACTATACCTCACGCCGACAAATACCCTTGAAGTCGCAATACTGGCAATCCTCCAAATTACTTGTTTTCTCAAATGCTTGGGTAGGATCTAGTAAACGTTGAACCCAATGCTCCACCAATTGTTCTGATTCTTTTAAAAATGATAACAAAGGTTGACGTTCTTGAAATTCAATATTCTCAGTTAATACTTTTGAACCCAAATTCCTGAATGATATGATGCCAGGCTGTATTTGAATATGGTCAGCTTGGAATTGTTTCAAATATCCTACTCGATCTTCTTTGGATTTAGTTAACTCAGTTCCTAATAAAAACTTATATAACCACAATTGAAACAGTTTTTCCTTTATTTCATCGGATGTTAATTCCGACATCAAATCCTCTGCTATCTTTAAATCCTTGGCTTCTACTTTACCTGTTTTGTAATCTAAAATCCTAATGGTATTCTCCCCCAAAAGATCCATGCGATCTATCCTACCTTTCAACTTAACTGGCCAAATATCTCCATCTACTGGAACATTTACCATGGTTTCTAAACTTCCTTCTACCACCAAAAGTTCAATGTTTTCCTTTTCCCATTGTGGAGAAGATTCTAAATAATTTTGTAAAATGGTTTTGGCAACTTCTTTTAACACATAATTAAAGCCCTTTTCTAGTTCAAATACCCCTTTTTCTTTCTCTATTTCTCGTATGGCCACATGTAAATAATCATCCAAATGGTTGATTTTATCGTTCCAATCCACTAGCTCTAATTTACCCGCATACTTTTCAATGATCTCGGCATCAATAATTTCTAATACCTTATGAATCCAGGTACCAAAAACATCCGCTCCCATCTCGTCATCACTCTGCTTATCATCTCGTAAACCCACTATTTGAGAGAAATAATATTTCATGGAGCAGGTAACCAACATGGATACGGAAGATGCAGACAAGCCCCTTTTTTGCAACACATCCTTTATCTTTTGTCGCATCTCACTCGTTTTTTCAATTCGAGTAATGTGTTCTTCCTGTTGTTGTTGAGTTTGCCCCAAATGCAAAATGGGTTCTTCCAAAATCAAGTTAGGATTCTTCTTTTGCCAATCAAATTGTATCTGTTTAATGAATCGACTCATTTCTTTGATACTTGATTTTTCAGAAGGTTGAACATAACAGAGTATGACCTCTTGTGCACGTTGCATCAAGCGATAAAAGTGATAAGCTGTTACCGCATCTGCTTGGGTAAAAGTAGGTAATGAAAAATACGACATATTGGCGATGTCGGTAGGAATTAGACTTTCGCGCTTTCTTGTCCCTGGTAATGAACCTTCATTCAAAGACAATACAATCACACGATCAAAGTCTAGGGTTCTAGTTTCCAATAAACCCATGACATGCAAGGTTCTAGAAATATGATCAGGTCCCTCAAATGTCAGCTTTTGCTGCTGCAATAATTGCATCAACAATATTTTTCCACTTTTATAAGATATTGGAAAACGACCTTTTATAGCGGATTCTAAGGTTTCACAAACATCAAAAGCCTGTTGAATGGCTTGCGCTTCTTCATCCCATTCATTTTTAGGGTAGGCCCTTAAAATTTGTTCGACAAAACCCTTAATTTGACTTAGAATAATAGAAAATTCATCGTCTAATTGAACTACAATATGCTGAAGTAAAGGAATTTGAAGTTCCTTTATTTGTTCAAATGAAAGATATAAACTTTCCTCACCTAGCTTGGAAAGTAGATTTTGGGCAGGAACTTGTCTTTTTTTAGACTCCGAGTCAGCATAAATTTGAACCAATGGGTGATTCCAAAGTTTCAAGAAATGCGACATAGGATAGCGTTCATCTACACCTCTTTTGGTTAATTCCCACCATAAATTCAGTAAGGAATAAATCTGTGTTTTTTTGATGGAAAAACCCATCGTGATATTTAATCGATCCTTGAATTCACCAATATATTGTGTCAAAGAGTCCAATAGGGATTCATCCCCTAATACCAATGCCACCTGTTCATGATCTCCATGATTTTTTGCCCAATTCCTAATGGCCTCCATGGCCACATAAACTTGAGCAGAGGGATTGGCCACTCCTAAAATTTGGACTTTTTTGGGTGATTCCATTAGGTTTTTACCCATCCAAAGGAAAGGTCCACGAGATAAATATTCTTGAGAAGCAGGATGAGAATAATTTCTTAACCAATTGCCTGCTCGATGAAATTTATTTTTCACATAATATTCATCCGCATCCCAAAGCGTGTCAGCCAATCCTTGTTTCAAAAGTAGGCGAATGATATCTTCTTCAGCTTTTGACAAAGCATTAAAACCAACAAAATAAATCTTTTTGAAGGCTTTAGGAAGAGCAATACCTTTTTCTAAATTCTCCACCAAGCGCCGATAGGCCATTCCCCGATAAACCAATCCCAAAGAATCTAAACGATTTTTGAGGCGAATATAAACCTCTAATAAATGATCATAAAGCTGAAAATATGCCTTGGTATGTTCGGTAATGAATTTTTCTGGATGTTCTTCACCATAATCTTTTCCCCAACGCTCTAGAGATTTTGCCTCAGAAAGAAAAGAAAATAATTGAACGGGATCTACCATATAAAGGTCGAGCACATCAAAATCCTTTAACATCAATTGTCCCCAGGAAACAAATCGATCAAAATCTACCTGAGGATCAACCTCTTTAAAGCAAGTAAATGCTTCTGACAATAAAGAAATGGGGTCAATGAGCTCGGAAGTTGTCATTTGCAGAGCAAATTCCTCAATGGTCATAATTTTAGGAGAAAGAAATGGTCTTTCTCCTAATTGAGCTAATTGTGTTTTAAGGTAAAGCGCACCACGTTGGGATGGCATGACGATAGCCACCTCCCTTATTTCATCAAAGCCATGCTGAGCAATGAGGTGTTCCGCTGTTTGCCTTAAAAATGATTTCATCCTCGCTTATAAATTCCCCTTTTTCATCTCCTTAACGGCATAATCTACGGCTCTAGCCGTAAATGCCATATAGGTTAAAGAAGGATTTTGTGTGGATGTAGAAGTCATACATGCTCCATCTGTGACGAAAACGTTTTTCACATGGTGCATTTGATTCCACTTATTCAACAAGGAAGTTTTAGGATCTGCTCCCATGCGAACCCCTCCCATTTCGTGAATATCCAATCCTGGAGCTTGTTTAGTATCCCGATGGCGTATATTTTTAAAGCCTGCTTTGGTGTACATTTCGGTAAATTGGTCAATAAAATCCTGAACCATTTTATCGTCATTGTCATCATAAGCCACATTGACATGCAAGATAGGCATACCATTTTCATCCTTTTTTAGCTTATCCAAAGTAACTTTATTGGATTCTTTTGGAATGGTTTCACCCATCATATGTGATCCAGCATACCACATTTGATTCATTTTGGGATTAAGCAAGGAATTCTTCAAGCTTTCTCCTAAACCTTCGCGGTCAGTACTTGAACCCCTTCCTGCGTTCATACCGGCGGCATAACCTCTCAAGAAATTGGTTTCTTGCTTGTACAAATTACGGAAGCGAGGAATGTATCCCGAATTTGGACGGCCTCCTTCCGTTTTATAATCTAAATATCCTTCATAATCTGCTGAAATGGATGCTCTATAATTATGAAATGCAATGTGTGTACCTAAAAGCCCTGAGTCATTTCCTAATCCATTGGGGAATCGATGTGAAGTCGAATTCAATAAAATCAGATTGGTATTTAATGCTGCAGCAGTGACAAAAATCACTTTAGCGTAATATTCCACCATTTCCTTAGTATGTGCATCAACCACCCGAACACCTACGGCCTTTTGTTTTTTCTCATCATAAATGATGGAATGAACCACAGAATCTGGCCGTAAAGTCATATTTCCAGTTTTAGCTGCCCAAGGTAAAGTAGAAGCATTCGCGGAAAAATATCCCCCAAAAGGGCAACCCCGTTGACATAAATTACGACCTAAACATTGAGCTCTGCCTTGTTGGTAATGAATTTCCTTAGGCTCGGTTAGATGAGCACAACGACCGATAATCACATGTCGATCATTGTATAATCTTTTAATTTCTTTTTGAAAGTGTTTTTCTACACAAGTCAATTCATGTGGCGGTAAAAATTCCCCATCTGGCAATGCATCCAAGCCATCCTTATTACCCGAAATACCAGCAAATTTTTCTACATGAGAATACCAGGGGTCTAATTCTTTATAGGTAATGGGCCAAGGTGTGGCAAAGCCATCTCGAGCAGGACCATCAAAATCCAATTGAGACCAACGTTGGGTTTGTCTGGCCCATAAAAGGGACTTGCCTCCTACTTGATATCCTCGAATCCAATCAAAAGGCTTGTCTTGTTCATAAGGATGTTCTTTATCCTTTACAAAGAAATGTTTTGCATCCTCTCTAAATGCGTAGCACTTGGATATAATGGGATTTTCAGCTAATTCTTCCTCTGTCAAACGACCACGGTGAGGAAACTCCCAAGGAGACATTAATGTAGTAGGATAATCTTCATTGTGGGTTACCTTTCTCCCTCTTTCTAAAACCAATGTTTTAATTCCTTTCTCACAAAACTCTTTGGCAGCCCAGCCTCCTGCCATTCCCGACCCGATTACGATAGCACCATAAGTGCGTTTTTCAGCGTTTGTTAAATAGTTCATTGAGTTTACCTTATGATTTTTTGACAGGAGCACAGCCATTAAAAAAACCTGGCGCCATGACGTAATTGTAATATTTGACCATAATTTCTTCCGAAGTAGTATAACCTTGTATCGTTAAACCTTTCAAGGTTGACATGGCTTTTTGAGCACCAGAACCTACATTACCTTTGGCCATAGCAAAAAGAAATTCCTCTTTTTCGGCTTGATTAGCTTGTGACCAAGCTTTTTTAACATAGGATTCAAAAGAACTAGGGAAAGCATCTAAAACTTGACGGAAAGTTTCTTGAGCAGAAAGCTCATAACAATCATCTAACATGGTTTTTACAAATTTAGGAACTCCTAAACTTACTGCCCCAGGAATGGATGACTCTGGAATTATAACTCCTATCCATTCATTCAGTATTTGTTCTTGTTTGGCTGTCCAGGCTGGTGCTTTTTTAGAAACAGGAAAATTAGGTTTGGCTTGGGCGGAAAGGTCATAAAAAGCGACAGTACCCAATGTGGCTAATGTCATTCCTTTTACCCACTCACGACGAGAAATTGTTGTCATTAGTAATAGATTTAAAACATGGTAAATCTAATGAAAAATTGGGAGCTTATTGTGCTGAAATTTGGGTAAAAGTAAATGGCTATCTTTTATTTTAAAGCATTTTACAATGGAGATTTCTTCTTTCCCCAATTTTTGGGATTATTGAGCGTATAGCGCTGCATGTTATCAAATGACCTTTTATTTAAAACTACATAATCATGATAATTGGAATGCCAGCCAAAATCTGGAGTAATCTTATGAGCAAATTTAGATACAGCAGATTTATAGGAACGAACTATGGATGATATGGAACCATATTTGGGTGAAATAGAAGACATATAAGCATTTGGTATACGTTTTTTGGTCCTTTTAAATGAATTAGAATCTCGAACGGAATCTGCATTCATTTCATTGGAAGTATTTAAAATTTCCTTACCTAAGATTGATTGAATTGTGAAGTTGAAACGGGGTAATTTTTGATTATCAACATACCATGCAAATGATCAGGCATGATGACAAAATTGCCTAATTCCACAAAAGGGAAATGTGAAGGTATTTCTCTCCAAAACTTTTCAGCCAATTTTCCTAATTCACTTAATTGCATTTTTGAGTCAGAAGCATCTTGACTTTTTATTATGGACCCAAAGAATGGAATTCTATTTTTGGTTAGAATGGTAATATAATAGGCTGCTGGTCTTCGATAATCCCAGTCTCGTTTTCTTGTTGTATCTACCCTATATTTATTGCGGAATTTTCTTGGTTTTATTGGTGGCATAGGTATATTTTTTTGATGCTAATCCGAGTAAATCGGAAATCAACTACAAAAAAAATACCCTAAATGCTCAAAAAAAATCCTAATCCCAAAATATCAAAAAGCTGATGCAGTGCATCGGATCTGTAAACCCTCCAACCAAAAAGCAGATGCACTGCATCTGCTCTTGTTAATCAAACAAAAGCCATTTCACACCATAGCCAAAAACGCGTGACATGGCGGGATGTAAATATGCGGTGTAATAATTATTGTTCAACAAGCCAAAGTTGGCATGGGACATTTTAAAAAATAATCGCACGCGATTAATACGCAGAGATACATAAGGATCTACTTGTACAAAAGCAGGTACTTGATACTTATTTTGAATATGATATTGCTGTAAAGCAGGCTGATAGGCATCCGCAAAATAGGCCGATTGATGGTGAACATCTATTCCAAATTGAACATAAAGCAACTTCTTATATTGAACATCTAGAGCTAAATTAGCATCTATCAATAAATTAGGCATCCTAATAACATCGGGGCCAGTTTGCGTATTGGCATATACTTTAGTAAACCAAGAGAATTTCCGCCATTGTCCTCCAATGTCTACACTAGTTCTAAATACACCAATATCCGCTTTTACTTGAGTTGATGTGGCTAGTGTATCAAAATAAATCCAATCTGAAATTCGCTGGATGGTTAAACCTGGTTTAAAATAAATCGATTTAGATTTTAAGCTAATGCCTCCATAAATTTCATCAATGGAGATATTGGCAAAATCATTTTTCCAACGATAGGAGGTATTATACACCCAGTTATGGGAAATACTCGGACTATACGATATACGTTGAGCAGTGACTTGAAAGAATGGGGATTGAAAATTAGCTTTCAATCGATAATCTGAACCTAATAAATATTCCCCTTCGGCTGTGAAATCAATATTTTTATTGAATGATTGATTTAACCATATACCTACATAATTTTCAAATCGATCTAGACTACTATTATTCATGGGATTATACACAGACCAATACCTTTGTTTCAGGTAGGTTCGGTATACAAATTGCTTATAAATACCCTTAAAACCTGTTTGATGGCTATAGGAAGACCATTGATTTTCATTGTAAAGAGAATCTTCACTCGGAGCCTGAATGTATTGAATATAAGTTCTAGGATAAAAACCATCGGCTAATGATTGTTGAAATGCTTTATCACGAAACTTAACGGTCCTATTTTCAACATGTAAGGTTTGAAATAATTGTAAACCTTTCCAGCCAATATATTCATGGTATAAATGGAATTTGATGAATTTATCATTGGATTGGGAAAGTGAATTGGATAAAAAAGCTGTATTATCTACATATTTTAGAGCTTCATCTGCCGTTAAGGTTTTTGATAATTTAACCCCACCTTGGTCATTTGTACCTTGATCAAAATAATTAATATGCCCAAGTAAACGGTATTTACCATTTTTTGATTGATAATTAGTATGTAATAAAAGGCCCCATTGACCTAATAAACTTTGTTCTCCAGATTTAAATGCCGCATCCGTTAATACTTTGTCGGCCACCATTCGTTGAAGTGAAATACCAATATTCCACAAGGAATCTACGTTTCTAGCGAAATTAAAATTCAAACGCGTTTGTCCTCCTCCGCCCAAATTATATTCCACTTCAGAATAAGGAGATTTAGAATTGAAATACCGCACTTGATCCGTTTGGAAGGCATAAGGAGCATAAACTGAGTAACCAAGTTGCGTACCTAGGCTAGCTGGAGATTGATAAAACACATTTCTAACGGCCGTTCCATCGTTACCTAAATTAGCCGTCAAAAAGCCGCTTTTTTCTTGAAATAAATAGCGCTGAAAAAGAGTTAGTGTCGTGTCAATTCTTCGTTTAATGTCCTTAGAATTAACCATATCTGATTCGTACAGATAATACATGGTATTAGGACCATAAATCAATTTAGTGGAATCATCCAGAGCAGCTCTACCACTTTTTTGTGGACCTTTACTTTTAGAAGGAGTCGTAGGATTGGCAGGATTGGGGAAACTATTTCGATCATTGGGATTTTGTGTTCCTGGAAAACCCGAAGATGTACCAGGTGTTAATACTTGCGCCCAAATAGAAATCGGCAACAAAAATAAAAGTAAAAAAAGTACGGCTAAGCGATGTTTCATCCCCACAAAGGTAGCTTAATTTAAGGAAATTATATTGCTAAGCTCTGTTTCAATACATTCCAAAACTCAGCCTCTTTCTCTAAAAAATACATCTCCATAGGCAAATAGAGCAGTTTTTGTTTCAAGAAAGGATAGTCGTTAGCGACAGATTGTAAACGAACAAAATCCTTGTGCGTAGTAATAAATGCTTCATGTGATGCCATATTCTTGGCTAGGTTGTTCATTTCTTCAAGCTCTGCCGACTTAAAACGGTGGTGATCAGGGAAAGATTGTGTCCTTTTTAACTCACCTAAGGTGGCAACTTGTTGAAAAAACAATGTCGGGTCAGCAATACCGGCTATGGCAAACCAGGTGGTAATGGATTCCGAATTCAGACCTAAGGGTTTAGCATAGCGAATAGATGCAAAATATACGGGTTTAGGAATTTGGGATTGAAACCATTGCATTTCTTGTCTGCTTAGGTGAGAAGGACAGCGTGTAAGCACAACCACATCCGCCCTATGAATACCTTCTCTCCATTCCCGGAGCCGGCCCATGGGCATTAAATGGTCTTTAAAATAGGGCTGATCAAAAGTTGTACAAACGATATTAAAATCTGCTTTCAAGGCACGGTGCTGAAAAGCATCATCTAGAATCACTGTGCTTATTTCTGGGTACTCGGCATACATTTGATGAATTCCTTGAACCCGATTTTCACAAACAGCTACATGGATATTGGGAAATGAGGTTTTATAGCTAAGGGGCTCATCTCCTACCTCACTGGCTGTCGAACTAGTCTGAACCCATTTGAAGCCATGGCTAAGTCGTCCATATCCCCTACTCAAAATACCTAAAGCCGATTGCCAAGGAGCGTGTTGAATCAAATAGGCCACTAAAGGACTTTTGCCAGTACCGCCCACTGCTAGATTTCCTACTACAATGGTTTTGGGTTTTTCAAAATGATGTGATTTGAACCAAGCCCAATCATAACATGTATTCCGCAAGAATATGATTATTCCATAAAGTAATGCTGGAAGCCAAGTCAATAATTTTTTCATATCAAGTTTAAAGCTAAAAAGAATCGTCGAGGCGGCAAAACAGCCAAGAAAATAATAACTTGCATACATGTTTGATATATCTGTTTCTTACCAAAAACATGCTTTAAAATTTCATTTTGAAGCCGGCACTTCTCGGGGTGTGCTGACTGAAAAAAATTCATATTTCATTCAGATAAAGAATAAAAAAAATCCTCTTCAAGTGGGTTTAGGTGAAGCTGGACCGTTGCGGGGATTAAGCCCCGAATTTGAAGAAGAGGGATTGGCGGGCTTTGAAAAATATATTAAAAGCGCCAATTGGGAGTTATTTCCGGAAAGCCTGGATGAAATTCCCTTATTTGTCAAGGAGCTACCTCTTGGTTACCCTTCCTATAAATTCGCCATTGAAATGGCAGTTTTCGACTATATCATAGGCAAAAATGGACAATATTTTGATAATGATTTTAGCCAAGGAAATCAGTCAATTCCCATCAATGGACTCATTTGGATGGGAAAACCAGATTTCATGGAAGATCAAATCGAAGAAAAAATAGCTCAAGGATATACCTGTTTAAAATTAAAAATTGGGGCTATCGATTTTGAACAGGAATTAGCCATTTTAAAGAACATTAGAGGTCAGTTTTCGAAAGAACAATTGACTATTCGTGTAGATGCTAACGGGGCTTTTAAAACAGAGGAGGCCGCTCATAAATTGGAAAAATTAGCCAAACTTGATATTCATAGCATAGAACAACCCATCGCAGCAGGTTTATGGAATGCGATGGCCGATTTATGTAAAGAAAATATTTTACCCATTGCGCTCGATGAAGAGCTGATAGGCTTAGAGTCTGAATATCAACAAAATCAATTACTAGATAAAATTCCCGCCCAATACCTTATTTTAAAACCGAGTTTATTAGGTGGATTTTCAGCAAGTCATGATTGGATTCAAGCTGCGGAATCTAGGGAAATGGATTGGTGGATTACTTCGGCTTTGGAATCAAATATTGGTCTTCAAGCCATTGCGCAATTCACAGCAGATTATTCCCCTAATCTACCTCAAGGTTTAGGGACAGGAAGTTTGTATACCAATAATTTTGCCTCAGGCTTATCCATACAAAAAGGAAATTTACATTTCAACCCAAATTTTAATCGGATCAATCCATTTCATGAAAATCATGTTTAGGAAATACATTTTAAGGCCTATCTTTACAAAAAATTAGAAAAATACTTCATGAATACGATTGACGCGGCAATGATTGCCATCCTTGAAAAACGTTTAGAACTCTCTAAATTGAACTATTCAGATGAAAGCTATGATGATGTAGAAGAAATCTTACACGATTTAGAAGATGATTTTAATGAGAAATATGGTGATCAATTAGAAGAAATTCTCGAAAAGGTTCATATCAAACATTGTCCAGAATCTGATGTGCTCCTACCTACCGCTTACCTAGCCAAAAAATTTGTTGAAACAGAAGATGGAGAAATTGAGATAGGCAAAAAAGAGGGTGTAGAGGTTGAATGGATTGAAAATCCAGCGGTGGGTGCAAGATTAGTACTTTTGCCTTCACCTACGCGAATTTTATTAATGACTCCCAAAGGTATCTCTGTAGTTTGGGAAAAAGAAAGCTAATCATTCCAACGAGTATCGTTAACACAACATAAAAAAGCCACTAGATTTATTTCTAGTGGCTTTTCTTTTAATCAAATGGGAATAAAATTAATATACCCAATCAATACCTTTGACTAATAATTTCTGCGTTTCAATTCCCAAAGGGTAATCAGAATAATCGTGCATATAGTCCCAGCTAGCTAATGGAGGCAAACTCATCAATATTGATTCTGTTCTACCATTCGTTTCTAAACCGAATTTTGTACCCCTGTCATGTACCAAATTAAACTCTACATACCTTCCACGACGCAAAAGCTGAAACGCTTTTTCTTTCTCTCCAAAGGGCCTGATAGCATTTTCTTCCATCAAATGACTGTAAATTGGCACAAAAGCTTCTCCTACCGCTTTAACAAAGTCAAAATGGGCTAATTTTTCTTCAAGATTCTTTGATTTGACATAATCAAAAAATATCCCTCCTATTCCTCGTGTTTCTTCTCGGTGAGTATTAAAAAAATAATCATCTGCCCAAGTTTTATAGCTAGGATAATAGGATTTATCAAAGCGGTCACAAACTGATTTTATTTGTTCATGAAACCATTTGGCTTGTTCAGGTATGATGATATGAGGCGTTAAATCTATACCTCCACCAAACCAGTTTTCGCCATTGCTTAATTCAAAATACCGAACATTCATATGAATAATCGGTACCCAAGGATTGATTGGGTGCATAACAATAGAAACTCCAGAGGCAAAAAAATCTACCTCTTCCTTTAAATCTAGACTTTTCACCATTTTAGGGTGCAATGGTCCAAATACAGCTGAAAAATTCACGCCAGCCTTTTCTAAGATATTCCCGTTCACAATCACTCGAGAGCGACCACCTCCGCCTTCCTTCCGCTTCCAATTATCTTCCTTAAATCTACTACCCCCATCTACGGCTTCTATGCCCTTACAGATAGAATCTTGCAAACCTTTAAAATATTCGGCTATAACTTCCTTACGCATATTTATTGAGGGGAATGTTGATTGGTATCAGGCGTTTCAGTAGGACTTCCTAATAAAGAATTGAGTGAATCCAATTCCGAATCACTGACTTGAAGTGAATCTGGTAGGGTACTGTATGAACTTTGACAGTTAAAATCCTTTTTAACCACTCGTTTATCTAATTTGTCAAAAGGTACGGGCTTATAATTAGCCAAAAGAGGGTCATTGACAACTTTTATCATAAAGCGCTTGTAAATCGGCAAGGCTGTTTTAGAACCTTCACCCAAAGCACCCGTTCGGAAGTGAATTGAACGGTCATCCCCACCAACCCAAACACCGGATATTAAATTATGAGTCATACCTATAAACCAACCATCTGAATGATTGGATGTTGTACCGGTTTTAGCTGCAAATGCAGGTGCATATCGATTATTGGCCGGTAATAAAACTTCTCCCTCGTTCCATAATAATGAACTACCTGTTCCACCTTCATAAACCACCCCTTCCAACATGGAGCGAACTAATTGAGCTGATTCTTTTTTGATGACACGGTAAGAAACAGGGTCAAAACGTTGTAAAACCTTGCCATTTTGATCCTTAATTTCTTGAACTATCATTGGCTCCACATGGATACCTTCATTGACAAAAGCGGAATAGGCACCAATCATTTCGTACAAGGAAACATCAAAAGAGCCTAATCCTATGGAAGGAACTGCTTTTAATGGACTCTTGATTCCCATTTTCTGCGCATAATACATAACAGTGTCCGCTCCTACCTCATTGGTTAAACGGGCAGTAATTGAGTTAATGGATTTAGCCAATGCCCTACGTATGGGCATAGCCGAATAGGAAAAAGTCCCATCAGCATTGGATGGCCTCCAAATTTTCTTTTCGCCCTTTTCTTCTACTTCCAGTTCAAATGGCTCATCGGTCATCATGTAACATGGCGACAAATCTTTAGGTCCATCAATCGCGGCCGTATAAACAAAGGGTTTAAATGTAGATCCGGGTTGACGCTTCGATTGCTTTACGTGATCGTACTTAAAATACTTAAAATCCAATCCACCTACCCAAGCTTTAATATGCCCTGTGTATGGATCCAAGGTCATCATTCCTGACTGTAAGAATCGCTTATA
The DNA here is from genome assembly GCA_027491315.1 of Cytophagaceae bacterium. Classification (GTDB taxonomy): domain Bacteria; phylum Bacteroidota; class Bacteroidia; order Cytophagales; family Spirosomataceae; genus Aquirufa. The sequence goes on from JAIXWL010000003.1 coordinate 173,261, forward strand.
ATATTGGATCGAGTCATAGGCACTCATGGTCATTTGTTCTTCACCCATGGTAGACCTAGAATACACCCACATTTTCCGCTTGACAATCTTCATGTAATGCATGACAGAATCGGGATTATTGGGATATTTATGTACTAATGCCTTATAGTATTCCGTACGTTTAGCCACTGTATCAATGAAACCAGGAATTTCTTTACCATGTTCATCTACCCAAGGATTTTGCCCAGTCCAGTGATTATCAAATGTTTTTTGAATGGAACGCATACCTGACTCCACGGCTTGTTCAGCATGAATCTGCATTCTAGAATCAATGGTCGTGTAGATTTTCAAACCATCACGATATAAATCAATTTCCATATCGTTGGCTTTAGCCCATTCATTCAAATATTTAGCAATGGCCACTTTGAAATAATTGCCAGTACCGTCATAGGGTGATTCTTCATTAGAATGTAATTCAATAGGCATTTTAGCTAATGAATCGAAGGCGTTTTTCTTGAGATAACCAGCCTTTACCATTTGGGCTAAGACTACATTACGACGTTTCCAAGCTTTATTTTGTTCCAATGGTTTACCTTCATAACGCTTAGGATTATAGGTCGTAGTAGCTTTCTGAAGTCCCACTAAAATAGCAGCCTCTTGGATATTTAAAGAATCTGGGGAAGTATTGAAATAGGTTTTAGATGCTACTTTAATACCGTAGGCATTATTTCCATAGTCAACCGTATTTAAGTACCAAAGGATGATTTCATCTTTGGTATAAAAACGTTCTAGTTTAATGGCGGTCACCCACTCTTTGGATTTATATATCAACTTACTTAAACCTGGAATATAGCCAAATAAACCTGTTTTGGTAAATCCTTTTTTAGTCCTTGTTTTAAATAAATTCTTAGCCAATTGCTGAGAAATGGTACTTCCGCCCCCACGATCACCGCCTTTTACTAATCCCACAGCCACTCCTGCCCAAGCTTGAAAGTCTATACCGGTATGTTCGTAAAAACGGGCATCTTCGGTTGCCACTAGGGCTTGAACAAGGTAAGGCGAAAGCAATTTATAATCGCGTATTGGAGTTCTATTTTCTGCAAAGTATTTTCCTAATAAAACACCATCAGCAGAATAAATTTCAGAAGCTTGAGATAATTTAGGATTTTGCAATTCATCTACTCCTGGCATTTCACCCGTCAACCAAAAGATATTGGTCTCAATCACAAACAGGTAGATTAGCACATACATGACTACTTTACCCGCTACTTTCCACATGGTGACAATGGGACGATAATAAGGAGAATTTCGGTCTACTCGGGCTTCATAATAAGCCTCGATTAATCTCCATTTTGTCCGTAGAAAAAAACTGGTCATTGCCACTTGGCCTACCAGCCAAGAATACTTCTTTTCTCCTAGGACACGAGCTAATAAGGACAAGAACAAAACCGTTAAACGCTCCAATCCTGTCCAGAAAAGGCTTTTAAGCTGTTGAACGATTGCGCGAATTCGTTGTAGCATAAATGGATTGAATTATTCCGTTTCTAATTTTTCTAAGATACTCATTAAATCCGTAAAATCCCTAAATCCTGGTCTATCCTCATGCCCAGCCATAAGTCCTATTCCTTGGATTGAACTTTGCTCCACCCATTCCTCTAAATCTTCTTCTGGAAGTTCTAAGCCCAAGATGACAGGATACTGAGCTGCCCAGGTTTCTATCTGAGCTTCCATACCCACCAAAGAATCCGGAGAATCTGCCACTAATAAAAAATAAGCCACATAAGGTGCAGCTGTAGCAAATAAGGCAGGTAAATTATCTGAATCAATATTGACCCGCATCATTTTTGGAATATCTAATTCTAATAAACGCGGTAATTGCACCCGGGAATCCACTTCAATCCAATCAGGTGCATAGTTTTGAACGATTTCTTTAATTTGATCTGACGAAAGTCCTGAAAGTTCTGCCACAATTTCTACTCCACTTAACCAATTTCTAATTTCCTTAAACTTATCTAATGGCATTTCATGCAAGGCAAACCCTAACCAATCAACCCCCATGCCGGCACAATATCGAGCATCCGAAAGGTTATCAATGGAGGAAACCTTCACCCGTGTTTTTAACATCATATTTTATTCTAAAACAATTGGCAAAACTACTGCATAGGACGTGAATTACAAATAAAAATGACTTATTGGAGAAATAAATCATTAAATTGCAGAAAATTTCTGCAGGCTTTGAACCTGAATTGAATATGGAAACAAAAGGACGCGTTCTCGTCGCTATGAGCGGCGGCATTGACAGCTCGGTCGCAGCTGTATTATTACACGAACAAGGGTACGAAGTGATAGGCATGACCATGAAAACATGGGACTATGCTAGCTCAGGTGGAACGAAAAAAGAAACAGGCTGCTGTTCTCTAGATTCCATCAATGATGCTCGGCACATAGCCGTTTCATTGGGATTCCCGCATTACATTTTAGACATTCGGGAAGAATTCGGTGATTCAGTTATCGATTATTTTACCAATGAATATGTAGAAGGTAGAACTCCTAACCCCTGTGTCATGTGCAATACCCACATCAAATGGGATGCCTTATTACGTAGAGCAGACCAGTTGGGATGTGATTTTATCGCAACAGGACATTATGCCCAAATCCGACAAGAAAATAATCGATATATTATTTCAAAGGGGGTAGATGCCTTAAAAGATCAAAGCTACGTGCTTTGGGGAGTATCTCAGGAGAGTCTTGCTAGGACCATTTTGCCTTTGGGACATTTAACCAAACAACGCATCCGTGAAATGGCCACTGAAAGAGGCTTTGTGGATTTAGTGAATAAATCAGAAAGCTATGAAATTTGTTTCGTGCCAGACAACGACTACCGAGGCTTTTTAAAAAGACGTTTACCTGATTTAGAAGAAGCAGTACAAGGAGGAAATTTCGTGGATCAGTCGGGAAAAATCATTGGGAAACATGAGGGCTACCCATTTTATACCATTGGTCAAAGAAAAGGACTAGGAAAAGCCTTTGGTTTTCCTGCTTTTGTCACGGAAATTCGGAAAGAAACGAATGAGGTGGTAATTGGAAAATTAGAGGATTTGAATCGTACAGGTATGTATGTGGGACAATTAAATCTTCAGAAATATGCTGAAATACCAGCCGGAGGCCTAGAAACCAATACAAAAGTTCGATACAAGGATCCGGGAACGGAAGGGTTAATTGAACAAATAGCTGATAAAATCAAAGTAACTTTTCATGATGAAGTTTCAGGTATAGCACCGGGGCAAGCAGCTGTATTTTATGAAGGGGATGACGTGATTGGCGGAGGATGGATTTTAAAATCATTCCAAAAAGGTAGTGTATTTGAAAATATTCAATCATTTGCTGTATGAAATCAACCTTCTTGATAGCCTTCTTGATGTGGGTAGGCCTTCATCAAAATTGGGCCCAACAAGCTAAAAATTACCCCAAATCAGACATCAGCTTTTTGCTTATGGGTGATTTTGGTCGTCATGGCGAATTCCACCAAAAAGACGTAGCCAAACAAATGGCTTTGACTGCCGCCGAGGCAGATATAGACTTTATCATTACTACAGGAGATAATATTTACCCCAAAGGAGTAGCAAGTGCCCAAGATCCGGCATGGAAAAGTAGTTTTGAAGATATTTATACGGCACATAGTCTGCATGTCAACTGGTACCCCGTTTTAGGAAACCACGATTATGCAGGTAATCCTCAGGCTGAAATAGACTATTCAAAAGTGAGTCGGAGATGGAATTTACCTGCCAGATACTATTCTAAAACCTACAAATTAGGCGATGGTGCTACCTTATTAATGGCATTTTTGGATACTTCTCCCTTTGAACTAGGATATTATAGCGATGCAGAGGAACCTTTTAGATCGAATGTAGCTGCACAGGATACTAGTGCTCAAAAAAAATGGTTTACCGAATTAATGAGTCAATCCAAAGCCACTTGGAAAATCGTAATAGGACATCATCCCCTATTTACTTCTGGCCCACGTATGGGGAGAATAAATCATGTAGCGAATTCCTGGCAAAAACTATTTGAAAAAATGGGAGTAGACTTTTATTTAGCAGGCCATGAACACCATTTGGAATACAACCATTTAAATCAAAAACTACATCATGTGATTTCTGGAGCGGGCAGTAAAATTACTCCGTTACAAACAAAAGATAAATCCATTTTCGCCCAATCGGTCAATGGATTTGCTGCCTTTTTTATACAATCCAAAGCCTTAGAATTTCAATTTATAGATGAATCTGGAAACACCATCTTTAGCCAAAAAATTAAGAAATAAGAAGATTGGGTATTCTAAACTTGCCCAAGCGCAAAATATAAAATTGATATATGTCAATTTTCGCAAAGAATTTTTTGTTATTTGAAAATTTACATACATTTAGAAGATTGAACCAGTTCAGGTTCAATAATTACCATAAACAATTGGTAATTAACAATGAACATGTTTTACCATTTACTGTGTACTACCATTGAAATTTATACCCAAAGTATCGTTTAAAGAAGACCTAAAATCAGAAGGTTTTGAATGCGTTGATTTACAAGAATTTTGTAATCGAGATTGGTCAAAATATGAACCGCATACCCCCTATTTCCCACATCGAGTAGATTTTTATGTACTCTTAATTATCACCAAAGGTTCGGTCAAACATAAGGTGGACTTTCAAGAATTTTTAGTCAATGAAAATGAGTGTTTAATCATTTCACCCAACCAAATACATGAGTTAAATGCTGAGTCTGACTACCATGGCTATTTCATTTTCTTTACCAAGGAATACCTATTAAACTACTTTACCCCCAATACATATTTTCATATTTCTCAATTATTCAATTACCACATATTTAAGCCTATTTACCAATTAGATGAGTGCATGATGGATTATGCGAATAGAGTGGCAACTGAATATAGTAATAGCCGCTATGTCCTGAAATATCAAATCATAGCTTCCTTATTTTCTATCATACTTTATAAACTCAACAATAGAAACCTTTTGTATTCAGAAGGAATTACCAAGCAAGGATTTGAAGTGTTTGAAAAATTTAGAAATTTAATTGAAAGCAAATATTCCCAAAGCAGGAATGTCAATGATTATTCGGATATGATGAATATCTCTTACAAGCATTTAAATGAAATCTGCAAGCGATTTACGCATCGAACGGCTAAGGAGTTTTTAGATGATTACATCATTTTGGAAATCAAAAGAAAATTAAGTTCTACAACACTTTCCATTAAGGAAATTTGCTTTGATACAGGTTTTGATGAGCCTACTAATTTCAATAAATATTTCAAAAAATTAACTGGAATTACTCCACTAGAATTTAGAACTGAACTAAATTGAGGTAACATATTTACCATCATCAGGCATAAATTAACCTTTTGCCACTAAGTAAATTTGTTGAATTTTGTCATACATAAAGTAAAACAGACATAAACTCAAATTATAACAGATTTGTTTTTATAAAAATATTTAATTCCGCCTTTTTAATTACCAAATCCTGTGTTCATATAATAAGGTGTAAACAATAAAATGTTTACACCTTTCTTTTTTTAGGGCTTGAATAGCTATTTATCTTACATTCCTTCCTCTAGCATTTCTTTAGGAACCTTTCTATTCCGCTCCATTTGAATGATTTCTACATCATAAATGCGCGTACCATCAATCTTCAATTGAATAGCTGTTTGAATGGGATGAAATCCATGCTGCCCTGCAGCGCCCGGATTAATAAATAGCATATTATTTCGTTTAATATCCCTCTTAACTTGAAGAATATGCGAATGCCCACAAACAAAAATCTGAGGTATTCCCTTTGAAAATGCCTCATAGGCATCTGGCTTGTAAGAAGAGGGTGCTCCTGCAATATGCGTCATGGCTATATTAACTTCTTCACATCGAAAGCGCATGATTTTAGGGTACATATTACGAATGGTCCTATCGTCAATATTGCCATAAACACCAGCTATCGGTTTTTTATAAGTCAAAAGTTGGTCTGCCAATTGAACTGACCCCCAGTCTCCCGCATGCCAAATTTGGTCGCAAGCTTGTAAATGAGGCTCCAACCTTGGATCTAAAAAGGAATGGGTATCTGAAATAATTAAAATTTTCTTCACCTTACTCGGCCTTTTTATTCTTTACAGAGATTAATAATTTATCGCTAATCAACGTATTCGCTAACCAGGCTTTTTTCTCCGCCTGAAAGGCGCCCTTTAATTCCTGAGAAATTTTAGTATCATGATTCACCCAAGCAGGAGAACCAGCATCTTTATAGGCTGAATACCAAAAGGAAGCTACGCGGTGGGCTGATACCAACATACGGTCTTGCACCTTTGCGCCCAGCTTATTTCCATAAGCTTGAATAAACTCCTTGGTATAATAATTTAAAGTTCTTCCGTTTCGAACTACTTGCATGTGCTTTTTATCTGCACCCATAGCTAGCGTAACCTCTTTTTCCACTTGAAATAATTCAGGTAACATGGCATGTGATTCTAACAAAATTTCAAAAATAAAATCTTGGGGTTTAGAGATATAAACCAAAGGTTTTGCCTGATAAGTAGCTAAATTATATTGAGATAGTTGTTCCTCCGGAACTAAGCTCTCCCACAAAGCATGCAATCCCTTTTGACCCGTTAACTGACCATCATGGTTTTTGGTGGTATGTAAGGGTACGTGAGCATCAGCCACATAATGACCTAAATCTGCTGCATAAAATAATACAGAATCTTTCATTTCCCTTTTAAATGCATTCACCAGTCGGCCATAAACCCGGACAACCTCCCATGGCACTAAACCTTCCTTACGCAGTGAATCTAATCCATATTTAGCTACAGCTGCTGAGAATTCATGAGGGATGTCTTTGGTATAATTTGGTCCAAAAATGGCCGCATCCATATCCAAATAATGTTTCACATCTTCCGTTTTATCTTCGTTTCTGCGAACATCTGGACGAATGGATTGATTAACCAAATAATCCTGATTTGCATAGAAATATGCTCCCAATGGATCAGGTAAAGCATAAATAGAAACTTGCTGCAAGGTTTTATGCGCCAAAAACCCCCAGGATGAAATCATAAGAGTTAAGGGCACAATAATTAAGAAAACATACTTAGGATTTTTCATCTTGAATTTGTTGAATGAATGATTTCGGGGATTTCCCATATTGTTTTTTAAAGGCTCGCGTAAAATAGGCAGGATCATTGAAGCCAACCTGATAGGCAATTTCGGAGATATTAAATTCAGAATTTTCTAAAAGCAATTTGGCTTGTTGCAAACGGATGGAACGAATAAACTCATTTCCCGCCAATGATGTCAAGTTCTTAAGTTTTCGATACAATTGCATTTTGCTCATATCCAAGCCTTTTTCCAAGTCATCCACATCAAATTCTGCTTCAGCAAGATGGTCGATCACCAATTGAGTGGCTTTTTGCAAGAAGGGATCCTCATACACGGGTAATTTTCCTTCTGTTAAACCTTGCTGAATCATTTGTTTTTGCCAGTTTTTCCGCATCCTCTCCTTCGTTTCAAGCAATTTATTGACCCTGATTTCCAAAATATCGGCATTAAAAGGCTTGGAAACAAAATCATCAGCACCGGCTTGCATTCCTTCAATTTGACTTTCGTGCGAACTTTTTGATGTTAAAATCAATAATGGAATATGGTTAGTCTTAGGATTTTGGCGTAAGGCTCGGCAAAGATTTACTCCACTCATGCCAGGCATCATCCAGTCGGTAATTAAGACATCAGGGATAAATTTCAAGGCCATTTCTAGGGCTTCTTCACCCCTTTCTGCTTGGATAATCTGAAACCTATTTTTAAAAATATCCGAAATAAATTGACGCATTTCTGAATGATCGTCAACCACCATTAATATTTGCTTCTCTTGTTCTATTTCCAATTCATCCGCTTTCTTTAAAACAGAGCTAGGCTCGATTGCACTAAATACCGGTTTATTGAGTATCCAGGAAGGATCATAATCCTTTTGGGTTACCGGAAATTCGATACAAAAATCGCTGCCTTTACCTAATTCGCTACTAACCTCAATCTGCCCTAAATGAAGCTCCATCAATTCCTTGCAAAGAGATAAACCGACTCCAGTACCTACTCGACCAATGGAATCAGGAACTTGATAAAATCGATTGAAAATATGAGGTAAATGAGTCGAATCAATCCCCTTACCCGTATCCATCACATGAATTTTAGCCACTTGAACTTCCTCAGATCCCGCTTTAAACTGCTTAATTAAATCCATTTTGACGGCTATGGTTCCATCTTCTGGAGTATGCTTAAATGCGTTGGAAAGTAAATTAGAAATACATTTTTCAATGATGTCGGCATCGTAATATACAAATAGGGATTCCATGGGTGGAACCCATTTTAATTTAATTTGCTTTTGAACGGCATAGGCTTCAAATCCTTGCATGATACCATTCAATTGTAAAATTAAATCATGTTGCGCTATGACAGGTTGTTGCTTCCCTGCTTCAATTTTAGATAAATCAAGCAATTGATTGATTAGGTGTAATAGTTTTTGTGCATTTTGGTAGATGGCCAATATCCTAGATTTCTGTTCTTTATTGGCCTGTGTATTATTTAAAAAATATTTCTCTAATGGACTGATTATCAATGTCAATGGAGTTCTTAACTCATGAGAGATATTTGTAAAGAAATGAGTTTTCACTTGCTCCAACTCTCGAATTCTCTCCTTCTCAATTTCCTTCATCCTAAGGTCCGTTTTAAATGCCTCGCGAATTCTCACCTCGCGCATAAAACCATAGATCAAACCAAATAAGATAAGAGAATAGAGACCATAGGCCCACCAGGTTCTATACCAAGGAGGCAAAACGGTAATATTTAATTCAAATGGTTTTTCACCCCAGACACCATCGGAATTAGTAGCTTTCACTTTAAAGGTATAATCCCCGGGGTTAAGGTTGGTATAAGTAGCCGTGCGTTGTGTTCCTACCTCATTCCACTCTTTATCAAAACCTTCCAAATAATACGCGTAGCGATTGTTCTTTGGCCTTTGATATTCCAAAGCCACGAAATCCAAGCTAAAAACTGTCTGATTCGGCTGAAGTATTAAATGCTTAGTTTGAAGGATATCTCGCTCTAAAGGTGAATTTTCGTCCCCTACTTTAACGGGTTTATTGAAAATCTTTAAACCAGTTAAATAAATTGGCGGAATATCCATTTTCATCCTAAGGCTATCTGCCTTAATAAAATTAAGTCCATTTGCGCCGCCAAAAAACAACCAGTCTTTGTCGTTCTGACTATAAGCATTGGCCAAAAACTCCTTCCCTTGAAGTCCATCCAATTCATCAAAATTGACAAATTTGAGTGTTTTAGGGTTCATTTTAGATATTCCTCCGTTGGTACTAATCCAGAGGTTTCCCTGTTTATCCTCCATCATACTTCTTAAAGTATTAGATGCTAAACCATCTGCCACCGTAAGGTTCCTAAAACCTTTACCCGGTCCAAGAAATAAATGTAAACCTCCCCCATTCGTCAACACCCAAATTCGCTTATTCCGATCTTGAAATATTTTAGTAATATTATTGTATCGGATTCCGTTGGGAGCTCCATTTTTCTCAAAATGTGTCAATTGTTGACTAGCTATGTCGTACAGATATAATCCAAAGCCAGTAGTTCCTATCCATATTTGCTTATTTTCAAGGACCATAAGACTGGAAATATTCTTACCAGAAAAATTCTTATACCCTAAGGCTGGGTAAGGAATACGGTATTTCTTTGTGGGAATATCAAATTCTAAAAGGCCTAAACCAACGGTCCCAAGCCAAAGTTTATTTCCCATTAAGCTCATGGCCGTCAAATTCGCAGCTCGGTTACCTAATTGATATGGATAGGCAATTTGCTTCTTTTGGGAAGTCAAATTAATCAAGCCATTTCCCCAAACGCCAATCCATAAATTACCATCTTTATCCGATTGTAATAAACTGACGTCAAAATCTGAAACCTGATTTAATTTGTTGACTCCAGCATTATTAACTATATGCTCAATTTTCCCTGTTTTATAATTAAAGTAGGACAAACCCACATTCAAACCAATCCATACGCCATTGGGATCCGTTTTACTAACACTTATGGCCGTAACTTTATTACTTAAAAGCCCTTGCAAGGTGTTAGGTTTGTAACGCAGAATGGAAAAGCGAGGTTTTTGGTAAAAGGCAATGTTTAAGCCTGCTTCCCAAGTTCCTACCCAGGTATTTAGATTGGCATCAGTAAATAAACTGGTGACAGAAAAAGAACTAATACCAAGGTCAGGATCAGGATTCGATGAAATTTGATAATAAGAAGAAAAATCTTCCTTATTTAGTACATATACACCATTATCTGTTCCTATCCATAAATTCTGATAGGCATCTTTTGTCAGGCTAGTAACGATATTTTGACGACTTAAAGGACTTTGGGCATTGTAAAATACCCGAGTAAAATGTTGATTTTGTGGATTAAATCGAAATAACCCTCTTCCCTCCGTCCCCACAAGTATGTCACCATTAGCCGCCTCATTAATAACCCGAATACGGTAATCCGGTGTTAAATTTTTTTCTGACAATTTGAATGGCATATAGGATCTAGGTCCAAGTCTGGAAATCAATAAACCTGTGCGCGTTCCAAACCAGATAGCCCCTTTAGAATGGCGATAAATACGCACCACATCTGCCATCATGGGGTTTTTTACGTCCGATTCTTTGGCTATTAATTTGTTTTCTCGTGTGTCATAAATTAAAATACCCAAGCCTGTGGCAGAAACCATGACCCGATGATTTCCCAAATTCAGAATGGAAGAAACGGTCATGGAAGAAAAATCCTCTCCATTGGGGCCCTTAGAAAAACGATAAACCTTACCCGTAGATAGGTCAATTTTATTCAAACCAGCATTCCTGGTGCCCGCCCACATATTGCCTTCATCATCTTCACACATGGTAAAAATATCACTTCCACTAAGGGTTGTTGAGTCTGATGGGTCACTTCTAAAAACCACAAAATTATTCCCATCATAGCGGTTAAGTCCGTCTGAAGTGGCAAACCAAAGAAAGCCTTTTTTATCCTGAATAATTTTTGAAATGGTACTTTGAGATAATCCGGATGCCGTAGTCAAGCGTTCATAACGCTGACTCTTTTGGGCAGAAAGTGGCCAACTGACACCCAAAAACAAAAGCAAGAAAAGTCCAAATAATCGTTTCAAAAGGTTTCTTTTATTAGGCTAATAAAAACTAAAATTAGAAAAATATTCCTGAATCCTGAGATGATTTATCCTACATAGAAATATTTAGCCAATGTCCTATTTCCCTAGAAAAGGTGATTAAAGGGTAAAAAATACCTTCAAATTCTTTCAAATGGGTGATTTTGCAAGATATATCCTTAAATATGAAAGATTTGTCCTAAAGTATCCAAGCTCTTGAACTTAATTTTGAACACGTTTTGAGACATAATAATTTAGTTTTTAACTCAAAGCTTTCTCCATTAGTAAATCTTTCAGAACCAAATTATGAATAAATCATTTGTTTCGTTTTCTGGCAAAAATTTTGATAATAAGTTGCCAAAATACCAGCAATTAATTAATTCACTTCTTCAAGATATTGAGATGGGAGAATTGAAGCCGGGGGAACGTCTGCCTTCCATCAATGAAGCCTCGGAAGAATGTTATTTATCGAGAGATACGGTAGAAAGAGCCTATACTGAGTTGCATAAGATGGGAGCCATCACCTCCATTTTTAGAAAAGGGTATTTCATCTCCAACTCGTCGCTGAAGCTAAAAACCAAGGTGATGTTTTTAGTAGGCAAAATTACTGACACCAATAAAGCCATCTTTAATTCTTTTAATGAAGCTGTAGGCAAAAATGTATTGGTGGACATTTTTACTTATCAATACAAGACGCGTCAATTTCAAGAAATATTAGGTCAACAATTGGGCAATTACCATTACTATGTAATTATGCCTCATTTGATTGAAGAGGAAGAGGAAAATATTAAATGCTTAAAAAAGATTGCTGGTGACCGATTAATCTTGTTAGACCAGCATTTTGAAAGTATGCAAAATACTCATGCGAGTATAGTTTGCCATCCAAAATCACAAATCATTCAAGAATTTACCAACCATACAAACCTGTTTCAAAAATACCGTTGTTTAAATCTCGTATTAACCGAAGAAGAATACTTCGATGCGGAATTTATCAATGGCTGTGGAGATTTCTGTGAGTCCATTAACATGGATTTTAAAGTATTAGATGGTCTGGAGGGAGAGGAATTAAACCAAGGCGAATTGTATTTCACCCTGGATGATTCAGACTTAATTCAGGCCATCAAATACGCAGATCAGCAAAAATGGAAATTAGGGAAAGACATCGGTATCATATCCTACAATGATCAAGGATACAAAGAAATATTATCAGGGGGTATTACTGTCCTTTCAAACCAACCTGAAAAAATTGGGCGACGTGCTGCAGCACTAATTGGCGAAAGCATTAAGACCACAGAAGAAATTGATCTACAATTGATCGTAAGACTATCACTTTAGGGTTTAATTTTGTGGAAACGGGTCATGAATTTCATGACTCGTTTTTTTTGTTTACGTATTGAATATTTCTTTGTAAGCCAGTTATTTTCGTGCGTTTAATAGCCGAATAGTGGAATAATTCTTTGAATACTTGTTCAGATAATGATTCCCAATCTCCCTTCTTCATTTCTAAAAAGGCAGGACTAGCTTCAAACCTAGGTTCTTGATGCGGCTTCGAAAAGCGGTTCCAAGGGCAAACATCTTGGCAAATATCACATCCAAAAATCCAATCATGAAAATCAGATTTCATAGAAGCCGGAATGCCGTTTTTCAATTCAATCGTGAAATAGGAAATACATTTAGAACCATCCACCCAATAGGGGCTTAAAGCTTCCGTAGGACAGGCATCAATACACCTAGTGCATGTACCACAAAAATCCTTGATAGGACCATCTGGCTCGGCAGGAAGATCAATGAGCAGTTCGGCAATAAAGTAAAAGCTCCCCTGTTTGGGAATAATCAAATTTCCGTTTTTACCCAACCAGCCCAATCCTGATTTCTTTGCCCAGGCTTTTTCTAATACCGGAGCAGAGTCCACAAACATCCGTCCTGATATCTCCCCTATTTCATCTTGAAGAGCATCCCACAACACTTGCATCTTATCTTTCACTACCCGGTGGTAATCTTCTCCAAAAGCATATTTAGAGACCTTAAAATGATGATTTAAAGGGCTTAAGCTAGGACTTGGAAAATAATTAAAAACCAATGAAACGACCGTTTGACACCCCTCCACCAATTTTCTAGGATCCAAACGTTTATCAAAATGGTTGGCCATATAAGCCATCTCACCATGCAAACCTTGGTTTAACCAAGCCTCCAAACGCGGAGCCTCTTCCTCCAAAAAATCTGCCTTAGATATTCCACAAAAAGAAAATCCAGCATCTAGGGCCTTTTTTTTGATGATTGCCGAAACTTGAAGTGGAGTTAGTGTCATATGCCTAAAATTACGAATATGGCTTATCTCTGCCAAACTGTCATAAAATACTTTTTGGCTTATGATTTGTGTGGCTATAAAAGCGTATTAATTTTGCCTTATGAAAAAGAAAGAAAACGAGAATAATTTAGAGGAAGAGAAAATCCAATCCGAAAATCAGGAAAATTTGACAGAAAACGAAGAGAGCGAGCAGCAGGAAACTCCTACGGATGAGTTAGCAGAAATGAAGGAAAAATACCTTCGCTTGTATTCAGACTTTGAAAATTTCAGAAAGCGTACCGCCAAAGAAAAAGTAGAATTAATCCAAACAGCATCTGCTGGTTTGATTGTTGATTTGCTACCCGTTATCGATGATTATGAGCGTGCCCTAGCGAATGCACCTGAAGGTGAAATTTCCGAAGGCATTCAATTGATTTTTGCTAAAATTAATTCAGTCCTACAATCTAAAGGCTTAAAAGAACTTCCTGCTAAAGGGGAAACATTTGATGCAGAAATACATGATTGCATAACTCAGTTTGCTGCGCCAACGGAAGCCGATAAAGGTAAAGTACTTGAGGTGATTGAAAAAGGATATACACTACATGAAAAGGTCATCCGCTTTGCGAAAGTGGTGGTTGGTAATTAATAAATACAATGGCTCAAAAAAGAGATTATTACGAGGTATTAGGGGTAGCTAAAACGGCTTCAGAAGAGGAGATTAAGAAGGCATATCGTAAGATGGCCATTAAATACCATCCAGATAAAAACCCTGATAACAAGGAAGCAGAAGAGAAGTTCAAAGAAGCGGCAGAGGCTTATGAAGTTTTAAGCAATGCGCAGAAAAAGGCCCAATACGACCGATTCGGACATGCGGGTATGGGTGGAGCAGCAGGTGGTGGCTTTAATGGCGGTAACATGAACATGGAAGATATCTTCTCTCAATTTGGAGATATCTTTGGGGATGAAAGCCCATTTGGAAGCTTTTTCTCAGGTGGCCGAGGCGGTGGTGGAAGACGCCAGCGTAAAGGTTCTGATCTACGCATTAAGCTAAAACTTAATTTAGAGGAGATTGCCAATGGCGTTGAGAAAAAAATTAAAGTAAAACGCCATGTAGCTTGTAAAACTTGTTCTGGAAATGGATCTAAAAATGGTACTGACCTAAAAACATGTCAAACATGCCAAGGTTCTGGTCAAGTACGTCGAGTACAGCAAACCATGCTAGGACAAATGGTAACGTCCTCTACTTGCCCCACATGTAGTGGTGAAGGAAAGAGTGTTGGAGCTAAATGTGATGTTTGTTTCGGTGAAGGACGTGTACTAGAAGAGGAAATAATCCCAATCAAAATCCCAGCTGGTGTGTCAAACGACATGCAGCTATCCATGAATGGCAAGGGAAATGTCCCTCCCCGTGGTGGTGTGGCAGGAGATTTATTAATCGTGATAGAGGAAGAAGCACATGAGGTATTGCACCGTGATGGAAACAATATCATCTATGATTTATATGTGAGCTTTGCTGATGCTGCATTAGGTACCTCAGTAGAGGTTCCAACGATTGGAGGGAAAGCAAAAATCAATTTAGAGGCAGGAACCCAAAGCGGTAAAATTCTTCGCTTAAAAGGCAAAGGAATCAAAGAACTAAACGGTTACCATGTAGGCGATCAATTGGTCCATGTCAATATTTGGACTCCGAAACAATTAACCAAAGAAGAAACAGAAATCTTAGAGAAATTAAGAAGCTCGGAAAACTTTGCTCCTCAACCGGGAAAATCCGACAAAGGATTCTTTCATAAGGTTCGAGATATGTTTAGTTAGAAAAACACCAAACACTAAAACGACAAAAGGCTTGAAATTTCAAGCCTTTTGTCGTTTACATGAAAAGGGATACATTATCCGTTAATTCTTTGTATTTGCTTATTGAAAATTTCTTCCAACTCTTTGTATTTAGCTGGATTCACTTTCGATTCTTTAAAGGCAGAAACAATCAAATTCATTTCATAGAAGGCTATCTGTATGTCGCGATCATGTGAACGAACATTGTCTTCAGAGAAATAAAAATCAATTGCCTTGGAGTTACGTCGGATAATGGTATTGGCCATACTTAAAGCCTTTGCCTCATCCCCAATTTCCAAATACAAACCAACAGAGCTGGCAGAGAACTGGTCATAAGGTATAACTTTGTTTGGCATGACCTTATCTAAATGATCTAGCACCTGTTTAGCTTTAGGCAAATTACCTTCGCGTATCAACTGATCCGCTAAACGATAAACCCCTAAACGAGCAGTAACACTTGGTATACCCAAGTAAAAATCACCGTGATAATATACCTTTTCATCATTTAAACCCCTCCAATACATTTTATTCAAGAAGTTATCTGCCATAATTTTAGTATTCACAAAACCATCTTTGGCTCCTGGAATCTTAAATGGCATCAAACGATAGGCATAACCTTCTAATTGCATACTTTCCTTTAAACCTAAATATTGATCATTAGGCAAGGTAGAAGCAAAATAAATAGGACGTTTCCAGCCAGTTTTCGCATTGTTTGAAATCACCTCCAATTGAATCAATTCACCTTTAAAGATATTTTTACCCGGAAGTTTCCAACCAATACTCGTACTCAAAAATGGAGTAAACTCTTTAGGGAACCAATTACTGGCCGCAATTTCAGTTGGATTAACCGGAATGACCAAAGAATCAGATGGGAAGGTATTAATCATATCTCCCGACTGAGTTTGGGCTTGAATTCGTGGATCATTTTTATGAAGTAAATCCAAATAATCTGGTAATGACATCCCCGTTATGTTGGGATTACCGTTATACATCACTTGGTCATTTACTCCTTCTAGGAATTGATCTTTAGTCAATTCAATCGGTAATGGAGCCGATTGATAAGTTTGACGCTTCATTTGATCAATGTACCAGTCAGTACCTAAAAGAGACAAATTACATACACGAACGTCAGTTCGGAAACCCTCTACCTCTTGTACATACCAAAGAGGGAAGGTATCATTATCTCCGCCCGTAAATAAGATGGCATTAGGCGCACAACTATTCAATAGGTTTTTAGCAAAATCGATTTGGTGGTACCTACCGCTGCGATCATGATCATCCCAGTTTTGCTGGGCCATAATCAATGGGGCAGAAAGTCCAAACACCGCTAAAAGAGACCATTTCAATTGAGGGCTTCGAACAATCTTGCTCAACCAATCCCCAATTTGCATCACACCTAAACCAGCCCAAATA
Source organism: Cytophagaceae bacterium (assembly GCA_027491315.1). Lineage (GTDB taxonomy): Bacteria > Bacteroidota > Bacteroidia > Cytophagales > Spirosomataceae > Aquirufa. Next base: position 190,008 of record JAIXWL010000003.1, read on the forward strand.
GCCATAAAATAGAAAGAACCTACATAGATATAATCTCGTTCACGAGGCTCTACGGGAGGTGAATTCAAATAAACGACCAAAGCTACCCCACTCAAAACAAACATGAGGATTGTGATGAGAAAATCCTTTTCATTTTTACTGTAAAGCAAATAGAAGCCTAAGAAAACCAAGATTAATGGTAAGAAGAAATAATTATTTCTCGCTTTATTATTAGCTAAACTCTCCGGTAAATTAGAAGAATCTTGGAAGGGATTAATGGCCCAAGCATCTTGGTAATCACTTTCTCGCCCTAAGAAATTCCATAGCAAATAACGCATGTACATGTGGCCAATTTGATGGGTAAACATGAAGCGAAGATTATCACCAAAACTAGGCTTTTGTCCTGCAGGGATACCCAACATCTCTTGATACAAGGCTACATGCTGAGGTGAATTACTGTAAACACGTGGTAACAACATTTGTTGATCCTTTTGGTATACATATTCAGGCTTGTAGGTATAAACCTCATATTTACCATCCTTCAACTTATAAACAGGTTCTCCTTGTTTAAATTCTTCAATTTCAGCCGTATAGACTGGACCATAAAGCAATGAACGCTCTCCATATTGCTCTCTTTTTAAATACTTCAAGAAATTTAAGATATTGCTTGGATCGTTTTCATTGATGGGAGGATTATAACCCGAACGAACTAAAGCCACGGTATAAGTGGAATAGCCGATCATCAAAAATACAAAAGAAAACAAGGCTACATTTAATACTTCTTTGCCTTTGGCATAGGAATAACGAATACCTAACACCACTCCCAAAATGATTAAAAACAAGAAAAATAAAGCTCCACTGCCATTACTTAAACCCAAAGAATTCACAAAGAATAATTCAAATTTAAAGGCGATGGAAGGTAGACCTGGAATAATTCCAGAATTAATAATGGCCAAAATTACCAAGCCAATAAACATGGCTATAAAACCACCTTTGTAAGTTGGTTTGGCCTCACGTTTAAAATAATATAAAATAGCAAGAGCCGGTAAAGTCACTAAGTTCAATAAGTGGACCCCAATGGATAATCCAACCAAATAAGCGATAAATAGCAACCAACGATTTGCTTCTGCTCGATCCTCAACCAATTCCCAGCGGAAAGCAGCCCATACTACTATGGCCGTAAAGAAAGATGACATGGCATAAACCTCTGCTTCCACAGCAGAGAACCAGAAAGAATCAGAGAAGGTATAAATCAATGATCCTACCACTCCTGAAAATAACAAAGTATAGGTTTCTGTCTTATTTAATGCTTCAAAAGGCTTGTTAATTACTTTGCGACCAATCATAACAATGGTCCAATGCATGAACAAGATGGTTAATGCACTACTAAATACCGAAAGCATATTTACCCAAAAAGCCACTCGACTTACATCGCCTAGGGCTAATAAAGAAAACATACGACCTAGCAATAAGAACAAAGGTGCTCCTGGAGGGTGAGGGACCTGTAATTTATAGGAACAAGCGATGAATTCGCCACAATCCCAGAAAGAAGCGGTCGGTTCAACAGTTAAAGTATACGTAACTAATGCAATGGCAAAAACGACCCAACCAGTGACATTATTTAAGCGTTTAAAATTCATCATATTTTACAAATTAAAATCAAATGTACAGGGATTCAAGCTGGCTAAAAAAAGCTTGTTGTTAAGAGTTGTTAATTGAATTGCTTTAAAAAACGTACGTCATTTTCCGTAAATAAGCGTAAATCTTTGATTTGGTATTTTAACATGGTAATACGCTCAATACCCATTCCAAAGGCAAAACCATTGTATTTTTTGGAGTCAATGCCCACATTTTCCAACACATTAGGATCTACCATACCAGCACCAGCTATTTCAACCCAGCCCGCTTGCTTACATACATTACAGCCTTCTCCTTTACATAGCAAACAAGTAATATCCATTTCAGCGCTAGGCTCAGTAAATGGAAAATAGGAAGGACGGAAACGTACTTTAGTATCTTTCCCGAACATCTCCTTAGAGAAGTGATAAAGTGTATCTTTCAAATCTTTGAAACTTACTTTTTCATCCACATAGAGTCCTTCTACTTGATGAAACAAACAGTGAGCCCGGGCAGAGATAGCCTCATTACGGTATACTCGTCCTGGCATAACCGAACGAATAGGTGGCTTCTGGTGCTGCATCAAACGAATTTGAACATTTGAGGTATGGGTACGTAATAGGACATCGTCTTGAATTTCACCTGCACCTTTTTCAATAAAAAAAGTGTCTTGCATTTCCCTAGCCGGGTGATTGACTGGAAAATTAAGGGCGGTGAAATTATAAAAATCGGTTTCTATTTCTGGTCCATCTGAAACAGAAAAACCCATACGATTAAATATCTCTAATATGCGGCTACGAACTAGGGTTAAAGGATGCAATGTCCCTTGTTGAACCGGACTAGACAATGTCAAGTCGGAAGGAACTTCAAAGCTTGTCTTCGAATCCGCAAATGATTCCTGGGCTTGGTTAAACTTATTTTCCGCTAGGTTTTTTAATTGATTTAAGGCTTGACCAACTTCCCTCCTATTTTCTGCAGGCACATCCTTCAAACCGTCAAACAAACTTGCTAACCGACTTTTGCGACCTACAAACTGAATTCGAAATTGCTCGACATCTGATTCATTTGAAATGACAAAAGCCTCAATTTCAGCCTGAATCACCTTGATTTGTTCATTCATTCAAAAAAAATTTATTATAATATTTTAATACCTAAGGTTACATGCCAAACACTGGCCTTTTGAGAAATATTAACTTCACTTGGTATAGGTACAGTTTTCGATAAATCCGTTAAATTTCCTTCATACCGAAGGTCCAAAGTCATTCCCAATAAATCCAAACCTCCTCCTACGGAATACGAGAAATAGGCCTTAGAAACCGCATCACGCACCGAAACAGATGAAGCCACGGAAGTAATAGCCTGAGCTATGGTATTGTCTGAATTTAAATTATAAGAAGCAACTGGACCTGCCAATACATGCAAGGGACCAAGTTTATATCCTAAAAGTAGAGGTACATCTAAACTAGTATAAGCTACATCCACCATTCTATTACCATTGCTAAAATTAATGGTGGCGTTTTTAGCCGTTAATAAGACTTCGGGCTCGATGAACAGTTTCCGTCCTAAACGGGCATAAACTCCTCCCACATAACCTGTTTTTAAAGCCAAATTTTGATTGAGGATATCGTTTATGGGAACAGCTGTCCCTTTATAGGTCATACTTTCTACATTAATTGAAGACAAAGTGATTCCTCCTTTTATTCCTACACGGAAGAAACTACCAGTAGCTTTTCTCGCTCCAAATTGAGCATTTGCTTGAAAAATCATTCCCAACAGGAATAAAATTAAAAGACTAAATTTCATTGACTTTTTCATGAGAGGGCGGTTTAATTCAATTAGCTTGTAAAATTATCCTTTTTACTCCGAAAAAAAAGGAAAAACCAAATCAAAGCGTAATTTTGAGTTCTTAATCTATTGATGTGGCCAAAGCCAAAACTTCTTTTATTTGTCAATCCTGTGGACAGTCATCACCCAAATGGCTAGGTAAATGTCCAGCATGTGGTGAATGGAACACTTTTGTGGAAGAACTCCTTGAAACAACCATCCATCCTGCTGAGGTTTGGAAAAATAAAAGCACCTTTAAAACGGCCCCAGTACCGAAATTATTGCAAGAAATAAGCTTTGAGAGCAGTCCCAAGCTTCAGTGCTCCGATGAAGAGTTCAATCGAGTTTTAGGTGGGGGAATTGTTCCGGGTAGTCTTGTTCTCATAGGAGGTGAACCTGGAATAGGAAAATCTACCCTACTTCTTCAAGTAGCACTTTCACTCCAAGGACCGAAGATATTATATGTAACAGGAGAAGAGTCTGAAAAGCAAATTAAATTAAGGGCAGATCGACTAGGTCCTATCTCTCAAGATTTATATATCCTTACGGAAACCAATACCCAGCAAATATTTAAGCACCTGATTGACTTAGATCCTGATTTAATTATCATTGATTCCATACAAACCTTGTATTCGGATCAAATTGAATCTGGACCGGGTTCCGTATCTCAAATTAGGGAATGTGCCTTGGAGTTGATGAGGTTCGCAAAAGAAAGTGGCACACCCATCTTTTTGGTAGGACATATCACCAAGGAAGGATCAATTGCTGGCCCCAAAGTATTAGAGCATTTGGTGGATACTGTACTTCAATTTGAGGGGGATCGAAACATGATCTACCGCATATTGCGTACCACGAAAAATCGATTTGGCAGTACATCGGAGTTGGGAATTTACGAAATGCTAGGAAATGGTTTAAGACCCGTGAGTAATCCTTCTGAAATCCTACTTTCATCCCGGGACGAGCCAGCCTCTGGTATCGCCATTGGTACCATTTTGGAAGGAAATAGACCTCTGTTGATTGAAATTCAATCATTAGTTACACAAACCTCCTATGCCACAGCTCAAAGAACGGCTACTGGCTATGATGCCAAACGCTTAAATATGTTATTGGCGGTTTTAGAAAAAAGAGGTGGATTTAGGCTAGGAACTCAAGATGTGTTTCTCAATATTACTGGAGGCATCCGAGTAGATGACCCGGCATTGGACTTGGCGGCTTGTATGTCTCTACTTTCTTCCCATGAAGATAAAGTGATCGATTCCCACATATGTTTTGCTTCTGAAGTAGGTCTGGGAGGCGAATTAAGAGCGGTAACGCGCATCGATCAGCGCATTGCTGAAGCTGAAAAATTAGGCTTTAAAGAGATTTGGATTAGTAAATACAATCAAAAAAGTATCAATTACAAGGCCAAAAGTATTAAAGTACAGTTAGCTAGTACTTGGATGGAAGTCATGATGAACATTTGGAAACGAATGTAAGTGCTGGATATGCTACTTGAATTAAGTGTAATCCATGCGCTGGAACTGCCCTTCCTGCCTGTTTTCGATCTTTAGCCGCTAAAATACGGAGCAAATCTTGTTGATTCCATTTACCCAAACCAATTTCAATCAAAGTACCTACTACCGCTCGCACCATCCCTCTTAAAAAACGATTTCCCTGAATGGTAAAGATCAATTGATGCCCTTCTCTTCGCCAAACAGCAAGGCTAATGTGGCAGTCGAAGGTTGTTACATCCGTTTTCACTTTGGAGAAACTTTGAAAATCACGGTGATGCAATAAAATTTGAGCTGCTTCATTCATCGCCTCCACATTCAATGGAGTCTCAAACCAATAAGCATATTCCTTGGAAAATGGGTCCTTGGATTGAGATATGCGATATTCATACGTTCTAGCCGTAGCATCAAATCGAGCATGAAAATCGTCTGGAACCTGATAAATCGCCTGAATAGCTAAACTTGCAGGTAATATTCGATTTAAACGATACACCCAGTCTTCCTTGGGTTGATAGGCCTCCTCCTGAATATCAAAATGGGCAAATTGTTCAAGGGCATGAACGCCTGTATCTGTCCGACTACTACCCACTAAATCCACTGGTATTCCAGCTAGAGTGCCTAAAGCATTTTCTAGTTCCGATTGAACCGAAACGGCATTTTGCTGGATTTGAAATCCATGAAAAAAGCCGCCATCGTACGAAAATTGTAGTAGATAACGGCTCATTTTCTTTGATTTTAAAATCTAATTCAACGCTTTTTCTAAAGCTGTATGGAATGATTCCGAAGCCTTAGCTTGAGATGAAATGATTTGACCATCTACGATGAAATCATGACCCGTCACCACACCTAATGAACTAAATGGAATCGTTTGAGATTTCAAATGGGATTCAAAAGCCGCTTGTTTATCATGTGAAACAGATACCAATACCCGGCTTTGAGCTTCTCCAAATAAGAAAGCATCTAGACGTACGCTAGTATCAGTATTTATGGCAAATCCTTTTTGTCGTGGGAAAGAAGATTCTGCTAAAGCCACTAATAATCCTCCATCCGACAAATCATGAGCTGATTGAATCAAAGATTGTTGAATCAATGAGGCTATTCCCCCTTGAATTTTTTGCTCGGTCTCCAAATTAAAATGTGGAGATGGACTAGCCTTAACGCCTTGGTAAGAATATAGATATTCAGATGAAGCGATATCATTTACGCTCTCACCCACTAAATAAATTAAATCACCCTCTTCTTTGAAATCCAAGGTCATCTTTTGACTAGCCTCCTCTAAGATACCTAACATTCCGATAGTAGGCGTAGGGAAAACAGGGCCTTCATCAGAAGATTGGTTATAAAAACTCACATTACCACCGGTTACAGGAGTTTCAAAGGCCAAACAAGCTTTTCTCATACCTTTAATGGCCCCGACAAACTGCCAATATACTTCAGGCACGTAAGGATTTCCAAAATTCAAGCAATTGGTAATGGCTACGGGTACACCTCCAGAACAAACAATATTACGTGCAGCCTCCGCTACCGCAATGGCACATCCTTCTTCTGGATCTGCATTCACGTAGCGTGAGTTACAGTCGACCGTAATAACAATCGATTTCTTAGAACCATGTACTTTCACAACCGCTGCATCAGATGGTGCATTGGTATTGCGGTTAGCACGTCCAATGGATGAATCATACTGTTCAGCTACCCATTTTTTGGAAGCAATATTCGGGTGATTAATTAAAAAATCAAAAGCTTTACTGATTTCGCCAGCTTCTAAATCTTTAACTGAATCTATCTTAAATTTCTTAAACTCTTGGTAATAAGCAGGCTCACGGTATTCACGGTGGTAGATAGGAGCGCCTCCGCCAAGTACTAAATCATCTGCAGGAACATCCGCTACTAATTGTCCATCTTGGAAGAATTGAAGACGTTTGGTGTCGGTTACTTCACCTATTTGCTCACAATTTAAATCCCACTTATCAAATATTTTCTTCGCTTCATGTTCTCTACCCTTTTCAACCACGATTAACATACGCTCTTGAGATTCTGATAATAGAATTTCAAAAGGTTTCATGTTTGGTTGACGTGTAGGAACTTTAGACAAATCTATGATCATTCCATGCTCACCTTTGGCAGACATTTCAGACGTAGAGCAAATAATACCTGCTGCCCCCATGTCTTGGATACCAATCACACAACCAGCTTCTATGATTTCTAAAGAAGCTTCTAACAATAATTTCTCTTGGAATGGATCCCCTACTTGTACTGCAGGTAATTTTTCTGATGACTTAGCCGTGATATCTTCAGAAGCAAAGCTTGCCCCTCCAATACCATCTTTACCTGTAGCTGATCCTACAATGAATACAGGATTACCTACTCCATATGAAATAGCTGAAGCTTGTTTTCCTACTTTTAAAATTCCTGCCGAGAATGCATTAACCAATGGGTTAGTGGAATAACAATCGTCAAAGAAAACCTCACCTCCCACTGTTGGTATACCAAACGCATTACCATAATCACCAATACCTTTAACCACACCTTTTACCAACCATTTAGTCTTAGCCAATTCAATATTTCCAAAACGTAAGGAGTTTAATTGAGCAATGGGGCGAGCCCCCATGGTAAAAATATCGCGATTGATACCTCCAACACCTGTAGCCGCACCTTGGTAAGGCTCTAGGGCAGATGGGTGATTGTGCGATTCAATTTTAAAGGCACATCCTAATCCATCTCCTAAATCTACCAAACCCGCATTTTCCTCACCAGCCTTAGCCAACATACGAGGAGAATCTTTAGGCAAAGTTTTTAACCAAACAATGGAGTTTTTATAACTACAATGCTCAGACCACATAACAGAAAAAATAGATAATTCAGTGAAGTTAGGTTTGCGACCTAAAATCTCTTGAATGCGATCATATTCTTCTGGAAGTAAACCTAATTTTTTGGCAGTTTCGAGGGTGGGTAAGCTTTCGTTGGATTCCACAATGTAAATTTTAATGTAAGAAATGGCTTTAAAGCAAGCAATTGAGCACAAAGGTAATAATTTTTGCTTGGAGGGAAACGATTAAATCAGGAATATTCCAATTAATCCTTTCTATTTCTCCCAATTTTCTTGCCAATACTTTTTATCCTCTACTGTATCCAAATCTCGGTATTCTTCTTCAAAGGAAATCCAAGTGCAAATCTCAGGATGAGATTTCCAAAATGGACCAAAACCTTTATCTCCCTTCCAATCATATAATTTGGCTTGATGCGCATAGGGAATCAATACAGGAGGAGAAGATTGACCTTGAAATGAGGAAATGATTACTTGATTAGGGTACTCAAGGTGAGCCTTTAAAATGGCTTGAATATGTTTTTCCTGAACAAAGGGTGTATCTACCAACATGACGAGAACTGCCTCTTTTCGAGGAGCTAATGCTCGCATGCACTCTGACAAGGTACTACCTTGACCTAAAGGCCAATCCTGACTTTCTAAAATCTCGATGGGTTCTTGAGAAATAATGTTGCGAATAGCATCTTTCTGGGCACCTAAAACCACAAGCACCTTATCCAATAAAGAAGCTTGCAAAACCTGCAAGCTCCTTTCAATTAAAGTTTTTTGCCCTAAAGTAATTAAAGCCTTAGGCTCCCCTAGTCGGGAAGAAGCCCCTGCCGCTAAAAGAACTCCCAGCATTAGACGTTTGAGATATCAAATGGTAAAGTTCTTACTCGCTTACCTGTGGCTAAAAATACCGCATTACATAATGCTGGAGCTACCGGTGGAAGTCCAGGCTCACCAACACCTCCCGGTGCTTCTGTGCTTGGCATAACGAAAACCTCTATTTCAGGTATTTCACCTTGTCGAAGTACCGCATAGTCATGAAAATTACTTTGCTGGGTTTGTCCGTTCACTACCGTAATTTCATTTTTAATGGCAGCAGTAAGTCCCATGGTAATATTACTTTGCACCTGTGCCTTGATATTTCTAGGGTTAATGGGCACTCCGCAATCAATGACTGAATAAACTTTTTTAATGCTGATTCCATTCCCTTGCTTTTCCACTACAATGGCATGCGCGCAGATAGAAGAAAAAGATCGAGCAATGGCTATACCAACTGCCTTTCCTTGTGCCTTCAATTGTTGATAATTAGACAATTCAGCCAATTTCTTTAAAACAGCTACAAAGCGAGGAGAGCCTGACAGCAATTCTAAACGAAAAGCCAAAGGATCTTTCTTTGCCTGGTGAGCCAATTCATCGATAAAAGATTCTTGGCCAAATAAATTATTGGAAGCATATACCGAACGCCACCAAAGTATTGGTATTTTGGTTTTAACTAGACTAAATGAATTTCTTCTATTCGGAAAAGAATAAGGACTATCTGGCAAGTTAATTCCTTCCTCTGCCCATGGATCCGGGGCATTATCTAAAGGAACTTGGAATACTTGATTCAAAATAGAAGCACCATTCATTTTATGTTCAAATGCTTGCACCTTTCCTTGTACATCAAGAGCGCCTTTCATGACAGATAGCATACCCGGACGGAAAGGTCCTTGTTGAGTATCATCCTCTCTAGTCCAAATCACCTTCACCGGGGCATTGATTTGCTTGGATAAATGGGCTGCTTCTAAGACATAATCATAATAGGCTTTTCTACCGAAAGCCCCACCCAAGAAGGTGACATTGATTTTAACATTTTCTTTTTTGATGCCTAAATAAGCAGCTAATTCAGTGACTAATGAATCAGGGCCTTGAACTGGAGCCCAAACCTCTACTTTGCCGTCTTGCACATAGACTGTGGCATTCTCAGGCTCCATAGGTGCATGAGCTAAAAAGGGAGTTTGATAGGCTGCTTCAATGACCTGAGTGGCTTGAGAAAATGCCTTATTGACATCACCCGTCAAAGATTCCTTGTATTCATATCCTGGGTTTTTCCCTGCTTCTTTCAATTGATTGAAATACTTATCCGTATTCATGGAATCAGCTTCGGTACTTTCCCATTCGATATTTAGTAATCGTTTTCCCTTTAAAGCAGCCCAGTAGGAATCTGCTAAAACAGCTACTGCTTCTGTACTGGCATGAGGCATTTTACGTTCAGTTTTGAGTACAAATTTTACACCCGGACTAGCGATGGCTTTTTCTCCTTGATAGCTTTTTACTTTGGCATGTATACTAGGTGCATGCGCAATACTGGCATAAAGCATCCCTGGAATTACTACATCCATACCAAACTTAGCGGTTCCATTTACTTTAGATGGAATCTCCGGCCTAGGAATGGATTTACCTATTTGCGTAAAATCAGCTGGATTTTTAAGTGTAGGATTACTAGGTACCGGTAATTTAGCTGCCGAAGCTACTAGTTCACCATATCCTAAACTGATGTTCTTATTTTTTTGATAGACACGTCCTTCCTTAGCATAACATGCGCTAACTGGTACATGCCATTGCTGAGCAGCCGCTTGAATCAACATTTCTTTTACTGCTGCACCGACAGTACGCATGGGTATATATCGAGTACTAATAGATGAGGATCCCCCTGATAATTGAGAGCCGAATTTAGCTGATCCGTCTGATGTTACTATTTCTACTTGGTCTAAACGCACTTCCAATTCCTCAGCAATCAACATGGGAATCGATTGAGATGTACCCTGACCCATATCAGGTCTGGCATTAAACAAAGTCACTTTACCCGATTCATTGATGAGTACATAGGGATTTATTTCCACACCTATGTGAGGTTCATGGGCCATCTTTTTAACCTTTACGCCCGTTCCATTAGCTAAATTTTCAAAACCAATGGCAAGAAAAGCGGCCGTTTGAGCGCCTATCTTGATAAAATCTCTTCTTGTTGTCTTTGAGCTCATTTGGATTTCGATTTAGAAGTGGTTTTCATCATCTTAGCTGCTTCATGTATTGCCTTACGCATGTCTTGGTAGGTACCACATCGACAAATATTACCGGATAAAGCTGTATCTATATCCTGATCCGTTGGATTAGGATTTGAATCTAATAAAGAGGCCACAGCTAATATTTGACCTGATTGACAATATCCACATTGGGGAACTTGTTCTTTTATCCAGGCTAATTGAACTGGATGATTGGTATTGGCAGATAAACCTTCGATGCTAATAAGTTTATCCTCTGGTTTGATACTTGAAATCGGGGTAGAGCAAGAGCGAATCGGATTACCATTTAAAAGTACCGTGCAAGCCCCACAAAGACCCATTCCACACCCAAACTTGGTACCGGTCATCCCTATTTCATCTCGAATTACCCATAAAAGGGGTGTATCAGAATCCACATCTACAAGATGCTTCTTCCCGTTCAATTTGATGCTGTACTTACTCATGGCTTTATTGATAGATTAGAACATAAATTTACAATAAAATCAAATTCCATTCGTCTTTCAGAGAAAATATTAAACCAGCATTCTTAATTTGCATGATGCTATCAAAAGAAGAAATAAAGTTCATACAAGATCATGCCCAGGATGACCCGTATCAATTGAGTTTATCAAAGGGACTGAACCCTGAGCTTCATTTGCCTAGCTTGATAGCACAAATACAAGCTAGGCAAAAATTGATCTATAAATTACCCAGCTGGTTGGCGAATCCCGAAATTTATTTTCCCCCACAATTAAATCTAGAACAAGCCTCATCAGAGGATACGGCGCTGTTTAAAGCAGGATTGATTCAAGGTAAATTGATCGATGTAACAGGTGGCATGGGAGTAGATAGCTGGGCATTTGCCCAAAAGGGAAATAAGGTCACCTACGTTGAACGAGATGAAAATTTGGCAAACATTACCCAAAGGAACCATCTCCTATTGCTAGGCGACCGGATTCAACATGTGCATGGTGACGGAATTGACTACATGAAGCATCATCCCACTGATTGGGATTATATCTACATAGATCCTGCCAGAAGAGGAGCCAAAGGCGAAAAGGTAATTCTGCTGGAAAATTGTGAGCCCAATGTACAAGACATATTACCCTACATTAATAAAAAAACTAGCTTATTGATCAAAACAAGTCCTTTATTGGATATTAGCAGAGCCATACAAAGCCTGCAAGGAGTCAATCAAGTATGGGTGATTGCAGTCAAAAATGAAGTAAAAGAATTACTATTTTTAAAATCAGCCGAAGCCACGATGGATCCGCAAATAGAGGTTCATGAATTAAGCTTGACTAAAAGTCTGATATTCCAAGGAAAGCTTAGTGAAGAAAAAGATGCTATATCTCCGATTGGTGATTTGGATGAATACCTCTATGAACCCCATGCCGGCATAATGAAGGCAGGATTTTTCAAATTAGCAGCGGGTAAACATTTGCATAAACTAGGAATCAATACGCATTTATACACTTCAAAAGAAAGGGTACTTGATTTTCCGGGAAGGCAATTCAAGGTAAAAGCTTATGGAAGCCTAGATAAAAAATGGATAGAGAGCCACCTTACTGAAGGAAAAGCCAATATTAGCACTAGAAATTTCCCTATGAGTCCTGAAGAGATCCGTAAGAAGTACAAGCTAAAGGAAGGGGGGCCGTGGACACTATTTGCCTTCCAAGATGCGCATCAAAAAAATGTCTTGGCATTATGTGAAAAATGTCCTGCCAATTGATTTCGTATTTTCACTAAAAAATTTACCTTTGTTCTTTACATTCAACAAATTAAGGCCATGTCTAAGTATCTTTTCCTAGCGTTGTTTGTTTTCAGCACTTGCTGCAGTCAAGCTCAAATATTTTCTGGAATGACAGAAATAGAGCGTGCAAAAAAAGAAGGCTTTTATACCTATTTGGGATCGGAAGAAAAGTATGCCATAGAAAGCTGGAAAAACTATTTAAAGAAATTTGGTCGGGTAGAAAATGGTAAAGGTGGAGCCATCATCAGTTATGACACCCGAATTTCTGTTATTTCTAAAAATTCATTTACTCTATTATCTAAAATCTCAGAGGAAAATAATAAAACTAAACTCTTTGTTTCCATAGGTTTAGGGCCTGATGATTACATTCAAACGGGTCATGCTCAATTCAGAGATGCCTCTTCCTGGTTAGAGGATTTTATTGAAATCTTAAACTCAGAAGAGGGGGTACGGAAAGAGGAACAAAAATTGGCGAATCTAACTAATCAGAAAGTCAAGAATATCAAATCAGCCGAACGACTAGTTCGAGAATTAGAGGCGAACAAGAAACAAACGGAATTATTGACTAAAAAATTAGAGGAAGCGAAATTAGAAAAAGAGAAATTACTAGCTAACCAAGAACAAAATAAATTAGATCAAAAAGCTACGGAGGAAGCTTTAATTCTTCAAAATCAAGCACTAGAATCAGCAAAAAAGAAAATTAAAAACTAAACCCATGAAAAAAGCCATACACTTTTTGGGAGTATTCATGATGTATATCATGACTAGTAGTTTTGGATTGGTAGAATATTCTGCCATGAGACCGCATACGTATTTTGTGGGCATAGATAGTACTAAACAATTGAAGCAAACTTCATTATTGGCGGCTAAAAAAGAGATTAATTCCTTACCTAAAAAGCAAGAAGATAATCAACAGGATTCTCAAATAAATGAAGAGGCTAAACATTGGTCCAAATACATTGTTCTGGGAGTTAAGGCTGTCTTTTCAACATTACTTAGTCTGCTTAGTTATATGATTAAGTAAATCACACCCTATGCCATCATTCAGAGTAGAAACACGCATTACATCACCGATTGACTCTGTTTGGGCTCTTTTTGATCAGAACTTATTAAGCAAATTATCGCCTCCATTCCCTCCTGTTTCCATAAATCGTTTTGATGGTTGTCAGAAGGGTGATTTAGTCCAATTGGAAATCAAATTGGGCTTATTTAGTTTATTTTGGGATTCGGAAATTACTGAGGATTATCAGGGTGCAGATAAAATCTATTTTATTGATGAAGGTAGAAGGATTCCATTGGGAATAAAGCAGTGGAAACATGAGCATATTTTAGAAAAAATCAATGCCGAAGAAACCATGGTCATTGACCAGATTACTTACTCTACTTCCTCTAAATTTTTAGATATTCTACTTTATCCCTTACTTTGGGGAATGATTATCTACCGTAAACCTCTGTATAAATCTTTACTTACACTTCGCTAAACATATGAAATTAAGCCTTACTCAAAAAATCATCCTAGGTTTTATCCTTGGACTTGCCCTAGGTGAATACTTTTACCTTTCCTTTTCTCCCGAAGAAAGTCATGAGTGGGCCCAACGATTTCAAGTAATTTCGAAGATATTCTTACGTCTGATCAAGATGATAGTGGGACCTTTGGTATTCTGTACCTTAGTGGTGGGTATCGCTAAACTTGGTGATTTTAAGGCAGTTGGTCGAATTGGATTAAAAACCATCGGATATTTTTATTTCGCTACCCTCCTATCTTTAGTAACTGGATTGGTTGTTGTAAATATCACCCAACCAGGAAGCCTCCAGTCATGGCCAAAACCAGCTGCGGGTACCTCCACAGGAATCGATGCTTCTAAAGTAAAAACCTTAGAAGATTTTATATTGCATATCTTCCCAGATAGCTTCTTCAGAGCTTTAGCAGAAAACGAGATTTTACAAATTGTCATTTTTTCCTTGTTCTTTGGAGTGGCTTTAGGTTCGATTGGTGAAACTGGTAAAAAGCTGATTCATGTCTTTGAAAACTTAGCGGAGGTGGTTTTCAAAATGGTGAATTACGTCATGGAAGTGGCACCTTATGCGGTTTTTGCAGCCATGACTACTGTGGTAGCGAATAAGGGATTAAGTATTCTAATAAGTTATGGCTATTTAATGGTATGCTTTTTAGGTGGTCTTTTATTCTTTACCGTGGTCATTTTGTGGCTTATTTGCCTTTTCAACAAAATACCTTATTGGGCTTTGTTAAAAGAGCTCAAAGAGGCTTTATTGATATCCTTCTCCACAGCAAGTTCGGAGGCTTCCTTCCCTCAAACCATCGCGGCATTGGAGCGATTTGGTTGCAGCAGACGCATAGTAGGTTTTGTTTTGCCTTTGGGATATAGCTTTAATTTAGATGGCTCCATGTTGTACATGACCTTTGCCACGGGTTTCATCGCGCAAGCCTATGGAGTACATTTAACGCTGGAGCAACAAATCACCATGTTATTAACGCTGATGATTACCTCAAAAGGCATAGCGGGTGTACCAAGAGCCTCCTTGGTCATTATTGCGGGAACACTAACCATGTTTAACTTACCTGCGGAAGGAATAGCCCTTCTCTTAGGGGTTGATCCCTTCTTGGATATGGGTAGAACTGTAACCTCAGTAGCCGGAAACGGAGTAGCAACCTGTGTGGTATCTAAATGGGAAGGAGAATTTAATCCTCCTAAAAACGCTTAAAGGTCATTTCTACTGCTTTTTTAGCTGGAAAAATGGAAGCTAAAAAGGTAATGATAATGACTACCAAAGCCGTTTGAACAAAATCAGCCAGTCGCATTTCGATGGGATAGGCATCGATGAGTGAATTAGGAATGCCTAAAGATATAATCCCATATTCTTGTTGGATATAGCCCAAACCATAGCCTAACAGCATACCAAAGATGGCGCCGGAAAAGCTAATTAAAACACCCACCAACAAAAATGTTTGGAACATCTGTTTTTTGGTAAAACCCATGGCCAATAAGGTGGAAAGGTCTTTCTTTTTCTCTATAACCAATAAGGAAAGAGCATAAAATAAGGTAAAAGAAGCAATACCCATTACAAAGGCCATGATCAAGAAAACAAAGAATTTTTCAATCTTGATGGCTTTTAACAGGGCCACATGCTGTTCATCTCTCGTTTGAATTTGATAGTTATTCCCTAAAATAGCAGCAAGTTTATTTTTTACCACACTTTCGTCCGAATTCTCATCAATCATAATTTCCAAGGCAGAAATTTGATTTTCTACCCCCATCAATTCCTCCATCCAGGTAAGCGGCACTAATATCATTTGGTTATCAAAGGATTGCTCCACTTCCATCACACCTGCAGGAAAAAAGTTATTACTGCGAATAGACTGCTCATTAACAGTGAAGCGTTTCAATGCTTGATGATTAGGATACCAGGCTTCAATCGGAGTAAATACATCCTCAAAACTCATGCCCATATTTAAAAACACCCCAATACCGACGATGGCAAAGGCATGCTCGCCACTCTGAACAAAATAATCTCCCTCCACAACCTGTTTTTTCAGACGTTCAGCCTTGATAAACTCATCATCGACTCCTTTAAAGCGAACAACCAATTGTTTACTCTTGTAACGAATAAGTGCTTGGTCCTCTAATATTGGATTGACGAATCGAATACCCTCTAAAGATTTTACGGCTTGTAATTGTTGGGCCGACAAGGTAAATCGGGCATCTTTAAGAGAAATAACTTTTAAATCGGGGTCATAGGTTTTGAATAAACCTTTTTGAAATTCTTCTAAACCGTTAAATACCGATAAGATTAAGATGAGCGCCATGACCTCCACTCCCACCCCCAGCATGGATATACGGGAGATGAAGGTGATAAAACTCGCCTTAGACTTGGTGAAAAAATACCTTTTTGCAACAAATAAGGGTAGATTCAAGGGACTAACATTTATTTATCTTCCTCGTCAGTAGCAGGAGGAATAACCAAACCTTCAAATAAAGCTTCAATTTTAGCTGCATAGGCAGCTGTATCATCTAGGTAAAACGATAAATGTGGTATGATTCGTACTTGATGCCGAATTCGATTCGCCAAAGCATTGCGAATAGCCTTGGTTTTTTCTTCCAAAATATCCACCACTGCTTGAGGATTATCCACGAGGAGAAAGCTCAAATAACAACGAGCCGCAGACAAATCGGGACTCATTTTTACGTCAGTGATGGTGACCATTCCTTTACCAAAAATCTCTTTAAATTCCTTTTGAAAGATATCACTTAAATCTTTTTGTATCTGACGACCAAACTTTTGTTGACGCTTGCTTTCCATATTTCTCCTTTCTTTACCTAAAAATCCCACAAATTTCAGAATAATAATTGGATTAAACGTAATTTAGGGGCAGTGTTCCAAAAATATGTTCCAAATTTTTAAGTCTGATTCCATTTTGCCTACCCTTTTATTGGTTGCAATTTGGCTTATTAGTTTATTCTATATCCAGCAATGGGGATTAGCTCCCTTTCCTTGGGAGATTAAAAACTATTTATTGGGTCAAAAACTAAATCAAGGTTTCTTGATTTATGAGGACATTAGTGATAATACCGCTCCATTAGCGGCATTGTTTTATCAACTAGTTCAATGGTTCTCCATTCCAGTTCATTGGAACATCTATATATCATCGATCATTGTTATTTATCAAAGTTATATATTCCAACAAACCATACAGCGTTTTGAACTAATGCCTCAAATTGGGTACCTACCCTTTTTGATGTATGCCATCATTTTCCACTTATCCTTGGAGTTTTTAGCTCCTGGGCCAGCCTTGGTTGGACTAACTTTTTTATTGCTGGCATGGAGGGAAATCATCTATCAACAAAGGACCTTACAGGTCAATGACCGGGTTATACTTATTGGAATCTACATGGCGATTGCCAGTCTATTCTATTTGAGTTATTCTTTATTCTTTGTTTGGGCTTTGTTGAGCTTGCTGTTTTATTCGGGTATTACGCTTCGACAAATCGTCTTAATGTTTGTTGGATTCCTGATGGTCTTTTCCTTGAACATCTTATTCTTTTCCATCAATGGAAACTTGCCCTTCATGATTCAAGTTTTCAAAAGGTCGGCTTTTCAGTTTCAAGTGCCCGAACAATTAGAGGTTATACAAATTGCGGGCGTTTTTGCACCAGCCTTGTTCATCGGAATTTGGGGATTTTGGTTGGTCTTACGCAGCAGAAGAATTCGTTCCAATGCGCAAAAAGGCCAGCAAACCAATCTTATTTGGCTCATTACAGCCATTTTTGCCACCTTGACGGTTCCTTCTTTGATTCGCATCAACTTGTTATTTTTCTTACCCGCTTTAGCCTATTTTGGACTTAATATTTTTCATGTAAGCTCCAATTCCATTTTGAAAGAAATAGCGCTCTGGTTACTGATTGGAGGTACTTGGTATAACGTACAGCTAGAACTAAAAAATAAGGATCGGGAGCGTATTCCTGCCCCAACTTTGACCTTAAATAACCAGCGACTGATGGTACTAGGGCCACAAATAGAAGAATATTTGGGTAATCAAATGGTGGGACCTTTTGTCAATTGGGATTTAGCCAAACCCTTATTTTCTAATTTGGACCAATACAAAAACGTGGTATTACTGCATGAATACTTTGAAAAAGACGCCCCCGACTACATTTATGATGCAGAAAATAACATCAAAAAACTGAGTATCTATTTACCAAGTTTGAAAAAGTCTTACCGACAAATTTCCCCTAATTTATACCAGAAAAATCCTTAGCTGCAGGATATTTTACCCACACGACCTTGATGGCGACCACCTTCAAAAGGAGTTTCAATGAACGCTGCTAAGCAGGCTTTTGCTTCCTCTAGGGAAATAAATCGTACTGGCAAACAGATGACATTGGCATCATTGTGTTGACGAACCAATTTAGCTACTTCGACATTCCAAGCTAAACCCGCACGAATACCCTGGTGCTTGTTGGCTGTGATAGCTACCCCATTGGCACTACCACATAATAATAAACCGAAAAGCTGCTCTCCACTTTCTACGGCTGAAGCTACGGGATGAGCAAAATCTGGATAATCTACTGAATCAGCAGAAAAAGTACCATAATCTTTCACTGTGATTCCTCTTTCAGTTAAGAAATCAATCAAATCATTTTTATAATCAAATCCGGCGTGATCACCGCCAACAGCAAAAGTTAAGCCCATGGTATTGTATTTTAGTTCTAAATTCTTGACAAAGGTAAGCGGATATATCCTACATTTGCGATGAATCAAAAGAATAAATTTATGTTGGAGAATGATCGGCAGCACGAAGAAGAAAAAATAAAAAAAGCATTTGGAGACAAAACCTGGGCACAAATAAAATCAGAAGAATCTTGGAGAATTTTCAAGATCATGAGTGAATTTGTGGAGGGCATCGATAAACTTTCTAAGATTGGCCCTTGTGTATCTATATTTGGTTCAGCCCGAACAAAACCAGACAATCCCTATTATCAAGTGGCCGAAGAAATAGCGGCTAAATTAGTCAGACATGGCTATGGAGTCATTACCGGTGGTGGTCCAGGTATCATGGAAGCAGGTAATAAAGGAGCAAAAACCGAAGGAGGTAGATCGGTGGGATTAAACATTGAATTGCCTTTTGAGCAATTTGCAAATCCTTATATTGATCATGACAAGAACATCAATTTTGATTTCTTCTTTGTTCGAAAAGTCATGTTTGTGAAATACTCCCAAGGCTTTATCATCATGCCTGGTGGCTTTGGCACCTTGGATGAGATGTTTGAATCCTTAACCTTGATTCAAACCCATAAAATAGGTCGTTTCCCGGTGGTATTGGTCGGGACCGATTATTGGAAAGAATTAATCGATTGGATAAAAAACACCATGATTTTGCATGGAAACATAAATGAGGAAGATTTAGATTTATTTTCCTTGGTTGATACCCCTACCGAAGCCGTACGCGTGATTGATGAGTTCTATGCCAAATACCTATTGAAACCAAACTTCTAAGCTTTGCTAAAAAAGGCTTTCAAGTCTTGTATATTCAATGCATTTAAGGTCAAGGAGCGCAATAAACCTCCTTTACGTCCTACTTTGACCCCATATTCCATATCTCGAATGCCCTCAATTTGGTGGGCATCGGGATTGATGGACACGTAAATCCCCTTGTCCATGGCATCGTAAATGTAGCGCCAATCTAAATCGAGACGATATGGACTAGCATTTAATTCGATGCTCACACCATTAGCCTTGCAAGCATCTAAAATCTTTTCCATGTGAAGGGGAAAGCCAGCACGAGTTAGAAGCAGCCGGCCTGTGGGATGTCCCAAAATAGAAGTATATGGATTCTCAACAGCCTTAATCACTCGGGGCATGGATCGTTCTATATCCATGGCCAATTGGGCATGCACGGAAGCAACCACGTAGTCGAAACGAGCTAGAACCGATGCATCATAATCCAAAGATCCATCGGGCAAAATATCAGCTTCTATCCCTTTCAAAATGGTAAAATCATTCCAACGGGCATTAAATTCATCAATTTCTTCTTGCTGAGCAATCACGCGATCCTCTTTTAATCCGTTAGCATAAGCGGCATATTGCGAGTGATCAGCTATACCAAAATAGCTTAAACCTAGGGCCCGACAAGCCTCAGCCATTTCCAATAAGGTATTTTTACCATCCGAATAAGTGGAGTGATTATGCAAACATCCTTTTAAGTCGGAATACTGAATTAATTCCTCTGCTTGATGCTTTTGGGACCATTCAAACTCCTTGAATCCTTCGCGCATCTCAGGAATGATGTAGGGCAAATTTAAGGTTTCATAGACCTCTTGATCTGATGCAATGCTTTTCCCTTGAAAATGTTTGTAAAAATGTATGCTGGTTAAGTGCTCGGGGTGAGCTATATGCTGAAAAAGGGCATGTTGCCATTGTTCCGGAGCAATAATATGAATGTGTATAGGCAAAAGATGGCCATGAAATAAACCTCTCCAAGTAAATGGAGAAGATTCTTGGATATCTTCTTGCATCCCATCAATGGCATTGATGAGCGCACCTGATCCAAATATGTCACTAGATTCAACCAAGAAAATTAGTTCGGAAATAACTTCACAGTTTCTAGATAACTCCCCGGCCTTGGCAGCTTGAGGGAATTGTAATTTCAATTTTTCTAAAATCAATTGAGATAGATGGCTGGCCTTATCTAATCGTAGCTTTTTGGAGTTTTGCTTAAGAAATTGAATGTACAACTGCACGTTTTCTTGCACCGCTTTACCAAAACCCTTTAATTGCTCCAAACGATTCTCCTCGCAGGCACTTAGTAAATCATCTAAGTCAGTAATGCCTAATTCCTTCCAAATCAGCCCGACTTTCTTAGGCCCTAGTCCTTTGATTTTCAATAAGTTCAATATCCCAGGAGGAGTCTGTTCCAGGATTCCTTCCAAGTCCGAACTACTTCCTACTTGAATGAGGTCTAAAATGATTTTGACGATGGACTTCCCTACGCCCGGGATTTGTAATAATTCAGCTTCAGTGAGTGATGAAATTTTGCCTGGATATTTATCTAAACCACGCGCGGCAAAAGCCAAATTCTTACTTTTAAATTCATTGACCCCATGGACATCCCATAGTTTGACCAATAATTCCAATGCATCAACAATTTCATCATTTCCCATACTCAAAGATAAGCCTAAAAAAGATTCAATTGAAGACTTAATCCTGGATATCCTTCATGTTTTAATAACCATTCTTTGCGCCACAATTCTCCTCGGTAACCTACCAAGGAACCATCAGAGCCAATCACTCGATGGCAGGGAACCAGCAATAGCACAGGGTTTTGGGCATTGGCATTGCCAACAGCTTGGGCCGCCTTGGGTTGTTCGATAATCTCGGCAATTTGTTGGTAAGACATCACCTCTCCCACCGGAATTTCCAATAAAGCTGACCAAACCTTCCTTTGAAAGGAAGTAGCATTTGAAAAATCTATGGGACAAGTCCATTTCCATTGAGGATTCTCAAAATAGGCATCTAAGTTCCGTATTACCTCCTCTTGCATCGCCTTGAATTCATCGGCTATGGTATCATTTCCACCTTGCTCGACAAACTGTAGCGAAGTTAATCCTTTATCAGAAAGCTCAATTTGTAAATAACCGAGAGGAGAATGGTAGAAAAACATGTGAAACATTGTAATTGGTGAAGAGAATTTAGGTAACCTATTTTGATTCAATCATATTAGCCTTGAAGGTACTCAAAACGAATTTATACTAATAATAAATTGGGAATTTAGTCATTGAAAATAGTAAGCCAAGGTCAACGATTGTTAAACTCAAAAATCCAATTTATCATTTGCCATTAGTTCACTAGCAGCCAAAAGTTCTTTTTTTTCCAGAAATAAAATCCTAAATTATTAGCTAATCAAGCATTGCATAAATAATAAGGCCTATGAATTTCACATTTAAAGATTACCAAACAGAGGGATTTTACGACGAGATGTTCAGTCCAGAAGGACATGTTCGCGAGGGATATGGACCATTTAAAGAGCGCGTAGAACAATTAAGCCAAGAGGAATTTCTTCGCAGGCATCAATCTGCCGAAAGAGCCTTAATGGCCATGGGAATTACCTTCAATGTGTATTCTGAAAATGAAGGCACGGAGCGTATTATGCCTGTCGATATTATCCCCAGAATAGTGAACGGCACGGATTGGGATAATGTAGAAAAAGGGCTAGTACAACGCATTACGGCATTAAATTTATTTTTATCAGATATTTATTCCGATCAAAAAATCATCAAAGACGGAATTATTCCCAAGGAAGTTATCTATTCATCCAAGAACTTTTTAGCACCCTGCATGGGGATTAAACCACCCAAAAACATTTGGATACATATCACAGGTACGGATTTGATCCGTGGCGACAATGGGGAATTCATGGTCTTGGAAGACAATTTACGTTGTCCATCGGGGGTTTCTTACATGTTGGAAAACAGGGAATTGTTCAAGCAAACCTTTCCTGAGGTCGTGGCCAAAACGCAGATACGAACCATTTCGGATTACCCACATAAATTATTGGAAATGTTGCGCTTCATCAGCGACCGACCTGAGCCAACCGTGGTGGTGTTAACCCCTGGGATTTATAATTCAGCCTATTTTGAGCATTCGTATTTGGCCCAACAAATGGGCGTAGAACTAGTGGATGCCCGTGATTTGGTGGTGCATGAAGGCTATGTGAAAATGCGAACTACTAAAGGCTTCAAAATCGTGGATGTGATTTACCGGCGTATTGATGATACCTTCTTAGACCCAAAAACCTTCAATCCTGATTCCATGATCGGTATACCGGGGATATTTGAAGTGTATAAGAAAGGAAGAGTAGCCTTAGCCAATGCCCCGGGTACAGGCGTAGCTGATGATAAAGTGATTTATGCCTATGTGCCAAAAATCATTAAATATTATTTAGGTGAAGAGGCCATATTGCCCAATGTAGAAACCTACATCTGTGGAGAAGAGGCAGATAGAAAATATGTCTTAGAGAACATTGAAAAATTGGTGGTGAAAGAAGCCAATGAAGCAGGAGGATATGGTATGTTGATAGGCCCTAAATCCACCAAAGAAGAGCAAGAGAAGTTCAAGCAATACATTTTAGCCAACCCAAGAAACTACATCGCCCAACCGACTATATCCTTATCGCGGGTACCATGCCTAATAGAGGATCATCCAGAGGGCAGGCATGTGGACTTGCGACCATACATTTTATACGGAAATGAAGTGAAAGTAATCCCCGGCGGACTTACCAGAGTCGCCTTACGCAAAGGCTCCTTGGTGGTTAATTCCTCACAAGGAGGAGGTTCGAAGGATACGTGGGTGTTGTATTAGTTGTTAGGGATTAGGGCTTAGTGATTAGAAAATGTAGAATGTAGAGTGTAGAATGTAGAATGTAGAGTGTAGAATTATTTGTGAAATGCGGTGACTAGTCGCTCCAAATCAACTTTTACAACATGGATTTTCATGTTCCGAAGGGCCAAATCGAACAGTAGATTTGTCAAAGAGATTTGTCAAAGAGATTTGTCACAGAGATTTGTCACAGAGATTTGTCAAATTTTGAAAATTTGACAAATCTGAAGCATTAAAAATCCTCGGGTTAATTTTTTGGCTATTATTGCTTACTTTCCTTCTAACGAAAAACTTTTTCAATCCCTTTGACCACCTAAAAACATGATTTCAGATAAAAATTTAGCCAGATTGGCAGGGTTTTGCTATTTGCTGGTGATTGGAACAGGATTGTTTTCAGAAGTTTTTGTCAGGCATGCATTACGTGTGCCCAACAATGCATTGGCTACTGCCCAAAATATTCAAACACATGAAATGCTTTATCGTTGGGGTTTTGTTGCTGACTTGATCAATTTTGTTATTGGAATTCCCACCATTTTGATCATTTACCACTTTTTCAAAAAATCAAATAAGCTGATCGTACAATTGGCTGTAGCCATGGCTATCATTCAAACTGCCATTATTGCCGTCAATCTGTTGAATCAAATTACTCCTTTGTTACTGTTGAGCCAAGACAGCTACTTAAGTACTTTTCAAGCCAACCAAAAGGCAACAATGGCCCTTTTGTCTTTGAATATTCAAGCACAAGGTTATGGAATTGGTTTGGTATTCTTTGGATGTTATTGCATCCTCATAGGATATGTCATTTTCAAAACCAATGCCATTCCTAGTTTTATTGGTGTATTATATGCGATCGCTGGACTCTGCTATTTGATCAATAGTTTTACCATGTTTCTCTCCCAAGGATTCGCCAATCCCTTGTTCATTTACCTAGCCATTCCAATATTTATAGGGGAACTATCTCTTTGTTTGTACTTACTCATCAAAGGAATTGATACATCGAAGTGCTAAGTCAGAATTGTCGAATTTGCGAAATTTGACAATTCTCTCACCCAAATACTACCAACCCCTTATCACTAATCCCTAAACACAAATCACTAGTATATCTGATTTCACTCCAAGCCCTCAAACATATCTACAGTTCGGAGAATATATAAAGAATTTTATATTAATGGGAAAATACTTGATAAATTCACATCATTGTTATTACCTTTCAGAAACTAGAAATAATTTAAATACTACACATTTTGTTTATGAAAACAGAATCCATCATACAGAGCAAGAAGTTAGAATTAATTCAGTGGCTATCTACTATTGATGATATAACTGTACTCAACAAAATCTTTGAGTTAAAAAAGCAAGAAAATATAGATTGGTGGAACAGTATTTCTGAATTAGAAAAACAATCTATAGAACAAGGATTGCAAGAGGCAGAAAACGGGAAATTAAATAATCATTCAAAAGCCAAACAGCTTTATGAAAAGTGGTTATAGAATTTTTTGGACGGATCATGCTTTAAATGAATTACACAATACAATCCAATATCTTCAAGAAAATTGGACAACAAAAGAATTACAAAATCTAGCAACAAAAATTGAAGAAGTCATTTCTTTAATTTCTCATAATCCATACCTATTCCAAGTTTCGGGTTTCAAAAAAAATGTTCGCAGAGTTGTCATTGCGAGACATAATTCTTTATACTATCAAATAAAAGAGAATCAAATTGAAATACTTTCGTTCTTTTCTCATCGTCAAAGTTTAAAGAAAAGAAAAGTATAAAATTCCCGTTTTTATCGCATTTTGACATGTTCATACACCCACTGTTCGCCATGTTCACATCCCTACGGTTCAGTGTAAACCGCTGGGCCATGTTGAATGGCGATTCTTAAGCACTAATCACTAAAAAATAAACACTAATCCCTAATGACTAGTATATCTGATTTCTCACCAAATCCTCTAAAGTATCTCTTTTGCGGATTAATTTGGCTTCGGATTGGTCTACCAATACTTCTGCTGGTAAAAAGCGAGAATTATAATGCGATGCCATGGTGAATCCATAAGCTCCTGCGTTGGCAAAGGCTAAGATATCGCCTTCCTTTACTTCATTTAAAATACGTTCGTTTTGATTCCCTTCGAAATCAAAGGAGAAGGTATCTGTCTCACAAATATTCCCTACCACGCGGTAAGCCTCTTGCTTCACATCTTCTTCATTGGAAGCATTAAATATATAATGGTAAGAACCATACATCATAGGACGTATCAAATGGTTCAAACCGGAGTTGATGCCCACAAAGGTCTTAATCGGGTCCCGTTTAACGACCGTCGCTTTGGTCAAAAGAGTACCTGCCTCAGACACCAAAAACTTGCCTGGCTCCACCCAAAGCTTCAATTCTTTGCCATAATGCGCACAAAACTTCAAGAAGGCATTGCCCATGATTTGACCGATCTCCTGCATATTAACACCCGGATCCTCGGGTGAATAGGGCACTTTAAATCCGCCTCCCAAATCCATTAATTCTAAATCAGGAAAATCCTTAGCAAACTCAAACAAAGCGGAAGCCGCTTGTTCAAAGGTCTTTCCATCCTTAATATCCGAACCCGTATGCTGATGTAAACCAATGACTTTGATTTGGTATTTCTCTATCAAAGTCAAAATTTCAGCCTTTTGATGAATGGAAATTCCAAATTTAGATTCTGGATGTGCCGTCATGATTTTGGCATTTCCTCCTCCAAAAACATGGGGTTTAATGCGCAACAAACATGGAACAGATGAACCATAGGTTTGGCCAAACTTTTCCAATACTGATAGGTTATCTAAATTAACTATTGCCCCTTTAGAAACCGCAAATTCTATTTCCTCAAATTCTACTCCGCTGGGGGTAAATGTAATCTGATCTCCTCGGTAACCTGCCAATAAACCTAATTCCAATTCCTGTGGCGAAACCACATCTAAATCTACTCCTTCTGCCAGCATCAATTTTAAAATGGACACATTGGTATTGGCCTTGCATGCGTACTTAATCGACAAAGAGATATCATCAAATGCGTTTCTTAGAACCGAGATTTTTTCCCTAATTTTGTCAGCATTATATACGTATAGAGGTGTACCAAATTGATTGGCAAGGGTTGTCAAAGGAATACCTTGAATGGAATAATAGGCCATTGTAAATAAATTAAGGCACAAAGATAGTGCTAATCTTCTTATCTATGCAGTCAACCAACAAAATAAGACTTTTTCAGCTAGGTCTAATCTTAGCAATACTTAGTTTTTTCCCCTCTTTTTCACAAATAAAAAGTGGACCCATGCTGGGTTATTCTGAGATGAAAGAAGTGCTCATTTGGGTACAAACAGAGAAGCCTGCCCAAGTTCAAATCAAATATTGGGAAAAAGGCACGGAGTCCAATAAATCAGCACACCTCACTCCTGCCATCCTTACCCAAAAATCCCAAGCCCATATTGCGCGCATGATTGCGGATGAAGTCAGTATGGGTAAAAAATACACCTATGAAGTTTGGGTTGACAATAAAAAAGTCAACTTTGATTATCCTTTGGAATTTCAAACGCAAACGCTTTGGCAATACCGAACCGACCCACCTAATTTCAACTTTGTGGTTGGCTCATGCAATTACATCAATGAAGAAGCCACCGACCGACCGGGCAGACCCTATGGTGGGGCCGATGAAATTTATAAGGCCATTTATGACAAAAAGCCCGATTTCATGATTTGGGGTGGTGATAATTTTTATTACCGAGAGGCCGATTGGAATACGCGAACCGGTATGATTCATCGGAATGACCACACGCGTGGACAAAAATCGGTTCAGCCTCTACTAGCAAGCACGCACCATTATGCCATTTGGGATGACCATGATTATGGCCCCAATGATGCCGATCGTTCTTTTGCCTTAAAGCATACATCCTTGGAATTATTTAAACTCTATTGGGGAAATCCCAATTTCGTTTATCCCCATGAGGCTATTACGGGAACATTTCAATGGGCTGATGTGGAGTTTTTCATGATGGATGACCGCTGGTTTAAAGCTCCCAATGATGAAAAAAATCCAGCCAAAGATTATTTTGGACAAAAGCAATTGCAATGGTTGTTGGACGCTTTGACGAGCAGTCGGGCTAGCTTTAAAATCATTGTCAATGGTGGACAAGTCATAAATCCGGCCAAAGTATTTGAAAACATGGCCAATTACGAACAGGAGCACACTCAATTATTGAAAGAAATTAAAAACCGAAATATCCCCGGCGTTTTATTCATTTCGGGAGACCGCCATTGGTCCAGTTTTTGGAAAATGGATCGTCCTGGCACTTATCCCTTATACGACTTGACCGTGTCACCCTTGACAGCCGGAACTGCCAGTCCTACGCCACAAGACTTAAATTCGGCATTAGTACCGGGCACGGCAAGTAATCAACGTGCATTTGCCCATATTTCTGTCAGCGGTCCGCTAAAAGATCGTATCTTAGAGATTAATTTAGTGAATTCCGAAGGAAAGGAATTGTGGAAACAACGTATCACATCAAGTCAATTGAAATAATATGGAAGTTGTATTAAATCGTATAGATCAAGATTTTCATTTCGAAGCGCGAGGCAGTTCTCCTGTTCCCGTACATATCGATGCCGCAGAAGGAATTGGCGGTCACAATGCTGGTGCTAGACCTATGGAATTACTCCTGATGGGTTTAGGTGGTTGTACGGCCATTGATGTTATCTTGATTTTGAAAAAACAAAGACAAGTGGTGGATGATTTTCAAATCCGTATTTCAGGTACTCGGGAAAAGATTGAAGGAACGGAGAAAACTCCTTTTAGAAGCATCAATATTCAATTTGAATTACAAGGAGCAATTGATGGAGGAAAAGCCCTAAAAGCGATTCAGATGTCCATGGATAAGTATTGCTCTGCCACAGCCCAATTAGAACCTAGTTCAGTGATTACTCATACCCTTTTGTTGAACGGAGAAGCCTTTGAAAATTAATCCATGAAAGCATATTTAGACCTATTACGTCATATCAAAAATAACGGTACTTTTAAATCAGACCGTACAGGAACAGGCACTTTAAGTGTATTTGGGTACCAAATGAGGTTTAACTTGGAAGAAGGTTTTCCCATTTTGACCACCAAAAAAGTACATACCAAATCCATTATATATGAATTATTATGGTTCTTAAAAGGTGAAACCAATATCAAATATTTAAAGGATCATGAAGTTTCTATTTGGGACGAGTGGGCCAATGAACATGGGGATTTAGGACCTGTGTATGGCAAGCAATGGCGTTCATGGGAAGGACCTAATGGTCAGGTCATAGACCAAATCAAGGAAGTTATTCATACCCTAAAGACCAATCCAGATTCACGCAGAATCATCGTTTCTGCTTGGAATGTAGCTGATTTACCTAAAATGGCCTTGATGCCCTGCCATGCTCTTTTCCAATTTTATGTGGCCGATGGTAAACTATCTTGTCAGTTATACCAACGTTCGGCAGATGTTTTTTTAGGAGTACCTTTCAACATCGCTAGTTATGCCTTATTAACCATGATGATCGCTCAAGTGTGTGATTTAGGCCTAGGAGATTTTGTTTGGACTGGTGGTGATACACACTTATACTCCAATCACATGGAGCAAGTGGAAAAACAATTAACTCGTGAACCGAGAGCATTGCCGCAAATGAAATTAAACCCTAGGGTTAAAGATATCTTTGAATTTACTTACGAGGATTTCACCTTAGAAAACTACGACCCACATCCGGGGATTAAGGCGCCGGTGGCGGTGTAATTAGTTATTAGTGTTTAGTGATTAGGTATATGAATAAACAATACATAATCACTTAATAACTAATACCTAAACCCTAAAACCTAATAACTAATACCTAATAACTAATCATTAAACCCTAATAACTAATCACTAAAGACTATTTTTCTCACCACTTCCGCGGCCGTCAAGCCTTGTGACTCAGCTTTATAATTTAGTATGATGCGATGCTGAAGAACAGGAACCGCAACTGCCCGAACGTCCTCTACATTAGGAGAAAATCTACCTTGCAATAAAGCACGGCATTTAGCAGCTAAAATTAAGTTTTGTGAGGCTCTCGGGCCTGCACCCCAAGATATATATGAATTGCTTACTTCAGTCGCTAAGGCAGAATTAGGTCGTGTTTGATGCACCCATTTCACGGCTGTTTCCACAACATGATCGGGAACAGGCACGCGTTTTACTAATTTTTGGTATTCCAACAAGGTATGGGCATTCAAAATAGAAGCTGGCAAGGTTTCAGCATTGGATTTCTCTGACATTCTTACCACGGCCACTTCTTCTTCATAGGATGGATAATCCAAGACCAACATGAATAAGAAACGGTCCAACTGCGCCTCAGGAAGTGGATAAGTCCCCTCCTGTTCAATCGGGTTTTGAGTCGCTAATACAAAGAAAGGTTTTGGCAAAGGATAACTCTCTCCTGCTACAGAAACTGTCTCCTCCTGCATGGCTTCCAATAAAGCTGATTGGGTTTTAGGAGGAGTACGGTTGATCTCATCTGCTAAAACAATATTAGAAAAAATTGGACCGCGATTGAACACAAAATTTCGTTGGGAATCCATCACCTCAGCCCCAATTATATCTGAAGGCATTAAATCTGGTGTGAATTGAATCCTCCGAAATTCTAAATCGGTCAATGCTGCCACAGTATGTACCAAACGGGTTTTAGCCAAACCAGGAACGCCCACCAATAAACAGTGACCTTCACAAAATAAAGAAATCAATAATAAGTCAATGATTTCATCTTGACCCACAATGCGATCAGCGACCGCCGCTTTGATTCGCTGAAAATCCTTAACAAATGATTCGGCTAATTGTACGTCGTTCATTATTCTCCAGTTACACTGCCTACCAATAAATTACAATCTTTATACTCGTCGTCAATGAAGATGAACACATCATCCTTGGCTTTCATAAACCATTTTTCGACTGCTTGATTCTTCTTACGTGATAAAGCAATCGCAGCAATTTTTTGATAATCATCCTTTAGATTAGCAAAATGAGGCGGGTGCTTGGCTTTGAAATATAAGACACGTACCGCACTTCTTCCATCTTCTGTACGGTAAGGAATCGGAGTAGAAATAGTACCAACTTTCATGGAATCTAAGGAAAAATACAAGCCGGGCTCCATACCGCTATCAAAAGGCATACGGGTAGTGCGCGTACCTGGATCAATCAACATTCCTCCAGCATCTTGCGTAGGTTTATCTTCTGAAAACTCTCTAGCTGCCCGATCAAACTTGATGGAATCTCGTTGAATCAACACACGAATACTATCTAAAAACTTAGTAGGCTCAGTTAAATCTAATTTTTGATAATCAGGACGCAACAAAATATGTCTAGCATGGTACTCCTGACCACGAATCTCTAGCAATTGAATCAAGTGGAAACCAAATTCAGATTCTACCACATCTGACATTGTACCGGGCTTTAATTTTAAAGCGGCAGCTTCAAAGGGAGCCACCATCTGTCCACGTTTAGAAAAACCTAAATCTCCACCGCGCTTACCACTTCCTAAATCCTCCGAATACAATTTCGCTAATTCCTCGAAACTCTCTCCTTTATCTACACGTTTGCGATAATCCAATAGTTTTGCCACAAGCTCATCTTTCTGATTTTTATTTGGCTTAGCCAAACGAACAATATGACCTACTTCCACCTCTGAGGGCAAATAAGGCAAGGAATCGGCCGGGATAGCGGCAAAAAATGCAGCTACCTCTTTCGGTGTAATCTTTACATCGCCTGTTATTTTATCCTGCATTTTACGCCCAGTTAATTGCTCCTTTAGCGAGGTCCGCAGATCTTCCTTTAAATTAACGATGGACTTGCCAAAGGCTTCCACAATGTTTTTTGATGAACCATATTGCGTTTCCATTTGATCCATGCGGGAATTTAATTCCATTTCCACACGTTTATCCTCCACAATCACAGAGTCAATCTCTGCTTTGGCTAACATCAATTTGTTGATGACTAAACCTTCCAATAATTGACAGCGTGTAGGTGTGTTGGCCTGACCGCTCGACAAATACTGCTGGTATTGCTGTTCAACCTCTGATTTTAAAATATAATGATTGTCTACTTTGACAATTATCTTGTCTAATAAAGTCCCTTTACTTGCCTCTTGTGCGACAGCTGCCCAAGACAGCATCAACATCACTCCTCCAAAAATCCAACGATTCAATTTCATAAATTTATTATTACATTATTTTTTGTAATTCCTCCTGCTGAATAACAATAGGATACTTATTCTTCAATTTCTGAAGCCACTCTTTATCTAGTTGTGCTTGTAAATCACGAATGATACTACTTCTACATTCATCAAAAGTCTTTACACGCTGTTCTTCTACTTTTTTAATCTCAAGATAAACATATCGACCTTCAAATTCCAAATTCTTTTTACCTAGTTGCCAGCTTTGAGCATCTAAAACAGGAATTTCACCTTTTTTGAAAATCCCCTCCGTAGCTTCTAAACTTTTAGGTTTAATCGCATTAAATCGCTTTACCACATCATCCATCGACTGGGAAAAGAGCTTAAAACTTACTCGGGCATTTTTAGCCTTATCCGTTTTAGAGGCAGAAACCAATTTTCCTTCATCCTTTTCAATGAAGCGGACGCCACTTATTCCTTTACTCGCCAAAAACTTGACCACTTGATTTACACGAGCTTCTGACAAACTGTCTTGCTCAGAACCATCTATATGCCCTGTCACTTCCACCACATAGTCCCGATTTTTACTCATCAATAAACCCAATTCTTGCAAAACTTTTTTGGCATTAGCAGTTAATTCAGATTGTCCCAATTTAAATAAAATATCGGGGTAACGCTTATTCATTGGGTAAGGAGCGGACTTGAGCAATTCCATGGCATCTGCCAAAGTTTTGGCATTATCGGAAGAAATCAATTTCACTTCAGCCCTTATAGGCATGGTAAAAAGAGCCATATTCTGCTGATAATAAGCATGTTGACGCAAAGAATCCAAGGATTTCTCAAAGATTTCGCGATCCGTAATTTTACTCAATAAACTACCTTCCAAGAACTCCGCCATTTGCTCCTTAAAAGCAGGATATTTGGTTTCCAAATGCTGCTCCTCTGCTTGCAATGTATGAGAATCAATGAATTCCTCTAGCCAAGTTGCTTCTGAAATAGCAGGCAAATAACCTAGTTCTTTGACCTTTCTGCGCTGCTGAGCCACAATAAACTGGTAGAACTCTTGAATAGTAAAGGACTTATCCAATACTTTAAAAAGCGGAAATTGTAACCATGGCTCATCACCAACCCGGTCACGAGCAAAACGTTCCAAAGCCATTTTCTTTGACTCTTCTAAAACAGCAACTCGATTTTCCACGCGTACCCGCTTCATAAATGACTGACGGATTAAAGCACTTCGCTCAGGGTCAGTATTTACTTTTTGACGCAAATACTCGGCCATCTCTTCATAAGAAAGAAGCGGTTTTTTATCCAACAACTTAAATATCTGCCAACCTAAATTAGTACGGATAGGCTCCGAAATATCGCCCAAACGCTGTAAACCAAATAATTTATCTTGAAGCTCCTCACTTAAATCCGATGAATAATACCAACGACGTAATTCTCCACCACGACCTTTGGAATAAGGATCCTCGGAATAATTCCGACACACATCTTCATAGCTTTCACCTTTCTTCAAATAGGCTTCTACCTGCTCAATTTTCTTTTTAGCTTCAACTTGAAAAGGAGTAGCTGCATCTACAGGCACGGAAATGAGTATATGAGCCAATCGAATTTTACCCTGGTTAGGACGTTGTTTCAATATTTTAATCAAATGGTACCCACTTGAAGTTCTTACAGGGGCCGAATATTCCCCCAATGCTAATTCATACACCTTATTCTCAAAGGCATATTGCGTCTGTAAACTGGTGATATAACCTAGATTTCCACCTTTTTTAGCTGTTAAATCATCATCTGAAAAACGCTGTGCTAAGGAAGCAAAATCCTCTCCCGCTTTCAACTTTTTATACAAATTATCGATTTTCTGATAAGCAATTAGGGTGTCACCCGGACTTGGATTAGCAGGTAATTTAACTAGAATATGGGCTACTTGCTTTTCATCCTTCAAACGCTGATATGCCTCCTTTACTAAGGAATTTACTTTTTCATTATCCACTAAGTAGGGACTGGCTAATTCCTTACGGAAACTGGCATATTCCTCTTGAAATCCCGGTGTTTCAGCCAATTTTTCATCCTCAGCCGCAACTAATTTTAGAGATAAATCTAAATAATCCGATAAAAATTTATTCTTATTGTCAGGTTTGATACTGTCACTTTCAATCAAACGACGGTAAATCGATGAAAACTGCGCAGAACTGATTTTTTTAGGTCCAATCTGAATAGGAAATCCCTCTTGAGCCAAAGAGCTCGGAAGGACAAAAAGAAGATATATAGATACTACTAAGTAAAAACGAAAGCGCATAGTTTAGCAATTTTGCTTGTCCAATGGGTTATAAACGTCAACAAGCTTATAAAATTACGAATATTCCCTAAATAAACCCTTTAATTCATCAATCCCTTACGCTTATTTCATAAGAGAAATCATAGTGATAGTCATTGAGCATCTTAGGTCCACTTTTCCATGTTCCTTTTTTGTTCAAACTCGCCACTTGATCCCAAGTAATTTGCATTTCTGAAATCCCCAAGCGATCATTCCCATCCCATTTACTCCATAATTCCATACCTAAACCACTCGCTTTTAATCCCCACATGAACCAGCCAAATGGATGAGTCACGGAAGATAATTCCAATAGAGATACAGGAACTTGCAAAACCCCTCCCCACTGGTTTACTTGTCGCAATACTCGCTTAATTTGTTGATAATCATCTATTTCCCACAAAGTCACTTGAATACCTAAACGTTGACCAGGCTTTAATGAAAGGGACAAGGAAGGAATAGCTTTTAATGAAAGCGCTATACCTTGTTTTACTTTTCCTAGGTAATGCGAGGACTGTTGAATCTGTACCACCTGCTGATTTTCAATGGCCACAATGGAATAAACCAGTAATAATTCATCTGCTTGTGTGATATTCTCTTGAATATTGGTAGCCAAAATTTGATTCAATCGAAACTGTACTTGTTTATTGGGAATAAATTGCTTTTCAGCCTGGGCTGTTTTAACAGGAATGGCCTCTTTTCTACAAGAGAACAAAGTTATAAGTAGAAAATATAGGAGGATTTTTCTCATAAAGCGGCCTTAGGCTCTTGCTGAGTTAAACAATGAAAACTTCCTTGGCCCCAAATAATTTCTCTTGCGGAAAGTCCAATCACAGGTCTATCTGTAAATAATTGAGATAAGATATCCAAAGCCACTGCATCTTGTGGACAATGAAAAATGGGTACTATGACCGCAGCATTACAAATATAGAAATTCGCATAGGAGCCCGGCGCTCTAAATTCATCGATTACCACGGGATCAGGCATAGGGATTTCAACAATTCGCAGGGGACGACCATCCAAAAGCTTCATTTCCTTCAGCTCTTGTAAATTTTGAGCCAACACCGCATGATTATCATCATCCAATTTGGGTTCTATCATGGTGATAACAGTATCTTCATTGACAAAACGTACCGTATCGTCAATATGGCCATCTGTATCGTCACCCACAATGCCATCACTCACCCACAAAACCTGCTCAACACCATAAAAGTCTTTCAGATATTTTTCAATCTGTTCTTGATTCAAATGTGGATTTCGATTGGGATTTAATAAACAAGATCGACTCGTCAAAACAGCACCTTGTCCATTGAATTCTACCGAGCCACCTTCCATGATGATACCTGGACTTTGGAATGTCAAGCCTAAATCTTGAGCGATGGCTTGTGGAATTCTATTGTCCGCATCAAAAGGAGGATATTTACCTCCCCAAGCATTATAGCCCCAATCAATCAATAATCTTTCCGAACTATCCTTCTTTATTAAAAATGCGGGGCCATGGTCACGGCACCAAGCGTCATTGGTCGGTCGAACAAATAACTCAATTTGCTGAGGATCAATCGAATATCTAGGTAATTCCCCTAAGATAAAATCAGACAAACTAGTATCATTGACATTGATTCTTACCTTCTCACCTTGGGAAATCGCTTTAATGAGCGCAAAATATTCAGGGTACATCTGCGCCAATTTATCCCCTTGCCAGGAATGATCATTGTGCGGAAATGTAATCCATGTTGCCTCATGTGGATGCCATTCAGCAGGAAAAAAAAAGCCTCTTTCTTTAGGAGTAGATACCATATTAATCCAAGTAATTTTCAGCAATTAAACGTAAGCCATCTAGGGTGATTAATTTATTCACCTCATCAAAATATGATTCCAATGGCGTTAAAATAGAGGATAAGCCACCTGTGGCCAATACTTTGACATGCTGACCTTTTTCATCTTTTACCCGATGAATCATTTCTTTGACCATGCCCACATATCCCCAAAGAATACCCGATTGAATAGCACTAACTGTATCAAAGCCTAATGCAGATTGAGGCATTTCCAAAGGTACTTCTGGCAATTGAGCCGTTTGAGAAAATAAGGATTTCACGGCTGTTTTTAAACCGGGAGCAATGGAAACCCCCTCCATTTTTCCTTGGGCATTGACCAAAGTAAATGTTAGTGCTGTTCCAAAATCAACAATCAATACATCAGCTTGGTAAGCATGATGCGCATATACCGAGTTGGCTACCAAATCAGAGCCAATTTCATCCGGTGAAATAATTTCAATAGGAAACTTCTTGTACAATTTGGGCGACATCAAGATAGCTGAAATAGCCAACCAATTCTCTAAGCCCTTTTGTACATGGTATGAAACCGAAGGCACGACGGAGGAAATGATTAACTTTTGCGGTTTTAAAGAACCAATATTTTTCTCCAACCATTCTTGACGAATCCAATTTTCCATCCTTTGCGTTGTCCAAGGCTGGTGGGTGGGTGTCCTTAATATCAATTTCCAATCCCCTTCGGTATAAAATCCAAAGACGATATCTGTATTTCCAATATCTACTACTAAGAGCATGTGTTAGGGTTTAATATCTTTTTCTAATCCAGCGGATAAAATGGGGAATCGAAGCCAAGATTTAGGATCTAGGCTGTAATCATCCACATGGAATCCGGGTGCATAACGCTCTCTTTTCCACTGGTTTCTGGCCCATAATCGAAAGAATCGATTACAAAATTCACGGAGCTGTTCTTTGGTATATTTTTCTCCATAAACCTGAAACAAGTTTTGTAAACAGTCCGCAGGCGATAATTTATCATAAAATGCCCAGCGTTCGATGGCATTTAAAATGGGATAAGGCATTAGGTCTTCCTCATCTACCTGTTTCGAGGTTAATGGCCTTAATTCAGCGCTAGGTTCTAATTGATTGACGTGAGAAAGTCCTTCTAGGCGCAAATTATCCGCTAATCCCATTTTCTCCATCCAAATAAGCCATTCACGAATAAATGTCTTATCAATGCCAGCAATGGGTGAAATAGAACCTGAGGTATCACCATCCATGGTAGCGTATCCCACCGAAGCTTCCGAGCGATTGGAAGTGGCTAGTAATAAGGCATTGTTGATATTGGCAAGCATCCATACGCTTGGGCTTCTCAA
The DNA here is from genome assembly GCA_027491315.1 of Cytophagaceae bacterium. Taxonomy (GTDB): domain Bacteria; phylum Bacteroidota; class Bacteroidia; order Cytophagales; family Spirosomataceae; genus Aquirufa. Next base: position 227,068 of record JAIXWL010000003.1, read on the forward strand.
ACGAGCTTGAACATTTTGCAATGTAATATCATCCTTTTCCCAGGTTAATGTACGCCCAATGGCCTGCTCAATGATTCCTCGATATTCTTTAACCAAAACATCTATATTCCAATCATAATGCGTGCTTCCAATGCATTCAGCGAGTGCTTTAGCCGAGGCCCTGGTATGATCAGAGGAATTTTCTGTCCCCTGATAGGCAGTCGTTAAAATATGTGCTACTAATTCCTGTTCGGATGATACATCCTTCAACCAAGGTATATAGGATAATTTTTCTTTGACTCCCTCCCAGGCTAAATCCTTTATGGCTAATCGTATGGCCAAAAAGCATAAAGCTGAAATAGCGGAAGAATCTGCGCCGCCAGAAAGGGAAATAACCCAACCAAAAGATTTAGATTTTCTGAGGTAATCCCAAAGTGCCAAACCTAGGGCTCTGGCAAATTCTTCTTCTTTTAGATAAGGGGATTTTTCCCAAGAAGCAGCTTTAAAAGAAGGATACGAGTTTTTTTCCTCAGAAATAGGGATGTATGCCTGGATTATATCCTCATCGAATTGATTGTATTCTTGTACCTCCACTGCTGCTACAATCAATTGTCCGTCTTGAAAACTAAAACGAGATGATTCCGCAACAATTTGTCCCTTATCTACAATATAAGCATCCCCATCAAAAATGGTTCTACCCGATTCATTTCCTAATAAATTGGCAAATACATAAGCTCCACCGATGATTTGAGAACCCTCTTGGGCTAAACCTTGACGAATTTTAGATTTACCAAAAGCAAAATGGGAAGCGGTAGGACTACAAATGACGGAAACACCCCGATGTGCTAGAGCATGAGCTGGCCTTCGAGCGCCTTCCCAAGCATCCTGACAAATTTCAATGCCGATGGTTAAACCATGAAGCCCAATGCGATAATCGCCGATGGGGATTTGGCCTAAACTAGTGGATATGATAGATCTTTTTGAGGCAGGCCAAGGACTAAACCAACGGGTTTCGTAATGAACACCGTCATTGGCTAAGTGTTGCTTAGGGATAATTGCCACCAATTTACCATGTGCTAAGCAAGCCGCTACATTGTACAAAGTCCCTTCAAAATATAAAGGTAAGCCTAGCCACACCAGTATTCCCTGGGTATGGGGTAAGATTTCAGTTAAAGATTCCCAAGCTTTCTCAGAGGTAAATGCACTTAAAAATTGGTCTTCACAGCCATATGCACTTATGCAAAGCTCAGGCAAACAAAGTATGTCCGCTTTTTGCTCTTGTGCTTGTTTAATGATGGCAATGATTCGGGCTTGATTACCCTTCCAATCCAAGGGTAGTTGGTTCAAAACCCCGGCAGCTAGTGCAATTTTAGGCATATGGTTTAACGGGGTTTCTTGGAACTAACACGATCAGCTGGTTTATAAAATTGATACCAGGCTCTTTTCTTTGTAGGCTTATTAGGTCCTATGGTCGCGTAGTTGGAGGTTCTCACATGATTGTAACGAGGAGTCCACATCCAAGAAAATGCTTCTCTAGGCCGATAATAACTTTCTCCGTGACGGTGCTCTACCCGTACACGACATGTCTCTCTAGGACAGCGCGCTGACCAACAAGAACTCATCCCTACGGTCAGGAAGGTTCCTATAAAAAACATCCAAAAAAAACGGAATGTTTGATTCTTGATCATTTTAAGAGAAAAATAAAAAATCGATCCTATTTAATAGAACGATTTCTTATTAGTTAAATTACAAATCAAAGCTTAATTTTACTTAGAATTTCTGCCTTGCATGCAATCAAACACCAAAGATATAAAATCAGATGTAAAAAGAGATGCTTTTACGTATCCCGTGATGGAATCTTTTTACACGATTCAAGGCGAAGGTAAATTTCAAGGACATGCTGCCTATTTCATTCGACTCGGGGGCTGCGATGTGGGTTGCCATTGGTGTGATGTAAAAGAATCTTGGCCCATTGACACCCATCCCATCAAAACAGTGGCCAATTTAGTACAAGAAGCCTCAGCTTATCCTGGAAGGATTGCAGTCATTACTGGAGGAGAGCCTTTGATGCATGATCTGAATCCCTTAACAGAAGCATTGCAAGAAGCTGGTTTTCGAACCCATATAGAAACATCGGGAGTAGGTAAAAAAATAACGGGGATTTGGGATTGGGTATGTTTTTCTCCCAAGAAATTTAAGGAACCTAATCCTGAAATTTTTCCTTTGGTTGATGAACTTAAAGTGGTCATATTTCATCCATCGGACATTGCTTGGTCTCAAACATGGATAGAAAAATTACCCACAAAAAGTCTTTGGCTCATGCAGCCCGAATGGTCGAAACAAGCCGACATGAATCCATTAATCGTTGATTTTGTCAAAGAAAATCCACGTTGGCAAATTTCTGTTCAGACCCATAAGTTCTTACAAATCCCATAAGCATGCTAGCGGCTTTGTTCCTTTCATTCAGTTTGTGGGGATTTCCCCAGGATAGTCTGAAATCATCCCCTATTGTTGAACTCAACCTTCAAAAAGCTCAGTATTTCCCCCATTATTCTTCTGTCAGAAAAGAAATCTATTTTACGACACGAGCAGATCGGGCTGATGAAGAATTGCAAGTAGCCACTTGGGATGGGGAAAAATTCATCAATCCGCAGGCTTTGAGCAGTATCAACCAAGAAAGTAACGACGGCACAGCAAGTTTGTCCAAGGATGGAAATACGATGATTTTCTCGGGCTGTGAATACCGTAATAGTTTTGGGGGCTGTGATTTATATGAGAGTAATTGGCTGAATGGAAACTGGTCTAAACCTAGAAATTTGGGTATCCTGATAAATTCCCACGACTGGGAGGGCCAACCATGCCTAAGTGCAGATGGTCAAAAACTCTATTTTTCATCAGACAGGCCAGGAGGTATTGGAAAAAGAGATATTTGGATGAGTGAAAAAGATGCGCAAGGTCGTTGGAAAATGGCCATTAATCTAGGTCCTCAAATCAATAGCCCAGCTGATGAACAAGGTCCCTATTGGCTGGAAGTGAATGAAGTTCTGCTATTTTCAAGTGATAAAAAAGGAGGAAAAGGAGGTTTGGATTTTTATCAAAGCACAATGGAAAATAAGCAATGGCTAGCGGCCAAAAATATATTGGAATTAAATACGCCAGACAATGAAGCAGGTATCTGCCAGGGAGTAAATAGTTTAGAATATTTTATTTCCAGAAATAAGCCAGGCCAAGCCATTGAAGAAGAGCTCCATCGGATATTCATTCCCAATAGCTATTGGTTGCCCAAAAAGACAAGTCCAAAAGCAGAAGTAAAGCTTGAGGTCAAGACTGAACCAAGTAAAATCAATTTTCAAGAAGTCAGTTTTGATGATATACAATTCGCCACGAATCAATGGGCTATCCCCACTCCTGTTCCTGAAAGTCTACACAAACTAGTAAAATTCTTGCATGAAAATCCACAGCAAAAAATAGAAATCAGGGGACATACCGATGAAATTGGTCAAGCTAAATCTAATCAAGTGCTCTCTGAAAAAAGGGCTAATTCCATCAAAAGCTATTTAATCAGTCAAGGTATTTTAGCTAATAAAATTCAAACCAAAGGAATGAGTTTCTTAAAGCCCAAAGTAGCTAATAATCAAGCAGAAGCCCGAAAATGGAATCGTAGAATTGAGATTGTTCTTTTAAATGAGTAGGTGGTGATTAGGGGTTAGGGGTTAGGGATTAGGGATTAGGGATTAAGGATTAGGGATTAAGGATTAAGGATTAAGGATTAGGGATTAAGGAATAGGGATTAAGGATTAAGGATTAGGGATTAGGGATTAAGGATTAGGGATTAAGGATTAGGGATTAAGGATTAGGGATTAAGGATTAGGGATTAAGGA
>JAIXWL010000008.1 GCA_027491315.1 Cytophagaceae bacterium
AGTGTAATGTCGAATAGTCAATTTAAATCATTAAAATCCTTTTCAATTGACCCTTTACCTAGTTTTTGATTACTAAGGACTTTCTTTTTTTCTCCCAAAAAAGAAATACCTAGAAAATGGATGTAATTACAAATACCAATGATCTGTCATTCGACATGACCCTTCGGAACATGTCGAATAGCTCTGTTGGCTGAGGCTCTCGAAGCCAACATCGTCTCTGAGAATATCGAAGCCAACATCGTCTGAGGCTCTCGAAGCCAACATTATTTAAAGAGCCTTACAGCCTTTTTATGAATGAGGGACTGATTATTTAACAGATTTGGCTACCGTCAATAACTCCTTAGCACCACCACGAGGCAAACCTAATACCTTCTTTTTGACTTTGCCCGATGCATCCATGAACATCAAGGTTGGATAACCTTCTACTGGATACATATTGGCCAATTGCGGACCTTCACCCGCTTCCATGTCCACACCAATCGAAATGAACTTCGCATTCATGTATTCCCCCAATTCTTTGTCTGGAAATACTTTGGTTTTCAATACCTTACATGGTCCACACCATGAAGTATAAGCATCAAAAAAGATTAATTTGTTCTCCTTCTTCGCCTTAGCTAATGCCTGCTTGAACGTTCCATGAAAAAATTCAATGCCATCACCCTCTGCCGATTTAGCAAAAGAAGCGAGTGAAATGGATAGTAAAAATGTTAGAGCTAAATATTTCATATTGTTTAAATGTAGAATGAAGAATGTAGAATGTAGAATGTAGAATGAAGAATGAAGAATGAAGAATGAAGAATGAAGAATGAAGAATCGGTTGTGCTTTAAGTTTACAATTGATAACGGATAAATAAGTTAAAAATTATATTTGAAATAATTGCAGCAATGAAAAACTAGAATGATAACATTAAATTTCAAAATGTAAAATATAAAGTTTGAAACTCTACATACTTAATTCTACATACTTAATTCTACATTCTACATTCTACATTCTACATTCTTCATTCTTCATTCTTCATTCTTCATTCTTCATTCTTCATTCTTCATTCTTCATTCTTAATTATACGAGTTCAACATCACCGGCATCACCAATAACAATACATCCTCATTTTCATCTTGATCCGATGGAATGATTAAACCTGCTTTATTTGGTTCGCTCAATTTAATGTCCACATACTTCGCACTTAAATTACCCAATAGCTCTGATATCAATTTGGCATTGAATCCAATCTCCATATCTTTTCCAGCATATTCGCATGCCAAGACCTCATTGGCCTCATTGGAATAATCTAAATCTTCTGCAGAAAGCGTTAATTTATTGGCACTTAATTTCAAGCGAATTTGATGCGTTGTCTTATTGGAATAAATGGAGATACGTTTCACCGAACTCAAAAACTCCATGCGGTTAATCGTCAAAATCTCATTGTTCTCCTTCGGAATCGCATTTTCATATTCTGGGAAACGCTCGTCGATAATCCGACAAATCAAGGAGAAACTTTGGAAGGTAAAGAAGGCGTTCGACTGACTGAATTCTACTTTCACCGTGGTATCGTCCATCGGTAGGGTAGATTTCAATAAGGATAATGCTTTTTTAGGTAAAATTAAGCTACTTTGAGCCTCTGGACGAATATCTGTTCTGCGGTAACGAACCAAACGGTGGCCGTCAGTTGCCACAAAATTGGTATGATCTCCCATCATTTGAATCAAAACCCCTGTCATAGCTGGACGCATGTCATCATTAGAAACGGCCAACAAGGTATTAGCAATGGCTTCTCCCAAAACAGAAGATGAAAGGCTAATCGATTGATTTTTGGCTACTTCTGGAATACGTGGGAAGTCGATGGGATTTTCTCCGCTCAATTTAAAACGACCATTTTGTGTGGAAATTTCCGCCCCAAAGGTACCTTGATCTGCCATAATCGTAACAGGCTGCTCAGGTAGGCTACGAAGGGTTTCCAACAATAAACGTGCTGGTAGCGCAATAGATCCATTTTCTGAGCCTTCTACATCCAAGGTGGTGGTCATCACCGTTTGTAAATCAGATGCCGTTAAGGTCAATTGATTGCCCTCCAATTCTACTAAAATATTCTCTAAAATAGGAATGATTGGATTGCTCGCAACAACCCCATTGATGGCTGAGATTTGTTTCAGAAGAACACTAGAAGCTACATTAAATTTCATGTATAGGATGGTTTTAAGAGTATTTGTGATAAAGGCACCTGCAGGTGCATTCAAACCTTGAAGTTAAAATAATTTAGGTATTCTACCAAAGGTTTCAGGCATTGTATTTTTTCTTTCGGTAGACTATTACCAAAAGGCTGATAATTCCCGCAAAAGCGATGGGAATAGCCAAATTTATACCTTGCCAAAAGCTTTTGTCTTCCTTTACCTTGACTTTATCCAAGGGCCTCAAACGAACATTTTTATTTCGCGCCAATAAGGCTTGTTGATCATCCAATAAATAATGAAATGCATTCAAAATAAAGTCTTTATTGGCAAAGGTATGTTTCGCGAAAGTATCAAATCCTAGCGGGAGTGGCGCCTTGGTACTAGGGTCCACTCCATTCAAAGGTATGTCCCCGTCGGCCACAATGATCAAAGCTCCCTTTTTATCAGATTGGGCTTGAAACGGTTTCGCTAATTTTTCCGTTGGTAAAATACGGTTGGTGAAGGCCGACTGAAATGCACCTTCCAGCATGTAAGAAATCACTTGCGATCCTCCCTGGTATTTAGCCGGGTCAAATTCTTTGCCAGAAGCTGAAAAGGGAAGGGTGGCAGGTGTTTTTTGAACTTGAGTATAAGGACTCGTTTTTAATAAGGCTGTCCGTTTTAAACGCTGGCCGCTTTGTACCGTATCCAAGCTAGAAACAAAATGCCCATACACCGCATCTAAATTTTTAGTAATGACAGAATTCGGATTTCCATTCAACAAAGGGAATGCCGGCCAAGGCATTAATTCTAAATTAGCTTGGTTACCAAAGTTGCCCACCGCCAATGGAATGGCTCCACAGAGTTGCGCATCCTTCACTAAATTAGCGTTCAATCGGATGCCATATTGAAACAAAAGGTTTTGCAAACCTATCTCCTGGGGAGTCACAATTAAGCCTTGCCTCTCCAAGGTATCAATTCGAACTCCATCCAAAAAGAAAATGCCCTTTCCGCCCTGAACCAGAAATTGGTCTATTTTGTATTGATCTTCCATCGAGAATTTGATGGAAGGCTGTATCACACAAATGGCATCCAAGCCGTCAAGGGTCAAGGATTGTGATAAATCAACCGGATATAAATCGTAGGATTTTTTTAATTGAGCTATCAAATCCAATTGTTTTATGGCGGGTACTTGACTATGATCTAAAAAGAAACCGATTTTTTTACGTTCTTGATTTTGTTGTACCTGCCTGATTCCCTGCATCAACTCGTATTCTAGGCCTTCAATCGACTGATTTAATACCTCTTGTGGACTAGTCAGCTTATTTCCTTTCAAAAGCAAAATGGCTGCTTGGCGGTCTGATTTCTCAATAACGATACCCGGAAATATCAATTGCTGTACTTGTTGGCCATCTTCCTGATTGACAACATTGGTAGGAGGGATGCCTAATGAATCTAAATAAAATATGAGAGCTTGTCGATCTTTCTCCTTCGGATAGGTTTTATAGACGTCTATTTGCTCTATATCGATGCGCTGCGGGCTTTGTGCGCGAACATCGTCAAGTAGTTCCAACAATGCTTTTTCTAGCCTTCTAAAGCCGCCTGGAAGATTACGCCCCCCCAAATATACTTTGATGGCGATTGGGCCATCCAAGGATTGCAAAACGGATATGGAGGATTCACTCAAGGTGAATTTCTTTTCTTCACTTAAATCCCAACGTAAACGAAGCTGTGGACTAATGATCATGAGTAAAAAACCCAATCCGATCAAGATGGCCCATAAGCTGTTTTTTGTCAGTTTCATGTAGATAATATTGGTTTCAAACAAGAAAAGCATTCTTTGCAGAATGCTTTTCAAAGATAAAAGATATTTTGATTAATAGAATTTGTAACGCTTATCTACAATCTTCGCATTTTCTTTAATGGCTTCATTGATGTAGTAAGAAGTACGTTGTATACCCATCGACTGAATCTGAGTTTTATACGTGGTATAATCCGCCAAAGCTGGAGCAGCTACAGCAGCAGTTTTTTCTGCAATGTACACCCCATTGTCTCCTACGAATACTTGACTTCTTTTTCCAGTTTTTAAACCTGCAATTTTACCTAGAGCTATCGCATCTGGACCAGCAGTATTTAACATACCCGTAGATAAAGTAACATCAGCTACATTCTCTACCAAGGCTCCAGCACCATATTTCTGAGCAATTTGCTCTAAGCTACCTTTGATAGTGCTCAATTTCGCAGCAATTTTTTCACCTTTCAGTTCAGCACGAACCAAGTTGGTTATACCTTCACGGTAATCGTCCACTTTAACATTGTCTTTATCTGTTTTACCAGTTAAATAAGCCACAATGTATTGGTTGTCTTGTTCAAATACTTTTTTAGAACCATCACCGATCGAAGTACCTTCATCAAAAGCCCAACGCACAATTTCACGAGCATTCGTTAGGTTGTTGATGCTAGTCGCATTTTCTAACAAGCGCTCAGCACGCATCATGATGATGTTTTTATCTTTTTTCAACGCTGCCTCAAACGCGCCTAAAGTTCCGTTGGCATTGGCAAATGCATCGGCTTGTGTATAAACACGGTCTAAAGTAGCTTGTGAAGGAGCAATGGTCTTGTTGATAGCAGCTAAACGGTAAGCTGTATTGGTTTTCGCATCAGTAATTTTAACGATATGGTATCCAAATTCAGTTTCAACCACACCCGGCATTAAACCAGCACCATTAAATCCGAAAACAGCTTTTTCAAAAGCTTTGGTCATAGCACCATTGTTTTTGAAATATCCTAGGTCACCACCATTTTGTGCAGTACCATCCATTCCGTTCAATTGCGCCAAGGTTTCAAAGCTTGCACCACCTTTGATTTGAGTCAAGATGCTTTCTGCTCTTTGTTTTGCTTGTGCCTTAGCAGAATCTGTTTTATTAGCCGGAGCAATCAAGATATGGCTGGCACGAACAGTGAACAAGCTATCTTTTTTAACACCGCCGTATTTGTAAATAGAATAAGTCAATCCATTTTTGAATGGGCCATAAATACCACCCACTTGGAAGGTACCTAATTGAGATTTAACTGCTTCTGGAATTTCTGAGTAAGCCAATAAATACGGTGTGCGTACATCGGAATTCAACATGGCAAAAGCTGAATCATTCGGTGCAACAGCTAAGTCTTTCGCTAACTTCTTGATTTGGTTGTAAAACTCAACCGTATCTTGCGCCGTAGGTACAACTGGGAAAGTGGCATATTGGATGGAACGTGAGTTAACCCCTTTGAAACGATCTTTGTGTTTAGCTAAATATTCTTCCAATTGTGCATCACTCACCTTGATAGTAGAATCAGGAATAGAGAAGAAAGGCACGTATAAGAAGCGAGCTGAAAATTTAGCATTTTGAGATTGGTATTCTTTTTGTGCTTCAGCCGTGTTTACGTATGTAGATAAACGGATAAGGTTTTCATATTTTGAACGAATACGATCTTGAGCAATGGATTTCTCAAAACTAGCCCAGCCTTGTTGCTGCTGTGCAGGCATTGTCTTTAAGTTTTTCAAAAACTGAATCACAAAAGTCTTATCAAACTGACCTGTTTGTGGATTCGTGAATTGCTGACGAACAGATGGGTGGATATTATTTCCTTGAACCATGTCAATCAATTCTTCGGAAGAAACTTTTAGACCTAAGGCATCAAACTCTTTCTTGTAAGCAATATCCAAAATGTATTGATTCCAAACTTGATCGCGAATCATAGTGGCTTCTTGCTCACCTGGACCTTTTCCTGTTTGTGCCGTATAATTGGCTGTAGCCTCTTCTACCTTCTTTTGAAATTCAGGTAATAAAATGCTTTCACCGGCAATTACCCCTACTTCTTGGTTGTTGGAGCCAAATAAAGACGATCTTCCTTGGAAAATATCACTACCGATGAGAAATAAAATTAAACTGATGGCGATTGCTGCTGCCGCGATTCCCGATTTCTCTCTAATTTTTGTAATTAATGCCATTGATAATGTATAATAAGTTGTTTAATGTCTTTTTTAATAGCCTTAGCCTTTCACAAAAGAAACGCAAAATAATCACATTTCTAATGAAAAAGCAAACCTTTGTCAGAATGTAACTCCGAAATTTAAGCTTTCAGGACTTGGCTCAAACTTTCTAAAAACTGATCAGCCACCTTTTGGTCAATAGCTAAACTAGGTAATAAGCGCAATGTATGCTTTCCTGCGTATCCACAGAAGATATGGTGATCAAATAATAAAGCATCACGAATGGGTCCAACGGGCGCTTCGAATTCTATACCAATCATCAAACCTTTTCCTCTTACTTCTTTGACCGCGGTGAATTGACTTAATTGATCCATCAAATATTGGCCCACTTTAGCGGCGTTTTCAATTAAATTTTCCTCTTTGATGATATCCAAAACGGCATTTCCTGCTGCACATGCCATGTGATTACCTCCAAAAGTGGTACCCAAAAGGCCATAGCTGGCTTTAATGTGCGGTGCTATTAATACCCCACCCATAGGAAAACCATTTCCCATGCCTTTGGCGGTTGTCATCATGTCTGGTTGAATACCGGCATACTGATGGGAGAAGAATTTACCTGAACGGCCGTATCCGCATTGTACAGAATCCAATATTAATTGAGCTCCCGTTTCATCACAACGTTTTCTCAGGGCTTTCAAAAATTCCGTTTCAGCTACTTGAATACCACCTACGCCCTGTATTCCTTCCACGATCACCGCCGCTGTTTCTTCAGTAATTCCCTCATCTAAACCTTCTAATTGATTGAGAGGAAGGAAACTCACATGAGAGGTGTCATTGATGGGTGCTACTATGCTTGGGTTGTCGGTCACAGCCACTGCACCAGCTGTACGTCCATGGAACGCATTTTTAAATGCCACCACTTTTTTGCGTCCCGTATGAAAGGATGCCAATTTTAAGGCATTTTCATTGGATTCGGCCCCTGAATTGGTTAAAAACAATTGATAATCAGGGTAACCTGATAATTTCCCTAGCTTTTCTGCTAGCTCTTCCTGACCTGGAATGATCACAGAATTGGAATAAAATCCTATGTTCTGCAATTGTTCCGTCAATTTAGCCACATAATAAGGATGAGAATGTCCGATGGAAATAACGGCGTGTCCCCCGTATAAATCGGTATATGTTTGACCCTTTTTATCCCATAATGTAACTCCTTGTGCTTTGACAAGTTCAATTGGATAAAGTGGATATACGTCAAATAATTTCATGATATGCGTATTTTTTGAATGAAAATCTAGCTATTAAATACTAATTAAAAACCAATGGCTTTTAATCGTAGACCTTCATCTTCTTTCCATCCGAGCATGATGTTCATATTTTGCACGGCTTGACCAGAGGCTCCTTTGATTAAATTATCGATAATGGAAGTAATCAATAATTGTCCTTGGTGGATTTCAAGGTGCAACAAACATTTGTTGGTATTCACTACTTGCTTTAAATCAATGCTGGCTTTAGAGACGAAGACAAAGGGTGAGGACTCATAGTAATCGTTGTATAATTCCAAGGCCTCTTCTAGAGTACCTGTGTATGGAGTATATACATTGGCCATGATTCCCCGGGAGAAATTTCCTCGATAAGGGACGAAATGGATCAAAGGGGCCTTGTTACCAAAGGCTAAGGTTTGACCAATTTCTGCCAGATGTTGATGGGTGAAAGCTTTGTAAATACTAATATTATTATTTCTCCAAGAAAAATGACTGGTGCTGGATAAGGATTGTCCGGCTCCAGTACTACCTGTGATGGCTGAAACATGCACATCGCCAGTAATTTTTCCTGCAGCTGCCAAAGGCAAAAGAGCTAATTCAATGGATGTGGCAAAACATCCTGGATTCGCAATTTTTTGAGCCGTTTGAATTTTGGCTTTTTGAAATTCGGGAAGACCATAAACAAAGCCATCCGATTCATCCCGGTAGTCGGTACTTAAATCAATGATTTTTGTATGCCAAGGAATGTCATTTGCCTCTAGAAATTTTTTGGATTCTCCGTGACCCGAGCAAAGAAAGAGTACATCCACGGGTTTTAAGGTATCCGTGAATTTGGCATAAGTACTACCCAATAAATCTGTGTGTACATCAGAAACCAATTTCCCTGCTTGTGAATTAGACAGGATACAAGTCAATTCCACATCAGGATGATTGACTAAAATCCGTAATAATTCACCTCCGGTGTATCCTGCTGCGCCTACTATTCCTATTTTAGCCATACTATTGTTCGTTTACCTTCCGGTGTATCATGGTTTGGTTGGAGACGATTTTAGAAAAACCTCTTACATCATCGCCGGTCCAAGCTTTATTCATTTCTCCATAGGCTCCAAATACAGAGGACATCAAATCGTATTTCGATTCAATACCTAAGATGTGGAATTGATATGGGTTTAATTGTACATGAACAGTTCCTGTCACATTGCTTTGGGTATCTGCCAAGAATGTTTCAAAGTTGCGCATGACAGGCTCTAGAAACTGGCCTTCGTGCAACAAAGTTCCGTACATATCACCAATGTTTTGTTTCCAATACAATTGATGTTTGGTCAAAATGTGTTTTTCTAAACTATGGTGTGCCTTGATGATAATCAAAGGAGCAGGAGCTTCAAATCCCACTCGACCTTTGATACCAATAATGGTGTCACCTACGTGGATATCTCTTCCAATGGCAAAAGCACCCGCTAATTCTGTCAATTCACGGATGGCCGCAACTTTAGATGCGGATTTTTTTCCATTGATACCAACTAATTCTCCTTGTTCAAATTCCAAAGTAATTTTCTCTGGACTAGTTTTGGTCAATTGAGTAGGCCAAGCTTCTTCCGGTAAATATCCATCAGAAGTTAATGTTTCTTTTCCGCCCACCGAAGTACCCCAAAGGCCTTTGTTGATGGAATAAGCGGCTTTATGCCATTCTTGAACTACACCTTTAGATTTTAAAAAGTCGATCTCAGCTTCACGTGAAAGTTGTAAATCACGAATTGGCGTAATGACTTCACATTCAGGAGCCAAGATGCGGAATACCACATCAAAACGAACCTGGTCATTTCCTGCCCCTGTACTTCCATGAGCGATGGCCTTGGCACCTAATTTTTCAGCATATTTTGCCACAGCCGTGGCTTGAAATACACGTTCAGCAGATACAGAAAGCGGATAAGTATTATTTTTCAAAACATTGCCATAAACCAAATACCGTAGGCAATCTTGATAATAAGAATCCACCACGTCCAAAGTAACGTGTGAGCTAACTCCTAAAGCATAGGCTTTGGCTTCAATGGCTTTTAATTCTTCCGGAGAAAAACCACCTGTATCTACCAATGCAGAGTGCACTTCCATGCCACGCTCTTCAGTTAAATATTTGACACAAAATGAGGTATCTAATCCTCCACTAAAGGCTAAAATTACTTTCGGCTTGCTCATGTTTATTTGGATTTCCCCTTTTTCTTAAAGGGCATTAATAATTTTTCTTTGATCTTTTTCAATTTGCTGAAATCAGCAATGTTTTTGAGGAATAACCATTTTTCCTCTGAATCGCCTACAGACTTCTTTGCTGCATTGGGATCATAAATCATCCCAGTGCAAAGGCAAATTTTTCGCTCAGTCCGAGTTAAAATATCATAGTTAACACAAGATTCGCAACCTTTCCAGAAATTATCATCTACTGGTAATTCAGAAAAAGTAGTGGGTTCATATCCCAAGTCCGAGTTGATCTTCATCACGGCTAGGGAAGTGGTGATACCTATGATTTTGGCATCAGGATAGCGGGTTCTAGATAATTCGAAGGCCTTAGCTTTTACGGCTTTGGCTACTCCATATTGCCGATAAGAAGGATTAACGATTAATCCCGAGTTAGCAACAAACTTTCCATGTTGCCAGGTTTCTATATAACAAAAGCCCACAAATCCACCGGTGACGTCATCAGTGGCGATGATGGCCTTACCTTCCGACATTTTCTCTTGCAGGTATTCAGGCGTTCTTTTGGCAATACCCGTTCCACGAGCTTTTGCCGATTCTGCCATTTCGTGGCAAATAGACTCTGCTAGGCCAAAATGGGCTTGACTAGCAACTTGAACAGTATAAGAATTCATTCAGTAACGACGATAAAAATTAAACAATAGCATTCTTCGGGTCCCTAGGGGATCATACCCTAAAGATGTATCGTCGCCTTCGTCGGATAGGAGATGTAAGATGTACGAATAATAATTTTATCTGCATTCTTTTTGTAAACCCAGGTAGTTCGTCCTAAGTTTGTCCTAATTAGCTCGCAATTTCAGAAATTCAACGGGGAAATGCGAATAATCTCCAAATTATTTCATGGAAGAGGTTAAACTATTATCAGTCGAACAATTAATTTATGCCTATGCCAAAGGGGTTTTTCCCATGGCAGATGAGGGTGAAATACATTGGTATAGTCCAGATCCCAGAGCTATCATCCCGATTGATACCTATAAACCTGCCCAATCTTTGCGCTCCGTAATAAATAAACATGTATTTGAAATACGTGTGGATACGCAATTTGAAGCAGTTATGCGGTTTTGTGCAGCACCTAGGTCTACGGACTCCGAAACTTGGATTTCGGAGGAAATTATTCAAGCTTATACCGAGTTAAATCGGAGGGGTTTTGCTCATTCTGTGGAGGCATATCAAGATGGGAAATTGGTAGGAGGCTTGTATGGAGTAGCTTTGGGTGGGGCCTATTTTGGGGAATCCATGTTTAGTTTAGTATCAAATTCATCCAAGGTCGCCTTTCATTACCTAATGGTTTTATTGCGCGAGAAAGGATATTCTTTATTGGATACCCAATTTATGAATGACAATGTGCTACGTTATGGAGCCATTGAAATCAGTCGGAGGGAATATAAAAGTCGATTAGCCAAGGCCTTAAAAAAGACCTGCCATTTTCAATTGCCCGGAATGGATTATTGAACTAGGTACTATTTTGCTTGCTGGGTCAATCCTTTCATGACTAAAATACAAACTAAGAGCATAGTGATGGTGACTAAAACCAAGCCCATGGTTATGACAGATTCTATGAATGGCCCTTGTTCCCTTCCTCCAGCGATGGGTAATAATTTTCCTGCTCCTGTCGCTGCTGCTAGACCGATACTTAGAAAATTGAGGTAGGTTCCTACCACGGCCAACTGAAAAGTTAATTTTAACCAAAGATTTGATAAATTCAGTCGGTGCCAAATTAGTCCTAAAATAACTAAAAACATGCCATTCATAACTCCTTCTAAATGAGAGGATAAGCCTAATCTAGGTTTGGCAAGTATTGGGATGAGTAATCCTATCACTAATCCTAAAAAGAACAAGAAAATGCCCAAAAATATGAGCTTATCGGCCTGCTGTTTGTGTAATGTGGTATTTTACATATGCCTGATAATGAGTAGGTTGAATCATATTTGAGTAATTTAAGTGGCTTTTTGAAAAATTCAAAATCATAGAAAGTTTTCTTTTTATAAAGCAATTCTCCATTCCCCATTCTCCATTCTACATTCTCCATTCCCCATTCTACATTCTACATTCTACATTCTACATTCTACATTCTTCATTCTCCATTCCCCATTCTACATTCTTCATTCTTCATTCTCCATTCTTCATTCTCCATTCTCCATTCCAAGAATGAATTCTATTGCTTAAATTGCAGGAATATCGATTGATTATGTCAAAACCCATCCTAGTAATAAAATTTGGATCGTCCTCAATCACCCATGCTAATGGGGAGGTAAACGAGCAAACCTTAGAGAAAATAGCCTCGCAAGTCGCTCAATTACAGCCTAATTACCATATTGTATTGGTATCGAGTGGGGCTGTGGCAGCAGGTAAATCAGTCTTTAAAAATTACAAGGGAAGTTTGTCGGAACGTAAAGCCGCAGCCGCCGTGGGAAATCCCATTTTGATAGCGAAATACAATCATTATTTTCAGAAATACGGTATTTCTATTGCTCAAAGTCTTTGCGAACGTCATCATTTTTCGCAGAGAGGTCAATTTTTACAATTAAAAGAAACCTACCAAGAGCTTTGGAAAAATGGAGTTATTCCCATTGCCAATGAAAATGACGTAGTGAGTAATGTAGAGTTGAAATTTTCCGACAATGATGAATTAGCTACTTTGATAGCTACAGGTTTTGGAGCTTCTAAACTATTGATTTCCACCTCAGTTGGAGGGCTTTTGGATGGAGCAGGAAATATCATCAGGTATGTTAAAGAGATTGATTCTGAGGTATTAAGTGTGGTAAGTACGGATAAATCTAGCTCTGGTTTAGGAGGAATGATTTCCAAATTGACATTCACTCGTATGGCCACACGGCTAGGAATTAAGGTGGTGATTTTTGGCCTTGATCAAAAGGAGGGAATAGTGGACGCCTTGCACGAAAAAATAGGGACAGTTTTTGAAGCTCAGGAAGCTACTTTGAATTCTCGGCAAAAGTGGTTGGCAACAGGTTCTTTGATTCGAGGTAAAGCGGTATTGGATAAGGGTGCCGTAAAAGCTATATCTCAAAGAAAAAGTTTGCTTTCTGTGGGCGTAGTTGAGTTTTTAGGTGATTTTGAAAAAGGGGAGGTCATCGAATTATTGGATGTTTCCAAAACGCCTGTGGCCATCGCTAGGGCCCGTTGTGCTAAATCTGAATTGCTAGCAGCTACATCTAGTTTAGAAGTAGCACATGCAGATGATATTGTGCTTTGGTAAAGGAGTCAGCCTTTTATTTTTTTATTTTATACCTAAAATCACACCGTTCAGCACCTTGGGCAATCGTACCTTGTCGGATCATTTCTAATCCAGCTAAACTAGTAGTCATGTGGTCAACCTCGCATAAAATGGAGGTAAACCGAGCATAATTATGTTTTTGAAATTGCTTGCAAATACCGCATTGTAGGATGTCAATGCCATAGCCTAAGCCATGCGTAGATGCTTTATCCGTCACTATTCGAGCAATAAATCCATCAGGATGTCCCGATTTTTCAGCTTCTTTTTTTAAGTTTTGAATTAATAGTCGTCCCAACCAAGTTCCTATGAAGCGAGATGGCCAGGTTTTGATCAATCGTTGAAATCTATTTTTAGGCTGAACAAAATCATTGGCTACTTCTAAACATACTTTTCTAATCTGTTCATAACTTTCCCCTTTCTCATCCAGACTTTGAATCATGGCTAAAAAGTAGGCACTGAAAGATAATCTTTTGTCGATGGGATTTTGAGAGTCAGCTAAGCTAGCATCGTAAATCTGAGGATAAAGGACATCCATTTTGAAAATGATTTCATTGGCCATCAAGGGATAATGTTTGACTAATGTGGGCAGAAAATAGGTATGAAATTTTTTCATGGGAAGGATTATTTTCAAAAAATCAGTGAAAAGAACGATGGATTATTAAGCTTGTATCTACCTTTTTTAATTATCAATTTCTTGGACAATTTATTGAATTTTAATCCGTTAACGCAACGCTGGCAAGGTTTCGAACCTTGACAGCGTTAAAAATGCGTTAACATTTTACTTGTCTATGCCACAGTATTTGGCATATAATGCCTTGATTCCGAATAGCTTTGCGATAGGACCAACCACATTCATTAAGAAATTTTGAATGGGAATAGGAATACCTGCCACATAACTTTTGCTGTCTAAGTATTTCGAGGTTACTAATTGCTGAACCAATCCAAATTTACCACCTTTTACTTGGTGGTCTATGGTATAGTTAATTAGGTTTTCAATGAAATAATCAAAATCCAAAGCCGGACTGACAGTTTGTATAAATTCCACAGGTTCATCATCTTGATTAAAATGATTGTGGGCTTCGTTTTTAGGTAAGATGATACTTTCACCAGCTTGCAGCACCTGTGTTTTACCTTGGTAAAGTATCGTAAGCTTCCCACGGATGACGGTAAAGTGTTCATCTTGCAGTTGATGTAGGTGCATGGGAACTATTTGCCCCTTGGTTTTAACCGTCATTTTAATACTTACTCGCTTACCTTGGCTATCCTGAGCAGTTTCTAGAAATTCGTAAACATCTCCTTTGACCGGATCTGTTAATACTTGATTTTTAAATGGCATGGTATAGTAGATTTTGAA
This sequence comes from Cytophagaceae bacterium, assembly GCA_027491315.1. Lineage (GTDB taxonomy): Bacteria > Bacteroidota > Bacteroidia > Cytophagales > Spirosomataceae > Aquirufa. The sequence continues at coordinate 14,223 of JAIXWL010000008.1, forward strand.
TGTTTTAATACAATAGTTAGAAAATTATTTAATTATTTAAATAATTTCAAAAAAACAAAAAAAATGGTTAGTTATTCGACTCGCTGAGCCGACCATAACTAACCAATTCATATGGAAATAATATGTAGTTTTTAGGCGATCACAACCGCTTCTCCACTTTCTACATCTTGTTCCACTGTCTTATATTTGACATTTTCCTTCAAGGAACCATCGCGATACTGAACAGTGACTCTTTGATTTCGGTCAGCAATTTTAATAGCCTGACGCGGAGCAATTCTCTCTTCGCTCCTCGAAGAAGGGTCATGGTATTCTTGCTGTTCTTCACCTTGTCCTCCGGCTAAACCGCCCAACAAGGAAGAAATAGCTTCATCTTTGCTTAATTGCAATTTCGGGGCCTTCTCTTTTTTAACTTGTTGTGCTTGGTTTGTTTGTTGAATTTCAGGTATTTCTGCTTTTAATACAAAACTGATGGTGTCTACATTTACTCTTGACACAAAGCGTTGGAATAGATTTACGGCTTCAAATTTGTAAATCAACAATGGATCTTTTTGCTCGAATACGGCATTTTGAACGGACTGCTTTAAATCATCCATTTCACGTAAATGCTCTTTCCATTCTTGGTCAATCAATGTCAAAGTGATGAATTTCTCCATTTCTTTGACTACTTCTTTTCCTTGCGAATCAATGGTCTTTTGCGCATCAACCACAACACCCGTTACCCAATTTCCATTGGTAATAGGAACCTGAATGCCGGAATATCCTTGACGCAAAGCTTCTTGAGCTACTTGAATAACTTGCTGAGCTATACCTTCATTTTTACTCTTATAGTGATCTTCTGCAGCCAAGAATAAACGCTCAATCTTCACCTCAGGAGATAAACGGTTGAAGTCTTCTTCCACAAACGGTGGCTCAATGCCCAATAATTCTATAACCTTCAATTCCAATTCAGCATAGCTTGAATATTGACCCACCAAATCTTGGCATACATCAAACATCGTATTGATGATATCCAAAGATAAACGTTCTCCTAAAAGGGCATTTTGTCGACGTTTATAAATGGCATTTCTTTGGTAGTTCATGACGTCATCGTATTCCAATAATCGTTTACGAATACCAAAGTTATTTTCTTCTACTTTCTTTTGTGCTCTTTCAATGGAAGAGGTAATCATGGAATGTTGAATAACTTCTCCTTCATCCATACCCAAACGATCCATCACCTTAGCGATACGGTCAGAACCGAACAAACGCATTAAATTGTCTTCCAAAGAAACAAAGAATTGAGATGATCCCACGTCTCCTTGACGACCCGCACGACCACGTAACTGTCTATCGACACGTCTTGATTCATGTCTTTCAGTACCAATAATGGCCAAACCACCAGCAGCTTTTGATTCCGGACTTAACTTAATGTCTGTACCACGTCCCGCCATGTTTGTCGCAATGGTTACCTTACCCGATTGACCAGCTTCGGCTACAATCTCTGCTTCACGTGCATGTTGCTTCGCATTCAATACATTGTGAGGAATCTTACGAATCGTCAATAAACGGCTAATTAATTCTGAGTTTTCTACCGAAGTCGTACCCACTAAAACAGGTCGGCCTTGGTTCACTAACTCTTGAATTTCTTCGGCTACAGCATTATATTTTTCACGAACCGTACGATATACTTTGTCTTCCGCGTCTTTTCTTTGAATAGGACGGTTGGTTGGAATAGAAACGACGTCCAATTTGTAAATCGTCCAAAACTCACCAGCCTCCGTTTCGGCTGTTCCTGTCATACCACCTAATTTGTGGTACATACGGAAATAATTTTGCAAGGTGATGGTGGCATAAGTTTGGGAAGCATCCTCCACATTAACACCTTCCTTCGCTTCGATCGCTTGGTGTAAACCATCCGAATAACGGCGTCCTTCCATCACACGACCAGTCTGCTCATCCACAATTTTCACTTTGCCGTCTACTATGATGTATTCCGTATCCTTCTCAAACAATGCATATGCCTTTAACAATTGATTGACCGTATGTATTCGGCTGGCTTTGTCATTGTATTCACGAATCAATTGTTCTTTTTGAGATAAACGGTCAGCATCTGACAGCTCTTTATTTTTCTCAATTTTATTAAGGTCAATGGATAAATCTGGAAGTACGAAGAAGTTTGGATCTTCGGTATTACCACTCATGAATTCCAATCCTTTTTCGGTTAATTCTACTTGGTTATTTTTTTCTTCAATGGTAAATAACAAAGGAGAATCTGCTTGTGGCATTAATTTTTGGTTTTCTGCCAAATAAATGGATTCCGTTTCATGTAAAATTTGCTTATTCCCAGATTCCGATAAAAACTTAATCAATGGTTTGGATTTAGGTAAACCACGGAAAGCCCTAAATAATGCTAATCCACCCTCTTTTTTATCGCCTGCCGCAATCTGTTTCTTGGCTTCAACTAAAAAGTTTTGTACTAATTGCTTTTGAGCTTCAACAAGCTTTTGAACTCGAGGATTGAAGACATCAAATTCTTGCTCATCTCCACGAGGAATAGGGCCAGAAATAATCAATGGGGTTCTTGCATCGTCAATTAAAACGGAGTCAACCTCATCCACCATAGCAAAATGATGCGGTCTTTGAACTTGGTCCTCTAGGCTACGAGCCATATTGTCGCGCAAATAATCAAAGCCAAATTCATTGTTAGTACCATAGGTGATATCCGCTGCATAGGCATTTCTACGCTCTTCGGTATTGGGTTCATGCTTATCAATGCAATCTACTCGTAACCCATGGAATTCAAATAAAGGCGCATTCCATTCCGAGTCACGTTTAGCTAAATAATCATTGACAGTAACAATATGTACACCTCGACCAGCCAAAGCATTTAAATAAGTGGGAAGGGTAGAAACCAAGGTTTTACCTTCTCCTGTGCCCATTTCAGAGATTTTTCCTTGGTGCAATACAATACCTCCAATCAATTGGACATCGTAATGTATCATGTCCCAAGTAATGGTATTTCCTGCGGCATCCCAGGTATTTGACCAGATGGCTTTATTGCCATCTATGGTTACATTGGATTTCTTGGAAGCAATGAATTTATCTTCAATACTGGCTTGAACCACCAATTGTTTATGCTCTGTAAAGCGACGAGCCGTTTCTTTAACTACGGCAAATGCTTCTGGTAGAATTTCATTCAAAATGACTTCTAATTGCTTATTGCGTTCCAGATTTAATTTATCAATCTCTTGGAAAAACTTCTCTTTGGCATCTATGTCCTCGGTGGCTTGACCCTGCGCATGTAAGCTATCTATTTGAGCATCGATATCAGCTAAAAATGCTTGAATACGAGCTTTAAAATCATAGGATTTTTGACGTAATTCATCGTCTGAGATGGAACTCAAGCGAGCGTACTCTTCTTTTATTTTGTCGACAATCGGCATCAAGGCTTTGATGTCTCTTTCCGACTTGGTTCCAAATATTTTGGTTACTGTTTTGCTGAAGATGGATAACATTGTATAGAATGTGTGCCTACCTAGGCCATTTTAAAATTGAATATGCAATTTACCAATTAATCTCTAAAATCTCTAAATTCTCCAGGATTGGGCTAGAGTAAATCACTTTCAGAACTTTTGGAATATATATTGTGCTAATTGATTGACCAAAAATAGATGATGCGACATGTTAATCTTTAAACTTTATGGTCATGGTGGTATCTGGTTTGGAAAAACGGGTAACGACCACATTCAAGGATCCAGACTCTTTTTTAAGTCGCTGCGGAACAGCTACTTGATCGAAAAATACAGGATCGGCCAAATGTAAATCTAATTTTCTACGTGTCCCGTCTTTTTGCTTCACAACCAAGATGTAATGTATTTCGTTTGGGTTAGTGGCATCCGTATACTTTTTACGAATAGACCCTTCCAAAGCTAAATCGCGAATTTCACTTGGTGAATCATACATTTTTTCTGCCCAAAGGTTAGGCAAAAAAAGTTGGGCCAATAATCCTAAAGTTCCAACGATGAATACAAGTTTGGTGAAATTTTTTCCTCCCCAATCCACCGATTCTCCTGAACCTGAATTGCCACCAACCATATTGCCGAACAAGGGCATTTTTAATTTTTTTCGAGGAGCTCTTCTGGGTGGGGTATAAGCTTGTGACATAGGAAAAGGGATAATTCTCGCAAATCAAGTGATTTTTTTTGGTTTCTACGGTTAATTTTTTTGATCCGTTCCAAAATATTTTATCAGTAAACTTCAGTAAAACGGAATACCCCCAGGAGAAGTTCCCAGATTTCTTGAAAATAGAAAAATGACAAGTTAATTTATCAATTATTTGATAATTAAGTTTGATTGCTTTATTATTACAGTCTACTTTAAACTTATTAACGGCTGTATTTCAATGGCTTTTGTGAAATACATTTAAACACATGGACACCATGTTAACTTGGAATACCACCCATGTTTCCCATTTATTATCCCGCGTATTGTTCGGCTATTCTAAAACGGATTTAGAGCGAGCTATGGGTTATGGCAATTTTAATGATTTGCTAGACCTAGCTATTTTAAAGGATATTCCACTTCCTTCCCCACCTGATACTTGGGTGGATTTAACTCCTGAGCAAGCTCAATTGGATAGGAATCAGGCTGGTCCTTGGTTTTTGCAGTTGACGAAATGGTGGTACAGCCGTATGCATAAAGAATCACTCAGCATGCAGGAAAAAATGGTTTTATTCTTACATAACCATTTTTCCAACGAGAGGCAAAAAGTAAATTATCCTCAATATGTTTACAAGCAAAATCAGCTTTTTAGAAAATATGCCTTTGGGGATTTTAAGCAATTAGTGAAAGATATTAGTATTGATCCATCCATGCTCATCTATTTGGATGGAAATAATAGTAGGGGGACTTCTCCCAACGAGAATTATGCCCGGGAAGTAATGGAATTATTTACGCTAGGGATCGGTAACTACACAGAGAATGACATCAAGCAAGCAGCCAAAGTATTTTCAGGTTGGCAAGTAAGGGGATTGGTTTCGGTTTTTGATGCAACAAGGTGGTACCGAGAAACTAGTCTTACGGTTTTAGGTAAAACTGCCCGATTTGATAATAATAGCCTGATTGATCATATTTTTACACAAACAGCAGCAGCCGAATTCATAAGTCGTAAGATTTACAAGGAATTCGTTTATTACAAGCCAGATGAGGTGTTTGTTAAAAAAATGGCTGCGGTTTTAAGGCAAAACAATTTTGAGTTAAAGCCCTTATTGAAATTCATATTTACTTCAGAGGAGTTTTATAAACCAGAAATTATAGCAGCTAAAATTAAGAGCCCAACGGAGTTGATCGTAGGGGCAGCTAAGCAATTGGAATTGAAAAACCCAGATTTACAGAACTGGTATGATATGGCAATCATCCTTCAAATGCAGTTGTTTCAGCCACCTGATGTTTCGGGTTGGGAAGGCCAGCGCGATTGGATCAGCTCAACAACCTATTCCTACCGATCAGGGTTTACGGATTCACTTTTAAGTGGGAAAAGGTATAATGGGGCTACGGTCACGGGAAAATTAGATCCCATAGCTTTTGCTAGGTTATCTTCCAATGCTGAAAAACCCAAGGAATTTGTGGAAGAAATGGTCAAATTATTCATTCGCTTCCCCTTAACTGAAGCTAGAAAGGCATTTTTACTGGAAGTCCTTTTGGATGGCACTATTGCAGCCAATTGGTCCACGTATACACCCAATGCAGATGCGAGGATTAATAAATTTTTGAAAGCAATGATGCGTTTACCTGAATATCAATTGGCATAAAATGAAAAAAGAAATTAGCCGCCAAAAGTTTTTGCGTCAAATGGCCTTGCTTAGTGGTGGGGTGACCTGGGGTATGGGTTCCATTTCAGGGAAAGCATTTGGAGCCATTCCTTATGCAAGTTCTGCCAGAGGAAAGGTTTTGATTATTATTCAACTCAATGGAGGTAATGATGGATTAAATACCATAATTCCTGCTGAGGACGATAATTATTTTTCTAAGAGGCCAGATATTTCCATTAAAAGGGCTGATGCTCTTCCGCTTTCCAATGGCATGTACATGAATCCTGCCATGACCAGCATGAAGGCTTTGTACGATAAAGGACTGGTATCCATTGCGCAGAGCGTTGGGTATGCCAACCCTAATCGATCTCACTTTAGAGCCACGGATATTTGGAATACAGGTTCCGATGCCGCCACCGTATGGGATGAGGGCTGGGCAGGCCGTTTTTTAGAAATGCAATACCCCAACTATCCCATTCAATTGCCTAAGGATCCCATGGCCATACAACTTGGGTCTGTGGAATCACTTTTATTTCAAACGGATGTGGGAAGGGTTGGGACCGTATTTGAAGATCCCAATTTATTTTACCAATTAGTTTCTGGCACCTTAGCTGATGCTGAATTACCACCTGCTACCCTTGCCGGCGACGAGTTGGCTTTTCTAAAGCAAATCGCGAGTTCATCCATACAATATTCCACCGTTATTCGTGACGCAGCCAATAAGGCAAAAAATACTTACACTTACCCCAATTCAAATTTAGCTAGGCAATTAAGTATCATCGCTAGATTAGTGGCTGGAGGATTGGAGACACCGGTTTACCTGGCTAATATTGGCGGATTTGATACCCATGCGAATCAAAAAAACCAGCATGCCAACTTATGGAAAACCATTTCAGAGGCGGTTTCAGCTTTTCAGTATGATATGACCAACCAAGGTTTAGCGGATTCCGTCAGCATCATGACTTTTTCAGAGTTTGGAAGGAGAGTAAATCAAAATGGTACCCAAGGAACAGATCATGGAACCGCAGCACCTATGTTGTTTATTGGAAATTCCGTTCGTGGAGGCTTAATTGGAGCCAATCCTAATCTAACTAATTTGGATAATAATGGCGATTTACGCTATAATTTCGATTATCGTCAGATTTATAGTACGGTCCTTCGCGATCATCTAGGATTAGATGCCTTTAAGACGCAGGAGCTTTTCAAACAGACATTTGAGCGTGTACCTATTTATAAAAATTCTCCAGATGTCTTGCCAGATACTTTGGGAATGGAGCTGAATTCTCCTATGCCTAATCCTGTGACTGATTTTACCACCGTCCAATATGCCGTATATAAGCCAGCTTTAGACATCAAAATTAGTCTCTATGATATACAAGGACAGGAGATCAAGACTATTTATCAAGGTACGCGGACAAAAGGGACTTATCAGTTGACTTTGAGCACATTAGGTCTTTCCCCGGGCATTTACTTGGTACATATGTCCAGTACATCAGGGCTTTCGATGCACAAAAGGATGATTGTTCAGTAAGGGGGTAATTTTAATACAAGCCATAAATTTGTATATTCGTAGCGCCTTTTACTGCAACATTTGAGGGGGTATCAACGTTTTATGATCTAACTAGCAGCATCATCTATGATCAGACTCTTCAGCTTTTGTATTTTGATTTCTCTTTTGGCAACCACCTCCGTGCAGGCACAATTTTGGTTTTTGGGTCAAAATAGCAAAAAAGCAGCTCCTAAAAGTCCATTTAAAGCTCACTCATCTTTTGGTTTTGGTGCCGGATCCTCAACTTACCTCGGCGATATTTCACCAGCTATGACCTTACTGGATGTAGGAGGTAAAACCTTGCGTTGGAATGCCGGCTTACAATATACCCGTCATTTCAAAAAGCATTTTAGTATCCAAGGAAGCTTTACCTATATCCGCATTGCTGCTGATGATAATTATTTTGATCCAGCTGGTCGATTCGAACCAAGTTATACCAGAAACTTGCATTTTAGAACGGATATGCAGGAATTATCTCTGATAGGTATTTATGAAATTTTAGGAAACGAGGAAAACTTGCCCAAGCGCAGAACTTTGTCACCTTATTTATATGCAGGGCTATCTGGGGTGTATTTTAACCCAACCACGAGAAGGCCTGCAACGCATGAGACAAATTTTTTAACTACAGTTCCACCTGTTCAGCAGGATTGGAATACCGATTTACAATCTTTGCAAACCGAAGGTGTCGATTACTCTAAAATTACAGGAGCTGTACCTTTTGGTTTTGGAATTCGTTACAAACTCAATCAATCCTTTGATATTGGATTTGATTTTGGATATCGTATTGCGTTTTCTGATTATTTGGACGATGTATCCGATAACCGGGTGAATGTTCCTGCTGTAACTTCATTGATTACTGACCGTTCAACAGAATGGTTCGCGGCTAATACTTTGGCAGATCGTAGACCCAACTTACTCACGGGTTCAGGTAATCCCCCTTTAGTCGCCAAAGGTTCTGACCAGTATTTTACTACCCAAATTCGCTTGATTTATCATTTAAAAAATAAGATTGATTGTCCTCCACTGCCACGATAGTACCCTCCAACATATACAAGGCCAGTTTTTTGTGTCTTCTTGTTTTCTTTTTAGCTCAATCTACGGATCTAAAAGCTCAAAGGTGGGCATGGGGTGCAGGTTTTGGTGCTACTGCATATAAAGGGGAATTAGCCGATTGGGGATATCGACCTAGCGTGGCTGAGTTAAAGGAAACTTTGCCTGCCATGCACTTATTTGTTTCTTATCAAGAAAGGCATGCTTTTTCCTATCGTTTTCAAATGATGGTGAGTCGGCTTCAAGGTAATATTGCCAATAGGCCCAGTACATTTTTTCCCGTGGGAACTCCTCCAACCGTGATAACTCCTAATGGAAAAGTTGCCGATGCTTCCATTTTTGCCACTTCAATCACGGAATTTTCTGGTATCGTAGATTATAATTTTTTGGATTATGAAATTGATCCTAGACATGTTAATTGGACCCCCTATTTCTATGGTGGATTGGCAGCAGTATTTGCTAGTCCAGATAAAATTGATGCCTTTTTAACTCCCGCCATTCCATTTGGAATTGGGGTCAAGTTTCAAATCAATAAAAATTGGGGGATTCGTGGGGAGCTGGGTAGTAGAAAAGTGTTTACTGATAAATTAGACCAAGTTGCCTCACACAATGGAAGTATGGAAAGCTTTACCCTAGACGGTGGAGACCAATATTTACATCTCGGTTTTTCTGTTACTTATACTATTCAATCCATCTTTTGTCCCAAAGTTTATTGATTGCTCCGTGCATTTTGAATAGGTGTTCAAATTAGCTATCTTTACCACTTTGTTTTATCCGATTAATTATTGCCCTATTTGTGAAAGAATCCATTGACCTTAACAATCTTCCTGCCCATATTTCCGTTATCATGGACGGTAATGGTCGTTGGGCGAAACAGAAGGGTTTCACAGATCGAATTTTTGGTCATCGTAATGCGATTCAGGCAGTTAGGGAAACCATAGAAGGTTGTGGAGAATTAGGGGTAAAATTTTTGACTTTGTATGCCTTTTCCACTGAAAATTGGAATAGACCCAAAGCTGAGGTGATGGCCTTGATGAGTTTATTGGTGAGTACCATCAACGAGGAATTGCCCACCATGATGAAGAATCAGGTGCGTTTAAAGGCCATTGGGAACATAGAGTCATTGCCAGATAAATCTCAAAGAGAATTGCTGGCAGCCATGGATAAGACAGCAAATAATACGGGCTTAACTTTAGTCTTAGCTTTGTCTTATTCTGGAAAGTGGGATTTGGTGCAAGCCACTAAAAAGGTAGCTGAAAAGGTAGAAAAAGGGGAGTTGAAAGCAAATGATATTAATGATCTGGTCATTGACCAGCATTTGTCGACCGCAGGAATGCCTGATCCAGATTTAATGATTAGAACCGGTGGTGATCACCGAATTAGTAATTTTATGTTATGGCAATTGGCTTATGCCGAATTGTATATTTTTGAAGATTTATTTTGGCCTGATTTTAGAAAAGAACATTTACATCAGGCTATCGTTGATTTCCAAATGAGAGAAAGACGATTTGGTAAAACGAGTGAACAAGTTAAAAGTGAAGGCTAAGGCTTCGTATGAAAAATAGATATTTAATGAATCGAGTTAACGCGTGCCAATTACAATGGAAATCATTGGGCTTGTTTTTCAGTTTGATGATGATTGTAAGTCAAGGTGTATTAGCTCAAGGCTTGGGTGGGCGTCTTTTTTCCACTACACCTAGCAGTGCAGAACCTACATTTTCCTATTCATTGCCCCAAGAATATACCATTGGGGGGATTTCTATCTCTGGATCCCAATTTTATGATGCTAATTCCATGGTAAACATTTCAGGTTTACAGGTGGGAGATAAAATTAAAGTTCCCGGAGATGCCATAGCTTCTGCTATCAAGAAGATCATGGATCAGGGTATTTTGGAAGATGTTGAGATTTTTGCCGAAAAAGTAGAAGGAGAGAAAATATGGTTGCGAATCCAATTGAAGGAGCGGCCTCGTTTATTTGCCATTACCTACGACGGGATTAGAAAGGGAGAAAGAGAGACTTTGAATGAAAAAGTAAAAGCCTACAAAGGGAAAATAATTACAGAAACACTGCGTAAAAATCTTGAATTAGTTATTCGTAAATATTACCAAGAAAAGGGTCGTTTAAATGTTACTACCAAATCCGTTGTAAAAACGGATACCACCAAAGGAAATAACGCCACCTTGATTGTTACGGTTAATAAAGGTGAAAAAGTTAAGGTACATAAAATAATTTTAGACGGAATAGAGCCTTCCCAACAATCGCTTATTTTGAGAAAAATTAAAAACACCAAGCAAGTTCGGTTTGGTCGTATTTTTAAGCCATCAAAGTTTGTTCCTAAGAAGTGGGATGAAGATAAAGAGAAACTTTTGGCAGCCATGAATAAATTGGGTTTCCGTGATTTCCAATTGATTTCTGATTCCGTTTACCGTCATGATAATGAATCGGTTAACTTGAAGGTCAAATTAGTTCAAGGTCGTAAATATTACTATCGAAATATCTTTTTTGAAGGAAACTACATTTATCCAGACTCCGTTTTGAAGGATGTATTGGGAGTCAAAAAAGGGGATGTGTATAATACCGAGGAATTAGATAAAAAAATGGGAGGAAATCCAGGAGAGGATTTGAGTTCGGTTTACATGGATAATGGGTATTTATATTACAATGCAGAACCCGTTGAAACGTCCATCGTAGGTGATTCCATAGATTTAACCATTCGAATTTCAGAGGGAAAACAGGCTACCATCAACAAAGTGATTTTGAATGGTAATACCAAAACTTCTGACCACGTGGTGATGCGTGAGATTCGTACCTTACCAGGTCAAAAATTTAATAAATCAGCCATTATTCGTACGGTTCGTGAGTTATCTCAAATTGGCTATTTTAACCCAGAAAAAATCTCGCCCAATCCTCAGCCTCGTGCCGATGGAACAGTGGATATTGAGTATAATGTGGAGGAAAAGCCTTCCGATCAGATTGAATTGTCTGGAGGTTGGGGTGGTTACGTGGGTTTTGTAGGAACCCTTGGAGTGGTCTTTAACAACTTCTCCGCTAAAAATTTAACCAATTGGTCAGCTTGGCGACCATTACCAGCTGGAGATGGTCAAAAATTGGCGGTTCGTTTTCAGGCCAATGGAGTGGCATTTCAAAATTATAGTTTGACTTTCACTGAACCATGGTTGGGAGGTAAAAAGCCTAACTCGTTTTCTATTGCATTAAATCGTAGTATTTCTTACCCATATCAGTTTAGAACGACAGGTTATGGTGGACAAGGTCTTGGTGGGGGACTTGGTGGTCTAGGTGGTGGATTTGGCGGCTATGGTGGTTATGGTGGCTACGGCGGATATGGTGGTTATGGAGGTTATGGCGGCTATGGTGGCTATCAAAGTTATTCTGTGCCAGATTCATTGTTATCGGCTCACTTCAATGTGAATAGTATTACTTTCAGTTTAGGAAAGCGTTTGAAATGGCCGGATGATTATTTCTCTTTGAGTCACTCTTTATCATTTTCGCAATATGACGTAGACCGTTACTATACTTGGGCTTATCCTCAAGGTATTTCTACTTCGGTTACTTTCATGACTAACTTTTCTAGAAATAGTATAGACAACCCTACATTTGCTCGTTCAGGATCTAGTTTTTCATTGACAGCATCCTTAACTCCACCTTATTCTTTATTAGGAGGAAATAAATCAGGTCAATTGATTGAGTACCATAAATGGATGTTAGATGCTAGTTGGTTTAGTCCATTAGCTGGTAAATTTGTCCTTCATACGCGTGCTCACTTAGGTTTCTTGGGCTCTTATGGTGGAAAAGAAACAACTCGATTTGAACGATTTGACTTAGGAGGTTCAGGTATGGTTCAAGGTTTTTCTTTCAATCGTGATATCGTAGGTTTAAGAGGTTATAAAGATCGTGTTATTGGACCATCTGGATCATATGGAAATGGGGGAGTGGCGTACAACAAGTTTGTGATGGAAGTTCGTTATCCTGTATCCTTAAATCCTTCTGCGACTATTTTTGTATTGGGTTTTGCTGAGGGAGGAAATAACTTCTCTAGCTTATCTGATTACAATCCTTTTAACTTGTACAAGTCAGCAGGATTTGGAGCACGTATATTTATGCCGGCCTTTGGTATGATTGGTATTGATTATGGTTTTGGATTTGATAAACCAAGACCAGGAGATAGTGATTTTGGACGCCAGGCCTTTACCTTCTCTATCGGTCAACAGATTCGATAGTGATTTAGCAGCAGACAATGAAAAAGTCGATTTTTTTATTAATTTTGATGCTTACGGTGCTAGGACAAAGGTCTTTTGCCCAGAAATTTGGATACATTGATTCTGAATTTATTACGTCTAAAATGCCAGAATATAAGCAGGTGCAGGCTAAGATAGATCAGATGACTAAACAATGGATTCAGGAGATTTCGAGTAAAAATGAGGAAGTCGCTAAATTGGAGCGGGAATATAAGTTAGAAGAACTTCTTTTGACAGAAGATTTACGCCAGCAAAGGTTAAATCTAATCCGTCAAAAAGACAATGAAGCCAAGACCTTTCAAAATCGAATATTTGGAACAGAAGGTGAATTGTTTAAGTTTAAGCAAGCAGCTTTGAAACCTATCTTGGATGAAGTGTCTAAAGCGGTTGAAAAAGTAGTTCGTCAAAAGCGACTCGATTTCTTATTTGATAAGGCAAATGATGGATTGGCTATGATTTATACCAATCCGGTACACGACTATTCTGATTACGTATTGGAAGAATTGGGATTGGAACTAGATCCTAATTTGGTCGATAAAGCAACTGATAAAAGTAAACCAGTAAAAGAAAATTAATAATCAATTAAACAAACGTATGAAAACCAAATTTTTGTTGGCCATGGGCCTAGTGTTCGGAATGGCTGTTTTGCCTCTTAAGGCGCAGATTAAGATCGGATTTATCAATGCAGATTACATATTAAGTCAAATGCCTGAAGCTAAACAAGTGGAAGAGGATTTGAAAAATACGCAAAAGCAATATGAGACTTTGTACCAAGGTAAGGTAAAAGACTTTCAAGATAAATTAGCTGTATTTGAAAAATTGCCTGCTAGTACTGCTGATATCATTAAACAAGATAGAGAAAAGGAATTACAGAACCTTCAAACTTCTATTCAAGAGTTCCAACAAAATTCTCAATCTTCTTTACAAAAGAAGCAAGCACAATTGTTGCAGCCTTTGTTGAAGAAAATAGAGGAAAATATGCATGCGGTGGCTAATGAAAATGCTTACACCTATGTATTTAATTACGATGCAGGTATGGGTACCGCTCCAATCTTATTACACTATCCAGCTGATGCTAGCATCTCTGATTTAGTATTAAAGAAAATGGGTATTACGCCAAAGCCAGTAACAGCTACTCCAGCTGCAGCTACTACCACTCCAGCTACAAAAACAGCTACTCCAGCAACGAAGAAATAAGTATTATTTGTTGATAAAAAAGGGTGCAAGTCTGACTTGCACCCTTTTTTTATGTGTTCCAACTACTTGATTTTTTTCGAATCAGCGCTTATTATATCAAGTTATTGAATTGCTTTTGGCTTACATTTGTTAAGCCAGGTTTGCTTACTTTTTGCTCATTAGTTTTGAGTTTTTTCAGCTTTTTGATTTGTAAGCATTCAGGTTTTTCAAGCTTTGGGATTTGTCAAGCCTTGGGATTTGTCTAGCTTTTAGATTTGTCAACTTTTAAAAAGTTGACAAATCTCCTAGTTCCCTAATCCCTAATCTCCTAGTCTCCTAGCTCCCTAGTCTCCAAGTCCCCTAGTTATATTTGATGACCAACACCCCATCAATTAGGGAAGCTCAAGCCTATGCTTTTCCCCCTTGGTATTTATTCTTTTTCCAACCCGTATAAGGCGTATTCTTTTTGGGTTCAAAGGTGCCAGAAGTATTTGCACCCGCGGCCCCACCTGTTCTAGGTGTTCCACTATTTCTATGAGAGGAACTAGCATTCGCTGCCCTTGGCGGTCTTTGTGGCTTAGCGGCCTTCTTTGCAATGGTATGGTTCATTAATGGATAAGGATGATCCTCTATAACAGGGATTTGTTTACCTATTAATTTTTGAATATCTCTTAAATATTCTTTTTCTTCTGCTTCGCAAAACCCAATGGCTATGCCGCTAGCCCCCGCCCTTCCTGTACGACCAATTCGGTGTACATAAGATTCAGGTATGTTCGGAAGCTCGTAATTAATTACGTGGGTTAATTCATCAATATCAATACCTCGAGCCGCAATATCTGTTGCTACCAATACCCGCGTAAGTTTGGATTTAAAATTATTCAAGGCTGTTTGACGGGCATTCTGTGATTTGTTTCCGTGTATGGCCTGCGAATTAACTCCAGCTTTGGTTAAATCTTTGGCTACTCGGTCAGCACCATGCTTTGTTCTTGTAAATACCAAAGCTCTTTCAATGGATTTATCCTTGAGAATATCGATTAATAATTTTCGTTTATTGTCCTTATCAACAAAATAAATCACCTGATTAATTGTGTTTGCCGTGGATGAGACGGGAGTCACTTCCACTTTTGAAGGATTGACTAAAATACTGTTTGCCAACTCAACAATAGCTGGGGGCATCGTAGCGGAAAAGAACAATGATTGACGTCTTTGTGGTAACCTAGCAATCACTTTCTTTACATCATGAACAAAGCCCATGTCCAACATTCGATCTGCTTCATCCAATACAAAGAACTGTATATTTTGGAGACTAATGATTTTTTGATTCATCAGATCCAATAATCGACCTGGAGTGGCTACTAATATATCTACACCAGCACGTAATGATTCCACTTGACTATGCTGACTAACCCCGCCAAAGATCACTTTGTAGCGCAAATTGGTGTTTTTACCATAACTTTCGAAACTTTCACCAATTTGAATAGCTAATTCTCGAGTAGGGGTCAAAATAAGACTTCTAATTAGCCTTTTGCCTGCAGGTAAGTGTTTGTCTTGAGTTAATAGTTGAATAATTGGTATCGCAAATGCAGCCGTTTTACCTGTACCTGTTTGCGCACATCCCAATAAATCTTTTCTGTCCAAAACCAAAGGAATGGCTTGAGCTTGAATAGGGGTGGGGGTTGTATACCCTTCTGATTGTAAAGCCTTCAGAATAGGCTCAATTAAATTTAATTTTTCAAATGACATATTGCCTTTTTGTTTATCGACCGGGTTGTTTTGATTTCTTGATCACCGGTCGGACGAAAAGGAACTCGTTGTCTGAAATGTAGACGTATTATTTTTTAAGAAATGCAGCAAACATCCAAATTAATTTCTCCTGGTCACGTATGTAATCGCTCATGAGGGCGTTTGTCCCCTCGTCTTGAGCATCAGAGGCTAAATTCAATAATTCTCTTTCCAAAAGGATAAGCGCTTGAAAACCTTCTAAAATATGGCTTAGAGCTTCTTTTCCATCCGATACATGCTTGACTTCTTTAATGGTCGAATGAGACACATAATCCGTAAAAGAATGTAATGGGGTATGGCCTAACGTTAGAATACGTTCTGCGATTTCATCAATTTTCAACAAAGCATCATTATAAATTTCTTCAAATTTCAAATGCAATTCAAAAAACTTATCACCCGAAATGTTCCAATGGAAACCTCGAGCATTGATATAAAGAATTTGATAATCTGCTAAAAGGATATTCAATTTAGCGGCTAGTTCTTTTGACTTTTGACTGTCTAGTCCGATAAGATTCGTGTTAGCCATAGAAATAAAAATGCATGTTAAGCTAATGTATCCAACGACATCATGACGAAAATGGTTCAATACTTTCTGAGCCATTCACTGAATACCCGCGCAATTTCGACATTATTCAGCTAGAAACCTGTATTTGTGCTAAAAATATGTCAAATGTCAGTAAATAAGATTTTTTTTATTCTTGAAAATAATGAACCGTCTGAAGGATGGTCGTAATAATTATCACCGATAAAACGATGTATCGAAAGGCATTTTCGGATATTTTGGTTAAAATGATTTTACCAATGTATGTCCCTAAAATACTGATGATAATCAAAAAAGGAATGAGAATGATATGTTCCCGGTGGAAGTAACCTTGTGAAATATATACAACTGCTCTGCTCAGGTCTACTCCAAAATCAATGACCGCAGATGTAGCGATAAATACATCTTTTTCTAATTGAAATGCGGCTAGGGTAACACCTCGAATTGCCCCTCCTGTGCCAATTAAACCGGCTAAAAAGCCAGATATAGCTCCACCTGAATACAGGTTTTGATTGTTTTTTTGAATTCTCCGATGAGCTCCTGACATTAAATAAATCGATAGAGCAAGGATGATGATATTCATGCTTAACTCAATCTTTTTTTGAGGAATTAAACTAGTTAATAATGCCCCCAATATGACAAATAGGACTGCAGGTATGCCAAGTTTAATGACAATGTTTTTGTCTATTCCTTTTCTGAATAAAAGAATTTTGGAGGTATTACTAAATACATGAAATACTGCGGTTACTCCTAAAACGATTTTGAAATCTAAAATCAAAGAAGCCAGTGGAACAAATAGGATAGAAGAGCCGAATCCGCTAACCGTACCTATTATTTCGGCCAATAGAGCAAGAAAAAAGAATAGAGTATGGGTTTCCATTCGTTGAATATACCAAATACTCGCTAGATTCTAATGGGAAGAATCTTCGTTTTCTTTAGATTCGATAGATTCCGAAATCAATTCTTTATTTTCTTCTGAGATATGTTTTTCTAGAAACCTATTTTGAAAGATCAAGAAAAGCACGACACCACAAAAAATGGAAGCGTCAGCAAAATTGAAAATGGGAGTAGAATAGTAGCTTCCTCCCCAAATGGGTATCCAGTTGGGTAAAATACCTTCCCAAATATCAAAGAAAAACATATCAATTACTTGACCGTGAAACCAGGTCATTGGAGCATTGGCAGGGGCATTATTGAACCATACGCCATAAAAAATGGAATCGATTAAGTTTCCGATGGCACCTCCCAAAATTAATCCCATACATACCAATAATCCGGAATGCATCTTTTTCTTGGTGAAACTATAAAGGTAATAGCCAATGCCAAACATCGCTATGATGCGGAAAGTGGTCAGCATTAATTTGCCATAAATAGTGCCTAATTGAATACCAAAGGCCATACCCGGATTCAGGGTATAGTGTAACTTAAAATAGCTACCAATGATTTCAATTTGACCAAAATAACCTGGCTCCATGAAAAAATGCACAGATAATTTGATGGCTTGATCAATGAGAATAATAGCAATGCTGACTAAAAAGTAGCGGTAATTTTTCAACTT
This sequence comes from Cytophagaceae bacterium, assembly GCA_027491315.1. Taxonomy (GTDB): domain Bacteria; phylum Bacteroidota; class Bacteroidia; order Cytophagales; family Spirosomataceae; genus Aquirufa. Next base: position 31,925 of record JAIXWL010000008.1, read on the forward strand.
CATAGGTTATTTCTTCGGCTCACTTCTTTTTGTAAAAGGGCAAACTCCCTGGATGTTTGTCCGGCAATAGAGCTATTTTCTTCAGCTCGGCGGAATAGATAAGGCATTACTGCGGAAACAGGACCGTATGGTACATATTTGGCCACATTATACCCTGAAGACGCTAAATTGTAGGAAATATTATCTGACATTCCCAATAATTGAGCAAAATATATATGAGGATGATTTGATGGAATACCTTTTTCATCCATCCATTGGCATAATAATTGACAACTCTGCTCATTATGCGTCCCCACACAGAAATGCACTTGATCCAAGTGTTCCAAACATGCCTGAATGCCTAAATTAAAATCGCGGTCTGTTGCCTCTTTTTCTTTGTGCAAAGGTTCCGAATATTCGTCCTCATGTGCTCTTAATCGTTCTTTTTCCAAATAGGCACCGCGAACTAACTTCACCCCTAAAAAATAGGATTGATCGACGGCCTTTTGAATGGCCTGATGAAGATTTTCCAACATATCTACTCGATACATTTGGAAAGTGTTGAAAATGATGGCAGTTTTTTGATTAAATCGCTGCATCATTTCGTAGCATAATTCATCTATGGTGTTTTGAATCCAACTTTCTTCCGCATCAATGAATAAACGAACCTGCTGATGGTATGCTTCTTGACAAATTTCAATCAAATATTCTTTGCTTTTGAGGAAATCTACTTCTTCCTCCTCCGTCAGTCCTTTTTCTGTTTGATATTTTTCTAATAGTTCACTATTAAAAATCCCCGTCATCTTGAAAACAGCAAAGGGTATAGCACTGTTTTCGTGTGATTGAACTATGGTTTTAAGTATTTCATTTTTAGTTAATTGAAAAGATTTGTCGTTTTCTTCTCCCTCAACCGAATAATCCAGAATGGTACCAATGTGAGCTTTATCAAGTTCATGAATGGTGGTTTGGCATTCCTGTATAGATTCTCCCCCACAAAATTGGCCAAAAAGAGTAGTTTTTATTATTTTTTTAACAGGTAAATGTAAGAAAAGGAATAATTTGATGAAAAAAGTCCCTAACTTTACAAGCCAATTTTGGTTCATTATCGCAAAAATCCAATAGGACTTGCGAAGTTGAAAATCACTTTTAGAAGCAAAGGCGATTTGGGTGTCCTCAAAAGATAGCTTTTTCAAGTTTTTCGAAGATGTTTGGTGGGTCATTTTTTTTAAATTGCCTGCAAATATAAGTGAATAAAATTTAACCGAATCTGTAACACAAGAATAATAATATTAAAACAGTTTTGAGCCTAGGCTCTTTTAATCTATCCAAATTTATGAATGCCAATTTAGAAGTAGTGCCGATGCAAGAATGGATTCAGACAGATGGCAAGCCGCTTATTATAGCTGGACCTTGTTCTGCTGAGACTGAGGACCAAGTATTAGAAACCGCCCGCCGTATTAAAGCGGAAGGTTATGCGCATATCATGCGTGCTGGTGTTTGGAAACCTCGTACACGTCCAGGAAGTTTTGAAGGCATGGGAGAACCAGCATTAAAGTGGTTGGTTGAAGCAAAAAAAGAAACAGGTTTACCATTAGCTATCGAAGTAGCCACACCAGAGCACATTGAATTAGCTTTAAAATATGGTGTGGATGTTTTATGGATTGGTGCTCGTACCACTGTTAACCCATTTAATGTACAAGACTTAGCTGATGCGTTAAAAGGTGTTGATGTTCCTGTATTGGTGAAAAACCCAGTTAACCCAGATTTAGCTCTTTGGGTGGGTGCGTTTGAGCGCTTACAAGGTTCCGGAATTAAAAAATTAGGTGCTATCCACCGTGGTTTTTCTAATGCACAAGAGACTAAATACCGTAATTCACCTATGTGGGCTATGGCAGTTGAATTGAAGCGTTTGTTCCCTCAAATGCCCATTATTGGTGATCCATCTCACATGGCTGGAAAGCGTGCTTTATTGATGGAATTATCTCAGCGTATTTTGGATTTGAATTACGATGGTATGATCATCGAAACTCACCGCGATCCAGATGCAGCTTGGTCTGATGCTTCACAGCAAGTAACTCCAGAGAAATTAGGAGAAATGTTGCGTGAATTAGAAGTTAGAAAAGCCAATTATGGTGCTGATTTCTCTGATGAATTAGCTGCTTTGCGCGAGAAAATTGATAATATTGACCGCGAGTTATTGGAGGTATTAACTGCTCGTATGGCTGTGGTTGAAAAATTAGGCGAATACAAGCGTGATAACAATGTAGCTGTATTACAACTTGACCGTTGGAAACAATTACATGGAGACCGTGCTAACCAAGCTAAAGGCTTAGGTTTATATCCTGAGTTCGTAGAAGAATTATTTAAATTGGTTCACTTAGAATCTATCCGTAAGCAAACGGAAGTAATGAATTCAGCTACTGCTTAATCAAGAATTTGATAATTTAGCTTAAAAGGCTAGGCGATGATATCATTGCCTGGCCTTTTTTCGTTAACCTTGACAGCGTTTCAAACGCTGTCAAGGTTAACGAATACATCCTATTTTTTTGAGATTTGATAGCTCCCCACAATCACCAAGGCCATACCAATAAGTACTACTAAATCAGGTAGGCCATGTCCCAAGATGATTTCTATTAAAATTGAAAACAAGACAGCACTATTACCTACGGCCCCCACAATGCTCGTTTTTTCAAATCGTAATGCTTGAGTGGTAAAACTTTGTACTCCCAGCGCCAAAAGACCCATAATGATAATCTCCATGTATTGACTTCCTTGGGGATTAACCCATTGGCCTGACCAAAAACTATTGGGTAAATTACCCCAGGTACCCAGCATCAAGGAAATGCTAGATGCTACAAATCCCGCTGCCATGAAAGAGAAGATTACCCAACGTGAGTCATAATATTTTTGAGCTTCTTTTATCGCCATATATCCTAATGCAGTTCCTATGGCATATAACAATCCAACCGAATGATTTTGCCATTGCTTATCGGCTGATGGTTGGAATATGAGTAAAATCCCTAGGAAGCCCATCAATAAAAATAATACTTGTCTACTTTTTAAGCTTTCTGTTGGGATCCATAAAAATGTAAAAATGGCGATGAAGAGCGGGAAGGCTTGGCCATATGTATTGGTTAATGATAGTCCTAAATGCTCTAAGGCATAAAACAAACAATATAAAGTAAAGGCACCTAAAATACCTCGAAATACTAAGAAGCCTAATTTTCCACCTGTTTGAACAGCTGGTTTTTGCCATAAACTTATTATTAAAAAGGGTAGTCCTACGGCATTTCGAAACAATACCAATTCAACCGATGGGAAGAATTTACTCATCCTTTGGGCCATAGCGGACATCATAGCAAAACACAAAGAAGATAAAAGCATAAAGCCTATTCCCTTGTTTTTGCGAATGAATGGTTGAATTTTGGGAAGCATATTTTAGGGAGAAAGCTTGTCGGAGATTCTTTAATCCTTATTTTTTTGGTAACTTGCATTTCTTTTTTCAAAGGTATGACAAAAAAAATAATTTTATCGGAATCAGCTCCTGCTGCCATTGGTCCCTATTCTCAGGCGGTTGCCGTTCAGGGCGCTTTGTATGTATCAGGTCAAATTGCTGTGTCAGTTTACGAGGCCGGTGGAGATATTGAAGAAGAGACCCATCAGGTTTTAAAGAATTTGGGATATATTTTGAAAGAAGCGGGTTATGATTATCAGGATGTGGTTAAGTGCTCCATTTTTATTAAAGACATGAATCATTTTGCTCAAATAAATCAGGTATATGCCCAGTATTTTTCTGTCAATCCTCCAGCACGTGAAACGGTAGAAGTGTCTCGTTTGCCTAAAGACGTTCGAGTAGAAATTTCTTGTATTGCCCATAAATAAATTCATATGCCTAATTCAGTACGTGTTCGTTTCGCCCCAAGTCCTACAGGTCCACTGCATATCGGTGGTGTACGAACAGCCTTATATAATTTTTTATTAGCTCGCAAATTGGGAGGTACCTTCATTCTAAGGATTGAAGATACAGATCAAGCACGGTTTGTTCCAGGTGCTGAAGCGTATATACTAGAAAGTTTGGCATGGTTAGGCATTTCACCTGATGAGGGTATTGGTGCTGGTGGACCTCATGAACCATATCGTCAAAGCGAAAGAAAAGATATTTATAAGTCCTATGCGGATGAGTTAATTAATTCTGGCAAAGCCTATTATGCCTTTGATACTTCTGAAGAGTTGGATGCCATGCGAACAACCTTTGAAAGTCAAGGATCAGCATTTCAATACAATGCAGTAACACGAGTAAAACTAAGGAATTCTTTATCTCTTTCTAAAGAGGAAGTTGATCAATTGTTGGCCAACAATACCCCTTATGTCATTCGTCTAAAGGTTCCTGCTAAAGGAGAAATTCGTTTTCAAGATACCATACGTGATTGGGTACATGTGCATACTTCCAGCATAGATGATAAAGTACTGATGAAGTCAGATGGTATGCCAACCTATCACCTGGCCAATGTAGTAGATGATCATATCATGCAAATTACGCATGTAATTCGAGGTGAAGAGTGGTTGCCATCCGCTCCTTTACATATTTTACTATATCAAGCATTTGGTTGGAATCCTCCCCAATTTGCTCATTTACCTTTATTGTTAAAACCGGAAGGGAATGGTAAACTTTCCAAGAGAGATGCTGATTTAGGTGGTTTCCCTGTATTTCCTTTGGAATGGACAGATCCACAAACAGGAGCCATTTCGAAAGGATTTAAACAAGAAGGATATTTGCCTGAAGCAACCTTGAATTTTCTAGCTTTTCTGGGTTGGAATCCGGGGACTGAGCAGGAATTGTTTTCATTGGATGAGTTAATTGCGGCATTCTCTTTGGAAAGAATAAATAAAGCCGGGGCCAAATTTGATGTTAAAAAAGCACAGTGGTTCAATGAACAATATTTGAAACAACATAGTGCTCAAGAATTAGCTTCTACTTATTTACCATCTATTGATGCTGAAAAGGCAGAAGCCTTTGTGCATTTGTTTTTGGATAGAATAACGTTTCCCCAAGAACTGGAACGACTGGTACAAGAATTTTCTGAATTTCCAGTAACTTATGATGAGGCGGTTTTAAGTTCTAAATGGAATGCTGAAACCAAACAAGCGCTAGAATTAATTTTGGGAGCTTTGCCTACTTGTGAGCATTGGCATGCGGAAGATATTAAAGCTTGTATTCAACTTTGTTTGGAGCAAGCTGGAATTAAAATGGGTAAGGTGATGCAATTGTTTAGAGTAGCGATGAGTGGGAAAGGTGCAGGACCGGATTTAATGATTTCATTGGAACTTTGGGGTAAGGAACAAGTGTTAGCAAGACTAAATAAAGCCTTAGATATATTTCCAGCCATTTAATATGAAAGATAAATCAAAGAAAGTAAAGGAAAAAGCTCCTAAAGTTCACCCCGATTTGGCTGGATTTGAGATGAATATTGATTCATTTGGACAAATTACATCTACCTTGAATCGAGATGCTTTGAATGCATTTTTAGATAAAGAAATGCCAGATGATAAAAAATTAAATCCTAAGAATGATGAAGGTAAATAAGGAAGATGTGATTAAAATTGCTCATTTGGCTCGTTTGGAGTTGAAAGAGGAGAAAATTCAAGATATGCAAGATTCAATCAATAAAGTATTGGATTGGATGGAAGCTTTAAATGCAGTAGATACTTCATCGGTTGAACCTTTAGTTCACATGACTCCCGCCATAAATCATTTTAGGGAAGATCAAGCCAAGGCAACTTTGGATCGTCAGAAAGCCTTGAATTTAGGTCCAGATACCAACGAAAGCTATTTTAAAGTACCTCAAGTTATTGAATAATTACCCAATATAGTATTGCAGGGCTTTTTTCATTTCTGATTTTCCAACCGGAATATCATATCCGCAATCACCAATTCCTGTTAGTAAAGAGAAACGAACCTCATTTCCGAGGTTCTTCTTGTCTTGCATGGTTAATCGAATAATCTCCGGAATTTCACTTTCTTGTATACTTACCTTTCCATAGGTAGCAAATAGATAAGCTTCAATGTCTTCCAATTCAGTCAAAGTAATTAAATTTCGGCTGTATGAAAGAAAGGCCTCCGTAATAATCCCAACCGCAACGGCCTCACCATGTAAAATTTTTCTTTTCCCCTGGTTTAATAAAAATGTTTCAACAGCATGACCTAGCGTGTGCCCCAAATTAAGTATTTTACGAATTCCAGCTTCTTTGGGATCTTCTGTAACAACGGCTTGCTTGATGGCTACAGAATGGGCGACTAAGCTAGGGAAATCATTTTCTTGCCAATCTAACTGACTTATTTCCTCCCACTTTGCAGCATCGCGAATTAGGCAATGTTTGATGATTTCGGCAAAACCTGAACGCTTTTCTCTTTCGCTTAATGTCTCTAGGAAAGTAGGGTCAATTAGGACCGTTTTTGGTAATTGGAATACACCTAAATGATTCTTAAAGCCTTGAAAGTCAATGCCTAATTTGCCACCCACACTTGCATCTACTTGAGCCAATAGCGTTGTGGGGATCTGAATAAAGTCAATCCCCCTTTTATAGGTAGAGGCACAAAATCCACCCATATCACCAATGACTCCTCCTCCTAAATTGATCATTAAGGCATGCCTATCTAAATTAGATTTGGTCATTACTTTCCAGATTTTCACACAAGTATCCAGGTTTTTATGGGCTTCACCTGATTTAATAACAACTTTGATGAAATTTTTTGGAAGTAGTTTTTCAATCCTGGGTAAACAATGTTTTTGGGTTAGCTCATCCACTAAAACAATAACTCTGGAATAGTTTTTAGAGTCAAGAAAAGAAGGTAGTGAAGTGGAAATGGGAGCTATTTGTACGGACATAGGATGTAAAATTCGTATGAAAGTTTAAAAATACCACGAATTTCTCAAAATGGGCAATTTGAGAACCTAATTTTGGTTTTGTGGTATGCTTTTTCTTGCCTAATTTTGCGCGGTTATGTTTTTTCATACACCTTAACATTTTATGAGAGAGATTCAATTCAGAGAAGCCTTGCGTGAGGCAATGCAAGAAGAGATGCGACGCGATGCATCCGTTTTTTTAATGGGTGAAGAAGTTGCGGAATACAATGGTGCATACAAAGTTTCCCAAGGTATGTTGGATGAGTTTGGTCCGGACCGAGTAATTGATACTCCGATTGCAGAGTTAGGATTTGGAGGTATTGGAGTAGGGGCGGCAGCCAATGGTTTACGTCCGATTGTCGAGTTTATGACTTTCAACTTCTCTTTGGTAGCTATTGACCAAATTATCAACTCCGCTTCCAAAATGATGTCGATGTCAGGTGGACAATATTCATGTCCAATTGTTTTCCGTGGACCTACTGGAAATGCCGGTCAATTATCCTCACAGCACTCGTCAAACTTTGAGAATTGGTATGCTAATACCCCTGGTTTGAAAGTAGTAGTTCCTTCTAATCCAGCAGATGCAAAAGGTCTTTTAAAGGCATCGATTCGTGATAATGACCCTGTTATTTTTATGGAGTCTGAATTGATGTATGGCGACAAAGGATTAGTGCCCAATGGAGAATTTTTAATTCCAATTGGTAAAGCTAACGTGGTAAAAGAAGGTAAAGATGTTACCATTGTAACCTTCGGTAAAATGCTTTCTCGTGTGGTAATGCCAGCAGTAGAAGAATTAACTAATATGGGAATACATGCGGAAGTTATCGACCTACGTAGTGTCCGCCCTATTGATTACATTACCGTTGTGGAATCTGTTAAGAAAACAAACCGTTGCGTAGTAGTTGAGGAGGCAAACCCATTGTCAGCCATTTCTTCCGAGATTACTTATCACCTACAACGTTGGGCATTTGATTATTTAGATGCACCTGTGGTTCGTGTTAATTCAAAAGATTTACCTTTACCTTACGCTCCTACCTTGATAGAAGAAATTTTACCAAGTGTGGAACGTACCATTCAGGCAGTTAAAACGGTTACTTATAGAAAGTAATTTATTTTCATAATACTGATTAAGAGCCAAGCTATAACTTGGCTCTTTTTTTGCGGAATAGTTGATTATTCATCATTATCAATTTCTTGGACAACAAAATTATTTCCAAAATCGTTATGAACGCTCAACGCTGTCAAGGTTCCAAACCTTGACAGCGTTAGAAAATAGCGTTCAAAAACAAAAAAAAGTCCCCCGAAATCGGAGGACTTTTACTATTTCAATACCTTAAATTTTTCTTAGAGTTATAAGACGTAAATGAAGCGAGATCCGTCTACATCAACACCCTCAAGCTTAATACGTCCTTTGCGCGCTTCCAATAACTGAACCGCTTCTTTTGGGTCACTTACGGCTTTGTCATTGATTTTGGTAATGATAGAACCTTTTGATAAACCATACATTTCTAGGCGGCCGTCGCTGAGAACTTCAATCACCTTCACCCCATTACTAACCTTGAATTTCTCCTTATCAGCGCTACTCAATGTACCAAATTTTGCACCTAAGAACTCGGATTTAGTTGATTCTCCAGCATCTCCTTTGACGATGGACGTATTTCCATCCTTATTTTTAAGAGTTACTTTGAATTCTTTGGTTTGGCCATCTCGGTTAACAGTTACTAAAATACTTTCTCCTGGACGTTTTCTACCAACGATCTCCATAAGTTTGGATGAAGATTTTGTATCTGTTCCATCAATTTTGGTGATAACATCATTGATTTTAATACCTGCATCTTTAGCAGCAGAATTTTCTGAGAAACCTCCTACATAAACTCCATCTTTCGATTTTAAGTCTTTTTCTTCTGCCAATTTGGCATTTACTTCCATAATGCTTACTCCCAAGAAACCACGTTGTACATTTCCGTATTTAATTAAATCGGAAGAGACTTTTTTAACAATACTTACAGGGACAGCAAATGAATAACCGGCAAATTGCCCCGTTCTAGAATAAATGGCCGTGTTAATGCCAATTAACTCTCCTTTTAAATTCACTAATGCTCCTCCTGAATTACCTGGATTAACGGCAGCATCTGTTTGAATAAAGGATTCCAATGGATTGGTATCTCCATCGCGATCAATGATGTTTTGACGACCCTTTGCTGAAACGATACCTGCTGTAACCGTAGATTCCAAATTGAAAGGGTTTCCTACTGCTAACACCCATTCACCTACTTTTAAGGCATCGGAATCTCCAAAAGTTAGGAAAGGTAGGTTTTCGGCCTTGATTTGAATAACAGCTAAATCGGAAGATGGGTCTGTAGAAATGACTTTGGCCTTATATTCCCGTTTGTCATTTAGAATTACACTTACTTCCTCGGCTTCTTGAACGACGTGATTGTTGGTAACAATGTATCCATCCGAGCTAATGATCACACCAGATCCTGAAGCTTCTTGTGTTTGCGGGGCCTGTTGGCGACGACCTCCAAAAGGGTCACCGAATCCAAAAAAGTCATCAAATGGGCTGGATGATTGACGACTCTGACGAGCAGTCATCTTGGTTTTAATATGAACTACCGCAGGAGTTGTTTTTTCAGCTGCGAAAGTGAATTCTCCGGGATTTCCGGGTACATTTTGAATGTTGGAAACTGAACTTGTAAATGCTGATGGTGCATCACCTATGGTGTGCGAGGAACCTAAATTCAATAAAGAATAGGCGCCAAGAGTGATACCGCTAGATAGTAGCGCAATAATCACATACGTTTTAAGGTGGTTTTTGATTTCCATAATGATAAAAATGCTTTAGATTTTTGTTTTGCTAAATTAACGCAATTTGTGTGCCATTGTTCTACTCGAGGTATATTATTAACAAGATTTAAGAAATGGCAGATTTTATGAATTTTTGGCATTTTTATTTCTAGGTGAAGTAGTAATCTTTATTGACATAGAATCCATTTTTTAATCGGCTCATAATTGGTTAATTTTGCAATTCAATTTAGAAATAAGAGAATTCCACATGGTTTTAAGTGAGCAAGAACAATTAAGAAGACAAAAAAGATTGGATTTGATGGCTTTGGGCATAGATCCATATCCCGCAGCTGCCTATCCAGTCAATGTATATGCCAAGGATATTTTGTCAGATTATTCGGTAGAATCAGCCAATTTTCAAGATGTTACTTTGGCAGGTCGATTGATGGGATTCCGAATCATGGGAAATGCTTCTTTTGCTGAATTGCAAGATGCGAGTGGCCGAATTCAATTGTATTTTAGGAGAGATGACTTATGTCCGGGCGAGGATAAAACCTTATATAATACGGTCTTTAAAAAACTGCTTGATATAGGTGATATTATTGGTGTAAAAGGCTATGTATTTACTACACAAATGGGTGAAATATCTGTCCATGTACGTGAGTTTACCCTCTTATCCAAAGCACTTAAACCTTTACCAGTGGTTAAGGAAGCAGAAGGTCAAACTTTTGATGCCTTTTCTGATCCTGAATTGAGGTACCGCCAACGCTATGTCGATTTGATCGTTAATCCATCGGTAAAAGATATTTTTATCAAGCGTGCCAAAATCATATCCACCATGCGGTCTATGTTTGATGAGCGAGGTTGGTTAGAAGTAGAAACACCCGTCTTGCAAGCCATTCACGGGGGGGCGTCTGCTCGTCCTTTCAAAACGCATCACAATACCTTGGATATGCCTCTTTATTTGCGCATTGCTAATGAGCTGTATTTGAAGCGATTAATTGTTGGTGGATTTGACGGAGTCTATGAATTTGGAAAAATGTTTAGAAATGAAGGAATGGATCGTACCCACAATCCTGAATTCACTTCTTTGGAATTTTATGTAGCATACAAGGACTATCATTGGATGATGGACCTAACCGAAAAAATCTTTGAGAAAGTAGCTCAAACTTTGCACCAGCAAACCCAGGTACAAGTAGGTGAAAATGCTATTGAATTTGCCGGGCCATATCCGAAATTATCCATTTCTGAAGCTATTTTAAAGTATTCCGGTGTAGATGTTGATGCCTTGTCTGAAGATCAATTACGTGCTAAATGCCTTGAATTTGGTATGGAAGTGGACGAGCAAATGGGTAAAGGCAAGTTAATTGATGAGCTGTTTGGAGAGAAAGTTGAGGCAAATTTGATTCAACCGACTTTCATCATAGACTATCCTGTAGAAATGTCTCCTTTGACGAAAAAGCACCGTTCAAAAGATGGATTAGTGGAACGATTTGAGCTATTTGTTAATGGTAAAGAAATCGCCAATGCCTATTCTGAATTGAATGATCCTATCGATCAAAAAGAAAGATTTGAAGATCAGTTGAGATTAGCCGAAAAAGGAGATGATGAGGCAATGGCTATGGATCATGATTTCATCCGATCTTTGGAGTATGCCATGCCTCCAACCTCAGGCATTGGAATTGGAATAGATCGATTAACCATGTTAATGACCAATCAAGCATCCATTCAGGAAGTTTTATTCTTCCCTCAAATGCGCCCAGAAGTTTTGAAAGAAGTATCTTCTGATGCTGATTTTATTCAAGCAGGGGTAGCAGAACAATGGATTCCAGCCCTACAAAAAATGGGAATTTTAACACTAGAGGCCTTAAAATCAGCCAATCCCAATAAAGTATTCAATGATTTAGGGGGCCTACGTAAGAAATTAAAGATAGAATCACCTATGCCGAGCAAAGAAGAAGTCATTGCTTGGATTGAATCTTAATCTATACATGCATTTAAATCAAAAAAGCCATCCCTCGGGATGGCTTTTTCTTTTCTCTTTATTAGAGATCAATGTTGCAATTTTAATAGGATAACCTAATATATATTGGAAAATACTGATTTGCTCTAATCAAGGACATGTAAGAAAATTACATTTTCTTTACATTGATAGCGTTAGCTCCACGCTTTCCGTCAGTTACTTCGTAGGAAACGCTGTCATTTTCGCGAATTGTAACACCAGCTAAGCCAGTTACGTGTACAAAAATGTCTTCACCTGTTTGGTCGTCAACGATGAATCCGAAACCTTTCGTCTCGTTGAAAAATTTTACTTTACCAGTTTGCATAAAAAATTAATGTTAAAAATTAAATCTTAAAGAATTTTAGACGCAAGAATTTTGACTGGGACAAACTTATAGAATCAAATGGAGTGTAAGCCGGAGAGATACTAGGAGGGATGAAGTCGAGAATTTTGCTGAATTAAAACTTTTAAGTGTCCAAATGTATATAAAATTCAATTGCATGCAAGCAAAATCAAATTAAATATTAAAAATTATCATTTATTTTATTTTAATTTTGCAATATTCGTATAAAAATTTGAATTATTTAAATTTACTACCGAGAATCGGGTAATTATTAATATTTTTGTAGGCATTAAATTTAGCTACATGAAAAAAGTAAAGTATTTCGTTGAAAATCAAGCTTTTGGAGTTTGTACTAGATTAGGAGAGAAGTTTAAAATTTCTACCTCTAGCATCAGATTGTATTTTATTTATACCTCTTTCATTACGATGGGTTCTCCCATCATCATTTATTTAATCTTGGCTTTTTGGATGAATATTCGTCGATATTTACGCCAAAGAAACAACCCAACGGTCTGGGAATTTTAGAATTTTAAATCACTGAATTTTTTTCTTTTTTGTACGAAATAGGCCCAAATTATGGATTTTGGGTAGCTAGCAATGTGCTCTTTTTTAATTAATTCAGGGGCTAAATTTTGTTTGTTTTTTTCAAATAATACATAAGAATAAAATGCAAAATGTGCTTTCAAAATGGCCCCAATCAACGCAAAATCACCTGATAATAGATATTTGATACCAGCTAAGCCATCTGCAAGCATTCTGAACAGAATAGTGATACTTTTCTTATTCTGAGGTAGATTTTTGTATAAGAGTATCAGATTGTTTCTAAAATTCAAATAGGTTTTAAAGGGGTTTCCTTGTGCTAAAGTTCCTCCTCCTACGTGTTTAACACTACTTTCTGCCACCGCCGCTACATGATATCCTGCTCGTTGAATTCTCCAACATAGGTCTATTTCTTCCATGTGAGCAAAAAAATAGTCGTCTAATCCTCCAACTTTCCAATAAATTTCTGAACGAACGAGTAAGCAGGCTCCCGTAGCCCATTGAACTAGACCCGTGGGGTATTGTTCATGATTATTTTCAATGGATTCAAATATCCTTCCCCGACAAAATGGAAATCCTAAATTGTCCCAAAATCCACCTGCAGCACCAGCATATTCAAATGAATTTTGGTTTTGATAATCTAGGATATAAGGTTGTACAGCGGCTACTTGGGTGTTTTTTGACATGTAATCCAATAAAGGATTTAACCAGTTTTCGCTAGGCTCAATGTCAGAATTCATTAAAACGTAGAATTCGGCTTGAATGGATTTTAATGCTCTGTTGTAACCTCCTGCATAACCTAAGTTTCCTTTTCCTTCTATTCGATGTATTTCTGGAAATTGCTTTTTTAGGTAATCCAGGGAATCATCGGTGGAACCATTGTCTGCTACGTAAATGCTGCCGGAAGGGCAGGTAGAAATAACGGATGGTAAGAATTTTTCTAAAAAATGCTTTCCGTTAAAATTTAAAATGACAATGGCTACCGACATAATGTTCCTTTCCTACAAAGGTAAGTAAATCGTTCAAATTAGAATTTATTCGAGAAAGATGTATTTTTGTTCTAATTACCATCACATCAACTAATTAATTTGCATGAATTCATCCTTTTTTCGCAAAAAGTCCATTGATAAAATAGTTTCTGATCAAATCGAGATTGAAAAGCTGGAAGGTGGATCCATGGTTCGGAATTTAGGCGTTAGAGACCTAACCTTTTTAGGTGTTGCCGCAATCATTGGTGCTAGTATTTTTTCTGCCATCGGTCAGGCATCCGCCAATGGAGGTCCCGCTGTATCTCTTTTATTTGTTTTTACTGCCGTGGCATGTATGTTTACGGCCTTTTGTTATGCTCGATTTGCGGCAACGGTCCCCATTAGTGGTAGCGCCTATACCTATGCCTATACGAGTTTAGGGGAAATAGTTGCCTGGATTTTAGGTTGGAATCTTTTATTAGAATACGCTATTTCCAATGTGGCTGTAGCCATTTCATGGTCTAAATATTTTGTTGATTTAATGGAAGGTCTAGGCTATCATATCCCAGATTATTTAACCATGGATTTTTTGTCCGCCAAAAGAGCGTTTTCTGAAGCACAAGTAGCTCTTAATCAAGGCCAATTGTTAGAATCCTTATCAGTAAATGTGCGTGAAGGTTATACTGCTTATGCCACGGCTCCGGTTATTTTCGGTTGGCATTTTGTAGCTAATATTCCTGCTTTATTGATTACGGCCGCTATTACCTATTTGGTATATATTGGTATTCGTGAAACCAAAAATATGAATAATATTTTGGTCATTCTAAAGCTATTGGTCATTGTGATTGTGGTGGGTGTAGGTGCATTTTATGTTCAGGTAGAAAATTGGTCGCCATTTGCTCCCAATGGCATCAGTGGGGTATTAAAAAGTGTGGCAGCTGTTTGTTTTGCTTATATAGGTTTTGATTCTATTTCAACGACTGCAGAGGAATGTACAAATCCTCAAAGGGATATACCCAAGGCCATGATGTGGGCTTTGATTATTTGTACGGTTCTTTATGTATTAGTGACTTTGGTTTTGACGGGCATTGTTCCCTCTGCTTCTTTGGCGGGTATTGAAGATCCATTGGCTTATATGTTTACCCAAGTAGGCTTACATGGAGTTGCCGGAGTGGTTGCGGCTAGTGCGGTCATAGCCTTAACTAGTGCCTTATTGGTTTATCAATTGGGGCAACCTCGTATTTGGATGACAATGTCTCGGGATGGATTATTACCTAAAGCGTTTTCTAATATTCATCCTAAATACCGAACTCCTTCATTTTCTACCATCATGACGGGCGTTTTAGTAGGTATTCCTGCACTATTTGCCAATCTAGAAGAAGTGATTAACCTTAGCAGTATTGGTACCTTATTCGCATTTGTGTTGGTATGTGGCGGTGTATTGATATTGGATTTAGACCCAGAGAATCAAAAGAAATCCAAGTTTAAAATACCATATATCAATGCTAAATATTGGGTGGGTTTAGCCTTTTTGATTTGCTTATATATTTATTTGCCGACAGCCGATGCATGGTCAAGTTATTGGAGTGCCCATTGGGTGGGAGAAGCGCGAGTAGACCATTTCTTGCTCAGTGCATTCTTTTTAATTTGGTTGGTTTTGGCCTACTTTAGTTTTACCATCAATTTATCTTTGATCCCAGTTTTAGGCTTATTAGTTAATTTATATTTAATGACGCAAATGGGTGCCACCAATTGGGAGAGATTCCTTTATTGGTGTATCGCAGGTTTTTTAATTTATTTCAGTTATAGCTATCGAAAAAGTAAATTACATGTATAAAAAAAGGGCCAATTTAATTGGCCCTTTTTTTTAGTCATTACTTCTTCGTCCTCCCAATAAATTGAGGTAATAAAGTAATTGAGCTAGCATGGCTAAAGCTGCTACCACATAGGTCATAGCCGCCCACCAAAGTGCATCCTTGGACATTTCATATTCACTTGAATTAACGATTTGATTATTTTTAATCCAAGCTAAAGCACGGTTAGAGGCATCAAATTCTACAGGTAATGTCACAAAGCTAAAAATGGTTGCTAGGGCAAATAAAGCTACCCCTATACTCAAAAGAGTGGCATTTCCAGTTGAATACAAAATCATCATTCCTATCATCAATAAGATAGGCATGAAACCATTGGCCACATTCAATAAAGGCACCATGGCACTCCTAAACTGTAGAAAAGAATAAGCCTGGGCATGTTGGACAGCATGTCCACATTCGTGGGCTGCTACTGCTGCAGCAGCGGCATTTCGGCCATGATATACATCCGCACTTAAATTAACGGTTTTGTCGCTTGGGTTATAATGGTCTGTTAATTGACCATCTACGGAAATCACCCGGACATCATAGATTCCATGATCTGAAAGCATCTTCTCCGCAATTTGTTGTCCGGATAAATTACTCTGCAAGGGTACTTCTGAATACTGTTTGAATTTGGATTTTAATCTCCAAGAAATCATCATTCCGATAACTCCAAAAAGGATGGTTAAAACATAGATTCCTGTCATTTTCTTTTATTTTTTAAGTTTGTTAATAATTCCTGTTGTTGAATAATTGGGTACTAAATCAATGGTGCTAACTTTTCCACCTGCGGCTAAAACTTCTTTTGAACCTACAATTGTATCAATGGTATAATCATTTCCTTTAATTAGCACATCTGGTAAAAGCGTTTTAATTAATTCCAAAGGCGTTTCCTCATCAAATATGATAACTAAAGAGACAAAACCCAAGGCTGCAATTAAACGGGCTCGTGCATATTCTGAATTAACCGGCCTTTCAGGTCCTTTCAGTTCTCGCACAGATCGGTCTGAGTTGACAGCTACAATCATTTTATCCCCGGCTTGGCTTGATTTTTCTAAGTAATCAACGTGGCCGAGATGCAAAATGTCAAAGCACCCGTTCGTAAAAACAACTTTTTGTTGTTCCCTTTTCCAGTTGTTGCGAATTTCTGCTGCTTCACTTAAGGTATGAATTTTATGTTCACTGAGTGTCGACACTGTTTAGTTTTTTAGGTAAGAAAAGAGTTAGAATAAAACTAATACCCCCAAATAACAAGATGGTAGCCATTTGGGTTCCATGAAAAAATGTGGCTAGGGCTGTAGCCTCTTTCATGGGGATTTGGTAGAAAAATAAAGTTGATGCTACGAGGCTATGGTAGGCTCCAATACCGCCTTGGGTGGGCGTGGCCATGCCGAATGTACCCATAACTAAAATGCTGAGTGAAGCCGATAATCCTAGGTTTTCACTACTTGGGAAAGCTAAAAGTAAGGTATAGACATTAAGGAAATAAGCAAACCAAATGGCCCCCGTATAAAGCAAAAATAATCCAGGTTTTTTAACATCTTTGATGCTAATGATGCCATCAATCCAACCTGAGAGAATTTGTCCCACCTTTGAACTTTTTGAAAGAATTTCCCATTTGGCAAGTAGGTAATCTTTGGTCAACCAAAGGCTGATTAATCCAATTAAACCCAGGATTAACAAACCCAAAATTAATGTTAATGGAGGTGTATCTGTTTGTGGAAATAAAAAAGATTGAATGGGTTTCCATTCGACTAAAAACGTAATACCCACTATGACGATTAAACCGAGCAAATCGACTACCCTCTCTGTAATAACGGTACCAAATGACTTTTCGAAAGGTATATCAGCTGTTTTTTGAAGGGATCCACAACGAGAAACTTCCCCCATTCTAGGTACAATGAAATTGGCAAAATAGCCGATCATTACGGCAGAAAAAGTTCTTATTTGACCTGGCTGGTAATCAAGACTATCTAATAATTGTTCCCAGCGAAGCGCCCTTAACCAATGTGAAACCAAAGAAATTAGAATAGCTACACTTACCCATTGGTAGTTCGCTTGCAGGAGCGTTTGGTAAATATCATCCCATTCTAACTGACTTTTCGAAAATGCCCAATACAAGAGAGAGGCAGCTAATAAAGTCGAGAATAAGTACTTAAGAATGGATTTTATCATGTTGTGGTGTTGGATTTCGAGAATCACAAGGCAAAATAAAGAGCTTTGCTTAAATTATATAGCTGGAATCCGATAAAATTTTTATATTTTTGCAAAGTTTTTTTGGGATAATTTTCCCCTAAATCAATTTAGAATGTCCAAATTACGTATTCTTTACGTTTCGAGTGAGGTTGACCCTTTCCTTAACACCTCTAGAATTGCAGACTTCGTTCGTAACCTTCCAACTGCCATGCAGGAGAGGGGAATGGAGATTCGAATCTTGGTTCCAAGATTTGGTTCTATAAATGAACGCAAAAACCGTTTGCACGAAGTAGTTCGGCTATCAGGAATCACCATCCCCATGGGTGAGGAAGAAAAACCGTTAACGATTAAGGTCGCTAGTATTCCTGCTGCTAAATTGCAGGTTTATTTCATAGATAATGAAGATTATTTCCAGCGTAAATTTGTGTTAACCGATAAAGAAGGGGCATTCTACGATGACAATCATGAGCGTGCGGCTTTCTTCTGCAAAGGAGCATTGGAAACAGTGGTGAAATTAGGCTGGTCGCCTGATGTCGTACATTGTAATGATTGGATGTCGAGTTTAGTACCTTTGTACATCTCTACACATTACAAAAACCACCCTATCTTTAAAGATTCAAAAACTATTTTCTCTCCTCACAATTCTGAATTTGATTTTACGTTTTCTAACGAAGATTTATTAGAGAAAGTTAAATTGGGCGAAATTGAAGACGATAATTTAACTAGCTTAGCCAATTCAGATTATTCTGCCTTTATTAAAATTGGTGCAGAATATGCCGACAAAGTAGTATCATTAGAAAATGCGGAAAACAGCCGTATCCAATCCATCATTGATGAATTTAAATCAAAAACCTATCAAAATATTGCCGAAAATGATCTCGATTTCTTCGAAAAATTGTATTTGGAAATGGCCGGCAATTAAATGGGTAGGGATTCTTTCCCTTTTCCTTACTTCTTGTGATTTGCCCAAAGAAATTGGGTCAGATTTGTTTAGTGTTGAAGTAGGCTTAAACTATACAGATTCATTAAGTATTCAATCATCCACGGTGTTGATTGACTCTATCTTTACCAACCAAACTAACTCATTTTTGGTAGGCTCTCATCAAGATCCTATTTTAGGGACGGTGGTAGCCTCTGCTTTCACTCAGGTAGCGAATGTAGATACCTTGAAAAGTAAGGAGAATTCTATTTTGGATTCCTTAAAAATGGAATTGATTTACCAATCATTTGTGGGGGATACTACCCAAAAACAAACGATTTCAGTCTACCGATTAAAAGATAGCGTTAGCCGGGCTGTGGATTATTTTAATACTTCTACCGTGGCTTATGATCCTACACCAATCGGTACTCATTCCTTTTTCCCTCGACCTATCAAAGCCAAATCGGCAAATGGAGACTCTCTAAAATACGATACCTTACGATTTAAATTGAATGCTTCCTTTGGTAAAGAACTTTTAGAGAAATATACCGACAAGTCCATTGCCGCAGGTGGTGCAGCTTTTAGGCAATATTTTAGAGGAATGCATATTAAGTCGAACACTACGGGCAAAGCCGCGATCTTGGGTTTTTCTCCTACTTATTCTGTCATGACTTTGCATTACCATAATCCTAATGATACAGTTAAATACAAGGTAAATTACTATTTCAGTCTTTCTACTGCTTTGATTCAAGAAATTCATGGACGATTTAACCAATTACAGGTTTCTAGGTCTGGTGTTTTAGGAAATTTACAAAAGCCAGGTGATCGTGTTCCTGCCTCGCAGTCGAATATGGTTACTTATGTTCAAGCAGGAACTGGTTTAGCTACCAAATTGGAGTTTCCTTATTTATTGAATTTGAAAGGCAATAAAAATGTAGCAATCAACAAAGCAGAATTAGTTTTGCCAGCTGCTGATAGCTATGAGTGGTCGAAGATCTTAGGTTCGCTTTCATTGGTTGAAACGGATGCAAGTAACAGAACTTTAAAGAATTCATACGGTTTGAAGTATTTGTTGACAGAAGGAGGAGCAGGTATACAGTCAGCTAATTTTGACCCTGTTTCTAAAACCTATAGTTTTAATGTCACCACTGCCATTCAAAATATCTTGGCCAATAATCGTAAGAATTTTGCCATCTTGGTGACAAGTCCATTAACCAGTAATTCAGCTGGATTCAGCCGAATCATTGGTGAAAATATCCGATATGTGCCTTTGAATGCGAGTAAAGTCAAATTAAAGGTATATTATACTTACATTGCCAAATAAATCGCTTGACGCATGGTTTCCCCGAATGATAATTTGCGGGTTAGTATGGTGCAGACCTCTCTCATTTGGGAGAATCCTGCTGCCAATTGTGCTGTTTTAGAAGAAAAATTGCAGGTCTTGCAAGGTAAAACGGATGTAATCGTTTTACCAGAAATGTTTCTGACAGGTTTCAGCATGAGTGCAGAAGGTGCTGATTTTCCTAAAGGTGCTCAAGTACAATGGATGCAAATGATGGCTAATCGTTTGGATGTATTGATGCTTGGAAGTCTCAAAATCAAGGAGAATAATCAATTTTTCAATCGAATGTTAGCGGTTTTTCCAGATGGGAAAATAGTGACCTACAACAAGCGCCATTTGTTCCGAATGGGTCATGAGCATGAATTTTATAGTCCAGGTGAAAAACAAGTTATAGTAAGCTATAAATCTTGGAAGATTGCCCTATTTGTTTGTTATGATTTACGTTTTCCTGTTTGGTCCAGAAATACTGATTTAGCCTACGATATGGCTATTTATGTGGCCAATTGGCCGGCAGCTAGGGCTCATGCTTGGTCAACCTTATTAAAAGCGCGTGCCATAGAAAACTTGGCCTATGTGGTTGGAGTTAACCGAGTAGGAAAAGATAATAATGATTTGCTTTACCAGGGTGATTCGGCACTTGTGACCTTTAAAGGAGAGGAACTGATTCATCTCATGGATGAAGAAACAATTTACACCACGACTATTTCGAAAGAAGCTCTGCTAGATTTTAGAGAAAAATTCCCTGCGCATCTCGATGCCGATGCTTTTGATTTGAATTAAGCTGTTTTGTCCTTAAAAAAGGCTGGTAATCCTCCCGCATAGGCTTGAGCTTCTTGCAAAGAACAATTTGCCACTAAATTCCCATGGCTAATGAGTAAAATTCGGTCACAAATTGATTCAACTTCATTCAATAGGTGACTTGAAAATAAAATGGTTTTACCTTGCCTCAGCGATTGAATCAAGGAACGAATTTCAGCCATTTGATTTGGATCTAATCCGCTGGTTGGTTCGTCCAAAATCAAAACCGCAGGGTCATGAAAGATCGCTTGCGCGATACCTACACGTTGTTGATAGCCTTTGGATAATTCACTTATCTTCTTTTTCTTTTCTTGCTCCAATCCCACTAATTGAATGACTTCATCCATCCTTATTTTTCTTTGACGAGATGAAAATCCATGAATTTTACCTATAAAATCCAGGAATTCTTGAACATACATATCAGGATATAATGGATTGTTTTCCGCCAAATAACCAATTTTCTTTTTCAATTCTAGGGCATGCTTTGTGACATCTAAGCCTAACACCTTGGCTTCTCCTTGGCTAGGCAGGCTTAATCCTACCAACATTTTAAGGGTACTAGACTTCCCTGCACCATTAGGTCCAAGAAAACCAATGATTTGACCTTCTGAAGCTTGGAATGAAATGGCATTAACGGCAATTTGTGAACCGTAATTTTTAGAAAGTTTGACAACTTCAATCGACATACCTGATAAGGGATAGATTATATGACAAAGGTAGTAAAATGGGAACTAAATCTGCTTACCTTTGTGTTTTGGTTCATAAAGCTTAAAAATATGCAGGAAGATTCCATTCGTTTGGATCGTATTGAAGATGCGATAGAAGATATTCGTCAAGGTAAAATCATCATTGTAGCCGATGATGAGGACCGTGAGAATGAGGGTGATATGATTTGCGCATCCGAGGCAATTACTCCTGAATTGGTTAATTTCATGATCAAAGAAGCTCGCGGATTAATGTGTGTTTCTTTAACGGAGGATCGTTGCTCAGCTTTAGGGCTAGAAATGATGGTTGACAATAATACAACCTCACATGAAACCCCGTTTACCGTTTCGGTTGACTTATTAGGCAATGGCTGTACAACTGGGATTTCAGCCTCTGATCGGGCAAAAACGATTCAAGCATTAGTCGATCCTTTGACTAAGCCAAGTGATTTAGGTCGACCTGGGCATATTTTCCCCTTAAAGAGTAAATCTGAGGGCGTTTTACGCCGTACAGGTCATACCGAGGCCTCCATGGATTTTGCTCGTTTGGCGGGTTTTCAGCCTTCAGGTGTTTTAATTGAGGTGTTGAATGAGGATGGCAGCATGGCTCGTTTGGCAGATCTTCGTAAAATCGCGGATAAATTTGATTTAAAACTAGTGACTATTAAAGATTTGATTGAATATCGATTAGATAAGGAATCCTTAATTCAGCGGGAGATTGGTGTGGATATGCCTACTCAATGGGGGAATTTTGATTTGATTGCATTCAAGCAAAAAAATACAGGGGATACCCATTTAGCTTTAGTGAAAGGTACCTGGGAAAAAGATGAGGAAGTGATGGTGCGTGTGCATAGCTCTTGTGTTACCGGAGATATTTTTGGTTCTTGTCGCTGCGACTGTGGACCTCAATTGCACAAGGCTATGGAGATGGTGGAAAAAGCAGGTAAAGGAGTGGTTTTGTACATGTTCCAAGAGGGTAGAGGTATAGGTTTATTGAATAAATTGAAAGCCTACAAATTACAAGAAATGGGCCGCGATACCGTAGAAGCTAATCTAGAATTAGGTTTTGCTATGGATGAGCGTGATTATGGAGTTGGGGCACAAATTTTAAGAAATTTGGGAATTAAAAAATTGCGATTAATCTCCAACAACCCTAAAAAACGAGCTGGATTATTAGGCTATGGATTGGAAATTGTGGAATCTATACCGATTGAAATTAATCCCAACCCACACAACCAGCATTATTTGCAAACAAAACGTGATAAGATGGGACATGCCATTTTGAGAAAGTAATAAAACTAGGCAATGTAGAATTGTATAGTAAAAGAGCCCGCTAGGAATTTAGCGAGCTCTTTTTTTTGAAATATTGGGTAACAGCCAAATTTTAAAAAAGTACTTTATTTTCTTTAGTTTCCTCCCAAAATAATAGGACTACTCTTACCATTTCCCATGATAATGATTTTACTGTTGGGAGATTTGGCTAATTCTTTTTGAGCAAGAATGGACTCATATTGCAATTGGCGGTCACTCAATCCAGTAGATAATATTCGCTGGTAATCGGCTATACCTTGTGCTTCTACGCGCTTACGCTCGGCTTCTTGCTTTTCTTTTTGAAGGACAAATTGCATTTTTTGGGCATCTTGCTCTGCATTGATTTTTGATTCTATACTTTGTTTGACCGAATTAGGTAAGGTGATGTTACGGATTAATAATTGCTCAAGAATAAGCCCTCTATTTTTAAAGTTAGCTTCAATATCCTTGAAAATTCGATTTTGGAATTCATTTCTCTTATTCGAAAATAAACCTACGGCATCATAGTACACGGCATTATCGCGTATTTTGGTTCGAGTGATGGGGCGGACTACTTTATCCTTATAGTCTAAACCGATTTTTTTGAAAATATTGGGTGCTTCTTGAGAGGATATTTTAAATAATACCGTAAGATCAACAATCACTTCTAATCCATCGGCAGTTAAAACTCGAATGGCATCATCTCCTGATTTATCCCCTTCATCATGCACGCCTGACATGGTGTAGTTTTGAGTCTTAGAATCAAAAATATAAATATTTGATAAAGGATTGACAAAGTTTAAGCCACTGTTTAAAACTTGTGGTTTAACGCTCCCAAATAGACTTTGAACACCAACTTCTCCTGCTTCTATTTGCTTGACGGTAGAGCTGAATAAACCCAATCCAGCTAGGGCAATTCCCCCTATTTTAAAGGCTTTGCTGTATTTTGAAAATACTAAATTCGGATTGGCAATGAAATTACCAATTAGTAGTAGAACGATTCCAATGACGATGAAAAACATAAGTATAAATATTTTATATAGGGTTAAAAATTCACTCAATGGAAAAGTACATAGAATCCCAACAGTAAACAATCAAATGTGGTAAAGAGAAAATAATCTGGATTTAAGGGCAAATTTTAGACTTGAAAATAATTCGGGGAAAAAAGTAGACATTCTTCATTTTTGGCAAAATATGCCTAATTTTGAATATGATTGAAATCAAAAACATACACAAAGAGTTTGATGGAAAAGTTGTTTTGGACGGAGTCGATGGCTGCTTCCAAAAGGGCAAAATCAACATGGTGATTGGTGGTAGTGGTACAGGGAAAAGTGTATTGTTGAAATGTATGATTGGTATTTTAAAACCCGAGCAAGGTAAGGTATTGTATGATGGTCGGGATTTTGTTAAAGCCTCCAATGATACAATCAAATCGATTCGCAGGGAAATGGGAGTACTTTTTCAAGGAGGAGCATTGTTTGATTCCAAGACCGTTTTAGAAAATGTGCGTTTCCCCTTAGATATTTTGACTCACCAAACTTTGGAAGAGAAAAATGAAAGGGCTTTAATTTGTTTGCAACGAGTAGGGTTGGAAGCTGCGGCTAATCAAATGCCTTCTGATATATCCGGTGGTATGAAAAAGCGGGTTGGGATAGCTAGGGCCATAGTGATGAACCCCAAATATTTATTTTGTGATGAACCGAATTCAGGATTAGATCCACTGACAGCGGTTAAAATCGACTTATTGATTCAAGAAATTACCAAAGAATTTGATATAACTACGGTCGTTATTTCTCACGACATGAACTCTGTGCTTCGGATGGGGGAGTATGTGATCTTTTTAAAAGATGGGAAGAAGCTTTGGGAAGGAAATAACAAAAACCTAATGAGTACCGAAGTTCCTGCTTTACAAGAATTTTTATCTACTAAATTGCATTAAAATGCCTTCATCAATTGCTCTGCCTAGAGTATTGGAAAATTATTCACTCCAATCGCTCAATACCTTCGGAATTGATGTCAAGGCCAAGTATTTTGTAGAAATTCGTTCCATTGAGCAATACCACCACTTGTTGAATGCTGGCTTATATTCCCATGTTCCTCATATTTTTTGGGGAGGGGGGAGTAATGTATTGTTGACGCAAGATTTGAATGCTTTGGTGGTGAAGGTGGCGATTGAAGGTATTGAGGTTATCAAAGAAGATGAACACCATGTTTGGGTGCGTGCAGGTGCGGGTGTCGTTTGGCATGATTTTGTTCAATATACTGTTAGTCATCATTGGGCAGGTATCGAAAATTTATCCCTAATTCCTGGAACGGTAGGCGCAGCTCCCATGCAAAATATCGGTGCCTATGGAGTGGAAATAAAAGATACATTTGACCATTTGCAGGCCTTTCATTTAACCAATCAAGTACTAGAAACTTTTGATGCAGAGGCTTGTCGGTTTGGCTATCGAGAGAGTTATTTTAAGCATGAAGGAAAGGGGAAATATTTGATAGCTTATGTTTGTTTTAAATTAAATAAAATAGCTAAAGCGCAAACCTCTTATGGGGCTATTCAGGATGTATTGAATGCCAAATCCATTACTCAGCCAAGTATTCAAGATGTATCTGATGCGGTCATTGAAATTAGAAAGAGCAAATTGCCTGATCCCAAGGAGATTGGAAATTCAGGTAGTTTTTTCAAAAACCCTACCTTAGATGCCACTCAAGCAGCTGCCTTGATGGAGAAATATCCTGAAATTCCGCATTATCCGGTAGCAGGAAGTAGTGAAATAAAATTCCCAGCAGGTTGGCTTATCGAGCAAGCAGGCTGGAAGGGTTTCCGAGATGGAGACGCTGGAGTGCATGCCAAACAGGCATTGGTTTTGGTGAATTATGGCCAGGCTAGTGGAAAGCAAATTCTTGCTTTATCCGAAAAAATTAAACAATCAATTCTCAGCAAATTCGGTGTAGTTTTAGAAACCGAAGTAAATATTTTATAAGATGAACTTACCTTATAACACCCTTCAAGATAAAGGACCTTTTTTCTTGATGGCAGGCAGTTGTGCCATTGAAAGCAAAGATTTAGCTTATGAAATTGCTGAACGCATCAAGCAAATCACGGACTCCTTGGGTATCCCATTTATATTTAAAGGATCTTACCGTAAAGCTAACCGTACGAAAATAGATTCTTTCACAGGAATAGGTGACATCCTTGCCTTAGAGATATTACAAGAAGTAGGTCAGCATTTTCAAGTACCTACGGTTACGGATATTCATGAAAGTGCTGAAGCCGCTATGGCTGCTTCTTATGTGGACATATTACAAATCCCCGCATTTCTTTGTCGACAAACGGACCTCCTAGCAGCTGCTGCTCAAACAGGCAGGGCGGTTAATATTAAAAAAGGACAATTTATGTCGGGCGCCTCCATGAGGTTTGCTGTTGAAAAGGTGAAGCATGAAAATCCAGAGGCCTTGGTATATTTAACAGATCGAGGTAATTCATTTGGCTATGGAGATTTAGTGGTTGATTTTAGAAATTTACCGGAAATGGCAGCCTTTCAGGTTCCCGTAATCATGGATTGTACCCATTCCTTACAAAGGCCAAATCAAGGATCAGGGGTAACAGGCGGTCAACCGGCCTTGATTGAGACCATTGCCAAGGCGGCTATAGCCGTTGGGGCGGATGGATTATTCATAGAAACACATCCCAATCCATCCATCGCTAAATCTGATGGAGCTAATATGTTGCCTTTAGATCAATTGGAAGAACTTTTAGAAAAATTGCTTAAGATCAGAGAAGCTATTTTATAAGCTATTCCAAACGACTTGTAGGCTTATATCCGTTTTATGTGTGCCTGCAATTAGATCTAAACCTGTGCCTATTTCATCTCGATCCAAGTAATCCATACGCCCTATTTTGGTTGAAAGGGTAATTTTGTTTTTCCACTTATAGTTGATAAGCAGGCAAGTTTTCCAAGCTTGTCCAGAATAGGCAGGTAAGGAAAAGGCATAAGGTAAACTGGGTTCATAGGCATAAAGCCGACTGTCATAGTTCGTACTTAGAACATAAGCAGCTCTTGCTTTAATTTGCCAATTTTGCCACGAAAATTGTGCATCATGAAGCAACAGTCATCCCCAATCTTTCTGTGCAGGAGAATGCAGGTATGTGCCCATGAGTCGACTATGCCAATCCCATTTTTTATTTATAGTTTTTTTTAGATCACCACTAAATTGCCATTGATGTTTTCTGATTAAATCTGAAACTGGCTTGGGGGCATCTTCTTCTTTGGAAGTCCATTTAATTTGTATGAAGTAATTATATACATTTCTTCGTTCAAACTGGAAACGATGGAGAAGTTCCCACCCCCAAGTACTGGCTTGGCTCACTTGGTATTTAGCTGCCGGAAATAGAAACAAATCCAGGTAAGAGGATAGTCTTGACCTTTTTGACCAGCGATATTGATTGCCTATAAAAAGCCCCATTTCATTACCAACCTCTGAATTTTCTCCAAACGCCTGTGCTTGAGGACTAAAATAGGAAGTGGATGCGTACCTAAATACATAGGAGAAATCTATTGCCTTGGATTGAGCCCAAGCGGCCCCATGTATGAAAGCCCATGATTGCGGAGCAAAGGCCAATTCAGCCATCCATTGAGCTTTTTGCCAGGTAAAATTTGTTGATAGTGAACTGTTGACAAGCGTATTCCCTTGCCAATCATCTATTTGATAAGCTCTGCTAGAATTTCTTTTGGGAATTGACCAACGACTCCAGACGATGTTTGCTTGAAGCGATAAGGGGATTCTTCGGGCCTGCCAGTTTAGGGAATTACCAAGGCTCCATTCTTGCACTTGATTTTTATTCTCTAGCTCACTTGAAGTTCGATGTAGCCCACTTCGATTCAGCGAGGTATAATAGGGCCATCCTAAACTATCTGTTTGAATATTAGCGTCCCAATTTCTTTTCGAAATGAAAGTTTCCATATTCCATTGTTTTCTTTGAAAACCTAGCACTAATCCTCGATAAAATCCGGATTCCACGCTAGAACTGTATGGAATTGAGCCTTGATGGAATTTTTGTGTAGAAATGATACTTTCATAGCTTTTACCTAAAGAGAAGCCTCCAGCCTGAATTAAACCTTGGCCCCATTGATTGACAAAATTACCTACGATAATCTTGTATAAGGTACTTATGGGTTTATGCCATTGAAGGTAAAAGCTAGTAAAATCAGTTATTTGGCTTTCTCCCGCATCTTTTTGTGCTAAAAATCCCATTCCTAAGGCAGGACTGATCTGTCCTCGATATCGATGTAGTTCCGCATATGGGCTATTGAAATAGCGAACTTTACTTCGTTTGTCTGGCGGACTAAATCCTTTTTTTTCCTCCACAGTAAATTCAATCCGATGTATCCATAGGTGTTTCGCTGATTGCCAATTCCATGTGGGGGAATTAGTCCGACAAATGATAAAATCTCGAATGCGTTTTAAAGTAGCTAGATCCCAGAGAGGTATAGCTTGTAATTCCCAGATGCTAAGGAAGGATCCTGTAGCTTTTTTGAACTCAAAAAACGCTTTTATTTGGGAGGAATTAACTAATCCTAAATGATACCAATCGGCTTCTTTTGCCTGGTTGATATCAATGGGGTTTTGTATATAATATTGGAATATACTGCTTCGTATTTCGGATTCATCCCAAGGTTGGGTTTCATCCACTTGAGCTAGTAAAGGGAGAGAGGCGAAAAGTAGTAAACCAAGGAATTTCACTTTTTTTTGAGTGAAATTACCTAGTTGAATTCAGGAATCTAATCTAATACTTGATGAAGAATATCACTTAGTTGAATTTCCTTCGAATCATCTCCTGTAATTCATTCCAAGACTCTTCATTATCAGCTCTGCGGAACTCAGCATAACGTTGCTGAATACTTTCTTGCCAGTTATGGCTCTGAGCTTCATGGTCGATGAAATCAATTAATTGATTCAAATGATGGCCTTCACCATCAAAAATCGATTGGATAAATTTGATTTTTTGGTTTAGACTAATGCTGTTTGCTAGCGTTTCTGTCATCTTAGTCTCCACCAAAGACTTGAGCGATCCATCGCTTCCTTGCAGTTTTTCAAAGACCTTTTCAGAAGTGGAATCTGCAATGACTTCCATGATTTTTTTGCCAGCGGAAGCTTGCTCTTTAGGTTCTTCTTGGAAGAAACTACTAGTATTTAAAGATGTATTGGGGTTTAATTGTACGTTTTCGATGATGATTTCTGTCACAGGCTTGACAGGAACAGGCTCGGGATTTATTTCTTGGGGTAATTCAGGCTCAATGGAATTTTCCTCTACAGGTTGAATGTCAAATTCAGTGGCTATGTTTTCCACTAATTCATCTTCTGGAAGATCATCTAAGCTTGCTGGAGCTTCAAAATATACCTCAGCAGTCAGAAGAGTATCCGGACTAATTTCTTGTGCTTCTGCGCCTAAAACATTGAATAAATAATCAGTAGGTGCGCTTTCTTCTTTTAATTCATCAATCCACTGGTTCCAAATATAATTGGGAAGAGATACTTGCAATACAAGCGAGCGCGTGATGTTATCCCATTTTTCGTGGATACGTTGATTTTGCCAATCAAAACAAGGGAATTGATCTTGAATACGTTGGCTTTGCAATTGCAAAAGTAATTCTGATTGTAAGACCTCTAGGACAGAAGCAGGTATTTCTTGCTGTAAAATATCTTGAAAAGTACTTGTTTGACCTTCTTCGGTCCAGTAATGAAGCAAAATATTGGGCGTTGGCATCTTTTATTATTTAAGTTCCAATTCTTCACAGGCTTTCATGGCAGCTGTTTGTTCTGCTTTTTTCTTGGAATAGCCTTTACCTTCGGCTATTTTCAAGTTATCTACCAAAACGATGGCTGTAAATTCTTTATTGTGGTGTTGCCCCTCCTCATCCAGGGTAAAAATCACCTTTTTTCCTTCTTTTTGGGCCCATTCAATTAGGATGGACTTGAAGTTAGGATTATTTTGAACCACCGTTTCTAAATCGAAATACTGGGTTAATATCTTTTTGATGATGAATTTTTGGGTAAAGGCAAAACCTTTATCTAGGTAGATGGCCCCAATGAACGCTTCCAAAGCATCTCCATACATGCTGGAGCGTGAAAGAATCGTTCTCTTTTGGTTTTCGTATTCAATGACTTCGTCCAAACCTAATTTTCTACCTAATACATTCAATGATTCTCGGCTTACCATTCTAGAACGGATTTCGGTTAAGAAACCCTCGTCTTTGAAAGGGAATTTTTGGAATAGGTAGGTTGCTGTAATCATTCCAAGAACAGAATCTCCTAGAAATTCGAGGCGCTCGTTGGATTCTTTAAACGACTTGGCAATGCTGTCTTTGGATGCCGAAGCATGCAAAAAGGCCAAACGATATAGCGACAAATTGGAGGGACTTTCGCCAATCAAATGGGTTACAGATTTCTTTAGAAATTTCTCTCTTTCATTTAGTTGGGTAGGATTCAACCAGCTTAACACCGAGAGAATTTTCATAAGCCTATACTTTTCGGAAAATGACGGTTGCGTTATGCCCACCAAATCCAAATCCATTGCTTAGTGCCACGTTGATTTTTCTTGCTTTACCTTGATTTAAAGTTAAATCAAGATTTTGATCTATCGCTGGGTCTAAATCTTGGCAGTTAATGGTTGGAGGTACAAATTGATGCTGTATGGCTAAGATGGAAGCCACCGCTTCTACGGCTCCTGCGCCTCCTAATAAGTGACCAGTCATGGATTTTGTGGAAGAGATACTCATTTTATAAGCATGTTCTCCAAAGCAATCAACGATTGCTTTTAATTCTTGAGGATCACCAATAGGGGTAGATGTACCGTGAGTATTGATATAATCTACTTCCTCGGGTTTGATTTGAGCATCTTCTAATGCATCAATCATGGAAAGTAAAGCACCATATCCTTCAGGATGTGGGGCCGTAATATGGTAGGCATCTGAGGAGAATCCACCACCGATTAACTCGGCATAGATTTTTGCTCCACGTGCTTTTGCATGTTCGTATTCTTCTAGCACTAATGCGCCTGCACCTTCACCTACTACAAAACCATCGCGGTTTACATCATAAGGGCGAGAAGCAGTAGCCGGGTCATCATTTCTTTCAGACATGGCACGCATGGCTGTAAAACCACCCACAGAGGCAATGGTCACCGGTGCTTCCGATCCTCCAGTCACACAGATATTAATACGACCTGTACGAATGTAATTGAAAGCATCAATGATGGCATTGTTCGCAGATGAACATGCGGAAACAGTTACATAGTTTGGACCACGAAAACCGTTTCTAATGGATATTTGACCTGAGCTAGAGTCAGCAATCATTTTAGGGATAAAGAATGGATTGATTTTAGGCGTACCATCTCCTTTGCCGAAATAGATCATTTCATCTTCAAAGGTTTTTAATCCACCGATACCTGATCCCCAGATTACACCGACTTTATTTTTGTTGATAGCTTCCATATCGAAACCCGCATCCTTGATAGCTTCATCGGAAGCTACAATAGCATATTGGGTAAAAGGGTCCATTTTACGGGCCTCCTGACGTGGAATGAATTCTTCTACACTAAAATTCTTGAGTTCACAGGCAAAACGAGTTCTGAATTTTTCAGCGTCGAACTTGGTGATAGGTCCACATCCACTTTTTCCGGTAGATAAACCTTCCCAGTATTCACTAACTGTATTTCCAATAGGGGTAAGGGCACCTAAACCCGTTACTACAACTCGTTTTAACTCCATAATTATCCTGATATTTTAGGTTTGAAAAATAAAAAATGTCAATTCGTAAGGGTGATTTTCTTAGGAACTAGGTTCCTGAGTCATTACCAATTACCAATTGACATCATTATTATTTCGTTACGATTACTTTGCGTTCTCTTCCAAGTAGGTGATGGCTTGTCCTACAGTTTGGATATTCTCTGCTTGATCATCTGGAATAGATACGTTGAATTCTTTTTCAAATTCCATGATTAATTCTACCGTGTCTAAGGAATCAGCTCCTAAATCGTT
Source organism: Cytophagaceae bacterium (assembly GCA_027491315.1). Taxonomy (GTDB): domain Bacteria; phylum Bacteroidota; class Bacteroidia; order Cytophagales; family Spirosomataceae; genus Aquirufa. Next base: position 63,589 of record JAIXWL010000008.1, read on the forward strand.
TGTGAAAGATGCCTCAGGTGTAACTTCTGATGCTTCTACTCCTAATTTCTCAACGATGATGCTTTTTACTTTTTCTGCAATATCTGCCATTTCTAAAATATTTTGGGGTTCAAAAACGATGCAAAGATTAGAATTAAAACTTAGATTATCAAACAAATTTTAAGCCTAATTGCATTATTAAAATAATTAATTAGATAAAAATAATTCTTTTTTTTGATTTGTTTAAAATTCTTGCGAATGATTTATTTCTAAGCATTAAAAACAAAGCGATGCGGCACCTAAAAGTCCTGCATCATTTCCTAAAAGTGCTTTTTTAATACTTAGTTTTTTCAAGTAAGCTGGAGTTAACCAATAGTTCAACTGTTTCTCCATACTTGGCAAGATAAAATCAAATGAAGCTGAAAGCCCGCCTCCAATGAAGATGTTTTTAATATCTAGAATACGGATTAATGAAACGATCATATCACCCAACATTTCTCCTACTTCATTCCAAATAGCCAAAGCTAATTCATCTCCTTCTTCGGCAGCTACGACTAGTGCGGTAGTGGATATAGATCCATCTGCTGCCAAAACTGTTTTTCCTTTGTAAGTGGCACGCATGGAGTTCGCCATTTGTAATAATTCCTTTTTACCAATGTTTCTTTCTAAGACTTTTCCATTTCTAGACGGAACGTGTCCTGGTTCCATCGCATTTCCATCTCCACCTAAAAAGATCTTGCGATCAATGATGGCAGCTCCACCGATACCTGTTCCTAAGGTTAAAAAGATGAAATCTTCTGGCATGTTATCTTTTTCTGGAGAAAAATAAAATTCTCCCAGGGCAGCTGCATTGGCATCATTTTCCATAAAAAAGGCATGCTCCGGAAAACGCTTTTCCAACATGGAAATTAAGTGAGCTCCATCAATTTCTGGAATGGCCGTAATTTCGATTAGGGTTTTACGATTTTTAGTTAAGATACCAGGAAGACCAATACCTACTTTATGTACATGCTTGTGCTGAAATAATTGTAGTGCAATAGCATCAGCTAGGCGATCTAAGAAGTGATTGGATTCTCTCCAAGTGGCGGTATCGTAACTTTGAAAATTACTAATATGCCCAGTTTCTGGATGGACAATGCCCATTTTTACTCCTGTTCCTCCAACGTCAATTCCTAGATATTCTGCTGCTTCCATGCGGTCTTTTGGTTTAATTTGCTGCGAATTTCTTTAAAATTACGCGCATATTCAAATATTCTATTCGGCAATTTAGTTTAGAGATAGATTCTTTCCAGTTTTTCCATGATTTGGGAAACGGCTGGACAGATTAAGGCATTTTTTTGAGTTATTTTAAGGATACCCAACATGTTTTTCCGATCGGTATGGGGGTATTCCCGACATGCCTTAGGTCGGTGTTCGTAAATGTCACAGGCATTATCTTCTAATAAAAAAGGGCATGGACTAGAAGGATAGACCCAGTCTCCATCTGCATCTTTTATTAAATAGGTATCTAGAAAATCAGCGACTTTCATTTTTAGCAGTTTGGCTACTCGCTGTATATCAGTCTCATTCCACATGGGGCTTGTGGTTTTGCAACAATTACCACAATCGAGGCAATCGATGTTTTCAAAAACCACTTCATGGTTTTTTTCAAATTGCACATCGAGGTCTTTCGGTTTTTTGGCCCGAATACGTTGGAAAACTTTAGTAAAACTGGGGTCTCTAGACATTTCAATTAAGCATGTGGGAAGCAAGTCCGGCAGAGGGCCTCGTAGCTATCCGCCTCACCTAACATCACGGTTTGTTGTTGCTGCACGATGCGATGAGAATAGGTAGCTACACCACCACATTTGACACATACTGCATGTACTTTGGTAATGTATTCAGCTATGGCCATAAGGTCGGGCATTGGGCCAAAGGGTATTCCTTTGAAATCCATGTCTAGGCCTGCAATAATGACACGTTTGCCTTGATTGGCGAGGGTATTGCAAACTTCTACAATGTGGTGATCAAAGAATTGGGCTTCATCCAAACCTACTACATCGCAGCTGCCTGCCAATAATAAGATTTCACTCGAACTATGAACAGGAGTGGAGCGAATGGAATTGTGGTTATGGGATACGATGTCTTCGTCGTGATAACGGGTATCGGCAGCTGGTTTGAAAATTTCTACCTGCAATTGAGCTATTTTGGCTCTTTTCAAACGACGAATTAATTCTTCTGTCTTACCTGAAAACATGGAGCCACAAATTACCTCCACCCAACCGCTTGGGTTGGAATTTTGGGAAGATTTGGAATGATTGGGCTCTAAAAACAAGGCATGAAAAAGCCCCTTGATTCCAAGGGGCCTAGTTTAGGTTGTATCTTATTTAGACGTAAAAACCGAAGAGAAGTACTCACGGTTCATGCGAGCAATATTCTCAAGGGAAATACCTTTTGGACATTCTGCTTCACAAGCGCCTGTATTGGAACAAGCACCGAAACCTTCTTCATCCATTTGTGCGACCATGGCTTCAGCACGCTTAGCACGCTCAGCTTGACCTTGAGGTAATAAAGCCAATTGAGAGATTTTAGCGGAAGTAAATAACATGGCCGAAGCATTTTTACAAGCCGCCACGCAAGCTCCACATCCAATACATGCTGCCGCTGCAAAGGCATCGTCCGCATTGTCTTTGGGAATAGGTAAGCTATTGGCATCTTGTGCATTGCCCGTATTGACAGAAATAAATCCACCAGCAGCAATGATGCGATCAAAGGCAGAACGATTAACTACTAAGTCTTTAATGACAGGGAAAGCTTCCGCTCTCCAAGGTTCAATGGTGATAGTTTGTCCATCGCTGAAGCTACGCATGTGTAACTGGCAAGTGGTAACACCTTTGTTCGGTCCATGAGGGCGACCGTTGATGTACATGGAGCACATACCGCAGATACCTTCACGACAATCGTGATCAAAAGCTACTGGATCATCACCTTCTTCGATAAGACGGTTGTTGAGCACGTCAATCATTTCCAAAAAGGACATATCCTCCGAAATACCACTTACTTGGTATGTCTCGAATTTACCCGCAGTTTGGGCGTTTTTTTGTCTCCAGATTTTAAGCGTCAGGTTTAAATTTCCTTCCATGTTATCGAATTATTTATAAGATCTTTGAGCAATTTTAATGTTTTCGAATTTCAATTCTTCTTTATGTAATTCGAATTGTGATTCACCTTTGAACTCCCAAGCCGCCACGTAAGCATAATTTTCATCATCACGCAAGGCCTCGCCGTCCTCAGTTTGGTATTCTTCACGGAAGTGACCTCCGCAACTTTCATTTCTATCTAAAGCGTCCTTGCACATTAACTCTCCTAATTCTAGGAAGTCAGCTACACGGCCAGCTTTTTCTAATTCAGGGTTCAAGTTATTCGCTTCTCCCGGGATACGAACATCGCTCCAGAATTCTTTGCGCAATGCCTGAATATCAGCGATTGCCATTTTTAAGCCTTCCTCATTACGAGCCATACCGCATTGGTTCCACATAATTAAGCCTAATTTCTTGTGGAAATAATCAACCGACTTGGTTCCGCGAATACTCATTAGTTTTTCAATCTGCTCCTTAACTGCTTTTTCTGCATTAACAAAGGCCTCACTGTCTGTTGACATAGCCGGAGTTCTAATTTCAGAAGCTAGATAAGCACCAATCGTGTATGGAATTACGAAATATCCATCAGCTAATCCTTGCATTAGCGCCGAAGCTCCTAAACGGTTAGCACCGTGGTCAGAGAAGTTAGCTTCTCCCAAGGCATATAAACCTGGAACAGTAGTCATCAAGTTGTAATCAACCCAAAGTCCGCCCATGGTATAGTGTACCGCAGGATAGATACGCATTGGCAATTCGTAAGGATCTTCACCCGTGATTTGCTTATACATATCAAATAAGTTACCGTATTTTTCTTTTACGACTTCCTTACCCATTAATTGAATTTCTTCATCACTTGCGTGGTGGATATTTCTCTTGTTCGCTTCAGCCTTACCATAACGGACGATAGCTGCAGCAAAATCTAGGTAAACGGCCATTTTAGAGGAACCTACTCCATAACCTGCATCGCAACGCTCCTTAGCAGCACGAGAAGCAATATCACGAGGTACTAAGTTACCAAAGGCAGGATAACGACGCTCTAAATAATAGTCACGCTCGTCTTCTGGAATTTCATTGGCCTTGCGCGGATCGTCTTTCTTTTTAGGTACCCAGATACGTCCGTCATTACGTAGTGACTCGGACATTAAGGTTAATTTAGATTGATGATCTCCCGAAACTGGAATACAAGTTGGGTGAATCTGGGTGTAACATGGGTTAGCGAAAAATGCTCCTTTTTTGTGGGCCTTCCAAGCTGCAGTCACGTTAGATCCCATGGCGTTGGTTGAAAGGTAGAATACGTTTCCGTAACCACCTGTACACAATAAGACCGCATGTCCAAAATGACGCTCTAACTCACCTGTAACTAAATTACGGGCAATAATTCCGCGAGCTTTACCATCTACCACCACCACGTCTTGCATTTCGTGGCGCGTGAATAATTCGACATTACCCATACCAACTTGGCGTTGTAAAGCCGAATAAGCTCCTAATAATAATTGTTGACCTGTTTGACCTGCCGCGTAAAATGTACGCTGAACTTGCGTTCCACCAAATGAACGGTTTGAAAGCAAACCACCGTATTCACGGGCAAAAGGAACACCTTGGGCCACACATTGGTCAATGATGTTTCCAGATACCTCTGCTAAACGATGCACATTGGCTTCACGAGATCTGTAGTCACCGCCTTTGATGGTATCATAAAATAAACGGAAAATAGAGTCTCCATCATTTTGATAGTTTTTAGCGGCATTGATACCTCCCTGGGCTGCAATGGAGTGCGCACGTCGAGGAGAATCCTGAAAGCAGAAAACTTTTACTTTATATCCTAACTCAGCCAAAGAGGCGGCAGCAGATGCTCCTGCTAAGCCTGATCCAACAATGACCACTTCCAAATTACGTTTGTTGGCAGGATTTACTAATGAAACACTGGAACGGTATTTGGTCCATTTTTCGGCTAAAGAACCTTCTGGAATTTTTGCGTCTAATTTTGTCATATTAATCGTATCGGCTGAGGAATTAATGAATCAAATTAAAATGGAGTGCGATAGGCATTGCGGCAAATAAAGCAGCGATAATAATGGCATATGCTGCGCCAATGCACTTGATCGTCGGAGTATATTTAGGATGGTTCCATCCTAGGCTTTGGAAAGCACTTTGAAATCCATGCAATAGGTGGTAACCTAGAGAAATACATCCCAAAACATATATAGCCACCACTACTGGGCTTGTGAAAACCGCTTGCATTTCATGATATAAAGTATGTTCCTCTGTTAGATTGTCAGTCAATCGAGAGAAATACCAGAAATGTTTTAAGTGGATGATTAAAAACAATAATAATAAAGTTCCTAAAAGACCCATGGAACGAGAGTACCATTTACTGTTGGCAGCACCATCAACAACGGCATATGCTACAGGACGTTTCTTTTTGTTGTCCATCCATAAACGTAATCCGTCTAAGATGTGAAGCAACAAACCTCCGAACAATACGATTTCCATGGTACGTATAATAGGATTCTTTGCCATGAATTCCGCTCCGGCGTTGAAGGTAGCCCCTCCATCATTCAAGAAGATGGTAGCGTTAAGACCGCAGTGAACAATTAGGAAACTGACTAAAAAGAGGCCGGTGATTGCCATTAAGAGCTTTTTACCCAGTGATGAATTTAGTGATTTTGATAACCAAGCCATAAATGAAATTTATTTTGATTGAAGTAAACATTCGCCCACGGTAACCATAAGTGAAAATTTAGGACATAAAACTACAATTGATTCGTGGGTCTTTCAAATATTCGATTAAAAAAACCTTTTTTTTTATTTTTTTCGAATTGCTTAATTAACTTTCCATATTACAAATTTGTTTTATGTCTGTGAAAAATTATTCCGCCTACATTCTTGCCTTTTTGCTTAGTTTTTTGGGAATGATTTTCCAAGCTCAAGCTACTCACTTAAAAGGGGGGGAGATAACGGTCAAGCGGATTTCCAACGTAAGCCTCACCTATGAATTTACCTTAACCACGTATACCGAGGACAATAGGGCTAATCAAGATCAGACAGATGTAAATTTTTGTTTTGGCGATGGTTCAGGAATATTTAAAGCCAAAAGATTGCTGCCCATCGTGAATTTGGGCAATGGTACCTTGAAAAACACCTATAAGATAGAGTATACTTATCCAGCTCCTGCTTTATTCTACAAGGTTTCCGTAGCCATTCCCAACCGAAATGATGGAGTCCGAAATATTACACGCTCAGTAGAAGTTCCTTTTTATGTAGAGACTATTTTTTCCATCAATTCAGGTTTAGGTCAAAACTCTACCCCAGTATTATTGAATCCAGCTGTTGATTTAACGGCAGTAGTAGGTCAGCCATTCATTCATAATCCGAATGCAGTGGATGCCGAAGGTGATAGTTTAGCATATCGCTTAACCGTTTCTCGTTATGGTGATTATGAAACCTGTAACCCATCCAGTCGAGGAATCACAGCTCCTAATTTTCGACAGCCCAACGAAATTTCACCCACGGCATCTTCATTTACGATTAATTCACTGAATGGTGATTTAATTTGGGACTCGCCTCAAGAATTGGGATTATACAACTGTGCTTTCATTGTAGAAGAATGGAGAAATGGAATTAAGATTTCAGAAACTGTTCGAGATATGCAAATCGAGGTCAAAGATTTAGACAATAAAGGTCCGAAAATTGTGGTTCCCCCTGATGTGTGTGTACAAGCGGGTACATTAATCAGAGAAACCATTAGCGCTGCGGATGTGGCGTCTAAAACGGGTAGACTAGATCCTGTGACGATCATTAGTTCGGGTAATGTGTACCCAATTGATACCTCATTTGCGATCAAGCAGCCATTTGCTACCTTCATTTCCTCTCCGAGACAAACCGGTACGGCTACGGGTGCATTTACTTGGCAAACAGCCTGTCAGCATATTCGAAAGGAAACTTATGATATTTTCTTCAAAGCCGAGGATAACCCTCCTACGTCCATTGGTGGGGGCGTGAAGTTGGTTGATTCCAAAATTTGGAAGATAAAAATCATTGCTCCATCAGTAAAAAATTTGGTGGCAAGAATTCAGCCAACTAAAGGCTCGGCTATCTTGACTTGGAGTCCTTATACTTGTAGTTTACCTGGTTCCAAGATTATTGTTTTTAGAAAACAAGCGGCTTGTACGTCTGTGGTGAATAAATCTTGTCAAACGGGAATGCAACTTAGTGGATTTACCGAGATAGCCCGGATAAATGCCACCGAGGTACAGTATGAGGATACCAACAAGGGAGCAGGTTTATTGAAAAATGCCAATTATATCTACGTCTTGGTTGTTGTATTTACTAATTCAAGCGGACAAACAGACTTTAGTCCTATGTCCAATTCAAGTTGTGCTTTTATTCCTTCCTCAGCTCCATTGATGACCAATGTCTCCATACAAAAAACAGGAGCTAGTGATGGAGAAATTCTAGTTAGGTGGTCTCGACCCTTGAACTTAGATACAACTTTGTACAAAGGTCCATACCAGTATCAAGTTATGCGGGCTGAGGGTAATGGATCCACTAATTTTGTATCCGTTGGTAGTCCAATTCCAGCCTCGATTTACCTGGCTAAAAGTGATACATCTTTCATAGACAAAGGTTTAGCTACGGATAGCAAGATATATCGTTATCGTACAGATTTCTATTATACCAACAATGGTCAATTTAAATTATTAGATTCACCTAGTCCGGCAGCGCAAGTGCAATTAGTGGCGCAGTCAGCGGTTCGTTCCAATAAATTGGCTTGGTCAGCAGATGTACCTTGGTTAAATGATTTCCAAGTTCACCGTGTTTACCGCGAAAGCCCAAGAGGATCAGGTAAGTTTAATCAAATCACAGAAGTTTCGGTAGCAGGCCCAAGTACCTATACCTTTACGGATCAGGGAACAGATTTTTATACCAAAGATGGTAAATTTGATGTGACACTTTCTCCAGATTCAAGCTATTGTTATTATGTAGAAACGCTAGGATCTTATGGAGAGGGATTTCCAGTAATGACCCTTATCAATGCATCCAAAATTGTGTGTTTAAAGCCACAATCGGATGTTAATCCATGTGCTCCAAAATTGACATTATCAGCTCCAGATTGTGCTGCATTGGATGGTTCCCTGAATTGCAACTTTACAAGCTTTACCAACCAATTAACTTGGCAGCCAACTTTGACTGGGACTTGTGATCAAAACATCGCCTCGTATCGAATTTACTATGCTTCTAGTGCTGCAGGACCATTTACGCGAATTGCGGAAGTAAGTGATCTGCGTTATTTGCATCAGAAGAGAGATTCATTCATTGGAAGTTATTACGTGACAGCCATTAGTCAATTGGGTAAAGAAAGTCCTAAGAGTGAAACCTTAAACCAAGATAATTGTCCATCTTTTGAATTGCCTAATTTGTTCAGTCCGAATGGTGATTTGAAAAATGATGTTTGGTTGCCTTTACGTTGTCCACGATTTGTCAAAGCCTTACAATGTAAAATTGTAGATCGCTATGGGCAGCTGATCTATGAATACAATGGAACAGGTTCTGATTTTGGTTGGAATGGTAAAGATACCTCTGGAAAAGAAATGGCTGTTGGAACTTATTTTTACACGGTAGACGTTAGTTTTGATGTCAATGACCCAAGTTTAAAAACCAAGAGTTTAAAAGGCTGGGTTGAACTAGTTCGATAATGAAAGTTCCTGTATTTATCGATGGAAATTGTCGCTTTTGCCGCTTTTGTGCCAAAGTCCTGAAAAGTATGTGCGGGGATAAAATTCAGATTGATTACCAAGGTTCAAGTGCTTTTCAAGAGGCGGTATCGAAAAATCCCGATGACAAATGGGAAATAGACAGCATTAAAGTACTCTATCAAGATCGAGTATGGATAAAGTCCCAAGCTGTAAATATAGTCTTACAATTGGCTCCTTGGTATTATCAAATTTTTCGAGTGTTCTTTCTGTTACCTGACAAAGTGTTGGATCAGGGCTATGATTTTATTGCTAAAAATCGGCTGATTTGGGGGAAATCGGTGGACGCTTGTGAGATCAACGATTTCGCAAAATAGGCGTCATTTGACCAAATAATTTAGGCTCAAACATAATATCCCATTTTCTTGCTGCTTCTTCCAGGCCAGCGTAATTGAAGTGTGTGCCATCCCACCTAAAACCGGCTCCTACCACCGATTGTAAATTAGCGCCTTCTACTACATTTGGTAAGGTTTTTAACATGATATTTTGAGCTTCTTGAACATGTAAATCTTCTGTTTTGTTCAAACCTCTATTACTGCGGGCTAACATAAAAGTCAGGTTTTTACTTTGAAGAATTTCCCTGGTATAATCCATGTAAATGCCCGTGTACTTGATAATGTTGTCCATTGAAGTAGTTGCATCGTTTTCTCCGTGAATCACTAAAATGGCCCTTAAGCCACTTTTGGGTACTTCGGAAAGGATTTTGTTTTCAAAAAAAGCATAAGGATACCGCTTTTTCCAATCGAAAAGTGTACTGGAAAATTCCAAGCCAAGTGCTGATTTTCCCCATTGTTCTGAGGTGGAACCGCCTATACCTGTGCTATAAAAACGAATAGGGACCTGATATCGAACTTTTAATTTATCGGCTAATCTTCCCCAAAATGCCACCACATTGTTGTCCGAATACTTAATGACTTCACACCATTCTTTATCGTAATCTGTTAATTCATAGGGAGGTTGACCTTCGGCAAGGGAATGTCCAATGATGGCAAAAACTTCTCCCACTTTGAAGGGAGATTTCGTTAAAATGGTATCACTGATGGTTTTATTATCTTGAATTAATTTGATTTCTGGGTAGTATCCGCCAGCTTGCAGTAGGAATTCACCTTTGAAACTGGCTCCTTCTTTAGATAGATTTAACCAGTCAGTCTCTTTTCCTCCTAGTATGTTTTTGAACTTTACTTGAGCAGAGCTGAATGTTTGGCTGCTTTGACCTACTAAAACAATTTTGCCCTGGTTATTGAGATCCCTTTGAACGAACATGCGGCTATTGGTCGCATCAATGGAAATGTTTCCTTGTTGACTGCCCATGGGATTTGTTTCCTCTGTTTTACAAGAATTAAATACCATTAAGCTGAATGTAAGAGCCAAGAATGACAAAATTCGAAAGAACATGCAATTGAAATTTAGGAGCGTTTCAGATAGCCAGAAGATTAATTTATCTTTGTCAAAGATTGTGAATCTTAAATCAAAAATATAACAAAACATAATAAAAATGAAGGCATTCGTATTTCCCGGTCAAGGATCTCAATTTCCAGGTATGGCCAAAGATTTATATGAGAACTATGCTTTAGCGAAAGAAATCGTGGATGAGGCGGATCAAATTTTAGGATTCTCATTATCGAAAGTCATGTTTGAAGGGTCTGATGAAGATTTAAAACAAACGAAGGTAACGCAACCTGCTATTTATTTACACTCGGTTTTGGTGGCTAAATTGGGAAAAGATTTTGCCCCAGATATAGTAGCGGGTCATTCATTGGGCGAGTTTTCTGCCTTGGTGGCGGCTGGTGGATTATCTTGGCAGGACGGCTTACGATTGGTTTACCAAAGAGCTTTAGCCATGCAAAAAGCTTGTGAAATAGTACCGAGTACCATGGCAGCAGTATTAGGATTAGCAGATGCGGAAATCGAAAAAATATGTGCGGAATTAGATGGAGAGGTGGTAGCTGCCAATTATAATTGTCCGGGACAAGTAGTGATTTCAGGAAGTGTTTCAGGGATTGAAAAAGCGGCTGAATTATTGAAAGCGGCTGGAGCTAAACGTGTATTAACGCTACCGGTAGGTGGGGCATTCCATTCACCTTTTATGGAGCCTGCACGTGTAGAGTTAGCTGCGGCCATTGAAGCAACCACGATTGAACGACCTATTTGTCCGATTTTCCAAAATGTCACAGCAAAAGCTTCGCAAGACCCAGCGGAAATTAAACAAAATTTAATTGCCCAGTTAACAGGTGCCGTTCGTTGGACACAGTCGGTAGAAGGTATGGTGGCAGCTGGTGCAACCGACTTTATTGAGTGTGGACCGGGAAAAGTTTTACAGGGTTTGGTGAAGAAAATTAGCGCTGAGGTGCAAGTGGCTTCGATGGAGTTGGCTTCTTAGCTTTGTCAAGTGCAAATTAAATGCTTGATTTAGAGCATTCAAGCTGATTTCGGATGAAATAATTCAATTTTTTTTGAAGCACATTTGATAATTCGCTTAGGAGGTCTTATTTTTGCATTCGATTTGGAATTGACCTATGGTGTAATGGTAACACATCTGATTTTGGTTCAGTCGTTCTAGGTTCGAATCCTAGTAGGTCAACCACCCTTTCCCTCACTGATTTTTCGGTGAGGGATTTTTTTTGCTTTTGGTGTAATCAATAAAATTGGATTTTTGGCTAGCCGGCCTTATTTTTAAGTTATTCTCATGTAAATCTTTGATTTTGAAATACCTGATCATCCTATTTTTGATTTTTCTCAGCTCCTGTGCCAGCCAAGTTCAGTACCAAGTGGGAATTTCCAAATTTACTAATCAAGATTATTTGGGGGCCAACCAAGATTTTAGTGAGGCCTTAGCAAAAGATAAACGAAATGATGAAATCTATTTTGCTCGTGCAGTTAGTCGAAGTTTGGCAGGTTATCATTCTTTAGCTATAGCCGACATGAATAAAGCCATCAGTTTGAATGATTCACGGCCGGACTATTATTTTTTTCGAGCTTATTTTAAATCACAATTGGCCTACCACAAAAGTGCCATCAAGGATTATTCCATTTGTATTTCAAAAGCTCCTTATTACGTGGAAGTGTATCGTCACCGTGCTTTATCATTTATTGAATTGGGCGATTTGACGGAGGCTTGTTTGGATATTCAAGAAGCTATTGCTGCAGGAGATACTGCGGCTATTGCTCTACAGTCAAAATATTGCCTTAAACAGCCTTAAGTTCCCTTATTTTATTTTTAGGACAAATTTTGCATCTGAATAATGCAATTTTGTAGCAATAATTTATAATTAAATTTAAATTGCAACATAGGTGTGCGGACATATCTTGATGATGTAGATGCGATGAGGTTTATTTTTTCATTTTATGATTCCCAATTTATCCAATATTTTCCGTCAGTGGAATGACTTAATTAGCAAATGGTCCCAGCATCAATTAGGGGTTGTTATCATTTGCCTCTCCTTGTTTGTTGGATTTTCTGCCCTTTATTTTCCAAAGGTTTTTCACAAGCGAATAAATAATTCATGGACTAGCAATGAAAAGTACATGATTGATTTTGTCAATCGTAAGATTGAACATCCTTTTTTAGCAGCTGTAGGAAATAATTCTCGTGAACATTATTCCAAAAGGGAATTGCGAGTAACCCCCTATTTTATAGGCATGATCTTTCACTTAAATGCCATCCGGCTATTTTATTTACAAGTATTTTTATTGCCTTTTTTTCTATTTGGTTTTTTTAATCTGATTCGAAAATTAACCCACGGAGATGCCCCTCTGGCATTTTGGTCTACGGCATGTATACTTTTCACTTATGTGGGGCATTCATTTGTATATGACACACTTTTTTATGATTCTTATGCCTTTTGCTTCTTATTAGTTGCCTGTTACTTTTATGATCGACTATGGTCTGTTTTAGCGCTTTTGTTAGCTTTTTTTGTAGATGAGCGAAGCCTTTTCCCAGCTTTAAATCTAGCTCTACTGTACTTATTTCATTCAGGAATACCTCAAGGAAAATGGTCGGAATTACTTCGTGATTTCATATGGAAAAATAAAGGAGCCCAGTATCTTTTATTGAGTTATGTTTTATATGCGCTAATCCGTTATTATTTATATGTCACTTTTCAATTGGAAACTCCTATTGGAAAGCAGGCTGGTGTTCAGTTAGGTTTTGCCTTTTTGCATGGTTACAAGCTACCTTATGCTTTATTTTCATCTTTGAAATGGGCCATCATATTACCTATAATGGGATTAATTTATTTCATCAAACAAAGGAAATGGACTTTGGCTTGGTTTTATTTTGGAACCTATTTGCTATCATTTATGGCTGCCACGGCAGTAGATGATGTCACTCGAAGTCTAACCTTTTGCTTTCCAATTTTATTTGTATTGTTTCCGATCATATTTCGTTTGAAGGAGGCTGAAAATGCGCGCGTTTTTATGTGTCTTTTGTTTTTGGCGAATTTCTTGACACCTACCTATACCTTGTTGATGCATTTGGAGCGTATATCACCTTTCAATTGGATCTTTTAAAGACCTTAGAAGTGCATTTATCGAGTCTTTCTTAGTTTCATTTCCCTAAGCGGATGCTTTTTACTATTTTTATAGCCAAATTTTAAATTATTTACACGTCAAACATCCAACCATGAAATACTTGCTTCTTTGTTATTCAGTATTCTTATCTATGCTGGTAAATGCTCAAGTATCCATTGTTTTTCCTCATAATCGCCAGATTTTTCAGCGTAATGCTCAGAATGAGGCCATCATTTCCATACTTGGAAATTGCCCACAGGATGTCAGCTCGGTTCAATACAAGTTTGAACCAGTTAAAGCGGGTCAAGGGACTTTAATTAACTGGACAAGTATCAGTAGCGCACCTGCTTCTGGTTTTTATCAAGAGAAGGTGACGGTTAAAGGTGGCTGGTATACCTTAAAGATTCGCACCTACCAGGGTGATAAATTAAAAGATTCTACGCAATTAGAACGGGTTGGAGTAGGGGAGAATTTTATTATTTCGGGTCAATCCAATGCTCAAGGTGGTAATGGAAGACGTTCTGAAGAAAGTTTTTCAAAAGATGATCGTGTCAATGTAGCCAATATTTACAACTATTATAAGGATTATAATAATTCTCCATTTTACCGCTATTTAGGTCAATTAAACACGGATTTCCCTTTCACAGATTTTCAACATTTAGATGCCAAAAATACGATAGGTCCCATGGGCCTCTCCAATTATTATTGGGCTAGGTTGGGCGACCGTTTAGCAGAGACTTATAATGTGCCTGTCTGTTTTATTAATACGGCTTGGTTAGCTACCGCCATGAGAAACTGGTATGAGTCATCCTTGCCCGACCCTAAACCCTCTGCTAATCCATTTGATCCAACTCTTTTTTATGATGCTGGTTTTCCCTTTAAAAATTTAAAGCGAGCAGTTGAGCTTTTTGGTAAGAAAAATGGAGTAAGAGCTATTCTTTGGCATCAAGGAGAAACCGATGCTTTTGGACTTAGATTCGACCCTATTGAACTCAGAAAAGCCAAAACAGATACTTATCAGCAGAATTTTAAAGATATGATTAAGAACCTACGGACACAAACCGGAATCGATGTGCCCTGGTTAATTTCACGCGTTTCTTATTCGGCAGGTATTGCAAATGGAGTTTGTAGCATTGAATATAAGGATGAGTTATTGATTAGAAAACAAAGTGATATGGTAACCGAGGTGAGTGGTATTCCAGAGATTTACTTAGGTCCTTATACCGATGTGGTGGAGATACCGCGTAAAACAGACGATTTTTCTGGTTGTGTCCATTTTTCACCTGACGCATACGAGGAATTAGCCTACCTTTGGTTGGAAAAAATTGGGGATGCCATTGGTAAAAATGCGAAGCCAATTAGCCCTAAACCATTACCAAGTTTCTCGGTGATTTGTGATAATAGTAATGCTACCAATTTGAGTGTTCAAACCACAGATAATATTAAATGGCTAAACGAGAGTGCTCAAGTTGTCAATTCTACAGCTACCATTCAAAAGGCTTTATCTGGCAATTATTCCATGCGTTTGGAGGACCGAGTTGGTAATGAATTTACTGTTCCTTTGTTTCAATTTAAGCCTTTACAAGCACCTGCTACTCCTATTATCCTGGTCAAAGGTGATACCCTATTTTGCCAAGGGGGTTCTGTTGAACTGCAAGTTGCTAACCCTGATTTAACCTATATTTGGAATACTGGAGCCCAATCTTCGCTTATTACCGTTAAGGATAAAGGTTCATTTCAAGTAAAAGGGACGAATGCTTATCAATGTACTACTACGTTTTCGAAGGCAGTAAATACCCAGGTTTTTGATATTCCTGCTGCACCTGTTATCACCCAGGAAAGTCCTTATTTTCTCAAGACTTCCATCTTGAAAACAAGTGACACCAATTTGTTTTGGGAATTTAATCAAACGGTATTGCCAGAAAAAAACACCTTGTTACGCGTTCGAGATTCCGGAACCTATTCCTTGTATTTGACCAAAAAGTATTTTCCAGGACCTACTTGCGTTTCACCCAAGGCTAGTTTCAGCTACAGTCTTCCAGATGATCTTGGAGTAGTTGTATTCCCTAATCCTGTGATTAATTCTATGTCATTGCAGGCCAGAACATCCTTAGCGGGTGCCTTGGTTAAAATTTATACCTTGGATGGCCGATTGGTGATGGATTCACAAATTAGTCAAGATGGATCAGCCCAAATAAACGTACAGCACCTTTCGCAAGGCATGTATAAATTATGGGTAAGAACAAATGATCAATTGGAATACGTGAAAAATATCATCGTAAGCCATTAATTATAATCTTGTTCTAGGAATTTTTTCAATTTGATTTTGTCGTCTGACTTGTTGAAATCATTTGCTGCTTTTCCCCATGTCCAAAGGGTATAGGATAAAACTAAATCCTTTGGCAAATCTGCTGGTATTCCAGAGCTGATTCCTCCTTTTTTTGTTTTGATAAGAACAACCCCATTGGCTCCTCTTACTCCATAAATGGCGGTTAAGGAAGCATCTTTTAATACTTGAACTGATTCGATATCATTCGGATTAATGGAGTTCAAATTTCCTGATACGGGAACATCATCCACCACATATAAAGGACTGTTTGAATTAATAGATCCATATCCACGGATACGAACCATGGTTGCTCCACCAGGAGAATTGTCATTACCTACCGTCACTCCGGCAACCTGACCTATCATTTTTTGATTGACGCTTGCTGCGTTTACATTTGCTAGGTTTTTATCGGTGATCTTCGCAGGAGCCCCATTATCCTTAGCTCTTTCTTTGGGAGCAATACCTGTATAATTCTTTTGAATAAATTCGATGCCAATCCCAGCTTGTCCAGCCGTATTTCTTGATTTATGGATTTTGATTTGCTGGATTTGGTTGATAGGGATGATGGTGGTATCATAAAAAGGTGCCTTGGTAAAGACGTCCATTGGGTCATAGAGGTAGATGAATAAACTATCTCGACGAATACTAAATGTTCGGCTTGCTTCCAGGGCTTGGCTTTTATTTGCCAATGCACTGGAAGAGGCTGTTTTGCCGAAATACGTACTTAAAATCTGACTAACTTCTTGAGAAGATGTGGAAGCTTGTCCACACACTGAAACACTCGCAAAAACAAACAGGGAAAAGAACACGTATTTCATGGCTTTATGAGTTAATTAGAGTTGGCTAAGACCTTTGCTGCTTCGCCTAATTTTTCATAGGACAAAATCATCGATCTTACGTTATGGTAGTTAATTTTCCATGAGTGTGACATGTGTCTCCAGATAGGTTCTCCCTCTCTAGTCATCAAAGGCCACCACTCACCGGTGTTAAAATTAATCATTTTATCGAAAACAAAACGATGTACTTGACGATAAGCTTTCAAGAAGTCTTGATCTTTAGTTAAAAGGTAGGCATCTGCCATACCAATCAGCATTTCAGCCTGTTGCCAAAATTCCTTTTCTTTATCATAGACTTGTCCATCATGAGATCCTTCCACATATACACCCCCAAATTCCCAATCGATTCCATGCTCCATGGAGTGGTAAAATGCTTTTTTTAGGTTTTCCATGTAGTCGGCCACGGGGAATTTTCCTATGCGTAATGCTTGCATAAGCAGCCAACCAAATTCTGAATTATGTCCATAGGAGGTATTGTCTACAGCAGAGGCTTTTTGTCCGCCCTCTGCAAATCGATCCCAACCCCAAACGATATCAAACTTAATTTGAGGCGCTACGCTCCAATCTGACCAAAACTGAGGGACACCTGTTCCGTACACGGGATGCATGATTTTTTGAATCAAGATATCGATCGACTCCTTTAATTTTCTACGGTGCACTTCTTTGCCACTTGCTTCATAAAGGGTGGTGAAAGCTTCCATTAAGTGCATGTGCACATCCAAAGTTTTTCGGTCTCCACCCGGAGATCCTGGGCCCATTAGTTCCCATTCTTCCGAGAAGAATTCCCAATATCCACCTAGGTTAGTATCTACGGCATATTTTTGCAATAAGTCAAAAGTCTTTTCAGCATATTCCAGACCGATTGGATCACCCGTGGCAAGTGTATATTCACTTAAACTATAGATGACAAAACTGTGGCCATATCCAATTTTTTGTTTGTTGGTCGCAATTCCTTTGCGGTCCATCATCCAGTAAAAACCTCCGTTTTTCTCATCCCACATTTTCTCTATCAGAAATTTAACGCCATGCTCGGCCATTTCCTTCATGATAGGACCACCAAATCCATGTCGATAGGCTTGAGAATAGGTAAACACGGAACGGGTTTGCGCAATGAGTGATTTTTCATCAGTTCCTGAGTCGTTTCCAAACTCATCAAAATGGGTTAAATACCCCCCATATTCTTTATCAATAGTTCTTTTTGACCAGAAAGGCAGTAAATGCGCTTCGGTATAATCTTTGATTTCTTTTCTTAGTGTTTCAATTTCTTGAACGTTCATAATTGTGATTGGTTTAGATCTAAAATTTCTTGAGGGGAGGCGGCACCGGTTTCGCCTAATTTGTGGATGGAAATATGTGCACACAAGGTAGCAAATTCGCAGGCTTCTTGTATGCTGGCACCTGCAGCCTTGGCGGCAGAGAATCCAGCTACGACCATGTCGCCCGCGCCGACAGTGTCGATTGGGCCTTTGGCGGGTATGCCTGCTTGCCAATGAAAATGATGTTGGTCGGCATAAATTAAACCTCGATCACCTAAGGTAACCAAGGCACCTTGTTGGCGGCTATTCACCCAGTTTTGTACAATATTGGGTACTAAATTATTATCTTCTAATAAGGCCGGGTCGATGTTGAGAACATGGGCTAATTCTGACTCATTTACTTTTAATAGTACATTATTAGCAAATTTCCCCAGACTTCTTAAATCAGCTAAGCCTGTTTTTTGTTGCTTTTGCAAAGCATTTTGCAACTTTTCAAGGAGTATTTGATTCAATAATGGATAGCGGAATTGCTCATTGATGATCACCCAATCATACTGGGCCAGTTGATCACAAAGTGCATTGACTAAGTCATTACTCGCCTGTGTGATATCTTTTTTTTGTGTTCCAAAGTCGATACGATTCAATTCCACATCTCCTAACATGGGTTTAGAATAGGTGGGAGTATCCATACCTTTCGTTTCACGCAAATTGTCGGACTGAATAGCTAGATTTTGGCAGTGGAAGTTCATGTCGCGACCAAAAATATCGGACCCAATTAATCCAAATGCGGAGGTGGGAACACCCAAGACAGCTAGGTTTTTGGCTACGTTTCCCGCTCCACCTAAACCTGTTTTCGGGGATTTCGCCCAGTGAACTTCTTTGTTTGTTTCAACAGATATATCGCCGGTATTTTCAATTTTTTGAAAGTAAAAATCAATGGCAAAATCTCCTATGACTGCTATTTTTAGGGATGAAATGCGGCCAAGGATATGCTGTAATTGTTCGGGGGACATGCGTACAGGGTATAGTTTGAAATAATAGGTTTATAATCCTGTAAAGCTAAATAAAAATCAGGAAAAGAGTGGGGAAAGGAAATGGTAAATTGTGATATTTATACTTGGTGACATGTTGAAGATAATTGAAGCATGCTGTTTTTATTTAGCTTTCAAAAAACAAATTTCCCAATTGAATCTACATAGTAAATTCTATCTTCTACATCTTTATTGGAATCCATATTTCCTCCTCTGAATTTGGATCATTATTTTTATATTTTTCTCCCAAGACTTCAAAATGTGGTCGATGATCTAGTTCATATTGACTTGATGGTAACCACGAACCAAAGATATATTCAAAGATTTGAGAATTAGCACTTAAACCTTGGTAGTCAAATACCGCATAATGCCCGCCAGGTAATTGTAATTCGTTCATTCCATAGGGAATGTGAGCACTCGGACTTACTTCTAAACAGGCCCATTTTTCAAAGTTATTCGAAATGGAAAAATGTGAAAAATAATTCGGAGGGTAGTTTTGTAGTGATATTAAATTGGAGGAAAGAACCTGAGTTATTTCCTGGCGTCTAGGAATGAAGTTAGCCCAAAGTTGACCTGTTTTATTGGTTTGTAAGCTCATTTCTAAGTGTAAACCAATAAGTCTTTTGTTATGAATAAACTCTATACGGGGTGTCAATGTTGGAAAATGCATAAAGGAGAATTATGGTTTTTTAAACATGCGTTCATAACGGCTTATCCAATCTGCCACTGTTATTTTTTGGGCTAATTGAGCGATTAATTCATAGGGTATATCCTCCATTTTTTTGAATCGAATACAACTTTTGCCCATATCTAATTTAGATGTAGCATACTTTGGGTATTCAGCTTGGAACCATTGAAGTAAATGGTCATCTGCATATAAGCCCATGTGATACAAGGCAATAAAGTTCTTTTGGGAAGCGATGCTCAGGAAGGGCAGAGGTTCATTTTTTTTACAATGGTAGCCCTCAGGATAGGTTGCTAAGGGAACTACATAGCCAATCATGCCATAACTCATGGATTCTTCAAAACCAGGAGGAAGATGTTGAACTATGGTTTGTCGAAGTTTAGCGATGATTGCTTTTCTGTCATCTGCTAATTGGTTTTGATAATCATCTGGGGAAATAGCAGTTGTGGACATGGAGGAGATCTTAGATTTACTAAAGTAGTAAATTTGAAAATTATTCGGGAATCCCTCTGACAAGTTTCCATTTTCAACCTTATCAACTTTTTTGGAATGCCCTGGCAAAGAAGCGGATTTCTAAGCACTATATTAGTTTCATTATCATAGAAATATAGAACTAGGGAAATCCGCTTTTTGCCAAGATATTGTTAAGAGTAATTCTATACTTTAATAGCTTCTAGAAATTCTAATATAATCGAAACTGTTCAAGTAATTTCAAATTTAAACAATACTTATTGGGGAGGAAAAACAGAGCTTACTAGCTTAGCTTGTTCACTGGATGTACCCAATGAAAACGTAACGCTAGTAGGACTATTCGCAGAAATGGGGGTAGTCTTACCGTCAAATGGTGTTACTATTAAGTTTTCAATACCTTGACACAAGGGACCGCCTTGGGGTGAGCTACCATCACTCTGCCATAATCCATTATAAATCATGCCATAGGTACCTCCAGCAGGAACGGCATAAGTAGTGGTAACTTCATCAATGACAGTTACTAAAGTACCACTTAAGATTGGCCAACCTATTGCATTTGGATTGTCAATGGTGTGAATTGGATTGGTAAGAGGGCCTGTTTGTACATGTAGAACATAGGTATTGTTCTTAGCAGAAACAAATGTGAACTTAGCTTTTAAATTTGACATAATAATTAGAGATTATTTCCTACTCGTAGGCTTTTCGGTTTCCGCCTCTCATTGAATTGATTGAATGAGAACAATCCGTTTTTAAAGTGGTATCTGCTCCACTTTTATCTTTTTTGTCACCTTGGGTGGTCAGCCCTATTTGACCTTGGTTATCAATGCTTGCCGGTAAGGATATCCTTTTATAGTTTGGTAAGCATTTTATACAAATTGTTTAAGTAGAACTTTTGACAATTACTAACCTGAAATCAACTTTGCAGGTCATAAATGCTTCCAAATCTAGCTTTTCACTTTAATTACTATGAGCTAGATTTTACCTTGTTAAGTTTTTTTTTGTTAAGCGAAATTTAAATTCTTGAGTTTGTAGATAAAATCACCCTAATAGATAGGATATGAAGGCTTTGTTCTGAATTTCAAATAGGCCTATTTTTTGTAAACAAAAATTTAAATTCCCAAGATTGGGAATTTCCAATGAGGCCTAAAGTTGATTTTTGTCCTAAGGGTTAGATTTATTCATGGGTTTAAACCCGTGCAAAGGATAAGGAAGGAAGTTTTTAAGGCATTCAAAAGATGCCTAAGGATAGTTGGATAAAAATAACAGCTTTGTCAAATTTTAAAAATTTGACAGAGCTAAACAAGTCCTTAGGCTTTCGGATTGGATTTTTCTCTTTCTAGGCCAATTTGATTGACCGTTTCATATAAAAACTTGGCATTGACTAATAGGCGATCAATTTCTTGGTCAAAGAATGAAGCAGTATGTTCATTCCATTTTTTAGGATTTTGATCTAATTCTCGGAAACTTTTAGAAAGCGTGGATATGTATTCTTTCTTTTGGGGAGCGTCATTGATGAAAATAGGAGGATATAAATCATACATCAGCATCCAGTTTTTAGCCACCCTAGTTACCCGACCGTTTCCGTCCAAAAAGGGATGAATACGTATTAATTCATGGTGAAAATAGATGGCTCGAATGATGGGGTTTGAGATAAATTGCATCCAATAAAACAGCTCAGACACCAAGCCGGGGACTTCGTTTTTGTCTGGACAAATATGGGCCCCAACTTGAACTAAAGATTGTCTGTAACGATTCGGATGAATGACATTGGTTTCCGGGGAGACGAGCCGAAGTAATTGAAAAAGCTGAACTTCTTTTTCGAAGTTTTGGTGCGAAATAATTTCCTCAATGACAAAATCCAGCGAAACCTTCAGGTTTTTTAAATATTCTTCTGCCTCCTCCTCATTCTGAGCCTCCATTTGGGCATTTTTGATGCTGAGAAGTTCTTGAAGCTCTTGTACATTGGTCAAATAAGTATCCAATAAATCATCATCTAAATGATGCCGACTGTAGATAATAAGACGGTATATCGATTTAACTAAGTGGTTAATTTCATTAATTTTAGCTTGATTGACATTTATTTCTTCAATGGGTAATAATTCCATATCGTCTTATTCTTAGTGATTTTTATGTAATAATCATGGCACTAACGAATTAATCGCAAGAATATTGGGGAGATGGAAATAAGAATCAATTCAATAGCGAGTCTTCAAACAGATTGCGGTCATTGGGTAGGATGCCATTAATTATCCTTAATTTCAGTTTCCTTGAAATGCGAAGAATTGGCTTTTCGGAAAATTTCATAATACAGCCCAATAACTAAAAAATCTCGACCAATTTCATCGTTTATTTTATAGTCGAATTGATGCAAAAGGCCAATTTGCAGCGTGGTAACTTTGGATGGTTTATAATTCAGCGCAACTAAAAATCGATTTCGTTCAAAGTAAGGTTCCTTATCCGTGAAGAAAAACTCATTGCTGACACTTACTTGAAAAGCTTGGTATTCATTTCGAACGCGTCCTAAAGGCAAGGCGGCCCCCATGCGATAGCGAAAACGATTTCGGTAGCCATTGCTGGTATACCTAAATTCCTGGCGAAATCGTTGTTCAATTTTTATTTTACCGATGGATTGTGATAGTGTTATTTGTGGCCAAAGTCTGAATTCATCATTGTTTTTTGGCAGTAGAAAATTTCCCCCTTCCTTGTAGGTTTGATAGCTACCAGCACCCAAGGTTAACTTAGCGTTTTTGTGTACTTGGTAATTTATGCCTCCTTTGTATTCATAATAATGGAAGTTATTATAAAAGTTTATAGAGCGAATTTGGCCTTCTCCCCAAATGCTCCAAACATCGTTTACATTATAATTGGCATTTAGGATATTCCAACTTCCAGGCTTGGTATTTTGGGCTTGGAGAGCCTGAGTAGCCATACCTGTGATGAACAAGTATAATGTAATTTTTTTCATTAAATTGAATATTGGTGTAAAAAGCAAAGTTTTGGTTTACATTAAAACTTTGCCAATATAAGATTTCAACTCCTCCTTTAGGAATTGGAAAGTCCTGGCAAATTTAAGCAAAGGATTTTAACTAAATTGAATTGATTGGAGATTTGTCAAATTTTCAAAATTTGACAAATCTTAGGTTTTTTCCTGAGCTATTTTCGTAATTTTATACTCTGTTTCCCAATTAAAACTTTTGTATTTTGGCCTTAATCAAATCAATTTCTGGAATTCGTGGTACCATTGGCGGAAAGCCTGGTGAAGGACTTAGCCCAATCGATGTCGTTACTTTTGCTGCGGCTTATGGTACTTGGCTTCGTCGAAATAACCACCCATCCAATTCCATCGTGATTGGTCGAGATGCCCGTATTTCAGGGGAAATGGTTTCTTCTTTGGTATCCAATACCTTGATTGGATTAGGATGGAATGTGTTGGATATAGGATTGTCTACTACTCCCACTGTTGAATTGGCTGTGCCTTGGACAAAAGCTGCCGGAGGTATTATCATCACCGCTAGTCATAACCCTGCCCAATGGAATGCTTTAAAATTATTAAACTCTGAGGGTGAGTTCATCTCAGATGCCGATGGAAAAGCCTTATTGCAAATAGCCGAACAACAAGATTTTCAATTTGCTGAGGTGTTACAATTAGGTAAAATCACGCAAGATGATACCTTCCTAGATCAACATATTCAACATGTACTAGACCTTCCTTGGGTGGATGTTAATGCCATTGTATCCTCTAAATTCCGCATTTTAGTAGATGCCGTGAATTCAACGGGAGGTATCGTGGTCCCTCATTTATTAAAAGCCCTGGGTGCCGCTCACGTGGATGTAATCTTTGGTGAACCCAATGGTCATTTTGCTCATAACCCAGAACCACTTCCTGAAAACTTGACCGAAATGATTCAACAAATGAAGTCGGGAAATTACGACCTCGGTATCGTGGTTGACCCTGACGTGGATCGTTTGTGTTTTATCAATGAAGATGGAACGCCATTTGGTGAAGAATATACTTTGGTGGCTGTGGCCGATTATGTTTTATCGAAGCAAGTGGGTAATACCGTTTCTAACTTGTCCTCAACACGTGCTTTGAGGGATGTTACTGAATCCAAAGGGGGGCATTATTTTGCCGCTGCCGTAGGTGAAGTTAATGTGGTGAATCAAATGAAGGCTCAAAAGGCCATCATAGGTGGAGAAGGTAATGGAGGAGTAATTTTCCCTGAATCACACTATGGCCGCGATGCACTGGTAGGTATAGGTTTGTTTTTAACGCATTTAGCCAATTCAGTTAAGAAAATATCTGAACTGAGAGCTTCTTATCCTGCCTATGTGATTTCTAAGAATAAAATAGAGCTTTCTGCTAATTTGAACGTGGATTTAATCCTTGATTCGATTGCTAAAGCTTATCAAGAATACAATGTCAATACGATTGATGGGGTCAAAATCGACTTCCCGAATGGATGGGTGCATTTGCGTAAATCCAATACGGAACCCATCATTCGAATTTATGCGGAAGCTTCTACGGAAGAACAAGCCAACACTTTTGCTCAACAAATTATGAATGCGATTGAAAAGATCGCACAGTCTTAACATTTATGTCGAATACCATCACGCCTATCTATTTGGACAATGCGGCCACTACACCCATTGACCCAAAAGTTTGGCAAGAAATGCAGCCGTATTTTGAAAATTTCACGGCTAATCCCTCCTCTATTCACGCTCATGGCCGACAAGCCAAAGTGGCGATAGAGCGGGCGCGCAAGACCATTGCGACCTTATTGAACGCTTCTCCTTCAGAGATTTTCTTTACTTCGGGAGGAACAGAGGCAGATAATACGGTCATTCAATCAGCTGTTTTGTATGGTGGGGTTAAAACCATCATCACTTCTCCATTGGAACACCATGCGGTTTTGCATACGGCAGAGGCCTGGATGAAACTAGGTTTGGTCGATTTGAAAATAGTACAATGTTTACCTGATGGTACCATTGATTTGTCGGATTTAGAACGCCTATTGCAAGAAAACCCTCATGCTCTGGTGACCTTGATGCATGGAAATAATGAGATTGGTAATTTGTTGGATTTGAATGCCGTAGGTGCGCTTTGTGAGCAATATGGTGCTACATTTCATTCAGATACCGTTCAAACCATGGGGCATTATCGCCATGATATGTCGCAATTACCTGTTAATTTCATTGTGGGTGCAGCTCATAAATTTCATGGTCCTAAGGGTATTGGTTTTCTGTATGCCAAAGCGGGTTCCAAGTTTCATCCCTTGATGCACGGTGGGGCTCAGGAGCGAAATCAACGAGGAGGAACGGAAAATGTGTATGGAGCCATTGGCTTAGCCAAAGCATTGTCCATTGCCTATGAAGAAATGGATGAACATGAGGCTCATATCAAAGGTTTGAAAGTTTATTTCATCGAAGGCTTGAAAAAAGCATTCCCTAATGTGGAGTTCAATGGTAAATCAGGTGACGTAGAAAATAGTTTATATACTGTTCTGAACGTGCGTTTTCCTCAGGTAGCCGATGGTGATATGCTTTTGTTTCAGTTAGATATTGAGAAAATTTCTGCATCAGGTGGTAGCGCCTGTTCTAGTGGAACATCGGTGGGCTCCCATGTACTTTCTGCCTTGAATCCAAATGCGACCGGTGCGGCTGTTCGTTTTTCTTTCTCAAAAAACAATACCCAATCGGAGATCGATCGGGTATTGGAGGTATTGAAGAAATTGATTCCTGCGTCTTAGTAAGCGCGGGCAAAAATAACACGTTGTTTTGATGGCTTTCCAGTAAGAATGCAGGTTCCTGCTTCTTCTGGAGAATCCAAAGGAATACAACGAATGGTGGCTTTGGTCAATTCTTTGATCTTTTCTTCCGTTTCAGGACTTCCATCCCAATGGGCCGACAAGAATCCACCGTCCTCTATTTTGGCTAAGAATTCATCCCAGGTATTCACTTCAAAAGTATTGGCTGCTCTAAAGTCTAAGGCTTTTTGGTAAATACTGGTTTGGATATCTTCCAAGGTATCTACAATCACTTGCTCTATGCCTTCAAATGGCAAACTGGTTTTTACGCGGGTATCCCGGCGAGCCAATTCGATGGTGCCGTTTTCTATATCACGGTTACCGATGGCTAAGCGAACTGGTACTCCTTTTAATTCGTATTCAGCAAACTTAAATCCAGGACTTTGATTTTCAGAAATATCAAATTTAACGGAGATAGCTCTTTTCTTTAAGGCAGCTACTAAAGGGTCAATCTTAGCTTTGATATTGGCTAATTGCTCTTCGCCTTTATAAATTGGTACAATAACCACTTGAATAGGAGCCAATTTTGGAGGTAAAACCAAACCTTGGTCATCCGAGTGCGCCATGATTAAAGCACCCATTAAACGGGTAGATACCCCCCAAGAAGTACCCCAAACATATTCCTGTTGGTTGGCTTTATTCAAAAACTTCACATCAAAAGCTTTCGCAAAGTTTTGTCCCAAAAAGTGAGAGGTTCCTGCTTGCAAAGCTTTTCCATCCTGCATCATGGCTTCGATGCAATAGGTGTCTTCCGCACCAGCAAAACGTTCATTGGCTGTTTTACGTCCTTTGATGACAGGCATAGCCATAAAAGTTTCGGCAAATTCAGCATAGATGTTCAGCATTTGTTCCGTCTCTTCTACCGCTTCTTCTTGAGTAGCATGAGCCGTATGGCCTTCTTGCCAAAGGAATTCGGCCGTTCTTAGGAATAAACGAGTACGCATTTCCCAACGCATTACATTAGCCCACTGATTCATCAAGATAGGCAAGTCGCGGTAGGACTGCACCCAGTTTTTATAGGTAGACCAAATCACGGTTTCAGAAGTAGGACGAATGATTAATTCTTCTTCCAATTTTGCTTCTGGATCTACGATTACTCCGTGGCCATTTGGGTCATTTTTTAGTCGGTAATGGGTTACCACCGCACATTCTTTCGCAAAACCTTCTACGTGAGAAGCTTCTTTGGAAAGGAATGATTTAGGGATTAATAGGGGGAAGTAGGCATTAACGTGTCCTGTTTCTTTGAACATGTCATCCAAAGCTCTTTGCATTTTTTCCCATATAGAATAGCCATAAGGTTTGATGATCATGCAGCCTCTTACCGCCGAATTTTCAGCTAGGTCCGCACGCTTCACCAGTTCGTTATACCATTCAGAATAATTTTCAGCTCTGCTGGGTAAGGATTTACTCATAAAAATAGCTTGTCGCGTAATTAATTAAATATTTATTCGTTTTATTTGTGTTAATATTATCACTCAACGAACGATTAGCGACAAAGATACGTTATTGTCCTTAGTTAAGCTTATACTTTTATCTCGAAGACCATGAAAAATCAACTAATTATCTTGTCTTTTCTGGGTATCGCGGCTTTATTTCAAGGCTGTGTGACCATTCAGGTCAGTCCATCAGGAGAAGTTGCCAAGAAGCAATTTGCTTCAGATGATTTGTATGATGTGCCCCAGCGTGCCGTGGCCTCTACCAAAAAAACCAAATCGGATTATTTGAACTTCGATGATAATACGGTGGTGATTGAAGAGGAGGAAGGCATAGCTGAGCAGTCGACGTATTTGAACTCGAGAAGCGTATATAATTACAATAACAGTGTTAATCCGAATACCTACAACCAAGGATTCAATCGGGGTTTTAATGCGGGCTTTAATTCTGCCTCTGCTTGGAATAATTGGTATGTTAATCCCATGATTAGCTTTGGATATGGATTTGGTTCTCGTTGGTTCTCGCCATTGAATTCTTATAATATGATGATGAACCCTTACAGTTCAGCATTTGGAATGATGTATGACCCTTTCTTTGGTTCACCTTATGGCATGGGATCAATGTACGGATTTAATTCATTCCGTTATTATGATCCCTTTTATAACCCGTGGTCATTTTATAATCCATACCGTAATTTTGGTGGGGTAGTGTACAATAATTACAACTATTATAACTCATTAGGTTCTAATGGCTATAATTATAATAATACCACAGTAGATCCACCTCGTAAGGTTAATTATGGACCAAGAGATGCCGCTTCTTCAAACCGTGGTAGTTATGGGGATTCCTTCTCGAATACGCCTAGAAGTGGTAATAACTATTACAATAGTCAAGGTTCTAATCAGCCAAGTACTTATTCCAACCGTTCGGTAGGCACTCAATCTTATGAGCGTTCGGCCGCACCGAGAAGAAATAGTAATGTGGAATACCGTTATGCGGAACCATCCCAATCACGTCAAGTAGAAACCTTTTCTAGACCTTCTTATAATTCTGGAGGAGGTTCTTATGGTGGAGGTGGAAGTACTGGTGGCGGAGGCGGTGGAGGAAGTTCACGTGGACCTAGGTAATATTTAAACTTATGAAAAAGTACATTGTAACAATCGCCTTAGGATTGTGTTTACCTAACCTTGTGTTTGGGCAGATATACAGCTATGCCAATTTGGCCAAATACTTCTCTTCTACTTATGCCACGGGAACGGCTCGTATGCAGGCATTAGGAGGCACACACAGCGTTTTGGGAGCGGATATCAGTTCCATCTCGGCTAATCCAGCTGGGTTGGGATTTTATAACCGTTCGGAGGTGCATCTAAGCATGGCTCAACAAAATTCGGAAACCTCTTCCAATTATTTAGGCACTAGTGCTAAGCAGACAGATGCCTTGTTTCATTTACCTAGTTTAGGTTTGGTTTTAGCTGGCGACCCTACTAGTTATAGCAAATGGCATGGGGCTTTTGGAATTAGTTTTACTAGGCATGTGGTTTTTACGCAACCTGTTTATGTATCAGGAACTAATAATCGTTCCTCTTTATTGGATTCATTCATTGAAAAAGCGAATGATAAAAAGGCTACCGGAGCTAGTTTAGATGATGAATATAGTTCTGCAAGCAATTATGCTGATAGCCCTGAAGCAGCAGCCTACCAAGCATATTTGATTGATCCTAATCCAGTCAGCGGTGGAGTACCTTTCTCTCGTTATGAGCCTAATTTACCTACCTCACAAGTCGGAGAGGTGGTTAATTCCGGAGCTTTAAGTAGTTGGAATTTTAGTTATGGGGCTTCTTACATGGACAAATTGTACATTGGTGCAGGTTTACAGTTTTCTAAAATTACCTCCACAACAACGAGCAATTGGACCGAGGATTATGTAGGTGCACGGTATGTGGCGGCCATGAATTACCGTGAAAATTTAGTGACCAATGGTTCAGGAATTTCTTTGTCCTTAGGGATGATTTATAAATGGAGCCCTAATTTACGGGTGGCTTTTAATTTCCAAAGTCCTGCCTATTTTGATCAAATGAGTGAGCGTTATGATGCTCGGATAAGCCCGACTGTCAATGGCATACCTTCATTTGATTCCAATGGGACGCCTATCATTATCACTAAGGTTAGACCTGTTTATGTGACGCCCAATGAGTTTACATATCAAATGACCACGCCCATGACTTTATCTGGTGGTTTGGCCTATTTCTTTGGTAAAAGAGGCTTTTTAAGTATGGATTTGGCTTATGTGAATTACCCTGGCATGCGGGTTTCTTCAGGGGAATTATCCTCATTTGCTAATCAACAATTTCAAGATAAACATAACGGACAAATCAAGCGTAATTTTGATTCTGCTCTGAACATCAAATTAGGTACGGAAATACGCGTAACGCCTAACTGGAATATACGGGCTGGGGTAGCTCAGTTTGGGAGTGGATTTGCTAGTACCTATGATAGTATCGATCGCAATAGCCTTCAAATTTCTGGTGGAATTGGGTACCGCGCCTCTTCCTTTTATATTGATTTGACGGCTGTCAAGCGCAGTGCTAAAGATGGATTTACACCTTATAGCTTAAAAAATGCTGCAGATTATTCATCAGCCATGTTGACTAAAGATAACCTGCAGCTAGTATTAGGAGCTGGAATATTGTTCTAATTATTGAACGGGAACATAAGATTCAATCAACCATAATAATTGATTGACACTGATTTCTCCATCGACTTGTATATCCGCTTGTTTATAAAAAGGAAGTCTTTCTTCAAATGTCTTTTTGATAGTGGCTATGACCGCCTCCTCACTTTGGCTCTTATCTAACAGTGGGCGATTGTTTCCTTGGGCCTTATATAATCTTTTGGCTAGGTCGTTCAACTCCACGTTCAAGAAAATACTAATACCATGCTTTTTCATGTACTCCATGTTATCAAAAAAGCAAGGTACACCACCTCCTGTTGCAATGACCATGGATTGATCAGGTTGGAAACCGTGCAAGGTTTTGCGTTCTAATTCACGGAAATGAGCTTCGCCTTGAGTCGTAAAAATTTCTGAAATAGTTTTTTGTTCCCTTGTCTCAATCAGCTTATCCATATCCGTAAAACTAAATCCTAAGTTTTTAGCTAATTCTTTCCCAAGAGTACTTTTACCCGAGGAGGGCATTCCTATTAAATAAATATTTTTCATTCTTAATCTGTTGTTATTAAACGTTGGTCTATGTCTTCGATACTAGGCAGGTGGTAGGCAGACCATTTACCACGAACAGTTCCTTGGTTAAGTAACCAAAGTCCTGGACTAGACCGAATGATGGTTTTTAATACTTTGGTATCCACAGACATGGCTGGGAAATTCAATTGATACTCGTGTCGGATGGCATTGACTTCTTCATCAGAGGAAGCACTCAATAGCCATACTTCAATTCCTTTTTTACTAGCTTCTTTGGCCAGCACACCAATTTCTTTTAAAGCCTCTACATGCGCGTGATGTACATTAGGCATGATGACCATGAGTTTCTTTCCTTTGAAACTCTCAGCGGTATAATCTGTGGTATCATTTTCTACCCAAATTCGATAATCTGTGATTAAAGGTCGGGCCTCTTTTTCATTTAAAGCCTGCATCGAAACAAATACGGCCTGGGTATCAGCTGGCATTTCGGTCAGGGTTTCCTCTTTACCATTGATTTTATACACATAAGAAAAGCGTAAGGCTTCTCTGGACTTCATGTTTTGTGGAATATTATCTCCTTCAGCATAAGGGAGCCCGTCGTGGATAGGTAAATAAAAATAGCAGTAAAGACCTAAAGAAACACTAATGAGGGCACTCAAGACGATGGGGCTTAGGTTTTTATTAAAGGTTTTTACTTTGTCCGTAAATAATAAACTAAGCGCCAAAACGAATAAGAATACATCTTTAAAGAAAGAGGTCCAAGGAGTTAACTTAATGGTTTCTCCAAAGCATCCACAGTCGGTCACCTTGTTGAAATAGGCCGAATAAAAAGTCAAAAAGCCAAAGAAACCCAATAAGGCTAAAAAGGTCCAGAGTACTTGTTTGGTTCGGTAATTAGCCCAAAGGGCAATTCCAAGTACGATTTCCATGCTGCTAAGCAGGATAGACAGTGGCAAAGCAAAGGGAATCCAGAATTTCCAGAAGCCTTCCATGGCAGGAAAATCTTGGGAGAATACATCGAAGTATTCCTCTAATTTTAATTGTGTTCCAATCGGGTCATTAAGTTTGATGAGCCCTGAAAAAAGGAAGATAAAAACCAATAAAAAAGTAGCTATTCGACTGTATGGCCGCATATTATTGGATTATTGTTGTTGGATTTGCATTTGCTCTTCCTTGATTTTGATCAAACAAAAAACAGCATAGTTTAGCATGTCTTGATAATTAGCCTCTACACCTTCTGAAACAAGGGTGACGCCCAGGTTGTTTTCGATTTGTTTGGTACGGAAAATCTTCATGAGGATTAAATCCGTCATGCTACTCACCCGCATATCTCTCCAAGCTTCACCGTAATCATGGTTTTTGTTTTTAAGAAGTTCCAACGTAGTTTCTACTTGATGGTCGTAAAATTGACTTAATTCTTCTGCACTGAATTCCATTTGTTCAGAATTTTCCAGTGATTTTTGAATCAAGGCAATGATGCAATAATTGATGATGCCAATGAATTCACCTTCAATACCATCTTGGATTTTTTGCTCTCCTTTTTCTTGAATGCTGCGAATGCGCTGCGCTTTAATAAAAATTTGATCTGTTAAACTGGGCAATCGTAGAATTCGCCAAGAAGTACCGTAATCTTTGTTTTTTTTATCAAACAAGGCTTTGCAGTGTGAAATTACTTGTCGATATTCGATTTCAGTTTGGGAAGGCGCATTGTCCCTGTTCATAGGAGAGGATTAGTTTACAAATCTCTTTTTTTTCAGACTACAAAAATATTTAAATTATCCTAAATTTCAGCTCATTTGGAAGCTCTTTTTCCATCTTTTCAAACAATTCGATATAAGTCAGGATTGATTGATCTTCAGATACCTCAAATCATGGGTATATTGAACGCTACCCCCGATTCTTTTTTTTCGGCTAGTCGGGTGCGTGTCATTGATGATTGCTTGGCTTTGGCTGAACGTATGGTTCAGCAAGGTGCAAGTATTTTAGATGTTGGAGGACATTCTACTCGACCGAATGCGGAGGCTGTTTCAGCCCAAGAAGAGGAAGATCGTGTTGTTCCTGTTTTGGAGGCTTTATCGAAAGCTTTTCCCAATGTCTGCTTGTCGGTAGATACTTATCGCCTATCTGTTGCCCAAGCAGCAGTACGCGCTGGGGCAGATTGGTTTAATGATGTTGGCGGCGGACAAATGGATGAGGGGATTTTTGAGTGGGTAGCAGAAAATCAAGTTCCTTATATTTTAACGCATAGTGTAGGGGCTTTTTCTCAAGTACATCAAGTTCCTGCCTATGAAAGCGTGGTGGAAGAAGTTTGGTTAGACATGGCCAAGAAAGTACAAAGCTTGCGGGCATTAGGTGCAAAAGATATTATAGTGGATCCTGGCTTTGGTTTTTCAAAATCACTAGATCAGAATTATCAATTATTGGCTGCTTTGCATCAATTGAATTATTTGGGAGTACCTATCTTGGTGGGGGTATCACGTAAATCCATGATTCAAAAAGTGTTAGGAACATCACCTGAAGAATCTTTGAATGGAACCAGCGTGCTACATACTGTGGCATTGCAGCAAGGGGCTAAAATCTTGCGGGTTCATGATGTTTTAGAAGCCCGAGAGTGTATTACTTTAGTTAAGAAATTACAAGAAAATGGTTTATCCAATTTACCATAATCACCACTGGATTGATCCAGATCAGGTGTATGTCAGTATCCAAGATGTAGGTTTTCTACGCGGCTTTGGCATATTTGACTTTTTTAGGGTCATGCATGGTAGACCTACCTTTCTTTCAGATCATCTTGATCGATTTTTAGCCTCAGCAGAAAAGATGGGTATTGTTCATAGTTATACCAAAGAGCAATTGGCTGGCTTGGTTCATGAAATTGCTGCCAAGTCAGAAGTGGAATGCCTAGGAATCAAAATGGTATTAAGCGGAGGAGATTCTTCTAATGGTTTTGAGCCTCAAGGAAAAAGTCAATTATTCATCATACCTAATGAGTTTCAGTTTATGGACCCTATTCATGGTATGAAATTGGCGAGTCGGAATTTTGTGCGCGAAATGGCTGATATCAAGTCTTTGAATTATGCCTATGCCATTCGTAACTGGGGGACCATTAAATCCCAGGGATTTGATGATCTCATTTATTATACCAACGAGTTTGGAGTCTCAGAATCTTCCAGAAGTAATTTATTTTGTGTCAAAAACGGGGTTTTATATACGCCAGCCCAGCATATTTTGGAAGGTATCACCAGAAAGCATGTGATAGATTTAGCCTCTTCCTTTTTGGATGTGAAAGTACAAGATGTGAGTTTGGAAGCCTTTAAGCAAGCTAATGAAGTATTTACGACAGGAAGTACCAAGCGGGTGGTACCCATTCTTCAAATCGACGATAGCATCATTGGAAATGGTAAAAGAGGTTCGATAACGGCTCAGTTATACGACCTACTTATTCAACATGAATACTAGGATGCAGGAGGTCTAAAGGCCTTCATGTTTGCCTCATTACAAATCAAAAAAGGTCCTCCAATTAAATCAATGCAATAGGGAATGGCTGGAAAAACTGCCTCTAAACACTGACGAATAGCCTTGGGTTTACCGGGTAAATTCACTATCAGTGATTTGCCTCGAATGCCTGCTGTTTGCCGACTAAGTATGGCAGTAGGAACGTATTGCAAGCTTACCTGACGCATAAGTTCTCCAAAGCCGGGCATCATCTTTTGGCATACCGCCTCTGTAGCTTCTGGAGTCACGTCGCGAAGAGCTGGGCCTGTTCCACCCGTGGTAACTATCAAACAAGCTTCATTTTCATCGGCCATTTGGCACATGGTCTGCTCCAATAAAGCTTGCTCATCAGGAATGACAGCGTATATCACTTCAAATTCCGAAATCAAATATTCTTTGAGTAATTCTACCACGGCTTTGCCTGGAATATCTTCATAGATACCCGCACTTGCACGATCGGAAACATTGATAACCCCTATTTTGATCATTTCTTTTGTTTATTTTTTTGCTCCATTTTAATGAAAGCTTTGGGCTTTTTTTCCATGGGAATCGGTTCATTCAATAAATCACGAATCACCACCGAGGCACAAACCCCACCAAAAGCGGCAGGCAAATAGGAAATGGTACCGTAAGCAGACTTCTTAAAGTTTGATCCATCCGTCAAAATCAAGGAGTCGTCTTTGACTTTTTCTTGAGAGTACACGGCTTTGATACCACGAGATACCCCCATTTTACGAATTCGTTTTCTGACTAAGGAAGCCAGGTAGCATTCTCGGGTATCTAATAAATCGGCTGTTTTGAGTTTGGTAGGATCTAATTTTCCTCCTGCGCCCATGGAGCTCACAATCTTCAAATTAAGGTCATAGGCAGTTTTCAATAAGGTCAACTTGGGTGTGACCGAATCGATGCAATCCATGACATAATCATATCTTGTATTTTCCAGAATCTCCTTGGCCGCTTCAGGGCTCAAAAAAGTTTCATGTTCATGTAATACTAAGTCTGGATTGATTGCTTTTAATCGCTCAGCCATGATCTTTACTTTAGCCACACCGTGGTTGGTGGCAAGGGCGGGTAATTGACGGTTTCTGTTTGTCGGATCTACCACGTCGCCATCCACAATGGTCATGGTTCCCACCCCAGCCCGTGCAATGAATTCAGCGGCAAAGGAGCCAACTCCACCTAACCCCACAATCAAGACATGGGCATTTTGTAATTGCTGAATGCCTTGTTCTCCAATGAGAAGTTCCGAGCGACTCAGCCAACGAAGGTCTTTAGTACTCATATTTAGGATATTTCTTCCTTGATTTGATAATCAGTTGTCTTGTCAGAATTAGTCACCATCAGTTCACCGATAAATCCTGCTAGGAATAATTGTACCCCTAGAATAATGGCCACTAAGGCCAAAAAGAACAGAGGGTTGTCCGTAACATTCCGGTATTTTAAATGCTGGGTGATATTGTAGAGTTTTTCGCCAATCAACCATAAGGTGATGATACTTCCTGAAAAGAAGGAAAGTATACCTAAGCTACCAAAAAGGTGCATGGGTCTTTTGCCGAAAGTTTGGACAAAAGTGATGGATAATAAATCCAGAAAACCATATAAAAAGCGTTCTAAGCCGAATTTGGTAACACCATATTTTCGAGCTTGGTGCTGTACAACCTTTTCCCCAATTTTAGAAAAACCATTCCATTTGGCTTGTACGGGAATATAGCGATGCATTTCACCATATAAGCGAATGGTCTTAATGACTTCCAATTTATAAGCTTTCAGCCCACAATTAAAATCATGCAAATAAACACCAGATAGAGCTCGGGTGGCAGCATTGTAAAGTTTGGTTGGAATGGTTTTTGACAAAGGATCAAAACGTTTTTGTTTCCATCCTGAAACCAAATCAAACCCATCCGAGGTAATCATTTCATACAATGCAGGAATCTCGTCTGGAGAATCTTGTAAGTCGGCATCCATGGTAATAACAACACGGCCTTGGGCCTTTGAGAACCCTTCATGCAAAGCGGCAGATTTTCCATAATTGCGGGCAAAAGAACTCGCTTTTAGGCTGGGGTATTGAACGGATAAAGATTTTAATACTTCCCAAGAGTCATCCCGACTACCATCGTTGACAAAAATCATTTCATAAGAGAAATGATTGGCTCGCATGACCCGATCAATCCAATCACATAGTTCAGGGAGTGATTCAGCCTCATTATAGAGAGGGACGACGATGGAAATGTGTAGCGTAGAATCTTGCATGTTGACAAAAATACAAAAAGCTAAGTTATTATTTTAGGGGAAGATTAAATAGTAAGGTTTTAATAATTCTTGAAAATCAGGGTGGTAATCACCTTCTTCGTCCCGAATATAAATTTTCTCCAAGTCAATCTCTCCTTTTTTTCTAGAGCCAAGCAGCATGTGGCGAAGTACTTTTGCCTCGGGTTTGGGGATAACTTCTACTATTTTCTTGGCGAATAAACCCCTCTTTTCAGCTGCTTGTTGGAATACCCCCATTTCATAGGGAGGGTATAAAACTGCAAATTGTCCATGTTCAGACAAGTGTAGATCAATGGCTTGAGCCAAATCATCTACACGGAGGTGGTCCGCATGAATGGCCATTTGCTTGGATTGATCTAAAGCTGATAAATGTTGGGAGAAAAAGGGCGGATTGCAGACGATGAGCTCATATTTTTGCTCGGAAGTCCAGGTTTTTATATCGCCTTGATATACTTTAATTTGCTCTTTAAATGGACTACTTTCGGCATTTTGTCGGGCTAATTCGGCTACCTCTGGATGGATTTCTAAACAATCCATTTGAATAGTTGCAGCCTTTTGGCAAAGCATATGGGCAATCAAGCCGGAACCAGTTCCGATATCCAGGGCATGTTGGGGATTTTCCATGGGAATCCAGGCACCGAAAAGGCAAGCTTCTGTACTAATTTTAAGTCCGGGTTTTCCGTGGGCCAGTTGAAATTGTTTGAACTGAAAAATGGATCTACTTTCTGCCATAATCCGCTGGATTTTCACCCCAGTTTTCTGTTTCCCATTTGAGGATTTTTGTTTGGTAGAAATTACCTTTTAACCATGCTAGAGCCTTATCCACTCGTTGGAATAGCTCTTCCGTTTCAGCATTTCGTTCCAAATTGGTTTTGATGGCCTTATTTCTAACCCAAGCGATGGCCGTTCTTGAATCGGAATATAATGGGAAAGGGCAGTCGATTTTCTTTAAATAGGCCAAACCATGAACAATGGCCAAGAATTCTCCAATATTCACGGTGCCAATAGGATAGGGGCCTTGCGCAAAAAGCACCTCTTTGGTTTCGGTATTTACCCCTTGGTATTCCAATACACCTGGGTTACCCGAACAAGCGGCATCAACAGAAATACTCGGTATGATGATGGCTTGCGTATTTCTGGATTTAGTAATACTGGTTTTTTTTTGCGTGTCTATGCTGGCCCAATAATTCTTTTTGAAGGCTTCCTCGGCTGCGGCTCTGCTATCAAATGATTTATATTGTGCCCCAGGGAAATTCTTAATCAGCTTTTCTGTCTTGCCCCAAGAATCAAAAATTCCGGTTTCATGACCTGCCCAAATGACATAATATTTTTGCTTTTTACTCATACTTAGAACAATCGAGTTTTGATGATTTTAATAGCTATGGCAATTAATATAACACCAAAAACTTTGCGTAAAATTTGAGTACCTACGTTTCCTAATTTCTTTTCAATCCAAACACTGCTACGTAAAACGAGGTAGATGAAAATTAGGTTGATAAGTATGCTGACGATGATATTTTCTTCTTCAAACTGCGATTTTAAGGAAATCAGCGTGGTCATGGTGCCGGCTCCGGCGATGACAGGAAATGCCAAAGGCACGATGGAATGTGTACCACTTTGTATATCTTCTGCTTTGAAAATATTTCTACCTAAAGTCATTTCAAGGCCAATT
The DNA here is from genome assembly GCA_027491315.1 of Cytophagaceae bacterium. Taxonomy (GTDB): domain Bacteria; phylum Bacteroidota; class Bacteroidia; order Cytophagales; family Spirosomataceae; genus Aquirufa. The sequence continues at coordinate 101,426 of JAIXWL010000008.1, forward strand.
AAAAAGATAATCAAAGCACCTGCAACGGCAAATGAATTGGTATCTACACCCAATAAATGTAAGATGAACTTACCCGCAAAAAAGAATCCAATCATGATGGCTCCAGATACCAAAGTGGCCTGCTCCGCATGGATGCTTCCATTTTTCTTTCGAAGATCAATGATGATGGGAATAGAGCCCAAGATGTCAATCACGGAAAAGAGAATCAAGGAAGAAGAGATAATTTCTTTTAGGTTGAAGTGCATGTTAAACTTGTAGTAGTTGAATGAGCGTATGTATGTCCTCGACGGTATGGCTAGGAAAATTGGCAATGCGGAAAGTGTTGTTTTTCCATGTGCCATAGCCCTTACCTAGGTCGATTTGGTTTTGTTCTCCTACGTGGAGTATGCGGCTCACCTCAGCGGATTGTCCTTTCAGAGCGAGCACGGTGGCCAATCGAAGTTCATTTTTTTCTATTAAAAAATCAAATTCAAATTGGGATTGATGCGTCCAAAAATCCTCCCAAATGGCCATTTTTTCCATGGTGTTCTTGTGAATTTCTTCAATTGGAGGCAAGGTTTGACTTAATCGATTCAATAAGTAGATTCCTAGTACATTGGGTGTATAATGGGTTTGAAACAGCTTTCTGTTTTGTTCCATTAAAAGGATGCTATTATAATGGTCTTTTTTGCTAAGTTTTTCAGCTCTTTTCAAGGCTTTAGGAGAACAGACTAATACACCTAAACCAGCTGGAATGCCCATGCATTTTTGACATGAAGCCAGCCAAACGTCGGCTTCTGCCCAAGGTAATAAAATGCCTCCCATGGAAGAAGTCGCATCTACCGCAATCAGGCAATCATCGGGAAAACCTAAAGCTTGTCTGTTTATTACTTGCCCCGTTCCATTGGAAGTTTCACTTTGAACCAAACATATTGTATCTATTTTCGATTTTAAATCAGGAGATATTTGTTGAGCAAATTCCGATAAAGACTCATTGAGCCCAAATTCTAAACTAGATGCTAGCGGGATAATTTGTTCTACATAATGTCCCCATTTTTTACCAAAAGCGCCGTTGTAGAGATGTAGGCTTTGTTTTTCTATTAAAGACTGTGCCACGATTTCCCAAGCCTCAGTGGCTGAAGAAATAAAATAAATGGTATAATCCGAAGGAATAGCCCATTTAACGTGCAAGTTTTCCAGCGTCTCTTTTAATAATTTTTCAAAGCGGGCACTGCGGTGGTTGATGCTCACAATTCCCTGCTCATACGCTTCTTGGATGAAGCCCAAAGTTTGAGGATAGACTTTGGAAGGACCAGGGTAAAAAGACAGCATGTTAAATAAAGGAGTATAGGCCTAAATCATAACTTCTTAATCCAAAACCAATGATGCTTCCTTTGCATTTTGGACTTAAGTAGGAATGTGCACGGAATGATTCACGCGCATGTACATTGGAAATATGCACTTCAATGACTGGCGTAGTGATGGCTGAAACGGCATCTGCTAAAGCAATGGAAGTATGGGTATATCCGCCTGCGTTCAATAAAATACCGTCATAGCTAAATCCCACTTCATGCAATTTACTGATCATCGCGCCCTCGCTATTGGATTGAAAATATTCCAAATCCAATTCCTTGCCGAATTTATCTTTCAGTACTTCTAGGTATTGTTCAAAGGTCTGATGACCATAAATTTCTGGTTCTCTTGTTCCTAGCAGGTTCAAATTGGGCCCGTTAAGAATCAATATTTTTTGTCGTACCATAAAAATGGGTTTTGCTTAATCTTCTAGGGATTTAAAAACATCCGTTCCGATTTAAAATTACGTAATTCTTCTAAATTTACATGTTTGTTTCAATAAAAAGCCCATGTGGGAAAAGGAAATCCGTTCGTTTGGAAACTATTTAAAGATCGAGCGAGGCTTGTCAGGCCATTCGCATGAGGCCTATTTGCGGGATGTGACCAAATTAGCTACTTATTTAGCCACTAGTTTAGGTAATGAGCTAGCCATAGCCGAGGTTCAAGAAATGCATTTATTGGCTTTTTTGAAAGATTTGCATGGTTTAGGGATAGAGGCAAGTACACAGGCTCGGTGTTTGTCGGGCATACGCTCCTTCTTTCATTTTCTCAATTTTGAGGGTAGTATTCAGCAAGATCCTACGCTGCATATTAAGAGCCCCCTGCAAGGAAGAAAATTGCCTGATACCCTTTCCTTCGATGAGATAAATTTGATTTTGGAACAAAATGATATGTCGACCCCGGAAGGTGTCCGCAATCGGGCTATGCTGGAAATGTTATATGGTGCAGGAATGCGCGTTTCCGAGTTGACTCAATTGAAATTGACAGATGTGTATGAGGATATTGGATTTTTAAAAGTGCGAGGCAAGGGAGATAAGGAACGACTGGTTCCGGCGGGGAAAGATGCTTTTCGTTATTTGAAAATCTATTTGGAATCGGTGCGGTCACACATTTCCGTGAAAAAGGAAGCCTTGAATTATGTTTTTTTAAATAGGCGAGGGGGCTCTTTGAGTCGGGTAATGGTATTCCTGATTTGCAAAGATTTGGCTGCGAAAGCCGGGATTGAAAAATCGATTAGTCCACATACCTTTCGTCATTCCTTTGCCACGCATTTAATTGAAGGAGGAGCGGATCTAAGGGCTGTTCAAGAAATGCTCGGTCATGAGTCCATTCTTACTACGGAGATTTATACCCACCTTGACAGGGCTTATTTAAGTCAGATGGTGCGTGATTTTCATCCGCTGAATAGGGGAAGGGAGAATGTAGAATGAAGAATGTAGAATGAAGAATGAAGAATGTAGAATGAAGAATGGAGAATGTAGCATTAAGAATGTAGAATGAAGAATGTAGAATGAAGAATGTAGAATGTAGAATGGAGAATGAAGAATGTAGAATGTAGAATGGAGAATGAAGAATGTAGAATGTAGAATGTAGAATGAAAAGTTTTAATATTACAGAATAGCATGCTTTTTTAAATAAGAAATAGGAATGCTCAACATAATTCTACATTCTTCATTCTACATCTCCTCCGGAAACGGAATAAACACAAAATTGGTAAACTGGCCATCCACCACAAAAAGGCAGGCGAATTCTTCGATGTCCTTGTAATTTTGAACAAATAGCTCCCTGTTTTCTTCCGCCACTAATCCTCGTTGAAGAAATTCTTCCATGGTGGAAGCATGGTAATTCCATTTGTTTCCATTCATTTCATTGACCCCGATCAATTTTTGACCAATTTCGATGGGCCTTTGAGAAGTAACAAAAATGGGAAAATCAGAAAAGCCTCTTTTCTTGATTTGATAGGACGCCTCCTTGATTAATTCGGATACCAAGATAAAATCACTGGAAATCAACCCTAAATACTTGCCATTTAAATCTGGCGAGTTGGGTGCATTGGACAGGGCTTGATAATCTTCAATCATATCTTTAACTCTTACTTAGTAACAATAATTGGATGTCTTTCACCGCTTTATGAAATAATTTGCCGATCATGGGGTGGGTGATATAACCTTTGTAGGCATAGACTCCTTTCATGAAGGATTTCCCCTGCCACAGCATTTCCTCTACGCCCCCTGTTTTACCCGCCTTCAATAAAAAGGAAGTTATCAAATTGCTGATAGCCAAGCTAGCTGTTTGACTCACTTGGGAGGGGATATTGGGCACACAATAGTGGATGACACCGTGTTTGGTGAAGGTAGGATTGCCTAAATTGGTCGTGAAAGATGTTTCAAAACAACCGCCTTGATCAATGCACACATCCATTATCAAGGTGCCTTCTTTCAGTTTACTGACCATTTCTTCGGTTACAATACAAGGAGTAATGCCATGGTCAGAGCGCAAGGCTCCTACTATCACTTGGGCTTCTTGTAAGGCTTTAGGTAAGTTTTCCGAATCGATCACTTGGGTGATGAGCGGAAATCCTAAACTTTGTTTCAAGCGCTGTAATTTATACATGTCTTTATCAAAAACCTGTACTTGAATGCCTGCGTGCCAAGCTGCTCGAGCCGCTTGTTCTACCACTTGACCCGATCCTAAAAGCACCATTTTGCATGGAGGAACTCCCGTAACATTTCCTAGCAATATACCAGGTTGATGCTCTTTTCTTAATATTTCAGAGGCGATGGGTAATATTAATTGCCCAGCAATTTCCGCCATGATTTTCACAAAAGGAAATCCCCCTCCATTATCTTCGGCATACTCTAAACCAATGGCTAAGATTTTCTTTTGTATTAATTTATCAATGATTTCTACCGATAAATGATGGTATGAAGCACAGGAAATTAGGCAATTACCTAATCTCATTAATTCTATTTCTTTTTCGCTAGGTGGACTTATCTTAATGACTAAAGGGCATTGCCACACTTGAGCTATATCCTCTGTGATGGTTGCGCCTGCCAATAGGTAATCTGAATCGATGAAACCTGCTCGTTCTCCTGCCGACTTCTCAATAATGACCTCATGGCCATTGGCTACCAGTAATTGAACTGCATGAGGACTAAGTGCAATTCGATTTTCATATTTTGCATGATCTTTGGGAATTCCAATCAAGATGCTGCGCGCATTTTGTTTGGTCCAAGCCATGGCCTCCATGGGCAAGATGCCTTGTTGGGCTAATAAATCTTGAAAGGGATTCGATTCCATCATTCGTGCCAATTCGCTATAAGATGACGGTGATTTTCATCTTGAGTACTGATTAGTAATTCAATAAGTGGGAAATCCCACAATTCTTCGGCTTGTTCAGGCCATTCAATGAAACAAAGATGACCAGAATCTAGGTATTCTTCAATACCAATGTCCAAAGCTTCGCGAACATTTTTCAATCGGTACAGATCAAAATGGTAGATGATATCGCCAGCCGTGTTTTGATATTCATTGACCAAAGAAAAAGTAGGACTTTGTACCGATTGTAAAACGCCCAATTGTTTCCCCATTTCTTTAATGAAAGTCGTCTTTCCAGCTCCCATTTGTCCACGAAATAGATAAACCCGTGGAAATGGTTTACTGATAGCCATCCAATCTTTGACCACGGTGGGTAAATCTTCTAAGGTGTAGCTTGCGCTAAATACTTGTTTCATTAGTCTAGGTCAATATCTCCCAATTGTGGACGAATCAATATTTCTTCCAACACGGTAGAAGGTGCCATTTGATAAGCAGCCCAAATGGTGGAGGCAATGTCATCGGCAGGAATAAATCGACTAGCGGGTAAGTTCACACCATCCCAAGAAGGGGTTAGGGTAGCTCCGGGTAAAATAGCCGTTACTTTAATCCCTTGTGTTTTTAATTCCTCTCTCAGGACTTTGGTAAAACCTAATAGGGCAAACTTACTTATGCAATAAGATCCACCTTGGGTATAAGCCGTGATGGATGCCGTGGAGCAAATGGTGAAAATATGTCCTGATTGCTTGGCCTGAAACGTAGGTAATAAGGCCCTTGTTAAATGATATGCCGAATATAAATTGGTTTCAATTTGTCGCTCTAATACATCTTCTTCCTCGTTTTGAATTTGGCCAGGAAGAAAAAATCCAGCATTGTTAATCAATACATCTACCTGATTCGTAGCGGATAAAACAAATTGAGCGAAAGCTTGAGTTTGGTCTTTTTGACTTAGGTCTGCTACAAAAGTATGCAACAAAGGACTATTGATTTCTTCTTGCAATGCGGCTAAACTTGTCGCTTTTCGGGAGCAAGTAAAGGTATTAAATCCTTCCGAGATGAATTTTTTCACTAAAGCTTTGCCAATTCCCTGACTTCCTCCGCTGATTACTACCGTTTTGTTCATTATATTTGAGTCTTATTGCGCTCAATTAATCCAACGCATGTCAAAATTAGGCAAATATTTAATCTTCCTTAGTAAGCTTTTTACAAATCCTGAGAAATTTAGGGTCTATGTTTCTTTGGTGATTCAGGAATGTATGGATATTGGGATTAACTCCCTGCTGATTGTGACCATTGTGGCTTCATTTTTAGGAGCAGTTACTTGTGTGCAGACTGCTGCGAATATGGATAATCCATTTGTTCCACAGTACATCATTAGTTTGATTGTGCGTGATTCCACATTATTAGAATTAGGTCCTACCATAACTTGTGTGGTCCTTAGTGGTAAAGTGGGGTCTAGTATTGCTGGACAACTGGGTACGATGCGCATCACGGAGCAGATTGATGCTTTAGAAGTAATGGGAATCAATTCTCAATCCTATTTAGTATTACCTAAAATTTTAGCTTCCGTCATTACTTTTCCTATGTTGGTTACTTTGGCCTGTTTCTTGGGAATTTATGGGGGTTACATTGCAGGTTGGTTGACAGGTGCTATCTCACCACAAGAATATATTCATGGCATTCAGTTTCAGTTCAAAGGGAATTATATGTTTTTCGCTTTGGTGAAATCTGTTGTATTCGCCTTTTTAATTGCTTCTATTGCTTCTTTTCAAGGTTTTTACACCAAAGGTGGGGCTTATGAAGTGGGTAAGGCAAGTACCGCAGCGGTAACTAATTCTTGTATAGCTGTTTTAATTGCTGATTATTTATTAGCCCAATTATTGGTCGGTTAAATTCGCTCTATTTTCACTTCTGTTTCTAGGCTTGACAAAGCAATACCTCGATAGGTGCCATACACCGGTGTGATTTCTTCGGGTAGGCAAGAGGCTGCCAAAGGAATGTGATTACCTGAAACAACTTCATGTTGGGTTGGATCATATCCTCTCCATCCACCTCCCGGCAAATAGACCTCCACCCAAGCATGTAGATGATGGGTTTGGTTGGGTACATCTACGGGAGCAACTCCAATGTAATATCCCGAAACAAAGCGGGTAGCTAATCCCATGGCCCGACATAATGCCGCGAAGAGAACCGCATAATCTCGACAAGAACCGCTTCGATTTTGTAAGGTGAATTCAGGACTATGCGGAGCACCTTCTTCTCGTATTTCGTAGGCAAAGTTTTGGAATATAAATTCATTTACGGCAGAGAGAAAGGCCGAAGTGTCCCAAAGAACCGCTTTGGCCAATTGCTGGGCACAAAGTTCAATTTCAGGACTAACAGTATCTTGAGCCAAATATGGACTTAAGGTTCGCTGGTAGCTAGGACTGTATTGAAGAGGTAGTTTTTGACTTTCAAAGGGGAAATAGACAAAATCAAAAGGGTTAAATTCCGTTGTTTCAACTACCGCCTCCATGTATATGCTTAGTTGGTCCGTCGGCTGCTTGAAAAATAAAATATTTTGAATATTGCCCTCTGGGTCTAAGTTTTTTGAAATTTGAACGGGTAAAGGTTGAATATCCAAACTGATGGAATTCACCGTGAGCATAGAACTTTTCCTCGGGTGTAAATAAAGGACATGGGGATCCAATGTCACTAACTCACTATATCGATAATTCAAACGGTGTTGAATGTGCGCGATCATGCAGGTTTGGGGCTAAAAGAAATGAGGCTTTCCATCCATTTTTCATCGATTTTCTCCAAAGATTTGCGCAAGGCCGTATTCCAATCGTCGGAAATGTTTTTCATGTCTTCTTTGCTCAAACGGATTTCTTTGGCATGAAAACTATTTTTTTCATAGACCACTACATCAATGGGATAATCCACATCATTGGAACTTACTTGAGTGGCATCAAACGAAAGAAAGCCCATTTTCAACGCATCTTTCAAGGAAGTGTCAGCTGTAAGGTTACGGTTTAACAAAGGCTTGCCATAATTGGAATTACCTATGATCTGGTATTTTAAACCTTCATTTATTTCAATCCAATTGCCTTCAGGAAAAATTAAAAAGAGTTTATGTTCTTTATCCTGCGACATTTGTCCACCTACAATGGCATGAAGGTTAAATTGATAACCTTCTTTTTCTAGGGTATCACGATCTTCAGAGGCAACTTTCTTTAACATATTGCCAAAGGCCGTAGCAGCTTCAAACATGAAATCATACGTAGCTTCTTCCTTTTCTATGGCTTGATTAAAATAGGTTACCGCTTTGTCTCTTACGGAGCGTAAGCCAGCGGTCATGATGAACAAGCTGTGTTTTTGAATTTCGTGAATGGAAATCTTTTTATTCGAGTAAACTTCGTTACCTGCTGTTATGCGGGTATCGGCAATGGCTACTAAACCTTCTTTAACCTTAATTCCTAGGCAAAATGTCATGGGGTGCAAATCAAAAATGTGGGCAAAAATACAAATTTTAAATGAAGGCTAGGCCTAGCTAACCGGTTTGAGGTCAAAATATGTGTTGAAAATGGTTTGACCTACTTCATTATTTTTGATTTGAAAATTATCCAAGTACTGATGTAAACCGGTATTTAAAATATCTTCAATCTCCGTGAATTCTACTTCTGACAAGAGTTTGGAGAGTTTCTTTTCAGCAGGATTAGAGAATCCAACCTCTGAGGAGGTTCCAGAGATGGCATAAAGTGAGGCTTGTGCTTCCTTTAAACAATGTACAACTGAGCGAGGGAAGTTTTTATCTAGAATTAAAAATTCCACAATATGCGTTGGATTGACCACTTTATATTGTTGCCGGAACATGTTATAAGCTGAAACGGATTTAAGTACGGCAGACCATAGTAATAAATCTAAAGGAGAGCCAATTTCGTTGACATCAGGAAGCAGGGTGAAATATTTTACATCCAAGAAACGAGTAGTCTTATCAGCCCTTTCCAGTAATTTACCCAATTGCCCAAAATGCCATGCCTCTCCCCGGGTAATGGTGGAATCCACGATACCATAAAATAACTGACTTCCTGATTTAATTTCTTCCAAAAAGCCTTGATAGCGGGATATTTCCCAATTTTTACTGCCTTCTACTTTGTCCTTTACTTTCCAATAAATTTGGTTGACATATTCCCACATTTCTTTAGAGATACTCTCCCGGATGGTGCGCGCATTTTCACGGGCACAGTACAAACAAGAAATAATGGAATTGGGATTTTTAATGTCAAAGGTCATGTAGTGCAATACGTTCTCTCGACTAGCCTCTGTATAATGCTCAAAGAAATTAAAGTGATCGGCGGTTGCCACGATCAGCGGTTCCCATTGTTCAGGAACATTGGGAGGAAGGTCTAAGGCAAGGTTGAAATTGACAGAGATGAAGCGGGCATAATTATCCGCTCTTTCAATGTATCGATTCATCCAATAAATGGAATTAGCAACACGACTTAACATAGGCTTTTCTTTTAATTAAATGCTTGATTTTTTCAATGATACTTAAAATTAGCCTTTTTTTTAAGAGTAGCAATTGAGGTCGACATAAAATTAGAATTGGAGACAAAATTTGGATTTTATGGGGAAGAATTTCCTCCATCTGGCCCAATTTTTGTATTTTTGGGTTAGCTTAAATTTCTTCTATGTTATACCAATCCATCATAAAGCCTCTGTTGTTTTTATTGAGTCCAGAAAAAGCTCATTATGTTGTGGCTGATAGTTTACGAGGCTTGATGAAGATTCCGGGAGTAAAGTCTATTTTCCGTTCCTTGTTTCATCTAGAGGATCCACGTTTAAACCGCACCGTTTTTGGTATACAATTTCCTAATCCTGTGGGTTTAGCCGCTGGGTTTGATAAAAATGCTTCCCTAGTGGATGAGTTTTCTAATTTGGGTTTTGGGTTTATTGAAGTGGGAACCGTAACTCCAAAAGCTCAAGATGGTAATCCCAAACCTCGTTTATTTCGCTTGCCGGCTGACAATGCCTTAATCAATCGCATGGGATTCAATAATGAGGGTTTAGATGCCATGAAAGCCAGATTGGCCAAACGAACCTCAAAGGTGATAGTGGGGGGTAATTTAGGAAAGAATAAAGTGACGCCCAATGAATTAGCTGAAGAGGATTATTGCTTGGGTTTTGAGGCTTTATATGATGTAGTAGACTATTTTGTCGTGAATGTGAGCTCCCCCAATACCCCTAATTTACGCGATTTGCAGGAAAAGGAGCCTTTGAAAAAATTATTGAGTCGATTGCAAGATTTGAATGCCCAGAAAATAAAACCCAAGCCCATCTTATTGAAAATTGCTCCCGATTTATCCAATGCTCAATTAGATGATGTATTGGAAATCGTTCAAGAGACAAATTTGGCTGGAATAATAGCGACCAATACGACACTCTCGAGGGAAGGATTGCAGTCGGAGCCTAGTCTAACACAAGAAACGGGTGGATTAAGTGGAAAACCTTTGACGCAGCGTTCAACAGAAGTGATTGCTTATTTGCATCAACATTCTCAGGGTAAAATACCCATCATCGGCGTAGGAGGAATACATTCAGCTGAAGATGCCTTGGATAAATTAAGAGCTGGAGCTAGCCTAGTTCAGGTATATACCGGCTTTGTTTATGAGGGCCCTTGTTTGGTCAAAAAAATCAATCGAGGAATCATTCAATCAGGTCTATAAAAATGATTTTGTAAATCGAATCAAAAAAGCGAAATTTACACAAAGCATTCATCCTACACCTTTATGGCCAAAAAGATTACTAGTCCTAGCAATACTCTCCAACTGAACTTTGAGAAGGATAGCAATAAGGAATCTGTAAAGAGGAGTGAATTATCAGGCCGTATTCGCCTCATTGTTGCCAGTTTTTTATTTCTAACCGGTATTTTACTTCTGGTAGCTTTTGTTTCTAATTTCTTCATGGGGGTTGCGGATCAAAGCGAAGTGGAACGCAGTACGCTGGATGTGATTGAGGGTTCAGATATCCCAGTGAAAAATTTGGCCGGTCTTTTAGGAGCCAAAATAGCCCATTTCTTTTTGTTCAGAACATTCGGTTGGTCTTCTATTTTATTGATTCCTTTATTTTTATTGTCGGCTTTGAAAGTCGGTTTTAGAAAAGAAATATATTCGGTAGATCGCCTTTCTTGGCAAGTACTCTTTTATGTCATTTGGGGAAGCTTAGTTGCAGGATTCTTGTCTTTTCAATTGGATTTGCCGCATTCCTTAGGCGGAGGCGTTGGATTTTTCCTCAATGAGAAATTACATCAGCTGATTGGCTATATGTCCATTTTCGTGATTTTGTTCGCGGGTTTGGTCTTCATTATTTTGTTTTATCAGTTGAATCCTAAGCCTAAAGCGCAAGCTCCTGTAGATGTTCCAAGTGGTGAGATAGCAGCAGAAGATCCTTTAGTGGCCAATGCCGAGGATGCGCTTTTTGAAGAAGATTTGTTTGATGAAGACCCGAGCATTCACATAGATAATGACGATTTAGAGAAATTTAGGCCTATTGTTCCTCCACTAAAAGTGAATTCGGATGTGGAAGAATTGGTCTTAGATGAAGAATTAGCCACTGAAGAAGTTCCTGAAGCTCCGGTAGAGGATGATTTAACCTTTACCTACAAAGTGGCTGAGGTGGACCCGAATGCGCCTGTGGAAGAAGTGGAAGAATTAAATACCGAAACCAAGGCCAATGATTTAGTTGCGCAATTTGGTTTATATGACCCTACGGCTGATTTACCTAAGTACCAATACCCAACCATGGATTTATTGAAGGAGTATGATGTGAAAAATCAGACGACTCAGGTTACTATGGATGAGTTGAAGGAAAATAAGGAGAAAATCGTTGAGACCTTGCAATATTATGGCATAGGTATTTCCAAGATTGAAGCCACGATTGGACCAACAGTTACTTTGTATGAGATTGTGCCAAAAGCGGGTGTTCGAGTGAGTAAGATTACTTCCTTGGAAGATGATTTATCACTTTCCTTAGCCGCCATGGGGGTTCGTATCATTGGTCAAATGCCTGGTAAGAATACGATTGGAATTGAGGTAGCGAATAAGAACCGAGAAATGGTGCCTGTTCGTGCGGTGATTGGTTCAGAGAAATTCCAAAAATCGAATTTCGATTTGCCCATCACTTTGGGTAAAACCATTTCCAATGAGATTTTTGTAGCTGATTTGGCTAAAATGCCTCACTTATTGATGGCAGGAGCAACAGGTCAGGGTAAGTCGGTAGGTCTGAATATGTTATTGACCTCCTTGATATACAAGAAACATCCTGCCACCTTGAAGTTTGTGTTGGTTGACCCTAAGAAGGTGGAATTGTCTTTATTCAATAAGTTAGAAAGGCATTTCTTGGCATGTTTACCTGATTCGGAAGAAGCGATTATTACGGATACCAAGAAAGTAGTAAGTACCTTGAATTCCTTATGTAAGGAAATGGACTTACGTTACGACAAATTGAAAGATGCTGGTTGTAGAAATATCAAGGAATATAACCAGAAGTTCATTAATCGCCGATTGAATCCCAATGAACATGATTTCATGCCATACATCGTGTTGGTGATTGATGAGTTGGCTGATTTGATGTTGACTGCAGGAAAAGAGGTAGAACATCCCATTGCTCGATTGGCACAATTAGCCCGTGCTATTGGTATTCACTTGGTAGTGGCCACACAGCGTCCTTCGGTGAATGTCATTACGGGTACGATCAAGGCGAACTTCCCAGCCCGACTTTCCTTCAAGGTTATGTCCAAGATTGACTCTAGGACTATTTTGGATGCAGGTGGAGCGGATCAATTGGTCGGACAAGGAGACATGCTTTTGTCGATGGGATCTGAAGTGATACGTTTACAATGTGCTTTTGTGGATACGCCAGAGGTAGAAGAAATTTGTGAGTTTATTGGAAATCAACAGGGATATGCCTCGGCATATTTATTGCCAGAGCCTGATTCAGAGGAAACAGGTGGACAGGAACGAGGAGACATGGATTTGAGTAACCGTGATTCCTTTTTTGATGAAGCAGCTAGGTTGGTGGTGATGCATCAGCAGGGATCTACCTCCTTGATACAACGTAAATTAAAATTAGGCTATAACCGTGCAGGCAGGCTGATTGATCAGTTAGAGGCCGCTGGTATTGTCGGTTCATTTGGAGGATCAAAGGCCCGTGATGTCTTAGTCAAAAGTGAGACCGAATTGGAAGAGATTTTGAGAAATTTATAAACATAACCATGAAGAAAATTATTGCAATTGTTGTCGGAGTTTGTTTTAGTACCCTCAGTTTTGCGCAAGCGAATAAAGCTAGTGGCTACATAGATGGAATGCAAAAGAAGTATAAGGCCATGGCTTCTTTTGCGGCTAGTTTTTCTTACGCTACAGATGGAGGTCCTGCGATGAATGGGTCTATTTCTGTTAAGGGGACTAAATTTCGTTTAAAGACAGCTGGACAAGAGATTTTTAATAATGGCAAGGAAGTATCCACCTACATAAAAGAAATCAATGAGGTGAACGTATCGGCCTTTGATCCCTCAGATAATGATTTGAATCCGGCTAAGATTTATTCGTTTGACAAAAAAGCTTATAAAATCTCATTAGCAGGGGAGGCAGGATCAATAGCCACAGTAGAATTGGTGCCGACTTCCAAAACGGCTCAGATGCAAAAAATCAGCATCAAGATTAACACGGCAGATAAGTCGGTGAAGGAATGGACTATCACCAATAAGGCTGGTAAAAAACAAAACTTCAAAGTGTTGAAGATTGAGTCTAAATCCTTAGATGATAAGTATTTTACTTTTGACAAAAAGCAATATCCAGGGGTAGAGGTGAATGATTTGAGGTAGGAGTAATAGTGGTTAGGGTTTAGGGATTAGTTATTCGTGTTTAGTGGTAAGGTAGAGGAGTAATATTGTTGATTTAAGGAAAATCAATAATCTTCATGCGAGATTCAAATAAAAAAGAGGCTTCCTGATAAGGTAGCCTCTTTTCATTTATTAAATTCTTTTTCTCTAAGCTATGTCAAAACACTAAATCTTAGCTTTGTCCTTTACCACCTCCATCTAATCCCCAAACACTAAACACTTATACCTAACCCCTAATCCCTAACCCCTAATCCCTAAACACTATAAAACCAATTGCTTCAAAATCTCCAATCCATCGATATTCGATAAATCAGGATCCGCAGCGCGCTCTGGGTGAGGCATCATGCCAATCACATTGCGGCCCTCATTGCATATTCCTGCGATGTTAAATAGGCTGCCATTGGGGTTGGAGGCATCATTTACCTGACCGTTTTCATCGCAGTAGTAAAATAAGATTTGATCCTTAGCTTTTAATTCTTCCAAGGTTTTTTCGTCTGCAAAATAACGACCTTCCGCATGTGCAATTGGTATTTTGTATGCCTTGTTTAGATCTAAAGACTGGGTAATCAAGGATTGTTTGGTAGCCGCTTTTAGGTAAATATTTTTGGAAATGAATTTTTGAGAATTGTTTCTCAATAATACACCCGGTAATAAGTGCGCCTCCACCAATACCTGAAATCCATTGCAAATACCCATCAAATATCCACCATCATTGGCATGCTTGATGACATTGTCCATAATCGGCGAAAAACGGGCAATAGCACCCGAACGTAAGTAATCTCCATAGGAGAATCCACCCGGTAAAATGATGAAATCACAGTTTTGAAGACTGGTTTCTTTATGCCAAAGCTTCACTGCTTGATGACCTAAACTTTCAATGACACCAACGGTATCATCATCACAATTGGAACCAGGAAATACTACTACGCCAAATTTCATAAGATGCTATTAAATATGACCACAAAAATAGCGGTTTTTGTTCAGAATTCCCCGATTAAATTTGCTTTTCTACTTGGAATAAAAAATGCTCAAAGTCCCATTGGGGTGCTTCGGTCAACTTAATTTGCTGCCAGGTGTCGGTAGGATGAATTCTTTCCCCTAAGCCTTGGCCTTGTTTTATTTCAATCGGTAGATCCAAATCTCCTGGCACATTTTTCCATTTATAACGCAAGGTATAGACGCCATTGGCTTCTTTTAATTGATAAATTAAGGTTGGAATATCTGCCCGATTCAGGTAATAGCTCATGATGGCTTTGACATTTCGTTTCAGTTTCTTCTCAAAGAAATTGAGCACCTCTTCGGCATTGGTATTTTTATGGTAAAAGCTCAAACAAAAGTCTTTGATGGTACTGAACCATAACTTATCATCGGCCACAATAGACCGTAAGGTATGAAACATCCAGGTTCCTTTAAAATACATATCTGAATCTGGACTTTGGTAATTGACTCCATAGGGACCAATGATCGGAAAGCGATTTTTGATGTTGTTTTTTTGTCCGTTCAAATACAATTGAGCTTGTTCCTTGCCCGATTTTTCTTCTAGATAAATGGCTTCGGCATAGGTACCTAGCGCCTCATGTATCCAAAGGTCGGCATGGTCGGTACAAGAGATGGAATTTCCAAACCACTCATGGGCCGACTCATGTACAATGATGAAGTCGAAACCATAGGCATTGTTTTTATAATGGTTGCCATACGCCACCGCACTTTGATGCTCCATGCCCCAGTAATCCGTTTCTACAAGCGCATAGCCATCCTTGGGGAAAGGGTAGGGGCCAAAGTATTTTTCAAAAATGCGTAACATTTCCTGGCTTTGATGGAAGTGTGTCTTGGCGATGGCTGCATTGTCTTTCAATACATAATAATCCAAATCCAGTGGCTTCCCATTCAATTGAATCATTTTTTCTGACCAATGGGCATAGTCGGCTATGTTCACAGACACATTGTAGGAATTGATGGGGTACTGCACTTTCCAGTGATATTCTGTTCCAAACTCGGTCGGATTGGAGCCGATTAAATTACCATTGGATACCGCCATTAGTCCTTTGGGTGCTTCTATGCGAATATCCATGGATTCAGGTTCATCGCCCGGGTGATCCTTGCATGGCCACCAAACAGATGCACCTAAACCTTCACATGAAATAGTTACCCACGGTTTACCCGAGGGGTCTTTGGTCCAGGAGAACCCACCATCCCAGGGTGGTCTTACCGCTTTGCGAGGTTGTCCTTGGTAGAATATCTGAATCCGATGTTTTTGTTTCACAAATAAAGCTCGAGGAAAATCAATGAAGATGGCATTCCCATCTCGGTGGTATTTCAAGGCTTTATTCTCGAATAAAATTCGGTCAATGTTCATGTTTTGAAATAAATCCACTTGAATTTGCTGGGTTTTTTCCTTGACAAGAAAAGAGATGATATTGGAGCCTGTTATATAGGTTTTTTCTGGGTCTACTTTTACTTTCAAATCATAATGCAACACGTCATACGAAGTACGAGCAGGTCTTAAACTACCGCGTAGGCTATCTGCATGAGTGAATGATTTTTGGGCAGATAGGGAAAAAGTTATGAAAAGTAAAACAAAGGAAGAAATTTTATTGACCATGTTGCTTGGTTTTCGTCTTAGATGAATTTTGACAAATTTATGGCTTATGATTGATTTTTCTTTATTAGAAACACTCTTCCCTCTCAAATAAAATCAGGAGTGATTTAATGCAAATTTCTTTGAATACAAAAAAGCCACCCTCTTTGGAAGGTGGCTTCTGTATTTAATCTCAAAAAAGACTAGTAACGGTAATGCTCTGGTTTGAATGGACCATTTTGTGGTACCCCAATGTATTCTGCCTGATCTTTTTCTAATTTTTCTAATTTAGCACCAATGTGCGCCAAGTGTAAGAAAGCTACTTTCTCATCCAAATGCTTAGGAAGGATGTACACTTTGTTCTCATAATTAGCTGAATTAGCCCAAAGCTCTAATTGAGCTAAGGTTTGGTTACAGAATGAGTTCGACATCACGAATGATGGGTGACCCATGGCACAACCTAAATTCACTAAACGTCCTTCTGCCAATACGATGATGTTTTTGCCATCAATCGTGTACATATCCACTTGTGGTTTGATTTGATCTTTCGAAGCACCGTAGTTATCGTTTAACCAAGCCATATCGATTTCATTGTCAAAGTGACCAATGTTACATACAATCGCTTTGTCTTTCATGGCCTTGAAATGACGGTCACGAATTATTTTAACGTTTCCTGTAGCTGTAACGAAGATATTAGCGCGACTAGCAGCCTCATCCATCGTCACTACTTCAAATCCATCCATCGCAGCTTGTAAAGCACAGATAGGGTCGATTTCAGTCACCAAAACACGGCAACCAGCACCACGTAAAGATTCTGCACTACCTTTTCCTACGTCACCGTAACCAGCCACTACAGCTACCTTACCTGCTAACATTAAGTCGGTAGCACGACGAATCGCATCTACCAATGACTCTTTACATCCGTATTTGTTATCAAATTTAGACTTAGTTACCGAGTCATTCACGTTGATCGCTGGTAAGAATAAGGTACCATTTTTCATACGCTCATACAAACGGTGAACACCGGTAGTAGTTTCTTCAGAAAGACCTTTGATGCCAGGGATTAACTCAGGATATTCATCAAATACCATGTTTGTTAAATCACCACCATCATCCAAAATCATGTTCAATGGTTGCTTATCCTCACCAAAAAATAAAGTCTGCTCAATGCACCAGTTAAATTCCTCTTCGTTCATACCTTTCCAAGCATAAACTGGGATTCCCGCTGCCGCAATAGCTGCTGCTGCGTGATCTTGGGTAGAGAAAATATTACAAGAAGACCAAGTTACCTCAGCGCCTAATGCAGTTAATGTTTCAATCAATACCGCTGTTTGGATAGTCATGTGCAAACATCCAGCGATGCGTGCTCCTTTTAATGGTTGAGCTTCTCCGAATTCAGCACGTAAAGCCATTAATCCTGGCATTTCTGCTTCTGCTAATTGAATTTCTTTACGACCCCAGTCGGCCAATGCAATGTCTTTAACTTTAAATGGTACATAGGTACCTGATTGTGATGCCATTGTGTATGATGTTGAATTGATTTTTCTTAATAAAGTGCAAAATTACTTCTTTTTTTAATAAAGAAGAAATAATACTTATTTAAAGGATTAGGGCCTCATGGATATGCCCCAATGAATCATTTAATTTCTATCTCGATTATTAGCCTTTATTTTCCAAAAAAGGCAATACACTTTCCAAGGAAATACCCCTAGAACCCTTTACTAATAAATAGCTATTCGTAATGGGATGGTCTTGAAGCCAATTGTGCAAACCAAATTTATCAGGGAAATAATAGGCCTTAGGCAAATGGATTAAAGCATGTTGCATGTGTTGACCTACCAATAATACCTTATCGAATGACTGTTGCGCTAGTAATGCTCCTAAGGCGGCATGCTCTTCCTCGGAAGAATCTCCCAATTCAAACATATCACCTAAAATCACAATTTTGGGAGAATTTTCTGTCTCTGCAAAATGTTGGATAGCAGCCGACATAGAAGAAGGGTTGGCATTATATGCATCCATCAAAACCTGGTTGCTACCAATATGAATATACTGTGACCGATGGTTCGTTGGGATATAGCTGCGAATACCTTCGTGGCATTGCTCATCGCTTAGGCCAAAATGTTTACCAACAGCCAATGCCATTTGGATATTTTCAAAATTGTAAATACCCGGCAAATGACTCTTGACCTCTAAACCATCATGGGTTCGGTACACTACCGTTGGCTTAGCTTCTACTAGTTCTGTATACAAGGCTTCATTCGCCCTGATGCTATGCTTAAAAAGTCGTTCTGCATGCATGTCATGCACCACATTTTTTTCATAAGGCAAAAAGACCGTTCCTTCATGATGCGACAAAAAATCAAATAATTCACCTTTGCCTTTTTTGATACCTTCTATACCTCCAAAACCTTCTAAATGCGCTTTACCAATGTTGGTAATTAAACCATGGGTAGGTTGGGCAATGTTGACCAATTCTGCAATATCCCCTTGTTTATTTGCCCCCATCTCGATAACCGCTATTTCATGGCTAGCTTGGATGGCCAAAATAGACAAAGGAACACCAATGTGGTTATTTAGATTGCCTGTGGTAGCAAAACAGTGAAACTTTTGAGATAAAACAGAAAATAATAGTTCTTTGGTGGTCGTTTTACCATTTGAACCTGTTAAACCAATGACCGGGATGGATAAAGTTTTTCGGTACAAGCGCGCTAAATCTTGCAAGGCTTGTAAACCATCTTCCACTAAAAGCGTTTTAGGAATATGTGCGAAAGCTTCATCGTCAATCACCGCGTAGGCAGCACCTTTTGCAAGGGCTTCCTCGGCCAGTTGATTGGCATTGAAGTTGGGACCTTTTAAAGCAAAGAAGAGATTTCCCTGGGTGATTTTCCGCGTGTCAGTGGATACACCTGTGGATTGTAAAAATCTTTCTAAAAGTGTTACATTAGAGGTCTTCATCATAAGTTGGATTACCAGGGCTTTAGGCTTACAAATATCGAATGAAATTTTTACTATTCTTATTTTTTGGATTCCCAAGCTCGGAAATACTTGCCCAGGGTTTATCCTGGAAGCAAAGTTCGCAAATCCCCGTTAAAGTCAATCAATCATTTTTATCTAATCCTTGGGCTGGGGGTTTCAATTCCGTGCAAGTAGAAAGTTTGGATCTAAATGCGGATGGAGTAGAAGATTGGGTGATTTTTGACCGAAGTACGCAAAAATTAAGTACTTTTTTGCGCTTTAAAATGTCGAATGGTAAATATTCCGAGGTTTACAGCCCAAGCTATGAATCTTTTTTTCCTAAGGTAGAAAACTGGTTCCACCTGGTGGATTTTAACCAAGACGGCAGGAAAGATTTATTTTGTTCGGCTGCTGCCGGCATGAAAATATACCAAAATGTTTCTAAGGAGACCATCGCCTTTCAAACCCTGATTGACCCAGTTTTTTCGGAAGGATTTTCGGGTAAAATTAATTTGTATGTGGCGGCTTCTGACATTCCGGCCATTGGGGATGTAGACGGGGATGGCGATATAGATGTGTTGGCATTTGAGCCGGCAGGACACTATGTGGAATTTCATGAAAATGTTTCAGCCAAAGGCTCAGGTTTGATTCAATTCCGTAAAACAGTAGATTGCTGGGGCGACTTCATTCATAATGATTGTGAGGATGTGGTTTTAGGAAAATCTTGCGGCTCCTCCTTTATACCTTTGCAAGTAAATACCCCCAATCGAGTGATGCATGCCGGTAATAGCCTGGCCCTTATCACCAATAAAAATGGTTTACCTGATCTTTTGTTTGGACATGTTTCTTGTCAAAATCTTATTCATTTAATCAATACGGGTACTGCCAAAAAACCTCAATTCAGTCAATTGAATTATCGTTTTCCAACGGGTAATCCAGTTCAGGTAGGGGCTTTTGCCTCGGCTTTTCCTCTGGATGTGAATGAAGACGGAAATTTAGATGTATTGGTATCGAGTAATACGTATGACAATGCCTTGTATACGCAAGATTTTCAACGCTCTTTAAGCTTTTATCAAAAGCAAGGGGAGAATTGGATTTTGCAGCAATCGTCTTTTATTCAGGATCAAATGTTGGATGTAGGAGAAAGTGCTGCCCCAATTTGGTGGGATGCCGATGGTGATGGGGATTTAGATTTCTTGATAGGAAATGCAGGAATTAGAGGGGCTATGGGAGTAAGGGCCAGTTTAAGTTTTTATGAAAATATAGGTACAGCCCAACAGCCTTCCTTGATTCAAAGGACAAATGACTTCGGAAATTTCAGTATGACGACGCAAGCTACTGAGATCATTCCCCAAGTCATTGATTGGGATGCCAATGGAAAAAAGGATTTAGTCATTAGTTATCAAACATTTTTAGGGCCTAAAGTCGCCCTATATACTTCAGATAAAAAATGGCAAGAAATCAGCATTCCCGCCTTACAAAGTGGAGAAGTACCCATTTGGGTAGATTGGAACCAAGATGGGAAATTAGATTTATTGATGGTAGAAAAATCGGGGAGGATACGTTCCTACCAATACCAAACAGATAAAACATTGCAACTGGAAAATGCTAATTGGGCTAATCTGAGTCAGGATTTAAATTTTATCCCTAGAAGTGTCTGTTTTTTAGATGTGGATGGAGATGGGAAATTGGAAAGTTTAGTCTTTGATCGGGTGGGGAAGGCGCAATTAATCTCTTTTAATACAGATGGCAAAACAGCTACTCGGTCTAAGGCTTTTGCTTGGACAGCGGATTTTGGCGAAAAAGTATGGCCTTGTGCGGCTGATTGGAACGGAGATGGGAAAATGGATCTGACCTTAGGATTGGGTTCTGGTGGTGTTCAACTCATAGAAAACAATTCAAGCAATCTTGTGGTAGAACAAATGAGTCAAGATGTCTTTCAAATTTGGCCTAATCCTAGCCAAGGACCAGTTTTTGTATCGAGTCTCGAAGCTGGTGAAATCACGGTGTTGGATATTCAGGGTAAGGTTTGGATGAATTCCTTCACCATTCAAGCTCGTGAAACCAAGGCCATTCAATTACCTAAAGCATTCCAAGGATCACTTTTCTTGCAGTGGCAAGGTAAGTCGGGGCAAAGGATAGTAAAACGATTGCTTATCGACTAAAAGAATTTATCTGCGCCTAGAATGATTTGACGGAGGCTAACAATGATGATGATCATGCCGACCAAAATCATCATGGATTTAATGGGAAGTTTATTGGCCAAACGTGCCGCGATAGGTGCAGCCACTACACCACCTAAAATTAAACCAATAATAACCTGCCAATAACCCAATCCAATGACCGTAAAGAAGGTTAAGGAGGACGCTAAGGATACAAAAAACTCCGTTAGGTTAACACTACCAATGGTGTATTTAGGATGACGCCCCGAAGCGATTAAAGTAGAAGAAACGATAGGGCCCCAGCCTCCACCACCGATGGAATCTAAGTAGCCACCAAAAAGAGCCAATAGACCTACTTTCTTCAATTGTCTTTTTTCTTGTCTTTTAATTAATGCCTTTCTAATAATGATGGCTCCTAGGAAAAGGGTGTAAATAGAAACTATTGGTTTGATGTATCCCGCATATTCTTCTAAGCTAGAAATCACATAAGCACCTAAAATAGCACCGATGATACCCGGAATGACTAAGGTCTTGAATAATTTGGAGTTAACGTTTCCAAACTTCAAGTGCATATATCCTGAAACCCCTGAGGTGAAAACCTCTGACGCATGGACACTCGCTGAAGCAGCTGCAGGGGATATTCCAACAGATAGCAAAAAGGTAGTAGCAGTTACTCCATAAGCCATTCCCAGGGCTCCATCAATCATTTGTGCAATAAATCCACCCAAGATATAATATAAAATTTCTGAATTAACAGAGGAAAACACCACCTCCATTTTCTCAAAGGTCACATAGGTAAAGAGTAAATGCCCCACTATCATCAAAGCCAAAGCATTACTGATGTGTATAATGACTTCAGTTAAACTCCTTTCTCTTTTCCAAATGGTTTGCACCGCTTTAAAAATGCTAGGGAAGTTTCTCTTGGTTTCCGAACTAGGAGGGGTATTGTCTGACATAAATGTACTCGTAAGATAAATCTGCCTACAAAAATAGTAGACTTTATCTAATCTACCAATAAAGTAGAGTAAATATTTTTTCATAAAAAAGCCGTAATTTGCATTCCCTTTTTTAAAATGATAAAAATTTATGCGTACAGAGTATCAGTTTCGAGACATCGAAAAGCAATGGCAGGCGTTTTGGGAGGCTAATCATACCTTTCAAGCCAAGGTAAATCCCAACAAACCAAAATACTATGTCCTAGACATGTTTCCTTATCCCTCTGGGGCTGGTTTGCACGTTGGGCATCCACTTGGGTACATTGCTTCTGATATCATCTCCCGCTACAAGCGTTTACAGGGATTTGAGGTTTTACATCCTATGGGTTTTGATTCCTTTGGTTTACCTGCAGAGCAATATGCGATACAAACAGGGCAACATCCTGCCTTAACTACCGAGCAAAATATCGCTCGATACATTGAACAATTGAAAAACATGGGTTTTTCTTTTGATTGGACAAGAGAAGTAAGAACATCTGATCCGTCTTATTACAAGTGGACCCAATGGATTTTCATGCAATTGTTTAATTCATGGTACAATCAATCCACAGACAAAGCAGAGTCCATCGATACGTTGATTCAGATTTTTGAAAAATCGGGTTCCAAAGGTGTGAAGGCAGTCTGTGATGAAGAGGTAAAAAGAATATCTGCCGAGGAGTGGAACTCCTATTCGGAAGAGGAGAAATATGCCTATTTATTGGCTTTCCGACTAGCATTTTTGGATGATTCAGTAGTGAACTGGTGCCCTGCTTTAGGGACTGTTTTGGCCAATGATGAGGTAAAAGATGGCGTTTCTGAGCGTGGAGGCCATCCAGTAGAGCAAAAGAAAATGCGTCAATGGTCGATGCGAATTACGGCTTATGCCGACCGACTATTACGTGGATTGGACGAGGTGGATTGGTCTGATTCTTTGAAAGAGCAACAAAGAAACTGGATTGGTAAATCCATCGGAGCGGAGGTTGATTTTGATATCGATAATCCTGCGCTTTCCCATAAAAAGATTAAAGTTTTCACTACCCGAGTGGATACCATTTATGGGGTTTCTTTCATGGTATTAGCTCCGGAGCATGAATGGGCGGAGGAATTAACTACACCTGAACAGAAAGAGGCAGTAGAGTCCTATGTGACTTGGGCGAAATCTCGTTCGGAACTAGACCGCGTGTCAGAAGTAAAGCAAGTGAGCGGTGTATTTACCGGTTCTTTTGTAATAAATCCTTTCAATGGAGCGCGTGTCCCTATTTATTTAGCTGACTATGTATTGGCAGGTTATGGTACCGGTGCTGTGATGGGGGTTCCATCTGGAGATCAGCGCGACTGGAACTTTGCTACGCATTTTAATCTACCTATCATCCCGATTTTGGATGCCCAGAAAGATATAGAGAAACAAGCGGATGCAACTAAGGAAGGGCGATATATCAATTCTGAGTTAATTAATGGAAAGACCTACCAAGAAGCTATTCCAATCTTAACTGCTTGGTTAGAGGAAAGAGGTATTGGAAAAGGTAAAATTCAGTATCGTATGCGAAATGCGGTATTTTCTCGCCAACGTTATTGGGGAGAGCCTGTTCCAGTTTATTTCAAAGCAAACTCGAAAGGAGAATTATTGCCTTATTTGATTCAAGAAAGCGAATTGCCTTTGGAGCTTCCAAAAATTGATAAATATTTACCTACTGAGACAGGAGAGCCTCCATTAGGCCGTGCTGCCGACGTGTGGAAATACCAAGGTCAATACGACTACGAATGGTCAACTATGCCAGGTTGGGCAGGTTCTTCTTGGTATTGGTACCGTTACATGGATGCCCAAAATGACCAAGAATTTGCTTCTAAAGAGGCGGTGAATTATTGGAAAGCGGTCGATTTATACATTGGAGGTTCGGAGCATGCCACGGGGCACTTATTGTATTCCCGTTTTTGGAATAAATTCTTGAAAGATTTAGGCTATGTGCAGGAGGAAGAATTTGCCAAGAAATTGATCAATCAAGGCATGATTCAAGGTAGATCGAATTTTGTTTACCGTGTAAAAAATGTAAGTCCGGCTACTTTTGTTTCGCATGGACTAAAAGATCAATACGATGTGGCTGCCTTACATGTGGATGTCAATATCGTTGAAAATGATGTATTGAATGTGGAGGCATTTAAATCTTCTAGAAATGATGTGCCGGAAGATGCCGTTTTCATTTTAGAAGATGGTAAATATGTTTGCGGTTGGGAAGTGGAGAAAATGTCTAAATCCAAATACAACGTAGTGAATCCAGATGATTTGATTGCCAAATATGGTGCTGATACGCTGCGTGTATATGAGATGTTTTTAGGGCCATTGGAGCAATTTAAACCTTGGAATACCAACAGTATTTCAGGATCTCATAACTTCCTTAGAAAAGTTTGGCGTTTGTTCTTTGATGAAACAACCCAAAAAGTAAAATTGGAAGATGCACCAGCCAAGCCGGAAGAATTGAAGGTTTTGCATACCGCCATCAGAAAGGTGCATGAAGATTTAGAGCGGTATTCCTTTAATACGGTTGTTTCAACCTTAATGATTTGTGTCAATGATTTGACTCAATTGAAATGCCATAAAAAAGCCATTTTGAAAGATTTGGTCTTGTTATTGTCGCCCTATGCTCCTCACATGTCGGAAGAATTATGGGTAGCCTTAGGTGAGGAGGCAGGAAGTATTTCAAAAGCTACTTTCCCTGTTTTCAACGCGGCTTATTTAGTAGAAGATGAGTTTAATTACCCTATTTCTTTCAATGGAAAGGTGAAACTGACTTTATCTTTTCCTGCTACGGCTAGTCCTGCGGAAGTAGAAGCAGGTGTTTTAGCAAATCCTCAGGTGCAAAAAGTATTGGATGGACAAACGCCAGGCAAGATTATTGTAGTTCCGAAGCGGATTGTGAATATTGTGTTGGGTAAATAGGGATGAATGTAGAATGAAGAATGTAGAATGTAGAATGTCTTGTCCTGAAATAGGTTGACAGTTTGGTTTATTAATAACTCATTGTAAATATAGATTAAGCTGCATATAAATCCACTGGTTTCTTCATTTTTATAGCTAGGTGTGGTCTTG
>JAIXWL010000001.1 GCA_027491315.1 Cytophagaceae bacterium
AGCTTGGCAGAGGTTCTACCCCAGGCCTTAAAGTAAATTATCAACTTCTTGATTAAAGTAGGACTTCTTTCCCTACTATTCTCTTTTATTTTTCCAGCAGCTTTACTCCATGTTTGCAAACATTGGTAAAACCAGAAAAACCAGAAAAGAGTAGGGGTAATTTTTAGTGAATTAAAAAATGAGAAATTTTGTAATACTATTTGTAAAAAAATATAAAAGACTATTTGTTATTTTAGCTGTTGTCAGTATCCCATTGATTGCCTTAGGTTATGAAGCTCCAAATCCATGTGAACCTGATTGGAAATTTTTTGGTTGGAGTTATTCAAATTGTGGTTTAGATGGAGGATCTCAGG
This sequence comes from Cytophagaceae bacterium, assembly GCA_027491315.1. Taxonomy (GTDB): domain Bacteria; phylum Bacteroidota; class Bacteroidia; order Cytophagales; family Spirosomataceae; genus Aquirufa. Next base: position 354 of record JAIXWL010000001.1, read on the forward strand.
GAGTAGGTCATTCACATTTACCTGACCCTAAAAGATGTGTCTATTATTTTGAAGATGTAAAATATTTCTTTGGATTTAAAATTGATACTAGGATTAGAACGGAAGAAGGTAATTGCCCAGATTAATAATAAATGACAAATTGATAATACTAATATTTAATAGACAATGAAAATCAACATACTTCATTTTATTATATTTTTGTCATTTACTTTTTCGAGCTTTTTAACTGCGGTCGCTAATCAAAATCTAGAAAATGATAAAACAGACTCTGATTCGACCAAATCAGCTCTGCTGCAAGAGGTCAAAATAACTGCGAAAAAAATAAGTCATTTTGAAACTGAAAAACCTTCCAGAAAAAGACATTATTCGTTTTTAACAAAATCTCCTCATCAAACAGGAATAATTTTTGATGAAGAAGAAATAATTGGAAAGAAACTAAACTCCATTTCTATTTATTTTGACCAAAAATTTACACCAACATATATCTTTCAGATTTTATTGTTTACTGTTGGCAAGGATACCCTTCCATCCACTTTATTAAATAAACGTGAACTTGTCTACTCTGCCAACCATGAAGGCTGGACTAAATTCAACATTCAGACAAATGATATAAGTATTCCTAAAGAAGGTATAGCGGTTGTCATCAATTTTTTCAATAAATCCAATGTCATCACAGGAGAAACCGATCGAATAGCAATGGGTAAATATTCCACCAAGAGACGCTTTTTTTTCCGTCCAACTAGCCAGAACGAATGGATTATTTTTGATTCTTTTCAGGAAGGGCGCATTGGTCCCATGATTCGCATATCCGTAGATAATGAATAAAACAAAAAGTCGAAGCCAAAATTTTCACCAATTTAACTTGGTTTTTTTTCGCCTGGCCTTTTCACTTAGCTCAAATACGAATACCTGACATCAAAAAATTAATTTTCAGAAATAGGACACAAATATTTGTTTAGTAATTTTTAAATATTGCAAAAAACTCAAGCTGGTATAAAACGATGAACATACCTAAAATGCCATGGCCAGCCTCATTCTATCTCATCCTATTTATACTTGGCAAACACATAAATGATGTCATTATTGCGAATCATGTTTTGAATCCTTTGTTTTGGAAAAAACTACTGACTCAATCTATCATCTATTTTATTACAGGTGTTATAATAATTACAATTAATAGAAACTTTGTATTTTAAATTTCCACCGACGGTAGCTTCAATCCTCTATTTTATTTTCATTATTGGTTGCCTTATTTATTTTGGACAACAGAAAACAAATGAATGGCAAATAGATTTCATTCTTTTCGCCATTATCAACATAGGAATAATGAGCTTATTCTTGAAAAAAGGGAAAAATGAATCGAATTGAATAAGCAAATTGATTATGTGAAAAATGAATCAATAGACAACTTATGGCATAGAATGGATGCTTTTTACTCAGGGACGCTCCATTCTATTCTGCCTCTGAAAAATTTTACAAATTAATTGTCCTACCTTTGTCATCGCAAGACTAAGTCCATTCAAGTCTTGCTGATTGATTAAAATGAAAGACTACCACATTGTATACGAAGACAATCACCTCCTAATTGTCAATAAAAGAGCGGGAATACTAGTTCAAGGAGATAGCACGGGCGACCGTACATTGACCGACGTATTGAAGGACTATATCAAGGAAAAATACCAAAAACCAGGAGCGGTTTTCTTGCATCCAGTCCATCGCCTAGATCGCCCTGTCAGTGGCTTAGTCGTATTTGCCCGTACTTCCAAAGCTTTGGAACGTATGATGGAACTGTTTCGTAAAAGAGAAATTCAAAAGACATATTGGGCGGTTACAAGAAGAAAGCCAGATCCTACGAAAGGTAAGCTGACCCATTGGCTTTTAAAAAATGAATCCAAAAATACCACTACTGCTTATGATTACCCTGAGGATAAGGCACAAAAAGCGGAATTGAATTACAAATTATTAGGCAAGATTAACCTTCACTACCTAATCGAAGTTGAACCTATTACGGGTAGACCACATCAAATACGGGTTCAATTAGCTACGCTAGGTTGCCCGATTCGAGGTGATATCAAATATGGCTACGACCGCCCGAATCCAGATGGTAGCATAAATTTACATGCTCGACGATTGTATTTCGTTCACCCCATCAAGAAAACGCCAATCATCTGCAAAGCCGCAGTACCAAACAATCCATTCTGGGAAGAATTCTTAGAGCTAGATTCGGAAGAGGTAAAAGAAAAGAATTTAGATCATTTATATGAATAGCCTAGATCAGCTCTTCTAAAGTAGTTTTTTCCAAAACAGATAGGTTAGCATCACGCCATTTCGCTAGAACCGAACGCAATTTGCAGGTTTCTTCATTGGCACAGTCATCACACTTGCCATAAAAATGTAGAGATACACAAAGAGCAGGTGCAATGGGGCCATCCACAATTCGAATAATTTTCGCAAAGGTCACCTGACTTGGTGGTATACGTAGATAATATCCTCCCCCTTTACCTTTTTGGCTTTGTAGAATACCATGATTTCTTAGCTCCAATAAAATAGCTTCTAAAAACTTTTTAGGGATATTCTCGGATTCAGCAATATGTGAAATCAACAAAGGCCCCTTTTCATAAGCCTGAGCCAATACTTTTAACGCCTTCAAAGCATACTTTGCTTTCTTAGAAATCATACGATAATAATGGATTAAATAGGGAACTGTTCAAAGCTAAACATTTTATCAAGATTTGCCAAATTCTCCATTTGTGATAAAAATCAGCATAAATAAAAAAGGCCAACCTTGCGGTTGGCCTTTCCAAAAAATCATTCATTAAAAACGGAAGTGTGAGAACGCTTTGTTCGCTTCCGCCATACGGTGCGTATCATCCTTCTTCTTCACAGCAGCTCCCTCACCTTTGGATGCAGCAATGATTTCGTTCGCTAAGCGATCCATCATTGTCTTATCACCTCTTTTTCTTGCATATCCAATTAACCATTTCATTCCTAACGCAACTTTACGTTCAGCTCGCACTTCCGTTGGAACCTGGAAGTTAGCTCCACCAACACGGCGACTCTTAACTTCAACAGATGGCATTACATTGTTTAATGCTTTTTTCCAAGTTTCTAATCCATTCTCTTTAGTACGCTCTTCTACCTTATCTAAAGCATCGTAAAAAATAGTGAATGCCACTGATTTTTTACCGTCATACATCAAGTTGTTTACAAACTTAGTTACTAATACATCCCTAAATTTAGGGTCTGGCAATAAATAGCGCTTTTTTGGTTTCGCCTTTCTCATGGTGTTAATGTTTAATGTCGACCCAACCTTCTGCCTTCACCGAGGCATACTGGATCTTTGTGTTAAAAAAAATTACTTCTTCTTTGCTGGAGCTGCTGCTTGACCTGGTTTAGGACGCTTTGCACCATACTTTGAACGAGATTGTAAACGACCAGATACACCGGCTGTGTCCAATGCTCCACGAATGATGTGATAACGTACACCTGGTAAGTCTTTTACACGACCACCACGAATCAATACGATTGAGTGCTCTTGCAAATTGTGACCCTCTCCTGGAATGTAGGCATTCACCTCTTTCTGGTTGGTTAAACGAACACGAGCTACTTTACGCATAGCTGAGTTTGGTTTCTTTGGAGTAGTTGTGTACACACGTGTACAAACTCCTCTTCTTTGTGGACAAGAATCCAAAGCTGGTGACTTAGATTTCCAAGTCATTTGCTCACGGCCCTTGCGCACTAATTGCTGAATAGTTGGCATTTTAAATAATTACCGTTTAAATTTTAAATCTTTTTTTATTCCCTTAAATAGCTTAAACTCATTTGGATAGAGTAATGCCATAGTAACGGGGGTGCAAAGTTAGCAATTAGAAATAGAATTCAAAACATCATTTTGGAATTTTATTTTAAAAATCCCTCAATGCCCATCTCTAATCCTCTAAGCTCGGCTAGTCCTCTTAATCTTCCAATTGCAGTATAACCTGGATTGGTCTTTTTACCTACTTGCAAATCATCCAACATTTTATGTCCATGATCGGGCCTAAACGGCATTCTGATATCTTTTCTACCTTGAGCCATTCGGTTTTTTTGCTCCAAAACCAGCGCCTTCATCACACCAAACATATCTACATCTCCATCCAAATGGTCGGCCTCATAGAAATTCCCAAATTCATCTCGACGAGTAGCTCGTAAATGGATGAAGTTGATTCGGTCACCCATTCGCTCTACCATTCCTACCAAATCATTATCCTCCCGCACTCCATAACTTCCCGTACAGAAGCATAATCCATTATTCCGACTCTCATACGCAGCTAATAATTGCTTGGCATCAGATTCTGTACTTACCACTCGGGGCAAGCCTAAAATTGGATAAGGAGGATCATCGGGGTGAATAGACAAATTGACGCCTGACTCTTCAGCTACAGGAGTAATTTCACGAATAAATTCATACAAATGCTCTCTCAACTCCTGATCTCCCACATGAGCATAGGTATCCAATGCTTCTTGAAAGGAAACCAAAGTGAAACTCTCTTCACTTCCCGGTAACCCTGCTATGACATTGCGGATTAATTTTTCTCTTTGACTAGGACTTGACTGATCAAACCAAGTTTTAGCGCGTTGAATCTGTTCAGGTGTATAATGATTTTCGGCACCTGGTCTTTTCAATAAAAACATTTCAAACGCGGCAAACTCTGCTGCATCAAAACGCAAGGCTCTTGAACCATCAGGCAACTCAAAATCTAGGTCTGTTCTTGTCCAATCTAAAATTGGCATGAAATTGTAGCAAACAGTATCCAAACCAGCTTTTACTAAATTTCGGATCGACTGCTTATAATTTTCAATGTACTTTTTAAAGTCGCCCGACCGAGTTTTGATATCCTCATGAACCGGAATACTTTCAATGACCGACCACGTTAGACCCGCCCTTTCAATAATTTGTTTTCTCTCTAAAATGTCTGCCAACTCCCATACTACTCCGTTTGGGATTTGATGCAGTGCGTTTACAATGCCGGTTGCACCCGCTTGTCGGACGTCTGATAAACTAACCGGATCATTCGGTCCGAACCAACGCCAAGTTTGTTCTAATGCCATAGTCTATTTTTTCTATCTCTTATTTATTAAAATTAAATCATTAGCTCAAGCACCAACTAATCAACTTATGCCTATTGTGCCTGGTTTTGAAAACGTATGACTTGAGGCTCAAGGTTTAGGCTTGAGGGTTTAGGGTTTAGGCTCAAGCCTTGAGGCCTAAGCCTTGAGATTTGACAACTTTTGAAAAGTTGTCAAATCTAAATCAAAATCTAAATCAAAATCCTTATCCAAATCCATATCCCAATCAAAATCTAATATATCTCAGAATATAAGCTAAAGAGCACAAAATTAGCCTTTCCTACTCAATAAAATATGAAAAACTTGATTATTTTAACCAGGAATATGGACAAAAAAAACCTTGCCTAGAAACTAAGCAAGGTTTTTGTAATCAAGCATTTATATACTTTCTTTAATATCAATCTCGTTCAAAGGCCGCAAAATTAAAGCCTTTTTTAACAGGAACAAAACATCCCCTAATTTTGATGTGCTGGCCTCAATAAATCATTCACCGTCTTGACAGGATTAAAAGTATCCAATGGGACTTCAACAAATATGGTATTCCAAAAGGCCATCGCGCCATTCCACAATCCAGGTAATTCCTGAGCTTTCAATTTCTTCCCATCTTTGGTTTTCTCCGTAATAAATCCTGTACTCATGTCGCGGTACTGCAATAAATCAAAGGACTTACCATGAATATCCTTGGTGGCACAAACCAAGTCCACCGGATTAAAGTGAGTTGATCCAGTGAAAATATCTTTTTGTGCTTCATTTGACATATCCACTTGAGCCGATTCTACCAATTGCAATGTGCTGTTTCCCTCTTGATCCCGACACCAAAAAGGACCTCCACCCGGCTCTCCTGTATTTTTTACAACCCCGCAAATACGTGTAGGTCGATTAAATATCTTTTTAAATAAATTTAATTTTTCAACTGGTATGTGTGCATCCCATGACTTGCCTGGTTGAATTCCCAAATATTGAGATGCAAAATCCTGGATTTCTTGCATTTTCTCCGCACTAACTTCCCCCTCCAAGTCTTTGGAATAGGCTTTTATCTTATCCAAAATTTCTACCAACAATCCGCCCAAAGCTTTCTTGAAGACAATCGTATTATCTTTCAATTTATCTGGAACCACATTGTCAATATTCTTTATAAATATTAAATCAGCATCTAAATCATTCAAGTTTTCCAATAAAGCGCCATGGCCGGCAGGTCGGAATAACAATGAACCATCCGCTTCGCGGAATAAGTTGTTCTCCATATCCACGGCCACCGTATCTGTACTTGGCTTTTGCTCTGAAAAACTTATATGAAATTTAACCTGATACCGCTTCTCTAATTTAGGTACAACTTGTTGTACCAAGGCATCAAATCGCGAACGATGCTCGGGAGAAACCGTGAAGTGCAAATACGCATCTTTGCCATCTGAAGCATAGGCTACCGCCTCCACCAAATGCTCCTCCAAAGGGGTTCTTACTCCGTCCTCATAATAGTGAAATGATAATAAACCCTTTGGTAGTGAACCATAATCTAATCCCTTACTAAGTAATAAATTTTCTAATATTTCCTGCTCAGTGGACCACTCTGGCAATAATTTCTTCAATTCAGGAGCAAAGGCAAAATCACTCAATCGATCAAAAAATGCCTGAGATTCCTTGTTTGGTTTTGATTCAGCCAAATGCTCAAACAAAGATTTAAACATCCTTGTAGCCGCACCAGATGCGGGAACCATTTTTAAAATGGACAATGTCTTTTTAGCATCTTCAAATCGTTTTACATAACGATTCACGTCCTCATCAGTCAAATGAATTATCCCATTCCCAATACTAGCCGCTCGATCCAATTTCATCCAAGGAAAACCTTGCTTAAAATAATCAACTTGTTGATTTACTTCTTGCTCACTAATTCCTCTTTTACTTAATTGTATTTTGTCCTTTTCTGTCAACATACGTACATATTTATTCCTAAATTTAATTGGAATCGTATAAAATTTCACCATCATGGCCGCTTTTATTCTATTCTCCCTTCAAATTTTCTCCATGTCAGACATAAACTCCCTGCCCTTTTTTTTGGTAGCTTTGAAATAGCTATGCAAGATATTCACGCCATATTAAAAAAATACTGGAATTACGACTCTTTTAGACCCCTTCAAGAGGAGATTATTCATTCCATATTGGCTAAAAATGACACCTTAGCTTTATTGCCCACAGGCGGTGGAAAATCCATTTGTTTCCAAGTTCCAGCCCTTGCATTAGACGGCATTTGCCTAGTAATCTCTCCCCTGATTGCTTTAATGCAAGATCAAGTAAACCAATTGAAACAAAGAAACATTGCAGCTGAAGCGCTCTACTCAGGAATGCATCCTAGGCAAATAGACATCTTGCTCGACAATTGTATTTATGGCCAAATCAAATTTTTATATGTCTCTCCAGAAAGATTAAAAACTGACCTATTTTTAGAGAGGGCCAAGCAAATGAATATCTCCTTAATCGCAGTCGACGAAGCTCACTGCATTTCACAATGGGGATATGATTTTCGACCGTCCTATTTAGAAATTCTACCATTCAAAAATCTATTCCCACAAACCCCTTGCCTGGCACTAACCGCTAGTGCCAATCCAGAAGTTAAAGCGGATATTGTGCAAAAGCTGGATTTTAAAAATCCGCAAATCTTTCAAAAGAGCTTTAGTCGGGCTAACTTATCTTACTCTGTACTATGGGAGGAAAATAAAGAAAAAAAGTTAATCCAAATGCTTCAACGGGTTCCTGGCTCCTCCATTATTTATGTCCGAAATAGAAAAAAAACCCAACAAATAAGTGAACTCATTCAACAGCATGGTATATCCAGCACTTTTTATCATGCTGGTTTAGAACCCAAAGAAAGAAGTTCACGACAAAAAGAATGGATCGAAAGTCGAATTCAAACCATGGTTGCCACCAATGCTTTTGGTATGGGAATCGACAAAGCAGATGTCCGCTTGGTCGTCCACCTGGATTTACCCGATTCCTTGGAAGCTTATTACCAAGAAGCAGGTCGAGCTGGAAGAGATGAGAAAAAAGCCTATGCGGCCATATTAGTGGAGGAAAAAGACATCATCGAACTGCAAAACCAGTGGACAAAATCATATCCTGATGCTCCTGTTTTAAAGAATGTTTATCAGGCCATTAGTAATTATTTGCAAATTCCTGAAGGTAGCGGAGAATTAATGCACTATGATTTTGAATGGGCCGAAATGGCCAAGCGGTTTAATCTGCCATCATCCGAAACCTTTTTTGCACTAAAAACGCTCGAAAATGAGGGTTTAATTTTATTAAACGATGCCTACCAAAATCCTTCCAAAATCAAGATTAAGGTTTCTGCCACAGAACTTTACGATTTTCAAATTCGTAATGAACGCTTTGAATCTTTCATCAAATGTCTTTTGCGAATGTTTGGAGGAAATCTGTATCAACAATTTGTACCTATAGCTGAAGCAGCCATTGCTCAACAATTTAAAGCACCCATAGCCGAGGTTGAACGTAGCCTAAGCTTGCTCGAAAAATTTGAAATTTTGGACTATGATAAACAAAATGGACTTGCTAAATTAACCTTGTTAACCCCAAGAGCATCAGCCTCTGCTTTACCGATCGACTGGACCTCATACCATAAAAAGAAAGAGAGAAGCCAAGGAAAAATTAAGGCAGTGGAACATTATGTCCGAGATAAAAAGATTTGTCGAACCCGACTCCTTGTCGCCTATTTTGGTGAAAATCTGGATAAAAAATGTGGCATCTGCGATACTTGTATTGAACAAAAAAAGGCCTCCACTGGGAAGGCCTATCCTGAAAGTCATGAAAGTGAACGCAAACTAATTCTTCATTACCTTCAACATGGTTCACTTAGTCTTCAAAATCTAGTGGACTGCCTCCGTCCGCTTTCCAAAGATGAGGCCATCCGAATCATACAATATGCCCTAGATATCGGTGAAATTTCCTATACCGCCACAGATGAATTAGGCTTAACTTCGTCTTGAAGCACAAATTTTACTGGATTTTTAACCTGCTCATGTAACAAGGCCAAGGCCAATACCTCCATGGCATTTTCCACATAATGGAAGGTCAAATCCGTTATATATCTGGCCTCAATCTCTTCAATGTCCTTTTTGTTTTTATGACAAAGAATAATTTCCTTAATACCCGCTCGCTTAGCTGCTAATATCTTTTCTTTTATTCCACCTACAGGCAGAACTTTACCTCGCAAAGTAATTTCTCCTGTCATGGCTAAATTTGGTTTTACCCTGCGCTGAGTTAAGGCCGAAGCAATAGCTGTCAACATCGTTATACCAGCCGATGGGCCATCTTTAGGAACCGCACCAGCAGGCACGTGAATATGTAAATTATACTGATCAAAAATGCGATAATCAATGTCTAACAAATCAGCATGCGCCTTCAAGAAACTTAAAGCAGCCATGGCAGATTCTTTCATTACATCTCCTAATTGGCCCGACAAGGTCAATTGACCTTTACCACGGTTCAACAAAGTTTCAATGAATAAAATATCTCCACCCACAGGTGTCCAGGCTAATCCAGTCACCACACCAGCATATTCATTGCTTTCATAAGAATCATTCTCAAAATTCTCTTGTCCCAATAAGCGCACTACATCAGCTGGCTGTATTTTGTGGGGGTATTCCTCCCCTATCGCAATGGACTTAGTGATTTTACGTACCACTTTTCCAATTTCCTGCTCTAATTTCCGAACTCCCGATTCCCGGGTATAGCCTTCTACCACTTTTTGAATAGCAGCATCTGACATGGTAAAGTCTGACTTTTCTAAACCATGTTCCTTCTTTTGTTTCGGCAATAAATGCTTTTTGGCAATTTGTACCTTCTCTTCAATGGTATAACCACTTACTTCAATAATTTCCATACGGTCACGCAATGCAGGATGTATGGTATCTAAATTATTAGCTGTGGCAATGAACATCACGCGAGATAGATCAAATTCAACCTCCAAGTAATTATCCAAAAAACTATTATTTTGTTCCGGATCCAAGACTTCTAATAAAGCGGAAGAAGGATCACCCCGATGGTCAGCTCCGACCTTATCAATTTCATCTAAAATAAATACGGGATTGGAAGATCCTGATTTCTTGATATTCTGAATAACTTTTCCAGGCATTGCTCCAATGTAAGTCTTCCTATGGCCCCTGATTTCCGCCTCATCCCTGAGTCCTCCCAAGGCCATCCGAACATACTTTCTTCCCAAAGCTTTGGCAATACTTTTACCCAAAGAAGTTTTACCTACTCCAGGAGGGCCATATAAGCACAAAATAGGTGCCTTCATGTCTCCTTTCATTTTCAAGACTGCCAAATATTCGATGATTCTCTCTTTTACTTTTTCAAGTCCAAAGTGATCTGCATCCAAAATCTTTTTTGCTTTTACCAAATCAAAATGATCTTTGGTATATTCAGCCCAAGGAAGATCAACCAACAGTTCAACAAAGTTCATCAACATCGGATATTCTCCCGACATGGAATTCGTTCTTTGGAGTTTTGATAACTCCTTTAAGAAAAAATCATTGACTTCTTTTGACCATTTTTTCTTAGCCCCTTTAGCGCGCAAACCATCCAATTCTTGTTCTGGACTCTCTACTCCCAACTCCTCTTGTAGAACTTTGATTTGCTGACGAATGTAATAATCACGCTGCTGCTGGTCAATATCACTACTTGCTTTACTTTGTATTTCACGCTTTAATTCCAGGTGTTGAATTTCCTTCATCATGTATTCCAATAGTTGAGTGGCTTGCTCAATACCATCTAAGGTCTCCAATAAAGCTTGCTTATCTTTTAGTTCGGCATTGATATTAGAAGAAAGAAAATGCACTAAAAATGCGGAAGAATCGATATTATCCAAGGCTATTTGAGCTTCTCTCGGAATCTCAGGATTTAAATTCAATATCTTCAGGGCTGATTCCTTCAAAGTAGAAACTAATGCCTTATTTTCCTTATTTAATTTCTTTGGAAAATTGTCTTCCAAATAATTCACTTTGGCAATAAGATTGGGTTCCGTTTTGATGAATTCTCTTACTTCAAAACGCTTACGTCCTTGAACGATAATCGTTGTATTTCCACCCGGAAGCACAAACATCTTAACAATGTGTGCGACTGTTCCAACTTTGTATAGATCATCAACCTGTGGCTCCTCCTTTGAATTATTAGCTTGTACCAATACACCAATAGTCCGATCTCCTTTGTAGGCTTTCTTTACTAAACGGACGGATTTTTGGCGACTAACGGTAATGGGTATCACCATTCCAGGGAACAATACAATATTGCGGATTGGCAGTATAGGTAGTTCATCTGACAAAACACTCATTTTGTCATTGTTTTCCAATCCTTCTGCTCCAATTGGAATCAACTCAATATTCTCGAAATCGGAAATATCCGATAGGCTCAAATGCTTAAAAAGGTCATTTGGATTATTCATACACACATTTATTTAATCTCACCCTCCAATCTTGAAAGACGTATGGAGCAATAAACAAATTTCATGCCATAAGACAAGTTGGCAGAAAAATTACCAAACTATCTGATGAAGAACTTGATTTTTTTGAAATAAAAACGATTTCTTTTTTGCACCCCTAGCACAATGTAACAAATTTGTTTGGTCAGGGAATTGTTCAACCAAAAGATCATTCATGATAAAAACCCCAGCTAAATCTTGTTCCGAAGGAATTTCTACATATACCCAAATAACGTCAGGGTTAGGTTCCCAACCTATCCAACGGTAAGGAGTCTGTAGTTGCTTATTGACTTGGAAACCAAAATGTTTACGAATGTAAGGCTCTAACAATTCATCCATATTAGATGCTTTTTCAAAGCTTATTTTCTTACCATGAAATTCACTTAGGCCTATTTCCAGGTCATCTTGAAATAATCGAATAGCGATTTCCCAGGATTTTTCCTTTTCATTATACACACACTCCGTTACACTCGTATGAAAAGGATGCCTCTCTTCTCTAGCTAAACTTTCTACCGAGGAGAAAATCAAAAAAAGAAGGATGAAAAGCTGTTTTTTCAAGGTTTAAAAGAATACTTTAAATATATCGTTTCCAAAAGTATATGCCATCAAAGCCAATAACAAAATCATACCGATTTGTTGGGCACGCTCCATTACTTTATCTGAAGCAGGTTTTCCCGTTATCATCTCATATAATAGGAAAATAGCATGTCCACCATCTAAAGCTGGGATGGGCAATACATTAAAGAAGGCCAATGCCATAGAAAGCAAACCAGTCAACATCCAAAATCTAGTCCAGTCCCAAACTCCTCCAAACATTTGCGCAATTCCAATCGGGCCACTTAAGGCCTTAGAAGCCGAAACATCACCCGAAGCAATTTTCTTAAATCCACGAATATTATCAGTAATTACCGAAAAGGCACGTTTTGTACCTATTCCCATGGACTGGGTAAATGTATAATCTTCATGGGTCATTTTCATTAAAATATCTGCCTGAAAACCAATTTGACCCGATTTAGCTACCACCATTTCCAAGGTATCTGCTTTTCCTTGACGAAGAATAGCCAAGCGGATGGGTTTACCAGCCTCCTTACTTAATACCTCACGAATTTCATGGTAGTATTGAATGGGTGTTTGGTTAACTGCCGTAATATAATCTCCCGCTTTCAAACCTGCTGCCAAAGCTGGCAACATCTCTTCGGACTCCTTTCCTAGCCATTTGTCTAATAAACTTGGAGGATTGGGTGCCGCAACATCCAATACCTTAAATTTTGTCATAGGTTCGATAAAGGCTGACTTTTTATCGCTCAATTGACCTATGAAATTAGCAGGGATTTGAATATTAATTTCTTTTCCGTCGCGCAAAACCGTGTAATACGAATTATCCCCCAATAAGACATCTGATGAGCGTAAATCTGATAATTGCTTATAATCAGCTCCATTGACACGAATAATTTTATCGCCAGTTTTAAGCCCAATATGCTTACCCAAATCCAAGGCAACGATGCCATTCTTATTTAATTCTTCTTTAGAAATATAATTGTTTCCATTGGAATAGGTCAAGGAAATGAAAATGACCACACCTGTAATTACATTCACGATTACACCACCTAACATGACAATTAAGCGCTGCCAAGCGGGTTTTGCTCTAAACTCCCATGGTTCAGGTTCCTTCGCCAATGTGGCTGCATCTTGTGTCTCATCAATCATTCCAGCGATAGACACATAGCCTCCTAGCGGAAACCAGCCTAAACCATATTCTGTATCACCTATTTTTTTCTTGAATAAAGCAAAATTCAATAAGGAAGGTATAGGGAATAGAAAATCAAAAAATAGATAAAACTTTTCGACCCGCATTTTGAACCATTTCGCCGTAATGAAATGCCCAAATTCATGCAATGTTACTAAAATGGACAATCCTAAAATCAATTGCCCCGCCATAATCAAACCTTCCATAATCTTGCTTTAATTGCTATTTACTATTTTTTTCTACCCATTGGGTAGCTAATTCTCTACTTAATTGATCACTTTGAACATAGTCTTCTAATGTCGGATTAGCTAAAAAAGTTCCATGACCCATTGTTTCGGAAATCAAATCTGACATTTCTAGAAATCCAATTTTATCTTCCAAAAAGGCTGCCACAGCTACTTCGTTGGCCGCATTCAAAATACATGGCATATTCCCTCCTTTATCTAAAGCTTCAAAAGCCAAACCTAGATTTCTAAAAGTAGTCAAATCGGGGGCCTCAAAGGTTAAATTGGGATAAGCGGCAAAATTGAAACGAGGGAAATTTGCTTCTAAACGATTGGGGTAACCCAAGGCAAATTGAATGGGTAATTTCATATCAGGTAGCCCTAATTGTGCCTTAATTGATCCATCCTGAAACTGAACTAAGGAATGAACTATGGATTGAGGATGTACGACCACATCGATCTGGCTGGCTTTTACTTGAAATAACCAAGCTGCTTCAATGACTTCCAAACCCTTATTCATCAAACTGGCTGAATCAATGGTAATCTTGGCCCCCATGGTCCAATTGGGGTGCTTTAAAGCTTGTTCTCTAGTTACTTTAGCCAATTGATCCCTATTCCAAGATCTAAATGGCCCACCAGAGGCCGTCAATATTACTTTCTCAATCGGATTATGGGATTCCCCCATTAAGCACTGAAATATGGCGGAATGCTCTGAATCTACTGGCAAAATAGGTACCCCCATTTTTGCCGCTAATGGCATAATCAATGCCCCTGCCACCACTAATGTTTCTTTATTAGCTAGGGCTATTGGCTTTTTTGCCTCGATAGCACGCACCGTTGGTAACAACCCTGCGTAACCTACCAAAGCAGTTAGCACCACATCCACTTCATCCAAACATACTACATATTCCAAGCTTTTCGCTCCAGCATGTACTTCGATGGGTAAATGAGCTAAGGCCTCTTTGACAAAATTATATTTAGTTTCATCACCTATTACTACATGGCTAGGCAAAAATTCCAAGGATTGTTCTATCAATAAAGCAGCATTGGACTGAGCTGTGAGCACCGATACTTTAAACTGTTCGGCATGCAGAGCGATGACCTCCAAGGCTTGAGTTCCAATAGAACCAGTGGAACCTAAAATGGCAATATGTTTTTGTTTTCCTACCAAAGCATGGCTTTTATCTGTTCAACAAAGGTCAGCCATACTTTCGGATACATGAAAGTCACAAAAACTAAACCATACAATCCTCCATATAAATGGGCAGAATGATTGACGTAATCCCTACCTCTGCGATCCATGGCAATGGAGTACCAAGTAAACAAACCCGCATAAATAAAGCCTGGGATTCCAAGGATACCAAACAAATAGATTTTCTCAGTTGGGAAAAATAATATTCCCGCAAAAATGACTGCGGAAACCGCACCTGAAGCACCCAATGAATTGAAATACGGGTTTTTTCTTTGTTTGAAATAAGTGGGCAAATCTGCCGCAATGATGGCCGTAATGTAAAAAATGACAAACAGCGTTTGACCTATTTCTGGGTATAAGATGGAAAATATATTTTCCAATTGTAAGCCAAAGAAAAAGAAAGAAAACAAATTGAAAAATAAATGGGTAAAATCAGCATGAATAAATCCAGAACTTATAAAACGCCAATATTCATTATCTCGATTGATGTGATAAGGATTCATCGTCATCTTATCCATGAGTGCAGGCTTTTGCCAACACATCAAAGAGACTAAGACGGTAATGATAATGATAATAAAACTGATAGAATCCCCCATAAAACAAAAAGCTTCGTGATGAAGCTAATTTAATTGCCACAAAACTACATTAAACTTCCCGATCAACCAACCCTGCCATAAAACCCAATAAGGTATTTTTCTTTTCTTGTGGTAATTGTAAGGTTTCCATTCCTGAAAATGCCCGGTCAAAATACGATTGAATTTGTTGCTCCACTTCTTCTTTTAGACCTAAGGCTGTATATATCTCAGTAACCGCCTTTACTTTTTCCTCCGCATCAAACTGTTTTTGATTAAGCCAATAACTTAATTTTGCTTCCCTTTCTCCTTGAGCTAATTCCATAGCCCGAATAAGTAAATAGGTTTTTTTGTTGGCCAAAATATCCCCGCCTACCTGTTTCCCAAATTTCTCTGGATCTCCATATACATCCAACAAATCATCTTTTAATTGAAAACCAAGGCCCACCAGCTCACCAATTTGATACAGTTGCTTAGCTATTTCTAAATCAACTTGAGCTAGTAACCCTCCCATTTCCATAGAGAAGCCCAATAATACCGAAGTTTTCAATCGGATCATCTCTAAATATTCATCAATTCGTACATCAGACCTTTCTTCAAAATTCATATCCCATTGCTGACCTTCGCAAACTTCTGCGGCGGTCCGACTAAATCGCTCGAGGAGATGTTGAAATTGAGAAAGACTTAATCCTTGAATTTGATTTAAAAATTGGTAGGCTTCAACCAACATGACATCCCCTGAAAGGATGGCTATATTATCATTCCACTTTTCATGAACCGTTTGCTTACCTCTTCTCAAAGGGGCTTTGTCCATGATGTCATCATGCATTAAAGTAAAATTATGAAATACTTCTATCGATAAAGCGGGTTTAACTTGACTAGTCCAATCGTCCCGAAATAATGAATAGGCCATTAAACACATCACCGGACGAATCCGCTTACCCCCTAAGGCCATCAAATATTGAATCGGCTCATACAACTCTATTGGTTGTTTTCCCCGCTCCATCGTGGCTATTTCCTGATCTAGGACTTGTAAAAATTCTTTTGTCATAATTTATCGATCAACTTCCCCCATAACCAAATCCAAGGACCCGATAATTGCTACCAAATCTGCCAAATAGCTGCCTTTTGCTAACGTAGGCAATACCGACAGATGGTGAAATGAGCAAGCCCTTACTTTCATTCGGCTAGGAATATCTGACTTCCCATCCGCACGAACAAAAAAACCTAATTCTCCTTTCGGATTCTCTGCTCGAACATATACGTCCATGGCAGAAGGTCTTATTTTCTTTGGGACCATTGCCTGAGGCTGGAAGTCTTTAGTTCTTTTACAATCTCCAACTAATTTATCTAGACATTGTTCGATGATGCGAATAGATTCTTCACATTCTCTAATTCGAACATGGTTACGGTCCCAACAATCTCCTATTTGTCCCATTGCCCCTTCTCCAATAGGTATATCAAATTCTAAAGAGGGATATACCGAATATGCATCAACCCTACGTAGATCAAAAGGCAATCCAGAACCGCGCAAAACAGGTCCCGTACATCCATAATTAATGGCTGTGGACAAAGGTAAAACTCCTATATTGGCTGTTCTCTTAATGAAAATACTATTTTCCTCCACGAGGTTTTTTACTTCTTGAATGGTATTTTTTAACACGGGTACCAATTCTTTTACGCGCGCTTCAAACCCGACAGGTAAGTCATAAAATAATCCCCCGATCCAAACATAATTGTATAACATTCGAGCCCCAGACAACCATTCCAATAAGCGTTGGATATGCTCGCGATCCCGCATTAACCATAAAAATGGCGTGTAAGCTCCAATGTCTAATCCATATGTACCAACTGCAACAAAATGCGATGCAATACGATTTAGCTCTGCCACTAAAACACGGATGTATTCAATCCTCAGTGGTAATTTACCTTCCAAATCAAGCATTTTCTCAATAGCCATCACATAGGCATGCTCAGAATTCATGGAAGCCATATAGTCCAGACGGTCCACGTAGGGAATTACCTGATTATAAGGCAGCGCCTCGGCATGTTTTTCGAAACAACGATGTAAATAGCCCAAATGAGGAACCACATCTACCACCAATTCACCGTCCGATATCAATTCTAATCGGAGTACACCATGAGTAGATGGATGCTGGGGCCCCAGTGAAATGATCATTTCCTCTGATTTCAAATTTTCAAGCGAATATCGATTGGGGTCTGATAAGGCAAAATTTTCCGCTTGATATTGATATTGAAGGGGCTTCATAAAACAAAAATGAGAAAAAAGGCTAGTAAATAAAAGCCCTTGAATGGGATTTAAGGGCGACTTATCAATATGTTTGAAAATTTACAACATATTTTAATTAAAGACTTTGCGAAAAAAAATATTTCTTCTACCTTTGCAGTCCGTTTCAAATGAGGCGAAAAAAGATTTTAATACTATGGCAAAGAAAGGAAATCGCATTCAAGTAATTCTAGAATGCACTGAGCACAAAGAATCTGGGTTACCAGGAATGTCGCGTTACATCACGACTAAAAATCGTAAGAATACGACAGCTCGTATCGAATTAAAGAAATACAATCCGGTATTGAAGAAAGTTACACTTCATAAGGAGATCAAATAGTTTTAATACTTAAGAAATATGGCTAAGAAAGTAGTTGCAACGTTAAAGAAGGAAGGAGGCGTAAAATACGCTAAAATCATTAAAGCGGTTAAAAATCCAACCACAGGGGCTTATACCTTCAAAGAAGAAATTATTCTTCAAGATGAGGTAAATGCTGCATTGAAAAACTAATTTTCAAGCGGGGCACCTTTTTTTCGCTAAGATATTGAAGTCCCTTCGTGAGGGACTTTTTTTATTTTTATTACATTCGTTTTTATTTTCATTCAAAGCCATGGGACTATTCGATTTTTTTAAAAAGAAACCAGCACCACAAGAACAGGAGGAGCTGGAAGCCTTGGAGAAAGGACTAGAAAAAACCAAGGAAGGTTTTCTTTCTAAAATGGGAAGAGCCGTTCTAGGCAAATCTAAAGTGGACGAAGATGTATTGGACGAATTGGAAGAAATCCTATTAAGTTCCGATGTAGGAGTCCCTACTACTTTAAAAATTATAGATCGAATCGAACGCCGGGTTGAGCGGGACAAATTCGTATCTACCGAAGAGCTTGATCAAGTTTTACGGGAAGAAATTGCGGCTTTATTAGAAGAAAACCAGTCGGCCGACTTACAGCATGCCTTTGCCGAACCCAAACAAAAACCTTATGTCATCATGGTAGTGGGGGTTAATGGGGTTGGAAAAACTACCACGATCGGGAAATTGGCTTCGCAATTCCATCAAAATGGGTTAAAAGTGGTTCTTGGTGCGGCGGACACTTTCCGTGCAGCAGCTGTCGACCAATTAAAATTATGGGGAGAACGGGTTGGCATTCCTGTGATAGACCATGGAATGAATACAGACCCAGCTTCCGTTGCCTATGACGCCGTGAAACAAGGCGTTGAAATGAATGCCGACATAGTCATTATTGATACAGCAGGTAGATTACATACCAAAGTGAATTTGATGACAGAATTGACGAAAATCAAACGCGTAGTTCAAAAATTCATCCCTGATGCGCCCCATGAGGTTTTACTTGTATTAGACGGTTCCACCGGACAAAATGCCTTTATTCAAGCTCAAGAATTCACCAAAGCAACTGAAGTAACAGCCTTGGCCATTACCAAGTTAGATGGCACTGCCAAAGGTGGAGTAGTCATTGGAATTTCAGATCAATTCAAAATTCCTGTCAAATACATTGGTGTAGGAGAAAAAATTTCTGATTTACAAGTATTCAACCGAAGCACATTCGTAGAGTCTCTTTTTGCCAAAAAATAATACATATGGTAGAGACGTAGCATTGCTACGTCTCTACCATATGTATTATTTCTGCTGTTTCGCCCAGGTATCTTTCAAGGTAACCGTACGGTTAAATACCAAATGACCTTCTTTGGAGTCTTTGTCTAGACAGAAATATCCCTTCCGCATGAATTGAACTGCATTTTCAACTTTAGCTTCCAGTAATGCAGGCTCTACATAGACTTTATCTAAAATTTGCAATGATTCAGGGTTGATGAATTTCATGAAATCATCGCCTAACTCCGAGGCATCCTCAACAATCAATAATCGATCAAATAAACGTACTTCGGCTACTTCAGCATGAGGAATCGAAACCCAATGAATGGTTCCTTTAACCTGTATGCCTGAGGTATCCTGACCAGATTTACTTTCTGGAATGTAAGTAGCACGAATCTCTTTCACTGAACCATCTTCATTCAATTCAAAACTCTCACATTGAATGATATAGGCTCCTTTTAAACGAACCGATAATCCAGGACCTAGTCGGAAGAATTTCTTAGGTGGATCCACCATAAAATCTTCTCTTTCGATGTATAATTCTCTAGAAAAAGGCACTGACCTTTTACCTGTGCTCTCGTCTTCCGGATTATTTTCAATCAACAAATCTTCTGTTTGACCTTCTGGATAATTGCTAATGACCAGTTTCACGGGATCTAAAACTGCCATGTAACGATTGGCTGATTTATTCAAATCTTCACGAATACAAAATTCTAACAAACTAATGTCAATTAAATTATCCCGTTTGGCTACTCCAATACGTTCACAAAAATTTTGAATGGATGCTGGAGTGAAACCTCTTCTACGTAATGCTGAAATTGTTGGCATACGCGGATCATCCCAACCTTGAACAATTTTCTCGTTCACTAATTGCAACAGTTTTCGCTTACTCATCACAGTGTGTGACAAATTCAAACGAGCAAACTCATACTGGTGAGTAGGGAAAATTTCTAATTTCTCGATAAACCAGTCATATAAAGGGCGGTGCACATCAAATTCTAAGGTACAAATGGAGTGGGTAATACCCTCCATCGAATCAGACTGACCATGAGCAAAATCATACATCGGATAAATACACCAAGCATTGCCTGTTCTGTGATGTTCTACATGCCGTATACGGTACATGAATGGATCACGCATGTGCATATTCGGATGAGACATATCTATTTTGGCTCGTAACACTTTGGCGCCATCTGGAAACTCTCCAGCGCGCATTCTTTGAAACAAATCCAAATTTTCTTCTACTGACCGATTGCGATAAGGGCTTGGAACACCGGGTGTAGTGGGAGTACCCTTCTGAGCGGCAATTTCCTCTGCAGAAGAATCGTCCACATAAGCCAATGATTTTTCAATCAATTGAACCGCATACTGATAAAGGGTCTCAAAATAATCTGAGGTATATAATTCGTTGGCCCAACTAAAACCTAACCAAGCCACATCCTTTTTAATAGATTCCACATATTCTGTTTCCTCTGTAATGGGATTGGTGTCGTCAAAACGTAAATTAGTCTTGCCTCCGAATTCCTTAGCTAGGCCAAAGTTGAGACAGATGGACTTGGCATGACCAATATGTAAATATCCATTAGGTTCTGGAGGGAATCGAGTAAAAATTCCTTGCGGATATTTACCTGCCGCTAAATCGGCTTGAACGATTTCTTCTAAAAAATTAAGGGATTTTGGTTTTAATTCTTCCATTCAATATACGTTCGTGACTATTCTGTCGTTTTAAGGGTTGAAATTGGTTAATTCAACTTCAAAAATAAGCAATATTTAAGCTATGCCTACAGAAAGCTAACAGAATATTCGCCTTTTAAAATTTAATTGTTGTTTTCTGTGCCATTTAATAAATTTCTTGCCCTACATAAGATATTTTTAATTAATTTAGTGCCTAATTCAATAGGTAGCTTTATTGTTTAATTAATCTACTCAAACTCGTTCTTAACATGATGAACAAATTCTTCAAATTCAATTTATCCGCCATTCTAGTTTTCTTGATGGCTTATTCTGTCTCAGCTCAACTTATTAATGGAAAACTAGGTGATCAAACTACACTAGTTAAAAACGGAGAAGCTAAGGCACTTGTAGCATCTGGTTGCCCAGCAGGTACTTATTTCGATTGGGGCTTTTACAAAAATGAGCCTAATGGTGGTGGTGTTACTTATTTCCCAATGGCTGATTGGGATGCTGCCTATTCAGGAAATGGAGTAGCTGATAATAACGTAACAGCGCTTGCTTTAACTTTGGACAATAAACCAGGTGGTAATATTCCTCCATACGTATATGAATTAAAATGTGTCACTACTTTAGGTGGTAGTACCATTGCTCCTGGAACAATGGCTTCCAAGGTAACCATCCAAGTAGTAGATCCTGCAACTTATGCTCCAGCACTTTCTATGTTAGCCGGAAGTATTGTTTGCGGAGATATTAACGATCCAAATTCAGGTTCCATTTCATTAAGAGCCTCTGGTTGTCCAGATGGTACTTTATGGTATTTACCTGTTAACAATAAGACAGTTGAAATTGCTAATTGGGATGCCATTAAAATTTCTGGAACTGACTATATTACTGGTCGTTACAGTGTTAGTTGCATCATCAATTACTCAGATAATGTTGCAGCATTAGGTTCTGCAACTAATATTCCTAAGAAGGAATATTCTAGAGCAGCTGGATACGATGTTAAAAAAGGATATGCTGTTCCAACGGTATTCGTAAACAGTGTAAATAGTTTATTACCTGACAATGATACCAAAGAAGTTTGTCAAGGAACTTTAGTGGACTTAGGTATATACACGAATCCACAAAGAAACAATACCTTAAATTTCAATCAATACAACCAATACTTTGAATTCCAATGGTTTGGAAAAGATGAGTACAAGCCTTCAGATAATTTTGGTGCCGATAGATTTGGTGCAACAGGTTTCACTTCAGGTGTTTTAACAGCCAAGGCCGAGAAAAAATCAGTTTTATACTACGTAAAAATGACTGATAGAGCTGGTGTATGCGGTTCTAAAGAATCAAACCAAGTTCGTATTACTTATGTCGAATTGCCAAAACCAGGTCCTATCACTGGAAACTTAGGTTATTGCATCGAAGGTTCTACTAGTTTGAAAGTTGACTCTGCTTCCTTAGTACGTAATGAAGGTTATTTATGGGCAGCTAACAAAACGCCTACCAAGCCATCTAAATTCCGTTGGTATGTAGATGGAGTAGAAACTGCTTCATTGGGTAATTTATCAAGCATCATTTTCAAACAAAATGCGAAAGTGAAAGTGGACTATGTATCTAACTACAATTGCCCATCTCCTGCTTCAGATGAAGTAACTGTTAAAAACTTTGACAAGCCAGTAACGCCAACTATCACAGCATTGAAACCAGCGAATGGTTCATTGGTTACTGCTTCTACAGTCGGTTTCTGCGAAGGAACTCCAGTGGCAGGTCAATTACAAGCTTCTTCTTTACCAAATGGTGAAGTTACTAAATGGGAATGGAGCAATGCTTTAACAAGCAGCTTGATTGATTACAACAAAGTAGGTTTCTATACTGTTAAAACCATCAACGCGAATGGTTGTTATTCTGAGTCATCTGCTCCAGTTGAAGTTAAAGTGTTAGCTCTTCCAGCTGCTCCGACTATCACAGCTGGTGGTGCCACTACTTTCTGCGCCAGAAAAGATGATGACTATAGTGCATTCAACGCGGTAACCTTAACAGCTTCTACTTCTAACAGTATTGTTAACTGGTATGGTAATGCGAATGCATCTTTATCTACTTTGAAAGTATTTGAAGGAATTAGAACTTCAGATACCTATTACACTAGAGCAACGGATATTTACGGATGTATCTCTCCTGCTTCAAACAAGATTAAAGTAAGTGTTCAGCAAAATCCTGTGGCTAGCGATGCAAGAATTCTTAAAGAAGGAGTTTACACATTAAAAGCTTTAAATTTCCCTGCAACAGTAACAGGTGGAACAGCTAGTGAATATGAGTGGAAATTCGGAACCACCGCACTTCCTTCAAAAAGCTACATTACAAAAGTGAAAACAAATGGAGATTACAGTGTTAGAAGAAAGTATTTGTATGCCATCGATGGTTTCCCATTAACTTGCTACACAGACTTTACTAAATATTCTTACACATTAGATCCTGAGTTTAACGGAGTTGCTATCTTCCCTAACCCAGTGACTAAGCCAGATGTTGAAGGTGTTAACATTCAAATCTTAGATGACTGGACTAATGCAGTGGTTACTTTATATGATATGGTGGGCCGTCCAGTATATACAGGAAAAATTGCCTCTATCAATGCAGCAAACCCTGAGCCAACCAATATCCTTAAATTACCTGGATTAGGAAACGGTATTTACATTGTAACCATCACTGCTGACAACAGCAAATCTTATACAGGTAAAATTATCGTAAGTAAATAAGCTATTAACTTATATTAGAAGCCTCTCGTTTACTCGAGAGGCTTTTTTTATGCCATGAAACTACATACACTCCTTCTAGCATTTTGCTTGTTTCAAGCACCTTCCATCCAAGCACAATGGACTAATATCCTATTAGAAACAAAGGCTTCATTCCGTGCAATTCGAAGTCAGAAAGATCAAATATGGATTGGAGGAACACAAGGTACTGTTGTGTATTCTTTAGATGCTGGTAAAACTTGGCAAGAGACAAAAATTGCTGGGGCAGAAAAACTTGATTTTAGGGACTTAGCTATAGTCAATCAAGAAAAAATAATTTTAATGAGTGCTGGACCAGCTGAAAAAGGAGCAGCAAAACTATTCATTAGTAAGGATCAAGGGCAAACCTGGAATCTACTCTTTGAGAAAAAAACAGGACCCTACTTTTTTGATGCAATAGCTTGGAATCAAAAAAAACAAGAAGGAGTATTGTTATCTGACCCCATTCAAGGACAATTCCCCCTATTTAGAATTAAAGCGAAAGAAGACCGCGTAGAAGAAATTAAGATAAAAGAATTTCCAAGCCTATTACCGCGTGAAGCTGCCTTCGCTGCCAGTGGGTCATCCTTACTCTGGGTACTAGGTAAATTGAATTTGGTAACAGGGGGCGCATCACATGCTAGAATCATCCAAAGTGACGATGAAACATTTACACAATTTTTGGATAGACACCATAGTACGCCAGCAGATAGTAGCAGTGGTTTTTTTTCCATTGGAGCTAGAAATAAATTGAATTATTGGGTAGTAGGCGGAAACTACTTACAATTAAATGAAAACAAAATCGGGATTTTAGAAACAAATAATGGTGGCTTAACCTGGGAGAAAATAGCAGAATTTCCGAAATTCTATATGGAAAAGGTTCTTTGGACAGGTAAATATTGGGTGGTGATAGGTCCATCCCAAAGTGCAGCATACCACCCAAAAACAAAAAAGTGGATATCGCTTGGCGAAACCCACTTTCATAATGTAATACTCCACAAAAAACACTTATTTGCTGTAGGATCTAAAGGCACATTGGCCACTCTTTCCTTAGCAGAATTAGACCAATTATTTCTTTCTAAAAAATAGAGAAATTGGAGTACCTTCTAATTTAAATGCCTTACGCATTTGATTCTCCAAATATCGCTCATAACTCTCCTTAATATATTGAGGCAAGTTACAGAAGAAAATAAAGGTTGGGTAAGGTGTTGATACTTGAGTACAATACTTGATTTTGATGTACTTACCTTTCCAAGCTGGAGGGGGATAATTGTTGATAACTTCCAACATCACATCATTCAATTTAGAAGTTGAAATTTTCTGAGAACGGTTCTCAAATACTTCTAACATTTTTTCTACCACCTGGAAAATACGTTTCTTTTCCATCACAGAAGTAAATATGACTGGCATGTAATTAATAGGTGCTAAACGCTCCTTAATCGCGTTTTCCAGTTTAATGGCTGTATTCGTATCCTTGGCTACCAAATCCCACTTATTCACCATCAAAACTATACCCTTCTTGGCTTTATCTGCCATACTGATGATATTCATATCTTGGGCTTCTAAACCCGTATTGAAATCAATGGTCGTGGCATCAACTAAAATAATAGCTAAATCGCATTCCTCCATGGCCTTGATGGAACGAAGAACAGAATAATATTCAATATTATCGTCAATCTTAGCTTTTCTGCGAATACCAGCTGTATCAGTAATGATGAAATCCTTACCATATAAAGTATAACGATTCTGAATGGCATCACGGGTAGTTCCGGCTAAATCCGTTACAATGGAGCGCTCCCGCCCAAGCAAGGCATTTAAGAAGGATGATTTACCAACATTGGGTCTACCTAAAATAGCCACACGAGGTACACCCGCTTCTGGGTTTTCAACACCTTCCTCTTTAAAGTGAGAAACCATCAAATCCAACATATCCCCTGTTCCACTTCCGCTTTCCGCAGCTATGGCATAAGGGTCGCCTAGACCTAATTCATAAAATTCCGCGGCAACAAAAGCCTTATCATGCGTATCGGCTTTATTGGCTACAATAATCACGGGCTTTTTTGATTTTCTTAAAACTTTGGCAAAGTCTTTATCCAAATCCGTTAATCCAACTTGACAATCTACTACGAATAAAAGCACATCGGCTTCTTCCATAGCCATTTCTACTTGCTCACGAATGGCTCCTTCAAACATATCTTCAGAACCATGTACATAACCTCCTGTATCTATTACCGTAAAAAACTTACCAGTCCATTGACCATAGCCATAATGGCGATCCCGAGTAACCCCGGACACATTGTCCATGATGGCCTTTTTTTGTTCAATCAATCGATTAAATAAGGTCGACTTTCCTACATTGGGACGCCCAACGATTGCTACTATATTTGACATGTTATTAAAATTAATCGAGCGAATACCCGAATGAACGCAATTTATCAGCCTTTGCACGCCAATCTGGCTCCACTTTGATAAATTGCTCTAAAAATACTTTTTTACCAAAAAATTTCTCCAAATCTTGTCGGGCTTCTATACCTACTTTTTTGATACTTTCTCCCTTATGCCCTATTAAAATGGCACGCTGTGAGACGCGTTCTACATAAATCTCGGTGGCGATTCGTAAAATAGTAGGTTCGTCTTTAAAAGAAGTAACTACTACCTCACAAGAATAAGGAATCTCCTTCTTGTAATTCATGAATATCTTTTCTCGGATAATCTCCGAAGCAAAAAACTTTTCAGGCTTATCTGTTAATTCCTCTGGATCAAAAAATGGAGGATGAACAGGTAACTGAGCAACTATATGTTCAAAAATTTGATCTAAATGCACCGCTTCTAAGGCAGAAATGGGCAAAATAGGTTTATTAGGGAATATTTGTTGCCAATAATCCAACCGTTCCTGAAGCTTTTCAGTTCCGACTAAATCAATTTTATTTAATAATACGAGAATGGGGGTATCTGTATGATCCTTCCAATTCGTCAAAAATTCCAAATCTTCATAATCATCAAATACATCTGTCACATATAAAACTACGTCTGCATCCTCTAAAGAACTTTTCACAAACTGCATCATGGATTTATGCAATTCGTATTTGGGCATCAATACCCCTGGAGTATCTGAATAAACAATTTGGTAGGGTGTTCCTTCATAAACACCGTTGAGCATACCCAGTATACGGTGCCGAGTGGTTTGGGCCTTAGAACTAACAATGGACAGACGCTCACCCACAAGGGCATTCATTAGTGTACTTTTACCGACATTCGGTTTACCAATGATGCTAATAAAACCCGATTTGTGAGGAGATGTCATAAGAAAAAAATCATTTCCTATTCATAGGAATGAATATTAAAATACAAAGATACTTGTTTTTCTCGACAAAACCCTGCATCTTTGCACTCCGATATATCGCGGGGTGGAGCAGTTGGTAGCTCGTTGGGCTCATAACCCAAAGGTCGTCAGTTCGAGTCTGGCCCCCGCTACAGAAGAGGACAAATCATAGTTACTTGGTTTGTCCTCATTTTTTTACCCTCACAACTCGTTTAAATAGAAGAACTTAGTAACCTGAAATTGTTAATATTTCAAGTTAGAGAACTATGATTTTTCTTGTCAAAATAGATACCTCCCGGAAATAAAGTTTCATGTAGTTTTTATTTGTCTTTGATTGTACACAAATCCCATATATTGACCATATTTTGAAGGTTTTTACAAACATTTGAGATGGTTTCTTCTTGGTTAGATAATGTCGGCATTAGATAGTTCCAATTCCACGCTCAAAAAGACAAACAAAATTGTTTTCAAACAGGCATTATTAACCCTTTAAATTTGTAACTAATAATAATCTTTTTGTATAGTTTATTTTACATTATGTAATTTTTAATATACATTTACTGTGTACTTAAAAAAACATAATGGGAACAACTCTTTTATTTCACAATCGTTTTAAGAAAATCGGTTGGATATTAATTCTTATTTCAATTGGATTTCAATTATATCCAATGATTTTCAAGAAATACTTGATTACAAGGTATGTCTATGTACCGGTTCTTTTTAGTAACTACATGTTCAAAAATTTCCGGGAGACATTTTCTATTCATCCCCATGATATTGATTTAACAGTATTCTTGACCTTGTCAATATTGGGATGTTTATTGGTCATATTTTCAAAGGAAAAAATTGAAGATGAATTAGTGTCAAATATTCGACTGACTTCATTGATTTGGTCAGTACTTATTAGTTATATGTTATTTTTAATTTTAACAATGACCATTTATGGAACAACATATTTACTGGTCTGTATATTTAACATTTACACAATACCGCTGGTGTATTTAATTAGATTTAACTTCTTACTATATAAAAATTCATTTTACACACGAACTGATGAACAATAAGATAAAGATAGAGAGGGCGGTGAATAATATTACTCAAGACCAATTGGCACAATTGGTTTCAGTAACAAGACAAACCATCAACGCGATTGAACTTAAGAAGTTTGTTCCATCAACGGTTTTAGCTCTAAAAATTTGTAAAGTATTTAATAAACCTGTTGAAGAAGTCTTTTTCCTTGAAGATGAGGATTTCCCAACACAAATAAACTAAAATGAAAAAACAAACATTAAATTCCGGTGTCGCATCAGTGCTCTTGATGTTATTTTGTTTGACAACCAACGTTAAGTCGTATGGTCAAACATTTCAAAAAATTGAATGGAAAAGGGTACATCCTTCTCAATCAAGGATAAAATACGCTATTTCCAAAGGACGGAAAATTGTCTTTAATCGTGTCAATGGTGTTAAATCCTTACCGGACAAATTGAAAAGATTTCAATAGTATCAAGTTGTCACCTCTTCAAGTATATTGTGAAGCTGGTACAAATCAGACAAAATTGAGTTAGAGATTTGTAACGTACAAACTACAAGTAAAAAGCGAACCTAAATGGTTTGCTTTTTTATTTTCGGTGACTTCGAGAACCTCAGTCACCGAAAAAGATTATGAACGTAATGACAAAAACCAGTACCTGAGGTGCTCGAAGGCACCGGAAAAACCACAGGAGCTGTGACAAAAACAGGTGACTTCGAGAACCTCAGTCACCGAAAAAGATTATGAAAGTAATGACAAAAACCAGTACCTGAGGTACTCGAAGACACAGCGAAAACCTCAAGAACCTTGACAAAAATAGGTGCCTGAGGTACTCGAAGGCAGCGGAAAAATCAATTACTATCCTCCCTATCTCAAAGGCGTTTTCAAGTTCTTGAAGATGTTAGACTACCTTATTTTCCAATCGAGAAAACTCATCAAAAATTAAAATTTTCATCTCTTTGCAAAATTTAAATATAATGTAGTCTATTTTGAAAGAATAAAGTACTTAGCAAATGTATAGGTGACTTCGAGAACCTCAGTCACCGAAAAAGATTATGAAAGTAATGACAAAAACCAGTACCAGAGGTACTCGAATGCACAGCAAAAACCTCAAGAACCTTGACAAAAACAAGTGACTTCGAGAACCTCAGTCACCGAAAAAGATTATGAAAGTAATGACAAAAACCAGTACCTGAGGTACTCGAAGGCACCGGAAAAACCTTACATCCCTAATAAAATAAAATTTATTGAGCATGAGAGAATCTAAAATTCAATAACCATTTAAATTGAATACTTACCGCTAGATAAATGCAGGACAGAAATTTACTGTTTGTTAAGTACATTTACACTACCTATTTTAACTATAATCAACCTATGAAAAAAGACATTAAATTGCCGAGCATAGACCAATGCCCGGTAGAGGACATTGTGTTCATCGAAGGGAAAGGAAATTACAGTATCGTATTCCTTAAAAACAAAAAACAAATCACCATTGCCAAAACTTTAAAGAAATTTGAATCTCAATTACGTATGAACCCTTTTTTGCGGGCACATAAATCATACCTAGTGAATAAAGAGAATATTTCAAGTCAAAATTTTCAAGGCACTAACACCTTGACAACAGTTTTAGGCAACGAAATTCCCGTTTCTAGACGAAAGCTAGACTTAGTTAAAAAACATTTCGAATAAAAAAAGGGCCTCAATTGAGGCCCTTTTCTATGATAGTGTCTTATAATCTGATTACTTTCCAGAAGGAGGAGCTAACAAATTAAAGAATTGATCTAACTTAGGAGTAACGATGATCTCCGTACGACGGTTCATCTTACGTCCAGACTTACTCTTATTTTCTGCTTGTGGTTCAAACTCGCCACGTCCACCTGCCGTCATACGCTCAGGATCTACAGAGAATTTAGTTTGCAACAAACGAACAACCGAAGTAGCACGCTTAGCACTTAAATCCCAGTTATCTTTGATACAATCTGTAGAGATAGGTACACTATCTGTATGGCCTTCTACTAAGATATCTAAATCCTTATGATCGTTCACCACTTTAGCAACTTTAGCTAAAACTGCCTCAGCCTTTGTGTTAATAACGGCGCTACCTGAAGCAAACATTAACTTGTCTGAAATCGAGATATAAACTACACCTTTTTTAACTTCTACTGTTACATCTTCATCATTCACATCAGCTAAAGAACGTTTCAAATTCATTACTAATGATAAATTGATTGAATCTTTGCGTTGGATCGTCGAATTCAAGTCTTTGATGTATTTCCCCTGCTCATTCAAGGCATCTAATGACTTACGAATACTTTCAGCACCTGATTTATTGATCACTGACAAATCAGATAAACGATCTAACAAATTGGTATTTGTTCTTTTCATGTAATCTAATTGCTCCTGCAAGTTCTTCAATGAAGCTGTTCTTGCTTCTAACTCCGCATCTCTCTTTTTAATTTCAGCTTGTAAACTAGCTGTTAAAGATTGACAATCAGCAAGATCTGCTCTTGATTTTGCAAGCGATTGGTCACTACTAGCCTGTAGCTCAGTTAAACGTGATTGCAAATCAGCAATTTTCTTTTTGCTTGCACAAGAGAAGAAAAACGGCATCAGAGCGATTACTAAAAGTAATTTTTTCATAATGATGATTCGGTTTGGGGGTTAATGACTCAATGTTTAAAAAATAATTGCCACAAAAGTATGAATCTAATCGCTAAAACTTATCCTTATTTTTATTTTTTTTTAAAAAATATAGCCCATTTTTAGAATAGCAGCCTCTGCGATTTTACGTCTAGCCTCCTTTAAATTTTTTGGATCAATTTTTGTAAATCGCTTCAATCCCATTAACATAACGTTTAACTCATCTCCGCTGGCAAAACCTGTAATTACCTCTTTACCATGGTGGTGAATTTTGTCTACTGCTTCATGTAAATAAACAAGGGCACATTCTTTAGCAATTTCATTGGCTGCTTCGCCATTTTGTTGAATTAATTTGTCTACTCTAACTAAAACTGACTCAGCAACATAAATTTCTATCATCATGTCGGCTAGTGACATCAGGATTTCTTGCTCTTTTTCAATCTCAGTAGTATACTTCTGCAAGGCTCCTCCTGCGGACATCAATAAGGCCTTTTTCAAATTGGCAATCACCTTATACTCCTTACCAAATACACCCTCTGGAACTGAGGTTGAGAAATCTGGCACACCCAATATCTCCTTCCCTACGGCCATAGCTGCCGTCATAATATCCAACTCCCCTTTCATTGCGCGTTTAATGACGGTACCGACTGCTAACAAACGGTTAATCTCATTGGTACCTTCAAAAATTCGATTGATTCTGGAATCCCTGTAGGCTCTATCCATAGGGGCCTCGGCAGAAAATCCCATTCCTCCATATATTTGAACACCTTCATCTACTGAATAATCTAAGGTTTCAGAGCCATGTACCTTTAACAAGGCACATTCAATGGCAAACTGCTCCACCCCTTTTAGTTTGGCTTCTGAATCATTCATTCCTGAGGCCTTTAATTCAGCAATGGTATCATCAATATTTTGCCCAACACGGTAGCAGGCAGATTCACTAGCGTAATTCTTAATAATCATTTCCGCTATCTTATACTTGATAGCTCCAAATTGATGCAATGATTGGCCAAATTGCTTACGGTCGTTAGCATATTGCACAGCTTGATCAATAACACGCTTTCCTGCACCAATAACTGCAGCGGCTAATTTAATCCGACCTATATTCAAGATATTAACAGCTATCTTAAAGCCTCCTTCTCTTTTGTAAAGTAGATTCTCCACTGGGACAGGACAATCATTGAAGAAAATTTGTCTTGTTGAACTACCCTTGATACCCATTTTACGTTCCTCCTCGTTCATGGTAATACCACCAAAACTTTTTTCCACTAAGAAGGCTGTCAAATTCTTATCATCCCCAATTTTGGCAAAAACAATGAATACATCGGCAAAGCCACCATTAGTAATCCACATTTTTTGACCTGTGATCAGATAATGTTTTCCGTCTTCCGATAACACGGCTTTCGACTTCGCCGCATTTGCATCTGAGCCTGAATCAGGTTCCGTTAAGCAATAGGCTGCTTTCCACTCACCCGAGGCTAATTTTGGTAAATAGTGCTGTTTTTGTTCTTCTGTACCATAATATAAAATAGGAAGGGTACCAATCCCCGTATGAGCGGATAAAGCTACAGCAAAAGAATGACCAGAACCACATGCCTCCGCTACCAACATGGACGTATTAAAATCCATTCCAAATCCACCATATTCTTCTGGTACCGAAGTTCCAAGTAAACCTAAACTTCCAGCCTTATCCATCATATCTACCATGACAGAACTATCTTTGGCACCATCCATTTCTTCCAAACGAGGTTGGATCTCCGTTTTGATAAAGTCAATACAGGTCTGACCAATCATCTTCTGCTCCTCTGAAAACTCTTCAGGAATAAATAATTCCTCAGGCAAGAGTGGGCGAATTAAAAACTCTCCCCCTTTCATTGTTTTGTTCGTAGACATGGTATTTGAATTTTATTGTTGATGAAATGTAATGCTTTTCAATGTTTGTTGATGCGTGTAATTATACCTTTTGATTTAGCGCTTGAAGAATTTCTGTTGCATCTTCATCCAAGAACTGATTAATCGATTGTATTACCTTGAAGAACTCTTGAGCCTGTTCGGCACCAATTCGCTCAAATAATTTTTCATTAAATAAAATAACCCCCTGTTTCGCCACATCCCTTTTTTTCTTACCTAGGTCTGTCAAGAATATCTTTACAACGCGCTTGTCAGCATAATTAGTCTCTCGCCTTATCCATTTTTTATCTTCCAAGGTTTTCAACATACGGGTTAGACTTCTGGCTTCCAATCCTAAAGCCGGAGCAATTTTGGTAGCTGGAGTGCCATCCTTGTCAATATGCAGTAATACATAACCAATAGCCATGGACATGTCAAATTGAGCGGCGTATGTATTATACATGCGACTGATGGCATACCAGGCTGATTTAATTTGAAAATCAAATGTACTTTCTGCTTTCATAGTAAAAATCTTATTTAGTATGCTTGCATACCATTACGTAAAAATGAAACAAAAAAAAATAGGATGCAAGCATCCTATTTTCAAAATTCCTAAATATTTATGATTATCTCACACGATTACCGCGCATTCTTTTGCTATTCACCTTTAAACCGGAGAAAGAAGACTTCATAATCATCAAACGAACTTTCTTTTTGTTATAGAGTAAGTACTTATTTCCATCGTAACTCAAACGAGAGAAAGTTGGACTTCCTGTATCATCAACCAATTGGTAATAATATTCTCCTCTTTCACCAACCACTGGTCCGAAATGCAAACTTTTTTCTTCGCCAGCTCCTGCTTCAAAGGAAATTAATAAGCGATCATTTGCCTGTTTTACCAAAACACCAGGAGTTTGTTGTTCTAATGTCACGCGATTGATCGACTTACCATTGATTAATATAATCTTACCAGATTTGACATTGGCATCAGAGGCATTCAACTCTCTTTCCAGAAAAAGGGCATTGTCATTATAAAACTGAATCTTCTCTAAAGGAAGTTGGTTTTCTTTGATTAAAGTCATCAAAGAACCAGTCAAATAAGCTTGTTGTGAACAACTACTTAAAAGGACTACAGCAAAAAATACAATGGCTAAGTTTCTCATGGAATTAATTAACGCCTTCTGCAAGGATAAGCACTTTATTATTTAATACTTCCACAACTCCTCCCTCAATTTCAAATGATTCTTTGTCGGCCGTTAGTAAGCCTTTTTTCAAAGTACTAACTAAAGCTGCGTGATCATTCAAAATTTGAAAGGAACCATTAACTCCAGGCAAAGTAACCACAGAAGCTTCTGCGGAAAACACTTTACGGTCGGGTGTAATAATTTCTACAAACATATCTATTTTTTATTTTGCAGCTTCTGCCAACAATCTTTCACCTTTTTCTATGGCATCTTCTATGCTACCTACTAAGTTGAACGCTGCCTCAGGCAAGTGATCGTAAGTACCGTCGATGATGGCATTGAAACCTTTGATGGTATCGTTGATGTCTACCAAAACGCCTTTTAAGCCTGTAAATTGTTCAGCCACGAAAAATGGTTGAGACAAGAAACGTTGAACACGACGAGCACGAGATACTACTAATTTATCTTCTTCCGATAATTCATCCAATCCAAGGATAGCAATGATATCTTGTAACTCTTTGTAACGTTGCAAAATTTCTTTAACACGTTGAGCTGTGTTATAATGCGCAGCTCCTAAAACCTCCGCAGAAAGAATACGTGAAGAAGAATCCAATGGATCCACCGCTGGATAAATACCTAACTCCGCAATTTTACGCGAAAGTACGGTGGTAGCATCTAAGTGAGCAAAGGTTGTTGCCGGAGCCGGGTCAGTCAAGTCATCCGCAGGTACATAAACCGCCTGAACTGAAGTAATAGATCCACGTTTTGTAGATGTAATACGCTCTTGCATCGCTCCCATCTCTGTTGCCAAAGTTGGCTGATAACCTACCGCTGAAGGCATACGACCTAACAAGGCTGATACCTCAGAACCCGCTTGAGTAAAACGGAAGATGTTGTCAATGAAGAATAAGATATCACGACCTTGACCTTCTCCATCACCATCACGGAAGTGTTCTGCAACTGTCAAACCTGACAAAGCCACACGAGCACGTGCTCCTGGAGGTTCGTTCATTTGACCAAACACTAAGGTTGCTTGTGATTTAACTAATTCGTTTTCATCCACTTTCGTCAAATCCCACTCACCAGCTTCCATCGCGTGCTTAAACTCCTCACCATATTTAATAACGCCAGATTCAATCATCTCACGCAATAAGTCATTTCCTTCACGAGTACGCTCTCCAACTCCTGCAAATACTGACAAACCTTCGTATGCCTTCGCAATGTTGTTGATCAACTCCATGATCAATACTGTTTTACCTACACCGGCACCACCAAACAAACCAATTTTACCTCCCTTTACGTATGGAGCTAATAAATCGATTACTTTGATACCTGTAAATAAAACTTCTGTAGTAGTAGCTAACTCGTCAAATTTCGGAGCAGAACGGTGAATGGGTAATCCACCAGCTGATTTTGGCTGAGTAATACCATCAATGGCTTCTCCAACTACATTAAACAAACGGCCTTTAATTCCATCACCCGTTGGCATTGTCATCGGTGTTCCTTTGTCAATTACCTCTTGTCCACGTTGAAGTCCTTCCGTACCTTCCATCGCAATGGTTCTTACTCGATCTTCTCCTAAGTGTTGTTGAACTTCTAAGATAAGTTCCTGACCATTGGTTTTGGTAACAGAAAGTGCATTTAGGATAGCTGGTAAGTGAGAGCCTTCACCTTCAAAGCTTACATCGACTACGGGGCCAATTACCTGAGCTACTTTTCCTTTATTAACTGCGTTTGCCATTTGAAAAATAAATTTGTTAGCTTAAAAACTAAGAATTGTTATTGAATCGAATGCTATAAACATTCGGATTGCAAAATTAGTCGGTAAATTCCAATTAGCAAAACCGAAGTTTGTATTTTTTTGCTATTTTTTGTCGATATCTGCCCTTTTCTTTGAATGAATTAAAGTTTATGCAGAAATTTACGTTATGTAGCCACTGTCTATTTTTTCCAATTCATGAAACAACGAACTGATCATATACCTACTATTTGGTTTATCTTTTCCACCCTACTTAGCACCATTAGCCTAGGAATATACATTTGGGGCGGAATGGAGGCCTTGGACTGGGAGGAAGTCAGTGAATTAATCCCTCAAACAGTTTCGTTATTCCCAGAATCACGAGAACCCATATCCTCTACGATTTTTTTGGTTCGCCAACATTATTATGTTCAAACCATAGCCCCTAATTTTTGGCCAATGGTCATAGGGGGCCTCATGGCTATGCTGGGTTTGGCCTGGCTGGGACAATTCATTCAAGTCTGGTCAAAAGTTTCATGGCGACAAATCCTATTGGGGCTATTTCTGTGGGTGGGTATCTTGTTTTGGAGAAATTCGAATTTGGAAATTGGGGCATGGCTTAGCTTTTTTCATAGCCCTTGGATCTGCCTAGCATTCGTGTCCATGGTATTGCTTACCGTATTATCTAGTTCAGCAATCCCATCATTTCTTCAAGAAATTTCTCATAGTCCCGATAAAAAATCTAGCCAAAAGAAATTTACTGGATTTATGTTGTTCTATGGCATTAACCTCATTTTGAGCATGGGGAATTTATGGGGCATGTGGACTTCCACCTTGTATGTCCCAGCCTTCATCATCTTTGAAATCAGTATGGCGCTGGGCATGTTTCGAATCCTTCGATATGAATCACCCTTAAATCAGAAATTATTTGGCGCGCTATTTTTACTAAGTCATTCGGTTTTAATTCCAATTTTATGGAATAACAATGAAGTCGGGATTCGGGCCATAGAGAGTTGGACCCTGATGACCCATCTTTCCATGGCAATACTTTACCCTGTTTTTTTATGGACTAATTTCAAAGAGCCCATTCAAAATAATTTGCCCATTTATAAGGTGGTACACAAGGCCCATTTTATCCCGATTTATTTAATTCAAATCGGGGTGTTTATCCTTTGCGTATCCTGGGTATTTGCCCGTCAAGGCACAGCCTGGCATCAGGTAGTTGCTGCTTATTATAATGAGCAAGGTGATGTGGAACATTTTGTTGGCGATCGTTTTTTGGAAGAATTGGCCTACAAAAATTCTATGATACATAGTAAGCTCAATCAAAAAAGCAATTTGAGTTTGGCACGTATTTCTCAAGCCGCTGGTGATACGGAAAAACAAGCCTATTATTTGCAGACCAGTCAAATAAGACATCCCAGAGAGAAAAGTTTTGTTGCCTTGGCCAATATTTATGGCAATGAAAATCAATGGTTTGAATCCCTATTTACGCTCAAAAAAGCATACCAACTTTTTCCCCAGAGCTCTCAAATCGCAACCCAACTCAGTCGGGTTTATGAGCAAATCAAACAAATTGATTCCGCAGCATATTACTTGGTTTTATCCAAAGAATTAGCCCCAAAAAACAGCTTAACTTGGACCAACCTGATGTATTTTGATGTACGCCATGGAAGCAAATTAGCTAGCAAGGAAGATTTGGAAAGTTGGTCTTTAAGTCGTGATCATGCAGTCCAGAGCAATTTACTTGCACGTTTTTGGAATAATAAAAAAGAACTACCTGCAAATTTTGCTCAGGATACAAAGGAAGCCCAATTGGATGTTCGAGATTTTGCCTTACTATTCAATGCTAGCCTATTTTTTCAAGGCAGATCTTTGGTTTACCCCATTCAGAATTATTTCAAAGACCCCCAGTGGCTACAAAAATTTCCTGAAATAGCCTTCATGGATGCTTGGCAAGACTATTACCATCAACACCCATTGAGAGCCCTAAACAAATTGGATTTACTCATGCAGAAAGAAAATGATATCAAGGCGCAAGAATATCGATTTATTCTTTCTCATTGGAAAAAACAACTTTTAGAAGTAAAAGCTAAAGTCAAATTAAATAATGTATCACAAGCCCTTGCTGCTATTCAATCTTATCCATTTAGTTTAGGGATTTTGCAACAAGCCTTGCCCTTGCTTCACCAATCCAATAAGCATCAAGAGGCATATCAGGCAACTTTGGCGGCCGTCCAGTGGAATGAAGATCGAGCTGAGTTCTATCCACTTTATATCTTGGAGGCATTCCAACAAGGAGAAATAAGCTATGCAGAAGAGGCTATGAATCAATTGAAAAAATTAGATCCTATTTTATACCAAAGCCATACAACTGCTTTTGTACAAGCGAAAGAAAAGGCCCTAAATAGACAGAAATTCAACTAGAGATTAGTGTTGAGGGATTAGTGATTAGCTAGTAAAGCCATTTTTCAATCAAGTCATAACATGGCAAGTCATTTAACAAAATACCTGACAACTAATCGCTTACCAGTTCTTGGCTAGTTTAGAAAATTGACTTACCTTTGCATCTAACTAGTATGGGAAACGGAGTAAATGGTTCTTTCGCTTCCTATTCACTTAATGAACCAAACAATATGAATCAAAAAATTCGCATCAAGTTGAAATCTTTCGACCATTCATTGGTTGACAAGTCAGCTGAAAAAATCGTTAAGGCGGTTAAAGCCACAGGAGCAGTTGTTTCTGGCCCTATCCCACTTCCTACTAAGATTGAGAAATTCACTGTTTTGCGTTCACCACACGTGAACAAAAAAGCGCGTGAGCAATTCCAATTATGCACTTACAAGCGCTTAATTGACATTTTCTCTTCTTCAGCTAAGACTGTGGACGCGTTGATGAAATTGGAATTACCATCAGGAGTTGATGTTGAAATCAAAGTTTAATGATTTCAGATTCCGAAAAAAAGGTCTTTATAGCAATATGAAGACCTTTTTTTATGGTCAAAATAGACTAAAAGTTCACTGAATTTTCAAAAGCAATACGCTTATGAAAGCCTATACTGGCCTTCTTGCTTTTTTCTCAGAATTAAATAATTGAAATATCTTACGAACGGGCTTAAGGAACAAAGTAAAAAAGTAAGGTTGAAGTCCATTATCTTTCCATGCCTGACGATCTTCTAGATTAGCCACCAAACGATGTTTCCAAGAAGCCGTACTCGTGCCTCCATTTCGCATGGTCATCAAGGTTTTTGGCAAGTAAGCTGCCGTTTTTTTTGCTTTATATAAGGCTCTCAGCATCCAATCATAATCCCCAGCGCATGTAAAATCGGTTCTAAATGACCCAATTTCATCATACACTGATTTTTTAGCATAAAAGGATAAATGAGGAGGCATCCAGCCCCACAACCAATTATTGCGTTGGTATTCACCGGCTGACCAAAAACGAACCAACGCTCCGCTGATTGGATCTACGAATTGAATATCTCCATAAACCGTATCGGTTCCTTTTTCTTCAAAACAATTGACCACAGAAGAAATAACATCCTTGCTTGGATAAAAATCATCTGCACCAATCATACCTACAATATCACCTGTTATTCGTGCTATTCCTTTATTCATGGCATCATAAATCCCATGATCTTTTTCCGAGATATAGTGAATCCTTCCTTCGTATTCCTTGAGAATAGACAGGCTTTCATCTTTTGAACCTCCATCAATCACCCAATATTCTACATTAGGATAATCCTGTGCCAAGACACTCTCGATGGTTTGTCGGAGAGTAGCAGCAGATTGATAACAAACAGTAATGATGGAAACCTTGGGTAAATGCATAGATTTCACAAAGATATAGATTGTCGGATGAAATTGGGAATAATTACGAGCATGTGGTCCTTGGGGGTAGGATTACTAAAACCAAATGAAAAATTAATTGGGCTTAAATCCCCCGCTCAAAAACTCTTTCTATTTTTTTATACTTAGGGCTTTGTTAAAAATATTTTTTTTGTACCTTTGCAAACCCAATTCGAATCAGTTTCGAATATTTAAATGTTAAAGAAATGAAAAGAACTTTTCAACCTTCGGTTAAAAAAAGAAAAAATAAGCACGGATTCCGTGAGCGTATGTCTACAGCTAATGGTCGTCGTGTGTTAACAGCACGTCGCGCTAAAGGTCGTCACAAACTTTCAGTTTCTGACGAGAAGAGAGGAAAATAAGCCTTAGATCTTAGGAAAGAAGATTTCGGGTTAACTTAGTTGTACAACAAGTTTTATGCCGTGAAGTTTACTTTTCAAAAATCTGAGCGACTTACGCAAGTCAAAATCATAGATTCACTATTCCAAAAGGATAGTCAAATCGTAGCACAACGGTTTGTCTATCCTTTTCGAGTTTTATATCAATTCGGCCCTCAGCCACTGGAATTTCCTCAAATTCTCATTTCGGTACCCAAACGGAAATTCAAAAAAGCGGTAGATAGAAATCTCATCAAGAGAAGAATACGGGAAGCATATCGCCTAAATAAAGGATTTCATATAGGAGAAGGCAAAGAGAAATTACCAGATTTTCTGGCTTTTGTTTATATTGCTTCTACAATTGAGTCTTTTGAAAAGATCAATAAAAAAATGCAACAAGTCTTGCAAGAATTTAGCAATACCAAAAAAGATGCCACAGAAATCGCCTAAGACCATCAAAAAATGGCTCATCGCCTCTCTTTCAGGAATCAGTATACTTGGCGTTTTAGCATTAAATTCCCCGGGAGATCGATTCTTTGAGATTGCTAAAAATCTAGATATATATGCTTCTGTATTCAAGGAGTTAAATAAGTTTTATGTCGATGAAGTTAATCCCAATCAAGCCGTTAAAACTTCCATTGATGCCTTATTGAAAAGTTTTGACCCATATACCGTTTTTTATCCGGAAGATGAGCTAGAAGATTTCTTAACCATGACCACTGGTAAATATCAGGGAATTGGAATTGTTTTGGCTGAAATCAATGATACTTACCGCATTTCATTCATTGAAGAAAACAGCCCTGCCTTAAAAGCAGGTTTGGGAATAGGCGACCAAATTATTTCTGTGAATGGTATAGCCCTATCTGATAAACCGGAAGCAGACCCATCTAAGTTATTACGTGGACAAGCCGGAACTAAAATAGTGGTTAAGGTTATAAAAAATGGGCAAAGCATTCCGCAAGAAATTAATATTAATCGGGAAACTGTTCAAATTAAAAATGTAGTCTATTCGGGAATCATTCAACCTGGAGTAGGTT
Organism: Cytophagaceae bacterium; assembly: GCA_027491315.1. Lineage (GTDB taxonomy): Bacteria > Bacteroidota > Bacteroidia > Cytophagales > Spirosomataceae > Aquirufa. Next base: position 41,081 of record JAIXWL010000001.1, read on the forward strand.
ATATTTTATTAGAGGATTTTAATGCCTCTGCAGCCAAAGAATTAAAAAATGCCTTGCAAAGTTTGAAACAAGCGGGTATGAAGAAATTAATTTTAGACTTAAGGGAAAATCCTGGAGGGCTTTTGACCCAAGCAGTGGACATTTGCAATCTTTTTCTTCCAAAAGACTCAGAGGTTGTTTCCACACGAGGGAAAGTTGAAGAGTGGAACAAAACTTATAATGCCCTAAATCCTAGCACTGAACCAGATTTACCCTTAATTATTCTAATTAATAATCATTCTGCTTCTGCTTCGGAAATTGTGGCTGGCGTGATGCAGGATTACGACCGAGCTGTATTAATTGGTCAAAAAAGTTTTGGGAAAGGGCTTGTTCAAGTAACCCGCGATTTGCCTTTCCGTACCAAAATGAAAATAACAACGGCAAAATATTACATTCCAAGCGGTCGCTGTATTCAAGCCATTGATTATCAACATCGAAATCCAGATGGTAGTGCGGTTGCACTCAAAGATTCCAATAGTAAAACTTTTTATACCAAAAATCGCCGTAAAGTGGTTGATGGTGGAGGGATTACGCCTGATATTACGGTAGAAAGGATCAGTACATCACCCTTCACCAATGCGCTACAAAAGCAACATATGATTTTCTTGTATGCATGTTTTTTTCGTAGTACTCACCCGAGTATTCCGCCTGCCAAGGATTTCAGCTTGAATTCCACAGATTATCAAGCCTTTTGTGCTTGGTTAAAAAAACAAAATTTCAAATTTGAAAGCCAGATTGAAAAGCAGTTTCATGTCATAAGTGAATTAGCTAAAAAGGACAAATCCTATGCGAGCATGGAACCAGCTCTACAAAACTTCAGAAGGGAATGGGCCTCTAATATAGATCGGGAATTGACAGCCTATCAATCAGATATTAGCACCCTTTTGGAACAAGAAATTGTCCAGCATTATTACCTTCAAAAAGGGATAAATGAGTGGTCATTTTCTAAAGACCCTTCCATTCGGGAAGCTTTAAAATTATTTGAACAGAGTAATCGTTTTCAATCGATTTTGGCCGGAAAATAAGTATGAACTTGATTCTCAGTATTGAAACCTCCACTCCAACTTGTTCTGTTGCTATTCATCAAAACGGGGAATTAATTGCTCAAAAATTAATTGTAGAAGAGGGAGGGCATTCTAAGCAATTGACTGTCTTAATCGAATCTTTGCTACAAGAAAATGGATTCACCCTTTCCCAATTATCTTGTTTAGCCGTTTCTATGGGGCCAGGATCCTATACGGGTTTACGCATCGGTTTAGCTACTGCCAAGGGATTATGTTTTGGCTTAGATTTACCCTTAATTGCACTACCTACATTAAAAATATTGGCTGAAGGTTTCAGAATGTCTAAAAAGAAACAGCCGCATGTAAGACTTTTGCCCATGCTAGATGCCCGCCGAATGGAGGTTTATGCAGCTTGTTATGAATGGGAAAATTTAGAAGAAATTCAAGCCTCCAAAGCTGTCATTCTTGATGAACAGTCATTTACGGAATTACAAGGTTCTCCTTTGCTTGCTTTTGGTAATGGGGCTGAAAAATGGCGAAATATATCTCAGCACCCCGATATTGAATTTGAAATTGATCCAATGTTTCCTGAAGCACAATACATGGGAAAGTTGGCATATCAGGCATTTTTGAACAAAAACTTCCAAGATTTAGTTATTCTTGAACCCGATTATTTGAAAGAATTCATGGGTACACAGCCTAGAAACAAAGCATTATAATGGAAGAAGAAATTGTTAACCGAGTAAAACAAAGCGGTCTAATTCAATTGGATTTGGAAGAAATGCGTGTTCCGGGAGAACGAGTATTTCTGGACATTAAGTCGCAGTTATTCATGGAACTCGTATTAAAGGAAAAAGACTTCCGAAGCTTTTTAGCAGAACATGATTGGGCCTTTTACCAAGACAAACATGTAGCTGTGGGATGCAGTAATGATGCCATTATTCCTACTTGGGCATTCATGTTATTAAGCATTCACTTGAGTCCATATGCTAAAACGATTGTTTTCGGCACCCTAGAAGATTTAGAAAAAACATTGTTCAAACAATGTATCGATGAATTGCCCACAGAAGATTTAGAGGGAGCACGTGTCGTTATCAAAGGATGCTCCAAAGAATCCGTTCCAACGGACGCTTACGTGCAGATTTCCCAGAAACTACAACCCATTGTAAAAAGCTTATTTTTTGGTGAACCGTGTAGTACAGTTCCTTTATTTAAGAAGAAACAATAACAAATTCCTGGAATCTACACCTAAATTTTGATTATCAAGTTGTTGGACAATAAGAACAAAATCTCATTCGTTTTGACAACGCTGTCAAGGTTTGGAACCTTGCCAGCGTTAGGCAACTTATTTTAATTTTTGCTTAATCTTCTCCATATACTGCAATACCTTTTGTTGATAATATGGTAAAAGGTCTACCGGCACATTTTGGAATAGATCCCTATTCTCCTTTTGTTTTTTGAGGAATGGAATTAAATTGGGTGGAGGATTTTCTTTCCATTTTTGTAAGGCCGTCTTCGATTCTCTTTTGGGATCTTCACCTTGTTCTTTTAAGGCTTTTTCAGCTTCCATAAGCCTTGGGAGCATTTGATCTTGTCGCTGTTGGAATGAATTATTCAGGCGCTTATTCACTAAATCTGATTCATTTTTGTCCATATCTTTGATTAAATCCGATAAAGATTTTTGTAATCCTTGATTTCCTGGCTGACCTTGTAATTCATTTAACTTTTGCTCCATTTCTTGTCGGATCTGCGCTTGCTCCTCAGCCATTTTAATCAATTCCTCATTTGTAATCATCATGGGCTGAGAGCCCATTTTTCTTGCCTTTTGATTTAATTGCTGTTGCCTTTGCCCCCAATTCCCTTTTGAATTTCCTTTGGACTTACCCTTTTTACCCGATTTTGCTTGGGCCGCTTGGTCCTGTACTTGCCGTAACAAATCGGAAAGTAAAACCGCTAATTGGTTGGTTGCGGCCATAGCCTCTTGCTGCCTTACTGGAACAATATCCCACTTACGTTCTTTCATCATGCGGGAAGCTTCTTGCATCCTCTGTTTCATGTTGGCCGTTTCCTTGGTAATAGTTTGGGAGAAAGGCATCAGTTTTTTCCCTAATGAAATCAAACTATCTTCCAAAATATGTGCCATCTCTCCCAGTTTATTTTGTTCTTGAGCTATTTGTCTTACCGCTACATCGCCTGCAGGAATCTTTTTATAGGCCTTCATAATTCGCTCCTGATCAAAAGAAAGTTGTAATAAATCCTCCATCAACAACCGAAGCTGTGCTAAATTCAAAGCCACTTCCATGGATTCTTGCTGCTCCTGCTGTTCTTCTAATTTTTTAGCCAATTTTTTCATTTTCTCCGCAGCTTTCTTCTGATTTGTTTGGGCTTGCTTCGACTGCTTATTCTTCAGATTCTCCTCGGCATTTTCTAAATTCTCTTCCATTTCCTCTTGCAGCTTCTCCTCCTTATCCAAATCTTGTTCTCCAGGGATTTCCTTTTTTTCTTTGGCAATTTCATCCAACTTTTTCCTTTCCTCTTCCACCTCCTTATTTAGTGCCTCTTGCTGCTTGGCTAAATCTTGTTCGTTTTTATCTTGGTTTTTCTCACTTAATGCCTCCTGTTTTTTAGCTAATTCATTCCATCGTGAAATAGATTCATCCAACATCTTTTCCACTTTTAATTCTTGATAGAATTGTTGCAATCGCTCCAATTCACGCTCCATGTTTTTCCCTTGGTTCCGCATTTGATCCAAGTGTTTTTGCCAAAGAGTAGCCGACTCTTTTTCCCAATTTTTCAAAAGTACATCTCTGCGTTTTTCCATTTCAGGATCCCACAGTTGAGAAATCATTTTCTGCAAATTTTCCATCTTTTTCATCCAAGCAGGGTCCACTTGTTGAAAACTCATTTGCTGTCCCATCCACTGTTCTTGCATCTTTTTCAGCTCTTCTATGGTCTTTTTTAATGCCGTCTCTTTGTCTAGGACTTCTTGTAAAGCTTTCAAATCAACCTCTTTGCCCAGCTGTACTCGCTTGGTCAGTTCATTGATTTCTTGCTTCATATTTTGGGCTTTTTGCAAGGAATTTAATACCTGCTTTTCGGCCAAATCCGCCTGCTGATCCATTTTCTTTTCCAGTCGCTTTACATCAGGAAATTCCCAAATCTGTAAGCCGGTTTGAGTCCATTTAGGCCCATGAAGGCCATCTTGATCTGACACTTCTACTCGATATTGTACCTGATCTCCTGGCTGTAATCCCAATGAATCTAAGCGCCAAATGTATTCTACCTCCAATCTTTTAGCCCCTGATTGCATGGGTATCCATTTCACCTTTTTAGCAGACAAGCTAGACGCATCTTTCTTTTTTATTTGAAATGACAATCGCATTTGACCTAAAGCATAATCATCCTCGACCAATGCATTCAGCACCCTAAAACGGTAATACAGTGTATCTTCCAACCATTGGGTTTCTAGCCTAGGTTTCTGGTCAAAAATAACCTCAATAGGTTGCATGACACTTTTTTGTATTGGCATTTGAGCATTCTGAGCAACAATTTGATAGCTGCTATTTTGATTAATCGTCTTGGTTAATTGATAAATCGTCTTTAAAAAATTAGGCTCAGCCCACTCTACTTTCGCTTGGTTTTGAAATTGTATGCCTAAATTTTGGGCACTTTCAGAGGTCATCTCCCAAGTCACCTTTGTGCCTTCAGGTATTTTTAATGGGATTGCCTGATGAATGGTTTCTTTGGCCTTTTTTAAATACGGTGGATAAATCAAATGAATGGTCATTTCTTTTAATCCTGGACGATGAACAACAGGCAATAACTGAGGCTCTGAAAAATAGCCTCCTGCCTCATATTGAAACCATTTTTCTACTTGAACTGGGGGAATAACTCCTCTAAATTGATGTGGCTTTTCCGTAGGATTCAAAGGAATTCGCTCGCCATCCCAATGTAAAAACAAATCACTCGGCAAATTTTTCCCTCTTAATTCCACCAAAAATTCGGTGTTTTCACCAGCAACGGCTTGAAATGGTTTATTAATCAGGACAAAATCAAAAGGTAATTCTTTCGGATAATGAAATGAGTAGTTCCAAATTCGTAAACTCGGCTTTCTAAATAAATTAGGGAAAGTAATTTGCCCCATTCCCAACAGGGCAAAAAGTCCTAAAAACAAGAAAAATGATTTCTTCAACTCGGATAATTGAATGAATTCTTCCCAGCGATATTGTTGCAAAAAGGCTTGTTTTTCTTCAATTGCTGCCTGCCACAATTCCATGGAATGATCGGGTACCTGGTTTTGGAGCTGAAGGACATTAATTAATGCATCAGCATGCTCCTTGGGTAAAAATTGACCCAAACTTATGGCAAGTCGATAGTAATCTTTTTGAGCCAAAGGCCGAAACAAATCCCAAAGGGGTATTCGAACAAAAAACAGAAAAATACCTAGAGATCCGACAAAAAATGCATACAAAAATATCCCCCTAATGGTAGAAGAAAACCAAGCTACATATTCGAGCAAAATCAAGAAAATAGCTAAGCTCAAAATCCAAATAGCAGCCAGAATTAATGCTCTCCACAACTCCTTTCGCGAAAGTTGTTGGTGGTATTTTCGTAATTGAATTTGAAGCGGATTGGACACGGGTTTTGTAATCAGTGCTAGTCAGAACTTGAAAATACAAATTTTCGCACGCATACCATTCATGTGATGAACAAAATAAAATTGTCCATGAGTTTCTATTTTGGTATTTTTGAAGAATATTGACTCCAACATGTCGCAACAATCACAAGAACAGTATCAATTTATTGAAAGTATTCTCCGCCAAAATTTAGGTGATATCGGCAAGATGGAGGATTTTCAATTTTTCTATGGAGGAAATTTCAATTTGGCAGTTCGTGTCAAGGTTGCTCAGGGTGAATATTTCATCAAATGGAACCAAGGTGACCACCAAGGATTATTTCAAGCTGAGGCTAAAAATTTAAGCTTAATAGCCTCCACAGGCACCATTCCTGTTCCTCAAGTTTTGGGGGAGGGCCAAATGGATGAAAAAGAATACCTCGTCATGGAATGTATTCCAACAGCCGAGAAAAAAGACAATTATTGGAGTGATTTTGGAATTAAGTTAGCTCAATTACATCAGACAAATACTACTAAAGGGCATGGCTTAGACTATGATAATTTCATTGGTGCAGCCAAGCAAGTGAATAGCTGGAAAACTGATGGTGTTTCATTTTTTATTCAAAATCGTTTGAAATATCAAGTAGAAACCGCTGCCTATCATAGAAAAATTGATGGTGCTATAACGGAGGCTTTTGAAAAACTTTATGATAAAATTCCATCCATTATTCCCAATGAGCAATCAGCCTTATTGCATGGAGATTTATGGTCTGGCAATGCTATGGTTAACCAAGATGGACTAGTGAGCTTGGTGGACCCTTCTTGTTACTTTGGTTTAAGAGAAGCAGAAATAGCCTTCACTACCATGTTTGGAGGATTTGAAAAAGAATTCTACGAAGCCTACCATGAGTCATTTCCTATCCTTAAAGGCTTTCACGAACGGATACCTCTTTATAATTTGTACCCATTAATGGTACACGTTAACCTATTCGGAGAGGGATATCTTCCGGCTGTCAATAAAATTTTAGATTCATATTTGAACTAAACCTGAGTCAAAGCCCAGTTTTCTACCACTTCATCTACATCCCGAGCATCGGGGAAAAAAGATACCAATTTTCGAAGAATTTCTTCTATAACGGCATCCGGGCAAGAAGCTCCACAAGTTAAAAGAACCCTTACTTTGGTTTTTTGAGGAATATAGCCTTGAATGAAAATCTCTTCTTTCTTTTTATTATCAAAATGAAGAATTTCTTTTTCTGAAATCAATTTTTCCGCTGATTTAATAAAATATGACGGTAACTTTTCTTGGCATAAATCCACTAAATGCGATGTATTTGAAGAATTATACCCTCCAGCAATGATCGCAAAATCAGCTTCTTCTGCAATTAAACCATAAGTAGCACTTTGATTGTCATTGGTCGCATAACACAAGGTATCTCGCGTATCCGCAAAATGGGCGGTAATTTGATGCGGCTCCAATTGATAAAAACGAATAATCTCCGCTTTTAGATACTCTACAATTTCCTGCGTATCCACCGCCAACATGGTCGTTTGATTTACCACACCAATTCGAGTTAAATCAGTAAGTGGGTCAAATCCTTGAGAATACTGACCTTCAAACTCCTCATAAAACTCTTGGGGTGTTTTTTCCTGACGGATGTAATAAGCAAGGCGTTTCGCTTGTTCTAAATCTTTGACAATAAGCGTTGGAGTAACCACCTGAGAATGGGAAAAAGTAGCCTTAGTTTCCTCATGGCTAGGCTTTCCATGCACAATTACGGTATATTTATTTTGTCCAATTTGACTTGCTCTGTTCCACACTTTTTCCACGAATGGACAAGTGGTATCGTATGCATATAAATCTATACCAATTTTATCTAAAATGGCATGAACTTCCAAGGTTGTACCAAACGCTGGAATAATGACAATATCATCCTTGGTTAAGGTATCCCATGGCACCAATTGATTTCCGTAGGTATCTTGAACAAATTTCACCCCCAATTCCAATAGGTCTGCATTGACAGCTGGGTTGTGAATCATCTCCGAAAGCAGAAAAATACGCTTCTGAGGATTATCTTCAATGATTTTGTAGGCAGTTTCTACTGCATTTTCTACCCCATAACAAAATCCAAAATGACGGGAAAGTAAAATCTCGACAGGCCCAAAATCAAGGATGGAAGGTTGAAAATTCTTTTTTAGCTTATCTCCCAAACGGCGCACCTCTTTGATCCGACTAATCAGTTCACTTTTAAATAAAGAAGGAATAGAAAAAGACTTCATTTTTTTAAAATTTCTTTTTTCGGTTCTCCCATTAATAAACCGATATTTTACGACAGATTGATCAAGATCCTCTTTCATTTGCACAACCCTTATAACTAATAATTTGATTAACAGTTTTCAAATTTACCAATTGATTTACAATTCTATCCAATAATAAAAAAATAACCACTTAATAAATCTTGTGTTAATTATTGAACTAAATCTTGGCAAATCAGTATAGTTATAATATTTTTGTAGCTGATTTTCTTCTCAACATTCCTGTTTCTACCTGTTAAGCCAAAAAAAAGTATGAACAAATCTACTTCATGGAAAGTCCGATTTTGGCAGAATATTGATAAAAATCCTATTGGGGGCTTCATCTTGTCATTCGTGAAATACCCTATCAACATCTTGTATGCAGGTTTAGGAATCGTGGTCTTCATGTTTAGTTACCAATCTTCCTTTTCTGAAAAACCCGTTGAACCCGGCTATTTTGCAGGTAAAATTGTTTTCGATGATGAAAATTATCACCGAATTGAAACAAAAAATATAGAGGCCCAAGTAAAAAATGAAATGGGAAATCCTGTTTTAACTCTTACTTGTACGCAAGAAAATAGTTTGGAGTCGGTCTATCTGAAGATTTTCAAAGTTAAAGGCCCTGGTACGTATTTTATTCCTGGAGATGGGGAAATTTCCAACATTGGAAACTTGATTAAAAACTTGGATAACTACCAGGATAAAAATAATTTCTTTGAATCTAGTTTACCCAATAAAGAAGGTGTTAAGAATGGCGTTGGTCGTGTCAATATCACCAAAATCACATCGAATTACATAGAAGGCGAGTTAATTCTAATCGCTAATAACCCAAAAGGTCAGCAAGCAGTGCTTGAATCTGCTAAATTCAAAGTAGCTTTGCAGAACTAAATGTTCCTCGCTTAGCCATGGATTTTGAACCAAGCATCGTTACTTCAGAATGGAATCAAATTCTTGATTTCCTCGAAACCCAATTTAATAAAAGACCAGCGGATGTTGATTCCGTCCTTTTTTTGATAGGCGTACAAGAATTGGGCAAGGGTCATGCCACATTTAGCAAAGAACAAAAACAAGATTTAATGCACATTGCTACCTGCAAAGTCTTAAGTTTTAGTGGATTTTACACCTTAGAAGGCTTAGATGCCGATGGTTGGCCACATTGGAATTTAGTCCAGGCGGTCCCTCAAATGCCTTTAAAAGAACAGGAAATTCTTATCAAAGCTCACATCATACAGTATTTCAAATCAGAAGTATTCAGTTCAGAACAAGCCTAGCCCATGAAAATTATATCCTACAATGTCAATGGAATTAGAGCAGCCATTCAAAAAGGTTTTGTTGATTGGCTGAAAGCGGAGAGCCCGGATGTCATTTGTTTGCAAGAACTAAAAGCCGATATTGATCAGGTAGACACATCGGAGATTGAAGCATTAGGATATCAAATATTTTGGCATTCTGCACAAAAAAAAGGGTATTCGGGAGTTGCCATTTGGTCTAAAATTCCTCCCAAACAAGTCACAGTAGGTTGTGGTATTGAGAAATATGATGCCGAAGGTCGAGTTTTGAGAGCTGATTTTGAGGAATTTTCCATCATGAGTGTCTACATGCCATCTGGTTCCAGTGGAGAAGAAAGACAAGATTTTAAAATGACTTGGTTGGCCGACTTTCACCAATACATCCATCAACTAAAAACTGAAATTCCTCAACTTATTATATCAGGAGACTATAATATTTGCCATAAGGCCATTGACATCCACAATCCGAAATCGAATGCCAATAGTTCAGGATTTTTACCGGAGGAAAGGGAATGGATGGAAAATTTTATTAATTCAGGATTTGTAGATTCCTTTCGCCATATCAACCAAGAACCACACCATTATAGCTGGTGGAGTTACCGAGCTGGAGCTAGAGCTAAAAATCTAGGTTGGCGTATTGATTATCATTTAGTTAGTGAATCCTTGCGAGATCGAATTTCGCATGCTCAAATATTACCCGAAGTAAAACATTCAGACCACTGTCCGGTGGTTATACATTTAAATTAATAACTATGCATTTCGAAAAACACGTATTTATTTGCACCAATGATAAACCAGCCCCTAAAAAATGTTGCAGTTCAGAACATGGCATGGCCTTAGTAGAAGCCTTCAAAGCCAAATGGGCAGAATCAGGAAGTGATAAAAAAATCAGAATCCAAAAAGCCGGATGTTTAGACTTCTGCGGTAAAGGTCCTAGCATGGTCGTATATCCAGAAGGGGTATTTTATGGCAATGTACAAATAGAAGACGTAGCTGAAATTACTGAAAAGCATTTATTAGGAAACGAGATTGTATCTAGACTTGAAATTGGATAAATTGCATCATGCTGTATCGTTTATACCCTACCCTACTCAATTCTTACGCATTATGTTTAAATCAATCCCGAGATGGGAACGGCAAGATCATTGTTGATGAAATCGAGATGATTGAACGTATTAATCGGGTTAAAAAACCAACAACGGCTGCACAAAAAAAAGGCGTAGATTTTGAAAGAGCTGTGACCTTAGGAGAAGGAGAGGAATTATTTCAAGAAGGCGTTATCGACAAAGCGAGGGAGTTATTACCCAACAAATATAAAACTCAGTTTTATGTAGAATCTCGTTATAAAAATGCCATGATATATGGTTATGTCGATGGCGTAGGAGAAAAAACGGCCTTTGATTTAAAAAGTACGTCCTTTTATGAACCTGGACGTTTTGCCAAAAATCATCAAAATCTGTACTTATTAGGCCTTCAGAAATACGGAATTGAGCAGTTGGATTATGTTATAACCGACTTCAAAGATGTCTATGTAGAATCGTATCCATTGCAATCCGTAGATTTCAACCCATTATATCAGCAAATTGAGAGCTTTATTTCCTTTTTAGAAGAAAACAAAAAATTCATTCGAGATAAAAAGATATTTGACCGGAAGGCCAATGACAATCAATTATCCCTGTTCGAATAAAGTTCCAAGTGATTTTTTACGTGCTTTAAATCCGAGATTTGCCAAATGGCTTCGGAAGCATCCGCCAAATTATAATGGATAGCAGGTATCCCTGCTTGATTGGCCCCGTGAATGTCGGCATGCCAATTATCCCCAACCATCAGCGCTTCATGAGCTAAACAGTTTGCGCGTTGAAGTGCGTGTTCAAAAAAGGCCGTTTCAGGCTTTTTGGCTCCTACCCCTTGAGAGGTAATTAACTCCTTGAAATGATGACCTAAACCCGAAGAGGCAACTTTAATATGTTGTATATCTTCGAAGCCATTCGTTAAAATATACAAAGGATAATGGGGAGATAATGCTTCGATTAATTCCTTGGCCCCATCCATCAAATGGGTTTTACGGGGCGTTCTATATAAAAATTGTTCCGAAAACTCCTCCGATGGACCTTGCACCTCAATAGCTTCAAAAAACCGCAAAAAACGAGATTCTCTTAATTCACTTTGAGAAATCAAGCCTTGTTGGTAGTCGTCCCACAAGGCGGTATTGATTTTTTGATAGGTATCCCAAATAGCTGAAACAGATAAGGGACTTTGTTTATTTAAACCATATTCCTCAATTAAATCAAGAATTACTTCTTGAGAATTTCGATCATGATCCCATAAAGTATGGTCCCAATCAAAAAAAATGGCTTTAGGCTGAAATATCATCCAACAAAGGTAATAATCATTTACCTTTGCGAAGCCTTTATGAGCAATATACTATGGAGCATCAACTGAAATTAACCAAACCGCTTGCCTTCTTTGATTTAGAAACAACCGGAATACAGGTACAAAAAGATCGAATCGTGGAGATTTCCATAGCTAAAGCTAACATAGATGGCACGGTTGACATCAAAACAAGACGTGTAAATCCAGGTATTCCCATTCCATTGGAAGCTTCTTTGGTTCATGGTATTTATGATGAGGATGTCAAAGACGAACCCAATTTCAAGCAAATTGCTAAATCCATGGCGCAGTTTTTAGAAGGCTGCGACTTAGCTGGTTTTAATTCCAACCGGTTTGATGTACCCATGTTGGTAGAGGAATTTCTACGCAGTGATGTGGATTTTGATACAAAAAACCGCCGTTTGGTTGATGCGCAACGTATATTTCACATGATGGAACCGCGCAATTTAACTGCAGCATACAAGTTTTATTGCCAAAAAGATTTGATCGGTGCTCACGGTGCGGAAGCGGATGTCCTAGCTACTTTGGAAGTATTAAATGCTCAAGTAAAGCATTATGAAAATACAGCTATGAAAGATGCGGAGGGAAATGAATATTACCCGATTCAGAATGATGTGGCTGTTTTACATCAGCTTAGTGCTTCCAATTCCATTGATTTTGCGAACCGAATGGTGTATAATAAAGACCAAGTAGCCGTATTTAACTTTGGCAAATACATTGGAAGACCCATTGCCGATGTTTTGAAAACCGATCCTTCCTATTATGATTGGATGATGAAAGGTGATTTCCCGATGGATACCAAACGAAAATTAACTGAAATTAAATTAAAAGGTTTTCAGCGTTAGACCCCCAGATAATTTCTATTTTGTCAGTTTATTTCCTATTTTTGCCCCGCATAAAAGCATTCGTTTGAATAGGCAATTTGTTTATTTGACCATTACATTTTTACCATGCAGTCCATACCAGAAATAATACGTACCATTCCATTGACAAATTACATCATGCTGAGTTCAGCATTATTTTGCATAGGAATATTAGGCGTACTTACTCGCCGAAATGCCATCATCGTATTTATGGCGATAGAATTGATGCTCAATGCCGTAAATTTATTGCTGGCAGCATTTTCATCGTATTATTCAGATCCTTCTGGACAAATTTTTGTCTTTTTTATTATGGCCGTAGCTGCTGCTGAGGTAGCGGTAGGATTGGCGATTATCGTTATGATTTATCGTAACATTCAAAGCATCGATATTGGTGTGCTTAATAAGTTAAAAAATTAATTTCAGCACAATTTCATCGCATATTCGACTATGTCATTACTTCTATTAATTCCTCTTTTACCACTGATTGGTTTTGCCATCAATGGTTTGGCTTATCCGAAATTATCGAAATCAATCGCTGGAATCGTGGGAACCATCCCTCCTTTGGTGGCATTTGTAATTTCACTTCAGCTATTTTTAAATTTTGATGGTCAGACACAAATTATTCAATTAGCCGATTGGATTAAAGTAGCTGATTTAAGCATTCCATTTGCTTTTCAAATCGATGCTTTATCCATCATGATGTTATTAGTGATTACAGGAGTAGGGACACTCATTCATCTGTATTCCATGGGCTATATGGCACATGATGCTGGTTTTGGCAAATTTTTCTCCTTTTTAAATCTCTTTATCTTCTTCATGTTGATTTTGGTTTTAGGTGCCAATTTCACCGTATTATTCATTGGTTGGGAAGGGGTAGGTTTATGTTCTTATCTATTAATCGGATTTTGGAATCAAAAGAATAGTTATGGAGATGCCGCTAGAAAGGCCTTCATTATGAACAGAATAGGGGATTTAGGCTTTTTGCTAGGTATATTTTTATTGATTCAAGAATTTGGCACAACCGACTATCAAACGATTTTCTCTACCATAAAAGACGGAACTGAGGTGGGTAATATTGGCCTAATTGCTTTCTGTTTATTTATTGGTGCCATGGGTAAATCCGCACAAATCCCATTGTTTACTTGGCTACCCGATGCCATGGCGGGTCCAACACCTGTTTCTGCCTTGATACATGCGGCTACAATGGTGACTGCAGGTATTTATATGGTGATTCGCGCTAATGCCTTATTTGAATTAAGCCCTGAAGTTTTACATTTTGTAGGCTGGATAGGATTAGCCACAGCTTTATTAGGAGCTGCGATTGGTTTATTCCAAAATGACATCAAAAAAGTATTGGCCTATTCAACCGTTTCTCAATTAGGTTACATGTTCATGGGTTTAGGCGCCTCTGCTTACACTGCATCTTTCTTTCATGTCATGACACATGCTTTTTTCAAGGCATTGTTATTCTTAGGAGCTGGTTCTGTTATTCATGCCATGTCAGATGAGCAAGATATTCGTAAAATGGGTGGCTTGAAAAGTAAAATGCCTATCACTTACATTACCTTTCTTCTAGGCACAATTGCCATATCAGGTATTCCTCCATTTGCAGGTTTCTTTTCCAAAGATGAAATATTAGCTGCCTTATATCACCATGATTTTGCGATGTGGTGCTTAGCCATATTAGGTTCAGCCTTAACTTCTTTCTACATGTTCCGTGTGTTTATCTTGACGTTCTGGGGAGACTTTAGAGGAACAGAAAAGCAAGCGCATCATTTGCATGAGTCACCTTGGAGCATGACTTTCCCGTTAATCATTTTAGCAGTATTTTCCGTAGGTGGAGGATTAATCAATTTACCTCATTTTGCGGGTGGAAATGAATTTTTAGCTCATTGGTTAGCTCCCATTTTACCTGAGCCACATGTAGCTGGCGAAGTATCTTTCTTTAGTTTAGAAATGGGTGCTCCCTTGTTGGCCGCATTCCTGCCTGCTATGTTAGCCATCTATTATTTTGGAATCCAAAAAGCTGTACCTGGAAATGACGAATCCATTCAAGGTATCCAGAAAATCATTTATCGTAAATTTTACATAGATGAGTTGTACGATATCCTATTTGTTCGTCCTATCCAAGTATTATCTAATTTCTTTGCCCAGGTTATTGATTTCTTAGTGATTGATTTAATCGTGGAGGGTGTAGGTAAAACAGTTAAAACAGCGTCTGATGAAATTAGAAGAGCCCAAACTGGAAATGTAGGTTACTATATTTTTATGATGGTCGTATCCATTGCGCTTATCCTAGTTTTAACACTTCGCTCACGAATATTATAATTCATCTTTGAAATAATAAGGTATGTCTTTACTATTTATACTTTTTTTCCCACTTGTGATAGGCGCCATTCTTTTGGTAGCCAAGCCTAAACAAGCATTCATTATCTCGCTGGCAGCATCTATCATTGAGTTAGTCGCAACCATCTTAGTATTGAAAGATGCCGCTGCAACTGAAAATGGTTTGGTTTTCACTAAACCCTGGATAGAGGAAGCAGGCATTTCTTTCTCCCTTTGGGTTGACGGTGTGAATGGAATTTTAATAGGTCTTTGCGCGCTGATGGTCCCCTTCATTGTGGCCACTACAGCCAATTCGGATAAGGCCAATAATACACAATACCAAGGATTAATGCTTGCTATGCAAACTGCCTTGATGGGAGCATTTTTGGCTAAAGATGCCTTTTTGTTCTACTTTTTCTTTGAAGCCTCTTTATTACCCATTTATTTCTTGGCTGCCATTTATGGAGGTGAAAACAAAAATGTGATCACGTTCAAATTCTTTGTTTACACCTTATTTGGATCCTTATTTTTATTGATTGGCTTAATTTATGTGTATTTAGCTACTCCGGGAAGTCATTCATCTGACATTGAAACCTTGTATCAAACTGCCACCATGCTGCCTGAGCATATTCAAGGTAATTTATTTCTTGCCTTTTTTATTGCTTTTGCCATCAAAATGCCCATTTTTCCATTTCATACCTGGCAACCTGACACATACACGGTAGCACCGACCCAGGCCACCATGCTTCTTTCGGGAATCATGTTAAAAATGGGTACCTATGGTTTAATTCGTTTGGTTTTGCCCATGTTCCCTTTGGGCATCATTACATGGGGTAATACAGCTATCATCCTTTCTGTGATCGGAATCATTTATGGCTCCATCATTGCGATTCAACAAAAAGATGCCAAACGTTTATTGGCTTACTCATCCTTTGCTCACGTTGGTCTTATGTCTGCTGGTATTTTGAGTCAAAGCGTGGAAGGTATTCAAGGAGCATTATATCAAATGTTATCCCACGGTATTAACATCGTAGGTTTGTTCTTCATCATTGAAATTATCGAAAGAAGGACAAAATCAAGGGAAATTGCTCAGTTAGGCGGTATCACTCAATTCTCATATGTATTGACGGTGGCCTTCGTCATCCTAAGTTTAGGGTCAGTAGCCTTACCATTAACCAATGGTTTCATTGGAGAATTTTTACTTTTGAAAAGCGTATTTGATCATGACATGATCATAGGTATTGTAGCAGGAATCACCATTATTTTAGGTGCTGTTTATACATTGCGTCTGATTCAAAAGACAATGTTTGGTAACTTTTCTCGCATCACAAAAGATTTTGAAGATTTAAGTGCGGCGGAGAAATGGGTTTTAATTCCGCTTTGTGCCTTGGTCATTATAGGTGGTGTTCACCCAACATGGATTTTAAATTTTACTGAACCAGGTGTTCAGGCCTTGGTTTCAATATTAAAATAGAAACCCGAAAATACTTAAACAGCATCGCATAAAATTATGACGGCTATCATTGCTTTATCTCTTTTTGGAATTAGTAATTTATTCTTGGGATTTTGGTTCCCTAGAAAAACGATACAATTGGTAACCCTATTATTCTTAGTGGTTTCCATGGCTTTGACTGTTTCCGACTGGAATCATGAATTATTGTGGTTTGGAAATATGTTCCGCACGACCAACACGTCCATTAATTTTAGTCTCATCATACAATTAGCCGCCTTTTTTGTAGTAGCATTTTCTAAAGCATTTGGGCAAGATGATGAACATACTCATCCTGCAGAATATTATGCCATTATGCTATTTTCTGTGGTAGGGGCCATTTTAATGGTATCATTCGATCACATGATTGTCTTGTTTGTGGGTTTAGAAATCTTATCGGTAGCCATGTATGTGTTAACAGGTAGCGACAAGAGAAACCTTCGCTCGAATGAAGCTGCGATTAAGTATTTCTTGATGGGTTCATTTACCACGGGTATCCTACTTTTTGGTATTACCTTGGTTTACGGGGCTACTCGTTCTTTTTATATTTCAAACATAGGGACAATTCTTACCAGCACTGCTCCTGAGTCCATGCCAACCTTTTTGTTCATTGGAGTTTTATTAATTATCGTAGGATTATTGTTTAAAGTATCAGCGGCACCTTTCCACTTTTGGACTCCCGATGTTTACGAAGGAGCTCCAACCATTTTCACCATGTTTATGTCGACCATCGTGAAAACAGCTAGCTTTGCGGCGCTATTTCACCTGGTTTCAGGCATCTTCGGAAGTTTATATACCGTCTGGGTACTACCCGTATATTTCATCAGTATGCTAACGCTGGTCGTAGGAAATATTTCGGCAGTTTATCAGCAGAGTGTGAAAAGAATGCTAGCATTCTCCAGTATCTCTCATGCTGGTTACTTGTTATTAACAGTAAGTTCTAAGCAAATCAGTACCACTTCCAGTATCTTATACTATTCATTATCTTATACATTGGCAACTGTGGTGGCCTTTGCTGTATTAATTTTAGTATCGGAATACCAAAGTGCCCGCGTAGAGAAACCAGAAAATTTCAGTTCATTTGAAGGCCTTGCTAAAAACAATCCAGGCTTAGCTTTATGCTTCAGCATTTCGATGCTTTCTTTAGCAGGTATTCCTTTAACGGCTGGTTTCTGGGGTAAATTTTTCATTTTCTCTGACACCTTTAGTAGAAATATTATTTACCCTGTCATCTTAGCCATCCTGATGTCAGCAGTCGGTATTTACTACTATTTCAAAGGAATCATAGCTGTATATTTGAAGGCTGGAGAAATAGAAAAAATTGAAGTTCCTGCTCTATTCAAAGTAGCGCTTTGGGCTTGCACACTTGGTACTATCATATTAGGAGTTTACCCTAGTATAGTCAAAAGCGTTTTCTAATCATTAGCCATTTTGAGCAAATCGAACTCTAAACTATTTAATAAAAAAGACCTATTAGCCTATTTCCTTATTGCGGGAACTGGAGCTGTAGTACAACTAATATCCGGCGGATTGATCAAAGATTGGTTTAAAGTAAGTTACGAAGAATCCATTTTACCCGCTTATTACATTTCATTAGTCGTTGGATTTATTCTGACAAAACTATTTGCCTTTAATGCCCGCCAGTCGCAGCAAACAAGGAGGGAAATGATTAAATTCTTAATGGTTGCGTCTTTTTCAGGATTTGTCACTTGGTTCTTTAGTGTATTGCCCTATCGCGCTTTACATGGAATCATGAATGATTTTTATTGGCAAATACCTTATTCAGTTAAAAAAATCAACCTCACTCAAGTACTTACTACCACCAACGGTATGGGCTTTAGTTTTGTGTCTAACTACGTTTTGCACAAATCTTTTACTTTTAAAAGCAGCGGTTTTTATGACCGATTTAAGGATTTAATCCGCTAAAGATCCATTAATTTTAGAATTCCTTAAGAATTACTTAATATTTTTAAGTTCTAAAAACGGCCAATATATCCTCTTAATAAGGTTTTTTGAAAAAACCTTGACCAATACTTAAAAATTTCTTAAAATTTTTGTCAAAATTATTGGTAGATACAAATCAATCCATTAGTTTTGTAACTCAAACCTTAAATATCAAAAAAATGAAAAAAGTATTCGCTCTAGCTTTCGTTGCTGCAATGGTAACTTTGGCATCTTGTGGTGAGAAAAAAACTGAAGCTGCTGCTGATTCTGTAGCTGTTGATACTGCTGCTGCTGCTGCTGTTGATACTGCTGCTGCTGACACTGCTGCTGCTGACACTGCTGCTAAGAAATAATTTCTAAGCAAAAGAGAGAAAGGTCCTTCGCATGCGAAGGACTTTTTTTATGCCCTTTTCACAATGGTCAAAAGCAAAAGAATTCAATCCTTTTTCGATCATTTCCCCGCCAGCGTCGCTGAGTATTGTTTTCAGCTTTGGCAAGACTATTCCTTTGACTTTATTGTCAGTAAAGAACGAGGCTCTAAATTAGGGGACTACCGTTTTTCTCCTCAAAAGGGACATCAAATAACGGTGAACCACAACCTAAACCCCTATGCATTTTTGGTCACCTACATCCATGAAGTAGCCCATCTTAGCACATACCTCGCACATAAAAACAAAGTATCTCCTCACGGCAATGAATGGAAAAAAGAGTTTTATAACTTATTCGAACCCATCCTTGATCCTGAATTATTACCCGAAGCCTTAGTGAACGTCCTAAAGACCTATCTAAAAAATCCCTCAGCTTCTTCCTCCATGTACACTCCTTTAGTGGAAGTATTAAAAACCTTTGACCCTGAAAATCCCTTGGTCAGCCTGCACGAACTCGAGGAGAATCAATTGTTTTTTCTAAAAAACCTCCAACTTGTCAAAGGGAAACTTCGTAGAACCCGTTACATTTGCAAAGAACAGATTAGCGGGAAACTCTATTTAGTAGCGAAAAATGCCCAAGTTAGCTTATTGGAAAACCAATCTACCGATTAGTCCTGGACATATCTTCTTGGCTATTATTTCTGTTTTTCTATTTCCTGGGATTAGCCTTTGCCAGTCACATTCTGTCTTATCAGAAGGTACATGGACAAAAATCGCTGTCAGCCAGACAGGAGTATATCAAATCAATAAAGACTGGCTAATAAAAAACAAGATTGATCCTAGCCGCATTAATCCTCAAAAAGTAGTCATTTTTCAAGGCCAAAGAGGAATTCTTCCTCAACTCACTAATAGCCCTAGAACCAAGGACTTAGAACCTATCAGTAGTTTATTCCTAGGCGAAGAAAATGGTGTTTGGGATGACAATGACCTAATTTGTTTTTATGCTGAATCTGCTCATTTGACCATTTGGGATAAAGATCAAAAAAGATGGAAAACAGAGACTCACCCATATACAGATTCCTCTTACTACTTTATTCGATGGGATAGTCCAAAAAGCCAAAGAATCAAGCAAACAACTTGGGGACAGGCACAAGAGCCTAGCCTAGATTACGCTTGGTCCCATTTCCACTACCAACCAGAGTTTACCAATGCTATCCAATCAGGTAGGCAGTGGTTGGGGGATGCCTTTTCAGGTAATAGCGAGAAAATCATTCAATATCCAATCAAAGATTATAAGGAAGGGGCATTGGCTGAAATATTTGGCCAGTTGGCTTCTAGCTCCGTGAAAGAAGGGATTTTCACGTTCACTATTGAAAACAATAAGCTTCCACCTTGGGTGATAGGTCCTATTTCAGGCGATCGATATGACCAAAAAATTCAAATAAAAAATTTTTATGGTACTGTTCGACCAAGCATTAAAAACAATCAATGGTCCTGGAAAATCAACTATGCCAATAGTATCGGAACAGGCTACCTCAATAGCCTTACACTCAATTACCCGCGACTTTTCAATGCCGCCAATGAAAATCCATTATATTATTTAGCTAATCAACAAGATTCCAGTTTCAGCATTTCTATTCAAAACCTTACCGATAAGCATCAAATTTGGCTTAAAAACGGAGATCAGGACTGGCTTAGTTTATCAAATAAACAGGCAAAAGGAAAAATATCGACATCTCCAGGGAGTAAATTATTGATTTTTGAACCTAGTAAATTAAGCAGCCCTGATTTTGTACAACAGTTGAAGCTTCAAGACATTAAACATAGTCCAGCCAGCGAACTCATTATCATCTCAAGTCCTAGGCTTCAAAATGCCGCAGAGAAACTGGCTTGGTATAAAAATACAAGGGCCCAAATTAAAACGAGTGTAATTACAACCGATTTAATTTATCATGAATATGCCGGTGGCAAACAAGATGTAACTGCCATCCGTGATTATTTATATGACCAAAAAAATAGACCAGATGCCCAATTAAAGTATGTTATCTTGTTAGGTGATGCCTCTTTGGACTACAAAAACAAAAATTCAGTAGCTACAGCCATTGAAAAAGCGAGCTATGTTCCTACCTATGAAAGTGTAGAATCTTATCATCCCCTTTTAAGCTATGCTTCTGACGACTATTTTGGATTTTTAGAACCTGGCCAAGGAGCATGGACAGAAGGAGACCAAGCAGTAAATGAAAGACTTTCTATTGGCATTGGCCGATTACCCGCTAGAAATCCCAATGAAGCCCTGGTATTAGTCAATAAACTGATAGATTATTCCGAAAAACAAAAATCTTCGCCTGCTTCAATTTATCAGTTTTCTTGGATTGCAGATGACGGCGATTCCAATTTACATGTTCAGGATGCTGAAGATTTTTCGTCAAGTTTAGCCAAGAGTAATCCCTTATTTCAAAAACAAAAAATTTATTTGGATCAATTTCCCATGGAATTGAATAATGGAATTTATGGTTCAAAAGCTGGCAGGCAAGCTGTAAAAAACACCTGGGAGCAAAAAGCGAACTTTATTCATTTCATAGGTCATGGAGCAGAGACAGTTTGGACTGATGAAAAAATATGGACAACTGAGGATATTCAGAAATTAAATAATGCCCAACATCTTCCTTGGGTGCTGACTGCCACTTGTCAATTCGGAAGATTTGATGATCCTAATGTATTATCGGGTGCAGAATTAAGCTTACTTTCAGACAAAGGAGGAGCGATTGGCCTAATTAGTACAACTAGACCCGTATTTCAAAGCAGCAATTACATCTTTGGTCAAGCATTTTATCGCCTCATTCAAGAACATGCTCATCAAAAAAATTATAAAATGGGCGACTTGTTCAGAGATACCAAAAACCAAAGTCACGCAGGAGTAATCAACCGTAATATTAGTTTGTTGGGAGATCCTTCTGCGGATTTACCATGGATTTATCAGCCAATAAACATACCCGAAGATAGTCTATTATCAGGAAGTGAAAAACTGATTAGTATACCAATGCCGGGCCCAGCAAATGAAGTAGAAATATCATTGGTAGGACCAGATACACCCCAAAAAACCTTAGGTACTAAAACTGCTAGCTATTCATATAAACTAGATGGAGAGATCTTTTGGAAGATATCAAGTAAAATAACCAATGGGAAAATCTCCTTTTCCCCAAAAAATATTCCACCAATGGGGAGGAACCAACAAGTGACATTAAAAATAATTGGAAAAGACACCCTTGGAATGACCTGGGCAGGTGCTAAATCCATGGTACAAATAGCCACTAAAACCAATTTTTCAGATAACCAGAGCCCAAAAATTCAGATTAGCCTAAATGAACCAAATGTAGAAGCCACTAGCTCAAAACCCATATTACAGATTCAGCTCAAAGATGATAGTGGTTTTTTATGGCGCAAAATGAATGGAGAAATCAGTTATATTTTGGTAAATGATACCTTAAAAATCCCCTTGGTTGATTACTTTATTCCCAAATCAGGCCAAAGCAACGAGGGGACGGCGATATATCCCTTTCAAAATTTAGTTCCCGGAGAGTACAAAATTCAGGTAAAATGTTTTGATATAAACAATAACATGAGCGAGTCATCGTTTCGTTTTCAAGTTTCGAAAGAGAATCTTACAGCTAATTTTTGCCTAGTATATCCTAATCCTTTTCAAGAACAATTAAACATTCGCCTGAGTCAAGAAAAGTTTTGGTCAGATTATCAGTATAATTTTAAAATTATCAACATCTTAGGTCAAACCGTAATAGAAAAAGAGGGAAATTTACTGGGAGGAGGTTCGGAATTTTTAGATCTTTCATTCCAATTTAATGAATCAGAGCTTAGAAATATCGGTTTAGGAGCTAATTATATGCTTGAAATCAAAGATATCCAAGGTTCCAATATCCGCAAGTACCAAGGCAAAATAGCTACCTTAAAATAAATTTTGACAAATATTTTAGCTTACAAAACAACAATTAGCGTAAAAATGCCTATTTTTGGCCTTGGCTTTATGCTAAACAAGACTCTCTAATTTTTTTAAACAATGACGACAAACAATTCATTATTCCCAAAAGCATTATTAACCTTGGTAGCAGGTTTGATTAGTACTTGTGCGTTTGGACAAGCATTAGTTTCTGGTCAAATAAATGCAGGAAGAATACCTACACCAACCATGTTATTCTTGAATGTTGCTCCAGATGCACGTTCGGCTGGTATGGGAGATGCTGGTGTCGCTATTTCATCGGATGTCAACGCCATTTATTGGAATCCAGCTAAATTAGCTACAGCTGAGAAAGACTTAGGATTCTCTATATCATATACACCTTGGTTAAGAAACTTGGTAAATGATATGGCACTATACAACATAGCTGGATACAAAAAGACTAGTAAAGATCAAGCATTCGGATTTTCCATCAATTATTTTGATCAAGGTTTATTCCAAGCAACTACTTCAACAGGTCAGAGTGCAGGTAACTTCAATTCGAAAGAATATGCTATTACTGCGTCTCATGCTCGTAAATTATCAAACACTTTATCTTTAGGTGTTAATTTAAAATACATCAATTCGAATTTATTAGGAAACTATACTGGAACGAATGGATCCAATGTAGCAATGAAACCTGCTCAAACAGTAGCTGCTGATGTGGCCTTATATTGGAACAGCGTTTCAGCTAAAGAATGGAAATATACCTACGGTTTAGTTTTGTCTAATATTTCAGGTAAGGTTTCTTACGGTGGTATTGATAAAAACTTCATTCCTACCAACTTGCGTTTTGGAATGGCAACTACTAAAGATATTTCTGAGGGAAATCGTTTAACATTTACCTTAGACTTTAACAAATTAATGGTGCCTACTCCATATTCCATTGACGCTAATGGTGCTAAAGTGGGTAATGATCCAAATGATGCCACTGCCATCGGTGGAATCTTCAGTTCATTGTTTGATGCTCCAGACGGATTTGGTGAAGAGTTAAAAGAAATCACTACTTCAATCGGTGCTGAATACTTATTCAATAATTCATTCGCTTTAAGAACAGGTTATTTCAATGAAAGCGAAATGAAAGGAAATCGTAAATATTTCACTTTCGGAGTTGGTTTTAAATTAGACCAAAAATACGGATTTGATTTTGCTTACTTAGTTCCAACAGGTTCTGGTAGCCCTCTAGCTAACACACTTCGTGTTTCCTTGTTAGCGGCTATTAATAACGGTGCCTCTAAGAAATAAGCCAAAATACATCTTTTGATTTCAAATGACATTCCTAGGAATGTCATTTGTTTTTTACCCGAATATCATGCTAGATCGTTCCACTCCCCCTCCTGCTTATCCCATTGAATTAGTAAAATTCCCAATGGTTGATGTGTTTCATTTAAGTAATGGGATTCCGGTTTATTCCATAAACCTAGGAGAACAACCTGTGTTTAAGCTGGAGATTATCAGCCCGGCGGGCTCAAAATCTGGATCCAAAGCTGGGTTAGCCAATATGGCAGCTAATCTTATGAAAAGAGGGACAAAGGCCCATTCTGCGCAAGCAATACATGAAGCATTTGATTTTTTAGGTGCATTTTGGGATATTCAAGCAAATTTAGATCATGCTAATTTCTCTGTATATGGCCTTAATAAACACTTTGAAGCATTAATTCCCTGGGTGGCTGAATTGCTAAAGGAGGGTACATTTAGCCAAGAAGAATACGAGAAAGAAATTGCCATTGAAATCCAAAAAAATAAATTGAATTGGCAAAAAACATCATTTGCCGCAAGTCAATTATTCCGCGGACAAATTTTTGGTCAACATGCCTATGGCCGATATTCATCCCCTGAAAGTCTAGCGGACTTAAGCCGAATGGATTTATATAACTTTTATACGTCTACTTGGGCCAATGTCAAACCCATTATTTTTCTTTCTGGCAAAATATCCAAGCAAGAAATGCGCTTACTTGATCAGCAATTAGGTCAATTACGTTTCGAGCAATCGTGGCCAACTAATTTACCAGAAGTATTGCCCCAATCCTCCAAAGTAGAACATGAGCGTCGGGATGGCGCATTACAAACATCCATTCGAGCAGGTAAATTAGCCATCGGGAGAAAGCATCCTGACTATTTTAAATTTAGTATTTTAAATACCATTTTAGGCGGTTACTTCGGCTCAAGACTTCAGAATAATATTCGAGAAGATAAAGGATTTACCTATGGTATTTCATCGTCCATCGTTGCACTAAAAGAGTCTTCCTATTGGGTTACGGGAACGGATGTCAATGGAGAAAATAGCGAGCAAACCTTGGATGAAATCAAAAAAGAGATACGTTTGCTTCAAACTGAATTAGTGCAGAATGAAGAATTAGAATTAGTCAAAAACTACTTGATGGGTAGTTTTACCGGCGAATTAACCCAGGCTTTCGATATAGCAGAAAAAATAAAGGTCATTCAACTAGAAAACCTAGCGCCTGATTTCTATGATCAATTTCAAACGCAAATCGTTCAATGCCAAGCTCAAGAATTGCGCGAAATAGCGAATCAATACTTGAACTTGGATGAATTACATGTGGTGATGGTAGGTGCTTAAAATCTAGCTAATTCCCTAAATTCATTCACTCGGGCTTCCAAATCAGCAGGACTTATTTCAAATAAACGTTCTGTTCCAAATTTCTCTACACAAAAGGAAGCCATTGCTGAACCGTACACGATAGCTTGACGCATACTTTCAAAAGAGGTATCATCTTTTTGTGCTAAGTACCCAATAAAGCCCCCAACGAAAGTATCTCCCGCTCCCGTTGGATCGAAAACTTCTTCCAAAGGCAAGGCTGGGCAATAAAACATCTTATCGTCTTGGAATAAGAGAGCACCATGCTCTCCTTTTTTAATGATCAATGTTTTAGGCCCCATCGCCATAATCATCTTAGCCGCTATTCTCAAGGAATATTGCTCAGATAATTGACGAGCCTCCTCATCATTAATGCAAAGGACGTCAACCATTTTCAACACACGTTTCAAATCATCCATAGCCACATTCATCCAAAAATTCATCGTATCCATTACGATTAATTTAGGTCGCTTGTGTAAACCCTGTATGGCATCTATTTGAACCTGTGGCGTCAAGTTACCCAACATTAAATAATCACAATCTTGATAAGATGCAGGAATTGCTGGCTGAAAATCCGCTAATACATTCAAATCAGTTACCAAGGTATCACGGGTATTCATATTATTGTGATACTTACCTGCCCAAAAGAATGTTTTTTCACCTTCTTTGATCTGTAAGCCAGTCAAATCGATTCCTTTCTCCTCCAAAGTTTCCATATATTCCTTGGGAAAATCATCTCCAACTACTGCCACAACATTTACCTTTGGCAAGAAAAATGCCGCTGATAGGCTAATGTAAGTACAAGATCCACCGATGATTTTATCTGTTTTTCCGTAAGGGGTTTCCAGGGCATCAAAAGCCACTGTTCCAATTGATAATAAGCTCATTTTAAATTATTTAGCCTACTTTAGGACAACGACTAAAGGGCTGGTTTGGATTAAATAAATAACGATATGTAATGTATGTTTTATCGATACTGGCCCCCAATTGGGAAACGAATCGAAGCATTTTAGGATTAAAATCACCCACCCAATTCATATCCATGGTTTCATATGGATAAAAAGGATTATCACGAGCAGCTTGACGGAAACGTAAGGCGATGGCAGACTCCACACCTTTGCCTTGATGTTCGGGAACAACTCCAAAAATCACCCCACAGCAACGAGTTAGCGCTCCCTTCCATTTTAAAAGTAAAAATTTAATCATTCCCCAAACATTCATCTTCCCATTCAGGTGCTTGACAATTTGATTTAAATCAGGAATAACAATAAAAAAGGCAACAGGTTCACCCTCTGATGTATAAGCAAACCATAATAATTGCTCATCAATGATAGGCTTCATTTTCTTTACGAGCTTTTGAGCTTGCTCTGAGCTCATGGCTGTTACACCTGGAAATTTGGCCCAAGCTGCATTGAAAATGATTTTAAAATCTTCCGCATATTTACTCAAATCTGATTTTTCAATGTGCTTGAACACATAATTCGGATTCTGATAAATTCGTTGTGCTTTTTCTTCAATGGACGGGGCTACATTCGCTGCAGATACGGGTGATACAAATACATATTGCTGGAAATAATCCTTGAATCCATATTGTTCAAAATAGGCAATATAATATTCCTTAGTCCAAGGCATTTTATAGGTAGGTTCAAATTCCCAACCTTTCACCATCAATCCCCAAAAGCTATCCCTTTCTCCAAAATTAATAGGGCCATCCATGGCCTCTAGACCTTTGGATTTTAACCAATCCGCGCAAGCATCAAACAAAATAAAAGCAGCTTTCTGATCTTCGATACATTCAAAAAACCCCATCCCTCCCGCAGCTAATTCTCCATCTTTGGCGGGTTTCCCATCATAAAATGCTGCCACTCGACCAATTACTTGATGATCTTCATTGAATAATAACCAACGAATAGCTTCCCCATGCTTGAAATGTGGATTTTTTTTAGGGTCAAAAATAGACTCTATGTCGGAATCCAATGGACGTATCCAATTAGCATCAGTTGCATAAAGGCTAACAGGAAATGTCAAAAAAGCTTTCTTTAATAAATTATCATCAGCTACTTCTCGTAAATACATGCTGGATTTTAAATGGAATTTCAATATTTAAACAAAGATAATAGAATGAGTCGAGCAATCCTCCCTCCCATAAAACATTCCAAGGCGATAAATCGTTTGGTGGTTTAAAAGAATCAAAGTAATTTTAATTCTTTTATAAATAGCACATCCGAAAAGGAATCGTTCAAACCATGCAAGCCTTAAAATTATATAATACCCTCAGTAGAGAAAAAGAATTATTCACGGCCATTAATGCTCCACATGTAGGTTTATATGTATGTGGTCCAACCGTTTATAATTATGTTCATTTGGGTAATTTAAGGACTTTCACCTCCTTCGACATCCTGCACCGTTACTTACGTCACCTAGGCTATCAAGTACGTTATGTGAGGAATATTACCGATGTAGGTCACTTAGTGGGTGATGGAGACGAAGGAGAGGACAAAATTGGTAAAATGGCCAAGCTGGAAAAGCTAGAGCCAATGGAAATAGTGCACCGGTATACGCAAAATTTCCACCAAGTTTTGGAGCAGTTCAATTTACTTCCCCCGAGTATTGAGCCAACGGCCACGGGACATATCATGGAGCAAATTGAAACTACTAAAACCCTATTAGACAAAGGATTAGCTTATGAGTCCAATGGATCTGTTTATTTTGATATAGAAAGCTATAATAAACAAGGGGGAGATTATGGAAAACTGTCTGGTCGAGTTTTAGAAGATTTATTGACTGAAACACGGGATTTGGACGGGGTTGGTGAAAAAAGAAATCCATTGGATTTTGCCTTGTGGAAAAAAGCCGCTCCAGAGCACCTCATGCATTGGCCATCTCCTTGGGGAGAAGGATTTCCAGGCTGGCATTTGGAGTGTACTTGCATGAGCCACAAGTACTTAGGAGACACCTTTGATATTCATGGCGGTGGAATGGACTTAAAATTCCCACACCATGAATGTGAAATTGCTCAGGCCAAAGCTACCTATGGCAAATCACCAGTCAGGTATTGGATGCATACCAATATGCTCACCGTTAATGGGCAAAAAATGAGCAAATCACTAGGTAATTCATTTTTACCTTCTGAATTATTTAGTGGAAGTCATCCTCTATTGGAACAAGCCTACAGCCCAATGACGGTGCGCTTTTTTATGTTACAATCTCAATACCGAAGTACCCTGGACTTCTCCAATGAGGCACTAAAAGCAGCCCAAAAAGGCTATAAACGTATCGCTAATGGCCTAAGAATCGTCAAGAACATGTCATTCCCAGAAGTTGCCAATGCGGCAGCTATTGAAAGTAAGCATGCGGAAGAAATTCAAGCTGCCGTTCAGGGATGTTACGATGGAATGAACGATGATTTAAATACGGCTGTTACTATAGCTCATTTGTTTACTTTATTGAAGAAAATAAATCAGATTTATACTGGACAAATTTCATTAGAGTCCATTGGAGAAAAGGCATTTGAATCCTTGAAAACAAATTATATTTCATTCCTAGAAGACATTTTAGGTATTAAAGAAGAACTGCCTGACCAATGGGAAAATATGATTCAAGGATTACTTCAATTGTATACTGAATTCAAGCGGAGTAAGCAATATGACAAAGTGGATGAAATTAGAGCTACTTTTAAATCCATGGGATTGATCATTAAAGACATGAAAACCTCGATAGATTGGGGATACGAAGAATAAAGAAATGCTACAAAACTTAACACCCACTGTTCGTACTTTATTGTTAATCAATGTAGGACTTTACTTGATCAAGGGTTTCGGCTTTCCTCAAGAGTTTCTCACTTTGCATTATTTTGGAGCCAGCGATTTCCGCTTTTTCCAGGTAGTAAGCTACATGTTTGTGCATGCTAGCTTCATGCACCTACTGGGAAACATGTTTGGACTTTACATGTTTGGATCCTTACTAGAACGTATTTGGGGGGCTCAACGATTTCTTTTCTTTTACTTTTTTTGTGGTATTGGGGCAGGCCTTTTGTATATGGGGATCCAACACTTCATCGACTTCGCAGAAATTAGGAGAGCCACAGAACTGGTTTTAGCTAATCCCAACTCAGAAAATTTAATTGATTATGCCCAGCATTATGGCATTATTTCAGCACCAGGTGGGCAAATTAACATCAATTGGGTAATTGCTAATTATGAAGCATTAATCAATATGGGGGCACTAGGTGGTGCATCAGGTGCCATTTTCGGAATCATCATGGCATTTGGTTATTTATTCCCCAATTCAGAAATGTTTTTATTTCCCTTCCCCATACCCATTAAGGCGAAATATTTTGTCACCTTTTACGGACTTTACGAGCTCTATGCAGGTATCCAACAAAGCCAGGGAGATAATGTGGCTCATTTCGCTCACATTGGTGGAATGATTTTTGCGGTGATCCTATTAAAGGTTTGGAAAACACAAAGGAATAATTTCTATTGAGATGAAAAGTATTTGGCAGGACATTCGGCTAGTCATTCAAAACCCAGAAAATGGGTTATGGCGCTTGATATTAGCCAATGTGGTAGTCTTTGTTGTCATTTCTTTAACCCATGTATTTTTATCATTAGCGGGTAAAGAAGACTGGTATAATTTACTCCTAGAGCAAATTGCCCTCTCCTCACAACCTAAGGTCGTTTTGTACAAACCTTGGACATTCTTCACTTATTTCTTTGCTCATTTTGAGATTTTCCACCTGATATTCAATATGCTGTTTCTGTATTGGTTTGGACAAATCATCCACACTTTTATAGGTCAAAAGCGCTTGATTCAATTGTATTTTTTAGGAGGATTAGCCGGAGCTATTGCTTATATTTTATTACTGAATAGCTTTTCCTATTTTGTCATGAAGGGCCCCATTTTCTTAAATGGTGCTTCTGCCAGTGTTTTTGCTATCGTGGTGGGTGCAGCCACTTTACAACCCAACTATAAGGTACACCTTTTAATCTTTGGAGAAGTAGCCATTAAATATGTCGCGGCATTTTATATTCTTTGGTCCATGATTGAAACAACAGGAACTAATGCCGGAGGAAATATCGCCCATTTAGGAGGAGCCCTTTTAGGCTTTCTGTATGCTTACTCTTACCAAAAAAGACAATCACGCAGACCTGCACCCGAAGAAAAAATATACTCTTATTCCATGACGATCCAACGAAAAATACAAGATTTCGTAGAACAAAATGATGCCGATGAGATTGAAGAGGATGAATTGAACGCCATTTTAGATAAAATTTCTACCTCGGGTTATGAAAGTTTAAGCAAACATGAAAAGAAACGATTGTTTAAAGCAAGTCAAAAAAATGACTAGTCAGCCAAAAACATTTTTACCTTTGTATAGTTAGAAAAGAACCCTTTATAAAAAATACCCCTCCAAGTATGCAATTTCAAGCCGGACCTATCCTAAGCAAAATCCAATCCCCAGCGGATTTGCGGAAGTTGTCCCCTGCAGATTTACCTGCAGTTTGCCATGAATTGCGCCAATTTATTATTGACCATGTATCAGTCAATGGAGGGCATTTTGGTGCTTCATTAGGGGTTACCGAATTGACAGTTGCCTTACATTATGTTTTCAACACGCCAGACGATCAACTCGTTTGGGATGTCGGTCATCAAGCCTACGGACACAAAATACTCACTGGTCGCCAGGATTCATTTCATACAAATCGACTATTAGGAGGAATAAGTGGCTTTCCCAAGCGTTCGGAAAGTGAATATGATGCTTTTGGCGTTGGTCATTCATCTACTTCCATTTCTGCAGCCTTAGGTATGGCTGTCGCTTCTCGGTATAAAAAAGAGTTTCATAAACAGCACATTGCCGTCATTGGTGACGGTTCGATGACAGCCGGTATGGCCTTCGAGGCAATGAATCATGCCGGGGATATTCCCAACAATATGCTCATTATCCTCAACGATAATTGCATGGCCATTGACCCCAATGTTGGTGCCTTAAAGGAATATTTAACCGACATCACCACTTCACATACCTACAATCGAGTAAAAGATGATGTTTGGAATCTATTGGGAAAGATGTCCAAATTTGGGAAATCCGCCCAGGAGATTGTTTCTAAAATTGAAAATGGGCTGAAAGCCACATTACTTAAGCAAAGTAATCTCTTTGAATCGCTAAATTTAAGGTATTTTGGACCCATTGATGGCCATGATGTACAATATTTAACCACGGTCTTAAATGATTTAAAGGATATTCCTGGACCTAAAATCTTACATTGTATTACTACCAAAGGGAAAGGGTATTCATTAGCAGAAAAAGATCAAACACGTTGGCATGCCCCAGGAAAATTTGATAAAATCACTGGGGAAATCCATAAAAAGACCTTCGATAATCCACAACCTCCTAAATATCAAGAGGTTTTTGGACATACCATATTAGAATTAGCAGAGCAAAATCCTAAAATTATGGGAATTACGCCTGCTATGCCTTCCGGCTCCTCTTTGAATATTATGATGAGAGCTATGCCTGACCGGGCTTTTGATGTGGGGATAGCCGAACAACATGCTGTTACTTTTTCAGCTGGTATGGCCACCCAAGGTTTAACCGTCTTTTGTAATATCTATAGTTCTTTCATGCAACGAGGCTATGACCAAGTAGTTCATGATGTTTGTCTACAAAAGCTTCCCGTGATATTCTGTTTAGACCGAGCTGGCTTAGCTGGCGCTGATGGTCCTACACATCATGGTTTATACGACTTGGCTTATATGCGTTGTATACCCAACATGATAGTTGCTGCTCCTAGAAACGAGCAAGAACTTAGAAATATCATGTACACTGCGTCTTTAGATACATTTAAAGAACATCAAAAAGCCATTACCATCCGATACCCTCGTGGTGCGGGAGTGATGCCTGTATGGAGGACCTCCTTCGAGGAAATTAAAATTGGAACAGGACAAAAGATATTTGATGGAGAGGATGTTGCCATATTAAGTATTGGCCATATCGGAAATGAGGCTGAATTAGCTTGTCAAAAAGCGAAATCAGTAGGAATGAATCCAGCGCTTTACGACATGAGATTCGTGAAACCATTGGATGAAAAAATACTTCATGAAGTATTTACCAAGTATAATCAAGTCATTACGGTGGAAGATGCCTGCATACAAGGTGGCTTTGGTTCTGCTATCGCCGAGTTTATGCTAGACCATGGCTACAATAAGCCAATTTTACGTTTAGGGGTCCCAGATGATATAATTGAACATGGAGAGCCTCATGAACTTTATCAATTATGTGGTATTGATTCAGATAGTATCCTGAAAAAAATAGCCCACTTCTACCCAAAGAAGACGAAATCTACTTCTCAGAAAGTTAGTCAAGATTAAGTTTTCGCGATTTCATTCAATACAATTAGTACTTTTCTAAGAAATAATCCCTACCTTTGCACCTTAAATTTCCTCTGGCAGAGAGATTTGATTTCATCAAAGCGCCATTATTTTATGCAAAGCATTCGCAACATTGCCATCATTGCCCACGTTGACCACGGTAAAACTACGCTAGTCGACAAAATCATTCATGCATCTAAGATTTTTAGAGAAAATCAAGAATTCGGTGATCTGATCTTGGATAACAACGACTTAGAAAGAGAGCGTGGAATTACCATCGTTTCAAAAAACGTATCCGTTCGCTATAATGGCGTTAAAATCAACATCATTGATACTCCTGGTCACGCCGACTTTGGAGGAGAAGTGGAACGTGTATTACGTATGGCTGATGGTGTTTTGTTATTAGTGGATGCCTTTGAAGGCCCAATGCCACAAACACGTTTCGTATTATCTAAGGCTATCGCTTTAGGTTTGAAACCAATCGTGGTTGTAAACAAAGTAGATAAAGAAAACTGTCGTCCAGATGAGGTACATGAGTCAGTTTTTGACTTAATGTTTAACTTAAATGCGACTGAAGAGCAATTGGATTTCCCTTGCTTATACGGTTCTTCTAAACAAGGCTGGATGAATACAGATTGGAAGACCCCAACTGATAATATCATCCCTTTATTAGATGCCATCATTGAGCACATTCCTGCTTCTAAGGTTCAGGAAGGTACTCCTCAAATGCAAATTACTTCTTTGGACTACTCTTCTTTTGTTGGTCGTATCGCGATCGGACGTTTGGAGCGTGGAACCTTGAAAGAAAATATGCCTATTGCTCTTTGTAAGTCTGATGGTTCAGTGAAGAAAATGCGTATCAAAGAACTACAAGTATTTGAAGGCCTTGGAAAGGTACGCGTTGATACTGTTGAATGTGGAGAGATTTGCGCGGTAACAGGTATTGAAGATTTTGAAATTGGTGATACCTTGGCTGATCCAGAAAATCCAGAAGCATTAGAGCGTATCGCCATTGACGAGCCAACGATGAATATGTTATTTACCATTAACAACTCACCGTTCTTCGGTAGAGAAGGTAAAATGGTAACTTCTCGCCATATCCGTGAGCGTCTATTCAAGGAGACTGAGAAAAACTTAGCTTTAAGAGTAATGACCACGGAAAGTGAGGATAAATTCTTAGTTTTCGGTCGTGGAATTCTTCACTTGTCTGTTTTGATTGAAACCATGCGTCGCGAAGGTTATGAATTACAAGTAGGGCAGCCTCAAGTAATTTATAAAGAAGGTGAAAATGGAGAAAAATTAGAGCCAATCGAATCATTAGTGGTAGATGTACCAGAAGAAGTAGCGGGTAAAGTAATCGAATTAGCAACCCAAGGAAAGGGAGAATTATTGATTATGGAACCTAAAGGTGACTTACAACACTTAGAATTTAATATCCCTTCAAGAGGTTTGATTGGATTACGTTCTAAAGTATTAACTGCTACCTTCGGTGAAGCTATCATGGCCCACCGTTTTATTGGATATGAGCCATTCAAAGGCCCCATTCCAGGTAGAATCAATGGTTCTTTGATTTCAATGAATACGGGTGTTGCTACTCCTTATGCTATTGATAAATTACAAGACAGAGGGGTGTTCTTCATCGATCCAGGTGAGGAGATTTACTCAGGAATGGTAGTCGGTGAGCATAATCGCCAAAACGATATTGAGGTAAACCTGCAAAATGCCAAGCAATTAACCAATATGCGTGCTTCGGGTACGGATACCAACACCAAGATTGCTCCAAAATTAAACTTCTCATTAGAAGAGTGTATGGAATTCATTCAAAAGGATGAATACTTAGAAATCACTCCTAAGTCTTTACGTATGCGTAAGATCTACCTTGATCCAAACGAGCGTAAACGTCAAGAGCAAAAAAATAAATAAATTAGAAAGGCTGTCCGAAACGACAGCCTTTTTTAATATACCTGAGCAGAAACAGAATCCAAGGCTAGCTGATTGTGAGATGAGGTTAAAGGTCTTCGGTAATAAGCCGGTATTGATTGTGTCCAAAGCCATTGACTTTCTATATTATATTTCAATAGCTCATCCCAATGGGCCTTTTTAAGTCGGCCATTCAAAATAAAAACATCTACATGCTTAGGAATTAAACCTTGTTCATTCTTTGCCCAATAGTAATGTTTTCCCTTCCAATACCAAGAAAGATTTCTGGTTGAATCCCAAGTTACCTGAACAGTATCCTGTACATAGTGATTGGCTAAAAGAGGTGAAATATTAGATTGTATCCAAGCGGGGTCTTGGTACATACCTGATGGCCCTACTAGCTTAGCTTTTAATCCTTTGAGATGAATCCAAACAGGGTCTCCCCTATACTGTGCTAGGTAAGCCATAGATTGCTCTTTCATTAACTTCCATTGCTCCCACTGAAAATAGCCAACACTTCCCAGCATCAATATGGGCAATAAGATTAAATAGGTAAGATTACGTGTTTTCCACCAGGATATACTCCATATAAGGATTAAAAAATAAGGAAAGAACATCCATCCGTCCCAATGTAAAAAGGGAATCGTCGGTTCAAATTCACGATCAAGCCAATACATGAGCGCATGCAACATATGAAGGCTATAATCAAACAATGCTCCTAGAACATCATAGCATGTAATGTAGCCGACCGCTTGAAAAATAGGCGCTGAGATTAGAAAAGCCATCCCCAAGACTAATGAAATGGAAGAAATTAATACCAATATGGGATTAGCCAATAACATAATCCCGATATGAGGGAATTGATGGAAGTAATACAATATCCATGGAAAGGTCAAAATTTGAGCGGCAATTGCCACAGTGGTCAAGGATATCACTTGTTTAATTAGGTAATTAAGTATGGGACTTTCTACTGTTGGCTGCCAAATAGCATTTAAATAAGGCTGAAACAGAAGAATACCCAAAACCGCCAAAAAAGACAATTGAAATCCTACATCAAATAATTGCATAGGATCCCAAATCAATATGATAAATGCAGTAAACGAAAGTAAATTAATGGAATTTACAGGGTAACGGAATGTCTGAGCAAATAGCACAACGGAAAACATCCAGCTGGCTCTTACTACTGGTGCTGAAAAACCTGTGATACCGGCATACAGCCAAATCAGGATTATAGGAAAAACAAACAAGGCTACTTGCATCAATCTGGTTCGCTTAGGAATGAATTTTAAGAAAAATTGTAAACACATAAAAAGTATCCCAATATGCATTCCAGAGACAGATAAAATATGAATAGCCCCCAAGGCGGCATAGCTTTTTTTTGTTTCAAAATCAATCTTTTCATGACTCCCCAATAACATGGCGCCCGCCACGGCCTTATTTCTTTCTTCAAGGACAACGCGATGTAAATGGTGGAGTAAGGTCCGCTGCCAATGGTCAAAAAGAGCGAGTAGGGAGAAATTAGAATGTGAAGGCTGTAGTAATTTTACCTGTTTCCTAGGTAAATACCCCGTAGTGAATATGCCCTTTCGAGCATAAAATACAGGCCAGTTTTGTCCATAAGGAAATGCTCCTGGCCGGATAGCTTGAAGCTGAGCATGAACTAAATAGGAATCCCCTATCTGAGGAGCAGGGCCTTTTTTCTCCAAATAAAAAATACTTTTACTTCGAATTTCTTGCCAAAGGCCTTTGCTAGTTAAATAAGCAGAGATTTCTCCCTCCAGTGCATAAGTCTTTGATTTGGCCACAGGTATACTGGTGGTTTGAAATCGAAAAGCTATAAGGTCCTTGGGTGGCTTTTGAAAGCGACAATTCCGTTCGAAACTATGAAAATAAGCGGCTAATAAACAGCATACTGAAAGGAGAAAAGAATAAAAGACGGTTTTATTTGAAATCCATAAAAAGAGAGCCACTAGCAAACAAAGTGGAAATATGAACTTCGTTGAAATAAGAGATCCTCCTGGTTGATTGGGAACCATCATAATGCCCAAAATCCACCAGAAACAAAGCCGTAAAAAAGGAAATGGACTAAAAAATGAAAACAAAATTTAAGCGCTTAGGCCTAAATGTAGAATTTTTTCTGAGCGATTAATTGCTCTACTGTATCAGGAACTAGGTATTTTATCGATTGATTTTTTTGAATGCATTCCCTGATATAGGTCGCGGAAATATGTAAAACAGGTGCTTTGACCTTTTTTACTTTTGGATGACTCCAAAGATCGGAATTTGGTTCTTCCCCTCTAGGGTATACGTAAAGGCCAAAATAATCAAGAATCTTATCGTAATTTTTCCAACTTTTAAATTGCTCCAAATTATCACCCCCCAATATTAATTCGAAAGTATGTTGAGGATATTTTTCCGACAAATGAATAAGGGTATCTATGGTATATGAAGGCTTTTTTAGGCTGAATTCAATATCACAGCTTTTGAATTGGAAATTATCTGCAATGGCTCTTTCGACTAAATCCAATCGATCAAACTCATGCAACAAACTTTTGCTCTTTTTATGGGGATTTTGAGGGGAAACAACAAACCAAATCTGTTGAACATCCGTTTGATTCAATACCGCTTGTGCAATCATCAAATGACCATGATGAATGGGGTTAAATGAACCAAAAAATAAACCGATTTTCATGGATTATTTAGTAAAATCATCAAAAAGGGCTTGAGCCTCTTCGATGGCATGCTCTAATTTATCATTGACTAAGATGACATCAAATTGACTTTGAAAAGACCATTCAAATTTCATCTTAAAAATACGCTTAGATAATGCTTCTTCGCTCTCAGTACCCCTAGAACGCAACCTTTCTTCCAATATCTCCAAGGTGGGAACTTTAACAAAAATGGCCAATGCACGATCGCCATAATACTTTTTAAGCGCTAGACCACCTTTAACATCCACGTCAAAAATTACGTGTTTTCCGGAAGCCCAAATACGCTCAATTTCAGATTTCAAAGTTCCATAATATGCTCCAGGATACACCTCTTCCCATTCAACAAAGGCATCTTCATTGATTTTTTGTCGAAACTCCTCCGGACTTAAAAAATAATAATCTTTCCCGTTCTCCTCGGATCTCCCACGTTTATCTCGGGTGCATGCTGAAATAGAAAATCCCAAATTGGAATTATTTTTGATGAGTTCTTTAACGATGGTCGTTTTACCTGAACCCGAAGGTGCTGAAAAAATAATTAATTTCCCTTCCAAAAAAATGCTGTTTGATTAAGCTAACAAAATAAGGGAATTAAGATGGAAATAAGGATAATTAATAGAAAAAGTTTCTCTTTGATTCGAGCAAAAAGTTCATCAGGGCATTTTGCCGTACATTTTTCTTTAATAGCCTTCTTTAATGACGTTTCCAATTCATATCCCTCTTGACACGGAATACATTGATCTTTGTTTGCCAAAAAGGCAGCCTCCTCTTCTGGACTTGCCTCTTTATCCAATATTCGCTGGATTAGCTTCATGCAATCTTTCTGATGTTCACAGCTCTTCTTCATGCTCATTAATTAATACATTCTGTTTGGGCTAACACAAGCCTTGATTTAAAAGTTCAATCCAAATCTGACAAAGTGTCAGCGCCATATCCTTTTGATTTAGCATAAGTAGCTAAAGATTCTTTCAATAATGCTCTGGCACGGTGTAAACGCGAACGTACCGTACCTATTGGGATGTTTAAAATCTTCGCCATTTCTTCGTAGCTAAACTCCTCCAAATCACATAAAATGATAATCATTCGGAAGTCGACAGGCAAGGCTTGAATTGCTTTGGTAATTTCATCCCCCAACATTTCATTGACTGTTTCCGCATGTAAATCAGCCTGATGAGCCGGTTCTGGATCATCTTCACCAGCAAAAGATTGCTCTACCCATTCAAACTCAACTTTGGATGGACCACGGGATTTTTTACGGTAATCATTGATGAAATTATTCTTTAGGATGCGAAATAACCAAGCTTTAGCATATGTCCCCGGCTCAAAAGAATGAATAAAACGATAGGCTTTTAGGCAAGTATCTTGTACCAAATCCTGGGCATCATCTTCATCATTCGTCAATCTCAAAGCAAAATTATACATCGCATCTAGATGCGGCATAAATTCTTTTTCAAAAATCAGTCTCGCTTGTGGCGAAGGATCGATTTCATTTTCTACTTGGACGTCCATAGTCATTATATTAAGGCATTATCATTTCCTGATAACGTACAATCCTCCCTACAATTTTATGCCCAAGAAAAAAGT
Source organism: Cytophagaceae bacterium (assembly GCA_027491315.1). GTDB lineage: Bacteria > Bacteroidota > Bacteroidia > Cytophagales > Spirosomataceae > Aquirufa. Next base: position 79,894 of record JAIXWL010000001.1, read on the forward strand.
AAGGAAAAATATGACAAAAAGGCTTATTTATTCAGATTGAAAAGCTCAAGAATACCAAAAACCAGGATTCCCAATAGACAGCTAGAAAGTCCTCTTAGTAAGCTAATTCCAACTAAATTAAAATCACTAGCTTCTAAAAGGAATAACACACCATGGTGACTGAATAGCATCAGAAATAAATAAGAAAAAAACCACAAAGGTCTCATCTCTTGTAAACTTACATGGGAACGCTCATCATAACCATTGGCAGGGGTCAATAAGCGAAAAATGGGAGATCGCAAGGATGCCATGAGTACCGTGGCAAAAGCATGCATGCCATGTGTATTATAAAAGACGTCTACAATCCAACCTAAAACAAAGGCTCCCAACATTAAATAGGCAACAGGAGTATCAATGGGAGCTTTAAGTAATGGCCAGACATATAAAAAACAAAAGGCGAAATAAGCGATGGTCAAATCCCTTAAAAAAAGAACTTGAATAAGTAGGGTAAAAACAACCGTCAAAATCCAACGAAAGGTGCTGCTATTTCCCATCTTATTCTGGCTTAGGTTTAGATTGTTCCAATTTGGCTTGTTGCCATGCCAAGCGATTTTTAATCACATAAACATATTGCAACGTAGAAAAATGGGTTAATAACATGATCTTAATATCATGAAAATTACCATCCTTCTTTAAACCTAACTTAGCAACAATTCCGATGGGAACATTGGGCGGAAAGACAGCATTGTAATCGGAGGTAACGACAGTATCCCCTTTGACTACTTTTTTATATTTAGATACATCCATCATTTCTGCTACTTCTGGTTGCCAGCCTGCCCATTTAACATAGCCTAACTCACCACTTGACTTCAATTTAGCGGAAACCGTATTATTAGTGTGCAAAATGGAAATCACCATGGAAAGATTTTCAGTACATGAAAGTATCTTTCCCACTACCCCAGTGGAAGAAATAACGGCCATGCCTGGGTGAAGCCCATCTTTGGTACCTTTATCAATCGTTAAATAATTTTGAGATTGTTGGGTGGTCAAATCAATCACCTTACATGCAAGCGGTTGATATTGATTCAAAACCGCCTCATTAATATAATAGGGTAGTTTTAAATCAGGCGCCTTTTGTGCTTTCAAGCGAAAAACTTCTTGGCGCAATTGCGCATTTTCGGATGCTAACTCACGGTTGATATCCCTGAGCTTATAATAATTTTGAACTTCTTGTTTTTGAGCCAATAAAGAAGCAACCCACTGGTTAGTCGTATTAAAATACAATGTCCTTTGGTAATCATTGTATTTAAACACCGACCATAAACTGATCAATTCCAATACGAAAAACAAGAGGAAGTTCCTTTGTCGTAAGAGGAATTGAAACAATTGATTCATATCTGAAATGTTGGGTTACTAGGTGATTAAAACAGGCTTATATTTCTCTAAATTTTTCAATATTTCTCCCGTACCACGAACAACCGCTTTCAAAGGATCATCGGCAACATGAACCTTCAATTGAGTTTTCTTTTCAATTCGTTTATCTAATCCGTGCAACATAGCACCACCACCTGCTAGGTGAATACCGTTATGGAAAATATCACCCGATAACTCGGCAGGAGCCCGCTGAAGTGTTTCCATAATCGCTACTTCGATCTTCGTGATGGAAGAATCTAAGGCATAAGCAATTTCAGAATAGTTAATGAGGATTTCCTTAGGAATACCTGTCATTTGATCACGTCCACGTATCTCAAAATCAGCTGGAGGATTTTCAAGCTCAGGTAAAGCTGCTCCAACCTGAATTTTAATTTGCTCGGCAGAGCGTTCACCAATGATTAACTTATGTTCTCTTAATAAATAATCCTTGATATCTCGGGTGAATTCATCTCCCGCTACACGAATGGAGTTCTCTACAACTATCCCGCTTAATGAAATAATTGCCACTTCCGTGGTTCCTCCTCCAATATCTACCACCAAAGATCCGTTAGGTTGTTCGATATCTATTCCAATTCCAATCGCCGCAGCTATCGGCTCATGAACCATGTATACTTCACGCGCACCAGCATGTTCTGCTGAATCCTTTACCGCTCTTTTTTCCACCTCTGTGATGCCAGAAGGAATACAAATAACCATGCGCAGGGCAGGAGAGAAAAATGAATTTCCCTTATCCATCATTTTAATCAAACCACGCATCATTAATTCCGCTGCAGTAAAGTCTGCAATTACTCCATCTTTCAATGGACGAATCGTTTTAATATTATCATTGGTTTTTTCATGCATCATCATGGCTTGTCGACCAACAGCCAAAACCTTGTTGGTTGTTCGATCCAATGCAATAATGGATGGCTCATCTACCACCACTTGATTTTTGTGAATAATCAGAGTATTTGCCGTACCTAAGTCGATGGCAATATCCTTGGTCAGAAAATTAAAAATTCCCATAATTGATTGCTAAAATATACCCCAGTCGCGTGGCTGAACTAAAGCTAAAAAACAAATTTACCAATAAAAAACGAGCTAATTATTTAAATTAAATCAAAAAATGGAATATCCTCGAAATAATTATAAAAGTCAATCTAAACAACGCTTTAAATACTTTCCTCCCTATATACTGCCAATTATAGGTTTATTACAATAATTTATTTGTCATTTTAAGGAAAAAATTGGATTAAATAATTTGGAATTATTATCTGTTTTATTAGTTTTGTCCAAGTTTAATCCTACAAATGTTCTGAATGTTTGTAAACGAGCAAAAAAATGGAAGATTATAACAAAATTATCGAATCCCTTGGTGTTAAATTCATTAAGGCGAGAAACATTAGAATATTACAACCAATCCGCATCAAAAATTATTATGATGTAGAAAACTCGCTCTTGATTTTGTACAAAGGTGAGGTTTCTTTTGGTGAGGAAGATACTCCAGTAGAAGAGGGCGATATGCTCTTTATCCCCGGAGGAAAAATGGTTAGTGTAACCTACGGTAATTCAGAAAAACCGAAAGCTGTCAACAATGAAGAATTCATGACGCACCGTGAATTGTATTTTGATCAAAACATGGATCCAAATACTATCGGCAAGGCAGACAATTCTTTTGGAATGGTAGCGTTTGAAGCGAAAGTTTTTGACTCGGTTAACTTCTTTACTTCGCTGGATATCCCTCCATTTTTGATTAAAAAAGACGACAACCTGGCTCAATCCATTAAGGAAATCTTATTGGAAGATATGTCAGACGAAATTGGAAAAGGACGTATCATCAAAATCAAAACGGAAGAAATCGTAATTGAAGTAATTCGTTACATCATTCGTAATCGCCTTTTTGTTGAGCAATTGGCCACCAATAGTACCTATTTCAAAGACCCTCGTTTGATTGACATATTCGCCTACATCAAAGATAATTTAGGTGGCGATTTATCTAACAAGGTTTTAGCCAATGTAGCCAATGTCTCTGAAGATTATGTAGGTCAATACTTCAAAATGCTGACAGGTATTAATCCTCAAGATTACATTGAATACCAACGCATGGAGGCTGCCGTGGGGCTCTTAAGAACAACAAAGAAGTCCATACGTGCCATTGGTTCTGAGGTAGGCTACAAGGACACCGCTTATTTCTGCCGCCGTTTCAAAATGATGTTTGGTATACCAGCAGGAAAAATGAGAAGAAGAGAATCATTGATGAATATCTAAAACCCTGATTTTAGATTTTTCTATATTCAAATGCAAAAGGCCCATTTTCATGGGCCTTTTGTTTGTTACTACATCAAGTATTTCAACTTAACCAATTCTCTTTCGGAAAGATACCTCCAATTTCCTCGAGGTAAATCTTTCTTATTTAAACCTGCAAAGGTCGTTCTGTCCAACTTAGTTACTTCATAACCTACATGTTCAAAAATACGACGAACAATGCGATTTTTACCAGAGTGGATTTTTACTCCCACCACGTAGCCGTCTGGGGTAACCTTAGCAATATCATCTACTTTGATTTCTCCGTCTTCTAAAGTCAAGCCAGCCTTGATTTTTTCTAAATCTTCATCCGTTAATGGTTTGTCCAATTCGGCTTGATAGATTTTTTCAATTTCATTGGATGGATGAGTTAATTTATCGGCTAATTCACCATCATTGGTTAATAGAATCAATCCCGTCGTATTTCTATCTAATCGCCCTACAGGGTAAATGCGAGCATCTCCTGCATTTTTGACAAGTTCCATCACTGTTTTACGATCATTAGGATCTTCCGTCGTGGTAATGAAATCTTTAGGCTTATTTAGCAACACATACACGGGTTTTTCCCTATTCAGTTTTCGGTTACCATATTTTACGATATCCGTCGGCTGAACTTGATAACCCATTTCGGTAATTACCTTGTTGTTTACTTTAATTTCACCTGCCTCAATCAATTTATCTGCATCTCTGCGAGAACAAATACCAGCATTGGCTATGAATCGATTTAATCGAATCGAATCATTTTTACGCTCTTCTTGAATGAATTTCTTTTGTACGCGGGCAGGAGCTTTTTCTCTAAATCGATCTAATTTATATTGAGGCGTAAAGGCGGGTTTTTCCTCATAGCGATTTCTACTTTTGAAAGTATCTCGTTTAGAAAATTTCGCATTTCTACCCTCTGAAAAATCTCTATCTGCTGGAGCATCATCACGTCTTGCACTTGGGCGAGTACGGTCACTGCTATTAGCTCTTGGCTTTACTTCCTCATTTCCTGATTCAGTGTTTGATTCTGATCTAAAATCCTCTTTGGGTACAAATGGCTTGTCCTCTGAAAATTCACGCTGGGCATCATAAGGTCTACGATCTGCATCCCCTCTTGGTCCTGAATAAGGTCTTCTTTCTCCATCACCAAATGGGCGACGTGAGTCTCCTGAATCTCTTCTTGGGCCTGAGAATGAACGACGCTCGCCTCCATCCCGATTTCCTTCATAAGGTTTACGGTCTGAATTTCCTCTTGGTCCTGAATAAGGTCTTCTTTCTCCATCACCTGATGGGCGACGTGAATCTCCTGAATCTCTTCTTGGGCCTGAGAATGAACGACGCTCGCCTCCATCCCGATTTCCTTCATAAGGTTTGCGGTCTGAATCTCCTCTTGGTCCTGAATAAGGTCTTCTTTCTCCGTCTCCTGATGGGCGACGTGAATCTCCTGAATCTCTTCTTGGGCTATCTGAACGCGGTCCTGAATAGGTGCGTCCTTCTGAATTGGCACGAGGACCTGAATAAGGTGCTCTTTCTCCGCCTCTACTTGATCGGCGGTCGTCCGAAGACTTGGGGGTTGAATCTGAACGACGGCCGTCGTTCTTATCAATTCTTTTTCTCATAATACTAAATTTGCAACATCACTGCTGTAAGAAGCAAGACGCTTTTGTCTTGTAATTATTTCGATTTTCGAAATTTATACAAAGGTACGTGAAATAAATGAGCTTAGCTTGTTACATTTGAATTTCTTTTACACTCCATGAAATACGCCAAACCGAAGTCAACATTGAGCTTGATAGTAAATTCCTTCATAGGAATTAGTTTTGCGCTATGCCTATTGGCATGCCAAGGAGATGAATTTAAGCTAAAAAAAGCCTTAAATTCATTTGATAAAGGGGAATATGAACTAGTCATTCAAGAATTAAAACCTTTGGCAGAGAAGGGCTATCAATTAGACCAAACCTCTTATTTTATTGCGGAATCCTATCGACTTTCCAACCGAATTTCTTCGGCCTTGCCTTATTATCAAACGGCCTTAGCCAAGGGGAATACGGATAATACCATCCGTTTCAACTTAGCTTTTGCGGCAAAAGCCACGGGAAATTATGCCTTAGCCCAGAGTACCTTACAGGATTTTCTTCAAAACAAACCAAGTAAGTCTTTAAAGCTTAAAGCAGAAATTGAATTAGAAAATCTGCCTCAGGTAAGTGCATTACAGCAAAAAGCCAGTCCTGTTGGTGTTCAAGCTGTGCAAGGGAATAGCCCTATGGCAGAGTTTTCTGCACGAAAACTAGGAGATGAATTAATCATTACCAGCTCCCGAAAACAAAGCATTTATAAAAATAATGGCCTACCCTATTTGGGATTATACAAAGCATCCTTAAAAAGCCCAGTGGAAATAGGCCCATTGAACTTATTTAGTTCAATGATCGACAAAGAGAATGCCAATGAGGGTACTCCAGCCTTTTCAAAAGATGGCAATACCGTGGTTTTCGCCCGGGGTAATACAGGGAAAAACAAAGATTTATCTCCGGATGTCGACTTATACATTAGCAGAAGAAACGGAAATGATTGGTCGGTCCCGGAAAGACTCGCCATTTCAGATTCGATTGCTTGGGATGGAAGTCCTGCCTTTTCATCGGATGGTAAAACCTTATACTTTAGCTCAAATAGAAGAGGAGGCAAAGGTGGATTAGATATTTACCGATCTCCTATGGATAATTCAGGTAGATTCGGCCGGCCAATCAACTTAGGCTCGGCCATTAACACGCCAGGCGATGAGATATTCCCTTTTGTAAGTGAAGATGGAAAATTATATTTCTCTTCAGATGGACATCCTAGCCTAGGAGGACTAGATTTGTTTGTAGCGTCTCGGAATGAAAATGATATTGTCATTGAACACTTGGGGGTTCCCATGAACTCCATTTCGGATGATTTTGGCATTAGCTTAGTAGATTCTGTTTCAGGATATTTCAGTTCAAACCGAGCTGGAGGAAAAGGAGACGATGATCTTTATTATTTTAAATCCCCTTCGCTCAACCCAGATAGATGGTGGACCAATGAAGCTCCGCCGGTATTGGCTGCCACTGAAAATAAGATTGTTCACTACTTTTTACAAACCGAAATTATTGACCCTTCGGGCAAGCCCATTGATTCAGTGAAGGTAAGCTTACGTAGAAATGGCCAAACGATTGATCCAGATTACAGTAACAAAAAAGGCCGCTTGGAAATCTTAGATTTGGAAGAAAATGACCAGATTGATTTTGTTTGTGAAAAAGAAGATTATTTGATCAAGCGATCTAGCTTCTCTATGGAAGGAAGGGAAATACCTCCTAGGCTGCTAAAAAAGGAAATTACAGATACCACCTTTGTTTGGCAGATAGTTATGGACAAAGCCGAAGTAGGAAAAGAGATTACTCAATTATATCAAATCAACCCGATTTACTATAACCTAGATCGTGCAGAAATCAGGAATGATGCCTCTGAAGAATTAGAAAAAATTGTCCAATTCCTACGAGATAACACGCAGGTTTCCATTGAATTAGGGTCGCATACAGACTCTAGAGGAAGTGTTCCCTATAACCAAAAATTATCTCAAAGAAGAGCTGAATCCGCAGTTCGTTACATCGTTCAACGAGGCATAGAGCAAAACCGAATCAAGGCCAAGGGCTATGGAGAAAGTCAATTGGTTAATGAGTGTGCCGATGGGGTTGAATGTAGTGAAGAGATGCACCAGCAAAACAGAAGAACAGAATTTAAAATTACCGAAATCAAAGCGGAATAACATGTCGAACTACCTATTAAAAAATGCCAAAATCGTCAACGAAGGACAGATTATAGAGGGGGAAATACGCATTTCCAATGGCCGAATTGACAAAATTGCTAGCTCCATAAGTCCTCAGGGAAATGAACAAATATTGGATTTAGCCGGCAAACATGTTTTTCCGGGTATGATTGATGATCAAGTGCATTTTAGGGAGCCTGGATTGACCCACAAGGCCCACATAGCTAGTGAAGCAAGAGCTGCGGTAGCAGGTGGAGTGACTAGTTACATGGAAATGCCCAATACAGTCCCTAATGCTTTAACACAAGAGATTTTAGCTGATAAATATGCCATAGCCCAACGTTCCTCTTTGGCGAATTATTCATTTTTTATGGGAGCAGGGAATGACAATTTAGAGGAAGTTTTAAAAACGAATAAACGAGATGTATGTGGGATAAAAATCTTCATGGGTTCGTCCACTGGCAATATGCTTGTAGACAATGTTCATACCTTGGAGCAATTATTTTGTAAGAGTGAGTTATTGATTGCGACACATTGTGAGGATGAACCTACAGTGAGAGCTAGAACTCAGTTATTTAAGGAGAAGTATCCTGAGAAGGCACCCGCTTTCATCCATCCATTAATCAGAAATGAAGAAGCTTGTTACTTGTCATCTTCTGTGGCCATTGATTTAGCCAAAAAGTGCAATGCTCGCCTACATATATTACATATTACTACAGAAGAGGAATTAGCATTATTTGAAACAAATAAACCTTCAAAAGATAAGCGTATCAGTTCAGAAGTATGTGTTCACCACCTTTGGTTTGATGCATCTGATTATGAAAGATTAGGAAATCAAATCAAATGTAATCCAGCCATTAAAGATTCCCGACACAAAAATGCGCTAAGAAAAGCTTTGCAAACAGGAAGCTTAGATGTCATTGCCACGGACCATGCCCCTCACACTTGGGAAGAGAAACAACAAGGTTATTGGAAATCGCCAGCTGGTTTGCCCTTAGTACAGCATCCCTTATTGATGTTGTTTGACCTGGAAAAGGAAGGAGTGCTATCTTTAACTCAAATTGCCGAAAAGACCGCTCATACGGTTGCTGAAATTTTCCAAATTCAGGATAGAGGATTTATTCGAGAAGGCTACTGGGCCGATTTAGCCATTGTTGATTTTAATACTCCTCAAAAAGTAGAAAAATCTACACTTCATTATCAATGTCAATGGTCTCCTATGGAGGGACATACCTTTGGAGCTAGTATCGCACACACCTTTGTTTCGGGGCATTTGGCCTACTCTGAAGGAAGATTCAATGAAAGCCAATTAGGCAAGCGCCTACTTTTTCAAAGAGATTAAAACATATCATCAAAAAAGACTCTCAAATAGAATCCCAGTGATTGATTGTACGTTTTTTCAGGAGCAACTGTAATATTTGCAAAGCCTGCTTGATAGGTTAGACCCAAGGAGACAAAACGGTTGGAAACGACCCCAATTCCAACCTTGACCCCAGCATCTATACGACGAAAATCACTAGAAAAACTTTCAGTAGATTTAGTAACCGTAATGTAGCTGTTAGGATTATTGGGATTTACTATTCGATTCTCAATGGTGGTATTGTCCCAAAGCCCTATGCCTAAATACGGACCACCCCAGATAGATAGATTACTTGAAAAATCAGACAATTTGCCTATGGTCAATTCAAAATTGGGATTTAAATCCAAGTAATTCAAAGTGATAGTTCTTTCTGAATAAGTTGAATCAGAATTGGCAATTCTACCATGGTGCCCGCGTTGTGACAAATTAATTTCTGGATTAAAACTCCAATGTTTGTTTATAGGAAATTGTATACCAAATCCCACTTCTAAAGATGGCTTAAATAAAAATGATTCCTTATTGGCAACATTTCCATTGAAGCGTACTGAGCTAAGGGCTAAGTGAAATATTTTTTTATTTTTACCCGATTGAGCCATATTTACGTGACCCACCCAAAAAAACAAAATCGCAGCGAGGCAAATTTTAGAATAAGAGCTAGAACTTGAAGATTTATTCATCAATTTTTTATAATTATTGACCTGAATTAGAGAACACCAACTTAATTTTATAACAAATGTCGAAACTTCTGCCTTATTTATCAAATATAGGATTTGAAGCTGGCCTTGATGAGGCGGGTAGAGGATGCTTGGCTGGCCCGGTAGTAGCAGCGGCAGTCATTTTGCCCATGGATTTTCACCATCCCTATTTAAATGATTCCAAACAATTAAATGCACGGCAAAGGCAGGAATTAAAAAAGGACGTAGAAAGGGATGCCATCGACTATGCTATTGCTGAGGTAGATGCCTCCACGATTGACCAAATCAATATTTACAAAGCTAGCGTTAAAGCAATGCATTTAGCTGTTGATCAGCTCAAACAAAGGCCAGACCATCTTTTGGTCGACGGAAATCGCTTCATTAACTACCCATTAATTCCCCATACTTGTATTGTAAAAGGGGATTCAAAGTTTTTTTCCATCGCCGCTGCCTCTATTTTGGCTAAAACTTATCGAGATGAATTAATGGAAAAACTAGCATTAGAGTATCCTGAATATGGTTGGGAACGAAATGCAGGTTATCCGACAATCGCCCACCGAAAAGCCATTCTTTCTTATGGCCCATGTATTTTTCATAGAAAAACCTTTCGCGTGCAAATCAAATAATTTATAGTATTTTCGATAACGATATCCGCTAACAATTTGAGAGCTATACATTTATTCAAGTTTTTTATTGCATTCAACCTTCTAATGAGTGTATCTCCTTTGATTTTGGGACAAGGTGATTTATACCCCATTGAAAAAAGGAAAGCGATATTAAATTTTGCGGAACAATTTAGTACTCAAAGAGACAGCCTCTACCTTAAAGTTCAAAAATTAGCGGCCGAAAAAGGAATTGCGACTTCCGTAAAAATAGGTAATAGATCCATATACCTACAAAGTATAAACCCCAATGGTAGACCAATTTATAAGGGAGTATTTTCCAATAAAGTAGCCTCCATTGCTACAAAAACAAATCAATTTTATTCAGGAGGGTCCTTAGGGCTGAATCTGACAGGAAAATCTGATAGTTTATTTGGTAAGCTAGCCGTTTGGGACGAACAAACAGTTAGGACCAGCCATCAAGAATTGACTGGAAGGGTCTTAGCCCAAGAAAAAACCATCACCTTTGGCGAACATGCTACGCATGTGGGAGGAACGATGATTGCTTCGGGTAATTTTAACCCAGAAGCTAGAGGAATGGCATACGAGGCAAGTTTAAAATCTTGGGACTTTCAAAATGACGATGCCAAAATAAGTGCCGCATCTCCTAACCTACTGATTAGTAATCACTCCTATGGAGCGGTGGCTGGTTGGAGTTTTGATTCCGATGTGAACAAATACCGATGGTATGGTGATGATAAAATGAGTGTCTCTGAAGATTACGTATTTGGTTTTTATGATGATGACGCCCAATCCAAAGATAAAATTGCCTACAATTCTCCCTATTATTTAATGGCTGCTGCCGCAGGGAACAGCGCAGATGATAATGGACCTCCCGCAGGTCAATATTACCTCATTGGTAACACGAAGGATTCATCCAACATAGCCAGAGCCCCCAACACGGGGTTTAATACCGTAGCAAGCCCAGCAACAGCGAAAAATGTTCTTTCAGTAGGTGCCGCAGAACCCTTATCCTCTCCACCAACTAAACCTAGCGATGTGACAATTGCCAGTTTTTCTAGTCGTGGCCCTACCGACGACGGGCGTATCAAGCCTGAAATCATTGGTATAGGTAAAGACTTATTCTCCACTGGATATTTAAGTAATACGGATTATATGCGTATGAGTGGAACATCCATGGCATCACCTCAGGTTTCTGGTTCCCTATTTTTGCTCCAGCAATTACATCATCAACTTTATAAAAAATTCATGTGGGCCTCCACGCTTCGGGCTTTGGTTACACATACGGCTTTTGACATAGGACAAACGGGGCCCGATTATACAAGTGGTTGGGGGTTATTGGATATGGAAAAAGCAGGTAAAGTGCTGCAAAATACAGATCTTAGCCATCGCATTTCAGAAGAGACATTAGCCAATGGTGGAACTAAAAAAATGGATCTTATTGCCTCTGGAAAAGGACAATTACATGTGACTATTGCTTGGACAGATCCTGCCTATGAGGGTAGTAATGGAAAAGTTTTACCCATCATTCCTTCCAGTGTAAATTCCCGCATACCCATGTTAGTAAACGACCTTGATATTCGTTTACAAGCAGAGGATGGCCAATTATTGCCCTTTATACTAGATCCAGATAATCCAACAAAAGCAGCTATCGCTGGTGACAACATCCGTGATAATATTGAACAAATATTGGTCAAAAATGTAGTTCCAGGAAAAAGCTATAGTCTTACAATTTCACACAAAGGAACTTTAAAGAATTCCAAACAGGATTATGCCCTACTTATCTCAGGAATGGGAGGAAAAGCCTATTGTGCGGTATCGGTAAAAAATAAAATCAATACCTTGACTAAGTTTAGTTTTGGAAGCTACAGCAACATAGTTTCTTCCAGTCAGGATTTTACGCAAAATGCCATTCCTGTGGAAATTGGGTCTACAATCCCTATTGATCTAACTTTTAACACCACCCAAGCCAAGCAATGTAAAGTATTTGTTGATTGGAACCAAGATGGTGATTTTGAAGATGCTAGCGAGCTTATTTTAGATAGTGGTATATTAAACACAACTTCATTTTCCGGTGTTGTATCCAAGCTCCCAGCCACCGAAACAGGACAATACTACCGAATGAGGGTAGTAACCGAATTAGGAAACAGCGTTGGATTAGCTGCATCTTGTGGCAATGTCAATGATGGTGAGGTAGAAGAATATGTAATTCAAACTGCCAACGCCTCCAATGACATCAGTGCCTTATCTATCAATTCTCCTACCGGCAGCTACTGTGCTAGTTCCACCAACAGTTTACAAATTGTGGTAAAAAACCAAGGTCTAAAAGATCAAGTTAATGTCCCCTATGAATTAAAAATTCTACAAAATGGCGTTCAAAAGGGTAAATTTTCAGGTTTCATTGCAGAAATTCTTTCTGGGAAAGAGACTGAAGAAACGGTCACTGGGAATTTCAATTTACTAGCTGGTGAGACCTATACTTTTGAACTAAGTACATTATTAACAAACGATCAAAACAGCGCGAATAATAATTTCTCCATTAACAAAACCATCGAAAACCCCAGTCCTCCGATAGTGAGTGGAATTCAATGTGCTGGACTTACCGAAATATCACTATCAGCCAATTCGGGTACGCCGCTTTGGTATAACAGTGACAATTCATTGGTGGGATCCGGACTAAACATAAAAGTTCCAAGCAATAGTAAATACTCAGCTTCCTACAATGATTTCAGTGGTGGACTTGGCCCTAAGACAAAATCAGAATTTGGTGGTGGTACTTATTATGGCGTGTTTGGCCCTACCGTCATTGTGGAGGCCAAGGTTCCTATTATTTTAGAGAGTGCCCGAATATATGTAGGTACAGCTGGCAGAATTACATTTGAAGTAATCAATAAAGAAACTGGGAATGTTGTTTCAAGCGTCACTAAAACAGTAAAAGCAACTAGGACGCTCAGTAGCGCTGGTGTCACTGGTCAGCTGGTTGATGATAAAAAAGATGAGGGGGTTGTCATTGGCCTCAATCTGCAAATTCCCACAGCAGGTACTTATTATTTAAGCCAAACTTGTTTGGATGGGGCTTCCATATATCGAAGCAATCGAAGTAAATCTGATACCGCCAATGCCACAACCAATATTGGTTTTCCATATACCATTCCCAACATCCTCAATATACCAGGAGCACTATTTAATAATGGCGTAATTACCTCGGGATATTACTATTTCTATGATATGAAATTTAAATCTTTGGGTTGCCCTAGCCCAAGAGCAAATGTCACTGTGAGTGTTAAGGATTCCCCAACCGCCTCCATCAATCCAGTTGGCGATTTGATTGTTTGTCAGGGTGCTACGGTATCCATTCAAGGAAAAGCATCTGAGAACACGATCATTCAATGGTTTTTGAATGGAAAAGAAATAACTGGGGCGAATAGCTTGAATTATAAAGCCACCACAAAAGGAAAATTTGAAATGGTCGCAAGTTATGACGGTACTTGTCCGGTTAGCAGCAAAGCCCTCAATATAAACATTGGCAACGTCCCAACACCAGCTGTCACCTATAATACGGGGATTTTGCAAGCACCGAGTAATGCTATTACATACCAATGGTATTTTGGTATCACTGCCGTTCAGGGTGCTAATCAAGCAAGCTATATACCGGTTCAATCTGGGGCCTATCAAGTCAAAATAACTGATACTAACGGGTGCTTGGCCGTTTCTGATTACATCAATGTCGTAATCCTGACAACAAAAAAAGAAAATCCATATCAACAATTAACCCTGTACCCTAATCCAACAAAAGATTTTATCCAATTAGGTATTCCGGATCAGCTTATTCCTGAGGAATACCATATTGAAATTTTGGATTTACAGGGTAAAATAGTTTTGGAAAAAACAATTAGTTCTTCTTCGGTCTCAAACAATAGTTTTAGGATGGATATCCAAAGTTTACCGAGTGGATCTTATTTGCTTAGGCTAGCTGATAACCCAAGTTCATCTCCAGTAAAATTCATCAAATACTAAGTATTGATTTGAACGACAGTCCTCCCCGTATGATTTCCTTCGCGGATTTTTGTCAAATAAGTTGGGGCTTCGTTGAGGGGGATTGTTCGACAAATAGCATCCAAGGGAATGTTCCAAGCATTGGCAAGTTTATCCCAAATTTCTTGTTTCTTTTCCAAAGGAGAATCGGCCGAATAAATGCCTAATAAGTTAACTCCGCGAAGTATAAAAGGATAAATCTGTAAAGGCAACTCCACACTAGAAGCCATTCCACAAGCAGCTACAGCACCTCCAAAATGTAGGCTTTTGATGATTTTAATCAAAACATCTCCCCCCAGTACATCAATCGCCCCAGAAAATTGCATGGGATATAAGGCACGGGGTTTTTCAGATAAAAACTCGTCTCGGTCTAGTATTCTATCTGCTCCTAATTTTTTCAATGTGGAATACTGGTCCAATTTCCCAGTTATTGCTGCCACTTGAAATCCTAAGTGCTTTAATAATACAAGGGCGATCATAGACACGCCACCTGTGGCTCCTGTAAGTACTATTTCACCTTGATTAGGTCGGATTCCATGATGCCAAAGCGAACTAACCGCCATACCCGCGGTTAATCCGGCTGTTCCCCATTGCATGGCCTTACGAGTAGACATGCCATACGGCAATGGTATGATCCATTGGGGAGGAACAGAAATATACTCAGCCAAACCACCATGGGTATTCATGCCCAAATCAAATCCTGTTACAATGACCTCTTGGCCTACCTCAAAGGTATGGCTAGGGTCTAGAACAACTTTGCCAGCCGCATCAATGCCTGGAATATGTGGAAAATCTCGGGTGATTCCTTTATGGCCATTTGCCGAAAGTGCATCCTTATAATTTAGCGATGAATAAGCGACCTGGATAAGAACTTTATCCTTGGACAAGGTAGCAAAGGGGACGGATTGCAATCTAGTTTCAAAATATCCTTCTGAAATTTCTGAGGTCCATAAAGCATTAAAATAATCCATAGGACTTATTTTTTTACCCAAATAAAAATCATCCGTGTAGAGTTCTTTTCATCAAAAGAACCTAATTTATAATCACCAAGCAAATCCACCAAATGCAATCCTGCTTTGGCTGCATAGGCAATAAAGTCATTCTTTGAAATCAACTCTACCCGTTCTTCAAAATGATGTGATTTTCCCAGATCTACGAAATCGATGGATTTGTACAAATATCCCTCCGATTCCCAGCGTTTAATTTGAAATTGAATTCCTCCTCTGACTAGACTCTCTTCTTCAATCAAATGAGCCATAACAAAACTTGGATTGAAAAAATCCAAGACAAAAACCCCTTGAGGCTTCAATGCTTGACTTAGCACTTGAAATGCTTGCTCGTTTTCTTCCTTGGAATCAAAATATCCAAAACTGGTGAAGAAATTAAAGATCGCATCAAACTCCAGGTGTTCAGGTAGATTTTTCCTTAAATCATGAACAAAAAATGATAGTTTGTCGCTTGTAAATTTTTGAGCTTGCTGAATATTGGAAGGCGAAAGATCAAACGCTTTGACATCCAAACCCAAATCATGCAAGGTGATGGCATGCCGACCTTTACCACACGCTACATCCAAGACATGGGCGCCAGTTTGAAGCCTTAATTTGGTTTGTAGGGAACTAATAAAAGCAGCAGCTTCCGCCTCATCTCGCTGGGCATAAAGCACATGATAATATGGGGAATCAAACCAGGTACTAAACCACTCCTTCACTTGCATCCTACCTATTTCCTCGTATTGGGGTTTTGTAAAAAATCTTGATAAGCTAAACGAATACCTTCCTCTAGTTCAATTTCATGTTTCCAGCCCAATGCATGTAATTTAGAAACATCCATCAGTTTTCTAGGTGTGCCATCGGGTCTAGACGTATCCCAATGTATGCTTCCTTCAAAGCCTATTACCTTTTTAACCATTTCCGCTAATTCCAAAATGCTAACATCTTCGCCAGTACCAATATTGATAAATTCCGATTGATTATAATGCTCCATTAAATACAAACAAGCCTTGGCTAAATCATCAGCATAAAGAAATTCTCTTTTAGGAGATCCTGTGCCCCAAAGGCTAATGGAAAGATCGCCCCTGAGTTTGGCTTCATGAAATTTCCGAATCATAGCGGGCAGTACGTGGGAATTCTCTAAATCGTAATTATCATTAATACCATACAAATTGGTTGGCATCACCGAAATAAACTGACAACCATATTGGGCACGATATGCCTCGCACATCTTTATTCCTGCGATTTTGGCTATGGCATATGGTTCATTGGTAGGTTCTAAAAAACCGCTCAACAAATACGATTCTTCCAAAGGTTGTGGAGCTAATTTGGGATATATACAAGAAGATCCTAAAAACATTAATTTTTTAACCTTATGAACAAAAGAAGCATGAATCACATGATTTTGAATCGCTAAATTCTCATATAAAAAATCAGCTCGATAGGTGTTATTGGCCACAATGCCCCCTACTTTTGCAGCAGCTAAAAAGACATAATCTGGCTTTTCTTGTGCAAAAAAATCATTGACGGCTGCTTGATTTTTTAAATCTAACTCGGAAGAAGTCCGTTGTATAGTATTCGTAAATCCTTGTGCGTGTAGCTGTCTTACAATGGATGAACCCACCATTCCCCTATGTCCAGCTACATATATTTTTGCTTCTTTTTCCAATGAAATCAATATTTAATTAAGAAAGGCAGTTTAAGGACGCAAAAATACACAAAAGCAGGTTCTAATTATTTAAATTCTTAATTTGCGAAATATTTTTATGGTACTAACGTTGCACTTTACATGATTAAACCATATTTATTTCTGGGCATGAGTTTGTTGCTACTTGGGCAAATTCCAAGTTGGGCACAAAATAGCGCCTTGAAAACGACTAAAAAACCGGCCATTGATAGTACTCAAAGAAATAAGAATACCCTACAAAATATTTCGGAGTTGGTGGGCAAAAGTAAAGAGGAAAGTGCCGATTGGAAAAAAGAGAGCAAGGCCATTTTATCTGAACTAGGCATACAAAACATCGGTTCAAAAGCAAAAAATAGCCCCAAAAAGAAAAAAATTGAGCTTAAAGACGAATATGAAGGCGTAAAAACCGAACGCCGAATAGGTTCATACGGCAGTGGAAATAGGGCCACAGTGGAAGAACTAAATGTCGTAAAATATGTGGAGGATGAGGCTGTAAGCCCATATAGCCAAGAAATTTGGTGGTATGACCCAGCTCAATCGAGGGTAGTAAATTCTCCGATTAAGGACAGTAAAAATGCACAAATTTGCCATGGACCCTACCGGAAATTTGTGCACGAAAATTTAGTGGAAGAAGGGCATTTTTACATGGGTGTCAAAGATGGTCGATGGGAAAATTATGGTCCAGAATTTGAACTCGAGAACAAGCAATACTTTAAAAAAGGATTTCCATCTGAATCCGTAATATCCTACTTTGATAAGGAAAAAAAGAAGATACAACAGGTAATTCCTAAAGTTTATGGTAAATTTTCGGGGCAATATTTGTCTTTTTATCCCAATGGACTATTGAAAGAGGAAGGCAAATTGGATGATAGTGTTAAGGTAGGCCGTTGGAGAGAGTACCATGAAAAAGGGAGCGGAGGAAGATTAAAAAAAGAATGGCGCTATGGAAAGGATAAATTTGATAACTTTACCCCTGTTCTAGTGCAAGAGCGAGATAATCAAGCAAAAATTATCTTTCAAAACACCCAGAAATTTGACTAATGAAACAACTAGGTTTTATTTTATTGGCATTTGCCTTCTTGATGGTAGCGACCGTTTACTCGCAGCTCAATTCCATCACGGCAGCTTCCAATATACCTGTTTCAAAAACTACGCTAAAAACAGACAATTTAGCATCTAAAATGTACATGGCTCCATGGGTAGAACTTTGCGAAGAAGAAGAGGAGGAAGAGGACGAAGGTAAAACACATCATGGCTTGTCGATATTTACCAAACACGAAATCTCTAAATTTTCATTTTATTCTGAATCCATAAAGGATTCCCAAATTTTTCAACCATTCAGGTTGGCATATCCTCATTTACAAAGTTTTTCCCCTCCTCCAGACATTTGTGGTTAATCCCAATTTACATTTTTAGTAGATTTTAATTAAACCACATGAATATGTCATTCAAAAGTTATCTTCAATCCTTCGTAGAAGGGGATTGGAAATCGGGAATCGCGGTCTTTCTGGTCGCCTTACCCTTATGCCTAGGAATTGCCTTGGCCTCAGGTGCTCCATTACTTGCCGGATTGATTGCCGGTATCATAGGTGGAACCATCGTTTCATGGGCTTCTGGTTCAGAGTTATCCGTTAGTGGACCTGCCGCAGGCCTCACGATCATCGTGGCCAATGCGATTTTAGATATTGGCTCATTCTCTGGATTTTTAGTAGTCGTTATTCTTGCCGGTATCATTCAAGTAATCTTAGGACTAGCAAAAATGGGTAAACTAGGCAGTTTTTTCCCATCCTCTGTAATCAGGGGAATGCTCGTAGCCATTGGTATTGTTATTATTTTAAAACAAATCCCACATGCCATAGGTGATGATTTAGATTTCATCGGGGAGTTTGAATTTAACCAAAGCGCAGATGGGCAGAATACATTTAGTGAGCTATTAGCTTCTTTATTAAGCATCAATCCCGGGGCATTAATCATTGCCTTAAGTGGCCTAATAATATTATTTTCTTGGACTCCTTTAAGTAAAAAAGTAGCCCTATTTTCCCAGCTACCTGCATCTTTATTTGTGGTAATTCTTGGGGTACTAATCAATATGGGCTTTGGAATTTGGATACCAGAATGGTATTTGGGAAATTCCAAAGATCATATGGTAGGATTACCTCTATTTTCTAACCTGGCTGAAATTGGCCAGGCCATGGTTTTTCCAGATTGGGAAATCATCAGTAATCCTAAAGTTTATAGCTTAGCTATTACTTTGGCATTAGTTGCCAGCTTAGAATCCTTATTGTCACTAGAAGCAACTGATTCACTTGACCCTGCCAAAAGAATATCCTCTGCCGACAGAGAATTACTTGCTCAGGGTGTAGGTAATATTTTTTCCGGGTTTTTAGGTGGTTTACCCATTACCTCGGTGATTGTGCGTTCCTCCACCAATGTTTATGCTGGAGGAAAAAGTAAAATGTCTGGATTTTTCCATGGAATTTTATTGCTGTTGGCGGTATTATTATTACCTCAATATTTAAACAAAATCCCATTAGCTTGTTTAGCTAGTATACTCCTATACACAGGATATAAATTAGCACATCCTTCACAGTTCCGAAAAGTGATTGCTGAAGGTTGGAAACAATGGATTCCTTTTTTAATTACAATCATAATCGTGGTGATGGTTGACCTACTTTGGGGTATTTTTATAGGTACAATAGTGGGAATTGGATTCGTTATCGTAACCAATTATTCTTCTGTTTTCTCCATATTCAACAGTGGAAACGAAATTTTAATCAAATTTCAAAAAGACGTGACCTTTTTACATAAAATGGCTTTAAAGGAAACTTTTCGCAAAATTCCAGCAGGGTCTGAAGTATTAATAGATACTTCAAAAGTGCATTTCATGGACCATGACATTCAATTATTAATTCAAGAATTTATTAATACCGCTCACGAAAGAGGCATAGATGCCGAAATAAAAAAGTAAAAACATGAAAGAATATAAAAAACTACTTCTCAGTAATAAGGCTTGGGCTTCAGAAAGATTAGCCGTAGACGAACATTATTTTGACGATCTTTCCAAAGACCAAAAGCCTCTCTTCCTCTGGATTGGCTGTGCAGATAGTCGAGTTCCTGCAGAAGAAATTACACACGCCAACCCTGGCGATATATTTGTTCACAGAAATGTGGCGAATATGGTGGTGCACACCGACATGAATTTACTTTCAGTTTTACAATATGCCGTAGAAGTGCTCGAAGTGAAACACGTGATTGTTTGTGGACACTACAATTGTGGAGGTGTTCGTGCTGCGATGACCAATAAAGATTATGGTTTAATCAATAAATGGCTAAGAAATATCAAGGAGGTTTATGAAAAGAATTTTGATGAAATCCGTGTACTTCCTACTGAAAAGGACCAATTTGATCGATTAGTCGAATTAAACGTTAAAGAACAAGTATTGAATTTGGCCAAGACAACCATTGTTCAGAAAGCTTGGAAGAAAAACGAATACCCATTCCTTCATGGATGGGTATTCGATATGCATCACGGTGAGATCAAAGAGATTTTGAACATCGACCCCAATGAGTGGCATAGTTCCGTTTTCTCTTTCGATTTTGACGAATAATTATAAATCCGTCTTAATTTTTAATTCCTTTAATTGTGCAGGAGCAAGGGGTGATGGTGAGTCAATCATCACATCCCTTCCTGCATTATTTTTAGGGAAGGCAATGTAATCACGTATAGACTCAGACCCTCCAAATAAGGAACATAGACGGTCGAATCCAAAGGCTAATCCACCATGTGGAGGAGCCCCATATTCAAAGGCATCCAATAAAAATCCAAATTGGGCTTTAGCTTCTTCTTCTGTAAATCCTAGCACTTCAAACATGGTGGATTGAAGCTCTTTTTGGAAGATACGAATAGAACCACCGCCAACTTCCACTCCATTGACTACTAAATCGTAGGCATTAGCTCTCACCTTACCTAAATCACCTGCCTTCATCAAAGGGATATCCTCTGGCTTAGGGCTGGTAAAAGGATGGTGCATGGCAAACCAACGATTTTCCTCTTCACTAAATTCCAAAAGAGGGAAATCTACCACCCAGTGTACTTTATAATTATTTGGATCACGCAATCCCATACGAGTACCCATTTCTAATCTCAATTCATTCAATTGTTTACGCACCTTGTCTCCTTCGCCGCTTAAAATCAATATCAAATCCCCTGATTCCGATTGGAAGGCTTCTGACCATTTTTTCAAATCTTCTTCCCCATAAAATTTATCCACCGAAGATTTTAAGCCGTCAGCTTGATGACGAACATAAATCAATCCTTTAGCACCAATTTGTGGACGACGAACGAAGTCGGTTAACTCATCCACTTGCTTGCGTGTATATTCGGCAGCTCCCTTAACACAAATTCCAATCACATGAGAAGCCGTATCGAAAACTTGAAAATCTTTACCAGAAGTTAAGTCATTATCCTCCCCTTTCAATTCCACGAAATGCATATCAAAACGAATATCAGGTTTATCAGAACCATAATATTTCATGGCATCTGCATAGGTCATCCGAGATACTTCTCCTATATCTAATCCTTTCACTTGTAAAAACAAATGACGAATTAAACCCTCAAACATGTTTAAAATATCTTCCTGCTCGACAAATGACATCTCACAGTCGATTTGTGTAAATTCCGGTTGTCTGTCCGCACGCAAATCCTCATCTCTGAAACACTTAACCAATTGATAGTAACGATCAAACCCTGAAACCATTAACAATTGCTTAAACGTTTGTGGCGACTGAGGTAAAGCATAAAACTCACCTGGGTTCATGCGAGAAGGCACCACAAAATCACGTGCTCCTTCGGGGGTCGATTTAATCAAAACAGGGGTTTCTACTTCAATAAAATCGGCATCATCTAAATATCGACGAACCTCTTTGGCTACGGTATGACGTAAACGTAAGCTTTCACGAATGGGAGTACGGCGAAGATCAAGGTAACGGTATTTCATACGTACATCTTCTCCTCCATCTGTTTCATCTTCAATTAAAAAAGGTGGCAATTTTGCAGGGTTCAGCACCTTTATTTCTTTCACCTTTATCTCAATATCTCCGGTGGCTAATTTATCATTTTTAGCCAAACGCTCTACTACGATTCCTTTAGCCTCCACCACAAACTCTCTACCTAAACTACGTGCCAAAGACAAGGCCTCTGGACTAGATTTCCCCTCTTCCAACATCAATTGAGTAATGCCATAACGATCACGTAAGTCAACCCAAATCATTCCCCCTTTATCTCTTGTTCGCTGTATCCAACCACATAAGGTTACTTCTTGCCCTACATGATCCAATCGTAATTCGCCATTCGTATGAGTGCGTAGCATAGTTTATTCTCAGATTAAAAAAATTTGTGCAAAATTACGTAAAATATCTGTTTTAAACATTTTGTCCTTTTAATAAGTTAAAACCATTTGAGAAATATCATGCCTATGAAACAAGTTGGGGTTGTTGGATCGGGAATAGGAGGAATCGCTTTTGCGATTCGTATGGCTTGTTTAGGACATCAAGTTCAAGTATTTGAGGCCAATTCTTTTCCGGGTGGCAAATTATCTGAGTTTCAAATCAATGGTTTTCGTTTTGATGCAGGACCATCCCTGTTTACCCTGCCCCACTTGGTGGATGAACTTTTTACTTTAGCTAAAAAAAATCCGAGAGACTATTTTAATTATGTTCGTTTACCTGAGGTTTGTCGATATTTTTGGGAAGACCATACCCGACTCGTTACTCTGGAAAATCCGGCGGATACGGCGCATGAAATTGCCAAAAATTTAGGTGAAAATGAGAAAAATGTTCATGATTTCATTTTGGGTTTGCAAGATAAATACCAAATCATTTCAGAATTATTTCTCGAAAATTCTTTGCACCAGGCAAGCACTTGGTTGAGTAAAAAAGCTTGGAATGGCTACCTTAATATACCCCGATTGGGTATGTTTTCCACCATGCACCAGGCACATAAAAATCGATTTAAAAACCCTAAAACGGTTCAATTATTCGATCGATATGCCACCTATAATGGCTCAGATCCTTATCAAACACCCGCTACTTTGTCGATTATCCCCCATTTGGAATATAACATTGGGGCATTTTTTCCCAAAGGGGGCATGATTGCGATAACTCAATCCTTGGTTCAATTAGCTAAAGATTTGGGCGTACAATTCCATTTCAATGAAAAGGTAAATCAAATAGTTTGCGAAAATAACCGTGCCGTAGGACTTGAAACGGCAAAGGGCTATTACCCTTTTGACATCCTAGCGAGCAATATGGATATTCGCCCATCCTACCAACAATTACTCAAGGATCAAATTCAGCCTAAAAGGCTCTTACAACAAGAAAAATCAAGTTCAGGAATCATATTTTATTGGGGTATGAATAAAAAATGGTCCGAATTAGGCGTACATAACATTTTCTTTTCTGACCAATATCAAGAAGAATTTAAAGCTCTGTTTGTAGACAAAACCTTGTCGGATGACCCCACTGTTTATCTCCATATTTCATCCAAGGTAGCCCCCGAAGACGCCCCAGAAGGTGGAGAAAATTGGTTTCTTTTAATCAATGCTCCAGCCAATCAAGGCCAAAATTGGGATGAATTACTGCGCTTAACTCGAGAACGAGTGATTCAAAAAATCAGTCGGGCATTAGGCGAAGACATACGTCCTTACCTCGTAGTTGAGGATTATTTAGACCCCAGAAGAATCGAAGAACGCACCTCCTCTTCTGGTGGGGCGCTATACGGTAATGCGTCTAATAATCGATTTGCCGCTTTTTTACGTCACCCTAATTATCGAAGTGCCATTAAAAACTTATATTGGATTGGAGGTAGCGTACACCCAGGAGGAGGAATTCCCCTTTGCTTATCATCTGCCAAAATTGCTTCCAAGCTTTTTCAAGAAAATGCTTAATTTCGCATAAAATTGACATATCATGATTCAAAGACCCCAATCTATTTTTTTACTAATTGTTATCATTGCAGAAATACTGGTAATAGCTGGCTGGCCATTGTGGACCAAAACAGGTATGTCTGGTGAGACGGCCCAGGTATTTATTTCTGAATGGACTTCACAAATTCAAGGCAAATCCCAAGTGGAAGCGAATTATATTCCTCTGGTTTTGGCATTGATTTCTATTGCTTTAACGGCATTTATTTTGTTCCAATTTAAGAACAGAATGCGTCAAATGGCCTTGGGATTAGTCAATTCCATGTTGATAGCAGGAACCATGGGATATAGTTTCTATACGATTTACAAAAAAACCATTCCATTGTTTAACCCAGAAATGCAAGGCGCTTACGACCTAGGTTTTTATGCCCTCATAGTGGCTTTATTAGCCAATATGATTGCCAACAGATTAATTAGAAAGGATGAAATGTTAGTTCAATCCTCCAATCGAATGCGTTAAAATTAAACGATTCCCTCACGTAAAAGGTCGTGGAGATGTATGAATCCCACGGCCTTTTCCTTTTCTAGGACTACAAGCTGGGTAATATTTTTTTCTTGCATCAAAGCCAATGCTTCCGTGGCAAAAGCCTCGGATGAAATGGTTTTTGGATGGGAATTCATCATCTGAACAATCTGAATATTGGCCCAATCTTGCTGTTTTTCTAACATTCTACGAACATCACCATCCGTTATAATTCCCAGTAAATCCCCCTTTTCATTCATAACGGTAGTGGCCCCTAAGCGCTTGGAGCTTATTTCATGAATGGCTTCTTGAATAGAGGACTGAGGTAAAATGCTAGGAAACTCATGTTGAGGATAAATATCTGCGACTTTTAAATACAAACGCTTACCCAAGGCCCCTCCAGGGTGATATTTAGCAAAATCTTGGGAAGTAAAGCCTTTACATTCTAACAAACAAACAGCCAAGGCGTCTCCTAAAGCTAGGGCTACCGTAGTGGAAGTAGTGGGGGCCAAATTCAATAAATCTGCTTCTGATTCGGCTAGTGCGTGAAGAACAAAATCAGATTGTTGGCCTAGATAAGATTGTTTATTGGAAACCATGGCAATCAAGGGAACCCCCAATCGCTTAATTAAAGGCACTAAAACTTTTATTTCAGGGGTATCTCCAGATTTAGATATACAAATCACCGAATCTCCTCGTTGTATCATTCCCAAATCCCCATGGATAGCATCTGCTGCATGCATAAACAAGGCAGGGCTACCCGTGGAGTTTAATGTAGCAACAATTTTCTGAGCGATTAAAGCTGATTTACCAATGCCCGTAAAGACTATTCTTCCTTGGCTAGCCAGTAAATGTTCCACGCAAGCTTCAAATTCAGAATTAATGGCAGCACTAACTTGTAAAATAGCTTCTGCTTCTTGGGTTAAAACTTTTTTTGCTGTGGATTGAATATTTTTGTTTAATTTCAATTTTAGTAGAATTTGAGTAGACAAAGTTAATTAACTATGTACGATTATTTCTGCTACATTGTGAAACATACCAGTAGTTCCTAAAATTATGCCCATTCAAATTTCCAACGATACGTTAAAGGAGCATCTCAAGAAGACCTTTGGATTTAGCCAATTTCGTGGAGAGCAGGAAGCTATCATCCAAAATACGCTTCAAGGGAATAATAGCTTTGTGCTTATGCCTACTGGAGCAGGGAAATCCCTATGCTACCAACTTCCGGCCATTGTCATGCCCGGAACAGCCATTGTTATTTCTCCTCTAATTGCATTGATGAAAAATCAAGTTGATCAAATGATCGCATTTGGTGTCAATGCTCAATTTTTAAATTCGTCACTTACCCGTGCAGAAATGAATCGGGTGAAAAACGAAGTATTGAGTGGGGAGGTGAAGTTATTATACATCGCTCCAGAATCTTTAAATAAGCAGGAGAATCTCAGCTTCTTACAACAGGCCAATATTTCATTTGTAGCCATCGACGAAGCACATTGTATTTCCGAGTGGGGGCACGACTTTAGGCCTGAATATAGAAAAATACGTGCCATCATTGAATCAGTCGACGAAAAATTACCCATCATCGCGCTGACAGCCACTGCTACGCCCAAGGTACAGCTGGATATTCAAAAAACATTAAATTTAGAGGATGCCAAGGTGTTTAAATCATCTTTTAACAGAAAGAATCTCTACTATGAAATTCGCTCTAAAAAGGATATAGACAAACAGCTGATTCGTTATATCAAAAGTCATTCTGGAAAAGCAGGCATCATTTACTGTTTGAGCAGAAAACGCGTGGAGGAGATTGCCGATTTATTACATGTCAATGGCATAAAAGCTCTTCCTTATCATGCTGGACTAGATCCCGCGGTTAGAATGGCGAATCAAGAGTCATTTCTTAATGAGGAAGTTGAAGTGATGGTGGCAACCATTGCCTTTGGCATGGGTATCGACAAACCTGATGTGCGTTTTGTCATACATTATGATGCCCCTAAATCTTTAGAAGGATATTATCAAGAAACGGGTAGAGCAGGAAGAGATGGTCTAGATGGTACTTGTATCTTGTTTTATACCTACGATGATATCCTAAAGCTCGACAAGTTCAACAAAGACAAAGCTGTTTCTGAAAAGGAAAATGCCAAATTATTATTGGCTGAAATGGTTTATTATGCCAATTTAGGTGTCTGCCGAAGAAAACAATTACTTAATTATTTTGGGGAATATATGGCGGAGAATTGTGGCTTTTGCGACAATTGCCTCCACCCAACTCCAACCTTCAAAGCCGAAAGCGAAGTTGTATTAGTATTACAAGCCGTTCAAGCAACAGAAGAGAAGTTTGATGCCGAACACATAGCCGACGTTTTAGAAGGCAAAGTGAACCAATACGTACAAAGTTATGATCACGATAAATTACCTGTTTTTGGAGCAGGTAAGACCGTTTCTTGGAATGCGAAAGCAGTAGACGAAGATGATGATGACGACAATGAGGAAGAGGATGAGGAAAACCCAAGCCCTAAAAAGCCGAAACTGAAAAAGAAATCCCAAAAGGAAAATCATTCAGACGACGAGAAATCACCTTGGATTTCTTTCATCAAACAAATCACCATTCATGGCTACTTGGTCAAAGACATTGAGAACTATGGTGTTTTAAAATTAAGTGAAAAGGGTCTCAACTTCATTCAAGATTCTTATCCAGTAACTTTCTCCAGAGACCATGACTATGAGAAAGAAGCTGAGCCTGATGAAAATGATGAAATGAATGCAGGAGTAGGTGCCAAAGCCTATGATGATGCCTTATTTGAACTACTAAAAAACTTACGTAAGAAATTAGCCAAGGAGAAAAACTTACCTCCTTACGTGATTTTCCAAGATCCATCTTTGGAAGAGATGGCGACAACTTATCCTAGTACCCAAGAAGAAATGGCTCAGATCAACGGAGTCGGGATGGGAAAAGTAATCAAATTTGGAAAGCCTTTCTTGGATGTAATCAATCGTTATGTAGATGAAAATGAGATTGAAACGGCCCGTGAAGTGGTCGTTAAATCCACTGTCAATAAATCTAAAATTAAGATATACATCATTCAACAAGTAGATCGTAAAATAGATTTGGATGATATCGCCTATCAAAAAGAATTAAGTATGGCGGAATTAATCGAGGAGATTGAAGCCATCTGTTATTCTGGAACAAAACTGAATTTAGATTATTACATCAATCAGGTAATAGAACCCGATAAGCAGGAAGAGATTTATGATTACTTCTTAAGCTCTGATACCGATAACATTACGGAAGCCTTAGACAATTGCAATATTGACGACGTCAGTGAGGAAGAGTTGCGTTTAATGCGAATCAAATTTTTAAGTGAACTAGCCAATTAACGAATATTATGAATGTATTACTTTTGGGATCCGGAGGACGAGAACATGCATTTGCCTGGAAAATATCCCAAAGTCCTTTATTAAGTCAATTATACATAGCTCCAGGAAATCCTGGAACAGCCCAATTAGGCATTAATTTGCCATTTGGTTATGCTGATTTTTCAGCGATTGTGGATGCCATTAGAACTTATCAAATTGAATTAGTTATTGTGGGTCCAGAAGAACCCCTAGTTAAAGGAGTTCGTGATTTTATTGAATCTCAAGAAGATTTACAACATGTGGGAATCGTTGGGCCAGGGGCTTTAGGTGCCCAATTAGAGGGGAGTAAGGATTTCTCAAAGAACTTCATGAAGGCTCATGGTGTTCCTACAGCCGCATCCAAAACATTTACCAAAGATAATGGAGAAGAAGGCCTTGCCTATTTAGCCACACAGTCGCTTCCTATCGTATTAAAAGCAGATGGTCTTGCGGCAGGTAAAGGAGTAATCATTGCTCAAAGTCATGCAGAAGCAGAAAAAGCTTTCAAAGAAATGATCTATGATGCCAAGTTCGGAGAAGCCAGCTCTAAAGTTGTTATTGAACAGTTTTTGAGAGGGATTGAGCTATCCGTTTTTGTATTAACTGATGGTGAAAACTACGTGGTATTACCTGAGGCTAAAGATTATAAGCGAATTGGAGAAAATGATGAAGGCTTGAATACTGGCGGTATGGGAGCCGTTTCACCTGTCCCCTTCGCTACGGAAAGGTTCATGGAATTAGTTAAGCAAAAAGTCATTGAACCAACCATACAAGGACTTAAATCAGATAACATACCCTATCAAGGTTTCATCTTCATTGGTTTAATGAATCATGAAGGAGAACCTTATGTGATTGAATACAATGCCCGTATGGGAGACCCTGAAACAGAAGTAGTATTGCCAAGAATCGAATCAGATTTCTTATCTTTGCTTCTTGCGGCTGCTCAAGGGAAATTAAAAAACGAAAGTTTACAAATTTCTAACCAATATGCTGTGACTACCATGGTGGTAGCGGGTGGTTATCCTGAAGATTATCGTAAAGGAGACATCATGACCGGCATAGAGAAAGTAGAAGAAGCCCTAGTATTTCATGCTGGAACCCGTGAGCAAGACGGACAAATTGTTACCTCGGGAGGCCGGGTAATGGCCTTAACCGGCACTTCAAATACCTTGGAAAGAGCCATCCAAAAATCTCAAAAGGCGGCTCAAACCATCCAATTTGAAGGTAAAAACTTTAGACGAGATATTGGTCTCGATGTATTACGATATAAGTCGTAAGGAGACCGATTGACACATATACTTATGGCATGTAAATCGTGTTCAACTGGATCATGTGGATCCAAGGCATCAGCAGAAGGAGCAGTTTCTGGCTGCCAAAGCAATGGAAGTTGTGGTACTGGTGCTTGCAATAAAATGAACGTTTTTGACTGGCTGTCCGACTTGGATGTGCCTCAATTTCAGCGTTATCATGTAGTTGAAGTTAAATTCAAGGCAGGAAGAAAAGAATATTTTCGCAATCCCAATCAATTAGCTTTACATACCGGAGACTCTGTCATGGTAGATTCATCTAGCGGTCTACAGCTGGGTGTAGTTTCCCTACAAGGTGAACTAGTACGCTTGCAATTATTAAAAAAGGGGATTAAAGACGACGATAAACTCAAAGACATCCTTCGCATAGCTACTGAAAAAGATGAAGAAAAACATCGTAATTCTTTAGAAAGAGATTTACCTACCCTATATCGTACCCGACAAATCATTGGTGATTTGAAGTTGAACATGAAACTTTCAGATGTTGAGTTTCTTTCTGATGGTACTAAAGCCGTATTTTATTACTCTTCTGACGACCGTGTTGATTTTAGAGAGTTAATCAAATTATTGGCGAACGAATTCAAAATCAGGGTGGAAATGAAACAGATTTCCCTCCGTCAAGAAGCCGGCAGATTAGGTGGTATTGGCGTTTGTGGTAGAGAATTATGCTGCTCTACTTGGTTGACTGACTTTAAAAATGTTACCACTTCAGCGGCTAGATATCAAAACCTTTCCTTGAATCCTGTGAAGCTAAGTGGCCAGTGTGGTCGCTTAAAATGCTGTATCAATTATGAATTAGAGACCTACATGGATGCCTTGAAGGAAATCCCGACCATAGAAGGCCGCTTAAAAACCAAGCGTGGAGATGCTATTTTACAAAAAACAGACATCTTTAAACGAATGATGTGGTTTGGCTACGCTGGGGAGGAATCCATTTGGATACCTGTGACCTGTGATCGTGTTAAGGAAATCATTGACCTAAATAAAAAAGGCATAATTCCTGATTCATTTGAAAATCTGGACCCAGATGTACCAGAGGTAGAAAAGCCTAAATTGTCTGAATTAAATTCCGATTTGGAAAGAATGGACAAAAAATATGGCAAAGGGAAACCTAGTGGACCTCGTTCAGAAAATCAGCGAAGAAATAATGGAGAACAAAAAGCCCGTAACAATTTCCAAAAAGGAAATAAAGGACCGGGAAATAACAATCCAAATAAACCGCAAAATAAACAGGAAGGCCCTAAAGTTCGTCCAGAGAACAGCGTAAAACCTCCTGTGATCAATACCCCTGAGGGAGGAGAAAATACAGGTGAGGCTACTCCAAAGCCATTTAAAAAGAAATTCAAAAAGAAATTTAAACCCAGACCACCTAGAAATGGCCCTGAGACGCCCACTGCTTAAATTCTTTCTGTTACTTTTTCCCTTGAGCATTTTAATCGCATGTCAGGGAGATCAAGTATTTGACCAAACTAGCAAAATGGGAGAGCAAGGCTGGTCACAAAAAAATCAGGTTGTTTACCCATTTGAAATTAAAAACTTGGATCAAACGTATAACTTGTATGTGGCTTTACGTCAATCGAATGATTATCCTTTCAACAATTTTTATTTTGTTCCCAAGCTAATAAGCTCCGACGGCAAAGTAATTAAACAAGCATTGGCTGAGGCCATTTTATATGATCCAAAATCAGGAAAAGCCAAAGGGGAAGGCCTTGGGGATATCTACAGCCATAAATTTTTGATTTTTAAGCAATTAAAATTCCCTAAAAAGGGGAAATACAACTTGTCCTTATCGCATGACATGCGAACAGATACCTTAGCTGGTATTATTTCTATCGGTGCATCCTTAGTCCCTAATCCATAGTCACATGTCTAAGATTGATGATATTGATAAACAAATTCTAGCCTTTTTACATGAAGATGCCTACATGTCCAATAAAGACATGGCACAGCGACTAGGCATGAGCCCTACACCTATCCATGAGCGTATCAAGCGCATGGAAAAAGATGGAGTGATCACAGGATATAAAGCCACCATCAATCCCAATAAATTAGGTAAATCATTAACCGTATTTTGTGATATTTCTTTAAAAGAACACGCGGCAGAATACCTAAAGCAATTTGAAGAGGATGTGATGAATCTATTAGAGGTGCAAGAATGTTACTGCGTTTCAGGGCATAGCGACTTTCTACTTAAAATTGTGGTGGCAGACATGGATGAATACCGTGATTTTATCTTGCATAAACTGGCGAGCATCAAAAATATTGGTAACGCCCAAAGCCACTTTGTGATGAATCAAATACAAAATGAAAGCATTTTACCTTGGTTAAATCAAGAAAAAACTAGATAAACCTATAAATTGGGGTAGATGCACCAATAAAATTACCTAACTTGAATAATTAACATCGTTTGAATTGACCTTATGAACAAGATTACAAAAACAATCGTCAGCCTACTAGTAATCGTTTTGATATTAGGCATCGCCTTTTACCCCAAGGTAAAAAAGACTTTTTTTGCTGAAAAGAAGGAAGAAGGTAAAGAAAAAGGTAAAGGTGGCCCTGGAGGTGGTAAAGGTGGTAAAACTACCGTTGTGGTTATGGTCGTTAAAGCAACTCGACTAGACGACATGATCAATTCCACGGGTAGTATTCTTCCCAATGAAGAGGTTGAAATCCGTTCAGAGATTGCAGGAAGAATTAATCAGTTAAATATCAAAGAAGGAGATGTGGTTCAAAAAGGAACTATTCTTTTACATATCAATGATGATGATTTACAAGCACGTTTGAAAAAACTAGGCTACAATAAAAAATTAGCTGAAGATAATGAGGCTCGCCAAAAGGTCTTACTTCAAAAAGAAGCTATCTCACAAAGAGAATATGATATTGCCGTAAACTCGGTTAATACCATTTCGGCTGACATTGAAGATTTAAAAGCACAGATTTTAAAGTCAACCATCCGTGCTCCTTTCTCTGGAACCATTGGTTTTCGCTATGTTAGTATGGGAAGTTATATTTCCCCAACCACTAGAATTGCTACATTAACTAATACGAATCCAGCTAAAATTGAATTTTCAATTCCAGCTAAATATGCCTCTCAAATTCGTAAAGGAAATACCATTGAATTTATCACGGAAAATGAATCAAAAACCTATGCTGGTAAAGTATATGCGATTGACCCTAAAATAGACCCTTTGACGCGTACACTTCAAATTAGAGCCTTATCACCAAACCCTGGTGGTGTTTTAGTTCCAGGTGCATTTGCGAAGGTTAACCTAATTTTGAAAACCAAAGGTTCAGCTATTTTAGTACCCACTGAAGCCGTTGTTCCTGAATCAAAAGGGAGCAAAGTTTATGTGGTAAAAAATGGCAAGGCCGTTTCTACCAAAGTAGAATTGGGTACACGTGGAGAGAGAAACGTGGAAATTTTATCGGGACTTTCTATTGGAGACACCTTAATTACCAATGGTATCATCCAAGTTAAACCAGACGGTGAAGTGGATATTAAAGAAGTCGTTCAATAAGACAAAAGATGCCCAGCATTTACCTAAGTACAGCTCTTTGGCAATATAAATTTCGCAAATTGGGATACTTATTTGCGGGTTTAAAGGCCTATATACAGCTATGTACTTGGGTGATGTTCCAGCGCATCCTACATCCTTCAAGACCCATACTAGGCATTTTATTGGCTCAACACTTGGGTGATATTGTCGCATCTGAACCTATCATTCCCGCTTTGTTAAAGAAATATCCTCAAGCCAAACTTGTGTGGATTATTCAAAAGCATTTTAGACCTCTGTTAGAACAGCATCCGGATATATTCCGCTTGGTGTCGGAAGAAAATATGCTGAGTAGCTACTTCTTAACGAAGTGGAATCCTTTCCATCATTTTTTTAATCTTCACTTAAACGAATTACGAAAAGATCCTTTCTTTCATATTCCTTTAGAGAATGACACGGCAACTAAGCTGGGTATTAACATTCATAATTATTATTCCAAGCATAATTTATTAGAGAATTTCTCCCAGCTAGCCGGATTAGGTTTAATAAAAGGCCAGCCCACCATTTATTTGCCCAACAAAAAATTTAATCTCCCATTTGAAGGAAAATATTGGCTTATTCATCGCATTTCCAATGACCCATGTCGGGAGTGGACTGATCAAAATTGGTTAAAACTCATTCAAGCAGCTATTCAGGAATGGGATGTTAATATAGTAGAAATTGGGACAAGTCAGGGCCTTGATTTTGAACATCCAAAATTCCTTTCCTTGGTTGGGAAAACCAGTGTAGAGGATAGTTTATTTTTAATTAAATCTGCGAGCTTTTTTATTGGTATTGACTCTGGTCCAACCCACTGTGCCAACGCATTCCAAATTCCTGCCTTGGTTATGTTGGGAGAGTTTGCCGACTTTAAGAAATACATGTCCTATTCAGGGGCATATCAGCAAAATACCTTGGCTAATCTGGTATACAATGAACAAGGACCAGCAAAGCAATTAAGTTTTGAGGAAGTTTGGAATAGGCTTCAGCAGAGCATAGAATTACATCATATCACTCAAGAAATACCAAATCATAACTAATATAAATTATGGCCTCTCTATCAGAAACCAGCATTAAACGACCGGTATTATCCATTGTAATGTCCATCACCATCATTGTGTTTGGAATCATTGGATATACATATTTAGGTGTTCGTGAGTTCCCTTCTGTGGACCCTCCGGTGGTAACTGTTCAGACTTCCTACACGGGAGCCAATGCAGACATTATTGAATCTCAGATTACTGAACCTCTAGAAGAATCCATCAATGGTATTGCTGGGGTTAGAACCTTAGCCAGCTCAAGTCGCGATGGGCGCTCCAGCATCACGGTAGAATTTGATTTGGCCGTAAATATTGAAGATGCCGCCAATGACGTTCGTGACCGTGTATCGAGAGCAATGGCTCTTTTGCCAAAAGATGTGGACCCTCCAGTAGTAGCCAAAGCGGATGCCGATGCGAACCCAATCTATAACATTAATATCTTCTCCAAAACCAGAGGTTTATTGGAATTGAATGAATTAGCCACCAGAAACGTAAAAGAAAAGTTTCAAACTATTCCAGGCGTTAGTTCAGTACAAATGTGGGGTGAGAAGAAATATGCCATGCGTATGCATATTGACCCTGAACGTTTGGCTTCCTTCCGCTTAACAGCCCCTGATATCGTTTCAGCTTTAAGTAAACAAAATATCGAGTTGCCTTCAGGAAGTATTGAAGGTGCGAATACTGAATTAACAGTAAGAACTCAAGGAAGAATGACTACGGTGGAAGACTTTAACAATTTGATTATTAAAGAACAAGATGGCCGTTCTGTTAAATTTTCTGATGTAGGCTTTGCCGAATTATCCCCTGAAAATGATAAGACATTCTTCAAACGTGATATGACACCTATGATTTCAATTGCGGTAATTCCTCAACCTGGATCAAATCAAATTGAAATTGTGGATGCCATCAATAGAAAACTACCTCAAATTCGTCAAACATTACCACCAGACGTTGAATTAAAAGAAGGATTCGATAATACGAAATACGTACGTAAATCATTGGTAGAGGTAGAGGAGACTATCTTAACAGCCATTTTATTGGTAACCATCATTATCTTCTTATTCCTGCGCGATTGGCGATCAACCTTGATTCCACTTACGGCCATTCCTGTCAGTTTAATTGGTGTATTTTTCTTTATGTACCTAGTCGGGTTCTCGGTCAATGTATTAACCTTATTGGGAATTGTATTATCCATTGGACTAGTAGTAGATGATGCCATTGTTGTATTAGAAAATATTTATTCCAAGATAGAAGATGGCATGACGCCTTGGAAAGCAGCCCTAGAAGGCTCCAAAGAGATTTATTTCGCTGTTATTTCCACGACCATCACCTTAGCTGCTGTATTCCTACCCGTTATTTTCTTACAAGGTATTACTGGTCGTTTATTCCGTGAATTTGGTATTGTGGTAGCAGGATCTGTTATTATTTCAGCCTTTGTATCCCTGACACTAACCCCGATGTTAAGTTCTAAATTATTGAAAGGCGGACATAATAAACCTTGGTTTTACCGAGTTACAGAGCCATTTTTTGTTTGGTTAACTGCCGCTTACCAAGGATCCTTAGAATCTTTCTTGAAAATCCGCTGGATGGCATGGGTGATTATGTTCTCTTTGTTTGGTATCATTTATACCCTATTTAAATACGAAGCCATTCCTTCAGAATTAGCCCCATTGGAAGATCGCGGCGCTCTGAGAATTAGTTCTACCGCCCCAGAAGGAGCCACTTTTGACTATATGTTAAACTATACCGACAAAATGGCTAAGTTTTTAATGGAGACTATCCCTGCTAAAGAACGTTATGCTATTTATGCCATTACCTCGCCACCTTTTGGAAATGGAGCAGCCAATACGGGTAGTTTCCGTATACTTTTAGGTGATCCAGAAAAGAGAAGAACGCAACAAGAAATTGCGGATGAATTATCACCTAAAATCAAGAAATTTACTGGCGCTAGGTCTAACCTGATTCAAGAGCCTACCCTTTCTACTGGACAACGTGGTGGTGGAGGCTTACCCATTGCCTTCGTAGTTCAAGCACCTAATTTTGAGAGTTTGAAAAAAATCATGCCTCAATTCTTGGCGAAAGTACGTGATAATCCAAAATTCGAAACATCTGACGTCAATTTGAAATTCACGAAACCGGAGTTACGTATTGAAATAGATCGTGCTAAGGCTCAAAACCTAGGTATTGCCATTCAAGACATTGCTCAAACCTTACAGCTTGGACTTTCAGGTCGTAGATTTGGCTATTTCATCATGGATGGAAAGCAGTATCAGGTAATTGGTCAAATTGATAGACCTCAACGAAATGACGTAAGCGATCTAAAATCCCTGTATGTAAAAAATAACCGAGGAGATTTGATACAATTAGATAACTTAGTCAAAATAACCGAACAAAGTACACCACCGCAGCTATACCGTTATAACCGATATGTAGCAGCTACCGTACAGGCCCAAATGGCCAAAGGAGTAACTTTGGGAGAAGCCTTAAATGAAATGGATAAAATAGCAAAAGAGACGTTGGATGTATCTTTCTCAACGGCTTATGATGGACAAAGTAAAGAATTTAAAGAGTCTAGTTCTTCTTTATTATTTGCTTTTGCCCTTGCGATTTTATTGATATATCTAATTCTTTCGGCGCAGTTTGAAAGCTTCGTAGATCCTCTCATTATCTTGTTTACCGTGCCATTGGCGGTAGCAGGAGCATTATTGACCTTATGGGATTTTAGCCAAACTCTGAATATTTTCTCTCAAATTGGTATCATTGTTCTCATCGGTTTGGTTACCAAAAATGGTATTTTGATTGTGGAGTTTGCCAACCAAAGAAAAGAAGCTGGCTCAAATAAAATGCTAGCCGTTCAAGAGGCTGCCATAGCACGTTTCAGACCTATTTTAATGACCTCACTTTGTACCATTTTAGGTATCTTACCTATTGCTCTTGCCCTAGGATCTGGTTCTCAAAGCCGTGTTTCTATGGGTATTGCCGTAGTAGGTGGTATGTTATTTTCTACTACCTTAACCTTGTACATTATCCCAGCTATTTATAGCTACATGTCTAGTAATCTAAAACACCAAGGAGAAAAAGAAGAAAGCCCTTCTTTGGTAGGCCATGAATAAACACGAGGTTTGGATGCAACGTGCCCTGGATTTATCCCTTTTGGGAGCAGGGCGTGTTGCTCCAAATCCTTTAGTGGGTTGTGTCATTATTAAAAATGACCAAATCATAGGAGAAGGGTGGCATCAGGCATACGGTCAAGCGCATGCAGAAGTTAATGCCATACAATCCTTGGCACATCAAGAAGATGCCCAAGGTGCATCGGTGTACGTCAGCTTAGAGCCATGCTCTCATACAGGTAAAACTCCTCCATGTGCAGATTTATTAATCAAGTCAAAAGTCAAGGAGGTTTTCATTTGTAATTTAGACCCCAACCCGCTAGTTGCAGGAAAAGGAATCGAAAAATTAAAAGCAGCCGGAATTCAAGTTGAACAAGGTATTTTAGAAGAAAAAGGTGGAATTATCAATCGTCACTTTTTTACTTTTCACCAAAAAAAACGGCCTTATATCACCTTAAAATGGGCGTCCTCTTTAGACGGGTTTATTGCCCAGGAAAATGGAAAACCTGTTACTTTTTCAAATAAGCCAAGCCAGACCTTAGTACATCAAATGCGTACTCAACACCAAGGTATATTGGTTGGAGTAAATACCATCATTCAAGATAATCCCCAATTAAATGTCCGCTTATGGACAGGCAATAATCCCATCCGTATCGTTTTAGATCCCCATAATCGTATTCCTAAAAATAGTCAAGTCTTACAAGATGGTCAGCCAACTTGGATTTTTACACAAGATGTTCAAGTAGATGATGGCCCTTATCAATGGTTTGCTCTAGGAGAAAACTATCAAATAAAGGATATATTAAACCTAGCTTATGCAAAAGGGTTAATTTCTATTTTAGTAGAAGGGGGCACAAAGACCTTAATGGCTTTTCTGCAAAGTGGCTTGGTAGATGAAGTTTGGAAGCAAGAGAAAAATATCTTACTTGGGAAAGGTATTCCAGCACCAAATTATAAGCTAACATGGGGGAATGGCAGAAAAATAGGAGAAGATAATGTGTGGTATCAAGCTGATTTAAGCTAGACCAAATATTTGCAACAATAAATAGGCATTCAGGCCTAAAATCACTGCACTAATTAACCAAGAAAGTAACGTTAACCACTTAGGATTTACAAATTTCCCCATTTTTGCTTTATCACTGGTGAACCAAACCAGAGGTATTACCGCAAAACTTAGCTGCATCGAAAGGACTACTTGAGAAAAGACCAATAATTCACCAATCTTGCTATCTCCCCAAATCCACGTGATAAAAAAGGCAGGTAATATAGCCAACATGCGGGTGATTAATCGCCGCAGCCAAGGTGCTAACTTTAAATCAATAAAACCTTCCATGACAATTTGACCAGCTAATGTACCCGTCAAGGTTGCATTTTGACCTGATGCTAATAAAGCTATGGCAAATAAGGCAGATGCCCATTGACTTCCCAGTACCGGATCAAGTAATTGATAAGCATCCCGTATATCAGCGACATGCGGCATACCATTGATATGAAAAGCTGATGCCGCTAAAATTAAAATTCCTGCATTAATAAAAAAGGCCAAGCCCAATGAAAGGGTAGAATCAATCGTAGCGAATTTGATTGCCTTGGTCTTATCTGATTCTGTATGAGCAAAGGCCCTTGTCTGTACAATACTGGAATGTAAGTAAAGATTATGCGGCATTACGGTTGCCCCTAAAATACCAATGGCCACATATAGCTGACTAGAATCCTGAAATATGGAAGCTTGCGGAATAAGCCCTTTCATTACACTCGATATATCTGGTTGAGAAAGTAGCAATTCATATCCAAAACAAAGAGAAATCACGGCTAATAAAGACATGACAATAGATTCCAGCACCCTGAAGCCACGGTGCTGGAAGTATAGAATTAAGAACACATCTAATATGGTAATGAGTATACCATACAGAATTGGAATGTCAAAAAGCAAATTTAATGCAAGAGCTGACCCAATTACTTCAGCTAAATCGCAAGCTACAATTGCTAATTCGCAGAGTACCCATAGAAATATGGCTACAGGCTTTGAAAAAGCTTCTCCACAAGCCTGAGCTAAATCACGACCTGTAGACACTCCTAGTTTTAAAGCCAAATGCTGTAATACAATGGCGAATAGACTAGAAATAAAAATAACCGACAATAGCGTATAACCGAATTGAGAACCTCCCGCTAAATCAGTAGCCCAGTTCCCCGGATCCATATATCCTACTGCCACCATAAATCCAGGGCCAATAAATGCTCGCAAATTTTTCCAGAAGCCGGGGCCAGAGTGAATGGGAATACTTCCGTATACCTCACTTAATGACCGCGTCTTACCTTCTGACCGCCAAGCGTTTGACATAGATGAATAGTTTGATTACGAACAAATATAGATAAGAATTACGAGCAAACAAAAATATTTTTTAGTCAAGACTAAAAATTTATTTTATGTTTCATTTTGTGTACTTTTATATTGGCTTAAATCAAAAAAATGGCAACATCATTCGCGGAAGAAAATTACCTAAAGATTATTTATCGATTGTCAGAATCGACTTTAGAAGACATTTCGACCAATGCTGTGGCTGAATTAACCCAAACCAAGGCTGCCTCTGTGACCGATATGCTAAGAAAATTAGCTGAAAAAGGTTGGGTAAACTATCAAAAATACCAAGGTGTGAGACTCACGGAGGAAGGAGAAAAAATAGCCTTATCCATCGTTAGGAAACATCGTTTATGGGAGGTTTTTTTGGTAGAAAAAATGGGATTCAATTGGGATGAGGTACATGAAATCGCAGAGCAATTAGAGCATATTGAATCAGAGGCATTAATCAATAAATTAGACGAGTTTTTAGATTTTCCAAAGACTGACCCACATGGTGACCCGATACCTAATAAGGAAGGTATTCTTCCCGAATTAGGTTACATGCATCTTTCAGATTTAAAGGAAAACAAAGCTTGTGTTTTGATGGGCGTTGCCAAGGATTCCGCTGTTTTTCTTCAATTATTAACGCGCCTGCATTTAAGCCTGGGAGCCAAGCTCATCGTCAAAGAAATCAATCCATTTGATAGGTCAATATCCGTATCAATCAATGAATCGGGGCCCGTTTTCATTAGCCACGAAGTTGCCAAAAATATTTTGATTAAAATGGCTTAGCCAAAATTGAGCACGGATTTTTAACTCAATAAATCCAAAACCTCATCTTCGCTTAGATTGCGAAGTATACCTTCATCAGAAGTCACCAAATCATTGGCCAGGTCTAATTTTCGTTGTTGGAGCGCAAGAATCTTTTCCTCTACGGTTTGTTTTGAGATAAACTTATACGTAAATACCGTCTTAACCTGCCCAATTCGATGGGCACGGTCGATGGCTTGGGCCTCGGCTGCAGGATTCCACCAAGGATCAAGTAAGAAGACATAATCAGCTGCCGTTAAATTTAATCCTACTCCACCTGCTTTTAAAGAAATCAAGAATACGGATTGTCCGTCTACTTTTTGAAAGCTCTCTACTTGCCCCTTTCTATCCGAAGTACTTCCATCAAGGTAGGCATATTTTATATTTCTCTCATCCAAGGCTTTTTTGATCAATGCCAAATGCTGAACAAATTGACTGAAAATCAATACCTTATGATGCTGCTCTAATACAGTTTCTAATTTCTCCAAAACGGCTTCCATTTTTCCTGAATCACCTTGATAGCCTTCCTCGCATAGGGATGGGTGATTGGCCAATTGACGTAATTTTGTCAATCCTTGTAAAACAGAAAATCTTGATTTTTGTAAACCTTCATCTTTGATTTGTTTCAATAACACATCACGGTAAAAGGACTTAGTTTTATCGTATAAGCGTTCCTGCTCTTCGGACATTACACAATAGGTAACCGATTCCATTTTAGCAGGTAAATCCGCCGCAACTTGTCGTTTTTCCCTTCGTAATAAATAAGGCTTAATTAAAAAATAAAGGCGTTTTTTCTTTTCAGCATCCGCTTTCTTTTCAATCGGCACTTGAAATAAGTCCTTAAAATATCGTTGCGTTCCCAAAAGACCAGGATTCACAAAATTCATTTGTGACCATAAGTCCATGGTTGAATTTTCCAAAGGAGTCCCCGTCATCACAAGACGGTATTTAGCTGAAAGTTTCTGAACCGCTTTGGTGATATTGGCTAATGGGTTTTTGATGGCCTGTGATTCATCCAAAATCACATAACTGAAGGATTGCTTCTCGAACCAATCAATATCAGAGCGAACCATACCAAAAGAACAAAGTATCAAATCCACCTTGCCTAATTGGGCTTGTAGCTTTTCTCTTTGAGGACCACTGTAAAC
The DNA here is from genome assembly GCA_027491315.1 of Cytophagaceae bacterium. Lineage (GTDB taxonomy): Bacteria > Bacteroidota > Bacteroidia > Cytophagales > Spirosomataceae > Aquirufa. Next base: position 120,864 of record JAIXWL010000001.1, read on the forward strand.
CAACACCCTTAGTTGAGGCGTAAATTTCTTAGCCTCCATTTCCCAGTTGTATAGCAAGGAAGTAGGCATGACTAATAAACTAGGAAGCGTTTCTCCTTGCTCTTTTAAGCTCTGCAATAAACACAAGGTCTGCACGGTCTTACCTAGACCCATATCATCAGCTAGGCAGGCTCCAAGGCCCGCTGCTTGGCGGGTCCGCATCCAACGGTAACCGTCCATCTGGTAAGGCCGTAGGGTACCTTTAAATTGTTTGGGAACTGGAAATTCTTTGGTCTCTAATGCCAAATCCGTTATGGTCTTACTGCGCAAAGCCGTTTTGACCAAATCTTGATTTTCCCATTCTTGTACCAACTGAAAATGTTGCCTTTTCAAATAAACCCCATCTTCCCCAGGTCGAGTCTCCGAAAAGTAGAAAAGGTCTTGGTAGTCGTGGAACCAATTATCTGGTATAATGGCAATGGATCCATCCGGTAAATGAAATTCTTTCTTTTTCTGTAATATCAATTGACGAATCTTCAAAAAGGGTATTTGGAATTCCCCAAATGAAATTATCGCTTGAATATCAAACCAATCTAGTTTTTCTCCGATTCTAATCTTTATTTCTGGCTTGCCTAAGAAATAGCGAGGTGCTTGGCCATCGCCTTTAAACTGAACACTAAATCCTGCCTGATCCAGAGCGGCCTTATTTAAGGTCAACCATTGAACAGCCTCTCCCCTAGAAAGCATGGCTTTCCCATCTACTTCAATTTGCAAGCCCAAAGACTTCAATTGTTGATACGCTCTTTTTTCTTTCGTTAAAGAGCGCATGATTTTTTGAAATGCGTAACTATCTCCCTTTTTCTCAAACAGGACATTAGCTTCCGAACCTAATCCGTCCCATGGAAAACGATTATTTCCATATTGAAATGACAAAACAAAATTCCAGCGATCAGCAGCTTCCAAGGCAGCAGATTTTTTACTTGGGACCTTTTCCTCTTCTACTTTATTAACCACTGGCCCATAAGAGAGCAAATACTGACAATTTTTCTCGGTATTAAATATCTCAAACCCTTTAGCGTGTACGGGATACCTGGCTACCATCGCTTTTACAAACTTTCGGAAGTAATCTTCCTCCATGTTTTTAGGAATCACGACAAACTTCTTATTCAAGAATGGGCGTAGCTTTTTACCTTCTAATGCAGGTTTAAAATGGTATAACTTTTGATTCAATAGCATCCATGCTGGCTCATCACAAAGCACCATGGCGTCTTTATATTGAAATTCTAATTTATTGCCAGCATATTTTAAGGTTGGGAAATAGTGTGTGTTTTCCTCATTCCTCATAAAATGGAATAAAACTTCTACCGGCTCTGGCTGAATCTGAACATGCTGACGCATGGGATTACCATCATTGCCCATAATGAATAAGGTTTTATCTGGGCAAATCAGTTCGAAAACCTGACCTCGTTTTTTCTCAACCACACTCAATACCGCTTCCTGAATTTCCTTCTCCCCCTTTTCTGCATCAAACGTTTTTAAATAAAATTCTTCCATCGTTTTACGTTTGGAAGTATTAAATTTTTCAAAAATAGCAGCGGGCTTCATCCCCTCGATTAACTTCACAGCTTGCTCATCACGCTCATCTAAGCCATGAGCAAATTCATGAAAGTTACGGGTAGTTAAGGTTTGATATTCCCAGGTTAATTGAGATTTCTCATTTAACTGCACCACAAAGACCTCGAACAAATAGCCGAGGCATTCATGGGATAATAAGGAATACATTACCTGAAAAGGCTTACTGGGTGAAATCTTCATGTACTAGTAAAGCACTCGAATGCACGAGTTCTTAGAGTAAAACCTTCAAAAATAAGGTTTTTAAACGAAATACCGAAAAAATATAGGCTAATATTAGAAAACTACAAAATTAAAGCTTTCTCAAGTGCAAGCAGGTCCAACGATTCTTCTCCCTTTCAGAGATAAAAGAAAGCCCTGCTTCAGAAGCCTCCTGTAATAATAAAGGAACATCTTCTTGGTAGAAACCGCTTAAAAGTAAATGACCTCCCGATTTAATTCTCAAGGCATATTCTGACATTTCATCCAGGAGAATATTACGATTAATATTTGCTAAAAGAACATCATAGGGCTCGGGAGATTGGTCACGAATTGTTCCCAAATCAAAGCGAATATCATTCAATCCGTTCAAGGAGGCATTTTCAATGGAATTTTCAACAGACCATTCATCCACATCAAATCCATTAACTGGCTCAGCTCCTAATTTCCTAGCCACAAAAGCCAATATCCCTGTTCCCGTTCCTGCATCTAAAACAGATTTACCCTCCAAATCCAGCGTAAATAAAGCCTCCACCATTAAACTCGTGGTTTCATGATGACCCGTTCCAAACGACATCTTGGGATTAATCACAAGTTCCATTTGATAGCCTGGCTCTGATTCATGGAAACTAGCCCGAATGAAAAGTAAATTAGAAATTCGTATGGGATCATAATTACTTTCCCATACATGATTCCAATTTTGCTTTTCAATGCGTCCCATTTCCACCTCTATGGGCCCGATGGCTTGATAGCGAGAAATTAATTCTTGAAATTCTTCTTCATGAAATAGAGCTTCAGGGCAATAGGCAAAAAAACCTTCTTCTGTATCTTCAAATATATTAAATCCTATTTCACCTAATTCGGCCAATAAGATATCCCTCAATTCAGCAGATGCTGAAATTCGCGCTTGAATGGTTGCCATATTATTAATTACTTGGAGGGGTATCTTTCTTTCCAAAAACGGAAATATTGACATAACGCTTAGGTTTCAAGCGAAAGTCAATCAATAATTTATCTAAATCCAATAAAGTCTTGTTTAGGCCTACATACAGACTATCATTCTTTAAAAACTTCCCAGCAGTACCTTGGCCCTTTTCCAAGCCAGAAACGATACGCTGTATAGATGCTACAGCCAAATTAGCCTCATGTAGTGTTCTTCCCACTTGTAAGGCTTGAAGTGAATCTGCCACGGTATTGAATTTGACTAAAATAGGTTTTAGCTGTTTTTCCGTTTCGATGAGACTTTGAGATAAAATCTTCATGTTCGCAGAAATCTGTGCAACATTATTCCGATTTTCCTCTACCATCCCGTTGACAGAACCATTGATACCCTTAACGGTGCTGTTAGAGCTTTTAATTAATTCATTTAAATAAGAGCCCGTATGTTCAAATTTCTTACTGATTTGTCGGAAAGAAATCAACAAGGAGTCGGCATTTTCAATTACAGGAATAGCCCTTTCCTTCAAAAGTGAGGTAACTCCTTTCTCCAAAGATCCCGGAATGAATGATTCCTCGGCTAGGGCCCCTTTACCTGCAAATTCCAAACGAATGATTTTACCCCCCAAGAGGGCTCCATCCATTAAAATAGCTTCTGTTTTATCGGGAATGACTAAATCTTTGGCTAAACGAAGCGTTACTAAAATTTTATTCCCTTTTTCGGGCTGCAAAGTGACGGATTTGACCTTTCCAACTTCAATACCGTTCACCATTACTTGATTGGAAACCATTAATCCATCTACATTGTCATATTCTATATAATAGATCCTAGACGAAGAAAAAACATCATTTCCCTTCAGAAAATTAAAGCCAAAATACAGGATTAAAAAGGCTATTAAGGCCAAAAACCCAACTTTTAATTCATTACTTTGAAACATGTCAGAATCTATTTTTCGATTTCTTCCTTATACTTTTTAAATGCGCCTACTATGGCATCTGCTACTTCTGATTGTCCCTTTTCCGAATTCAAATAACCTTCTTCTTCCGGGTTAGTTAAAAATCCTGTTTCAATCAAAACACTGGGCATGGCTGTTCTCCAAATAACTAAAAAGCCAGCTTGCTTCACACCAAAGCTCTTTCTATTGTAAACTTTGGCAAATTGCTCTTCTACTTTGGAGGCAAATTTAACGGAAGATGCCATAAAGGCACTTTGGTAATTGGCCATCATAATATGAGCAAGTGGAGAATTAGGATCAAAGCCATTATAGGTTGTTTGATAATCTTTCTCTTGCAAAATAACGGAGTTTTCTCGCTTGGCTACGTTCAAGTTACCATCCGTTTTATGTAATCCCATGGTATAGGTTTCGGTTCCATAAGCAGCTTTATTGGGTGCCGCATTACAATGAACAGAAATAAATAAATCAGAGCGATTTCGATTGGCAATGTTTGCCCGTTCATTCAATTCAACAAAATCATCAGTGTCGCGGGTATAAACCACTTTCAGATCGGGAAATTCAGTCTTTAATTTTTTCCCCACTTCTAAAATAATTTTCAAGGTCACTTTACCCTCTTGTGCTCCTTTCGGGCCTAAACAACCTGGGTCTTTTCCCCCATGACCAGCATCAAGACAAATCGTTTTAACCAAGTTACGCTTAGCAGAACGAGTAGGCTCAGGTAATCTTGGTATGGCAGCAATTAACAAGCATGTTAAGGCAAAACCAACAAAAGCTCTAAGAACTGTAAACATTATTTTAATGAATTAGACGTAGGTAAGTCGCAAAGATGTAATTTTGTATGCTTATACAAAGACAAATATAATTTTTAAATTCCATCCTTCGTTCATTAACATGCGAATTTATCAGCAATCCCATGATGATAACCGTATTTTGAACGATGAACCAGCGCAGATTTGATAAAGAATTGCATCTATTTTCTTTTCGTTTTTTCGATTTTATCCGGCATAGGTCTTCCCAAGGTTTATGCACAACGAATCGTTCGCGCTGATACTATTCAAAAAAGTATCCCAAAAGATACCGCCAGCAAGAGTCAAGATTTACAAACAACGGTATTTTATTCTGCTGTGGATTCAACGGTATTAGATGCTGACCAACAAATTGTGAATTTGTATGGAGGTGCTAAAGTCAAATACGGCAATATCAGTTTAGAGGCCGAGTATATTCGATTGGATTGGGCTAAAAATGAGGTGTATGCCAAGGGTAGCTATGACTCCACAGCTAAAAAAATGATGGGCCTTCCTGTCTTTACTCAAGGCAGCGATAAATATGACTCCGATGAAATTCGCTATAATTTCAAATCCAAAAGAGCCGTTATCAAAGGAATCGTTACCCAACAAGGAGAAGGCTTTGTTCAAGGAAAAAATGTCAAAAAAGACGAGGAGGAAAATCTTTATATCCGAAATGCCATTTATACTACCTGCAACTTAAGTCATCCCCATTTCAACATTAGGGCGAGTAAAATTAAGGTTGTAGGCAAAAAAGAAATCATCTCAGGGCCCTTTCACTTCGAACTTAACGATATTCCTTTACCCATTGGTTTACCCTTTGGATTTTTTCCCTATTCTCAGCCAAAAGAAGCAGGTAAATCAGGCATTCTGATTCCGACTTATGGTGAAGAGCCTTCTGGAAGAGGTTTTTACCTGCGTGACGGGGGCTATTACTGGGCGGCAAGTGAGAATATTGGAGTCCGTTTCACAGGGCAAATTTATTCCAAAGGAGGATGGGGTTTAGGAGCAAACTCCCAATACAATAAACGCTATCGATATACTGGTTCATTTAATTTAGCCTTAAATCGAAATAATTCTGGCTCAGAGTTTAACCCTACCACACGGACGGACTTTGCCTTACAGTGGTCTCATAGTCCAAGAAGTTTAGGTAATTCTAGCTTCTCTGCCTCTGTGAACATAGCATCCAATTCATACAATCAATTCAACACCTTTAATACCCAGCAATACCTTTCTAATACCATCGGCTCATCTGTGCAATACACCAAATCCATTGGTCAAAATTTTAGAAGTGGTATTAGTTTACGTATCAACCAAAACACGACTACCCGCGTATTTGATGCAGGGACAGATTTCAATTTAGGTCTTAACCAATTTCAACCTTTTAAGAAAAAGAATGCCATAGCCGATCGCTTCATCGATCAGTTTAGAATTGGTATGGACTTTTCTGGAACAGTAAGTTTAACGAACCAAGTTTCTGATTTATATACTCGATACGAATTTGATGTATATCCCCGTGAGTCCAATAGCCAACGTGGTATAATTCAAAAGCCATTTATACCCAAAAATGCAGACGACTTGCCTCCTGGGGTGATTCCTTTGAATGGAAGCACTTTACCATTGTTGTTGGAAAAAGCACAAACTAAATTCAATTATAGCATTCCTTTGTCTTTACCCAACATTAAAATCAATCCTTACATTAACCTAACACCAGGTATTTCTTGGTCTGGGAACATGTACACGCGTTCGTATAAATACACGTATATGCCAACAGATTCTACCGTAAGAATCGATACGGTGGGTGGTTTGCCGAAATTTAGCTCACAAATATCCTTTTCAGCTAGCATGAATACCCGTGTTTACGGAACCATGCGCTTTTCCAAAGGTCGACTGCAAGCTATTCGCCACACAATGGCACCTAGTGTAAGTTTGAGTTATACGCCAGATTATTCCGATCCTACCTATGGATATTTTCAAGATGTTCGAATCAACAATAGAAAGTTTATTAATACGAATGGTGAAGAACAGGTTGGAGATATTAGAAGAATTAGCACCTTTGACCCAAGGCAACTTAGTTATGGAGGAGCCTCAGGTAGTATCAGTTTTGGTATACAAAACACCTTGGAAGCTAAACTAAAAACGAAATCTGACACAGCTACAAAAGAGTCCGAGAAAATCAATATACTGGACAATTTTGGCATTAATGGAAGCTATAATCTACTAGCCAAAGAATTTAATTTATCTAATTTGACCTTTAATGCTAACTCGAGAATCAAGCAATTTGACATCAATATTGCTGGAAATTTAGACCCCTATTTATACGTTCCAGATCAGTCTTTTGCCGTGGTAGGTAGAAGAACTCCGGATTTAATGGTGGCCAAAGGAGAGGGCTTTGCCCGTTTACAATCCTTTAATCTTTCGATTGGAAAGAGGTTTGCACCTGCCAAAGGCCAAGGAGAAAAAGTAAGTAAAAATGCCACGGAGGCACAGCTAAAACAAATCAATCGAAACCGAGATGATTATGTGGATTGGAATATTCCTTGGTCCTTTTCATTTAGTTATCAGTTTAGCATGAACCGAGCAGGATTGGCACCATCACAAAATATCAGTGGTCTAACTTTCCAAGGAGATTTAAGCTTGAGTGAAAAATGGAAGTTCTCCTTTAGCTCTGGTTATGACTTTAAATACAATGGTCTAACTTATACCAACGTATCCGTACACCGTGATTTACACTGCTGGGAACTCAATTTCAACTGGACGCCCATTGCTAGCCCCTTCTACGGAAGAGCAAGTAACTATTCATTTGATTTGCGCGTAAAATCAAGTTTACTTCAAGAATTAAAAATCTCTAGAAGAAGAAGTTTTTACGATAAAGGAGGATTTTAATTTAATTTATCTTTAAAAGCCTTAAGGAATTTATCCATTTTAGGCTTTATGACAATTTTACAATAAGGCTCCTCGCCATTCTGATTAAAATAATCTTGGTGGTAATCCTCAGCAGGATAAAAAGTACTTTCTGCTACAATCTCTGTTACAATTGGATTGGGAAATACCTTTTTGGCATTCAAATTTTGCTTCCATTGTTCAGCTGCCGCTTTTTGTTCAGGAGTATGGTAAAAAATCGCAGAACGATACTGAGTCCCGACATCCGCTCCTTGTCTATTTAAGGTCGTAGGATCATGGGTTTGCCAAAATATTTCAAGTAAAGTTTCAAAAGAAACAATCTTTGGATCATAGCTTAGCTGGCAAACTTCAGCATGGCCAGTTAACCCTGTACAAACATCACGGTAGCTTGGGTTTTTCATTTTACCTCCCATGTATCCAGAAACAACCTTCTGTACACCTTTAACCCGTTGATACACCGCTTCTACACACCAAAAACAACCGGCCCCAAAGGTAATCGTTTCTAATTGCGCATTACTTGTTTCTACTTTTGTCATTTTTGTATTTAATTTATCTTTTGTAGCGTTTCCACATGAAAAATGAGAAAAGCTTATTACTATTCCGAGAATCACCCAGGCATTTTTCATCAATTTCTCCATTATTTTAATTTTTAACGTAGTTTTGCGGACTTAAATTATAGATAGAACCAAAGATAAGCATGAAAAGTTATATTCAATCTGTTCGAGTAAACTGGTCTAAGGCTTGGGAAGAAAGTGCTTTTCGTTGGAAATTCATTGGGGCACTGCTTGTTTTCCTAATTTTTCCTTGGAAGGCAGATGATTATTTTCAATGGATTCAGCTCCGAGAAGGCATGTTAATACAAGACGTTATCTTAGCTAATATTCCGCCTATTAATGTTTCCTACCCTATTTTTGGCATTATTTATTGCAGTGTCGTCTATCTTTTATTTCAGCTTTTCCCTAGTCCTAAAACCTTTTTATGGTTTGCTTGGGGCTTCAATCTTGAAACAGTAATACGGCTCACTTGCATCTACCTGATTCCACTTAATCCACCGATAAATTTAGTGGATTTACATGACCCCTTAGCTGAAATTTTTATCTATGGGGAGAATTTAGCCATTACCAAAGATTTATTCTTTTCTGGCCATACAGCTACCATGGTTTTCGTTTGTTTTTTTTTACCGAAAGAGCGAGATAAAAAGTGGGCCTATGGCTTAACCTTGGTATTAATGGGGCTTTTGCTAATACAGCATGTGCATTATACCATGGATGTAGTAGCGGCACCGATAGTGACGATTGGAGCAATATACCTGGTGAAAAGGTGGTTGAAGTATTAACCTTTAGAGCGAATCGAGACTTTGTCTAATTGCTCAAAAACAGAGTTATTTGATTTGTACTCTGGTATAATATCCTTGATTTTAGCTACCAATTGATTACTTGTGCCATGGTCCAATATATGTTCCAATTCATTGCATTGGATTTCCATGTAAGAGTAACTAGGTGTATTTACTTTGGCAATTAAAATCTTAGGGTGATGTGTGGGTAATGTATTTTCATTGTTATTCAACAATTCTTCGAAAAGCTTCTCTCCTGGACGCAAACCCGTATATTTTATCTCAATATCTCGGTCAATGCGTAATCCACTTAAAGTAATCATCTTTTTGGCTAGGTCGATGATTTTCACCGAATCTCCCATGTCAAAAACGAATACCTCCCCTCCATTTCCCATGGTAGCCGCCTCCAGTACCAATTCACAGGCCTCCGGGATGGTCATAAAATAGCGGGTAATATCGGGATGAGTGACGGTTACTGGACCTCCCCTTTCGATTTGCTTTTTGAATAAAGGAATCACAGATCCACTGGAACCTAAAACATTACCAAATCGAGTAGCAATGAACTTGGTAGATACGCCTTCCAAATGATTCATGGACTGGGTATACATTTCAGCTAAACGTTTTGTCGCTCCCATCACATTGGTAGGATTCACTGCTTTGTCGGTAGATACCATCACAAAGCGCTCCACATGATACTCCGCTGCTAGCTCTGATAAAATTTTTGTACCCAAAACATTTATTCTAACGGCCTCATAGGGATTACTTTCCATAAGCGGAACATGCTTGTAAGCAGCTGCATGGAAAATAAAATTTGGTTTATGGGCAGAAATAATGCGAGACATTCGTTTTTGATCCGTCACATCTGCTACATAAACAGACATTTTGGTATTGGTAGGAATACTCGTCGATAATTCAAATTCTAAATCAAACAAGCCAGATTCTGCTTGATCAACCAATACAATGGAAGCGGGTAAATAGGCTACTAATTGCCTTACGATTTCACTTCCAATAGACCCTGCGGCACCTGTAACCAGAATAGTTTTACTAAATAATTGTTCTCCGACCTGTTTGTTATTCATTTGGATAACATCTCGGCCCAATAAATCTTCAATTTTAACATTATGAATTTGATTTACGGCAAACTCTCCTCCTACCCACTTCTCCATTGGAGGAAGTATTTTAACCACCACCCCACGATCCAAAAATACATCCGTAATCCTCTTTTTAACCTTTAGCGATATTTTATTAATCGCCATAATAACTTCTAGCCCATCGGTTTTATCCACAAACTTGTCCATGGCTTCCGACAAACTATAGACACGAATACCCTCAATGGTCTTCCCTATTTTTGAATCATTATCATCAATAAAACCTAAAATAGAATAATTGATACTTCGGTCATTCTGAATGACATTTTTAGTCAGCATTCCTGTATATCCAGCTCCGTAAATCAAGATTCCAACAGATGGCCTAAATTCGCGAATAAACGATTCATAGAAGGATTTTACCCAAAATCTCAATGAAACCATTAAGAATAAACAGATAAAGAAATCGATCAATAATATCGACAATGGCACATAATACTGCGTGTCTAAATTGAAGTAATACCTCACCACCAAAGAAAGCATGGTAGCCAAGAAAGTACCCGTAAAGACCGCTTTCAAAATAATAACGGCATCCTCTATACTAGTATGCCGGATAATACCCGTGTAAGATTGGAAATACAAAAAGGACAGTGCTCTAAAGGCAAAAAGGAAAAGAAAATGGTATTTGAAAGCATTGAAATCGATATCCGTTAAACGGAAATTCATGCGAAGTAAGGTTGCTACTGAAAAGGAGAAAATGACAATCCCCAAATCAAAAGCAAATACTAACCATCTGGATAGAAAGGTGTTGGAATATTTACTAAGGAGTAAAGATTGTGTCATAGAACCCTGTTACTTTCACCTTGCACTTTTAAAGAGCTTGGTAACAAAGTTACAAATTCTTGAAACAAAATATAAGTAAATTTATCTAACGGAAATTCATTTTTTAAATCAATGAATAGGCAGAGAGCATCTCTTTAATCTCCCCTGGAGTATTCCACATGAGAACATCTAGCATGGATAATCCGGGGATAAACTCGCTTGAATTTCCTTGGGAATAAGACGGTAATGCTTGTTTTAGGAAATTTAATTGATATCCTAATGCCGCAAAATGCTCTTTTTGATATAATTCCTGACCATTTTGAGCATTGATATATTGTTTACTTCCCAAACAATCTGTAATGGCCATAAGCCTTTCTGCTCGTTCTAAATCTTTAGAAACAGCCATTTGAGAACTAAAATGAAATCTTTTTTCTAAACCTAAATACTCCCAAGTTTTAATTACACTTGAAGCCGCTAAATCAGCAATACTTTGGGGCTTTTCGTGTAGTACGGATTCTACCAAATCCATTACAGGCACAAATTGAGGTGCTTTTTTATAGGCTGATTGCAACTGTTGAATCCATTTGTTGGGGAATTCGGCCCCCCAAGCAATACTAGATTCTCTTATACTCTTATTTTGACTTTGTTTTTCTAAAGGAATGGTAAATAAGAAAGCATGTTGCTGCATTAAAATTTGATTCCGATTTATCCAACCTTTTTTGATGAACATCACGTCATCATAAAAGACGAAGTCATCTACCGCTTGGACTAATTGGAAATAGCCCAAATACGGAAAAAAATATGGCTGCATGATGGCTACTGACATATTATTGAGGGCCAAATCCAGGAGCTGTCAGCGCTACTACTTGTTCCGATTTCATGACTAAAACTCGCTCACCAGGAATATCAGTCATATACCCTATGGCCGTTACGTCTGTAATTTTACTTACTTTATCAAAATCTGATTGGGAGATTGTAAACACTAATTCATAGTCTTCCCCACCATTTAATGCGGCGGTTAAAGGACTTAAACTAAATTCGGTTGCCACTAAATAAGTCTCATCATCAATTGGTATATTTTTCTCAAATATCCTTGCTCCAGTTCCTGAAGCATTACATAGGTGAATGATTTCTGAAGCCAAACCATCCGAACAATCAATCATGGAAGTGGGTACAACCCCCAATTCTTTCAAATCATGGATTATATCAAAACGTGCCATGGGCTTAAGTTGGCGCATAACCACATAATTCTTTTCATTCAGCTCAGGTTGCATATCAGGATTGGCCAAATATACTTGCTTCTCTCTCTCTAATGATTGTAGGCCCATCAAGGCTCCCCCTAAATCCCCGGTCACACAAATAACATCGTTGGGTTTAGCCCCACTTCGCTTTACGATTTGATCTTCTGCTACTAAGCCTAAGGCACTTACTGAAATGATTAAGCCTTGTGGCGAGGACGTGGTATCACCTCCTACCAAATCAATTTTATATTCCTCGCATGCAAGCTTTAAGCCTTCGTACAGTTCTTCTACCGCCTCCACGGAAAAGCGATTGCTGAGACCAATTCCAACAGAAAGCTGGGCAGGAATCCCGTTCATAGCTGCTATATCAGAAAGGGCAATGCTGGCTACTTTAAAACCTAAATGTTTAAGTGGAGTGTAAGATAAATCAAAATGGACTCCTTCAATTAATAGTTCAGTCGTAGAAACGACCTTAAAGCCATTGGCATCTAAGCTCGCTGCATCATCCCCGATCCCTATGCTTGTCCATGGTTGAAGCGATTTAAACCCTGAGGCTAATCGTTGAATGAGACCAAATTCTCCTAAAGTTCCTATTTCTGTTCTTTTCTCCATAAACTAGAAAAGCCGCCCAATGAGGCGGCCTCATGATTAATTTGCGATTAGGGATTAACTAAACTTAACCTAATCTTTTTATTACTTGCTTTGACATAAGCCGTGGTAGACTCCATCACTAAGGTACTAGCTGTTGGCACGCCTGAAATAGTAAATGTCAAGGTTCCACCCGTGCCGGTAGGCTCTGTTCCATCACTCGTTTTAAGGCTTGATAAGGTCAGCGTCTTGTTATCAGATGACAAGCTGTAGGTACCTGAGAATTTATTTCCATCATATTCAGTAAGAGAAACAGCAGGTGCACTAGATAAGTCCAATTTAAATTGAGCATATCCTGCTACTAAATTGGATGTGGCGGTTTTATCGTATTGTACATTCCCATCCCATTGAATATTGGAAGCCGACCAAACTTTTTTGATTAGGTCAGAAACGGAAGGGGCGGGAGGGGTTGGTGTGGGTGCAGGATCACTACTTTTACTACAAGCTGCTAAAAATGCCAAGCATAAGACGGAAATGAATACCCGAAATGTATTTTTCATAAATCCTGTAACATTAAATATCAAGTAAAATTAAAAATCTTTGCTGATAAAACGGCTTTTCATGCTTTTTATTTAGTTTCGTGCTAATTATTAACACTTTGGACTCCATACTTCCACACTACACCAAGGCACAATTGGCTTTAAGGAACGGTCAAGATCGTCCTGAAGTCTGGGTGGCATATTTAGGTAAAATATACGACATGAGCCATTCCCGTCTTTGGAAAAATGGTAAACATTACGAACATTGGGCAGGACAAGACTTAAGTGATGAATTAAAAGATGCCCCTCATACCGCCCAAGTATTTGAAAAATATCAAGCGATTGGCCTATTAATCTAATACCATGATTCTACTTATTGAAAGCGGCTCAAGCAAAACAGAATGGAGGTATATTTCTTCCCCTAACGAGGCTTATCAACGTTTTTATTCCTTAGGAATTAATCCCTATTATCAATCCCCCGAGAATATTGAAGCATCTCAAAAAGACGTTCTAGCTCAAATCAGTCAACTTAGCATAGAGGAGGTTTATTATTATGGAACTGGAATAACAGATGAAACCAAAAAAGAAATCATTCGAAATTTGCTGAGCTCTTACCTTCCTAGTGCGAAAGTAATTCAAGTGGAAAACGATTTAATCGCTGCAGCTAGATCTCTATGTGGAGATGATTCGGGAATTGCTTGTATTTTAGGAACTGGTTCAAATTCTGGTTTTTTCAATGGTGAAATGATTACAGAGCAAGTCCCTCCATTAGGTTTTTGGTTGGGAGATGAAGGCAGTGGGGGTTATTTAGGCAAAACACTTCTATTGGCCTATTTACACCATGAAATGCCCCTAGACCTTCGTGAACTTTTTATAAAGCGCTATGGTGAATTGAATCGTTTAGAAATACTATCCAAAGCTTATCAAGGGGAATTTCCTAATAGATGGTTTGCAGGCTTTTCTAAATTCTTATTTGATCACAGAAAGCATCCTTTTTGTTATCAATTGATTGAACATGCCTTTCAAGAATTTATTCGCTTATATGTTAGCAAATATGCTGAAGTGGCCACACAAAAAATCCATTTCACGGGGTCTGTAGCCTTTTATTATTCCGACATTTTGAAACAAGTCATAAGAAAAAATCGTTATCACCTTGGAAACATCAGTGAGGCTCCTATGGCGGGTTTAACGCTATATCATAAATCCAAAAGATGGCCAGCATAAGTTAGGATGTTTTCAAGAAAATCATGCAAATAGCCTGATAATTATATAACTTTGCTAAGTAGAAGCCTTTGTAATCAATAAACTATTCGTATATGACTGCCAAATTAAAATCCATAGGGACCAAACAAAAGGCCCTTCAGATCAATCTAGATCGCAGTATATATGGTTCATTTGCAGAAATTGGAGCAGGACAGGATGTTGCTGCCAATTTTTTCAAAGCAGGTGGAGCCTCAGGTACAATAGCCAAAACCATTTCAGCCTACGATATGGCTTTTTCGGATGCCATCTATGGGGAAGAAGAATCAGGCAAATATGTTTGTGAGCCTCGGTTAATGAAAATGCTGAATCGAGAGTTCAAGTTATTGAAAGTACGATTAACCGAATCCGCTGACGAGAAACGATTTTTCTCTTTTGCCGATACGGTTTCAGCTTTAAATTATCAAAAAGATAATGATGCTCACGGTTGGGTGGGATTACGTTTTCAATTAAGTCCTAACGGCCCAGTGAATGATGTGGTCATTCACATCAACATGTTAGATAATGACAATATCCTACAGCAGCAAGCTTTGGGGATTATTGGGGTGAATTTAATTTATGGTTGTTATCACTATCATGCAGACCCAGAAAAAATACTTGTTTCCTTATTGGACGACTTGTCTCCTGACCGCATAGAAATTGATATGATTCGTTTTGAAGGCCCTGATTTTAAGGACGTAGATAACCGATTGATGTCATTATACTTGGTTAAGCATGGCTTTACGCAAGCAGCTTTATTTGGTCCAGATGGAAAAGTAATGCAACCTTATGATGCTCTTTCTAAGAAACATATTGTTGCCATCCGTGGACGTTTTAGACCCGTAACAAATATCTTTTCAGATATGGTCAAAAAGGGAATTAAACAGTTTGAGAATGAGGCTGACATCGATGATGATAAAATTTGTGTAGTATCTGAATTGACCCTTCGTAACCTAGAAAATGAAGGAAACCATATTAATGAAAAAGACTTTTTAGATCGTGTTGATATTTTATGTTCTTTAGGACAAACCGTATTGATCTCGAACTTCCATGAATACTTCAAGTTAGTGGCCTATCTAAGTAAATTTAGTCGACTAAAAATGGCCTTGATCATGGGTATGCCAAATTTGGAATACATCTTCGAAGAAAAGCATTATACGCAATATCCGGGTGGTATTTTAACTGCTTTCGCTAGTCTATTTGGTTTAAAAATAAAGCTTTATTTATACCCAACTTTGGATGAAAACGGGCAATTGATCAATTTGAAATCTTTTCAACCGGAAGCTCATTTGACAGGTTTATTCCAATATTTATTGGATAATGAAAAATTAGCGGATATACATTCCTATGATGAAAACTTGATGAAAATCCGTACCGATCGCGTATTAGATTTAATTCAACAAGGTTCAGGAGAATGGGAGAATTTGGTACCTAGTTCCGTGGTTAAGCTGATTAAAGAAAAAGCATTGTTTGGCTTTCCTGAGAAGACCTTGGTATAAATGATGTTAAATAAGTTCAATAAAAAAGGCAACATCACTGTTGCCTTTTTTTATTATTATTTCATCAAACCAATAAACTGGTCAAACAAATAGCGAGAGTCGTGTGGGCCAGGACTAGCTTCTGGGTGATGTTGCACAGAGAAGGCTTTTTTACCATTTACACGTAAACCCTCAACGGTTTGATCATTTAGATTGATATGAGTTAAAGTTGCTTGAGAACTTGTACTCAATTCCTCCATACGAACGGCAAAACCATGGTTTTGCGAGGTGATTTCAGATAGCCCTGTCTCCAAGTTTTTCACAGGATGGTTTAAACCACGATGACCATTATGCATTTTATAGGTCGACAAACCGCAAACTTGAGCTAAAATTTGATGGCCTAAACAAATTCCAAATACTGGCTTGTCACTAGCTAAAAATTGGCTTACGGTTTCTACGGCATAAGGCATTACCGCTGGATCACCTGGGCCATTAGATACAAAATAGCCATCAGGTTGCCAAGCTGCAATCTCCTCGAAGGATGTTTTGGCAGGAAATACTTTTAAATAACAGCCACGGTCGCTTAGGTTAGTAAGAATACTTTTCTTCACTCCTAAATCAAGTACTGCCACTTTAAATTCCGCATTTTCCTCACCTAGAAAGTAGGTCTCTTGGGTACAAACTTGGGAGGATAGTTCAAGTCCTTCCATATCAGGGACTTTAGCTAATTCTTTTTGCAATGAATCGATATCAAAAATTTCAGAGGAAATTAAGCAATTCATTACGCCTTTAGTACGAATATGACGAACCAAAGCACGGGTATCTATTCCTGATATTCCTACGATACCTGCATTTTCTAAATAATCTTGAAGAGAACCTGTGGCCGTAAAACGAGAGTTGACACTTGAAAACTCATTGCATACCATTCCAGCAATTTGTACTCGATTGGATTCCGCCTCTTGAGCATCCATGACACCATAATTACCGATATGGGCAGTGGTATTAATAATTACTTGTCCAGCATAGGAAGGGTCAGTATAAATCTCCTGATAACCCGTCATTCCTGTATTAAAACAAATCTCCCCTCCATGCGTACCTATCTTGCCTAATGCCTTCCCATGAAAGAGTGTACCATCTTGCAACAATAAAACCGCCGGAGTCGATTCTGTAATTTTCATAATGTATCTATGTTTGAATAATATTTTATCTAAAAAAAGGGCTTCAACTAATTAAAGTTAAAGCCCTTCAAAATTAAAAGAGAAAAAAATTATGCATCTTCTCCTTTTTCTTCTTTAGGCTCCTCTGTTGATTCTTCTGCAGCAGGCTCTTCAGCGGCAGCTACTTCTTCAACAACCTCAGCTGCTGGAGCTTCTGCTACTTCTTCAGCGGCAGCTACTTCCTCAACAACTTCAGCCGATGGTGCTTCTGCTACAGGAGCAGCAGCCTCAACGCCTTCTTTCTTTGCACCAGAACGACGACTTCTACGAGTTTTACCAGCTTTTTCAGCAGAAGCAGCTAACATAGTTTCGTTGAAATCAACCAATTCGATGAAACAAACCTCAGCGTTGTCACCAAGACGATTTCCTAATTTGATAATACGTGTATAACCACCTGGACGGTTAGCTACTTTTTCAGAAACGATTCCAAATAATTCTTTAACAGAATCTTTATTTTGAAGGTAAGAGAAAACAACACGACGATTGTTCGTGCTATCTGTCTTAGACTTAGTAATTAAAGGCTCTACATATTTACGCAATTCTTTTGCTTTCGCAACTGTTGTTTCGATACGCTTGTGTAGAATTAAAGAGGATGCCATATTGGATAATAAGGCCGCTCTGTGGGAAGCTGTTCTTCCTAAGTGATTGAATTTTTTTCCGTGTCTCATTGTGTTAATTCGTAAGTTAAAAGCCCTTTCGGACTGCGGTTAGTGGGTTTTTCATTACCACCACCTATTACTTATTTAAAAATTGAATAATTAATCTTCGTCTAAACGATATTTCGCAACATCCATTCCGAAGGTTAAGCCTTTTTCTTCAACTAGTTGCTCTAGCTCAGTTAATGACTTCTTACCAAAGTTACGGAACTTCATCATATCAGAAATCTCTAATTTCACTAATTCACCTAAAGTACGAACGTCAGCTGATTTAAGGCAGTTGTAGGCACGTACCGATAAATCTAGATCGGCTAAAGAAGTCTTCAATAGTTTGCGCATGTGTAACATCTCCTCATCTACTACATTGTCTTCTTCAGCTTTTGGCGTTTCGAAGGTCATAGTTTGGTCAGAGAATAACATGAAGTGTTGAATCAAAATGTAAGCCGCACCTTTCAATGCATCTTCTGGGTGGATAGAACCATCCGTTTCGATATCTAACACTAATTTTTCGTAGTCAGTTTTTTGCTCTACACGGGTATTCTCAATGCTAAATTTAACATTTTTGATAGGTGTGTAGATGGCATCAATGGCAATGTGACCAAAAGCTAATTCATTAGCACGAGGCTCATCAGCTGGTACATAACCACGACCTTTTTCGATGATTAACTCAACTTCTAATTCTTTAGAAGAATCTAAGTTGCAAATCACTAAATCAGGATTTAAGACAGTAAAGTAAGGCGTGAATTTAGCAATATCACCAGCAGTAAAGGCTGTTTGGCCTTTAACTTTGATACTAACTTTATTCTCCAAAATCTCTTGCGCCTTTTTAAGACGGATCTTCTTCAAGTTAAGGATGATTTCAGAAACATCTTCATGAACTCCTTCAATTGCTGAAAACTCGTGTAAAACACCAGAAATCTTAACGCTTGTAATCGCATAACCTTCCAAAGAGGAAAGTAAAATTCTACGAAGTGCGTTACCAATGGTAACACCGTAGCCTTTTTCGAGTGGCTTGAACTCAAATGTCCCGTGGAAGTCATCGGCTTTCTCCATCACAACTTTCTCGGGCATTTGGAATGCTAATATTGACATATTTCGTAGCTTAAAATGATCTTGAAAAAACGTTATTGATACTCTATTAAATTGTATTATTAAGCAGCTTATTACTTCGAATACAATTCGACGATAGCTTGCTCGTTAAAGTTTTCAGGGATCTGATCTCTTTCAGGATAAGCGGTAAATTTACCTACTAATTCCACTCCATCCCACTCTAACCAGTTGAAACGCTTTGGTGAACGGCTCGCAAGCGAATCAGAAACAACCTCAAGAGATTTAGATTTTTCACGTACACCTACCAATTGGCCTGGGCGTAATGAGTAAGAGGGCACATTTACTACATCACCATCCACAATGATATGTTTGTGGATAACCAATTGACGAGCAGCACGACGCGTAGGAGCAATTCCTAAACGATATACTGTGTTGTCCAATCTTGCTTCACACATCTTTAACAAGTTCTCACCTGTAATACCTTCTTTAACAGCGGCTTTGTGAAACAAATTCTCGAACTGACGTTCTAAAATACCATAGGTATATTTTACCTTTTGTTTTTCCTTTAATTGGATGGCGTATTCAGAAACTTTTGAACGTTTCCCTTTACCATGCATACCAGGAGCATAATTTTTACGAGCTAATGCTTTACTCGGACCTAAGATTGCCTCGCCGAAACGACGTGCAATTTTGGATTTTGGACCAGTGTATCTTGCCATTTTTTTTAAAAGTCAATGCCCCTCTTATGGGCAATGAAGTAATTAATTAAGTGAATAAATGATGTTGGAGAAAATAATTACTAATTACCCAACACGAATAATATTAAACGCGACGACGTTTTGGAGGACGACATCCATTGTGAGGCATTGGAGTAATATCCTTAATTAAGGAAACTTCGATACCTGAGTTTTGGATAGTACGGATAGCTGACTCACGTCCTGCTCCCGGTCCTTTTACAAAAACCTCTGCTTTTTTCATTCCCGCCTCAACAGCTACTGCTGCACAGTTAGACGCTGCCATCTGGGCTGCATAAGGAGTGTTTTTCTTAGATCCACGGAAACCCATCTTTCCTGCAGATGCCCAAGAAATTACCTGTCCTGCTGAATTGGTAATTGAAATAATGATGTTGTTAAAGGAAGCTTTGATGTGTACCTGGCCTACCGACTCAACTACCACCACTCTTTTCTTCGCTTTATCTTTTCTTTTTGCTTGTGCCATTGGATAAAATCAATAAAAATTGTGTAGGGGATTAGCCCCTGTTATTATTTAGTTACTTTTTTCTTGTTAGCAACTGTCTTTCTACGACCTTTTCTCGTACGAGAATTGTTCTTAGTTCTTTGGCCACGTACAGGAAGTCCTTTACGGTGACGCAAACCACGGTAGCATCCAATGTCCATCAAACGCTTGATGTTCAATTGAACCTCAGACTTAAGCTGTCCCTCCGTTTTGAATTCGGCAGCAATAATAGCACGGATGGCGCTAGCCTCCGTATCATTCCACTCACCAGCTTTCTTATCAAACGAAATTTCTGCTTTCGTCAAAATCTTTTGAGCAGTGCTACGACCAATACCGAAGATATAAGTCAACGCAATTTCTCCTCTTTTTTTGTCGGGAATATCAACCCCTGCAATACGAGCCATATAGGTAATTAATTGTTGTTATTAATCATTTAATACTTTCGAATTATCCTTGACGTTGCTTGAACTTAGGATTCTTCTTGTTGATGACATAAAGCTTTCCGTGACGACGAATGACTTTGCATTCTGCACTACGCTTTTTGATCGATGCTTTAACTTTCATATTTGTTTAATTTATGGGTCAAACCTTATTATTTATAACGATAAACTATTCTTGCCTTACTCAAATCATAAGGAGACATTTCTAACTTAACTTTATCTCCAGGTAGAATCTTGATGTAATTCATTCGCATTTTACCTGAGATATGCGCAATCACTTGATGCGTATTCTCTAATTCCACCCGAAACATCGCGTTCGAAAGGGCTTCCAAAATGATGCCGTCTACTTCGATCGAGGATTGTTTGGCCATAATTTTATGTTAAATATTCAACAAAACTGTTGATGTTTTTAATACTTCTTCAATGTAGCTAAAGGTAGTCAAGGCTACAGCCTCGTTTTTCCCTACCGCTACGGTATGCTCAAAATGGGCAGATGCTTTACGATCAACCGTGCGAATGGTCCAACCATCCTTATCTACGGTAATCTGTCGCTTTCCTAAATTAATCATCGGCTCAATGGCTATCACCATTCCCTCTTTCAATTTAGGTCCATCACCACGACGGCCATAATTGGGAACTTCAGGACTTTCATGTAAGTTTTTTCCTACACCATGCCCTACAAGTTCTCTAACCACGCCATACCCAAAACCTTCCGAATAAGTCTGAACAGCGGAACCAATATCACCGATACGTTTTCCGGCTACTGCCTGATTCATTCCTTGGTACAAAGACGCTTTTGTCCTTGTTAATAAATTTGCCACGTCCTCCCCAACTTCACCTATCGCATAGGTATAAGCACTATCAGCGTGGAAACCATGCTTGTAAACTCCTGCATCAATGGAGATAATATCTCCCTCTTTCAGTGCTAAACTTCCGGGTAATCCATGAACTACCACGTCATTTACTGAGATACAAAGTGAATAAGCATACTTTTTATCTCCTACTTGATAATTTAAAAAGGAAGGATGAGCCTCATTATCCTTGATAAATTCATAGGCGATTTTATCTAAAGCTAAAGTTGTTACACCCGGTTTAATGGCTTTGGCAACTTCCGCATGACACTTTCCTAAAATTTCACCATTCGCTTGAATGATGGCTAACTCTTGGGGTGTCTTTAAATAAATCATTATCTGCTAATCATTTCGGAACGCCCTTTTACACGTCCTGATTGCATCAAACCTTCATATTTACGCATCAACAAATAACTTTCAATTTGTTGCAATGTATCTAAAACTACACCCACCAAAATCAATAAGGATGTTCCTCCAAAGAAAGAAGCAAAACCTCTAGTGACCCCAAATAAATTAGCAATGGCTGGCAAAATAGCAATGATAGACAACATCAATGCTCCTGGCAAAGTAATGCGATCTAAAATACTAGCAATAAAATTAGAAGTTTCCTCTCCTGGCTTAACACCTGGAACAAAACCTCCTCCACGTTTCATATCATCCGAGATTTGTGTCGGGTTGATGGAAATCGCGGTGTAGAAAAAAGTAAATATCACGATTAAAAAAGCAAACAAAGCATTGTACTGCCAAGTGGTGAAATCACCAAATGCTTGAGCAACCGACTGAGCAAATTCACTTTTCTCTGCAAAAGATTGAGCAACTAAGCCTGGAATAAACATCAAAGCCTGAGCAAAAATGATGGGCATAACTCCTGAAGCATTTAGCTTTAAAGGAATATATTGACGCTCACCTCCTACTGACATCTTGCTTCCAACCACTTGCTTAGCGTATTGAACAGGAATACGACGAACCGCTTGGGTTACCATCACAGCTCCCATCACAACAAAGAATAAAGCAATGACTTCCAATATAAACAATAAGGCACCCGCCATACCACGTGAACCAGCTTCTTGTAATAAAGAGGCAGGAAAACGGGAAACGATACCAATCATGATCAACATGGAAATTCCATTACCAATACCTTTATCCGTAATTTTCTCCCCTAACCACATACACAACATCGTTCCACCAATCAAGATAGCTACACCATAAAGACGGAAAAACCAAGGATCAACCAAGATGGCTTCCGCAGGAATAGTGACTTGTAAATAGGTGAAACCTTGCGCTGCTGTAACAAAAATGGTTAAGATACGCGTGATTTGATTTAGTTTTTTACGACCAGATTCTCCATCCTTTTGCATCTTTTGGAAGTAAGGAAGAGCAATGGTCAACAACTGAATGGCGATAGATGCTGAAATGTAAGGCATGATACCTAAAGCGAATACCGAGGCATTACTTAGGGCACCACCAGAAAACATATTCAACAAACCAAAGAGACCACCATCACCGGCTTGTGTTAATTTAGTCGCATCTACACCTGGTAGAACGATATAAGAACCCAGACGGAAAAAGGCGATAAAAAGTAACGTATTAAAAATACGACCTCTTAATTCCTCAATCGCGAAGATATGCTTAAACGTTGTTATTAGCTTGTTCATTCGTTTAGAATAGAGGATTAACCAACAATAGCTTGACCACCTGCTGCTTCGATAGCAGCTTTAGCAGCACCAGAGAAACCTTTAACTGTAACTTCTAAAGCAGAAGTAACACTTCCACGACTTAAGATTTTCACTAAGTCAGACTTAGATACTAATCCGTGGCTGTAAAGTGTCTCAAAATTGATTTGCTTCAAACCAGTCGCATCAGCTAAAGCTTGTAAGGTATCCAAATTGATTGCTTTGTATTCTACACGATTGATATTTTTGAAACCAAACTTAGGTACACGACGTTGGATAGGCATCTGACCTCCTTCAAATCCACGCTTACGTGAATAACCTGAACGAGACTGAGCTCCTTTGTGACCACGAGCGGAAGTTCCACCAAGACCTGAACCTTGACCACGACCTACTCTTTTTCTTGTTTTTACCGAGCCTTCTGCTGGCTTTAATGAAGATAATTTCATGTGTATTGGGCTTAACGCTACCCTTAAGGGCAACTCGCAATTAAATTATATATTCTCTACTACAATTAAGTGATTGACTGCACGAATCATTCCTGCGATAGCTGGATTTAATTCTACTTCAACACTTTTACGGATCTTACCTAATCCTAGCGCTTGAATCGTACGTTTCTGAACTTCAGGACGCTTGATAGCACTTTTTACTTGGGTAATTTTAACTTTAGACATCGTATGTTCTATTTTAGAGGCACTAAGGCACTCGATTATCCATTAAATACTTTAGCTACAGAAATTCCTCTTTGGAAAGCCACGGTATGTGGAGCTCTCATTTTCACTAAAGCATCAATAGTTGCTTTAACTACGTTGTGAGGATTTGAAGAACCTTTAGACTTCGCTAATACGTCGTGAACACCTGCTGATTCTAACACAGCACGCATCGCACCACCGGCGATCAATCCTGTACCTGGAGCAGCTGGCTTCACTAATACGAAACCACCAGAGAATTTACCTAATTGCTCATGAGGAACGGTGTTCTTCAATAAAGGAATTTGGAATAAATTTTTCTTAGCGTCTTCGATACCTTTTGTGATAGCATCTGTTACTTCATTAGCTTTTCCTAAACCGAATCCTACGATTCCGTGACCATCACCTACTACAACGATAGCAGAAAAACTGAAACGACGACCTCCTTTTACCACTTTGGCAACACGGTTGATGGCTACTACTTTCTCCTTCAACTCACCCTCATTAACCTTAATTGGTTTTGCTTGTAAATGCGACATATCTTTTATTAAAATTGTAAGCCACCCTCGCGAGCGCCTTCAGCTAATGATTTAATTCTTCCGTGATACAAATAACCGTTACGATCAAAAACCACTTTCGTGATTCCAGCAGCCTTAGCTTTATCGGCGATAGCTGTTCCAACTAATTTGGCAGCTTCTACATTGTTATTCACTTTTCCTTTTTTGTAAGAGGTAGCAGACATAATCGTCTTACCACTCAAATCATCCACCAACTGCGCGTACATCGCTGTGTTGGAACGGAAAACAGTTAAACGAGGACGTTCTGCTGTTCCCTTTATTTTCGCACGTATCGCACGTTTAATGCGAAGTCTACGTAAATCTTTTGTTGTTGCCATATTGCTTTAACTTGTTTGTGTGGATTTCCGGCCCACGCTTTCTATTTATTTCTTACCACCTGCTTTACCTGCCTTGCGACGAACCTGCTCACCCACAAAACGAACACCTTTACCTTTGTAAGGCTCCACTGGACGAAGTGATTTGATTTTAGCTGCCACTTGGCCGATCAATTGCTTGTCGATACCTTCTAAATTAACCATTGGGTTCTTTCCTTTTTCCATCGCAGTCGTAACTTTGATTTCCGCTGGAATCGCCATGAAAATAGCGTGAGAGTAACCAAGGCTTAATTCCAAGATATTACCTTGGTTTGCTGCTTTGTAACCCACACCAATGATTTCTAAATTTTTAACGAAACCTTCACTTACACCAACAACCATATTGTTGATCAATGAACGGTATAAACCGTGCATAGCTTTGTGACGCTTCTGCTCTGTTGGACGCTTCACGGTCAACACGTTTCCTTCGATTTCAATAATGATATCTTGGTCTACTTGTTGAGATAAAGTTCCTTTAGGGCCTTTAACTGTTACCAAATTACCAGCGTTAACATCTACTGTTACACCTGCAGGTAGGTTGATAATTTTATTTCCTATTCTTGACATGAAAATGTAGTTTTTGCTTAGATTTCGAGCTTAGCTCCTTTCAGCGTTAAACAATTAATTATTAATATACGTAGCAAAGTACCTCACCACCTACGTGTAGCGTACGCGCTTCTTTATCTGTAATTACTCCTTTCGAAGTAGACAAGATAGCGATACCCAATCCGTTTAATACGCGTGGTAACTCTTCAGCTCCGTTGTACTTACGTAAACCTGGCTTAGAAATACGAGTCAAATTAATGATCGCAGGTTGCTTAGTAACTGCATTGTATTTCAAAGCAATCTTGATGGTTCCTTGAACTGTAGTATCATCAAATTTATAATTTGAAATATACCCCTTGTCAAAAAGCACCTTCGTGATTTCCTTTTTAATGTTGGAAGCAGGAATTTCAACTACCCTATGGCGTGCCTTCAAGGCATTTCTCAATCGGGTTAAATAGTCTGCTATAGGATCTGTCATTGTTTTTAAATTTGCCGCAAGCCATTAAAAAGGCCTGCAAAATTACAAAAATGAATTTAATTAATCAAATTTTATATTACCAGCTTGATTTGGTCACTCCTGGAATCAATCCATTGGATGCCATTTCACGGAAAGTAACACGGCTAATGCCGAATTTACGCATATAACCACGAGGACGACCAGTCAACTTACAACGGTTATGAAGACGTACTGGAGAAGCATTTTTAGGTAACTTATCCAATCCTAGGTAATCACCAGCTGCTTTCAATGCCGCTCTTTTCACTGCATATTTAGCAACTGCTGCTTCGCGTTTTCTTTCTCTAGCTTTTACTGACTCTTTAGCCATGATGTAAAAATTTTAAATGTGTTAGTAGCCGGTGGCTAATTATTTTTTAATATTGGAAAAAGGCATTCCTACCGCAGCCAATAAAGCGTATGCTTCTTCATCTGTATTAGCAGTAGTCACAAATGTGATGTCCATACCAGATATTTTAGCTACTTTATCTATGGAAATTTCAGGGAAAATGATTTGCTCTTTAACACCTAAAGTATAGTTTCCACGACCGTCAAATCCCTTTTCTGAGATTCCTTTAAAGTCACGCACACGAGCTAAAGAAACCGTAGTTAAACGATCTAAAAACTCATACATACGATCTCCACGCAACGTTACTTTCACACCTATAGGCATATTTTCACGTAATTTAAAGTTAGAGATCGCCTTTTTAGAAATCGTTGCTACTGCCTTTTGACCAGCAATTTGCGTAATTTCTTCTACAGCTACATCTACTAGCTTTTTGTCCGCTACAGCGGCTCCTACACCTTTGTTGATTACGATTTTAGTAATCTTAGGCACTTGCATCACAGACTTGTACTGAAACTTTTCTTTCAAGCTAGGTACAACCTCTTCTACAAAACGTTTTTTTAATCTAGGTACTGCCATTTTTGTATATGTTGTGGATTTCCGACCCACGCGTTAAATTCTATTTATGCAATAAATTTTCCTGTTACTTTAGAGTAGCGCTGTAACTTACCCTGCTCGTTAACTTTACGACCAGTACGTACAGGCTTTCCGTTTTCAACCACCATCAAATTTGAGATGTGGATTGAACCCTCACGCTTTTCAATACCTCCTTGAGGATTGCTTGCTGAAGGCTTAACGTGCTTCGTTTGCAAATTAGCTCCTTCTACAATTGCACGAGATTTCTCAACGATCACTTGCTTGATAACACCCGTTTTACCTTTGGCATTACCTGCAATCACCATCACAGTATCTCCTTTTTTTACGTGCAATTTTGTTTGCTTGCTTGTATTATTTTCCATGGTATGATTTTTTCTATTGGATACCCAATATATCTATCTATTTATAAAACTTCTGGGGCTAAAGAAACGATCTTCATAAAACCAGCCTCACGTAATTCACGTGCCACAGGTCCAAAAATACGTGTTCCTCTTGGCTCATCGTTCGCATTTAATAAAACGGCTGCATTATCTTCAAAACGAATATAAGTACCATCTTTACGACGAATTTCTTTTTTCGTACGAACAACTACTGCTCTTGAAACTGTTCCTTTCTTCATGCTTGAAGAGGAAAGAGCCGACTTAACTGAAACTACAATTTTATCGCCTACAGAAGCATATCTTTTTCCAGTACCTCCCAAAACGCGAATCACTAAAACTTCTTTCGCTCCAGAATTATCCGCTACACCCAATCTTGATTCTTGCTGTAACATTATCTTTGATCTTTAAATTTTAAATTTTGAATAACAAGAGTGTGAATTATTTCGCTTTTGCGATTACTTCTACTAATCTCCAACGCTTATTTTTAGAAAGAGGACGGGTTTCCATCACTTTCACTGTATCACCAATTCCGCACTCATTATTCTCATCATGAGCCATCAATTTAGTGGTCTTCTGTACGAATTTTCCGTACAAGGGGTGCTTAACCTTACGGTCTACTGTAATAGTGATTGATTTATCCATCTTATCACTAACCACTTTCCCAATCCTTACTTTTCTTAGGTTTCTTTCTTCCATGGTTGTTGGACTTGTTAAACAATTGACCATTAGCAATTCCGAAATGGTCTATTAAAAATTAATAATTAATTAAGCTTTTGCTTGCGCCGATAAAGCTGTCTCTAAGCGGGCAATCAATTTACGAGTTTCACGAATGCGCATTGGATTCTCAATCGGAGAAATGGCATGTGCCAATTTCAAACGAGATAAGTTCTCCTGCTCTACAGCGATTTGCTGTGTCAATTCCGCTACTCCTAATTTGTTTATTTCTGCGTTTTTCATAACGATGCTATTTAAATTTTAAACCTGGGGCTTAAAACTCTATTCTGAATAATCTCTACGTACTACGAATTTTGTACGCATCGGTAATTTCTGAGCTGCTAAACGCAAAGCTTCTTGCGCTAAAGCTAAAGGAACACCCGCTGATTCGAACAAAATAGTACCTGGACGAACGTTGGCTACCCAATACTCAGGAGCTCCCTTTCCCTTACCCATACGAACCTCTGCAGGTTTCTTAGTGATAGGTTTGTCAGGGAAAATACGAATCCAAACTTGACCTTCACGTTTCATGGCACGAGTAACCGAAATACGAGCTGCTTCAATTTGGCGAGCTGTAATACGACCTGGCTCCAAAGATTTAATAGCGAATGATCCAAAATCAATTTCGTGGCCACGGGTAGCAACCCCTCTTACGCGACCTTTTTGCTGCTTACGAAATTTCGTTCTTTTTGGTTGTAACATCTTCTTATAAGTCTAATATCTAATACAAAATAATTATGGATGCTTAGCGCTTTCCTCCACGGCCACGGTTTGCACCGCCAGCACCTGGTTTGTTGCGATCACCACCTTGATCTGCTCCTTCTGGACGACGAGAACGTCCTCCACCGCGACGGTCATCATCACGACCACGTGGGCCACGATCACCAGGACGAGAATCTGCCGAAGTAGATTGCAAGCCCATGTTCGCATTTGGAGATAAATCACGCTTTCCAAAAACCTCTCCACGGAATACCCATACTTTGATACCGATTTTACCGTAAACAGTTAATGCTTCAGAGATAGCATAGTCCACATCAGCACGCAATGTGTGCAATGGGATACGTCCCTCCTTATATCCTTCAGAACGTGCCATTTCAGCACCACCTAAACGACCTGATAATTTCAATTTAATACCCTGAGCACCTACACGCATCGCTGAAGCAATAGCTTGTTTCATCGCACGACGGAAAGAGATACGAGCTTGTAATTGTTGAGCAATCGCTTCTCCAATTAATTTAGCATCGATTTCAGGACGTTTAATTTCAAAAATATTGATTTGAACGTCTTTTCCAGTGATCTTTTTCAACTCCTCTTTTACCTTATCGACTTCGGCACCTTGCTTACCAATTACGACACCAGCACGCGCTGTGTTGATCGTTAATGTGATACGCTTTAAAGTACGTTCAATAATAACTTTAGAGATAGATCCCTTTGGAATACGAGCAGCTACATACTTTCTGATCTTCTCGTCCTCAACCAATTTATCCGCGAAAGTCTTACCACCGTACCAGTTAGAATCCCAACCTCTTACGATGCCTAATCTTAATCCAACGGGGTTAATTTTTTGTCCCATTTCTTGTTATATCTAATAGTTAATTATTCAGCTGAATTTGTTTCCTCTAAAGCAGGTGCTGCCGAAGAAGCCACTACTAAAGTGATGTGATTGGATCTTTTCAAAATCCGGTGACCTCTTCCCTGAGGAGCAGGACGTAAACGCTTGATAGATGAACCTCCATCTACGAAGATAGTCTTGATGTATAAATCAGCTTCTTCGATTTTAGCGTCCTCATGTTTGTTCTGCCAGTTAGAGACTGCTGATAATAACAATTTTTCAATTGCTTTAGCACCCACTTTAGGCTCAAACTTTAAAATACCTAAAGCTTTAGATACTTTTTGTCCGCGTACCATGTCCGCTACCAAACGCATCTTTTGAGGCGAAGTAGGAACATTTCTTAATTTAGCAATAGCTTCCATTTTTCAATTTCTGATTATAAGACCCGTAGGTCAATATCTTTACTTTTTACCCTTGTCTTTTTTCGCTATGTGACCACGGAAGTTACGGGTCGGCGAGAACTCACCTAATTTGTGACCTACCATGTTTTCAGTTACATAAACTGGAATAAATTTATTCCCGTTGTGAACCGCAAACGTGTGGCCTACGAAATCTGGAGAAATCATTGAACGTCTTGACCATGTTTTGATCACCGACTTTTTGCCGGATTCGTTCATCACCTGTACCTTGTTGTCAAGGCGGTAATCAATGTAAGGACCTTTTTTTAGTGAACGTGCCATCTACTATTTTTTTCTTCTACTGATGATAAGACGATTAGTGTGTTTCTTTGGATTACGAGTTTTCTTACCCTTAGCCAATAAACCGGTACGAGAACGTGGGTGACCTCCTGAAGCGCGGCCCTCACCACCACCCATCGGGTGATCTACTGGGTTCATCACCACACCACGAACACGTGGACGGCGACCTAACCAACGATGACGACCTGCTTTACCCAAGTTCACGTTCATGTGATCTGCATTGGATACAGTACCGACAGTTGCTAAACAACGAGCCAATACCATACGCATCTCACCTGAAGGCAACTTAAGCGTGGCGTATTTACCATCACGTGCTAATAATTGAGCATAAGTTCCTGCCGAACGAGCCATTTCAGCTCCACGACCTGGTTGCAACTCAATTGCGTGTACCAAAGTACCCAATGGGATGTTTGCCAAGGGCAATGTATTTCCAATCTCGGGAGCCACTGACTCACCAGAGATAACTGTTTGACCTACTTGAATTCCTTGTGGAGCCAAGATATAAGCCTTCTCTCCATCTGTATACTCAACAAGAGCAATACGTGAAGTACGGTTTGGATCGTATTCTACTGTTAACACAGTAGCCGAAACATCAAATTTAGAGCGAGTAAAATCAATTACACGGTAACGACGCTTGTGACCCCCTCCGATGTAACGCATCGAACGACGACCATCTGCATTTCTACCACCTGTGCGCTTGATAGGCTCCAAAAGGGGCTTATACGGCTTGTCCGTAGTAATCTCCTCAAACGTTGGCGCGATGCGCTGACGTTGGCCTGGAGTTGTTGGTTTTAATTTTTTAATAGCTGCCATTTATTTTAGTTCAAATTATCGGGATGAACCCCCTTAATACATTCTAATTAAATTCCTTGGTAGAAGTCAATAACTTCTCCAGTTCCTACTGTAACGATTGCCTTCTTAATCGTAGAAGTACGCCCAGAAGTAATCTTAGTACGAGTGCTCTTGGATTTTTTCTTTCCAATTTGACGCATGGTTTTTACATCCAATACCTCTACTCCGTACATTTTCTTAACCTCCTTGGCAATCTCAATCTTGTTTGCAGTTAATTCAACCACAAATACATACTTGCCTTTTTCTTGCATGGCTTGCGACTTTTCAGTCAAGGCCGGACGTTTAATAATGCCCATGGTATATTTCGTTTATAACAGAACTAGGTTCTGAAAATTATTTACTAAAAGATGATTCAATTTTTTGGATCGCTGCTTCTGTGATCAACAATTTAGTTGCGTTAACTAAATCATATGTATTCACATCTGATGCTGTCGAAACCTTAGCTTTTGGAACATTACGTCCAGACAATACAACATTCTTATCTACTTCTGGAGTGATTAATAATGTTTTGGTATTATCTAAAGAGAAAGCTTTCAACATAGTCAAATACGCTTTAGTTTTTGGAGTGTCAAATGCCACTGAATCCAAAATCGCGATATCTCCACTCTGTGCTTTAGCAGCTAGAGCTGACTGGCGCGCCAAAGACTTCACCTTTTTGTTCAATTTGAAATGGTAATCACGAGGACGTGGACCGAAGATACGACCACCACCTTTCATCAAAGGAGACTTCATCGAACCGGCACGTGCACCACCTGTACCTTTTTGTTTTTTAATCTTACGAGTAGAACGTGATACTTCTGCACGCTCTTTCGCCTTGTGTGTTCCTTGACGTTGATTCGCCAAATATTGCTTCACATCCAAGTAAACCACATGCTCGTTTGGAACAATGCCAAAGATCTCGTCAGAAAGGGTTACTTTCTTTCCGGTATCTTTACCTGCTATGTTATATACTGCTAATTCCATAATCAGAATGTCTATTGTTAAAGGCTTGCACCTTTATGGGTTTTAATTTTCAATAATTACGTATGAGTTCTTCGCTCCAGGAATTGATCCTGATACCACCAAAAGGTTTTTGTCTGGATAGATTCTCAAAACCTCTAAGTTTTGAACCTTAACACGATTTCCTCCTGTGCGTCCAGCCATACGTAAGCCTTTGAATACACGTGATGGGAATGAACAAGCTCCAATAGAACCTGGGTGACGACCACGATTGTGCTGACCGTGAGTTTGACCACCCACACCACCAAATCCGTGACGCTTTACAACACCTTGAAAACCTTTACCCTTAGAAGTTCCTACCGCATCAATGAAGGTTCCAACTTCTAACATTTCTACTGTTAATACATCTCCTAAGTTCAATGGTTGTTCGAACGTGCGAAACTCTACCAATTTCTTCTTTGGAGTTGTGTTAGCTTTCTTAAAGTGACCCAACAAAGATTTTGTTGTGTGCTTCTCTTTCTTTTCACCGAAACCGATCTGAACAGCGTTGTAGCCTTCGTTCTCAACAGTTTTCACTTGCGTTACTACACAAGGGCCGGCCTCAATCAGCGTACATGCAACGGATCTACCGTCTTCCATGTATAGGCTGGTCATTCCGATTTTTTTACCAATAATTCCAGACATATAATATTTTGTTTAAAAAAATTATGCTCACAAGGCTAACTATGGCTTGTTGTGAGACTTTTATTCATAAATCATTGTTACCAATGACGAAGAATCAATAAAAATTGCAGATTGGCGTAAAGCGACAAGATGGAGGCGCTGTGGATAACAGCGAGAAACACCTTGTGTAGCTTAATATTCAATCAATGGGTTGGGCATTCAACATTCATTAATCAATACCAGTTCTAACACAAAAATCGAGCTTACCTCAATTTAAAACCATTTCGACTCGCATTTTTGATGTTTTAAATAAATTCGAGAAGTTCTGCCAACCTCTTTCTGAATAAAAAACTGCGTTTGTCGAACGGGAGTGCAAAGGTAGGAAAAATATTAATACATCCAATAGCTCAAATAAAAATATTTTTTAGCTAATCCCCTGAGTCTGTGTATTAATCGGAATTTAGCCTTAGAATTTGTGCATTTTTACTAAATTTGTGGCCTACTCACCTGTTAATCAGGTAGTTTTTATTTATTTCCCAAGAAAAAAAATCATTATGTCAAGTTTAACCAACCAAAAAGGTGTTTTGCACGGAGATGCCGTACAGGAATTATTTGAAATTGCTAAAAAGCATCAATTTGCATTACCTGCGGTAAACGTTACAGGAACTGACACTGTTAACGGAGTATTAGAAGCTGCAAAGGCAGTTAATTCTCCTGTCATTATTCAATTCTCTAATGGCGGTGCTCAATTTTATGCTGGAAAATCTCTTCCTAATGGAAACCAAGAAGCATCCATCGCTGGAGCTATCTCAGGTGCTTACCACGTCCACCAATTAGCTAAAGTTTATGGTGTTCAAGTAATTCTTCATACTGATCACTGTGCTAAAAAATTACTTCCTTGGTTGGATGGACTTTTGGATGCGGGTGAAAAATTTTATGCTGAAACAGGACAACCTTTGTTCTCTTCTCATATGATCGACTTATCTGAAGAGCCTTTAGAAGAAAATTTAGAAATCTGTGCCAAGTACCTAACTCGCATGGCCAAGATTGGCATGACGCTTGAAATTGAATTAGGTGTAACGGGTGGTGAAGAAGATGGAGTTGATAATTCAGATGTTGATTCTTCCAAATTATATACGCAGCCAGAAGAAGTAGCTTATGCCTATGAAGTATTAAATGCCATCTCGCATCGCTTCACTATTGCTGCAGCTTTTGGAAACGTTCATGGAGTTTATAAGCCAGGAAATGTGAAGTTGCAACCTGTTATTTTGAAAAACTCTCAAGATTTCATTCGTAATAAATATGCTTTAGCAGCTGAAAAACCGATCAACTTCGTATTCCATGGTGGTTCTGGTTCTTCTCGTGAAGAAATTCGTGAGGCTATTTCTTATGGAGCTATCAAAATGAATATCGATACCGATTTGCAATGGGCATTCTGGGAAGGTATTTTAAATTTCTACAAGGAGAAAGAAGCCTATTTACAAGGTCAAATCGGCAATCCAACAGGCGACGATGCTCCAAACAAGAAATATTATGACCCTCGTGTTTGGTTACGCAAAGGAGAAGATACGTTTGTAGCCCGTTTAAAATCTGCCTTTGAAGATTTGAATGCCAACAACGCAAATCAATATTTATAATAAGTTAGGGCATATATTATGTTTAAAAAGGGAGCTCCAACGAGCTCCCTTTTTAATTTCTTAAAGTTTGTTGCCATTGTGGCACAGGCACTGATTTTAAAGTAAAAGAGGTTAGAACTAAGGAATTGAGACTGAAGTATGATCGTGTAATGTTTGGTGCTTGGCTGCTAGATTTTAGCAGGTGGTTATTTGGTATTGGTTCAGAGATTTTAGTTTTTAGTTCGGAATTCATAGGTCACAATTTATTGTTCTCCGCTCTTCGTTCTCTGTTCTCTGTTCAGAGATTTGACAACTTTTAAAAAGTTGTCAAATCTAACAGGAAATAAAATAATTAAATCTTGATTCAAAGATGATGGATTTTAAAGTCATTATTCGTCTGTCAACAAAAGAATATCAGTTTCCTTGAATTCTCTGAAATGAAAATCAATAAACTGTTTTCTTCCCCCAAACCACTCTAGGACAAAATCTCTTTTCACAAAACTTTTTTTGAATTGTAATATTCTGCCAAATGAGCTCCATTCCCATTGCCTAAAATTATCAATTAATCCATGTTTCTGAGGATTTACATGGATATAACCTATTAAAGTAGATAAATCCTCTGGCTTAGCAATACAAACTCTTTTGAATGGAGTTTGGAATAAAGTGCCAACCCGACCATGTTGTTTATTAAATGCCATGGTGTAGGATTGAAAGAATTTTTTAAGCCGATTTGAGATTAATTGATGTACAGTTTTACCCTCCAATTCCTCTTCAGTAAAATGATTCACTTGGACTAAAAAATGAAAATGATTATCATTTAAACTGTAAGCAATTACATCTAAATATCCATCCAAATATTTATTCCATTGTCTTAAAAAATAGGCATAATTTGACCTGGACTTGAAAATTGATTTCTTATCAATCCCTCTATTATAAATATGAAAGAAATCTCCAGCAGTAAATTGAGTGTAATAATGTTCAACAAAGGCCATCTTGTAAAAGCTTAAAAACGAAGCTAACAATCAAGACCTGCAAATAACTTCCGTGGCATCAAATTATCAATTACTTGATTATTTCCGACCGAAATGAAAATGGATTGAATTTGCGACTACATTTGACAAAGAAATTCCAAGATAGATTCGTCAAGAGAGTACTTAGATTTGACAACTTTTAAAAAGTTGTCAAATCTTAAAAACTTAAAAAATTGTCAAATCTTAAAAAAATTACCCCCCCCAAACCCCCAATCATTTCTTAAAAATCAACCCTTTCGTTAATTCATTTAGAGCTTTAATCTTGGATTCAAAATCTCCTTTTAGGTCTTTTCGCAAAGTTTCTAAACTATCCAGTGATGTCTGAATATCTTCTGGAATTACTTCTTCTAAAAAGGCCCTTATACGCTTAGCTAAGGTAGGGGATTTACCATTGGTCGATATCGCAATTTTAAGATCTCCCTTTTGAACGATGGAGCCTAAATAAAAATCACATAATAATGGCGTATCTGCCACATTACACAATAAATGTCTTTTCTGAGCTAAGGCTTTGATCTCTACATGCAATTCATATTGATCCGTGGTACAAATGACCAAATCCCTATTCTCCAAATCCTCTTCTTCAAATGCCCGATGGATTAATTTTACATGTGGATATGCCTTCAAATAAGCCAAAATCTCGTCACGAAAAAACGGCGCCACTATACTTATTCTAGCTTCAGGGGAATTTTTCAACATGGCTGAAACCTTTTCTAAAGCTACATTCCCTCCCCCAACCACCAATACGTCTAGTTGTTCCAATTTTAGAAAAACAGGGAATAACTTATTTTGCCCTTCCATCGATTAATTTTAAGCAGTTTTCTTACCCGCCAATTGTCCACAAGCCGCATCTATATCTTTCCCCCTAGAACGGCGAACATTAACAATCATCTTTTTACTTTCTAAAAAGGCGGTAAACTTGGCCAAAGCATCTACTTCTGCATTCACAAATGTCGCCTGAGCAATCGGATTGTATTCGATGATATTGATCTTGCAAGGTAATTTTCTTGCAAACTCCCATAATTCCTTAGCATCTTCTACCGAATCATTAAACTTATTGAACATGATATACTCTAACGTAATTTCATTTTCAGTCTTATCGTAAAAATACCGTAAGGCCTCCGCAAGAGCGACCAACGTGTTTGTCTCATTGATGGGCATTATTTGATTCCTTTTGGTATCGTTCGCCGCATGAAGAGATAATGCCAAATTAAATTTAACTTGATCATCACCCAACTTCTTAATCATTTTTGCTATCCCCGCCGTAGAAACCGTGATGCGCTTAGGAGACATTCCCAATCCATCCGGAGAAGTGATTTCATCAATTGATTTCAACACATTGGCATAATTCAATAAAGGCTCCCCCATTCCCATATATACAATGTTGGTCAAAGGAATACCATATTTTTCTTGTGCCTGATCTCGAATCAAAACAACTTGATCATAAATTTCAAATGATTCTAGGTTGCGCTTTCGATCCATATAACCCGTAGCACAAAAACTGCAAGTCAAAGAACAACCTACTTGAGATGAAACACAGGCTGTCATTCGCTCCCGGGTGGGAATTAATACCCCTTCTACTAAATGACCATCATGCAATTTAAAACTCGACTTAATGGTTCGATCAGAGCTAACCTGCATGTCTGCAACTTGCACACATTGTAAAGAAAAATGCTGATTTAACCACTCCCTGGTAGTTTTAGGAATATTTCCCATTGCATCAAAACTGCGGGCAGATTTTTTCCATATCCACTCATGAACTTGCTTTGCTCGAAACGCAGGATCTCCATGCTGAATCATTAGCTGCTTCAACTCATCCAAACTGAGCTTTCTAATGGCCCCTAATTCATCTTTCTTGGTTAATTCCGACACATTATTTCTTTAAAAGTTCCCCTACCTTAGTTGAAATGGCTTTCCCATCAGCCAATCCGGCCAATTGCTTACTCGCCACTCCCATAACCTTTCCCATATCTGCTGGACTAATAGCTCCCACTTGACTGATAATGGCTTGTATCTTTTCTGTCAATTCTGAATCACTCAATTGTTTGGGCAAAAACTCCTCAATAATACTTAATTCAGCTTGCTCTTTCTCGGCTAAATCTGGTCTATTCTGAGTTACGTAAACTTCCAAAGAATCCTTACGCTGCTTAGCGGCCTTCATCAAAATCTTCATCTCCGTATCTGCAGATAACTCGCCAGCGTTTGAACCAGAAGTTTCCTCTAATAAAATAAGTGATTTGATAGCCCGCAATGCACGTAGCCTATCGGCATCTTTGGCACGCATCGCGTCTTTGATCCCGTTCTCAATAGTAACTTTTAATGACATGTTTTTATTCTTTAAAATGAGCTTTGACTCCCTCCAAAAATTCTCGATTATTACTCAATCGAGGGACTTTATGCTGACCTCCTAACTTTCCTCTTTCTCGCATCCATGCGTAAAAAGTTCCTTGAGGTGCCTGATGAATAATGGGTGGGCCTAATACCAAATCATACGACCGCTTCGCATCATAATCTGAATTAATCTCGCGGAGGGTTTGATCCAATATCTCCACAAAGGTATGCATTTCTTTTGGTGCTTTTGAAAATTCTATAATCCATTCATGACTTCCCCTTTGCCCTCCATTCATATAATTGGGTGCCGCCGTATATTCCTTGATCACCGAATTCGTCATTAAACAAGCCTTAGAGATAGCCTTTTCTGCATTTTCCATAATGACTTCCTCCCCAAAGGCATTGATAAAATGCTTAGTTCTACCTGATATTTTTATACGATATGGATCTAATGAGGTAAAACGAACAGTATCTCCAATTTTATACCGCCATAAGCCGGCATTAGTGCTTATTACCAAAGCGTAATTGACATCCAATTCCACTTGAGTTAAATCAACAATCGTGTCTTGCTCTTCTCCTTCGTCATTTATAGGAATGAATTCATAAAAAATTCCATAATCCAACATCAATAATAATTCATCGTTCAACGATAAATCATCCTGTATTCCAAAGAATCCTTCCGATGCATTATAAATTTCAAGAAAACCTACCCCCTGATCTCTAAATACTTGTTTTTGAAATAATTCCCGATACGGACCAAAGGCCACAGCTCCGTGAATCATAAATTCAAAATTCTCCCAAACCTCCAAAATAGACTTCTTCCCGGTAATTTCTAAGATTTTTTCAATCAAAACCAAGGTCCAAGTGGGAACCCCTAAAATACTCGTTACATTTTCTTTGGATGTCTCCAAGGCCATCCGCTCAATCTTTTGATCCCAATCGTCCATCAAAGCTACCTCCAAAGATGGCGTTCGAATCATTTGGGCCCAAACGGGTAAATTCTTCATAATAACCGCCGAAACATCTCCTACAAGTACATTAGGATTAGTGGGGCAACTAGACAAACTACCACCAATGGATAATCCTTTTCCTTCAAAAACCCTGGTTTCCGGCCTGTTATTAATCAATAAAGAAATCATATCCTTTCCTCCCATCATGTGGCAAGACTCCAAGGACTCCTTAGATACTGGAATGAATTTACTCCGGGCGTTGGTGGTCCCAGATGACTTAGAAAACCAGGTAATGGGGCTATTCCAAAGTATTTGTTGCTCTCCCTGCATCACCCGATCTATATATGGGAATAACTCCTCATAGGTAGAAATAGGCACTTGAGATTTAAATGTAGCGTAGTCGTTAATCTGACCATATCCAAACTTTTTCCCCCATTCCGTTTGTCGACCTGCCTGAACCAATTCTTTCAAACAAATTTCTTGTAAATCCAAAGGACGCGTATAAATGGATTCAATTCTCGACATACGTCGTTTCATGAACCATAATAGTGTTTCATTGAATAGAGAAATACCGTTCGCCATTAATGCATGGGTTTTAAATAATGAGGAACACGGTTTGGATAATCCGTAATGACGGCATCCACTCCCATCTCGGATAATTTGGCAATGGAGTCCGGATCATTGGCTGTCCAGGGTACTACTTTCATGCCATTTTTATGACAAAAAATAACCCATTCAGCACTAAGTGATTGGTAATTAGGGCTATAAATTGCTGGGGTAAATCCCAAATCTTTTAGGGTATTTTCCGGACTTTTTCTGGATACCAATGCGGAAAGCAAAATCAGCATGGGATACTTTCCCGCTTTCATCGATTTATCCCAAAATTTTAAGACCTGAAAATCAAAGCTTTGTAAGATGACAAATTGGGGGTTTACTTGCTGACTAATTACCTCCCAAACTTTATCTGAAAACTCCTCTACCGTCTTGGGTTGAGAAATCCCATATTCTACTTCTGCCGATTTGATTTCAATATTGTAATAAATATCCTGGTGATATTTTTTGCGGTAAGCCTCTCCCAATGCCAAGACTTCTGACAAAAGTGGTTTATGGGCCGCCATAGGCTTTTGTTCGGGGAATTGACTATTTCCTCTTTTACCCGTATCAAATTTTTTTATCTCACTGTATGGCATCTGATAAAGATTGAACAACTTCTCTTCTTCCTTTAAAACCGCTTGTCCATCTGGCTTGGAACTATAAATGGAATTCATATAGGGTTCATGTGATACAACTACCTGTCCGTCTGCAGAGATGCATACATCCATCTCCAATACTTGAACTCCCGCCTGAAGTGCGCTTTCAAAAGCAGGTAAGGTATTTTCTGGATACAGGCCCCTAAAACCCCGATGGCCTTGGATAAAAGGCATTTGTGCCATAGCTAGGAAATTTAACAAGCATAAAAAACTAAATACTCCTTTGTTCATCGGTGGGAAGTTTCAGGCTTTTTAAATCTTTTTTCCATGATTTGGTTTACCTTATCATACAAGCGTAGAAAATCCTTCGGCTCCTGTACATAGCGATCAAAATTATTCGCAAACTGTAAGGAATCCACTCCGTATTTTTTAAAAATAAGCTTTTCTTGATAATTGTATGCCAAAATGGATGAATCAATACTCATAAAATGCATATTAGAAACCCTCGATTCCTCAATATGTATATCCACCAATATTTCCGCTAATTTATCCTCATCAATGGGTTGAGAAGTAGAGGACTCCTTACAAGCCAAGAATCCTAGACATAGTAGGAAATAAATTTTTCTCATGGTTCAAATTTCCCCTTAATTTAGAAAGCTTTTATGGCTTTTCATTCGACTTGCTTAAAAAATAGGTAATTTAGCACGATTCTAAGCCCTCTTTCATTCCATGGATTCGGACATTCATTCCTTTCTTTCCCATGTAGTTCAATTGGAAATTCGCATTAGAAAAGCGATTAATACCCAAATGCACGGGAATTTTTCATCCATTTTCAAAGGGTCAGGATTGGAATTTAGCGATCTGCGCCAATACCATTATGGAGATGATGTTCGGCATATAGACTGGAACACCACAGCAAAAGGTCACGGAACATTTGTTAAATTATTCAAGGAGGAAAAAGAACAAACCGTTTTTTTCTTATTGGATGTTAGTGCCTCTCAACAAGTCGGGCGAAATTCCCAATCTAAACTAAAGACCTTAAAAGAAGTCGCAGGAGTACTTTCTTTTTCGGCCATGCAAGAAGCTAGCCACTTGGGATTTTGTGGGTTTTCAGATAAAAATGAGAAATTCATGCCTCCCGCCATGGGTAAAAAGCATGCCTACCGGGTTATTTCCGAACTGTTTAAAATGGAAGCAGAAAGCACTGGAACCGACTTAAAAGCGGCTCTAGGTTTTACCTTACAAGTGCTTAAAAGACGTAGTTTAATTTTTGTTATATCCGATTTCATTGACGAAAATTATCAGGATTTGTTAAGGGCCATGTCCCAAATGCATGACTTGGTCGTTATTCAAATAATCGATAAACAGGAAATAAAACTGCCCTCATTGGGTATTATTCCTATTTTTGACCCAGAAAGAAAAAGGACAACCTGGGTAAACACTAGTTCCAAATACTTTAAAAACTTACAAAAAGAGCAAGGAGCCCATCAGGCTGAAGAGCTCAAAAATTTGTGTAAACAATGGCAAGCGGATTACATCAGCATTCAAGCTGGAGAAGATTTCGTTCCCACCTTAGTAAAATTGTTTACCGTTAGAAAATAATGCAGCAAAAGCCCATTCAAATCAAAGGCCAATTTTTAGAAGACTCTGTGAAAATAGGACAGCAGATTCACTATAGCCTTTCCGTTCGACATGGCAAAAACCAAGAAATCTTTTTCCCTACGGTCAACCAACATTTTGGTGCTTTTCAAGCGGTAGAAAGAACCTATTTCCCTACGCGTACTGATGCCAGCGGAAGCATAGATTCCGCCGTATATACCTTCAAATTATTTCAAATTGAAAATGAACACAGCCTAGCTATACCTGTTTACCTTATGCAGGAGGCTGATTGTACTAAAATATACCCCTTAAAAGATCGAATTTTCCTAAAGAGACTAGTTCCCCATCCGGAAAAAATCAATTTGGACTCGCTCTACCAACATGTCCCGATAAGTCCTCTACAACCAAAAACTGATTTAAAAAATGTAGTCATCTGGGGTTTGGGCCTACTAATTTTAAGCGGTTTAATTTATTGGTTCTTAGGTAATAGCCTTAAGAGATGGTTTAAACTATATGTCTTGTGGAGAAAAAATGCTGAATTCCGTCGCGTTTATCAACGACTAATCCGGAACATCGAAAACAACCAAGTTGGACTGCAAAATTTAGAACGTGCCTTTTCGCTTTGGAAAAAATATGTAGAAAACTTAACCTTAAAACCATTCACAACTTTTACCACCAAAGAAATGGTGGATACTTTAGAAAATAAAAAATTAGCCAAAGCGCTTCATGAATTGGATTCGGCGATTTACGGAGGAAATTTTTCTAGTAAAACCACGGATTCAGTCAATATGCTCTTAGAAATTGCTAATTCCATTTACCAAGGTGAGAGAAAAATCATTTCACAGGAAAATAAAAAGTCATGAAATTTCAGCTATACTTTTCTTGGCAACAATTTCTCTCTTTGTTTTCATACCATTGGGAACATGAAGTATTTCTATTTCTACTTCCTTTGCCCCTCCTCATATTTTTAATCCGGTATTTATTAAATAGAAAAAATCAGGCACGAATTACCCTCTCCTTTACTAAACCATTAGTTCAAAACCGTCTAATAAGACTCATTAGCTTTATTCCTGATGTCATTCAAATCCTGCTATTAACCAGTATTATTTTGACATTGGCTGGACCTTATAAAATCAATCCAAAAAGAAAAATACAACCAGATGGCATTGATATGGCCTTAGCCATTGATATTTCATCTTCCATGCTGAACCGAGATGTTAGCCCATCCCGTTTGGTCATTGCGAAGCAAGTGGCAACTAGTTTTGTCAAACAAAGAAAAAATGATTTTATCTCCATTGTAGCTTTTGCAGGAGCCCCGTATTTAGCCAGTCCCATCACCAACGATTCTATTTACCTGCAAAAGGCGCTACTGGGGCTAGATTCCAAACTAATTAAAGAGGAGGGCACAGCCTTAGGCGATGCCCTTGGAATGTGTATCAATCAAATTAGAGATTCCCCCAATCCTAAAAAAATCAGTATTTTAATTAGTGATGGAAACAATACAGCAGGAAACCTAGATCCATTAACATCAACAGAACTGGCCAAAACCTTTGGTATTAAAGTATATACCATCGCCGTGGGTAGCTTAAAACCTTCCATGGACCCGGTAGATGAAAGCACTTTGAGACTAATTGCTGAAAAAAGCAAAGGTAAGTTTTACCGTGCTACAGACCAGAAAAGCTTGAATGCTATCTTTGAAGAAATCAATCAAATGGAGGCCTCCAAAGTGAAAGAAATTTATTGGGAAGAACATCAGGATCAAAGTAAATTCTTCTTTGATTTTGCCTTTATCCTTTTCTTCCTAGGCCTGTTCATCAAATTAAGTCCCATCAGTAACATTTTAGAAGATTAATATGGTTCTTTTCCCAAATGCCAAAATCAATATCGGGCTATACATTACTTCCAAAAGACCCGATGGCTTTCATGAATTGGAAACCGGCTTCTTTCATGTGCCCTGGACAGACGTATTAGAAATTACTCCCAGTCAACAGTTTGAATTTTCATCCTCAGGATTAGCCATTTCAGGTGAAATGCAAAATAATTTGTGTTTTAGAGCCTATCAAGCATTATCAAAGGATTTCAGTTTAGCTCCTGTACATATTCACCTACATAAAATCATTCCCATGGGTGCCGGATTGGGTGGCGGTTCATCCGATGCCGCCTTCACCTTAATGGGCTTAAGAGATATATTTGAACTGCCTCTTAGCAATGATCAATTAGTTCCTTATGCTCAACAACTTGGAAGTGATTGTGCCTTTTTTCTAAACCAGCAGGCTCAAATAGGCAAAGGAAAAGGGGATGAATTGAGTCCCTTAACTTGTTCTTTGAAGGGGCTACATGCTGTGCTTATCTATCCCAATTTTGGGATTTCAACTCAAGAAGCTTATTCACAAGTGAAGCCCAAAGCACCCACCTATGATTTGGCTGAATCTATCCTTCTACCTGTTGAACAATGGAAAGATTATATTTCCAATGATTTTGAGCTAAGTTTATTTCCTAAATATCCTATCCTAGCAGAAATCAAACAAGATTTATACAATCACGGGGCTATATATGCCGCCATGAGCGGTTCTGGATCAACCCTGTTTGGATTATTTAAAAAAGAAGTCGACCTAAATCAATGGGCCGACTCCACCTGTTTCCAAGGAATTATTTCTTAATCCTTGGCAAAAATAGCTTCCAAAGCCGAAGCTCCACTTATAACAACCTTACCTGCTGGTAAAGCTTTTATTGGTTGAACACCCACATATTCCTCATTGGAACTAATCACCTTCACGGGAACTTGTTCCATGGCTCCCTGTGGATTTTCCACATAGATAAATCCACCTTTTCCTACTCGTGCTAGACCCGCTTGAGGAATGGTTTTCATTTTTTGATTCCCTACCAAAATCTTGGCATTGATAAACTGGCCAACTGTAAATCGTACTTCGTCTGCCTCATTGCTAAAATGACCATGTACCGACGTAGTACGGGTGCTTAGATCCACTTGTTTGCCAATTAAAAATATCTTGCCTTGACCCTCTAAACCTTCGGCTTCAAACTGTATGGTTTGACCTAATTTTAAACTGCTCAAATCCCTCTCAAAGACCTTCAATTCCACATGTTTATGGGCGATGCCCACCAATTTTACTAATTCGTCGGTTGGTTGAACATACTTCCCAATAGACATAAACACATCTACCACATAGCCATCAATGGGGGCCTTGACTTGTAAGAAGGAAGAAATATTGCCTTTGGCCAAAGATTTCAAGTCACAGCCCAAAATTTCTAATTTCAAACCTAATGATTTAACCTGAGCTTGAATATTGGAAAAATCGGCCTCCGCCATTTGAAGTTTCTTTTTGGAGCCTACCTCTTCGGTATTCAATACTTGTTGACGTGATTTCTCCGAAGTCAAATAAGTCAATTGACTCAAGGCTTGAATGTATTCTTGCTGCATTTGAATATAATCCAAACTCGTAATCGTTGCCAAGACCTGTCCCTTGCGAACTTGTTTACCGGGTAATAATTCAAAAGTAGATTTTACATATCCAGCAATGGGTAAGGATATAGAAGCAGATGAAATAGGAGGTACATCGACCAAACCGGTACATGATACTTCGGAAGCCATTTCCTTTTCTTCCAATTCCCCTAACACAATTCCTGCATTTTGCTTTTGCTCAGCAGTTAATTTAATGATTGAAACGGCACTTTCCGCTTCTGTTGTAGCTGCTTCTTTATTACCACAAGCAAACATGCCTAAAATAAAAAGAAGGGTTATACATGTATTTATGATGCGCTTATTCATTTCCTAAAATAGTTTCAATTTGAATGATGTTTTGATTATACGCCAAAACTTCTTGTAAATATTGTTCTCTAATTTGCCATGCTTGTTGGGTATTTTGAAGCATTTCAACATACTCAATTTCCCCTTGTTGGTAACTTTTCAAAGCCGTTTGAACTAACCATTCTGCCTGTGGAAGGG
Organism: Cytophagaceae bacterium; assembly: GCA_027491315.1. Taxonomy (GTDB): domain Bacteria; phylum Bacteroidota; class Bacteroidia; order Cytophagales; family Spirosomataceae; genus Aquirufa. Next base: position 165,837 of record JAIXWL010000001.1, read on the forward strand.
CAGTTTGTTGGTAGTATTTCAACGAATTTCCAAACTTGCCTAAGGAGATTTGAGCATTTTGCAAATCCGTACTTATCTGACTCATTACCTGGTCCTTTTGACTCACAAAAACCTGTTCTTGTTTTTGGGAGGCTGAAATACGTGCTTTTTGACCTTTGGCAAATATGGGTAAGGCTAAACCAGCTTGAACAAAATTCTGCCCGCCATAATTTTCAATACTTTGAGACGTGGCTCCCACACGAATATCAGGTTTCAATTTATTACGCTCCACCTCTGTCTGAAGTTGGGCATGAACCACTTGTTCCTCCAGTAATTGTAGCGTCGGATTTTTTGATAAATCCACTGGAATAAGAGGCGCTTGCATGGTCAAAGCATTGGAACTTTGAATCTCAAATGGCTCTTTTCTGTTCATCCAATAGGCCAAATTTTGATAATTCGTCTGAATATCTGCCTGCAAAGAGAGTTGTTTCTGTTGGAATTCTCTTAAACGCGCCTCAGCAGCTACCATTTCTAAACGATTAGTTTCCCCTTGTTTAAAGCGTAAACTGGCTGCCTTCAGCATTTGTGTATAGATACTATCTTGTTGATGTAGATATTCCAAATGCTTTTGTTGAATCAATAATTGGTAGTAATACCATTTGACACTTGAAAGAACCAAAATTTGGGTAATCTTCTGCCTCTTTTCTGCCAACATTTTTTGAGATGTAAGCGCCTTTACTTGTGCTCTTAGCAAGGTAGGCCAAGGAATACTTTGAGAAGCAAGGATCGTATAATCCTGACTGAAATACGTTTGAGTTTTACCATATTGAAAATCTATCGTTCCCTTAGGTAACTCTCTCCCGGATTGAATTAAAGCCTCCGCACTTTGAATTTCCAAATTCCCCGTGTTTAACAAGGCATTATGTTGCATAGCCTCTTGCATGCAGCTCGACAAGTTTAAACTAGGTTTGGGAGCTTGTCCGAAACTTGAAAAACTCATCATAAGGCCCGCTAAAATCACCAAGACAATCATGGGTTGCGACTTCAACTTATTTTCTTTTCTGGTCATGACTAAGGAATAAACCACCGGAATTACTACCAAAGTAAGGAAAGTGGCTGTGATCAAACCTCCAATCACCACGGTTGCGAGTGGCCGCTGAACCTCAGCTCCAGGAGATTGACTCAAAGCCATCGGAAGAAAACCTAAAGATGCTACAGAAGCGGTCATAATCACCGGACGGAAACGTAATTCCAAGCCCTTTTTAAGCCGTTCAGCCACGGAATAACCCTCCGTTGCCAATTGTTTGAAAAAGGATAACAGCACTATCCCATTTAAAACAGCTACCCCAAATAGGGCTATGAAACCAATCCCCGCAGAAACGGAAAAGGGCATTCCTCTTAGATACAAGGCCCAAATTCCACCTATGGCTGAAAGAGGAATAGCTAAATAGATAATGGCTGCCTCCAGCATGGAATTAAACGTGAAAAACAAAAGAGCAAAAATCAGAGCCAAAGCCAAAGGTACTACCAAGGAAAGCCGGGCTTTTGCTGCTTGTAAGTTTTCAAATGTCCCACCATACTTCACATAGTAACCAGCAGGTAAAGTGATTTTATTCTTCATCACCTTTTCTATGTCTGTTACCACACTTTGTACGTCTCTATTTCTAACATTAATACCAATGGTAATTCGGCGATTGGTATTGTCTCTTGATATTTCTACAGGAGCATTTTGATAATCCACGGTGGCTACTTCTTCCAAAGGAATTTGGGATCCATTTGGCAAATCTAAATAAAGCTCTTTCAAATTTTGTATGTCGGCCCGATGGGCAGAATCCATACGAACCACAAGGTCGTATCGTTTTTCTCCCTCCATCACCAAACCTGCCGCTTCTCCAGCAAAAGTCATCTTGACCCGACGATTTACATCTTGTATGCGTAAACCATATTGAGCCATTTTTGCTCGGTTATAGTGAACCACTAATTGAGGGACACCATCTATTTGTTGAACCTTGATATCACCTACACCTTCAATTTTACGAATATAGCGAGCTGCCTCCGTTGCTTTCTCGAATAGAATTTCCAAATCCTCTCCGAAAATTTTAATGGCCACGTCAGACTTTACTCCAGCAATTAACTCATTAAAACGCATTTGAATGGGTTGTGTGAATTCAAAGTTGACCTCAGGAAAAGCATCCAACTCACGATCCATTTTCTCTTCTAGCTCTTCCATGGTCTTAGCTTTTTTCCAAACGCTGGGTTCATTTAAAATGATGATTAAATCACAAGCATTAATACCCATGGGATCTGTCGGAATTTCAGAGGCTCCAATCCTGGAAACCACTTGTTTAATTTCATCTGGAAATTTTTTGAGCAATAAAGCCTGCGCATTATTATTTACTTCAATACTTTGGGACAAAGAAGCGTTGGTAGGTAGAATGGTTTCCACAGCAAAATCTCCCTCATTCAGTTCTGGAATAAATTCGCCCCCTAAACTTGTAAATAGACCTATACTCGATAAAAAGAGCAGCAAGGAGGCAATAACTACTTTCTTTCGATTACTTAAGGCCCAATTGACCATAGGACTATACTTCCCATATAAAAAGTTCATGATTTTGTCGGCCCAAGTAACATGATGACTCACCTTTTTGCTCAAAAACAAAGAAGACATCATGGGCACGTAGGTTAAAGAAAGAATCAAAGCCCCAAAAATGGCAAAGGAAACCGTTTGTGCCATTGGTCTAAACATCTTTCCCTCAATACCCCCCAAAGCCATGATGGGTAAATACACGATTAAAATGATGATGACTCCAAAAGCGGCTGATTTAAATATGGCCTGAGCAGAAATATTCACCTCTTCATCCATTTCATGTTGACTCAGAACTTCCCCTTTCCTTCTAGAATGAAGTCGATGGATAATGGATTCCACGATAATTACGGCCCCATCGACAATGAGTCCAAAATCAATCGCTCCTAATGACATTAAATTGGCGGAAACACCAAAAATGTGCATCATAGCAAAAGCAAACAACAAGCAAAGAGGAATCATGGAGGCTACGATGAAACCGGCTCGCCAGTTTCCTAAAAGCAAGACAAGAATAAATACGACAATTAGCCCTCCTTCTATTAAGTTTTTCTCTACCGTATTGATGGCCTTGCCAATCAAGATACTTCGATCCAAATAGGCGTTAATATGGATTCCTTGAGGAAGTGTTTTTTGAATCAATTCCATGCGATCTTTCACATCCTTCACTACCGTATTGGCATTGGCACCTTTCAATAATAACATTACGGCACCAACGGCCTCTCCTCGTCCGTTTTTGGTCATGGCACCATAACGAACGGCCTTTCCAAATTGAACTTGAGCTACATCCTTGACAAAAACAGGTAAACCACCATCCCCGCGCTGTTTTACCACAGTATTTTCAATATCCGCTAAGGACTGAATCATCCCCTCAGAACGAATAAAATAAGCATCGGTTCCTTTTTCTAAATAACTTCCTCCTGAATTGGAATTGTTATTTTCTAAGGCTGCAAATAGCTCATCAATACTAATATTCATGGCTCGAATACGTTCTGGATTAACAGCAACTTCATACTGTTTGACATAACCTCCAAAAGAACTTACTTCTACCACACCCTTGATGCCCAGCAACTGACGCTTGACAATCCAATCTTGGTACGTCCGTAAATCTGCTAAAGAATATTGGTCTTTAAACTCAGGATCAACATCCAAGGTGTATTGATAAAACTCTCCAAGCCCCGTAGTAATTGGAGCCATTTCGGGAATACCCGCTCCTCGCAGCAAATAGGGCTCTGCAGCTTTTAATTTTTCTGAAACTTGCTGCCTGGCTACTTCCATAGCCACTTCATCTTCAAAGACGACCGTGATGATGGATAAACCCATGCGAGAAATGGAGCGAATGTCCTTCACATTGGGGATTGTCCTTAATGATATCTCCAGCGGATAAGTAACAAACTTTTCAACTTCTGATGCCGCTAATGCTGGTGATTGCGTAATCACCTGTACCTGATTGGATGTGATGTCAGGTAATGCATCTATGGGTAAACGGGTAAGCGAATAGCCTCCCCAAGCCACAAGTCCTAAGACGAATAAACCTACGATGAGTTTATTTCGAATACTAAAATATATTATCGAATTAATCATTTTTCAATGGAAAAGGTGAATGTAAGGAAATGAATATCAAAACCTTAGCACCGAGGAGGAGCAATGAGTACTCTTGCTAATGAAAAACGATATAGATTTTGCCAATTGATTAACTGGCGACGCGCCGAAACAAAAAGTAAAGGCAATAGGAAAATCAAATAAATAGATGGGAGTACATAGCCACTTACGCCACTAAAATCAAAACTAGGTAAGCTGGGATGCTTGGTGGTTTTAGCATGTTTCGAATCAGCTGCATAATGCATCCATAAAAAGTCCATAAAACTAAAGCCTGCTGGAGCCTGTCGCTTATGATCTTGAAAGTGTTTTAGCAATTCGTTTGCCTTGAAACTTTGCTCCATTCCCACCTTGGGTATCCAGGATCCCGAAAAGATAATCACAAAAAGGAAAGAGGCTAACCAAGTTTTCATTGCTCAAATGTAGGAAAAAATGGAAATTTTAATGGATATTTATACTCTCAATGTACATTTTTTTGAGACAAAAGCCTAAAAACCAACGATTAATAAGCGAGTATAGCCCCTATTATGGATGAAATAAATATTTTATGGCATCAGTTAACTGATTCTGAAACCATCATTCGCTCTGGCTTACTAGTTATCACATTAATTGTTTTTGCAGAGAATGGACTATTCTTCGCTTTTTTCTTGCCCGGAGATTATCTACTTTTTTTGACTGGAGTTTTTGGAGGAACTGGGGTCCTAAAAGAACCTCTTTCAGGCCTTTTAGCTAGTATTTTTTTAGCCGCGGTCATTGGGTCCCTCGTGGGTTACTTATCCGGTCGTTTCTTTGGCAAATCCCTAGAAAATAGGCCCGATAGTCTCTTTTTTAAGAAAAAACACCTGGATTCAACCCGAGATTTTTTTGATAAGTATGGCTTTATGGCCTTAGTGATTAGTCGCTTTTTGCCTGTTGTCAGAACCTTTACACCCATCTTGGCTGGTATCAGTCGGATGCCTTGGTATAGTTACTTATTACTCAATGTCATCGGTGGGGGATTATGGGTTGGGATTTTGGTTACATCAGGATACTACCTAGGGCAACATTTCCCTTGGATAATCAATTACGTACATTACATTATTTTGTTTTTCTTAGGAATAACCACCTTTACAGTCATTAAAGGCTATTTAAAAATGAGGCAATAATGGAAGCTTTTGGATATGTAGCGGCCTTTTTGATTGCAGGAATTTTATTTTTGGCATTCATACTAACCTTAGCCAAATGGATAAGGCCCAACCGCCCCAATGTAGAAAAATTAAGTACCTATGAGTCAGGAGAAGCTCCCGTAGGAAATGCCAATATACGGTTCAATCCCCGCTTCTATTTAATCGCCCTCCTTTTTGTTTTGTTCGAAATAGAATTAATCTTCCTTTTTCCTTGGGCCTCGGTTTTCCATCATCCTGACTTAGAAAAAGCCAGTCCCCTTTGGTCTAGTTATGCCTTGGTAGAAATGTTTATTTTCATTGGAATTTTAGCATTAGGACTTGCCTTAGCTTGGGTAAAAGGCTATTTAAACTGGGAAAAACCTGTATCCCCCAACCATACAACCGAAAGCCCGATTCCGGATCAAGCTTATCAAAAAATTCGAGATAAATATTCTGCTAAAAACGCTTAATGTGGCGTAGGAACTCCAATCTTATTATTTAAAGTAATTCCCAATACCAATTCATGAGAACCCATGGATTGATTTGCGAGGCCATTCAGATGCAAATCATAAGAATAAGACATGTGCATATTATGCCGCAGTTGTACTCCAAACATGGCAGAATATGATTCTTTATGACGATATCCCAAGCCCATCCAGAATTGTTTATTGAAATCAGCTTTAATATTGCCCTCAATCGACATGGTGCCAGCTTTATAAAATTTAACGATAGCTGCTGGAGAAATCGTGAAAACTTTGGAAGTTCTAAAATGATAACCCACCATGGCAAACATATTGGGCTTCATGGTTCCAGAATATAAGGCCCTTGTCAAGACCTTATTATCGTCAAATTCTGAATTATTGGGCCAATAATACCTCCTACTTAGCGTATCCAAGGCAGAAGGATCTGAACGCTCGTAGGTAAAATTTTCGAATATCAATTGATTGGCAGATAGACCTAAGAAAAACTCACGATTATAATATAGCACACCAACATTAGCTAGCAATTGGCCCGCCGTAAGTGATCCGTAAGGAGTAGGAGCACTGGTAATGGGCGTTCCAACTGGCGGATCCAAATATAAAATCAGTGGGTCTCCCCCATCTTTGACGTCGAAATTATTCATATTTAAACCCCGCGAATAATAACCCGCCGTAGCTCCTACTGATAATTTATCTTCCCCACCCAAGGAAACATGATACGCATAGGAGCCCCCCACAGAAAACGTAGACATGGGGCCAAACTGGTCAGCTTGAATCTGAAGGCCTAAACCTTGATGAAACTCCCAACGATAATCCTTCTTTCTTCTTCTGGTTGGATTAAAAGACCGACGAATCGTCTTGGACATATAAGGCGTGGGTCCAGTAGAAGTTCTATCCGATTTATCTATGGCCCAGTTGGCCGTCGCATAAAAGGTTTTCATTCCCTCGGCTAAACCTACCCATTGCTGCCTATACCCTACTTTTATATCATTATAATCCTCAAATCCTGCAAAAGCAGGATTATACAGATAACGATTCATCATGAATTGAGTAACTTGAGGTGTTTGTTGAGCTAGGCCCAATTGTGCAACTAGAAATAATAAAAGAAAGACGAAAAATCTCATTAGAAAAATTAGTACCTCAAAAATCTGTTAAATATATTTAATTTCGTTCGAACTTTCTGGAAAACAGTTGGGTTTTTATATATTAACGGCCCTTTCTATTCAACCATATGCCTACCCAAAGCTACCCGCTATCTCATCTTTCTGGTTTCAATTCCTTACTGATTGACTATTTAGAAGAGAAATCTAATTTAAAAAACTTATATCAAAATAGTCCGACCATCTCGGGCTTTAAAAATCAATTAGAAGATAAAAAGCATTTCCCTTTAGAGCATCGAAAAATATTGGTAAAAGTGTTGGAAGATCAATATCAAGGTCTTGATAACGTTCCAGCCTTGGGAAAATTATTGGATGAAAAAACCTTTACTGTTACCACGGGTCACCAATTAAATTTAATGACTGGGCCCTTGTACGTCATTTATAAAATCGTGTCAACGATTAATCTGGCAAAAAAATTGAAGGCCGAATATCCAAGCTACCACTTTATTCCGGTGTATTGGATGGCGACAGAAGACCATGATTGGGATGAAATTAATCATGTACACCTTCAAGATGCTACTTACGCATGGAATACAGAACAAACAGGGGCAGTAGGAAGATTTTCATTGGAAGGAATGCAAGACTTCCTTCAATCTTTACCCTTTTCTTTACCTGTTTTCCAACAAGCCTATACCCAAAGCAAGACCTTAGCTGAGGCTGTTCGATGTTATATGCACGAACTATTTGGCCAGGAGGGTTTAGTATGTTTAGACGCGGATGATGCGCGATTAAAATCCTTATTTCTCCCTGTGATGGAAGCTGATTTAATGGACCATGTGCATGAATCTTTAGTAGAAAAGCAAAATCAACAATTAAATAATTTGGGATACAAGACTCAAATTAATGCCCGCGGAATCAATTTATTTTATCTACATGATGGCATTAGGGAGCGCATTGAAAAGCAAGGTGATGTATACAAGGTACTAAATCAAGCTATCCAATTTAGTTCACAAGAATTAAAAAACGAGCTAAAGCTACATCCAGAGAGATTTAGCCCGAACGTGGTACTTAGACCTTTGTATCAAGAATATATTTTACCCAATTTGGCTTACTTAGGTGGTCCCGCAGAAGTGGCGTATTGGTTGCAATTAAAAGGCATTTTTGACCAGCATCAAATACTTTACCCCATTCTATTACCCAGAAATTTCGCCCTACTTCTTCCGGGTGTAGAGCAGAAGAGAGTCGAAAAATTAGGCATTTCTATCCCCGATTTATTCCTAGATGTGTCTTCCTTAATTCGGAAATATGTGCTGGATAATACCGTTTACAGCCTAGATTTTAAACAAGAAATTGAGGATGTTAATCCTATACTAGAACAAATGATCCAGAAAGCCATGCAGGTAGACCCCACCTTAGAAGGTCTGATTTTGGCAGAAAAACAACGTTGGCTTAATGGATTAAATCGAATGGAGAAAAAATTGAAGCGGGCGGAAGAAAAAAACCATGAAACGGCCATTCGACAAATCAAAGAAGTAAAAAATCGTTTATTCCCGCATGGCCAATGGCAGGAAAGGTATAATAATCTCCAAGATTTTTACCCAGAAAAACCTAGCCTCATTCAAGACCTTCTGGCCAGTTTTGACCCTTTGAATTTTGAACTTTACGTGATTCCCTTAAAATCTTCCAATGCCTGAGAAACTTAGCCCCGTGGATTTCATTTCCGCTTCTTCCGAAGGGGTTATTTTAGATGTGCGGTCACCTGGAGAGTACGAAAGAGCGCATATTCCAGGCGCCATATCCTTTCCTATGTTCAGTAATGAGGAAAGGGCAGCGGTAGGAACCTGCTATAAAAAAGAAGGAAAAGATAAAGCGGTAGAATTAGGTCTATCCATCGTAGGACCTAAACTTGCCACTTGGGTGAAAACAGCTAAAAAATTAGCTCAAGGAAAACCTTTGCTCGTTCATTGCTGGCGTGGTGGCATGCGTAGCGGTAGTATGGCATGGTTATTAGAAACAGCGGGCCTGCCGGTCAAATTATTGATTGGGGGTTACAAAGCATACCGACATTTGGTTTTAAAAACGTTTGAGGCCCCTATTCCCCTGCGAGTTTTGGGAGGAAAAACAGGAAGTGGTAAAACGGAAATTTTGATTGAAATGAAAAAACGAGGCATACAAGTCATTGATTTGGAAGGTCTCGCCCATCATCGTGGTTCAGCATTTGGGCATTTGGGATTGGCCCCGCAGCCCACCAGTGAGCAATTTGAAAATCTTTTGTTTCATGAATTACGTCAAATGGATTACCAGCAATCTATTTGGGTGGAAGACGAAAGTCGACACATTGGTAAAGTATTCATGAATTTAGAATTTTATAACCAACTTAGAGACGCTCCTGTGTTATTTTTGGACATTGATGCCCAATACCGACTACCTTATTTGGTAGAAGTATATGCCCAATATCCTAAAGAATTGTTAGCTGAGGCCATTGAGAAAATAAAAAAACGACTGGGTGGCCAACATTATCAGAGAGCCTTGGCTAGTTTGGAAATGGGTCAATTTGAAGAGGTGGCAGCAATCACCCTTCAATATTATGACAAAGCCTATTTACACGGATTAGAGCAAAGAGATAAGAATAAAATTCAACGATTAGAAATAGAATCATTAAATACGCAGAAACAAGTTGAGGCTATACTACCTCATTTATTGCAGGCCTAAAAAATTAAGAGCTTATGTTGCCTTCCAAATTCCTAGATACCATTTTAGCCAAGCACGAGCAAACTCGTGATTTTCCTGCTACCTCGGATGTAAAGAAACTATTTACGAAGATTATTCTGACCTTATTTCCAGAACAAACCCGTAAACATTTTTCACAAATAGAGGAATTGGTAGCGGTATGGGAAAGTATTGAGAATGGATTAGAATCCATGTTACATTCCATGAAGAGTGAATTACCCACGGACCCTCATAGCCTGACTCAATCCTACATGGCTCGTATTCCTAAAGTCTATGAAACCTTATTGACTGATGTAGAGGCAATGGTCAACGGGGATCCTGCAGCCAACACAGATTTTGAGGTCATCCGAACCTATCCTGGATTTTATGCCATGGCATTTTACCGCCTAGCTCATGAGCTCTGTGCTCTGGGTGTTCCTTTAATTCCTCGTATATTGACTGAATATGCCCATTCAAAAACGGGTATTGATATTCATCCAGGGGCACGAATTGGTAGATATTTTTTTATGGATCATGGTACCGGAATTGTTATTGGTGAAACCTGTATCATTGGGGAACGCGTAAAAATCTACCAAGGTGTAACCTTAGGAGCATTGTCCGTGGACAAAAGCATGGCATCTACCAAAAGACATCCAACCATAGAAGATGATGTAGTAATATATTCAGGGGCCACAATTTTAGGAGGCGATACCGTTGTAGGCAAAAACTCCGTTATTGGCGGAAATGTTTGGCTCACCAGAAGTGTTGCACCAAACACCAAAATATACCATCAAGAAAATACAAAAGTTATCCTAGACTAACATGAGCACGCTTTTAGACTTAGTAGGTAATACCCCTTTAGTCGAATTAAATAAATTGCACAACCATAAGCATGTGCAAATTTTTGGAAAACTAGAAGGCAATAATCCAGGTGGTTCTGTCAAAGATCGAGCTGCAAAAAACATGATTGAGTCTGCCTTAAATCGAGGAGATATCCAACCTGGCATGAAGCTCATCGAGGCTACTTCAGGAAATACGGGTATCGCACTAGCCATGATTGCCCGCTTATATAATTTAGAAATAGAATTGGCTATGCCAGCTAATTCCACGAGAGAACGTGTGCTTACCATGGAGGCTTTTGGTGCTAAAGTGACTTTAACCAAGAGTATTGAAGCTGCGCGCGATTATGCTGTTGAAAAAGCTGAAACAGGTGAATATATTTTACTCAATCAATTTGAAAACCCAGATAATTATTTGGCCCATTATAAAACCACAGGTCCTGAAATTTTTCGGGATACCCAAGGTAAAATAACCCATTTTGTAAGTTCTATGGGCACTACTGGAACCATTATGGGGACATCCATGTACTTGAAAGAACAAAATCCCAACATCCAAATTGTGGGTTGTCAGCCTACGGAGGGCTCTTCAATTCCAGGGATTCGCAGATGGCCTGAAGCTTACCGACCAAAAATATACCAACCTGAGCGCGTAGACCGCATCATGGATATTGCTGAGGAAGAGGCCGTGAATATGACTAGAAAACTAGCAAAAATAGAGGGGGTTTTTGGAGGAATGAGCAGTGGAGGTGCCGTTGCAGCGAGTCTCCGATTAGCCGAAGAATTAGAAGAAGGCGTGATTGTTTGTATCATTTGCGATCGAGGAGACCGCTATTTATCAAGTAACTTATTTGGAGAGTAATACCCCTAATAATTTATAGTGGGTAGCTTTGGCCCAGCGTAATTTTTGACTCCCTTCAATGTAATAGGTTTGTACATGTCCATCTGAAAATGTCATGTGCATATTTTTACTAGTTTCAAATAGAAAGTTCTTTTGAGATACTTCAATCTCCACCCTGGTAGGTCTATTCAAGTCATCTAAATGAACCATGAATTTTTTTACTGGTAAACTTTCTCCCAATTTCAAAGAGTACCAAATCATATCAGGCTCAGATAAATTATCGTAACTTTTTTCAAATGCTGGTTTATTCAAATCAGCCTCTAAAAACAAGGCCCATTCTTTGGACCAATCAATATCCGATACCACTTTTACCTCTTTGGCTCCATCCAAGAATACGGTTTTGTGTACCTTGGGCTTAGTGATTTCAAAAGACTTGATATGGGAATTAAGTAAATCTGCCCAAGCAAAATAGGTGTTTTTCGGACTTGTTTTACCCGATTCTGTACAAGAAATAAATAGTAAACCCATCAATAAATAGAATAAGGGGGCAAATTGACGGGTATATGAATTCGGATTTCTCAAAACAAGAAGATTGTTTGATGCAGGCATAAAGGTACGGATAATACCTAAATAAGAAATAGAAAAGCCGGCATTTGAAAAGCCGGCTTTCACTAGGTATGGTATCAACTGGCCATAACTTCTTCCAAAGGTATCTTAAGCACCTTGGTCAATTGAAAAATTTTTGTCGCATTGGGATAATGTTTACCAGATTCCCAATAATTATAAGCGCTTTGGCTTACTCCTACGGCACTGGCTACTTGTTGTTGGGTAAGTTGTAAAGATTGCCTTGATTTTATCAAAGCAACAGAAAATAAATGTTTGGTTTTCATACTTTTGGTTGGTTAGGTTACACTTAATAGGTCAAATGTTTCGAATTGATTGATAAATTACAAATGCAGATAAAAAAAATATCATATTTTATGATTTTTTTGATATTCACCCCACATCTAATGCAAAAAAATAGCCTGAAATGAGAATTTCAGGCTTATTAGTAAAATCAATAATTTGGTATTGATGCAATGTCACCACTACTTGATTTGATATTTATATTTATACCTTTCAAACAACTGGGTATGTTTGTTCTGTAAATCAATAGCTCTGCCTTGTATAAATGCATGAGTCAAAACACTGGATTTCATATCCAATAAATCCCCTTGACAAATCAAGATATTAGCATCTTTACCATTTTCAATACTTCCAGTTTTTTTATCTACTCCTAAAATCTTGGCTGGATTTAAGGTAATAACCTGCAATGCCTCCTCTTTCGTCAAGCCATAAGCTGCTAAAGTTCCTGCCATAAAGGGCAGATTTCTTTGTTGGGTATATCCATCACCTGAATCTTGGCTAATACTAACTAAAACCCCAGCTTTATATAAAATAGCCCCTGTTTTATAAGGCTGATCCACGGCATCATCTTCTGTAGCTGGTAAACTATGAGGCTCAGAAAGGATAACACTCACTTGGTTTTCCTTTAAAATATCTGCTATCATCCAACTATCCGCTCCACCTGCTATGACTAATTTGAAATTAAATTCTTTGTTTAATTCGATAGCCGCAAGCATTTCCTTCACTAAATCACAATGAATGTAGAGCGACTGGCTGCGATCAAATAATCCTTTTACTGCCTCAAACTTCAAATTAACCTCTGCATGCGATTTTTCACTCAAATAGGCTTTGGCTTCCCTAAAAAAGCCTTTTGCCTGCTCAATGCGTGCTAAACCCGCTCTGACAGGATCTCCGTTGGACGCTCCCCTTCGACTTATGGTATTACTAGGTCGATTAATCAAGGCTGGCATGGTCATATGTATTCCTTCATCTACCAAATAAGCCGCATCTTCCCAGTTCCAAGCATCCAATTGTACTACACTGGAGCTACCAGTAATCAATCCGCCTTGTGGTACAATTTGTGCCATTAAAATACCATTCGTTCGTAAGGTATTAATCACTTTACTATCTGTATTATATGCTACCAATGAGCGAACATTGGGATGGATATCTCCTAACTCGGCATAGTCTAGAGTAGCTCTAGTGGAGCTTACTTCTACCAAACCCAAGTTCGTATTGGGTGCTATGATACCAGGATAAATATGTTTTCCTGTGGCATCAATATGCTCTACGTCAGTTCCTAAGCTAGGAGTGCCGTTTTCTATTTTCAATTTCCCCTTCTCAATGATCACATTACCCGATGTAATCACCTGCCCATTTCCGACGTGGATGGTGGCTCCTGTAATCACTATTTTCTTTGATTGAGCAGGAGCAGGATGCATGGTTTCCTGTGCTTGAAGCCCCAAGGAAATCATACTTATTATAGCTATGAATATTTTTTTCATGTTGATGTCTATTAGTTTTCAGTCAAAACCATACGAGATTGAATACGCTCCCAAAGGCTTTTGTCGTGTTGATGATCTTCTTCGCAATTATTTAACTCTTTGAAGGTGGGTGCAGCCGGACGTGTACTGGCTCCTCCCTTTTTAGCATTTGCCATTTTTTGAACCAAGCGCTGTTTTTCTGCTTTCAAATTCGCTTGTAAAGTCGCGTCCAAGTCACGATCAAAAACAATCATTCCGTCTACAATCGTCTTTTCAGATTTGGCATAAATACTCAATGGATGCGCAGACCACAGCACTAAGTCGGCATCTTTTCCTTCTTTAATACTTCCCACTCGATCAGCCACATGCAACATCTTAGCTGGATTCAGAGTAACCATTTTTAAGGCATCCTCCTCACTCATTCCTGTGTATTTCACAGATTTAGCCGCTTCTTGATTCAATCGTCGAGCCATTTCAGCATCATCTGAATTGATGGCTACATTTACACCATTCTTTTGCATCAAATAAGCATTTTGAGGAATAGCGTCTAATACTTCCATTTTATAATTCCACCAATCACTGAAAGTCGAGGCATTGGCTCCATGCTGTTTCATTTTATCCGCAACTTTATACCCTTCTAAGATGTGAGTAAATGTATTTACAGTAAAATTAAAGCTCTCTGCTACCTTCATCATGGAATTAATCTCACTCTGCACATAGGAGTGACATGTAATAAATCGCTTCTTATTTAGAATCTCCAACAAGGTTTCCAATTCCAAATCAATTCTTTTTCCTGGCCCTAATTTTTCATATTCCCTAGCCCGAGTAAATGCATCAATCAAGACTTGCTCCACCCCCATTCTAGTATCTGGGAATCGGTTATTAGCGGTATTGTAAGAACGTTTCACGTTTTCACCCAAGGCAAACTTGATAAATGGATCCCAATTAGCAAACTTCATTTGCTCCGCATTCTGTCCCCAACGAAATTTGATTAATTGGGTTTGACCACCGATCGTATTACAACTTCCGTGTAAAATATGGCTACTGGTCACGCCTCCACTTAATTGCCTATAAATTTCTACATCTTCTGGATCAATCACATCGGCCACGCGCACTTCCGCAGTTACAGATTGTGAACATTCATTGATACCTCCGGTGGCTGCCACATGGGAGTGTTCATCAATGATACCCGCCGTTACGTGCTTATTCGTTCCATCAATTACCTTGGCACTTGCATCCTTTAAATTTTTACCAATCGAGACAATTTTTCCATTCTTTACCAATACGTCCGTCTCCTTTAAAATTCCTTGTTTTTCATTGGTCCAAACAGTGGTATTTTTTATTAATATATTTTCCTGTTTGGGCTTACTCTTTTGACCAAAACCATTAAATGGATAAACCAAAGTGCCTAAGGATTCATCTTCTGTTTTCTTTTCCTTTTTATCTGATTTTGCTTCTTCCATTCCCCCTTCACGAGTAGCTTTCCAACTAACCCAATCTCCTGAGGCTAATTGTCCTGTACCAAACCAATTAGCCCCTTGTTGAGTACCAGTCAAACGAACCCTTTTGCCTGCGTCCGCTTTCTTGCTAAATACTAAATTGACTAATTGATCTTTTTGGCTTAATTCAACCTGGATGGTATCAGCACCTTGTAAAGTAGCTTTTAAATCCGATTTGACTACCAAAGTATATTTTTCAGGTCCTAATTGGAAGGCATATTTCCCACTTAAATTTGACCAGGCGTCGATCTGTACCCCATAGCCAATTCCTTGGACCCAGTTCTCGACCATTTGGGTTTTATCTTGAAATATTGGACCCGTTGTAATTAAGAAATTGGCCAATTTCCCTGATTCTAAAGTACCTACTTGGTCAGCAATGCCCAAGAGCTGTGCGGGTGTGGTAGTTAAGGCTTCCATTGCTTTTTGCTCCGAAAGGCCCATTTGAATTGCCTTTTTTAGGTTGGCAAGGAAAGAAGATGTTTCCCTTAAACCGTGTGTTGTAAGGGCAAAAGGAATGCCTGCCTTTTCAAAAGCCGCTGGATTGGTTGGAGCTAACTCCCAATGCTTTAATTCAGCCACATTCACAAAACGAGCGTCGGTTGGATCTTCCAAATCCATCGCTTGAGGAAAAGCTAAAGGCAAAATGAAGCTCGCTTGGGTTGTTTTAATATCTTCCATGCGCTGGTACTCATCACCTGCCGCTTTGATGATATATTGTATACCAAATTCATCTCCAATCTTGTCTGCACGTAAAGCCGACCATTTATCACTTACTTCAAAAATTTGAGGTAAAGACAAATGCTCATTAAAAGAGGACAAACTCAGGTTTAAGCCTTCTTTTACCGGTTTGGATTTATACCATTGGGCATCTAAAAAATTCTGCCTTAATAAAGCCACGCTCCCCATCAAGGAAGTTGGGTAATCTTGGGTAGATGAACCTTTGCTAAAAGAATAATGAGCCGAGGCCTTTTCTTTTAAAATAACCAAGTTTTCTTTCTGATTAGCCAAACTCACAATCGCACCAGCTCCTCTAGAAATTCCATCCATTTGATGCGTCAGTACCACACCAAAACCAGCTAGTCGCAATTCATTTGCTTTGGCTTCATTGACATTAAATAATTTCACGTGGGCTACCTCCGACTTTAAAGCTTGATTCCAAGAATAAGGCCCTTTGGTATTGGATAACATTTGAGATGGAGCTCGGTAGCTTGCTCCTCCACTGGAAATGGCTGGAGTTCCATAATCGGTATACATATCGATAAAGGAAGGATAAATAAACTTCCCTTGGCAATCCAGCACTACGGCTTCCTTGGGGATAGGTATGTTAACTCCTACTTGCTCAATTTTCCCTTGACGAATGATTAGAGTGGCATCAGTTAAGGTAGTTTTAGTATCCTTCACAATGGTTGCATGAGTGAAAGCATAGTATCCTTTTCTTGGATTGGCCACATCATTGAGTGGATAGGTTGTTTGGCCAAATATGGGGATAATAATGAGCCAAAGGTAGGCTAAAGCCCCCCAGGTAAAAAGGTGTTTCATGTTAAGTTTATTAATGAATTTTAAAGGTATTGAATGCTTAGAGTTTTATTAACCTGTATTGACATTCAATTGTTTTTAAGTCGAACTTGTTTTTTGCCATAATATTTGGCTATGCATTTACACCACAAATGACTTGAGTCGGTAGAAATTTCCTCATTAAATAAAAAGGCAGATTTCGTTTGAATAGCAGGTATCTCCACCTGAGCGTCATTAGTTTGTTGGATTGCATCAAACCTTGCTTTTTGCTCTTTGGCAAATTGAAAAGCAGTCCCTGAACTAATTTCAGCGGCCATCAGTCGGGCACTTTTACTGTAATGCATGTTGGGCAAAATTAGTAGCATGATCAAAACTTGGACGGGGAATTTAAACTTTTCTGGAAGTGTCCATGCTATTTTTTTGTGTAGGATAAAACTAGAATATCCTGAAGCCATCAACAAATACATAAACAATAGACTCAAAGTACGGTTAGGAATTCCTGATTCATCTAAAGCTAAAGAAATAGGCAAAAAGCTCAAATAATACCCCAAAGCAAATATACCCATCAAACCTAGAAAGCTAGTCCAAGAGATCACAGATGCCTTTTTTTGACCTGTACCGAATAAGATAATCCAAAGATTCATTAGCCAAAAAAGAGGCTCTTTTGAAAATAAAATAAGCTGTTTTCCTGCACTTTTAGCCGCCTCCAACAGGCCGTCAATGAGGGCAATATGTTTAGTAGCACGTATGGCATTCCCTGGAGCCAAAATGACCAATGCCAAAGCAATGACCCAGACGATTCCCAAAAGCCAAAGTTCTGGTTCTATCTTTTTGATTTTTATCAGTCGATATAGCTGTAAACACCCAAATACAGTGGAAAAGAAAATCATGGTGATTTCACTACTACCAATTAGAAAAAATAGCACGAGGGGCAAAAGGAAAAAACGAATCACTTTCGCTTTTTCAAAATAATAAAGGTTGAAAAACAGGATGACCAGCTGAAAAGAAAGTGGGTAAAAGAGCCCAGAAAACCAAAAATACCATTCATAAAAGCCTGGAATGGTATACCATCCTATGGCTTGAAAAACCAAAGCACTCCAAAGTACCTTGGAACTGTGCCAAGATTGCTGATAGATGTTTTTAAATAAATATAGTGCATTGGCCAATCCCAGCACCATGAGCAGCCAAGTTCCCCATTTGAAATAGCCGAAATCTGGACTAAAAATTAATGGATTGAGGTGTAACATGATGTTGCCAAAATAGCGGCCACTCCACCCGATATAATATTGATAGGCACCTCCAAAAACTCCATATTCTTTCCCAACCCAGGCAAAACAAAAATCGTCGGTAATATTGGGGCCGTTAGCTAATGCCATAGTCCCCATCAGATAGACCATCATTCCCCAAAAAATAAAGCCTAAGGAAAGAAGAGTAAGGGATTTAATCCGAGCTTTGGATAGGTTAGTTTGGGACATGTTTGAAAATATAGAACCCTGTAAAAGACAGGTATGTGGTAAAAATACGGATAAAAATCAAAAAAATTAAACCCTTGAAGAGTTTGAATCAGGATCTCATAATAAGAAAATGAACCACACCGGGGAATAAATTAATGGCGTATTGCACGGAAAGGAATGAATAAATTTAAAAATATTGATACCTTGTACAGGGTTTCCTAAATATATTTGTCAGAAGTTTTCAGCTAGGGAAAGAAAAGCATATCCATGATTCATCGAATTTTAATTTTTTGTTGCCTCTTAAGTTTTTGTATTAAAACAGAGTTGAGTGCCCAAAAAATTGGTGATTTTGTATTCAATAAATTACCTCAGAATTATCACTTTTATCCTAGGGACGATAAAAACAAAGCTGATATTCCTATCGTAGCCGATATTACTAATAAATCCATCACGGCGGTTTCAGTGAAGATTTTCAGAAATGGAAACTTATTTAAATACGATAAAACAGCCTTAACAGCCGGCAATCCTTATAAAAACAAATTTAGTATCAATGCGGAATTAGCAGAATATGACGTTGAGGTCTATCAGTTCATTGGCTTAGATTCTAGCTTGGTTGTCAAAAGGAAAAACATAGTCGCAGGAGATGCCTTTTTAGTGAGTGGGCAGTCCAATGCCTGGATTGGTCCCATTGATGATAAAGTATTTCAAGGAGAATATTTAAGGTCCTTTGGGGCGGTTCAAGCTCCGGATAATTATGGACCATATAAATTAGCCGATACCTTGTGGTCTTTGGCAACCGATCAAGCCAGAGTAGGCCCATGGGTTTCTGAAATTGCTAAATACTTAATCGAGTCCGAAAAAATCCCTTTTTGTTTTATTAATTCTGCTGCTGGTGGCTCCAACATCGATTTCCATTTAATCCTAGATGGTGATTTAAAAGCTCCTTATGGTGGAAATATCATGCTCTACAAAGCCATAAAAGCGGGGGTAATAGATAAGGTGCAGGCCATTATTTACCGACAAGGTGAGGCAGAATCTACCCTTCCGGCGGGCAGTCCTTTCGACTGGTGGTGGAAATTTGATCAGTTAAAAACGAAGTATAAGAAGTATTTCCCCAGTGCTAAGTATGTTTTTTGTCCTCAGACTAACGTTTATGAATTCCAATATTCACCCGCTGCTTTAGTAAGAGAAAACCAACGTGCCCAATATACGAATGACCTATATGTTAAGTCATTTGCGACTGTTGGAACCAAGCAATTTGATGGGTTACACTATGGAAATGAAGGTTATCGCCAAAGTGGATTTGAACAATTCCGAATCATTTCTGCGGAAATTTATAAGCGCCCTTGGGATAAGCAAGTTTATAGTCCGAATGTGGTTAAAGCCTATTTCAAATCAAAATCCGAAACAAGGAAGTTGTACTTGGAATTCGAGCAAGGTCAAATAATGGTGGCTCCTACTGATACCACCTTTATAGATCCAACAGGAAAAACTCAAAAGCGCATCATGAAAGATAATTTCTTTTATGATGGTATTAATGCGGTCAGTGCCGCCAAATACATTGACAATATCGATGTGGAAGGGAATAAGGTCATTCTTAACTTAAACCAAGAATACCCAAGCGAGATTATCAGTTATCTACCAGATTATTTTAGGGAGTTTTATAATTTCAATAAAGCACCATTCCCGGGGCCTTTTCTTAGAAATAAAGCTGGTATGAGAGCTTTTGCCTTCTCTGGAATTCCCATTGTGCGCCTAGATCAAAACTTTGATTTTAGTATAGGACCTAATCCGGCGGTAGATAACATTACCATCCGCTGGCAAAATATGTCGACAGGTACTTTAAAAATCTATGACATGAAAGGTAATATAGTTTTTGAAGACACCTACCTAGCGGTTTTTTTCAAAGTGGTGGATTTATCCAAATTACCTGCGGCTAATTACTTTTTGAGTACCACGGGGCTTGATGGCTCAACTATCACCAAGCGCTTAGCGATAGTTAAATAGAGCTTTATCGAATTTCATTGACATCATCAATGAAAAAGCAATGCTCATGTCTTTGCATGCCAATTTTAGGATAATAGCCTTGAGCTGCAGGAGCCGCTAACAATATTAATTTGGCCCTAGGGTGTAATTTTTTTACTCGAATCAGTAATTCTTTTCCAATTCCCTGATGTTGAAAGTCAACATCAACGGCTAAATCTGCCAAATAGGTGGTGTAAACAAAATCCGTCATTCCTCTGGCTAAGCCCACTAATGTATCTCCATCATAAGCCCCCACATAAACGTTAGCATGATCTAGCATGGTTTGCATGGCTGCGAAATCGTGCATAGGTCTTCTTTGTCCTAAAGTAGACCTTTCTAAAATGGCCATAAAATCCTTTAGTTCAATTATTGGATTTTCTCGGTAGCTAATTTCCATTTGATATACATTTTATTCATTCTAATCTAGTTTCAGCCTTTGTGTAGCATTTTACCAAATCATTAAAAAATGATTTCAGGATTCATTTATTTAAAAATGCTTGTAAATTGAACAATCAAAACCTTTCACTATGAAAATACATTTTTCTAAAAGCCTTTTTTTAGGCTTAGCCTGCTCATTCTTGATGGGTCACCCAATGCTGGGCCAAGGTAGCAGCAAATTACAACAAGATTTACAAAAAAAGAGGGTAAGACTACCTAATGGCTGGAAATTATCCCCCCATGGAAAATCTCTTTCCCTTGGTGATTTACCACTAAATTTAGCGGTAACGGCCAACAAACAATGGATGGTGGCGACTAATAATGGCCAAAGCATACAAAGTTTACAATTAATCGATACTCAATCGAACGAGGTAGTACATAGTGTAGAAGTAGCCAAATCTTGGTACGGCTTAGCTATTTCAAAAGACAATAAAACTGTTTATGCCTCCGGTGGGAATGACAATAAAGTGTTAAAGTTTGAAATAAGTAATAAACAACTCGTTGCGAAGGGTTCTATTTCATTAACGGATAAAGCAAAAGACATCATATCTCCAACAGGCATGGCTTTGGATGATGAACGTGGAATATTATATGTTGTATCCAAAGACAATAATAAACTCTATTTGGTGGATGTTCGTCAGAATAAGGTAAGCGAATCATTTGCCTTACCTGCTGAAGGATTTACGTGTATATTAAGTCCCAATAGAGAAAAATTGTATATCTCCATTTGGGGAGGTGCTCAAGTGCTACCTTTTAATTGCCAGTCAAAAAGCTTTGACAAAGGCATAGCCGTAGGCGATCACCCAAATGAGATTTTATTGACCAAAGATGGTAAAACTTTGTTTGTAGCAAATGCCAACGATAATTCAGTTTCTGTAATCAATACAAGCAATCATCAAGTAATAGAAGTATTAAATGCTGCCTTATTTCCAAATGCTTTAGAGGGTTCTTCTACTAACGGATTAGCCCTGTCAGAGGATGAGGAAAGGCTATATATTTCAAATGCAGACAATAACTGCTTGGCAGTATTTGAAGTGGAAAAGCCTGGAAAATCTAAATCATTAGGCTTTATTCCTGTAGGTTGGTATCCTACCGCCGTCAAGGTAATTGGAAAAACAGTCTACGTGGCCAATGGAAAAGGATTTTCTTCCTTTGCCAACCCCAAAGGACCAAATCCATTAGCTAAAATTCAAAAAGTAACCTACCAGCAAGCAGATAATGAGAGAAAGGCAAAAGTAGAATACATTGGAGGCTTAATGAAAGGCACAATGTCGTTATTTCAAGAGCCAACAGGTGCTGAATTAGCTATACTTTCCCGTGCTGTGTATACCAATACACCCTACAATAAGCAGATTGAACTTCAAGCCAAAGGAGAAAAAGGGAACCCGATACCTTCCCGAGTTGGAGGAAAGTCACCCATTAAATATGTGTTTTATATTTTAAAAGAAAACCGCACCTACGATCAGGTATTAGCTGATGTCAAGGGT
Organism: Cytophagaceae bacterium; assembly: GCA_027491315.1. Taxonomy (GTDB): domain Bacteria; phylum Bacteroidota; class Bacteroidia; order Cytophagales; family Spirosomataceae; genus Aquirufa. The sequence goes on from JAIXWL010000001.1 coordinate 187,893, forward strand.
GGTAATGGCGATTTATCTTTGCTTTTATTTGGAGAGAAAGTTACTCCTAACCAACATAAATTAGTGAAAGACTTTGTCTTACTCGATAATTTTTATGTAGATGGAGAAGTGAGTTCGGACGGCCACAACTGGTCTACTTCAGCTCATGCGACGGATTATTTAGAAAAAACATGGCCAACGGGTTATGGCGGAAGAGGAGGAAAATATGACGGAGAGGGGAATCGCAGCATTGCTAATCCTAAAAATGGATTTATTTGGGATTACTGCAAAAGAGCAGGTGTTTCATATAGAACTTATGGAGAATTTGCAGATGATTTCAAACCCAATATCCCGTCCATTGCTGGGCATTTTTGTCCAGATTTTCCTTCTTTCGACCAGAAAATCATGGATACGCTTCGTTTCCATCGTTGGAAAAAGGATTTTGATGCCTTATTAGCCAAAAACCAGGTTCCTCAATTTAATTCATTGAGATTCCCGAATGACCATACGGAAGGTCAAAAACTGGGTTCTTATACACCTACGGCCTTTGTGGCAGAAAATGACTATGCCATTGGTTTATTCGTAGAGCATCTATCAAAATCTAAAATTTGGAAAGAAACTGCCATTTTTATTGTGGAAGATGATGCTCAAAATGGATCCGATCACGTAGATGCACACCGAACTACGGCTTATGTTGCGGGAGGTTTTGTTAAAAGAGGTTTTGTTGATCATACTCCTTATTCTACTTCTTCTATGTTGAGAACCATGGAATTAATCTTAGGATTACCCCCAATGAGCCAGTATGATGCCGCAGCTACGCCGATGTATAGATGCTTTACTTCCAAAGCCGATCTTAGACCTTTCCAACATATAGCTCCTCAAGTAGATATTTTTGAGAAGAACAAAGCCGATACAGAAAGTGCTCGATTAAGTGAAAAACTAGATTTTTCTAAGGAGGATGCTATTCCTGATTTAGTATTAAATCAAATTATTTGGAAATCAGTACATGGCGAGCATTCTGAAATGCCAGCTCCACGCCGAGCAGCCATTTTAAATACGAAAGAAGACGATGAGGATGAGGATTAAAATTTTCGTTTATATTTTTTTGATTTTAATGAGCCAAAGGGTGTCGCTATTTGCACAAAAAAATGCTAGCGACACCTTACAGAATATCGTTGTCAGTGCCAGTAGAAGCGCCCAAAACGCCCTAAAATCACCGTATTCCATTCAAGTTTGGACAGATTCTTCAATCCAACAAAAAAGTGCCAGGACTAGTCCTGAGCTTTTAATGAATATGCCAGGCATTTTCCTTCAAAAAACCAATCATGGAGGAGGTTCTATGTTCGTGAGAGGACTAACGGGGAATCAAACCCTTTTGATGCTTGATGGCATCAGATTTAATAATTCCACTTTTCGGTATGGGCCTAATCAATACCTTAATACCATTGACCCCTTCACGCTGGAAAAAGTAGAAAGTGTCATGGGTTCTGGTGCAGTGCAATATGGCTCAGATGCTTTAACGGGAGTTATTCATCTATATAGCCAAAGGCCACAATTTAGTTCGAATCCCTCTTTACAAGTTAACTTACAATCGCGTTGGGCAAGTAGTGACATGGAAAATTCCTATCAAGGAAAAATCATGTATAGTGAGAAAAAATGGGGATTATTGGTTGCTGGATCTAGTAAAAAATTTGGTGATTTAATCCGCGGAAATCAATTAGGAGCACAAAGTCCAAGTGCTTATCGAGAGGGTTCATACATGTTAAAGTTTAGGCATCAAGCAAGCAGATTTTTTGAATGGGAGATCGGTCACCAACAATTGGTTCAATCCAATGTGCCCGTTTATCATAAAATAGTCTTGGAAAACTTTGCCATTAATGAGATGGAAAAGCAAAAATATGAACGTGTCTATTGGAAAGGAATTGTTACGACCCAACAAGCTTGGGCAAAAAAAATTATAGGAACTTTAGCCTATCAGTCTAGTTTAGAAAACCGAAGAGCACAGAAAAATGGCAGTAGTATATTACGGGTTGAATCTGATCAAGTGAATACACAAAGTGTGAGTATCGATATTGAAAGCCAATGGAGCAAGTATTGGTCTTCTACCTCAGGTTTTGAAATATACCATGATGGAGTAGGAAGCTCAAGGGCCGACATCAATCAAAATACCCTAAAAAACACTCCTTTGAGAGGCCTTTATCCGGATCAATCGAAATATGAGCAGAGCTCCATTTTTTCTTTACATCATATCCGAATTCCCCATTACCAAATTGAGTTAGGCTTACGATGGCATCAAGTCAAAGCCACCTTACCAGATACCACCTTAGGCTTAAGCATTGTTCAAAACCAAGCTATGGTTTATACTGCCGGGATAAGTAGATTTTTAGGCCATAATTCTTCCATTTTTATATCTAGTAGTTCTGGATTTCGTTCTCCTAATTTAGATGATTTAGGAAGCTTAGGAATTGTTGATTTTAGGTATGAAAAACCCGCTTACCAATTAAAACCTGAGTACTCTTTAAACTTGGAAATGGGTTATAAATTTGAAAATTATCGTTTTCGTCAACAAGTTTCTGTTTTTAGAACTAGCCTAAGCAATTTAATTACGCGCGTGAAAACATCTGCCGTCATACAAGGATATCCTGTTTACGAAAAAAGGAATGTGGAAGAGAGTTATTTAGCAGGTGGAGAATGGTCAGGATTATATAAAATCAATCCAAAAAGTGCTTTACAAGGACAATTATCCTATGTTTTTGGTCAAAATTTGACACAAAATGAACCTATGCGCCGAATCCCCCCCTTGCATGGATCTATTCAATATTTGATTCAAACGGGTCGATTTACTTCCCAAATAGAACATGTTTTTGCCCTTAGTCAAAACCGCTTAAGTACCGGTGATAAATCGGATAATCGGATGAATCCTTTAGGTACTGCGGGCTGGGGGGTGGTCAATTTACAAACAACCTATTCACGTAAGCATTGGCAATTAAGTCTTCAGCTTCAAAATTTAGGTGATGTAGATTACCGCATGCATGGCTCTGGCATCAATGGCGTAGGTAGAAGCATCTGGGGACAGTTTCAGGTATTTCTTTAGAATGTAGAATGTGGAATGAAGAATGTAGAATGAAGAATTATTATGGGTATACATACTCTCTAGGTGTAGTACTTCTATTTTCCAGCTAATCCCAAAATATACATTCTACTAAATAAAGCCGCAACCGGAGAGAATCAACTATTGCTAGAACTGAACAATAGAGAAAAATCTTCATTCTACATTCTACATTCCTCATTCTTCATTCTACATTCTACATTCTACATTCTTCATTCTACATTCTACATTCTTCATTCCCTACAATATTCTCACTTTTTTCCCCTTAGCAATGTTTATTTCCTGAGATTTTCCATTGACAAATAATGAAGTTTTACCACCTGGAACACCTTTGATGAATAATTGTACCACTTTACCATTTTTCCAGGCCATATCAATTTCAAATCCACCTCTGGCTTTTAATCCTTTCACCTCTCCTTCTACTTTCCATTCGTCTGAAATGGCAGGCAAAAGATAAATTTTATTCATGTCGGATTGTACTAACATCTCTGCTACAGCGGCCGCTCCTCCAAAGTTTCCGTCTATTTGGAAAGGAGGATGAGCATCAAATAAATTCGGGTAGGTTCCACCTCCACGGCGATACTCAATTTTAACACCGTCGGGTTCAACATACTTCAACAACTCACGGTACATTTTATAGGCATGATTTCCGTCTTTTAATCTAGCCCATAAATTAATCCGCCATCCTTTAGACCAGCCCGTTGTTTCATCTCCTTTTATTTCCAAGGTTCTTTTAGCGGCATCGGTTAATTTAGGCGTATTTTCCACGGTAAGATGGGTTCCTGGAAATAGTCCAAATAAGTGACTTTGATGTCTGTGAGTAGGTTCAACATCTTCCCAGTCAAAATACCATTCTTGCAAGTTTCCTTTTTTACCCACTTGATAAGGGTACAATTTCTTGATGGCATCCTGAAGCTGTTGACTGAAAGCCGCGTCTTGTTTTAAAATTTTATCTGCCTCAATCAGGTCTTGAAAAAGCTCACGAATCATGGCCAAATCGGCAGCTCCTCCATAAACTGTTTCACCTTGGTATCCGCTAGGTGTGATGTAGCGGTTTTCTGGAGAAGTGGATGGAGAAGTAATTAAGTTTCCATTCTTATCTTGAATTAGCATGGCCAAACAAAATTCAGCTGCACCTTTCATCAGGGGATAAGCCTTTTCTTTCAAGAACTTTTGATCTTTAGTAAAACTATAATGTTCCCATAAATGGGTTGCTGCCCAAGCACCACCCATGTACCAGTTAGCCCAACTAGGGGAACCGTTTCCAAAATCTCCTACAGGATTTGTCATCGCCCAGATGTCAGAATTATGGTGCACTGTCCAGCCTGGGGCGTCATAAAATGTTTTGGCCGTGATTTTTCCCGTTTTTTCTAGGTTCTCAATGAAACTTAAGAAAGGAACATGCATCTCCGATAAATTCGTATTCTCGGCAAGCCAATAATTCTCTTCTGCGTTAATGTTCATGGTGTAATTACTACTCCATGGTGGTTGGATGTGTGGATTCCATAAACCTTGTAAATTAGCTGGAACACCAGGAGTTCTGGAACTAGATATCAACAAATAGCGACCAAATTGAAAATACAAAGTCTCTAAATATGGGTCTTTTTCACCTTTGGCATACCTTTTTAATCGGTCATCTGTAGGTAGTTCGGGGGCTTGTTCTCCACCCAAGCGGAGATTCACTCGATTGAAAAATTGTTGGTAATCTTGAATATGTCGAGCGCGCATTTCCACGACTGTTTTTCGACTGGCCACTTGCAATTGTTCTTGGGCAATCGCGTCATCATTTAAACCTTGGCTATTAGGGTTTTTATCAAAGCCATTGAAGCTGGTAGCCAAAGAAACTAAAATGGTGGCTTCTGTGGCATTAGCTAGGCTGACAGTGCTATCCGTTCTTGATACTTGTCCATCTGTGGATTGTAATAAGACATCAGCGGAGAAACGGGTCCCTTGATTTTCTTTAAAAATGATGGGATTCCCTTTTTTTCTGACATAATTAGGTTCTGCTCGAACAGGAGCCACACCTTGAAAATGCAAATGGTTGATCGTAGATTTCGACTTATATTTTAATTGCGAACCAAATCGAACACTAAAGTTGAGTCCTTTGGCTTGAGAACTTTTCAAGTGAATGACTAAAATTTTGTCAGGAGAGGACACAAAATACTCCTTAGAAATAGTTTGATTTCCTGCTTCATATTTCACGGAGGCAATTGCCTTTTCTAAATCCAATTCTCGATAATAATTCTTTACTGGACTTGATTTGAAATCAATGTATAAGTCGCCAAGCGGGGCATAAGACTCAGAAAATTTACCTTGTAATTTTCGAACCAAAGAATCTGCCAATTTATAATTTTCGTTTTTTAGCGCCTCTCGAACGGCAGGAAGATGTTTATAAGCTTGCGGATTCATATAAGGATCCATGGGCTCGCCTGACCAAAGAGTGATATCATTTAAATGAATCTTATCGGTTTCTGTGCCACCGTATACAGTTGCACCAATTCGACCATTTCCTAAAACCAGCGCTTCTTCAAAATATTGGGCAGGTTTATTATACCAAAGCTTGAGTTTTTTTGTGGGGGCAAGGTTAGCGGGTTTTAGCGCAATGGATCCAAAGGTAACTCCACACAAGAGCGTTAGCAGTAAACTTAATTTTTTCATGAATTTGATTAAACTTTATATTGGGCATTAACTCGTTGAACCACGGCCTTCATTTTCTCTAGCCCTGTTTTTGCCACAACTAATGGATCTTGAGCGTAAAGCTGTTTATTAAATAATTCTAAGGAGAGTACTACGGGCTTAGCACTAGGTTTTAGAGCATGTACAATTTTATCAATTGGCGCTTCTCCATCACCTGCATAGATACGATCTGCATCTTTTATTTGTTCAGGCTTGATGGTGGTGACATAGTCATTGATATGAAAAATCTCAATGGAATTTTCTCCAACCAAATGAAGGCTTTCATGGCTAGATCCTCCTTTATAAATATGAAATACGTCTAACAATAAACGTGCTTTAGCGTGTCCACTTTCTGCTGCTACGAATAGTACATCAGCTACCCGATGCAAATTTTTGGAATGGCCCCACATTTCTAATTGAGGGATTACATTCATTTGTTCTCCCAATTCTAATATCGTTCGGTAACGTTCTGCGGCAGCTTTTAAGTTTAAACCTGCTTCCAAAGTGGCTCCCATTGGAGGAGCAGCAGTACGTTTACAACCTAATTCGGCCAATAAAGCCATTTCTCTTTTTAATTGCTCTATTCCTTTATTACGGGTTGTTGAATCATCCACTATCCATTGAGCGAAGCCAATTGCATTTTCAATGCTTAACCCTAGGTCGGAAATACGTTTTTTGGCATCCGCGATGGTTCCTCCTCCGGCTAAGTATTTTTCTAGGGTAGGCATCCAAATTTCCACGGATCGGAAGCCTGCTTGAGATGCCACTTCTAATTCTTTGATAAAACCTAAATTTTGACCCATGATGGTACTTAGGTTTAAACTCAAACGAAAGGTTTTCTTGTTGGGGGTGTTTTGGACAGAAGAAAGCTGAGGCAATAGCCCCAAACTAGCAGTAGCACTTGAGGCCTTCAATATGTCCCTTCGACTCATTTTCATAGTAATTATCAGGTTAAAATCAGTTTAGTGATATTATTCGCGCACCTATTTGACAAATGAATGGTAGATTTGTCTACTCAGGTTTATCGATTAAAGTTTGTTTGTTAGGGTTGTCAATTAAGGTTATCAATTAGGTTATCAATTAAGATTTGTCAACTTTTTAAAAGTTGACAAATCTGGGTTAACAAATCTGAGTTGACAAATCTCTAAAGCCTAAAATAAATAGCTAATCTAACAGAAACAAATCTAATCCAATATGTAGATAAAAAAAAGACCCCAACTTTCGTCAGGGTCTTTCTAAAATTGAAGTGGTAGAGCCCGGACTCGAACCGGGGACACACGGATTTTCAGTCCGATGCTCTACCAACTGAGCTACTCCACCTCAATTGCCCGATTGCTTTCGGGATTGCAAAAGTAGGAATATTTTTTAAAAATGGCAATCTCACAATTAAAAAAAATGAAAAAGCTTGGAATGAGTAATCTGCTTGCTGACCCCAACTCTTTTCCCTATTTTTGAAATATGATCCTAAGAACAGAAAATCTGGTAAAAAAATATGGCCAACGTTTGGTCAATGACCACATTAGCTATCAGGTTGCCCAAGGAGAAATCGTTGGACTTTTGGGGCCAAATGGTGCAGGGAAAACCACTTCATTTTATATAGCCACTGGATTGGTAAAGCCCAATGAGGGAAAAGTCTATTTGGATGATTTAGATGTTACCCACCTACCCATGTACAAGCGGGCAAGGCTAGGCATTGGCTATTTAGCTCAGGAAGCGTCTGTGTTCAGAACACTTACTGTGGAAGAAAACATTCTAGCCGTCCTAGAAATGACTTCTTTAAGTAAAAGCGAGCAAAAAGAAAAAACAGAGGTGCTTTTAGAAGAGTTCTCTTTGACCCATGTGAGAAAAAGTTTAGGACAAGTCTTATCAGGGGGAGAACGTAGACGTACTGAAATTGCCAGAGCCTTAGCTGTAGATCCTAAGTTTATCCTCTTGGACGAACCCTTTGCTGGTGTAGACCCCATCGCAGTAGAAGAAATCCAAAGTATAGTTGCTAAGTTAAAATATCGAAATATTGGCATCTTAATTACCGATCATAATGTGGATGAAACTCTATCCATCACTGACCGTGCCTATTTGTTATTTGAAGGCAGAATCCTAAAAGCGGGAACACCACAAGAATTAGCCGATGATGAGCAAGTTCGTCGCCTGTATTTGGGTAAGAATTTCGAATTAAGAAAGAAAAACTAATCAGTTGTTAGGGATATTGAATGAAGTATGTAGAATGAAGAATGTAGAATTTCAATATTTATGAAAAAAGAAACACTTGCCATACACAGTACCCATTTAAAAGATGAAACAGCGGCTTCTATAGCTGCTCCCATCTTTTTAAGCACCACTTTTGAGCGTTCTGAAGACGGGACTTATCCCAAAGGGCACATGTATTCAAGAAACTCAAGCCCCAACAGAGAAGTATTAGAAAAAGGTTTAGCTGCATTGGAAGGTGGCAGTCGAGCATTTGCTTTTAGTTCGGGTTTAGCAGCAGTCAATGCCGTATTTCAATGCTTAAAATCAGGTGATCATATTTTAATGCCTTCTGTAGGCTATTATGCCAGCTATAAACTGGCCGAAGAAATTTTAGGACCATGGGGATTACAAGTTTCACAGGTCGACATGACGGACCTGGTCGCTATTAAAAATGCTATTCAATCAAATACCAAGCTGATTTGGGTAGAGTCACCAGCTAACCCTTTATTAAGTTTGAGCGATATTGAGGGAATCTGCCAAATTGCCGGAAAATTGGGCATCAAAGTGGGGGTTGACAATACCTTAGCTAGCCCTATTTTACAGAACCCAATTGCCTTCGGAGCCGATATCGTCATGCATGCTACTACCAAGTACATTGGCGGACATTCTGACATATTAGGAGGAGCCATTATCCTCAAAAATGATGATGATTGGGCGCACAGAATCCAGCGAGTTCAGATTTTAATGGGTGCTACGCCAAATCCGCTTGATTGTTACTTACTAGCCCGTGGCTTAAAAACACTCGCTTTGAGAATGAGAGAACACAGTAGAAATGCCGCCATTTTGGCAGAAAAACTAGAAAATCATCCTGCTGTAGAAAAAGTTCATTACCCAGGGTTACCAAGTCACCCACAGTTTGAATTAGCTAGGAAACAAATGCCCATCGGACAAAGTGGCATGATTGCTATTCAACTCAAAGCCACCGAAAGTACTACACAACATTTCGCTTCAACACTACAATTATTCCAACAAGCCACCAGTTTAGGGGGAGTTGAAAGCCTAATTGAACACCGAAAGTCCATCGAAGGACCACAAAGTACTACACCTGGAAATTTATTGCGCATATCAGTGGGATTAGAACATGTGGATGATTTATGGGCCGATTTACAAGCTGCGTTAGATAAATTATAAAAAGAAGATGTTCTTTTTATCGAGCATATTAGTAAATTAAGGGAATAGATTATTTTACAGTTCAATCTATTGCTTATTCATTGTATACATGCTTCTTTCTCTTCTATTAAGTTCTTTTATTGGTTTTAGTAGTACCACAGCAATCAAAGATACCCTGAATCATACTTCGGTAGATTTCTTGGCTGTCGGATCAAGCGATTCCATGAATCCTTTTTGGACAAGAAGTTTACAGTATGGAACTGTACCCGTAGAAAATCCTACGGGAATTATTCGAGCTAGAACGGGCAAATGGTATCATCCCAAAAAAGATGTTGATTGGACCTTCCGGGTTGAAACAACTGGCTGGTTAGGAAAAGAATCCAAATTTTTACTTTCAGAAGCTTATGTTGGCCTCAAAAAAGGAGCATTTGAAATTTGGGCTGGATCCAAAAGAGAAGTAATTGGATTGGGAGATACTACTTTGACAGGTGGATTTTTTATTTGGTCGGGTAATGCCTTACCCATGCCAAAAGTCCATATAGGCACTCGAAATTATGTAAATCTTTTACAAGATTGGTTAGGAGTCAATTTTCAATTGGCACATGGATGGTTCGATAATCAAGGAGCTATTGCCAACTCTTATTTACATCAAAAATCCCTTTACTTGCGTTTGGGGCAGCCTCAATCTACTTTAAATGTTTACCTAGGTTATAATCATCAAGCCCAATGGGGAGGAAGTAGAAAAGATCCCAAAGGAAGTATTTATGACGTATATCCTTCCGATTTCAACACATTTACCAAGGTATTATTAGGTACAGGGGAAGGCATTTTGCCAGATGATGATGAAAATAATAAATACGGAAACCACTTAGGTAGTTTGGACATGGGCCTTCGCTATCAAAATGACTTTGTAGAAATTTTACTATACCGCCAAAATCCCTATGAATCGGATAGGATTTGGTCATTAAACACAATAGACGATGGTCTGACGGGCCTTTCATTTAAGTTCAAAGAAGCTAAAATCATAGAAGGCTTTAGTTTAGAATACCTGTATACGGGTAATCAAGGAACTTACCAGAGCATTTTGGGAAAATTATTGAATAAGCAGGATCAGGATTATCCCAATATGGTTAATTATTTCAATGTTCGAGGAAGAGATGGATGGATATTTCAAGGCAGAGGTTTAGGAACTCCATTAATCATTATGGATCAAGAAAGTCAACAAGGTGGAGGGCTTTCATTTTCTTATAATGTCCTTAGATCCATTTATGTAGGTATCCGAGGTACCTTAGCGCAGCAAATTCATTGGATGGCAAGGCTTTCCTCCACATCTTATGATTATCCAGTTATTCCAGCCAATAGCCCAAATTCTTATTTAAAACAAATCTCCGCTTCATTAAGCCTACAAAAACAAGTCAATAAACGGGTAGGGATAAGTATTCAGTTAGCCACTGACCAAGGAGATCGCACTAAAAATACCTTCGGAGGCACGCTCGGACTGAAATATAGTTTCCGTTAGAGGGTTATTTCCAAGAATCTTCGTGGGCTTTGATGTATTTCACTAGGCCCTGAGAGTAAATGATTGAACCTCGTAAGTTCAAATGATTTTTATCCATCAAGTGCTCCGAACGAGACACGCTTCTTAAAAATGAAGAATCATACTCCCATTTAGAATCTTTTGGAATTAAGTGATAAAGTGGAACTGAATATTTTAATTCACTTTTATCTAGAGTAGTTACTGGGAGAAAAAATATCACTTTAAATTCCCCTCTTTTTTGATTTTTTAATAAACTATATAATTTATCAATTGATATTGAGTCATATAGCTTATTAAAATTGAACACTAAATTTTCTTTAGTGATAAATGATTCCAGTTTGTGATAACTATTAACATTATGAGGAACAAATCCAATTGTTTGATTTTTTGAAATATCATCAGTGGACAATAGTTGTTTTAATTCATTTTGGTTGAAATTTACCCAATCTAAAAATTCGTTCTCTAAATTATTTATTTTAAAAAATATGTCTGTCTTTTGCTCAACAAAATCGAAATAAGAATTAGGAAAATTCGCCAAACCTATTGCTTTTGTGGCTGAATTAAAAGAAAGTGGATATTTTTTGTGAAACCTTGAAAGCTCAACAAAGACAATTTTATTTCCAGGCATTTTCCTAAAATAATCTGCTAAATAAAGATTTTGGGCCAAACTGCTCCCTGAAATCCCAATATTAATGGAATTCCAATATTTTAAAGAATCATTTAATAAAAAGGTATTTACTCCAAGCATAACTCGGCTTGACCCCACATAAAATATTGTTTTTGAATTTGAGTTTAATGCTTCAATACAAGTTTTAATTTTAAAATGGTTACTATTTGAATTTCTATCTTTGCCCTGCTTTAAAATAATCGAAAAAATCAACAAAATAATTAGAATCCAACACCCAAACTTAAATAAAACTTGCATTTTAAAATCTTAAGTAATAATTATCCAATCCTCCATAAAAAAGCCCAAACAAAACAATTGAGGAAATTATAAATAAATATAAAATTCTACGTCTCAATGGAGCTAAAGATTCAAAATACATATCCATTCTAAGATTTTTAGCATCTAAATGAATTAAATCTACAACTATAAATGAAAGTAAAATGATAAAAATATTTCGCTTATAAAGTAAAAATACATCTATGGGGAAAAAATCGTCAAGGAGAAATCTCTCCATTAGCTCATTCAAGTCTTTAAACGTAAAAATTAGGGCAACTAAAGAACTCAACAAAATATGATAACCTACCCCAAGAAAATACCTAAATGAAAATTTTACCTTAACATTATTTTTAATAAGTAATTTTTCGAAAAGAATCCACATTCCATTAATCCCTCCCCATATAAAATATTGCCAATTCATACCATGCCACAAACCTATCAACAAATAAGAAAATAATAAAAGTAAGTAAGGTTTATCGCGCCAAAACCGAAATTTAATTTGCCAATAAAAAAAATAATCTCGAAACCATTCATTCAAAGTAATATGCCAACCCTTCCAAAATTCATGTCGATTGGAAGAAAAATAAACTCGTTTTTGAAAATTATCTTTTAATCGTACATTAAATATTTCCGATACACCTTGAAAGAAATCCACAAATGAACTAAAACTAAAATAGATATAAAAGAAGAAAACCATACCAATTAGAATGGTCCACCAACCAGCGGTTTCACTGTCCTTCAAGGAAATAAAAAGTTGATTTAATCGGTGCGCTACGACAAAATTCTTGAAGCTCCCCCATAGAATCAATCTTAAGCCATTAGTAAATGATTTTTGAGATATGGAAGCTTGTGCAAACTGACCATTTATATATTTGAAACGGTGCAAAGGGCCAGACATTAAGGTAGGGAAATACAATAAATAGGCTAATAGTTTAAAAAATGAATCTGCCGGTTTCACAAAACCTTTTTTTATATCTATTAAATAACTAATAGCATTAAAAACAAAGAAACTTAGGCCTAAAACTTCCCAAGAAATTTCAAAATCAAAAAAGTTTATTCTAGTTACTTGGAGGAGACTCCCCCAATTCTCTACTAGCTTATATATAACCAATGACAACAATAAAATGGTAGTTCCAACCACTTTCCATGATTTCTCCGATTGAATTGTATTACCACAATAATAGGTAATAATACACCCCAATATTAATATAAGAAGCGTGAAAGGCATGAAAAGGCCTAGGGTAATCACGGAACTTAGGAATAGGGATTTCCATATTTGCTTTTTAAAAATCAAACTAAAACAAATGGATAAAATAAGAAAGATAAGACTAGAGAATAGTCCAATTTGTGCCATATTATTTCAATTTTATCATGGCACTCTGTAGTGTTCTCATAAATATTTGATTGGCCCATTGTAAAGGTTCTAATGTATCTACCTCAAATTTTTGAAGAAACTCCACTATAGGTTTAAGTCCAATCTCCATTTCTTTTCGGGCAATTAAAGCCCCTAAACATAAATGCGACCCTGCGCCAAAAGCTAAATGTGGATTAACTTTACGATCAAAAATAATTTCATCGGGGGCTTCAAAAATTTCCTCATCTCGATTAGCACTTGCTATTCCCAAAATAAATCGAGTCCCTGGTTTATATTGCCTACCTTGAATAATAACAACTTTTTTATTGATTCTAACTGTAAATTGTAAGGGAGAGACAAATCGTATACTCTCTTCCGTTAGCAATTTGATTGCTTTATTATCTGCCTCCAAAACAAATTTTATCAACTTGGGACTAGATAATAATAGATAAATTGAATAGGATAAATTGTCCTTAGAAGTTTCAAAAAATGCCATTAATGTCACGGCTAAAATAGAATAATAATCCTCTTCTTCATATTCTAATCCCTTCAATTCTTTTTTCAACTTAGCCTTAAAATTTGATTCGGCAAAAAGCCCCACTCCTTCAATGAAACACTCATTCATTTTAAGGTACATTTGTTTTGAAACAAATAAATCCTGACTTCGCGCAGCCAAATTAGAAAACTCAACTACCTTATCTAGGCTAGTGAAATCCTTTAAACCAATAAACTGGCTTAAAATTTGATAAATGAAATGTTTAGAAAAATCAACTAAATCTAATTTTTTATGATGTTTAAAATAGAATATGGTTTCCTGTACTGATTCTTGAATTAATTGATCGAAATCATAACTAAACAATACTTTTCCCAAAGCAATCCGTAACTTTCTATGGGATTCTCCATTTAAATACATCAACCACTTATTAGTGGCCTTAGCTAGAAAAGGGCATTGCGAATTGTTTTTAAAAATGTAACTCTCCTTACTGGCAAAATACGTTGATAAACTACTTACTTCAAAGTCCTCAGAATCTAAAATAGGTGCTATATCGCGGTATTTGAACAAAATCACATTACCAAAACTATCTTGTTGAATAGGATTACTCGTTCTACATTGAGCATAAATCGCATAGGGATCATTAAAATAATTTGGAGCAAATGGATTCCATTTTATAGCCGATTTTCCATCCATAAACAAAGCTTATTGATTGTATTAAACTCCGAGAATATGGAAGGATCAATACTTTCCAACTGAAATTCAGTTTCCATTTCAAAAGAAATAGACACTATAGATAAAGAATCTAGATCAAAACTTTCAAAAGTAGAATCACAATCTACCTCTTGTTCTGATATTGAAGCCTCTAATGCAATTTGTTTAATTAACCAATTCCTAAAATTCATTAAGTACCATTTTTTATTAATTTCAAAGTTAATTCATTAAGTACAAATCTACATTTCAAATTTAAGTTATATATACCTTATTTAATGATTAATTTTTTATGAAAAATTCAAGATTAACCATTTAATAATTATAACCTTTACCCTTTGACTTTTCTAAAAATATTGACTTATTTTAGTTAATACATGGACGAAAACCACATGTCCCAAAAAAGAAACAAAACCTTTTCAATAAAGAACTTCTTATTCTGTTGGGGATTATTTCTATTCCTACATTTAGAGGTAAAAGGTAACCCAGACACCAGCATTCATGCGAGCATAGAAGCCCAAGTTTTAGCTTCTGATGCTGGTGTAAGTCCATTTTGGATACGAAGTCTACAATATGGTCAAGTTCCCCTTGAAAATACCAGTGCTGTACTAAAAGCTTGGTCAGGCAAAAACTACCATTTAAAGAAAAAATACGATTGGAAATATGAACTGGAAGCTACCGGTTGGGTAGGCAAACAGAATGATTTTTGGCTAACCCAAGCTTATATAAGTGGTAGAAGGGGCAAATGGGAATTATGGGCCGGTAGGAGAAAAGAAGTATATGGGTTAGGAGATACTACTTTAACTGGCGGGTTTTACGCTTGGTCGGGGAATGCCGTACCAATACCCAAAGTTCAAATCGGAACCAGAGATTACCTCAATTTTGCTAAAGGATGGTTAGGGGTTCACATGACCTTTTCTCATGGGTGGATGGATAATCAAGGCCCGACAATACATGGTTTTTTACACCAAAAAAGTCTTTATGGTCGTTTTGGCAAGCCCGATAGTTTCATCAATGTATTCGCAGGACTAAACCACCAAGTGATGTGGGGTGGAGAATCTAAAATAAAAACAGGCGGAGATTATGATTACTACCCAAGTAGCCTTAATTCCTATTTTTATGTGGTCACTGTTTTAAAAGATCGAGAGATTATTCCTACAGATACTTTAGCAAAATATGATGATTTAGGTAATCAATTCGGAAATCATTTGGGTTCATTTGATGTAGCC
The DNA here is from genome assembly GCA_027491315.1 of Cytophagaceae bacterium. GTDB lineage: Bacteria > Bacteroidota > Bacteroidia > Cytophagales > Spirosomataceae > Aquirufa. Next base: position 203,281 of record JAIXWL010000001.1, read on the forward strand.
ATAAAATTTCAGCCTACTTGGGGAGAAGTTCTAGTTTATAAACAATCTGCCTATGAGACTGGCAGAGGCTTTGCATTAACTCAAATCAATGACGGACTGACTGGAATTTCCATAAAAAATAAAAGCGGAGGCATCATAGATCAAATCACCTTGGAATACCTCTACACAGCAAATCAAGGAAATTATATTTCTGGATTAGCTGAATTCCTAAAAATCAAAGACCCCCATCAAATAGAAATTGAATCCTATTTTAATAATGGAAGGGGTGGATGGCAATATTGGGGAAAAGGAATTGGGACCCCTATCATGGTGATAGACAATGAAAGTCAAGGAAATAAAGGATTAGGATTTACCCTGAATGCTATTAAATCCTATTACTTAGGTATTTCAGGCCATTTTAGCGATACCTTTTCCTGGAAAACCAGAATATCACATTCATATTATGCTAGTCCTAGGAACCATTTAGCCCCAAGATTAAGTGACGCAGATTTTATATCCCAATTTTCAGGAATGATATCACTTCAGAAAATATTGAGTGAAAAGTGTAGTTTAACCCTACAATTCGGATATGATGAAGGAAGACGAGTGAAGAATACACTCGGTGCTAGCTTTGGAATAAAATATATCCTTCTTTAAGCTAGGTAGTTGATTGTAAAAAGGAAGATAATGTTCTTAAAATCCCTTCTCTGGATTTTTGAGGCATTTTTTTCCCTAGAGCCCTAGTAATTTTTTCATTACTTACTACATAGCTCTCAGTTAATTTTGTTAGCCTTTCTGAATTTAAAGGTAAATGAAGCATATCCCCCAAACGGGCTATTCCACGAATCCATTTTGATGGAAAATTCCAAATTATTGGCTGCTTACCCACAGATTGAGCCATCAATTGAATTAGTTCATTGGTAGATAAGGATTCATCGTCAGCCACTTGATATACTCCGGATGGGATTTCTGCCCTTATCAACAATTCATGTATAACAAACAAAAGATTATCTATACTACAAAACGAACGCTGATTACTAAATGCCCCCAATGGCCAAGGCATTCCTCGTCGAACAACCTCATACAATAAGTTCAAATTCCCCTTATTACCTGGGCCATGAATCATGCAAGGTCGTAGAATATACACTCTTTTCCCCTCGGGAATCGATTGGCTAAGCACATACTCTTCCGCTAGAAGCTTACTCTTCCCATAATGGGTTAGAGGGCTTGGATATACTTCTTCTGTTAATATACCTTCTACCATATCCGCAGAAGCTTTCACGGAACTCATGAAAATAAAGGTGGAAGCATTTGAATGTAAAAATGCATCAAATACGCGCTTGCTTAATTCCGTATTAACCTCATAATATTCCCTCGGATCACTTACATTTTTTACATCATGCGCCTTCCCTGCTAAATGAAGAACAACGTCAACGTCTGATTCAATAGATAATTTCTCACGTTCAAATATGTGAAAGTTGAATTGGTATTTTTTAAATGTTTCAATAACATTCGTTCCTACAAATCCAGATGCTCCCGTTATAAATATTTTCACAAATATTGAATGATTGAATCCGCCATGGCGCGATTAATGTTATCTCTTTTATACTTTTTTAAAAATGCGCTTCTATCCATCGCTTTGCCTTGACTGAATTCTTGAATCCCTCGAACCATAGCTTGAGCGTCACAAGGAGAGAAAACATAAGATTCACTAATTTCTCTCTCAATAAACTCTTTGGCATATCCAGATACTCCAGCAATCATCGGAATTGGGAAGGTTGCCAATTCAAATATCTTACTTGGCAATACTTTTTTAAAAGCATCTAAATCATTCAAATGAAGAAATAAAAAATCTGCTTTTTGATATTCATCCATTAATAATTGGCGCTGTATAGGTTTTCTAATTTCTACATTTTGCACTCCGACATTTTGTATTTCTGCAAGTAATTTAGCTTTGGCTCCTCCATCTCCAATAACAATAAATTGATAGTCTGGCCCCAAAAGCTTAGCTGCTTGGGGTATAATTTTATGAAGTCCTTGTCCTTCTCCAATATTCCCAGCATAGACAATCGTCTTACTATTTTTTGACTCAAGAATTGGGCCTTTTATTTTCTTCTCAAGAAGTAAAAATTCATCATCAATTCCATTTGTATATTCCGTAAATGGAACTCCCTTGAATTGTTCAAAATAAGGTCTAAAGCCACCACTAATTAAATTAATATGACTAGCCGAAGAAAAAGTAAGGTATTCAATTAACTTCAATACTGGCAACATGAAAAATTTAAAAACAGGGGATTTGATAACATCACTTATAGTATCCACAAATATGTCTCTAACATCTAGATAAAGTGGCTTTTTGCTTTTTCTAGATAATATATAGCCTAGAAATGCCGTAAATAAGCGACTCGATGAAGCAAAAATCAAATCCGCTTTTTTCCCTTTATTCAATCGGATTACTTCCCTGAAATAGGTATAAAATGACTTGATTTGATCCATCATCCCGCTTTCATGCACCGGCAGTGCAATTCGATGAATAATTAAATTGCCTCTTTCTTCATATTTACTTGCTTCAGCATGGTACGTCTCATAACGATTTGGCATCGTAGTATATACCTCCACCACACATTCTCCTTTTACTTTATCTGCTAAAACCTTGGCCAATGGGCTATTTCTAAAAGAACCAGCACATAAATCAGGCTCGAAATAAAATGTTAAATAGACGATTCTTTTCAATGACTTAAAATGCTAAATTCAATATTATTTTTTGAGTCTCATTCATTTCAATTTCTAGACAAATTGTAGGAACAGAAAGTCCAAAGTTAGGATGATAAGTTGAATTTACCTGCTTGATTTCAACCATTTTCTGACCATCTTCCGCAAATAAAGTGGCCAAATGTTTACCATTTTTTTCTAAAGTAAAAACATGCATATCCTGCTTCATAGTAATATCAGGATGTAAGAAATACCTCGCTTTTGCCTTTCTAATTTTACCGAATACCTGATCTTGAATGCTCAACCTTTGTCCTTCCTTTTTCCAAATTCTCCTATGAACGATATCTTTAGAAAACCTTTGATAACCGGTATGCGAGCAAGCCAAAGTGAAATCTGCACCAACTTGATCCCATTCTAAATCCATTGGTTCAGCTCGCCTAGCAACTCTGAACCCAGACCATACTTCCGATGAATTTTCTCCATTTACTTCTACCGTAGAATGGGCACTTGTGCTTCTTTGCCTTAACCGTTCAGAACTTAAACCATAAAGCGAAGTTCCAGAATTAACAAAGACTCGTTCACCCTGTAAAGCTAATTCGAAGGATAATGAATCAGCGTGTGCATGTCCTGGCAAATAGCTTGGGCCAATTTTACCTACGTCAGCTATTAGTTTAAATTCTTTACTTTGAGCCACAAAAAAACCAGATGCTTGTAATAAACTAGCTTCTGATTTATGCGCTATTTTGTCAAGTCTCAAGCCCAAAAATTTGGCAAAAGACTCTAATTCATCCCTTGTAGGTGCAATTCCGTTAGCACAATCATTAAAATGAGCCAATTCATCTTGTGAATAAGACATGAGCGCTAACCAAACTAATCCCTTTTGAATTTTAAGTGCCACTTCAGCTTGTGGAAATATGGGTACTTGTGATTGACAAATTGCAAAAAGATCCAACAAATCCTCCATTCCCAAAGCATGATACATGGGACTTAATTCAAAATGAGCTCCATCATCTAAAAATTGCTCATTTAATTCTTTTTTGAGGATTTCTAAACCCTGATTTAAATATTGCTCAGCCTCAGCTCCTTCAAAAAATACCCCTGCAAAAATCAGTGCTTTAGCATTCATGAATAAATGATTGCCCAAAAGGTGATATTCAGGCCTATCTCCCAAATAGCGCACTTGATTCCACAAGCTAGCCATGGCTTTGTCAGTCAATGATTGGGTACTCCAATGCCACTTAATCCAATTAATAATTCGCAAAGAAATCGGGTAGGACTCCCAGCCAGTTCCCTTCCCAAAAGGATTTTCATCCATCCAGTGATGTAAGAGACTTATCACTTGATCAATCTTTTCGGGATGCTTAAATGCAGGATCATTAATGAAATCGAAATAATGTAAATTATATCGCCAAAGTTTAGAAACTTGATTATTATCCCAGCCTATTTCAGACAAACAATTTGTCTCTGATAAAAAAGTGAAATGATTTAAATCATGTGTACTTGATTTTTTAGCAATAAATCCTTGCTGAAAAGTAGTTTTACTTAGTTTTGGATAAATTGATTTTTCCTGAATATTTCTTGGCAAAAAATGAACAAACCGACCTATAATCTGGGCCGGTTTTAAGAACTTAATGGTATGAAACAGTAAAGAGATTTTACGCCACATTTATGCTATTTCTAATTGAATCAAGACATTTATTATGCGTTCTCCTGTTTTTCCATCCCATAATGGTGGAATTCCTCCCTTTTTCCAATCGCCTTTAAATAACTTTTCTAAAGCAGGACCTATGGATTTAGGATTTACTCCCAATAATTCATTGGTGCCTAAACTAATCGTTTCAGGTCTTTCCGTATTATTTCTCAAAGTCATGCAAGGAATTCCCATCATGGTTGTTTCTTCCGTGATACCTCCTGAATCAGTAATGACCGCTTTAGCATGTTTAACTAAATAATTAAACTCTAAATAAGACAAAGGATCTATTTGAATTAAGGTTTCAACGTTTACCTCCAATCGATTCAATATCTGTTTCGTGCGTGGATGCACAGGAAATATCAAAGGTAAGTGCCTAGAGTGATTGACTATTTCATGAATTAATTCTTTCAATTTACTTTCTTCGTCCACATTGGCTGGCCGATGCAAGGTCATGACCAAATATTTTCCAGGCTCAAGTTTCTTTTTATCCCAAATTTCTGGTTTAATAAACCTAGATTGATTCACCAACAAAGTGTCAATCATCGTATTGCCAACAAAAAATATTCGATCATCGGGAACCCCAGATTTCCGCAGATTTTCATTGGCTATTTCTGAGGTAGTAAAAAAATAATCTGTGATGCTATCTGTTAAAAGGCGATTTATTTCCTCAGGCATACTCAAATCATGTGACCTAATTCCTGCCTCCACATGAGCTACTTTGATTTGCATTTTTTTAGCTACAATAGCACATGCCATGGTGGAAGTAACATCTCCAACAACTAAGCATAAATCGGTGGATTCCTGCGATAAAAGCTTTTCGTAACCCATCATGATTTTGGCCGTTTGCTCTGCTTGGGTTCCACCACCTGCTCCTAAATTCACATCGGGTTCAGGTAAATTTAATTGCTCAAAAAAGGAATCACTCATATTTCGATCGAAATGCTGACCCGTATGAATCAATCGAAATTGAATGTTTTGATGATTGGTTTGCGCCATTTTAATCGCATTGATGATGGATGCAATTTTTATAAAATTCGGTCTGGCACCAGCTATTAAATCTATTTTCATATTAAACGCTAATCCAAGTTCCTTCACGCAAACTCTTTAATGCTGCCAATGAGGTTTTTGTTGTATTATATATTTCTTCGAATGGAATGAGTGGTCCTTTGCCTTGTTTTACATGTTCTATCAACGATTTAAATTGGTCTTTGTGCCCTTTATCCAAAGTTCCTCCCATGGAACTAAAGCCCTTAAAACCATAAGCACTTAGTTTCCTGAAATTATCTACAATTAATGTTCTTCCTTGCGAATATACCTCAATCCGCTCTTTGGCATAGGCTTTACTACCATTGGCGAAGTAATTGATAACTCCCTGGGAGCCATTTTCAAATTTCAAGGTAATGATGGCATTGTCAGTTTGCTCTGTAGGATTTTTACCCAAAGCACTCATGGTCACTTCGGCCACATTACTTCCTGTTAAATACACCATCAAATCAATAAAGTGACAGGCCTCTCCCACAATCCTTCCGCCTCCTACTTGTAAATCCTGAACCCATACATCAACAGGGATAAAACCAGCATTCATTGTCGCAATAATATTCAGAGAATCTGTACTGCCACCCAACAAGGTTTTAGCCTGCTTAATAAAAGGAGAAAATCTTCTGTTAAACCCAACGGTTAAGGTAAGAGACTCTTCTTTTGTTTGATATACTTGTTTGATTTCTTCTAATTGGACTTCATTGATAGCTAAAGGTTTCTCCACAAAAACATGTTTACCTGCTAACAATGATTCTTTAACCATAAGGGCATGTGCATCGTGTCGCGTAGTTATCAGCACTAAATCCACTTCCTCATCCTTTAAAATTTGTTGATAGTCGGTCGTACTATATTCAAATCCATACTTATTAGCCAGTGATTTGGCTGTAAGCCCACCGGCACTAGAAATATACTTGTACTGAGCACCACTATTTTTCAAGGCAGGCATCATGGTCATTTTAGTAAAATTACCTGCACCAATTACGCCAATGACACCCGAAGACTTTTGAGCTTGAAAAGCTTTTCCTGAAACAACCGTCTGATTCCAATCAATGGTATCAGGATATTCTAAAATGGAAGCTATAGAGCCTCCACCCATTTTATTATAAATCTGTAAATAATCCTGGAGAGGTACTCTTTCTGTAATTAAGTCGGCAACATGCAATCTTTTTGTCGCCAAAGCAGTCAATATAGCTTCAAAATTCCTTTTCTCAGTCCACCTTACATAGCCAATGGGATAATCAAGCCCCTTTTGCTCATAATCTTCATCATATCTTCCTGGACCATAAGAGCAGGATACTTGAAAACTTAACTCCTTCTTGAAAAAATCAGCCCGTTGAATGTCCAATCCAATGACGCCTACTAAGACTATTTTACCACGCTTCCGACTCATTTGGGCGGCTTGACTAATCACTTCGTCACTTTTAGTAGAGGCCGTAATGATAACGGCATCGGCCCCCACTTGATTGGTGAGTGATTCCACTGTTTTAACCACATCCGTATGATTGGATTGAAAAGCATGAACACCCTTCTTTTGAGCTAGTTCAACTTTCTGAATATCAAAATCAATGCCAATCACCTGACAGCCATTGGCCAATAATAATTCTGCCGTAATCAAACCAATTAGACCTAATCCAATAACCACCACTGTTTCTCCAAAACTTGGATTGATCAAGCGAATTCCTTGTAAACCAATGGACCCAATGACGGTAAAAGCCGCTTCCTCATCACTGACTTGATCAGGAATTTTAGCCACTAAATTTTGAGGAATACAAACCACTTCTGCATGATGTCCATTACTAGCCACACGGTCCCCAATCGCAAATTCTTTAACCCCTTCTCCTACAGCAACCACTTCCCCTACATTGCAATAGCCCAAAGGTAGAGGCTCATCTAACTTATTAAATACAGCCTCCAAGGTTGGCATTAAACCTTCCGTTTTAATCTTATCTAAAACCTGTTTTACCTTATCGGGCTGTTGCCTAGCTTTTGAAATGAGGTTCCCTTTGCCAAACTCCACCAACATTTTCTCGGTACCCAAAGAAACTAAGGAACGCCTCGTTTTAATCAGAACAGTTCCTTTTCTAACCAAGGGTGCGGGAACCTCCTCTAAGAGGGTATCTCCTTTTTTTAAATCTTGAATTATTTGTAGCATTGTTATTTTATTGCCTTTATGAGCATAAATAATCCATGTCCAGGTAACAATTTTTTTACTAATGTTCTTGGAAATAGGCATCTCGCTATTGTAAGTAATAAACCTTGATGTCTTTGGCCTGCTTTTGACTCTAACAAATCGCCATGAGTTAAAACACAATTAATTTCTACCTTACTAAAGTTAGCAAACATAATTTTGGCTTCTTCTTTTGAATAGGCTTTTGTGCCAGGACTTTCCAAATACTTGTCATAGATTTCTTTCAGATTAGTAAATGGTCTTAATTTTAATAATGCATATCTTATCCAAAGCATATATCCTACTAAACTATAAGTATGATAAATCATTATTTTAACCTCTCCTCCTTTTTTTGTAATTCTATAAATCTCATCTATTGCCTTCTTGGTATTAGGACTATGGTGAATTACTCCCCATGAATATACTAAATCGAAATTCTCATCAGGAAAACTTAAATTTTCAGCATCACCTTTCTTTAAATTAGAATATAACTCAAATATTGAAAGTCGTTTTGCCGTATTGAAAATTGCTCTTTCTGTTAAGTCTATACCATATAATTCAGCTCCAGCCTCTGCAAATTTTTGATGATCTGCTCCTAAGCCTACTCCTATTTCTAATACTTTTTTATTTCTATACCTTTCGAAATCTGCAAATGTAAGTATATACGGTTCTAGCTCATATCGACTTTTTTCTTGAGCTAAAAATGCTTCTTTTTCTGTATTACCATGTAAATACAATGATTCTCCACAAGAGGCCAAATTCCAAAACTCTTCAACTAATTCTTTATCTTTCTCCAAGTTAATTTTTATTAATTTTAAATTGAGTAATCCAGCTTTCAATAGCAAGTATTGCCCAAATAGAATAAGATGCATCAATCTTATTTTCTTTATTATCTCTTATCAGCTTCCAAACAGCATCATAATCAAAAATCCCTTGTTTTTCTAAATTGGACTTTGATAATCGCTGCTCCAACATATTTGACATATCTTCTGTTATCCACTTCCTTACAGGTGCACCAAATCCCGTTTTAGGTCGATAAATTATATCCTTAGGCAAATATCGCTCTGCCACTTTTTTAAGAATATACTTTGTCTCCTTTCCATTCATTTTCATAGTTGGAGGCAACTTTTGTGAAAACTCCACCAATATGGTATCAAGAAATGGCACCCTAATTTCTACACCAGTAGCCATGCCCATTTTATCTGTATAATTCAAATTATGATCTACTAAAAAGGTCTTAAGCTCCCAGTAAAGCATTTGATTCAGAAGGCTTTTTTCTAAAGGAATTTGATGTAATAATTCATCAAAATAGAGACTTGGATCATATCCTTTTAATTCTTGTTGTGTCGACTTATTAAATAATGAATAAACCCTTTCAGATGGCAGCCATTTAAAATATCCCTTCATTCGAGAAATTTGTGGCAAATCCATGTTTTCTGAAATCTTTCGTATTCTCCTTAATAGGGCACTTTTAATCGGCAAAAATGATATGATTTTTTTACATAATTTCCCAATTCCTTGAGGCACTTTCCCTAAAATAGACTCCAACAAAAGAGCTTTATGTCTTCTATAGCCAGAAAACAAATCATCTCCTCCAGTTCCACCGATCAACACTTTAATTCCTTTTTGCCTAGCTAAATGAGCAATGTTCAATACATTGATTGGAGCAGCATCCGCTTGAGGTTCATCTAAGTGCCAAATCATTTGATCGAAGCTATCAACAATGTCAATGTTTGCTTTAACAATATGTAAATCAACTTTTAAATAATCGGCTGCCTTTTTTGCATAGGTTAAATCGTCTGCAAACCCTTCCGCATTTCCATTCTCAAAATCAATATCAATAGTAAAACAAGGAAAATTATTCTCAGGATATATTTTTTTTGCTATTGCTACTAATAGGGTAGAATCCAAACCACCAGATAAAAAGAACCCAACTGGCACATCTGAAAGCATTTGTCTCTCCACCGCATTAACCAACAACTGATCTAATTGATTAATTAGCTCCTCTTCGGAATCTGGTAGATATTCTCCCTTGAAACTAGGCTGGTAATAAGAAATTGGAATTGCTTGTTTATATTCAGAAACAATAAATTTCAAATAATGACCTGGAAGTAATTTTTTTACTAGTTTAAATGGTGTTTTTTCTCCTGGCGACCATAAATAACTTAAGTAATTCATTAAGGCCTCCTTATCCAAATCAAATTGGATTGGTAATGAAAGGAATGCTTTTATTTCTGATGAAAATAAAAACAAATTCTCATCTTGGTATAGGTACAATGGTTTCACTCCAAAATGATCCCTTGCAATAAATAGCTCTTTTGTTTGTAAATCAAATACGGAAAAACTAAAAATACCATTGAACATATTAAGGCTTTCCTCTCCATATTTGATATAAGCGTACAATACCGTTTCAGTATCTCCAGAGGATTTAAAGTCAAATTCTCCAAGTGATTGTCTTATTTCTACATGATTATAGATTTCTCCATTAAATACAATGACAAATCGCCCATCTTTTGAAAACATAGGTTGATTTCCATTTTCAGACAAATCTTGAATGGAAAGACGCTGATGACCCAGAGACACGTTAGTATCGTGATAAATTCCTGTATGGTCAGGTCCACGATGAGCAACCTTACTGAGGGCCTTTATGAAATTTTCTCTTTCAAATTTTCCAACTACTCCAATTATTCCGCACATGTAGGATTTTCGCTAAGTATAATATTAAATTTTTCAACCGCCTTTTCTAACACAAACCTATCCCTTACTGTTTCTTCAGCATTTTTTGCAATTGTTAGTCTGAATGACTGATCTTCAATCAACACCAGTAACTTCTTATAAGCTTCAGCGGGATTATGTGGAGGTATAGCAAAGCCATTGACCCCATCGGTCACTAAGTCAGAGACAGCACCCACATTTGTACAAAGAACAGGTTTTCCACTTGCCATTGCCTCAAGGATTGAATTAGGAAAACCTTCTACATGTGATAGTTGAAGATAAATATCTGTATCCTTTAAAAGCTTCGTTTTTTCTTCATTTTTAACCCAGCCTAAAAGAATCACATTATTATAACTCTTTGAATTTACTTGGCTGGAAATCTCCTGAAATTTGCTACCCATACCAGCCAGGCGAAACTCAACTTGTGAACCTAAATCTGAGTTTGAATTAATCAGATCAATAACCTGAATTAAATCTTGTACCCCTTTAAACTCTTCAAACCACCCGATATAGGTAATTATAATCTTTTGTGTGGGAATATATTTTATACGGTCAGCATATAGCTCAGGATTAATCCAATTATTAATAATAATCAACTTATCAGAATTAAGGCTATTAACTTCAGCTAGAAAAAAGTCTTTCCATGATTGTCCCTGGCATACAATCCAATCTGCCTTTTTAAATACCAGCCTAATAAACCATTTGAAAATGGGCCGCTTGAAGTTATTTGGAAACAAGCCTGATCGGGGAGCGATGATCGTCCGCTTACCGAATAGTTTTCCAAGTAATAATATTGATCCTTTTTCAATAAATGAATACCCATCAACCGTGAAAATTAATAAAGTATCAACCTTACTTCCATTTCCAACCAAAATACTAAGGCATTTAAATATCCTTTTAAATGCTTTTGAAACTCTGTTTAAAAATGAAGGGGTGAAAACTGATTCAGATGTGGAATCGACCAGAAACCAATTATAGTCATCTGCTATCTTTGAATTTAAAAGAGAATTGCAGGCAAACATTTGCCCTCCTACATGACCATCCTTTGCCTCCTTCATGAAAGAGCCTACAAATAATACTCCTTTTTTCATAATTTTAAGTCCAGTATCATACTTGGCTGTTTCCTAATCCAAATTGCAAGAATAAGACATTTCCATAGCAAGAAACCATAATTTCCTTTACCTTTTTGATGTTTTTCGATATAATCATTAATAAGCTGATGATTAAAAATACCTGAAGCAATTACTTTCGGATCATTAATATTTGATTTCATGTAATCTACCAAGGATTTTTGAATCCAAAAGGAATACGGGACTCCAAATCCTGTTTTCGGGCCATACAATATATCATGTGGGATTAAATCTTCGAATGCCTTTTTTAAGAGATACTTTTTTACCCCATTTTTCACTTTTAATGAAGAAGGGATCGAAAGAGCGAATTGGACCAGGTCATTATCGAGAAATGGCACCCTGATTTCAACACCATTTGCCATTGTAGATTTATCAACTTTTTCAAGAAAAGTATCCGGTAAAATACAGGATAAATCGATATTGAACAATCTTTGAATTAAGTCCTTATTCTTAAACTCATCATTCAAATCATGGTAGCGTTTAAATGGGTTGAGATTTTTGAGCCTATTATTGACGGAATGGCTAAATATATTAGTTGGCAACTGGCGCTTGCTTTCCATCGTAAGAAGGAGAGCTAACCTATCAGCATCATTATCTGTAGTAATTGCATCTAAAAATCTGACTTTTTGTAAGAGGGCAGTATTGCTTATCATTTGCCACGGCAGTCCAGAAAGCAATTTCCAAGGCTTAAAGTAGTCTTCCTTGGTGAGGGTAAAATATCTGCTATAACCACCAAATATTTCATCCCCTCCATCACCCTGCAAAACAACTTTCACCTCCTTTTTCACCTGGTTTGTCAGAAGATACAATGGAATGTCAGCAGCATCAGCAAATGGTTCTCCATGAGCGTCAACCAATTTTTCTATTACATCAGGTAAATTTTTTGCTTCTACATATACTTCGTGATGGTCTGTTCCAAATCGCTCAGCAAGCATCTTTGCCTTAGGCAATTCATTAATTCCCTTATCAAAATCAAATCCTACTGAATAAGTTTTAATCTTGCCGGTATAAAATTCAGAAGAGAGCGCAGTAATAACAGATGAGTCTATTCCACCACTGAGAAAAATTCCGACAGGAACGTCGCTTATTAAATGTCGTTTCACAGATTCTTGCATCAAATTCCTGATGCGCTTTACAACGTCTTTTTCGGGTAAATGTAGATTATCTTTAATTTCAGAAGGTTCCCAAAATCTTGTGATTTCTAGTCCGTTTTCAGTTAAGGTAAAGGTCCTGCCTGGTAAAACCTCTTTGACATTTTCAAAAAATGTATTTTCTCCTAAAGGATTCCCAAACCAGGCATATTCAACAAGTGCCTGCTCTTTTACATTGTATTTAAACGACCCACCGAGATAGCTTTTTATGCCTACTATTTCGGATGCAAAAACAAATGTATTATTGTAATTTGTATAATAAAGAGGCTTAATCCCAAATCTGTCTCTTGCTAAAATAATTTTGTTTTCCAGTTGATCAAAAATCCCGAGAGCGAACATTCCATTTAGTCTTCTGAAAGAATCGTAGTTCCATGCGATAAAAGCATTTAGTACTACCTCTGTGTCTGATTCTGAAGAAAACAGAATATTAAATTCCTCAACAAGCTGTTTTCGTAACTCAATAAAATTATAGATTTCACCATTAAATACTATGGTGTATCTCCCGTCTGAAGACGACATGGGTTGGCTACCATTTTCAGAGAGATCCATAATACTTAATCTTCTATGTGCTAAGCCAACATTTTTATGAATAAAAATATTTCCAGCGTCAGGCCCACGATGAATAAGGCATTCATTCGCGTCAAATAAAGCCGATTCTGAGACTGATTCTTTTTTGAAATTATAAACTCCTACTATTCCGCACATCTAAAATGAGGATTCAACTTGATTAACTGAATACAATTTCAACAGAAGTTCTTTGAAGGAGCTCCAGTCATAATACTCCTTTGCTATCATTCTTGATTTTTTTGCAACAACTTCCTGACCATTCGACAAAAGATTAATCAAAAAATCATTTAACTGGTTTGTACCTGCCTTTAAATCCAAAGGGTCAATAAGAACACCAAGCTGATGTGCAATAATCAGACCGCTAGCATCACCTGTGCCTGGAGAAGCTGCAACTGCAAGCCCTGAAGCAAGATATTCTGGGAATTTTACTGGTGAGGCAGCATTGTTTAAGCTCCTTGAATCTCTTAACATAAATCCTATGTTCGCAAGAGATAAAATCTGAGGGATATCTGATCTTGGAACACTCAAATGGGTTAATTTTTCTCCAAACTGATTTAAATCATTCAACGTAACCGGATGACTATGTGGATCTTCGTTGGTAAGTAACAGAAATTTAATATTATTCCGATTTATAAATCCTGCCCAGAGTTTTAGCATTGCCGGAACTTGCTGATAATGACTTAAGCCTCCAGAATAAACGAATACAATATCATCATCCCCAAACCCAAGTCGCTCACGGTTAAAGGTCTTGCTTGCCTGGTCAATGTTATATAAATTATAATTAATACAACAAGGGATTACAGTAACATTTCTGCCAATTTCCTTTGATACTTTATCTGCAAGAACTTTAGTGACCGCAGTAATATTTGAAGCATTTCTTATACCCCAAGCTTCTAACTTTAGGTAAATTTTTTGTTTGAATGGACTAGATTGAACAGCATCGAATTCATCTTTAAGATCTCCCCTCACATCATAATTGTAGGGAATGGGATTTAATATATTCGCAAATTTTAACAAAAGTGGGCCCCAAAGACCTCTGACATATGCTCTTCGAGTAGATCCCTTGAACTTCCTTAAAGCCAAAGCCATAGAGAAAAAATCACTAGCAAAATTTTTCGCCTTTAAAGCAACAAATGAAATTTCTCTGTCATCTAATTTATTTCCTACCAGTTCCTTAAACCGACCTGGGTCATTATACATTGCTACCAATGAAACACTTAGCCCAAATGAATGCATGGCAAGCAACTGATCAAGTACCTGAGATTGAAAAACTGCAGAATTTTCAAGTGTTAGGCCCACATCAAAAATAACGTATAAAACATCAATTTTTTTAGGCTTTGGAGTTTTAGAATGCATAAATTTAAATTGTGAAATTGGGTAAGTTTGCCAAAAAAAGGCTTTACCAAACAATCTTAGTGATAGTATTAGGCCCTGTCATATATGCTGACAATCTTTGATTAGGAATAATAATACCATAACCTTCGCTATAAGCTCCTTCCTCAACTTTAGGGTTTGATGCTCCATCCATTTGAATAAAAATAGAAAGGCCAGATAAATGCATTAGTTCAACAGATAATTGATTATCATTTGAACTAATAATTTTGCACTTAACATCAGGATGAAGGTTAAAAGATATTTTTCTTTCCAATTCAGAAGGAAAATTATCTTCGATAATTAAGCTGTTTTCAGATAACTCAAATTTACGTTTGTGCTTAACTGAATATCCAAAATGGTGCCCAATTATTATATTTCGCCCAAAGAATCTTAGATTTGGAAAAGAACGTTCTCTTAATACAAATAAACCATGCATAGAATCTGGCCATTTGTCCTGTTCTTGACCTCCTGCCATTAACGTAGAATGTGCGGCAGTTCCTCTGAACTTATTTCGAATCTTGGGATTTGCAGTATATATTGGGCATCCACCATCAACAATTAAATCCAACCTATTAATGTTTAATTCAAATGAGAGTTTATCATTATGGTTATGTCCTCCTCTTCCATTTTGACCGTTCTGGCCACAAGTAACCAATAAAAACACCCTATTCCTTCGTATGATGGCCATGCCAGCATCTTTGTGAAGAATATTATCCTTAACAAGTGCTGGATTAACAACCTTCTCCAAGTCAATTCCCCCAGATAATAAATTTGCTTCAAAATTATCCAGCTCTGACATAATTGAACGCTGGCCTAATAATTTCCGAATTCCTGCAACCAGGTTACCATGATTCAACAAATTATATTCAGGGTTCGGAATTAATTTGTGGACTCGGGCTGAATCATTATCCCCAATTTGCGGTACAAGGCCGTTAGGTTTAATCAGGCTTTCTGTAAAATCAGCCATTCTAGAAAGGCTAATATAAAACTCCTTTGGAAAAATCCGTCCATCATCATTTAAATTTAGCAAGGTTTTAGTCGTGTTCCTAAGAGCGGGTCTAACTTTATGCTGATTCGGCTCTACTTGTCTCAATCTTACCCTTCTGGCAAGTGGTAGTCTTTCTGCAAGTGCTGCACTACTAAGAAACAACTCTGCTACCAAACGGTGATAATTTGTCGACCCCTCATGGGATGCGCCATCATCATAAACCTCCCGATTCATTTCTGAAATAAGCTCCTGTAATCCAAATAATAACCAGCGATCTGATTCTGGGAACTCAGGAAAAGCGCATGCTATATAAATTAACCCCACTATATTTGATAAATAATGATTCCCTGTTGAGCTTTCATAATATTCAAGATTATTTTCAATAAAACATCCGTGCTGATGTAATGAGATCTTAACCTTACTTATAATTTCGGGATACTGTTCTATAGCCTGACCAAAATACCGGAGCCCCCAAATCCAGTTTATTGCTCTAAGTGCTACATCCATAGTGCAACCCCAATTTACACCATATCCATAAGGATTAGAAACAATCCAGTCTAAAACTTCCAATAGAAACTCATGTGAAGATTCAGAAAGCGATCCTGAAGCTAACAATCCTATGTGCTGAAAGCGGGATAATTCTCTTGGGATTTTAATCTCGACACCAGGCTCGGGTGCTACCTTAACGTTCAGGTAAAACTGTGATTCTTCCCACACATAACCTGATCTAAAATCTTTATGCCAATCTATTAATTTATAATTTTCTACTAAGTTTAACGGTAATCTCACAGCAATTTTCCGGATTCTTTCCATCCGATTTTCATCATTCGCTTGAATACAAAAAGTGAATTTTGAAAGAATTTTCAGTTTACGATCATAAAAATCTTCTAGAGCATTTAAATCCTTATTCAACCAATTTTCAGGTTGATTTGCTGGTAAACATTCAGAATTCCCCGGCAAGGTTGAATTATTGTCCCATAGCCCATCTTTATCTAAAATTGTTACTGGAATATAACTTTCAATTTTCTTTAGTGATGTTTGATAGTGACTATGAGTGCCATACCTGTTTCTTATTTTCTCAGGCAGAAACCTTAAGTGATACCCCAATTCCTTAAATATTTTTGAATAAAGAAGTGCTTTTTTTTTTATACCCATTATAGAAACTCAACTTCATTTTCAATATGCCGTTCTATTTTTACTTTCCTATAAAGAAACCCAATCATAAAAAAATAAAACATAACGGCAGGTATATTTAACAAAAATGTATTTACCAGGCCTGGTAAAATAAAAGGTAAAATAACAATATGTCCCAACGGCAGGCAATAACTCCGTAGAATTATTAGCATTAAAATGACCCCAATTAACCCTGATGTTAATATCAACCTAAACCAATCATTGTGATAGTTTTCAGTAGGATGATCAAAAGGAAAGGGATGTCCACTAGTATATCCAGAACCAAAAATTGGTGAATAAGCAAATCGATTAGCAGCATTTTCGAGCATCAACAATGGCCTTGATATACCCTGATTACGTGCTTCATAGGTTGATTCAGCCTTGTCTTGATTTAACACTTCTACAAAGGACCAGATACGATCTAGGCTGGCGGTGATACTGCCATTTTCATCAAATTTTTGCAATGCATAAATACCTATACAAAACATAATTGCAGATGTAAAGGCAAAAGCCACAATTTTAGTCTTTAAAGGAATACGGTTCAATAATATCCGATAATTTAGAACAGCAAGAATAAAACCTACAATCATTTCACCACGACTTGCCAGTAAAATACTGACTAAAACAGGTAAAAATATTATTCCTATACTCAAAGGTACATTTGGCACTACAAGGACTTTGTTCTTGAAGGAAACGTAAAGAAATAATGCAATAATATTTACCATAAAGGCAGAACCATTTGGATTTGGAAATAATCCACGAGGACGAGCTAACTCCAATAATGCATTTACGTCCGTGATACCAAGATCAATCCAGGAGGACAAAACTAATGGAGGATAATACAGGTCAATAAGAAAGGAGGGGAGGCTACTCTTGTAAAAAATAAATAGCAAATTTAAAAATACTGCAATATACAAAACCCAAATGAGGTTTCTTGTTGAAAATTTAACAGAACAAAGCCCTAGGCCAAATGAAAGAATCATCAGTACATAGATTGTCAAACTTTTAAATGCTTCTGTTAGACTCTTTACGCCAAAAAGGAAAACTGTAAGAAATTCACCCGCAACAGAACAAAGCATGATACAGATTACTATGAGTGAAAATCTATAAAATTGGCTTTTTATAGCAATAGATTTAAATACGCTATCTGAATTTATGAATACGGCAAATAGCAAAATGCCAACTAAAAAATATGACACCTTATAAGGAAAACTTCCTATATGAAACATAGGCAACAATAATTGGTCATACACTAAAATAGCTCCAAATAGAGAAAAGTTTAAAATTAGCCTCTTTTTAGTTTCATTTACTCCCAATTTAAGATTTTCCATCACACAATTAAGTCTATAAATGTAGGGATACTTTTTTAAAATGTAATGCGGGTTGTTCGACAAAATTCCAAGAGGCAACAGCTATGATAATTGTAAAGCATAAACAAATTATTAATCCCAAGATTTCTTGAAATCCTAGTACAATTAACAAGTTAAGAATCGGTTGATGGTAGATATAAATTCCATAAGAAATATCATTTCTGCGAAGGATTCTGTCAGAGAGGCTTCTGTTTGAAAAAGCTGTGCTCATAATCAAAAAGCACAAAACGATATAATTAAAAATTCCAATACTATTTCCTAATCGCACAAAAATAGTAGAACTATACCAAAATGGAATTGAAGAAATTAGAATAAAAAAAAGGACGATATAAATAAATCTCCCTGCAGTTAAATTATAAAGGAATTCAATATGTCTGTTGAATAGAATCCCAACACAAAACATCCCTATCCAAGGTAAAGGTGTTATGAAAATAATCTTTCTTGAAAATTCACTTAAAAAACCTGACGAGTAGTCACTTTGACAATAATAATTTAAAGTAAAAGAAGCTATAATTATGCAAGTCAATAATACATCCATTTTGATTTTTGGAAACTTCTGTACAAGGAAAAGTATAGGTGAAAATACGTAAAATGATATTTCAACTGCGATAGTCCATAAAGAACCATTAACAACACCAATTCCGTATCCCCTTAAAAAAGCTGGATTCCAGGCTTGAAATAAAGTAGCTTGGGTAAATATCCATAAAATGAAATTGGACAAATTATCACATATAAGTGAAATATCATAGAATGCCAGGGTTATAGCACTAAACAAAACACAAACCCATAGGCCTGGAAAGATCCTGTAAATCCTGTTTAATGCAAACACTTTTAAATCAGGATTGCGCTCCCATGCGGCTGAAATTAAAAAACCACTTATAAAGAAGAAAATTGGAACACCAGGAAATATAGATATTATTGAACTAAACCAAGCCAGTGAAACCGCATGAAAATGCTCAATTAAATGAACAATCACTACCTGTAGGGCAGCAAATAGTCGAATGATATCAAAGTTATTCGACTTATAGTAGCCTGATTTGCTTGCTTCTATCACTTATTTTACTCCTGCATCTCCAACTATCCAGTAGTCATACCAGGCTGTCAAATTAAATAGTGTCCATAAATAAAGACTATTATCTTTTTTACCTGTGAAATGATCTGAGAATAGTTGTTCAATATAGTTTTTATTGAAAAAGCCCTTTTCCATAAGTTTTGAAGAAAATAAAGAATTACGGACCTTCTTTCCAAAATCACCTTTTAACCATTCGGCCATTGGGGCATTAAACCCCATTTTTTTTCTGTCTATAATTTCGTCAGGAATTATGCCTCTGACAGCCTTCTTAAAGAGATATTTTGCTTCATCATTCCTGATCTTAAATCTCTGAGGGATATCCATCGTAAACTCAATAAGCTTATGATCGAGGAATGGCACTCTTGCCTCAAGGGATACTGACATAGCTATTTTATCCACTCTCATTAATAATAATTCTGGGAGACGTAACTGAAACTCATTGTATATCATCCTGTTAAGAGTATCAGTACCAGGATGTTCCTTATAAAGCGGTGCTAAAAAGGATTTAATAACATTAAATGAATCTAACTCATAATAATCTGGATTTATTAATCCTGAATCCCTTAACTCTTTACTAATAACAGGTACGGGAAATTTATCCTTATTCAACAATCGCGACTTCATTACATCCCAGAAAACTGTAGCTCCGGTCCAGAACAGTTCCCTGTTGCGTGTTGCCCTATCAATAATATCTGCGTAAAATTCCCATTTGGGATAATATCCAGACAATTTATTTGCTAGTGCTGAAATTATTTGCTTTCCGAACTTCGGAATCCATTTTCTGTAGGGATTCCAAAATTTCTTCTCCAGTTTCATATAATTTATGAAGCTGCCATATCCTGAAAATTGCTCATCTGAGCCTTCACCCACCTGAACTACGGTTACTCCTTTTTCTTTTGCAAGTTTTGAAACAAAATATAAAGGAATACATACCCAATCAGCCACTGGTTCATCCTGTTGATAAATCAAATCATCCAGATATGATATCATATCAGCCTCATCAATCAGGACCTCATGGTGATTCGTATTAAACTTATCAGATACCAGCCTGGCATGTTCAAGTTCATTTAAATGTTTATAATCTTTAAACCCAACAGTAAAGGTTTCAAGGGGGCGTTGAGTACATTTGCTCATCAGCGCCACATTAACGGAAGAGTCGATACCTCCTGAAAGAAAAACACCTATAGGAACGTCTGACATCATCCTTTTCTCAACACCATTTATCAGATGTTTTCTTATTCCATCAAGATAAAACTGTTCTTCTTGCTCTTCAGAAAGGCCTTTAACCTGAGACTTATTGTCAGTTTTCCCAGGTACTGCATCCCAATACCGCCTACTTTCAACTTCACCATCAGATGATAACTTCAAATAATACCCGGATGGAAGTTTAAAAATCCCTTTGAACATAGTCATCGGAGCGGGGGTAGTCAAAAAGCTCAGGTAATGAAACATTGCCTGTGGATCTATATCTCTTTCGACCAAAGGGTTACTTATTATACTCTTAATTTCTGATCCGAAAAGGAAAGTTCCATCCTGAAACGAAAAATAGAGTGGTTTTACTCCAACTCTGTCACGAGCTAAAACCAACTCTTTAATATTTTCATCCCAAATAGCAAATGCATAATCACCCTCGATTTTTTCAAGTAGCCCGTCAATACCCCATTCTTCATACCCGTGAATAAGCACTTCAGTGTCAGAATGATCAGTTTGGAAAAAATGCCCTTTAGAAACCAGTTGCTCTCTAAGACCTAAATGGTTATATATCTCTCCGTTGAAGGTTATAATTACTTTTCCATCCTCATTGGCCATGGGCTGGGCAGCGCTTGTGGTCAAATCAATGATAGATAACCTTCTATGTGCAAGTCCTACCTTCTTATTATCTGAGATCCAATTTTCACCCCCGTCTGGCCCCCTGTGCAGCATCGAATCCCGCATACCGGTTAAAACAGCAGCGTCTACTTTTTCTACAGAATTGAAACAAAATATTCCGGTTATACCACACATAATTAATTTGGTGTTGAAATTGTATTCAATAATTGTTCGACTTTAAAGCTGATTTCGGTGGCTGAAAATTGTTCTTCCAGCGTTATAGGCCATACCCCACCTTTACTTAAACAATCGGCTAAGGCTGATAACTCCTCAAGATGGCCTTTACCTGAACAATTGTAAACTTTTTTTCCTTTTGAGCTATAATGAATAATTTCCTTATAGTCGTTAAGCATAATTACCTGACCATCAAAAAATATTTCACATGACTCTTTTGGATAAGTTTTAACTCCCATACTTGTGTAAGAGAGTGTGCAGACAGATCCGTTGGAGTATTTAAGTGTTGCTATAAAATTATCATTGCTTTTCCATTGCGAACCAATGGGTGTGATATAATCAACACTTACTGAAATACAAAACGAACCCGTAAAATAATTGAATAAATCATAAATGTGACATGCTTCTCCAATATTGCGACCACCCCCTTCTATTCCTTGAACCCAAACATCATTTGCAATGAAACCTGCATTCATTTTATAGTTTATCATTAATGGTGTGGTGGTCTCAGAGGTAAGCTTTTTAATTATCCCAGCCGTACTTGAAAAGCGCCTGTTAAAGCCTGTCATTAATACCGGGGCTTCTGCATTTGACTGATAGAAATTTTTAATATCAGCAATCTCTTGACTCGTCATAGCCAATGGCTTCTCAACGAATACATTTTTTCCTGATTTAAGTGCATCCAAGGTCATTGAAGCATGCAAATTATGCCTTGTACATATCATAACAAGATTTACCTCAGGGTCGGAAAGCAACTCAGCATAATCAGTTGTTGCAAACTTAGCTTCAAACTGTTTGGCTACACCAAGGGCATTAGAACCCGTTCGGTTCATAACTGAATATATCTCGAATTCACTATTCAGCTGTTTCAGATTTGGCAAATGAGTTGATTGGGCAAAGCCTCCTGCTCCGGCAATTCCCACCTTTATGATACCGGGATTACCTTGATTAGTTACTGGCAACTTAACTAATCTTGAAATCGTTGCATCCTTGGAATCAACCGGATAGTTTAGAACAATAACCATCGACTTAAGTAATCCTGATTTAAGATCAGCATAAACTTCAGGCGCGTCGGTTAATGAAAAACTTTTATCAATTAATGCGTCGAGTTGAATACTTCCTTGATTAAGTAAACGTAAATACTCCTGCATATTTCTGTTTTCTGTCCATCTGACATAAGCGAATGGATAATCCTGTCCATCCTCTTCATAAAGAGAATCATATCTTCCAGGTCCATAGGAAGTTGAAATAAGAAAATCAATTTCCTTTCTATAAAAATCTTCCCTGGAAAAGTCTAATGATACACTTCCTACGAGAACAACTTTGCCCTTTTTACGGCAAATTTTCATCGACTGGTTAATAATATCATCAGCCGTAGCTGCTGCAGTGATAATTACAGTATCCGCACCAAGATTATTGGTGTATAGATTTACTCTTTCTACCACATCTTGTAAAACTGGGTTTATTCCAGCCTCCATGCCACTTTTTGTTCCTAAATCAATGCGTTTCTGATCCAGATCAATTCCAATCACACGGCACCCCGCGTTTTTCAAAAGTTGCACAGTCAATTGCCCGAGAATACCAAGACCAAAGACTACTACAAACTCCCCTAACACGGGATTAGCACGACGAACCCCTTGTAAAGCAATTGCCCCCAGAGTAACAGTAGATGCAATATCTAAACTCATATCTGGATCTAATTTGACTACAAGATTTACCGGGACTTCGATTAATTCTGCATGGTTGGCATAACCTGCCCCAGCGCAAGCAACCCGATCACCAACTGATATACCTGTTACATTTATACCAGTAGAGATAACAATACCTGACGCAGAATAGCCTATTTGCTGTGCAGCACCAATCTTACCTTGAAGTAAACTTTTGGCATTGCTAAATCCTTTCTCCTTTACAAGATCAAAGACTTTTTTAATATACTCCGGCCTCTTCAAAAGTCGTTTGTAAATAGGCTCACCTGATCCCTTTACAGTTGTCATTTCAGTGCCGGGACTTATGCATGAATAGTAAACCTGTACTAAAACATTATTGGGGCTAACTAACGGAGCTGGAACCTGTTCAACCACAACCTGACCTTTCTTCACTAATAACTGTTTCATTATAAAAAATATCTTTTACGAAAACTCACGAATAATATCTAAATGTTCCTCTACTATTTGATCATTAGTAAAAAGCTTTAGAGCGCGCTTTCTTCCTTGCTCTCCATATTCATTCCTGATTTGAGGATTCTTAACTAGGATGTTGAGCTTATCAATATAGAATTCTACACTTAATTTGCCATTTTCAAAAGGTACTAATATGCCCGAAACATTATCTTCGATAGTTTCCGGATGACCACCTGATCGCGAAGCAATAACCGCTTTCCCTGACATCATAGCTTCTATATTAGCAATTCCCATACATGCATGTTTGTCTTTAGTGGGAGCAGTAAATATATCACATGCAGCGAAAAAATAATGTTTTTCTTCAATTGGAATACTGAAAGCGAATCTTACCTGTGTGTTACTTTTGGCAAGTAGTTCAACAGAGTCACATAATTCTGCTCTGGCACCTACAAAAAATACTATTAAATTTTTGTCGATAGAAGTAATACTATCAATCTCACGAATCAAGAAATCAATTCCCATATCAACTCCAATTCTTCCCATGGTCATCAAAACAATTGCATTTTCAGGGATGTTATATTTCTCCCTAATTTTATTACCATCATTTTGGGGATTAAACAAAATTTCATCCACATTATTATAGATAACTTTTGTCGGATAATCTATCCCCAAAAATTCCTTTCCTGAATCAGCACAATAACGGCTACAAGAGAGTATTTTATCTGTATGGCTCACAGCATGTCGTAAAAACTTCTTTTCATTCAAGTAAACGTCAGGAGTTAAAAAGAACGCACCGTAAATCGAGCAAAAAATTCTTGGACTTTTATTTTTTCGTTTTATAAATGGGGAGAGGTGTAATTGATCATTATCATAGGTAAATATGAATGAAATATCTTCTTGTTCAACAATTTTATTTACCCGTTCTGCAATTGTCACTGCCCTTATAAATTTCTTTATTGTGAGGCCCTTCTGATGTTTTAGCCCCCTAATAGCATTACTTATAATTGAAAATGTATTCTTTTTAAAAAATGAAACAGGAGAGAAATAGATATTGTTAACTCCCATTTCTTGCCTGTGAATTTCTACTTCTGATTCAGTATAGGAAAGAGTAATAACGTTATAACCCTTATTTTTGATCGCTGGGAGTAATACAAAAAGATTACTTGCGATACCTCCAAAAGGGGGAGGCCAGGGTCCAACAAAAAGTAAATTGTATTTAGCCATCAATTCGTAATAATAGAGTTTTTAGAGTATTGTTTTAGATAATTTGAAAAACCTTTAACAGAAAAATCAGTGGTTGCCAATAAAAGTATACTTAATAATAACAGAGCCAAAATGTCACTGGAAACTACAATTAATTTTTTAGGTTGCTTTGAAGTTGGGATTTGAAAATTAATTTTAAAATGATAAATCGAAAAAGTAGGTGACTTACAAACTATTACAACCCAAGCCAGATTAATTTTTGCTCGGGATATTTCAAAAGGAAGTTTCTAACTAACGATGATATTTTTCTAACATCACTGGGGGTAAGTCTGCAATGGAATGGAAGATTCACTATATGTGAAGCAACAGCATTAGCGTTAGGAAATAATTCAGGGTCAAAATTGAACTTTTCAGATTCAGGAAGGGGCGATAAGGGACCATCAAACCAATATCCAACTTCAACACCATTTTCAAGAAACCAGTCTGTAAATAATTGACGATCCTCCGTGTAGAAACAAATACGGGGCGAAACCGCATGTTGTAAATCATCGTAATCAGAGATTTTAATATTTTCAAGTGCAGCTAAACTAGTAGTAATATATGATATATTGTTTGAGTATTGGAATTGAATTGCACTCATTTTTTTCCATTGAAAAATCAATAACATTAATTGAGGGCCAGCAAGTTTCAAAATAAAGTCAGAAGAAGGTGAACCCTTAATTTCATTGTCAGGAGTTGAATATCTAAATATCTTAAACTTAAAAAATAAGTAAATGATGTATTTACCAATCCAGTGGATTCCCGGCTTATGACAAATTCCAGAGATAGCGGTTTGAAAGGTCTCTTTTATGACCCTTTTAAACCCAGGTTTACCCAGTATTTCATAATGTTCAGTTAAGCGTATTGAAAGTTTATCATTTCTTGAAAGCAGAACTCCACCCCACCCTGTGGAAATTGTTTTGGAAAGCTCCATTGAAAATATAACAGCATCCGCTTTAGAACCAAGTAAAATCCCTGACTTGGCAGCTCCCCAGGATAATGCGCAATCCTCAATTATTAAAATCCCTTTTTCTGAGGCTATTTCTTTAATCTTTGAAAAACTCACACCAAAACCCATAGTATGCTGTACTATTATTGCCTTAACAGAGTCATCAATCAAATTGATCAGTTGATCTTCACCATTATTTAAACTAGAATGTTTTATATCTGCATAAATTGGTTTAGCTCCAACAGCAATAATTCCGGTAGGTACTGCAAGGCATGTGAATGCAGAAATTAAGACCTTATCACCCGGGCCAATTCCCCAGGCGCCAAGACATGCTGCAATAGAGCTTCTTGCTGAGGAATAAGAATAAACCTTGGTATTTGGGAAGTATTTATTGATATGTTCAGAAATCTTTCTTCTCTTTTGCTCGTCTGTTTCCCAAATTGCGGAAATCAATCCATAAACTAATACCAAAGCCTCTGAAAAGCCTATTGAGCCATAGTATAAAGAAATAAATCGCTTAAACATTCAGATGAATAATTATTTATAAATAAAGAAAAAATGCTAAGGACATTTCATTGAGAAAATAAAGAATTTTGTCTATCCAGAATTATAAAATCAAGGAAAAATTCTTTCAGATTAGTTGTTAAAATAAATTTTTTATACTTGATTTTTAATCAAATGGATGAATTTTAGGCCCCTTAAAATCAACCAGACTGTTTTTATCTCCTGAAAATAACCAGAGTAATTTATGATTTAGGCCAGTTAAGAATACAGGAATTATAGAAGTAAAATAGCCGAATACACCCAAAATGGTTTATAAAAAGGTCGCAACAGAATAATCAGTTGGTTTCATAATCAATAATTAAACTAAAGAAGAGCTATTATATCTAGTTTAGTATTACCGGCATTTTTCCACTGCAATTATAAATTCTTCGGATATAAACTTTATTTGAGCCTCCGTTAAACCAGGAAAAGTTGGCAGGTTGATGCCAATTTTGGAAAGATGCGATGAAACCGGTTGAGAATCTGTCTGATACATAGGCAATTCCGACAAACAATAGAAGAATGGTCTTGAATCAATTCCCCTTTCCTTCAGAATCAATTGAATATTGTCTCTTTGCGTTTTTTCTATACCATCAATTAAAACACAGGTAATCCAATTAACCGGCCTGTTATTTTCAAGAGATGGATTCAGAGTGAATCCCGCAGGTTCTAAATAATGACGATAAATACTCAAAATTTCATCTCTTTGAGCTATCAGAGAATCGATACGTTTCATTTGTGCGACACCTAATGCGGCTTGCATATTGGTCATACGGTAGTTGAATCCAATCTGCGTGTACCAGTATCTTTTGGTAGTACTCATACCATGATCTCTCAGCAATCTTGCTCGGCTGGCAATTTCCTCCGAATTTGTAGTGAGCCCGCCGCCTTCTCCTGTCGTAATTATTTTATTGCCAAAAAAACTAAATGATCCCATTAACCCTATTCCTCCAACTTTTTGGCCAAAATGTAAAGCACCATGAGCTTCCGCCGCATCTTCAATTAAAGGAATCTTAAACTCATCGGCAATTACCTTCAAGGCAGTCATATCTGCAGGGTGTCCGTACAAATGCACAGGTATGATTGCTTTTGTGCGTGGGGTAATTTTCCTTCGAACATCATCCGAATCAATACACCAATCATTCTTCCTTACATCAGCAAAAACTGGAGTTGCTCCTGCAACTTTAACAATATTAGCAGTGGCCACAAAAGTTAAATCAGGAACTATTACCTCATCACCGGGACCAATATTTAATACCGCCATTGCTAAATGTAAAGATACAGTCCCATTAGCAGTTAAAATACAGTATTTAGTACCGCAATAGGCAGCAAATAACTCTTCAAATTCCTGGGTGAATTTACCTTGAGATGAAACCCACCCACTGGAAACTGCCTCTGAAACAAGGCGTAATTCTTCTTCTCCTATCGTGGGTTGTGAAATATTTATCATATAATCGTACTATTTGTTTTAAGAATATGCTGAAATCTCGGGAAATTGTGTTGTGTCAAAATTTAAATTTAGTTTTTTATAGATTTCTTGCCATCTAACCACCATGCCCTTAGTATAGAAAAAGGGGACCCAACCTGTATTTAAATAAATTTTCAAAGCAGGCAATCGAAAGTCATGTGTCTCTAAATATATACGTTCGTACCCTGCTCTTTGAAGCCGGTTAACCACCGCATTTATCAAAATTTCACCTAATTTATTACCTCGATGTTGTGGATCGACAGCCAACCATCCCAAATTGCCGGCAAACTTATGCCTTTCTCTACTCTGGTGCGACGCGAAGCAAGCGCCAACAATATTACCCGTATCAATATGCTCAATTACAAAGAATCCGTTAGGAAGAATATAATTTTTCCAATATTCTAAAGGACACTGACCCATTTCAGATAACTCCAACAACTTAAAATATTTATCCCTATCGCTATCATTATACTGCCTCAAACGGTAGTTCTTATTTAAAACTTTATAAGTACCCGAAGATTTTCCATTCTTCGGCCAAAGCATTTCCAGGAGATTTTCTTGTTTAGGTTTTTTTATTCGGTTAAGAATCTTGCCAATTATTCGTATGTACATATTAGTTTGACTATTATCTCATGAATGGCCGATTGTAAAATTAAATATTTATTATACAATTTGCTCACGCATATCATTTTTACGCCGCTTTAATACCCAACTAAGTTTATTTTTAAAATCCTGACCAGGATAATCCCATTGTTGAACAGTAAATTGTGTTTGTATTTTTCCGGCAATTGGATCATCCAAAAGTTTTTGTGCCAATGCCAGCAATTCTGAATAACTATTAGCTACTGGAATAGCCTCGATTCCTTCTATTCTTCCAGAAAGATTTAATCTCAGGTGGGAATGTCGTTTAGTTAGTGTTCCTGTTGGGTCAACAAAATTAGAAATGGAGGGAACTCCTAAATAGGCCAAATCGATGGATAAGGTTGTGGCATATGCCATTATTAGTAAATCTAATCCTATCGATTGTCCAATATATTCTCTTAATTGTTCCTCCTGTGACTGGGAGTCCATCTCGTCGAGACTATAACAAGCCTTTTGTGCGATTTGAATATTCAAAAATGAGATATTACCATACCTTTCGAATATTTTTATCCTATCATCTTCCGATTCAACAAGAGGACGATAAACTAAATTTACATTCTTTAATTGATTTTCCTCAATTGCATTGATTAAAAAATCAAGACCTGCAAATTCAGATACAGTTGGGAAATATAAATTCGAACATCCTGCATAGCAAATTGTTTTCTCAGCAGTTTTAGGTTTTCTAGGGATTTGGTTTTTCAATATGTCAATATGTCTAAACCATGCCGAACCAAGTTTAACTATATTAATTTTATCGATCCCATGAAAGTGTTTGGCAAAATAATCCTCCTTCTCCCCCTGAACACATACTGAATCATAGTTAGCAAGTAGATATCCATTACAATACAATTGATCAGTTGTATACGGTAAGATTACATTTCGCCACCTTGATCGACCGGCTAGATTAGCTAACATCCGATCCTGATCGCCCCAAGAAGCTGACTGTATTAGGGTTACATCCTCAAAATCGTTTGCCAAATTTAATAATTCGTCAAACTTATAAATGGTACCACTTAATAACCTGTCTAAAATTTCCCATGATTTAGAATGAGATCCAATTAAACATAAGATCTTAAAAATTATACGGTAAGCAAAACTATATTTAGTATCAGCTCCGTTTCTTCCAACTTTTAGCTTACTTATTTCATAATGGTATTTAGTGCCTATTTTCCTAAATTTCCGCCAATGCCCATTCATTCTTAGGATTTCAGATACTTCATATATCATAGAAACCAGCTTCACCTGTTTGTTTAATGGGGGGCAGAGCATAATTGTAGTATTCTCATCACTATATTCCGCAATGAAATCAGGATGGGTTGCGAAGGGAGAAATAATGGTAAGTTTATATTCTTGTCTGATTACATTTAAAACAATAGGAGACAGTAGGACGCGATTGATGCGTTGAAAAGGGACTGATAAAATAACTAACTTTTTCATAAAAGTCAAGGGTTTTAGGAGTCAATTTAAGACCTCTGAACACAAAAAATAAAATCACACAATATTTTACTTGTGTAAGAGTGAAACTCCATCCAAAACTTAGACAGTTTTTGAATCGAGGGAGTTTTCAATTGCTTTCAAGGAAGTCAGTTCGACTATCTCATCATCCTCAAAACGCACATTAAATTCTTCCTCTAAAGCCACAATAAGATTCATCTGATTTAGCGAATCCCAGTTAGGAATGGTTGTTGAGTCATCTGAATCTTTAATATCCGCCGCATTTATTTCAAACACAGCCGCCATAATTTCTTTAATTTTTTCTTTCATATTTTACCGATATATAGTTTATAGCTACTTTTTTTTGATTCTTTATAATCAATTCGTAATTCTTTAATTCCCCGAAATCACCGGTTAAAGTAAAACCTGCACGTTCATAAAAATCTTCGACTTGTTGGTTTTTTTGCGTTTTGACATAGGATGATTTAATCTTTTTAATCCCTTTGGTTTCCAGATATAGAACCAACTCCTCCAAAAATTTAAACTCAATGTTTCTACCAAGTACTCTGCAACTCATTAAAAAAGTATCGATCGTCGCTTCATAGTCATTAATAGAGACGAATGATTCGCCGGTTATTCCAAACCTTCCAAATTTGTCATTTACCTCAAAAGCAAAAGTGATATACTGATTTGTTTTAACAAACTCTTCGACCTGCGTAAAGGTATACCTTTTGGTAGTAAGATTAAATTGATTGGTCTTTTGGGTAAGTTGAGCCATCCTTTCAATAAGATCCTTGTGATCAATGTATATGATCATCTCCAGATCAAGTGATTCCAAATATTCATTTATACTCCCATAGCTATTTTTCGCCTGCTCACGCACAACCTGATCTTTGTATGACTTAACTCTTGCAACATCATCCTTAGTGCTCAGAATCGAGTAGAACAGGTCGATGTTTTTCCTGAATATTGCGGGGTATTCATACAAATTTTGGGGTACCTTTATGGTATAAACTTCCTGAAGGTATTTTTTAACCAGATTGATTTCGAAATCAGAATCATCAATGAAAACAATACTATCCAGCCCAATATTTAATTCCTTTGCTATATCCTGAAGATTAGAAACCTTGTCGTTCCAATTGACTTTTTCAATTACAATATCTGATTCTTTCAGGCTCATTGATTCATGATTATTAATAACTTTCTTTACATCTTCGGGATTATTTTTTGAGTTCAGACCAATAATAACACCTCTTGAGGCAAGCTCTTTTGCCATAAACTGTACTTCTTCAAAGAATACACCTTTGGCAGATTTTCCAGACATATCTATTCCACTTTCACCGTCTTCCCCCAAAATTCCTTTCCATAGTGTATTATCACAATCAAATATTAATGCCTTCTTCGACTTCCCAAAAACAGAAGTGATGATCGGGGTAATCATAGTTGAATAAGCCTCAAAGAAATCCAGAGTATATAGTGTTTTAGACGAATAATAGTTTCTAAAATCAACACTAGAGCTCACTGAAATTTTAGCAAAAATTTTATCAATATCAAACAATACTACATTTTGCGTTTTTTTTGATTCAAGGTAATTGTTTAATTCCCTACAAATTACATCATAATTATTACGACCTATGAATTGGTGATTAAAAACTGTTGTGCTGAAATAATTAATTACAACAATGGATGTACTATTGAGGTTAGTTAAAGTATAATCGATTTCAGATTTTGTTTTTTCAATAATTGCAAATTTTTCCGATTCGGTAAGAAGGTTAGATTTATACTGGAAGCCATCAACGATATTACACAACTCCCAGAAAATTAAAACACAGTTGCTTTTGTTAAACTGAATGCTATCTTGGACTATATTATCAAAATTTCCACACGAGGCAATGGCATTAACCCCTATCTTTTGAAGTGGGTATTCTACTATTTGAGTAAGTTGGTTAACGATAATGTTTGAAAGAATTTTTATATTGTATTCCTCAGAAGAATTACCTTCCTTCAACTCTTTATTTAACTTTAGAAGTTCTGAATATTTAATCTCCATTTATTTTTTTGTGATATACCAGGTATTACTTGCCATCAGCTTCGAATCTATTGACTCATGTTCGATTTGCTCACTAACTAGAATGTCAAACCCTCGGTCTTTTAAAGATTGTTCCCATTTCTTCTTATCATTGAAGTTATAGAGATGGTCAATTTGAGGTATATTGGTTGCAGTTGTAAAGTAAAATTTCCCATTATGCCTTAGGGAATCATAAGACATTTTTACAAAATCTATTGGACGAGACAAATGTTCAAGTAACTCAATTGCAAAAATATTGGAATATTTTTCACTAACTCCCTCAAAGAATGTTTCATATAATTCTATTCCAGTGTATTTTTTCTTTATAAAATCAGAAATGCTTATATCATATGCATGAACGTCATGATTAAGACTATTTAAAAAATTTAACTCTACTCCTGAACCAATACCAATTAAAAGTACGTTACCCTTTATTTGTTGCGCTGCCTTATTAAGTTCTACAAATATTCTATGCCTATGAATGGACAATACAACAGAAAGTATCAGTACAATATCGTAATCAATTCTCTTTAAATCTGGTACAATATTATTCTGAAAAGGATATTTACCAGTCGATAAGAAAACTCTTATATGCTCCGAGTATTGTCTTGTAAAATTATTATAAATCTTAATAATTTCCTCAGCAGACAATCCATAAAAAGATGCGTAATCATTTAAATGGTTACTTATTATATCGGCAATTTCAACACTGTACTCAGGGGATTTCTGAACTTTCGAGTTAGCTATACGAATCCACCTGTCTTTTACTAAAATCTCTGCAAGGATACTCATATCTTGAACCAGTTATTGCGTAACTGAAGGTATTTTTCTCTCAAAATACCAAACAAATAAACATCTAAATATTCTCCATTTTTATAAACCTGTTGCTTAAGACAACCTTCGCTTGAATATCCCAGCGCTCTGCAAAAAAGTAAGTCAATCTCTTTGATTAATGAACCTCCATAAACACGATGTAGATTCATTGTTTCAAAAGCATGCCGGATGATTAATTTATGGGCTTCAACAAGATTTCGAAGATTCTGAAATTCCTTCTCTCCGATAACCAAAGAAACTTCACAATTACTATTTATAAAATCAATATTGTTCAAGGAAATTGTACCAATCATTATTTGCGCTTTCTTATGATAGATTCCGAGCTGGACCCTCGAGGGGTTTTTTGCAATTGAATCTCTATAAAAATCAATTTGATTCTGCTTACTATTGGGGTAGTAATGCCGTTGCATAAATTTAGTTGTCTCTTCATCATTAAACCACTTATACCAATTTGTGTGTTCAATGGTAGATTCATCTAAGCAAATTAGATCAATTTCTTTCCCGCTAATAAATATGTCAACGTTCATTATTTATTGTTTATATAAATTTGATTACTTTTTAGGTATTCTTACTTTCACTGTAACAGATCCCGAGACAGCTTTAAGACCATATTTATTAAAAATGGTATAAAGTAATATAAATGTCGAAAATCTCAGGTCAATTTTTGTTATTTCACAATTATAGGTAACTACTTCATCGATATAAATCGGTCTGATAAATTTTGACTCCTGGGATAGAATTAATGCATTTTCACCTGGCAATTCCATTCCAACTACGTATGACATCAATGATGTCAATAAAAAGCCTTGAATAATAATGTTATCAAACTCATGAAGGTTGGCATAATGTTTGTCAGTATGAAGGGGATGATAATCACCGGTAAGGGCACTGAAAGTTTCAATGATATCTCTAGTAAATTTCTTCTTAAATGAATATTGCTGACCTTCAACTAGATCGCTAATAAGGAATTTACCTATCATCTAATAAATCGTATTAATATGTTTTTCATAATCAAAGCTTACGATTTCTGATTCCCTATTATTTTTAAACATATCTATTAAACCAGGATTCGGAATAAAATTTCTTCCAAATGCTATTATGGAATTTATATCCTCAGAAATCAGGGAGTTTGCTTCAGCAAGTGATTTTATACCCCCACAAACAACTATAGGGAGGTCAGTTAATTCCCTTACTATTTTGTGTAATGTTTTATTAGAGCCAAAGAGCGGCCTTTTTGAATCAATCTGCGAGCAATGAAATACATCTACCCCTTTTTGTTCTAATGTGCGTACAAGAAACTCGAAATCCATATCATCTTTGGAATATCGCATCAAAGGATTGTCAACCATATGAATTGAACAGCGAAAGGACAGTACTGTAGACCTGTTCATTACTTTACGGCACTCTCCAATTAATTCCGATACAAATTTATCACTCTCTGCATATTCATCGGATCGACAGTTTACTCGTTTTGTCATAAATGTATGAATGAGATATCCGTGTGCACCATGAATCTCTACACCATCAAAACCAGCCTCCTCGGCAAGTAAAACTGCAGTTGCAAACTGTTCAATAACAATTTTAATGGATTCTTTAGATATCTCTTGCGGCAAGGTGTAGGGTGTATTTGTTTGGAAGTTAACCACCTGATCGGTAATCTTAGGTCTCCAAAATGATTGATGATCTCCTGCTTTTTTTGCAGAAGCGGAAAACACACTCCCACCAGTTATTTCAGGAACTGTTAACCGACCGGCATGAAAAAGTTGAATCCAGACTTTTGCTC
Organism: Cytophagaceae bacterium; assembly: GCA_027491315.1. Lineage (GTDB taxonomy): Bacteria > Bacteroidota > Bacteroidia > Cytophagales > Spirosomataceae > Aquirufa. The sequence goes on from JAIXWL010000001.1 coordinate 237,536, forward strand.
CTGCATCATGAATTTTCTCAACAATTGGCTTCCAACAGTTTACATGTGATTTCGAGTGAAATTGCATACCATGTAAATATCCCATAGCATCTTCCGAATTGATTGCACAACTTTCTATAATGATTAATCCAACATTAGCTTTTGCACGTCGAATATAATAATCGGCTAATTCCGATGTTGGATTCCCTAGCCTAGAACTATGATACCTCGTAAGTGGTGCCATTACGCTCCGATTGCGAAGTCCTAATTTTTCAAATGAACTAAATAGATCCATAATAAAATCTGTCCGTTAAAATTATAGGCTATTCAATAAATCCACTATTTTATCAATAGCGCTTATTTCATTATTGGGTTTATACCCTGAAATTTGGCTTCCGGCTAGACTCAACTGCTCGCATACCTCTTCAATTGTTCCACAACTAATAATTCCATACGTTTCAAACGGAATATAAAGGAATTTTCTATTTCCCTTGATACCGACTTGAAAACTAAATGTAAATTTTCCCATGATCGAGGCCTCGATAAGTGCCATTGACGAAACTCCAAATGTCAATAAAGATTTTTCAATGCTAATTCTCAAATCCGAAGTATCATCCAGGCAAATCGTAATAAACTTGTTAAGCTGAGATTCAGGCCCGTTTATAAAATTTTCCCAATGAGTTCTAGACTCGAGCGGGTGCGGACGAACAACAATTTGAAGTTTCCTTGTATAATTATAATTTGATAAAATATTATGTAGTACAGCTATTTCATTAAATTTCTCAGATGGGTAATAGTGTTTTAAGTTTTCACAAAAAAATAGGATTCGATCTTCTTCAATTTGGACCATACTCGTTTCCCTTTGAAATTCAGTTACAAGTTTTTCAAGGTGAGGGTTACCCACAGTTAATATTTTGCAATTTTCTGACTCAAACTTAAGATAAGGTCCTTTCATTTGCTCATCACAAACTAGTATATAATTCGGACAGACATCAATTATATCAGTATTGAACCGAATATCTTCTCCAATCCAGGAATCAATAATACTCATAGTAGGAACACCTGACTTTTTCCCATAATCAATGACATATCGTTCAATATTTGAGTTAATGCTGGTGGATGTAAATAGGATATCAGGCTTTATTTCACCTAATACAACCGCTATTTCAGATGATAGAACATCATACTCATTGGGAAAATTCTCCAATGGGAATGTTGTGAGTTCAATTTGCCTGTCACCGAAATCCGAAAACCTCATAGTTTTCATCTTTGCCGGACCAGCCATGAGTAGGAAAATCATATAGTTTGGATTACTACTTAAAGCATCAATTATAGGGACAAGTAAATTACAGCCTCCCGGATCATGTGATGCAAAAACGATTTTCCTTTTCACTGATCAGCCTAGATTAAACATAATCAACAATGTCATCATTCACTTCAGGAAAAGCTTCCCTTATCTGACCTGCAGAATTAACAACTTTATTTATTGCTGTTAAAATATCATCTATATCACTAAATTCAAGGGGTTCCCTTATCAACGGCGACAATACAAGTTCACGTTCATATAGCCTTTCAGCTACCGGAGAAATGCCTTTGCTGTAATCATACTTAACACCCTTGTTCAAGTTGAATGGGAATCCCTTTTTCCCGATAGCAATTTGTCTCTGGTAAATCGGATTAAGATAAAGCGGCTTTAAATAACCACCGGCCAAGGCAGTGTCTTCAAAATCAATGGGATCAGGCAACTCCGCCAAAACTGCCTTTACAAATAAATTTCTAGATAATCCTATTACCTTTCTGTCATATTTAAATGGATATAAATAATAAGCATTATTTTCCAGGTCATTTTGGTCGGCATTCAGACCTTTAATTTTATTAAGTCCCTCGGTGAAACGGAATGCAAGAGATTGTCTCGTGACTACGTATTTATTTAATTTTTTTAATTGTTCTATACCAATTGCTGCCTGCAGTTCAGTTAGTCTAAAATTTCCCCCAACATAGTTCACAAAGTTTTCCGGAGACTCGGTTTCAATCGTATTTTCGCCATGATTCCGTATAGCTCTTGCTATTTTCGCAATTTCAGGATCGTTGGTTGCCAGCATTCCTCCTTCGCCGGTATGAATATGTTTATGATAATTAAGGCTATATCCACCAATATCACCAAGACAGCCCACAGGTCTACCCTTGTATTTTACACCCGGGGCTTGTGCGGCATCTTCAATCACTTTGATATTATGCTTTTTTGCAATGTCAAGTATAGCATCCATATCAGCCACTCCACCAAAAAGGTGAACTACTATAATCGCCTTTGTCCTTGGTGTAATTAGTTTTTCGAAAGATTCCGGGTCGATACAGTAATTCCTGGGATTGATATCAGCAAACACAGGAATAGCCCCATAGAAAAAGCAACACGATGCCGAAGCGGACATCGTATAACTAGAGCAAATTACTTCATCACCAGGCTCAATCCCTACACTTCCTAATGCAATTATCAACCCTGAAGTCCAGGAATTGACGCTTATGGCATACTTAAATCCAAAATCCCTCGCCCAATTATTCTCAAATTCTTTGATTTTAGGTCCGCCTAAAAACAGTTCCCCCGGGCTTCCAAAAAATGCGGAAAGAACGTCGCTTTCCATCACATCCTGAACTGCCTTCTTTTCCTCAGCACCCATGGTTATACGTCTTGGGAATGGCTTTTCCCTAACCTTATCGCCTCCCAATATTGAAGGTAAATTTCTCATATATTAATCCCTGATTTTATACTTTGCAAAAATTCCAAAGTTTTAATTTGTAAATTAAACTGTTCATTAATTAGTTTCTCAGACGGTTTATTAAGAAATGTCTTGATTAAGTTAATTGCATTTTTCATCGCGTAATTATAGTCAATCCTATAATCATTGTCAGCAACAAATTCCTGAAGTTCGATACCATCCATGTAGGAATATTTTCCGGCTTCATTTACCAGGCTACCCTTAGATTCTATATATCTGACTCTCATTTTTTCACCAATGATATCTACTTCTGTCATATTTACTATCGATGAATCATAAGCCTCAATTGTCATAACAAATTTGTTATTATGTTTTTCACAATAAACGAGAGCAGAAAGCGAAGTGTCATCCGGGTGATAATCGGAGATTGAATTTGTTATAAATGTCCGTTTTATCACCGGATCAAACAAAAAAACGATCAGGTTAATTAAATGTGAACAGTTATGCAAAAAACCTCTATGGTACTTTAGCCCAATCGAAAGAATTTTGCCAAATTTCCCATTTTGTACCCGTTCTTTTAGCCCGATAAATTCAGGAATATATACCCTGGAATAATTAACAAGCAATAAGATCTTAAACTCCAAACAATATTTTTGAACTTCGATAGCTTTATCTGAAGTAATATTTAATGGCTTTTCTATGAAAATGACCTTGGGCCGCATCTTCAATGCAGCATCTAAATAAAACTCATGAGTTATATCAGGTGTGCAGATCGAAATCACATCGTACTCAATATGTTCAACAAGTGAAAAATCTGAATAATAATGAGGTATTTTCCAGCTCTTTGCTACATTCCCGGCCTTTTCAAAATCTATATCGAATATGGTATCTATTGAAAAATAATCACCATAATATTGATAGCCCTTTATATGAGTTCTTACTTCCGGACCTTCCGGCGAGTCATATGCCTGCGCTATATTTCCGGCTCCTATTACTAATACACTAGCCTTCATTATGTTTTGCAATTACCTTGTCTCGTTGTACAGGATGACTGTCTAGCCATTCAATGATATCTTCTGCTGTAAATTCCTTTAGGTTCTGAATGCCAAAATCTTCTACTATTTCCTTAATCAGAAGATAATCTTCCAGATAATCTAGGGTAACCCTTAACTCAGGCCTGTTAAGGGGTGGGCCATATTTGATGTGAAGCAGATTATAAGTTTCTTTAAACTCTGCACTATAAAACCTTTGAGAGACATGTTCCTTATCTTCTTCACTTGGCGAATTGTCAATAACCTTTTTTAATTCATCTGCTTTGTAAACCTGGACATCAAATCCCCAGGGCATTGATATTTCCGGTCCAGTGTTAGAAACAATCCTGGAGAAAGGATAATTTTCGGTAAATATTTCAATTAAATTATCTACCATTCTATAATCAATTAGCGGGCAATCGCCGGTTATTTGAACCAAAGTATCTGTTTCAAACTGTTTCGCAGCAGAATAAACTCTCTCCAATACATTATGCTCGCTTCCTCTGTAATAAGGCAAATTGTTCGCTATACAAAACTCTATGATCGGATCATCCTGCTTATTTATTGTTGTAGCAACTATTATTTTATCTAAAAACTTACTTTGCGATAAACGTCTTATTAGTATTTCAAGCATTGTAATACCGCCTGCAAGCATCAAAGGCTTTCCGGGCAGTCTGCTACTCGTCATCCGAACTTCAATAGTAGCGTTTATCATATTGATTTTGGCAAATTAGGATATTAAACGAACGATACAAAAAGCTTCTGCGAAATCACAGCCAACAGCAACCCCCCATCTTTGCGCTTGAATTTTCAATGCTTCAGGCGAACGAGGATGAGGGAATGGTCTTTTTTCAAATTCATAACTCTCCATTCCAATGATTTTTTTTTCAAGATTTGAGGATGAAAAGGATATGAAAAAATTAGGGATAAAGTGTCTTGGGTCTGATGATGCTCGCCATTCAGTACCAGATGGAGTTTCAAAAGTAACAATAGCTTTAACGCGCTCATTCTCCATCGGTCTGGTTGATGTTATTACGGCTTCAAAAGTACGCTGATGGTCAATATTTACATCCCCGCCATGGTGTGTAAATATAACATCAGGCTGGAATTCTTGTTTCTCCTTTTCGATCACCTTAATAATATCGAGTAAGGCTACGGAATCGAATCGGTTATCTGGAAAATCATATATGCTAACAGAACTATAGCCAATTGCAGCCTGAGCCTGCTTAATGTTGTTCCTGTGTATCAACAACTGCTCTTCCCATTTTTGAACATCTCTATTATCAGATCTGGAAGTAATACCCTCTCCCAAAATTACCACATGGCCGATCACACCATAATCGGATATCAATCGGCTCATACTAGCCCCAAGTCCAAGCAACTCGTCATCAGGGTGAGCAACAACAATAAGTATTTTCTTATTTCTTAAATATTCTAACATTAGCTTTTAACTCCCCATTTTCTGAAATAACAGCATCATTGAACTCAAATCGTAAAAATTCTGTCTCTGTGAACGCATGCGGATAGCCCTCTGCATCCAACATCCTTATTAAGTCATAGGCATCTGCAACTGAACTGACATCCTTTAAATTGCTTTCTGCGGGCACCCTTCTCTTAAAAATTACAGGGTCACCATTCTGCGGGACAGGCTTTATATTACCCTCAATTATTTCTTCGATCATCTCTTTAATTATTCCTGATGCCCTTTTAAAAATTTCATCAGCTGACCCATCTAAATTTAGATCCTTTTTTAGATAAATCGGTCCGGCATCTAAATCCTCCTCGACCTTTAATGCAGAAATTTTCGTTTTCTTATGTCCCCTTACAATAAGATTCTGCAATGGACTGCCTCCTCTCCCGTAAGGAAGGTCTGTCATATGAAATACGATGCACTCAAACTCCTTGAAGATTTCAGCCGGAATTATATAAGACCAATGTGGGATAAAAATCTTGTCCGGACGTAAACTCACAATTTTGGATAACTGGAATTCATCCTTACTTCTCAACCGAACCCAGTTCACATCCGGATTTTTTTCCAATTCTGAGAACGCGATATCATTCCAGGGCTTAGCTGTTAAGAAAATGTAAGTTGGTTTTATAGCAGCTTCCATGACAACGGCGTGCCTGCGTTTATGTCCTGCCCGGCTTTTTTACCCAAAACCTGATCATAATATTTAGGCTGCATTCCATCTCCTGGTCTGATCACCCTTAAATTTTCCTTACTAAAAACCTCACCTGCTTTAATATCTTCCACCACATATAATGATCTCTTAAATCTTAGACTCTTAAGTTCCGAATCCTGAACACCATAATAAACGCTTCCTAGTGATAAAAAGGCGCGTTCTGATTCGATAACTAATGCTTGCAATTCTGATGGCTCTATAGAGAATGAACTATCAACCCCGCCGTCTGCACGGTTAAGTGTAAAATGCTTTTCTATTACCCGTGCGCCTAAACTTACGGAAGCGATAGCAGCACCTATGCCCATTGTATGATCCGATAAACCAATATGGCAATTAAACATTGCCCGCAAATGAGGAATGGTTAGCAGGTTTGTATTTTCAGGAGTCGCAGGATAAGTACTGGTACATTTTAATAAAATGAGATCCTTACAACCGTTTTTCCTGAGTATTTTCACAGCATCGTCAAGATCTGCTAAAGTTGCCAGACCGGTAGACATAATTACAGGTTTCCCGGTAGAAGCAATCTTCTTTAACAAAGGCCAATCAGTATTCTCGAATGAGGCCACTTTATATGCCGATACATTCATACTCTCTAAAAAATCAACTGCAGTCTCGTCGAATGGGGTACTAAAAACAATCAGCCCTTTGCTTTTTGCACGCTCAAAAATAGGTTTATGCCATTCCCATGGGGTGTGAGCTTCTTTGTAAAGATCATAAAGATTCCTGCCTTTCCACAAGGAATTATTATCGTTAATATCAAATAATCCACCGGATGTATTTATTGTCATCGTATCAGGTGTATAGGTCTGCAACTTTATGGCATGTGCTCCGCAATTTGCTGCAGCATCCACAATATCCAGTGCCCTTTCCAAAGATTGGTTATGGTTTCCTGACATTTCTGCTATTACGAAAGGCTTCTGTGAGTCGCCAATGGTAACATGATCAATTTTTATATCGTTCATCAAGCTTTTTCTATTTTTAAATTATATTTAATTCCTTCAACCATAATGAATGCAGGGTATCTCTCATTGTCACAAACCCGCAGCAGGTTAAACTGTTCTCTAATTGGTAAATCAATATTTAGCTCACTATCTTGTGCAGTTCGTCGGGGATAGAATGTCGAATTACCCACTTGTTTTACACCCTGGTTATTCGGATAATCTGCCAAAAACTTATCAAGCAATGAGAAAGTGGACGCCGCCTGCAGAGCTCGGATTTCATTGATCAATTCATGTCCTTCGAGATTCACATATTCTACTCCATAAATTAAACCGGAATCCACTTTTTCTTCAGCCTCAAATAACGTAACCGCTATCCTAGATTTCCCTTCAAGAATTTGCCATGTTAAAGGAGACCATCCTTTTCCTTCAGGTAAAAGGCTCTCATGAACTACCAGATTATATTTGTTCAAATGTAGACCTTTAAACAGCTTTTCACAAGATAAAAGTACGAGAACGTCGCCTTCAGAAACATCATTGTGAACCTGACAAAACTTACAATTCAGGCCCTGATGAGTCTTATTCTCTACATAAGTAACTATATACGGAATAATCCATGAATTCTTATTGTCACATAATATCTGGAGTTTCATAACTGGCTAAATATTCTAACAATACGATTGGCAGAGTTCAAAGGCTCAGACAGCTTATCAGGAAGGTTAGATAGTACTCTTTTGAAGGTACTAAGATCTAAGGCTGAAAAATCTCCTAAGCCCCTAGCTAAATTACTATTGATGAATCCATTATAAATCATGCGCTGATTTTTTGTATAATAACCGGCATAACAATACAAACTTCTAGCATAGCATTCTAACAGCACGGTACTTGCAGATACAAAAGCATGTGTAGACTCATCTGCTAAAGATATGAGTTCCTCAGCGCTCAAATCAAAATATAGATTTAAAGGCGTCTCTGATTTGTAATTATTGAGTTTCTTTATAAGCTCTTCTGGATACTTAGAACTGTATACCAGATTAATTGAATCAAAACCACCATGTAGATTTAACAGTTCCAAGAATAGCAGGGAATATTCAAAATAATCAGTTCCACCCATACACACAAAGGCAATTTTTTTATCCTGAACTTTCATTTTAAACGGGCTAAGAAAAGGCTTTCTTAACATAGCATATTCAAGTCCCGTATAAAATTGTGTTAAGGAGTTATCTGCATATCTGGCAGCCGGCGCATGATTTATAACTACATCTGCTACGAATTGGTCACCACCTAAATCATCAATATAAACAAGTTTGTTGCCTAATTGTTTAATGCTTTGCTGGTAATTTAACCCGAAGTGGTATCCATCTAAGACAACTATTTCATCACCGTTCAACTTCATATCGAGCTTGATTTCAATACCAAATTGCATATCAGGGACAGCCAAATCATAATCAGGAACAATTTCATGTTGAATCTTCAGATTTAATATATGCCTCATAATAGATTCAGGTATTGGTGAAGATATAAAAACAATTTTCTGAGCTACCGGTTTAACCATTTCAATCAAGGCCAGCATTCGATATATATGGCCAAAGCCAATTTTAGAATTACCGTCAGCCCTGAAGACTATTGTCCGATCAATGGTGCATTCTAATGTTGATCCCTGCATTTTTGATTTGTGATCTTGTTTGCATAAAGTTTTGGTCCCTATGTGCAAAAAAACTTCCTGCTGCAACCGCGTCTGCCTTTCCTTTTAAAAAGCCCTCAACAAAGTGTTGTGCAAGTCCGCATCCTCCACTTGCAATTATTGGAATAGTTGAATTCTCTGAAATAGATTTAATTATATCTAGGTCAAGACCTTCCCTCATCCCATCATGACTAATATTACATAAAAGTAATTCTCCTGCTCCAAGTTTCTCTGCCCTCAAGGCCCAATCTAATGGATGATAAGATGTTTTTGTTTGCCCACCGTTAATGTAGACCCTATATTCCCCCTCTTCGTCTTTTTTGAAATCGATACTGACAACGACACATTGTGCGCCAAACTTTTCTGAGGTTTCTGTAATTAACTCTGGATGATTAAAAGCGGATGTATTTATAGATATTTTATCAGCACCATTATTTAATAATTCCCTAAAATCGTCGGAAGATTTAATACCCCCACCCACAGTGATTGGCATAAAAATTTCTTCAGACACATTGTTAATTATAGCTGAAAGTCTTTTTATTTCTTTATTATTTCTATCAATATTTATAAATACAAGTTCATCTGCAGCTTGAGCCTGAAATATTTTAGCCTGCGAAACAGGATCTCCTATTTCTATAACACCATTAAATTGCTTTGTAACAACCAACACCATCTTATTGGGGTGAGCTAATGCAGTTTTTAATTGTAATTTAGGAATTAATCTTTTCTTTGACATACTAATATATTCCTATAGATTTAATGAAAATCTGCCCTTCTGGTTGCAAAGAAGGATCTGAATCAGCTGAAGTAGGGAATATAATAAGACCAAAATCAATGTTAACATCTGAAATTGCATCCTTTAAAGGGATACAACTATATATCCCTGAATTATTAGCATTAGATCCAAGGCACGTCCAATCTGATGGTTTGCTTGTGAACTTTAGTTCAATTATTTTCATATTTTCATCTAAACTGATTTGCTCTTTAGTAAATACGAAATTTATATATTTACCATCTGAAGCTTTAGTTTGAAACCAAAATAAAAGCTTGGAATTTTTAAGATTCAATTTTTTTGACCTCAATTCAATATGCAATGTTCTATTGTCTAAATTAATTGATTTTCTTCTGCCAGAAAAAATTGTATCTACATAATTATAAAAAAGTAAATTTAAATACCCTGCTCCTGGTTGTGCGTGGTTACTATCTAACCACCATGGAGATTGTAATATAGCTTCACCATTACTAATCGTGATAAATGATGTACAGGCAAACTTAGATTGCCATGATTTCCAACATCCAATTGTTTGTTTATTATTATTAGGTTCGTCAAGTAAGGTATAAACTGTTTGCCAACTATGATTTGTAATTTCAAAATCATGATAAAACAGCCATTCCTTATCTTTAATGGCATATTCAGGCATTTTACATCCAAAAATAAATACCACAAAAACACTTAGCCTGAGGACATTTTTTAATGCTCTATATTTGGACCATATCATCTAGGATTCCAATTTATAAAATTTTGTAAAATTTGTAAGCCAAAATCTTGGCTTTTTTCAGGATGGAATTGAGTTGCAAATATATTATCCTTTAAAACTGAAGCAGTTACATCGTAGGTGTAATCGTAAATTGCTATCACGTCTTTTGGATCATTTGCCTTCATATAATAAGAGTGCACAAGATAAAAATCCGGATCTTCAGGTAAACCCTTGAATAAGGGGACTTCCTTATTATATTTTATCGTGTTCCAGCCAATGTTGGGTACTCGAAGGTTAGAATCAGCAGGCGTAAGCCTAACAATATCTGCATCAAACCAGCCCAAGCCCATAAACTCTCCACCCTCAAAGCTGCGTGTGCCCATGACTTGCATGCCTAAGCAAATTCCCATGGTGGGTTTAGCGTTTTTTAAGACTTCCTGATTTAATGCTTCTGAGAAACCTGTTTTGTTTATTTTATCAATACAGTCCTTAAAAGCACCTACTCCCGGAATAATTATTCGATCTACATGAGCAAGATCCTCGGGATGCTTACATATCGTAACAGGTGATCCCAGGTAATCAAATGCATTGTAGACAGATAAAAGATTACCCATCCCATAGTCAACAATTCCTATCATTTATTGTGATCTTTTCCAGTTTTCAAGCTGCTTTTCTGCATCTTCACGTTTCATTTTACCGTCCCTTGTCCATTGATTAAAATCCGGAAGTTTGGTTCCAGCTTCTTGTTCAAAAACATTTAATTTCCACGGAGATACTGTATGGCTCTTAGATATTTCAAAAAACTCTTCTTCTGTTAACCCTACCATTTCAAGAAAAATTTCCAGACTAGCCGGTTTCTTTCCTTCATACTTGCTCAGCATATCCATTCCTTCTTCTCTTGTCAACCTGTCATGGCGTATATCAATCGAGGCTAGGTGAGTAGGCCGAGTATATCCTCTTTTAATATACTTAATATAGTCTCTAACGCCCTGCATGTGACATTCTATCTTCTCGTAATTATACTGCTCAGGAACATTTTCAACAAGATCTCCCTGCCAGCCTAATTCATCCATAATAATCCGGGATTGCGTTTTAACATCCCAGGGAATATAGGACCCCAAACAAACACTTCGGTAATTCAATTGTCTCAACTCCTTTAAGGGCGGATAAGTATATGGCTTAAAATCTCTTTCATCCATATCTCCACCCAATCTCACCGCCATATCCAGAGCAGTTATTCCAAGATTTACAAAACGGTTAAATCTCTTTTCATCTACCTCTTCAGGCTGGTCATAACTGTAATAGGATGTGTATTCAGCAGAAGGCTCTCCCCAAAATATCAGGGGTACTTTAAACTTTAAGGCAATATGCATAGGATAAGAAAATATCCCGGTATGACAATGCCAGCAAAAGTCACCTTTTTCAAGAAAGCTTTGTAGCATTAACTTTTGTACAACCTTCCAATTGGGGGTAAAGGATATAAAATCAGCACCAAGGTTTCTAAGCACCTTGGTGGTGTTATCGTTTAAATTTGGCCTTAGAAATCCATGATCAAAACGTACGACGAGGGGTTTAACTTTAAACTCCTTCATCAAATAATAAAGTGTCCAGACACTGTCCTTTCCACCGCTAAAAGGAACTATACAATCATAGTCGTAAAGTCCCCGATGACTCTCAATGAGCTCAGAAAGATCCCTTTTCCTACTTTCCCAATCTATCATTCCTTCTTTAAACTCAACTTGCCTGCAGATACTGCAAACTCCTGTTTCATCAAAAGTAATACTTTCATGTGTTTCAGGTAATAAACACTTTGTGCATCTTTTCAGTCCGCTCATACTCTTTTATAACTATATGATAAATTTGCTTTTATACTTTTCAAATAAAAATAATCAACCCACAAGGTAAATCATGCTGAAATTAGAATTTTTCGGCATGTGATCAAATGTACTTCCTTTAATTAAGTCTCTTAAACCCTGAATGGCATATAGGTCCTTCCAATAGGCTATTTACATCGATCGCACCGTTCTCACATTTTGCAATAAGCTTGTAAACTTCGTCTAAAGCAGTAAAATAAGATTCAAATTTATCATCTGTATGCTCGGTACATGCATAAAAGCTTGTACTTGCCAAAAATCCTTTTTTTAGCATCTCCTGAGTGATCAAAGTTTTATATTCCAACGCATTTTTACTGTTGAAGCTATAAGTACTTAATGCAGGTATGCCGGATACGGAAATTGAAAGCTTATGTTGAGAGGCAAGATCCTGCCATCTCCGTTGCATTTGATTGCCTTTGTTAGTTATAATTTCCCATGATTTAACCCTTTCCATCACTTTCAAAGTGGCAAGGGCCGCAGTTGGACCTATTCTTTCTGTCCAAAATGTACTACTTATAAAAGTAGTTTGTGCGGCCTCCATAACAGATCTTCTACCTACTATAGCAGTCAGAGCATAGCCATTTCCAATTGTCTTACCATACATGGCAATATCGGGTTCAACATTATATTTTTTATGAATACCTCCAAATGTTTCTCTGAACCCTGATGTACATTCGTCAAAAACTAAGACAATTCCCTTCTCTGTGGCTAGATTTCTTACTTTTTGCAAGAAATTATCTTCTGGTCCGAAGTTTCTTACAACCTCCATTTTTATCACACCAATTTCGTTTTTCTTCACAATAGAAAGGAGCTCTTCAAAATTATTGTAATGAAATGGAAAAACAGTATCCTTCAAGTTTCTTGGGACACCCTTAGGGCTTAACCCGGGCAATAGATGGCCTGAAAGTTCATCGCCATCATTATGGTTTGCCGACAAATACCAGTCATGCCATCCGTGATAACCACAAATTGCCACTCTATCACGCCCGGAGGCTGCGCGTGCAATCCGGATCGCAATAGAATTAGCTTCGCCACCACTTCTGGCAAAACGAACCATATCTGCCCAGGGATTTATCTCGACTAATCTTTCTGCCAAATAAACTTCTTCAGGGCAATTCAGTGTACTCATATTCCCGCTTTTCACAGTTTCGAGTACAGCTGCGTCAACTTCTTCGTTTCCATATCCCAGAGTATTGGTTCCAATACCCATAATGCACATGTCGATCAGCTCCCTGCCATCTAAATCCCAAACATTACATCCTTTCGTTTTGGAAAAATATGAGGGCCATTGCTCCGGCAGAAACATCTCCGGCCTTTTTGACAGAAGCATTGTTCCTCCAGGAATCAAGGCCTTTGCCCTTTTGTATAATTCTTGTCCTCTACCCATTTATTTGATCGTCTTTTAAGGATTTGAGAAATCCTTCATTCCTTATAATGTTGCTGTTTATTTTATTATACTGATTTGAGATTATATGCTTAGTATACGTTAACCAGGACTTATCCGTATCCAGATCTTCAATTACCTTTGTGATAAGGTCAAAATCTCTTTGCTCATCCACAGTCATTCGGATATCTGAAAAATCATCGATACAGGCAAAATTAGCTGAACTAAAAATCTTACCACCGTTAAACGTACAGTTCTTACGCAAGTAAGGAGTAACATGCTCTCTCTCTGATGATAGCTTCGCTTCATTCCAGGCTTTCTCCAAGGCATCAAATTTAAAAACTTCCACATCTTGTCCATCCGGAAACCGCTCCAAGAGTATATTTGCAGCATAATCTGCTTCATTAACTTTTGCAAACTTCACCACTGCATCCACAAGCTCCGGATCAATTAATGGGCAATCAGAGGTCACACGTACTACCCATTTTGGCTTGTAGGGAAGTACCGCATGGTAGTACCTGTCTAACACATCATTCATTTGCCCTCTGCTCACTGAAACATCCCATCGCTCACAAAGATTTGCAATAACATCATCTGCAGGGTCTATTGTTGTTGCAATAATGATTTTATTAATTTCTTTACACTTACGTAAACGGGTAAGATGAATATTCAGCAATTCCTGGCCCTGAATTTTTAAAAGAACCTTTTGGGGTAACCTTGTACTACCCGATCTGGCCTGGGAAACTAAAATGGTCTGTTCTAATTCCATAATGAAGGGTTTAGTAAATCAACTTGTTTGACCATGATCTTATCAATTTGATTGATTAAATTAGATTTTAATAAGTAGTTGGCGTCAGATAAGTTTTGGTTTAGCTGATCCAGATTATCAACCCCTATCAATACATTTTGAATCAAAGGCTGTTGAAGACAATAATTAATTGCGAGTTTTTGCATTGAAATACTATTCCCAATCGCCACTTTTTTCAGATAATCTAATTCCTCTTTTAAACACCTTGCAATCTTATTGTCACAATCAGATTCAACAAAAAATAATCCTTGCAGAAAAGCAGACCGGGTATGGACTATTTTCCCACTATCATTTATTTTACTCAACATTTCTCCCCGAAGATTAATATTGTCCAATAGGTTAAAAGGCAACTGGATAATATCGATAAATTCGTCTTGCAATATCTTATCTATTTCTAAATTAGTATAAACAGAAACTCCTATTGATTCGATCTGACCTTGAGCTTTTAAGGCACTTAATTTAACAATCTTGTCCTTATTTAATTGATATGATTCGAAAGAATGAAATAAAAAGCCTTTTAAGCTATCTACATTCAATTCCTTTAGATAAGATTCAATTTTTGTAGTAATTGATCCATGAAAATTGCCTGGTATTTTTGTAATGATATCAAAGCGGATATCAGGATACTTTTTATGAAAATTGCCAATAATTCTATGGGCGGTTCCATATGCCTCTGCAGTGTCTAAACATTTAATTCCACTTTCATAAGCACGAACTAATATTTTTTCAACTTCAGCCTCCCTAGGCTTCCCTGCTGGATTATTTATACCATAATCTAATCCAAACTGTACCGTTCCCAGGATTAGCTTTTGAATCTTATCTAGCATCAATTGGGTTAAAAATTGCCATTCGGATCAAATTGCAAAGCTTACCATTATAATATCCATGATCCCTATAAACACCTTCTATTGTAAATCCCAGCTTTCTATATAATTTCAACGCCGCAGAGTTATCTTCCACAACGCCCAATGTGATTTTTCTTAATCGAAGTTCACGAAAGCAATAATCAATAACGATATTGGAAGCTTCTTTAGCATAACCCTTACCCCATTCATCGGAATCCCCCATCATAATTCCATACTCACCTAAGCTGTGTCGTTTATTTACTGGATCTATCTTTATATTGCCTATATGCTTCCCAGTTTCTTTTATATGAATTGCCCAAAAAAGCATAAAAGGGTTGGCCTCAACGCTTTCAAGATATTTTCTAAGATCCTCAATTTTATAATCACCTCCTGTCTCAAGATATCTATAGACTTCAGGGTTATTCATCCAAGCTAAATATTCACTAGTGCAATATGTTAAATCTAAAGGATTTAAAACCAGTCTGTCAGAATTTAACGAAGAAATCATAATTTATTATAGAAATCTCTGATTGCTGTCAAAACAAATTCCTGCTCATTATCGGTTAATGTAGGGTACATTGGTAAACTCAGACAGTGCTTATAATAGTTCTCAGCAAAAGGGAAATCACCTTCTTTCCAACCAAGCTCCCTATAGTAAGGCATTAAATGACATGGTATATAGTGTACCTGAGCGAAAATACCCTTTTCCCGCAAGTAATTATACAATCCAAGCCGATCCTGAGTTTCGATCACATAAAGATGGTAGGCATGCCCATCAACATGACCGCTATGACCTTTAATAAAAGTTTTATCTAAAAAAAAGTCGTTATATCTGGAGGCAATTTGTCGTCTTCTTATCAGACCGGATTCGGCACGCTTCAACTGACTTGAACCCAATGCTGACTGGAAGTCAGTTATTCTGTAGTTAAATCCTAAAGTTTGCATCTCCATATACCATGCCGGGTAAGAATCCGATTTTACGCCAGAAGCGAAAGTAGGATCGTTTAAAAAAAGATCCGAATTTCGGGTGATACCGTGAGTTCGAAGCATCAACAACTTATTATATAATTGTTCATTATTAGTAGTTATCATTCCGCCCTCACCTGTAGCAATATGCTTTACCGGGTGAAACGAAAAAATAGCTAAATCTGCGAATACACCATTGCCCGAATTTTGTTGAACACCGTTAGTATCCGTAAAGAAGGCTCCTGGAGCATGACAAGCATCTTCAATTACCCAGCAATCGAACTCATCAGCAAGTCTTTTAAATGCCTGGAGATTAACCGATCTGCCGGCAAATGCAACCGTAATAATTCCTTTGTAGGTCCCTTTTGGAGAGCTTCTTAACAGCTCCTCAACTTTAATGATATCTAGCAAATAAGTTTGGGGATTTATATCAGCAAAAACAACCTCAGCTCCACAATACCTTACGCAATTTGCTGATGCAGCAAAAGTGATGGGAGTGGTTATGACTTTATCGCCAGGGCTCAAATTGAGTGCCATGGCCGATAGATGTAATGCTGCTGTTCCATTAGAGACCGCTACCGCATATTTTACACCAATATATTTTGCAAAATCGTCTTCAAATGATTTTATAGCTGGTCCTTGAGTCAAAAAATCTGACTTAAGTGCACTTATTACCTCATCTATATCCTCTTGTGTTATATTCTGTCTTCCGTACGGTATCATATTTTCTTAAGAAAGGACATTATGAAAAAGTGGGATCAACATGTTCCTTGATCAGTGAACGCAGGGTTTCTACTGTTTCCCACTCCTGATTATTTCCTGAATTATAGGCAAACCCTTCTTCGACCTTTTGAGCATTAAATTTTTCTTTAAAGTCCTCTATAGACCATTTATGTGTTGCAGGCAAAATGGTGTAATATTTTCCAAGATCATAGGTGTAAAAAG
The DNA here is from genome assembly GCA_027491315.1 of Cytophagaceae bacterium. Classification (GTDB taxonomy): domain Bacteria; phylum Bacteroidota; class Bacteroidia; order Cytophagales; family Spirosomataceae; genus Aquirufa. Next base: position 254,365 of record JAIXWL010000001.1, read on the forward strand.
AATCAGAAGGTGTGATCATTTCTTCATGAACCTTCTCTCCTGGCCTAATACCAACAACTTCATGTTTACATCCCGGCGCGATTGCGTTGGCGACATCAGTAATTTTGTATGATGGAATTTTCGGTATAAATATTTCACCACCCCAGGCATGTTCAAGTGCATGCATCACCATTGCTACTCCTCCGTCTAATGAGATGTTAAAGCGAGTCATATTGGGGTCTGTAATAGGTAAAACACCCTCAGCCTTTTTCTTAATAAAAAATGGAATAACGGAGCCATTAGAACCCATAACATTACCATATCTAACAACTGAAAAAATAATAGGATTTTCGCCTTTAATATTATTTGCTGCAACAAAAAGTTTGTCTGATGTTAGTTTTGTGGCTCCGTATAGATTGATTGGTGCGCAGGCTTTATCCGTTGATAAAGCAACTACACGCTGTACGGTTGTTTGAAAACAAGCATCAATTACATTCTGTGCCCCGTTGATATTAGTTTTTATACACTCGTCAGGATTATACTCTGCAATTGGTACATGCTTCATTGCTGCGGCATGGATAACATAATCGACACCCTTAAATGCTCTTATTAACCTTTCCCTATCCCTAACATCCCCAATAAAAAACCGAATCTGTGGGTATTTAGATTCAGGGTATTCCTGAGCCATTTGAAACTGCTTCTGCTCGTCTCTTGAAAAGATAACCAATCTTTTAATCTGAGGATATTTTTTTAATAAATGAAATGTTAATGCTTTACCAAGCGAACCGGTTCCACCGGTAATTAATATACTTTTGTTATTCAACATAATTATTTTTTTTATGCTCTTTACTTTTGCTAATTAGTGAGTATCCAAAACTCCATACAAATTGAACATCCTGCTTTTTTATAAAAAGTTTTTTCAAAATTCCATCAACAGCGTACTCACGCTTGAAAATATACAATTGTGATAGTGAAGCTGTAACAGTCCCCAGTGCAAAGCATGCTGCTGCAGCAAGAATACCACCTTGGGGTATAAATAATATACCAGCAATAATTTGTATAATAACGGGAATTATTAATGATTTATAGGCCAATTGTGGTTTCCCTGTGCTCTGAAATAAAATATTCACTGGAGTAGTTGCAGTAGATAAGACTATAGCAGGAAGAATTATAAATATCGGTATTATAACAGGTAAATATTTTACTCCATAAGTCAATTGCACTAATGGCTTAAGTAATAAGAATGCCAATATGAGACAGGGAATAAGCATGGTCAACAGGACTCTAAAAACCTTTAAAGTTAACTCTATCCTTTCTTCGCTGTTCTCATTTTTGGTAATAGATGGAAAAAGAAAGACACTAACAGCATCAGAAAGCTTTTGAAACAACTGGCTATTTTGCTGAGCTACAGTGTAATAACTCATTTGAATAGGTATTAAATAACTGAGTACCAAAAACTGTACAACATACACATTTAAATAAGAGAATATTCCAGTGATATACAATTGAATACCATACTTAAACAAATCTCTCATCATAAATCTTTGATAGATAAATCTAACAAATGAATGCACAGGCGCCTTAAAAATACCATAAAATAGAGCAGATAAGATTCCTGCAAACGTAGCCATCATTACACTTATAATATTGAGATTAAACGATGTAAAGGCATAAGAAATAATGATGATTACAAACGATATCAGAGAGCGCATCAAAGCCATTCTATTTACAACCTTCCTATCATCTAAATATATATGAACATATAAATAATTCATATATAAAAATGTCAGTGGAATTTGCATTAAAATAAAAATGGCGAAGTACTTCATTTCATTTGCAAATTCTTTAAACAGAAAAAGGTTGATAGCCGGTGCAAAAATCAAATAGATACCTACTATAACAGCACTAAAAAAAATCGCCATAGTATTAATTACCGGTAATACCTCATTGAGAGAATATTTACCCTTGCTTAAATAATAAACTGCTGCAACGTCAATTTTAATTCTACCAAAAAGTTCAGCATAGGAGGGAATTAAATTAAGTGCAAACCATAGTCCTAAATATTGTGGACCCAATGACCTTGCTAGAATAATACTGATAATAGCATTAGAAACAAATAAGAAACCGTCCCTTAAAAAAATTGAAAGAGACTTTTTGGCTAAACTCATTTATCTTTAGTCAAATTTTTTGAATGCAGCTTTTGGGTTCTTAATAATAAAGAAAGGCCTTCTTCAACATTATAATTGGGAAAATAGTTTAAATAATCAATGGCTTTAGTGATATTAGCTAAACTATCTCTGATATCGCCTTTTCTCTCTGGCCTGTACTCAGGTGAAATTCCATCAACATCAGAAAGATGGGATATAATTTTCCAAAGTTCATTTAACGAAGTTCTCTGGCCACATGCTATATTAAAAACAACAGACTCAGATATTGTATTGCTATTCAATAATGATTTGATATTTGCCTGAACAACGTTTTCAACAAAAGTGAAATCTCTTGAAGTCTCTCCATCACCAAAGATAACTGGACTTTTACCTTCAACTGCTGCTTTAATAAATAATGGTATCACAGCAGCATATGGATTATCTGGACTTTGATTAGGTCCAAATACATTAAAGTATCTTAATCCTATTGTATGGAATCCATATACCTTACTAAAAACATCTGCATAAATTTCGTTAACCAATTTTGTGACTGCATACGGAGAAAGTGGCTTTCCAATAACATTTTCTGTTTTTGGTAATATAAGGCTATCTCCATAAGTCGAGCTGCTGGCTGCATATACCATTCTTTTTATTAAAGGCTCATCTTTTGCAGCAGTTAAGACATTTAGAAATCCTGAAATGTTCACTTCGTTTGTTAGAAGTGGGTCATTAATTGATCTTGGAACAGATCCTAATGCAGCCTGATGACTTATATAATGAATACCTTCAACAGCCTGTTTACAAGTTTTAATGTCTCTTATATCACCTTCGATGAACTCAAAATTTGGTCGGCCAACAAATGGCTTGATGTTTTCAAAATAACCGTTCGAAAGATTATCGAGTACCCTTACATGTCCGGCATTATATTCTAATAAATATTCCACCAGATTAGACCCGATAAAGCCAGCACCTCCAGTAATTAGAAATCTAAAATTACTAAGATCAACTTTATGATAAGGTATTGAGTACAGGCCTTGATTTATCATAATCTACCAGAAGTAATATTTTTAGGTAAAACTCCTTTAACATCATAGATAATCCCGTTAGACTTCAAATAAGATTTAAAATCAAAATTCAGATATTTATCATGAGAAACTGCAAGGATTAGCCCGTCATAGTAATCATTTTGAGCCGGATTCTGTACCATTTCAATATTATATTCCCTTTTTACTTCTTCCGGATCAGCCCAGGGATCAAAAACGTCTACCTGAATATCATAATCCCTTAATTCATTATAGATATCTATTACTCTGGTATTTCTGATATCAGGACAGTTTTCCTTAAAGGTGATACCCATTAGTAAAATCTTTGAACGAAGAATTTTAATCTCGTTCTTAAGCATCAACTTAACAACTTCATTTGCAATATAGGAACCCATTCCATCGTTCAGCCTTCTTCCTGCCAGAATGATTTCTGGATGATAACCAACTTCCTGGGCTTTTTGAGCCAGATAGTAAGGATCAACACCTATACAATGTCCGCCAACCAAACCAGGCTTAAATTTCAAAAAATTCCATTTTGTGCCGGCGGCTTCAAGAACCTCACTCGTATCTATATTTAACAGGTTAAATATCTTGGAAAGCTCATTTACAAACGCAATATTTATGTCACGTTGAGAATTTTCTATAACCTTAGCTGCCTCTGCTACTTTAATTGAACTAGCCTTAAATGTTCCTGCTGTAATAATACTCTTATAAATTTGATCAACAAAATCAGCTATTTCAGGGGTTGAACCTGAAGTAATTTTAAGGATTTTAGTTACCGTGTGCTCTTTATCGCCTGGGTTAATTCTTTCAGGACTATAACCCACAAAAAAATCTGAATTAAATTCCAATCCACTAGTTTTTTCCAACACGGGCACACATTCATCTTCAGTAACACCTGGATAAACTGTTGATTCAAAAACAACAACGTCCCCTTTTTTTAAAACCTTGCCTATAGTTTCACTTGCTTTTAACAGAGGGGATAAAATAGGTCTATTATTTTTATCAGTAGGAGTTGGTACAGTAACTATATAAAAGTTGCAAACTTCTAACTCATCTAATCTATCTGTAATAAAAAGGTTCCCTGTTCTAGATAAGTTTGATTTCAGATCATTGCAAACGACTTCCATTAATTGTCCATTACTAATTTCCAATGTTTTATCTACAAATGATTTTAATTCTGAAACCCTTTGGGTATTTATATCAAATCCAATTGTTGGATATTTTTTGGAAAATTCAACCGCTAAAGGAAGGCCAACATAACCTAATCCAATTACACCAATTTTAACTTTATTCATGCTTTTTAAATTAACCTATTTTTACAGCTTTAAAGATGACAAATTGAGTAATTATTTTATACAAGACAACTACTCCAAGACTCAAATTATTCGATTTAACTCATATTTTTTTTAAATAATAAAATATCACTAGCAACCATATCTTTAACTAGGGCCGGTAAATCATATTTAGGTTTCCAGCCTAATTTATTCATGGCTTTACTCGGATCACCAATCAATAAATCAACTTCTGTAGGTCTGAAATATTTGGGGTCAACTTTTACGATAACTTTTCCAACTTCTAGTGGATATTCCCCATGATTACTCAAAATATAACCTTCCTCTGCTTCATTTTCTCCACGAAAACCTATTTCAATTCCCAATTCAGCAAAGCTCATCTTCACAAAATCTCTAATGGTTGTCGTAACTCCCGTTGCTAAAACAAAATCCTCCGGCTTGTCTTGTTGTAAAATCAAATACATACCTTCAATATAATCTTTGGCATGCCCCCAATCTCTTTTGGCATCTAGATTACCTAAATACAAACAATCCTCCATTCCCAACACAATTTTAGCTGCGGCTCTGGTAATTTTTCTAGTCACAAAAGTTTCTCCTCTTTGCGGAGATTCATGATTAAATAAAATGCCATTACATGCAAACATGTTATAAGCTTCACGGTAATTCACCGTAATCCAATAGGCATATAATTTCGCCACGGCATAGGGAGATCTAGGATAAAATGGAGTGGTTTCTGATTGTGGAACGGCCTGAACTAAACCATACAATTCTGAGGTAGAAGCTTGATAGATTTTAGTTTTTTGGGTTAGTGCCAATAATCTTACTGCCTCTAAAATGCGTAATGTACCTATTCCATCTGCATTCGCAGTATACTCTGGTTCTTCAAAACTCACAGCTACATGGCTCATTGCCGCCAAATTATAAATTTCATCTGGTTGCACTTCTTGAATAATTCTTATCAAGTTAGTACTATCTGTTAGGTCACCATAATGTAAATGAAGATTACGATTAGAAACATGAGGATCTTGATACAAATGGTCAATCCTTTGAGTATTGATTGAGGAAGCTCTTCTTTTTATACCATGAACTTCATATCCTTTGTGAAGTAAAAACTCTGCCAAATAGGCCCCATCTTGACCGGTAATACCCGTAATTATTGCTTTTTTCACTTAAAAGAAGTGTTTTCTGTTGGTAAAATTATTTTAATAACCAAGATGACGATTGAATCTTATCTCCAAGCCCATCTAACAAACCGATACCCAATTTCTCGCAAATTGGTCTTTCTGGAATAGTATCATTATTTTGATCCCCTCCATTAGCAAAGGTCAATTGAAAATCATTAGCAAATTGTTGATGAATCCACTTTAAAGTAGCTGAAACGGTTCGATCTTGATCAATAGATAAAAAACATTGATCAACCATTTTTAAATTCTTTACAATATACAATCGCTCTTTTTCATCTTGAAACTCCTTACTTCCTTTTAAAGCTCTTTGAAAATCATTATTAACAATGACAAAAAGTAAGTCGCCCATTTCTTTGGCATGTTCAAAATACTCGATATGTCCCTTATGAATTGGGTTAAAATATCCACTTACAATAATAACTTTATTCTTCATCCCACTTTACTAATTCAACAAATGAAAATAAGACCCCTTAAAGTTTTCCAAGAAAGCATGTTGCTCTTGGCTGGCATACACCGCTACGCGTATTTTTTTCTGGGGAATAAGCCCCTCGGCTTTCTGAATTAATTGATATAGATAATCTTTGTCCACATCACCAATCAATACTAAATCTACAAAAGGAGAATCTTTCCCCTCGGCTAAATCCCCGGTGAGATAAACCTTTTCTACATTTCCTAGTTTATCTATTACCTGCTCAATGATTTGATCTAGACCTACGAATTGCATGATAATTCCACGCAAGGAGCTGAACATAGGATGCGAGGTATTAACTGTGTAATGCTTCACTTTGGTATTATCCGGGTCCACCTGAACTTTGATGAGATGCATCTCATTCAGTTTGTTCAATTCCAAACGGACCGTGTTACTACTCACACCTAACTCCCTTTCTAAACCACGTAAGTATACTTTACTTGCTGGATTAAGTAAAAGTTTGGTCAATAGTTTGACACGTATTTTACCAGTAAAAATGGAATCTATTTGCAAAGAAAAGGGATGTCTTGCTACGGCTTCGCCCACCTGACTCACATATTGTGTGAGCAGACTGATACAAAATTGAGTAACAAAAATAAACTTTTTCCTTTAAACAGGGAAATAATATTTATTTTATGGTACGTTATTTCCCCTTAATCACTTCAAGGCTCCAAATTGCCTATATTTGTAGCAAATTGGAACCATGAAGCGATTATTTGATTTACTTGTAGCCCTCATTTTGAGCCTGATTTTTGCTATTCCCGCTTTAATCATCGGTATTTTGGTCAAATTTACCTCCTCTGGCCCCATCATTTATTGGTCTACCCGCATGGGTAAAAACAATAGCACTTTTCGTATGCCTAAGTTCAGGACTATGTTGACCAATACTCCTGTTGTTGCCACACATTTACTGACTAACCCAGATCAATTTCTTACGCCCATTGGTTCTTTTCTAAGAAAATCAAGTCTGGATGAAATCCCACAGCTTTGGTGCATCCTTACAGGAGACATGTCCTTTGTAGGCCCTCGACCCTCACTACCTAGTCAAACTGATTTAAATACTGCTCGAACTCAAGCTAATGTACATACCCTAGTACCAGGACTTACTGGCTGGGCACAAGTGAATGGTCGAGATGAAATTCCTAATGAACAAAAAGTGGCTTTCGATGCCGAATACTTTCAAAAACAATCTTTTTTCTTTGATTTGAAAATCATGTGCTTAACTGCTTGGAAGGTAGTTAAGCGAGATGGAGTGGCGCATTGAGAATGTAGAATTATAGTGTTTAGGGATTAGGGGTAAGTGATTACGATTTAGTGATTAGGGGAAAAATGTTGAAAATACCATCGGTCTGCTAGTGAAAGGGAATGAGCAAAGCGTTAGACGAAGTTTTCGACAAATTGACAATGATGCTCCTTCAAATTCTACATTTTTCATTCTACATTCTTAAATCATAAACTTTGTTGGAGCTAAACATTCTTTGGCATTTCTTTTTTTGGAGAAAAAAAGAAACAAAAAAACATATTAAAATACGGTTAATCCAACACGAATTCCGCATTCGCGGAACCGATGCTCACTCCGCATACGGCTGTTAGAATGTAGAATTAAAAGGATTAGTTATTAGGGTTTAGGTTTTGAAAATAAAAAACAATGGGGTGATGTAAACAAATTCTATCTGAACGAAAACCCCGTCGTTCAGCCTAGCGAAAGGGAATGAACGAAGCGGTAGACGGGGTTTTGACCTTAGCCTAGGCCATGCAGCGTAGGCGTCAAAAGTATAGGCGCAAGCGGAGTGAATCCTGGTTCTGCAAAGCAGAATTCGCCTTGGCAGAACGACAAAAAACCAAGTTTTTTTGTTTCTTTTTTCTCCAAAAAAAGAAATACCTTGGTAATCAATATATTGTTAAGGCGCTACTTGAATAGTAAGAAATGCTTTATTAATGCATAATATGGTATTTGACATTTCTTTGGTCTTTCTTTTTTTGGAGAAAAAAGAATCAATAAAATCTTGTTCCTGATAATCTTCATATCCAACAAATCATGTAAGGCTTTTTACCGATATTTAGCTGTTAAAATTTATTTATTCCCGGTTCCTTTTGCTGACCCAAAATGAAGCCCAAAATACTTCTAGAATTTTGCGTAATTTGTACCTTGACTCCCGAATAAGCTATGTTGCCTAAAAAGAAATGGACGCTTTTGCCTCCGCCAGATAAAGAAGCATTTCAACAACTCTCCCTTGAATTAAGTACCGTTAAAAATCCTTATTTCTTATCCTTACTTTTATCTAGAGGAATAAGAAACTTTGAGCAAGCCAAAGCTTTTATGCTACCTGAAATAGCATCAATCCATGATCCATTTTTGATGAAGGACATGGACAAAGCCGTTGAAAGGTTAGGCTTAGCCTTGGAAACAGGTGAAAAAATCCTAATATATGGCGATTACGATGTTGATGGTACCACTTCAGTAGCTCTGGTTTATGGTTATTTAAGTGAAATTCTGGGAGCCGATTGCGATTATTACATTCCCGACCGTTATACAGAAGGTTACGGAGTTTCTCAAGCTGGTATTCAATATGCCAAGGACAATGATTATAGCCTCATAATTTCCCTTGATTGCGGAATCAAAGCCCATGATAGGGTAGAATGGTGCTCCAAACAAGGTATTGATTTTATTGTTTGCGATCACCATTTACCGGATGATGTACTTCCTAATGCTTTAGCTGTTTTAGATCCAAAACGAAAAGATTGCGCCTATCCTTTCAAAGAGTTAACAGGATGTGGCGTGGGTTTCAAACTAATTCAGGCATTCATTGAAGCCAATTTTTTAGAACCAGAACCGCTATGGGAGCGCATCGACTTATTAGCTTGCAGTATTGCTGCTGATATGGTTCCTATCACGGGAGAAAACCGAATATTTACCTATTTTGGTTTAGAAAAACTAAGTAACAACCCCTCTCCTGGATTAGCCTATTTACTTCAAAATGCGGGGAGAACGGCTCCCATCCAAGTAACCGATATTGTTTTTTCTATTTCTCCGGTCATCAATGCTGCAGGCAGAATGGACCATGCCCATGGTGCTGTTAAATTATTACTATCCTCCGACATGTTGGAAGCAAGCCAATTAGCCGAGGCTGTTTTGAAACAAAATCAAAGTCGGAAAGAGGTTGAAAAAGAAATTGTGCAACAAGCCTTGGAAATCTTTCAACAAGATTCCTTTCTTCCCAATGCCTTTTCAACAGTACTTTTTCATCCATCCTGGCACAAAGGCGTAGTAGGGATTGTAGCAAGTAAAATGCAAGAACACTATTATCGTCCAACCATCATTCTCACCGAATCAAATGGTCACTTAGTAGGTTCGGCTCGCTCGGTCAAAGGTTTTGACATTCATGCGGCACTTGAGTCATGTGCTGATTTATTAGTTCAATTTGGTGGACATACCCATGCAGCTGGTTTACATTTAGAACCAGAAAACTTAGCTGCGTTTATTCAGCGATTTGATGAATTGGTAAAAATTGGATTAACAGAAAATCCGCCACAAGCCGAATTATTAATTGATTTAGCATTGCCTCTATCCGCCCTAAATCTAGCTTTTCATGATAAATTGTTGATTCGTCTTTCCCCCTTCGGACCAGGAAATATGATTCCCCTTTTTCAAAGTGATCAAGTTTACCAAACTGCCCCACCCACCATTTTAAAAGAAGCTCACCTGAAATTATTTATTCAGGATCGCCCAGAAAATCCGGCTATAGAAGTTATTGCCTTTAACCTGAGAGCCGACTTCTACGAGGGCTTAATGGATGCCTATTTGAATCAAAAGCCTATTTCATTGGTCTATCATTTGGAAGTAAATGAGTTTAGAGGAAACAGAAAGCTACAATTGAGGGCATTGGATATGGCTTAAAATCGGTGGCTTCGTGTACATCAGCCACCGAATATTTACAAGATTGGTAATAATTCACAGGCTTGTTATAAACCTAAAGCAGTCGACTTCGAGAGCCTCAGTCGACATTGGAGCATTAAAACTGGCTTATCCACAAGAAGTTGGCTGAGGTGCTCGAAGCCAACTTTATCCAATGTTCGACATTACAAATGTCGAACAGCAGAAATATTTACAATCATAGTAATAATTCACAAGCTTGCTATAAACCTACAGCAGTCGACTTCGAGAGCCTCAGTCGACTGTGAGCCATTACATTTTGGCTGAGGTGCTCGAAGTTGGCTGAGGCTCTCGAAGCCAACTTGCACAATCTAGTAATTTCAAGAGACCTAGCCACCCGGGAGCTGATGTATATCATTTTTAATTCTATCACCTTCTCTTAGTTTTGAAGCAAAGGATTTAGGTTATGGAAAGAAAAACAATCATTTGGTTCAGTAGAATCTCCTTATTTATCATCTACTTCTGGTTCGGCGCATTAAAAGTGATAGGAATTTCACCAGCAGAAAAATTAGTAGAACACCTGTATGAAGCAACATTGCATCAAGCCTTGGAGCTTGAAACATTTTCTTTCTATTTTGGATTCATAGAATGTGCCTTAGGCCTGATTTGGTTATTTCCTGCCATAACTTCTTGGGCTTTTTACGCTTTGGTTTTGCACCTTATCACCACTTTCCTCCCAACCATATTTCTTCCAAATGATACGTGGCAATTCATTTTCACCCCTACTTTGATTGGCCAATACATTATTAAAAACTTAGCACTTTTATCTACCGCTTGGTTTATACGTGAGGCACATTCCTTGGAAATAAAAATACAGCAAGAAGCATAGATATTACGCTGGCTTCGAGTACCTCAGCCACCGAATATTTACAAGTAGGGTTAAAATTCACAAGCTTAATTAGAACATAATGCAGTCGACTTCGAAAGCCTCAGTCGACTGTGAGCCATTACATTTTGGCTTAGATACTCGAAGTTGGCTGAGGTGCTCGAAGCCAACTTTATCCAATATTCAACATTACAAATGTCGAACAGCAGAAATAAAACTACTGCAGTCGACTTCGAGAGCCTCAGTCGACTGTGAGCCATTACATTTTGGCTGAGGTGCTCGAAGTTGGCTGAGGTGCTCGAAGCCAACTTTATCTAATGTTCGACATTACAAATGTCGAACAGCAGAAATAAAACTACTGCAGTCGACTTCGAGAGCCTCAGTCGACTGTGAGCCATTACATTTTGGCTGAGGTATTCGAAGTTGGCTGAGGCTCTCGAAGCCAACTTCACTCAATCCTTATCTTCTTCTTTTTTCTTTACCGGAAAAATAAAAGCAGCTCTTTTAGGCCCAGGAAATGGAATATTTCCTTTTAACCCATGCCAAAGCACTCGATTAAAGGCTACATCATTATTGGCATCTTCCTTGTCAAAATTGAATAATTCGGATTGTCTTTGCCATTCATTTCGAACCACATTTTTTTCCAATAAATTAATTTGAGGAATAATGGCTTTAAACTCAAATGGCTTTGCCACTGAATCAAAACTCCTCCACATAGGCGTTGCCGCGGCATCATATTGTGTCATAGGTGGTAAACCCAAAATCAACTCCATGGTTCTTAACATGGAGCTCGTGGTATACATCGTATGATCTACAAAATTACGTTTCACAAAACCTCCTGCCACATAAGCTGAACTGCGATGGGCATCCACATGGTCAGCTCCATTTTGGGCATCATCTTCCAAAATGAATACTGCTGTTTCATTCCAAATAGGGCTTTTTGCTAAAGTCTCGATTAATTGACCCACCGCTAAATCATTGTCCGCTACGTGCGCATAAGGCGTTGGTCTTCCAATCCGCAATCCTTCTGTATGGTCATTTCCCATGCGTAATGAATTAAACTTAGGAACTCTATTTTCCTTAACCATTTGTTCGAATTCCTTCTTCCAAATAGACAAGCGCGTCGTATCTTGAATGGATAAATTATAACTAGGAAAAGTAGGGTGAAAATGATTATTCAATACTGGAATATTCGCCTTTCCATTGGACACAAATTCACCATAAGTTCTAAATGAAACTCCATAACGGTTACACTGATCCCAAATATATCCATTCTTATTTTGAGAAACACTTCGCTCCGCTTCTCCATATATTCCGCCTCCACGGCCTCCATAGCTTGTAGGCCAACTTTTCTCCATGTAATCGGTAGCATAAGCTCCCATGGTCCAATGGTGACCATCCGCACTTACTTCGGCATCTACATAAAAATTATCTAACAAAACGAATGATTCCGCAATGGCATGTTGATTTGGTGTATATTTTCTTCCAAAAAGCAATAAAGTGGTATCTCCATTTCCACCTTTCACATCAGCCAAAACTTGATCATAGGTCCGATTCTCTTTAATGACATAAAACACATACTTAATGGGAGACTTTTGCCCAGCCTTCATGGGAATAGGGAAAGTTGGAGCCTGCTGATCTACCAAGTCGGATTTATCAGGCTGATACGCTGAGTTTCGATAGGCTGCCTTCGTATAAACAGGTAATTCATTTGCTTTGGGACTCGGAATGACACTCATCGATCCTTTAAACATAGAACCAATATATTGTACTTCCTTCGGTGCATTGGAATCTCCAGCGTGTAAATTCACTTCTTCACCTTTACGAATAGGTCTTGGCCCATAAGGATTAGCCATGGAGGTATTCCCCTTTCCATTAATAACCCAAATTTGATTTTGAATTACTTTAACATTGCTTGGATACCATCCCACAGGAATAAATCCCTTCGCTTGACTCTTTCCCGGATTACTTACATCAAAAACAGCAAGGCAATTATTATCCGCATTAGCTATGTATACATAATTATTTTTTGGATCTATAGCTAAGCCATTTGTGGTGGAGCCTGCAGGAGAATTAGGATATAAAGCTACATCCAAGGTTTCTATTACTTTTTGTGATTTTAAATCAATCACCGAGACACTGTTGTCATTAGCATTGCAAACCAATAAAGACTTCCCGTTGGGATGAAGGACCATTTCATTTGGATTATCTCCAACCTCAATGGACTTTTTCCAAAGATTGGTTTTTAAATCGAATACCAAAACCTGGTTACATCCCCAACATGAAACATACAATTCGTTTTTGGTTGGACTTAACACACACATATAAGCCTCTCCATCCATCCCAAATTGTTGAATCACCTGGTTACTTTTCACATCAATGATGTATAAACTCCGATTATCTCTTGTGACAACATATAATCTTTGACGAAGATCATCAAAGGCTAAACCCGATGGGGCTATTCGATTAGGCCAAGCATCTCCTAACTTAATTTCTCCTAACAAGCTCAATTTGCCGGCACCTACTCCTAAGCGAAGTATTTTATTATCATGCCCGCCTGATACAAATAGCTGGGAGTCATCTGAATTAAAGGCCAAACCATACCAAGCCTTTGCCACAATCATAGAATCAACTACTTGTTGCTTGGCAATATCAATAAGGTATACGCTGTGTTTACTTTGCCCATTATTGGAGACTGCAGCCCATTTTTTGGAATGACTAATTACCATATTGAGAGGTAAATCCCCTAATGGAAATGATTTTCCTGCTGGACTTAACTTCCAGCCATTGGGTAAAGAAACGGTTGCACCTAAATGCTGGGCATAAGATAGGTAGGAAAGGCATAATATGCCTAAAAGCAAACAAAGCTTTTTCATAGTTGAAGTGAGGTTTATACGAGCAAGATAAGGTAAGTCCCTAGTAATACCAATAGGTATGTGTAAAGACCTTGTTAAATATGCCTAAATCCCTCTATTTCAAGCTACAAGCTTATCCTTATAAAAGCACCTGTATTCAATTTTTCAGCCTTGAACGGTCCATAATAATCGAAGTTCATTCCGAGGCCATAGGTAAACTTTTGGCGACTTATACCCGCCCGAAATTGATATCCGCTACGGGCATGTATTCCCCCTTCAATCACTTGATTATACAAAACTTGGGCTCTCGTATACAGTCGGGTTTTAGGACTAAGCACAGGTTTGAATTCTACTAAACTCACAACCTCCATATTTGTGGTTGGTAAAAAACAAATATTGGGGGATACCAAAAGCAACCAGGTTGGATTGGCTTTAAAATATTGTACTCCCAATATGGGTACTAATCCCAATTTAAAATGCCACTGTGCTCCAGCACCGGCCTTAAAATTGCTTCCTAAATCATAATTAATAGAATTTACGACTACAATCTCCGTTTCTTCATTTTTATTATGATAATCCACAGCGCCATTAGTCACGTTGAAAAAGGAGAATTTTCCCTTGGCATCGATGGGTTTATTGAGTATCAACTGGAAGTTCATGCGGTTATTTCCAAACATTACCTCTACAGGAATGGGAGCGGGTGGTGGACCAACTTGCTGAGCAATTAAGGAACTACTTCCCATGAGTAAAATTCCTAAAAATAATAAAAGACCATTTTTCATGGCGACAAATATAAAAAGGAAAAATGGGCAGTGAACTATATTCGGCCAACGAACAAGCATAAAGCGACAAAAACCAGAAATTAGCAGGATGAAATGGAATAACTAATTGAAAAACATCTCGTCAACCAAAAATAAGGCTCGTTTATCTTTTGCGGGATGCCAACCAGGAATTTTCTCCAGTGGCTTAGCCACTATTTTGATGTATTTAACGTTGGCTGTTTTGAATTTTGTCCCAATCAAAGGAAGGGTATGCGGAAAATTTTCCTTAGGAATAATGGGTTTAAACTTGGTAATAAGCTTCCATTGATTCTCCACACTTGCCCCCCAAACTTCCACCAATTCCGGAGGGAAAATCCCCGTTTGAGTTTCAACCATGATCCTTAACTCTACCGAGGAAAGTGGAATGGCTTGTTTGAACATGGACACTAATACTAAGTCATTATTTCTAACTCCCGCCCAATTATTTGCCCAAGCTGGACTATTGGCATTAAAAGTACCCAATCTACCATCAAAAAATGTTTTGGCACCCGCGGCTTGATGAACTCGGTTGAGTGGAGTCAATAAAACGGCACTATCAGGTTTAAAATGACCACGATAAAAATCAAAAATAGCCTCATCACTACCTTTCCATCCCGGTTTAAAGGCCCTCGCCCGAATAGACGTATTCTGATTCAATCGTAAATTTCCAGCAAATACAGGCGACTGTGCGCTATCTGGTATACTACCATCGGTGGTATATCGGATTTCCACTCCTTTAATCGGATGACCTAGCTGGGCCATGATAAACTCATCAAAAATGGTAGATGGATTTTTTACTTGAGGGGGATTAAGTTTCAATGGATTGCTTCCATCATCTTGGAATCCTCCTATGACTTGAATTCCTTTTACCTGTTTTTGAAGTATTTGAATATCTTCTCGACTCAACCCAGCATCCCAAACATAGACCTTCTTTAGGTTAGGGATGGCTTTCAAGGAATTAGCCAAGCCTGCTGCTTTTAACTTAGTTCCGGAAAGGGATAAAACCATTAATTCTTTTAATCCATTCAATTCTTTCAATCCCGCTTCCGTGATATCGGTAAAATTCAGGTTTAACGTATGAAGGTGTTCTAGATCTTTTAAATATGCCAAATCAGAATTCTGCACAGGCATTTTAGCGAGACTTAAGGTAACTACTTGTTCTTTGATCTCTTTAAGCTCCTCTAATTTTTGGGCTTTATATTGAGCCTTATTAAAAAAATTAACCGATAAAGCTGGCGAATCTTTAGCAAATAACATTATGGTTCGATACTCATTGGAAAGCTTTTGAATAGTCTCTTCATCTGCTTCTGGGAAATCATACACTTCTTCTTGCGGGCCAGCCGAAGCAAGAAGTTTAGTTGAAAATATCCGTAAAGAATCATTGGAGGCTAAATCCACCACTTTTTTAGTGAAGGAGGCTTTTTCCTTAACCCACCAAGTTAATAATTGCAATTCATCATCGCTTAACTGTGGCCTCCCGATTGGCGGCATATGTTTTTTGTCGTCTATGGACAAATGGGCACGCTGAATCAATAAACTCAATTCCGGCTTTCCGGCTACCCAAAGTGGTCCTGTTTTACCTCCCTTAGCCATGGACTTCGCATCCGTTAATAAAAGCTCTCCTTTGATTTTATCTGGATTATGGCAAGCCACACATTTCTTTTCTAGAATAGGTTGTACTACATCTTGAAATACGACTGCTTCTTCCAAGGGCACTGATTGACTTTTAATCAAAGGCTCTAGGACAAAGTTTCCTCCATGAGTAAGATTCCCTCCAAAATGGCCCACTAAAACGAGCAGCAAGGCCATACCAATCGAAGTACTCTTGGCTATAGTGGCTTGATACCAATTCTTATTTCGAATCCAATATATCAGAGCTGCCAACACATAGGTGCTTACACCCAACCAGCGATGCCAATATAAATCTCCTCCTCCGTAGCCAGGCTCTTTGGCAAGGAAAATACCCATAATAACCGTTATTCCAGCACTTAAGGCCCCAACAAGCAGCAGGTATTCTGTCAACTGAAGATAGGTCTTGTTTTCATGTAAGCTAGCTTGAAAACGGAAAAATTCCATGAACATAGCCAGTAATAACAAGACAATGGGGAAATGCAGAAGAAGTGTGTGCAGTCGACCGATTGGTTGCAAATACACCGGGATTTTTAATTCACTTTCGAATACCAGTAAAAAGCCTACAAAGAAAAAAGAGGCTAATAATATCTGTTCAAATATACCGGTAAGCTTACTGTTCTTCATATAAAGCACTTAACTAATGATATCTCGAACCACTTTTCCTGATACATCAGTTAAACGGAACCTACGACCCATATGTTTATAGACTAATTTTTCATGATCTAAGCCCAATTGATTCAATACAGTTGCTTGAAAATCATGTACATGGACTGGATTTTTTTGAACGTTATAGCCCAATTCGTCCGTTTCACCATATACCATACCAGGCTTAATGCCACCGCCGGCCATCCAAATACTGAAACAGCGTGGATGGTGATCTCGACCATAATTTTCAATAGTCAATTTACCTTGACTGTAGCAAGTACGGCCAAACTCTCCGCCCCAAATGACTAATGTTTCATCCAACAATCCTCGTTGCTTTAAATCAGTAATTAAGGCTGCAGATGCTTGATCTGTATCTTTCGCCTGACTTTGAATTTCAAAAGGCAGATTTCCATGTTGATCCCAACCTTGGTGATATAACTGTACAAAACGTACCCCATTTTCAGAGAGTTTTCTAGCTAAAAGGCAGTTCGCCGCAAAGGTTCCAGGAACCAAACAGTCTGGACCGTATAATTTGATGATATCATCCGACTCTTTCGACAAATCCATCACCTCAGGAACGGCGGTTTGCATGCGGTAAGCCATTTCATACTGCTTGACTTTGGCAGAAATTTCTGGATCTCCAAACTCTTGGTATGACAAATCATTGAGTTCCGCTAAATGGTCTAGCATCTCTCTTCTTTCTTTGCGACCCATGCCTTCTGGATCTCTCAGGTATAAAACAGGATCCTCTCCTTTGCTAAATTGTACTCCTTGGTGAATGGAGTCTAAGAAACCATTGGACCACAATTTTGAATATACCCCTTGCCCATTACCAATGCCACGTGAAAGTAATACAGTAAAGTCAGGTAAATTTTTATTCTCGTTTCCTAAACCATAACTCAACCAAGAACCCATACTAGGACGGTTTCCCTGCTGAGAACCCGTCTGAAAAAAGGTCAAGGCAGGGTCATGGTTGATAGCTTCTGTATACATGGACCGTATGATGCAAATATCATCTACAATCTTAGATGTATAAGGCATAATATCACTTATCCAAGCTCCCGATTGTCCATATTGTTTGAAATTTGTAAAGGAAGGCGCCAAAGGAAAACTTGCCTGATTGGCCGTCATTCCCGTCAAACGCTGCGAACCTCGTACAGAAGCAGGAAGATCTAAACCCATCATATCACAAAGTTTGGGCTTGTAATCAAAAGTCTCTAACTGAGAGGGTGCCCCATTTTGAAATAGGTAAATTACCCGTTTTGCTTTCGGGGCAAAATGAGGAATACCGGGTGTAAAATCTGCTCCATCTTGGTCGCCACCATTTAATAAACTAGGGACCAAAAGGGAGCCCAAGGCCACACTTCCTAGCCCTAGACTCATCGTAGATAAGAATCTTCTCCGATTAAAACTTAGCCCGTGTTCTAATATCTCTTTTTCTAACATCAGCTTAGGTTCTAGTAATGGTTTCCTCTAAATTATAAATGGTATTAACCACACGCATTAAGGCCGCTAACAGTTGTCTATCTACTTGATTAGGAATAGGATATTCCCCCACAGCCAATATTTTATTGGCTTGTTTCAAATTGATTTTCTTCAACTCTTTGCTATAATAAGTGGTCAAAATAGTCAATTCCTTATCCGTAGGTTTTCGACAAACAATCAATCGGAATGCTTTTTTGATTTTATCAGGAACCTGATTATTTTCTTGTAAAAGCTTTGCCGCTAAAACTCGTGAAGCTTCCAGCACGGTTGGGTCATTCATCATAACCAAAGCCTGTAAAGGGGTATTGGTTTTCAACCTTCTTACCTCACAAACATCGCGATTACTCGCGTCAAAAATACTCATGGTGGGAGGAGGAACTGTTCTTTTAATTAAGGTATACATTCCCCGACGGTACAAACTAGCCCCATGGTCTTGAACATACATAGACAATAAACCGCGGCCTGAAGTAGCACCCTCCCATAATCCAGGTGGTTGATATGGCTTCACACTAGGTCCACCTACCTGAGGTACTAACAGACCACTGCTAGACAAAACCACATCGCGAATGAATTCAGCATTGATACGTGAACGAGAAGAACGAGACAAATAGATGTTCTCTGGATCTTTGGCTAATTTTTCTGGGCTGAGTTTGGCTGACTGACGATAAGTGGCTGACATCACCATTTGCTTGACTAGGCGTTTGATATTCCAGCCATGCTCCATGAAGTCTACTGCCAACCAATCCAATAAGGCTGGATTAGTAGGTAATTCTCCTTGCATACCAAAATCTCCCGCCGTTTTCACAATACCCTTACCAAAAAACTCCTGCCACATTTGATTCACAAAAACGCGTGATGTTAAAGGATTTTTTCTGTCAAATAACCATTTGGTTAAACCAAGCCTATTCTTAGGCAAATTTTTAGCAAATGGCAAAATAACACTCGGCATGGCTGGTTGAACTACATCGCCAGGGACATCATAATTTCCCCTTTTTAAAATAGTGCTAACACGCGGGGTATCTAAATCACTCATAACCGACACGATCAATCGGGATGTATCCTGTTTATTGATAAACTTCAAAATCCCTTTGACATCTTCATTACTGATTTCCATCAAAGGCTTTTTGGCATAGGTTTCTGGACCACCTATCACCGACTCTATCCCTACTTCCTTTACATTATTAAAAAAGGCAAATGTCTGGTAATAATCTTTCTGTGTAATGGGGTCATATTTATGGTCATGACAACGAGCACATTCCATGGTCACCCCTAAAAATGCTTTTCCAAATAAATCGCTTCGGTCGGCCACATAACTGACCCGATATTCCTCTTGAATGACGCCCCCTTCTTCCGTAATTTTATGATTACGGTTAAAACCCGTGGCCAATAATTGCTCCTTAGCTTGCGCAGGATTAGAAGTTGGTACTAAATCCCCTGCCAATTGCCACGTAACAAACTGACTGTAAGGAATATTTTTGTTGAGTGCATGAATGACCCAATCTCTCCAAGGCCATTGAGTACGATAGCCATCATCTTGATAACCATGTGAGTCGGCATAGCGCGCTAAGTCCAACCAATACACCGCCATCTTTTCACCATAACTTGGATTTCGCAATAACTCATCCACCATTTTTTCATAGGCCTTGGGTGAATTATCCGCCAAAAAACGATCCATTTGGCTAATGCTTGGAGGTAAGCCATTAAGATCCAACGCGACCCGCTTCAATAAACGCTCTTTGTCGGCTTCCTCATTCGGGCTTAGGTCTTTTTGCTCCAATTTATGAAGCACAAAATAATCAATCTCATTTTTTACCCAGTCCTTCTGATCTACCTCGGGAAGTGCGGGTTTTTTAGGCGCCACAAATGCCCAATGCTTTTCGTATTTAGCACCCTGTTTAATCCATTTTTCTATTAAGTCTATTTCCCTCGCAGAAAGCTTCAGATGCGATGCTTTAGGGGGCATCATTTTGATGGTATCCTCGGTAGTGATACGAAGAAAAACTTCCGATAATTCTGGCTTTCCAGGTACTAAAGCATAAGCATTCGGATGCTCTTTCAATGCCTTAAATACACTAACGGAATCGTCTAGTCGTAAACCGGCTTCTCGTTTGTTGGCATCTGGTCCGTGACAAGCAGAGCATTTATCAGAAAGAATAGGCCGTATATCAAAATTATAACTGACCAATTCGGGTATTGGCTCTTCCTTTACTTGAGAAGCGCTACTTGAAGAGCATGCATCTAAAGTCAGAACAAAACCAAGTGCCAAACAATACGTATAAAAAAGGTAAATTCCTTTCATTAGGCTTTTATCAATAAATCTTTGACTACTTGACCTTTACCATCAGGTGTCGTGTAGAAAGGTCTTTTTTCAATTTCATACTGTGTATCAGGTTTGATTCCCAAAGCATGGTACATTGTTTGGTGAATTCCCGCAATTTTCACTGGATTTTCAATGGTTTTACATGGCCTTTCATCGGCTGTTTTACCATAAACATGTCCTCGTTTAATGCCTCCTCCAAACATCAAAATAGAGCAGCCATCTGTAAAGTGACGATGCATTCCATAAAACTTCATATCATTCAGAATTTCTGGCTGATTCACCTGTTCTTTCACGGTTTGATCAGGGCGCCCTTCTACCATCATATCTCTACTGAACTCTGAAGCCACAATGACTAAAGTTCTATCTAAATGGCCGGTTTTATCCAAATCTTTGATCAATTGAGATATAGGTCCATCAATTTGTTTTTTCATACCCGCCATGCGCGTATGGCCATTTTCATGGGTGTCAAAACCAAAGAATGGTTCGTATTCAGTGGTCACAGAAATAAATCGAGCTCCTTGTTCCGTTAATCGACGAGCCAAAAGACATCCTAAACCAAAACGGCCTGTATTGTAAATATCATAGCTTTCTTTGGGTTCAGAGCTTAAATTAAAGGCCTTCGATTCCGGGGAATTCAATAAAATATAAGCCTGCTCCATAGAACGGCGAAGAGATTCTTTTTGATAATCACTGCCAAAATCTCCAAAAGGACTCTTACTGATTAAATCATTGTATAACTTATTTCTGCTTTCAAAACGTTTCATGTTCATTCCTACAGGAGGGCGAACGCTGTCCAATCCCTGACTTGGATCTGGGATGAAAAATGGACCAAACTCATTTCCTAAAAATCCTGCCGAATGAAAAGCTTTTAATTCCTCCCCCTCACCTACGGTGAATCGCTGTCCAATGTCAATAAACGCTGGAATTACTGGATTTTTAGGGCCTAATTCTTTGGCTATCCAAGCTCCCATGTGCGGAGCCGCTACCGTTTGAGGTGGTTCATAGCAAGTATGCCAATTGTACTGATGGCGCGTGTGTAAGATGTGACCTAAGTCGGCAGCTACATAAGAACGGATTAAGGTTCCTTTGTCCATCACACTTCCTATTCCTTCCAAACCTTCTGAAAAATGAATGCCATCCAGCTTAGTAGGTACCGATTTAAATGTACTTAAAACCCGATTCCCCTCCATACCTTTTTCATAGGGAGTATATCGTTTGGGATCAAAGGTTTCCGTATGAGCCATTCCACCCGCCATCCAAAGTAAGATAACGGTATCCGCCGTAGCGGCCCTTTGGGCAATTGGATTATTAGAACCTGCGAGCAAACTTGCCATAGGCGAGTTCATTCCCATAGCTGCCAAAGTGGCCATGCTCGTATTCTGTAAAAATTCCCTTCTGTTATAATTCGTCTTCATATACAAAAATACAAGATATTCTATTTCAAAACTTAGATAATTAATTGAAATTCAGGAAGTAGGGTAATAGCCCAAACAAAATCCTGAACTCCTTCTACTGTAGGCTTTTTGCCCAAGTACCTAATAGCCAATTCCATCTCGCGAGGACTCGGATTACGACCCAATGCCTGACGATACAAGGCATTTACCAAAGCGTCACTGGTAGCATATTTAGCAACCCAAATCTTAGCGCCCGTATTTAAGGTATAATTAAATTTAACACCATTCGTCAATTCCAAAGCTTGTAATAAGTTAGCTTGTGAAGTTCTACTGGTAGAAACTGTCTCCCGGTTAGGTCTTCCTAAAGCCGTTAAGAATGGATCGTTTTTAACCAAAGCTGCCCGAGCAAAAGGAATTTCTTTCTTGATATCAGCTGGTAACATTTTTACAGCTAGAGCAGAATCTGAATATAAGGGGAAGAACGATTGACTCACGGCATCAGCAAATTGTTCCGCTGTTAAGCGTCTTTTCGTCATTCCTTTAAAGACATAATTGGAAGCTGTCAACATGGATACCTCTTTGAAGCCAACCGTCGGCAATTGGTAAGTTTTAGACGTCAAAATCTGATACATTAAACGCTTCATATCTGAACCATTATTGGCAAAATCATAGGCTAAGTAATCCAACAAATCCTGGCTCCATGGTTCATTATCCATCACATCCACTGGCTCCACAATTCCTCTTCCCATCAATTGAGCCCACACCCGATTCACCAAAGTACGGTATAGGCGGCCATTTTTCTTCTGAACTAAAATATCCGCTAATTGCACTAAACGATCAGCAGTAATCGGGGTTTCTTTAATTTTACCTAAAGAATTATACAAAACACCTCGGCCAGCCATGCGGCCTGTAGGTAAGTCGCACTTATGAATTTCTAAGGTTTGATCCGCAAAAACATTGGCAAAGGCATAAGCATCATCCAATTTCCAATCACTGATAAAACTGTCGTGGCAGGAAGCACATTTTAAATTTAATCCTAAAAATACTTGAGCTACGTTTTGAGCCGCCTGCATCTCGGTACTTTGGCTAGAGTTGATGGTTCCTCTCCATTTAATTCCCTTAATAAACCCTTCAGACTCTTTGCTTGGACTGATTAATTCCTTGACAAATTGCTCATAAGGTTTATTGTTTTTCAATGAACCATAAAGCCATTTGGAGATGGCAAATCGGCCACCCGTGATATAACCGGTTCCTGTATAATCATTCCGCAAAGCATCATTCCAGAAACTAAACCAATGCTGGGCATAAGCAGAATTATCGTTCAGTAAAGATTGAACTAATTGCTCCCTTTTGTTTGGACGCTTATCTGTGATGAAATTTTGGATTGCTTGTGGAGAAGGTAATAAACCTTGAACATCTAGATAAACCCGACGGATGTAGGTAGCATCATCCACTGGTTTTTTCCAAGCAATTTTATTTTTCTTGAAATATTGATCCACAAACAAATCAATGGGCTGCTGTGCCTGTGCATTAGCCGCAGGTAAATTAGGTAAGCGAGGCTCCAAGGCCGCAACTCGATACAAACTTTTTTCTGGACCTGTTGGCCAAGGAGCTCCTTGTTTAATCCAAAATTCGAGTAAGGCAATGTCTTCCTTGGTTAAACGCTTTCCTTTAGTAGGCATGGCATCATCATGACCTTCCGGCAATTTAACCCGACGAATGATATCACTTTTCTCTGGATAACCAGCTACTAAAATAGGCCCGTTTTCACCCCCTTTAAACAGAAATTCTTTTTTGTCTAAACGAAGTTTTCCTTTGGTTTTGGTGGCATTATGGCAACTATAGCAATTATGGGCTAAGATGGTTCGAACTTTTATGTTCAATTCATCCACTTGATTCGCATTTAAAATTTGTGCGGCTGGACTTACTGTGGCACTTTCTACTTCTTGAAAAGCAGCAGGAACAGGTCCAGTAGGTAGGTCATTGGAAACTGATAAATCTGTTTCCTCAGGCAAAGCTAATGGACGAGTGGTGTTGGGAGAATTAGGCCAAGGAGCGCCCTGCTTAATCCATGTTTCCAATACTTCAATTTCTGCTTTGGTCAGGCGCTTACCCTTGGTAGGCATAGCGTCATCATGACTAGCAGGTAATTTGATGCGATGAATGATATCGCTTTTTTCTGGATGGCCGATAATCAAGGCCTTTCCATTTTCTCCCCCTTTTAAGACGTATTTTAATTCGTCAAGACGAAGTTTTCCTTTTACTTTTTTGGTACCATGACAACTGGTACAATGTTTTGTCAAAATACTTCTAGCCTCTATGGCTAAAGCTTCTTTCTGATCGACGTTGATGTCGCCTTGTAATTTTTTAACATCTATTTTAGGGGCTACCGAAGTAGAATCTTTGGCTATTTCAGGATTCCAAACAGAACTCAAATAATCGTCACCATGGGTTAACATGGCTCCATAATGTCCGGCAAAAGTTACGCCAAACACGGAAAGGATTAACAAGGCCCGGTAGGATTTGGTCTCATCCGCTTTAAAAGCTAATAAGGCCAAAGCTGCCAACACGAGGGTTGCAATACCCGACCATTGGTGCCAGACTACAGTATTACCTGCATAATCATCTTGATTGGCTAGTATTAAGCCGAAAGTCACTGCCAATAGCGCAGAAATACTTACGACCCAAAGCATCAAATGAATGGCAGGTTTAAATTGATTGGATGATTGCTTCCAAGAAATGGCTTCAAGCAGCAATACTACCCATAATAAACTTAGGGGGAAGTGAACAATCAGTGGGTGTAATCGACCCAAAAAGGTAATAAATTCAGTACTATTTTGCACAGAAATGTTTGTTATAATAGGTTTAAATCTTTGTGTTGCCGAGGCTTGGAGAGCAAGTCCAAGCACTCGGCAATTTTACAAAGATTAATCTAAATAAAAAATCCCTTAGTTATACCCTGGGTTTTGGGTTAATTTACTGTTAATCAAAATTTGAGGAGCAGGAATAGGTAGGTAATATTCAAAATCAGAATATACATAATCCAAAGCGTTGAAGGCAATTCCTCCTCTTGAAACGGTAGGATTTGCTTTTTCTCTAGCTCCATGAGCATTCATAAATGCCGTCAATTCAGAAGGAGTCATGGTTCTTTGTAAATCAAACCAGCGGTGATTTTCAAAGGCTAATTCTACACGACGCTCTTGCATGATAGCTGCACGTAAACCTTCTTTGGATAAACCTGCCAATTCAGCCAATCCAGCTCTTTTTCTTACGGCATTCACATACCCTAATGCTTCGGCTGTTGGTCCAGCTGATTCATTGATTGATTCAGCTAACATCAATAATGCATCGGCATAACGTAACACCGGCCAGTTATTATCCGAGCGACCAGAAATGGTGTGCGGATATTGGTATTTAGCTACGAATGGAATACCAACAAAAGTACCATTCAAGGTATATCCTGTTTTCAAGGAAATATCTTTACGCAAGTCTCCCGCCTCATAGGCGTTGATCATATCACGAGTAGGAATATTTCTACCACTTGGCGTAGTATTTGCGTATCCTGTTACAGCACCTTGAGATAAACGAGGTGCAAACACATAAACAAAGTTACTTTGCTCACCTAAGTCGTTACCTCCTTGATATTGAACTTCAAAGATGGACTCAGGCCCATTTTTCCTAGCTGGATCAAAGTTGTCTTTGTAATTAGCATTCAAAGAATACCCTAAGCTCAAAATATCTTTTAAGGTAGTAACTGCAGCTGAATAGTTCTTTCTAGTTAAATATACTTTTCCTAGCAATGCCACAGCAGCTCCTTTGGTAGCCTTTCCTCTTCCTGAAGCAGGATATGAAGCAGGTAATAATTTCACTGCATCACCCAAGTCTGTTTCAATCTGCTTGTAAACCTCAGCTTGAGGAGAACGCACTAAATCAAATGACTCATTAGGATTTGATAAAGTCTTCGTTGCTAAAACCACATCTCCGAAATAACGCGTTAAGTTGAAATAATGGTAAGCGCGTAAGAATTTCAATTGCCCTTCAATGGATCCCTTAGCCGTTGCATCTATGGTAGAAGTAGCTAATTTTTCCAAGGCATAATTGATGTTGTACATCGTTGCATAATGGTTATTCCAAAGCGTATTGATTTCTCCATTTCCTTGATTAACCGTTGAGAATTCAAATGCCTCCCAACCAGCTGCACCTCCACGATCCAATGGATTGAAGTCTAGCGTGGTATTGTCTGACATAAATTCCTGCTGAATATAGGCCGAGTTGGTGATCGTTTGCAATTGACCATATATTCCATTCAAAGCTTGATTGAATTGAGTTTCGTTTTGATAAAACAAATCTCGACCAATCCTCGTAGGGTCTGTTGTCGTCAAAAAGTCTTCTTGACAAGAAAACTGAATGAAGCAAAAGGATAATAATATTGAAGCTGTTATTTTTTTCATTTCTGTATAATTAGAAGTTTAATTTAACACCAAGAGCCACTGTTCTAGGAACTGGATATGACTCATCGTCATTGTTCAATTCCGTTCCACCTCTAACACCTGCGTCCGGGTTATTTCCTGGGTAATTGGTAAATAAGAATAAGTTATTCGCAGTTAAGAATACTCTAGACTCGCTGAATATATTGCTCATTTTAGGAAGTTTATACCCTAAAGTCACTGCCTTTAACCAAACATAACTTCCGTCATATACATAACGCTCACTACTTTCACGAGACCACTTGAAATAACTAGTTCCTCCTTGTGAGTTTTTGTCATTCGGATTGGTACCTGGATTAGTAGCCGATCTCCAACGATCTTTGGCTTTATCTAATACGTTAAACACACCGTCCATGTTCATGGTAGATGCTTCAATATTACGGTAGATATCAAAATCTTGAGCTCCTACAAATAATACGTTCAAATCCCATTGACGGTAATCAGCTGCCATGGTCCAAGCCCAAGTAAAGGCAGGATTTGGATTTCCAATTTCAGTCATGTCTTGTGTATCATATGAAATAACACCATCTCCGTTCATGTCTTTGAACTTCATTCCGCCAGGAATTACACCATCTTGCTTAGCCCAAGCATCAATTTCTGCCTGAGTATTGAAAATGCCTTCTTTTCTGTAACCGTAAATCATACCAATCGGACGACCCACTTTCATGACGTTATACCCACCATAAAAACTACCATACCAAAGTATGTCATTGGCTCCTTTGATGGCCAAAATTTTACTTTGGTTCATCGTTAAGTTCATGTTAGTTCTGAAATTCACAGGACCAAAACTAGTGCGATAATCTGCGCTTAATTCAACCCCTGTATTTTGAACCTGACCAATGTTGTCCAAACTGGTAGTAAAACCAGAAACCGCTGGAATCGAAACTGGTAATAACATATCGTTGGTTACTTTCTTGTAGTACTCAAAAGTGAAGGTCAACTTATTGTTAAACGTGGCTAAATCTAAACCAATGTCCAACTGATCTGATTTTTCCCATTTCAAAGAAGAGTTAGCAAAGTTGCTAATCACTTTACCTGGTGCAAAACTGTTTCCTAAGATGTAGTTATTTGCCCCTACGAATGCCAAGCTTGGATAGTTACCAATGTTATTGTTACCTGTAACACCCCAGCTCGCACGAATTTTCATGTCATTGATAAAGCTGATATCCTTCATGAAAGGCTCTTCTGAAATTCTCCAACCTACCGATGCTGCTGGGAAATCTCCAAACTTATTATTCTCTCCAAAACGAGAGCTTCCTTCTCTACGGAATGAAGCAGAGAAAAGGTATTTATCTTTTAATGCATAGTTTACACGAGCAAAATAGGCTAATAAAGACCAGCTATACTCATAAGAGTTAGATGAACGGATAGATCCAGCACCTAAATAAGGAACTAAGTCATCTGGAAATGTATTGGCAGAACCATCAATGCCATATACTTGCTCTTTTTGAGAAGTAAAACCTAGCATTGCATCCAATTTATGGTCTTCTCCAATTTTTGGAGAATATGTCAATAACTCATCAAAAGAAACGTTTTGTAATTGCTCAGAAATATCACGAGCTGTGGCTATCCTTGGTGGCGCACCAGCTGTTCCTGAAGCTACAGAAGCTCCAATGGTAGAGGGCACAAACTCCTTGAAGCGGTTAAAGTTCATTTTTCCATTGATGGAAGATCTAAATTTCAAACCATCAAGAATGGTAAACTCAGCAAAAGCATTCGCCAAAACATCGGATATATTTCTTTTACGAATAACATTTTGTAATAAAAATACTGGATTAGGGAAACCAAAAGCTCCATCCACACCTCCGATATAAGGTCGCATCGATCCGTCTGCATTATAAATAGGCTCACGTGGATCCATCAATAATGCGCCACCTACTAAGGCACTGCGACCATCTGTATTCGCTACATTTTGACGAGTCAAACTTCCGTTGACATTTAATCCAACAGTTAAAAACTTACTCACCTGACCACCGTTATTTGAACGAATAGAAATACGATCATAATCGGTATTCATGATAGCTCCATCTTCCTTGTAGTAACCTACAGAAAACATGGATTTAATTGGCCCTTTACCTGAACTAATGGTTAGGTTGGCATCTTGATATGCCGAATTCTTATTCAGGATAGCACCAAACCAATCTGTAGAATATTTAGTCTGCTCAGGAAAACGATATCCTAGCGGAACCTCCTCAATAGATGGCTCTCTTTTTTGTAAAATACGGATGGCATCCATGAAAACATCTTTCTTGAATTGCGCAAACTCCTGGCCTGTCAACATTTTCACACGACGAGAGTCAGGAATGGAGTTAACTCCATAGTCTACAGAAAAATTTACATTCACTTTCCCTTCTTGCGCATTCTTGGTAGTAATTAACACTACCCCGTTTGAACCCCTTGCACCGTAAATTGCCGTAGAAGCAGCATCCTTTAATACGGAGATACTTTCTATGTCATTCGGGTTAAAGTTAGCACCTACGGATGTACCCACAGGGAAACCATCGATTACATACAAAGGATCACTACCAGCTCCCAAAGAACCTATACCACGAACTCGAACCTCAAAAGCTCCACCCGGTGTTCCGGCTTTTTGCTTTACCACAACTCCGGATGCACGGCCTTGTAATAATTGGTTCATGTTATTGGCAGGTTGTTCTCCAATATCCTTCATACCGATGACAGAAACGGCTGAAGTAATATCTTGCTTTCTTTGGGAACCATATCCCACAACAACCACTTCAGTTAATTCTTTTTGATTTTCTTCTAAAAGGACATCGATTACCGTACGGCCTTGAACGGCTTCTGACTTAGGTAATAAGCCTACTGAAGAAAAATTTAGAACGGCATTTTTGGAAGAAACTCGGATCGAGTACTCTCCATTTGCATTGGTAACTGCACCGTTGGTCGTTCCTTTCTCCAACACCGAGGTGCCAGGAACGCCTACTCCTCCGGTAGTGCTAACCTTACCTCGGACTTGCACACTTTGAGCAAGTCCTTGGTAAACCAGGAGCATACAAAAAATTAGTAATGATAGTTTTTTCATAATAAGAGGTTTGAGTTTGGTTATAAAAGGTTGAATAAAAGCTGCTTCATAAATAGAACTATTCATAGAAACAATAATATTATAAAGTACAACTAACTCATTTGAGCATAGTCAACCATCCTTAACTATCCTTATAAATTTATGAAGCTGTTTATTGTATCTTTTTGATAATCAAGCAGAAACAACGAAAGGTTGATTATACGGCAATGCGAAAAACATGACTTGGTCAGATAAAATGCTTTTTTATCAAAAAAAAATTAAATTATAGTCGTATCGTGAATCCTTAGAGGCCAATTCTCCCTTAAAGCATACTTTAAAAAATAGTAACTATTCAAGATTCAAAACTGCGGTATACAAAATATTTCTACCTTTGAACAATAAATTTATGCCATGATTCATCATTCCGTTTTTCTTCAATTTAAGTCTACCATAAACCAAGAGCAACAGGATCTTTTCTTTGTTGAAGCTAAAAAATTAGCACAAATACCAGGCGTACAAAACTTTCAGTGCCTCAAAGAAATTAGCCCTAAAAATCCATACGAATTTGGGCTAATCATGCAGTTTGAAAACGTAGCCTTATATGAAGCTTATACGAACCATCCTGACCATGTTCATTTTGTTGAAAACATATGGATACCATCGGTAGCAGATTTTCAAGAGATTGATTACACCGTAATTCCTTCCTAGCAATGACAGAAAACTCAGTCTTGAACAACATAAAAAAACTCATCCACTTGACGGAGGCTGAATGTACATTGATAGAAAGTACCTGGAGAAGAGTGAAACTGAATAAAAAGGACTTTTTGTTTGAACGAGGAGAGGTAAGCAAAGATGCAGCCTTAGTCATTTCAGGTTGTTTAAGATCCTTTTCTGTGGATGAAAATGGATTTGAACACATCATGCAATTTGCTCCTGCCAATTGGTGGATAACTGATATGTACAGTTTTATTTCACAAAAACCAGGAGATCTGAGTGTTCAAGCCATCATGGACTCAGAAGTCATGCTCCTCAGTCGAAAAGACCAATTAATGCTTTTTGATCAAATACCCGCCTTAGAAAGATATTTTCGGATATTAACAGAAAACTCATTGGTTGCCTATCGACAAAGGCTCATAGATAATCTTAGTCTAAGTGCTAAACAACGATATGCTAATTTTTGTCAGACTTTCCCATCATTAACCAATGATATCCCCCAAAAACTTGTTGCAGCCTACATAGGGGTTACCCCCGAATTCCTAAGTAAAATGCGAAGCGAATACCTTCGTAGCCTATCCTAGTATCCTTAAAAACAAACCTTGAATCTCCTTCTTGGTTTGATTTCACTAGTAAAAGTTCTATTGGCAGGTCTTAGAAAAATTCAATTTCTAGGCATTTCTATAGGTCGTATCCTATGCTTTGAATCCATTAGAAGAATAATGCAAAGCTGACGAATCTCATAAAAAACATAGGCGAACTCATTTTTTTTATTCAAAAATCTCATTTTCAAAATGTGGCATTTAGCTATATATTTTTCTGAATTTCATATTTTATGATGGTAAAATCCTTACCAAAACATTTATGTCTTCTTTTAAAAATTCTTTTAAAAAGGAATAAACATATGCCAACAAATTAATATTTGTGCTGAATTTAAAATAAAAATCAAAAATTTTATTTTAAATGAAAATGTAATTTTATTGCCCTAAAATATCATATGACAAATATTTGTATTTTAAATTGATTTAAAATGTTCTCATTTATCAATTAATGGCTTCAAGATTTGCTGCGAAAGTCTACTAAGCCAATCTACTTGATTATTTTATGATAAATATGGTACTATATTTGCGTCAACAAGAAAAAATAGTAACAGGGTGATTGATTTTGAATTTTTGAAATGATTCCCAACAAACATTAAAAAAAATACGAATTCGACCATAATTA
Organism: Cytophagaceae bacterium; assembly: GCA_027491315.1. Taxonomy (GTDB): domain Bacteria; phylum Bacteroidota; class Bacteroidia; order Cytophagales; family Spirosomataceae; genus Aquirufa. The sequence continues at coordinate 285,820 of JAIXWL010000001.1, forward strand.
TAAGACCTATTAGTCACTGAAAAGTACTATTTCTCTTCGTGTTCCTAAATTATAATCAAAATTTGTCTTTGAAAGACAACGTGGATCATTATCGTCACACAAAGTGAATTTGTGTGACGTATCCTTGTCTGTCTAAATCCAGAACATGTGATTATAATGCTCGGAAAATCTTAAGGATTTTGACAGGTAAATTATTGTGCCTGTTGGTCTAAATGAATAAAGAATACTCTGTGTTAAAAAATTATATATCAACATCAACGATGAAAAAGAATTTTATTACCAATTCCTATATATGTGTTCTAAACTTGCTACTACTATTGGCGCTTACGATTCCATCGTTAGCTGCCAATATGCAAGTAGCAGAAGTTGGTTTTACGGTATCGCTAGAAAGTAGTTCATACAATAGTACCACGAACAAATCTACTTTCCTGTACAAGATCACGCAGAAAGAAAGTCAGCAAACTGGTTTGAGTCATTTTGTAATTCAAAACTTTTGTCTTCCTAGTGGTTCAGGAATTAAAGGGGAAAATTCTCCTAATGGATCAACTGAATGGGAAACTATCTCTTCAGACAAAATGAATACTTCCGATGGTAGCACAACAGAATGTCAAGACGACTTTGGGTCTTTATTAAAATTTAACTACAACAGCGGAGAAAAAATTAACTATTACCGCTTGACAATAAATGGTCACTTTTTACCTACTGATGGATACGGTATTTTACGTTGGGGAGGAAAATCAGGAACTGTTACTTGTGGACAAATCATCCGTGGTAAGATTGTAGGAGAATAAAAATCAACATACGAATATTACACAAAGCCCGTTCATTTGAATGGGCTTTGTTTTTTCTTTAAAGCCTTTTTACTTTCTTAATCTAGATTATCTTTTTCGCTTTTATTAGTTCAGATCTTTGTATCGCTAATTCAAAACAATATGAAAAAGAGCATCTTTCACAAAGCTGAATCCAGAGGCCAAGCCAACCACGGATGGTTGGTTAGCGCTCATACTTTTAGTTTCGCCAATTATTACGATCCGGAAAGAATTCATTTCGGAGCACTTAGGGTATTGAATGATGATTCTGTAAAAGGGGGAATGGGTTTTGGACAACATCCCCATGACAACATGGAAATCATCAGTATCCCCTTAGAAGGAGATTTAGAACACAAGGATAGTATGGGAAACCTAGCGGTCATACGCCAAGGAGATATTCAGGTGATGAGTGCAGGTACGGGTATTTACCATAGCGAGTACAATCACCATAAAGAACAAGCCGTCAAATTCCTGCAAATTTGGGTCTTTCCGAATAAGAAAAATGTAACACCACGATATGACCAAATTACCCTTCAAAATAAGTATAGCCTGAATCAACTTCAGCAAATTCTATCACCCAACCCAGAGGACGAAGGAGTTTGGATACATCAAGATGCTTGGTTTCATTTGGGGCATTTTGAAGCAGGAAAAATAAGTCATTATCGGATAAAAAAACCGGGAAATGGCGTTTACGCTTTTGTCTTAGAAGGTAATTTTCAAATCGAAGGATATGATGTAAACCGTCGAGATGGTCTAGGCTTATGGGATCTAGATAGCTTTGATTTAAAAGCTCAAACTGATAATTCAAAAATTCTACTCATGGAAGTTCCCATGAATATTTAACGTAACCTTAATCAAACTAACAAACAACATGGCAAATTTAAATTGGGCATTAGATCCGACTCACTCCGAAATTCAATTTAAAGTAAAGCACTTAATGATCACTAACGTGACTGGTGGTTTTACCGATTTTAATGTAAATGCAGAAAGCTCTGATGAGACTTTTGCTGATGCAAAAATTAGCTTTACCGCAAAGGCCGCTAGTATTTCAACAGGAAACGAACAGCGTGATGCCCATTTGGCAAGTGCAGATTTCTTTGAAGCTGATAAATTTGAAAACATTAGCTTTAGCTCCACAGGAATAGAAAAGTCAAGCAGTGACGAATTTAACCTATTGGGTAATTTAACCATCAAAGATGTGACTAAACCGGTCAAAATTCATGTAGAATTTGGTGGCGTAGCTAAAGATCCATGGGGACATTTAAAAGCAGGATTTACCATTAATACAAAAATCAACCGTACGGATTTCGGATTAAACTGGAATGCCGCTTTAGAAACAGGTGGTGTTTTGGTAAGTGAAGAAATCAAGATTGCCGGAGAAATCCAATTAGTAAAAGCCTAATCACAAAACCCCAAAACCAAAACATGAAAAAAGTAAATGTTTTAGTTGTTGGTAAAAACGAAGCAATCGTAGAATTGCTTATCAGACTAGTGAATAAGTATCCTGAGCTTTCTGCTCAGGGTACTTGTAATCTAGAGGAAATAGAAAGCTTATGCCTTTCATCATCCACTATTGAGCTAATAATATTGAGTAGTGGTTTGTCGACAACACAAGAGATGGATATTAAAAATATCGTCTCAAAAATTCATCCAAAAGTAAAATGCTTGGAGCATTTTGGAGGAGGTAGTGGTCTATTGCGCACAGAAATTATTCAAGCCTTGGGTTACCTTGTAGCCTGCCCTGAATAATGATGCCCTCCATTAATCACAAATTTCAATCGATAGTCCTTTTTTAGGAACAGGGCTATAAGCCTTACATTGGGCACACATCTTATCCTCCGGTAAAGCCGAAATACTAAAATAAAACTCATCTCCTTCCTTCAGATTTTCTGGAAAAGAACAGATACTTTTAAGGGCAAAAGCCTTGGTATACACTTTATTTGTCATGGGATTCTGCCAAGCCAATTCCACTTTACTACTATCTACCTGGCCTTCTATCACTTCAATGACATAGTTCATACAAACTCCTTTCAACGCTAATCTGCCTTTTAAGCAAGTGGCCTTGGGGAGCTCTTCTCGTTTACAGGAAGAACTCATGGTTAAAAACAGGCCAAAAAGTAGAAATAAGCCGCTATTTTTCATATTTACTTCTTTAAATCGTTTTCTTTATCAAAGCTTCCTCGCAGGCCTTTCGCCCATAGGCAATTAAATCTTTAGCTCGATCAAAATCAAATATAGAAGAAGTTGATTTAGGAATTTCAATTAAGATATCTGGGGGATATTTATCCAACATCATTTCCGTCACTTTATCTTGGGTCATTTCATAAGAATAAAACAAAATATCACTCAGGGATTTAGTACTTGCCAGGGCAGATAAATCTTGGGGAGCTGCATTCACCCAATATTTTCCTAACCAATCTTTTATGCCTTTTAAAAGTTCTGAATCCTCTGAATCATTTTTTTCAGGTAATACAAAAAACGGCGAATCTCCATTTAAATCCACGGCGATAAGCAGTTCTCCCTCTTGCTTTTTTACAACGTTTAAGGGCAAAGGATTGAGTACTCCTCCATCTACTAAAACATGCTCTCCATCGATCACAGGAGTAAAAATGCCAGGTATTGCAATCGAGGCCCTTAATGCCCGGTATAAATCCCCCGATTGAAACCATACTTCTTTCTTGGTATTCATGTCAGCCGCAACTGCCGTAAATGGAATCTTAAAATCTTCAATTTGGGGTACATTAATGAATTGAGACAATACTTCAAAAATACGCTCACCTTTCACAAATCCGTGTTTACCCAAAGTAAAGTCCAAGAGACTAAACACCTTTGCTTTGGTCAGTTCCAGTGCCCAGCTTTTATAGGCTTCATGGAAACCCGCTGCATATATTCCACCAACTACTGCTCCCATGGAACAGCCTGTCACACTGATAATTTCATATCCCTGCTCCTCTAAAACATCAATAACCCCCATGTGGGCAAAGCCTCTGGCTCCTCCACTCCCTAAAACCAGGTGTACTTTTCTATTCCTATCCATCCCAATTTTGGTTTAATTAGTTTTTTATAGATCAAACTCCGAACTCAACAATACCCCCATTGGAAAACAATTTTTCTATCAAAGGACAATAAATTATTTCTTCCAACGTATGGATTGTAGTCTAAAAAACGATGAAAAAGTACGGAATATTACTCTTATTGCCACTTCTTGTACAGTGCAAAAGTGCTGAGAAAATTAGTCCAACCTGCTACCAAGGCAAATTTGTTTTACAGGGCATCTGCATGAATTATGTGATTGAGGCCATAAATAAGGACATTGATACCTCAAAGGTAGAGGTCAATTGGAAAAACCCCGAAACGGGTAAATCATATCAACATGTTTTTGCTTTGGCAAACCCCTGTAGCGTTACAGCGCGCATCAAAGAGGGAGAAATTTTCACCTTTAAAATAATGAGTCCCCCAAAAGAAGCCACCTGCGCTCAATGCTTAGCTTACAGCCCAACGCCCAACAAAAAACTCTATATTGAAATTTGTCCTTAAGCTAAATTCCTTTCTAAACTTGGGATAATCAGGCCTTCAATATGTTCCTCCATTTTCTTTAGATCTGGCAACATATCCTTCCAGTTAGGAATCTGCAAGGACTTATAATATTCTACCCCAGCGAGTAAATTTTGCTTGAATGTTTTCAAATAGCGCTCCTGCTTTACATTCATATTTTCCATACTTTCAGCGAGTTCGTTTTTAAGGTAGTCAACATAAAGTCCTAATTCCTTCACAAATAAGTTAGGCCGTTCCTGGGTATTCAGGATATTGATTCGACCATAGATATGATCTACCATTTCTTTCAAGGAATATACTCCTGAAAAATAGGCCAAATTGGGCCCAGGACAAATTGCGATAGCATGTAAATGATGCTTTGGTTTGATGCCATAGTTTTTTAATGCAGAAGTCCCCAAACCGGTACATAGACAAGCTTTTTCGGTAATCTTATCCACTTGTTTTTTCAATTCTTGGCTTGGTAAATTTTGAGCTTCCAACTCCTTAATTTTGGCATGCTGGTACTGCCTTGAAGCAGTACAAATGGGCTTTTCCGTGAATTCGGTATTCGTAGACAAATACTCCAAATTACATGGACTACCCGGCCTACCCTTTTCTATTCTTTCTAACCGCTGTTTTTCAGAACTACTCTTTCTAAAATTGTTAAAAGGAACACCTAGAGGAGAGGCATGGCTCATGTAATAATCGGATTCTTCGGCTGTAGCCAAGGCTTGTAAAGTAGCTTCATCTACATTCGTTGCTTCAGGTACCAACAAAAAAGGACTTCCCCAACCTGTCCCCTGGGTTTCATAATGATCAAGTAAAAATTCATTTTCTTCGCTTGTACCTATTCCCCCTTGCACGGTGATACGCATCTCGGGTATATCCGAAAAATGCGTGAGTCCTTTTTCCACCAAGACTTTTTGGCACATATCAAAAAGCTCCTTTTTCATGTCCGCACGACTTTGCTTAAATTCTTCTAAAATGGGGCCTAATAATAATCCATCCGTCGCAAAAGCATGGCCTCCACAATTCAAGCCTGATTCAATTCGGAACTCAGAGATCCAAAGTCCCTTTTTGGCTAATAATTTACCCTGAGTCAAGGCACTCCTAAAATCACTCACTTTTAAAATAATTTGCTTCTTTAGTTCCTCTTTTTCATTTGGGAAAAAATCTGCAAACTGGTCGATGTAGCTGTATAACAATGGATTATATCCTGCTGAAAATATGACGGAAGATTTCAAGTCACTCAAGGCATATCCCCTTAAGGCAGATAAGGCATCTGAAAATTCTTTTTCAAGAGCTTCACCATCTTTGGAATAATTGGTTTTATTCACCTTAGACATGATATTCACGTCAATGGAACCTGGAATGATGCTTTCTCTCAAATAATTTTCTAATACCTCCTCTTTCGAGATCAACCAGTTTTGATATACCTGTTTTAAGGCTGAGGACTCTGGTAATAGCTCAAAATACCGATGTAAGTCTGTTCCTTCCTCGAATGATTGATGACGCATAGCCTCCATCTTTTCATTCACTAATTCATTGACCAAATTCAAATAAGCTTGTATGCGCTTAGCTCGGTAATCGTTTTCTGTTTTTAAAATAGCTTGAAAAGGTCGATTATTCGCTTTAGCATGAACTTCCCTCATTTCCTCCACCAGGTGGTCATCCATGATGGATATAACCGAGGAAATTCCTAAATGTGCCACTTTTACTGGAGTATCAATGGTAAAGCCTAATCCCATAACAGGGATATGAAATGAATGTGCGAGCTTTTTAGACATAATCTAATTTGATTTGTCGCAAAGTTCAAGCCTAAGAAACCAAATAACTATGACCTTCGTCAGGTATGACTTTATATTAAAGGCCCTTAAATAGACAATACCTCACAAAAATGACCTTGAGTTAAAACTATTATCGCTTTTTGTATATTCTTTTTTCCCCCAATATCCATAAAGGTTGATTTGGATTTTTCCTAGGAGGGATTCGTTTCTCCGATTTGGTTTGAATATGATTGATGGCTAAGGAAATATCATCCGTAAATAAGATATAGTCAAAGTCATTGGGACTAACGGTTTGCTCTTGAATCAAGGATTCGAAATAGGCCATCAATTTTTCATGGTATTCTAATCCCATGACCACGACAGGAAAGTGATTGATTTTTCCGGTCTGAATAAGGGTTATTACTTCGAAAAATTCATCCAAGGTGCCTAATCCTCCAGGCATAACCACAAAACCCGAAGAATATTTCCTTAACAATTCCTTTCTTACTGAGAAATATCGAATGGTAACAAATTTATCTAAATAGGGATTAGCCATTTGCTCAAAGGGTAATTCAATATTACAGCCAAGTGATACTCCTCCAGCTTGCATAGCCCCTTTATTTGCCGCTTCCATAATACCTGGACCTCCGCCTGTCATGATGGCAAAACCAAGTTTGGATAGTTCTTCAGCCAACTTTTCGGTAGTTTGATAATAAGAATGATTGGCGTCAAATCGAGCTGAGCCAAAAATGGTAATACAGGGTCCTATAAAGTGGAGATTTCTAAATCCTTTGATGTATTGAAAAAGTACTTCAATGGAGAAAATTAACTCTTTCCAACGTGCTCGTGGTCCTTTTAAAAAATCAAACTCATTTGTCCATTTCATCTGTTTTCTGTTTTATGCTATACCAAACGAATTTACACGATAAATCAGATGTGGCAAGCATATTAAAATAAAAGATATGGGCTACCTCATACTCAAAACATCCAAGTAAGGATACTATAAGAAGTAAGAAATGCTACCTTGTAAGTAATTTAATTTCATTTCCTCTTACCTGTTCATGAAAAAACATTTTTTAGTTATTCTATTAACGATTACCACCCTCTCTTTAGCTTTTGGTCAAGGTAAGGTGTTATCAGGTAAATTAGTCGACAAACAAAGTCGACGAAATATTGAATTCGCCAACGTCAGCCTTTGGAAAAAAGACTCCACAGTTTGGAAAGGAACATTAAGTGATACATTAGGAAATTTTACTTTTAAAGAACTCCCCTCCAATCTAGCTTTCATAAAATTTCAAGCTCTTTCCTATAAAACTCGAATCATTAGTTTAGCTGAATTCTTTTCTATTAAGTCAAATGAGATTACTCTTGAAGCAGAAAATCAAACACTTAGTGAAATTATTGTCAAGGGAGAAAAAGCGGTTTCTGCTCTTCAAATAGATAAACAGACCTTTCAGACCAAGCAATTTCAAAATGCTGCCAACGGGACAGGTTTAGATTTAATGCAAAGACTCCCCGCAGTAACAGTCAATACGGAGGGAGAAATTTCCTTGAGAGGGAGTACAGGTTTTATATTATTAATTGACGGAAAACCGTCTACTCGGACTCCCGCTGATATTTTAGCCCAAATACCCGCTAATTTGATTGAAAGTATTGAACTAATCACAAGCCCTTCGGCTAAATACGATGCCGACGGTAAAGCGGGGATGATAAACATCATTACCAAAAAAAATACGAGAATTGGAAGCGCATGGTCTGGAAACATCATGAATGGGGGTACGCTACCTTTACGATTTAGTAGTGATCTGCAATGGAGTTTTACCGACAAAAAATGGAGTGTATTTGCTGCAGCAGATTATAGAAGGTACGATATTGATGGCTTTCGAGTGGGAGAAATTCGTACAAAATTCCTGGATACGCTTAGCTACATGCCTTCCGAAGGCGTCAGAAATTATATGGATTTTCAATATTCCATCCGAGCAGGTGGTACCTGGCAGGCAAGTACCAATGACCTTTGGAATTGGTCTGCCTATGTAGGAGAAAAACAAACCGACCGAACCGCGAACCTTCACTACCAGGACTTTATTCAAACACAATCAAGGGGTGACCTTTTTTCCTCTTTCCAGTCTACTATAAACCCATATAGGCAATTTTTCAACCAAAATTTATTTGTTAGATCGGGTAAATTTCAAACTTATAACGTCGATTATTCTCACACCTATGCTAATCAAGCTAAGTTAAGCCTACTGGGTTTATATGAATATTCAAAATTAGGTGGACCTCTAAATAATTATGATACCTATGAGGGCAGCAACAAGCTCTTATTATGGGAAAGGTCTACCGAAACTAGTCCTTTGAGTGCATGGAGGTTCCAATTAGATTATAGCCTACCGCTGCCAGCCAAGAATAAACTTGAATTTGGTTATCACTTTAGATATGTTAATCATCAAGGAGATTTTCTATTTGAACGTTTTGCTGCAGGAACCAATAGCTGGTACTCTGATCCTAATTACACAGATAAGATGGAATTGGCGCAAAGTATACATGCACCATATGTTCAATTAAACGGAAGTCGTCAGAAGTTTTCATATGCCTTGGGATTAAGGTCAGAATGGATGGACCGTAATCTTACTCATGCCGGAGAACCAGGTAAAACCTACACCCTAAATCAAATATACCTATTCCCCTCTTTACAAGGAATCTGGAAATTAGAAGGAGAAAAAACCCTTCGCATGGCATATAGTAGAAGAATTGAACGCCCTTCGAGCAAATTAATGTCGCCTTTTAAAAACCATCGCCATGCTGAAACGATTGAAACAGGAGACCCTAATTTATTACCAGAAATAGCCAATGTGTTGGAGTTAGGATTTAGTAAGGGCTTTAACAATATCTCCTTTACCGCTACGGCTTATGTTAATTTTCTACAAGATAAAGTTTTTCGGGTGAATGAAATTTATAGTAGGACAATATTAGGAAGAACCTATACCAATGCGGGAAGTTCTCAATCCACAGGAGTGGAATTTTTAACGGAAATAAGACCTAGTAAAATTTGGAGAGTATACTTATCAGGAAATCTATATCAGTTTGATGTTCAAGGAAATTTTAGAGGAATAGAAACCCAGCAAAGCAGCTTTAATTACAATTTAAACGGTAATACTAGCCTAGACATCAGTCCTAAATTACGTTTTGTTTGGGATTTCAACTATTTATCTAGATCCGTGACTACACAAGGTTACGACTCTGATTTATTGCTTTCCAATGTTAGCATAAAATATGCGCTTTGGGAAAATCGGGCAAATTTGAATTTACAATGCCTCAATGTTTTTAATACCAACATTCAAACCATTGTCACTCAAACACCTGATTTTTTCTCTAGTACAGATTATCGCAAATGGGACCGAGTGATTCAGTTGAGTTTTGGTTTCCGAATCAATGATCGAGGACAAAAAACGAAATCGACCAAAACAGATTACGGAGAAAAAGATTTTTAATAAAAAAGCCCCGAATTCGGGGCTTTTTCCTACAATGATTTAAGATAACTTATACTTAAAGGTACATTGACCATTTCATTATCGCTCTCATCTTCAATAAAGCAATGTTCCACACCCGCTTTTTTACCTAATTGGATAATCTTTTTCCAATTTCCCTGGCCCGTTCCTACGGGAACGTCATTGATGGCTGGAGTATGACCCGTTAAATCACCAACTACCCCCTTGCGTAAATCTTTCACGTGCATTAATTTCCAACGACCTGGGTATTTTTTCAAAAGCTTCACTGGCATTTTTTCGCCCCCTCCATGCAATGTCCATAATACATCCATTTCAAAAGAAACATAAGCTGGATCAGTCTTTTGAATAATGTAGTCTAATAAGGTGCCTTTTTCAAATGGATGAAACTCGTATCCATGGTCATGGTAGCAAAGCGTAATCCCATTTTCTTTCAAAACCTTACCCGCTTTATTAAATACGTTTACTGCTTTCTGAGCGTCTTCTAAAGTAAAATCGTTTCCTTTATGAGGAATCCATGCACACATGACAAATTTAGCTCCCAAGACTTTTGCCTTTTGAACTACAGCCATGGGGTCTTTTTCTAACTCTCCAAAATCTGCTCCAGTAGAGGGAATAGAAATACCCCTAGCATCACATTGCTGTTTAAATTCCTGTAAAGTCATACCTTTAGCGCCTCCACCTTCCAACTCCGTAAAACCCATTCCTTTGATAATATCCAAGGTTTTGAGTGGATCTTGAGGAAATTGTTTTCTAAAAGTATAAGCTTGTACCCCTAATGGATAGGTGTACACTTTTTGGGCATAAGCACCCCAGCTAAGACAAATTCCCAATAGGGCAATCATTAATCGATTCTTTTTCATGTGTATTTTGTTTTATAAGTTCTTTTTTTTCAATTCGTTCACTGCATGATTAGCCGCGCGTGCGGTTAAAGCCATGAAAGTTAAGGTAGGATTTTGTGTCCCTGTGGATGTCATACAGGCTCCATCGGTGACAAATACATTTTTACAAGCATGTAATTGATTCCATTCATTTAACAGGGAATCCTTAGGATTTTTCCCCATTCGAACACCGCCCATTTCATGGATATCAGCACCTGGAGCAGATTTTGAATCAGCTGTTCTAATTTGCTGAAATCCTGCTTTTTCAAACATTTCCTGCATTTGCTCTCTAAAATCTTTGACCATTTTGACATCATTTTCTGTCCAGTCACAAGAGAACACAATTTGCGGTATGCCATATTTATCTTTCAAATCGGCATGTAACCTAATGTGATTTTGTTCCGTAGGCACTGTTTCTCCCATCATCCAAGCGGAGATATTCCATTGGCCCAATTGACGATTCAATAAGTTTTCTCGCAGCGTATCTCCAATTCCATCTTGTTTCGAATATTCACCTCGTCCTCCTCCTACTCCCACGGCATAGCCCCGTAAAAAATCGGTCTCTTGCCTTAATACATTTCTAAATCGCGGGATATAGGCATTGCTTGGGTTTCCTCCCGCTGTCTTTTTATCTTTAAACCCATCATAACTGGCATTTGCCGATCCGCGGTAATTATGCCAAGCTATGTATTTCCCCAAAAGTCCTGAGTCATTTCCCAAACCCTGGGGAAACCGACTAGATATTGAATTCAAAAGTATGGCATTGGTATTGATGGTAGACCCATTCACAAAAATCACCTTGGCATAAAAAGGAATCATTTCATGACTGATGGCATCAATGACCTGAACACCAATGGCCTTTTGCTTTTTCTCATCGTAAATAACAGAATGTACCACCGAATGAGGTCTTAAAGTCAAATTTCCTGTTTTGGCAGCCCAAGGTAAGGTGGAAGAATTACTACTAAAATATGCCCCATAATTACATCCTCTATTACATTGACGCTGACTTAAACACCTACCCCGACCTTGTTTAAAATGAATTTCCTGAGGATCCGTCAAGTGAGCACATCGACCGGCTATCACCCAGCGATTACCATAGGCTTTTTTTAATGTCTCTTTAAGATGCTGTTCTAAACAATTTAATTCAAATCCAGGCTGAACTATACTATTAGGTAGCTCCGCCAAATTATCATTAAAACCCGCTATACCCGCAAAAGTCTCGACATGGTCATACCAAGCAGCTATATCTTTGTATCGTATGGGCCAATCCGTCGCAAAACCATCACGGATAGGACCTTCAAAATCAAAATCAGACCAACGCTGCGTTTGTCTTGCCCATAATAATGACTTCCCCCCGACATGATATCCACGCGTCCATCGAAATGGTTTTTCATACACCACAGGTTGTTCATCATCTGGCAAAGCCCAATGTTTGGTTTCTTCCCGCATAAAGCCACTGGCTGAAAAACCTTGTTTGTCCGCCAAAGTAACTGTCCCACGATGTTCAAACTCCCAGGGGGCTTTAGAGGCGGTAGGATAATCTTCTACATGTTTTACTTGCCTGCCCCGATCCAAAACCAAAGTCTTTAGGCCCCGTTCACAAAATTCCTTGGCAGCCCAGCCTCCACTAGCTCCAGAGCCAATGACAATAACATCATAGGTGTTTTTCTTGGCACTATTTATATTCAAATTGGCCATAAACTATACATTTACGCACCCATGGTAAAAGCCAGGTGCCATGACATAATGATAATGCGCTGTTAATACATACTCGGAGCTAGTATATCCACGAATGGTTTCAGCCCTCAACGTGGTATAAGCCCAAAGATGCTCAGCTGATTTCTCTAAGTCCATGAGCAAGGCTTCTCGTTGAGAGGTATTACATGCTCCAAAAGTCAGGTGATGGTTTAAATCTGCTTGAAGCGACAAAGCCTTCATCGCTGATTTTATTTTATTTTGATCCTCCACTGTATAACAATCGCTAAATAGTTTTTCGAGAAAAAGCTCTACACCTACTCCATTTCCCCCTTTTGACTTACCCTCCGGAATGAATGTCCCTACTATCAGTCGAAGCATTTCCTTTTCTTCGTTTTTAAAAACTGAAATGGGTGCAATACTTTCTTTATTCCAAGCTTCCGCCCAGCTTGGTAAAGCGACCAAAGCCCCAGCTGAAAGGGCTAATGATTGTAAAAGCTTTCTTCTTTTCATTTTAAATTTTATGGCTGAAATTTGAATGAAATCAGTTGGAAAATTACCATTAGCTGCCCTGATTTCATTCAAGAAATTCGTATGTGAAAATGTAGTGCTTATTTCAATTGACCTATTTGTTCTCGGTAATACTGAACCGATCGAATGACAGATGGCAGATTACTTGGCTTCTCTTGGGTATCTCTTTCAATATTGATATTCCCTTGAAAACCTTGGCGCTTTAACTCAGCAAAGACTTCAGGAAAATTTACTACTCCCGTTCCTATAGTTACATCCCTCAATTTTGGATTATTGTATTCGGCTATATCCTTTAAATGGATAGCAATAATGCGCCCTTGTAATTTTTTTAATGCATCTACCGGATTTATACCACTTTTAGGGTAATGTCCTAGGTCTGGGCAAGCATAAAAATTTGGATGATTTTTCATGGCTATTAATAAAGAGTCTGGTGTCCAATAGACACTTGTACCTTTCCAGTGATTATGAATGGCGACCTTAATCTTATATAAATTGGCCAAACTATCTACCCCATCCCATAAATGCACGGGAGGTTCGGCCGTTACATAATTAACTTCCAACTCTTTGGCTATATCAAATTCCTTCTTCCAGCGGTCAATCGTTTTGCCTCCAACTAAATAGATGGATTCCATCTTGAGCCCCTTGGCTTTAATCATCTGTTTCAGTTGTCTGATTCCAGATTTTGATAAATTCATCACGGCAGAGTCTTTCAAGACAGCCCCCGCTTTTCCAAAAGTATAACCCTCAATAAATTTCAAGCCTGCGCTATCCGCTTTGGCTAATTGTTCTGGAAATGAAAATCCGTTAAATGTATATAGGGCCACACCCAAATGCCAATCTTTAGGAGCGAATTTTGCCATATTTGATTTTTTATTCACATATTTATTGGGCTGTTTAGCTAAATTGTCAAAGGTTATACCCAGACAAAAGCTTATGGTGCAGAAGACAAGTATTTTTTTCATATTGAGGTTTTTATTTTCTATGGATACACACAACCAGGTGGATCTAAATCAAATTAAATGAAAAAAATCAGTATTATCCTTATATAAAGCTGCAAAATAACAAGGCAAACAACTCAAATTTATTCCTAAAAACATACCATTAAACATTGAACCAAACAACTACTATGAAAAAAACGCTTATTCTATTACTTATTAGCTTTTATGGTTGGGGACAAGCTAAACAAAAGCCAAACATCATTTTTATTATTTCAGATGATCATACTTCTCAGGCCATCAGTGCATATGGAAGTAAATTGGCGAAGACACCCAACATTGATCGAATTGCTAGAGAAGGAGCTATATTATATAATAATGTAGTTACCAATTCCATTTGTGGTCCAAGCAGGGCCACTTTGTTAACTGGAAAATTCAGTCATAAAAATGGCTATAAGTTCAATGAAAAGAAATTTGATATTGAGCAAGCCGTCTTTCCTGAAGAATTACAAAAAAATGGATATCAAACTGCCTGGGTGGGAAAAATGCACTTGGGTACCTTACCCCATGGTTTTGATTACCTAAATATACTTCCGGGGCATGGAAGTTACTATAATTCTGATTTTGTAGATAGTCAAAATAAAACCACGCGCCATGAAGGCTATGTCACGAATGTCATTACGCAACTCTCCAAAGAATGGCTAGACAAAAGAAATCCCGACAAACCCTTTTTCATGGTCGTTGGACACAAAGCTACTCACCGTTCATGGTTACCTGATATTCCCGATTTAGGGGCATACGACCATGTAACATTCCCTATTCCAGACACATTTTATGATCAATATGAGGGGAGATTAGCTGCAGCAGATCAAGACATGACCATTGATAAAACCATGATTCTAAGCCAGGACCTAAAAATCCATGGTAAATATGAAGGAGTGGGCGATGGTGGCAATTTCAACCGTTTTACTCCTCAGCAAAGACCGGCTTTCTATGATTATTATGAAAATAAAATAAGTAAAGAGTTTGAGGAGAAAAAGCTAAGCGGTAAAGCCTTGGCAGAATGGAAATACCAACGATACATGAAAGACTATCTTTCAACTGCCAATTCCTTAGATAGAAATATTGGTGAATTATTGGAATATCTAGATAAAACAGGTTTGGCTAAAAATACCGTAGTGGTATATACTTCGGACCAAGGCTTTTATTTAGGAGAACATGGCTGGTTTGATAAACGCTTCATATATGAAGAATCGTTAAAGACCCCATTTGTTATTCGTTACCCAGGAGCCATCAAACCGGGCACTAAAGTGAGCCAAGTAGTTTCTAATGTAGATTGGGCACCAACTCTGCTGGATATTGCTCAGACTAAAGTCCCAGCAGAAATTCAAGGAAAATCTTTTTTACCTGTTTTAAAAGGTCAAGGGAAAAATTGGAAGAATGAATCCTATTACCATTATTACGAATACCCACAACCTCATCATGTTTACCCACACTTTGGTTTAAGAACAGCCCAGTATACCTTAGTTCGTTTTTATGGACCCAAAGACTTTTGGGAATTATATGACATCAAGAAAGACCCAAAAAATTTGCACAATATCTACAGCAAAAAAGAAAATGCGCAAATTATTGCCGATTTGAAAAGAGAATTAGAAAAGAAGATGATTCAGTATGATGACAAAGAGGCACTAGAAATATACCGTAAAGGCATATAAAAAAACAACAACAGGATAAAAAAGCCTATCGCTAACAACGATAGGCTTTTTGCATTCCTGTGTTCTATAATTGTATACTGTCTTTAATCTCACTATTCATTTAAATAACTCTAATTAGAATCATGTAAACGAGTCATCTTTTTAAAATATTAGAATCAATAGATTTCTATTATTAAATCGATTCTTCAAAACTAGGAGAAATCTTGTAAAAATTTCAATAAAATCTTAGTTATTAGTACAATTTAATAATTCAGTACTAATTTATTCACTATTGCTCGCCCTACCCAGGGGCGTAAAAATGGAGTTAATGGTTAGGCATTTTCTTATTATTTCGAAGATTAAACTGTAATTAGTTAGTTTTTTTTATCAAAATAATGTTTAATTTTAGAAAAATAATTTTTTCTTTTTTAAGTAGCCACTATCTATTTAGGTATAGAATTTGAATTTTAGGACAAAGGAATTTGCCTTTCAAATTCAGCTCCGATGAAGCTTACCTAACTTAAAACTTTAACATGATAATTCCGTTCTAAATTTATAAATAATTACTAATCAAGTAATTCAATTGGCGTTGAAAGCATCCATCAGATTAACAATTTTAAAGTTAATCGGTTAAGAAGTTGTAAATCCTTACTAGGGGCTTTCCATGAATTACTTTGTTAGTTTAGTTCTAGCAACCATGTTCTTAACCTTACCATTTCTATCACTTCTATTTTCGATTATCATCGCTTATTTTAACTATAAGAAGAATAGAGGCATTATTTTCCTTTCCATATTTTACTTTTTGATTGGTATAATCAGTCTATTATACTATTTGTTCACTTACGATGAACAATTACCCTGGCTTTTAGCCATATTATATGGGCACTTCTCCCCATTGTTTTTTTTGATTGGACCAGCAGCATATATATATGTCCGTAACACCGTAACTGACCAAGAAGGTCTATCCAAAAAAGATGTGTGGCACCTACTTCCCAGTATTTATATGCTGATTGGGCTGATTCCTTATTTTTTAAAACCGTACCAAGAAAAAATGGCATTGGTTATTAAAATTCTCAACCAACCAGGAGAGCTTTATCTCAATCAAATTCATTTGCTTACCTCCAATCTAGTCAATGATTTTATTCGTAATTTCTTGTATGTCTTGTATGCTTGGATGATGATCATGTTATTAATTAATGCAGCATGGACTCATAACCCAAAATCCAACGATTCCTATGAAATTCAAAGACGCATTACCTTTCAATGGCTCATCATTTTTGTGGCTTTCAATACTTTTATTGCCAGCATTTTACTTTCATCTAATTTCATCGTTCTTTTTAGTCCGGAAAGAGACTTCAGTAACTTAAATGAATATCTACCCTATTACCGTATCCTAATCATGTTCGCCTTTGTCATGCCTTTGCTAATCTTGCTATTTCCAAGGGTATTATATGGTATACCAAAATTAACTTTAGAAGAACTAGAACTTATCCAATCTAAAAAGAAAAAAAATACTTCCGATAAAATGGAACAAGAGGTAGACGATTCATTTTTTGAATTATCGGATATCATCATGAAGTACATTGAAAATGAGAAACCCTATTTGAATCCTCGCTTTTCTATCCGAGATATTGTGGTCACCCTAAATATTCCCCAGCATCATGTCTCCTTTTGTTTTAACAAAATTTTGAATACTCCATTCCCAACCATAAAAAACAAATACCGCATTGAATACGTAAAAGAACTTATATTAAAGGATAAGGAAAAGCGCTATTCTTTGGAGGGATTAATGAAAGAAGCCGGTTTCACATCCAAAAACAGCTTTTTCCAAGCGTTTAAAGAAATTGAAGGTTGTACACCTAAAGTATGGTCAGAACAACAAAAAATTGCTTAATTCCATCAATATGTTTTTATAAAAAGCCGAGTACACGAGCTTTTTAATAACTTAGGTTTTTCAAATCTATACCTTAACATGAAAAACCTATTCGTTCTAGCCCTGATGGCTATGCAAGTCTTCTCCGTAAATGCGCAAGCATGGAAACCTGCAGGAAATAAAATCAAAAGCCCCTGGGCAGATAAAGTAGATCCCAATAATACTCTTCCTGAATATCCAAGACCACAAATGGTCCGTGATCAATGGCAAAACCTAAATGGCTTATGGGATTATGCCATTCTCAACAAAGGGAGTAATATCCCAAGTCAATTTGAGGGCAAAATTTTAGTCCCATTTGCTGCAGAGTCTAGTTTATCCGGGGTTCAAAAAACGGTGGGAGATCAAAAAGAACTTTGGTACCATCGCACCTTTATGGTTCCAAGCACCTGGAAAAATAAAAATATCATCCTACATTTTGGTGCAGTAGATTGGAAAGCAGATGTGTGGGTCAATGACATCAAGGTAGGGACCCATCAAGGAGGTTATACCCCATTTAGTTTTGACATTACCGCCTTTTTGCAAAAAGATAAAGAACAAAAAGTGGTGGTCAAGGTTTGGGACCCGAGTGATTTAGGTTTTCAACCTAGGGGTAAACAAGTGAACAACCCTAGGGGAATTTGGTATACTCCCGTAACTGGAATATGGCAAACGGTTTGGTTAGAGCCTGTAGAATCAACATTCATCAGTCAATTAAAAACGGTGCCTAACATAGACGGAGGAAATATCAGCGTTCAATCCAAAATAGAAGGAGCTAATCCCACGGATATCATCGAAGTAAAAGTCTTAGATCAAGGTAAACTAGTTTCTTCAGGAAAGGCTGCCCTCGGACAAGAAGTTTTGGTGGCCATTCCGGATGCCAAATTATGGAGCCCAGAGTCTCCCTTTCTTTATGATTTAGAAGTTTCCGTTTTACGCAATGGTTTAGTTAAGGATAAATTGAAAAGTTATGTAGGGATGCGTAAAATATCCACGAAAATTGATGCTAATGGGATACACCGACTTCAGTTAAATAATAAAAATGTATTTCAATTAGGTCCCTTGGATCAGGGTTGGTGGCCAGATGGATTATATACTGCACCAACGGATGAAGCGCTCTTGTATGACATTAAAAAGACCAAGGATTTAGGTTACAACATGATTCGCAAGCACGTCAAAGTGGAACCTGCCAGATGGTATACGCACTGTGATCGTGAGGGAATTTTAGTATGGCAAGATATGCCAAGTGGCGATAAGGATCCGAAATGGGTAACCAGAAATTATTTCAACGATAAGGAATTCATTCGTTCAAAAGCCTCTGAAGAAAACTTCATGAAGGAGTGGAAAGAAATTATGGACCTAAGCTATTCTAATCCAAGTGTAGTGGTTTGGGTACCATTTAATGAAGCATGGGGACAATTTAAAACACCAGAGGTGGTAGAATGGACAAAAAACTACGATCCATCTCGATTAGTCAATCCTGCAAGTGGAGGAAATCATTATGATGTAGGTGACATGCTGGACATGCATAATTATCCTGATCCTAAAATGGGCTTATTTGATTCCAAGCGGGTGAATGTCTTAGGAGAATATGGTGGTATAGGTTTAGCCCTAGACCAACACCTTTGGGAATCAAATCGGAATTGGGGATATGTACAATATAAAACAAGCGAAGAGGCCACGAAAGCGTATGTTGACCTGGCAGAAAAATTGAAAAAATTAATCCCTTTCGGTTATTCAGCCGCGGTTTATACGCAAACCACCGATGTAGAAATTGAAGTAAATGGTTTAATGACCTATGATAGAAAGGTCATCAAGCTACTTGAAGATAAAATCCGCCAGGCCAATATCGAGATTCGAGAAACATTGAAATAACCTGGATATCTAAGAACCCATGGAGTATTTCCATGGGTTCTTTAAACTCATCATACCATGAAACTAAATCAAAAATGGGTATTCAGCTTTGCCCTTTTGCTTGGCTTTAGTTACCTCATGCAATGGCAAGGAGCTGCCCTAAAAAATAGCTTTACACCCATGGGGATTATCCACTTGGAGTTTGCTCCTTCGGCTGAGGTATTTCAAAAGATACTTAGTCAGTGGGACCTCCAAACTCTTCGATGGAATTTAGCGCTTGACTTTCTCTACATACCTGTTTACACCTATTTTTTTCGGCTTACTTTAGCGCTATTAGCTCATAGACATAGGAGTAAACTTGTCCAGCAAATAGGATTACTTTTAAGAAATGCGGCATTGCTTGCCTTCTTATGTGATATCCTAGAGAATATAGGGATGATCATTTCCCTGGGAGGCTTAACATCCACTTGGATTTACTCCTTAACCAATAAGCTTGCAGGAGTTAAATTCGCCATTATTGGCATCAATATGATATATATTTTAGTCTCTTTACCTACTTTATTTTTACGGAACAAAGAGGCTTAGTCTCTCTCTGGATTAACTTATTCCAGCTGCTTTCTTCATAGCTGATGCTGTTTTATGCTGACCCGTATGGCTCCAACCTGGGGGCATAAAAATGTATAACAACTTATTCCATAGTCCTGGCGCATGATAGACATCCCTAGCCAAGGCGACAATTTCTCCAAAATAGGCATCTAAAAAATGATTGGGCTTCATCTCTCGGGTAATCCCATACTCTACCTTGACATCATCTAATTCGGGTTGATAGGTCTTAAAAACTCGATCCCAAATGTTTAATAAATTACAAAAATTAGTATCCATGTACTGTACATTTCGAGCATGATGTACCCGGTGATGCGAAGGACTGAGCATAAAATTACCCAATTTGCCTAGGCGAGCATCTTTAATCCAATGATCTCCAATATGTATAAAAGCACCCCAAGTTCCATCAATGAACATGATGGCAAAAAGCATGGCTGGGGGAAGTCCTGCCAAAATACATATACTAGCTCGAATGATATCAGCATAAGGCCCCTCCAAGAAAAAATGAGCATAAGAAACCGCCAAATTCATGTTTTCTGGTGCATGGTGCGTTGAATGTAAACACCAAAATAACCGAACCTTATGCGCTAAATAATGATAAATAAAATGGGCAAATTCCCAGATGATATAGCCATAAACAAACCAATACCAAGTAAATGATACTTGAAATAATGCCTTGGGTTCAAAAAAGCCGATGCATATAACCGTCATCCCCAAGGATAAATATTTTCCAATGAAAGCATTCAGCAGGTAACTAAAAAAGGGAATCTTGTAGTTTGACAAACCAAAGCTTTTGAAAATTAAACCCCGCACTAATTCTAGTACTAGGGCGATGGGAAATAAAGGTCTTATTAAAACTTTTATTCCCTCATAGCTTAAAAAATCAGCGAAGGTTTTCTCTTGTAGAAATTCCCATAAATCATCAAATCCAAAAAATCCTACGATCCAATCTCCAATGGCTTGTAATATTTCCATATGTATTTTATTAAACAGGTTGATTCACCAGCAAGTGAATTAGTATTAAATTTTTAAATAGCTTCTTGGTCCACATAACACTCTACATGAGGGTGCATCCATAGGAATGTAGCCGGACAGCTCGTCGTAATTTTTTTCTCCATGATTGTATTAAAAGCATCCTGCTTCCCTTTCCCCGTAATCAAGAAAATGATTTTCTTTGATTGCAAAATACCCTCCATCCCCACACAAAGACCAAAAGCTGGTTCTGCACCCTGTGATAATGCAGGATCATGCTGGATGGTTGACTCTGCTAGCTTAGCCTTATGAAAAGGCGCTTGCAAATATTCTCCTGGTTCGTTAAATGCGATATGGCCATTTTTCCCTAATCCCAAGATACAAATGTCCATGGGTCCTTCTTGCTCAATGATGGTTTGAACCCGATCACATTCTGCTTGATAATTTGGAAGGTTTGTATCAAAACTAATATATCGGTCATCTGAAATATTCAGCGGTCCTAATAAATGCTTTTTTAAATAACTTTCACAAGAATCAGGATGCTCAGATGGGATTATTCCCCATTCATCCATTTTAATGGTTCTCATGGAAGAAAACAAGCTTGGATTAGCCACATGTGCCTGATGCATGTGCGCATACATTCCAGTGGGAGATCCACCGGTGGCAGCACAAAATAACAAATCAGGTTTCTCTTTGACTGAATGAATGATGCTTTGACTAGCTAGTTCACTCAATTCGGCATAGTTCTTTACGTAGGTAATTTTCATAAACTTATGAGCTGTTTCAAGGTTCTATTTCAATTGGGAAGTATCCACACGACTGGGCGTATCTTTCCCAGAAATAATGGTTTGGGCACTTAAAGCGATCGATTTAATGATGGCCGTCATGTTCTCCAAATCCAAGGTTTCAATTTGATCACTTGGCTTATGATAATTAGGCTCACTGTCCATTTTAGAAGTGGAAATCGTATGAGCAGGAACACCTAACCTAGCCAAGGTGGCATTGTCTGATCGGTAAAATAAATTTTGATCGGTATAAGGATCTGGATGAAATGTAAAACCCGTTCCTTCCAAATTTTTCTGCAAAATAGCCCCCATATCCGTCTTCTCAAAACCTGTTATGTAAGCACTATTTTTACCCCATTTACTTTCCGTACCAATCATTTCCAAATTAAACATGGCTTTTACGGAAGCTGGATCAAACTGCTCAGAAAAATAGGACGCCCCATATCCACCACTTTCTTCCGCAGTAAAAGCTGCAAACACTAAGGTTCTCTCATTTTTATTCCATTTCTTAAAATACTTGGCTAGCATCATCATACCCGTGGTGCCAGCAGCATCATCGTTTGCCCCATTGTAAATAGAATCTCCTTTTACCGCACGGTTTGGCATCACTCCCAAATGATCATAATGACCTGAAAAGATAACATATTCATGCACCAAAGATTTACCTGGAATGATACCGACTACATTACTTAAAGGCATGGGCGTAACTTCATTTTCAACTTCAATATGGAAGGTACTTGCTGCTTTATTTGATAAAATAAAGGCTACATTTACTTGGCTCACTCTTAGCAGATTACGGTTACTCAAACGGGCAAACATGGCTGCAAATTCCTCATCTACCCATACCACCGTAGGAGTTTTACCCGATATAAATCGATAAGCCGACTGAAAGAAATTTTCTCCTTTGGCTATTGTTGCCTGAGCATAAGCTGAACTTTCTCGAATTTGAGTCTTTGTCTCTTTACCAATCACCACGACTTTTTTGGCATCAAAATTCTCTCCATTGACTGTCGCTTTTAATGACTTCAAGCTAGGCTTGTAGACCTGAAAAGTTTGCAAATAAGAAGCGGACTTCCCCCAAGGCTTTAATTTCGTTTGGGCAAATTCCTTTGAAATAAAAGTTGCGGCCAATTCTATTCCTGGTGTAAATGGTTTTCTTCCGGCCAATTCATCTGAAGCTAAATACCGTTCGATACGCTCCACTTCTTTCACGTTGATGATTTTGTCAATCGATTGCCCCAGAACGGAAAAAGAACAGATTAGTCCGACGAGTATTAAATTGGTTTTTCTCATATAGATGGTTGATTTACACTAAATTTCAAGCTTTAAAAGTATTAAAATAATATCAATCATTCGGTCCAAATTAGCGATTTTACTGTAATTGAATTTTCTTTGTCAAATTCCCCCCTGTAATATCATGCTTAAAGTCTTCCTTTGTTTATTAATAAGCCCACTTCTGGTAACACAAGCTTCTTTGTTTAACACACCTGGCCAACAAGCCGATTTTTGCCTAGGGTCATCAGGAAAAATAGAATTGGTTTTTGGTCAAAAAAATAAGATTTATTATTCCTTTTCTTCGGATCAAGGGCAGCATTTTTCAGAGCCTAGTTTGGTTGATTCTTTAGTTGGTTTACACTTAGGAGCCTCTCGAGGACCTAGAATTGTCAGTTCAACATCACAAACCATCATTACGGCCATCGATAGGGCAGGAAATGTCTATGCTTTTAGAAAAACCGAAAATGGGACTTGGTTAAAAAATCAAGTTAATGATGTTCCCGAAGTTGCCAAGGAAGGTTTTAATGCCATCGCTGCCAACCAGAATCAGTTTACGGTCATTTGGTTGGATTTACGGGGGAACAATAAAAACAAATTGATGTCGAGCAGCTCCCAAGATGGGGGCAAATCATGGCAAAAAAACCAACTCGTTTATAACTCTCCAGAAAACAGTATTTGCGAATGCTGTCAACCTAATATCATCATGAAAGACCAACATATTGCTATTATGTTTCGGAATTGGTTAAAAGGTTCTAGGGATATGTATGTGATTGAATCAAAAAACGGAGGGAAAAGCTATGGTCCAGCAAAGAAATTAGGGCAGGGCACTTGGGTTTTGGAGGCTTGCCCGATGGATGGCGGCAGTCTTAGCTGGACAGCCCAAGGTGAAATAGCCACTGTTTGGCGAAGAGCAGAAAACCTCTACATTTCAGGCACCAAAGGAGAGGAAAAATTACTGGGTCCCGGTAAAAATGCCTCCACGGCCATTTTATCCTCAGGTCAATGGATGATTTGGAGCCATTTGGGACAAATTGTTTTGCAGTCGAATGCTACTGGAATAAGTAAGCCCCTAGGCCCTGGTCGTTTTCCAATAATGAAAGCCCTCAATGCCCACCAGGCCTTCCTCGTTTGGGAAAACAAAGGTCAGATTTTGGGACAATTACTAGAAGATTAACTGAGATTAGAAATGATTTCAATGGGGTGACTGTATACTTTATGAATTGGACACATATTAGCTATGCTCAACAATCTTTCCCTTTGTGCTTCATCCAAATTCCCTGACAACTGAATATTTCGATGAATGGTGGTTTTGCTGAGCTCCTTATCCCAAACCATATCTATTTCTAAATTCACTTCTTTTAAATCCCAGCCTTTACGGTTGGCATACATCTGCAAAGTAGCCGTAGTACAGGCTGCTAAGGCCGCTCTAACTAACTCATCGGGTGAAAAACCCAAATTGCCTCCACCCAGTTCCAGAGGCTCATCGGCTAGTATTTGATTCCCAGAATCACTATGAATTTCTACTTGAAATGGAGCTGGTCCACTATTTGATCTGATTTTCCCCATAACTTATTTATTCGTTAAACTAGGATATGGAACAAACTCATTTTCCTCTCCTTTAATTTTATCAAAGAGCTGATTTTTCCAATCTTCCTTGGCTTTTTCTATCAAGGCTTTATCGCTGGAAACAAAATTCCAATTGATATATCGCTCTTCTGGAAATGGCTCTCCACCAAAAATATAAATGGTTGTATGAGCCTCCATGGTAAATGTACATAAGCTTTGGTCTTTAGCTACCAGCAATTGCTTGGGACCAAAGGTATTTTCATCATCAGTCAGGGCACCCTCTAAAATATAAATGCCAGATTCACCATAAAGCTGATCCTCCAGAGAAAGCACTGTTTTTTCTTGACTTTTAACCTCTATCATATAAAGCGGGCTATACACAGGAACCGCAGATTCTCTCCCAAACGCTTTTCCTGCAATCAAGGTAAATCGGGTATTCCCTTCTTGCCAAGTAGGTAAATGCTCCTTAGCTACATGAACAAATGAGGGTTCCATCTGCTCCAATTCTTTAGGCAAAGCCACCCAAATTTGTAATCCATGCAATATTTTGTCGGAATGCCTCAAATACTCGGGCGTTTTTTCCGAATGAACAATCCCCCTTCCTGCCGTCATCCAATTTACCTCTCCCGGTTTTATTTCTAAAGCTGAACCTAGGGAATCTCGGTGCATGATGCTTCCTTCAAATAGATAGGTCAAAGTAGATAAACCAATGTGTGGATGAGCTAACACATCTAAATTCTCTCGTTCACTCAACTTGGTTGGTCCCATGTGGTCAATGAAAGAAAATGGACCTATCATCCTTTTTTGCCGAAATGGCAATAAACGACCCACCATAAATTGACCTATGCTGGCTGCTCTCTCCTCGATAATTAATTGAATATTTGACATAGAATCCAAGATTTATAGAACGAATTTACAGGCTTTCTTGAGGAATAAAACTTAATCTAGATGAAGAAAATTAGACGCAAGCCTAGAGCTAATTTTATAGAAATTTAATAGATGCCAAAACATCAAGTTAAATTCCGAAGGCACTTTTGTGAAAACCTTAACCAAGATGATGCACAAAAATAAATTTATCCAACTAATTCTTTTTTTTTTACTATTATTATGTAATTTGGGTCTAGTAATTACACCAAAAAATTAACCAAAATTTCTAAGCCCCCCTCTTTTATCTTCAGAGGTAGGGAAAACTAATCAACCTAATAATTAAACTTTATGAAAAAAAATCAGACCATGAGACCCGCTGTCTCATACCTGAGAATGTGTATTCTCTCTTTTGCCCTAATTTGTGGAGCCGTCCACTCGTCTTGGGCAGTGGCAGCACCCCTGTTTGAAAAATCAGTTTCTGGAAAAGTTACTGAAGAAAACGGCGCTCCTATTCCGGGAGTTTCCGTTACCCAAAAAGGTAGCACACGTGGAACGACCACTGACATCAATGGAAATTTCAAAATCAATGTCGACAGTGACAAATCGATACTTGCATTTTCTTTTGTTGGTTATATTCCTCAGGAATTAGAAGTAGGAAGTCAAACTAATATCACCATCAAATTAAAAGTTGATACCAAATTATTGACTGAAGTGGTCGTGGTAGGTTATGGTAGCCAGAAAAAGGCCAATTTAACTGGAGCAGTAGATCAAGTTAGTAGTGAGGTATTTGATAATAGGCCATTAACCAATTTAAATCAGGGTCTTCAAGGTGTTATGCCCAATTTAAATATCAAAATGGGAGATGGTAAACCTAATCAAGCCCCTAGTTTTAATATACGTGGTACCACATCCATTGGTCAGGGAGGCAATGCTTTAGTGTTAATAGATAACGTAGAAGGGGACCCTAGCCTTTTAAATCCGAACGATATTGCCACCATTACCTTATTAAAAGATGCAGCATCTGCTTCAATTTATGGTGCTAGAGGCGTATTTGGGGTTGTATTAATTACTACCAAAAATCCGACTAAAGGTAAAACATCGGTTACTTATTCTTCAAATTATTCCTTAAAGAACCCTATTGCTGTACCTGATTTGGTAACTGATGGTTACACTTTTGCCTCCATGTTTGCCGAGTCCTTTGTCAACTTTCAAGGTAGTTTTCCTCAAAATGTGAATAAAACCATGAAATTCTCGCAGGCTTACTTGAATGAATTTAAACGAAGAAAAGAGGTTGGCGGCTTACCTGATTATGAGATTGATCCGGTAACAGGGGAATATGTCTATTATGGTAGTACAGATTACTATGGTCATTTATATAAAAAATCTACTGCGTCTAAAGAACATAACCTAAGTATCTCAGGAAGTAGCGATAAAGCGAGTTACTTATTAACTGGTCGCTATTTTGGTCAGGATGGTTTATTCAGATATAATTCAGACGACTATCAAATGTTGAATTTTTCTGGTAAAGGGAGTGTACAACTGTATCCTTGGTTAAAAGTGACCAACTTTACACAATTCTCTAACATGAAATACCATAACCCACTCAATGTGGGAGAAGGAGGCGGTATTTGGAGAAATATAGCCGATGAGGGTCACCCCATGTCACCCATGTTGAATCCAGATGGAACTATATCGTTTTCCGCAGCTTATAGTATTGGGGATTTCTATTATGGAAAAAATGGAATTGACAACGACAAGCGTGTTTTCAGAAACACGACGGGTTTTGCCGCTGATTTCTTCAAAAACAAATTACGTGTGAAAGGTGATGTTACGATTCAAACGACTGACAATAACGATAGAACCAAAGCAGTACCCGTTCCATATAGCGTAAAACCAGGCGTTATTTCCTATGTGGGAACGACCACCAATTTCATCAATGACGTCTACAGGGAAACGAATTACATGACAACTAACCTGTATACAGAATATGAAAATACCTTTCATGAAGATCACTATGTAAAAGTGATGGCAGGTTATAACTACGAAGAATCTAGATTTAAGCGATTATCTGCCCAACGAAATGGTTTGATTTTTGAAGGAGCGAATGATATAAATTTGGCCTTAGGTCAATCCATCGTAACAAGTGGAGGCTGGGAAGTATGGAAAATCTTGGGGGGATTCTCCCGCTTAAATTACTCATTTAAAGACCGTTATTTATTGGAAGTGAATGCTCGATATGATGGCTCTTCTAAATTTCCTAGTAATCAAAGATTCGCCTTCTTCCCTTCCTATTCCTTAGGATGGAGATTATCTAAAGAAGCATTTTGGAATGTACCTGAGAAACTAATAACAGACTTAAAATTAAGAGCTTCCTATGGTTCATTGGGAAATGGAAATATCAATTCCTATGCCTATTTGGAACAATTTAATATCGCCCAATCTGGTTTAGTTTTAAACGGCCAAAGACCTCAGTTTACCACGAATCCCACCGTGATTCCAGAAGGCTTAACTTGGGAAACAGCTACGACAAAAAACGTTGGAATAGACTTATCTATGTTAAATAACCGCTTGCATTTTAATGCGGACGCGTATATTAGAACGACAACCGATATGTTTACTGTAGGTTTAACTTTGCCTGCGGTATTTGGAGCAACGGCCCCGAAAGGAAACTATGCTGACTTAGAAACCAAAGGCTGGGAAATGTTGCTATCCTATAATGACCAAGTCAATGTGGGATCAAGTCCTCTAAAGTTCAATGTTCGCTTAACCCTTTCTGATTATACAGCTACTATAAAAAAGTACAATAATCCTCAAAAGTTATTAAGTGATTATTATGAAGGACAAGTACTGGGCGAAATTTGGGGCTATACCACTGCTGGATATTTTACTTCGGCAGATGATGTTGCTAAAAGCGCTAAACAAGATTTATTCCGAAGTGCCAACAGTGGATTGTGGTTTCCAG
This sequence comes from Cytophagaceae bacterium, assembly GCA_027491315.1. GTDB lineage: Bacteria > Bacteroidota > Bacteroidia > Cytophagales > Spirosomataceae > Aquirufa. The sequence goes on from JAIXWL010000001.1 coordinate 313,964, forward strand.
GAGATATCAAATTTGTTGATTCCAATGGTGATGGTAGAATTACCCCTGGTACCAGTCGGGTAAGTAACCCAGGAGACAGATCCATCATCGGAAATTCTACACCACGTTATACCTATGGAATCATGTTAGGTGCTGATTGGAAAAACTTCTTTTTCTCAGCCTTTTTCCAAGGTGTAGGACAGCAAGATTGGTACCCAAGTAGAGAGGCCAATTTATTCTGGGGGCAATACAATAGACCCTATGGAGATATTCCAAAAAGCCAATTAGGTAATATTTGGAAAGAAGATAATGTCAATGGTTACTTCCCAAGATATGTTTCTCGTATCGCTAGTAATGCCAATGGAACTTTATCCGCTCCTCAAACCAAATACATGCAGGATGTGCGTTATATCCGTTTAAAAAATATCCAAATTGGCTATAATTTACCCAATCAGATTGCGTCCAAAATTGGTTCTTCCGCTGCCCGAGTATATGTTTCAGCTGAAAACATTTGGACAGCTTCACCGCTATTTAATATTACTCGTGATATAGATGTTGAAAATGCCGTAGCATCTGATCAAGTATTCTCTCCTGGAGGAAACTCAGGTGATGGGTATAACTATCCATTGATGAAAAGTGTAACACTTGGTTTATCTATTACATTTTAATGAGCAAGGATTTAAAAAATATTCTCTGCCCGTAAAGCAACCTAAAATTTTAATTTAAGATCATGAAACTTAACTATATCTTCTGCCTACTTTTCACATCCATTTTATTTTTTGGGTGTAGTTTGGAAGAAATTCCAGAGGCAACGACCACCAAAGGCCCCATTTTCAGTAGTGAAAGCGGCCTAATTTTGTATACCAATTCATTCTACAATATGATGAATGGTAAAAACTTGCATCGCGCCGATGCGATGTCAGACTATTTAGCCAGAAAAGACACCCCTGCTTTTATCACGCCAGGTAACTTTAGTGCAGAGGTAAGTTCAGGGTGGTCTTGGTCTGACCTAAGAAATATTAATTATTTCATTAAAAACTGCAACGACCCCAAGATTCCTTTGGCAGTTCGAAACAATTACATTGGTATTGCTAGATTCTTTCGCGCTTGGTTTTATTATGAAAAAGTGAAACGCTTTGGTGATGTACCTTGGATCAATAAACCTTTGGATGTTTCTGATACCGAACTATTGACTAAGGGTAGAGATTCCCGTGTCATGGTGATGGATTCTGTTATTGCTGATTTGAATTTTGCTTGTGCCAATATCACGGCGAAAACGGAGGGAACGCGCAGTTTGGTAACTAAATATGCTGCTTTTGCTTTCAAATCACGTGTTTGTCTATATGAAGGGACACTCAGAAAATACCATACTAACCTAAATTTGGCTTCTAGCTCCGCTGGTTTATTAACCCAGGCAGCTGCTGCAGCCAAAGTGGTCATGGATGAGGCAGGATATAAACTTTATGATGGAGCGGGTGTAGATAAATCTTACCGCCAGGTCTTCATAAACCCAGCGCCAGTAGCTACTGAAGTAATACTTTCCGCCGTATGTGATTTGGCATTAAACAATCTCAATGATGCTAACTGGTATTGGACTTCTGGAACTTATGGAGACAAGGCCAACTTTATTCGTTCATTCATAAATACCTATTTGAATATTGATGGTACACCATTTACTAATAATCCGGCATATAAAACGATGTTATTTAAAGACGAAGTAAAAGGCCGAGATAAACGTCTCCAACAAACCATCCGCTCTGGGGATTACAAACGTTTAAATAATGGTGTTTTAGAAGCTGCTCCACCTTTATTCTCTTATACCTTTACGGGGTATCAACCTATAAAATGGGCATTGGATGATATGTATTATGATACTAGAGATTTAAATATTAATTCTGTTTCCATCATACGTTATGCAGAAGTCTTACTTAATTATGCGGAAGCAAAAGCCGAATTAGGTACTTTAACAGATGGGGATTGGGCAGCCTCCATTGGTCTATTAAGAAAAAGGGCAGGTATTACTGGCGGTATTACTAGCTTACCAAAAGTGATAGATACTTACCTTCAATCAACCTACTTCCCTAATATTTCTGACCCAATCATTTTAGAGGTTAGAAGAGAAAGAGGCATTGAATTATGCCTTGAAGGTTTCCGATTTGATGATATTGTCAGATGGAGAAGAGGTGAACTTATGCAAATGGAATGGAATGGTATGTATGTGCCAAGCTTGGATACTCCTTTGGATTTAAATGAGGATGGAAAATTGGATGTAGCCTTTTACCAAAAACTACCTGCTAGAGTATCTGGGGTAACCTATGTAGAAGTTTCCCCACTCATCAGTGGAAAAGCAAATCCGCAATTGCTTTCAAAAGGCACTTCTGGAGAATTAACTTGGTTCAATAACATCGTCAGAAAATGGGAAAACAAACATTACTTGTACCCTATTCCTGCAGGAGATATCATTACAAATCCTAAACTCGGTCAAAATCCAGGGTGGTAAGAAAAAGGCCTACTCTATTTTAGTAGGCCTTTTTCCTTAAATTTTTATGAACATATTGATACTTGTATTAATCTATGAGCCTTTTTAACAATTTTTATAAAAAAATCACGTTTGCTTTGGTGATGAACCCCAATCAGCTATTGTGAATTAAAAAGAATCTATATAATTTAAGTGCATTATAAGAATTTAGTTTGTTGATGAAGTGTAATGCAAAAAAGTCACCTGATGTTCATGTGACTTTTTTTATTTTCCCATAGCATAAAATGGCCAGGTTCAATTGGCGAAACCCTCTACTCTATACCAAAATGAAACGATACACGCTCATTCTTCTACATCTGACTCTCTTCATCTTTCATTTTCCAGCCTACTGCCAAAAGCTCTTCCCTGATGCCTTGGTAAAATTTAGCCCCATGGTTAAAGAGTCCATTTTTTCAGGCACAGGCACAGCTACTTGGGACGATCAAATCCGAGAAAGAGGCTTCATTCTTAAAGAAAAAGACGGCTATCATTTATGGTATACAGGTTACTCCAAAAATAATCCGATCAAGAAATTAGGATATGCCACCTCCCAAGATGGCATACGGTGGAAGAGGCATGAGGCTAATCCCATTAATCCTAAACAATGGATTGAAGATGTCTTTGTCATTAAAAAAGGTCAAAACTATTTTATGTTTGCTGAGGGTAGAGGAGATACAACTCACCTGCTTGTGTCGAAAAATAAAACCCATTGGAAAGAGTTGGGAAACTTAAGAATTCGAAAAAGCAATGGACAAGCCATCGACAAAGGGGCCTTTGGAACTCCCTGCGTTATCGCCGTTAAGGACACTTATTATCTATTTTATGAAAGAGACGACAAGGGTATATGGTTAGCCAAATCAAAAAACTTAATCGATTGGACTAATGTACAAGATGAACCCGTTTTACAGAAAGGACCAGAAGCCTATGACAGATACGGGGTAGCTATGAACCAAGTGATTTATCATAAAGGATATTATTACGGCTATTACCACGCCACAGCTTTTCAAGACTGGCGAGAATGGTCTAGCAATGTAGCTGTTTCAAAAGACCTCATTCATTGGACTAAATACCCAAACAACCCTATCATAGGGAATAACGAATCCAGTAATATCATTCTCCCAGAAGGTAAAGGATTCCGGATGTATACCATGCACGCTCAGGTCCATGTGTATCAATCCAAATAATTTTTTTTACATGGCTAAAAACAAGAAAGCCTAGACTTGAAGCAAGTCTAAGCTTTACGTAACCCGTGTTCTACTTATTTCTCTAATAATTAATCAAATTATCATGAAAGAATGATTCACATCTATTCCTACAATCAAACTAATTTTTTTGAAATCATTTTTGTGATTTACGAACTACAAATTTAAAAAATAAAGAGTAAATTATTTTTATTTTAAGGTACTAAATAAGTTCATTTTGTTACTAAAAAGTAAATTTATGTTACTTTTAGAGAAAATATTGATTCTTTTGCATAAATGAGCCTTACATCGCACTTTTTCCTGAAAACAATTTACACAAATCTGTTTTTGAGCCTTTTAGGGATGATGCTTTGCTTACAAAGCTTGGCACAAGACACGGTATTTGTCAAATCATACTCTTTACCTGAAAAAATCGCCAATATTGATGGAGATGGACGGAATTTAATTGTCCGTACAGATAATCACCTATATAAATTCAACTCAGGTCGTTTTGATGAGTTAAAGTTTACGCCCAAAGACAATGATCGATTTACTTGGATCAGCAAGACGGATAATCAGGAGATTTTTGGCACTTTTAGCACCTTACAATTTCCAGAGAGTCATCAAGTCGACCATAAATCCCTTCTTAATATTTTACCTGGCTATGACCAGTATAATATGACGCAAGCGACCATCGGAAACTTATATTATTTGGCCTACAATGGTCTCCTGCTGGAGTACCGTATTCATAAGTTCTATCGAATTCAACATCGCGGAAAGTCGATACGCCACATATACAATGATGATAAGATGCGGGTAGTGGCCACCTATTCGGGTATTTTTATTGATACCGTCGGTGAAGTTTTTACTAATAAACCTATTCCTGGCACCTATTTCTCCAGTGGAGAATGCAATAAAATTAATGGGCAATATTATTTAAATTCTGACCCCATTTATCGTTTGATGGATAATCAGTGGGTTCGATTACCCATTGATACCGATATTCAACATTTCAAAAAATTACTAAAGATTGGCCAGCAAACTTATTTCCAATCAAGCCATGCCATTGGAATTATTAATCTCAACAACAATGCCTTTAAAAAGGTCATTACCCATACATCTGCCTTCCATGATATGGAAAATATGGGCAATCTTCTTTTGTTAGGAAATACAAATGGGAAATTATATATCTATGATCTGAACAAGAAAAAATTAGAGTCCGTACAAATGGGTTCCGCCATTTATGATATCACCATCAAAGGCGAGCAAATCATTTTGTCGTGCAATGACGGGCTATATGAATTCAATTTAAAAACAAAAAAAAGTGTTCTACTTTTTCGCCATAAACACATCATTCAATCCATCTTTATTGGCAATAATATCCTATTTGCCAGCTTTGAAGGGCTTTTCTTATATAATCAGAACAAAGAGGTATTTCAAATCATAGAAAACGTAGAATTCAATAAAAGAGCATTAAGCGTCTGGAATGAAAGAATATTTGCTGGATCTACTGAGGGTCTTTATGTAATAAATCTTCCACAGCTAATCAATGAAGTTTTACCAAGTTTAGAGCCTGCCATCATTGACGACGGCAAAGAAGATTACTCGATGATAATTGCATTAGGTTTTACTATCCTAGTTATCTTAGGTAGTATACTTTTCATTCGATATAGAAATCAAGGAATACCTGAAAACTATAAGGCGCCAAAAACTGAAATTACTCCCGAAAGAATAAGGGAAGACATGATAAAAAATGAGCATTTAATTAGCGTAGAAAGTATCGCTGAACATTACCAAATTTCTAGGGTTCACCTGAATCGATTATTGAAAAAACACGATAAAAACACCTTAGACTTAATTAAAGAAATCAAAAAGGAGATTGTATTAGATCTAAAAAGTAAACAGGTACCCATTGAAAAAATAAGCCAACGGGTTGGCTATACCACCAAATACATCAAGCAACATTTCCTTAAGAAATAGGCTCTTTATTTTTAGTTTACACAGATATTTGTCCCCGTAAATGTATGAGAATTGGTACAAGAACTATTCGATTTCTTACCTGTAATCCAATCCCATATTTTAATGGAATCTCCTTCCCCACAACGCATTCTAAATTGGATAATTCCTGCAGACAAACAAGTCAAAAGTCCAATAAAAACGATAGCGGTGAGTATCCCAAAATAATCTGCGATTACTCCAGTCATCAAGGCACCAATTGCATATCCAAGGTCTCGCCACAACCTAAAAATCCCCATGCTTTTAGCCCGATCCATGGGGTGAGTATTTTCCGCTATTGTAGACAAGAAAGTTGGGTAAACCATGGCAGTACCCCAACCCAGTAGGACAGAAATAAGTACAAATTGGAATAGGCTATTTGCCCAAATCAACAGAATTAAAGCAATTCCTTGTAAGAGCATACCGACAAATAACATGTCTTTTTTACAAAACTTATCCGACATTTTACCCGTCAACAATTGACCTAGACCCCAAACGGCCGGGTATATAGCGGTTATCAAACCAATCTCCTGCAATTGAAAGTTTTTGGATGCCAAGAGGATAGGAAATATGCCCCAAACCATACCATCATTCAGGTTATTGATCAAACCTGCTTGCGTAACTGATCCTAAATTTCTATTTGCCCAAGTGGTCTCTATGAAAATATTGGTCAAACGTGGGACACGACTTTGCTGTTCTTCTTGAATAACATGTTGTCGGGTATCTTGTATGAAGAAATAACTACCGAATAAACCCAAAATAACCAGCGCAATTCCAAGGTAAAAAGGATAAGGTCGTAGACCATAATGATTGGCAATATAGGCGGAGAAAAAAGCAAAAAGGGCAACCGCTATATAACCTGCTGATTCATTAATTCCCATGGCCAATCCCCGCTGCTTTTCTCCCACTAAATCAATTTTCATCACCACTGTGGAACTCCAAGCTAAACCCTGATTAATGCCTAAAAAGACATTGGCCAATATTACCCAATTCCAATGTGGAGCAAACATTAAAATAAAAGGAATAGGAATGGCCATCATCCATCCAAAAACTAATAAATTTTTTCGCCCCATTCGATTAGCTAAAGCACCGGCAAAATAATTAGTCAGGGCTTTAACTACACCAAATACAATGATGAATGATAAGATCGCCGTTTTTGCTGCTAATGCGAATTCTTTCTCTGCTATTTGAGGTAAAATAGAGCGCTCCAAACCCACCATTCCACCCACAAAAGCATTGATAAGCACAAGTAAGCTAAACTGCTTCCAATTTTCCTTTAGACCTAATTGAACCTTTTCCATAAAATTTATGCCTGACCATATTTTAAGACAATAGCTAATTGTCCTGCATGATAAGCCGTATGTGAAACAATCCGACCAAATGCCTCGGCCTTAGTTTTTGTCCCAAATTCCTTAGTAGAAATACTTTGCTCCCAATCTGCATCGCCTTGCTGGGAAACAATGGTATGCAATTTTTCAAAAGACTCCTCTAGGTAGGCTTTTAATTCCTCCAAATGTATCCACTCCCCTGTATCTTTTTGGTCAATAACCGTTTTAGCCACCACCCTTACCGATGAATCTCCAAAAACATTTTTGGCAAATAATAATTCTACATCGCCGATATGACGAATTAAAAATCCAGCAGAATTCGGTGAATCACCTAATTTCTTAGCTAAATCATACTCGGTCATGTTTGCCAATAATTTGGTAAATCGTGTCCTAGACTCGATCCACATCTCAAGCATTAGATTTGTCGTAGTTTTCATCTTAAATCGAATTTAGCAACATCCTGAGCCTGGCTGACAAGTCTTTTCTTCCATCGGTTTTTGTGCAAATACGGAAATAGAAAAAATCCCTGTTTTTCCAGAATTAAATTCCTCAATCTCCTGAGCACTTAAATAATGACTTAGGATATCATTGGGAATAATGATAGGCTTTTCTTTTTGAATTTGCACATTTGTAAAGCCAGTATGCTGAATTAACTGCATATATTCATCTTTTTGGATAGCTCCGGCAACACAGCCTGCATACATTTCCGCATCCTTTTGTAAACCTGAAGGCAATTCCCCTACAAGCACCACGTCAGAAATACTAAAGTGACCACCAGGTTTTAATACCCGGTAGATATCTTGAAATACGCCTGCTTTATTTGGTACCAAATTTAAGACACAATTACTCACAATAACATCCGCTATATTAGCAGAAATAGGCATATGCTCAATATCTCCTTGGCGAAATTCCACATTATTAAACCCACGAATCTCGGCATTCAATCGCGCCCTTTCAATCATTTGGGGTGTGAAATCAATCCCGATAACTTTTCCAGTTTCTCCTACCTCATGACGGGCTATGAAACAATCATTTCCTGCTCCGCTACCTAAATCCACAACCACATCCCCAGCTTTTATTTGAGCAAATTGTGTCGGTAAACCACAACCTAAACCTAAATCGGCATCGGCATTATATCCTTCTAAGGTGGAGTAATCTTCTGACATGATATTATACACCTCAGTAGAACAGCCCCCCGCTCCACAGCAGGAAGCCATATTTTCTTCTTTCCCCTGCATGGCTATTTCACCATATTTTTGCTTCACAATTTCTTTTAATTCTTGCTCTGTTTTCATGATATATTCATTTTTATTTATCGCAATTTTACGATGGATTTAATCAAAAAAATTTAGCAACAAGTACTCGTCTTTACATGCCTTTTTTCAAAAAAATGACCAAGTAAATCCCTTAGTTTATTCCACTCTGTTTCATTAATGCAATAGCAAATAGAAACACCATCAATTTGCCCCCTCACTAAACCTGCTTCTTTCAGTTCTTTTAAATGTTGGGAAACGGTCGACTGTGAAATAGGTAACTCGTCCACGATATCTCCACAAATACAGGACTGCTTGCTTAATAAAAGCTGCATGATCGCCATACGGGCCGGATGCGACAGTGCTTTGGCATATTTTGCTACTAAAATCTGCTCTTCGGTATAATTTATAATCTTACTTGCTCCCATATCAATCGTAATATTACGATTAAACTTTGAAATAAAAAAATTGGGGGACATTTTTATTGATTTACATGAATAATAGGCACAATGCCTACCATTTAGCACAAAAACCTTATTATTAATTGGAATTATTCTAGTTTATCTTAGTTTTGCGCATTGATGAAAAGACTGGCCTCCATATTGCTCATGTTTATCCTTCTCTATCAAGCTGGAGGATTTGCGTTGCGGTATATAGCCAATTCCGACAGTGAATTTGCCCTAAGTGAAGAAGAAAGCGATTCATATGTGGTTAAAATCCCCATTTCTTTACCCTATCCTAGCAATCGAGAAATTCCTCAGGAGGTAAGTGGTTCCCTTCAGCAAGGTGATGATTTCTATCAGATGTTGGATCAAAAGATAGAAAATGACACCTTATACACCCGCATAGCGAACGATAAAAATGCGCGAGATCAATTTACTGAATTGGCTGATTTGGTCAGTGAGCATTTAAGCGACCAACCTGAAAAAGCCCCAACAAAAAGTAAATTAATTCAAACCCTTGTTAAGGAGTACTGCCAATCCCAAAGTGCTTGGGTATTTTATATTTTAGAATGGCCAGTTCATCGTACTCCTTATCATCATACTACATTAAAGACATCCACTTTCCAGGATGCCTTATTTTCTCCTCCCCAGCCAGCTTAATTATTTCTGGAAAAATTAGCATGGAAGAAATCCCTTCTTCTCTGTTTGTTCTATTTCAATTTAATTAAGCAAAATGAAACATACTTTACTGTGTGTATTCATCTCTATTTGGAGTATGAATACGATCACGGCACAATTGCCGCATGATCAAATTTACATGAATAAAAATATTGCCTGTGGAGCGCTCATGTACGGAAATTCTTCGTGGACAAACTATTGGGAAAACTCCTTAAAAAGGGATAATCCCAATATAGGGAAACTAAGTACAGAGTCACTTGGAGCCATGATTGCTTATGGTATCACGAAGAAAATTAATGCTTTGGTGATGGTACCATATGTCAAAACACAGGCAAGTCAAGGCAATTTAATGGGCCAGCAAGGCTTTCAAGATGTAAGTCTATGGCTCAAGGCCAAAGTATTTAACTACAAGCAATTGCATGGACATGCTACGCTGGGAGTAAGTACCCCCATGAGTAATTACGTCACAGAATTCATGCCAATGTCGATAGGACTTGGGGCAAAAACACTTAGTGCTCGGGGCATTCTCAACTATAATTTACCCTCCAACTTATACCTAAGTACCACGGCTTCCTACATTTTTAGAAGTCAAGTTCAAGTGGATCGGGATTCGTATTTGAATGGAGAAAGACTATACTATACGAACAGGGTGCCTGTTCCGGATGCCTTTGATGCTGCTTTTAGAATGGGCTATCTAAAGAAGGAAAACCAATTGGAAGTATTTGCAGAGCATTTTTCTTGTGCTGGTGGTGATGATATTCGTCGGAATTCTATGCCATTTCTAACCAACGACATGACGATGACGGCTGTAGGAGCCTATGCCAAATATCAACCCAAATCTTTAGGACTAAGTGCCCGAGTTTCCTATGTCATAGATGGACAAAATGCAGGACAAAGTACCCAAGTAACCATAGGTTTACTCTACCTATTTAAGGTTAAATAATCTTTTAAAAATCATGAAAAAAACGATATACTATTTTATCTACCTACTGAGTTTTGGCATGCTTCTTTCCTGTGAAAATTCAGTATCGGAGGCTACGCTTAGTCCCTATGTACCCAGTAATATGGACGAAAATGCTGGTAATTGGAAGACCTTTGTTTTAAGTTCCCCCACAGAAGTAAGCTTGTCGGCACCGGCGGCAATCAATGACCCCTCTTACCTAAGGGAAATTGACTCGCTTAAAAATACGGTTGCACCTAATTTAACGAATGAACAAAGACAAATTGTTTCTTATTGGGGTGCAGGGGCTGTTTACCGGTGGAATGAAATTGCGCGTGAATTAGCTGCTCGTTACAATAATGCTCCGGCTGCCAATTCGGAAGGCAAATATCCTGTGCCAGATGCAAATAATCCATTGGCAGACCCCAAATTTCCATTTGCTAATCCTCCTTATGCATCTAGAGCTTTAGCATATTTGAGCGTCGCCCAATTTGATGCCTTAGTTAGTACTTGGAAATATAAATACCAGTATAATCGCCCCGCACCAAGTGTCGTGGATAAGGGCATTAAGGCATTATTGCCTGTAAGTAATTTACCGAGCTATCCCTCAGAGGATGCCGTAGTAGGACAAGCTAGCTATGTCATATTATTAGCTATGTTTCCAGGTGAAGGATCATTTTTGAAGTCTAAATTAGAGGAATGTAAAAATGCGAGACTTTGGGCAGGAATGAACGTAGGCTCAGACATTCAGGCGGGAGTAAGTTTAGGTGGGGCTGTTGCAGCTAAAGTTATGCAAAGAGCAAAGGCTGATGGTATGGGAGCAGCAAACAATCAAGCGGCAACAGCCGATATGATGGCAGGAGCCAAGTCAATGGGTATCTCGAAGGTATGGACTAGCCAAGAAAGCCCTGCTAGGCCCCCTTTGCTTCCTACCTTTGGAAATGTAAAAACATGGAATTTTGATCGAGCGACTTTAGAAGCTATCCGTCCTAGCATGCCTTACGTAGAGGGCTCAGCCGAATTTAAAAAAGATTGGGATGAATTACTGGCTATTGAAAAAAATCAAACTCGTGAACAGGCCGCTATTGCGAACTTCTGGGCAGATGGGCCAGGTACCTATACCCCTCCGGGACATTGGCATCGCTATGGGGCCAACGCTGGTTTTGAAGCCAAATATAGTGAGGTTCGTATGGCTAGAATGCTGGCCTATTTGGGAACAGCTGAGATGGATGCTGGAATTGGTTGCTGGGACACAAAATTTTATTATTATACACCAAGACCCCAGCAATACGGAGTTAAAACTTCCGTTGGTTTACCCAATTTCCCCAGTTACACCTCGGGGCACTCCACATTTTCAGCTGCAGGGGCAGAGGTATTATCCGCCTTTTTTCCGCAAAAAGCCAGCACATTTAATTCCTATGCCCAGCAAGCTTCTGATTCGAGAGTTTATGGATTAATCCATTGGAGAGTTGATTGTACGATGGGCTTAAAACATGGAAAAATCATTGGGCAATACGCCGTCAAAAGAGCCAGCCAAGATGGCGCGCTATAAAGATTTATTCAATCCGCCAATTTAGAAATAATTAAGGGGTAATTTTTAATAGTCGACTGATATTTAGTCGGCTATTTTTGTAAACCAAGCACCCAAAAAGATAGATTTTAAAAAACTAAACTTACATAAAATCTAAAAAAACATATGATTGTCTTTACCTAAGTTCCTCCAGGATTCACGGCTTTCATTTGGGGTGAAATCAAATGTATCAGTAGCCAAGCAAATAAATAAGCTGAACCGCAGATAAGGAAAATTAAATTATATCCTCCTGACAGGTTATTACTTGATTTATATGAATCTAATATGATACCAATGAAGTAAGGAAATATCACCCCTCCTAGAGATCCTGCCAAGCCGCCGATTCCGACCACGGAACTAATGGCATTTTTAGGAAACATATCTGAAACGGAAGTAAAAATATTGGCCGACCAAGCCTGATGCGCAGAGGCAGCTATACTGATTAGTATAACCGCTTGCCAAATATCCGTTGCCCAGCGTGCCGAAATGATAGGCAATGCCAATAAGGCAAAAAACAACATGGCTGTTTTTCTTGCTTTATATACTGGCCATCCTTTGCGCATTAACCAGCCAGGAATATAACCTCCACCAATACTACCAATAGAGGTACAAGTAAAAAGTACGGCTAAATGAATACTAGGTTTCTTAAGATCTAAAGAGAAGGTAGATGAAAAATACGATGGCAACCAGAAAAGGAAAAACCACCAAATGGGATCCGTAAAAAATTTACCTACTATAAATACCCAAGTTTGAGGAATGGTAAACAATTTCTTCCAAGCAATGGGCGTATTATCCAAATGATCATCTTCTTGAATATAGTCTAAATCTGCCTGACTAAGTCCCTGTTTCTTACTCGGTATTTCATAAAAAATCCACCAAAAAATAAGCCAAATAAACCCGATAGCACCAGTGATTAAAAATGCCTCTTGCCAGCCATAAGCTCCCAAAAGCCAAGGTACCATAATGGGTGCTACCATGGCACCAATATTGGCTCCCGAATTAAATATACCGGTGGCAAAAGCCCGCTCTTTTTTGGGAAACCATTCAGCAACCGATTTAATCGCAGCTGGAAAATTCCCTGCTTCACCCAATCCTAATACGGCTCTGGCAGCCCCAAAACCAAATGAAGTTTTTGCTAAAGCATGAAACATGGCAGCTATGGACCAGATGATGATGGAAATGGTATAGCCTAATTTAGAGCCAATCTGGTCAATGATTTTTCCAAAAATCAATAAACCGATAGCATAAGAGGCCGTAAAACACATCACAATGAAGCTGTAATCCGTTTCCGACCAATTCAGCTCCTTTTCTAAGGTTGGCTTTAATAATCCTATTACTTGTCGATCCAAGTAATTGATGGTCGTAGCGAAAAACAATAACGCCACAACAACCCAGCGAAAATTTCCTACTTTTTCTTTCATCAGAATCCTATTGAGTTACCCCCATCTACGGGAATTGAAACGCCTGTAATATATCCAGCTGCATCTGAGGCTAAAAATACGGCTGTCCAAGCCACATCTTCTGGCTTACCAAAATAGCCCATGGGTGTTCTATCCATGGCTTTATGTTTACGATCTGGATCTGAATTCATGGCTGTTTTACTCATAGCCGTTTCGATAAAGCCGGGTGCAATGGCATTAACACGTACCCCGTTCCCTGACCACTCTGAAGCCAACACACGAACCAAACCATATACCCCAGATTTGGATGAAGCATAAGCCGCTACTCGATCGATTCCATAATATGCTGCCATGGATGAAATCATGATGATAGATCCTGATTTTCTTTCCAACATATGCTTTCCTACTTCTCTACTTAATACAAAAACAGCATTCAAATTAACTTGAATAATTTGGGTAAAATCATCATTAGATACCTCCACTGCCGGACGCTTCATATTGATACCTGCATTGTTGACAAGAATATCAATTTTTCCATGCGATTGTATGATATCAGCAACCAAAGAGGGTGTGGCATTGACATCCGCCATATCATGAACAAAATAGAAGGCCCCAGCACCTAAATCATTGACTGCCTCTTGAAGTACGGCTTCTCTTCTTCCTGTAATGATAACATTGGCCCCACTAGCCAGCATACACTTAGCGATATCGAATCCGATACCTGTTCCTCCGCCTGTAATTAAGGCTACTTTACCCGCCAATGAAAATTTGTTTTCCATATTGTATTTATGCTTTATTTCATGCGGGATATGGCCAATTCCATTCCCCTTATTTCTGCCAAACCCCGTAATCGACCTATGGCCGAATATCCAGGATAAGTCTTTTTTTGTAAATCATCTAACATTTGGTGCCCATGGTCCGGACGCATAGGAATTTGCTCACCTCCTCGTTTAACTTCCTCCTCGTGTATCGCACGAATCACTTCGAACATAGGAACATCTCCTGCCAAATGTGGCGCTTCATGAAAAATCAAAGGCTCTTCTTGTTCTCTTTTCGTCGTTCTGAGATGTAAAAAATGTATTCGATTCGCAAATCGACGAATCATTTCAGGCAAATTATTATCAGGCCTAACGCCTAATGAACCCGTACAAAAAGTAATACCATTGGCGCGCACGGGAGATGCATCCATCAATGCGGCTAAGTCAGCCTCCGTACTAACTACCCGAGGTAATCCCAATAAGGGGAAAGGAGGGTCGTCTGGATGAATGCACAAATTAACTCCTAATTCTTGTGCGTAAGGCGCTACTTGTTGAATAAAATAATGCAAGTTTTTACGCAATTCATCTGGACCAATGGCCTGGTATGCATCTAATAAACTTTGAAAATTCTCTAAATGAAAAGCCTCCTCGGAACCTGGTAAACCCAATAAAACGGTATTTTGCAGCTCTTCCTTTTCGGCAAGAGTCATGCTTTCAAACTTCGATTTTGCGGCCTCTTGAACTGCCAAAGTATAGTCTGATTTAGCTGCAGGTCTTTTTAGAATAAACAAATCAAAAATAGCAAAATCCGTCAAAACAAACCGAAGTGCCCTTGCCCCATCTGGCATCTCAAAATCAAGCTTGGTTCTAGACCAATCTAAGACCGGCATAAAATTATAACAAACCGTTTTTATGCCCTTGTCGGCTAGGTTCAACAATGATACATGGTAGTTTTTAATGTACTGCTCTCGTTCAGGAAGGGCCTTTTTTATCGCCTCATGTACAGGTAAACTTTCTACCACGGACCAATGCAAGGGCGTCCACTGTTCATTACCATTTTCTATGATATCTATTCTCTCCTGAATAGCTTCTTTTGACCAAACCTCTCCTACTGGGATTTGATGTAAAGCAGTAACCACACCGGTGCAGCCAGCTTGTCTAATATCCATTAAAGAGACTGGGTCATGAGGCCCAAACCATCGCATGGTATGTTGCATGAGGTAAAGAGGTTTTTGCTGTGAAAAGCCAAAAATAGCAACTTTATACTGATGGTAATGGCATATATTTTTTCAAATACACATATGCTTTTATCAGCAAAATGTCCTAATTTAAGCCTAATATAGGCTTTTTATATGGAAATGCGTCTCCGTAAACGATACCGATAGGTTTGTAATTTCAGGTAAATTGAATACTTAATTAAAACAAAGAACAAATATTGGAAATCTGTCCTAAATGCTCCACCAATCATTTTGTCATTCGAGCTGGAATGATCCGCGGAAAAGTTCGTTACCAATGTAAATCATGTCAGGTACATTTTACCCAAGAGCAATCGGCAAAGCCTATTCCCCAAAAACAGATTCATACCACCATTAAAGACATTGCCAACATCATGGGTGTCTCGATTGCAACGGTATCAAGGGCATTAAATAACAAACCAGATATTAGTCCTAAAACCCGAGAAGCAATTCAAAAATTAGCCTTGGAACTAGATTATAATCCCAATTTGTTCGCCAAAGGCTTCCAAAGAGGGGAAACTAAAACCATAGGCGTGGTAATCCCAAATATAAAAAGACCATTTTTTGCAGGGGTATTATCAGGTATTCAAGAGGTCGCCAATGAACGAGGCTATCGGGTCATGATCTGTCAATCGAATGAATCATATGAAGCCGAAATAAGCAATATTCAGGGGCTATTAGCTAGCCATGTGGATGGTCTTTTAATTTCTCATTCAAAAGAAACAACGCGTTTCAACCAAATTAAAAATCTATTTGAAAAAGGATTACCCATGGTCCACTTTGACCGAATTTGTACGGAGGTAGATACTCCCAAAATCCGGCAAGAAGATTTTGAAGGAGCATTTCAGTTAGTAGAGCATTTAATTCAACAAGGCTATCAACGCATCGCCATTTTAGCTGGACCACCTGAATTACTGATTAGTCAAAAAAGGAAAGAGGGCTATTTACATGCACTAGAGAAATATGGTTTAGTCATACAAAAGGACTACATGGTGCATGGTGATTTCAGCAAAGAATTTGCACTAGCTAGTTTGGATAAGTGGCTACAATTACCTGAACCACCCGATGCGATTTTTGCCATACATTATTTAAATGCAGTAGAAATTATTCAATATGCCAAAAAGCTGGGAAT
This sequence comes from Cytophagaceae bacterium, assembly GCA_027491315.1. Lineage (GTDB taxonomy): Bacteria > Bacteroidota > Bacteroidia > Cytophagales > Spirosomataceae > Aquirufa. The sequence continues at coordinate 330,374 of JAIXWL010000001.1, forward strand.
AGCTATCCCAAAACAATTGGGCATCGTTGGGTTTGGAGATGAATATTTAGCGGAAATAGTGGACCCTCCCCTGACAGTTTTCCATTTATTTCCTCAAAAAGTAGGGGAAATTGCTGCTGGTTTATTGTTTGATGTCATTTCTTCAAAGGATTCCACTCGACAAGCGGATGTCTTAGTACAGGGCCAATTAATCATTCGAAAATCTTCCTTAAAAAAGGCCTAAGGGAGGTATTGGTGAAAGCGCAACCAATGCTCAAAATCTTCTGTCCAATGATCAGAGGGCGTATTCATTTGTCGCATGCCAAAACCATGCCCACCCTGGGTATACATATGCAATTCTGCTGGTTGTTTGGCATTCAACCATTCCGTATATAATTGCACTGAATGAGCAGCTAAGCCCAAATTATCATCGCTGGCTGCTGCTATAAAAATAGGCGTACGATTCTTGGGTATTTGACTTCCCAAAACGGCTTTTTTGTACAGGTATATTGGCGCAATAAAATTTGGGCGATTGGCATCTGAAGCTGTTTGTAAAACAGACATGGTTAAAGTTCCACCTGCAGAAAAACCCATAAAGCCTATTTTCTGGGGATTCAAACCCAAGGTCTGAGCATGTTGGCGAACATACTCCATCGCTTTTATTCCATCCTTTGTGGCCAATTCCACGACTGGAGCATTAATTTTATCCAATTGATTAAAATCCTGCATCTTCGCACTTAATTCTTTCACTGGGTCATTCGTAAGCGTATGAAGTAGTCGATATTTTAATACAAAAGCAGTAATCCCCCTTTGATTCAACCATTTGGCCACTTCGATACCTTCGCTATCGATGGATAATATATGAAAAGCTCCGCCGGGTGCTACGATAATCGATGTCCCATTTGCTTTCGATTTCTCAGGAAAAAAAGCCGTAATGCTTGGTTCTACCACATTGTAGACTAACCTTGTTTTAAAGCCATTCGAACTGCTTTCTGCTTCTGTCCAAGTCCATGATTCAGAACCAGGTGCTTTCCCTTGATATAAGGGTATCAGCTCTTGAGAAAGGGCCAGTTGATGTAATAAACACAAAATTACAGCCAAGAATAAGCCTCTTTTCATACGCTAGCTATTTCGTATATTCCCTCTTTGAAGAAACATCAGCCTTGGGAAAATCCGAAGGAATTGGGATATCAACTTTTCCTGTTGCTGCCCATTGCGCACCTCGTAACAAGGTGGTAATAAAACCTACACAGGAAACAGAATAATCTGCATGGCCCATGGGTGTGTGAAATACTCTTCCTTTTCCATATTGGGTGACTATGAGCATAGGTTCATGTCGACCGCTTCCCTTATTTTCTTTAGCTGAAAAAGCAGTTCCTAAGATTTCCATATTGACAGCTGGTCCACGTAAACGATCATACATTTCATCTTGGCTATGCATCCAAGTGAGCGGCATGCCCTTGGTGATGGGATGATTTGAGTTACGAATCGTAATTTGATATTCCTTTTGAGGTCCATGAGAACCGGCCCGACCGGCCTGGGTATCTTTGACTAATTTTCCATCCATGTCATAATAAACATAGGGACCATCTTTTTCGGTACGGTCTCCCCAACCCCCAAGACCAATCATTTCATTATAGGCTGGCCATTGTGGAAAGGAATTATCGGCAGCGTGAATAACCACTAAACCTCCTCCTTTTTTCATGAATTTCTCAAAGTCCAATTGGGTTTCAGCGGGCCAAGGAGCAGCATTCCAACCAAAATTACAAATCACTAAATCATAGTCTGAGAATTTAGGATGGAAACTTGAATCAGCCTTAGGCTTAGGCAGAGATACCGTATTTTCAAGGCCTGGCAACATGTATTTAGGAATCAAATCTGCCGCATTCCAAGTGAAATGAGATCGTTGCACATCCACTTTGAATTTTCCAGATTGCTCTAAAAAATCCTTCATCATAAAGGTAATTTTCGGCCATTGATCATGGTTATTTTGACCGTCAACTATCAAGGTTCGAATGACTTTAGTCTTGGCAGCAGGCTTTACAGCTTTTGTTTCTCCCCCATGTAGTAGGAATATACTTAATAAAATGGTCGAGAATAGAAGTCGGGTGGAGAATTGTTTCATGGCAAAAATGGTTGTGTACAATAATAAAAATGAATGCATTTCCATTCGGAATTACTACATAGATACAAGTAATCTTAGCATTTTCAAAATAGCCAAAGATTGAGCTTCAAGGGTAATATTTAAATTGATTCCATTAATGATCGTAGCTAACTACTCGTGATATTTTCCAATTACCTTGATCATTCTTCCAAATCATCAAAAACTTAAATTCGCCTACTTCCAATTTCCCATTTTCAACATGGGAAAAAGTATGTCGACCTATATGAATAGCTCCGTAGTCTTTTATCGGGTGAACCTCCAAAGTTCCGGGTACTAATTTCCGAGTTAATACATATTCCCGATTAAATATCTGTTGAAAATTAGCAATAACTGTATCATACTGAAGTAAGCCACCATTATCTTGAAACCATTCTAAATCTGATGTAAAGAATTGTTTAAAAGCGGGCATATTTCGCTCATTATAGGCTTGAAACATCACACTATCTAAATGGGCTATTTGCCGATATAAATCAGCAGATTTACTTGACTGCGCTGAAGCAGACCAACAAATAGCCCAAAAAGAACAGATGTAAACAAAAGTTTTCATTCGATATCATCCATAAGAAAATGGCCCTTTTTTATTTAAACAAGAAATAAGCGATTACCAGGGTAACTAGCACATTAAAACCTTGAGCTATAAGGAAGGCATACAAAGGTTTTTTGCCTTCGCTGCTAAATAAATCGGCGAACTTAGTCTCCAAGCCAATGCTGGTAAAAGCTAAAGCAAACCAAAGTCCTTGAAGGGATTTTAAACCACCTTTCACTTCAGAAATAACATCTCCAGAAATGACAAATGAAAATAAGAGGGAAGCCGCCACAAAACCGATGACAAATTTGGGGAAACGTTCCCAAATGATGCCCAAGGTAGGTTTTGATTCTTTGGCTACATCCGACTGATTGTTGGTATATGTCCAATAAATCGAAATCCCAAAAGCCGCTAAACCTAATAAGACATTTTGAGAAAATTTGACAATGGTACTAATTTTTAATGCTTCCTCTCCAATCAAAGAACCTGAGGCAATAACGGCCCCAGTGGTATCGATGGTACCACCTAACCAGGCTCCGGTTACTGCTTCTGATAAACCCAAGGCTTTAGCAATGATGGGCATAAAAATGATCATGGGAATGGCCGTAATTAATACGATAGAAATTACGTAGGAAAGTTTTTTTGAGTCCCCTTTGATGGCTCCTGCCGTAGCTATGGCCGCCGAAACGCCACAAATGGAAACGGCACTTGAAATCATGATGGCCATTTCCTCGTCAATCCCCAATTTTTTGGAGACCCAAAAGGCAAAATACCAAACGGAAACAACTACCAAAAGTGCTTGAACAAGACCTAGAGATCCTGCTTTTAAAATATCCCCAAAAATGATACTTGTACCTAATAATACCAATCCTATTTTCACGAATAATTCGGTGGATAATGACTCCCTTAACCAATCTGGAATGTTGGTAAAGTTACTGATGATTAAGCCAATGGATAAGCTGAAAATAACTGCTTCTAAATTCCAATTTTTTAGGAAGGAATTACCAGCCAAAATAAGGGCCAAGGTGGTTAAAATAAAAACAATTGGAAATCCTTTGATGGTGGCCGCTACATCTTTACCCAAAGTTTTGGTGGCTAAAATTGCAATGGCATATACCCATAAAAACAATTTTCCTAGGTTGAATAAATTCGTACCGTTTATTACTTTTTCTCCTAATTCGGCTGCGTTTTCCCAAGCAAAAACGGGGCTTGGTATTTTAATTCCAAAGAGGGCTAGGGCAATAATTAAGAATCCAAAGACCACGACAGTCCAGTCTTCTGTTAAGCTAAATGTGGTTTTGTTGTTTGACATAGAAATGGAATAAGTTTAGGTAAATTAAAAGAGTATTTTAACTTTGATAAGACAAGTTATTAAAAACTCTATGAAATTAATATACTATTCCTTTTTTTTAATTCTCGCTCACTCACTAAGTGCTCAACAAAAAACCTCAGGAAATCCCCTATTCCCAGGATGGTATGCCGACCCGGAAGCCATCATTTTTAACAAGCAATACTGGATTTACCCGACCTATTCAGATGTATATCAAAAGCAAGTCTTTTTCGATGCCTTTTCTTCCAAGGACCTAGTTCATTGGAAGAAACATGCTAGCATAGTGGATACCTCTGCCATCAAATGGGCCAAAAAAGCCATGTGGGCTCCAGCGATTGTTCAAAAAGACAAAAAATATTATTTGTTCTTTGGTGCCAATGACATTCAGAGTAATCAGGAACTGGGAGGTATCGGCGTAGCGGTTTCTGAAAACCCCCAAGGACCTTTCAAGGATTTAATTGGGAAGCCATTAATAGGTCAATTTCAAAACGGCGCACAGCCCATCGATCAATTTGTATTTAAGGATAAAGATGGTCAATACTACATCATTTATGGAGGTTGGAAGCATTGTAACATAGCCCGATTAAGTCCGGATTTCAAATCCATCGTCCCTTTTGAAGATGGAAAAATGTTTAAGGAAATCACCCCCATTGGCTATGTGGAAGGCCCTTTCATGTTCATACGAAACAATAAATACTATTTTATGTGGAGCGAAGGGGGCTGGACTGGCCCTAACTATTCCGTTGCCTATGCCGTGGCAGATAGTCCATTTGGTCCATTCGAAAGAAAAGATAAAATTCTCAAACAGGATCCCCAAGTGGCCACTGGAGCTGGACACCATTCTGTGATACAAATCCCAAATACTGACCAATGGTACATTGTCTACCACCGAAGACCATTAGACGAGACGGATAGAAACCATCGGGTTACTTGTATCGAACCCATGTATTTTGATGATAAAGGGGATATACTTCCGGTAAAACTAAGTTTTAAGGGGGTGAATGCGCAAAAAATCAAATAGTCGAACAGCCTAAAGCATGAAAAAATGGATTCCCTTTAAGCTTGCCTTGAGCATTTTCTTAGGATTCGCTACTCTAGCCATGCTATTCCATCTACTGGTCCTACTGGGAATTGTGCCTGCTGATATTGTTTGGGGTGGCCGCTTGCAAAGTCGAAATGAACTCATCCAAATGGAAAGCATTTCCTTGTTATTATTAGCCTTCATGGCTGTCATTGTTTCCATGAAGGCTCGATGGATACTTCCCAAATTCTACAAGATCGCGGATTATTTGGTATGGCTGATACCGCTTCTATTCTTCTTGAATACCTTAGGAAATACGCAAGCACTGAATGTGACTGAACGAATTATCTTCACGCCCATCACCTTTATATTGACTCTGATTAGTTTGCGAATAGCCTTGGAGAAAACTTAATATAATACGCTACTAGTTCTAAGATTTTCTAGCAGTTTCTGTTGGCTGTTCGACCTTGATTTTGATAGAATAATTTCCATAAGAAATGATAAAGTAGAATGAAACAGAGATTAATGCGAATACAAATGAACCAACTACTCCCATTAATACATTCTTCCAAGTAGGGGTAACCAATGGCTTAATAACCTTATGGAGAATATCAACCTGATTATTGACTACCTGTTCTTTATAACTCTCTAATTCCTCATCTAGCATATTTTCAATAAAGCCTTGAATTATAAATGTAGCTTTTAGTTTATACCTTTCTATAGAACTTTCAGAAGACGAGATTTCATTAAAAGGGATAAGCTCAGAATCGGTTGGAGTTTTCCCAAGTAAAACTTGTTTTTCGATATATTAAATTTTACTTTTTTTGTATAATGAATAGGCAACGTGTCCAATTAAGTCAGAGTCTTTTTCTACCAGTTTAGAGTAAATGAAATTATAATTCCTCTGCATAATGCCTTAAAGATTTTTCGTAAGCTTCATTGATCATTTCTCTAGATATTTCACGAACTCTTATAATTCCATTTAAATTCGTTTTTACTACGATAATGCCCTTGTAATGATGCATTTTATTAAAATCCATACCTTTACTATTCGCCCTTCTAATTGACTCGGTTGTTACTTTTAAAATGCTCATTTATTCGGATTTAATTAGTTTTTCGAAAATAATATAAATATCCTACCAAAAAATTCATCCTCTTATTTTTAATATCTCAAATTGAAAAATACCAACTAACTTATATCCAAGCTCATTTTTATGTCCGCTCGGGTGTACAACACAGGGCCTAAGTCTATTTCAACAAATCCAAATCGACGGTACATTTCCACAGCTCTTTCTAATCGACGATTGGAATAAATAATGATCTGTTTTATCCCTTGTAGTTTAGCATAATCCAAGCAATGTTCCATTAACAATTTGCCTATTCCTAATCCTTGAAATGCTTCATTGACCGCCATTTTGGTCAACTCAAATACCTGGTCTTGAATCTTCATCAAGGAAACTGTTCCTACAATTTGGTCACCATACCAAGCATAGAAAATTTGTCCACCTGGAGCTAAAATTACCTCCTCGGGATTGGATAAAACCTGCTGATCAATCTCCTCTACATGGAAATACTTTTCCAGCCATTCAAAATTTAAATTCCGAATAGCATCTCTATGCTCAGGTTCAAAATGTGTAATGCGAATTTGACTCATTAGTTATCCAACAGTCGACGGTGATAATTTATCTGACCTAGATGGTAACCCAAATGAACCGCCAGATGAACAAAATAATACGCTGATTTCATCGAATGGTCAAAGACTTCCATGGGATAATCTTCCTCCAGTTGTTCTTGACTTATCTTGGGTAAAACCTGTTGCATCATCAACTCGGTTTGTGCAATCATGTCCATCAATTGCACTCGCGGCACAGCCTTATCCGAAAATTCCTTGTCTCGATTTCTAACATAACCTGTATTGCCATAAACCGACCCAAAATAGGTTTGCAAATTTCCGATTAGGTGCAAACATAAATTACCGGCGGAATTAGATATAGACCCATCTACTTTCCATAAATTAGCTTCATCTTGGTACTGCGAAATTTCCCTTTTTAAGCGATTTAAATCTCGAACAAATAGTTTTAATAAATCTTCGGTCAACATTTCCATAGAATTAGTACACGTGCATCTCAAATATAGAATAAAATAGCATGCTAAAATGAGTACCCGAGCATTTGTATATTCATTAAAATGAATACTTTTAATAAAATTCCTTACCATGAAAACTAGATCCATTTACCTATTTATTGCGCTGATTTTACCTATGAGCCTATTTTCGCAAAATAGCATACGCATTCACCAGGCCGTCAACTCGTTTTTAGCAAGCCTAAATCAAGATGAACTGAAAAAGGTAAGCTATTCCTTTCAAGATAGTGTTCGAAAAAAATGGACTAATCTTCCCGTAGGTTTAGTTCCAAGACCCGGCATACAATATGGTTCTCTGTCAGACAAAAGTAGACTAGCCTTTCATCGGGTTTTAAGTTCATTATTAAGCTCTCAAGGCTACTTAAAAACCACTAGCATCATGCAGCTGGATGATATTCTGAATACTTTATATCAAGAGGCCTACGACAAAGGGGAAATCAAAAAGGAATTTTTGACCCAAATGCAAAAGCTGAATTGGGCACATGGTAATTATTATATCTCCATTTTTGGTAAACCTGGGGATGCTCCTTGGGGAATGAATTTTGGAGGGCATCACATGGCCCTAAGTTTAACCTCTGATGGCAAAAAAATAAGCATGTCGCCCTATTTCATTGGAACAGATCCTTCTGAAGTTAAATCTTCTAAATATGCTGGACTAAGGGTTTTAAGTAAAGAAGAAGACTATGGATTTATGTTGGTCAACATGCTTTCAGATGCTCAAAAATCAAAAGCCATTTTACAGCAGTCCGTTCCAAAAGATATCATCACTTCTCCCAATAGTCAACAGCGAATCGACTCCTATTATGGAATTGCAGTGAAAGAATTTACAGATGCTCAAAAGGCCATGTTAAAAATCTTGATTCAAGAATACATCCATAATTTTGAACATGAAAAATCGCATCAAATGATGGATAAAATTGCTACCACGGGTATGGATAAAATCTATTTTGCTTGGGTAGGAAGTTTAGAGAATAATAAGTCACATTATTACATCATCAATGGACCCGATTTTCTCATTGAATATGACAATGTAGGCTTTCAAAATGATGGAAATCACATCCATGCCATCTTGAGGGAAAAAGGAAATGACTTTGGTGCTGACTTATTAAAAATACACTACCTTGAATCAAAACATTGATTAATCGGAAAATTAACCCTAATTTGTCTATCAAATTTGTTATAATACCCCAATATTGAAGCCAAATTAGGCCCACAAAACCATTTGAATTAATTCATTTCTACCCATGAGAAAAATTTTCTTTTTCCTTCTCTGCTTGGGATTATTCACACCCCTGTTAGCTAAAGAACATTTACCTAGAACCATTGTCACCACCGATGGTGAAATTGATGATGTGGATACATTCATCCGTATGCTTTTATATTCCAATGAATTTCACTTAGAAGGTTTGGTATATTCCAGCTCCATGTGGCATTATAAGGGTGATGGAAAGGGGACCTTGTTTACTTCTGAAATGGAGATGACCAAAAAAATGTACGGAGCTAAAACAGATCTGCGCTGGCCTGGGGTACAATGGATACAAGATTTATTAAAAGCCTATGCTGAGGTTTATCCCAACTTATCTCAGCATGCCAAAAACTACCCAAGTCCAGCTTACCTCAACAGCCTAGTGAAAGTAGGCAATATTGACTTTGAGGGAGAAATGGAAAAAATCACGCCGGGTTCTGAATGGATAAAAGCAAAACTTGAAGACAATAACCCTGAACCCATTTTTTTACAAGCTTGGGGAGGAACCAACACCATTGCTCGAGCTTTAAAATCCATTGAAGAGGCCTATTCCAAACAAAAGGATTGGCCAAGCATACAGGAAAAAATTTCGAAAAAAGCCATCATCTATACCGTCATGGACCAAGATGCTACCTATAAAAAGTACATCGGTCTACATTGGCCCAACATTCGGGTATTTTACAATGCCCATCAATTTGGAAGCTTTGCCTATCCTTGGAAAAGAATCATGCCCAAAGCAGCTCAGCCTTATTTTGAAGGTCCATATATGTCAAAGAACATTATACTGAACCATGGCCCACTTTTGAAAATGTATTATGCATACGGAGATGGACAAAAACAAGTCGGAGATGATGAACACATACATGGTGATCCTAACAAATTGAAAAATGCTCAATGGGGAAGCTTTGTCCCTTATGATTTCATTTCAGAGGGAGACTCTCCCGCATTTTTACATTTAGTGGATGTAGGTCTAAACAATTTAAATAATCCATCTTATGGAGGATGGGGTGGTCGATTTGCTCCGGCCAAAGATAATCCGTATCGATACGAAGACAACGATGATGCTGCTGATTTCAATCCTGAACTAGGCAAATTGGATATTAATTATTCGCAAACTCGCTGGCTCATTGCACTCCAACAAGACTTTGCTGCGCGAGCAGATTGGTGTGTAAAAAGCTTCCAAAAGGCGAATCATGCCCCTCAAATTACCGTCAGAGAAGGTATGAAAGTTTATGCCAAAGCGGGTCAACGTTTAACATTAAATCTGTTTGCTTTAGATCCAGATAAAAATGAAGTGAACTTAAGTGCTTGGCCCTATAAAGAAGCTGGAAGCGGGGCAGCAGATATCCAGGTTACAGGAAATAAAGCTGTAGTTAATATCCCACAAACGGCTGTCAAAGGTCAAACTTATCATGTAATTATCGAAGGGAAAGACAATGGTACACCCGCATTAACAGGATATCGTAGAGTGGTAGTCCATATCCTTTAAACCACTAAATAAAATAGATTCAATAAAAAATTGTACAATATTGTGCTGATTTGGGTTTATCTATTTGATTTTCTCTTATATTGAGAGGCAAATTCATCTAAACCTAATAAACGAATCTAGCACTCCCTTTCAAAAGTACAGGGAGCCTGATGATTCAATCAGCAGCATGAAATCATTGATTTGGATAGGCTTACTAGCTTGTTTTAGCATACCTCTTGGTTTTGCTCAAAGCCCCAAAACCATCTCTTTGTTTGATGGCAAAACATTTCGTGGCTGGGAAGGAGATACCCTACATACTTGGCGGATTGAAAATGGCATGATTCTCGGTGGTTCATTAGACAATACCGTTCCACACAATGACTTTCTTTGCACGCAAAAAACTTATTCCAATTTTATTCTTAAACTCAAAATCAAGCTGACGGGTAACGAAGGATTTGTTAATTCCGGCATTCAATTTCGCAGCAAACGATTGAGCAATCCTACCTATGAAATGATAGGTTACCAAGCTGATTTTGGCACAGGTTATTGGGCTAGTCTTTATGATGAATCAAGGCGAAATAAAACCTTAGTTAAACCAGATGATCAAGAGGTTTTAACGTGGATTAAATTCAACGATTGGAATGAGTATGAGATCAAGGCTATTGATCATCATATTCGACTGTATATCAATGGTAAAATGAGTGTGGATTATCAAGAATTGGATGCGACTATTCCCCAATCTGGTTTAATCGGAATACAAATACATGGTGGCGGAAAGGCTCTAGTTGCTGTCAAAGATATCGTCATTCAGGAATTACCTTAAAACAATCTCTTAAAACCTATGAACAAATCTGTTAACTATTTTTGGGGTATTACCTTATGTCTTTTTTTGGCAAATCCCATTTGGGCAATAAGTTCCAATGCCATCCAACAAGATAGTAGTAAAGTCGATTTTGACTATACCTTAGAAGCAACCATGCTAGGGTATTTTTCGAAAGATGGAACAAGAAACCCTACCCTAAAAGCCAATAAAGGCAAAAAAGTACGGATTACTATTGTCAACGGAGAGCAAATGACTCACGACATCTCCATGGAAAAAATAGGGATCAAGAGTTCTACCATTTTAGACAAGGGATCGAGTACGAGTATCGTATTTATTGCTCAGTCAAATGACACCTATTTTTGCTCCATCCCTGGTCATCGGGCGGCGGGTATGGTTGGAAAATTTGAGGTGGTGGAAGGAGCTATCACTGCTGAGCTTGTAAAAGGAATAAGGCCTAGCAAAAATGGAAAACCCTTAAACTTCCATTTTGAATCAGGAAATTTGGAAGATTGGAAAGCAGAAGGAGAGGCCTTTGCAAATCCTATCTTCAACCAAGATCCCTCTCCTGTTCATGATAAAAGCATGAAAATCAGTCCTGAAGGAACACATTTCATCAGCAGTGGCGGAACTAAAAACTATGCTTTGACAGGTAGTTTAAGCTCTGTACCATTTAAGGTAACACAGCCTTTTGCTAGCTTTTTGGTTTCAGGGGGCGCATTACAAGATACACGGGTAGAATTGGTTTTGGCCAAAAGCAAAAAGGTCATTTTCCGCTCTACGGGTCAAGGTCGTGCCACTTTACAACCCGTGGTGGCGAACTTAAAACCCTATTTACAACAAGAAATCTTTATCCGCATCATTGACAACGAAACGGGAATCACTCCAATCCCTTACGTAGCCCATGACAAATTCGCGCACATCAATTTTGACAACTTTCAATTCCATGCGAATCGGCCAAATTTCCCCAATGAATTACATCAAAAGGACATCATCATTCTTCCCCCATTGGATCCTGTACTCAACGCCGGACTTTCCGGTTTAAAGGCCGCAGAAGTAATGACTTTACCCAAAGGTTTCAAAATTAACTTAGCCGCCGCCGAGCCTGATATTGTTCGTCCAATCAGTTTCACCATAGATGCTAAAGGGCGTTTGTGGGTGGTAGAAGGGCATACCTATCCCGTTCCTGCACCCGAAGGCCAAGGCAAGGACCGCATTCTGATTTTTGAAGATACGGATGGCAATGGGACTTTGGACAAACGAAAAGTCTTTATGGAAGGCTTGAATTTAGTGAGTGGCATTGAAGTGGGCATGGGTGGCGTTTGGCTTGGTGCAGCTCCCTATTTATTATTTATACCTACCGACTTCCAAACGGATAAACCGACGGGGCCTATCCAAAAACTATTGGATGGCTGGGGAGTACAAGATACCCACGAAGTATTAAATAGCTTGCGCTGGGGACCCGATGGATGGCTCTATGGCAATCATGGGGTCTTTACCCATTCCAATGTTGGTAAACCAGGAGCAAGCGATCGAGAAAGAACCAAAATCAATGCAGGTGTTTGGAGATACCATCCCATCAGTCATCAGTTTGAAGTATTTGCTGAAGGAACGAGTAATCCTTGGGGAATCGACTTCAATGAGTTTGGGCATCCTTTTATAACGGTTTGTGTGATTCCACACATGTTTCATATCATTCAAGGAGCACGTTATGAACGTCAAGCGGGAAAACATTTTAATCCTTACACCTATGAGGATATTAAAACCATCGCTGATCACCGCCACTATGTAGGAGATCGTGGGCCGCATGCAGGCAATTTTAGATCAGCTTCCGCAGGAGGTGGCCATGCTCATGCAGGGGCTATGATTTATTTGGGAGGAAATTCTTGGCCTAAAGAATACCGAAATAACATCTTCATGAACAATATCAATGGTTCGAGATTGAATGTAGATCAGTTAAACCGGCAAGGTTCAGGCTATTCTGCTTCTCACAAAAAAGACTTTATTGTCATGAACGACTCATGGTCACAATGGCTCAATTTTAAATATGATCCAAGCGGTTCAGTATTTGCCATTGACTGGTACGATAAAAACCAATGCCACAGTTCTAACCCAGATGTACACGATAAAACGATGGGTAGAATTTTTAAAATCACGCATGAAAACGACAAATGGGTTCAAGTGGATTTACATAAAGCCTCTGACATGGATTTGGTGAATTACCAGCTTCATGCCAATGAATGGTATGTTAGACAGGCTAGAACCATCTTGCAAGAAAGGGGCGCAAATCCGAAAGTTCATGAGGCCCTCAAAAACATCATCGATAAAAACCCAGATGTGACTAGAAAATTGAGAGCACTCTGGACACTACATGTTACTCAGGGTCTGACCGAAAAAGATGTTGCTCAATTATTAACGAATCCGGATGAAAATGTACGAAGTTGGGCTATTCAATTGGTGGCAGAAAAGAAGCAAGTTTCTGCTGAAATTTTAGGTCAATTTGAGGCCATGGCACGTACAGATAAATCGGCACAGGTTAGATTGTATTTAGTTTCTGCCTTGTTACGTTTGGAACCCGCTCAGCGTTGGAATGTATTGGATGCCTTGGTACAAAAAAGCGAAGATAAAACAGATCATAATTTACCTTTAATGCTTTGGTATGCTGCCGAACCATTGGCAACTTTGGATGTCAAACGTGCTATTCAATTAGGTGTCAAAGCGAAAATGCCTAAATTTTTACAATATACCATTCAACGAGTGGCTGCCTTGAAATCGGATGAAGCGATGAACTCCTTGAAGGAATTACAATCCAAATTAGGGCATTCCCATGAGAACCATGAAATCACTATGTTATTGGACAAAGTATTGAGTCAAAAATAGCCTACATGGGACTGGATTCGGAAGAAATGTGGGACATCCTTCTCTCCATTTTCACGTATTCAATCCCATTTTTCAGGAATGCTTCGCCCACTATTTTCATGCCAAATTTTTCATAAAACTGGACCTTGGAAACTCGGGCGTTGCACCAAATTTGTTCTACATCTGCTTGACTAAATTGTTCAAACACATGCTTCAATAAAAGGGCCCCATAGCCTTTGCCTTGTTCTGAAACAAGCGTGGCAAATTTCCGGAATTGGACGGATTGATTCTCCTGGAAAAGCGAAATAACGGATTTCAATTGACCTTCATCGATTAAGCCCAAATGCATAGCCGTTTCATCACCTGCTAGCTTAACAAAATCCAGGTCTTTATCTGGCCACATGACTTCCTGTCGAATCACTAAAACTTGTTGGATGGGAATTTCTTGAATTTGCATGAAACTAATTTAGTGAAAAAGCGAGGTAGTGGTCGCCCGACTTCGTTTTCAGCTTGCCTCCTCCACAAGCAATGACCACATACTGCTTGCCATCTACTGAATAAACCGAAGGAGAAGCATATCCAGCCGCAGGCAATTTATATCGCCATAATTCCTCGCCCGTTTTACGATCGAAAGCCCTGAAATATTCATCTTTAGTGGCAGCGATAAACACCAATCCCCCTGCTGTTACCGCCGGCCCCCCATAATTATCAGTACCCGTTCTAGGAATTCCTTGAGCCATTAATTCGGGATATTCCCCCAAAGGAACTTGCCAAAGTTTCTTACCTGTTTGCATATTCATAGCGGTCAGGGTACCCCAAGGCGGTCGACTTACCGGATAGCCTTTGGAATCAAACCAGCGGTTATAGCCCGTCATCAAATAATCTGAAACAGATAAAAGGTTAGAGGCTTTTACTTCCACATTATCCCCATGTAAATAGGCCCAAATTGCCTCCTTTTGTTCGAGACTTATATGTTGAAAAGAGGGCATTCTACCTCTCCCTTGATTCAATAATTGTAGAAAGCTTTTAAGATTATATTTCTTTTGAACCTGCAACAAAGAGGGTATCGACCCGTCTTCATTTCCTTGTCTATTTTCTCCATGACAGCTCATGCACTGTTGTTGGTAAATACTTCCGGCCTTAGTTAATTTGAGGCTTTTAGGGTTAGGAATTAAAGCACTGTAAACTGGATTTTCTTTGGCAGGAATATACATCACTTGCTGTTCGTCAACTGCCGCCCCACCCCATTGAGCGCCGCCATCGGTTCCTGGGAAAAAGATGGTTTTTTCTTTGCCCACGGGAATATAAGCATGTCCAGATTTGGCTAAAGCCAATTCCTTTTTGATTTCATCTGAATTGGATGCCCAAGGATTAATATCTTTTTCAAAAAAGCTTTGACGCGTAAATGGCTCTGGCCAAGTGGGGATCGGTTGCGTTTTAGCGGCTACTTCCCCGGGAATATCGGAGGCAGGAAAAGGAGTTTCTACTATGGGATGAATGGGCTTGCCTGTCACACGGTCAAAGACAAACATAAAACCCTGTTTACTTAAAACTGATACGACCTCCTTCTTTTGCCCTTGAATGGTCAAGGAAAATAAATTGGGAGGCGCAGGTATATCTCGATCCCAAATATCATGGTGAACCGTCTGAAAATGCCATAACCTTTTGCCTGTTGTGGCATCGAGGGCAATCAAGCAATTGGCAAATAAATTGTCTCCTTTTCTATTTCCTCCGTAAAAATCAAAGGCCGCCGAACCGGTGGGGGCGTAAACGATTCCCCTTTTTTCATCCAATGCCATGCCCATCCAGCTGTTGGCTCCCCCTAGATTTTGATAATTATATTTCTCCCAAGTGGTATATCCATATTGTCCGGGTCTTGGAATGGTATGAAAGGTCCAAACTAATTTACCAGAAATGGCATCATAAGCTCTGATATCCCCCAAAAGTGCCGTAGCAGATTCTGAAACCCGCGTCCCTACGATGACTAAATTTTTAAAAATAGTCACAGGGGTATTGAGAGATACATATTCATCAGAGCCCTCGCGTTGAATTCCTGATAATAAATTCACTTTACCCCCTTCACCAAAACTAGGAATTGGCTTACCCGATTTAGCATCCAAGGCAAATAAATACTGGCCATATCCAAAAAAGATCCGTGATTTTTTGCCTTGGCTCCAATAGCTGACACCTCGACTGGTGGTGCTATTGGTTTTAACTTGAATATGGGTTTTCCAAAGTTCCACCCCTGATTTCGCATCCAGCGCAAAAGCTTGGGTATTGGCAGAAACGCCGTACATAATGCCTTTGATGATGATAGGGTTGCACTGCATTTGCGTGCTATTTGTGGAGGTATCTGCTCCACCTGCATCGTAATCCCAAGCCAGGCTTAATCGATGTACATTGGATGGATTTATCTGTTTTAAAGGGGAAAAGTGGTTGCGATCATTCGCTCCATGGTAAGAAGGCCAATCCATATTGACCTTGTTTTGCCAAGCAGTAAATCCTAGCATCAAGCCTAGCAAACAAATCCCCAAAATAAACAGCCAGGTTTTCATTGGAATTGAATTTGTCAAATGTAAGGGTTTCGGGGGGAAAATGAATAGGATGGGTTGAGGATTTATATTGCCTTTTGTGCTAATGGAGAAATTGAAGTATTCCTTTTTACATAGACTCATCTTGCATTTAAACTAAACAAGGAACTTCTATTTATCCTTTCAATTTTCTATCTTCAAAAAATACTACACATTAAATCTATTTCAACAGCCATTATTTATCATTGTAAAATTTGTGAAACCTTTATTGCTGAAATAGCAAATATAAAATTACCTTGACAATGCATATACTAACTATTTTATGAAAGAAAGCGAAGAAATTATACAAGCACTTTTAAAGTTCAGAAATGAAAGAGATTGGGAGCAATTTCATAATCCAAAGGATTTAGCTTTAGCAATAAGCATTGAATCGTCTGAACTTTTAGAATTATTTCTTTGGAAGAAAGCAGAGGATGCAAATTCTGATAAAGTAAAAGAAGAACTTGCTGATATTTTTTCATTTGCCTTTTTACTAGCTGAAAAATATGGCTTTGACGTTAAGGATATTGTTTTAGAAAAAATCAAAACAAATGGAGAAAAATATCCCGTAAATAAAGCAAAAGGTACAGCTAAAAAATATACAGAGTTATGAGTTTGAATAACGTTTTTGAAGTAAAGCGATATGATTTCAATTCAAACTTATTTAATGAGTTTCAAAATCTTCATTATGCTAAAGATTTTTGGCCAATTGTTTATATTCTCAGTGATGGGGCAATAAAAGAAGCATATGTTGGCGAAACAACTGATACATATGCTCGAATGACTAGCCACTTGAAAAGTAATGCCAAAAATAAACTTTCCTCAGTTCATTTAATCACTAGTGAAAAATTCAATAAATCTGCAACTCTTGATATTGAATCTAATCTTATTAAATATATTTCTGGAGATGGTCAGTATAAATTAATTAATGGAAATGGTGGCTTAGCAAATCATAATTATTATCAAAAGAAAGAAGTTTATTGGGATATTTTCAAATCGATTTGGGACAAATTAAGGGCCGAAGGGGTTTCAAAACATTCCATTGATTACATAGACAACTCAGACTTATTCAAATACTCTCCTTACAAAACTTTAACTTCTGAGCAAAGAAGTGGCTTGTTATTCATATTAAATAACTTGCTGAATGATGAGTATAAGAATTTTATTGTTGAAGGCGGAGCTGGGACAGGTAAAACCATACTAGCGATATTTTTATTCAAATTACTAAATACCAATAATGAAGATTTTAATTTCAAAGAATTCGGCGAAGATGAGACCGAATTTGTAGAACTAATCAAAAATTTAAAAAACAAATATTCCAACCCTAAAATGGCATTAGTCGTGCCAATGTCTTCTTTCAGAAATACGCTGAAAAAAGTATTTAAAAATATCAAAGGTTTAAACCCAAATATGGTTATCGGACCTGCAGAAATTGTAAAGGAAAAATATGACATAGTAGTTGTTGATGAATCTCATCGCCTTAGAAGACGCGTTAATTTGGGAGCCTATTTCGGAGCATTTGATGTGGTATGTGAAAAGTTGAATCTCGACAGGTACACCTGTAGTGAGCTTGATTGGATTCAATTACAGTCTAATAAATCCATTTTATTCTATGATGAAAATCAATCCATAAAACCATCAGATGTCAAAAAGAGAGATTTTGATTTAATAAAGCTTAAAAAGGATACAAAAGTAGAATCCTTAAAATCCCAATTTCGAGTAAAAGGAGGTAATGATTATGTAAAATACATTGATAACATTCTGAATTGCTCTATGCCTACTCAATCTGAAATTTTCAATTCCAAAGAATATGAATTTGTTCTATTCGACTCTATTTCAGATTTAGTATCACAAATAAAACTAAGAGAATCGGAGAATAGGTTATCTCGATTGATAGCAGGGTTTTCATGGCCATGGATTTCTAAAAATGACAAGTCGTTATATGACATAAAAATTGAAGGGGAAGAATTACAATGGAATAGTGTTGCAGATGATTGGATAAATTCCCCGAATGCAGTTAATGAGGTAGGGTGTATTCATACAACACAAGCCTATGATCTAAATTATGCAGGAATAATTTTCGGAAATGAAATTACATATGACAAGGAAAAAAATGAGATTGTCATTTTAAAGGAAAATTATTTTGATAGAAATGGTAGTATTGGTATTACTAATGTTCAAGACTTAAAATCCTTTATTATAAATATTTACAAAACAGTTATGCTAAGAGGCATTAAAGGCACCTATGTATATGTTTGTGATAAAAATTTGAGAGAGTATCTCTCAAAACATATTACAAAGTTTAAGCCTGAAAAACCTACTTTAATACTTCCAAAATCTAAGGTAATACCTTATCAAAATTCAGTTCCAATATATGATTTAAAAGTAGCGGCTGGAAATTTTAGTGAATTGCAAACAGTATCGGATTGCGAATGGGTGGAAATTCCAACTAGATATAAACCATCTACTGATTTATTTGCATGTACAGTTATCGGAGAATCGATGAATAAGGTTATTCCAAATGGTTCAATTTGCTTGTTTAGAAAGTATTCAGGTGGCTCTCGAAATGGACAAATCGTTTTAGTTGAAATTACAGATATTCAGGACCCTGATTTTGGTTCTCGCTATACCATTAAAGAATATAGAAGTAAAAAGAAAATAAATGGTGCCCAATGGAGTCATGAGGCTATTATTTTGAAACCCCTATCATATGATTCAAATTACAATGATATTGTCATTGAACCTGATGAGTTGAGTCAATTAAAAGTTATTGGAATATTTGAATGTGTTTTATAGAAAAAGACACGATCCCATTAACTGTATAACTAGAAAATAGGGGGTTCGGATTTTCGTTTAAATTCGGACCCTTTTTCAGATGATACAAGATATTGTGAAAAAATATCAATTAGTTGATTAATATACATGAGTAAAAACTAAACCCAATAAAAAAGCTTAATTTGAATTGATTTGCTTCTTAATTAAAATCAATTAGAAAAATCATTTTGAAAAAGTGTAGGAATTTCAAAAATAGACGTACTTTTGTATCAACAGTACCCGTTCAGCATACCGTAAGATCTGCTAGCGGGTCATTCTTTTTTTATAGCTATGGCAAATAAAGCTCCATACTCCATAGCAGACCAAATTGCCTTGCTCAAACAGCGAGGAATGCTATTCAAAGACGAACCATCTGCACACCATTTTTTAGAAAATATTAGCTATTATCGCCTCAAGGGTTATTGGTGGGATATGCAGACCGACTTTAATCTGCACACCTTTAAACCCAATACATTTTTTGAAGACATTCTAGATAGATATACATTTGATAGACACTTACGATTGATTCTTTTTGATGCCATTGAGCGAATTGAAATTGCATTACGCACCAAAATGATTTACCACTTATCCATGGCACATGGTGGTTTATGGTATTTGGATTCAAATTTATTTGAATCTACACCTTTACCCACTAATAAAAGCATAAGTATTTATCAAAATACTATCCTAGAGCTCAAAAAAGAATTGTTTAGAAGTCAAGAAATTTTTATAAAGGACCACAAGCTAAGATTTCCTAACCAAGATGCAGATGCTTGGAAAATAATGGAAGTAGCCTCTATGGGAGTTTTATCGAAGCTATATAAGAATTTAAAACATCAGTTGCCAGAAAAAGCAAAAATAGCTAACGAAATGGGGCTGAACCTACATAACGAATTATCAAGTTGGTTAGAGGCCATTACATATATTAGAAATATCATAGCCCATCATTCTAGACTCTGGAGTAGAAATATGGTAAAAGTACCAATCGCAAATTTAAATAACCCACTTTCTATTTGGCTTGACAAACCAATTTCCTCCATTCAGACAAAGAAACCATTTTTAATCATTAGTACAATGGTTTATTTATGCAATGAAATAACCCCAAATCATCAAATTAAAAATAAAATCTTAGCTCTATTTGTAAATAATCCCAGTATTCCAATCTACAAATTAGGTTTTTTAAACAATTGGCAAAATCAAGGGCTATGGAAATAACCACTAGCTATAAAATCATTTGGCTCTATAGAATAACGGTATAAACTATATCCCCAAATCCCCCCCCATAATATTCCCCCCAATTCCTTTGAAATTTGACTTCTTTATTGGAATATTGATGATTCAACCAACCTAAAATATCATGAAACGTTCTCGTTTATTCTTGTCACTCCTATTTGCACTTGGACTTTTTCAAATGTCCTTTGCACAATCATCTGTCGATGCTATGGTCAAAGATTGGGAAAGATCTAAAGCCTATACCAAAGAATATTTAGATGCTATGCCAGAATCTGGTTATGCCCTAAAACCCACTCCTGAAATGCGTTCTTTTGCGGAACAAATGCTACACTTAACTGATGCCAATTACAGTTTTGCTTCGGCTGCATCTGGGGAAAAAAGTCCGATTGCTATGGGTGCTTCGGAAAAAGCGACCGACAAATCAAAGGCTAATGTGACCAAATTGGTGATGGATGGCTATGATTTTGTCATTAATTCGGTTAAAAAAATGACCGCTGCTCAAATGGCTGAATCCGTTAAAATGTTCGGAAGATTCGATATGACCAAAGAAGAAGCTATCGCTAAATGCTTGGAGCATCAGGCCCATCACAGAGGTCAAACTACCGTGTATATCCGTTTGGCCGGAGCTAAACCTCCACAAGAGAAATTATTCTAGTCAAACCATTTGGCTACTCATAGAAAAGGCAACCTCATTGGTTGCCTTTCTTATTTTATGCAGGTAGCTGCTCCACATATTTTTTGAAATTATCCAAAATCATTTGCCAACCCATTTTTTGCATATCTTCCGGATTTTGATTTTCAGGATCAAAAGATTCATTAACGATTACGCTATCTCCCTCAACAATAAAGTGGACACTCACTTGACGAGCATCGCCTAAAGTCATTTCAAGGTATTTTAAGGGCTCTATCCGAGAAAATGTCCCCCAAAAATCAAAGCTGAATGAGCCATCTTTAGCTGCCATGGTATAGTGAAATTCTTTTCCAACTTCAAGTGTAATGGAGGCTTGCGGACAATGCCAATCATCGCTAGCAAAATTCCAATGTTGTATATGTTCCGCTTGGGTCCAACAATCCCATACTTGTTGGATAGATGCTTTTATTCGGGCAGAGACGTGTATTTGTGTCATTATTTTGAATTACTGTTTCGTGAATATATTAATCAATTGGATTCTTACATGAGCTCTCATAAAATTAAAAAAATAAAGGCGATTCTTTCGAACCGCCTTTGTATCATTAATGGCGGGGTATTTTTACTTAAGCGGAAAAACCTTGAATTCGTATGAACCTGAATTTAATTCCATCTCCATGTAATCTCCTTGCTGTTGAATACCGGAAATTCCTTTGGATTTGGTTATATCTTGACCGCTTTCTGTGACCTTGGCTGAACTAGCTAGAAGCTTTAAGTGAGCCGTGGTATTGGCTGGTACGGTAAATTTATAGGTGATGATTTTTCCTTCCTTTTTCCATTCGCTCGTGACTTTGCCATACATGGTTTCTACATAGCCTTTGGCAAAATTGATTTTACCTGATACATCTGGGCTAGGCTGTAACATGAAGTGCTTAAATCCTGGTGAAGCTACATCGCGTTGAATTCCTAAAGATGTCTGGTACATCCATGCGGCAACCGCCCCAAAGGAGTAATGGTTAAATGAGTTCATACTATTATTTCCTCCAAATCCATTTTCAATGGTATAGGAGTTTAATCTCTCCCAAATCGTGGTAGCGCCATTCGCTACTGAATACAACCAAGATGGATAGGTCTTTTGGGTTAATAAGCCATAAGCCTCCTCATGTTTCTGGTTATTCGAAAGCGCATCGGCAATGGAGGCTGTTCCAATAAATCCAGTCATCAATGAGTATGGCGGGCGCGTTACGCCTTCATCATCTTTATTGGATCTCTGAACTGTTTCAACTAGGTGTTTTACGATGAAAGGTTTATTAATTTCATCGATAACTCCCAATGCCAAAGGAATGGCATAAGAAGCCTGCGTATCCATCAATTGTCCCTTGTCGGAAACAGGAGGCGTAGCAGGCGCTGCAGGTGCTGCTCCCGGAGGGCCCATACGCGCTGCTCTTACTCCTGATTTTACTGTTCTATGTGTATTGGGATCAATGTAAATGGAATTGATTAATTTCTTTTTGATTTCATATTGACTTAGGTAAGCACTTTCATCCGTTTTATTGCCCAAAATGTTGGCCACCTGCGACATAATTTTCAAGTTATATGCCTGATACGTCATCCAAAAAAGTGTATTGTCATTTTTGTTGTTTTCCGGACTTAGCCAATCGCCCAAGGGACCTTCATTTAAAATTCCGTTGGCGGGATCTACTTTTGTTTCTAGAAATGCCACATAGCGCTTCATGGCATCATAATGCTCTAGCAGCATATTTTTGTCCCCATATTGCTGATAAGTCTCCCAAGGAATGATGATTCCGGCACTTCCCCAAAGCGTTCCACCAAAGCCTCCTCCCATAGGAGCCACGTCGGTAAATCGACCATCTGCCCGCTGAACATCCCGCATCGCCAATAAGTGACGGCGCATGAAATTGTTCACTGGAGCCATGTAGGTTGCCGTTTTTGAGAAAACATTGATGTCTCCACTCCAACCCATTCGCTCGTTTCTAGCAGGGGTATCGGTCGGAATAGAAAGGAAGTTTCCGCGCATAGACCAGGTAATGTTTTGCCATAATTTATTTACCAGTAGATCTGAGCTTTCATAGTAGGATCCTATATCTTGAATCGAAGAAAGAACTAAGCCTGCCACTTGACTTAAGGCAGGGGCTGAATCTAAACCCGTAATTTCAAGGTAACGATATCCATGAAAGGTAAAACGTGGTTGAATGTATTCATCGCCACCTTTTAATATATAAATATCTTGGGCTAAAGCAGCACGGATATTTTCCAACATGATCATTCCTTTTTGCGAAGCATACTCAGCTAAATCAGGGTAAAGGACTTCGGCAAAACGTAAGGTGACCGTTTGTCCCGCTTTGCCATTTGGAATAAATATTTTGGGGAATCCCACCATATTTTGACCCATATCATAGACATATACCCCTTTTCTTGGCTCATGCATCGCCTTGGCTTGCATCACTTTTCTCACTTGAACGGCATCGTCTAACTGACCTACCAACTTCATACCACTGTAATTCAAGGCATTGGGTACATCACCCACATAAGCAGTACCTTCTAAGGGAATTTTGACGGCAGGTTTCCAGTTCTTGGCTTGGAATTCAGGAGTAGACCAACCGGAAATGGCTGCTTCTTTTCTAGCATCATACACTTCTCCTTGGAAGAAACTACCATAACGAATGGGCCCATCGTTGGTATAAGTCCATGTATCTGGATTCGTGGTAATGATTTGTTCGGTACCATCCGTGTATTGAATCACGAGTTTAGCCAGCAGGGATTGACGATCACCGAAGAAATTCCAACTATCTCCGCTAAAGGTAATATTTCCACTCCACCAGCCTTCACTTAACCAGGCACCCCATGCATTTTCTCCTGATTTAAGTAGTTTGGTTACATCATAGGTCTGATACAAATGGGTTTTATTGTATTGGGTCAAACCTGGGTTAAAAAAGTCTTTTCCGACACGCTCCCCATTCAAATACAATTCATAAATCCCCCGAGCGGTAGAATAAACACGCGCTTGTTTGATGGTTTTATTGGGTAAACTGGCGAATTGAGTCCTTAGCATAGGAGCGGCAAATCTACTCGGATTAGCACAAACGAGTACATTCTCGGCAGCTGCTGCTATTTGAAATTGTTTCCCATCCCATTGAATAGACGTATGGCTGAAAAGACTAGGATTTTCAGCAGCATCAAATAAGGTATTACTTGGGAAACGGAAGTTTTTAATCAAGACGCCTGAAAACATGGCTTTTTGATTAGCGGGTACTTGAAATCCAATATCGGATAACATCGGGAAACTGATGAAATTGTTTCCTCTTCCCACAGGGTTTAGATTAAGCCCAGATTGTCCTCCTCTGGGGGCAGCAGCGGCTCCAGCTGGAGCTCCATTAATTTTATGAGCAGGATCTACTTGATCAAGGTAAAAGTCGAAAACGCCGAAATTACATTGAGCAAAAATGGTATGTTTCTGGTATTTATTCGTAGGAGAAATGAGGGTTTTAGCAATTTTAAAACTGGCAAAAACCTTATTGGGATTGTCCTTTTTGTCATAACCTACCCGATAAACATTTAATTGGGCCAGCCCAGAATCTGATTCAGAAACACGGTTGATATCCAATTCTAGTTGGATGTAAGAAGCATTTGGAGCATTAGCCACATCCATAATGTTCAAGTTTCTATTTTGGAGGCGTGGATCATTGGCTCCAAAAACAAAGGAAGCTTTGGTCGATTTTGAAGCTTCATCCAATTGGATACCAAATTGGATTTTGTACATGGATAAATAATGGGAATACAGAGGTAAGTCATTTTCGCCTATCCACTCCGCACCATTCCATGCGGAGGCGTTGGTGTTTAATAGGCCCGTTTCAAACCAGGAAGAAGCGGAGCTTACTTTATTTTGCTGGTTCCAAACCTGAACAGTCCATTGATATTTTTGACTTGCTTGTAAGGCTAAGCCTTCATAATTAATCCCAAGGGATACAGATGAATTTACTTTTTTACTATCCCAAACAACTTGTTTTTTGGAATCTTGAACCGTAATACGGTAGGCGGTTTGTTGGTTTCCACGAGATTTATCTTGGCTTTGCATTTGCCAAGAAAACCGAGGATGTTGTTCATCCAAACCAATTGGCTGTGTTTGATATTCCACCTTCAGTTGTTGAATGGAATGTTGAGCCTGAAGGTTACAAATACTTATTACACTAAATAGTACGTAGAATAAATGTTTTTTCATCACTATGGGATATTTTACATAAATATGATGTCTTTACATGAGTTGTAATACTTAATTCGATGAAAGACTTAATTTAAGCGATAAAATTATCCTTAGAGTTATAAGGATAGTTCCAGAATCACGGTGGCTTCGAGAGCCTCAGCCACTTTTATTGCTTGGTTTGGTCGGTGGCTTCGAGTGCCTCAGCCACCTTGATTGCTTGAGTTGGAGTTTGAGAAGCCAGCCACCTAGCTTTGAAAAACTCAGCTAACTATAATTACAAATACTAGAGCCTCTTTAGAAGGTGGCTTCGAGTGCCTCAGCCACCGTGATTGTTTGTTTGTTCGATCGGTGTAATTTTAACGATAATGAGATTTTAGGTTGGCTCTAATGGTGGCTGAGGTTCTCGAAGCCACCATTTTTTTGTTATAAACTACATGTAAGACAACTCAAAATACCTATGAAATACATATGAATGTCGCAGATAAATGAAGATTCGTGTTGGAACAAAGAGGTGGCTTCGAGTGCCTCAGCCACCGAGATCATTCTAAAATAAGGATGTGAAAAACTTTTTCGAATTTAGCTAAAGTTCTCAAAGCTGGCTGAGGCTCTCGACGGTGGCTGAGGCTCTCGAAGCCACCGTCGAGTGCTTAAGCCAACTTCTTTCCATATCTTTATTTCTCAAACTATGTATGATGAAAAGAATTACATTTAATGACATGTTCTCTACCATTAAAAGAGCATTTGTATTAGCTGGTTTACCTGAAGAAAAGGCGATAATTTGTGCCAAAACGCATACCGAAACGAGTCGAGATGGCGTATATTCTCATGGTTTAAACCGAATAGAACGATTTTTAGATTTTGTCTCAAAAGGCTGGGTAGATGTTCATGCAGAACCTAGCTTGGAGGTAAACTTAGGCTCCATTGAAATATACAATGGAAATATGGGTATAGGCATTACCAACTCCATATTCGCCATGGATCGTGCGATGGACATAGCCAAACAATATGGATTAGGACTGGTGGCCTTAAACAATACCACCCATTGGATGCGAGGGGGATCTTATGGCTGGCAAGCAGCCGAGAAAGGTTTTATGGCCATTTGTTGGACCAATACTGAATCATGCATGCCAGCTTGGGGCGCCACTTCTGGAGGTATAGGTAACAATCCCTTCATTATGGCCATTCCAAGAAAAGAAGGGCATGTTGTATTTGACATGGCGATGTCCCAATATTCCTATGGAAAATTAGAAACCACCCGCTTAAAAAACGAAAAACTCCCATTCCCGGGTGGCTTTGACCACGATGGAAATCTGACAGATGATCCAGCCCCCATTGAAGCTACTCGCCGAATTTTACCTACAGGTTATTGGAAAGGTTCTGGTTTAGCGGTAATGCTCGATTTATTTTCAGCTATTCTTTCCAAAGGTAGGACTACTGCAGACATCGACTTGGTTGGTAAGGGAGCCTGTGGGGGTTGCTCTCAAGTATTTATTGCCATTGATCCACTTAAAATAAATGATCAAGCCTTTTTGGATCAGGCCTTAGAACATACTATTGCTCAATTACGAAATTCCACTCCCGTTTCAGAGGGAGGCGAAGTGAATTACCCAGGAGAAAGATCCCTAAAAACGAGACTTGAAAATATGGAATTAGGAATTCCAGTGGATGAAGGGGTTTGGAATAAAGTGCTAGGATTTAGTCAAGGGAAAACTCCCTAAGGCCTAAATTTAGTGGGCTTGTTTAAAGTTGCGCCAGCTTGACCTTACTTTTTTGAATGCTTTCAGGTTAGGAATAATGCTGACCCCCAGCAAGGTTAATGAAAGCAGTCCGAGATTACTCGTTTGAGCAAAAGTTTGACCAGAAGCTAAAATTCCAATCACCAAAATAGTGGACAATGGTAGCGAGATGGCTAGGGTCAATAAGGCTAAATTAGCATCAAAAGTTTTTCTGTAATCCGGTATTTCACTAGATTCCTCCTTATGATAAATCGCCGAAATATGGGCAAAAGGCCAAAAGCTACAGGCGCTCAAGGGCACCACCACCGATAATAAAATCATGTTGGGGTCATTGATTCCCCAAACCAAAATGATCAATAAACTGAAAAATAAACTAATTCCCGCTCGGAAAAATAAGATGGAGAGTATCATTTTAATCTCTTTCCCCTCTTTCAATTCCACTGCCATTCCGATATAAATCAAGACCAAGGGCCCCATCAAAGTACTGGCACGTGAAAAAATCTCTTGAACAATAACAGGTAATGTGCTCATATGGAAGCCCATCGACAAAAACACAATCGCCATTAACATAACCACATTGATGGGCTCTTTAATTAGGCTCCATAAAAAATCCTTCATACCTTTTTTATTCCCTATGGTCCCCTCTTGCTGAATTGCCATGTGCATTTTCAATGAAATATAGTACAAAAAGTTGAGCGCAAAGAACTTATTTCCTACATCCGCCATAGCCGCCAAGGCCAAAGGTTCTCCGCCTAAAAATTCCGAAATAAAGGGAAAGCTGGAAAGTCCTGGTGCTAAAGAAGGAAGCAACATGGTTAAGGTACGACTCGCTGGTGTACTTTTGGCGATACCGAAAAAAACTAAAAAATAGGGCGCTGTGAAAAAGATGAAAAAATTAAAACAAACCAAGATTATAGGATAGATCAGCAAGCTGGCACTCATCTTGATGCCCATCAAAGCAATAAATACCGTAGCAGGTAGTGCCACAGAAAGTATGACTTCTTTTAAGCCCTGAATTTCTGATTTGTTTTTGATTCTCCGACGCAAGGCGATACCTAATCCGATGAGGAAAATCAGCGTCAAGGTCTTTTCAATAGCATCAACCATACCAAAAAATTTAAGCGAGTTCTTTCAAAGATGTGACGAAATACTCCATTTCGGCCATGGTTCCTATACTGACGCGACAATATGGTTTATTCAAGATATCAAATGACCGAACCATCACTCCTTTACTCGCCATTTTGGTCAAGAAAGTCTTACCATCCATTTTAATAGGGAAGATCACAAAATTGGTAAAAGAAGGAATATAATTATAGCCCAAGGCACTAAGCTCTTGATATAAATAATTTTTGCATTGCGTATTGAGACGCTTCGTCATGGCTTGAAACTCCTTATCCTGTAAACTAGCGATAGCTCCCAATACCGAAGTATGACAAATGCCCATCCCTCCACGGGTTATTTTTTCTATTTTACTTAGAAATTCAGGTTGCGCAACAGCATAGCCTACGCGTAAACCTGCCATTCCCATGATTTTTGAAAATGTTCTGGCTATGATGACATTTTTCTTTTGGCCCAACAAGGAAACCATACTCTCGGTCTTTCCTTCTGCCAGTTCTAAATAAGCTTCATCAATGAAGACAGGAACTTTGGCAGATACCCTAGAACAAAAGTCCATTAATTCCTTGGCGTCCATAACCGAACCAACGGGATTATTGGGATTACAGATATACACCATTTTAGTATTGGAATCGATAGCGGCTTCCATAGCTTTTAAATCATGGGTCCAATCAGCTTTACATGGAATTGCTTTCCAAGTAGCTCCGACAGCTTCGGCAACACGGATTAGCGACATGTAGGTTGGATCCGCTGAAACGATATTTCCCCCTTTAGCAAATAAAACAATGGCCACCTTTTCCAATAAATCGGAAGAGCCTGGTCCCATCATGATGTGTTCCTTGGTCAGACCTTCTTTAGCTGCTAGCATGTCAACCAAAGTGGCCAATTCTTTCCACGAATAACGGTTTCCTCCGGATACAGAATCTGCGACTGCTTTTCTTGCGCTTTCAGGTGGCCCGTAGGGATTTTCGTTTGCATTCAATCGGGCTATCATGGCAGGCACATTAGGTCTTTCATCCATAAAATGCTCCCGCAATAATGGACTATAATACAATCGATTCTCGGAATCTAATGGAAATGATTTAGTCGCAAATGCACCTAAACTTAGATGAGGGGCAATAGCCATTCCACCCATGGCTACTAGTCCAGACTTCAAGGCATTTCTTCTGCTTAAGAACGTTTTCATAATGAATGATTTTATATAAATGCAAGATTACCAGTATAAGCTCAATTCAGAGCGATTCATCTTACATAACAATTTAATCCTATGTCAGCAAAGCAGCTTTTAAGACTATATTCATAAACTCTTTGAAACGACCCTCGAAAATATCGATTCTGAGATGAATATAAATACGCCCAATATGACCAGTAAAGGGCGCATAAATTGTATTTATTGATGAAACATGTTGAAATGTAGCAGGATTATTGAAATATACCACAACTTTCACTCAATTTTTAAAAAAATACCTGAAAAAACATTAAAAAATTTCAATTTTTGGGCAATAAATGTAAAAAATGGCCTAAAAAATATAAAAATTAATCAGGTTGATGATTTAAATATTAGATAACAAAATCAATAGTTTTTTACTATAAAATTGAATTTATCGAAAAAATAGGTTTTATAAATTAGCTATTTTACTAAAATACTTGAAAAATAAGTAAAAATAAGATTTTTAAAAAATTACCATTTATGGTATTATTCCCATTCAATGGCACTACATCTAGGGTAGTTACTAGTAGTCGAATCTGCTAAAATTATAGGTTAATGAATGAGCATAAACAGGTAATAGCCTGATGAAAATCACCGGCTATTACAAATGCTGGAAATCACTTTGTCTATTATTTCCCTAGTGAAAAAGTAATAGGTTGAACTATTTTGGAGGCTATATTGGCATCATTGGTTTTCGCTGGAATCCACTTGCCTGACTGCTGTATTATCCGAGCAGCTTCTTCCGCTAGACCATATCCTGGAGATCTTAATACCTTAATTTCTGAGATAAGTCCATCGGCTGATACCGCAAATTGTACATAGGCCTTACCGGAAATATTTGCTTTTTTTGCTTCCTCAGGGTATTTAAGATTAGCTTGGAGATATGATTGAAATGCCTCTGCCCCACCTGGAAATGATGCCGGCTCTTCAATAATAGCATGAATATTCAATGAATTACCATTTTTCTTAGTCGTAATTTCAATTATCCCATGATTGCCATCTGATCCATATTTTTCCAAGGCTGAATTTCCTTTCAAAACATTAATGGATTGGATATCATTCGGATTGATTTGATTCAATGCCAAGGCCCTTTCTATTTTACCATCTACCACATACAATGCTTGAACAGGAGGTGCTGGAGGAACAGCAGGAGTACCTTTGGCATTCATCGTTGGGGAAGGCGGAGCTGCTGGAACAAATTTTATGCCCAAAGGCGGTTGTGGAGGAGGAGGTAAATCCCTTTTAGTCACATTTTTGTTTTTATTGATTTTGATAGGAGCATTCCCATCGGCTGAAGGGATAATTTTTATCACTTTTTTGTTTTCTGCCTTCTCTTGCGCAGTTACCTGAATGGAGAATATTAAAATAGCTAGTAAAGCTAAGGGTAATGCCAATACCTTTCTTAGGTATTCATATGGCGTATTTTTGGATGTTGTTAACATGATAATTCTTCTTTTAATGGATGAATAATAAAATGAATGTCCAGGGTTTAAAAAGTGATTTCCGTAATGTGATTGTAAAATCATTTGGGCAAAGGCATCCACATTATCACTGCCAACGGCCTCTTGGTCAGCAATGAATTCATGTATGTTTTGCAATTCTTTATGTATGAGCCAATAAAAAGGATTGACCCAAAAAAGCGATGTGATGATTTGACAAATAACCCGATCTAGGGTATGCTTTTGCTGAATATGGCTAAGCTCATGTTTAAATATGGCCTGACCATTGGGATCAGAAATTGAAATGGATTTCTTCCAAAAGAGCCAATGTAAAAATGAAAAAGGAGCATCGTCTTCTTCAGTCTCAATGAAGTGAAATCCATCCATGAGCATACTGGAATTCCTTCGCTTCATTTGAAATATTCGATAAACTTGGTAAATAAAAAAACTAAATAGTGATATTGAAACCAAATAAATAAAGCCTATTCCATAATCCAGCCAAGGTAAATTCAACCAAGAAAACCGCTCAGGAGTGGCTGAAGCAGTGGCAGAAAGTAAATATATGGCTTGTCCTGCTCCTGCCACTTCCGACTCATCAACCGAAAAAAGAGGGAATTGAAAGCATGGAATTAATAAGCTCAAAAATAGGCTAGCCAATAGATAAAATCGATTGTATGTATGGAATCGATTATTTCGCAAAACCAAAACATAATAGCCATAGAAAATCCCCGATAGTAGGCTACTTTTTAACAAATAGATTAATAAGGCATTATTCATCATTGCTTTTAGATTTTAATTGGCTAAGTAACAATTCCAAATCTTCAATGGACATCTGTTTTTTGTCGACAAGAAATGACACCACATTGGTATAAGAACCTTCGAAAAAGGATTCTGCCAAACCAGCTATGCGCTGACCAGAATATTCTTGCTTACTGACCTTGGCAAAATAGAGGTTGTTCCGATTAGGATTACTAATACCCACAAAATCCTTTTCTACCAAAATTTTTAAAAGTGTGGCAATCGTATTGGAATGCGGCTTTGGCTCTGGTAAATTCTCAATAATATCCTTGAGAAACCCTCCTTCTGGTAAGGTCCATATTACCTGCATGATTTGCTCTTCTGCTTGAGTTAATTTTTTCATAGTGCTTCCTTTTGTTGGACCAAAAGTATAACTAATTTTTTAGTTACAAAATATTTATAACTATTTTTTTAGTTAAAATTTGTTGTCGAAATGAAGCTAAATAAAAAACGCCATTGAATTTCAGGGGCGTTTTTATTTAATCAATAAACTTATAAACCTAATTTATTAAAACTTGATACGATCCGTTCCATACGGTGCTCTTTGTGCACGACTCAAGAAACGATTAGCCTCCGCGTCATTGATAAACTGTTCTTTTTTAGGATCCCAATTCAATTTACGAGGCAATTTCATGGCTACGTGAGTAATTAAACAAACCGTACAAGCCCTGTGACCTATTTCGATTGGAGAGATAGGCTCTTTTCTACTTTCAATGCAATCAAGCCAGTTGCCATGCTGCTCATCTGAGTGATATAAATGTATTTCTTTCTCTCCAATAACAGATTCTAAAATGGCAGGATTGGAAGCATCAATGGCCTTTGCCCTAACTTTTGAGGTTGGGTCAGTTGGTGTGGCGGAATAATCTCCTCTGGAAACAAAAATCCAGCCTTCGGTACCTTCGTATCGGATACCATTTGGAAATCCTCCACTCGTATACATGGTCACGCCATTAGCATATTCTGCCTTTGCCATAAAGTCTCCGTGAACGTCCCAAACTCCTGATTTAGGAAACTCGGCTACGGCTTGAACAGACACGGGGCCTGTTAATTCCGTATCCATACCCCAAGCCGCAGAATCATAATGGTGCTGTCCCCAACCCGTAATCATACCTGCGCCAAACTGTTCCATACGTAACCAGCCAGGTCTGTCATACCCCACTTGTGGATGAACACTTAATTCGGTATAAGGGATATAAGGTGTCGAGCCTAACCACATGTCATAATTAAAGCCTTTCGGCACTGGCATGGCTTGAACCACAGGACCACTTGGGTCACCCGGTAGACCCACTTTAACGGTATGTAACTTTCCAATTCGACCGTTTCTTACCAATTCAGCAGCGCGTCTAAACTGACTAGTGGAACGTTGCTGAGTACCCACCTGCAAAATTCTACCCGTTTTTTTAATGACATCTGCTAATTGACGTCCTTCTTTTATGGTCAAAGAAGTGGGTTTTTGTAAATAAATATCTTTGCCTGCTAAAGCTGCTTCCATGGCAGGTTGTGCATGCCAAAAGTCAGGCGTACTAATCATCACCGCATCAATGTCTTTATTCAATAACATTTCACAGTAATCGTCATACATCTTCACGTCGATATAATTGCTTTGCCCGGTCTTCTTCGTATAGTATTCTTCCACCAATTTTTTAGTGTCTACCGTACGATTCCGATCTACATCGCAAACAGCCATGATTCTGGCTTTCTCATACCTCCATGTACTAGGTAAATCATGGGTACGAGCAATACGTCCGCAACCTATTTGACCAATGTTTATTTTGTTACTTGGAGCATCTTTTCCGCCCAATACATGAGCAGGTACAATGCTTGGGAACCCTAAAGTGCCAACAGCCCCTAGGGCAATGTTATTGATAAATTTTCTCCTTTTCATCATTTAGCCGATATTTTAGTAGCTTGTTTTTGTGCTATAAGTGCCAATTCCGTTGCTAAGAAACAATGGTCTTGTGTCATAGCTGTTTCGGTTCTATTTAACACGTCATTAACCAAAAGTTCTCCATGTGGAAGTTCCACATTTTTACAATCAATGTACAAAGTTTCTTTGTTGGTCACTAAATATAAATGACTTCCTGTTCCATGTGGAGAAGCTATATCCGTATTTTTACGAACCTCCATATATCCATCAGTTCCCAAAATCGTCAATCGACCATCTCCCCAAGTATTTAACCCATCTGGGGTAAACCAATCCACCCGAATGTATCCCGAACCTCCATTTCCACGCAACATCAAATCTCCAAAATCTTCAAAATTTGGATATTGAGGGTATTTGTGATTGGCAACCTGAGAAGCCACAACCTGCCCTTGGGTAGATTTTGTGAAATGTAAAAATTGATCTACTTGATGCGAGCCAATGTCTGTAATGATGCCTCCATAGTATTTCTTATCAAAAAACCAGGAAGGCCTAGATGGAATACTCATACGGTGAGGCCCTGTTCCTAAGGTCTGAACAACCTTTCCGATAATTCCTGTTTGTGCTAATTGACTAGCCTTTTCGGTCGCTTTGTTTTCAAAACGCTCAGAATAAGAAATGGAGTAAATTCTCTTCGTTTCCTTTTGAACTTTACGCACTTCTGCTAATTGTTCTAAGGTGGTGATACCCGGCTTATCCACCATATAATCCTTACCCGCTTTCATTACGCGAATGCCCAATGGTGCTCTTTCTACTGGTGTAATAGAACTTAAAACCAACTGTATAGATGGATCTTCCAAGATGGCAGCTTCACTTTTTACCAGTTTAGCAGTCGGGTATTTCTTGGCAAAATCTTTGATTAACTCAGGTTCCTTGGCATAATAAGATACAAATTCCCCTCCTCCACGAATAATGGAATTAGCCATGGTATATATATGCCCGTGATTGATTCCAATAACACCAAATTTTAAACGTGGTGCAATAATCTTTTCTTGAACTTTAGGAACAAACAAGGACGTGCCATCTTTGATGGGGCCATGCATCGATGGCATAAAAGCTAGACCTGATAACAGGCTGGCATCTTGCAAAAATTTCCTACGGTTAGAAGCATTTTCTTTCATGGGGTATATTCCAGTTTTGTGATACTAATTCTAAAAGTAATAATATTTGTTTTCTTACTGAAAACAACCCTTTTTTTAATCAATGGAAAAAGAAAAAGGCTTACCTAAGTAAGCCTTAATGTCTAGATGACCTTGGATTAAACAGTCAATGTTGAGTCCACCACAATCCTGGTTTTTAATAATTTAGAGATGGGGCAATTAGCCTCCGCATCTTTTACTTGTGCTAAAAAAGTATCTTGGTCAATACCCGGCACAGTAGCTTTTAGTATCAATCGAGATTCTATGATAGACCCTTCTTCCATGTTAATTTCTCCTTGTACATCCAATACCTTTGGGGGGAATCCTGCTCCCGTTAAATTAAAACTTAGTTTCATGGCAAAGCAGCCCGCATGGGCAGCGGCCACCAATTCTTCAGGATTAGTCCCTATACCATCTTCAAATCGAGTGTTGAAGGAATATTGGGTATGATTCAATACGCCACTTTGGGTAGTAAGTACTCCTTTACCTTCTTTCCCTGTTCCTTGCCAAACGGCATTTGCTTTTCTTATCATGACTTTTTATTTAGTTTTGAGACAATCAATATTTTCCAATATTACTCTATTTCTCTTACAATAATCCATGTTAACTCAGCTAATTTAAGGAAATCAACGAAAGTTAAATTGGCAGGAAGTTCAGATGAATGATTTTAATCTAATCAGCTTTTTTCAAACCATTCCTTGGTTCCTCCTTCTAGAAATTTAGCCTGAAATCCCAATGAAATTAATTTTTCAGCAGCCTGTTCAGACCTGCCTCCTCCTTTACCGCAAATAGTCACCAAAAGTGATTGATTCGCATTTGGAGGTAAGCCTTGAGGAAGGTCTTCCCCTGGCACATGCATGGCATTAGGAATATGTCGAGCATCAAATTCTGCTTTGCTTCGAATATCCAAAAGCAATAGCGATTCTTGATGTTTCAATTTTTCTTTGAATTGATCAATTGAGATTGATGGTATCATGTATTAATTTTTCCGCAAAGGAATGAATTTCAAGAATAAACTGCCGTGATGTTTATCACTTGGAAGAGACAATTTGGTATAACATACCATCCGTTTTGGTTATGATATAAATTTCTCCTTGAGCGTCTTGACCCAGTCTCAAATCAACTTTATTACCTTGAATCAAGTCTTTCCAGGTAACTGGCTTGCCATCCATTTGAAGGTGAAATTCTCGAATCCGAGCTTGGCTTCCTACTTTGATTTCTGAAATAGGTATATAAAATATTCTTCCCCGAACAATTTCACCAAAAATATATTTGCCTTGAAGACTAGGTACTGCTTTTCCGGTATACTCAAATCCACCCATGATGGCGTTACCTTCATCGTGGTCAAACTGAGCTATCGGATAGGTATATCCCATCTTAGCATCATTTTTTGGGAGTGGAAATACCGTATTTGTGCTGAGCGTAGAATCAATGGCAAAGGTACCTTCCCTTAATGGCCATCCATAGTTTTTGCCCGCTTTCAACAAATACAAAGATTCAATGTTTCTTTGGCCTATATTGGACACTATCACTCGTCCATCTTTTAACCAAGAAATTCGATTCGGATTTCGGAAACCCTGAGCAAAAACCTCATCCAATCCTTTTTTTCCTACAAAGGGATTGGATGCGGGTATCCCGTATTTACCATTTTGACTATTTCTTCCCAATGGGTCAATGCGCAAGACTTTACCCCAAGCATGTTCACTATTATTAGGAATAAAACCTCTCCTTTGCTCCAAAGCCCCACCGTCGCCTAATCCTATGTAAAGTAATCCAAAATCAGGGTCCCCCATTTTGGCATAAGGATTAAAGCATATTTCTTGCATACCATGGATCTGGTCAATCACATTAACGCGCATCACTTCCCTGGATTTACCACTTAACACCTTTGCATTTGGATCATCTAAAGTCCATTCCGTAATAATCCATTGTAATTTAACCCGAAGACTATCTCCATAAGTGAAATCGGAAATACCCTTAACTTCTGGCTCAGAATGGGTCGTATAAAAAAGCTTATTCTGAGCGAATAAGGGGTGAAAAGCAAAACTCCCTAAACCCGTTGCCATGCCTGGTTTATTGGTAAAATGAGGAAAATGTTTGCCCATGTCCAAAAATTCTGTCAACTGGTTTTGGGAATCTAATAAATAAATCTTCCCCTGCAAATCAGAAATAACACGTTCTTGAGTGATGGGATGAAAACTCATTTTATTAATCCGTGTATTCAACTGGGGCGTATGGATATAAGGAAACTTTAAAATCTTTTTAATCGTTAGCTTTTCGCCTGAAAATGGAATGCCTTCTGGTATCGGATTTTCTAATCCTAAACTAGCTTTATTGCCCAAATTCTTGGGCCTTGGTTTCTCCAAAATATAGGCTATCACATCTTGAGGATCTTGGGGATCCAAATGGCTAAATCCCGGCATATAAGATTTGAATTTCTTGTACTTGTCTTGAGCCCTTGCGACGTTCGCGTCGATCAATGCTTTCGGGTTTTTAATAAATTCCAATAAATATTTTTTGTCTACAATTCCTTTTAAGCCTCCCAACTGTGGGCCAATACCATCTTCTTTAAAGTTGTGGCAATTGGCACAATTTTGATCGAATACTTGGGCTCCTCGACTAAGATTTTGAGAATGAACCGTAATGGAGATGGAAAAAACGAATAGAAAAATAGCTAAGGGTAATGTAAAAATTTTCATAGGTCAAATATGGCCAAAGGAGGCTTTTCCATGCAAAGAAAAGAAATCCCCTAAATTACTGTATCCTTGTCTTTCCTTCTTTCGAGAGAATGTGGTCAGGGTTTCTTTTTAAGCTTTTGATGAAATGCACATTCCTAAATCGTAAGGCACTCCAATCTTCGTCTATAGACACTTGACTAACTGGCTCAAATCCAATCTCTCCCATGGGTTCCCAACCTTGATCTCGATTAAAATCGCAGCTGTATTTTTTAGAGCTTCCTTTGGGATAACACATCCATAAAACCACATCTCCAGAAATTTTGCCTTGACAAGCCTTGACAAAGGATTGGATTTCCGCCTTGGAACTTACAAAAACCAAGGCATAAGTCACTTGTTTTACCTGATCCAAGGAATGGAGTAAAACGGTCTCTTCAGGTACATTTTTTAACACTTTATAAAAAGCCTCTGGTGCGCTCAAAACTAAAAGTTCAGCCTGGTTTTTATAGGCAAGTTTTTTAAATAAAGGATCTAACATGGCTAATGACGACTTAAATCAGTAGGTAAACCATCTAGGCTTTTCAGGTTTTTCTCCAACATATATTCTTTTAGTTTTTCCGGACCCATTTGATTCGCCCAGGTAAAGTGTATATCTCTTTCTCCTTGGTATTCGTACAGGGGTACTCCATACCCACAAGAGGTCTGAACCAAATCAATCTTCCCTACAATAATTTGTCGGGTACTTGGAAAAATAGTAAAATAGGGCGCATACTGCTCCCAAAGGGCCAAATTTGGCAAAACGGTAAAGCCCTTTCCATATAAACGTAAAATGTTGGGGGTTTTATCGAAGGAACAAAACATGAAGGTTATTCGCCCATTTTCTAGGGTATGCGCAGAGGTTTCGTTACCCGAACTAATGATGTCCATATAAGCAACGGTATGCTCATCAATCACCCGAAATGCTTCTAATCCTTTAGGTGAAACATTTACCCGACCGTCTCCTTGAAGCGGTGCAGTGCCTACAAAAAAAAGATGTTGTTTTTCGATAAACTCGCGATGAGCTTCTGAAATGGAATCATAAAATTTGCCCATATGATTGGTATTATTTGAAACAAATATAAGATTAAATCCGGTGCTCAAACTAAGCGTTTATCACTGTTTCCACCAAGCTTACTTATTGGATTTCAAACGATATAAATATGGTGCTTTACTCTTAGCTCCCGTAAATTTTTTGTCGAGCCGCTCCAATATCTGTAAATCCAACATTTTTTTCTGAAAGTTATTGGCAGGAAATGCTTTTCCATACACCGTTTCATATAATTCTTGAATGTCCTTCAAGGTGAAGGTCTCGGGTAATAGGTTATTGAAAAGTAATTTTTTATCTAAATTTTCTTGAAGCACTTTCAATCCTTTTTGAACCATTTCTTGATGATCAAAAATCAATTTTGGCAATTCATTGATATCATACCAGCCAACACTTTCATCTAAATCAATTTTTTTGGGTATCACTTTTTCAAAATCAACCAAGGCATAATACCCAATACTAATGATGCGCATTTTTTTATTTTCCTCGTTAACCGGAGGTTCTACATCAGGATATAGCT
Source organism: Cytophagaceae bacterium (assembly GCA_027491315.1). Classification (GTDB taxonomy): domain Bacteria; phylum Bacteroidota; class Bacteroidia; order Cytophagales; family Spirosomataceae; genus Aquirufa. Next base: position 369,034 of record JAIXWL010000001.1, read on the forward strand.
CTTTGGCTAAACCAGAAAAGAGTTGGAATTCTTCATCAGACATACGATTAACCCGACCAAAAGTTCCAAATTCCTCCAAATACACATCTTGGATGCTTGTTCTTTCAAATAATATTCTTTTTGCCGCATCTTCTATGTCTTCTTCTTGTAAAATAAATCCTCCTGGCAGTGCATATATTTCCTCCGCTAACTTGAGTTTGCTTAAAATAAGCTTGAGTTTCTTGTGATGAAAGCCAAAAATGACACAATCCAAGGTCAGTTGAGCAATATGTTTGGTGGATTTCAAAGAATTTTGATTTATTTCAACACTAATTTATTGACAAATTTTAAGAAGAAAATGTTTTTATCAAAGTGATTTTCTAAAAAATAGAAAATCAAAATATTTTATTACATTTGGCTAAATTATCAAATTGATACAAAGAGAAAATAGCGTGTCAAGATGATTTAAAGTTGAAATTCTCTAAAATTTAAAATATACAAAAATGAAAAAAGCTAGTTTATTAGTAGGCCTATTCCTATTAGCGGGCATGTCACTACAAGCTCAGGTAACTACGGGGCAAAATGTAGCCGTAGTATCAACAGATGCCGGTAAAGTACGCGGTTATGTGCATGGGGGTATTTATACCTACAAAGGAATTCCTTATGCGGAGGCGGGTAGATTTGAGACAGCTCATAAACCCAAGCCATGGAATGGGGTACGCAGTTCTACCAGCTATGGCCCTGTTGCTTATTTATTGACGCCAACTACCCAAGTAGCTGATGAATCCGAATTTGTTTACAATCACTCTTGGGGTTACCCCAATGAAGACTGCATGCGTGTCAATGTTTGGACTCCGGGTATCAATGACGGTAAGAAAAGACCGGTATTATTCTGGATACATGGAGGTGGATTTACTTCAGGATCTTCACAAGAATTACCTTCATATGATGGGGAAAATTTAGCGAAAAAAGGCGATGTAGTTGTGGTGTCAATCAATCACCGATTAAACATTTTGGGGTATTTAGATTTATCCGCTTACGGGGATAAATATAAAACCTCCGCCAATAATTCTGTTTTGGACATGAAAGTTGCTCTGGAATGGGTAAAAGCAAATATCAGTCAATTTGGTGGCGATCCATCAAATGTGACCATATTTGGACAATCTGGTGGCGGGGCAAAAGTAAATACCCTAATGGCCATGCCTTCTGCTAAAGGTTTATTCCATAAAGCCATCAATCAAAGTGGTGCCTTTACCACCAATATGCAGGATAAGTCGGTAACCCAAGCTATCACCAAGGAAGTATTAAATGCCTTACATATCGATGAGTCTAAGGTAGATAGTTTACAAAAAGTTCCTTTCCCTGCCTTAGCTGCAGCAGGTCAAAAAGCCTTGCAAGCGGTTTCTGCTAAATTAAAAGCAGCAGGAAAAGTTGTGGGTGGATTTGGCTTGAGCTGGGGTCCGAGTATCGATGCCAATTTATTACCTTATCAGCCCATGTCAGCAGAAGCTATGGAATTATCCAAACAAGTCCCTTTGCTGATTGGAACAGTGAAAAATGAATTTATGCCAACCCTTTTTTCAGGTATAAGTCATGATGCTTCCATGGCGGAAGTAGAAGCATACCTTCAAAAAACCTATGGTGCAAAGGCAGAAGCATATAAAGCTGCTGTGAAGAAAGCTTATCCTGCTGATACCAAACCAACTGATTTAATGGACGTAGACACTAGGTTCAGACCTGGTGCAGTAGACCAAGCCAACATTAAATCTGCAGTGGCTGGTGGAGCTCCCGTGTATATGTATTTATTCACCTGGCAATCTCCCGTTTTTGATGGAAAATACAAGGCCATTCACTGCGTTGAACTTCCTTTCTGTTTTAATAACATCGCTCGTTGTGAAGAGATGACAGGAGGTACTAAAGAAGCCTACGCATTAGCCGATAAAATGAGTCAAGCTTGGATTAATTTCGCTCGTTTAGGAAATCCAAATCACAAAGGATTGCCTACATGGCCTACCTACAATACATCAAATACCTCAACCATGCACTTTGATAATTCATGTGTCGTTAAACCTCAAATGGACAAAGAATTATTTGAATTAGTAAAAACGAATTAAGCCGTTTCTACCTAGCAAAAAGCCTCGACAAAAGTCGGGGCTTTTTTGTTTACTAAAATGGGATGAGTGGGTATATTAATCTCCCATAGATCCATAATTTTACGGGATTAAATGTACATCCATGAAATTACCCTTATACCAAGTAGATGCATTCACGAATCAATTGTTTGCAGGAAACCCTGCCGCCATTTGCCCTTTAGATCAATGGTTGGATTCGGACTTAATGCAAAAAATTGCGGCAGAAAATAATTTAGCAGAAACCGCCTTTATCGTTAAGAATGGGGATAAATTTGACATCCGATGGTTTACTCCCAGTGTAGAGGTGGATTTATGTGGTCATGCCACCCTGGCTGCAGCATTTGTATTATATCATCACTTAGGCATCGTTTCTGATGAAATCGTGTTTTTTTCACCTCGAAGTGGGGATTTAAGTGTTGAAAGAAATGGCGACTTGCTAACCTTGAATTTCCCTGCGGATGACATCCAACAAATTGATTTTGATTGGAATGGGTTTAAAGGATTGGATATCACTACCCAAGAAGTTTTCAGAGGCAAAACTGATTTTCTATTTGTCTATGAAAACGAGGATCAAATAGCGAAGATGAAACCTGATTTTCTTAAAATCGCCAAATTACCTGCCCGCGGGATTATCATCACCGCACCTGGGAATGAAGTCGATTTCGTTTCTAGATTTTTTGGGCCACAATCAGGGATCAATGAAGATCCTGTTACTGGTTCAGCGCATACCACCCTGATGCCATATTGGGCAAAACAAAAAAATAAAACCCAACTGAAAGCCAAGCAACTTTCCCCTCGAGGAGGTGATTTAGCCTGTGAACTCCTAGGTGACCGGGTGAAAATAAGTGGGACTTGCGTTTTGTATTTACAGGGCGAAATTTTTGTCTAAAAGCCACTAATAGGTAGATGTCATATCCTCCTCTACACAAATAATATAATCCGCAATTTGACTGTTTTCGGGGCTCAGTTTTTTAATATCTTTTTGACTAACTGTGGCTATCGTGGCTATCTTAATTTCTGGTTTAGCTAACCTTAAATACCATGAAATTCCTTCATAATTCTCTGAATGGTAGGAGCCATTGACATGAATAAATAGCTGAGGTTCTGACCAGTTTTTCAAAATAAAATGAGCCATCGTGGCGTCTTTCAAGGCTTGAGCTTTAGGCATATTGGGGGTGGCATGTCCTGCCATCATTGTCATCATTTTTTGATAGCCTGGTAATTGGCTATCGTAGGGAATGGGCAAAGGAGCTATCCAAGATTTTTCCTCTTCACCTAAGGCATTTAAAGCTTGGAAACCGCCCTTAGAGACCATACTAGCATACTTTCTGGGCACATTTGTCGCAATAAATTGGACTTGATTTTCTTTAGCAAAATTTACTAAGGGAGCATAATCTGTCTTATAATTTTTCCAAAGTCTGGCGCTAGAATCTAAACCCTTGCTTGAAATTTTTCCAGCTAGATAGGCCGACAATGCCCCTTGATTATCTTGTTCAAACATCTCAGCTCCTAATATGATTTTTCTCTGTAAAAAACAGGATTGAACAATCTCTAGTTCTAACCAATGACTGATGGGATTATTATGTAATTCCCCAATGAGCACTACGTCTTGTTTTTGTAAATGCTTGATCATTTTCTGATAGGAAACTTCCTTCCCTTGGGCATTAAATAAGCGGTAAGCAGGTTTATCTTGGGCGAAAAGGCCGGCAGGAAAAAGTAGTATTAGCATTAAGCAGATTCGCCTTGTCAAATTCATCATTTCTTTAGCTGTTGATTTTCTTCAAATTAGAAAAAATTTACACATCAAAATACAAGACTACTATAAAAATAAAAAGCGGCCAAAAATGGCCGCTTCTGGGTAGAACTACGGTGTAAATTTATTTTATTGGAATTAATAGGCTTACATTTTCCCATCCAAAAGTAAGTCCAGCAGGAACTAGCTTATATTCCAAGGCTTCTTTAAAATCAGATTTACTTGTTTTGACAGTAATCGTAAAGGCATCTTTTTCTGGATTTCTGGTTGTTTCGCCTCCTCTTTTAATGCCCCACTGACCTACTTCTGTATTGAAAATCACTTGCCAATCACCTTCACTTGGCAACATATAAATACTGTATTTACCCTTTGCTAAGGTATTGCCAGCAATGTTCAAATCTGCGTCGGTTTCAATGATTGTGGCTGAATTAGCCCCTGCTCTCCAAACTTTACCAAATGGCACTAATTCTCCCCAAATTTTTCTTCCTTTTACAGATGGGCTGCTATAGACAACCGAAACATTGGCTTTTCCAATAGTTCCAGTTACCGTTACTTTAGGGCTTTGTGGTGGACGTGGTGCATCTTGTCCAAATGAACTACTTGTCACCATCAAAAGACAGCATACAGCTAAAATAGGCTTTAAAAATGTGTTGATTTTCATACGATTATGGGTGTTTATTGTTTAGTATTTTTTTCTGTTAATTCTTCATAAGCCATTTGGAAATTATTCTTTAAGAAATCTCCGTTCATTCCTTGAACTCCATTTACCGCGCTTAACTTCATGACTTCCTCTTTTGTTTTACCGCTTTTAATTTCGGCAGATACATGAATAATTAATTTTTCTAAATAATCGGTTAAAGTCAGTAAATCCTCTTTTTTGCAGGTAATTTCCGTTGGGTTAAAGGCATGACCGTAAGTAAAAATGGTGTCCCTATCAAACTGCTTTTGAATTTTATCATTCACATGAATCCAATTAGCCACACTAGCTCCAGCACTGCGATCGATGATAGGATACCGCTTATTGCCGAATAAATCACCTAAATGGACAACATTGGCATGCTCAAAATGAATGGCCACATCTCCGTTAGTATGTGCCGGCCCAAAATAATGAGCCCTAATTCTTTCTTTACCGATTTTAGCTGTCCAGGTATCTTGAAAGGTTTCGGTAGGATAATATTGTTTGTCCTCTGTTTTCGCGCGTGCGGCGGCGGCTATTTGGTTTTTCAATGAGTTCTCATGAGCCACCACTCGATTAACTATTCCTTTAAAAGCAATATTCCCACTGGTATGATCCCCATGATGATGGGTATTCATCAATAGCTGAATTTTCTGATCGGATTGTTTTTTCAACTCATCGATAACATGTTGGGATTGGTCAGGAAACTGTGTGTCGACTACTGCATATCCATCCTTAGTTTTCAATACCGCTATGGTACCCCCTCTTTCACTAAAAAGAGAAATACCCCCACGTAATTCTTTCCAGGTAAAAGCTGGACCTTGATATAAAGATGACTGTGCAAAAAGGGATGATTTTGACCCTAGAAGACATGAAAGCAACAAGGTATTGGCAGAGCCTTGAATAAACTGTCGACGTTTTATCATTTCTATTACGTTTAAATTCAAATGTAATTGAGTAATACCAATGGCTTTAATTTTTGAGACCAAAACATAAAGTAATCTCACGAAATCCCCCTATTTTATGGGAATTAATCAATTTTCGGGAGTTTTATTTAATGCCTGTTCAATTCTTGAATCAGGAATAATCCATAAAATGGCAATCCCATAAAATATCAATAAGCTTACCATGGGATAAAAAAAGGCGATTATTATACCGGAAAAATATCCACCCGTAGAAATTCTCTCCTTCCATCGGTCAGTTAGTGCTTGACCGATGGTCGACTCATGTCCTTCATGTTTAATGGCTAGTTTTTCCAATACTAAAAAGGCTAAAGCACACATCAATAAAACAAAACCATATAAGGCTACTGTATTTTTCGCAAAGTCGTTTTCTCCCATCCATCCCGTAACAAATGGCAATAGAGATAACCAAAATAATAATGCCAAATTGGCTAATAAAACTTTCCCATTAACCCGTTCTATGGCTTGAAACATATGATGGTGATTATTCCAATAAATCCCCACATAAATAAAACTAAACAGGTAGGAAAGAAATTTAGGCATTAAGGGCTCCAATGCCTCAAAACTTGCTCCATGAGGAACTTTTAATTCCAAAACCATGATGGTAATGATGATGGCTAATACCCCATCACTAAAGGCTTCTAAACGGTTGGTAGTCACAGGAATACAATTTTTGGAAAGGTATAAAAAATTTGAACTAATCTGACGAACTGGGCATTTGTTTTTTACCTACATACAAAGCCACAATCACAATGACCGTTCCTATAAGCGTGTAAATGGTAATAGTTTCACCACTAAATAGATAGGCATAAAAGTAGCCAAAAAGGGGACAAAGAAAAATCCATAATGAGGCTGAAATGGGGTCTTGATCAATCAAATAAAACCATAACCATAAGGCTATAATAGACACTGGAATGATTAGCCAACTTACTGCAAACAAAAAGCGTAGGTCAAAATTTGCCTCCTGAAATGAAGCAAAACTGGCAGTAAATGGCAACATGAAAATTCCACCCAATAAAACCTGCCAACCATTAATAACCAATGAATTTAACTTCCAATCTGTTCGAACATAATAAACCGTAGCCGCAGAAACGGTGATAATACCACCGATTAAAATCACCAAACCCTTCCATACGGCCGGCTCTACTTGTAATTGGGGATAAGATGCAATCAAAATTCCGGCTAAGCCTAGTACTAAACTTCCCATTTCTTTTACTTGAGGTTTTCTTTGTAACAAAAGAGCCGAAAGAATAGTAATGAATATAGGATTTGTAGCGGTGGCCAAACTACCAATCCCCGGACTTAGGAATTTAATAGCCATGACAAAGGCTCCTAGGTAAATGGTGGAATTAAATAAGCCAAAAAAGGATAATTGCCTCAGCTCTTTCCAGCTCGGTTTTATCCGATGTTGGGGCCGAAAGAAATAAGAGATAAACAAAATAAAAATACCTGCAAAAACTAAGCGAACATTGGCTAAAATAAAGGGATGAACCGAAAGAATTCCCATTTTTGTGGCCACTGCCGCAGATGACCACAACATAGCAAATAAAAGGCCAAAAGCGACATTTTTCATGGAATCTAGCTGAGGGGCTGGTAGGGAAATGCCATAATCCCCTTTGATAATATTGATTAACACAATGGCTTTTCTTGCCTTGCTAACAAAGAAAAGAAATCTTCTTTTAAAATAAACTATTGAAAACCATATTTTGGGATTAATTTTGCGTCCCTTTTCTAGATAAAAAATACCTACACTACATGTCAAAAAAGTCAAATCGGACCAAAATTATATTAATTCTCGGAATACTATCTGCGATAGGGCCCTTATCCATTGATATGTATTTGCCTGCCTTTAAAAATATGGCGGCAGCCTTGCATTGTTCTCAAGAGCAAATGGGCTATACCTTATCTAGCTTCTTTTTTGGTATTTGTCTAGGGCAATTAGTCAATGGGCCCCTTCTAGACCATTATGGCAGAAAAAATGTCCTATACATTGGACTAAGTATTTACGTCATCAGTTCATTCGGCTCAGCATTCTCCTTCACCGTGGAACAACTCATCATTTGGCGCTTTTTTCAGGCCATTGGTGGAAGTATTGGAATGGTTGCCCCTAACGCCATCATTCGAGAAACATTTAAAGAAGCCGAAAGACCTAAAATTCTTTCCTTGATGATGCTAATTCTGGGGGTTTCTCCCATCTTAGCTCCTTCCTTAGGTAGTTTGCTTTTAACAATTACTAACTGGAACATCATCTTTGTATTGTTGGGAATTATTACGCTTTTCATCATTTTCTTGATCAAAAGTTGGTTACCAGAAAAAATCAATAAACACCCGAAAGGGCCATTTAAATTGGGAAGTATTTTAACCTCCTACGTGGCACTTTTACCTGAAAAACAGTTTTTAACTTTCGCTATTTCAGGGGCCATAGGCTCCGGTTGTATCTTTACCTTTGTTTCAGGTGCCCCCCTTACTTTTTTGAATTTTTACCATGCTGATGAAAAGCAATTTGGTTGGATATTTGCCATGGTGGCATCTGGGATTATTGGTGCTAGTCAGTTTAACCACTGGATATTAAAACGTTTCAGTAGCCAACAAGTTCTTTCTTTTGTTTTACCCCTTCAGTTAATATTGGGGATTACCCTTGCCCTATTATCTAAATTTGGATTGATTAATATTCAAATCAATATCCTACTTCTTTTCTTGATTTTGGCTTGTCAGGGTTTAGTATTTCCGAATATCATCAGTCTGGCTTTACAACCTTTCCATGAAGGGGCTGGTGCGGCCTCTGCCATGATGGGGGCTATGCAAATGGCCTGGGGATCTATCTGCGCAACCTTACTAGGGTTACTTTTTGATGGTACTCCTTTTACCATGGCTATCATCATGGTCTTTTGCGCCTTATCTGCCAATTTTATTTTATTTGTACTGGGGAAAAAATACTTTCAGCCTGTTCAAGCCTAAGCTATTGACGGTATTAATGAGTACTCTTAAGCAAAGTAAAAAGTAAATCCTTGAGGTATTTTTCTACAAATATTTGCTTATTCTCGTTTTGACAATCCGTCAATTTTGGCAAATACATACTAAAGAATAATTGAGAATGAGAGGTCTCTATCAAGGTACTACTCAAAGAGTGAGGATATAAATAATTTGAGTCATAGGTTTGTATCAAACTAGAAATACGCTCACATAAATCCTTGTAAGGTTTAAAAACCTCATGTTGATTGATTTCCTTAACTTCTTTAACCAAATACACCTTGCTGCTCTCTGAGACCACTATTTGATGTAAATAATTCTTGTTATAATCCGTCTGACCAATACTCTCGGGCAAAGCACGCGTTAGAAGCTCAACTAATTTTTCTAACTTAGATTTTGAATTTTGTATAGGTTCTAGCTGGATTACCACCAAATATTCCATGTAAGACCAATACCAATTTAGAATATAAAGAAGGAGGCGATGCTTATTTTCAAAGTAACGATAGATGGTCGCCTCGGTCGTATTCATTTCAACCGCGAGTTTTTTAAACGTAAAATGTTCAAAACCCAATTGAAAAATTAAATCTATGGAATGTTTCACTATTTGCTTCCCCAGTTCAGTACTTTCTGGATCTCGCAAGTAGATTTTATCATTGACCTTAAAGCTTAATGAATAGTCCATGCCCTTAGAAATATTTTACAAACATAAATGATAGAAATACTATCTCAAAACATTTTTTAATTTTATTCGTAATAGTATTACTATTATTTAAAAAAGTGTTTTAATTTTGTCTGAGAAATAAGCATGTATGATGAAAAAACAACCCATTGATCGAATAAGCAAACTGGTCGGTGATCATAAAAAAGAGATCACATCCATTTATTTGTTTTCAATAGTAAGTGGTTTAGTGAATTTAAGTCTTCCCTTGGGTGTACAGTCCATCATAGGTCTGGTAATGGGTGCCACCATGGTTACCTCCATCTACATTTTAATCTTTTTAATCGTATTGGGTGTATTTTTAGTAGGTCTGCTCCAAATCAATCAAATGAAGATTATTGAGGCATTGCAACAAAAAATATTCACTCAATATTCGTATGACTTTGCAGTTAAAATCCCCAAAATGGATTTGATGAAAAATGACCAATACTTCATCCCAGAAAAAGTATCTAGGTTCTTTGACATTGTCAATATTCAAAAAGGATTCGCAAAGATTTTGCTAGACATTCCTATGGCGAGTGTACAGATTCTTTTTGGAACGATTTTATTGTCTTTATACCATCCATTTTTCATCGTATTTAGTATAGCCTTATTACTCACGTTAGTTTTTATATTGTACGGAACTAGTCAAGTGGGTATTGCAACCAGCATAGAGGAATCTAATTATAAATATGGCGTAGCTAATTTCTTTAGTGAAATCGCTCGAACTGTCAAGTCTTTTAAATTCAGCCAGGGCTCTAACTTAAATATCGATAGAACAGATAATAATGTGAGTCAATATCTGTTAGCTAGAACTAAGCACTTTCATGTATTATTATTTCAGTATAAAACCTTAGTCACATTTAAAGTCGTTTTGACCATTTTAACCCTTTCCTTAGGTGCCTATTTATTAATTAATCAACAAATCAACTTAGGTGAATTCATTGCTGCAGAAATTGTGATTTTGATGGTAATAGGTGCCGTTGAAAAATTGATCACTAGTCTAGACAGTGCTTATGATGTGATTACAGGCTTAGAGAAATTGGCTAGCGTGGTAGAAAGCCCCATGGAATCTTCTGGTGAACTTGAGCTAAATGTTGCGCAAGGGATACAAATAGAAATTAACCAATTGTCTTTCCAATTCCCATCAGGTAGTCCTATTTTTGAAAACCTTTCTTTGCACATTAAAGCAGGCGAAAAAGTGGCTGTGTTGGGAGAAGAAGGCGCTGGTAAATCCATGTTTTTAAGATTACTGACAGGAAATTACCAGAGTTTTAAAGGGTCTATTTTAATCAACCACATCCCTCTTCAAAATTATAGTTTAGCCAGTTTAAGAAAACATACAGGTGTTTTATTACATGGCCAAGAAATTTTTGGAGGAACCGTTTGGGAAAATATCAGCCTAGGACAAGAAGAGATAAGTCCCAAAGTCATAATGGAAACTGCTCAAAAGTTAGGTTTTGAGAATTTTATCTCCCATTTCCCGAAAGGATTTGACCATCAAATAGAGCCAATAGGCAAAAAAACGCCCCAAACCATCATCAGAAAAATATTATTACTTCGGGCTATTTGTGGTTCCAAAAATTTACTTCTTTTGGAAGAACCATGGAGTGGGCTAGATCTTCCTAGTGCCGAACGCTTGAAAAGCTATTTGATCAACCCGGCGAATCAAGCCACAACCATCATCGTGTCGAATGACCCAGATTATGTAAGTGCTACTGATCAACAAATCAACTTATAACATGGAAAATTTTAAGTCATTCAAATTAATCTATCAGCAAGGCAAAAGTACCGAAATACGCTTTTGGATTATCGGGCTTTTATTAATTAGCTTGGGTATTATCTTTCTTCCATGGACTCAAAATATTCAAACCAAAGGAAATATTACTAGCCTATACCAAGAACAAAAGCCTCAAAAAATTTATAGCCCGATAGCCGGTAAAATAACGAATTGGTGGGTAAAAGAAGGAGACATCGTTCAACCAGGAGACACCCTAGTTAGAATAAGTGAGATCAAGGATGATTACTTAGATCCTAATTTAATTGGTCGAACCCAAGACCAATTAAACGCGAAAAAAGGGTCATTGGAATACTACATCCAAAAAGTAAAAGCCACTGAAGCACAAATAGCTAATTTAAAACAATCAAAAACATTAAAGAAAAGTCAGCTAGCGAATAAGTTGATTCAACTTCAGCAAAAAATCAATGCCGAAAGAGCTGAATTAGTAGCGAGTACCAATGAGCAAAACTTGGCGAAAGATCAATTGGACCGTTATCAGCAGATGTATAAAGAAGGCTTGATTTCACAGACTCAATACCAACAAAGAAACGTTTCAGCACAAAATGCTTTAGCCAAAAAAATCATGTCTGAAAATAAGGTAAATCAGACTATTCAAGAAATCAATAACACACAAATAGAACTGAAAAGTGTGGATCAAGAATACGATGAAAAAATCAATAAAGCAGACAGTGAAAGGTTACAAAGTTTAGGACAAATAGAAACCAATAAAGGGGAAGTAGCTAAGCTGGCTAACCAAGTCACCAATTATTCCATTAGAAATGGCATGTACTACATTTTAGCCCCTCAAAGTGGCCAAATAGTACAGGGTAAAAAAACGGGTATTGGGGAAATCATCAAAGAGGGTGAAGAACTTTTGAGTATTGTTCCTCAAAATGAAAATTATGCCGTAGAAGTATTTGTTAGGCCTGTGGATTTGCCCCTCATTTCTCCTGGGCAATCCATCAGATTCATATTCGATGGCTTCCCGGCCATTATTTTCTCTGGAGGATGGCCTGAGCAAAGTTTTGGTACCTTCGCTGGTAAGATTTTGGTAGTAGAAAATGCCATCAATGAAAACGGCCTTTTTAGGGTCATAGTTCAAGAGGACGCCCGTTTTAAAAAATGGCCCAAGCAGATAAAAATTGGTGCAGGAGTTAAGGGTATTATTTTGTTAAACGATGTACCTCTTTGGTATGAATTATGGAGAAATATCAATGGCTTCCCTCCTGATTTCTACCATGCTAAACAAGATAAAAATACTGCCTATGAAAAGTAATATAATTTGGTTTTTATTACTGGCCAATTTGTCTTGGGCGCAAAACAAAACCTTGCATCCAGAAGCCTTTTTAAAAATTGTAGAAAAATATCATCCAGTGGCACGTCAAGCCCAGATTGATATCCGTAAATCTGATGCTCAAATTCTAGCGTCAAGAGGTGCGTTTGATCCTATTTTAAGGCATTATATTGCGAGTAAAACCTTGGATGGTGCCAGTTATTACCAATACAATGCCCCGGAACTTAGTATTCCTACTTGGTATGGAATTGAGCTTAATGCGGGAGTAGAAAACTTACAAGGAAATCGTTTAGATATTAGCCAAACCATGGGGCAAACTAGCTACATTGGAATTCAAATTCCTGTGGCTAAAAACCTCTTGATGGATAAAAGAAGAGCCGCCTTGCAACAAGCCAAATTGATGAATAAAATGGCCTTTGCCGAACAAAGGGTCGTTTTGAATCAATTGTTTTTAGAAGCCATGGAAGCCTATTGGCATTGGTTAAAATGTTATCAAGCCCTACGAATTACGAACCAAAACTTAGAGGCGGCTAGAAAACGAGTAGATTTTGTCAGAAGAAGTGTAGAATTAGGTGATAGACCCGCTGTGGATACCTTGGAGGCCAGCACACAGTTCATGTACATGGACAATCAAAACCTAGCCAAAATGGTAGAATATGAAAATTCGACGCTTCAGCTTTCAGCCTTTCTCTGGCAAGAAAATAATACGCCTAACCTCTTAACAAAAGACGTAAGCCCCGCCGAAGTATGGGGAGATTTTAGTCTATTTTCTAATTTTGATTTAGACCTGAATTCTATTTTACAAAAAGTTGATTCCTTTCATCCTGAAATACAAGCCTATCTTTTCAAAATTGAAGGGCTTAACGTGGAGAAAAAATTAAAGTTTCAAAGTTTATTACCCAAAATTGACCTTCAATACAATCACCTCATGAAGGATAAATATTCCTCCAATGCTGGTGCATTATTTGCTAATAATTACCAATACGGAATCAAGTTTGAACTGCCATTGCGGCTTTCATCTGGAAGAGGAGAATACCAAACCGCCAAGTTGAAGGTGGAGGAAACGACCATCCAACTATCACAGAAAAAACAGCAGATCCAAATCAAAATAAACAGCTATTTCAATCAATTTCAGAATCTCAAGAAACAGATACAAACCCAGGAAAAAGCTGTTACCAGTTACCAAGCTTTAACCAAGGCAGAAGAATCTAAATTTTCTCAAGGGGAATCATCCTTGTTTTTAATCAACAGCCGAGAGATAAAGGCCTTAGAGGCTGCTGAGAAATTATTGGACCTAAAGGCCTATTTATTTAAAACCGTCTATGCATTACAAGCAAGTGCCGGCCTTTTGATTTAAATAAAAAAGGCAAGAAACCGACTTGCCTTTTGTCTCTTCTTTCCCCTAAGATGCTTGATAAGCTAGGATGTCAGCCGGTTGACACTCTAAAGCCTCACATAAGGCCTCCAAAGTGCTAAATCGAATGGCTTTAGCCTTCCCTGTCTTTAATATGGATAAATTGGATAAGGTTAAATCGACCTTTTCGGATAGTTCATTTAAAGACATTTTTCTTTTTGCCATCATGACATCTAGATTTACAACAATAGGCATATCTATACAGTTAAATCGTTTTCTGATTGTATCTCAATTCCTTTTTTAAAGATTTGGGCAAAAATAAAGATCACCCCCGCCAAAAAAAGTGTTTCCCCTCCATTCCATTCTAAATTGGGTAGCTCTAAATACTCTTGATAAGCATAAGAGCCAAGAGATAAAAGCCAAAGAGTCAAAATCATAATGCTTATATTTTCCATCAAATTTGCGACTTCCCATTGAAATGGATTGGACAAATTAATTTTTGATAAGGTTTTAATGACCAAATGAGCTACATAGGCCTTTATGGCCAAAAGGCCAGCTGTCAAGGCAATCACCAAGCTATAATCCACTAAACTCGATTTTTTAAGCTCATACAAATTCCATCCTTCGTAAAGATCTTTGGCGACTATTTCATTGAATAGACTCAGGGCAAAAGTGAAAAGTATAGCCCCACATTTAATCATTAGGCCTATGAATGCGACCCAAGAAAGCACATTCATGACGGTTAAAATACTCTGTGTTTTCGTTTTCATTAATTTGTTGTTTAAATTGTTTTGCAAATTTTAAACAATATTTATTGATAAACAATAAATTTATAATAATTTTCAATAAATTTTTATTGATGATAAGGATGGCTATTAAACAAGAACCTTATTTTTTATGCGTCACTTTATATACCTTTCCTTCCTTATCATAGGTAGTCCACTCGCCCGTTTGTTTACCTTGATTGAAAAAACCCGAGCGCAAAATGGTACCGTCTTTTCGATACCATTCCCAATACCCCGTATAAATACCTTGGATATGCTGGCCCTTTGCCCAAAGTGATCCATCTCGATGAAAAAGCTCATATTTTTCCTCCATAATTAGTACGGTTTAAATCTTAGTTAAAGCATGCCCATAGGTCTTCCCTCATGAAGGAGAATATTGACCTAAAAAATAACCTCATTAATTTCTATTCTTCACTTGCCATTGGTAGTAATACCGACAAATGGGATAATAGAATAATGCCACTAAAAGCCAAATGATATAGACTTCTGAAAGACTCAATCCAACAAAAGCTTTAGGTCTACTTAATTGAAAGCCGAATGCCAAATCAGCCCACTGAAAGCCTTGATTAAAAATGAAAATAAACAAAAGAAGGTGGAGGACAAACCAGTGGCTAACAAAAAAGAATAGCGGTACTCGTCCAAAACTTGAAATAATTTCAACTAATTTTTTCCCTAAAACCGAACGTAAATTTACCAACAAACACATGATGCCTAAGGTTAAGGCGGTAAAGCTCAAGCTTGGTGGATATTTGGAAACATTGAAAAATGACATACCTTGTTTGACCCATGTCCCATCAGTTAAAGCCGGAGAATCTCCTCCTAAATTTAGGAATCGAACCGCCAAAAATACGGTTAAAAAGACTAGCCCCATTTTCCAAAAATCCTTATCCGATTTCTCCTTAAAATAATACCCTAGTGAAAAACCCAATAAACATATACCTAACCAAGCTAGCGGCGGATAACCTACAACTAGAAGGGTTCCATTAGGCAATGGAAAGGCATTGGGACTAATTAAAAATGAAAGCGCCTGAAGCCACGAAGGTTGAAGTAACAAAAGGGCTTGCTGAATTAAGATAATACCAATAGCCAAACCTAAAATTTGCCTGGTTGAAAAACCATGAACCAGTCCGATGATCACCATGGAAAACCCTATGGCACTTAACACGTCAATGAGTATTAGTCCAAAATGAATATCAACAAACAATCCAAAATTAACAACCGTTAAATCCAGCAAAATTAAACCTAGCCCACGGCGGATCATACGTAGCCGAAATTGCCCTTTATCTTCCGTTCTTTGATAGACCAAATAAGCTGAACTTCCGGCTAGAAATACAAAAATTGGGGCGCATAAATGGGTGATGATACGAGTATAAAAAATAGAAGGACTGGTTACGGCCAAATCCGTGGGAGATTGATCAATAGCATGGATATGAAACAAATCCCTCACATGATCTAGTAACATGAGAATCACTACCATACCCCTTAAAAAATCGATGGATTCTACTCTTTTTAAAAGCATTTTCTAGATATTAGAAAGTATATTTTAAGCATTGTAAATTCTTTTCTTGATAAAGTTTCAAGGGATTTTTGCCTCAAACTCCTTAAATCTTCGATCTAAATCTTGACGTAATTTCTGTTTGATGGCCGCTTCTTTAATAAAACTATAGTCCAAACTATTATATACCAATTGCTTTATATTGGCATAGGTAAAAAATGGATAGGACTTAGCCAATAATACAAACTGCTCAGTTAAACTAGTCCGAAGGACACCGGCATCGTCCGTACTAATTACCATCGGAACCTTAAAATCGTGGTACAATTTAATGGGATGCTTATCGCCCTTGATTTGTAAAATAAATCGGTTAGAAACAAGGTTCACTTCAACCGGAATTTTCTGGTGACTCATGTACCTCAAAAGCTCATAACTATGCTTTTCATAAGGCATATCCACGCCATGACCAATTCGATTAGCTTTTGCTGTATGAATAGCCTCATCAATATGCCAAGTCAAATTTTCTGGGGCCACTTGGCCCATGGCTAATTCCCCGGCGTGTAAAGAATATTTCACTCGAGGAAATTTCTGGTGACAAAACTGAAACATCAACATGTGTAAACGATAATCCTTCATGGAATTTTCACCATGTTCAGGAGCCACCATATTCACCCCCACCACTAAATCACTTTGGTTAGCCGACATAAAGCTAATGACGATGTCCTTAAATAAATCAACGGGATTTTTGAATCTCAATACATACTTTTGATACCGCATGCTAAATCTTTCATCGTCAATTTTCAAGCTATCATGAAGATGTTGAATGAAAGAATTATTCCAAATTACCGCCTGATTCATCGACTCCTTTTGCATCAACTTCGAATAAATATTTTCCAATAAATTCAAAACGGCTTGTTGGTCTGACTGATGCATCAATTGACGTAATTCAGCATCATAAGCTGTTAAATCTTGAATATTTACCTTAGAATAAACGGGAGTAAACATGGTTTCAAGGTAGCTCACATTTTCGGCTATAGCTCGATTCTTTAACTCCACCATGCCAGGCGAATATTCTTCATGTAGAGCCGGTAAAAATTTATCAAAAGACTCAAAAAACAATTGATCAGAAGGATAAAACCCTGTATAAAAATCCTTTACGGACCAGCGCCTTAAAATCTCATTTTTAATCCCTTCCAATCGACCCTCCGAGGCAAGTTCAGAAAATCGTTTCCAATTCTTTTGGCCCGCTTGATCCTTAGCCACAGCCATCGTTTCAGTATGAAGGTAGTAATCCAGTTTAATGGCTTTTTCCAAAAGGGGTTCCGCGTAAATAGAGCCACTAAAATGATGATGCAAATCTCCTCCCTTGGGCATTTGGGCCATAAAAGCCGTCAACTGAGCCTCATTATTTCTAATTTTCTGCAAATATTGCGCAGCTTTTTGCTCCTGCCCCAAAAGACTAACAGGAATAAGTATGTTAAAGATGAGGGCTAAAATGTATTTCATGAATTAGTATAAAGGTACTTGTTGATTCAAAGGGCTCTTTAAAATTACGGGTAATTGAATACATTTGAACTAGAAACACCTCTAAAAGAATAATTCCTAAAACATAATTTAGATCCATGAACCCTGCCATACAAGCATTTAATCAGTCCCTTTCGCTCCAAGAAGCAAAAATTGGGAACTTTTTGGCTCAATATATTTCGGAAGAATTGCCCGAGGCCACTTGTAAAATTTGGCATGCGATACCCGTCTGGTTTATCCAGGATAATCCAGTGGTGGGCTATAGCTCACTCAAAAGGGGGATTCAATTGCTATTCTGGAGTGGGCAGTCTTTTGAAGAAAGTTCTTTAGAGGGGATAGGCAAGTTTAAAGCCGCTGGAATTTATTTCAATACCCTCGAAGAAATTCCCCAAGAAGACTTACGGAGATGGCTTCAAAAAGCCAAAACCATACAATGGGATTATAAGAATATCGTCAAAAGAAGAGGTTTGTTAGAAAGAATACACACGGAAATTAATCCAACCTAAAAAGTTCTGGATTAGGACAATTTTGAGCATAAAAATCCATATCTCTACGTGAACAAACCCCTGGATAATCCCCAACAAATCCTTGCAAATCTCGAATCAATTGAAAATGTAAATGAGGGGGCCATCCACCATTTTCAGATGAATTTCCCAAATGCCCAATCAATTGACCTTGCTGAATAGTTTGGCCCACAACCAAGCCTTCCAAGTCTTGAGTAGCCAAATGGCCGTACAAACTATAGATAAGTTCTCCCTGGATTTGATGCGCTACAATCACGGTGGGCCCATAGTTTCCTGAGCCTTCATTCACTTGAAAACTATGTACTATACCATCCATGGGAGCAAAGACTTCTGTACCTGCCTCAGCCCAAATATCAATGCCTAAATGGATATTTCGAAAGTCTTTTTGGTCTGTTGCAAAATTATCATGCGATTCATACATCCTTCGATGCTCTAAATAACCCCCTAAACCATATTTGTTGGTTCCCAATGATTCCCGAATGAACTGACAAAATCGGCCAATATGTTGATATATATCGGCATTAAAAATAGGATTTTGTGCACTTAAATCTAAGATTTGGGTGTTAGCATTCGAAAGCGGGGGAACAAATAGGGTAGAAATCATAGTTCACTAAATAAGTATGTAATGGCTTAACCACAGCCTTAAACAAAATTGATGATCCATCCCATGGAAAATGAAATTTGCTTAAAGATTAGACAAAAACATTAAATTGCCCACTAAATTATGAAAAGAAGACGTATGCTAGGCTTTCTAGGAATAATAACAAGTATCTCGCTGGGTTCTTGGATTGCCTTCAATAAAGCTGTTTTGGGTGCAAACCCCAAAGGGAAAAGACTGGAGCGGATTAAAAACTCTCCTCATTTTAAAAATGGAGAATTTCAAAATCTATCTTACACGCCCACATTTGCAGAGGAGAATAATAAAATAGGCTCCATGTGGCGCGTGATGACCAGTAAAAACATCCGCACTAAACCTAGCGTGGCATTGCCTACGGTAAAAACTGATTTCACCAAAATTAGTCCTAGCACCGACTATATGATTTGGTTCGGACACTCTTCTTATTTATTTCAAATAGAAGGCAAAACCTTGTTGATTGACCCTGTTTTAAGTGGTTATGCTGCTCCCTTTTCCTGGTTAAATGCCTCATTTAAAGGAACTGATCCCTATACTGCAGAAAGCTTACCTTATATAGATTATTTACTTATTTCACATGATCATTATGACCATCTCGACTATGAAACGATTCTGAAATTAAAAGGAAAAGTTAAGCGAGTGATCTGTGGTTTGGGAGTAGGAGCTCATCTAGAGCATTGGGGCTATTCTGCCGATATCATCGAGGAATTGGATTGGAATGAGTCCATTGATTTAGAAAAAGATTGGAAATTAACGGCCACTCCTGCAAGACATTTTTCCGGTAGAGGGATACAAAGAAACAAAACACTTTGGCTGTCTTTTGTTTTAAAAACCCCTCATCACAACCTATTCTTGGGTGGAGATAGTGGTTATGACCATCACTTTAAATACATAGGCGAAAAATATGGACCATTTGACCTAGCCTTGATAGAACAGGGCCAATACAATTTAGCTTGGAAATACATTCATTTAATGCCCGAAGAAATTTTCATCGCAGCCAAGGAATTAAATGCCAAAAAGATTTTTGCAGGACATAATTCCAAATTTAAATTAAGTGTGCATCCTTGGGATGAACCTTTAAAACGCTTATGGGAAAACAGTAAAAAACAAGATATTCCAGTAATTACTCCTAAAATTGGCGAACTGGTAGACCTAAAGGATGATCAATCGACATTTTCCAATTGGTGGGAAGGGATTGTATAAGCCTATGAAACCGCTTACTCCCAAAAATGAAAAAAAAAAAAAAAAATCATGCATTATTAGTCAAAGAATTCGGTTCTTGCTTGGAAGTCTTTAGGTGGATATAATACCGCCAAGTGTTCTATAAGAAATAAATACACGAGTAAAATCGTTTTTTAAGCAATTTTTTAGCCCATTTCTTCTAAAACCATGAAAAGCGAAATCATCCAAAATCTAAACAATCCTGAAAAACTAGAAAGCCTCTACCGAGAAAATACTGCTGTTTTTAAAAGAGAATTTAACCTGGTTTTTCCTGAATATTCCAAAGAACCCAGTGTTCAATTTTGGAATCAGCGCTTAAATTTTAAACAAGAAGGCATTGGTTTAGGCGGCAGAAACGAATTGCTTTTTATAGGAGCTTTATTTGCTTTGGCTTCCCTTATCTCACAAATACCACAATTCTTTGGCTTCAATCAGGATGTCTTTTTCCAAAGAAATATATCTTTTGTCGTTTTTCCTGTTTTAAGCTTTTATTTCATTTGGAAAGAGCAATTAGCTTTTTCTAAATTCCTTCTGCCATTAGGTATTGGCTGTTTGGCCGTAATTTACATCAACCTACTTCCCACAAGCACTCACTCTGATTCCATTTTGTTGGCCTGCCTTCATTTACCTTTGATCGGCTGGTCTATCTGGGCATATGCTTATTTAGGCGGAGACTTGTCTAATTACTCCAAAAGAATCGAATTTTTACGGATGCACGGTGATTTACTGGTAATGTGTGCCATCATTCTCTTATCGGGAGGATTATTTACAGCAATCTCCTTGGGTTTATTTGAAATTATTGGCTTGGATATTAAAGAAATTTATGGAAAATATGTGATTGTTAGTGGCCTTTCATGTACTCCTATTTTAGGTAATTTTTTAATTCAAAAGAACCCCACTTTAGTCAAAAATGTTTCTCCCGTTATTGCCAAAATCTTTACCCCTGTGGTATTTGTGTTCCTTTTCATTTATTTGATTGCCATGCTATACACGGGCAAAGACCCATACACAAATCGGGAGTTTTTATTAATATTCAATGGTCTTTTAATTGGCGTCATGGCATTGATTCTTTTTTCAGTAGCAGAGGCAGAAAAGCATGAAACTGGCCCAAAAACCACGTTGCTTTTATTGGGTCTTTCAGCTTTAACCATTATCGTAAATGGAATTGCGCTTTCTGCTATTAGTTTCCGCATCATAGAATGGGGAATTACACCCAACCGAATTGCGGTCTTAGGGAGTAATTTATTGATATTTATTCATCTACTTTTAGTGGCCAAATCCCTATTTAAAGCTAGCCAAGGAAAATCTGACCTTAATCAGGTAGCCAAAAGTATCGCGGTATATTTGCCAATTTATGTGATCTGGGCAGCAATCGTTTGCTTTGTTTTCCCCTTACTATTTCAGTTTAAATAAAACATAAAAAAGGCCTTCATTTATAGAATTGAAGGCCTTTTTTATCAACATGATTCTGGTGCTTATTGATATTTAGCTGGATCTAAACGGAAAAACCGAACCGCATTATTGAATAAGATGTCTCTTTTTTGATCAAATGAAAGGTAATTGGCATTTTCAATTACTCCAATGGACGTCTCCAACAATTTTGGCCACACCATCAAATCTGTGCCATACATGATTCTCTTTCCAAAGCCCGCTTGTACCAATCTTCTCAAATACAGGTGAATTTCTTCCAAAGGATAACTCCAAATTAACCCGGCTAAATCGACATACACATGGGAATTAGCTCCCATCAAAGCCACCATTTCATCGATCATCGGATAGCCGGCATGCATTACCCAAACTTTTAATTTTGGATGGCGAGCTAATAAATCCTCCAACAACAAAGGGTTCCCCAAAGATGCCCGGTATTTAGGTGATGTTAAATTAGCCATGCCATTTCCACCAGTGCCCATGTGAATAGCTACTGGGACATTTAATCGCTCCGCAACTTCAAAATATTTATCGACCGACGGATCACTAGGCGATAATCCTTGGTATTGCAAACCCACTTCTCCTACAACTTTATAAAATCCAGTTTTCAAAGAATCCTCAAATGCCTGCACGGAGATCCCATTGGCAGAATTAAAGCCAATGGAAGGAATTACTCGATCCGGAGCAGCAGCCTTTTTCCAATTGCGAATCACTTGAGGGTCTCCTGATGCCACAATGGTCATGTTTAACCGTTTCATGGTCTTCATTAACTCCTCTTGAAATTCTTGATCGGATTTTGCTGCTTTTAACATGATGGCACCTTCTGCATTCAAGAACTTGGGAGTTGGTTCATTAGGATCTGTGCCTGGCATATTACTTAAAAACCAAGGCGACATGTCAGAAGCAAAATTGGGATTGACTTTCATGGCATGTACATGTACGTCAATGATCGGTAAATGCTTCTCAGCCTTACTTTGTCCCAAACTCAGTTGAGCCATTAACAAAAACAGAAAACCTGCGAATAATAGTGTTTTTTTCATGCGTTCTGGAGATAAATATTGTATTTTTCTTCTAATAAAATTTACAAAAGCCTCTTATTGTATCTTTATGCTACAATATAAACAACCTAACGAATTTTTGTATGCCTTTCTGGCTTTATTTGTAGCTTTTACCACTCAATAAACCTATATTTTTTTAAAAAGACATTAGAAAAGCATCCATGAATGCTTTTAAAGAATATAGCCCCAATCATATGAACCCACTTTCCCATAAAAAACCTATTCTTTTTGGCTTATTAGCTATTTTGTCTTTTTCCAACATACTGGCTCAGCAAAATTCTACTCAAGCAAATCTTGGTAGCCGCAAGGTCGAAATACTTCAAGTCCAAAACTTAAAGTTTAAAGACCTGAATAAAAACAAAAAGCTAGATCGTTATGAAGACTGGCGTTTGCCTATTTCGGAAAGAATTAAGGATTTGGTATCTCAAATGACCTTGGAAGAAAAAGTAGGTTTCATGTTGATCTCCACCACGCGCATGGGAGGCGACAACGTTTTTGGAGCAGCACCTGCCTCAGGAACGGCAACGCCAATAAATGATGGTTTCAATGAGGAAGACCTAGTTCAAAATACGAACATGTTTACTAGAAAACCTCTAAGTGCACCTAACATGGCCTCAGCAGGAACTACGAAAGGAGTGCGCCAATTTCATTTACGCCATTTCATATTAAGAGCTAATGCATCACCAGAGATTATGGCAAAATGGTCTAATAATCTTCAGGCATTGTGTGAAGACACGCGACTAGGGATCCCAGCCATCGTTGCATCCAATCCTAGAAATCATGTAACAACCGATGCTTCCGTAGGATTAAGCGTGGGGGTTACGGCCTTTTCTAAATGGCCAGGAGAATTGGGACTAGCAGCCATGCGGGATTTTAGCCTAACACGCCAATTTGCTGAAATTGCCTCACAAGAATGGAGAGCCGTTGGATTAAGAAAAGGCTATATGTACATGGCTGACTTAGCGACTGAGCCTAGGTGGCAACGCGTAGAAGGAACCTTTGGTGAAGATGCGGATTTGACTTCACGGATGATTCAAGAAATCATCCTTGGTTTTCAAGGGAAAAAAATAGGCGCCAATTCCGTGGCCATGACAACGAAACACTTCCCAGGAGGTGGGCCACAAGTGGATGGACAAGATTCCCATTTTGATTGGGGAAAGTTTGCCCATTATCCAGGAGGCATGTTTGATTTTCATTTAAAACCATTTAAGGCAGCCATAGCAGCAGGTACCTCGGCGATTATGCCCTATTATTCCGCTCCTAAGGGAAAGGAATTTGAAGAAGTGGGCTTTTCCTTCAATAAGGCCATGATTAATGATTTACTTCAAAAGAAATTAGGCTTTACTGGTATCATCAACTCAGACACCGGTCCCATTGAAATGATGCCTTGGGGAGTAGAAAACTTGACTATTCCAGAGCGTTATCAAAAAGCCCTTCAAGCAGGAGTGGATATATTTTCTGGTGCTGCTGACCCTGGTACTTTATTGGAAACCGTTAAAAAAGGAATGATTTCCGAGGATCGAATTAATCAGTCAGTAGCTAAATTATTAAAGGAAAAATTTGAATTAGGTTTGTTTGAAAATCCTTACGTTTCCGTGGAAGAAGCGAGCAAAATTATAGGAAATAAAGCCTCCACGGATTTAGCCAACATTGCCCTTCGTAAGTCCATCGTCCTACTTCGCAATGACGAGCAAGTTCTACCCATTAAAAAGAAGACTAAGGTGTTTTTTGAAACATATTTCAACACAGGACGAAATACGGATTTCATCAAAGTAGCTAAACCCAATTACCCTGATGTAGAATTTGTTTCAAGCAAAGAAGAGGCAGATGTCATCTTAGTTTGGCTCATTCCAAATGGCGGAGGATTGTTCAGTTCTCAAGGCACTAAAATTGATTTGAGATTATCTGCTAATCGCATTGATGTGAATCATGTCAATGAGTTAATCCAAAGCAAACCTACCATCGTAGCGATCAATTATACCAATCCTTGGGTGATTGAGGAAATTGATAAAGGAAAAACAAAGTCCATTATTGCCACCTTTGGAACTACTCAAGAAGCATTATTGGATATCGTAACAGGTAAATTCAAGCCAAGCGGAAAAATGCCATTCACGACGCCGATCAACATGAAAGCGGTGGAGGAAAATAAGTCTGATGTTCCCGGTTATATGGAAGGTCCAAATTATGGTTTATTCCCATTTGGACATGGCTTAACCTATAAATAAACCGTTGATTTTGGCTGAATAACTTATCAATTTAAAAAGGCAAAAAGGGGACATTTTATCAATTTCTTTTAATTTTAAAAAAATGTGATTCCATGAACCCCAAAGTAGATGCCTTTCTGGTAAAATTAACCCAATGGCAAAGTGAATTGAGTGTGCTCAGAAGCCTCATATTGGAGATGGGTTTGGAAGAGGATTTGAAATGGGGTTCGCCTTGTTATACTTTTGAAAAATCCAATATTGTTATACTTCAAGGATTCAAAGACTACTTTGCCATCATGTTTTTTAAAGGGGCTCTTTTACAAGATCCCGCCAAGGTATTTAGTAAACCGGGAGAACATACGCAGTCGAGTCGACAGATTCGATTTCGACATCTGGATGAAATCGAAAGCCAGGAGGAACTCCTAAAAGCCTATATTTTAGAGGCCATCGAGGTAGAAAAAACAGGAGCTAAAGTCGTGTTAAAAACCTTGGATGAATATGCGGTACCCGAGGAACTGGAGGCCGTCATGGAGGAAAATGAAGCTTTCAAAATTGCTTTTAAAAGTTTAACGCCCGGCAGGCAAAGAGCCTACCTCCTTCATTTTTCGGAAGCCAAACAATCGGCCACTCGCTTGACGAGAATCGAAAAAAACATGAAACGTATTTTAAGTGGAAAAGGGCTCAATGATTGCATATGTGGACTTTCTCAAAGAATGCCCTCATGTGATGGATCACATAAACAATTGAAGTAATCATTTGCTCAATCAAATAATCTTTTGATTCAACTTCACCCTATACTCATTCGGAGTTTGACCCATTTTTTTGATTCTACGTGTGAAGATACTAAGCTATTCTTATGGAATATTAAGCTCGTTTATCCATTAAAAGGGCTAAAATAGGCCCATAAATTTCATTTCAATAAAAAATTTCAGACCTTTGCAGCTCTGTTAATCAATCCTCATGAAATTTAAAACCACACTTTTGCTATGTATACTAGCAAGTGCTAACCACTTATTATACGCTCAAAAAGACAGTACACAAACACCCTCTTTTTTTGCAGGACAAATCACCGCTACTAATAATGGTGTTTCATTGATTCCTTCGTTTTCATTAGGTAAACCTGCCTTATTATTCGACTTATCACTAGGCAAAGGAAGATTAAGTTTTGATCCTATGTTGCGCTTTGCCATGGACGGGAAACCATGGGCTTTTGTATTATGGTGGAGATATAAAGCTATCCAGCAAAAAAAATTCAACATGAGCGTAGGGGCTCACCCTGCCTTTGTTTTTCGAAGTGAAGAAGCCAATGTCAATGGAGTAAATACCTCCTATTTAAAAGCCCAACGCTTCTTTGCCTGGGAAGCCACTCCCTTATTATCGGTTCATAAAAATATTTCCTTAGGCTTTAATTATTTAGGCTCTGTGGGACTTACCAAAGATGTGACACAAAGCACCACCTTTCTATCCTTAAAAAGTATTTTCTCCCATCTTACGTGGTACAAAGATTGGGAAGCAACCATTATCCCTCAGTTTTTTTACTTAAAAATGGATGACCTAGATGGCACCTATGTCAGCGGGGCATTGGTTATTTCCAAGAAAAAAAGTCCGATGACTTTAACGACCATGTTTAGCAAAAAACTGCGTTCTGCATTACCTGGAGATGACTTGCTTTGGAGTGTCGGGTTAAATTATAACTTCAACCACAAATTCAGAAGAATCAACTAAGGCTTTAAGGTTCCTACCAAGAATTGAAGCACTTTGGTTTTTAAATCTTCTGTATCATACATGCGCCCAAAATGAGGCGCATCTTTAACAATAATCAGTTCGTTTTTTACGCCAACGGTACTCAACCATCCGCTTAATAGCTTAGATTGTTTGTTATTTACACTCTTGTCTTTTTCTCCATGGATAATTAAAAAAGGAGGATCCTGTCGATCTACATAACTAACCGGACTGGCCTTCTTGGCTAGGTCGGGTCGGTTCACCGGAACGGCCCCTAATAAAATAGCTTCGGGTGCTTTTGGATCATCACTACTTTCAAGACTTGTTAAATCAGAAGGGCCATAAAAGTCTACGACTGCCTTAATATTGAATTTTTGGGCTTTCCCGTTCATAAAAAAGGCCCCTACTTGGTTATTATTTGCAAGTCCAAGCAAGGAAGCAAGATGCCCCCCGGCAGAAAATCCCATGATGGCGATTTTGTTTTTATCTATGTGGTATTTATCCGCCTGCTCAACTAGGTAAATTAATGCTTGGTTGCAATCTTGTATTTGAGCGGGAAAAATAGCTTGACTCGCCCAGCGATAATCAATGGATGCCACCGCAAAGCCCTGATTGATCATGGCAGTTAGCGTATTTCCCATATAGCCCATATCGGCATATTTATCATTAACTAACCAGCCTCCACCATGTATGAAAACTACCAAAGGAAGTTTTCCAGTCGTATTAGCAGGCAAATAAATATCTAATAAATGCTTTTTCAAGGTATCCTGAGCAAAGGGAATGTTCGCATGAAGGACAGTTCCTGCAGGAAAAAGCTTGAGAACAGGGTTGCTTGCTTGCGACAATAGCGCATTCGCCTGCAGAAGAAGGAGGAGGCAAAAGCCCCAATTGGTCAATTTCTTAAGAATTAATTTCATCATGATGTATTACAAAATAATTACTCAACGTGCATTGAACTACCAATAAGCATTTTTAAAACCAGAATATCAAAAAAAGCCCATCCATTTGCAAGGACGGGCTTTCAATTTAAAGAAACTACGCTATTTGATTTCCAAAAGGTTGCTTGTATAAACGCTTCCCCGTAGCCTGATATATTGCATTGGCCATCGCACCAAAAATTGGTGGGAATGGCGGCTCTCCTAAACCGGTCGGATCTATTTCATTCGCCACAAAATGCACATCGATTTTCTTCGGTGCTTCATTATGACGAATCATTCGATACGTATCAAAGTTCTTTTGATTTGTGCTTCCTTCTGTAAAGGTCAAATTGCCAAATAAGGCATTCCCAATCCCGTCTATCGCCGCTCCCTCTGCCATATTCTTTGCTCCTTCTGGGTTTACAACTACGCCACAATCCACTGCAGATATAACATGATCTACTATTACTTGACCATCCTTTACATGCAAGTCTATCACTTGCGCAGCATAGGAATTATGACAGAAATATGCCGAAACGCCTCGCTTTTTGTTGGCATTCTCAGGCTTACCCCATCCCGATTTATCCCTAACTAATTCCAATACGCCCATATATCTAGACGCATCATAATCATTGTTTTTACCTACTGGCGATTCCTTAGCCCTTTTCAATAATTCCAATCGGAAAGCAATAGGGTCCTTACCCATGTATTCTGCTATTTCATCTAAAAAAGATTGCTCAGCTGCGGCATTAAAATTGGAGCGTGGAGCACGGAATGCTCCCACCGTAATGTTCGATGGAATAGACCAGCTTTCAGCCATGTAATTGTCGATAGCTCCTGCAGGAAAACGGTTGGCATGTAAGGGTGACTCTGGAATACCTCCACCTTTAATATGCATCACGGTTAATCGCTTGTTTTCATCAAAAGCAGCCCGATAGGTTAATTGGTAAGTTGGACGATAAATACCTCCACTCACATCATCCTCGCGGCTATAGACCAATTTTACAGGTGCATTAGCTTGCTTGGAAATTAAGGCCGCCTCCACCATATAGTGACCATAGGCCCTGCGACCAAAGCCTCCTCCCATACGGGCTAATTGAATCTCAATATTTTCCTTGGGAATACCCAAACGCGTAGCAATGGTATTAGCAATAAAATCTGGACCTTGTATCGGTGCTACAAATCTCACTTTATTTCCTTGGAAATGCGCAAAGGTATTGGTGGGCTCCATGATATTATGGGCCAAAAACGGAGCAGTATAGGTTCTTTCAATGATATGTTTAGCTGCTTCAAATGCTTTTTCAGGCTCTCCATCTTTTCGCTCCACACGACCTGGCTTTTTATCCATAGCCAACATATCCGCATAGTGTTTGCTCGTACTTTCCAATCCTCTAGGAACAACCGTCTCCCGATTATTCATTATTTCCTTGATATCTGGAGCATTTTCCCAAACAACATTTAACCTTTTTCGGGCATTCAAAACATCCCAAGTGCTCTTACCCACAACAGCGATTACCTCATTAAATGAACGCGTGTCAAACATGGCCAATTTTTGTGTTGGCTCGTACACTTGAATGGTAAATACATCCACAATGCCTGGCATTTTCTTGGCAGCTGTTGCATCAAACGATTTCAAACGCATACCAAATGCTGGAGGACGTTCCGTCATGGCAATTAGCATACCTTCCTCCTTGTAATCCATGCCAAACAAGGGCTTACCATGGACAATCTTACTTCCCTCAACATTTTTCTGTGGAGTACCTAATAACCTAAATCCTTTATTGGCTTTTAGAACAATATCTTTTGGCACAGGTAATTTAGAAGCTGCGCTAGCGAATGAACCATAAGTAGCAGATTTCCCACTAGCGGCATGCTTTACTTGTCCTTTAGAAGTCGTCAATTCGGCAACTGGAACATTCCATGCTTGACTCGCTGCCGTTAATAACATTTGTCTGGCCGATGCACCGGCTGTTCGCAATAACTTCCATGCAGAACGGATCGACTGACTTCCACCAGTAAATTGACGGTTGAAAAGTGCAGGATTGTAGCTAGCTTGTTCTACGACAATAGCTTTAAAATCAACATCCAATTCCTCAGCAACCAACATAGGTAAGGAGGTCATCACATTCTGACCAAACTCCGGATTGGGAGAGAAAATTTTAATCACATTATCAGGTGTGATTTTGATATAACTGGTCAGCTCTTGCCAAATAGGTTCTGCTCCTAATTCGGCTAATGTTTCTACGGGTTTAGCGCTAGCAAACCAGGAAATCCCCAGCATAAATCCCCCTCCTGAAAGAGAAGAGACCTTTAAAAACGAGCGTCTGCTGTAATTTGAATCTGTCTTTTTCATGTTATTTTGTGTTCGAAGCGGCTAATTGAATGGCTTTTTTAATACGGGTATAGGTTCCACAGCGACAAATATTTCCCGACATAAAATTATCGATATCTTCTTCTGTAGGACGAGGGGTATTTTTCAATAAGGCGGCAGCACTCATGATTTGTCCAGACTGGCAATAGCCACATTGCGCCACATCCAGGTCTAACCAGGCTTTTTGAACAGGATGATCTCCCTTTTCAGCTAAGCCCTCAATCGTAGTGATTTGTTGGTTTGCTAAAGAAGAAATCGGCAATTGGCAGGAACGAACTGCAATCCCATTTAAATGAACGGTGCAAGCTCCGCAGGATCCTACCCCGCATCCATACTTGGTACCTTTCATGTCCAAAATATCTCTTAATACCCACAATAGAGGCATGTTTTCATCTACCTCAACGGTATGAGATTTTTTGTTAATTCGTAGGGTGAATTTCTTTATCATAGCTTGGTATTTTTATCAAGGTTACAAATGTATTCAATTGGTCATCGAATAAATTATAATAATCAAACAATTAAATTACTCTATACTTCTGGTTCCTAGCCACTTAACCATGGCAGGATCTCGGTGGTCAAAAAAGCTGCTCTTTTGTGTATCCAATGTCTGTACCATTTCCATCTCCCCATCCGTCAAATGGAAATCAAAGACTTGGAAATTCTCTAGCATTCGACTTTTTTGAATGGTTTTAGGTATAGCAACAATGCCGCGTTGAATCAACCAACGAATAATAATTTGAGCTATGGATTTATTGTGGGCTTGAGCTATGGACATTAACATTGGATTTTCAAACATTCCATTTTTGCCTTCCGCAAAAGGACCCCATGATTCTATCTGTATTTCTTGTTCTTTTAAAAACTGCTGGTTAGCTATTTGTTGCTGAAACGGATGGGTTTCTACTTGATTTACAGCGGGAAGAATGTCGGTATGATTCATCAAATCCACGATTCGATCAGGCTGGAAATTACTAACTCCGATGGCACGAATACGACCTTCTTGGTACAATTTCTCCATAGCCCTCCATTCTCCAAAAACATCCCCATAAGGCTGATGGATTAGATACAAATCCAGGTAATCAAGTTTAAGTTTTTTCATGGATTTATCAAAGGCTGCCAAGGTACCTTCCAATCCATTTCTTTGAATCCAGAGTTTAGTGGTAATGAATAAATCCTCACGAGGCAAAGCGGAAGATTGAATAGCCCGACCAACGGCCTCCTCATTACCATAAGATGCTGCTGTGTCAATGGAGCGATAGCCTACTTCAAGGGCTTCGCTGACACTTTTTTCACATGCAAATGGGTCCGGGATTTGGAAAACTCCAAAACCCAAAATGGGCATTTTAACTCCGTTATTTAATGCAACATACTCCATTCCAATGCTTAGTTCAAATGGCGATATTGTAAAGGTGTATTTCCAACCCGTTCCTTAAAAAGACGAGTGAAGTGCTGTGGATATTTGAAACCCAATTCATAAGCGATTTCATTGATCGTTTTGTTGCCATCAAAAACTCGATCTTTGGCTACGTTAATTAATTTATTTTGAATCAATTCTTTCACAGATTGACCGGTTTCTTTTTTAATTAAATCCCCAAAATAATTGGCCGAAAGATTAACTTGATCTGCAAAGTAGGCCACCGAAGGCAGGCCTAAGGACTGAGGTTTATCGGATACAAAATACTCATTTAAAAGGTCTTCAAAACGAGCTAAAATACCTTTGTTTACATGCTCACGAGAGATGAATTGGCGATCATAAAAACGCTCACAATAATTGAGGAATAATTCAATATTGGCTGTAATCAACTTCTTACTATGCTTGTCTACACTTTGAGATAATTCAAAAGCTATTTTCGAAAAACAGTCCAATACAATTTGTCGCTCAGAATCCGAAATATGCAATGCCTCATTCGATTGATAACTAAAGAAATGGTAGGTAGCCAAAGCTTTCCCTAAGGACGTTCCATGCATTAAATCAGGATGAAAAATTAATCCATAGCCTTTTGGCTGATAGGATTTAGCGGGAATTTCAAATTCAGATACTTGGCCGGGAGCAAAGAATACCAAGGTTCCTGCTTGGTAGTCGTAGGTATGCCTACCATATACGATATCACCACATTTTACATCTTTCAAATAAACACAATACAAGCCATAGTGAAACTTAACTCGATTTACTTCATCGCCCCATTCACGAGGAGCCGCTTTAGAAAAATCAATCACCGTCACTAAGGGGTGAAGTGTGGGATGATTATTGTCCGTATTGTATTGACTTATCGAGTCAATTGAATAGTTACGTATCATGATACTTCTAGTTTGAAACGAAATTAACATAATTCTAATTTCTAAATTCTCTATTAAATAGAATCAGTAATTATGGTAGACAAATCCGTAATTTATCTACTATGTTTATGTATTAATAGCATGAGATTTGCAGCTAATCATACAACAAAAAGCAAATATCCCATGAAAAATTTACTCGCTACCTCCATATTAATCTTTGTTTCCACTTTAGGATGTTTAGGTCAAAATAATTCAGCAGAACAAGAAATCATTCAATTATCCAAAAATAAATGGCAGTGGATGGCGGATAAAAATGTGGATAAGCTCAGTCAATTATTCCATGAAAAATCGGTTTTTGTTCACATGGGAGGAAGTTGGGGAAAAGACCGCGAAGTTAACATTATCAAAGGGGGAATGATTCACTATAAAAAGGCTGACATACATTCCGTTTCGGTCCAAATCATTGATTCAACGGCTATCCTATTAAACCGCATCACTTTACTAGCTGTAGTTGGTGGAAACGAGGTAACGAACCCTTTTGAGGTAACCGAAGTTTACATCAAACAAGCTAAGGGATGGCGACTAGGTTCACTATCTTTCACTAAATTAATGACGAATAATCAATAATGAATGTAGACTGAATTTAACATTTAGAAATGGCTGTATTAAATTGCTTAGGCTCCAATATTGATTCCCCAAGATTAAACCTAATTGTATCATGGAAAAGCAAAAATCCGTTTCACGTAGATCCTTTTTGCAAGCTGCCGCACTTAGTAGCGGGGGATTCATATTAAGTTTCACCTATTTCTCAAGCTTAGCCTCCTCTGCAAATTCCGCCAAAACTGTTGGTACCAGGCCCCATGAAATGAATGGTTTTGTTAAAATTACTTCAGACAATATCATTCAAATCATGTCGCCCAATCCAGAAGGTGGACAAGGAGTAAAAACCTCCATGCCGATGATTGTGGCAGAAGAATTGGATGTGAATTGGAAACAAGTTCAGGTAATTCAAGCGGATTTAGATACTAAGCATTTCACTAGACAATACATCGGGGGAAGCCAAGCTATACACCAAGGATGGAAACCCCTTCGCCAAGCAGGTGCTGCAGCCCGTTTGATGCTGATAGAAGCGGCTGCCAAACAATGGCAAGTACCTATCCAAGAAATTACTACTTCCCAAGGAATGCTTTTCCATAAAAAAAGTGGTAAATCTGCTAAATATGGGGATCTGGCCAATTTAGCGGCAAGCATTCAAATACCTACCACGATTCCATTAAAAATAGTTAAGGAATTTTCCATTATTGGTAAGTCCAAAACAAATGTTGATTTAAAGAAAATTGTTACCGGAAAACCATTATTTGGCATTGATACCCAAGTTTCAGGTATGCTGATTGCCATGATTGTTCACCCTCCTGCCTTTGGACTTGAATTAAAATCCATCCAAGATGCAGAAGCTAGAAAAATGAGGGGCATCAAAGATATTTTCCCGATTAAAATATTCAACGATGGATATGAAAAATCCTTTTTTGATACGACAAGTTTCAATGAGGTCGTAGCCATTGTAGGAAATTCTACCTGGGAAGTACTACAAGCCAAAAAAGTACTACAAGTCACTTGGCAGGAATCAAAAGCTTATTCTCAACCTAGAAATATGCTAGGCCGAAAAATGGTGGAAAATATACCTGCTGGCCTTGAAAGCACATCGAAGCACATGGCCAGCATGGCCGCTAAAAAAGACCAAGCAGCAACGGTAAGGAGAAAAGACGGCGATGTAGAATCAGCATTTAAATCTGCCGCTAAAGTCATCGAAAAAACCTACTATGGGCCATATTTGGCACATAATTGCATGGAGCCCATGAATTTTTTCGCTGATGTAAAAAATGATTCCGCCCATTTATCTGGACCATTACAAAAACCTGAACTAACAGAGCAATCCCTTTCTGCCCGACTAGGGCTCCCGCTAGATAAAATCAATATTCAAATGACTCGTCTAGGTGGTGGTTTTGGAAAGAGATCTTATGCACACTGGATGATTGAGGCAGCACTTATATCACAAAAAGTTAAAGCTCCCGTTAAACTTATTTATACCCGAGAGGATGACATGACTTCAGGTGTTTACCGATCGACATATTCGGCTACATATAAGGCCGCTTTGGACGCGCAAAATAACCTGATAGCTTTTCATGTAAAAGCGGGAGGCATCCCCGAGTCTCCTTTATATCCAAACCGCTTTCCTGCAGGTGCTGTTGACAATTATTTAGCTGAAGACTGGACCATAGATTCCAATATTACTGTAGGCTCATTTCGCGCTCCACGTTCCAATTTTATGGCAGCTGCTGAACAATCTTTTCTAGATGAAGTAGCTGAACTCGCTGGTAAAGATCCGATTGATTTCCGTCTGGAATTGTTAAAACGTGCCGCTGAAAAACCTGTAGGTAAAAACAATGAATATGAGCCAGAAAGATATGCAGGAGTTTTACAATTAATCAAGGAAAAATCAAATTGGAACCATATCAAATCGACTAAAAAAGTAGGGGTTTCTGCTTATTTCTGCCATGATTCTTATGCAGCCAATATCATAGAACTAGAGATGAAAGATGGCATTCCTGTAATTGAAAAAGTTCATTGCGCCATTGATTGCGGTATTGTGATTAATCCCACCGGAGCACAAAATATGGTAGAAGGTGGTGTAATCGATGGAATTGGTACGGCTTTAT
This sequence comes from Cytophagaceae bacterium, assembly GCA_027491315.1. GTDB lineage: Bacteria > Bacteroidota > Bacteroidia > Cytophagales > Spirosomataceae > Aquirufa. The sequence continues at coordinate 403,502 of JAIXWL010000001.1, forward strand.
TTGGAAATATGCCCATTAATCAAGGTGTTCCTCAGCATAAAAATTTTGATACCTATCGCATGATTCGCATGAATGAGGCTCCAAAATCCATAGCTGTTCATTTTGTGAAAAATGAGATTGATCCAAGCGGCATGGGAGAGCCTGCCTATCCTCCGGTATTTGCCGCATTAGCCAATGCCCTTTATAAAGCCACAGGTAAACGTCAATATCATCAACCTTTCATTGATCATATCTAGATTTCATGCTTCATCTAGTCAAGGCTTCCTTTACCTTCACATTAATTCATTAGTTCCCTTAAACTAAAAACCCTTTAGCCATTAGCCAAAGGATTTCCAAACCTGTGTTCTATAAATTATAATTTTTTGTGCACTGGTTTTAGGATAACCTGTGCCAGTTAATATTTCGTTGATTAAGTGTAATGAAGTATCTTTTTTTACAATGCAAATTTGCTTCAAAATTACCGTTAACTAAAAAAACCATTGTTCATTTTGGGGAATTTTGAACAAATAAGGGCACTTTTAGTCGCCATTTGAAAACACTAAAATGCATAAAATTAAAATGTTTAAACTTGTTTTTCTATAAATTTTCAATTAGGTAAATCCTCATTTGTAACCTAATAATTTATCCATTCATTGAAAATGTAGACTTAATACTTTTTCCATGAATTTGTTTACTTAAAATAAGATAGATCTTTGCTTTTGAGTTTTCTATCTATCAAATGTCAGATTTATCCTTATTTATTTACCTTATTCTTGCATCCACCATCGGCCTGGTAGTTAGTTTAATTTTAGTTTTTGGACAAAGTATTTCCACCTTAAGTTCTAAATTATTGGCTGGTATACTTTTTTGTCTAGTCATATTATCTACAGGAAATAGCCTCACGCTGACCCATTTTCTGTATGATTATCCACAATTCTTTAAAACATATACTTGGTCTGCCTTCTGCCTTGGCCCACTCCTATATTTATACATTAGAACCGTTCTGAATCAATCCTACAAGCTATTTTGGAAGGATTTATGGCTATTTGTTCCTGTATTATTATATCAAATTCATCGCCTTCCCTTTGATTTATTGAATAAAGAAGAAAAGTATCTAATTGTAATAAATGCGCTTAGTAACAGAATGGTGTTTTTCAATGAATCGGAAGGGTTATTGCCTCCTGGATGGATAGCCATTATCCGAATAATCGTATTAGTCATAAGTACCTTTGCTTGCTTAAAATTGTTAACCAATTGGCATAAAAAGATCTATGATGCTAGCCTTCAAATAGAAAGAAATAAACAGATTTACCGATTTCTGTGGGTTACTATGATTTTAATGACTTCAGGAACAATCATCGTAGCCATTTTCACTTTCATTCAAGTATTAACAGGAATGTTTATGGCTAGACTTATCATCCTGGTAATTTCATCAGAGATTCTTTTAATCTGTGGCTATTTATTTACTCAACCCAAAATTTTATATGGGATGATTGGTTGGATACAAATGGAAGAACCTATCCGATCCTTAGAGGAAACATCCACCAAAAATGAAGAACTCAAACCTGAGACAGAGGATACCAATTATATCAGCTATTACCGAGGAAAAAACATTTTAAATTCAATCGAAATACATTTTAAAAATAATCACCCCTTTACCACCATCGGATATTCTCTATCCGATTTATCAAAAGAAATAAACGTTCCCGCCTACCTAGTCTCAGCAGTTATCAATCAAGAATTTGATAAAAACTTCAATGAGTTTATCAATGATGCCCGTTTTGAATACCTCAATACCATGCGTGAAAACGATGTCAATTTTGATAAATATTCCATAGAATACATCGGTACAGCTATCGGTTTTGGGTCCAGAACCTCTTTTATTACAGCCATAAAAAAAAGAACGGGCTTACTACCTAAAGAGTATTTAGCAGGCGTTTAATTCATTTTCAAAATGAGATAATCTGTTTATTAATATCATCCCAGAAATACGTTTCCACAGTAATTATTTAAGGGAATTCTTATGCCCAAAAAAGCCTTACAAGCATTAAATAGCTTAAACATTTAGTATTCGGTCATCCAATAATTTATTATCTTCGTTTTTAAGCCCTCATCATTATGCTTATTTATGGATTAGGATTACTCGCTTTTAGTTACTTAGCTGGCCAACTATTTGGAGATTTTTTAGGTGAATTAATTGGCGTTCAAGCCAATGTCGGCGGGGTTGGTTTTGCCATGCTATTATTGGTTCTCCTCCATAATTATTTCCACAAAAAGCAATGGCTTAAAGGCAATTTTGATGAAGGAATTGGATTCTGGAGTAATATGTATATTCCTGTCATTGTCGCCATGTCCGCTAGTCAAAATGCCTTGCTTGCATTTAATAAAGGCGTACTTCCCATCGTAGCAGGAATTCTGATTGTTGTGATTGGATTTGTATTAGTTCCCATCATTTCGAAAATCAAAACCACTGCTTCATGAATATTATTTCCTTTTTTGAGAAAAATGGTATGATTACCAGCTTTCTTCTCATTGCCATCATCATGCTGGTAGCTGAGCAAATTTCAACCCGACTTTTACGAAAAAAAATACCGGGATCAGCCATTGCTATTTTATTAGGTTTGGTTTTGGCCTATTACGGAGGTATACTGACTGGTGGAGAAAAAGGAATAGCTGATATAGCTTTTTTTAGTGGTTTTAAGTTAGTAGGGGGATCCATGTTTCGGGATTTTTGCATTGTTTCCACCGCATTAGGAGTTAGTTTCCCCGTTATGCTACAAGCCGGTAAAGCAGGCGTTATTTCCTTAATAATAGGCTTGATAGTCTCCTTTGTAGTAGGGATTTGTGTAGGCCTAGCTTTTGGCTACCACGACGCAGAAAGTCTAGCTACTATAGGTGCTGGTACCTTGACATTCATTGTAGGCCCAGTAACAGGCTCGGCTTTGGGTGCAAGTTCTGATGTTATTGCTTTAAGTGTGGCAACAGGCGTAGTTAAAGCCATAGCGGTGACCATTTTTACACCTTTAATAGCTTCAAAAATCAAATTAGATAATCCCCATTCGGCCATGGTTTTTGGAGGAATCATGGGTACCACAAGTGGAGTGGCGGCAGGATTAGCCGCCACGGATCAAAAGCTAGTTCCTTATGGTGCACTAACTGCCACATTCTATACAGGATTAGGCTGTTTACTTTGTCCAAGCGTCTTTTACCTAGCACTAAAAGCCCTTATGTAAACAGTACTTTTAAATCGTTTTTAGTCACTTTACCCATCGCGTTTCGAGGTAATTCGGATAGGAACAAATACTTTCTTGGTACCCGATAAGCGGGCATTTTACTGCGCATAAACGTATTTAATTCATCGGAGCTAACTTGGCCCTCTTTTAATACAACCACCGCAGCGACTATTTCACCCCATTCCTCATCGGCTAATCCCACCACCGAGCAGTCCTCAACTGAGTTATGAGTTCTCAATACTTCCTCAATTTCCAAGGCAGATAATTTATAGCCACCTGATTTGATGATATCCGTGGAATTTCTTCCTAAGATTCGATAATATCCATTCGCTAATTCCGCCACATCACCCGTTTTAAACCAACCATCTGTTGTAAATGCCTCTCGGGTCGCATTTTCTTTTCCCCAATATTCCTTAAAAACAGTTGGGCCTTTTATTTGAATCTCTCCAGGCTGATCAAAAACAAGTTGATTTTCTTCATCCACCAATCTCACTTGAACTCCAGGAAGTGGCATGCCAACATGCCCCGCCTTACGCTCGCCCTCATAAGGATTACTTATTGCCATCCCTATTTCCGTCATACCATATCTTTCCAATAATCGTTGCCCACTCAAGGCTTCCCATTTCTCCATTACGGAAACAGGTAATGCCGCCGATCCAGATATCATCAATCGGAAAGCTTTCATACACACTTTTAATTCCTCCCTTTCCTTATCTGTCAAGGATTCCAAATAGGCTATCAACTTGAAATAAATGGTTGGAACAGCCATGAATACATTCAATGCCCCTTGCTTAAATCGAGCAAAAATTTCTTCGGCCGAAAACTGCGCTAAAAACTCTACTTTTCCACCAACATATAAAGTTGCCGAGATAACATTGATAATTCCGTGTATATGATGTAGTGGCAAAACACATAAGGTATGGTCATTAGCAGAATACCTCCAAGCCTCTACCAAAGACTTGATTTGACTTTCAATACCGAGGTGTGTACTTAAAACCCCCTTGGGTAGGCTCGTGGTGCCACTTGTATACAAAATCATGGCACCCCTATCTAGGCTGACATCAGGTAGTAGGTGTGAGGGGGAATCCACCATATCATCCCAGAGGTATAAGCTTATTCCTGCCTCCTGGCAATACTCAGATAAAAGCGGCAAATAAGACTTCGAACAAATAAATTTCTTAGCTCCCGTATCTTGAAGGATGTATTTAATGGATTCTAAAGGATGGGCTAAGGCAACTGGTACCGCTATTCCTCCAGCCAACCAAATCCCCCATTGAGATGAAACATAGCAAAACCCTGGCTCTACCATATACGCCACAGGCGACTGATGTAAATCGGTTTGTTTGCCGAGCAGTGTCCCCGCAACTTTTTCCGACCGATCTATCAGCGATGTGTAGGTATATGTTTGTGAATCTGACAATATTGCCTGTGATTCTCCAAATTTTTGAGCGTTTCTTTGAAAATATAACATAACTAGGGTTGGATTGGCTATTCATCTATTGAATCAAAAAGATTCAATAGTTTTAAAATTAGAATAATTTTACCAATATGCCCAATTGATATAGAATAGAAATTAAACCTCCATCAAGCTATTGCCATTAAAATGCATCCCACAATTTATAGCGCATCTCCAATGCCTTTCTAGAAGCCTGCAGTGCCTCCTCCCATTTCTTTTCCTCGTTTCCACATAATTGACAAACCATGTCGCTCGCTAAATGACTATGGTGATCGCCGTCAACTTCTATATGCCTTTCAATGTAATAGGTAAAAGTGGATACCTGCTCAGGCACCTCAGCATATAATTGTTCCAATAGGCGATGAAACATGGAAGGAATTAAATCCTCTCTTCCAAAGGTAAAAACTGCGGCTTTAACATGAATAGGGGCATGCAAGGCAATTTCAAAAGTATAGCCTAAAAAATCCTTCACATTAGGGTGTATCGCCACATGTTGAATCGCCTCCTGAACAGGCATGCCTTGTGAAACTTTCTCCAGCAATAAATCGATATCTGCAGTCGAGGCATTCATTTGCCTCATGGCCTTCAAATAAAGCTCAAAGTGACTTGTTCTGTTTCCCATTTCATCCACATCAGATTCTTCCCCTAATACGATTTCATTAATCAAATAACGGGTATCAGCTGTGCCAACGGGTAACCAAGGAATCTGTGTAGAGGTTAAATTTACTTGTAAGGATTTAAGTAAACTCATAAAATCCCAAACTGCAAATACGTGGATCTGAGTAAATTTTCGTAAACCCGATAAATCGCTAATCTTGGAATAAATAGGATGAGATAGAAGTCTGTTGCGATCGGATTCTAGTTCTTGCTTTAATCTTAAAATGTAATTTTCCATGAAAGGAAAAACACCATTTTTCTCCAATTGTTTACAGAAATAAGTCCTAATTTTTAAGGATTACAATAATCACAATACATAGGGTCCTCCAAGTATTTAGATGCTGGGTATAATTTTTCTTCCTCATGCAAACATTTTTGACAACGATAAATCTCCTTTAGTATCGATTGCGTAGGCAGAAAACATTGTGAACACAATAACCCTCCTTGAACCTCCATGATTGAAAAACCAGGAAATGAACAGCTAGGACAAAGTGAATTCATCTTCTGGATTAGCTGATGAGTCAATTGTTCAATCTGCCCCATTCGCGTAGGATTATTCATGGCACGCATATCCGTTTCTAAAAAACAAGATCCCGAATTTTTTAAGTATTGATCCACTAAAGAATAAAGTAGGCCTTCGTCCTTTATTCCTTTATGCATCTGAACTAGGTCATCCTTACTTTTTTTTAATATTAATGCGTGTGAAGGGAATTTAACCTGGGCTAAAAAAGCTGGAATCTCTTGCGTAGAATGTATTTCTAATCCACTAAAGTTCGTTTCGGTGCTCGTTTTTTGTACCCAAATTTCAATCCCATTTTGACGGTCTTTGAACATCAATAATTCCGTATCGGCCGGAGCAAAAAGTAAGTGAGGATGCGCACCAAATGAGCCCTCGGATGCTATCGCCACATCTTCACCATGCAGGTCCATCGCCATTTCACACTTTTGCCTAAGTACCTGAAGCGGCCTTCCTTTTCTTTCAATTTCCCCAGAAAAAGTACCCAGCATATCGGTATCCAATCGATCGCTTACGGCATATTGAAACCCAAACTCCTGCTGAAACAAAGGACCAATCACTAATTCCTTTTGGTGTTTTGTGGCAATGAGCAATGTTTTTCCTGAATAGTATTTTTTCCAATTCACTATTGAACCAATTGAAAAAAGATCGGCATACCTATGGTTATATTAAAAGGAAAGGTTACACCCAAGGCCATTGGGATATAAATACCAGGATCAGCTTTGGGCGCCACCATACGCATGGCCGCTGGAACAGCAATATATGACGCACTAGCAGCTAAGACGGCAAAAATCAAACGGTTTCCAGTGTTATCCGTAATGTAATGACTTAAACATGCCACCACTGAGCCGTTGAATAAAGGAAGTAGGATGGCAAAGAACAAGATGAAATAACCTTGCTGTTTAAATGCCGCAATTCTACTTGCTGCAACCATTCCCATATCCAATAAAAAGATAGCTAAAAATCCTTTGAAGATATCAGACGTAAAATGCTTGATTCCCGCAGTTTGATTTGAATCTGAAACGAAACCAATCACCAAACTACCTAAGATCATTAAAACACTACCATTAGTAAGGGAATGCTGTAAGGTTTTTTTCCATTGAAACTTTTCTCTTTTTTCTAGATTACTTTCTGAGGGAAATAAACTCATCAACAATAAGCCCATGATGATTGCAGGGAATTCCATCGCGGCCATTACAGCTACCATTTCTCCTCCAAACTTCATTTGATTCATCTCCAAGAATGCGACCGCTGTTACAAAGGTTACGGCACTCACGGAACCATAGGATGCAGCAATGGCGCCTGCATCATAAGAATTTAGTTTTATCCTAAGAATAAAAAAGGCATAAATAGGAATTATACTCGCAAGCCCTAAACCAAAAAGTAGGCTTTTAACAATGTCTCCGGTAATCCCAGTTCCGGCCAATTCTGTTCCTCCATTGAAACCGATAGAAAATAAAAGGTAAAGCGCAATAAAACTTTTAGAGGCGGCGGGAACCTCCAAATCACTTTTTAGAAATTTGGCCAACATACCCAATATAAAAAAGAGCAGGGTAGGATTGGTTAAGTTAAAAATTAATAGTTCGAAATTGATCATCATGTAGGCTGGGCTATGCTTGTTCTTGTAAAATTCTAAGTAGGTTTAATTCGATAAAAACGGCACTTGCTATGCCCATTTTCTCAAATATAGGATCTACTCCCATTTTAATAAGGAACACTAGTATAACAATGGAAATTAAGTGAAGGAAAATGGCGGATCGTTTTTTATGATTCATAGGTGCGTTTTTTCTGGGTGCAAAATAAATACCAATAAATCATTAAATTTTATTTAAATTTATAATGAATTACATAAATAATTTTTATGAACTATACCTTAAATCAACTCCAAATTTTTGTGAAGGTGGCTCAAACCAAGAGCATCACCAAGGCTTCTGAAGAGTTAAATCTGACTCAACCTGCGGTATCCATCCAAATAAAAAATTTTCAATCTCAATTTGAATTACCCTTGATTGAGATTGTAGGTAAAAAGGTTTATTTGACAGATTTTGGAAAGGAAATCGCCGAATCAGCAGAAGAAATTATAGAGCAAGTATATGCCATCAATTATAGAATGCGGGCTTTTCAAGGACAGCTTTTCGGTCGATTAAAGGTCTCCGTAGTATCCACAGGAAAATATGTTCTCCCCTATTTTTTAACTGATTTTTTAAAGGCCAATCAAGGGGTAGAATTATCCATGGATGTGACCAATAGAGGAAAGGTTATTGAAAGTTTAAAGCAAAATGAAGTTGATTTTAGTTTAGTTTCTCTTCCCATCGAAGGCAATCAATATGAATACATGGACCTAATTACAAATGAATTGTACTTGGTAGGAAACTCCGAACTTCTTGACCAAAATCCTGAGTTTAACCAAAACCAATTGCCAACGAACCTTCCCATTATTTTCCGAGAAGCGGGCTCTGGAACTCGAACCACCATGGAAACCTTCTTGGCTAATCAAGAAATACGGGTTCTCAAAAAAATTGAATTAATGTCAAATGAAGCGGTAAAACAAGCCGTCATAGCTGGCCTAGGCTATTCCATCATGCCTATTATAGGTATTAAAAATGAATTACAAAATGGCTCCTTACGCATTATTCCTCAAAAGGGATTACCCATTACCACGCAGTGGACGCTTGTTTGGTTAAAAGGGAAAAAACATTCCCCGGTAGCGGACGCATTTTTACGCTATGTGAAGGAGCATAAAGATCAGATAAGCCAGAAGTACTTTAAATAAAGAAAGCCATACACATAGTGCCTGGCTTTTCTGGAATATTTTTTCATTAAATAAACTAACCCATTCCGAAATTAGAATGAGTGGAAGTTAAAAGTTTCATAAATTATAGACGATTAATAATATTTAAAAATTAAATTTATTTATGATAATCATAAATAAAATTTATGCATTTTTCTAGGACTAGTTTATAGGCTCTCCAAACATATAATGGCCACTTTTTATAATGCGTCCCCTATGAAGTTCAACAATTCATTGATTTTTACCAGGTTATAAAAATCATTCCGACAAAAAATAGGACACCAAACTTTCCCACTCTTGTTCCAAAGAAAAATTAGGTCGAGATTTCTTGGCCCTAGCATACCAATAATCGGCATTCCAAAGATCTCCTTCTTTCCGATGTAAATAGGCATGCACCCAGGCAGAATCTCGATCATTCAATTGATCCACTTGGGCATGGGCCATGTCCCAGTCACCTTTAGCATCAAACCAAAGACTCTTGAGAATGGGAGAAAAATGGCTTTCTGGTGTGGAAAATTGTAGAGACTTCTTAAATGATTCTAGGCGATTCATGAAAAAATGAATTTAATTAAACCTCGAAAATACGATAAAATCCATCAATGGAAGCCAAATTTGGGCAAAGGTATTACATTAACATTTCAGATTATTACGTATATATATTTCCCCAACTCATTACTTTAAAATTCTTTCCGATTTAGTCCATTTTATCGGAGGAAATTGGTTCTCCATTTGCGCTTTAGATGGATTTCTCACTTTACTCAATTTGCCTTCTGTATACAGTTTTTCTGCGATCAAATTCCAAGTAGGATAATCTTGGTCTTCCTGCACCCAGTGATGATAAGAGGCTTCATTACACCAATTAGGTAGCTGTTGCATCGCTTTTCTGTGGGCAGGAGAACCCCTAAATTCTTTCATGGATTCTTCATCTTCCCAAAGCGTAAGGGTCCAAAAAGTAAAATGCTTATCCATTAACTCTTTCCCTTTCAAAAGCCCTTTCGAAGTTTTTAATGCTTTGGCAGAAGCTTCATTGGCCCGAATAAAGGGAATCAAAAAAAAGAGGGATTTAATACGAAGTCGAGTAACGGATATAAATGGCATATACTTTCTATCTTTTCGTGAAAGTAATAAGAAAAAACAAAAGTCTAAGTCATTGATTATAAAATAAATAGCCCTCCTATTGGGTCAATTAGATCCTGCATTAAATCCAGCCTTCTGGTATTGGTAAATTTAATTCACTTGTTCTCTTCACTTCAACCAAATAAATCCATTGGCATACATAAGGTAAATTTTCAAAAACATTGACTTCGAAATAATTTTATTAAATTCAATTAACGATCTAAATAAAATGAAAAACCGAAGAGAATTTTTGAAACAAGGTGCCGGGTTTATCGGGCTTTCAGCCTTAGATTTTAATAAGCCTACCAAAGCACTTTTATCCTTTTCTACCTTGGGTTGCCCAGCATGGAATTTTTCTCAGGTTCTTCAACATGCTTCAGAAAATAACTACTCAGGAATTGAAATTAGAGGAATTAAAGGCGATTTGGACCTTCCGTCTAATCCTATCTTTTCTTCTTCCCAAATAGCATCCACCCTCCGGCAAACAGCTGATTTAAATTTGAAAATTGTGAATTTAGGTTCATCGGCAAATATGCATTTTTTAGATTCCCAAAAAAGAAAAAGTAATCTGGACGAAGCCAAAAAATACATCGAATTAGCCAGCCGTTTATCTTGTCCATTTATTCGGGTATTTCCCAATGACCTACCCAAAGATCAACCAGAAAAAGAAACGGTCCATGCCATCATTCAAGCATTGATTGAACTCGGAGATTTTGCCAAATCCTCTGGCGTAAAAGTACTCCTAGAATCCCACGGGAAAGTCATAAAAAGTGACATGCTCCTACAAATCATGCAAGAAACGAATCATGCTCATGTAGGTCTTGTTTGGGACTTCTTTAATATGTGGTCTATCACCAAGGAACCTCCCGCGCAGGTACATGCACAATTGAAAAAATATATATTTCATACACACATTAAAGATGCCATTGTTTCTGATAAGGAAGAAAAATATACCTTATTGGGACAAGGCAATGCCCCGGTTAAGGAAGCACTTCATGCTTTAAAAAAGGGGGGATACTCGGGTTATTATAGTTTTGAATGGGAAAAACTATGGCATCCAGAGATCCAAGAACCAGAAATAGCTCTACCACATTTCTCAAAAAACTTTTCAAAATTTTGGAATTAAAAAATGGGTGCAAAGGATAAAAATACGTTTGACGCCATAGTCATTGGCTCTGGAATAAGTGGAGGATGGTCTGCCAAAGAACTCACAGAAAAAGGCTTAAAAACCTTACTTCTTGATCGAGGGAGAGATGTAAAACACGTAGCAGATTATCCCACTGCCATGCATCAACCATGGGATTTCCCCCATGGGGGACAAGTCCCTTTGGAAATTAAAAAAGACTATAAAATTGCCAGTAAAAATTTTATCTTTTCAGAAGCTACTGCTCATTTTTTAACCAAGGACGAAGAACAAGCCTATATTCAGGAAAAACCCTACGATTGGATTCGGGCTTATCATGTAGGAGGACGATCTCTTTTATGGGGTCGTCATACCCAGCGTTGGAGCGATTTTGATTTTACTGGTCCTGCTCGGGATGGATTCGCGGTCGACTGGCCTATTCGATATAAAGACATCGCACCTTGGTATAGTTATGTGGAAAAATTTGTGGGGATTTCTGGCAATAAAGATGGTCTAGAAATATTACCAGATGGCGATTTTATCAAACCCTATGAATTGTCATGTGTAGAGAAACACTTTGGCGAGGTTTTAAAAAATAAGTATACGAATCGACATGTAATCATTGCAAGAACCGCCAATTTAAGTCAAGCAGAAAAAATCCATAACACCGTAGGCAGAAGCCAATGCCAAAATCGAACTCTTTGTGAACGAGGATGTCCCTATGGTGGTTATTTCAGCAGTAATTCCGCCACCTTACCTGCAGCTTATAATACAGGAAACCTAACTTTAAAAACGCACGCCATTGCTCATTCCATTCTCTTTGACGAAAAGAAAAATAAGGCCATTGGCGTCCGGGTGGTTAATGCCTTAACTCATGAAATGGAGGAATATTTTGCTTCCGTCATTTTTGTAAATGCTTCACCATTAGCTACTAATTTAATTTTATTGAATTCCGTTTCATCTCGTTTCCCCAATGGTTTAGGCAATGATTCAGGTGTATTGGGGACACATATGGCTTTTCACAGTTATCGAGGAAGAATAACAGCCGAATATGATGGGAATTTGGACTATAAAACAGAAGGCAAAAGACCTACCTCAGGATATATACCCCGGTTTAGAAATGTTTATCAACAAGAAACGGATTTCTTAAGAGGCTATGCCAGTAATCTTACCGCCAGTCGGGTGATAGAAAATGCCAAAGACCTGATGGGAGAATCCTTGAAGGAATCCTTATTAAATCAAAAGCTTGGAAATTGGCATATCAATGTGGGTATGATGGGAGAGACCATTCCCAAAGCTCATTCCACCGTTCGTTTGGATAAAGAATTGAAGGATAAGTATGGTATTCCTCAACTAAGAGTTTCCATTGCTTATGATGACAATGACGAGAAAATGTTAAAAGATTTTCATCAACAATTCACAGAAATGTATGAGGCCGCTGGTTTCAAAAATATACAGCCCATTGATACCAAACGGTTACCCGGAAATGAAAATCATGAAATGGGTGGCGTAAGAATGGGCCGCGATCCCAAGACCTCCATGTTGAATGCTTTCAACCAAATGCACCACTGTAAAAATGTATTTGTGACCGATGGCTCTTGCATGACTTCTACCTCAACTCAAAATCCCTCCCTAACCTATATGGCCCTAACTGCCCGGGCTGTGGATTATGCAGTGAGGGAAAAAAAGAAGCTGAATTGGTAAGGCTTACATGTTTAATTTTGAACAATATGGGATTCATTTAAACGCATAAATACATTGGAAAATTTAAAAATATCAACAGCTCAATTTGAAAATAAAAATGGCGATAAAGATTATAATTTATCCGTCATTGAAAAACTAGCGAAAAAAGCCGCTGAGGAGGGTTCGGAAGTGATTGCCTTTCATGAATGTTCCGTCACAGGTTATACTTTTGCTCGCCACCTTTCCAAAGAACAAATGCTGGAAGTGGCGGAAACCATTCCAGATGGAAAAAGCATCATCAAATTGACAGAAATAGCGGCGAAATATAACATCGTTATTTTGGCAGGACTATTTGAAAAAGATGCGCAGGACCATTTATACAAAGCCTATGTTTGTGTGGACAAAAATGGCTTAGTGGCCAAGTATAGAAAATTACACCCTTTTATCAATCCACATCTAACCCCGGGTAATGCGTATTGTGTGTTTGAAATTAAAGGCTGGAAATGTGGTATTTTGATTTGTTATGACAATAATATCATTGAAAATGTACGAGCCACCAAGTTATTAGGTGCCGATATTATTTTTATGCCGCATGTGACCATGTGTACCCCATCTACCCGCCCGGGTGCAGGCTTTGTGGACCCTAAATTATGGGAAAACCGAGAGGCGGATCCAACTTCTTTACGTTTGGAATTTGATGGCATGAAAGGCCGAGATTGGTTGATGAAATGGCTTCCTTCCCGAGCCTACGATAATGCCATTTATGCCATATTTTCTAATCCCATAGGTATGGATGATGACCAATTAAAAAATGGTTGTTCCATGATCATTGACCCCTTTGGTGACATCATAGCTGAATGCCGTACTTTCGATGACAGTTTCGTCACAGCCACCCTGATCCCAGATAAACTCAGCCTAGCCGGCGGCCACCGCTACCTGAAGGCCCGTCGTCCAGACTTATACAAAAACATCCTGAGTCAAGATCATACACCTGAGCAGAAAGTGGTATGGTTGGAGGGGAAATAAATCTTATTAAATATGAACCATAAATGACTAGAAGCTACTACGCAAATTCTATTTCAGACTTCATATCGGAAGATAGAGACAAAATACTTGGACAACTAATCAGGAACCACCATTTTACTGTTGAACCTTTACAAAGAAACTCCTGGATTAAGCAAATTGATATTCTCAAATCTCTTTTAAGAACGTTTGAAAAAGGTAAAATCTATTTTGAATTTTCAATTCCCAGAATGGGCAAACGAGTAGATAATATTCTAATCATTCAGGATTTCATTTTTATTCTTGAATTTAAAGTTGGCGAGATGCAATACCCCAAACATGCTATCGAACAAACTGTTGACTATTGTCTAGACTTACAAAACTTTCATGAAGGTAGTCATCATGAAAAAATCGTTCCAATCTTAGTTTCTACAAAAGCTCCAGATTTTAAAAATATCTTCGAAATAAATGAGAATTTATTTGAACCACTTAAAGCCAATCAACACAATATTAATGAAATTATAAATCAAACGCTTTTATTGAGTAATAGCCAAGAAATTAATCCAAGCAATTGGGAAAGTTCTATTTACAAACCAACACCTACTATCATTGAAGCATCCCAAGCACTTTATAGAGGGCATACCGTTTCAGAAATTTCTAGAAGTGATGCAGGTGCAATAAACCTTTCTAGAACTACGGAGTGCATCAATCGAATTATTGAAAATTCAAAAACTCAAAATAAAAAATCAATTTGCTTTTTAACAGGTGTTCCTGGTGCAGGTAAAACCTTGGCTGGCCTTAATATCGCCAACGAAAGAAGGAAAGCACATAAGGATGAAAACGCTGTATTTCTTTCTGGAAATGGGCCTTTGGTATATGTATTGAGAGAGGCCTTGGTCAGAGATGAAGTCCAACAGGCTAAGGAAAAAGGTCTTAAACTAACCAAGAAAAATTCAGCGATTAAAGCCAATGCATTTATTCAAAATATCCATCATTTCCGTGACGACAATTTGATTTCGAACCAAGCCCCAGATGAAAAGGTTGTCATTTTTGATGAAGCTCAAAGAGCTTGGACAAAAGAGAAAGCTGGTTCTTTTATGCGATCAAAAGGAAAAGACTTCCAAATGTCTGAACCAGAGTTTTTAATAGATGTGATGAATAGGCATGAAAATTATTGTACCATCATTTGTTTGATAGGTGGAGGACAAGAAATCAATACTGGAGAAGCAGGGCTTTCTGAATGGGTTATTGCTTTAAAAAACCACTATCCAAATTGGGAAATTTATTATTCCAATTTAATTACCTCAGATAATGATTATCTGGATGACAAACATTTAATGGAATGGTTAAAAGAAAATTGTAATTCTGAAAAGGATCTTCACTTAGCTGTTTCCATACGGTCCTTCCGCTCAGAAAAAATATCCAGTTTTGTCCATGAAGTAATTAATGGAAATCACACCTTTGCTAATTCCATTTTAAACGAAATTAATAACGTATTTCCAATTCGCATAACTCGAGATATTAATGTGGCAAAAGATTGGCTACGAAAAAACAAAAAGGGAAGTGAACGCATAGGGATTGTTGGGAGTTCAGGAGGTAGAAGATTAAGGCCTATTGGTATTGATGTTAAAAATGAAATAACAGCAGAAGATTGGTTTTTGAATGATTCCTCAGATGTTCGTTCATCACATTATTTAGAATTGGTTGCCACTGAATTTGATATACAAGGATTGGAAATTGACTATGTCTGCCTAGCTTGGGATATCAATTTTTATTACAATAATGGTCAATGGAATTATCAATCTTTTGAAGGAACAAAATGGAAATTGATAAATAATGAAATTGATAAATCTTATTTAAGAAATGCTTATCGAGTTTTAATGACAAGGGCTCGCCAAGGATTAATTATTTTTATACCTTTTGGTGACCCTTTAGACCCAACAAGACCTATTGAACTTTACAACAACACCTATCAATTTTTAAGTTCATGCGGCATCCCTACAATATGAAAATTATTTTGAGGCAAATTAAGTTTTGACACACTCAACATAAAATTCCCCAAGTTCATTTTAAAATTCAACCCGTCATCCTACCATTTCACTAGTTCATCATAAAATTCTCCACGCTTAGTTCATAATTCGACAAAATCAGCGAAAAAAGTATTTAATTCAATTTGAAAAATCGGCTAAAAAGGCAAGAATTCATCAGATTCAATAAATACGAACAACCATGACAAAGGAAGAATTTCTTAAATCCCCTTACTTTAAAATCTTATTTCCGATCCTTGCGATAGCTATGATTATCGCCTTATGGAAAAATGGATTTGAATTTGGACAATGGCTATACCAGATTTCACATTAAGTCCGTTTTTATCAAAATTCGAAGTGCCTGTGACTACCATTTTACCCTAATATGAAACTTGAGCAACCCTTCTTATAAATAATAGAAATTAAACTGTATTTTAGTTCTTCTAAATAAAATCATAGTTATAACTTATTTATTACCAAGCCTTTAGCCATTATGAAAAATAACTATTCCTTGACTTTTAAAATCAATTTCATCCTCTTACTTACCAGTTTGGCATGGAATACAATGGCTCAAGATGGAACTATCTATCCCTTGGAGGCCCCTAAAGAACCCAATGCCATCCCTTTAGGCACAGGATCTGTAAAGGACCAGCCGGCACCAGAAACTTGGTTTCGCCAATGGGGAGATCCCATGGCACGTAACATTTCCAAAGCAACCCTGACACCCTTTTTCCCCGAAAAAGGCAAAGCAAATGGAACGGCAGTTATCGTGGCCCCAGGCGGTGGATACCGTTGGCTTTCTATGGGTAATGAAGGCTGGGAAGTAGCTGAGGCCTTAGCCAAAAAAGGCATCACGGCCTTTGTGTTAAAATACCGCCTTTTCCCAACTGCTGAATCATTGGAAGATTTCAAAGCTTGGATGAACCGCCCTCGTCCTGCTCCAGCAAAATCGGATGACCCCTCAAAACCCACTACTCCAGCGCCACAACAAATGGACCTTAGTAATCAATTGCAAGATGCAGAAGCTGCCTATGCCATGATTGTTAAAAACGCTCAAGAATGGGGCATAGATACCCAACGCATCGGAATGATTGGCTTTTCAGCAGGTGCTGGGTTGACCATGAATGCCACGCTGAATTCCAAGACTATGAAATTAGCCTTTATTGGTCCCATTTACGGGGGAATGGGTCCTGTAAAAGTTCCAGAAAATGCTCCTCCCATGTTCAATGTCATCGCCTCAGATGATTTTCTATTCAATTCCCAGTTCGGTATCATTGATTCCTGGTTTAAAGCCGGCAGACCCGTTGAATTTCATTTATATCAAAACGGGGGGCATGGATTTGGTTTAGGAAATCCGAATAGGACAAGTAACCGCTGGTTTGATGCCTTTATGCACTGGCTAGAGGTTAATAAATTTTTGGTAGCTAAGTAAATCGAAATGATAAGAAAAGAAGTCACAATCATTTCAAGGTAGTGGCAATAAATAAGAAAACCAACATCACTTAAAGAGCGAGATCGTATAATCCAGCAATTCTCTTCCTCCTATTTCTCCATGTCCTGGTATCACTAGCCGAACATCATGATAGGCCTGCTTGATTTTCTCTACGGTTTTAGACCATTCACTGACGTTCGCGTCCCCTAAATATCCCTTCGTAGCATTCACTTCCTTAATCAAACAGCCCCCAAATAATATCTTCTCTTTGGGGAAATATCCTACTACATTATCTCTGGTATGTCCTTCTCCAAAAAATGATGCCATGACAAAGGATTGACCCAGATTCAATTTCAGGGAATCTTTAAATGCATGTTGTGGAAAGGCCGTTTGGTTTGCCTTGGCCAGTTCGATTGTTTTTACATTCCCATAAGAAGGAACATTATTTTCATGAAATGCGGCTAAACCTCCTAAACAATCATCATGAAAATGAGTAGGAATAATGGCGTTTATTCGGCAATGAAGAACATCCCTAATGTATTTGATTAATGCATCCGCACTTTTATTATTGGTAGGAGTATCAAAGACAATTACTTCATTTGCATCTCTACTGATTAATCCATTACAAGGCACCTTCCCAAAATCATTGGTTTGAAGATATGAAGTATGTAAAAAGCTATTTTCAGAAATTTGAATGATCTGTAAATCCGCCGATTGATATACTATTTTAGGCTTAAAAACTTGACCCTGAACATTGCTTAAAATACAAAAAACCAAAGATGACACTAGAAGTGAAAAAAAAGAATAAGTCCTTAATTTTTGAATAAAACCTGTCATTGAAAAAACCTATAAAATGGTAATTGTTGAAAATTAAGGTACTTAATAAGAAGCCAAAAATACTAGCTCGTTTTCATCTTTTTTTTATGGAAAATCAATGCAAAAACCACAATAAATAAAATTAGGTGCAAAAAACTTATTGAATAATAGGTAAAATAAGACACCTGAACCTGAAGAACAGGTAATTTGGGTACAAATAAACCCGCTCCGGTATTACTGGAAGAAAAAACAAATGATTGGACCATATTCCACCCAAAATGCATCCCCATTGGCGCATATAAGGATTTCGTTTTGAAATAACCTAAAGCATAAATATATCCCGCCGAAAATGTAATGACAAAGATCCAAAACATTTGCATGGGGTTATTAAATACCTCATAGGTAAACCAATGATATATCCCAAAAGCGGTAGAAGAAATTAAAATCGCTTTGGTGCCCCCTAACCTTTTAATCAAAATATAGAATAAAACCCCTCGAAAAATCAGCTCTTCATACATGACTGATTTTATTTGATACCAAATAGCATGGAAGGCTTGCTGGCCAGTCAGAGAACTATTAAAAACCCACATTTCTTGGGCAAATACCATTCTCAAGCCGAATGTAATAGAACTGCACAAACCTGCTAGTAAACAAAAAAGTAAAAAATCCCTGATTTTTGTTTGTGTTGGTTTTAACCCTAATACAGTAAGGTCTTCTTTTTGTAGCCAGCGAATGATGAAATAAGATATGACTAGTTGAATGAATAGTCCAAGCATACCGTTTTTTTCTTGAATATACTTAATCCTATAATTAAACCCATCATCCGACAAGGATTACCCAAGCTTGGGTTCATCCATTCTTTAGATTAAAAATAGAAATTCTTACTAATCTGGTCTTCTTATTTGACCCAGAAAAACAAACAAATATTATTTAAAATAATTCTAAATAGCTTGCATGGTTTAATTTTACAAGCTACATTTGTACTCTATTTATAATTAGTCTAAATAAATTTTGAATGAAATATCTTGCTTTTGTAGCCACATTACTATTTTATGTACCAACTTTTGCCCAAAGTGCTCAAATTTCTGGACAGATAGAATCCGCCTCTCATGAACCCCTTCCCGGGGCATCCATCGTGCTCATAGGAACTGTGCGAGGAGTTCAAAGCAATATGTCTGGGAAATACCTACTAAAAGGCTTAAAAGCCGGCCAATACACCCTTAAGGTAAGTTTTGTGGGCTATAAGCCGAGCGTACAAGAGATAACTTTGGGTGACGGCGAACAAAGGGTCACTAATTTTGTCCTAAATGATGCTGCCGAACTGAATGAGGTTTCTGTCTATGCTCAATCTGGGGTGAAGGGCAATGCATTTTTACCACAGGTAAATGAGTACACCATCACCGCAGGTAAAAAAAATGAAGTCATTGTACTCGACAATCTTCAGGCCAATTTAGCGATGAATAATTCGCGTCAAATCTTCTCCCGTACACCAGGGATTTCCATCTGGGAAAGTGATGGCTCAGGAATTCAACTTGGTGTAGCTTCAAGAGGCCTATCTCCCAACCGGTCCTGGGAATTCAATGTACGCATGGATGGATATGATATTACGCCTGATCCCATGGGCTATCCAGAAGCCTATTATACCCCACCCATGGAGGTAGTTGACCGAATCGAAATCATTCGTGGAGCCAGTTCATTGCAATATGGGCCACAATTTGGTGGACTTATGAATTTCGTATTGCGTAAACCCGATATTTCGACGAAACTCCTTATCGAAAGCCAAAATACCACGGGTAATAATGGGCTTTTCAGTTCCTTCAACTACCTTGGCGGAACCTCGGGTCGACTAAGCTATACCGCGTATTATCAAAAAAGAATCGGAAACGGATGGCGACAAAATTCCTATTTTAATACGGACCATTCCCATGCAGAACTATCTTATGCACTAAGCAATAAGGTGAAAATTGGTGCACAATTGACCTACATGTATACGCAAAGCCAACAGCCTGGCGGATTGACTGATGGGGAATTTGCTAAAAATTCTCAGCAAAGTATGCGGGCAAGAAACTGGTTTAGTAATCCATGGCTAATCTATGCCCTAACGGCGGATTATGTAATCAATACCGATTCCAAAATTTCCATTAAATATTTTGGTACCACCGCCGAAAGAAGCTCAGTGGGGTTCACCAGAGCCATTAATGAAGTAGATCCATTAGGAACACGTCAAGTAGATCAAGATTTTTACCAAACCAATGGACTAGAAATGCGCTATTTGCTTACCTATAACTTGGGCTCATGGAAGAATACCCTGGCGACAGGCCTTCGTTATTTTTCAGGGGAAATTAAACGAAAACAACAGGGCGCAGGAAGTAAAGGGAGCTCCATGGATTTTTCCATACAAGGACCATTTACCCGAGATTTAATATTCCACAATACCAATTATGCTGCTTTCGCTGAAACAATTTTACGACCATCTGATCCCCTACTTATCACATTCGGTGGACGCTTAGAACAAATTGATACACACATGATGGGACAAATAGGCCTGAGCTCATCGGGGTCTGCCATCTCTGCCACACCCACTAGCCGAGGTCGCTCGTTCTTACTTGCAGGAGTTGGAGCCGAATATAAGGTAAGTAAGAGAACTAAGCTTTATAGCAACATCGCTCAAGCATATCGTCCGGTATTGGCTTCCGACTTATTACCCCCAGCTACCACGGATGTCATTGATCCCAATTTAAAAGATGCCAAAGGATTCAATTTTGACCTAGGCTATCGTGGTGAATTGGGCAATTACCTAACTTTTGATGTCGATTACTTTTACCTCGACTATGACAATCGTGTGGGAACAATTTCCCAAATGAATACAGATGGAAAAATCTATCAATATCGGACCAATCTGGGACACTCTGTTTCTAAAGGGATGGAGGCCTATGTCGAATTCAGCCCTACCACGGCCTGGTTAAAACACCAAAAATGGGGAAATATCTCTATGTTCGCCTCCATTGCAGCGATTGACGCTAGATATTTAGACTTTAAGACGACATCCATAGCCAATGGCCAAATTGTAGAAGGAAATTTGGCAGGCAAACAAGTAGAAAATGCCCCGCAAAAAATCAATCGATATGGAATAAGCTATTCAAAAAAAGGCCTATCATTAAGTTGGCAAATCAGCGACATCGGTTCCACATTTGCAGACGCGAGTAATACTTTTAGCCCCAATGCCGCTGCCACTACTGGGTTTATTCCTTCCTACCAAGTACAGGATATTTCAGGGTCCTACAAATTTAAAAAATACGCTCAACTGAAATTTGGGGTAAATAATTTATCAGATGTACGCTATTTTACGCGGCGTTCTGGCGGATACCCTGGTCCTGGTATTTTACCTGCCGACGGCCGTACCTGGTATGTAGGTTTAAATTTGCGATTTATCAATTAAAAATACGCTCCTTTGAAAAATAGTATCATCTAAACCATAAAACCTAGAATCCGACTAATTAAAGTGGATTCTAGGTTTTATTTTAAATAGGATTTATCAGCCTTGAAATCTATTATCTTACTTTTAATACAAGCGGTCCCAATAATCCTGATTCTTTTAATTTTTGTCCCACGCCAAACGTAGGAGTAAAACTTAATACTCTTTGATCATTTGGAAGAGATTTGTCCCCGATAATGCGGTTATCCCACTGGTTCGTTACCTTAATTTCCAAGCTATTTTTACCCTCTCTGATTACATTAGAAAGATCGATTTGATAAGGTAATTTCCAAAGGGTGCCAAGTTCTTTGCCATTTACAATCACCGTGGCGATGTCCTTCACAATACCTAAGTCTAAACAAATTTTTTTACCAATTAACGACTTATCTAGATCAAAATCATTCCTATATATGGCTGTTCCACTGTAATACTTAATACCTTGCTCTGGCCGATTAGACCATGAAACCAACGGGTCCATGATCAAGGATAAAGGATATTTGATATTTTCTGAAAATGAAACCTTCCAAGCTTGACTTATATTTAATATTTCAATAGGCTTATTATCGGATATTTCAACTTCTTTTTGAGTATCTAATTCCTTAAAGACTACAAATACTGACTCTTGGGCTCCTATGTGTAGCTTTACTTGCGTGGTACCATTGGACATTTTATACGAAACAGGTTTTGAAATTCCTTCATCAGAATACCATAATTCTGGCCTTTTTCCTTCAGTCCTAAATTTAAGCAACAAGTCCTCTGGATGATTTCGAACATTTAACACAAAATATATATCTACGTCAGCGGTTTTTCGGTGAATCCAAGTAAGCTTCGTATCCAAGTTTGGTTTCGTATAAATAACATCCGGTTTTACATTTAATTGGCCCAAAATTCCTATTAGTGGCGCATTATTAAATATTTTCCCTTGGCCATAAGTTGCTTGGTAGATGTATTTCCCATCTGCCGCACCCCATAATTCATTTGCCAAATTCGCAATCAAGATATCAGTTCCTGGGTAATCCATTAAGCTGGGTGACTTTTCTGGTTTTGGACCCACGATTATAGCTCCTTTCTTAACAAGTGAAACTATTTTAGTTAAGATTGGCAAGGTCATTGTTTGCTTTTCTGGCAATACCAGGACCTTATACTTCACCCCACTTGGCAACACCAATTCACCATTTTCTACCTCAAAACGCATTAAAATTTCTGCATTCACATAATCATAATCAAAGCCCTCAGGAACATCATTTTTCAATTTTTCCCAATAAGGGACCACCGCAGGTATGTCCTCACCTAAATAATAGGCAATATCGGCAACCGAGCGGCCTTGTTGTAACATGTACTGATTTCTCGTGATATAATCCACAAAAGGTTTTGCCTGCTCAGCCCATGTGATGTTTCGGTGAAAATGGGTTCCCACCATCACGTTACCTGGTTTAGTATCTAAAGGCTGATGTGCCGAAGTGTGAAAAACAATTTGATTAATTCCCTGTGTCATCCAATAATCCCCTATAAATTTCATGTCAGCTGGTGCTTCATAACCACCTCCAGTCCACGCCTCAGCCGCTACTACTTTTTTACCATATACATGAGCGGCAGATGCTGCTTCTCGAATGTCAGATTGATGTGCATTTAGGCGTTCATTAGCTCCACCATAGGCTTTTTGAGTTTCTAAATCCGCTGGGGTAGTCCAATTACGATCACTTCCTAAACCGCGACCCATCCCGAATTCTCCCATGGGGATATCGACTGCATTTTTAGTCCGAAGTGCATCCTGAATAATGGGCATTGAAATACCAGCCACCTCTCCATAGGTTAAAATTCCCTCCTTGTGCGCAAAATTGGTAATGGCCGCATAATGGTTATCAACTAACAGTTCTGCAAATGTCAACCTAAAATCCCACAAAAATCGATCGCTAACTTCGGCACTTCCTACAATTTTCCCTGCAAATGCCGGTAAATAGGGCGTTGGATCATAGCCTCTTCGTGACTTAAATTCCGCAAGCATGCTTTCCGTCCAATTCTGTGCATCCGATTCATAACTGTCTATGAGAAAATATTTTAAACTTTTACCAAAATTTTTTCCGACTGCCTCTTTAATAGGTTTTACCCATTGCGTTAAATAAGACTCCAAATGGGTCTTACTTAATTTATCGACTTCATATCCGGTAGCATCTGGCATTGCAGGGCTATTTTTTGCTCCTGTCAAGGAATAACCAAAACGCATGATGGTCCAATTACCAGCTGGTACGGTCCAAGTTAAACTTCCATCTGGTTTCATTTTAGAAGTTAAGTCAAGGACTTCATTGGTTTTTATAACATCGGTTATTGGAACATGAGGTGTTTTAAGCTCTTCAAAGGTAAACATGGGGCCAAAATTAGCCTTATCTTCCCAGCGATTAATCTTTGCCACTGTACTAAAAATGGCCTCTGAAAGATCAAAAGAGGTGGGTGGTGAGGCTGGTTGACGAAAACCTCCAAAATCATCCGGTCCGCCCACTGTTGAATTACCATTGCCCGTCGTAAATACCACTCGATAATATTTTGCTGTAACTTCTGGAAAAGAAATAGTTCGAACAGGTAAAGCACGAATATCATGTTGAGGCCCAGGAAGAGGGAAAAGTGTTTTATAAGTTACCCCGTCTTCACTCGATTGTACATAGCCTGCACGAAGAAAAGTACTTGGATAGGCCGTTGTTCCCAACATAGCAAAAGAAAAGGAACGCGCTTTAAACGGTTTTTCGAATTCATACTGCAAATAAACAGGTTTGTCTTGTTTGGGGACGTTCATGGAAATCTTGGTTGACAAATTATCGTCTAACAAAGGATCTCCTGAAAGCACCTCTCCACGCTCATTGGTAATTTTTGGCTTTGCTTCATTTCCTGAATTGCCTGTTGTTTTGAAGGCAAGGACTTTTTGATCGGCAAAATAAGTGGGGTCAGTTGGGAGCGCAGTTCTTTTGGGTAAATCTCGAATTAAGCCATTGGAGGTAGGTGGTATCGGTAATATCCCATTGAATATTTTTCCTCCTTTGATTTTGGTTTCACTCCAAACCAATTTTTTCATGGCCTCATGGGGCTTTACCCAGGTTCCTCCGGTTTCAGACCACCCAGCAGCTGTAAACATGGTCATATCTAAACCTAAGCGTTCTGCTTCGTCTACAGTATGCTTAATGAGGGCTAACCATTCAGGCGATAAATATTTAACCTTCGATTCGATGGTGTGGCCCCCTCCAATTGAAACGTCAAAAGCCTGAAACCCTCCAATTCCACTCCGTTTCATCCAAGCTAAATCTTTACTAATTCCTTCTTTGGTAACATTACTCCCTGTCCAATGCCACCAAACAATCGGCTTATATGAATTAGTCGGATTAGTAAATCCTTCTTTTAAATCGCTGGGTTGTTGAGCTTGTAATAGGTAAGGTAAAAATGCGACGAAAAAACTAACTCTTAATGAGATGCCAGTTATATACTTTATCATTATTTTGTGATTTTTTAAAATATAAAGCCATTGTGCTTCTTCAGCAAATTGACAATAAATGGGTATAACAATTTCTGAAATTAAAATCAAATTAGGTGGATTTATGATAAAATCATATTCCAAATTAAATTACTTTCATAGCGATAAATAATCCTCTAATACCCCATTCGATTGAACCATTTTTTCCTGATTTTACTAACTAAGATTCTGCCTAATATCATTTAAGGCTGGCTTAATTTGTCAACTGATTATCGGTAAAATCAAAAGATCATTTCATTATTGTTTTGATAAAAAACACCCAACTTAGTTATAATAATGCTTTTCATTATCGTACTTCTTCCTCAAAAAAATTAAAGTGGCGTTCGATAATTGAGGGAATTTCCATCAAAAAAGGTCGTGAAGTAACATAATTTAAATACCTCTTTTAATCGCAAGGGCTATTTGACCAGAGTGATATGAATTATGATATAGTATGTGCGAAAATAACCTTGCTGTTGAAACCGTTCCAAAAAAGGGAGTTTCAATTTTTTTTGACCACCCATCGGCTGGCGTACTTTCTATAATCTCCTCTAGCATTTGAAATCCTTTTTCAATTAACTTTCTGCTTTCCTCAAAATCATTACCCTGTCCCTCATCTAGCTTCCCCATGGTCGTATTTTGAACCTCGCTTGGTTTACCAAAAAAATTCCCAAATAGTAGCATTGTCTCAGCAATATGTCTATAAATGAACCCAACAGAAGATGTATTTTCATTTAAAGATTTCGAGACATTATTACCATTTACGAGATTCAATGAAAAACTACAAGAAAGAATATTTTGTGCCAAAAGGTCTTTGAAGATTTCTTTTTCCATTTTCTATAATTCTGATGTTCATGATTGATACAAATAAAAAAGGTTACACGATAAAAGCATAAACTTTTTATATTTATTACTCACGAAGTTGGTGAAATGATGTAGCTATTTCATTGTTACCTAACACAGCTTTATGAAATTTGAGCGGAGGTCAATTATAGATTGTAGCTTTTGCGAACCATCCAAAAGTACCACTTATCTGAAAGCAATTTCCTCAGCATTAACAACATGGGGCCAGGTTTTCCCACCGCATATCTTATTTGATTACTACCATCACCTGCAGCTTGGTAAATCATTTTGGCTACTACTTCTGGACCTTCGGCATCCTTCATTACTTTCTCAGCTGCTTCATTAAATTTTTGAATAAAGTTATCGTACTGATTAGTATCTTTGGGTTTAACAAATTGCCGACTCCTTCCATAAAAATCTGTCACAATAGGACCTGGTTCTATGAGTTTCATT
Source organism: Cytophagaceae bacterium (assembly GCA_027491315.1). Taxonomy (GTDB): domain Bacteria; phylum Bacteroidota; class Bacteroidia; order Cytophagales; family Spirosomataceae; genus Aquirufa. Next base: position 429,601 of record JAIXWL010000001.1, read on the forward strand.
TTAATATTAAACTGAGCCAATTCATAGTGTAAAGATTCTGTAAAACCTTCCACAGCAAATTTGGTAGCGTGGTAAATACTATACAGAGGAAAGGTGATTTTTCCGCCCATACTAGAAATTTGTATGATGGTTCCACCGCCTTGGGGTCTCATCATTTGAATCGCCTCCCTTGTTACTCGCATTAAACCAAACACATTTGTATTAAACTGTTTTTCGATAATTTCATCGGACATGGCCTCAAATGCCCCATCCACACCGTAGCCAGCATTGTTAATGATCACATCAATTTTCCCAAAATCACTTTGAGCATTTGACATGGCCGATTTAATACTTTCGGGTTTGGTAACATCCAAGGCATACAATTTTACATTAGCCAATTTTTGGAAATCTGTTTCCTTTTCTGGATTTCGTTGTGTTGCGATGACATTCCATCCATGTTGGGCAAACTCAAATACCGTTGCCTTGCCTATTCCGCTGGATGTTCCTGTAATCATGACCGTCTTATTCATATTTCGTTTGTTAGATTTTGAACAAAACTATTCGGTAATTTTTAAACCAGCAACATTAGAGTATAGTGTATGGTTGACATTTATTTTTCTAACCTTTATATTTACCTCATGTTAATAAATGAACTATCTAAAAAAACGGGGCTTTCCCCACACACCATCCGCTTTTATGAAAAGTCGGGCTTAATTGAGGGAAAACAAAATGAAGCGGTTAAATCGAATAATTACTTTCACTATGATGAGGTAACAGTAGAAAAATTGGAGTTCATTAGTGATGCTAAATCGGTAGGATTTACGATTAAGGAAATTGGTCAAATGATTGATGCCTGGTATAAGCAAAAATATACCAAGGAACAAAAATTGGAAATACTGGATGATAAACTGATTTCCTTAGAGCAAAAAATGAAAGAAATCAAGGAAATGAAAAAGCAAATCCTTCAGTTTAAAGAGGATGTGGTGAATGATAGGTGCTAAAATGATGAATAAAAAGGATTGAAAACCCGAATACTTGAAGTTATTATTTTTTAAATCAGATGTTAGATTTCACACTATAAAAATTACCCTCATAAAATAGAACATATAACATTTCAAAGACAATATGTGTCGCAAAAAAAAGTAGTTTCATCGATTAACTACTATCCTAGGGAAAGTGTTAGAAAAAATTAACTATAATTTGTCTGACATTACCATAACTAATTAATAATGAAAAAATTAGTCCTTATTGCGACACTTTCAATTATTGTTTTCAGCACTACTGCTCAGCAATCAAATTGGAGCCCCTCCTACCCGAAATTAAATTCTGTAACTCCCCTAACAAAAAATTCTTTTGCCAATCCGAAGGCAGAAGATTTTCCCTGGGTTCGCTGGAATTTTCCACCGGAAACGGCAGAAATGGCTGAATTGGAAAAGCAATTAGTAGAACTAAAAGCAGCAGGAATTGCTGGAGTTGAAATCGGTCAAGGCGGTGAACCTACATTAGCTCAAATCGAGGGCCTCTTAAAAAAAAGCAATGAACTCGGCATCAAAATCAGCTTAAAGTACAAAACGGGTGCACCTATTCCTGGTAATTTTTCAATTAAACACGATTACGCTCGTAAAACACTCTCTGCCTCAGATACGCTTTTGGTGGCGGGGAAGGCCTATGCAGATTCTCTACCCGGCAAAGGTGCTATTTTAGCTGTACACGCCTATCGGGTTAGCCAAATGCCCTCCAAAGGTTCAAAATTATTAACCATCGATGCCTCTACACGCATAAATCTCACTGATCAAATCCTCGCAGGGAAATCCACAGGCTATTTTGGAAAACCCATGTCCGCCTATTTAACTTGGACGGCTCCAGCAGGCGAGGGAACTTGGGCCCTCATCGTCATTCGTATGGCTGGAGTAGATCCCCAGCCGGAGGTATTTAGCAAGGAAGGGACCCAACTGCTCATTCAAGGATATGAGGCCTACTGGACACCAAGCATCAAAGCACTTTTAAAGTTAAACCAGGGTGATATTTTTATCGACTCCCATTCGATTGACGGATTTGGTGCTCCAAGTGACGTTTGGAGTAGTAATATGGCTAGCGATTTTAAAGCACAAGTTGGTTATGACCTCATGCCTCATTTAGTTACGCTGATTGATGCCGGAATTGACCGTGTTTGGGGCCCCCGAGGCGGAGGTATGGACATCAAGCATTATTATACTTATTCCGACAAAAGTGATGTTCGCATCCGAGCAGATTACAATAAAGTTAGAACGAACTTATTCGTTGAAAACCGCATTAAACCGTTTAGCGACTGGGCGCATGGCTACAATTTAGCACTTCGTTTACAACCTGAAGATGTTCCTACAGTAAATACGCCAGACCAGCTGGACGTAACCTATTACCTTGATCGGCCTGAACACGAAACCCTTTCTTCAGGAGATCAAATTGATGTGTATCGCCCGATGGCCTCCGCAAACCACATCAGCGGGAATACTTGGTATTCGAACGAATTAGCTGCTGCACGTTCATTGAATTACGCCCAAACGTTTCAAGATATCTTGGTTCGCCAAAACAAAAACTTTGCCAGTGGACAAAGCAAAGGCGTTTACCACGTATATCCCTATACATTCAACCCTAAGTCGGTATGGCCGGGATACAATACCTTTGGAGAGGGAAATTTCGCGAATAGTTGGGGCCCCCGAAATCCTATTTGGGCAGCAGATGCGCTAATGATCAATACTTGGATGGCACGGAATGAGCAAGTATTAAAACAAGGGCGCGCTAAAATTGACGTGGCTGTCTACATGCAAAACTATTCCTTCCCGGCTCCCTTCGTAGCAGGTGTGGGGAATATTCGTTTTTGGAATGATTTAAGTTTGCAGGAACAGGGATTTACTTGGGATTATTTAAACCCGACGCTGATGAATTTGCCTCAGGTAAGCGTGAGTAATCAACGGCTTTATGAGGCAGGACCTGCATACAAAGCCTTTATTTTAAACGGGCATTTACAAACTGGTTCTGTTTACAATCCAGCTAAAAATACTTTGCCCCTAACCATGGCTGAAAAACTGGTAGATTATGCTAAAAAAGGACTCCCTGTGATTGTTGTAGGGCCTCTACCAAGTCGGACTCCAGGAAATACCCCTGGCGAAGATTCAAAATTACAACAAGTATTGGGCCAGTTGAAAAGCCTTTCCACGGTTCATTCGGTGGCCACAGAAAAGGAGGTTCCTGGTCTTTTGAAATCATTGGGGATTTTACCTAGTGCGGAAACTGAAAAACCTTCTGCGCTTATGAGTATGCGTCGATTTGATCCAACCTCGGGGACGAACTATTATTTCTTGTACAACCAAGGCGATGATCAAATTCCACCAACTGGATATAGCACCGAAGAGCGTTATAAAAACCTCCAAGGAACGCCTGGCAATATTTTTGAAGAACCTAAAACCATGCGAAGCAAAGGGCCTAGTTATGGAACGAAAATAGGAACGGCCTTGGCACAAAAAATAAGTTTAGAAGGAGAGGGTCATCCCTTTATGTTGAATGCCTGGTCAGGTGAAATTAGTCCAATTGCAAAATACCAACGTGTAGGCAATCGCGTAATCATTGACGTACGTTTAGAGGTTGATGAGTCAATGTTAATTGGCCTAAGCACAAATCTTGCTAAATTAGGCCTTAGGGGCCAATCGCTTTTCGTACAGTCGACCACCGCGGATGGAATCCATTCAATGGGCAATGGACAATTCGCCGTACATGCGAGTCAAGCTGGAAAATACACCACAACCCTGAGCAATGGCAAAAAAGTAGTTTCACAAATTCCGGCGGCTTTGCCTATCATGGATTTGACTATGGGAACTTGGAGTTTACAGGTTGAAGACTGGAAACCTGCTAATCCGTACGGAAGTACCGGTGCTGCAAGTGCAGTGACTGACAAGGCAAAGGTTGAGCTAAGCTTGAATGGTTTAAAGGCTTGGCCAGACATTGCGGAATTGAAAAACGCTTCAGGTATAGGAACCTATCGCTATACTTTGGAATTACCGAAAGACTGGATCCCAGGAAAAAATGGGGCTCGGTTGAAACTGGGTCAAGTGGTTGACACCTTCACTTTAAAAGTGAACGGAACGGCCGTTGCCATTGACCAAATCGCTGCGGAGGCAGATCTTGGAAATACCTTGCAAGCGGGGAAAAACACGATTGAAGTACGAGTGGCAACTACTCTAAACAATCGCTTAGTGTCATTGAATAAAGCCGCATCTGACAGGGGAATTATTCAGGAATATGGCTTGGTAGGACCTGTCGTTTTGCATCCATATAATAAAGTTATCATTTCAGGAAAATAGAAACATAGCATCTGCCCTACGAATCGTGCAGTTACAATGTTTGGCAAAGAATCACTTTAATTCAATGTACTATTTATGACAAAGACCTTTCAGAAATTTGGTAATTGTAAATGGAAAAAATGACCCCATAAAAAGTTTATTTTCTGAAAGTTATGCTAGTTTTTAATCCAAAAGAGGTCAAAATGACCTCTTTTGGATTAAAACTCTCTTACTAGTTGGAATGTGGCATCCTTTTGTTCTGGTGCACTTTAAAAAAGCTAAATAACCATTGTAAAAAATTAATCTTTTGATTCAAATTTGGCCAATACGTGCAAAATAATACCTCCTAACAAGATATATGTTGCATAATGTAAGGCAGGAGTATTTGGGATATGAACAAGTTCCACCTCGAAGAAAAATGCATAGATTAATAATATATGAGATAGAATAATACAAAGAAATGCTAACCATTGAATCATTAAATATGTCCTAGTTAGACACTGTTTGATATATACCCCGATTCCTATTTCTACCAAACTAATTAGAAGTATAAAAATATGTCTACTTCTCAACATAACCCTTAAACCCATCTCTAAACTAGGCTTATCTGGATAGGTAATTGATAAATATTTTCCAGTCCAGGTGAAAAAATACAGACTTAAAAATCCAATAAATAAGTATATAGTTGAAAAATAATTTTTCCTTAGGCCACTCACTATTGAATTGACGTTGAATAATGGCATAAATTTTTTCCAATTTTTGAATAAATCTACCCTAAAATACTATTTCCTGAAATTAAAAGGCTCAAAAAATAAAACTCTTTACTGGCCAAGAACCACAAAATCCAATATTAAACCCTCAAAATGATTCGATAGGCAACATTTCTCTCCATTCCATTAATTTAGGATTATAAATTCTCTAAAAATAAGGTGATGAAATTTAGAAAGTTGCAACTACAAAAAATGTCGCCATACAGCAATTTCCGTTGGTTTTAAAACAAAAAAATCACCATTTCTGATGACTTTTCTGTTTGCTCCCCTTTTCGACGAAAGATGCAGCTATAATGCGATGATTGAGCATGTGACGATTAAGAGATTGAAGAGTTGAACTTGGTATATTTTTGAAGGAAGTTCATTTCTTGATTTCCATTTAGCAAAAATCGCAATTGTCAATTTTTAAAATCAAGACTACCGCAGGGAACCATTACAACATCTGTACCGTCTGCGATCTGGTAAAATAGTTTTTTACCTTTTATGATATATTCTGCCCTAACCGGAAATTTTGTTTTATGGATGAAAATTGCACTGTAAAATAAATAATTATTGGAAGGCGCAATTCTATTATTCAAATCCTTTAATTCATTATTTAAATGAGCTGGTATACCCGTAAGACCATAATCAAACTCTTGCAATTTGTCAATGGTCATATTTGACTTTGTAAAGGCTACTTTGGCGTACGAATCTTCAGATTTAAAAGAAATGATTGCTGGAAATTTAATTTTTAAATCCAGAGGCGATGATGCCTCATTGCTTACATTAGTCCAAAAAATAAAATAATTGTACTCTTTTCCCTTATAAGAAACAATTCCCCCTCCCTTAGGTAAACTATTGGTAATAATTATTTTATTCTTGATTGTAGAATTATAGACTACTTTAGAATACTCCCAATTCTTTTTTTGAACTGACTGTCCATACAAGTTCAACGAGAGAAATATCAAAAAGATAGTAGAATACTTTTTCATAAAATCAAAAAGGGTTATACTATACAAGTATAACCCTTTTACTTTGATTTGTGCTCCCTCTCCTGGGCTCGAACCAGGGACCCCATGATTAACAGATTTTTAAGGGTCATAATGATATGTTACCATACAGGGTTTAAACACTGATTTCAAGTAAATTAGAATTAGTTTTATAATGGATGTCCGACTTTGTCCACCTTTGTATTGGATTCTTGGCGTGATTCTTGGCAACAATTACTCCAAGTAGGTTTTAATCTTGTTTAACAAATTCGCCTTATTAAAATACTTGCTTCTATCATTAAAGTGTGAAGCAATAAAATTAGAAAATGACGTAAATGAATTTAACTTATTCTGATGCTTACGGTGGCGTGACATGGAATATATATATTTTTCTAATAACACTTTAAAATTTAAAGACGACTCGTAAAGTTCAGCACTGTAATAAATTAAAGTATCAATATCTATAACTACTAAATCTTTAACTCTTGAAGTATTATATCCCAAGTTTTTTAGTTTCTCAACTTCAATTTTAAACCAAGTATTCAAGATAAAATTAAGTCCGGGAACATCGAAAACCTTATCATGTAAAACCAAAATAGGATATATCTCAATCCTTTCCGGGTTCATTTCAAAGTCAAATTTATATTTGTCATCAAAGAGGTCCTTTACACAATTAATAAGCTGTATAATCCCTTTGTTATTTTCATTTGAGTTCATAAACTTTTCTCTGAGAAGTTTTTCATATTGATGATAGTCATAAGAAACCAATACTTCCTTCTTAATTAAGACATCTTTACTTTCAAATAAAAAAACACTTTTGCCATTCCTAATGTAAAAATCCGGTTCTTTAACTTTAATACATTTTTTAATTTCATCGCCTGAAAAACTCAAATACTTGTTTTTAAAAACGCTCAATAATACCGATTGCATTAATATTTTTTCGGAAAATTCATCACAATAAATCGGCCTAAAATCTTTATAAAACGGTACTTCTCCATTAGTCTTTAGAGTATTATTTATATCATTTAATTTGAAGTACATTCCTTTAAAAATACATTCAAAAACAAATGGCAGGTAAACTATCAAATAGTTGCCATTTTTTAACTTTACTATGGGGTTTGACCTTATAGTTTTGAAATCCTCTTCAAATCTTCCCTCTTCATTGTTCATAATCAATTCGTCTAAAAACAAATGATTATACTCCAAATTATCAGTAATTATAAATTCAATGGATTTATTAGTAAATCGATTATCTATAATATGGCCCAAAAATGACAATAAGGCTTTTACAAAATCACTCAATTTTGTAATCCCAAATCGATTTATGTACTTACTAAGTAATATGTTTCCGCATTCAGATTTTTTTAAATATTCAAACAAGAGATTCATCTTGAATACTTGCGTGATGAATATTTTCTGAACATCTGTATTGTTAAAATCGTAATTAGAGAATGATGTTGAAAAAACAGCTTCTGCAAATTTCCCTTCATTTATTAAATTCGTTGATTTAGGAGGATTTAGATTTATTTTATCGTTAACAATTAAGATTGCATTAAAAAAACTTACCTCAGATTGTACAGAAAACTCATTCTCAACATCAGAATTTAAGTTGAACACAACTTCAAATAGAAACAATAATGCTTTCACATTTATTATTTTTACATTCTTTGATTGGCTCTGAATTCTTGAAATTTTGAATAAAAGTTCATCACGATACTTCTTATTTTTTGAGTTAAAAAAAGAAGTTATCAAATCTCTTTCAAGTACAGCATTGTCAGATAAAAATGGCCCTAATAAATGACAAATTGCTTTTAATGCCATCTCTCGATTTATACCAGACATAATCTCTTCTACAGTTTTATCTGATGGACCAAATAAATCTGAATAACCAATTAAGACACCATGAGATATTTTTCCCATTTATAAATTTTTGTCAATGTAATTAAAATAAACAACTGTTTATATCCTTTGACTGTTCCACCGTTAACTGACCGACATAGTGTTGTGTTACAACAGTGGTGGCGTGGCCTAAGTGTTCGGCAATATGATTTATTGAACGTCCATTCCGGTTCAAGGTCGTTGCGTAAGAATCACGAGCAATATCAAGTACAAGGTTGAGAGATAGGTCTAATTTCTGAGTTACATACCTCAGCTCCTTATTAATTTCACCACACAGCTTATGTGATTTGTTTGATAAGGTAGTGTCAGTATATCCATCCTTCATCTTACCAATAATAAAAGGACTATCCTTGACTCCAATCTTATCTAACACCTCCTGAAGTTTGTCCGTTATTGGTGCTACAATAGGTTTGATATTACTTCGTCTGGTCGTCTTTGTTTTCGTCCTGTAGAACCTAAAACTTCCTCCTTTGATATGGTCCCATCTCATCGCCAACAGGTCCACAAAATTGATTCCATTACACCGGTACAGGAACAACCAAATATCTCTTGCCCACTCCTGTTCCTTCGTTTCAAAATCTGTTAATTCCGCAATTGATTGTATTTCCTCCGCCCTCAAGACCACTTTGGATGGAAAATATGTTCTGATACCAAAACCACCTGCTCCAAACGGGTACTCATAATCTTGGGGTATAAACTTGGTGATGTTTCTGTGATAATTGATAACCGTACGAATATCAGTCATGTAACCTGAAATGGTTGCTGGTGAACCGCCTCGTTTTGATACCTCATATTCAAAATCATGTAGAAAGTTAACGGTAATGTCCTTGTAGGTTAACCCCGGCTTGAACTTCTCCAACTGGTTTCTTGCGGTCTTCATTCTGTTTTTTGACGCAGGTTTTAACCTCTTATTCTCTCTGAAATATTCCGCCATTTCGAAATAAGTCATTTCAGTTGGTGTAATCTTAACGACCGGTTCAACTACCTCCTCCTTAAAAAACTCCTCTCTAAACTGTTGTCTATCAAATGGTATTACTCTCTCGAATACCTTCTCCGCCCTCTCTAAAAACTCATCACATCTTTGACGATATTCTTTACTCTTGTCATCCAACGACCGCTTAACAAAAATATGGTTATACTGTTGTTCCGTCAGCTTATCAACATTCAAGTACAAGACTTCTCCTTTGTGTTGAACGATGACTGATAGGTTAAATCTTCCATGCTTATCAGGTCTATTACCTCTCTTGTCTAATCTAATATTAATTGTTGCCATAGCGTACTTTTCTATTTAATGTTGGTAATGGGGGTAAGTCCATAGTTGTTCTTACTCCTGATTTAATCCATTGGTCAAGTTCATCTCTGTCGAATCGAGGTGAACGACCAATCCTTGAAAATGGTATCTTCCCATCTTTCATCCATGCACCCAATGTGGAACGTGATATATTAAGATAATCACATGTCATCTTAACGGTTAGGTACTTAGTGTAGTCGTAAATGAAGTTTCTCATGATAGTTTGTTGAAAAACGGCGCCAAAGATATTGCTTCCAATTCAGTGGCGCCGCATGTTTATGCGGCAATCGATAATCCGATTTTTGCTTGTTCTTTTTCCTGTAGGCACTCATCAAATCTCTTCTGGCAAAACTCTACAGATATAGGGTCTATTTCGTAAGCCACAACCGGTCTACCCAAAGTAAGACCGATGGAAACGGTACCAGTTCCTGCGAAACCGTCAACAATCAAATCGTTAGGACGAGAGTATGCCTTAATAAAATCCTTGTAAATAGATGTTGGACATGGAGCGTCATGTTGAAAATCCTTATCCACCGATTTCAATTCTTTGTTATTGAATACTGAAGTTGAAAATACATTTGTTTTACATGTTTCAGACGACTTTACGTAGGCCGTCCCAAGTGATGTTCTTCCCAACTTAAATTCTGAAATTGATGATTCGACTTTTACTTGTTCTTCAAAATATGGTTCTCCACCAGGTTTTCTAACTACAATAATCGCTTCCCATGAATTAATAAATCTATGGGGATGTGCCGTATATTTTTGATTAGACTTAACCCAAACATTTGAGTCGATTGATTCCCAACCATTATCTTCCAATCCAACTACGACTCTGTGGATGATATTTCTACACAACCCCTCAGAATAAGATTCCCCCAAAATTGTAACCATATATCCTCCAGGTTTTAATTTTCTCTTTTTCTCCTCACAGAACATGAGAAAGTTATCAACGTATTCTTTAGCAGTTTTTTCCTTCCCGTGTGGATTTTCCCCTTGATTACGATAATCTCTTTGGTCCATGTATGGATGAGAATCAATGAAAAGGGCAACTGAGTCATTTTCAATTTCGTCCATCACTAAAGAGGATTTATTGTATAACTTGTACCACACATGTGCGTTCTGACCTTCAATAGTTGATAATTTTCTATCGTCAGCATATTTCTGTTTTTTCAATTTATCTTGAAGTAATTTATAAGCCTTGTCTACCTTGAAATCTCCATTATCTAACCCCTCCATAAGTCCAAGTTTGTTATCAAGATTTTCTTCCTCGTACCATTTTACTGCCATCAATTTTCTTAAAGAAGACGCTTTAATGGATAGATTCATCAGATATGACACTAACTGAAATCTATCCATTCCCACAATTCCATAATTATTATTGTTCTCAAAGTCTCCGAATCCAAGCATGTTTCGTTTCTTACCTTGTGACTTTCCAATCATTCCCAAATATTGCTCAGCACAATTCGCCATCTCAGAGTATGACATTTGAGTACGTTGATTACTTGTCATTCTAGCCGTAATCACATCTTCATTTTGAATGTTGATATGAAGACATTTTAGAGTCTTAAAACCTAATTTCTTTGCTAACTCATAGCGAACCACTCCATCAGTGATGTAGAAGGTACCATCAACCAAATTTCCTAACACCGGCAAGTGTTGACCGAATCTATTCATGGTATACTCAATGTGGTCCATCTTCTTTGGTTTGATGACCATTAATACCTCGGAGTGAATTCGAATATCCTCCAACGGTAATACAAAAACTTGAGATGCGTGTTTCAATAAATTATTCTCTTTCATTTTCTGTTTGTTTGCTTGTAAGTCTTTATATTTTACTTACAAAATTGATAAAAAAATAGGGCGCTATACTAGACCTGAAGTTTCCTTCAAGTCATTTTGGACTTTCAAAGCACCGGCCATTATCAATCCACCCTCTCCCGAGTAGATTGATGTTTAAATTGAACTTTTCTTTACATGTTTAACTTTTAAAAAGACTTACAAAGTGATTAAAAAAACGCTTAACTATATAACTCATGATACTTAGAATACGCAAGGTTTTGGATTTGGATTGCTGCGTCCTTCAACATTTCGCTATCATTTTTACCATCTAAAAAACTATCTTCTCTTCCCAATGACTTAGTGAATACCTTTACCTTCTTGTCATTATCATCAAGCCAGAATCCTCTAACAGACAGATACGGTATTTTGCTCACAGGGTGAACGTTCTTTATAACATGAAACTCCGGTTGTATTACCAACCGCAATCTCTTCAATTGAAGACTCATTTGGTAAAACTTGGTATGGAATTCATGAAACTGACCACCTTGGTTCGACTCACAGACATTATGTGTGTAATAGTCTAACATGTTTTGCTTCAATTGAGTCAACTTTGTCCACTTACTCATGTCGCTTGTATCGTTATATATCTCGTCTTTAAAATTATCTTCCAATATAAACTCAACTACTTTCTTAGCAGGGGGAATCGATTTTAAGGCCGGAAATTCGTCAAAGAATTTATCAGTCATCTCTTTGTTTAACTTATTGTTGGTTGCCTTGGGCATTAACAACAATAGTAAAAGTGCTTGCTGGTAATTACCCTCATACCCATTCATGGCATCCAGCGCGTGCTGAACAATTTCGTTACCGTAAGTAAGAACCTCCTGAATGAATGACATATATAATTTGCCTGTTTGGTTTGACAAAGGTAAGAACAATGTTGTACTTTCCAAAAAACTTACAAATGTTTTTTGAAATATTTTTTAGCCCTACTCCTAACGGTATCAGAAAACCACTTTACTTCCTTTAATTTACATGAAGTTTACATATATGTAATTTCATATTTGGGGAGGGGGTGACCGCCATTGGGGGTGGGGCATGAAAGTCCGAAGGACTTATACTAAGCGGTCGTTACACTCCCGGTCACAGTTGAGGAGCTATATCCAATTCTGTTGCCGGAGAAATCTATCCATATTATCTCTAACAAACTGTAAGTCCTGGCGGACTTCATAGAAGTTTGATGAGCCATATATTTCATATAGTTCATTATTACTTTTAAAAATATGGCAATCATCAATGAAGTTATGGCCAAAGAATAGATAAAGACCAGCAAAAGAATCTTGAAATTGCTTTACAAAAGGATTAGTAATTTGTTCTGGGTCTGTAGTTAATAGTTCAATTAACTTTAAACAATCATCTTGGCGCTGATTTTCAATTCTATAAATAGGAATAGAATCATCTATAGCCCCAGTATAATGTAGTTCTTCCTGTATTAATATTTCTGTAGTAGTAGATGTATTAGTTGTGCCATTATGATGGCATGAGGTGTCTTCTGTGGTAACAGGTACCTGTGTTTCAGTATCACACCCCATATCTTCTAATTTGGCAGGTCCATTTATTTTATTCCAAAAATCAGCAACAGGTTTTGTTCTTTTTCCTTTCCCTTTAACTTCTGTGATTTGAATATATCCCTCTGATTCAAGATTTTTCATTCTCTTATTAACGGCAGAACGCTTTAAGTTTACCAGTTGCCCAAACCTTGTGTCTGACTTAAAACAACCTTTCGGTAGTTTACTCAAAGAGAGAATCTCGGCCAATAGTATCTTATCTACCGCATCGAATTTATTACATTCTAATAAGGAATAAGAGATATTTAGATATGTATCCATATTATAAAAAATCCCCCATTAGTTCACCGGTAGTGGACGGTTACTTTAATGAGGGGGGTAATCAAATCTTTATGGTATCAATCAGCTCCACTACTAACTAATTCTTACCGTATTAATAAATATATCGAAAATGGATTAAAAAGGGAAGGCTTCAATGCTAAGGAATTGCTAAGAAATCCAACCCCACTTCCTGTAATTTAAAGGAGGTTTTTGTCGTAAAGGATGTAGGTGTAACTTCCAACAGGTGAAAAAATTGAAATTTGGAATGTTGGTATCACCAGCCACAATTCAAGGTCTATTTTAGAACAGATTTCGCCGTAATTTGGTATGGTGGGAATTGACCCTTGTTCGAAACTCAAACCATTTTAGAAAAAATGACAGAAAATGACATTTCCTCGGAGGAATATTTACCGGCAGAAGGTACTATCACTACCCTCTCTCAGCTAACCAAAGAACAATTTCATGACCTGATGTCAAGTGACCATCCATCGGCAAAGAGTTACCGGGATTATTCAATGAAAGAGTTCAAGTTCAGAATGAAATCATATCATTCCTTGAATGAGTTCTTCAAACTTAACTCAAACACATAATATTAGAGTATACCTTGAAATGTGAAGCTCTCTCATGTAGAAATTGAACAAAAAATGCAGCATTCTAGCGTATTAAGGCATAATTTTAGGGTTATAACACCATAAGTCTAATATTATGAAAAAACTTAGTATTCTATATGTCCGTACCAGTTCGATAGACCAAAACTTAGATAGACAAAGAGTTCAAGGGGCTAACTACGACAAGGTTATAGAGGACAAAATCTCAGGAGCGATTGCATTATTTGAAAGACCCGGTGGAAAGGAACTATTCAAACTAATATCAATGGATTTGGTAGGTTCTGTATCCTTTTGGCAAATCGACCGATGCGGTCGTGACCTAAAAGGAATTGTAGATTTTCTACACTTTATGGTCGAGAGGAAAATACCAGTTCATTTTATTGAACAAGGGCTATCAACTTTAAACCAAGATGGAACAGAGAATCCAATCTCTAAGATGTGTATTGCCATGATGTCTGTAATTGCGGAAATGAATCGTAACATGATTAAGTCGGCACAGAAAGAAGGAATTGAACTGGCAAAACTGAAAGGCAACGTATTCTTAGGAAGAAAACACGGTACAAGTGAAGACCCGCTAAAATTCTTGTCCAAGTCAAAAAATAGACATGCAATGGAATTACTAAAGAAGAACTACAAATCTGTTGAAATTTCAAAGATTACAGGTCTTCATATCAATACGATTACCAAGGTCAAAAAATTGATGTTGATAATGTAAATGGTACAATCAAATTAAGTGGTTACCAAGACACAAAGGACATTTGTACATTTCCCGGTAAAATGAAAGATAAACAGGGTCCCCTTACGGAGCCCCTGCGGGAGGTCCTGGAGGAAGTCCCTAAACCGGCCCCCCCTTATATATGAAATACCTTCGTTTTTAAACTCGGTTCAATTCCTCGTTTAAAATCCGGACCAAATTTTAGCCAAAATTGGAAATGTCTACCCCTAAAAACCTTACGAATACCTTTTAAGGTGAAATCCCATTTTAAAAATTTTGGCAATTTTTCCGGTATTTATGGTAAAGGACATTTATGAAAAATACCATGACGTCAAAGACTATTTCGAAGAAAATCATTCTCTCAGAATCCCAGTTTGAACGCCTATCTCAGAACATAATAAACGAATTGAAAGTAAAGAATACACTGAAATGAGATTACAAGGATTTACTCAGATAGAAGACAATTTTGACAATGAGAATTTATCAAAACTAAAGGTCTTAAACGTAACATTTACCAATCCTGATGCCTCGCAAACAATTGGAAACCTTGGTCTTCTAAAGGAGGTTAGATTCTATGAAGGGTTGTTCTACAAAGTATTAGAAGAACTAAAACTGGAAGAAAGTGACATGGTTGCAATTACGAGTACCTCGTTGAAAGAACTTATTTTTAATCTGTCCATAATTTCAGCAATCCCACAACAATACATTGAATTTGTTAATGGAAACATGTTCTATACCGGTCCATTGAGAAGAAACATTCATCTGCGAGACGAAGACTTCGAATTCAATCTCGAAGACTACGATTTAGAGGAACTGGATGATTTAGATAATTAGATTTACTTCTTTTAAGTTAGATGAAGTCAGCAATGCATGTCGTACTTCAATTTTCAACACCTAATTTTTCGTGAATTTACAACCCTACATCACAAGGATTAGTAGAAATTAGGTCTATCGAATCATATGGAGGTTTTAATATTGGATTTGTGGTTTGAGGTCAGTAGAGTTCTTTGCGGGATAAGTTGTTAATTTCCGTCATAGGAAGAGGTCTTAAACTTCCTCCAATTTAAAGGATGATTTCTCACTTTCAAAAGGTAAAATCACTTTGATTATAACCAACTCTTGGCACATTCTTAGGACAAAACGAAAAATATCAGTTACTTATTTTTAAACGGAAACTCAACACTCAAATACTCCCAGCTCAATTTTATCTTGCCCTCGTTAGTATTGATGGGTAATACTTGGTAAGTGAGTGCTTCAACTGATTTGTCGCCTTTGAAGGGTTTTACCTTGATTCGTATAATGTCATTTTCTTCTTTATAATCATCTGCTAAGTGCATATCCCATGTTTTACTCAAAATCAAAGTCCACGTTTCTTTACCTGGAATAGTAAAAAATCCATATTTACCTTTTGGAATAACTTTACCTTTAACTATTACATCCTGGCCAAAATCTATCCATGTAGCCTTGTGAGCTCCCGATGACCATACTTGATTATAGGCAACTAAACCATTCCAAATATTCCGTCCTCTTACACTCGGTGAACCGTAATCTACATGCACGTGATTTGTGCCTACCATTGTCATTGCGGTCATTTTGGGACTTTTGGGTTTGACCGCTGTTTTACTTGTATCGGCTGGGGGTTGATGGTTTTGGTGTTGGGCAAAAACACCAATAGGAAATGCCAACAAGAGGTTTAAAACAATGATTTTTTTCATGATTTTGTTATTTTGAATTCTCTCAATATACAATTTAAAAGTTTTTAATACGAAAAAGTAATTCCAGCTCCCAATCCCATATCACTATCATAATGCGATGTAATTCCCATGTTTTTGTTTACGATGTAACGAAAACCGGCCATGTATTCCTTATCGGTATTAAGCATAAAACTCATTCTAAGTCGTTTGGTAATTGGCATATCTTCTCTCATAAGTTGAAAACGAATATTTCCATCTTGATAGATTTCAGCTTGTCCTACAATAAGTAACGGCAACGTGTAATTTACACCGACCGTAACAAGACTTCTTAAGTCCTTGCTATTGGTTTGTCCAAATATATTTGTTTCCTGTTCATCTATTCCAAACTTTCTATAACGCCAATCAAAGCCGATAAATGGCATTAACCACTGCATTTTACCGATGTATCTACCAATATGTGTTTCTACCTCATATCCATGAAAATCATGATACCCCAATCGCCATTCAGAGCCAATGCTCCACCTTGTATTTTGTAACATAGCCATTCCATCATTACCATTTGTTGCAAAATCATTCTCAGCCATAAAATGAAATTTACGGTCATCTGCAAACAGTTTCCGCTGCGCAAGTTTGGGATTGGGAATCAATGGATTGGGCATCTGATTTTCATAACTAAATACCCTCCCCATACCACTCATCATGTGGTATAAAATATGACAATGAAAAAACCAATCTCCCTCAACATTCGCATTAAATTCTAATGTGTCTGTTTCCATCGGCATTATATCAACTATGTTTTTTAAAGGAGCATTTTGTCCTTGACCATTCAGTAATCTAAAATCATGTCCATGCAGGTGCATTGGGTGGCGCATCATGGAACCATTGTATATTACAATTCGCACATTCTCCCCTTTTTTGATGAGTATTTTATCCGACTCTGAAACGACTTTATTGTCTAAACTCCAAACGTACCGGTTCATATTACCCGACAGTTTAAAGTATAATTCTTTTACGGGAGCTGCCTTGGGCAATGCTGTTATAGTAGGGGACTTCAACATGGCATAATTCAGAGTTACAATATCTCCCAGTGCATTGGCATTATAACGATTGGGGTCATTGTCATCTTGTTTTGGTTTAGCATCGCCCGTTATTTCAGGATACATCACCACATTCATGTCCATTTGATTTAAACTCATGGCCATACCCATATCATCCAGTTCACCATTCATCTTCATCATGTCATTCATCATCTTCATCCCTTCAAAATACTTTAATCGGGGTAAAGGTGATTTCAACTGTTTTATTCCATTCCCAATATAAATGGATGCGGAATTTGTCCGGTCTTCCGTAGTTGCTAAAAATTCATATGAAGTCTTATCTGCTGGAATGGTAACAATGACATCATAGGTTTCCGAAACTGCTATAATTAATCTATCAACTTCAACCGGCTCCACATCATTACCATCATTCGCAACCACAGTAATTTTTCCACCTGCATAGGTAAGCCAAAAATATGATGATGCACCACCATTTGAAATTCTTAATCTAACTTTATCACCACCTCTTAATTTGTATCCTGAGATACTTTTAAGCTGTGAACTCGGTTGACCATTAATGAATATTTTTTCATAATAGACATCACTCACATCCATAGCCAACATTCGCTTCCATTCATTTTTCAATTTAGTTTTAAAATGACCTGCAGAAATTGCTTCACTATAACTTTGAACGGAGTTCTTTTTCAATGCAGGATAATCATTAGCATTATGGAGCATTCTATGGATGTTCTCAGGTTTTAGATTGGTCCACTCACTCAAAACGATGGGGAGTGTTGGTAAATCATCTATTCCCTTTCTAAAGGTGGGGTCATTGGGTCTTTTTAACATGACAAAATTCCCATACATTCCTATTTGCTCTTGTAATCCTGAATGCGAATGATACCAATGCGTACCATTTTGAATGATGGGAAAACGATAGATATGAGTTGTATTTGGCCGAATAGGCATTTGTGTCAGGTTGGGAACCCCATCTTCTTTATTGGGTAAAAATAGCCCGTGCCAATGTAACGATGTTTCCTCCTTAAGCTGGTTATGAACATGTATTTCAGCCGTATCTCCTTCGGTAAAAGTCAAAGTTGGCATAGGTATTTGACCATTAACCGCAATCGCACGTTTTTCTTTGCCGGCAAAATGCACTAAAGTATCTTTCACGTAAAGGTCGTAACGGACTACATTTTGTCCATATATATTTATCGAAAAAAGGAATAAAATGGCAATTATTAGTATCAATCTCATGTTTAAAATAAATTTAAAATCATATATCCACTCATTACAATCATCAATGCATCTTCGATTATTGTAACAGTACTCATTGGCAAATTAAAAACTGCCCCCAAACAAGCACATTGTATTTTCTTATTATCAAATACCGACTGCAAAACCCCTAATATACTTACACTCATGACTACAAACGTACATGTATTTGTTATCAATGGATTGTAATTTAAAAGATAAGAAATGCCCAAGCCAACTTCTACAAAAGCGTATAAATATGCCCAAATGGGTATTTTCTTTGCTACCACATCATACATTACATAACTTTCAGCAAAACCTTTTAGATTTAATAATTTGAAAAACGAGAACACCAAGAAGAACCCAGCCATAAAATGCTGCATCGCCTCCATTAAAATAAATTGTTCGTTTTTTAGTTGAATTAATAATGTAATAGTAGTGATATAGAGAAATATTAACAGAATAGGAGTATAGGTTTGAAACCAAGATTTTGCTTGCTCCTCTAATTCAATGTGTTCTATTGCAGAAATGGTATATTTTGCATCTAACACTTTCTGAAAATCTGACAAGCTAATATGCCTATCCATTGAAATTGTCACCCTACTGTCCTCCTTTGAAACTTCCACCTTAGTTACGTTTTCAACCCTCTCTAACGATGATTTTACTTTTGCTTCACAACTTGTACAGGTCATTCCAGTTAATTGATATGTATGTATCATATTCGTGTTTTTTAACAGATTTTTTAAAAACGGAAATTTCCTAAATTAAAACCATCGGGATGTTACGTTATTTTTTAAAAATTATATAAGATTTCCTGTCTTATAATCTGTCTATACCGGTTCTTTTACCTGATTTAAGTTGCTTAAAAAAGGACGTTGTAAAACCTGTTTCCCTTTTAAATTGATTACTTAGATATGCAACACTACTGTAATTCAATAGGTAGGCAATTTGGCTCAATGTTAATTCATCATATATGAGCAATTCTTTTACTTTTTCAATTTTTTGCTTGATAAAGAATTGCTCAATGGTTTGATTCTCCACTGCTGAAAAAAGGGCACTTATAGATTTGTATTCTTGATTTAGGTGTTGTGATAAATAATTAGAAATATTAACTTTTAAGTCATTGTTTTTTTGATGAACCAATTCTATAATTAGATTTTTTACTTGTTCAATTACTCTTACTTTTTTGTCATCAATTAATTCAAAACCAATAGACTTAAAGATTTTTATTACCTCAAACTTTATGGAATCTATATTTTCTTCTTTTATTTCCACCTCACCTAACTCAATGTAAATTGGGTGAAGTCCAAGTTTTTCCAACTCAGACTTCACAACCATTTTACAACGATTACAAACCATATTTTTTATGTATAGCTTCATTTAGTTCAAGGTTTCAACAGTTTTACCACATCCCATCATTTTAGAGCCATAATATGGATTTTTAACGATGTTTTCCTTACTCAACCAATTTGCACCTTTCCCTTTGTTAGCCATCGGACAAAATTGATAATATATCGGTACATCTTGTTTGGACACTTTCATTACCGCATACATATTTTTGGATAAAGATGTGAAGTGGTCTCTTTGATGACCCACATCTTTAGTTTCTGAAATATGTTCCGCATCAAAAACCAAATCTTTCATCACTTTCATCCATTCGGAATGTTCATCTTTCGTTAAATTTTCCATTTTAACTGCGTTTATGGAATTTAAAAGTAAAATGGCTTTAGTTGCTGCCATATTGCCGTCTGTTTTAACTAAAGCATCTTTCACTGCAAAATAAGAATTGAAGACTTCTTTTAGTTGTAGTTGCTCCCCTTCTGTTTTTATCTCTAAATTTGGTGCGACAACTTTTTCTTCTGCGGCAAGTATTACCGTTTTTACGTCTTCAACTTTTGCAACAACTTTTCCTGCCCGTTCATATTGGCAACAGGTTTCAAGTTTAGAATATACATTGTCAGGAGCGAGAAATTTGTCGCTGTCATACCCCGCCAAACCGATGCGCTTTAAGATTTCAACTTGATTTGTTTGTTTTTCATCATAGGTAAGGACTGCCATTTTTGTGTCCTTATTCCATTCTACCTGGACCACATTCTTTACATTGGCAGCCGTTTCAATAGTTCTTTTACAGATGGAACAATTGCCATAGATATGCACCGTTTCCACTTTGGCATTTTTAATTTCTGCGAAACATGTTGAGATGGATAGCAATAATACCATTGCCATCAATAATTTTATTGATTTCATTTTTTAAGAATTTTACTGTTAGAAATAATTGATTCTAAAGCAATATTTTGCTTCCGTTGAGACAGTCCTGTGGCTGTCATGGCAATAAATTAGCCTATATTGGGAGGGGTCCAAATGTAACCAAAACCAAAAGAATGGTAGGTTTCGTTATAATAAGATTTTACTTTTTCTCTTGCCGTAAAGGTATTAATGTCTACGGGGACTAAAAAATTGGACAAAACCAGCGAAGTTAAAGTTGAGGGACAACTACATTTAGAATTATCACAATTCCCTCCACAACTATTGTCTTCCTTTTGTTGGGTGACTTTACGATTATTGCAACAATCCTTTTTGTTAGATTTCTCAGGCATGTCTTTTAAACAGCAAGATTTCTCCGCATTCTTTGATTTTGTTCCACACGCATAGGATTTCATGGGCGTCGTTAGACAGCCAAGAAATGTAATTATGAGCAGTATGTAGAATTTTTGTAACACAATGTTTAAAACGCTTAAATTACGAATTTGTTTCATTTTTTAATTAATTGGCTCAAAATTTTAATACTTCCTTTAAATTAAATAAAGTGCTCTTAGATTAATTTCACAAATAATGATAAAACGTGTAATTTCTTAAAATGAATGAAATGATGATGAATGTCATACGGCAAAATTAGTTCAGCGGTACTTAATTCGTTACGTTTGGTTTTAACAATGTAAACAAACAAATCATGAAAAAGTCATCAATTATTTTGTCGATTGTATTCAGCATGTTTATTGCGCTTTCAGTGTCGGCACAGCAGGTAAGAGATAGCAAAGGCCATTTGATACTAAATTCCAAGGGGGATATATACTTCGATGGAGTAAAAACCGGTACTGTTTCGAAAGATAAAATTATTAGTGATTCGAAGGGTAAAAAACTTGGGTTTCTTGGTGCTAATGGAGTTCTAAAAGACGAAAATGGAAAGATAATGGGTAAAATGGGTAAAGACGGGAAAACGTATTTTGATGAAAAAGGTAATATTATTTTCACCATAGTTGATTTTGACAAGGAAACGTGTAATATCAAAGATGCCAAAGGAGTAGTTATTGGCAATGTTCATAAATCATTAAAAGGAGTGGCCTGTGCTTTACATTGTTTTCAAAACCAGATGGATATGAAAACACATTCCAAGCATTAATGAATGTAAAACCCAATCAGTGTACTCAGATGGCGGAGACATTTTTAACCTTTGGATACAACCAAAATATAACACCATGAAAAAATTAGTATTCACTATCGCATTACTTTCTGTTTCAATTTTAGGGTTTTCTCAATCACCTATACAATCTCCATGTAGTGATTCACTTTATGTTTCTTTAAAGACCAAAACAATTGCTCAAATGACCGAGCGTGAATTCGCATACTTTAACCAAAAGGAAAAGGATTGTGCTGAATTTAGAAAGGCAGAAATGCAAGAGGAAGTTAAGGTCGAAACCTTAAAGATTACAAAAAAGACAATGAACACCTATTGGACCATTGCGGCAATTGGTGTGGCACTATCCTTGATTCCGTTATTATTACTGTTGGGGGATTATCTCCCTACTTATTTCTCAACTTCCTTCTATTCTTATTACGATTATAGTAACTTCAAGAGATAAGCCAATAATTAAACACTCTACTGGAGAGACTAACTCCCCGCCATGTGTGGTATTTGCTTAGGCGACCCGTCTGCGTTGAACCAGCTCGAACGTATGAGGATTTGCGGATACGTTTATTGTAATCTATCGGTTTGGTATCGCAGTCAATTAGAAAGATGGCCATTAGTGAGACGAAAAGAAGTTTTTCCATTTTTTAAAATCAACAAAAAAGGAGAGGATATAATCCAACTCCTTTTTTTGACCACCACTAATATTCTGAAAACTTTATAACTCTCAAATGTATCTTTAAAACTTGATGATTTAACACCTTGGGATTAGATTATCAAGATGTTGGTATCATCACAAAACCCGCCTCATAAGTTCCAAGGACGACCTATCGGCATAATCAAGTTTTTCATGTGGTTTTAATATGATTGGGTCGTACCAATCAACCGCATCGCTTGCCCATTGAATCCAATTTTCATCACGGTATTTTGACGCGGCATTGATATAATCACGCATCATTTGACATTCATGGTACCGGCGAGCATTCATCTTTAATTTTTTAAACTCGTCAATATCATTTTGAATTACTTTCTGTCGAGCAAGTCTCTCTTTCTCAAGCCTTTCTCTCTCACGACTATTATGTTCAATTTGAATGAGATATAATTTCTCATTCATGAAGTAATCATCCAATTGAAGTACAATTATATCTATGCGCTCCTCCAACTTTATCTTACCATCTTTCCATTGCTTGGAACGGTAACCCTCAATGTTAATAGAAAGTAATCCATTAGGTGTTAAAGAGGGTGAGTTCCAACCATGTTTGTCCTTGAAGAATTTACGATTATTGAGTTCTCGACAATTGATAGTTTATTTAATATCATACTTTTCAATTCTTAATGAACCCCGTATAATTTCATACCTAAATCCACGCTTGGTAATTGATTTTAAAAAGAAACCCATTATCCTCAATGCTCGATTCAACAACTTGAAATTCGACACCTTTATACTTAACACTTCTGATGAACGAGTCATTGGCCACCAACTTGTAAACTTATATTGCTTTAACTCGGCTTCCGCTTCCAATATTTCAGGTAACGGATTTGTCAACTTTAATGGCACCTCCGTTCTAATTGGTTTAAACTTTTTAACCAACTCCTTTGTAGATTTTATCTTTGGAACATACTGAATCATGTTAGAACCATCAAAGTCCTCGATGAAAGGAATGATTTTAACTGGCTTTGAATACTTTAGCTTAGACCAATGTCCATTCTTTGGTAGGGGTATTTGGTAATCAATACAGATTTTCCTCAATTCGAGGTCGCTTAAATCATGTTCCTTTGATAGGGTTGAAATTGGTTTTGACCATACTAGGTCATAGAGTTCTTTGCGGGATAAGCTGTTAATTTTCGTCATAGGAAGAGGTATTAAACTTCCTCCAATTTACAGGATGATTTCTCACTTTAAAAAGGTGAAATCACGTTGATTAAAAACAACTCTTGGCACATTCTTGGCACAAAACGAAAATATCAGATATAATCCTCTTAGAAAAAGGTCTAAAAATCACCAAACCCTCTTCTGAGCTCGAACCACAAAAATCGATGAATGGATGTAATAGGGAAGGTTTTTAAACGAAAAAAGTCACCATTTCTGATGACTTTCTTGTTTGCTCCCTCTCCTGGGCTCGAACCAGGGACCCCATGATTAACAGTCATGTGCTCTAACCGACTGAGCTAAGAAGGAATTTATATCCTTTTGGGACTGCAAAAATAGGTGTCAGTATGCACATATGCAATAAGAACACCTATTTTTTTCTTAAAATCTTACTTTATTTCTTCTCCTCTGCCTTGGCATCCTTCTTTTTCACTAATTCTCCCTCTTTTAAATTCTTTGCCACCGTAGCATATGGCCCTGAAATAATCTCCTGGCCTTCTTTCAATCCTGAGATAATCTCAATGTTATCGAAGTCAGATATCCCCGTTTTCACTTCAACCATCTTCGCTTTACCTTTCTCACTTATAAATACCACTTCTTTTATCTTCTCCTTGCGTTTTTTGCTTTGCTGAGCCGTCTCCTCCTTCGCTGGCTCGGCAGCACCACCTGGCGCATCTTTGCCATCTTTCTGGGCTACTTCTGCACCAATTTCACGTGTAGTAACTGCTGCCAATGGTACCGTTAAAATATTGTCTTTGCGGTTCGTTAATATCTCCACAGATGCCGTCATACCTGGCTTCAAAGGATACGATAATTTACCCTTGATTAAATCACGGTAAGAATCTCTTAAAACACGAATCTTAACCTCAAACTCCGTCACGGCATCCGTCGTTACCGAAGTTGCTGTACCCGATTGATTTGCTGAACTAGCAATCTCATACACGACCCCTTGAAACTTGCGCTCTGAAGAAGTAAATGCATCTACATCTATGATCACCGTATCTCCCAAACTTACTCGCGTAATATCATTTTCATTGACATTCACTCTCACTTCCATGTTATTCAAATTAGCAATGCGTAACATTTCCGTTCCTGCCATTTGTGAAGTACCAACCACACGCTCTCCTAATTCCACGTTTAGTTTTGAAATAATACCACTTTGAGGAGCATAAATCGTGGTCTTTGTTAAATTCGTTGTGGCTTCTTTTAAGGCCGCCTCAGAGCTCTTCACATTAAAACTAGCCGCTTTTACATTGGCCTTAGCTGACTCCAGATCTTGTTTAGCCACCATGTAGGCCGATTGGAATTGATCAAAATCAGCATCAGAGATTACTTTGTCGTTATGTAATTTTAAATTACGATCATAGTCAATTTTTGCCTTGCTCAATCGTGCTTCACTCTGAGCTAAAACGGCCTTACTTTGTTCCATACTTGCTCTCATGGCGTTCAACTGTGCCTCCGCACGAGCTAATAAGGACACATAATTATCTGGACGAATTTTCAATAAAACTTGACCGGCAACCACAGAATCACCTTCTGCAACATTCAAGGCAACAATCTCTCCAGACACATCAGGAGAAACTTTAACCTCAACTTCTGGTTGAATTTTCCCAGATGCCGATACTTTTTCGACAATGGATTCTCTTTTGGCTTTACCAAATTCCACTACTGTTGGATCTACCTTACCAATCCATCCTTGCTGTTTGGCTAAAAATAAACCTAAGAATATCACAACTACTCCCCCTCCGATAAACAACCACGTCCGCTTGCTATTGTTCTTTGCCATCTTTTTAAAATTATTGAAAATTAAAATGTTAAATTTTTACCTTGATAGTAATCTAAAATCTTTGTTCTAAAAACATAATCGTATTTAGATTGTACCAAAGAAAGTTTCGCCTTGTCAAGGTTTGTCTTTTGTAAATTATAACTAACGAAATCAATAGTACCTGCACTAAATTTACTTTCTGAGGCTCTAAATGATTCTTCTAATGCTGAAACCTGGGTAACTCCAGCCTCATATTTTTTTGCTGCATTGAGCATATTGACATAGGCTTGTTCAATATTTTGACGTAAAGTTAGGCGTGCTTTATTGGCTTCAATCTCAGCATTAACTTTTTGCAAATTAGCTTGAGAAACACGGGTTCTATTTTGATATTTGGTAAAAATAGGAATGCTTAAATTCAGTGAAACAACTTTGTTTTGCGTATTATTCAACTGATCAAAATAGCCTACTGTTGATCCCTCTCCAAATTTAGGTTGGGTGGTTGTCAGTGGATAATTTACTCCACCTACATTCACATTACCTAAAGTAACCTCCTGAGTTCCCAAAACCTGAACAGATTTCAAGGCGTTGGATTGGTTAGCAGACCAGCTTCCATTTAAGCTTAAGGTCGGTAAACGAAACGCTTTGGCTACATCTACACTTTTTGCAGCTCCCTGCACTCTAAAATCCGCTGCACGAACCAAAGGTTGTGCTTCCACAGCTTTGGCATAAATATCGGCAATACTTAATTCATAGGCTGAAGAATTGGGCACGGGTACTTGAATACGCTCCAATTCAAACTGGCTTATAGCGGAATCATTTAATAATTGTAACAAGGTTAATTTATTAATATCCAAGGCACTTTGAAAACTTACTACATTGGATTCCTCATTGGCTAACTGGGCTTTTAAGTCTAATAAAGTAGAAATGGCAACAGAGCCAGCATTGACCAACTTTTGTGTTCTTTCAATTTGCAATTTGGTAATCTCAGTCTGGGTTTTGGCAATAGCCAATTGGTCTTCCGCATTTAGAATAGACAAATAAGATAAGACAACCTGCAAAGAGATATTTTCCCGAATGGACTGTAAGTCTTCTTGCGTGGCCTTTAAGTTGAATTCTGTTTGTAGAATATTATTTTTCAGTTGACCTCCATTGAATAAAAGCACATTAGCATTGAACCCAAGGTTATTGTAATTAATATTCCTTGAATCATATCCATTGGTATATGGGTTAATACTTCGTCCAAAACTTGCCGCTTGATTGATATTTCCAGTCAAAGATGGCAATTGATTATACTTTGCTTGCTGAAATTGAAGCTCCGCATTTTGCATACTAACTTGATACGATTTAACATTCAAATTATGTTGTAATGCAATCTCTACAGCTTGATTCAACTTAAGCTTTACTAGTGTACCATTTCCTTGAATAGCCGTTTGTGCCTGAGCTGTAAAAGCGAAGGTAAAAAGCAATGCAAAAAGGTAGACAATTGTTGGGAATGATTTCCGATACATAGCTATTGAAAAGAATTTAGCACAATGTTACTATTTTTAGGTGGTGCGTAGGGTACATTTTGGATAAACGGCAAGCCAAAAGGATAAATCCCACTTATTGAACTACTTGAAATTTTTTCTTGGCCTCAGCCCGAGAAAAAGCATTGAAATGCCACCATTCATATTCGATTGGCAAAAAACCAGCCTTTTGCATTACTTTTCTCAATAAAAGTCTGTTTTGAATAACCTCTTTACTAAGAATTCCTTTCTCTGCTAATTCCTTCTCAGCCTTGGGATAAGCCTCCTTTCCAAAGTAATCGAAAGGGGTTCCCATATCAAGCGCTTTACCCTGTTCATCTGCGATGGTTAAATCCACTGCACTACCGTAATTGTGAATGGAATGTTCTTGCGGAGAAGCCACATAATTTTTCCGAATATTGGGTGGATATTGGGGAAGAGCATTCCAAAGGTCCCATTGTTTAGATAATGGTCTTGCAGCATCATATATTAATAGACGGTAACCCGGTTTTTCTTTTTCCAACAAGGATTGTGCATTAGCTAGTTTAGCGACGGTCTCTTTTTGTAAAAATGCTTTGGTTAAACAGCCATAGACATTTTGATGCATAAAATTATCGGTGGTAGCGTATTTCAATTGAACTAAAACCTGTTTAATTTCCGATTGCACTTCTACTAAACCCTGGCTTCTCATTTTTTCTTCATAATAACAGGGTTTTTGCTGAGCATTGAGCGAATGAAGGATCAAGCTAAAGGCAAAGGCAAGGGGAGTAGAAAAAGAATAGCGCATAAAAATCAAGAAATTCCCTAAATTTAACCAAATTTTAATTAGGCAGGGCTCGCATTCTGCAAACCTTTCTGTATGGCATTAAATTGGATTTGGTTTCTGTTTTTTGGTGTGGCCTTTGTGGTTGCTATTATTCAGTTCTTGTTTTTTGGAAACACCGATATATTTAAAATTCTAGTAGATGGAATGTTCGATTCCGCTGAAATGGCGGTCATGAAAATTGCCCTTCCCTTAGCAGGAGTTATGACTTTTTTCATGGGAATCTTACAAATTGGAGAAAAGGCAGGCGCCATACAATTTTTAGCAAAACGAATTCGTCCCTTTTTTACTCGACTTTTTCCTGAAATTCCTGCAGATCACCCCGTTCATGGTCAAATGATTATGAATTTTTCCGCCAATCTATTAGGCTTAGACAATGCCGCAACCCCGTTTGGTCTGAAAGCCATGCAAGGCTTACAAGATATTAATCCGAGCAAAGAAACAGCATCTAATGCACAAATCATGTTTCTGACCTTACATAGTGCGGGACCTGTATTAATTCCATTAAGTATCATGGCCCAGAGGGCCATCTATGGGGCTCAAGATGCCTCTGATGTCTTTATTCCTTGTTTAATGGCCACTTATGCCGCCACTCTAGTAGGCTTAATGTTTGTAGCTATCAAGCAAAAAATCAATTTGTTGGAACCGGTATTATTAACTTGGCTCGTGGGTTTAACCCTATTCTTTGGGGGAATATTAGCTTATTTCAGCTCATTAAGTAAAGAACAAATTGAAATACAATCCAAGATATTCAGCAATGGATTATTATTTACTCTCATACTTAGTTTTATCGTGGCAGCCTTTTGGAAGAAAATAGACATCTTTTCCACATTTGTGGAAGGCGCCAAAGGGGGATTTGAAACCTCAGTTAAAATCATTCCTTATTTGGTAGGTATGTTAGTTGCTATCAGTTGTCTACGTAATTCAGGAACATTGGATTTTATTGTTGCAGGAATGAAGTGGCTAGTAAATCAATCCGGTTTGGATACTCGATTTATTGATGCAATGCCTACGGCCTTATTGCATCCGGTAAGTGGAAGTGGTTCTCGGGCCATGATGATTGATACCATGAAAACCTTTGGAGCAGATTCATTTGTTGGTAGACTTGCCTGTGTTTTCCAGGGTTCGGCTGAAACCATTTTGTATGTGATAGCCCTATATTTTGGATCTGTGCAGGTAAAAAATATACGTTACACGCTTTGGGCTGGTTTAACGGCAGATTTGGCGGGAATCATAACTGCGATATTTGTTAGCTACTTATTCTTTGGCTAAAGACTAATTCAAAGGAAAACTGATCGCTAAATTTCCACCTATGGTTGGAGGTGTTAAATTTCCCTTTTCTACTCCAAGGTTTGCTTTTAACAGGGCTTCCGGAAAGCCTGAAATATTTATGGATCTGTGCCACAATAAACCTGCAGAATACTGTTTTTTTACCGGAATGTATTCATTCCCAAACCAACCAATAGCATTGGATAAACTAGCTCTTAGTTGAATCTTATTTTCTCCGAAAACAAACTCTCCCGCCGCATAAAAAGCCTCCACTCGGTTATTGTCAATGTATGTTCTATTTGTTGGATTCAAATCTGATTCAGCATCTAAAGTCAGTAATGGGGTACCTATCCCTTTGCCAAAATAAGTCCATCCGTTTTGATATACACCATTATTCAAATAATCATCAAATCCTCTTATCTTGCTTTGATCATTGAAAATGTTTCCTCCTTGAGATGTGGTATTCAAATATTCAAATACCACCTTAATCAAACCTTGATCGGCTTTTCTGGTGATGGCCAATCCATGTAAACCATCGGTGATATTATTGCCATAATACAGAGATCCGTCTTCATAAATACTTTGACGGTAGAAAAAAACTTTAGCTTGATTCAATTCGACTTCCATCCCCAAGTCAACTGTTCCTAAATGGTTCCCTGATCGATTAAAACCGTCATTATAGCCATAGGTGGCAGTATCTCCTTTAACGGCATTGGATTTACCAGTAACTACTGATACATAGGTGGATAAATCAGATGGAATTATTCCATTTTTTGCAGAGATATTATAAGGGTCCGCATATTTTAATTTCCCTCCCCACTGAACTTGGTGGTTAAAACCAGCATAAAATTTTACCCTCCAAGTAGGCTTTCCAAATCGGCCATAAAAGGATTTTTGATGTAGATAAAAATCTCTAACATCTTCCCGAGAATTTTCAAACCAGCCATGGGAATAGTTTCCTTTAAACGCCAAAACACCCCTCAAAAACCCTGGAGACCAATATTCTTTAACTTGTAATTCTATTTTGGGTAATGGAAGTGCATTTCCCGACCAAATGTATGAACCCGAACTTAGGGTTGAATCTACCAAACCAAAAATCTGTTTTTGTCGGCCCGCTACTAGTTCAAAAATTCCAACTTTCCCCTTTACATACATTTCTGGAAAAAAGACATCTGCTTTATTTTCTCCTAAATTAACTTGAGAAGAAAATCCATAAGCCCAATCAACTTGTTTCTTAGGGCGATATTCCATTCGATGGGAAAATGCAGAAAAACCATATGAGCCCGATGCAGGGACAAGTCCATATTGATTAGCTCTTAACCAAAGTGGATTATAGACCCCTCCTAGGGTACCCCCCATTCCAATGGAGAAATCAGATGCTATTTTCCTTTGGGCATAAAGGGAATTTACACACATGAATACACAGATAAATACCGTTAAATTCCTAACAAGCATCTGTTTTAACTGATTCATATGGCTAATTTGATTCATTCAAAGATAGTTGAAAAATTGAAATTACTGACTTTGATTTATATAAGCGACAAGTTCAAAGCCTAGGCTGTCTATCCTAAGCCGCACTTCATGCTTATTTTTAAAACCTACAACTTCTGCTTTTTGGCCCGCCAATGCCCCTGTATCTAGAGTTACAAAATCACCAATATTTACCAGCTTGCCTATTGCCTCTACATCACTATGCTCTGATAAGAAATTTTGTATGGCTTTAATTTCTGAATCTTGAACAACAGCAGGTTTTTGTAACCAATAAACAAAATTAACCACCCCGTTGATTTGTCGAACTACACTACTCTGTAAAGCCAAATCGATATCCACAAATACGTAAGATTTAAACAATGGCTCTTCAACCCATTTTTTACGATCTGACCACTGCTTTCTCTTTTTGGTTAAAGGACAATAGCATGTTATACCTTTTTCTTGAAGTCGCAAGGCAACTTTTTTCTCCACTCTAGATTTTGTATACAAGGCATACCAGGCCATATTATTATTTATATCAGGTTTATTTTATCCACTGATACGTTACTAGAATTTTTAAATAGTATCCTTTTTCGAAAACAATTGAATATCAGAACTCATCATATCCTTAACTAAAGCAGGTAAATCATATTTCAATGTCCAACCCAGTTTGGTTTGAGCTTTAGTAGGATCCCCAATTAATAACTCTACTTCAGTGGGCCTAAAATATCTTGGATCGACAGCTACCACTTCTTTACCAATTTCTACTTGATACAAAGGATTATGACACGCCTTAACCAATGCCACTTCTTCTATTCCACTTCCTTTAAATTCCAATTCAATTCCTACTTCATTAAAGGACATAATGATAAAATCACGAACCGTAGTCGTTATTCCTGTAGCTATCACAAAATCTTCAGGTTGTTCCTGTTGCAAAATCAACCACATTGCTTCCACATAATCTTTAGCATGGCCCCAATCACGCTTGGCATCTAAATTTCCTAAATAGATTTTATCTTGTTGGCCTAAAGCAATTTGAGAAACTCCACGGGTAATCTTACGCGTTACAAAAGTCTCTCCACGCAAGGGGGATTCGTGATTAAACAAGATTCCGTTTACCGCAAACATTTGATAAGCCTCTCGATAATTCACCGTTATCCAATAAGCATACATCTTCGCTACAGCATAAGGCGATCGAGGATAAAAAGGCGTTTTCTCAGATTGAGGAACTTCTTGAACCAAACCATAAAGCTCAGACGTAGAGGCCTGATATATCTTTGTTTTTTGAGTCAATCCCAATAGGCGTACCGCCTCCAAAATTCGTAAAGTTCCTATTCCGTCTACTTGTGCCGTATATTCAGGCTCGTCAAATGATACCTTTACATGTGACATAGCACCAAGATTATATATCTCATCTGGCTGAACTTCCTGAATGATTCGAATGATGTTGGTTGAATCACTTAAATCTCCATAATGTAAATGAAAATTTGAGGAATCTACATGAGGATCCTGGTAAAGGTGATCAATGCGTTGCGTGTTGATCAAGGAGCTTCTACGCTTTATTCCGTGAACACGATAACCCTTACCTAATAAAAGTTCAGCTAAATACGCGCCATCCTGTCCTGTGATGCCGGTAATTAAAGCCACTTTTTGTGCTTGAGACATAAAATTTCGATTCAATAATTAAAAAAGAAAGGCAAAAATGCCTTTTCTTTTAACGTTTAACACGTAAAATTACTAAAATTTCCGAGTGCAGCCGATAAATTATTCATTAGGATAGCTTGAAAGCTACATGCCTAATCATAGAGTCCGAGGATCTGTTTTTCATATCGGGAGACAATCACCTTGCGTTTTAATTTTAAGGTTGGTGTCAATTCCCCGTCTGAAATCGTAAATAATCTAGGTAAAAGAACGAACTTTTTAACTTGCTCATAGCGTGCAACAGATGCCATAGTCATTAAAACCTCCTCGTTTATCTTTTCTATTACCTTAGGATGGGCAATCATCTCTTCAGGGGTGCCCACTGCAATATCCTGCTGTTTACACCAAACTTGCAAAGCATTAAATTCAGGAATAATTAGCGCCGAAGGAAACTTTTGGCCTTCCCCAACTACCATACATTGTTCAATAAATGCGGACTCTTTTAGTTTATTTTCTACCAATTGAGGAGCCACGTATTTACCTCCCGATGTTTTAAATATTTCTTTTTTTCGATCTGTTATCTTTAAATATTTACCATCAACTAACTCTCCAATATCTCCCGTATGGAACCATCTATCTGGATCGATTGCCTCGGCCGTTGCAGTTGGGTTGTTATAATACCCAGGCATAACAGAGTCTCCTTTGACACATATTTCTCCATCTTCGGCAATCTTCAATTGAATACAATCCAAAAGTGTTCCTACACAGCCAACCTTAAAATCTGGTGGGCTAATTTTTGAAACAGAAATAACGGGTGAGGTTTCTGTCAAACCATAACCCTCCGCAATAGGAATGTTGGCTGCCCAAAAAATTCGAGACAATCTAGGTTGAAGGGCTGCAGAGCCAGAGGTGATGGCTCGTATATTTCCTCCCAATGCCTCTTGCCATTTACTGAATATCAATTTTCTGAAAATAGCTAATTTGATGCTATCCAAAAATCCCAATTTCTCCATGGGATCGAATTTTAAACCAAAATCAATAGCTGCAAAAAATAGGCTTCTTTTAAATCCTGTTAGTTCATTTCCTTTAGCTAAAACCTTATCATATACTTTCTCTAGTAACCGGGGTACAGTAGCAAACATGGCTGGCTTTACCTCTTTTATGTTTTCTGCAACTGTATCTAAGTTTTCCGCGTAATAAATAGAAACTCCATAAAACATGTACAAATAGATGTTCGTCCGCTCATAAATATGACACATGGGTAAAAAACTCAATACTTTATCTAAGGAGTTGATTTGGAAAAACTCCCCACGATCCAATGATTTTACGTTGCTGATAATGTTATGATGGGTTAACATAACACCTTTAGGCCTCCCTGTTGTACCTGAGGTATAAATTAAAGTAAGCAAATCATTCGGCTGAACCGACGCTTTGATGGGTTCTAAAACATTAGCATCTTGCCATTGACCCAATTCTTTAAGCTCTGTCCACAAACTTGCTCCAGAAATCGGATCAAACGTATAAATGGTTTTAATTTTAGAATTGTCTTTGGCGGCTTCTTTGGCTTTTAAATATAATTCCTCATTTTCCGCAAAAACAAAGGTGACTCCTGAGTCCTCAAAAATATATGCATAATCTTCCACCGTAATGGTAGGATATAATGGGACCGTTACAGCTCCAAGTACTTGCACAGCAAAATCAACGAAATTCCATTCAGGACGATTGGTTGAAATAATAGCTATTTTATCCCCGGGCTTAACACCTAAACTCCACAAACCTAGGGCTAATTGCTCTATCGTTTCTAATGTGTCTGTATTCGAATAATTTTTCCAATATCCATCCTCTTTCTTATTTAATAGATCCGACTTATGGAAAGTCTTATATACATCTAATAAATCAAATACGCGTGTTAATGAAGCATGTTTCATATGTATGGTAAAGTTCTAGTGTATTCAAATCAAAGTTAGGTAAATCTGTCTGAGAAAATGTGATATTTAGTCTATTTTTTAGGACGGAATTTATACCATTATGGTTTAGTTAAGTTCAATCTTATTTCTTGTAAATAAATACTACTCGGATACTTGTTAACGAATTGAAGGACTAATTCCTTGTCCTTATATCCCGTTAATTTTAAATATTGATATAATGCATCATCCCCATAAATGTCTTGGTCAAAGCGATCATATATATCTTTAAACAGGTTTATAGCTAGACTCATTTCTTTCTTCTCTAAGGCTCTTTGAGCCATTAAATACAGAATATCATCTTCTAAACTTTGGCCTTTTTGGCTTTTAAATAACTGCTCCAATGCTAAATCGGCTTCCTTTATCTTCTTTTGTTCGTATAACCACTGAACTGTTGAAAATGATTTTAATGCCGTTTCAAGGGTATCTATTCCTGAATTATCCTCTATAACCCAACTCAAATGCAAGGCGTCATTGGCTATTTCTTTCTGGGTACTTTGCTTTAGTACATCAAAATTGGCTTTCGCTAATTCAAAATCTCCTGTATAATAATAAAGCTTACCTGTTTTTAATTTTGCTTCATATGCAATAGGCGAATCCTTCACCAATTTTTCGACTTGCGCGTATTGAATTAAAGCGTCATACTTCCTTCCAGCATACAAGTATACATCACCTAACTCCAATTTCATTTGGGCTTGTAAATTGATATTGGATTCAGCTAATTCAATTCCTTTCTGATATACCTTTTCTGCCGAATCCAATTGATTCAGTTGATACAGAAAAATTCTGGCTTCTGATAAGTAAGTATCCGCCGTACCCGCATTATTTCCCCGATCCTTCCTCAGTTCTCGATAGGATTGAATCAAATTAGAAAATTCCGTTTTTTCAATCACCATTTTATTTTGAATACTCTGCTCTCTAGAAGCCAATAATAACTGCTTCCAATTTAACAGCTGCGGAGAACGAGGATAGGTTTTAACTAAGTACTCAAATATTTGATTAACCAAAGTCCATTGCTGACGCTGAAAACAAGCAATCCCAAAATCACTCACTTCTTTTCCACCCGACTTAAATCGAATATCCAAAGCTTTTCTTTGTAACCACACCTTTTCCCATTGTTGATTTAATGCATACCAATGTATGATCAATTCAACAGGATTAGCCTGATCAGGATTTGCTTGAATCAAAGCAACCAACATTTGCTCTACTTCACGATTCGCTATTTCTTGGTCTTTCAAATTAGTCAACCAGTCTTTTGTTAGTTCCAAGCCCTGGGAACTTAAAGACTTATCAACAATTTGTCCACAATACTTAATCCAAAGCGGTGCTAAATTTTCTTTAAGTATTTCATTAAATGAATAAAATGTTAAAAAAGAACCATTATTTAGATTTTTTAAGAATAAATCATCCAACTGCTTTATCCGTTTCTTCTCTTTCTTAATTTTAACAATTTGATGTAATCGATCAACAAATAAAGAATCAGGACTTTTAAGCAAAGTTGATGCATTGACAGAATCAACATTCCCCAATATGATTATGAAGAGAATAAAAAAAGATTTAGCAAATGTTTTCCACATGACTTATTTAAAAAAAATAAAAAATTTATAAATCTTCTTTTTGTTTCTTATTGTTATTCGATGTGGATAAGTGGATAAGCTTTAATTTGATATTTAAATACTTGATAATTAGGCAAATATATTTTTTATGTATATGTTATCTATGTAGATAAGTTCAGATTTTTTTGTGGATTACTGGTAAAAATTGTCCACAACTTTTTACTAATATTTTCTTTCCACATTTTCCTCCTTAGATGTTCACTATTTTATCAGCTTATACACATCTTATCCACACTATTTTTGTGTATTTATTAACAAATCAGAAATTTGAAAATTTGCCTTTAGTTTAATTTTGCCATCAATGAAGTAGACTGGTTCTGATTTTTTTCTCAGCTTAAAATTGCCAATATCCCAAACTCCATTCTTATTAAGATCACCAATTACGCGGATTTGGTAGATACCTGGTTCCACGTGAATAAACTCAAATCTCTTTTTAGTGCTTTGTGTCATATACGGCTCAAAAGTATCAGCTTTGAGTAATTCTACAATATAATTAGTATCTGCTTGTGGGTTGGAAATATTGCCGTCAATACTGCCATAATTCTCAATGTCCTGCCATTCCATTTTTTGTGAATATGCTTGACTAGAATCTGCCTCAACTCCAACAAATGCATTCTTTATGATATTTAATTCGAATCTAGTTCTGCTCGGTAAATAGGCATTTTTTATAATTAGATTATTTTGGTATTGATTCCATTGAAATGCTTGGTCCGGTAAAGTATGTATTTCGCCTTCTTCTGTTTTAAATTGCAATGATGTAGAAACCCACTGTTGTATGGGTTTTGGAAATTTTATCTGAATGGAATCTACTGGAGATAGTAATTTGCCTGCTGCAGGTTTTACTTCAAAATTCAAATCCATTTTTTGTACTCGTTCTCTTTTTGTTGGTTCTCTGAATTTAATTTTTAAGGGTATTTGGTAGGTTCTATTGAGTGAGTCCGTAATACTTGTTTGAATAAAAATGGTATCAGCATTAGTTTGATTTAAAGCGTAGAAGCGGATATTTTTATTTTCTTCTTGCTGATAATATAGGGTTGCCTTAGGAGGATTTTTTATTTGTATGGTTTTAATACCTCTATTAAATTCGTACAAAACGGTTTTAGCTGATGCAGTAGTTTTGCTAAGTTTTAGTGAATCTTGATTTTGTAAGCTGATTGCGAAATTTTGTTCCACGTTTGATATTAAATCTAGGAACTTTTCAGAGATAAAATCTACAGATTCTTTATTTGAATTATAGAGCAAATTATTATTTACATCATGAAATGCGGCCATGTAGTATTTACCTTTTGCCAGGTTTTCAAGTAAGTAGTTTCCTGATGTATCTGTTTTTACAAAGTAATATGGCTTACTCGTATGAATGGAAAGGGAGTCATTCCATGGATAAAGTGCCACTAATATATTCTCGGGGTGCTTCTGGTTTAGTAGTTGATAGACCTTCCCTTTAATTTGTAATGAATCGATATCCTTCGACGTGCTAAAAACCAATTTTATATTTTTTCCTACATTTCTTTCGGAAGCATCTTCTATTGCATTTCTAAAATTGAAGGTATAGGTTGTATTGTCTTTCAATGTGCTATCTAATAAAATACTTAAGCCTTGGGGCCTAATTTTTGTTTGATAGGTTCCAACCGATGGAGTAATCAATAATTCTTGACTTAGGTTTCTGATGCTTACATATTCATTGAAAGTCAAGTCTATTCTTTTGCCTTTGAAATTTCTACTTTTATTGAGAGGGATAGATTCACTGATTTTGGGTGCTAATGTATCTTTTTTTCCCCCTGGAGGGTTGGCCATTTGCGCACAACCCTGAAGGATTAGCGTAATGAACAATCCTGAGATTAGCGAGAATAAAACCAAGTTTTTAAGCCTACTTAGCATGTTCAAAAATGTATAAATTGCTTGAATAATTTCCCCCACCTAAACTTGCCTTTAAATTGGAAATTATACCAATGATAAAGGACATGATGATTTTTTTGGAACCACTTTGGTATTGATGACTCATGAGGGAAATATAAAAACTATCAAAGATTAATCCTCTTTTTTCTTTTAGTGAAAAGCCATACTGGTTTGCAATGGATTGTATGGTTTCTGGAGTAAAATGGTAGATATGCCGGGGCACATCATAAGCTGCCCAGTGCTCTTTAAAGTATTGGGCATCGTAGCTTTGGCAATTAGGTAAAGCCATAAATAATTTTCCATTTTGTGCCAAATGCTTCTTAAAGAATTTAAAGTAGTCATGTATTTCGTAGACGTGTTCTAGTACATGCCAAAGGCTGATTACTTGGAAACTTTCTGATTCTG
Organism: Cytophagaceae bacterium; assembly: GCA_027491315.1. GTDB lineage: Bacteria > Bacteroidota > Bacteroidia > Cytophagales > Spirosomataceae > Aquirufa. Next base: position 467,427 of record JAIXWL010000001.1, read on the forward strand.
GGATGTTGTTCAATTGTGGATAGATCGTTTTTCCTGTCATCTTAGCTGCTTTGCTAGCTGTTGCAGGATCTAGTTCCATGCCGTGAATATTCCAACCTCGCTTCTGGCAAGCTTGTAAAAAATGGCCGGTCCCGCAACCAACATCGAGTAAATTTTTGCCTTCTTTTTTTTCGGGTTCTATCCAATTTGTTTTTAACCGAAGTGTGATATTTCTTACTTTTTGATAAAGTTGATTAATGAATCCTTTTTCCGTATTACTATGAGATATATAGTTTTCAGATTGATAGTAGGGCCCAGCTTCACTTGATTTCGGTCTGGGATTTGTAAACTGTAGGTTACAGCTATTACATGCTACAATTTGAAATGTTTGATTTGAAACGGTATAATCTTTTGCACTCAGAATGAATGTAAATTCTTTATTTAAACAAGCTGGACATTCTTGTAATTCTTCCATAATTAGCGACCCATGAATAAAAGTAGAATAGAAACGTCAGAAGCGGAAACACCAGAAATTCTACTAGCCTGACCAATTGTTTGTGGTTTAATGGATTTTAATTTTATCCTAGATTCAGTGGAAAGGGTTTTAATTCTATCGTAGTCAAATGTTTCGGGTATTTTTAAGTCTTCCATGGTTTTCATTTTATCAACCATGAGCCTTTCTTTTTCAATATAGCTTTCGTATTTAACGATAATTTCTGCCTGTTCGATTACCTCTTGTGAATAATTTTCTTTCACATTTTGTATTAAGGGGTGTTCTAATAAGGTAGAGAAACTTAGGTCAGAACGTTTAAGTAAATTAATAATGGGTGTCCCTTCCCTTAAACTAGAGCTTCCTTGACTTTCTAGCCAGGAATTGATTTCGTCGGGTTTTATTTTATGGGTTTTAATATGTTCTAATAGGCGAGTTACATCGTTTTGTTTTTGTTGGAATTTATCCATTCGTTTTTTGGTGGCAAGCCCCAATTCAAAACCTTTTGTGGTTAATCGTTCATCCGCATTATCTTGGCGTAATAGCGTACGAAACTCTGCCCTTGAGGTGAACATTCGATATGGTTCATCTGTCCCCTTATTGATGAGATCATCGATTAAAACACCGATATAGGCATCTGATCTAGAAAGCGTAAATGGATCCAACGATTGTGCTTTTTGATGGGCATTGATACCTGCCATGAGACCTTGGCAAGCAGCTTCTTCATAACCCGTAGTCCCGTTTATTTGTCCGGCGAAATATAGGCCTTGAATAAGCTTGGTTTCTAGTGTTGCTAGTAATTGGGTTGGAGGGAAATAATCGTATTCTATGGCGTAGCCAGGTCTAAATAATTTTGCTTTTTCAAACCCAGGTATCAATCGAATGGCTTCATATTGTATTTCCTCTGGCAGGGAAGTTGAGAAACCATTGACATATATTTCTACTGTATTCCACCCTTCTGGTTCTACAAATATTTGGTGACTGTCCTTGTCTGCGAATCGGTTAATTTTATCTTCCACGGAAGGACAATACCTCGGTCCTAGACCCTTTATTCTCCCAGCAAACATGGGTGATTTATCAAAACCTTTTCTTAATACTTCGTGTACTTTTGTGTTGGTATGAGTAATCCAGCAGGAGCGTTGTTCTTGTATAGGTGTTTCGGTTAAATAAGAAAAACTGCTTGGATTTTCATCTCCTTTTTGTTCTTCCATGGCAGCATAATCTAGGCTTCTTCCATCTACTCGAGGTGGTGTCCCCGTTTTCATTCGCCCTGATTCAAAACCTAAATGAACTAACTGTTCGGTTAATCCCTGCGCCATAGGTTCTGCCATTCTACCTCCACCAAAATGCTTCTCTCCTATGTGTATTAATCCGTTTAAAAATGTACCATTTGTGAGTACTACGGTTTTGGATTTAAATTCTATTCCCATCCGGGTGATTACCCCTGTTACTTTGTTTTCTTTAATGAGGAGTTGTTGAACCGAATCTTGCCAAAAATCTACCAAAGGATTTTGCTCCAGAGCCAGCCTCCATTCCTCTGCGAATCTCATTCTGTCCGACTGACACCTTGGTGACCACATAGCTGGACCTTTGGAACGATTCAGCATTCTAAATTGAATCATGGTTTTGTCTGATATGATTCCAGACATACCACCAAGGGCATCTATTTCTCGCACGATTTGCCCTTTGGCAACACCTCCCATGGCGGGGTTGCAGGACATCTGTGCAATGGTTTGCATATTCATAGTGATTAGCAATACGCTAGATCCCATTTGAGCTGCAGCATGTGCTGCTTCACAACCGGCATGTCCCGCTCCTACTACTATTACATCGTATGCTTGTTGTTGCATGTTCTATTTTGTTTCACGTGAAACATTTATTGTTCTTCAAAATACTGCGCCAAATAGTAATCTTCTTTGGCTGTCATGATGGCTTTGTCTTCCTTTTTTTTGTCTTTGTATCCAGCTAAATGGAGTAAACCATGAACCATCACGCGCTGTAATTCGCTGCTTTCTGTTCCAAGTTTTAGGCCATTTTCTTGAATTCTATCAACCGAAATAAAGATATCTCCCTCTAATTTTTTGGGGTTTTCTGAATTATCAAATGTCACGATATCTGTCAATGTATCATGATTCAAGTATATTTTATTGATTTCTAAGAGGTAGTCATCAGAACAAAAGATATAACTAATGTCTCCAATAGTCTTTTGTTCTTGCTGTGCTACAGCTTTAAGCCAAGCTTTGTGCCTGTTTTTTTGCGGCAGGTTAAAGTCGATCTCTTCTGAGCAAAATTGTATCATGGTTTCTTTTTCAAAGAGCTAATTTACAAAAAAGCATCCTCGAAATGTTCTAATTTGGTAGCTTGTGGCAAAAAAGTAATGGATATGCTATCGAAGCGGATCTCTTTTTCCCACTTTCGATCGATTTGATATTGGTTGGCGGCTTCTGATAGCATGTTGATTTTATGCTGGTTGATATGTTCTTCAGGATAACCAAAGCGTGTTCTTCGCAGCGATTTCACCTCAATAAATACAAGGGTTTGTTGGAATTGAGCGATGATATCTATTTCAGCTTTTCCTGTTCTGTAATTTTTATCAAGTATTTGGTAGTGATTTCTTCGTAAATAGTCTTCCGCTACCCTTTCAGCCTTTTGGCCGAGCTTTAAATGTTTTGCCATTCTTGTATCTTTGTGAAGCAAGGTATAAAGTGGATAATATCTATTTTCAATAATTACTTGATAATATAAGATGCTGAATAAAGAAATTCAATTTGTTGATATGGGCTTGTCTGAATACCAAGAAACCTGGGATTTGCAGGAAAGGCTTTTGGATCATATTGCTCAAATAAAATTGACTAACCGAAGGGAATCACGGGTGGACAAGACGCCTAATTATTTGCTTTTTTGTGAACATCCACATGTATATACGCTGGGTAAGAGTGGAGATGAGTCTCATTTGTTGATGCAAGAACCTTTTTTGGACAGCATTGGTGCACGATTTTATCGGATTAACCGTGGAGGAGACATAACCTACCATGGGCCAGGTCAAGTGGTAGGTTATCCCATTTTGGACTTAGAGAACTTTTACACAGACATACATTTATACTTGCGTATGCTGGAAGAAGCAATTATCCTTACCTGTCAAGATTATGGATTAGTGGTTGGAAGAATTGATGGATTAACGGGAGTCTGGATTGATCATGAATCTGAAAATGCCCGCAAAATTTGTGCTTTAGGCGTTAAAGCCTCGCGCTGGATTAGCATGCATGGCTTCGCATTTAATGTAAACACAGATTTAAGTTATTTTGGGCATATTGTTCCTTGCGGTATTGCTACCCGTGGTGTGACCTCTTTACAACAAGAACTAGGACGAGAAGTGGCTATTGATGAAGTAAAATCTAAGGTTTTAACGCACTTTAGTCAATTATTTGAATGCAAGCTGATACATGTTTCACGTGAAACATTAAACCTAACCAAATCTTAAAGCAATATGGAGCCTAAAAAGAATTTTAAAAACACGTTATTTATTGATATTGAGACGGTCTCTGGAGAATCTAATTTTTCCCTACTTTCAGACCAAATGAAACACTTTTGGCTAAAAAAAGCGAAGAATGTATCAAATCCCCAAAATCTAGCTCTAGAAGAATTGTATGTAGACCGTGCTGCTTTATTTGCTGAATTTGGCAAAATTATAGTGATAGGAATGGGATTTTTGTACCAAAATAAAGAGAAAGAACTTTGCTTGAAGGTGAAAACTATTGCCAATAAAGATGAAAAATCTTTGCTGTTGGAGTTTATACAATTCATCAATGATACGTACAAATCAAGGGAATTAACCTTGGTGGCTCATAATGGAAAGGAGTTTGACTTTCCCTATTTATGCAGGAGGATGCTGGTGAATGGCTTGGAAATTCCTAGGCCTTTGCAATTACAAGGGAAAAAGCCTTGGGAAGTTTTACATCAAGATACCATGGAGTTATGGAAATTTGGCGATAGGAAGGTCTATATTTCTCTGGATTTATTGGCAGAATTATTAGGGATTCCTGGCTCAAAAACGAATTTGACTGGAGATAAAGTACATGGCGTTTATTACCTGGAAAAAGATTTAAGTAAAATAGCAGCCTATTGCGTGGAGGATGTAGTTACGCTTGCCCAATTATATCTACGCTACCATTTTTTACAAATGGTAGAAGAAAAAAATATCGATCGAATTACATCAATTTAGCAGGATTTCCGAAGACTCTTTTTGAGGCCGCAACGGGTTCTATTACTACACTTCCCGCTCCTACTGTAGCCCCTTTGCCGATTTTAATACTTCCTACGATGGTACTTTGGATGCCGATAAAGCAATTGGTGTCCAATTTGCATTCTTTACCAATGACTGATCCTGCGCCAACTTGCACGTATTCTTCAATAAGTGCTCCGGTTTCCACAATGACCCCTGCCCCAATGATGCAATGATCCGCCAATTTTGCCTCAGGCTGAATGATCGCTCCAGCACCTACATATACGCCATAAGCTAGGTTTTTAACATCAGCAATAATGGCTGAAGGATGAATGGCATTGACAGGTTTTACTTGACGATCTTCCATAATGGTTTCAATCATCTTTTTTCTTTCGGTTGGGTTTTCTAATGCGACAAATACCCCACAATTTTTACCAATTAAGCCCCAATAGGATTCATCTTCTGTACTTCCTAATACAGGGATTTCTCCAATTTGAGTATCTTTTTTCTTCGGATCATCATCCAAAAAACCATAGATAACGACTTCGTTTTTTTGAAAAATGGAAGCTACTTCTAAAGCAAACGGATTAACGCCAATGATGATAACTGGTAAAGATGTCATATTATGATTGAATTTTTTGAGTATAATTACTGAGATCGAATGCTACTTCATTGTTTTTAGTTAAAACAAGATGGTGGTATACTCCTTCTTTCTTGAGCATTTTTTCAGTTTGCAAATGTAACGCTTCCCCGTCGATTTCTGTTAATCCATACCAAGGACTTAAATCTCCTACGTCTTCAATAATCCACGCATATTCGATAGAACCATCTTCTTTCGCTGTTTCTTGGATATTTAATCCAATATCTGCCCTGTAAATAGGTTCATGTTGGTTTAAAGGAGCTTTTTTAATGAGTATATCAAAAATCTGTCTTTCATTGGTAGGTAAACCTTGATACAAATGGGTTTCTTCTTTTCTCCAAGATTCAGTAGCAATGGAGTAAAAAGCATCCAATAATAAACAGGCATTGTATTTTCTCAAGGACTGTTTTTCTAAATCCCACCCTGCTCCTCCCGATTCTAACAGGACTAATCCATAGCCTTTTCCCTGAGCAAAATCTCCAAATGCTCTTGCCTCATATTCATCAGACCACTTCGCTATGTTGTTTGGCAAGTAAGCTTGTAAATGTCGAGCCATTCGGTTCGCTATTTTAGCCGCACGCAAGCGAGAAGCAGTCCAAGTTCCATGTTCATCACCTGCTGTAGCAAGTAACGCGATATGTGTTTGATGGGGAGTTTTACCAGCTGAATACAAGCGGTTTTGATCGTGTAGGTTGAATGAAAAAATTGGTTTAATTTCATCTAACCAGCGGGCAAGAATTTTTGCTTCTGGACTGTTTTGGGTTCTCGCATCTCGGTTCATATCGATGCCCAAGGCGGTCTCCCTTGTCCACCTATTTGCTCCATCCGCATTTAGTCTAGGAATAAAGAATATAGATACTTTCTGATGCAATTCTGCCTTGAATTCAAACCATTTATTCAAATTATAGGATAAAAAAAGAAAAATATCAGCTAAAGCCATCGTAGCCGTTGCTTCATCTCCATGCATTTGAGACCAAGCAGCTATGTGGATTGGACCTTGGCCAAAGCGTATTTCTTGAATATCTTTTCCTTCAAAAGTTTCCCCTAATTTTCGGCTGCTAAAAAGTGGAGATTGAGACCATTCTTGGAATAAATCATCCCATATTTTTTCAGGAAATCTACGATTTGAAATGCGCTTTTCTTGAAAGCTTTCGTATTGTTCAAATAGTGAATTAAACATCATTCGTATAATGGTTTAGGGACCCAATCTGCCCAAGCCTGTTTTTTGAAAATACCTTTTTTGCCAGAAATATACATGACGATTAGGGTACAAAGGAAGAAACAGAACCAAGCATCCGAGCCAAATAATTCTATTCCCATGGCAATGGCAGTGAGTGGTGTTTTGGCTAGGCCGGTATATAAACAAGTAAAACCAAGTGCAGCCAACAATGGAATAGGTAAAGTTATGATTTCATGTAGTGCACTGCTAGCATGAGCCCCTATCAAAAATAATGGAGTGGCTTCCCCTCCTTTAAATCCTAAACCTAAACTTAGGCTTGTGGCTAAGGTTTTACTCCAGGCAAAGTTGGCGGTATCACCCGACTCAAAAGGGCGAAGTAAATACGAAGCACCCAAGCCTATGCTTTCATGAAAAATAGGAAATTGGAAAATGAATAGTAAAATCAAGCCCGCGAGAATGCCCTTGAGAATGTTATGCATGGGTAATTGGGCGAACGTTTTTGAAATAATTGATTCTAAACGCGAATACACCCAGCCCAAAACGCCTAAAAATAGGCCTATACTTGCTAATTTGGCCCAAAAAGCCAAAGAAATTTCAGGTAAAAAAACAGTAGGATAAATCGTGTGATTTGTGCCCCACACGTGGAGACTCACCCAATTGGCACCAAAAGCGGAAAAAAGACAAGGCAAAATAGCTCGAAAGGAAATTTGACCGACTTTGGAAATTTCTAATCCAAAAAGGCAACCTGCCCAGGGTGTTCCGAAGACCGAGGCAAATCCTGCCGACATCCCAGCTCGTAACCAATCAACTTTGTCCGACTCTTCCAAACTAAGCCAGTTGGAAATTTGGTAGGAGGCAACACCTCCCATTTGAACAGCTGTTCCTTCACGCCCAACCGAAGCACCCGAAATTTGGCTTAACCAGGTACCTAGTAAAATGAATGGTCCCAATCCCCATGGGATATCACTCCTTTGTTGGTTCACTCGATCAATGAGATCATTTGTCCCCAATTGAAAAGAGGAATTGGGGAGCTTAGCCAAATACTGAAAGCAAGCTCCCAAAATTGGTAAAGTAAATAAAAGGCCTAGATGCTCAGAGCGATAATCGGAAATTTTTTCTAATCCCCATAAAAATAAGGAAGAAGCAGATCCCACGAGAAAGGAAGTGGACAATCCCATGCATATTCTAGAAAGCCAATGTCGGGTCGAAGTAGTCAAGCTATTGGAATAATTCGCCCAAAGTTAGGGAAATAATGGAAGGATTGAACTAGGAAAGTAGCCAATAGACTCCTATTCAGGCATTTCCATTAAATCGAATGAATTTAGCTACCTTTGTAGGCATAATTTTCTACGAAATGGTTGATTTTTTAAGCTTGGGATTGAACCCACAATTACAAAGAGCATGTGATGCCTTGGGTTATCAAGAACCAACACCCATTCAAGAAAAGGCCATTCCTTTACTTTTAGGGGGACATGATGTTTTGGGTATTGCGCAAACGGGTACAGGAAAAACGGCAGCCTATGTTTTGCCTCTTTTGATGCAATGTAAATATGCACAAGGCCAAAATCCACGAGGCTTGATTTTAGCGCCTACTAGGGAGTTGGTGATGCAGATTTATGAGGTTATGGTGACTTTGGCCCAATTTACGGATTTGCGCTTATTGGCATTATATGGTGGTTTAGGCCCTAAAACCCAGATTCAAGCTATTGAAAATGGTGTTGATATCATTGTTTCTACGCCAGGTCGCTTCTTAGAATTATATCGAAAGGAAGTAATCATCGTCAAGGAATTGAAACATTTGGTTTTGGACGAGGCGGATAAAATGATGGATATGGGTTTTATGCCTCAGATTCGTCAAATTTTGGAAGTGATTCCTTATAAGAAAAGGCAAAATGGTTTGTTTTCTGCCACCTTTCCCGAGCGAGTGGAAAACTTATCACATGAGTTTTTGGAGTTTCCTCATAAAATTGAAATAACCCCACAAGCTACTCCAGCTAGCCAGGTGAAACAGCACGTCTATGAGGCACCCAATTTAAAAACGAAGATTAATGCCTTGGAATATTTTTTACAAAATCCTGATTTCGAGAGGGTTATGATTTTTTGTAGAAGTAAGGAAGTGGCAAACCAGGTGGAAAAGTTTTTAATTAGAAAGGTTTTGTCGGAGGCTCAAGTTCGGGTTATTCACTCAAACAAGGGACAAAATACTCGAATTAATGCCATGCAACAATTTAGGGAAGGCTTGGTTCGTGTTTTGGTAACAACAGATGTGGCTTCTAGAGGAATAGATATACCTAAAGTTTCACATGTCATCAATTTTGATGTGCCTTTAATCTATGAGGATTATGTGCATCGTATAGGTAGGACGGGTAGAGCAGCAGAAATTGGGGAATCAATCACATTTGTGACTTTAGCAGAGCGTTACCATTGGGCTAAAATAGAGACGATCATTCAACAAAAAATTGAGATAGAGCATTTGCCATCAGGGATTTATGAAGAAGATACGCCATTTTTAGAGCAGCAAGATATGTTGCGTGCGGTAGATGATCAGCGGAAAAGAGAAGATCCCGAATTTAAAGGGGCTTTTCATGAAAAGAAACATAAACCCAGGGCTAAATTAGGCGCTAAAAGTTCTTCTAAGGGGACTTCCAAAGGTAATACTTCAAAGAGTAAACCTAAAAATGCATCAAAATTTCGTTCAAATACATCCTCCATTAAAAAGAAAAGGTAGATTTGTGATATGATGCTAAGAAGGAAAGCCTATTTATTAGGAATATTATTATGTTTGTCGGTGCCTGTAATGGCAGCTATGACAGCAGATTCATTGATTCGAATACCTCGATATCAGGCATTATTTGGTAAAAAGCCACTAAATAAGAAAGATCAAGAAGAGGTTACTCAAATTATTAATAGTGTCGATCAAAGTTTTCCGAATCGGGCAGAAGGGGTCAAATTTTTATCTGAAAGAGCCTGGGAATATGTGTCTGAGGGAAAATTAGACACGGCGACCTATCGTTTTAATTTAGTTCATGCCTTAGACTCTACTAGTGTTGAGGCCTATTGGGGTTTAGGTGTCATCGCTTTTCAACGCCTAGATTTTCCTGCTGCCATAGAGCTTTTGGGAAAGGGTTTACAAATCAACCCTAAGTTGAGTATCATGCGGGTGGATTATGCGATTGTAAAGTTGAGTTGCTATTTGAAAAATATGGAATGCGGTAATTTGGAGGAGGTTGATGCGCTGTTAAGCCAATCATTACAAGAAGACCCAACGAATGCCAATGCTTGGATGAAAAAGAGTCAAGTGGCATTTTTACAAGAAAAATATGAGTTAGCATGGAGTTATTTTCATGAATGTCGATCATTGGATTTGACGCAATTGGATTTAAATTTTTCTCAACAACTCGTGGAAAAAATGCCAGATCCCAAGGGTATTTTTAAATGATAATTTGGTCAGAGCTATGGGAATTCGTTCTTTTTTTGCCAAGCCTTTTGCCCATTGGGTAGTTAAGAAGTATCGGATGACTCCATCCGAGGCCATAGATAAGCAGTATTTTTGGTTGAATGCTAATTTGAATAAAGCGAAATCTACGCTTTTTGGTCAGGCCTTTGGCTTTGATAAAATCCAAAATTACCTGGAATATAAGTCGAGAGTTCCCATTTTTGAGTATGAGGATATCAAACCCTACATAGAGGAAGCGGTAGCTGGGAAAAAGGATATTCTTTGGCCAGGAAAACCAGCATATTTTGCCAAAACATCAGGAACGACATCAGGGGCCAAATACATTCCTATCAGCTCCGAGTCTATGCCCTTTCATATTTTAGGCGCAAGAGATGCTTTGCTGCATTATGTGCATCAAAGTGGGAATGCTTCGTTTTTGGATCAAAAATTGATTTTTTTATCGGGGTCTCCAGAACTAGAAACAAAGAATGGAGTTCCAACGGGCCGACTATCGGGTATTGTAAATCATCATGTCCCCTCCTATTTACGGACCAATCAATTGCCTTCCTATGCTACAAATTGTATCGAGGATTGGGAAGAAAAATTAAGTGCTATCGTGGAAGAAACCATCCATCAGCGTATGGGTTTGATATCCGGGATTCCGCCTTGGGTTCAAATGTATTTCGATCGATTGGAGGCCCAATCAGGTAAAAAAATAGGAGATTTATTCCCTGATTTTCAAGTATTTGTTACCGGGGGTGTCAACTTCGAGCCTTATCGAGATAAGTTAATGCAATCCATAGGTAGAAGTGTAGATGTCGTAGAAACCTATCCTGCATCAGAAGGGTTTATTGCCTTTCAAGATTCAAGCGGCGAAGAAGGCTTATTGTTATTGGTAGATGCTGGAATATTTTATGAGTTTGTGCCAACGGATACTTATTTTTCTGAAAGTCCTACTCGTTTGTGTTTATCCGAAGTAGAGTTATGGGTCAATTATGCTTTGCTGATGACCACCAATGCGGGTTTATGGTCATATTCCATTGGAGATACGGTGAAATTTGTTTCATTGGATCCATATCGGATTATTGTAACGGGAAGAATCAAGCATTTTATTTCAGCATTTGGTGAGCATGTCATTGCCGAGGAGGTAGAATTAGCCATGAAAGAGGCTATGGAGGCTTGCCCAGAAACAAAAATGGTGGAATTTACAGTGGCTCCGCAAGTTAATCCATTAAATGGCCAATTACCTCACCATGAATGGTTGATGGAATTTGATGAAGCACCTAAGGATATGGAATTATTTCAAAAGACCTTAGATACATCCATGCAGCGCCAAAACATATATTATCGCGATCTTATTGAAGGAAATATCCTACAGCCTTTAGTGATTCAATCTTTGGAAAAAGATTCATTTATTCGATATATGAAGTCGAAAGGTAAACTAGGGGGACAGAATAAGGTTCCACGATTATCCAATGATCGAATATTAGCTGAGGGATTACTTGGCCAGAGTAAGGGCTACTAATTTCGGGCTAAATAGTTTATTCAAACCAACTGGCATATTTAACATAATTCATGGCTGTACGCATGAATACTTCAGCGGCCTCTTTGCTGACAGGTTTTAAAAATTTGGCAGGATTACCCGCGTAAATACTTCCAGAAGGAATGCGCATACCTTGTGTGACTACAGCTCCTGCTGCAATGATACATCCTGATTCCACATAGGCTCCATCCATGATGATGGCACCCATTCCTACCAAAACGCGGTCTTCTATGGTGCAGCCATGAACGATGGCATTATGTGCAATGGAGACATAATTTCCGATGATTGTCTCGGTTTTTTGATAGGTACAATGGATCACTGCACCATCTTGGACATTGCTATAATCCCCAATTTGAATTCGATTGACATCCCCACGAATGACTGCATTAAACCAAACGGTTCCATGTTTTCCTATGGAAACATTTCCTACTACCGTAGCATTAGGGGCTAACCACACATGTTCTCCGAATTGAGGTAAATGACCTTCTACTGCTAAGATTGTTGCCATAATGGTATTAATTAGGCCATTTTCCTTGAAGTTTCATCACCTTTTCTATGACGTCCCTTACGGCTCCATGGCCACCTTTAAAAGGAGAAACATATTTAACAACTTGATGAATTTCTGGTATGGCGTCAGATGGACAGGTACTAAGAATATTTGGTCTAGAGAGAATTTCTAAATCTGGGACATCATCTCCCATGTATAAAACTTCATCTTCTTGCAGCCCAACTTCTTGTAACCATTTTTCAAAAGTGGCTGTTTTATTGGAGGCGCCTAAACTGCTATAAATATGCTGAAATTTAAGGTTTTCTAATCTTTTTTGAACTCCGGGGTGACTTCCCCCTGTGATCACGCACATTTGATATTCCGCTTGTCTAGCCTTTTCAATGGCATATCCGTCTCGGATATAAAAACTTCTGAAGTGTTCGCCCGTTTCTAGTACGTGTACTTGGCCATCTGTCATGACTCCATCCACATCAAAAACAAAGGCTTTTATACGATTAAATAGAGAAAGGACGTTTTGCATAATGGGTTTATTTACCGCAAATATCCTAAATTTTTGTTTATTTTTACTTGCTTATCCCTAGGTTTAGTTGAATATGTTTCGATCCCAAATTTTCTTTCTTTTTGTCTGCTTGGGGATAAGTTTATCCACCCAGGCGCAAAAATTTTCTAATTCGAAAGGAGATTTTTCTACAGAGGTTAAAAACTGGATGCTTCTAAGTAGAAATAAGGAAGCCCCGGCTATTGGGGATTTATGGATGGCCAAATGGCCATACGCCAATCTGAATGCGGCAGAACAAGACCAGTTTGAAAAATTGGTAAAAAAGATGCCCTCCATGGGTTTCAAATCCCCTCAATTAGCTTATTTATTTATTCGATGTACGGTACAATTATCTGATGATGCGGATGGCCTAAAAAGTCTTATTCAGGTATGGGAAAAGTTGGTCGAAAAGAAAGACTTTCGGACGGCCATGTCCCTGGTCGAAACTCTTGAAAACTGGCAATTTAATCAACAAATTCCCGGACTAGCAGCTATGTCCATCAAGGTAAAGGGAAGGATATTGGTGACCTGGCCAAGTGATGTTTTGCTGGCAGATTCCTTAGGACAAAAAGCTAAAGAAGATGATGGATGGGATACTCCTGGTTCATCAGAACTGGTCGCCCCCAATGCCTCCGATAAAAATTGGTTGATGGAAACGAAGATTGGAGGCCCGGTTTTACTTTGGAGATTTCCAGAACTAAGCTATAAAACGGGCCGAGATAGTATTCAATTTATCCCAAAGACTTTTCAATGGTCGGTTGTAAATAAAATAGGAAAAGGGACCGATGCTGAGATTCCGGGAGGAATACTGGGGTATTTAGATGCTACATGGAAGATTAGGTCTTTTGAGATACTTCCTAAAAAAGGGCAGCTAGTGGGCTTGGAGGGAGATTGGGTTCAACTAGATAAAAACCTTGCAGGAAAAGGCAAACTTAGTCTTAAAAGAAAAGCAAATACAACTATTTTCCCCTTTGAATTTCGATCCCTAGATGTGATGTCATCCCCTATTCAAGAGAAGTCGTGGCGGGCCAATGGCCGACTTTGGATTTTAGGAGATAAACGGGGCTTGATTTCTTCGAGTACTCAATTGGCCTACTTTCAGGTACTGTCAGATAAACAGCTGCTTGCCCAAATAAAAACAAAATTGATGTGGTTAAGCGCCGAAGGAAATGTAAGCATTCCAGAAGGGCAATTTGCGGCCTATATGGGAAGCCGAGACACCTTGCAGCATCCTAGCATTCGGGCTAACTGGTATCCACTTCAAGACCTTTTGCATATTCGAAAAATAGACGGAGGCCCGATGGAGCGCTTACTATTTGAGGATTCTTATCATCAAGTTAGGATTTCAGCGGATTTGGCGGTTTTAAATCCCCAAGCGAAAAAAGTAGATTTTTTTAGGTTGTCGGGTAAAAATCAAGTTCCTGCCTGGGTGGAGTCATTTGATTATTTTGAAGAAAGTCGAGTTACAGCCTTACAGGGAATATTGAATTACAATCCTTTGCGGATTTTGTACAATCAAATAATTGAAACAAAAAGCCCTCAAGTGTACCTAAGTGAGATAGCACTGAAATACAAAAAAGATTATGCCTCTTTGAAATCAGGATTCATGATGTATCGAGATGCGGGGTATATTCAATACCGTGCGGATACAGACCAGGTATCTTTTACCAAAATGGGTCGTCATTACGCTTTGGTACAATTTGAAAAAAAGGACTTTGACCGTTTTTATGTGGCCTCTTTTGCCGACATGATTGAAAAGGATTCTGCCAATATTAGTTTAGATTTAGGTCGACAGAGGCTGATTGTTCGGGGTATTGATGAAATTCGAGTATCCGATTCTTTGAAAGCTAATTTTGTGCCTCAGAATAAGCAAATCGTCTTTACTAAAGGTAGAGATTTTGATTTTCATGGAGAAATTAAGGTTGGTAACTATCGTTTTCGAGGGCCCAATTTTCAATTTAATTTTGCCGAGTTTACGGTCAACTTTCCCAAAATTGACTCCATTACTTTTTTACCAAGATTAAAAGATGGTTCCCTGGGCACGAGAGAGCTAGGTGGGCATTTTAAGTATGAATCAGGGATGTTACAATTAAGCCCACCGAATAATAAATCTGGACGATTGGGTGTAGCGGCGTATCCAAAATTAATCATACCCAAAGGGGTTACCACTTATTTTGATGAACCATGGAGGGCACAAGGCTTATACGGCAAAAAATATTATTTCAAAGTTCCAAAGATTGAATTGGATAGTCTATTGTTGAAAGACATCACATTTGATGGAAGTTTCTATTCAGATGGCTTGTTTCCGGTTTTAAAAACCAAATTGGAATTAATGCCAGATCAATCTTTCGGATTTAAATATATGGCTAAAAGTCCTATCGATATTTACAAAAACCAAGCAAAATTTAGCTTAAATGAAGTATTATTGATGGATCGAGAGGGTTTACATGCTTCAGGAAATTTGTCGATATGGGGTTTAAGTTCCAATTCCAAGACCTCCACTTTTTATCCAGATTCATTGGTGTCTAAAGGTCTTGATGGAAAATTAGTGACTTCCTATCAAGGGAAAAATACCTTTCCTTCGGCAAGTTTTGGGCTTCACTCCTTACATTGGTATCCTGCGGTGGATAGTTTATGGATTTATCCTCAGAAAAACCGTATCAGTTTATTTAATAATCAAATACAGTTGGCAGGAAATTTAGGTTTTCATCAAAAGAAGGTGTTTGGAAAAGGGCAGGTTTATTATGGCGATGGAGTGTTTAATTCGCAGCATTTTACCTTTGGAGCGAATGCCTGGCAAAGTGATTTAAGCGATGTAAAGATTGGTCGACAGATGAATTTATTTAAGCCATCTGTGTTTGCGCAAGCTATTTCGGTAGAAGCGGTTATGGGTACTCAAAAAGTAAACATGCGGGCAAAAAAATCAAAGGAATTATCAGATGAAAATAGCATATTATTATTTCCTTTTATTGGTTATCAAAGTACCATTTCGGAAGCGACTTGGGATTTGGCAGCTCAGCGGTTTAGGCTTTCTGGCAAGTCTGGATTTGAGTTAAATCAATGGTCAGCGGACTCCACCATGTTTAGCCAAGATTCTACGACTTTACAAAAGAAAATAGCTTTTTCGGATAAAGGGCTTATTCGGGCCAGTACGGCAGACTATGATTTAAAGGCACAGTTGTTACAGTTGGGAGGAGTTAAGCAAGTGGGTATAGGCCCCGCCGTGGTTTACCCAGCAAAGGGAATTTTTGCGATACAAAAAGATGGACAGTTTAAGCCATTTATGGGAGCAAGGGCCATTTTAGATCCTGAAAATTCGCGGCATATCATTAGTGAATTACAAGTTACCGAAGCGAATGCTGATAGCTGGAAAGGGGAAGCCATCTATCTTTTACCTCGTGCTTCAGGAGATAGTACAAAGATCAAAATGCGCAATTTCGCTTTTATGGAGGAGGCCGCTACGGCTAAAAAAGCAGAAGAAAAATACATTCAAGCGGAGGCCGTTTTAAGCGAAAAAGTACCTTTGGCATTATCTGCTCATCAACAATTTAAGGGGGAAATTTTTTTTAAGTCCAATCAAGAGTTTTTAAATTTCAAAGGATTTATTCGTCCAGTCATCGGTTTGTCAAATTTTAAAGCCGCCTGGATTCCATTTGAAAATCAAGGTGGAGAATCGCCTAATTTAAAGTTAAGTCCTAGTCTTCGCGATGAGGCTGGAAGGCCTGTCACAGCGGGTATATTCATCAATGCAGACAATAAATTATATCCAACCTTTTTAGGTCCACAGTCAGATGACCTAGACCCCGTTTTGTATTCTGCAGAGGGGGAAGTTTTTGAGGAGAAAGATTATTATCAAGTGAAGGGTAAACAGAGTGACATGAAGTTATATGTCAAACAAAAGAGGTTAGAAGCAGAAGGGGCTGTTCAGTTGTTTACGGGTAATAAGTTACTGACTTCTTTTGGTAAAATTTCTATGTCGACGGATACCTTGATTCCTAGATTAGAAACTTGGACTAGTCTACAGTTTCCATTTGCTCCTACTATTTTAAAAATTATGGGAGATCGCATTGTGAAATATAATTTGGAGGAAGGCTTAAGTACTGCCTCGGCAGATGAACCAGAAATGCGGGATGATTATTTGAAGCGAGCTGAGCAGGTACTAGGTAAAGCCATACCCGAAGCTATTAAATCTAAGATGGACCAAAACCATTTAGCGCTCGACAAGGTTTCCTTAGAGTTTACCAAATCTATCAATTTCTCTGCGGTGAAATGGGCTTGGTCACCCAATTTAAGTGCCTTTTACTCCATTGGGGGAATTCCTTTGGTGAATGTGGGTCCGGTGGATGTAAATAGTACTTTAAAAGGTTACATGGAAGTAATCAAGAAACCAAGCAAAGAAGAGTTTTATGGATATTGGGAATTATCCGAAGATCTTTGGTATTATTTTGCGTATTTTAACGGAGAGTTAGGGGTTTATTCTTCTGATAATCAATTTTTAGCAGCGGTAAGAGAAGCTGTCAAAAATGAAAAGAAAGATAAAAAAGAAGGAGAAGTTCGTGTGGTAGAAGCTGCAAGCGACGAGAAGGCTGTTTTTGTTAAGAAGTTTTTAACCTTGTATAGGCAAGAGCCTCCTGTGAAAAAGCAGGCTCCGAAATCAAAAGCAGCGCCCAAAGCAGCCCCTACAACTAAACCGAAAACAAAGTCTGGAGGATTTTAATATGGCATCAAAATTAACGCGCTTATTTCAATTTATGGACACCTTGGGTCTTGGTGAAAGAGATCCATTTGGTAATCCAATTGTATTCAAGCGTATAATTATGGTTGTTTTGGGCTTTTTGACATACAGCCGACTGGTGATGTACAATAAGACTAAGATTAAAGGAACGGAGTATTTGGATGAATTGCCGGAGCGAGGCGTTTTGTTTTTATCCAATCATCAGACCTATTTTATGGATGTGATTTGTTTGTATCATATCTTTTTTTCGGTCAAATGGGGCTTTAGAAATTCGGTAAATTACCCCATTTATTTGTTAGCTCCTCGATCCAATTTATTCTATGTGGCGGCGGCTGAAACGATGAAGGATGATGGTATTTTGCCTAAAGTATTTGCTCAGGCGGGAGCTATTTTAGTGAATAGATCTTGGAGAGCGAAAGGAGAGAATGTCAAAAGAGAGGTGGATTTAGAGGCAGTTGAAAAAATCAAAAAAGGCTTGGGTTTTGGTTGGGTAATAAGTTTCCCGCAGGGAACTACACGGGCATTTGCCCCTTTGCGCAAGGGAACAGCCCATTTAATTAAAAGTACAAACCCGATTGTCGTCCCCGTTAGGATAAATGGATTTAGACGAGCCTTTGATAAAAAAGGATTATTATTAAAAATGCGAAATACCCAATTGGAGGTTGAGTTTCGTCAACCGATTCAATTTAAGGAAGAGGATTCAATCGAGTCTATTTTAAATAAAATTGCCTTGGAAGTAGGCTTAAGCTTAGAGGAAGAAAATAAGATAAATTAGTTCATGCAGCGGAAAACGAGGGGATTGGTGATCAATAATATGCGTTATCGTGAGACGTCCCTCTTGATTACGATTTATACAGCAGAATTTGGTATAGCTTCTTACATCGAAAATGGAGTTAGATCAGCCAAAGCGAAACATAAAATGGCCCTTTTCCAGCCAATGACTTTGCTGGATTTGGAGGTTTATCATAAACCTGGTAAAGGACTTCATCGTATTTCGGAGGCCAAATGTTATTATCCTTATCAGCAAATTCCATTTGATATCATTAAGTCGAGTATTGCGCTATTTTTAAGTGAAGTGCTTGGAAAGGTTTTAAAAGAAGAAGAAGAGAATATTCCATTATTTAATTTTTTAGAAGAGTCCTTCCAATTTTTAGATATAGCAGAAGCGCATGTACAAAATTTTCATATTCAATTTTTATGGGAATTGACAGCTTATTTAGGCTTTGGATCAAGTAGCTCCACTGAATTTTTTAGTCAAATGAATCCATGGATTGGAGAGGAAAAAATAAGGAGCCTGTCTCCTATTTTGGATGAATTAATTGGCTCTGGTTATGGGAAAGCCGTTTCTATGACTAAATTACAGCGAAAGGAATTGGTCGCAGCCATGTTGCATTATTATCAAATTCACATGGAATCCATTGGTGAGATTCGGTCGTGGCAAGTTTTACAAGAAGTGATGGCATCATGAAGAATATATCATTTTATCGAGTAACACCTTGTGAAAGAGAGGAGTATTTTTTGAACATTATTTTCCGATTTCAAGTAGCAAGCTCAGGACTTTGCCTGCTTCAATTGCCTATTTGGCGACCAGGAAGATACCAGGCGCAGCATTTTTCTAAGAACATTCCTCAAGTTAGAGCTTTTAATCAAGCAGGAGAAGGAATTCCATTACATAAAAAAGGAACGTCTGCTTGGGTATTTCTAGGGAAGCAGGATCAGGTTGTGGAGGTCAGATATGCGTATTATGCTAATCAGGCTGATGCCGGAGGAAGTATTTCTACCTCAAAGATGCTATATCTGAATTTCATTAACTGCTTAATGTACGTGCCAGGCGAAGAGGATAATGCTTGCGAGGTTCAGGTAGATATTCCGCAGGATTGGGAGGTGTGCACGTCTTTGATAAGTCGTCAACAAGGAGTTTGGAGCGCATCGAGTTACCGTGAATTAGTGGATTCGCCTTGGATAGGCAGTTTGGAATTAAACAAATACTCTTGGAAACAGGGAGATTGTCAATTTTGGGCTGAAGGGATAGGATCTCCCAATGTTTTTCAAGGGAAATTGTTGGAGGCTTATCGGAAAATTTCTGCTTATCAATTAGCCTGGATGGGACATTTTCCTGTAAAGGAATACCGTTTTTTACATTGGATTAAAGAGGAAGCATTTTACCATGGAGTGGAGCATCGCAACTCCACTATGATGGTTTTAGGTCCTCCGGACCGCGATTTATACGATGATTTAATCGGTTTGGCTTCGCATGAATTATTTCATGTTTGGAACATTGCTACCATTCGTCCTAAGGAGTTATTCCCCTATAATTATGCGGAGGAAGTATATTTCCCGACGGCCTGGTTTGTGGAGGGAGTGACTACTTATCTGGGAGATTGGTTTTTAGTGGCCTCAGGGGTATATCAAACAGAAGAATATTTAGCATCCCTTTTGGGCAATTTGAAATTACATTTTGAACGCGATGGGGCATCTCAACAATCCTTGATTGAGAGTTCCATTGATTTGTGGTTGGATGGATATGGAAAGGCTATTCCTGGAAAAAGGGTTTCCATTTATTATAAGGGAGCTATCGTGGCCCTAGGCTTAGATTTGCTGATTCGTAAGAAATTTGCCCATCGCAAATCGATTCGTGAGGTGATGATTCAAATGAATGAAAACTTTGGAAGAAAGGAATTAGGCTATACCTTATCTGATGTTTATCGAATTGTGGAAGAGGTTTATGAAGGAAGTTTGACTGATTTTTGGAGGATTTGGGTAGAAGGGAATGAACCACTGGAAGAACCTTTGAATGAGTTATTTGAATTTGTGGGATTGAAGATGGAGAAATCGGAAAGGGGTTTATTGTTGAATCAGCTAAATGGAGAATTAAATTTAGACTGTCAGAATTGGCTTCAAGGGATTATCAAGTAATTGATAAAAGATAATATTTGTCGCCATATGATTGTAAATGTCGTATAAGTTTATTTTATGTCATATAGCGCACACAGCAATCCTCTAATTCTTTTGGAATTTTACTGCGATGAAAGACTTCGCAAAAAGCATTCGAAAAATTAGATCAGATAAGGGATATAGCCAAGATTATGTGGCGATGAAATTGAATATATCTACTTCCTCATATTCTAAAATTGAGCGGGGTCAGACAGATCCGAATTTATCAAGGATGAAGCAAATTGCGGAGGTCTTGGAGTTTGATTTAGGAGAAATCTTAATGGAAAAGCCTGCATTGACCATTGGCAATACGAATGATGTAAATCCCGGTGAGGCTTACAGTTTTGTTATGCGGAAGGAATTTGATGAATCATTGCGACTAATTCTGGAATTACAAAAGAAGATTAGCGAGTTGAGTGCAAAATTGGAGCAACGGGGTTAATATTTATTCTGTAACTTTGCAGCTTAATTGGATCAATCATGTTGCAAAGACCTCGTAGAAATCGTCAAAGTGCCGTAATCCGTTCCATGGTAGAGGAAAATCGATTATCTGTTAAAGATATGATGTTTCCGCTATTTGTCATGGAAGGTCAGAAAACTCAAACAGAGATCTCTTCCATGCCGGGAATATACCGGTTTACTTTAGACTTGTTGTTAGCGGAAATTGAATCCTGTGTTAAACTGGGTATTCAGTCCTTTGCTTTATTTCCTCAAATCCCTGAATCCAAAAAGGATTCTATGGCAAGTGAGAGTTACAAAAAGGGGAATATTTACATCGAATCCATTTATCAAATCAGTCAACGGTTTCCTGAAATCAGCTTATTGACTGACGTGGCGATGGATCCATATAGTTCTGATGGGCATGATGGAATTGTTCAAGACGGTCAAATTCTGAATGATGAGACTTTGCCCGTTTTAGCTAAGATGGCCATAGCCCAAGCGCAGGCGGGCAGTAAACTAATCGGTCCATCGGATATGATGGATGGACGAGTTGGGTTTTTGCGTCAGGCTTTGGATGAAGCGGGTTTTTCACAAGTGGGCATTATGGCTTATACGGCAAAATACGCTTCGGCATTTTATGGGCCATTTAGGGATGCTTTGGAGTCTGCGCCAAAATTTGGGGATAAAAAGACGTATCAAATGAACCCTGCGAACCGTAGGGAGGCATTGATTGAAGCGGAATTAGATGAAATGGAAGGGGCGGATTTTTTAATGGTAAAGCCCGCTTTAGCTTATTTAGATATTATTTCCTTATTGAAGGAAAACAGTCATTTACCCATCGCAGCCTACAATGTATCAGGTGAATATGCCATGGTTAAAGCGGCGGCCCAAAATGGTTGGATTGATGGTGAAAAAGCGATGTTGGAGAGTTTGTTGTCCATCAAACGAGCGGGAGCTCAAGTCATATTAACCTATTTTGCCAAAGAGTTTGCACAATTAAAATTAGCGTAACCTATGTCCTCAGAACGTTATTTACAAAGAGGGGTTTCTGCATCAAAGGATGATGTACACAAGGCAATATCTACCTTGGATAAAGGATTGTTTCCTCAAGCATTTTGCAAAATTTCTCCTGATATGTTGGGTGGAGATGAGGCATATTGCAATATCATGCATGCTGATGGAGCGGGTACCAAATCTTCATTAGCCTATTTATATTGGAAAGAAACGGGTGATTTATCGGTTTGGAGAGGGATTGCACAGGACGCCGTGGTGATGAATACAGATGACCTTATTTGTGTGGGTGCAACGGATCATATGTTGTTGTCAAGTACGATTGGTCGAAATAAAAATCTAATTCCGGGGGAGGTTATTTCTGAGGTTATTCAAGGAACAGAAGAGGTCCTTCAGATGTTGCGAGATAATGGAATTGGTATTTACAGTACGGGTGGAGAAACAGCTGATGTCGGTGATTTGGTGAGAACAATCATTGTAGATAGTACCGTAGTGGCCAGATTAAAACGTTCGGATGTGGTTTCAAATGAGCATATTCAAGCGGGAGATGTCATTATTGGTTTGGCATCAGATGGCCAAGCAAGCTATGAAAAAATGTATAATGGAGGGATGGGAAGCAATGGATTGACTTCTGCCCGCCATGATGTTTTGGGACATTATTTAGCGGGTCAATACCCAGAAAGCTTTGATCCCCAGGTTCCTCGCGATTTAGTTTATTCTGGTTCGAGAAGATTAGAAGAAGCGGTGGAAGGAACGCCACTGAATGTTGGTCAGTTAATCCTGTCTCCAACAAGAACCTATGCGCCCGTGGTAAAGGCAATTTTAGAGGAATTACGTCCGCATTTACATGGTATGGTGCATTGTTCAGGTGGAGCACAAACTAAAGTGATGCATTTTGTGGATAAGGTTCATATCATTAAGGATCAATTGTTTCCTGTGCCGCCTTTGTTTGAGATGATTCAAAAAGAAAGCGGTACTAGTTACCAAGAAATGTACCAAGTGTTCAACATGGGCCATCGTTTAGAAATTTATGTGAATCCGATATATGCTGACCAGATAATACGGATTTCTCAAAGCTTTGGAATTCCGGCTCAAATTATTGGTCGAGTGGAATCCTCAGAAAAAAAGAAACTAAGTATTCGGAGTGAATTCGGTGAGTTTGTGTATTAATCACAATTAAATCAAGGGCTTACTTGCAAGTTTGCCAATAACTTTTTATATTTGCACCCCCATTTAAAAGGCTTTTGAAAGGTATTCCTAGCCTCGTGGGATTGTTTCACTTAAATACATAAAAGAATGTACGCAATCGTAGAAATTGCCGGGCAGCAGTTTAAAGTAGAAAAAGACCGTTCCGTTTATACCCACCGTTTGGCGGGCGAGGAAGGCGCTGCACTGGTTTTCGACAAGGTATTACTTGTTGACAAAGACGGAGATGTGACCGTTGGAGCCCCTACAGTAGAGGGAGCTAAAATCACAGGAAAAATTGTAGCTCACGTTCGTGGCGAGAAAGTCTTGGTTTTCAAGAAGAAGCGTAGAAAGAGTTACCAAAAAATGAATGGTCACCGTCAAGATTTGACGAAGGTTTTGATCGAGTCAATTTCTTTAAAATAATTGTTTAATCAACGTTTTATACGTTTAACATAATACAACATGGCACATAAAAAAGGGGCCGGATCATCCAAAAACGGTCGCGAATCGCATAGTAAACGACTTGGCGTTAAGTTATTTGGTGGCCAAGCAGTTATCGCAGGTAACATTATTGTTCGTCAAAGAGGAACAGCTCACAATGCAGGATTAAATGTAGGTGTAGGAAAGGATCATACTTTATTTGCTTTGTCTGATGGTGTTGTAACCTTCAAAAAAGGATTTAAAGGTCGTTCTTTTGTTCACGTTTTGCCAATAGCTGCTAGCGCAGTGGCGGCAGATAAGCCAGCGGTTGCGAAAGCTCCAGCCAAGAAAGCGGCTCCAGCTCCTAAAGCTGAAGTTGCTGCGGAAGCCGTAGTAGAAGCTGCTCCAAAAGCAAAGAAAGCACCAGCAAAGAAAGCAGCTCCAGCAGCTGAATAATTTGTCTGATTGATAAAAAAAAGAACCTGGTGTTTTCACATCAGGTTTTTTTTATGCGTTTGAAACCAAAAAGGACCTACCTTTGTTGAGTTAAATAAAAATTCTATGCTGAATTCACAAATACATATATACACGGAGTCAACACCCAATCCACAATCCATGAAATTTGTTTTCAATGTGGAATTATTGCCTGATGGGATGTCTTTTGATTATACTCAACCAGCCGATGGCTTAACAAAGGAGAAAAATTCGCCTTTAGCAGTTGCCCTATTTGGTTTTGATTTTGTAAAGCGTGTATTTATCACCAGTAATTTCGTGACCTTAACAAAGGCGGAGCATGTATTGTGGGAAGATGAGCTTTTCGGCATCAAGCAATTTTTGAAAAAGTATTTTGAAGAGAAAAGACCCGTATTCAGTTTGCCTGAAAGTGCCATTTCAGAATCTGATGCCGATGAATCAGAGGTCATTGCCAAAATTAAGGAAGTCCTAGAGCAATATGTAAAGCCAGCTGTAGAGTCCGACGGAGGAGCTATTTCATTCTATTCCTTTAATGAGGAGTCGGGTCAAGTGAAGGTATTATTGCAAGGGTCTTGCTCGGGTTGTCCCTCTTCTACCATGACCTTAAAGGCTGGAATTGAGGCGTTGATGACACGAATGGTGCCTCAAGTGAAGGAAGTAGTTGCTGAAGGAGTTTAATCAGTTTCTTGGACAAGAAAATAAGAGGATATTCGTTAACCTTGCCAGCGTTTAAAACGCTGGCAAGGTTTAGAAAAAATCTAAAATTTGAAGCATTTCATTCACTTCTCGGAAATTTTCATGAACGATTTGATGTGAAACTTGCTCGTGTGCCCAAGTAGTATGAAAAGGAACATGAATACCGTGCCCACCAATTTCAAGAACAGGCAAAATATCGGATTTTAATGAATTGCCTATCATTAAGAATTCATGTGTTTGAATATCTAAATGATTAATAAGTTTTAAATAATCATGCTCTCTTTTGTTGGACATGATTTCAATGTGATGGAAGTATTTCTCTAATCCAGATTTGGCCAATTTTCTTTCTTGATCTAGCAAATCCCCTTTTGTTGCAACCACCAACCGGTATTTATGTGATAATTGCGCTAAAACTTCTTCTACTCCAGGTAAAATTTCAATAGGCTTATGAATTAGTTCCTTTCCAATGGATAGTATACGTTCTATTCCATCCAATCCTATTGTTCCTTTAGAAATTCGAGTGGCTGTTTCAATCATTGACAACATAAACCCCTTGACGCCATAGCCATAGGTATCCAAATTGTCCATTTCCGTTTTAAAAAGCTCTTGAGAAGTACTATGAATTGGCAGAAAATTTTCCATCATTTCACAGAAGCGTTGTTCAGCCTCACTGAAATAGGGTTCATTAACCCATAATGTATCATCCGCATCAAAAGCGATAACTTTCATAAATCAGTTTCTTGGACAAGAAAATCGAGAGATAATCGTTAACCTTGACAGCGTTTAAAACGCTGGCAAGGTTTAGAAAAAAAATCAAATTTTTAGAATGATTTCGCAATGGTGATAAAATCGCCTGCTTTTAACGAAGCACCACCGATCAATCCACCATCCACATCTTCACATGCGAATAATTCAGCCGCGTTTTGTGCGTTGCAACTTCCGCCGTAAAGAATAGAACAAGCATCCGCTACAGCTTGGCCGTATTTTCCAGCAATATGCTGACGTAAATAAGCATGCATTTCTTGAGCCTGAGCTGAAGATGCCGTCAAACCCGTTCCAATAGCCCAGATTGGCTCATAAGCAATAACTACTTGACCAAAGGCCTCTGCATTTAAATGGAACAAGCTTTCCGTTAATTGTTGTGCCACAAAGGCTAAAAAATCGCCTCCTTCGCGTAATTCAAGGCTTTCTCCACAACAAAAAATAGGAGTTAATTTATTCTCTAAAGCAGCATCTACTTTTGCCGCTAATTGAGCATTACTTTCTTGGAAATATTGTCTACGTTCTGAGTGACCTAAAATAACATAAGGTACACCGGCAGAAGCTAACATAGAAGCAGAAATTTCTCCCGTGTAAGCACCCGATGCTTTTTCATGGCAATTTTGTGCCGATACAGACAAATTGGCAATGCCTTCTGTCGCTTTATTTACTTCTGATATAAATAATGCCGGAGGCGCCATAATCACCTGTACGCTAGCAGGTACTTCTGATTTTACTAATTCCGCTACTTCTGCAGCTAGTGCAACAGCTTCTGATGCTGTTTTATTCATTTTCCAGTTTCCTGCAACAATCTTTTTTCTCATACGTTCATCTTTTTTGGTGTGCGAAATTACAATTCCTTTCTGGCTTAAGAAAAATTACTACGAAAAATCAATCCCAAAGCCCCAAAGATTCAGGCTTTTGCCGTATTTTCACAAATGGTATTTACAAATTCGACCTTTCCATGAAACTTCAAAACAAAGCGACAAGTACAAGTCTTCTGTTCATATTTTTCCTTTTCATTGTTTCCTCTACTTGGGCACAGTCCAGTTTATTTCCTCATTCTAAACAGAAATGGGTGGACTCCGTCTTTGCCTCCTTAAGTTTAGATCAAAAAATAGGCCAAGTATTAATGCCTCGGGGAAATGCTGGACCCATCTATGATACAGCCCGATTAAATTCCATCGTTAGAGATTATCACGTGGGCGGCTTTGTGTTTTTTGCTGGTTACCCTACCCATCAAGCTAGATTGGTTAATAAGCTACAAGCCATGTCCAAAGTGCCGCTTTTCATCGGTATGGATTTAGAATGGGGTTTAAATATGCGCTTGGACTCAACTGTCCGCTATCCTTACCAAATGACGCTTGGAGCCATGCAAGGAAATGACGCATTGATTGAAAAAATGGGATTTCAAATAGCGCAGCAATGTAAAAGAATGGGAGTTCACATTAATTATGCTCCCGTGGTGGATGTGAATAATAACCCCAATAATCCGGTCATCAATTTCCGTTCTTTTGGGGAAGATAGAGACCTGGTCACGCAAAAGGCCTTAGCTTATATGCGAGGTCTTCAAAAAGGGGGAATTATAACCTCGGCCAAACATTTCCCAGGACATGGTGATACCGGGACAGATTCGCATTACGATTTGCCTTTATTGGGTCATAGCCGTAGTCGATTGGATAGTTTGGAACTATTTCCTTACCGTGAATTGATCCAAAAAGGCTTGCAGGGGGTCATGGTCGGACATTTGAGCATTCCTTCCTTAGACACTACCGCTAGCTTGGCTTCTACGCTTTCAAAACCCATCGTGAAAGGTTTATTACGAGATGAATTGAAATTTGAAGGATTAGTATTTACCGATGCCATGGATATGAAAGGAGCTACCAAAATGTTTCCTGAAGGAACGGCCAACGTAAAAGCTATTTTAGCAGGGAATGATATTTTAGAAACCTTTGTGGATGTTCCTTCAGCATTTAATGCCATCAAAAAAGCTATTAGCACAGGAGAATTAACCGAAGAAGATTTGAATTTCCGTGTCAAGAAAATTTTGAATGCCAAAGCTTGGGCGGGTTTAGATCAATATCAACCCATTGTCATTGAGAATTTAGTGGAAGATTTGAATCCCATTCATTCGGAAGTATTGAATAAACAGTTGGCTGAAAAGACAGCTACAGTATTGAAAAATACTGACAACCTCATTCCTCTGCGAAATTTACATCAATTAAAGGTGGCAACCTTAGCCATTGGCAAGGCAAATTATGGAAGTGCATTCCCTACGGAGTTCCAAAAAATGGCCCAAAACTATATGGAAATGGATCATTTTTATTTGGATGAAACCAGTGCCGATACTACGATAAGCAATACGCAAGGAAAATTGAATGCTTATGACCTAGTACTTTTAGGTATTCATGGTACATCCATTCGTCCTGCCAATAACTATAGCCTTAAAGCTCCTATAAAAAGCCTAGTTGATCGTTTTATTACCAATAAAACAGTTGTCGTTCATTTAGGAAATGCTTTTACTTTGACTAAGTTTGATTCTTTGCAAAAAGCTGCGGCTTTGATTACCATGTACCAAGATGGGATTGCTCAACAAGAAGTTGCGGCTGAAATCATATTTGGTGGTTTGCCAGCCTCTGGGAAGTTTCCGGTGACACTCAATGCCAAATATGTTCGTGGTATGGGTATTTCTACTCCTACCTTAGCTCGTTTGCAATATAATGTATTACCTGAGGCAGTAGGCTTGTCAGGAAAATACCTACAAAAGAATGTGGATTCATTGGCCAAATTGGCTATTCAAGTTAAAGGGGCCCCTGGGGTTGTTGTTTTAATTGCCAAAGAGGGAAAAGTGATTTACCACAAAGCCTTTGGAAATCAAACCTATGAATCTTCCACCCCATTACGTAAATCGGATATTTTTGATTTAGCATCCATAACTAAAATATCTACATCTATTCCCGCCTTAATGAAATGGGAAGATGAAGGCAAGTTTTCGCTTCAAGAAGGTATGGCTGCTTTGATTCCCGATTTAAAAGCATCGAATAAAGCAAATTTGAAATACATCGATGTCTTAACTCATCAAGCTAGATTAAGAGCATGGATTCCTTTTTGGCAGGAATATGTAGACAGTACTGACATGATTTTTCATAGCAAAAAGTTTAATGAGCGGTTTGCCAAAAAAGAGATGAAAACGACCGTGGTGGAGAAGTTTATAACTAAGACTCAAGGGGAAGACCGGGTGAAGGCCTTGATTAAATCGCAGCTTAAAATGCTATGGGATAGTTGTGTTGATATTAAATCTGAGGCAACACGCTGGAAACCTAAAACGATTTCCTATCAATATTCGGAAGAATATCCTGTAAAGATTACAGATAATTTATGGGCACATGCCAGTTTATCTACTCAGCTATTTAATGCCATTAAAAATTCCCCTTTGAGAGACAAGAAAGAATATGTGTATTCAGATCTTTCTTATTACTATTTACCAAAGGTTTCTCCGCGTATGTCGGGCAAAGAATGGACTGAATTCTTATCCGATACCTTTTATAAACCATTGGGTGCTAGCACCTTGGTTTACCAAGCCGATAAGCATTTCCCTTTGGACAGAATAGTTCCTACGGAATATGACTCCTTGTTTAGAAAAACCCTCATTCATGGAAAGGTGCACGACGAAGGTGCGGCTCTTTTAGATGGAATTAGTGGGCATGCAGGCTTATTTGGTAATGCAAATGACCTAGCGAAATTGATGCAAATGTATTTGCAAAAGGGATATTATGGTGGCCAACAGTTCATCAAGGATGAAACCATGAGAACCTGGACATCATATCCTTTTTCTATAGATGAAAATTCGAGAAGAGGAATAGGTTTTGATAAACCAGATCGCAGAAAACCAGGTATTTCAGCCGCTGCATCAGCTAGTGCGGAAAGCTTCGGCCACTCCGGATTTACCGGAACCTATACCTGGATAGATCCGGCCCATGATTTAGTTTATGTCTTTTTATCGAATCGTGTTTATCCAACCCGAAATAATAGTAAGATTAGCGACTTGAATATTCGTACGGGCATCAATGAGGTAATTTATCAAGCTATTAAGAAAGGAAATTAATTCGATGAAAATACTGATCACAGGAGGTACCGGTTTTATTGGGCAAGCATTGCAAAAGCAGTTGCGGGAAAGTGGTCATCAGGTAGTCATTTTATCTCGCCGAGGCGGAGATTTTCATTGGAATCCTGCCAAGGGAGAAATGGAGAGTAGCGCTTTGGACGGAGTGGACGCTATTATTCATTTGGCTGGAGCCGGAATTGCGGAAAAGCGCTGGACAGATGCAAGAAAAGAAGAGTTAATTCAATCTCGGGTACAGAGCTCTCGATTATTATATCAAATGCTTAAAAAGCATCCAAATCAAGTTCAAACGCTTATTTCTGCCTCTGGTATAGGCTATTATGGAGCGGATACAGGTGAGAAATTATGTGAGGAAAATTCCGAACCGGGCCATGATTTTATTTCACAATGCACGCAAGCATGGGAAGGAAGTTTGGAAGGAATAGAGGCCTTAGGTATTCGAGTGGTTAAATTCCGAATAGGCCTAGTGATGGGTAATGGTGGAGGAATTTTGCCAGTTTTGCAAAAACCAATTCGTTGGTTTGTTGGAGCTGATATTGGAACAGGAAAGCAGTGGCAATCTTGGATTCACTTACAAGATTTGATAGGCATGTTTATGTGGGCCTTACAAAAAAAATCGATGCAAGGAGTGTATAATGCCGTAGCCCCTGAACCTCTTCGTCAGTCTGAATTGAATAAATTATTGGCTCATGCCATGCATAGGCCCTTATTTTTACCGGCTGTTCCTGCTTTTGCTTTACGATTGCTTTTAGGGGAAATGGCCGTTTTAGTTACAGGAGGAAATTTAGTTTCTTCGAATCGGATACAGAAAGAAGCGGGTTTTTCGTTTAGATTTGTACGATTTTCAGAAGCCCTAAAGGATTTAATCCCTTAATATGTCAAAAAAAATATTGATTTACTGTGGTTCTTCGAAGGGTAATAATCCCGTGTATGAAGAAGAAGTTAAACGTTTAGCCCAAGAACTTAAAAAGCACGATTGCACCATTATTTTTGGTGCAGGTAGCGTAGGTTTAATGGGGGTGATGGCGGATGAATACCTTCGATTAGGTGGTGAGGTAATAGGAGTTATTCCTTCTTTTATGGAACCTTGGGAAGTCAAGCATTTAGGCATTCAGACCTGCCATGTGACGGAATCCATGCATGAAAGAAAGCAATTGATGGCTGAATTGGCCGATGGGGTTATCGCCATGCCAGGCGGATTTGGTACTTTTGATGAATTATTTGAAATGTTAACTTGGAAGCAGTTGGACTTACACCAAATGCCCATTGCTATCTTCAATACCGCAGGATATTATGACTTATTGTTGCAACAATTGCAGCATATGATTCACGAAGGCTTTTTAAAGGAGCGAAATTTGACTGCTTTGCATGTGGAATCGGATGCGACAAAACTGGCCGATTGGATGATGGAATATGTGCCAGAGAAGATGGAAAAGAAATGGATATATCGCGCATAATGCCGCATTGAGGATGATGAAATATGTGATTTTTTTCTTTTTGTTCCTTGGGTTTTTGGACAGCCAAGCCCAAAAATTGCCGGAAAACTTAGGTTCTGCCATTAATTCGGATTACTCGGAATTGAATCCGGTCATGGCTCCCGATGGAAAGACCTTGTTTTTTGGAAGAAAAAATCATCCATCCAATAAATATGGTACAGCAGGTTCAGAAACGGTAGCGGGCTCGCAGGATATTTGGTATAGTGAACGAATCGGGGATGTTTGGAGTACCGCCAAAAGAATGCCCGATGTACTTAATCGCGACCAATACAATACGATTTTGTCGATTTCTCCTGACGGGCAAACCATTTTATTGAAAGGGGCTTATGTACAGGGGAATTATGAAACACGAGGCTTTTCTATTTCCAAAAAGACATTGAATTCTTGGTCCATACCGGAAAAATTAGATATTCCTAATTATGAAAAACTGAGTCGGGGGAAAAATGAATATGCTTATTTGACCATGGATGGCAAGGCGCTTTTGTTAGCTTTTTCTGAAAAAAAGAATTCCGACCGGGATGATTTATATGTGAGTTTTTTGAATGATGGCAAATGGACAGAACCTAAAAATTTGGGTAAATCCATCAATACCGATTTTTCGGAAACAACGCCCTTTTTAGCGGCAGATGGGAAAACCTTATATTTCTCTTCGGATAGGCCAGGTGGACAGGGAAGTCAAGATATTTATATGTCCAAACGGTTGGATAATAGTTGGACGAATTGGCGTACGCCTATCAACTTGGGAGGACCCATCAATACAGAAGAATACGACGCCTATTATAGCTTGTCAGCTAAAGGGGATTATGCCTATTTTTTATCCTCCAAAGCCTCATTGGGTAAAAAAGACATCTTTCGGATTGCGATAGAAGCAGAACCTGAGGTTCCAGCTCCAGTTAAGCCAGTTGATTCAAAAGTGGAGGATAAACCTATACTGGCTCAACAAGATGTTAAAGGTAGTCCGCGATCGGTATCTAGCGAGCAATCAGAGGCCGTTGTTTTAGTCTCTGGTCGAGTTTTGGACCCTCAGACAGGTAAGGTGCCAGATGAGACAAATATCAGCTATGAGGATTTAAAAACGGGCAAAACCATTGGTATTGCTAAACCCGATCCTAAGACGGGTTTGTATAAATTAGTATTACCTTATGGAGTTAATTATGGTATTACTGCCAAAGCCAAAGGATTTTTACCTAGTTCTATCAACATCGATTTAAGCAAATTACGTGGACGTTATCTGGAATTGGATGAGCGTGACTTAGTAATGGCTCCAATAGCCAAAGGTTCCAGCATGACGATTAATAACTTGTTCTTTGAAACGGGTAAAGCGACTTTGACACCTGAATCTGATCCTGAATTGAAGCGCATTGTTCAAGTAATGCAAGAAAATGCCTCTTTACAAATCGAAATATCAGGACATACGGATAATACGGGTTCTGACGAGTTAAATAATAAATTATCACAAGATCGCGCTGACGCGGTTAAAAACTACTTGATGAACGCAGGGGTTAAGTCGGACCGAATAAGAACCAAGGGCTATGGTAAAACGAAACCTAAGGCAGACAATACTACAGAGGAAGGCCGACAAATGAACCGTCGTGTGGAATTTGCTATTTTGTAATGATCAATAGGATTTGCTCAATTCCTATTCCATGCTTGAACATGCCTTATGGGCTCTGGGTAAGGTGAAATCAATAAACGATTTAAGTCTAGATTTTGCTTTAAACAATAGATAAGTTCGGTCGATTAAATTTGAACTTTATCAATGAAGTTGATCACCTTTTGGAAGGGTAAACTTAGGTATTTTCTAACCCGTAAAAAACGTTTTCTTGGTTTTGCCACGGGTGTTTTGATGTAAAAACAAGGAAATTTCTTGTACATTTCGTGCCCATTTTTTATCAAAATTTGTGCGTATTGGTCAAAAATGGTCGCTACATCCGGTTTTTCTTGGAAGGTATAGCGGTTTTGGTACTTGGAAATTTCGGTTGGATTTTCAGGATGATAACCTGAAAAGTGGAAAAAGATGAGTGGAACGGCATTATTCACAGAATAGGGAATATTTTCACCTGTTAAAGTTCTTTCATGCAGGTTCCAGTAAGCCATATTGAGGCCTAAATGCCTACTAATAAATACATCTTCAAAATAAACCGGGGCAAAATTCACCCATAACTGATCGACAAACATACCATTGGCCAAATCAATGTAGCATTGATCACGGAGGCGTTCTTTCCACCAATGTAAAAAAGCTAGGGTATTGGGGCTACGTTTGGTACCAATGAATCCTAAATTAAATATCCCTGTATTCAATAGATCCGTTTCTTGCGGACGAGAGGTGTCTGGGTAAGGGCTTAGGATGTGAGGAGTTAAAACTAAACTATGGTTTTTTAAAGGAGTTTCGATTTCGCTCAAGGCTTGAAAAACCAAAATATCGGGATCAAAATAATGTAGTATTTCGGCTTCTGGATAGGTATTATACACATATTCCATGAAAAATGGCTTCACGGCAGTGTTTAATTCGGTGATATTATATTTCTCACACATTTCATCCAAATCCTCTATTCCGATGCTGTGGAGTTCAATCAAAGGATAGCTTGGCAATTGGGATTTATCAATGCTGGATTGATCCAAACGATCAACCAATCCTATTAAAAAGGAGTAATCTGGATTGTGTTGTAGAAGAGAATCGCCCAATGATTTAGCTTGTGCTAAATAATTAATGGAGCAAATGGTAAGGACAATTTTTTGCATGATATGAAACCAAGATTTGTCAATTTTTCAAAAATTGACAAATCTAAGTCAACAAATCTACGGCGACAATTCGAGCTTGACAAATCCTAGCGTATCAAACTGCTATAAATGACATTTTCTACCTTTCTGCTGTAATCAAAATGTGAGTTGGGTGTATGCTGCGTCATGATGAGACAAATCATATTTTCTTTAGGGTCTGCCCAATAGGTCGTACCATAATATCCTCCCCAGTTGAATGAACCTTTGTTTCTCCCATGTAATTGGCTGGATTTTTCTGAGGTTATAGAAAAGCCTAGTCCAAAATTATCTGCTCCACCTTGGATGAAATCTAGCTGTGGACTTACCATAAGTTCAACGGTTCTTCTTCCTAAAATCTGTTTTCCATTGTATTTGCCTCCATTGAGAAGCATTTGAAGGAAAATAGCATAGTCAAAAGCGGTAGAAGAAAGCCCTGCGCCACCCGAGAAATAGGATTTTTTATCTAGGGGATAATTGGGGTTAATATTTCTGAAATTAGGGGCCCAAGCGATAATCTTTTTTTGTGCATCTTCGGTATAAACACCCGGAAGTCTGCTCGCTTTCTCCGCTGGAACATTGAAATAGGTATCTTTCATTCCGAGCGGTTCAAAGATGTTTTTTTGTAGGTATTCTTCCAATGTTTGGCCACTTATGACTTCGATGAGGCAGCCCAATAAGTCCGTATTGAGGCCATAGGTAAACTTTTCACCGGGTTGATGTTCCAAAGGTAATTTGCCAAGAATTTTCATTTTTTCCAGAAGATTGGCACGAAAAGTCCCTAGGCCTGAAGGAACACCCGCTTTAGCATAAATAGCTTTCATGCGCTCAGAACCGATATCAGCATATCCTATTCCAGAGCTATGTGTTAACAAATCGCGAAAGGTGATTTCTCTCTTAGCGTTGATGTAGGTGAAAGTGGTATCAGCAGGATTATAATCTTGAATGACTTTGGGCTTTTTAAATTCAGGGATGAAATCACCTATGGACTGATCAAGGCTAAATTTTCCTTTTTCGTACAATTGCATGATGCCCACGCTGGTTATGCCTTTGGTTTGGCTCATAATTCGGAAAATGGCATCTGCTGGCATGGGCTTTTTAGAAGCTAAATCTTGGTATCCATGACCTTTATAATGAACGACTTGATTATCTTTTATCACGATGGTTACGGCGCCGGTCAACCAATTTTTGTCTACGTATTGTTTCAAAACTGTATCTACATAGGCCAATCGCTGGTTGTCGATACTAGGATGCGGTTTAATGACAGGAGAAAGAACTTGCCCGTAATGGGTTAAACTGATGGTAATTAAGAGGAGGGATAATAAACTTTTTTTCATGGATCAAAAGGTTCTTTGGATTTTATACCAAGTTAAAAGGAATTCAGGAAGAATAATAATGGCGAAAAATTTTACGCAAGTATTTGGTTTTTTAGCAACAAAAAACCCCTCCAATTGCTTGGAAGGGTTATTGTCGATTATCGTACCTGGGATGGGAATCGAACCCATACGAGCGTTTCGGCTCACAGGATTTTAAGTCCTGCGTGTCTACCAGTTCCACCACCCAGGCGGCCCTGTAAAACTCAAAAGCACCGTGGGGTGCTTCCAAGTGGAGCGAAAGACGGGGTTCGAACCCGCGACCTCGACCTTGGCAAGGTCGCGCTCTACCAGCTGAGCTACTTTCGCATTTTCGTGGGGCAAAATTAAGAACCTTTGCTTATTTATGCAAGGGGAAACGTAAATTTCCCTTAAATATTCTATAATTTTGTTTTTTCTAACATTCCATGAACATCACAAAGCTAGATCAAACCGATCACAAATTGCTGGAAATTTTGCAACAAAATGCCAAAATTACCAACGCCCAATTGTCGAAGGAAATTGGACTTTCTCCCGCTCCTACCTTGGAACGTGTCAAGAAATTAGAAAGTCTTGGAATCATTCAAAGCTACCACGCACAAGTAGATCGTGATAAAGTAGGTTTAGGTGTAACTACTTTTGTTACAGTGACTTTAACAGGTCATAAGAAGCAAGTGACCGAGTCTTTTGTTCGACAAATCAATCAAATACCAGAGGTAATTGAATGCCATCACGTGACGGGAGCAGGCGATTTTATGTTGAAGATTATTTCTAAAGATATCTCCACCTATCAGAAACTCATGTTGGAAAAAATCAATGAAATAGAAGAGGTATCTGCTACTTCTACCATGGTGATTTTATCGACCTTCAAAGAATCAAAAGTTTTACCAATTCCTTGATTATAGTCGCTGCATTAGTTGTGGAATCATGCGATTTTTCCAAGAAGTGAAATTTCCTTGAAGGATTTCTTTGCGCGCTTCTCCTACTAACCAGAGGTAAAAACGTAAGTTACAAACACTGGCGATCATTGCTCCGAGCATCTCTTCGCAGCGAATCAAATGCCTAACATAGGCCTTGCTGTATTGGCCATGAAGGGTATCGGCAAAGGCTGGATCTATGACAGAAAAGTCAGATTTCCACTTTTCATTTTTAATATTGATGATTCCTTGGGTAGTAAAAATCATGCCATTTCGGGCGTTCCTAGTGGGCATCACGCAGTCGAACATATCTATTCCCAAGGCAATACCTTCCAAAATATTGGCGGGTGTTCCTACCCCCATCAAGTAACGGGGTTTGTCTTTAGGTAAAATATCAGTTACCTCATCCGCCATTTCATACATGTCTTCAACAGGTTCTCCAACGGATAATCCTCCGATGGCATTTCCAAAAGCGCCCTTCTCTGCAATGTATTCAGCCGATATTTTACGGAGATCTTTGTAAACACTTCCCTGAACGATCGGGAATAGGGCTTGCTTGTGGCCATATTTGGGTTCTGTGGCCTCGAATCTAGTAATGCAGCGATCTAACCAGCGGTGGGTCATTTCCATGGATTTGCGGGCGTATTCATAGGTACATGGATACGGCGTGCATTCGTCAAAGGCCATCATGATATCGGCGCCAATGGTTCTTTGAATGTCCATGACAGATTCTGGACTAAAAAAATGAGTACTACCGTCGATGTGGGATTTGAATTTGACTCCCTCTTCCACAATTTTTCTACCTGTTCCAGCCAAGGAGTAAACCTGATAACCACCCGAATCCGTTAAGATAGGCCCGCTCCAAGAATTGAATTTGTGTAATCCTCCAGCAGCTTCTATAACCTCCAAGCCTGGTCTAAGGTATAAGTGGTAGGTATTTCCAAGTATGATTTGGGCCTTAATAGGGTCTGTCAATTCAGAAATATGGACCCCTTTTACGGTACCCGCTGTGCCAACAGGCATAAAAATGGGGGTTTGAATAGTACCGTGGTCGGTGGTTAAGCTACCTGCTCTTGCCTTAGAATGGGCATCTGTGGATTGAATCTCAAATTTCATAGCACAAAGGTAGGGAAAAAATAAAGCGGTACATGAGTTCACATGCACCGCTCCTTTTTATTTGCTATTGGATTATTCTACTTTCATCACCCCATTCATAATTCTCCAGTGACCTGGGAATGTGCATAAATACGGGTAATTACCTTTGGTGCTAGGGGCTTTAAATACCAATTTAGCTCTTCCATCGGGATCTACTAAAGCAGTGTAAGCAAGCACTTCAGGGATATTCGGGATATAATTCTTCTGTGCTCCATCGGCTGCCGTAATCATCTTGTCGGCTGCTAAACCAATTTTCTCTTGACTTCCCATTTGGCCAATCACCAAATTGTGTTGCATGGCATCGATATTCTCAAAAATGATTTCCACATTAGCTCCTGCAGGAACACTGAATTCACGAATGTCAAATTGCATGGCTTCTTTGACCGTTTTGATGACCTTTCTTACTACATTGGCAGAGCCCGTGTTAGTGGCAACTTCTATTTTCCAAGTGGCCGCTAAACGCTCGTAATAATCGAAGTCGCTAGGACGAATGGATGCGCCAATTTTTTTGAAATAGGCCAAATTATCGGCTGACAATTTGGGATCTTTTTTGGCATTCCATGTAGCAGATGCTCCTTTTAATGCCGCGCCAAAGGCAGGCGATTCGATGATCTCAATGCTCTTCAAGGCATTTACTACTTCATCTCCTGACCAAGTTGATGCTCCACCACGGAATACCTTTTCCATCATGTAGACATTCAATGAGCTAGGTCCACTTACTTCCAGCGCTTTGCGGTAAGTATTATTGTTACGAACACTTTCTGGCAATGCCCCTGTTTTGTCAATCTGAATCTCCATATTGTATGAACCTGCTACATCAGCCGTCCAACCAAAATTACCTGTCCATGGGCCATTGGTATTTTTAGTAACGGAAACCGTTTCTCCTGGAGCTACACCATCCGTAAAGGTGAAGGATTCCATATCAATTCGACGGCCCATACCTTCAATCTTTAAGAATACAGGTAAAACCGTTCCCTTGGCCAAGGCCTGATCTCCTTTATTTTTGATGCGAATGACAAAAGAGCTGTTTTCTCTTAGTTTGAATTGTCCTCCTCTTATTTGAACCTCAGCTACCACTAAATCTAGTCCTGTGCTTTGGCCATCTATACTTGGATTAGATAACTCTTTGCCTACTTTTTCAGCTGTAGCTACGGGTTTTCTTTTTCCTTCGCTAAGGATGAAATCCTTCATTCTTTGGCCACCCTTAGCCATTGTCCAAGCAGAAAATGCTTCTGGTAACCAACGATCACGGTTATTTTGTTCCTTGGCAATTTTTGCGTCCAAGGCTTTATTCAATGCTGGACTTTCAGGCATTTCTATGCTAGCTAATACGGCATGTAAAGCCACCAAGGTATCGGCATCATTCAATACATTTTTTTGTACCAAGACTTTGGCCCAAGCGTCAGTTCTAGGCAACACTTGTACTGCGTTTTTACGAACAGCAGCACTTGGGTGAGATAAAGCTTGAATGAGACCCGTTTTAACGGTAGGAAGTTCCAAAGCTTGTAAGCCTTCTAAAGTTCTAAGGGCATGAATAGCTCCCACATTTAAGCCTAACTCATCCACTTTTTTGTTCGCAATAAGTGCCAATAAAGCAGGAACGATATCTTTTTTACCTCGCTCTACTAATAACCTTTGTGCATGTAAACGCCAGAATAAATTGTTGTTTGATAAGGCTTTGATACAAGCTGCCGGATCATTTCTAGATAATTGGATAGGCTGGTAGGCAGGAGCTTGATTCCAACCTACTCGATAGATACGTCCATGGGTATAATCACGTAAATCCGTTTCATAGGCATTACCCGTTCCGTTGGAGAATCCTTTAGGAACAGGATTGTGTTGAATGATGAAACTATACCAGTCTGCAATCCAAACGGCACCGTCCGGACCTACTTGAGCAAATACTGGAGAAACCCATTCATCGGCACCAGCTAATAGGTTAAATGCTTCTTCATCGTTATAGTCGCTTCCCGTTTTCACCATCTTATTTTGGTGGACAACGTGTCCGGTCGGTTCTGATACGAAAGCGATTTTATTCCAATATTTTTTAGGGAAAGAGCGAGCAGAATAGAAATTATGACCTGCTGCTGCCGTAAAACCGCCAAAAACGTCTACCTGACGCACTTTCTTCGTGATCGGTTTCATGTCTTTGTGGGTATCGGTACTTTTACTTCCATTGAATGAAAATGGAGCTTGCCAGATATTTTTGTGAGGAATCGGAATATACCAGCCGTGCGAGTTATTGGCAGTAGATCCGAAGGCATCACCTGCTTCATTGAAATCAAAGCCCCAGGTATTGTTAGAGGTGTTAGTCACATGTTCCATTTTGGACCCATCAGGTTTGAAACGGAAAAAGGCATTGCCGAAATTGAGAGAATCGCTACCCACTTTTCCTTTGAAACCCGAGTAACCCACTGAGCCCCAAATCCAGTTGTCGAAACCATAATGTAAGTTCGAAGGTCCCGCATGGGTATCACCTGTTCCAAAACCTGTAATAATCACTTGCTTAACATCAGCTTTGTCATCACCATCAGTATCTTTTAAAAATAAGATATGAGGTGCTTGAGAAACAATTAAGCCGCCGTTGGCGAAGACCATACCCGTTGGAATACTTAAACCTTCCGCAAAACGGGTAAACTTATCGGCTTTGCCATCTTTATTGGTGTCTTCACACATTAAAATGTAGTCACTACCTCCTGAATTTTTTCGTTCATTGGGATAATCCTTGGTGATTAAAACAAATAAGCGACCTTTTTCATCCCAAGCCATGGCAATAGGGTGCATGACATCAGGCTCAGCGGCAAAAACGGTTAGGTTAAAATCAACGGGAATTTGGATGTATTTGACAGACTCTTCTGGGCTCAAAGGTAACTGCTGTAATTGCGGTCCTTGACGCTTTTCGTAGTTTGGTAAATTAGCTTCGCGATAAGCCAAAGGGGCTAATTTCAAATTTTCTAAAAGCGTAACTTTGTCCTTACCCACAGCATATAAAATACCTTGTTCCACTAAAGTTTGAAAGCCTACAGTTTCCCAGGTTCTTTCATCATGACCATAAGCCGTATAGAAGACATTTCCTTTACCATAAGAGCGTACCCAAGTGTAGGGTTCTGTCGCTTGGCCGGGTTTATCTTTGGCTTGTTCTGGACCGATGATACGGGATTGAATCACGTTATTATCGGCTTGTAATTGGCTATGCAAATAGGTTTCATCCACAGTTTTAATTCCAGGGAAACCTTTTAAAACAGGGTGTTGCGCTTGAACATTTTGGATGCGAATGGAATCCATTTTATGACGCCAAAATTGTCCACCAACCATTTTTACATATTCCGGAGAATTTCTAAAACAGAAAGAGGCACAGTGTAAGGCGACCAATCCATGACCAGAACTGATGTATTCCAACAATGCCTTTTCTTGGGGTTTTGGAATAGAATCATGATTTGCAAAAATGATCAAACCATCAAACTTATTTAAATAGCTTGGATTTAGGTCTTTCAGAGACTCCGTATAGGTTAAGTTGATGCCTTTTACACCTAAAGCCGACTGCAAAGAAGGAAAGCGGTCAAGGGGTTTATGATGACCACGATCACCTAAAAATAGCATTTCTAGCCTTCTAGGCTTTTGGTTTTGTGCCAAAAGCTGAAATGATGCAGCCAATAATAAGAGGAAACAAGTAAATTTTTTCATGTGTCGTTTTGCCTAAGGGAATAATGATTAAAATTCAGGGATTTCGATGATCTTACCCCCTTGAAGAGCGGATTCGTGGGCTAAAATACCCACCGAGGTCCAGTTGGCCGACTGAGGAGCATTAGGGAATGGATCGCGATCCTGTGCTAATGCTTGTAAAAATTCATTGACTAAATGGGGATGTGAACCACCATGGCCTCCGCCTTGGGTAAAGGATAGGTGAGTATTTTCGTTTTCGTCGTATACCCCTTTGGTGGTAAAACGTTGAATTTCCTCAGGTAAATAATGCGCGAAATCTGGAGTTACCACTTTTTCAGGAATTTCAGGTTCTGGTTTTTTGGCCGTATGTACTACAAGTTCTTCACCTTCTATCAAAGGCCATTCCACACTTTTCTTAGAACCATATACTTCAAAACTTTCACGGTATTGACGGGCCACGTCAAATAAGGAGCGATATACAACAGCACTAAGGTCTGAGTTACGGAATTTGATATGAGCTGATTCTACTGCAAAAGGAGAATTATAATGCTGAATCAATTCTTCGCGAATGGTTCCTGAACCAAAGCAAGAAACATATTCAGCTTCTAAACGAAGTAAACCCGCCACAGGTCCTACGCAGTGAGTTGCATAGTGCATAGGAGGCAAACCTGGCCAATAATCTGGCCATCCATCCATATCTTGTTGGTGTGAACCTTTCAAGAATTGAATCTTCCCTAATTCACCTTTTTCATATAATTCTTTGATGTAAAGAAACTCACGTGAATAAACCACCGTTTCCATCATCATGTATTTTTTCCCCATTTTACGGCTAGCCTCCACAATGGCCTTACATTCTTCTACGGTAGTGGCCATAGGAACCGTACAAGCTACGTGCTTACCAGCTAACAATGCTTGAAGGGTTTGTTGGGCATGTAAATGGATGGGGGAATTGATATGAACGACATCCACGTTAGGGTCTTGGATGAGTTTTTCAAAGTCGGTATACCGAGTTGCAATTCCATAAGCGTCACCAATTGAATTTAATTTTTCCTCGTTTCTTTGGCAAATGGCATACATGTTAGCCAATGGATGCTTTAAATAAATAGGGATGAATTCGGCACCAAAACCTAGGCCGACAATGGCAACGTTGAATTTTTTCATAGTAGATGGTATAATTAATAATTTGAATGAAGTTTAAGGCTTCATGCGTTTGATTAAAAGGCAATATGCGAATTTTTTTACTCTTTTTTACCTGATTTTATCAAGAAAGGATGAATCATCACCGTCATAACCAAAAGCGATGTACCCCAGTAAAAACCTGAATGCATAATTTCTTTACTTCCAAAGATAAAAACGGCTAGTAAAATGCCATACACGGGTTCTAAGGTGATGATAAGATTGATGGAAAATACCGAAAAAACGCGGTATAATCGGATGGTTTCGGTATAGGCATATACGGTGCAAACAATGGCCAAAATACTAATCCAAAGCCAATCCATTCCTAGGGGTATAAATTGTGGCAAATCACTTGAAAAACCATAAATCCATACGATTCCTGTGATGATGCCTGCAGTAATCATTTCATAAACGGTAATTAACCGAGGGTCATATTGGTGGGTATATTTTCCATTTATCACCGAAAAAAGCGCACCA
Source organism: Cytophagaceae bacterium (assembly GCA_027491315.1). Taxonomy (GTDB): domain Bacteria; phylum Bacteroidota; class Bacteroidia; order Cytophagales; family Spirosomataceae; genus Aquirufa. The sequence goes on from JAIXWL010000001.1 coordinate 509,737, forward strand.
AAGAAACCTGATGCAATACCCATCAAAAGTCCTAAAGCTTGAGCCTGCTCCACAGAGAAAATAATGATTAAAGCTATGATGACTAAGACACCTAGAAAAACCTCAACTCGTTTGATTTTTTCTTTTTTGGTCCAAGGCTCAAGGAGACTAGTCCAAAAGGTTTGAGTAGACAATCCGGCTAGGCACATGGCCACGGTTGACACCTTAGCCGCACCAAAAAATAAAAGCCAATGTAAAGCGATGAAAAGTCCATTTAAAATCCATTGGTACAGAATTTTCTTGGGGACCTGAAAAGCTACTTGTTGAAAACGTAGGATACCCATTAAAAAGACAGAGCTAATCACGCAACGAAAAAATACGATACTGAGGGCATTGGCTTGAGTAGCATTTCCTAAGATAGCCGTAAATGCATATAGAAGCACAATGAAGTGAATCTTCAAATAGTCAACAAATCGAGGAGCTTGTCTCATTATCTTGGAAGGGTATAATAGAGACCAACACCAATACCGCTAAAAATGATATTAGGTAACCATACGGCTAGTAGCGGAGGCATTCCACCACCTTCGGCGATACCTTTGCTCATCATGAAAAAGAGGATGTAGACAAAGGCCAAGGAGAAACCTAAAGCAATTTGAAAGCCCACTCCTCCACGAGATTTACGTGCAGAAACTAAAAACCCAATGATGGTTAAAATGATTACAGAGAAAGGGTTGGCAAAACGAAGGTATTTTTCAATCAAGAAAATTTCAATTCCATCGGCACCTCTTGAACGAACTAACTGTATATGTTTTTCTAATTCAGGTAGGGTAAAGGTTTCATGTAACAAGTGTTTATTCTGGAAATCTTTTGGAAAAAGATTAAGCGTGGTATCTATTTTTGTGCCAAATACGATACCTGTTTTACCAGCCTCCAAGGTTCTAATTCGGTAGTCATGAATGGTCCATTTTTTGCGAACAGAATCCCAGGAGATTCGGTCAGACATCAGCTTTTGTTTGATTTCATTGTCAGCGATTCTCTCTAAACTGAAGCGATAACCTGTGTTAGTGCTATTGTCGTAACTTTCAATATAGGCATAGATTTCGGGTGCAATTTTGATATGAACATCTCGCTTATCAAAGAAATAGGTATTGTTGATGTATTTATGTTCAAAAGGTACTCTGATTTTATTGGCATTGGGGACAATCCATCCAATCATAATGAAAGTGCCAATGGCAACAATGCCAGATCCAATTAAATAGGGACGCATGAGTCGTGTGAAACTCACTCCAGAGCTTAAAATAGCGATGATTTCTGTTTTAGCCGCCAGGTTAGCGGTAAAGAAAACGGTGGCAATAAAAACCATTAATGGACTGATGTAATTAGCCCAATAGGGTATAAAATTCAGGTAGTAGTCGAAAAGGATTTCATTCAATGGAGCTTGTTTACGGATAAAATCATCGATTTTTTCGGTGTAATCAATCACCATGACAATCAATACAATCAGAAAAACAGCGAAAACATAGGTTTTCAGAAATTTTTTCAGAATGTATAGATCCAGAATTTTCATTAGTTAGCCTTTGAAGAACCTGCTGCCTCAGGTTTGTATTTAACCATGGAAAACAAGTGAATGAAGATCACACGAGCCATTCGGAAATTGAACGGAACCATGAGTAAAGAAACTAATGTAATCGGAATGATATAGCCTTCGGCTGAAGGGTCGCCAAAGAAATTGTAAATAATGACACCCCCAACAATCATAATTCCCACTGTGAAAGCATAAGAAATATACATGGCTCCAAAAAAGAAACCAGGCTCTACTTCATAGCGTAAACCACAAGAAGGACAATGCTCGTGCATTTCACTGAACTTGAAAATATTCCACCATTTATGAGTAAAAATTCGGCCTTCATGACATTGAGGGCAACGCGCCTTGACAGCGGCTCCTAATTTGGATGGATTCGACATATTTTCTAGTTTAAAAAGACAAAGGTAAAGAAAATTCAAGGATTAATTTGAAAGCGGTGGGGCATCTTAGGGGAATTTGTATCTTTGTAAATAACTAAACTCTACCATATTATGTATGCTATTTTATTGAATGTACACTCGTATTTACGTTGGCTAGTTCTCATCTTAGGAATTCTAGCAATTTACCGAGGGTTTAAAGGAGCTCAATCAGGGGCACCATTTTCAGAGTCTGATAGAAAATCAGGTTTATTTTTCTTGATTTCGGTTCATACTCAATTGTTGATTGGCTTGTTATTGTATTTTGTATTTAGTCCAATTACCCAAGCGGCATTTGCTGATTTTGGAGCGGCGATGAAGGATCCTGCTATCCGATTAATTGCGGTTGAACATATCACCGTTAATATTTTGGCAGTTATTTTAGTAACAGTAGCTTATTCAAAAAACAAAAAAGCGATTGCTGATGCTCAAAAACATAAAAATGCTTGGTTGTTATTTGGTATAGCTTTGTTGTTGATTTTAAGTCGTATTCCTTGGGCTCGTTTAGCTTAGTATGAGCAATAAATGTGTTTTTTTGGATCGGGATGGTGTGTTGAATGTAGACCGAGTTGATTATGTTTACCATCTTGGTCATTTTATAATTCCTGAGGGGGTTGTGGAGGCATTGAAAGCATTGAAAGCAGCAGGCTATAAATTAATTGTGATTACCAACCAAAGTGGTATTGCCAAGGGGATATACGAACGAAAAGACGTTCAGTTAATTCATGATGCTCTTCAAGAAGCTAGTGGAGGAGCCTTGGATGATTTGTATTATTGCCCTTATCATGAATTACATGATAGTGCTTCATTAACTAGAAAACCGGGTTCTTTGTTGATAGAGAAAGCGGCGGCTAAATATGAAGTTGATATGTCTCAATCATATATGGTGGGAGATCATGAAAGGGATATTTTAGCGGGCATGCGGGCCGGCCTTCAGACCATTCGCATTGCCGAGGAGGGGACCCCTACGCAGGCAACATTTTTGGTGAAAAATTTATTAGCAGCATCTAATATTATATTATCGTAGAATTATGGAAAAGATTTATTTGAGTGACGCCGGTCCGAAAGTTTCTCCAGCTATTTATGGTTTTTGGAGATGGGAAAAGGAAAGTGCCAATAGTTTAAAAGACATGGACCAAATTGTTCATTTGTGTTTGGAATTAGGCATTAACACCTTTGATCATGCTGACCGATATGGAAAGTACAGCTGTGAAAGCCTTTTTGGAAAGGTCCTTGCCAATAAATCTTTTAAACGTAGTGATATTGTTTTATTCTCTAAATGTGGCGTCAATATTCCAGATCCTTCTCGTCCTGAGATCCGTGTGAGCCATGTGGATAGCTCGGCCAAGCACATTACCTCCAGTGTTGAAAATTCTTTGAGAAATCTACAAACAGATTACCTTGACGTATTTTTATTGGATCAATTAGACCCATTGTCTGATTTAGAAAGTACGGTTTTGGCCCTAGAGAAATTAAAAAGTGCGGGTAAAGTAAAAAATATTGGTGTCTCCAATTTTTCTGTTTATCAGCATCAATTATTGGAATCGTTTTTGTCGATACCTGTTGTTTCAAACCACATAGATTTAAATTTATTGAATACTTCTGCCTTAGATAATGGAGCTTTGGATTATGTTAAGCAAAAATACATGCGTCCATTAGCCGTTTCCCCTTTGGCGGGAGGCCGCATCGAGCACGGCACAGATGAGTTGGCTTTAAAAGTCCGCAAGAAATTGGTGGAAATGGCGGAAAAATATGAGAGTAATATTGAATCCATTGCGGTTGCTTGGATTGTGAAATTAGGGGCCTTACCTCTGATTGGAACCTTAGAGGAAAAGCGCATTCGAAATATTGTGAATTCGTTTAAAGTTAAATTGGATCATCAAGATTGGTATGAATTATACCACACAACACGTCCATCTCCGATGGTTCAAGATTAAAGGATACTTTTGCAGAGATTTGTCAACTTTAGAAAGTTGACAAATCTTAAAGTTGACAAATCTCTCCCAGTCCTAAGAAGAAGCAACCTATCTTCTTTTTCGACCAATATTATTTCTACGGTCTTTGCCTCGTGGAATTACATTAGCGGGCCTACCTTCTCTTCTTCTAATTCGGTTATTACCAAATCGATCTCCTCCTGATTTCATTCCGACTAACTCAAGGTCAATGGTTCTTTTGGCCAAATTGGTATCTCGTACTTTTACTTTAACGGCATCTCCAAATGAGAAAACGCGGCCGTTGGATTTACCTACAATTCGGTAGTTTTCCTTGTCTAAATCGTAATAATCATCATTTAGGTCAACCATTCTAACTAAGCCTTCACAGGAGGTTTCCCCTATTTCTACAAAGATTCCAAACTCGGTTACTCCAGTGATGATACCATCAAAAATCTGGGGTTCATGCAAGGACATATACTCAACTTGCTTGTACTTCACAGAGGCTCTTTCGGCATCGGCAGCTAGCTTTTCTCTATCTGAACAATGTTTACATTGAATTTCTAGAGGAGCCCTTTCTGGGGAGGCGCCTTTATCCAAATACAATTGAAGTAAACGATGCGTCATGACATCGGGATAGCGGCGTATGGGGCTTGTAAAGTGGGAGTAGAATGGGAATGCTAAGCCAAAGTGACCGATGGCATCGGTACTGTAGCGGGCTTTGGACATGGTTCTCACCGCCAAGCTTTGTAAAACATGTTCTTCTGCTTTCCCTTCCACATTTTCCATCAAGGCATTAAAGGATTGGGAAACTTGTTTGGGTTCCGTAGAAACTTGATAACCAAATTTCTTAGCAAAGGCAGAAAATACCCGTAATTTTTCTGGATCAGGAGCCTCGTGAACTCGGTAAACCATGGTATTTCTGGGTTCCGTTTTTTTCAATTCATGAACATACTCAGCCACTTTTTTATTGGCCATCAACATGAATTCTTCGATTAACTTATGGGCATCTTTTCTTTCTCTTGGGAAAACGGCCAAAGGTGTACCATTTTCATCCAATTCAAATTTCACCTCAACGGTTTCAAAATTGACTGAACCATGCTTAAATCGGTATTCACGTAGCTTTTTAGCAATTCGATTTAAATCCTTAATGACAGGCTCGTAAGCATCGATTTCTTCTCCCTCGTTTTCTATTAAAACTTGTGCTTCCTCATAGGCAAAGCGGCGATCCGAGTGAATGACCGTTCTACCGAACCATTCCTTGACAATGATGCCATTGGGGTCAAACTCTAAAAGCGTGGAGAAGGTTAATTTATCTTCATGAGGTCTTAAAGAACATAATCCATTGGATAGTTTTTCGGGTAACATAGGTACTACCCTGTCAACTAAATAGACGGAAGTGGCTCTTCGGAAAGCTTCTTGATCCAAAACACTTCCCGGTTTTACATAATGAGAAACATCCGCGATATGCACTCCTATTTCCGTATTTCCATTGGCTAATTTTTGGTAACTAATGGCATCATCAAAGTCTTTGGCATCTTTGGGGTCGATGGTAAAACTAAGAATCTTACGTAAATCCTTCCTTTTTTTGATTTCTTCTTTAGAAATTTCGGTGGGAATAGCTTCTGCGGCTAATTCAACCATTTCTGGGAATTCGTAGGGCAGGCCAAACTCGGCTAAAATGGAGTGCATTTCTGTCTCATTTTCCCCTGCTTTTCCTAAAATTTTAATTACTCTCCCTTCCGCTTTTTTACCCGGGGTTCCCCAACGAGTTACCTCCACAATCACTTTATCTAGGTGGTTGGCTTGCAAGGTTTCTGTTTTAGGAATGTAGATATCCTCATAGATTTTTTTAGAATCAGGAATGAGGAAAGAATAGTGAGGAGTTACCTGAATGACACCCACAATTTCAGATGATTTACGCTCTAAAATTTCAACAACCTCACCTTCAGGGCGATCATTTTTCTTTTTTTCAGAAGGTCTTCTAGCCTGCACTCGAACTCGATCACCATCTTTGGCATTCATCAAATCAGCCGTAGCTACCCATACATCTTTGCTTCCATCATCAGGAATAACAAAGGCGAATCGGGCATTGACATGGTCTACTCGGCCTTCAATTTGAAAAGATTCATTATCGAAACGGTAATTACCATCGGATTGACGGATTAACCGGTTTTCAATGACTAGTTTTTGGACCAAATCAGCGTACAGCTCTTTGGTTTTACGATCACGAATGGCAAAAGCCTTATGAATTTGGTTAATCGAATACGAACGGTAGTCGTTTAATTCAAAAAACTCTAGGATGTCTTTTTGTAAACTAGCCAAAAAACGTTGTTCCTTTGGGGAAGTTGGCATAAAATTGAAATTTAAAACTTACCCGAAGGTACGGGTTTTTAGTTTTAGAATGATTATCAGCTGTTTATTTCCTTTCCTTCGGAGAAATTCCCTGATTGAACAAAAGGATGTAAGCATAAAGTGGCTATTTCAAGAAAATGTTTCTTCTGAGGATTAATTCCGTAGGCTTCATTCCTTAATCCTAATTCTATTTAGTACTTTTGGGCTTGTTTTTCCCAATTATTCATGAATCGATCTAGGGTTGCTCTACTTTTGTTGCTTGTCTTTATCCTCTCAGGCCTAGTTTATTGGTTTCAGGGTACCAATAAAGCGAGTGAAGAACAAACCGCAGCTGTACAATTAGTTGATACCCCGAATTTTAGTTCGGATTCTGCTTACGCTTATATCCAACAACAAGTCAATTTTGGTCCAAGAGTTCCCGGTACCGATGCGCACCAAAAATGTCAAGAATGGATCATTGCTAAGTTGAAATCATACGGTTTACAAGTGAGTACACAAGCTTTTACAGCTACCAACTACCAAGGAAAAGTGTTAAAAGGAACCAATATTATGGCGCAGTTTCAGCCAGGGATTGGGAAGCGTATTTTATTGGCAGCACATTGGGATTCGAGAGCGGTGGCTGATAAGGATTCTGTTCGAAAGAATGAGCCTATTGATGCAGCAAATGATGGTGGAAGTGGCGTGGGTGTGATGATTGAATTAGCCAGACAACTTAGCTCTGCCTCCAAAAAGCCATCTGTTGGAGTGGATTTTCTGTTTTTTGATTTAGAGGATACGGGTGAACCACATGGTGTTTCCACTAGCGTTCAAAATACTTGGGCTTTAGGTTCTCAATATTGGGCTGCGCATATTTTTCCTAATAATTACCGACCGTTTTATGGAATATTATTGGACATGGTGGGAGCTAAAGGAGCGGTATTTCCTCAGGAATATGGTTCCATGCAATATGCGCCTACCGTTGTTCGCTCCATCTGGTCAGCAGCCGCAGATTTAGGCTTTGGTCATTTATTTATCCAAGAGGAGGGACCCGGAATTACGGATGACCATACGGCCGTCAATGAGGTGGCCAAAATTCAGATGATTGATATTATTGATTTGCGTCCCCAAGCTCCCGGAAGTATGGAAGATATTTTTGGACCCTATCATCATACCCATGGAGATAATATGTCCATTATAGATCCTAAAACCTTACAAGCTGTAGGGCAAACCGTATTACAAGTTTTATATCGAGAATAAATATGTCAGAACAACTAAAACGCGTTCATTTGAACGATACCCATGTGGCCTTAGGGGCAAAAATGGTCCCATTTGCAGGATTTAACATGCCTGTATTATACAGCAATTTAATTGAGGAGCATATTTGTGTGCGTCAGCAGGTGGGGGTATTTGATGTGAGTCACATGGGAGAGTTTTATTTGAAGGGAGAAAAGGCCTTGGATTTAATTCAATATGTAAGCTCGAATGATGCATCTAAACTAGTAGATGGTAAAGTGCAGTATAGTTGTTTACCCAATGACCAAGGGGGGATTGTGGACGATTTGTTGGTTTATCGTATAAAGGAAAATGAATATATGTTGGTGGTCAATGCCTCCAATATTGAAAAGGATTGGAATTGGATTTCTTCTCACAACACTTTTGGAGTGGAAATGACCAACCAGAGTGATGAATATAGTTTATTTGCTGTTCAGGGGCCAAAGGCCATTCTAGCCTTACAAAAATTGACAGATGTAGATTTGTCTTCAATGCCCTATTATTCATTTAAAATAGGTCAAATGGCAGGCATTGATGACGTAATTATTTCCAATACGGGGTATACTGGTGCAGGAGGATTTGAGATTTATGTGAAAAATGAGCAGGCATTAGCGATGTGGAATGCCATATTTGAGGCGGGTGCTGATTTGGGTATAAAGCCGATTGGTTTAGGGGCAAGAGATACCTTACGTACAGAAATGGGTTATTGCTTATATGGCCATGATATCGATGACACTACTTCACCTATTGAGGCAGGATTGGGCTGGATTACTTCATTTAATAAAGAGTTTATCGCTTCGAATATTCATGCTAAAATAAAGGCAGAGGGAGCTAAAAAGAAATTAGTGGGATTTGAGATGATTGATCGGGGAATCCCTCGTCAGCATTATCCTATTGTTAATGAGTCGGGCGATGCTATTGGTGAGGTAACATCTGGCACCCAATCACCTAATTTATCTAAGGGCATAGGTATGGGATATGTGAAAGCGGAATATGCCAAGGTGGGCACAGAAATATTTGTACAGATTCGTGATAAATCATTGAAGGCGGTTATTGTTAAAATGCCATTTATTTAGCGATAATATGAGAAAAATCGACGTTTGTTTGTCGCCAGAACTCATTCATTTGTATGATGTTCCTACTCTTGCGGTGGTGGTGGTGGATATTTTTAGGGCCACATCCTGCATGGTTACGGCCTTTGCCCATGGGGCGAAGGAGATAATTCCAGTGGAAAAAATGGACTTATGTAGCGCCTATGGCTCCAAGGGCTATTTGACTTCGGCTGAAAGAAATGGTATAACTCCAGAGGGATTTGATTTTGACAATTCACCCTTTAGCTATCAAGTAGACAAAGTGAAGGGGTCTAAGATTTGTGTAACCACTACGAATGGTACCGTGGCAATTCGAAAGTCTAGAAAATCGCCATTACTTTTAGTGGGGGCTTTTTTAAATATTTCAAAAGTGGCGGAGGCATTGCAAAGTTGGGAAGGTGATGCATTAATTGTGTGTGCAGGCTGGAAAGGTAAACCTAATCTAGAGGATACTTTATTTGCAGGAGCTTTGATTGATTTATTACAAGGGACCTATCGAGTGGCAGATGATGCCGCCATGATGGCTTTAGGGACCTACCGGGAGGCTTCATCCAACTTATTCCAAGCTGTAAAAGGATCCTCTCATGTGAATCGATTACTAGGTTTGGGTATTGAAAAGGATATTAATTTTTGTTTGGAGCGGGATGTATACCCAGTTTTACCACGATTAAAAGGGAATAAGCTGGTATTGAAGTATTAGCGACAATTTGGTCTAATTTATTTGACCTACATAATAAAAAGGTGATGAAGTTATACAGTACACAACATCAAAGTCCAGATGTTTCTTTAGAAGAAGCCATATTTAGGGGTTTGCCGCCTGATAATGGATTATATATGCCATTGACGATTGAGAAAATGGATGCTTCATTTTTTGAAACGATTCAAGAACGAAATTTTCAAGAAATAGCAGAGGCAGTATGCCAACATTTATTGGGAGATGATTTAAGCCAAGAGGAAATACATGGAATTATTCAACAGTCTATGACTTTTGATGCTCCTTTATTTGGCCTAGAAAAAGATGTAGAAGTTTTGGAATTATTCCATGGACCATCTATGGCATTCAAGGATTTTGGCGCACGTTTTATGGCGGCCATAATGTCCCATTATTTACTGAAATCTAAAAGAGAGATTCGAATTTTAGTGGCTACTTCCGGGGATACGGGAGGAGCGGTAGCTCAAGGATTTTTTAATACGCCTGGTATATCTGTAACCATTTTATATCCCAAAGGAAAGGTGTCCGATATTCAAGAAAAGCAATTGACGACATTAGGAGGAAACGTGCAAGCATTAGAAATTGATGGAACTTTTGATGACTGCCAAAGTTTGGTTAAACAAGCTTTTTTAGATGAGGAATTGAGAGAAAAGTTTAATCTAGCATCAGCCAATTCCATTAATATTTCACGATTGATTCCTCAATCCTTTTATTATTTTGCTGCCTACGCCGAAGCAAAACGAAAGGGTTTGAAACTACCGATTGTTTTCAGTGTACCCAGTGGAAATTTTGGAAATTTGAGTGCGGGTTTAATTGCTTACCAACTAGGTTTACCTGTTAAAGCATTTGTGGCAGCTTGCAATGAGAATAAGGTTGTTCCTGAATATTTACAATCAGGAGAATACCATGCCAAACCAAGTGTTGAGACTCTTTCTAATGCGATGGATGTAGGCAATCCCTCAAATTTTATCAGGATGAAATTGTTGGCAGGGGAAAAGTGGGAATCAGTAAGAAAATTGGTGAAAGGGTATTTTACTAATGACCTAGAAACCAAAGCCAGGATGAAAGAGGTGTACGACCGTACGGGATATGTTATGTGTCCACATACGGCGGTGGCTTATGATGGTTTACAACAATTCAAAAAAGAAAATCCAGGCGAGTTCACAGGAATTATATTGTCTACGGCCCATTATGCTAAATTCCTACCAACGGTTGAAACTACTTTAAATCGACAAGTACCTATTCCTGAACGTTTATCTTCGCTGTTAAGTAAAGAAAAAGTGGCTCAATCACTTGGCACAGATTACGCTAGTTTTAAGCAATATTTGTTGGGAAAATAAGAATTTTAAAACAACGTTGGCAAGGTTCAAAACCTTGACAACGTTGTTCGAACGAATTTAAATATTGGCTTATTGTCCAATTTGTTGGACAATAAATCGGATTAAATATAGGCTACAATAAGGCCTTAAACTTATCAAATTCTTGATAAGCAATAACTCCAATAAGGATAATTAACAGGGGACCTGCGCCCAAACCTCCTAGAACTAATAATTCTAATAACAAGATATTGACTGCTATTGGACTCAGAATTAGTAAGGAAAGAGCTCTTTTGGAAGGAATCAGTAATAATACGGCACCAACAATCTCTAAAATTTTTACCACTTTCATGAATCCCGTTGGAACCATCAGGTTAAAAAACACAGCTTGATTTCCTGACATAGTAGGAGTGGGAACAAATTCAAAGAAAAAATTTAAGCCTCCAAATAAAAATAAAAAGGCCAATGCGAATGTTGGAATCAGTTTTACGGATTTCATAATATTTTAGGATTTTGATTAAGCTAAAAGGGTGTGTTCGGCAACGTTGGCAAGGTTTTAAACCTTGACAACGTTAAGGGGAAATTAGGTATTTTTTTATGATTACCCAATCAATTTATTGATAAAACTATCAGAAAATCAACTACTTAATAGAAGGAATAAATTCACCTTTATGTAGCATATCAACCATCATAAGGTGGAGCTCATATTTTTTGACATTCTCCTTACTGAATCCAAGTCCCTGTTTTTGATGAATAAATAATTGATAATCTTGAAGTAGAAATTCTTTCCGATTTTTTATTGCTGGGTAATAGGTAATAATAGAACTAAGCCAAAAAATTACAGCAATTGGAAGTATCCATTTGGTCGTAAATATAGAGGTTACCAGGTGGGTTGAAACTACATAGACCAATAACATGGCCAAGGTGGCAATTATTTTATAATTCCCAATTAAGAAAACAAATGGACCATATTTTGACCTTAATATCGCCAATAATACACCGTTTAATAGACAAAAAGTTAGACATCCGGCAAGAAAAAGTTGACTTGAACTAGCCATTTCATGGGAGGTCCATCGTTTTAATAAGCTAGGAAATGTTTTTTGTTCTTTGACAAAAACCCATTGACGAAAGCCTAAAATGATAAGGATGAATAAGAGTAATCCCATCGTAAAACTAAAGACTAATCTAATTGAAGAATCTTGTTCATTAAAATAATCAGTCGATCCACCTAAAAACACAAAAAAGCCTTGAATACTCTGCCAGGGGTGTTCTAATAAATATAATAAACCATTTTGATTTGCCCCCATACTAGGATAATTCCAGAAAAATAGTGTCAGAAAAATGACAAATACTCCTACCCATATGGCTAATTTTTTTAATTCAAATGCGGTTAACAAAATCATTCCACCGGAGGCGATAAATAATAAACCGTCTGAATTAGACATGCAGGCTAGCATGGTACATATGATGCCCGTTAAAAACAATTTATTACTCCTCTTGCTTAAACAAAACATGGCCAAAAAGCCAAAACCAATAACAAGGTTTCGTTGAATGGAAACGATGAACCAAAACGTATTTAAGTGGTATTGAAAGTTTAAATACAAGAATGGTATGGGTAGAAAATACCACCAGCGATCCTTAGCCGGTAAATTAAACCAAAGCAAAATGAATATGATGATGAGGTATAGGTGGGAGGTTAATAATAAGGCCTTTAGGTCTAGTTGGTTAAATACCAAATAGTGAACCATCACCCATAATCTTAGGGTAACGATTCGGTGCTCATTATTAGGAAACCAAATCATTTTTAAGCGATCATACCAATCGGGATGTGCAAACCAGGCACGAATGGTCATGGGTGCTTCAAAATCATCTAACCAAGGTATATTGATGGAAAAGCTAAATAGGGACCAAGAGAAAAATACAATGGGTATTAATCCAATAAAAAAAGAAATAAGTTTTAAACGCGGTAAGTAAGGCATTTATGGAGGAGTGGTCCTTAATTAGTAATTGTTAGTGGAGTTAAATACTGATATGTTGCTCGTTGATTTTGTGGTAAATTAAGTAAATATACTTGAAAGTGCTTTAATGGCAAAGTATTGTAAATCAATATATTACTGTATTTTGTTCGCTCATTCAGGTCATTGGTTAAAGGGCCAATATAAAAGCTATTTTTTTGCCCTTCTTCTGATTTTAAAACAATGAACCTTTGATCCCAAGGCTTATTTTTTTCTGGTAATTGATTCCATGACAAAGATAATCGGCCTTGTTGAAAACGATAGGTTTTTGGGGTGATTCCTCCCGATTTTTGTGAAACAAATTTTGGGAATGATGGGGGAATTTCCTCTTTATCAAATTCGAAAAAAGATTCGTTTAATAATTGAAGTGTTTGGGGTGGACAAGGGTAAGCTGAAGAGCTTTGAAAAAAATAGGCCCCCATTACATCCGCTTTCCATCTGAGATTCATTTCATGTAAAGGTCTTCTAGCAATAAAATAAGAAGCGACCATCCATGCTCCTGATAATAATAAGGCCCATGGAAGTCGAAGTGCATCCTGTCTCTGAAGTATCAAACTAGCATAAATGGCCATTAACATGATATTCCCATATAATAAGAAGCGGTCAGATAAGGTGATCAGCTCTAAATCACCCATTCCTGCTCGTCCATAGCATATTAGAAATCCGGTGGCCAAAATCTGCAAAAATAGTATGGATGGGAACGATAATTGGATTCGGAATGAACCCAATATTTTCCAAGTAAAAAAGAGCAATACCAAAAGACCAGCCAATATATTGATCCAAATTCGAAATGAATCTGAAACAGGCAATACCCAATTTCCTAAAAAGATAAATAGCCCTTTAAAGAGTATCCATGAAAAGTGAGCAACTGCTGAAGAGTTTCCAACATAATCATGAAAATATAGGAAAATTACCCCAAGGGCTAATAGGCTAAAAGGAAGGCTAAATCGAGATTTTTTTGTCCATAATACATAGGCAACTATCGGTAAAAAAGCGACGCCTTCTGTGGAAACGAATGGGTAACAAAGCGCTAATACGATTGTCCCCCAAGCATTTTCCGCATAAAATAAGCCATAAGCTATCCATACTAAAAACAGAAGAGAAGCGGTATGCTGCAAAACGCCTATTAAATTGAAGTTATCTAAATTGCCAAAAGGGGAAAAAAGTAGGCAGGCAATTCCAAACAAATGCCAGGGAGAGTGTTTGATTTTACGAATAAAAAGGTGAAAAGGAATTAAAATCAAGATCATCTGAACATTGGCTAGCAGAATGCCTGTTTTGAAATTGACTTGTCCCCAAACAGCATATTGCATTAATACCCAAATTCTGGAGTAGGCAATGCGATGTATGTCATTATGAAAGTGAAATATATAGGCGATATTTTCCTGAATGCTATGGTTTTTCACGTAGTGAATGAGCTCTAAAAAAGCATAATCATCGCCCCAATTGGGGAAATTCAGGGTATATATTTGAAGTCGATAAAAGTGAAAAAACAAAATCCCGCCTATCGCCACAAACCAGGCCAATTTTTCCGATAATCGCATGGATGTGGGAAGGATAGTCAGCATTATTTTTTCAAATAATCGTTTCTTGAAAGGTATTTTTCAATGAGAATGTACAATAGAATGAACAGGTAACGGCTACCCATTTCTTTAATTTTTAAATTGGATTGACCAGCCTTTCTATTACGCCAAGAATTGGGTAAAACATCGTAAGAATATCCTCGAATAATGGCTTTTAGTGGCAACTCAATAGTAAGATTAAAATGAGCGGATAAAAATGGCTTTAGTCCTTCAATGGTGTTTTTTCGATACATTTTGAAGGCATTGGTTGAATCATTGTAAGGAATGCCTACCAATATTCGAATCAAGGTATTTGCCAGTCGGTTGATGATATATTTATGCTTGGGGTAATCATATGTTGATCCTCCTTTGATAAATCTGGAACCAAATACACAGTCTAAATTCTTTTCGACCATTAGTCGGTAAAAAGCAATGAGATCTTGGGGGTCATCAGACAAGTCAGCCATCATCACCGCTACAATATCTCCTTTGAAGCGCTCTAAACCATAACGTATGGCATAACCAAATCCATTCGGTCCAGGATTGGTATAAATGGTTAAACTTGGAATACTTTTTTGTAAGTCTTCCAAAATGGACAGGGTTTGATCTTTGGAATTATCATTTACTACCACAATTTCATGATCAATTTCAGCTTGCTGAAGTGCCTGATATAAAGACTCTAATGTTTCAACAATGGAGCCTTCCTCATTATAAGCGGGTATGACAATACTCAGCTGCGACATGCCTCTTAGGATAAAATGGGTTGAAGAAATGCTTGATCTTGATTAAACCAAACTTGTACCTCTTCCAACAATGTAGAGACACTAATTTCAGGTTTCCAGCCGCTGAATGCTGTAATTTGACTATTATCTGTGATGTAAATAGGAAGATCACCGGGGCGATTTTCTTTCGAAGAATTAATGGGAATGGTATTTCCTGTGATCTGAACACATAGGTCCGTTAATTCAGCTAAAGAAACACTATTTTCAAGGCCTCCTCCTACATTGAATATTTGACCGTGATGTAAATTTAGGTGCTGTATTTGCCAAAGTACCAGTCGGAATAAATCTTTAACATGAAGTACATCACGTATTTGTTGACCATTTCCTCCAAAACCAATATAAGAGAGCGATTTATTCCAAAAGTGTTTAGCCATCCAAAGAACAATTACCCCTTGGTCAATTTTACCCATTTGATAGGGACCACTTAATACGCCACATCGATTTATGACCGTAGGTATTCCAAAATTATGGGCGAATTCTTGAATGATATACTCAGAAGAAAGTTTGGTAGCTCCATACAATGAACGTAAGCCTGCCAAAGGGAAATTTTCAGCAATTCCTTTTTCACTTATACCTTCATAGGCCTGTTCCTTGCTTAAAACAAAACGTTTTGCTTCGGTTTGGTAGTGGATGTTGGATAGACTATTGTAAGGATATACCCGACTTGTGGAAAGAAATATGAAGGCTGCTTGATGCTTTTTAGCAAAATATAGGGTATTGATGGTCCCGTTTAAATTGGTATCAATTAAGTATTCTAATTCCCCAGCTTGACTACCTGCTAACACTGAAGGTTCAGCTGCCGCATCTATGACAACATCTACTGCTGGGATTCGATCGAAATCCGTTTTAATTCGGACATCGCCGTGAACGAATTTTACACCCAAAGGGAGGATTTTATTGAGGTTTAATTCTGATCCTCTTCGGGATAAATTATCTAAGCAATATACTTCACAATCAACAAGATGCTGTTTGAAAAGAGCCGCTAAATTTGAGCCGACAAAACCACAACCTCCTGTGATGAGTATTTTCATTTTGCCTTGGCTTCCATGTAACGGTTATAAATATCTTGGAATACATCTTCCAAGGATTTAGTAATATCCCAATTTGGATAGTGAGCCTTCATTTTACGAAGGTCTGAATAATAACAAATATGATCTCCAATTCGATTAGTCTCATCATATTTATACTTCATCGGAATACCACTAATCTTAGAAATGATTTGGAAAGCTTCTAAAATAGAAACTGAATTCGCTTTGCCTCCACCTATATTGTATACTTCTGCTACTCGAGGGGCATTAATGAATTCTTCGATGAAACGAGCTACATCATAGGAGTGAATGTTATCCCTTACTTGCTTGCCCTTATAACCGAATACCGTGTATTCTTTTTGTTCCAAATTACATTTAATCAAGTAACTTAAAAATCCATGTAATTCAACACCAGCGTGGTTGGGTCCAGTTAAACAACCTCCTCTTAAACAAGCGGTTGGCATGTTAAAATAGCGGCCATATTCTTGAACTGAAATGTCTGCAGAAACCTTGGAAGCTCCAAAAAGGGAGTGCTTTGATTGATCGATGCTAAAGCTTTCCGAAATACCATGTTCATAAGCAGCATCATCATAGTCAAAGCGGGTTTCCAATTCTTTCATGGGGATGAAATTAGGAGCATCGCCATACACTTTGTTTGTTGATAAGTGAACAAAGGGAACAGAAGTACTGTATCTACGTAGGGATTCTAACAGGTTAAATGTACCTACCGCATTGGTATCAAAATCTTCAAATGGAATGGATGCAGCCCGGTCATGACTTGGTTGTGCTGCAGTATGTACAATCGCGTCTGGACTGATTTTTGGAATTAAATCCAAGACAGCTTGACGGTCGCGTATATCGATGGTATGATGTTGATAGGATTCGCCAAATTTTGCTAATCGATCTTGATTGGTCGAATTATCACCCTGAGAACCAAAAAATACGGCTCTTTGGTTATTGTCTATTCCGTGCACTTCCCAGCCCTTTTCTAAGAAATATTCGCTCACTTCTGAACCAATTAGTCCCAAAGAACCAGTAACCATTAATTTTTTTGACATGTAGCTTGGCTTATTTTTAAAGAATCAAAGACAAAATTATCGTTTTATTTTTAAATATAGAATTCACCTTGGTATTTAGCCCTTTAATTCCTTTTTTATTGGGTATAGTTTTAAAAATTAGACTTTGTATTACCTCATATAAAAACTCAAATTGGGAAATAGAGCATTTTAACAAGAGAGCAATTTTCCGTTAATGTCTTAAATCCATTATTTAAAAAACTTGATTAGCTCCTTGGCAATTAGGGCATGACCTTTTTCATTGGGGTGGTTGACTTGTGACATTAAATCGGTGATGGCTACACCAGCCTGCACCTGGGAACGAAATAAGGCATAGCTGTCTACAAAACCGATTTGATGTGTTTTTGCTAATTCTCGTATTTGTGTTCCATGCTCGTCTAAAGTCGATGCAGTATCCTTGATCTCAACACGCTGATCGGGAGATGCACTCAATAGGATTAGCTTAATACCTTTGGATTTAGCACTTTGAATCATTTTTTCCCAGGCTATTTTGGCTCTTTCTAAACCAATTCCCCGATCGTTTAAAGCATAATCAATAAAAATGACATCAGGGCGGTGAGCAAGTACTTCTTGTTCAAACCTGCTGGCACCTTTTTCGGCATTTTCTCCGCCAATGGAGGTATTGATGATATTTACTGTTGCATAGGGATATTGCTCTTTAATTAAAGTTAAGACTTGGTAGGGGTATGCACCTAGGGTATTAACTTGAGGTGTTTTGAAATAGCCAGCAGGTACAGAATGACCATGAAACACTAAATTTATCAAACGGTTTTTAGGCCATTCCTTTTTCAACTCTAGTTTGATGTCAGATAAATAGTCAGCAGGTGAGGCTTGACTATATGCTTGAAAAGTCATTCCAAGCAAACAGAGGAGCAAGCTTGCCCAGTAGGTTTTTTTCATGAAAAATGGTTTAGAAATAAGCGTCAATCAAGTCTCTTGCATGAAAAGCATTACACGTCTTTTGCATCAAAGACTACTACTTTTCTCCATAAATGAGCGTAATTTTTGACAAAATCTTGATGAATGGCATGGTCTTGGTAAATTTTTTGATCTACTTCATTTTCAAAGAACATCAACTCTGAAACATCCCAGGAAGTATCAACTACTTCTCTTTTTTCGGTGGAGGCTAAAACCCCAATATGTATTTTCTTGATGGCTTCGATGCCTTTTAAGGTATTCAGGCCTTCGATGAGCTTATTTCTATCTTCCAAGGAGTCTGGATTATTTAACCAAAAGAATACGTGATGTAATAAATATTTTGTTTCCATATGTTTAATTGATTCGTCGATTCGATAGTTCTAAACTACATTAAAAAGGGCAAAATGAAGGTAAGTTACCTTAAATATTTAGGCAAAAGCCTATTATTTTCTTCCTAAAATTCGTTTGATTTCTTGTTTTTCTTGAGCGCTAATTTCTGTCCAAACCTTACCTTGAATCGCCATCTCTATCCCATAAAATATGTTCAAATTGGGTTGAATACCTCTTTCCTTGAGCTTTTGAGAGATGCTAGGATAGTCTGTAGATAGCAAGTCTTGTTCGGTATAAATTCCAATTTGATGTAAAATCCCGATAGTATAGGGACCAAAGTTCCGGATTTCTTCAATACGCCTACTGCTCATGATTTTTGTATTTACTTTTTCCTATCCATCCCAAATGGGTGTGTTCCAAATTTTCTAATTTCAATCCATATCCCAAAACCCGATCCACGGTGCTATGAGCCATGAAAATTAACCCTATTTGAAATAGTAAGGGTTCTTGATAGTAACCAAGTATGATCACCAAGGCGATGAGGCCTTGATGATGAAAAAGATTATAAGCTTTTAAGCCCAAATCTTTGGATATAAGTAGCGCTAAAAAGGAAAGATCTGGGGCTAAAATTAGCCAAGCGAATTTCCCCCATTGTTCAGGAAAAAATTCTTGATAAGCCCAAATGCTCAAAGCAAATAAGCCCAAGGATTCTAATTTTAGTAGGGTTTTCATGGGAAATATTTTTATGTCAAATTAAGGTCAATTTTTTTAATTGAACCATAAATTATGACAAATGGCGGATAATTTAAGGAAAGGTTTTTTGTTGAATCAAGGAGCAAAATTCTTTCAAATCACTTCACCTAATCCTGGGTATTTGTACTTCCATGAATAATTAGACATATTTGAAACTCTAAGCCTTTGAAACATGAAATTCGTTAAATTAGTAAGTATCAGTATTGGTATACTTTTTGCTTCAAGCCTATTTGCCCAAAAAGCCAATGTATGGAAGGAAGTTCAGCCAGGTGTTTGGAAAACCCACATTGGGAATCCCCATCATATCAGTTTATTGCAGGTAGCTGGAGCTCATGCACTTCATGAGGCCTTGAAAATATTACCAAGCTCCCATTTTCCTTTGACCAAATCGGATATTAGGATCGAACGCCTCAATAATAAAATTTACCTCCGTTTTCCATTAAGTCAGGAAGAACAAGTTTTTGGTTTGGGGTTAAATTTTCAAACGGTTAATCAACGGGGACGAATATTAAATTTGCATGTTGATCATTATGGGGGTAAGGATAATGGACGAACCCATGCTCCAGTACCCTTTTATGTTTCGTCCAAAGGTTACGGGGTGCTAATAGATGCTGCGGCCTATATGACAGTATATGCCGGTTCAAATGTCCGTGTAGATGCGAAAAACCCACCAGCGATTCAAGATAGAAATTCGGATAAAAACTGGGATTCACAGCCTCCTTCGGACGTACTAGAAGTATTGATTCCTGCCGATGGCGCTAGTATTTATGTCTTTGCAGGGCCTACACCCATGCAGGCAGTACAGCGCTATAATTTATTTAATGGAGGAGGCTATTTGCCACCTAAGTGGGGCTTAGGATTTACCCAGCGAGTACCTACTTTATTTAGTCAGGATGATATCATCAAGGAAGCGAAAAGCTTTGAGACGAATCAATTCCCCCTTGATTTTATTGGGGTTGAACCAGGTTGGCATAGCTCATCTTATCCTTGCACCTTTGAATGGGATCCTGGCCGTTTTCCTAGGCCTAAGGCATTTTTAGATACCCTAGCAGGTATGGGTTTATCGGCTAATCTTTGGATGAATCCCTATGTTTCACCCAAGTCTTCTTTATATGCAGGAATCAAAAAATACACGGGGTCCCACTTGGTTTGGAATGGTATTATTCCTGATTTTACCATGGCACAGGCTCGAAAATTAGTGAAAGATCATTTTGTGAAAAACCATTTGGATTTGGGTGTAGGGGGCTATAAAATTGATGAAGTAGATGGTTATGATAACTGGATTTGGCCAGATGTAAGCACCTTCCCATCCGGGACAAGTGCGGAGCAAATGCGGCAAATCTATGGCTTGATGGTTCAAGATATGACGGACTCTTGGTTTAAAGAAAAAAATAAAAGAACCTATGGATTAATCCGTGCGTCTAATGCAGGAGCAAGTCGATTGCCCTATGTGATTTACAACGACTATTACAGTCATAAAGATTTTATAACCGCCTTAGTGAATTCTAGTTTTATTGGCGTGCTTTGGACTCCTGAGGTGAGGGCTTCAAAATCGGCAGAGGAATGGGTTAGAAGGATGCAATCTGTTTGTTTTTCACCCATGGCGATGTTGAATGCCTGGTCCGATGGAACAAAACCATGGTCTTTTCCAGAGGTCTCACAGGCGGTAAATGATGTCGCAAATTTACGGATGCAATTATTGCCCTACCTCTATACCACTTTTGCGCAATATCGTTTTGAAGGAAAACCTCCTTTTAGGGCAATGAATTTGGTGGATGGCTTTGGGTTTAAACCTATTGGAACCCGAGGTAAAGTAGATGCTACGGAAAATCCTTACGGGATGAGTATTAAAAATGACATCAAGGATCAATACATGATGGGAGATTTTATATTGGTTGCCCCTATGTTTGCTGGAGAGAAAAGTAGGGATGTATATTTGCCTGAAGGGAAGTGGTATGATTTTTATACAGGTAAATTAGTGGGAGAAAATCAAAAAATTAGAATTACTCCAAGCCTAGAGAAGATTCCACTTTTTGTCAAAGATGGAGCCATGATACCCATGGTACCTGTGCACCGACAAGCCCCTAAAGACGGACAGTCTTTTGCATTAGAAATTAGACATTATGGTCAGAAAGCCAGTACTTGGAAAATTTACGATGATGATGGCCGGACATTTAATTTTGAAAAGGGGTCTTATACTTGGACTGAGCTAGGGGTAAAAAAGGGAACAAATGGACAATTAGAGCCTTGGCCTAAGCGAGTTGATCCTAAACCAAATTTTGGATATTTACCAGATATCACTTGGACTTTTATGACGAAATAAACAGTTTAACATATGAAAAAAGGAATTTTATGTAGTGTTTTATTAGCCTTTGCGCTTGTAAGCCCCATCTTTGGACAAGATAAGCCATTGCAAATTATTATGATTGGTGCGCATCCAGATGATTGTGATATTAAAAGTGGGGGTACGGCTGCGTTGTTTGTTGCGATGGGCCATCATGTTAAATTTGTATCTGTTACCAATGGAGACGCAGGTCACCAAACGGAAGGAGGAGGCATGTTGGCTAAAAGAAGGATAGCAGAAACGAAGGAAGTTGCTCGTCGCTTGGGTGTATCTTATGATGTGCTGGATAACCATGATGGGGAGCTTTTACCAAGTCTAGAAATTCGTTTGCAAATCATCCGAAAAATTCGGGAATGGAAGGCCGATGTGGTGATTGCTCCGCGTTCGAATGACTACCATCCGGATCATCGATATACAGGTGTTTTAGTTCAAGATGCTGCTTTTATGGTGGGTGTACCTAATGTGGCCCCTGATGTGGAACCATTGAGAAAAAATCCAGTATTCTTATATTTTCAAGATAATTTCAAAAAGCCCAACCCATTTCAAGCGGATATTGCGGTGGACATAACTCCCGTCATAGAAAAAAAATTGGCTGGTTTAGATGCTCACCAATCTCAGTTTTATGAGTGGTTGCCATGGATCGGAAATTATGAAAATGAAGTCCCTAAAGACCCTTCCAAGCACAAAGAATATTTGTTGGCAAAACGTGTTCAAGCTCCCAATCCAGAGGTTAGAAAAACCTTGGAAAAGTGGTATGGAAAATCGCGTGCTGATCAAGCAAAATATGCAGAGGCATTTGAAATATGTGAGTACGGGACTCAACCCACGGAACAAGATATTCGTCGTTTATTTCCCATGTTGGGAAAATAAGGCATTGGGGGCCGAAAATTATTTAAATAAAAAGACCCCATATTTTTTATAGTCATGAAAGGTACCCGGAAGTGGAGACCAGGACCATTTAGCCATTTTACCTGTATCATAGTCGAGCCGACAAAAATTTCCTCTCCAAGTCATTCCGGCTTTGGCAGGTATATTTTCGAGTGGACTTAATAAGGAAAAAGGGATAAATAATTCTGCTGACCATAATCCTTTGGTACCGGATATATGTTTGAGGGATACCTTCTTTTGGACTTTTCTTTCCCCTTCATAATGCCAAGGTAACCATCCGTAAAATTTGCCTTGAAAATTAGGTACCATTAAGACCAATTCTTTCCCCAGGGGATTGATTTCATATTCAAAATAGAGAGGCACTGAGGGATTGGGATGAAAAAATACTTCAAACACATCGGCTTGGTATAAATCTTCAAAGTCGTTTTGATAGCTTGTGCTAACTTTTTCATCCTGGCCTTCCAAATACACGTAAATTCCTTTGTCAGAGTACAAAATTTTAAATCGACTGTCCAAATTCTTGGCTAGTTCATTTCTGGCAGGTAAAGTATACCAGTTGCTTTGTTGCCAGGAAGGATGACTCGCTTGGCCGTCAATTGGGAAGTCGGCCACATGCTGCACCAATAAAGTATCTTGAGCATACACCGAGCTAGCAAACAGTAGGAGTAAGTAAAAGCAGTATTTCATGAGGTAATTTGAGGAGTTATTTTCTGATGTCTAAAAAAGAGAAACAAGGGGAAAGCAAAGGCATATCCGATGAGAAATGTAAATAAGATAAATAACCATACTTTTTTCATTTGTAATCGGAGGCCTTCGACAATCATGAAAAATGTTCCTGCCATAGTTCCTGTCCAAAAGTCGAAGGTTAAGCTTTTTGCATAATAGCTTGTCCAAGTGCTTTGAACAAATTGGCTGACATCAAAATAGCCGTTTTGCTCTTGCATACCTAAAAAGACGAAATAAAAAGTAATCGAACCCCCTACGATGGATAGGAATAGGTAAAAATGGCCAACATTAATTGGAAAAAGTTTCATAACCAGATTGATTTGAAAGATGGAATCAAATTTGTCAAGTTTAAGTTACTTAAATATTCGAATCGGAAATTTTATATTCGTAATTCGGTTTTGAGATAATAACAAATCAGCATGAAAATAGAAATTTGGAGTGACATTATGTGTCCTTTTTGCTACATCGGGAAGCGGCATTTAGAAAAAGCATTAGAACAATTTGAGTCGAAGACGCCCATAGAAATTGAATGGAAAAGTTATCAACTTGACCCAAGCATTCCCATGCATTTTAATGAGCCGGTCAATGTCTACGAATATTTAGCAGATCGTAAAGGTATTAGTGTAGAGAAGTCGAAGGAGATACACCAACAAGTTGCCGAAATGGCAGAAAAAGTAGGATTGAATTATCAATTTGATCGAATGGTAGTGGCTAATTCGATGAAGGCGCACCAGTTAATACAATTGGCCAAGGAGCAAAATAAGGATAATGAAATAGAGGAAAAGCTATTTGAAGCCTATTTTGTGGAGGGAAAAAATTTGGCTAATGAGTCGGATTTGGTAGCGATTGGGGAATCGGTTGGATTAGAAAAAGAGGCCATTTTAGCGGCATTGGAGAATGATGAATTGGCCTATCGAGTAAGACAAGATACACAAGAAGGTATTAGTTTGGGATTGAAAGGTGTGCCTTTTTTTGTGTTTAATCGTCGCTATGGAATTCCTGGTGCACAGCCCCTAGAAGTTTTTATGGATACCCTTCGGCAGGCTGCAGAACATGATTAATATCAGTATTTTATCATGTAATTGGTAGTTTTCTCATGATTCATTTCGGGAGATCTGTTTAGTTTTGTCAACTTGAATTATTCAACTTGGTGATTTGTCTAATTTGAATTGTCAACGTTAGATTTGTCAACTTTTCAAAAGTTGACAAATCTGTAGGATGATAAATCAGTAGGATGACAAATCTATAGGACAAGGTCAGTGAGACAACAATAGTAGGATCTAGTTAG
Source organism: Cytophagaceae bacterium (assembly GCA_027491315.1). GTDB lineage: Bacteria > Bacteroidota > Bacteroidia > Cytophagales > Spirosomataceae > Aquirufa. Next base: position 534,083 of record JAIXWL010000001.1, read on the forward strand.
GACTAAGTTGGTCTCACAGGCACCTTTTAGATCCAATTAGGCCCCACTAGAATGGAGTTGACAAATTCAAAATTAAATGCGGATACATGAGCGCCATATATACTACCCTGCTGAATAAATACAATGTTCCAATTCCCAGGTATACCAGTTACCCAACAGTACCTTATTGGGATAATGATACAGACCCAAATCAGTGGAAATCCGCTTTTCAAATGCGCTTTGCAGCATGCAATGAAACACAAGGAATCAGCCTTTATATTCACCTGCCTTTTTGTGAAAGTATGTGTACGTTTTGCGGTTGTAATAAACGCATTACCACTAACCACAAAGTAGAAGACGAATACATCGAGGTTGTTTTGCAAGAGTGGCAACTATACCGTCAACAAATGACGGCTACCCCGCTCATAAGGGAGTTTCATCTTGGAGGAGGCACCCCTACATTTTTTTCACCAGCTAATTTACATCGCTTAATTCAGACTATTTTGTCTGATTCTCAGGTAGCTGATGAGCATGAATTTAGTTTTGAAGGCCATCCCAATAATACCACTTACGAACATTTAAAGACCTTGTTTGATTTGGGATTTAATCGGGTGAGTTTTGGAATGCAAGATAGTAATCCAGAAGTTCAACAGGTGATTAATCGGATTCAGCCTCAAAAAAATGTGGAACAGGTGGTTCAATGGGCTAGAGAAATTGGATATGAATCAGTAAATATTGATTTAGTTTATGGACTTCCCCTTCAAACCATTGATCGTATAGAAAAAACCATTCAAGATGCCATTTCTTTACGTCCCGACCGAATAGCTTTTTATAGTTATGCCCATGTGCCCTGGACCAGTCGAGGACAACGTTTATTCGACGAAAATGATTTACCTTCTGCGGCTGAAAAATTAGCATTATATCAATTGGGGAGAAGTCTCTTTTTAGCGCAAGGTTATCAAGATATTGGTATGGACCATTTTGCTTTACCAGATGACCTCATGTATAAAATTAAAGAGCAAGGGAGATTGCACCGAAACTTTATGGGTTATACTGTTCAGCAAACGGGTATGGTGTTGGGCTTGGGAGTATCTAGTATTAGTGATGTTTTTTATGGCTTTGCTCAAAATAAAAAAACGATTCATGATTATTATGAAGAGGTAAAACAAGGAAAATTAGCTGTATTCAAAGGTTATTTTCTAAGCGAGACGGATCAATCTATGCGCCAATATATTTTGGATATTGCTTGCAATGGGAAGACCCAATTTAGATCAGAGGATATTCCGCTATTAGAAACGTATTCTTTTCCCTATTTAGTCGAATTAGAGGAAGATGGATTGGTTCATTGGGATTACCAAGGATTAATCTTGACCACTTTAGGAGCTAATTTTGTTCGAAACGTGTGTAAAGCTTTTGACCTAAAATTATTATCGGATGAGCATGCTACTTTAAAGTTTAGTCAAGCCGTATAATTTTCTCCTTTCTATTTCATAAACCATACTATATTTTTCATTTTCTTTAGGAAATGATTGGGGATATGGTGCCCCATCCCTTTGTTTATGGGTGTCAAGATTTTGCGAAGTCAACGATTATATGTCAAGGAGCTAGCTCTAGATGATGCCCCCTTTATTCTGGACCTACTCAATACTTCTGGATTTTTGGAATTTATCGGTGATCGCGGGGTACGGAGTTTAGAAGAAGCAAAAGCATTTTGTGTCAAATTAAGGGATAATCCAGCCATTCATTATCAGGTGGTATTTCTCCACTCAACTCACATTCCCCTTGGAATCATTTCTCTCGTTCAAAGAGATTATTTGCCTCAACCGGATATTGGTTTTGCGTTTTTACCCTTACACGAGGGAATGGGATATGCCTATGAAGCAGCTAAGCTGGTATTGGACGATTATTTTGCTTGCCACAAGGCACCTATTTTCGCTACTACCATGGAAAATAATGTTCGTTCCATTAGTCTCTTATTTCGTTTAGGCCTAACTTTTGAACGCAGTTTAGAAAGAGATCAACAAATACTTCATCTTTACAAAAAAGATCCATGGAATCATTAGAGAAGCAAATCGAACAATTAGAAAAAAACCTGGCCTATATGCAGGTAAGGAATGAACAAATCTCTAAAGGATCTGTTGGCTGGCATATTGAGCATAGTTTACTAGTCATTATTAGTATCGTCAGTGCTTTGAAAAAATCGGATATCGATACTTATCGCTGGGTATTTAATTGGAAAAGAGCTTGGGTGTTTTTTACCCAAAAATTTCCTCGAGGGCGAGTGAAAGCGCCTTTGATAGTTGATCCTTCATATAACAATCAAATAAACGATTCGATACAAGCGAATCCGATACATGTATCGGATCAAGAATCGGATCAACGATTATCGGATATTCAAGCTCAGATTGCTAAGGTCTACCAATTAGTAGAAGAGATGAAAATGATACCCCCCAACGCCTATTTCCATCATTTTATTTTTGGAGATTTGAACTTGGCTGATACGCATTATTTTTTGAGAATTCATACCCACCATCACCTAAAAATCATGGCCGATTTAATCAATGATTATACCAAAACTGGTCAATAATCCTGCCAAACTATTTTTGGAAAATTTGGCTTTTTTGATCCGATTGCTCTGTGGATTTATATCAAAATGAAAGGAGGTTCGGAAGTCGGCTTTTTCTAAATTAGTTTGATCAAATTGTGCATTCAAAAAATCACAATCTTCAAAATTTGCCTCACTTAAATTAGCCTGGCTAAAATCAACTTCATGCAATGAGCAATGCTGAAATTGAGCCTTTTTCATTTGTCTTTGATAGAAGGACGAAAGATTTAAAAAACAGTTTTCAAAATGTACTTCAAACAAAAATGGATTGGCATATTCGAAATGTAAACCTTGTAAACGACAATCCTTGAAGGATACATTTTGCCACTTGGTATTTCCTATTTTTACTAAGCTTAAGTTGCAATCATGGAACTGGCAATCGATGAAAGAATAATCCGATAAATCTTGTTGGGCCAAGTCACATTGCTTAAAAATACAAGCTTCATATTCTCCCTTGGGGAGGCTTTCAGTCGTGTAGTTTTTTTTCTCAAAAATTTGTTGAAATTGGTTGACCATGATGTAGTAATTGAAATAGCTAATTTAGGAAAATTTTAACCATCTTTCTATTTGGATTCATCAATCTTAAGGCTAGGGGATTCAGAAAAAGATTGTAAATTAGGCCAGATTTAAAACCTATTTCCTCCTCATGAAAAAGCTAATACTCGCCTTTTTGGCTTGGACATTTTTCTTGCAGTCCAATGCCGCCTTTGCCCAAAATTCATTGGAAGGTTCATGGTCCAATTCGCAAGGCGATGTTTCAACTTGGATTTTAGTGACAGATCAAATTATTAGTATCACTGAATTTGAAACAAATAGTCATAAATTGATTTCCACCATGGGCGGAACTTATAAATCAAAGCATAAAGAATTGGAAATTTTGCAAGAATGGAATTCAAAAGATTCTCTTCAAGTAGGTCAAAAAAAACGGCTTTCATACCAAATTAAAAAAGGCCAATTGCTGCTAGACCAACAAGTGTTCATTCCTAACGAAAAGGGAGAGTCAGGTAAAATGAAGGGGGCTTGGATTATAGTAGGAAATTTTTCAGGTGAAGTTCTTTCACGTAGAAACAACCCATTTTTTCCTAGAAGAACCATGAAAATCCATACAGGAAAAGCCTTTCAATGGATAGCTTACAACGTTCAAACCAAACAATTTTTTGGTACAGGAGGAGGTTATTACAACACACAAGGAAATACCTATACAGAAGAGATTGTATTTTTTACCAAGGCCAGTTCTAGTATTGGCAAAAAGCTACCATTTGAGTTTCAGATACAAGACGGAATTTGGCGGCATAAAGGTCAAAAGTCTACGGGAGGACCCATGGATGAGGCTTGGTCCAGAAGGGAATTATTGGACCATAAATAATTGCCAAACATGATGGAGTTGCTCGGCCATTTACATCCCTTTTTAGTGCATTTTCCCATTGGGATATTGGTCATAGCTTGTGTCATGATTTGGATACAGGCGATTCGAAAAGTAGACTACCAGTCTTCCATTACTACCTTAGTTTTATTAGGGGCAATGGCGGCTATCCTAGCCTCCATTTCAGGGTATATTTTATCAATTTCAGGTGATTATGAAGCTTCCCAAGTGGCCTTACACCAATGGTGGGGAATAGGAACAAGTTTTGGGGCTGTTATTCTTTATTTCTTTCAAGCCTATCAAAAAATTATTAGTCTCTTTTTGTTCTTAGCACTTGCCATCACAGGTCATTTAGGAGGAGAGCTGACCTATGGAGCAAACTATTTATTTGAACGGAAAAAGACAAGCTCTACTACCCAGACAAAGCTTCAGTCATTGGACTCTGCCCAACAAAAAATTACGATAGATACCAGTGTTCAGGTAGTGAATTCAGCGAAGTATTTTCCTTTTCAAGATGAGGTCCTACCGATTCTGAAAAGCCATTGTTTTCAATGTCATTCCAGCAAAAAGCAAAAAGGGAAATTGCGCTTAGATACAGAAGCATTTATCAAAAAAGGAGGTAAAGAAGGTAAAATATTGTGGGAAGGTAATCCATTAAAAAGTCATTTATATAGCTATTTGATATTACCCGAAGACGATGATTTACACATGCCTCCCTCAGGTAAAAAACAGCTTACTTCAAGACAGATTGCCATCATCCGTAGATGGATTGAAATTGGTGCCCCGTTTGGAGTATATCCGATGCATGCAACTGCATATCCGATGCATGCATCGGATATATCAGGGCATGCATCGGATCTTTTTTCGCATGCATCGGATATATCAGGGCATGCATCGGATATACCAAAAACCATGGAGCTAGCAGCAGCCGAGCCAGCAGATATTTTGGAAGTAAAAGCACATGGTTTGAGTGTTAGCCCTGCCGCAAGCCACCCAGCGGGTTTAAGTCTGAATTTTGTCAATGTCAAAAATCTTGACCCACCAATTTGGCAAGCTGCCAAAAAAATCCAACACAATGTTTTAGTCATGAAATTGACTAAACGGAAAGATATTCAAGTGGAGGAATTGTTGAATTTTACCCATCTCCAACAATTGAATCTGGAACAAAGTAATGTTCAAGATAAAGATTTAGAGCGTTTAGTTCAATTGCCGCATTTAGAACAGTTAAATCTCTATGGCACAGCTATTTCTGACCAAGGTATAAAGGCATTGACTGCTATGAAGGCATTAAAAGTTCTTTATATTTGGCAAAGTAAGCTCAGCCAAGAAGGCTTAGTGGCTTTGAAAACTGCCCGACCTGATCTTACCATTGTTGAAGGAAAAATCAGTTTTAGTCCACCCGATACAAATCGATTGAAAGTAATAAAATAGATTATGAAAAGGTATTGGTTTTTATTATTTCCTCTATGCTTCTTGATGGCTGCCAAGCCCCCTAAAAGCTTGCCTTTACCTGCCGACGTGGCTTTGGAATACCGCCAGCTGCCTGCGGCTTTGGATTTTAACATACATATCAAACCCATTTTATCGGATAAGTGCTTTGCTTGTCATGGGCCTGATAAAGCAAAACAAAAGGCTGGATTACGTCTGGATTTGCCTGAAAACGCCTATGGTAAATTGCCCGAAAACCCCAATAAAGTGGCCATTTCTCCTGGAAATCTGATGAAAAGTGAGCTTGCTCACCGTATCCTTTCAAAAGATCCAAGCTATGTGATGCCCAGTCCTAAATCGCACCTTAATTTATCGGCTAAAGAAAAAGCAACACTCCTAAAATGGATTCAAGATGGTGCCGTTTATAAACCTCATTGGGCCTTTGTAAAACCATTGAAACAGGCTATCCCTGAAGATAAAAAAGGGATGAATGTAATCGACTATTGGGTACAGGCAAAATTGGAAAAAGAATCCTTGAAAATGAATGCCAAGGCTTCCAAAGCTATGCTACTTCGTAGACTATCTTTTGATTTGACGGGTCTTGCCCCAAGCCTGACAGAGGTAGATAATTTTTTAGCCGATCAATCAACTAATGCGTATGAAAAACAGGTGGACCGCTTGTTGGCCTCCTCCCATTTCGGAGAAAAAATGGCTGTTGATTGGTTAGATTTAGCACGCTTTGCTGATTCCCATGGTTATACGGTTGACCGCATTCGAGATATGTCGCCTTACCGCGATTGGGTTATTAAGGCATTCAATAATAACATGCCTTATGATACATTTATCCATCAACAATTGGCCGGAGATTTAATGCCTAATCCTAGCAAGGAGATGTTAATTGCCACGGGTTTTAATCGAAATCATCCTCAAAATACGGAAGGAGGGATTGTCGAGGAAGAATTTCAAACGGAATATGTCATCGATCGGACTAATACCTTTGGTGAAGCTTTCATGGCTATTTCTACCGGATGTGCTCGTTGCCATGACCATAAATATGACCCAATCTCTCAGAAAAACTATTATGAGCTTTTTAGCTTTTTTAATAATGTTCGTGAAGCAGGTCAAATTTCATATTCGGATGATTTGCCTACACCAACACTGATGTTGCCGACCAAAGAAAAAGAAGCGATTTTGAATTTTATTCAGAACAAGATTCATACTGCGGAGGAAAAAATGAATCAGATGGCAGATTCCAATGCTCCATTTCAACATTGGATTAAAAATAAAGGACAGGAAAAATTAGCTCAGGATTTGATTCCTCAACAAGGTTTGGTAGCCTATTTTGATTTGGATGCTTCTCTAAAAAATAAGTTGAACGATAAGCAGCCAGCCGTTATCAAAAGAGAATCCGGGAAGACTGGAGATCAACCTATATTTGTGAAAGGAAAGCAAGGTCAAGGATTGGCTTTTGATGGAGATATTTACGCGGATTTAAGTCCATCTGGGGTTTTTAGAAAGTCTGAACCATTTACGATAGGAATGTGGGTTAATATCCCCAAGGACATGAAAGAAGGGGTTATTTTTCATAAGAGTAATGCGGAAAGATTGTACAATTTTAAAGGTTTTCATGTCTATTTAAAAAACAATCGCTTGGAGATAAATATGGCCCATACGGCCCCATCTAATGCCATCAATAAAGTGATGAAAATGGATATTCCTAAAGACCAATGGATACATTTGGCCCTGACCTATGATGGATCTTCTAAAGCCTCGGGCTTTAATTTATTTGTGGATGGTCAAAAGTCGGAAATGGAAACCGTCATTGATCAACTTTATAAGGACATTATTTATTTTTCAAAAAATGAGTTAGGACTACAAATTGGAGGCTGGTGGCGTGGACTTGGTTTCAAAGGGGGAAAGGCTGATGAAGTGGCCATTTACAACCGAGAATTGATACCATTTGAAGTTCAAGTTTTGGCCCAAAAGTCTTCCTGGAAGGATGTTGTATTTAAATCTCAAGACCAATGGACCAATTATCAAGGCGAGACTTTTAGGGCTTATTTTAAGCAAAATTTGGACAGTGCACAGGTTTCGCTGGCCAAAGAACTGAAACATTGGCGAACGGCCCTAGCGGATTCATCTGAGAAAATTGAGGAAGTGATGATCATGCAGGAAATGCCCCAACCTAAAAAGTCGTTCTTACTTCAGCGGGGTCAATACGATGCCAAGGGAGAAGAAGTTTTCCCTAATACGCCCAATAAAATTTTACCTTTTCCAGCTAATCTCCCGAAGAACAGACTAGGTTTGGCTCAATGGTTAACCCACGAAAATAATCCCCTTACTGCCCGAGTGGCAGTTAATCGTTTTTGGCAAAATTTCTTTGGAACGGGCATAGTTAAAACTTCAGAAGATTTTGGGAATCAAGGAGAAATGCCTTCTCACCCCGAGTTACTAGATGTTTTAGCGATTCAATTCCGAGAATCAGGTTGGAATATCAAGCAAATGATGAAGCAAATGGTGATGTCTGAAACCTACCAGCAAGACTCCAAAGCCACAGCAGAACAAAGGGAGAAAGACCCGGAAAATCGCTTGTTAGCCCGAGGGCCTTCAGTCCGGCTCAGTGCGGAAATGATTCGGGACAATGCCTTATTGGCCAGTGGATTATTGGTCAATAAAATTGGAGGAAAAAGTGTGTATCCATATCAGCCAGATGGTTTATGGGAAATCAATAGTTCCCATTACAAGCAAGACACCACTTCGGCGGTATATAGACGGAGTTTGTATGTGGTTGTGAAACGCTCTGTGCCCAACCCTACGTTAGCCACCTTTGATGCCCCATCTAGAAGTTCTTGTTTGGTCCGTCGACAAAAAACCAATACACCTTTACAGGCCTTGGTAGGCTTAAATGATCCTACCTTTTTAGAAGCGGCTAAAGTATTGGGCGAACAAATGGCGACAGAAAATGACATTAAGAAAGCGATTCAAATCACCTTTAAAAAGCTGACAAGTAGAGAAGCTTCAGAGAAGGAATTGACCTTATTGATTGATTTGCAAAAGAATAGCCTGCTTCGTTTTCAGCGGGATTCAAGCAAAGCAAAAGGTTGGTTGCTAGCTGGTATGAGTAAAATAAATGAAAAGTTGGATGCTAATCTAGTGGCGGCAAATGCTGTAGTAGCTAGTGCTATTATGAATTCTGACGCAAGCATCACTAAACGATAAAATTATGGGACATAGACATACCGATCCATTTCGTTTATCGCATCCTGATTTAGAAAAGCTTAATCGGGGATTAGACCGACGAGATTTTTTGAAAAAGACCGCCATGGGTTTTGGTGCCATCGCGTTAAATGGCCTTTTGGCTTCAAATCAGGGGCATGGACAATCCATAGAGGAGCAAATCATGCAGGCATTGCCCAGAATTGCCCCCAAGGCCAAACGCGTGGTGTATTTATTCATGAGTGGAGGCCCCTCACAGTTTGAGACTTGGGATTATAAACCCGAACTCAGTAAGCGAATGGGTCAGGATTTACCCGATTCCATTCGTAAAGGACAACGTTTAACTGGCATGAGCGCCAATCAAGCGATTTTGCCCGTTGCGGCATCAGCCTATGGTTTTAGGCCCTATGGTCAAAGCCAAACTTGGGTGAGTGATTTATTGCCTTATACGGCTCAGGTGGTGGATGAATTATGTGTCATTAAATCCATGTTTACGGAACAAATCAACCATGATCCCGCTATTACCTTTTTTCAAACTGGACACCAATTGCCCGGTCGGCCATCCATCGGTTCTTGGATGAGTTATGGTTTGGGTTCGGAGAATCAAAACTTGCCCGCCTTTATCGTGATGGTCTCAAAGGATGCCTCTAAAGATCAACCCTTGTATGCTCGACTGTGGGGAAATGGCTTTTTGCCATCTGAACATCAAGGAGTTCAGTTTAGGTCAAGTAAAGACCCCGTTTTGTTTTTGTCGAATCCTGAAGGATATGATGGGCAAGATCGACAGGAAATGTTGGCATATTTGAAACAGTTGAATCAATTACAAAATGAGTCTTGGGGAGATCCGGAAGTAGATGCGCGCATTGCTCAATATGAGATGGCATTCAAAATGCAAACTTCCGTACCCGAGGTGATGGATGTCTCAGATGAACCGCAAGAGGTGTTTGATTTATACGGACCAAACAGTCGGGACAAAGGAAGCTTTGCGGCCAACTGTTTGTTGGCCAGAAAGCTCTTAGAAAAGGATGTCCGTTTTGTTCAATTGTACCATCAAGGCTGGGACCACCATGATAGTTTACCTAAAAACATTGTGAACCAATGTAAGCAAACGGATCAGGCTACGGCCGCTTTGATCATGGATTTGAAACGAAGAGGGATGTTAGAAGATACTTTGGTGATTTGGGGTGGCGAGTTTGGTAGAACGGTTTATTCGCAAGGTAAATTATCACCAACGGGTTATGGTCGAGATCATCATCCTAAGTGTTTTAGCATGTGGATGGCAGGAGCAGGAGTTAAGGCAGGTACAAGCTTTGGTCAGACCGATGACTTTAGTTACAATATAGTCAAAGATCCCGTGCATGTGCATGATTTTCAAGCTACTTTGTTGCACTTGATGGGGATAGATCATGAGCAATTAGTGTATAAATACCAGGGTCGTCGTTTTCGACTAACCGATGTACACGGAAAAATAGTGAAGGGGATTTTAGCTTAATTTTTTCAATTTCTAACGAATTTTCAATGAAAACTTGCAGGTTTCTTTTGGCATTAATATTCACTTGGGTTGCCATGCCTAGTTGGGCGCAGAAAAATACCTATACCGCAGATGTCATTATTTATGGTGGTAATGCTTCGGCCATCATAGCGGCGGTCCAAGTAAAAAAAATGGGGCATAGTGTCATTGTGGTTTCACCAGATAAACATCTAGGGGGCTTAACAGCTGGAGGATTAGGCTTTTCGGATACGGGGAATAAAGAAGTGATTGGAGGCTTGTCGAGGGAGTTTTATCAAAGAATTTACCAACATTATCAAAAAGAAGAGAACTGGCTTTGGGAAAAGAAGTCGCAATATGGAAATAAAGGCCAAGGTACAGTGGCCATGGATGGGGCAAATAGAACCATGTGGATTTTTGAACCCCATGCTGCAGAGCGGGTATTTGAGGATTTGGTGAAGGAGTACCAAATTCAAGTATTGCGTGACGAATGGTTGGACCGCAGTAAACAAGGCATCCGATTAAAAGACAGCAAAATTCAGGAGATGGTAACTTTGTCTAAGAAGCATTTTGTGGGTAAAATGTTCATTGATGCCACCTATGAAGGCGACTTGATGGCCTTGGCGGGAGTGAAATACCATGTTGGAAGGGAAGCCAATTCGGTGTATGGAGAAAAATGGAATGGGGTACAAGTGGGAGTATTTCAGCATGGGCATTATTTCAAATCCAAAATTAGCCCATATGTGATTGCCAATGACCCCAGCAGTGGATTATTGCCAGAGGTTTCTACCGAAAAACCGGGTCCTAATGGCTCGGGTGATCATAAAATTCAGGCTTATTGCTTTAGGATGTGTTTAAGCAATCATCCAGATAACCGCATTGCTTTTCCGAAGCCAGCAGGCTATGACCCGAATCGATATACTTTGTATGCCCGGGTCTTTGAAAGTGGTTGGCGAGAAACCTTTGATAAGTTTGACGCGATTCCGAATAGAAAGACGGATACCAATAACCATGGCCCATTTAGCACGGATTTTATCGGCAAAAACTACGATTATCCAGAGGCTAGTTATGCCCGCAGAAAAGCCATCATCAAAGAACACGAATTATACCAAAAAGGATTGATGTATTTCTTGCAAAATGACCCTAGGGTGCCATCAGAGGTTCAGGAACGCATGAAAACTTGGGGATTGGCGAAGGATGAATTCAAGGACAACGGAGGCTGGCCGCATCAATTATATGTGCGAGAAGCCCGCCGAATGTTGGGAAAATACGTGATGAAAGAAGCGGATGCCTTGGGAAAAACGAAAATCGAAGAACCGATTGGAATGGGTTCTTATTCTTTGGATTCACACAATGCGCAGCGCTTTGTGACGGCAGAAGGCTATGTCCAAAATGAGGGAGATATTGGAGTGCATCCAGATAAACCTTATTCCATTAGCTATGGCTCCATTGTCCCCAAAGAACAGGAATGTCAGAACTTATTGGTACCCGTTTGTTTGTCTAGCTCGCACATCGCCTATGGATCCATCCGCATGGAACCCGTCTTTATGATATTGGGACAATCTGCAGCCACCGCAGCGGTATTGGCTATTCAGCAAAAAACCAGTACGCAGCAAGTGCCCTATTCGCTATTGAAAGATCGACTTTTGAAAGATGGGCAGGTGGTGAGTTATTAGTTATTAGGGGTTAGGGTTTAGAATGTAGAATGTAGAATGAAGAGTGAAGAATGTCTTGTCCTGATATAGGTTGACCGTTTAAGTATTTCTGGCAAATTCAAATTTTGGGATTTTATGGTCAAATTAATAAGGCAATTTTACTCGTATATTACATACGAGGGTAAATTTTCTCAAATTTTGCCCTCGTTCCCTAGATAAGAGTAAAAATTACCCTCGTTTGTTCCCATAAATTTTAGGGAATCTATTTGATATCATTTTAGAAACAGAGTGATTTACCTGTAGGCAAATGATCAAATGTGGCTTTTGACCATTCTATTTAGGGAAAAGATACCACAAATTCTACATTCTACATTTTTCATTCTACATTCTATCAAAGCAAATCCTTAAACTGATACCCCTCCGTAATGCGTTCCTTACTCAATTTACGGTATTCGGCTAATCCCCAAAGCACTAATTCCTTCATGAAATAGCGATCTTCCTTCTTGACTTTTGGGATGTATTTTTTCAATAAATCATCCAAAGGTTTGATGGAGTCTAAGCTACTTTGGTATTCTGCATCTGGACAATCATCCGTAATCACCACACCGCCTTCCGTGAAGATAAATTCCAATAAAGGATCATAAGGGCTCACTAAATCCTTTTTGTTTAATTTCTCAATCTTAGGAAAATAGTTGGGGAAAAAATGATGCACCGCCTGACTGATTAGCTGTTGGGCTACTTCTGCTGCCCCTTCTTGCTCGCCTTCATACACTAACTCTACTTTTCCTGTAATGGATGGAACGATGCCCATGAAATCTGATAATCGCAAAGAAGTATGTTCATCACCAGCTCTCAAGGAACGTCTTTCGGCAGCGCTCATTAAGTTTTCCAATGCGGTGATGCTCATGCGCGCACTTACACCACTTTTGGCATCTACAAATTCACTATCTCTTGCCACAAAGCTAATTTGTTCCAAAATATCCATGGCCAAATCAGGAATGTACACGCGGTCTTTTTGCTCTTTTTCTAGCTTGGCTTCCTGCGACGTAATGGTTTTGGCAATTTCGATGCTTTCAGGATAGTGTGTCAAGATTTGAGAACCAATACGGTCTTTCAAAGGAGTAACAATACTACCACGGTTGGTATAATCCTCTGGGTTAGCCGTAAAAATAAATTGCAAATCCAAAGGCATGCGCAATTTGAATCCACGGATTTGAATATCACCCTCTTGTAAAATATTGAACAAAGCCACTTGAATGCGGGCTTGTAAATCGGGTAATTCATTGATGACAAAAATACAGCGATTGGCACGAGGAATCATCCCAAAATGTATCACTCGGTCATCGGCATAAGAAAGCTTTAAATTAGCTGCTTTAATGGGGTCTACATCCCCAATTAAGTCGGCCACCGTCACATCAGGGGTAGCTAATTTTTCAAAGAATCGCTCATCACGGTGTAACCATGAAATAGGTGTTGCATCTCCTTTTTCAGCAATCAAATCTTTGGCATACCGTGAAATCGGCTGAAAGGGATCATCGTTGATTTCTGAACCGCTGACAAAAGGAATATATTCATCCAAAAGTGTGACCATCAACCGTGCCAACCGGGTTTTCGCCTGTCCACGTAGGCCAAGTAAGTTAATGTTATGTCGAGATAAAATAGCTCTCTCCAGCTCAGGAATAACCGTGTGTTCAAAACCATGCACTCCTTCAAACGGAGTTTGTCCCGACTTGATTTTGGCAATCAAATTTTGTCTTAATTCATCTTTGATTCCTCTACTCGTATAACCTGATTTTTTTAACTCTCCTAAGGTGGCAATGTTGTTCATGGACATGTGGCTTTATTTAATGCGTTTTTTTCGATTCGTTTCGTAGTCTTCAAAGATCATTTCTCCCAGTCCTTTTAGCCCTGTATAAAAGGCTTTGCCTTGATTGGCTTGGGTAAATTCATTCACAAATCGTTGCAGGTATTGATCCCGAGCAATCATGAATGTGGTGATAGGAATATGTAATTTTCGTGCTTGCTGAGCTTGGGTATAGCATTTGTCAACAATGTACTCATCTAGGCCATTGCTATTCATGAAGTACTCCCCATTCGGTAATTTCACACAGCTGGGTTTACCATCTGTGATCATGAAAATCTGCTTATTGGTATTTCTTTTTCTTCTTAAAATATCCATAGCGAGCTGTAAGCCTGCCACGGTGTTGGTATGGTAAGGACCTACTTTGAGGTAGGGCAAATCTTTGATGGAAATACTCCAGGCGTCATTGCCAAAGACCAAAATATCCAAAGTGTCTTTAGGGTAGCGTGTTGTGATAAGTTCGGCTAAGGCCATGGCTACCTTTTTGGCTGGGGTAATTCGGTCTTCTCCGTACAAAATCATGCTATGACTGATGTCTATCATCAGCACGGTACTCATTTGAGATTTATGTAAGGATTCTTCGACCACCAAGTCATCTTCGCTGAGTTGGAATTGGTCCATGCCATGATTAATCTGGGCATTGCGTAGACTTTCTGTCAAAGAAATTTTTTCTAAACTGTCGCCAAAACGGTATTCACGAAACTCACCCGTATGTTCATCGCCACTACCGGGATGTTTGCTTTTATGGTTTCCTGACCCACTGCGTTTTAAGTCACCAAAAATCGTATCCAGCGCTTGTTGACGAATGGCTCTCTCTGTTTTGGCGGTGATGCCCAAACCCGAACTCCCATCTTCCTTCGTTTCGTCCCGTATATAGCCTCTTTTTTTCAGGTCTTCAATGAAATCGTCGATGGTATAGGCCTCATCCGTTAGCTGATATTCTTTATCTAATTCCCGAAGCCAGTCGATCGCCTCATCCAAATCACCAGAAGTATGCACAATCAGCTCTTTGAAAATAGCAAAAAGCTTATCGAAAGGGCTCTGATTCTCAGGCTCATAGATTTTAAAATAGAAGGCTCTTTTATTTTCTTGACTCATGTCATGGGGTTGGGAAGCTTTATAGTAACGCTAATCTAGGCTTTTCTGTTTCATAAATGTAAAAATATGCAGGATGAGTTTGAATTCGGACTGGCAAAGTTTTTTAAGCGGCTTGAATTCCATATTTTTACCAGGCAAAATTATACCTATGAGCGTAGAAAAATTTCTTCAAATTGCCTTGAGTATAGGTAGCCGATATTACTTGGTGGCAGGAGTATACTTCTTGATTTTCTATGTCCTTTTTAGGAGGGCCTTATCCAGTAAAAAAATACAAGCTGCATTTCCTGCTAACAAGGATTATTTGCGTGAAATGGCTTATTCATTTGGGACCATAATTCTTTTTGCGGCCGTACCCATTTTCATTGTACAAAACCCAGCCGTAAGGCCCTATACGACGCTTTATGACCGAATGAATGAGATGGGTTGGGGCTATTATTGGTTCGCGTATTTGTTGATGTTTTTAATGCACGACACCTATTTCTATTGGGCTCATCGAATTATGCACCATCCAAGTATTTTCAAATGGGTCCATAAAGTACATCATTTGTCGACTAACCCTTCGCCCTGGGCGGCTTATGCCTTTCACCCTTTGGAATCTATCGTAGAAACGGGCATTTTTGTCCTATTTGTTTTTACGATTCCAGTGCATCAAAGTCACATATATTTGTTCTTCTTTTTCTCCATCATTTACAATGCTTATGGCCATTTGGGATGGGAATTATATCCAGCAGGTTTTTCTAAAACTTGGATTGGCAAATGGATTAATACTTCGGTAAGTCATAACCAGCATCATAAATATTTTAAAGGAAATTATGGCTTGTATTTGCTGTTTTGGGACCGGATTATGGGAACTTTACGCGAAGATTATGATGCGACTTTTGAAAAAGTAAAGCAAAAAACATAAACCTATCTTATGAAATTTTTATCAACATTCCTTTTCAGCTTACTGCTGTGTCTGGGAGCTTTCGCTCAAAACAAAAAATTTGATTTCATCGCGTTTGGAGATATGCCCTATAAATTGCCTGAAGACTATGCTAGGTTTGAGGGAGTGATCAACAAGATAAATCAAGAGAAACCTGTTTTTAGTGTTCATGTGGGAGACATTAAATCCGGGTCTACCCCATGCTCTACGGAGTACTTTTATAAAATACATCAGTATTTTGAAACCTTTGATCAGCCTTTGGTATATACACCTGGTGATAACGAATGGACGGATTGTCACCGCAAAGCTGCTGGAGAATATGATGCCAATGAACGCTTAAAAGAACTGAGAAAAGTGTTTTTTGCTAAGAAGGAAAGCTTTGGGAAGAAGAAGATTAAATTAGTTTCTCAATCTGAGAATCCTGCTTTTGCTAACTATGTTGAAAATAATGCTTGGGAATATGGTGGGATACAATTCGTGACGATTCACTTAGTGGGTTCCAACAATAATTTGAAAGGGGGAAATGCCGATAACTCGGAATTTAATGATCGCGAAAAGGCCAATCAAGCGTGGTTGGAGGAAGTGTTTGCGAAGGCGAGCAATAAGAAAGGTTTGGTGTTTTTTACACAGGCCGACATGTTTTACCATGGTGCTGTTCCAACCGGATTTACCCAAATTGTAGAGAAATTAACAGCATTAACCCGGGCCTATGGAAAGCCTGTTTTGTGGATCAATGGAGATTCACATCGCTTGATTATAGAGAAGCCATTGTTGATGCCAGATAAGAAATCGACGATATTGAATTTTACGCGTTTACAAGTTTTTGGAGAGGCGGATATGGAAGCGGTTCGGGTGATTGTTGACCCTAAATCATCACAATTATTTTTGTTCGAACAATTGATGGTGGACTAAGGAGCGAGCATCGCATCTATTTGCTTGTCTATGGCTAAAGATAATTGTAGGGCTTCCATCAAAGGAAGTCCTTTTTTCATTTCAGGTCGCCGATGTCCTGTCGAAACAAGCCAAGCATCCTTCATCAAATTATGTCTTTGCACAATGAGCTGATAGAAAGCCTGAGGGTCTTTCAGATTCGATAAAGCTTGGAGGATGGAGTTCGATTGAAGTATATTCTTTTGACCTAAGTGAAATAAAATTTGTTGGGCCATAAGCCAATGTCCCAATTCTCCCGGATGAACACCATCCTTCGCTAAAGCAAAATTTGGGTCTATCTTTTGTTGGTTCGATTGGTATTGTTTCATAGGAAAATGCACATCAATCACCTCCCAGTTTTTTTGTTGGATGAGCCAGTCTGAATAGCGATCTAGTACTTGGGAATAGCCTAATTTTTTCCCTAATAATTCATCGTAAGGGGCGGGAGTCAAGTGTATGATTTTAGAACCCCGATCTTCAATTTGGGCATGTAGCCAAGTAATGCCATCTTTAAATTTTTGAAAACGAAGGGAATCCAAAGGCAGGTAAATGCCATCGTTCATGCCATAGGAAGCAAAAACAATATCGGGTTGGGTTTGAAGTAGCACACGGTCCAATCTTTCGTGTAAATCTGGCCTAGGAAATCGCCCATCGGCATGTCCTTCTTCTGACAAGCCTGAGACGGTTTCACTAGGTAAACCGGCATTGATGAATTCAATTTTATGTTGGGGAAAATGGGCCTTGTGGTAAGCTTCTATCGCCTGCACATAACCAGCAGCATAGGTGATGCTATTTCCTAGAAAAAGCACTCGTTTGACGGAGTCATCAAATAGCTGAGCTTGTAAACTACTCCATGAGCAAATGAAAAGTAAACATATCCAGGGCAATGGTGTCTTTTTTAGCCTCATTTTTTTCTGGATTTTGGAATGGGTAAAACTTGAATTTCGATATTTCTAAAATCGATTTCTTGTCCTTCGCTTTGCAGAGCAATATATCCCTCTTTCAATAATTTTCCATCAATTTTGATCGCAGGATCATAGCCATTGGCCACACCTCCACCAATTTGAGGTTGGGTATATTCCAATACCTTTTCTCCATTGATGTAATGGCTTACTAAGGAATCTCCTAGTACTACGAGTTCGGCTTTTACCCATTGATCTCCTTCATAGGTCTTAGAACTAGAGTTAATGCAATGCCTCGGATCTTTTCTACCCTGATAAAATACATCCGTTCCGGGTGAGCACATATTTCCTGTGGGTCTAGGTTTTCCATCGCCTAAGCCGGCCAAAAATTGCATTTCCACAGAAATTGGCCAATCCTGTTCTTTTGGCATGGTTTTGGGGTCTTGAGAGTGGAACATGACACCCGAGTTTTTTAAGGTATAATCGGGGGCATCTTTTCTCCAAATACCCGTAAATCGATACTCTAAGCGGAGTTTATAGTATGAAAACGGTTTTTTATAATACAAATGCCCATAGCGATTATTAAAATGGTCGTATTGGTCATACCGCACATTAATCATGCCATCTTCTACCCGGAATGTTTGACCGTAATTATCTCCCACTTCATGGTGGTATATTTTTACAGTCCAATCTTTGATGTCTTTCCCATTAAATAAGGAAACCCATTTTTCTTTTTTAGGCTTGAGACAAAAGGCATTAAATGCCAATAATAGGGCGATACATGCTAGTGCTGTTTTGGACATCATTATCAGTTAATAGGTAAATAGAGCGAATGTCCAAATATATCAGATTCTTGAATAAAAAATTCGATTATTTTGTTTTTGTAACAGGGTTGACAGCGTTCCAAACGCTGGCAACCCTAGTCATTTTTCGGTTTAAATTCCTTTGATAAATGCCACTAAATCAGCCATATCCTGAAGTTTGATATTGGCATCTAATCCATTTGGCATGGCAGAAATCTTGGATGCGACTCTTGACTTGATGCGGTATTTCTCGATAACCTGTACGGCTCCACCCATTTGTTTTAAACTTAGGGAATTATCATTTTCAGAAGTTATAATTCCGGATAGTCGGGTACCATCGGATAATTGTAAATCCCAGTTGCCATATTTATCAGCGATGGAGTTATTCGGGTTGATAATTTCAGTAATAATTGAAAGCGCATTTCTACTTTTCAAAGTTGACAAATCTGGCCCAAATGCTACTCCAGCGACCCCTTTGATTTGATGGCAAACGGTGCAATTGCTCTTAAAAATTTCTTTGCCTTTTGCCGCATTTCCTGCTATATCAGCTGCAGGTAAATAGTTTTGTAAAACGGCTTTTCTATCCTCACTGATGGCCAAAACCTCACGCGCTAATTTTCGGATATTGGCATCATACGAATTCATTAGCTCTACCAATTGAGGCCACTCCAAATCTGACTTAGGGATATTTTTAGTAGCAATTTCCTTCAAGAGTGGAATCATGTATTTTTCATTCACAATTTGATAACGAATCCAAGCCTTACGAGAAGGCATTTTCATCTTGTTGTATACTTGATTGATCTGGGCTATTTCTTGAGTAGATATTTGATTAGGGAGCGCCTTGATACTAGCCAATTGAATGGATTCACTCGTAGAAGTACGAATGAATGAAATTAATTTGCTAGTGAATGCTGGATCCTTTGGCAAGCTTAATAAGGCTAAGGCATCCTCCTGGAATTTGGCATCTTGACTGCCTGAAAATTTAGCAAAAACCTCTTTAGCAAATGCTTTATCTGCCGGTAAACCTACCGCTTTAAATACCGCTATGATGGCATGGCGCATCTTAGCATCTGGGGAAATCATGAAGGATTTAGCGAGGGCATTTTTTTGCTTTTCATCCAAGTTAATTTTCTTTTCGGCATAATCAGCATAGGAAGCTAAACCTTTAAGTAAAGCTGCCTGCCACCAATCATTGCTTACTTGTAAATCGCTCGTTAATGCTAAGAAACTTATGTCTTGCTTTTTCATTAATGCCGCTGCGACATAGGCAAAGAAATTTTCTTTTCCCTCTGAAGGCTTATTCCCAAAGTTGGCAATCGCTCCTTTTAACAAATTTAATTCTGAGCCCTTTGATGCGGCAATAGCAGCTACGCCCACCCAATGGTCGTCAATATCTTGATTCAAAATAATACTTCTCAGAGCTACGGCTTCTGGAAAAGTAAAAAAGGCAGAAGAACAAAGCCATTGAAAACGAACGCGGGCATCCGTATCTTTAGCGGTTTCTATGATAGATTGGGTCAATGCTTTATCGGAGGCGAAAGCCGGTAAATGCCAATGCTGATCGGCAATTTTTAAAGCGTTTTCACGCACCCCAGCCGTTTTATTTCCTAATGCTCCCACCAAATCTGCCGGAGTCAATTTACCCCAATCAGATAATAACCATAAGGCCGGTACACTGGCTTCTGCCTCCTTATTGGCTATGATTTCTTGTAAAGCTGGTGCTACCGAGACATCTTTGCGATGGAACAACAAGCGCTGCGCAGTCTTTCTGAACCAACCATTGTCGGATTGTAAAAGCTCCACCAGCTTTTCGGAGGATTCTTTCGATAAACGTGTTTCATTCATCCAATTCATTCCTGCACTTCCTTTTTTAGTGATTCGATAAATGCGTCCCTTGGTTTTACCATTGTACAAGGCTCCGCTTTTATTCACTTCTTCCGACATCCACTCCGGATGCTCGATCAATTGTCGGTAATAGTCAATCACATATAAAGCCCCGTCAGGTCCTACATAAAAATTAACGGGTCTAAACCAGGGGTCTTTGGAAGCTAAAAATTCTTTTTTCTCCAATAGTCTTTTGCCAGAAAAGGTAGAACCTTTCGAATCAATGATATCGGCATGGACTAAATTATGTACTGGTTCGCCAACAAAAGTCACTTGACTAAAATCCTTTCCAAATGCACCTCCATCATACCAGGTGATGCCGCAACTTGATGTCACGACTCCCACATCGGTTAATAATTGATGATTGGGATTCTCTGAAATGGGATATACCTCACAAGCATCCCCATGATCGGGGATTTTTTCCATGGCTTCAGGTATAACTAAATTTGGGTTGGTGCTGGTATAGCGAGCATCCAATACTTCATGGTATAAATGATCGGCATTATCCGTATAAAATCGATGGCCCCAAGGGTCAAAGGTATGACCGTATTGAGTTTCTCCTGACATGGATTCAAGTCCAAAACTATCTGGTTTGAAGCGAACATTTCGCCCATTACCATTTTTGGGAAGAATATTTGCCTTTGGATTTGAAGGATAGCGAATGTCACTTCCTTTATCCCCAAACAGGTATTCATAGGCAAAGGAATTGATGGATCCAGAGTGGCCTAAGTAAATCCAGTTGTCAAGACCAAACTTAGGCGTATTCATATTGTGTTGGGGATTGGACAAAGAAAACCCAGTTAAGATGACCTCTCTTTTATCCGCTTTATTGTCGCCATTGGTATCTTCGAAATACAGGATATTAGGAGCATCAGCCACGATGATTCCCTTTTTCCATTTCATAATTCCCATGGGAAGGGTCAAACTGTCCACAAAAATCTCCGATTTATCTGGATAGCCATCACCATTGCTGTCTATAAGTTTACGCACTTGTCCCGTTTTACTTAAGTCCAAAGGGTAACCTGGCATTTCTAATACGAACCAGTTGCCATCTTCATCTATTTCCATAGCTACAGGATCAGCTACCAAGGGTTCTGCGGCGACCATTTCAATTTCAAATCCTTCCATGATTTGAAAATCATCAAGGGCTTTTTGGTGTTCTTTGGACAGCTTGGGAGCATTCTTTTTCTCAGTTGAACAAGCGAAAATGCTGAGACAAAGAGCAATGAATAATAAATTATGCATGGTGTTTTATAGGTTTAGTTATCGCAAGTTAGTGTATTTATTAATTTTTGATGAATCTCAAAATCAAACAAAAAACAGAATTTATACAATATGCTAGATTTTATTATTAACATGTATAAATAGTTGTCTTTTGTCGGTCTTTGTCAGCATGTTACAGCGTCATTTTGACAATTCACCTAGCTGCTTTATCCGTTTATCCCAAATTGGATGAAGGAAATAATCCTTTTGATTTACTTGTTAAAATAATTGTATACCCTAAAATCATGAGCAAAAAATCTACTTCAAAATCTAGCAGTACCGTAGGTATTGTATTCCTATTAGTTGGTGTCGTATTTTTTATTCGGCAGGCTGACTGGTTCTTATTCCCTGATTGGCTATTTACTTGGCCTGTCATCTTGATCATTGTGGGATTAGTTTCTGGTATTAGTAGTTCTTTCCAAAGGACTGGTTGGATTTGGCCAGTATTAATAGGCGGGGCCTTCTTGGTAGACCGAGAATTTATGGATATTGATATTTTTGAGTATACCTTACCTATCGTATTTATCATTGTCGGGATTTCTTTGATTCAGAAGTCGAACCGTAAGAAAAATAAGGACTCATCCGGCTCAGACATGGAAAATGATTCCTTTTCATTTGATAAATCAAATACCCATTTTTCTATCAATGATGACCCATTTTTAGCGGTATCCGTAGTTTTTAATTCGAGCACTATTCAGGCTACGAGCAAAGAATTTAAAGGAGCCAATTTGACCAACATTGTAGCGGGTTTGGAAATTGATTTTAGCCAAGTTTCATTCGAAGGAGAATCGGCAAGTATTGAATTAACTCAAATCATGGGAGGGACTACTTTATATGTGCCTGCACATTGGGAAATTAGGCAGCATTACACAACTTTATTGGCAGGTTTTGAAGATAAAAGAAAGACTTTTGGTAATAATATAGAAGGTGAGAGGAAGATTTTACGTATAAATGGCTTTCAAGTTTTGTCAGGAATTCAAATTAAAGATATCCGTTAAGTATACGTTTTTTGACTGCAGGAAGGTATTTTTATAAGTTTAAATTCGTTTTTTGGAGACTCTTTTTTTCAAAAAATTAGCTAAAAAGGGTGATTTTCTCATAAATAGTGTAATTTCGCTTTCCATTGAACCTATTTAACTATGAAAATTTTATACATACTGGCACTTATGGTGCTAGGTCAAGGAGCTTTCGCGCAGATTACTAGCTCAGAATTTATTTACGATAAGGCGCCATTTCCAGAATGTCATGCCTCCACCATTGAAGAGACCCCCAAAGGCTTAGTTACGGCCTGGTTTGGAGGAACCGAAGAGCGTAATCCAGATGTAGGAATTTGGGTGAGCAGAATGGTGAATGGTAAATGGACGGCTCCGGTAGAAGTAGCTAATGGGGTTCAAAATAGTACCATTCGCTATCCCCTTTGGAACCCCGTTTTATTCCAAATGCCTGCCTCAAAAGGAGGAGAGTTATTATTATTCTATAAAGAAGGACCTACCCCTAGAGATTGGTGGGGTATGATTAAGCGCTCGAAAGATGGCGGTATAACTTGGTCAAATGCTGAACGATTGCCACTCGGTATTTTAGGTCCGATTAAAAATAAGCCTGTCATGGTGAAGGATGGCACCTTGCTTTGTCCAACTAGTTCAGAGGACAATGGCTGGCGCGTTCATTTTGAAATGACCAAAGATGGGGGTCGTACCTGGTCACGCACCGATGCCATAAATGATGGAAAAGAGTTTTCTGCCATTCAACCGAGTGTCTTGTTTTTAAAAGACGGACGTTTACAAATTCTTTGTCGGAGTAAGAATGGATTTATTTTAGAGGCATTTTCTTCGGATCAAGGTAAAACCTGGACAGCTTTAAAGGCCATTTCGCTTCCAAATCCCAATTCTGGAACTGATGCAGTAACCTTAAAGGATGGCCGTCAAGTATTGGTTTATAACCATGTGACTAAAGAATCTCAAGAATGGGGAGGTAAACGTTCTCCTCTAAACGTAGCAATTTCTTCGGATAGTAAAACTTGGAAAGAATTGGCTGTATTAGAAACAGAGCCTAAGGCTGAATTCTCCTACCCAGCAGTGATCCAAACGAAAGATGGTAAGATACATATTACCTATACATGGAAGCGAGAGAAGATTAAGCACGTTGTGATCACTTTGTAATATGACACTACCTATTCTTGATCTTAGCATCATTGTAGTTTATTTGCTCTGCATGGTGGCCATAGGTATTTATTTTTCAAGGAAAAATAATAGTTCCGAGCAATTTACAACGGCTTCAGGCCAAATTCCTGGCTGGGCTTTAGGTTTAAGTTTTTACGCTACTTTTTTAAGTGCCATCACTTTTTTGGGTGACCCTGGGAAATCATTTGGGTCAAACTGGAATCCTTTTGTCTTTAGTTTATCCATTCCATTTGCGGCCTGGGTTTCCACCAAGTATTTTGTTCCTTTCTACCGTAACTCGGGAGAAGTTAGTGCCTATACGCACTTAGAAAAACGTTTTGGAGCCTGGGCAAGGACCTACGCCATGGTCTGTTTCATCATGACGCAATTGGCCAGGATGGGTACTATTTTTTATGGAATTGCCTTGACTATCAATGCCCTTACGGGTGTAGATATGCGCTTGATTATCATCGTTTCTGGTTTATGCATCATTTTTTACACCGTTCTAGGTGGCATGGAGGCAGTTATCTGGACGGAAGTAATTCAGGCCATTTTAAAAACCATGGGTGCACTGATGATCGTTGGTATTATTATTTACCAAACAGGTTTTTCCAAGGTTATCGAAGTTGGGATTCGCGATGATAAATTTAGTTTAGGAAGTTTTGATCCAGATTTTAGCACCAGTTCCGTATGGGTGGTTTTGTTGTATGGTTTCTTTATCAATTTGACCAATTTCGGAATTGATCAAAACTACATTCAGCGATACCATACAGCAAAAGATGCCAAAGAAGCGGCTAAAAGCATTTGGTTATGTGTATTTTACTTTGTTCCAGTTTCTTGTTTGTTCTTTTTTATTGGAACAGCGCTCTATACTTTTTACATGGAAAATCCAGCCTTGATTTTGGAATTAAAGCAGCAGGTTTCCGCTGAAAAAAGTATTGCCCTAGATGCCCTAAAACCGGCTGATTATGGGGATCGTGTTTTGCCATTTTTCATGAAGACACAGATTCCAAAAGGTTTGTTGGGTTTATTGATGGCGGCTCTGCTATCAGCAGCTATGAGTACCATGAGTAGCGGTATGAATAGCTCGGCTACCGTATTTTTAAAGGATATTTATTTACGGTATGTTCAAAAGGATTTACCAGCAGCTAAGCAATTGAAAGTATTGCATATCGCTACGGTGATCATGGGCTTATTGGGTATCACCTTTGGCATTAGCATGATAGGCGTCAAAAGTCTCTTAGATGTTTGGTGGAAATTATCAGGGATATTTGCAGGGGGTATGTTAGGGATTTTCTTACTAGGTTTTTTATCAAAACATGTGGAAAATTTGGCGGCCAAAATTGGGGCCATTGCCGGCGTGGCCATCATTGCTTGGATATCTTTTAAAGATAGTTTCCCAGAAGCGTATAGAAGCCCCTTTGATTCTAAAATGACCGTCGTATTGGGGACCATTTCCATCATATTAATCGGTCGCCTTGTTCAAAAATTTGTTAGTAAAAAGTAAAAATGATGCAGCAGAAATTACCGAAGGGTTTCGTACCCGTTATGATAAGTAGCTTCAAAGAAGACCATTCTTTGGATTTGGAAGGAATAGCCCGTTTAACGGAAATGTATATTCAAACAGGTTCAGTTGGCCTATTTGCTAATTGTTTGTCGAGCGAAATGTATGAATTAACTCGTGCAGAGCGCTTAAGTTTAGTGGAAACTGTTGTGAAAACGGCAGCAGGAAGAGTCCCAGTAGTGGCTACGGGAACGCTAGGAGATAGTATCGAGGAAATGGCAGATTTTTCTAAAGCTATTTATGCTTTGGGAGTGGATGCTGTGATTGTATTAAATAACTTGATGGTGAAGGAAGAGGAGTCAGATGCGGAGTTTTTAAAGCATATGCACCATTTCATGGATTTGACACCAGGAATTCCCTTTGGCATATATGAGTGCCCTGTACCTTACAAGCGCTTGATTAGTCAAGAGGTATTAGAAGATTTATTACCAACAGGACGTTTGGTATATCATAAAGACACCTCCTTGGATTTAGCTAAGGTTGCCTTACGTATTCGTACTGCTCAGGGCTATAATTTTGGTTTATACGATGCCTACATGGGTCATGCTGTCTCTGTATTAAAGGCAGGCGCCATGGGATTGTCTTGTATTCAAGGGAATTATTTCCCAGAACTGATCGCTTGGTTATGTGCCAACTTTAATACACCGGGAAAAGAAGATCAAGTGGCCATTGTGCAAAAATTCTATATTGACAATATGGACGTGATGCATACGGTTTATCCAACCAGTGCTAAATATGTATTACAAAAAAGAGGCTTCCCCATTCGTTTAGCTACCCGCCGTGATGTAGGTAAATTAACGCCGAAGGAAACCTCTGCTTTGGATAAACTAATCCAGGATTATTTGGCTTTGCCTATGGTAAAAAGTCTGGATTTTGGGCCATTAGTTTAGCGTGATTGAATGAATTTGGCTACCGTTCCCATGGGGGCAATCCAAATACCATTAGCTGGATTATTGGCATATTCCATGAGTTTTTTGAGCATACTGAGTCGGGTAGTTTGATTACCCGACTCATTCATTTCATGACCAGCCAATACCAACCATTTTCCTGAATTTCTAGCCTCTTCAATCAAAGGTAAGATTTGTTCAAAATCTTGTCCATCCATTTCTATACCCGTCAGTTGAGCAAAATTATGGTAAGTAGGGTCGTTGGGCGCTTCGCTTTTCCATAACCTGCCTAATAAAAAATGCTTGGCTATGAGTGGCACATAGCTTTGCGTTTGAGCGGCATTCCCAATAAAGGTTTGTCCGCATGGATAGGCAAAAACTTCGGCTTTTACACCGAGGTTCTTTTCGATGGACACATTGCAATCTAAAATGTCCTTCTCCATTTTTTCTAGGGTATAGTTTTCTAGTGCATTGCTTCTAGACCAGGTAAATATTCCTGTGCAAGGGTGGGAAGTACTGTGGTTGCCTATTTCGTGGCCCGCAGCAACCGCTTTCTTCCAAGCTGCTAAGTTTTTTTCCATGGCACCAGGGTTAAGGAAAAAAGTAGCTTTTACGCCGTATTGGTTGAGCAGCTGTGTACCATGAATTACCTGACTAGCACGGGCATCATCAAAACTGAGGCTCAATGCCATCTTTTTACCTTGGGGCCAGGTAAAATTTTGAGCAAAAGAAGGAATAGCCACTAAGAGGGCTATTCCCAAAAGAAGGTGAGGGATTTGTTTCATGTTATGGTTTAGGTGTTTCAAGTGGAATTTCTTGTCCAAATCGTTTATGAGAACTTTTGATTTCATCGTGCGAATTGGAAGCGATAAATGCCAATACGGCGATGAATGCCAAGACGATACCTAGGTTTTTGGCATAGCTTTTCCATGAAATAGAGTAATTTTCAAAGCTAAGGTCTACGCGATTAATTAAATATAAAATGATACCAAAATTGACAAGGTATAAATATTGCTCAATACGGTAGGTACTTAAGAATGCCCCGGTGATCATGATGCTTAATAACATGTAAAGACCAAAATGACCGATGAAGAATTTTCTGATATCCTCATAGGTTAAGGACTTGGATTTGGCATGCACATTGATCCAATATATTCCAGCAAATAGGATTAATAATAGGGAATCCCATCGAACCGATAGTTCCATGGCCTGATCGGAGGATTGGAGTAAAGGGGTAATGGTTTTCTCCAAACGGTCCATACGGAAATTTTGTTGCCACATGGTAAAGGGAATAATCAGCACTAACATCAGTATAGGAAACCATTGTTTAGTATACTTTTCCTCGCTTGTATCTTCCCAATGGGAAGTAAACGTACCATAAGCCATACCTATTCCACCAAAGAAACCGAGCGAATACTCCATTACATTCCAGAAATTGAATTTTATTTCGGAAACATGTCCTAATACTTGTAAGAAATTACCAAAAGCAAAACCAAAGCCTCCGCCTAGTCCGGCAAATAGCGCTACCCGTAGGGCGGAATATTGTTTGGTGCGAAACATAAACCAGGTAAGTGCGGCAGCCATTCCTAAAACACCTGCCCAAGATTCATCTCTTGGGGGAGTCATTAGCCATTCATATTGTTGGATGATGAAAAAGTAAATTAAGATAGCTCCAACAACCATTTCAACTAAAAGCTGAGGCCAGGCAACTGGGCTTTTACTTGAGTTGGATAGGCTAAGTCCAAATAAACCTCCACCAATAAAACCATAAAGCCCTCCGATAACAAAAAGGGAAATTAAGCCATAATAGACATTGATAAATTCTGTATCTCGGCCGTAACCTACTACCAGGCCATAGCTCATCACGCCACCAATTCCCCAACCCATGGCTCCCGAAACGATAATTTGAAAAGCCTTAGAAAACCAGTCTTGTCGTTTGGCTACTAGTAAAATTGCGATGGACCCAATGGAGCCAGCCCAGGCAGCACCATGTTCATGTCCAAACTGGCCACGTATAGCCCATGCCGTTCCTAAAGACATCCCTACTGTCAGTAGAGATAATAATAATTTTTTGTTGTTCATTGTTTGATAGGTTTAGAAAATGTTAACAGAATATTCAGGTATTAATTGAATTCCTTCGCATACTGAAAAGGAGTTTTACCAGTGGTTTTTTTAAAGGCTTTATTGAAGTTGGTGAAATTATTGAAGCCCGATTCATAACATATTTGGGTTACCAGAAATTGATTTTCCTTAATCAATTTACAAGCGTATTCAACCCGTATTTCATTTAGGAAGCTGGCGTAGTTTTTCCTGGTTTTGGTCTTAAAATACCGACAAAATGACAAGGGACTTAAATGGGCAATGCTGGCAATTTCATCAATACTAATCTTTCTTTTGAAATGCTTAACGGAGTAATTATAGATTAAATTTAGGCGTTCTGTTTCTTTTTCGCTGGTAGAATTTTCTAGGATACCCATGGAAAGAATTTCCCTTTCTTTACTCATGGAAAGTAGATCTAAAATTTGATACAAGTGTAAAACTAGGTTATCATTTTCATTGTCTAGGATAGAATTCATCCGACAAATAATTTGTTTTTTGGTTTCACCTTGTATGCGGATTCCTTTTCTAGCTTCTTCTAATAATTGAAAAATAAAGCGATTTTCGTGTAGTTTAAGGAATGAATTTCCAAATAAATCAGGGTTAAAATGGATAACCAGAGCGCTAGCTTTTAGGTCTTCGTCGCCTTGGAAATACACGTTATCACTTCGTAAATAGTGTGGACAATTGGAGCCAATTAAGAGTAAATCGCCATCTTGAAATCGTTGAATACTATCACCCACAAACTGGGTTCCAGTTCCTTTTTCAATTAATAACAATTCGATTTCCGGATGGTAATGATACTTGTTAAAAAAGTAATTAACTATGTCCCGACGAACACTAAATGAACGCAGTGGTTGGTTCGAAACTTTAAGTAAATGAGCCTTCATTGAATTATTAAAGTTGTTAATTTAGAGGTATTGGAGCTATTATGCTAGAATAGTTGTGCTATTTGACAAATTTATTTAATTATTCATCCATTTTAATGCATTTTTTTGTTAAAAATTTAAACCTGTTTACCGATTAATATCTTTTGTTAACCAAATCAATTCAATTATGAGATTAAATTTTACAGTAAAAATGCTGCGGCATTTTCTATTTGTAGCGGTCATGATAGCCGGGTGCTATTCAGCTGCTGTCGCTCAGTCCAGACTGATTACTGGTAAGGTTACTTCCAGTCAGGATGGTACGGAAGTTCCAGGTGTAAATATTTCACTGAAAGGAACTACGAAAGGAACAACCACTAATTCATCTGGAGCTTACTCCATTGAAGTCAATGGAACGAATCCTGTTTTGGTATTTTCATTTGTAGGTTTTGATACGCAAGAGATTCGTATCGGAAGTCGTAGTGTATTAGACGTTTCATTATCTTCTAGCACTGCATTACTAAATGAAGTGGTAGTTACAGCCTTGGGTATCAAGCGTGAAGAAAAGTCGCTAGGCTACTCGGTAGGTAAAGTGGCAGGAAAAGATATCAGCCGCGTTGTAAACGAAAACGTCTTGAACTCTTTATCTGGTAAGGTTGCGGGTGTGAGTATCAACTCTACAGGAGGTACAGGTTCTTCTGTTAGTATGATCATTCGTGGTGCGAAATCATTGAGCAATGACAACCAGCCATTGTTTGTGATTGATGGTGTGCCAGTAATTAACTCCTTGAATAACGTAGGTCAAATTGGTAATGATAACCGAGTGGATTATGGAAATGCAATTTCTGACTTAAATCCGGAGAACGTAGAAAGTGTATCTGTATTGAAAGGACCAAGTGCGGCGGCCTTATATGGTTCACGTGCAGGAAATGGTGTGGTGTTAATCACCACTAAAAATGGAGCAAAGGCAAAGAAAATGACGGTAAATATTACTTCAAATACCGTATTTGATCAACCTTTCAAATTTTTGAAAATGCACTCGAAGTTTGCTACAGGTGTACTTCCATTTACTCCAGACAATAACCCATATCCAGGAGGAATTTTAAAGATTGAAGAAGGATCTGCTGGAGGTATTGGACCTGAGTTAGATAAAGGTTACACAGCTATTCAATGGAATAGTCCTAAGGGAGCCGATGGAAAACAAATTCCTACCGAATTGAAATCGTATGCCGACAATATTAAAAATTTCGTTCAAACAGGTATCACCACTACAAACGGTGTTTCTGTGACCAATGGAAATGATGTAGCCAACTATCGTTTGACATACTCTAACATGTCTAGCCGTGGAATTATTCCAGGTTCTGATTTATTCAAGAACTCTTTATCGGCCGCTTCATCTTTCAAATTGTCAGACAAATTGAGATTGAGCGCTAACATTGATTTGAGCAGAAATAACTCCAATAACCGTCCAGCTAGTGAAAGAGGAGCTAACCCATTGCAATGGGCTTATGCCGTTTCTCCGCACATAAACATCATGGATTTGAAAGATTACTGGGTTCCAGGTCAAGAGGGATTACAACAGAAATCTCAGGCTATTGGAAATTATAATAATCCATGGTTCTTAGCTTATGAAGTGAAAAATGGATTTGAACGTAATCGTGCTTTTGGTAATGTTAAATTAGACTACCAGATCACGAAAGAATTAAGTTTCATGGCTCGTTATGCTTTGGATACTTATGGTGAAACACGCGAGACAAAAATTTCTAAATCCTATACTGGTGAAAAAAATGGTGCCTATGGTATCATGAATCTAGACCGTTATGAGCGTAACGTAGATTTCTTAGCTACTTGGACTAAGCCAGTGGAAGATTTCCAATTATCTTTCTCCGTGGGAGCCAATGCTAGAACATCTAAAACGATGGACGTAAGCACATCTTCTAGAGGAGGTACAGGCTTGATTATTCCAGGTTTATTTACTCTACAGAACATTGCTAACACGAATATCAACTATTCTAGTTTCCAGACTAAGAAAGTGGTGTACAGTGCTTATGGTATGGCGAACATTGGCTATAAGGACATGGTTTATTTGGATTTGACTGCTCGTAACGACTGGTCAAGTACATTGCCAGTAGAAAATAGATCTTATTTCTATCCATCAGCTTCTTTGAGTGTCTTGTTGAATGAAGCATTTGCTATTCCAAATGACAAGATTGATTTATTGAAAGTAAGAGCAGGTGTGGCGCAAGTGGGTAATGATACCAATCCTTATGCCTTGATCAATACACTTCAAAATGCTGAGGCATGGGGTTCTTTAACTCGTTTAGGAAAATCAGGTTCTATCTTATTACCAGATTTGAAGCCAGAAATTTCTACTTCGTATGATTTAGGAGCTGATTTGACGATGTACAAAAATCGTTTGAGATTCTCAGGAACATATTATACCGTAGAAAATCGTAACCAAATTATCCCGACTACATTACCTTCTTCTTCAGGTTTTACTTCGAAGAACATCAACGCAGGTTTGTTAGTATCTAAGGGTATAGAAATAACAGCGGGTGGAACGCCAATCGACAAGAATGGTTGGAGATTAGATTTAACGGCTAACTTCTACAAGAACGAAACTACGATTAAAGAGCTTTCACAAGGTTTGAATTTCTATACACTTTGGACAGATGCTAAAGGTGGTGCATGGACTTACGTAGGAGATAAGATTGGAGATATTTACGATGCAGAAATTGTGACGGTAAAAGATCAATCATCTAAGTATTATGGATATCCAATCTTGGATTCAGATGGTTCTTGGCAGTCGGTGAACGCTAGTAATACACGTACTAAGATTGGAAACTTTAACCCAGATTTCATTTTAGGTTTACAGACTTCTTTATCTTATAAGAACTTTAGTTTAAATATGACTTTCGACTGGAGAAGTGGTGGGGACTTTGTTTCTCAAACTTATCGTTATGGAGAGTCTGATTTGAAATCTCAACGTTTCTTAGACAACTTGATTAATCCAAATGGATTAACGGGAGATGCATTACGTAATTTTTTAGTAGCTAACCAAGATAAATATATCCGCATCAACCAAAATGGTTATTTCCCAATCGTTGGTGGACCTACTAAGGAATATGGTGGATACCCATTTGAATATGGAGGAAAAACCTATCCTAATGGTGTGTTTAACCCAGGTGTAATTGCCATTTATGATGGTAAAGGAAACATTACAGGTTATGAGGAAAATTTAGGTGGTCCTAATACCCGTATTTTACCATACGGAGATAATTATCCATGGAGCTTTACTCGTGCAGCTACTTTCGATGCTTCTTTCGTGAAGTTGAGAGAGATCTCTTTAGGATATGAGCTACCAAGTAATTTTGTTAAGAGCTTAGGTTTGCAAAGTGCTAACTTCTCTGTTTATAGCCGTAATATCATTTTATGGACGGCTTCTAAAATTGGTATAGATCCTGAAACAGCTTTCCAGCCACAAGCAGGAGCGCAAGCGGGAACCCAATTTAAGCAAGGAATTGAGCGCTATAATGTTACTCCTTGGGTTATCCCAGTAGGATTTAAACTTGGTTTGACATTTTAATCAAAGCACCTTAAAACATTAAAATCATGAAAATAAGATTAATAAAAGCTGTCGCCTTCACCCTATTAACCGGAGTATTTTTCTCTTGTGAAGACTTGACAAAAGTGAATATAAATCCAAATGGAGTTCAGCCAGAGGTTGTAAATCCTAATTTGGTTATGCCAACCGTGTTAACGGAAATGTCCAAGGCTTATGTAAACCTAGGATATCAAGATATTGCAGGTGTGGTTCAACATACGCAAAAAGATGCTTGGTCATCAGGTCATAATGATTATGACTGGGGTGGAAACCAAAGTTGGTCTGGTTACTATGATATTTTACGTAATAACGACTTATTGTATAACCGTGCCCTAGCCTTGAATTGGGAATTCCAACAAGGAGTGGCTTTAGTCAATAAAGCATTTATGTTTGGTTTGATTACAGACCTTTGGGGAGATGCTCCTTATACGAATGCTTTGAAAGGAGAAACGGGTGGTGCTGATAATATCCTACCTGCATATGATTCCCAAGAGGTTATTTACACGGGTATCTTAGCGGATTTGGAGAAAGCAAATACCTTGTTATCTAAGCAAAAAAGCGAGTATTCGAACATCGTGGATAACGTGGATGTGATTTATTCAGGTGATCCTACTAAATGGCGTAAATTAGCCAACTCTTTGGCTTTACGTTATTACATGCGTATTTCTGCAAAGAAACCTGATGTAGCTAAAGCGGGTATTGAGAAGATTGCGAAAAATCCAGCGAACTATCCTGTGATTTTGACTAACTCTGACGATGCAACCATGGGTTTTCCAGGAACATCAGATGGTACATCTTGGCCAGCTAATGCAGTATATGATGTGAGTGGTAGTAATTACCGTCGTATCAAAATGGCGAATACATTTGTGGAATATTTACAAACAGTTAAAGATCCTCGTTTAGGAATTTGGGCTGCTAAAGTGGAAATTCCATTGGTAGTTGATGCAAGTCTTCCAGCTAAAACAGATAAGATCATTGACGGAAAGCGTTATTTGTCTCCTGATGTAGTAGGTAATTCTAAAGTAGATACGGATCAAGAATATGTAGGTTTACCTACCTCTTTTTCTCAGTTACCATCTGCTTATAACATGAACCCTACACCAGGTCAAACCTCGTTTAACCCTCACGTTTCATTCTTAGCTCCAATGTACAAAAATGCCTCTGGACCTTTGTTGAGAGCTCGTTTAGTGTCTGCAGCGGAAGTAAACTTTATCTTAGCGGAAGCGGCATTAAAAGGCTATTCAGTAGGTGATGCCAAAACTTTCTATGAAAATGGAGTAAAAGCTTCATTGACTACTTGGGGAGTAGGTTCTACTGCTTCAGCTTATTTGGCTAATGCTGGTGTGGCGTATGCAGGAACGGTAAAGCAAGTGATTGAGCAAAAATGGATTGCTAGCTGGACTGCCGCTACGGAGGCATGGTTCGACTTCCGTCGTACAGGTTTCCCAGAATTAAAGGCGGGTCCTGTGGCAAAGCGTCAAGCAATTCCTGTTCGTTTCTATTACATGCAGGATGAGTTACGTATCAATGCAAAAAATACATCTGCTGCTTTGGATAAATTAGAAGTGACTAATTATTCACAGGCTGATGGTAAAAACAGTGCTTGGTCTAAGCCTTGGGTAATCCAAGGAACTGGTAAGCCATATTAAGAATTTTAAGGGGCCTCTCTCGGGAGGCCCTTCAAAAAATTAGATGCTCTAATCTTCTGTTAACCAATGAAACTATATACACCTCTAAACCTTTTAATACTTTTATTTTTAAGTTTATTTACTTCAGCGACTGCTCAAACCTTACGGGTGGGGGCAGCCGTTCGAGTTATTACTCCAAACCCTTTACTTCCCGTGTCGGGGGGTATAGGCACTCCAAAACCAAGCTTAGAAAAGAAGGGTGATTTATTTGCCCGTGCCATGGTTTTTGAACAAGGAAATACCCGTTTTGCGATTGTCAATGTTGATAATTTAGGCTGGACCTCTGTTCTTGGAAATAAATCCAGAGCCCTTATCAAGGGAATTGCCCCAGAAAATATATTAATTGGAGCTACGCATACACATTCCGCCCCAGATGCTTATGGTTTTCCAGATGCTACTGGAAAAAATTATGCCGATTTAAAATACCTAGATTTTTGCGTTCAGCAAATTGCTGATGCAGTAAATGAAGCCATATCAAAATTAGAACCTGCTGCTTTAAAAGTGAATGTGGAGGAAGCAAAAGGAAAGATTGCCTATAATTATTATGCTCCTGCTTTATATGATCCACGCTGTGGGGTTATTCAGGCCATTGCTACTTCGGGTGCCCGCCAAGGGAAGGCCATTGCTACCTTAGTTAATTATGCCGTTCACCCAGAAGTACTCGGAAGTGGTCGTGGCATTTTAAGTCCGGATTTATGCGGACCTTTATACGATAGAATTGAAGCCCAAGCAGGAGGTGTGGCTCTGTTTATGAATGGAGCTCAAGGAGGTATGGTCACAGCAGATACCCGTTTGGAATATGGAAAAGAAGGTCAAAGTAATCAAAAAGAAGCCAATACCTGGGAGGAATGTATTCGAATAGGGGAGTTGTTGGCTGATGAGGCATTACGAATTATAAACAAAGCCCCTGTTTTAGATTCTCCTTCCATTTATTGTACATCAAAAATGATTGAACTTCCTGTGGATTCGGAAATTATGCGCTATATTTTGACAAATTCACCTTTGAAATACGAATACAAAAAACCTAATTCGGTTAGTACACAATTGAATCTATTGAACATTGGGCCCGCACAGATTTTAACGGTTCCAGGTGAGGCTTTGCCCAATGTAGGTTATTATGTAAAACGTCACATGGCTACTAAAATGCCCTTTTTGTTTGGACTTACCAATGACGCTTTTGGATATATGTTGGCCAAGGTGGACTACAATAGCTTCAAACGCTATGATTATGTTACCCGTACTAGTTTAGGTGAAATGACCGCAGAAATTTATATGGACCAGGCCTTACAACTAATTCAAGCTAGTCCAAAACCTAGTACGAAGTAAAATTTAAAACGTTTTGATTTATCTTAGCCAAGTTATTTTTGGCTATTTCCCTTTTCTAAACTTTGTGTTTTATCATATGAAAAATTTAGGACTACTTTTATGGGCTTTCGTGGCATCCAGCATGGTATTTACTACTGTAGGTGCTCAGCAGTTAGAACCTACTTACGCAGAAAAATTAGGCTATCCAAAGGGTAAAAAAGTAGTCATTTTTCACGTGGATGACTGCGGAATGTCTTATTCCTCCAATCAAGGGGCTTATAAATCCATAGAACAGGGAGTCGCCACATCTTGCAGTATCATGATGCCTTGTCCATGGGCCGCTAGTTTTATTCATTACATCCAAAAAAACCACCCCAATTTAGACGCAGGTTTACACTTGACCTTAACTTCGGAGTGGAAGGATTACCGTTGGCCGGCATTATCTGGTTTTCAACAAGTACCTACCTTAAGTGATGGGGATGGTTGCCTTTGGCATAGTGTGGAACAAGTGATTAAAAATGGTAGCCCAGATGAAGTAGAAAGGGAAATTAGAGCGCAAATAGAACGTGCCACTCGCTTGGGTTGGAAACCGACCCACCTAGATTCACATATGGGTACCTTATTTGCCTATCCTCCTTTCTTGGAGCGGTATTTAAAAGTGGGAATGGAATTAGGGATTCCTGTTATGTTCCCTGGAGGTAATAATAAAATGTTGATTGAATCTGTGAATAAGCCTTATATCAAAAAAATGAAGGCAGAAGGCAAGTGGAAAGAAGGAATGCCTTTACCTATGGCCAAATTTGGTTTAACGGACTTAGTGACTGAATCCAAGAAGATTGGTGAAATGCTTTGGAAAGCAGGATTACCCGTATTGGATGATTTACACTCAGATAGTGGAGATTGGAAACCAGAAGGTAACCCTAGCCCGGCGGAGTGGGGAAAATACAAAGCAGATCAGTGGATTTACCAATTGGAACACATGAAGCCTGGCGTAGCCATGTTGATCGTACACAGTAGTGATATCACTGAAGAATTTAAATTTATCAGTGGTTCTGGAGGTTCTCGATTAGCTGATATGAACTCCATGATGCATCCAGATTTAAAGGCCTATATAGAGAAAGAAGGTATCATTTTAAGTACTTTCCGGGAGTTGATGGAGCGCCGTAAAAAAGTAAAATAATCACATGAAATTTATTAAAATACTATTGGTTTTGTTAGTGATTTCTCTTCAATCACTAGCTCAAAGTTCGGCTATTGTCAAGTCCATGCTTATTTTCCCAGGACAAGACAAGCATGTCCATGGAAGTAGCTTGGTTCGTTTGCCTAATGGCGACTACCTGTCGGTTTGGTTTTATGGAAGTGGAGAAAGAACTGCCGACGATGTTAAATTAATGGGTTCTCGACTAAAAAATGGGGATTCTAAGTGGAGTGAACCCTTTTTAATGGCCGATACACCCCATATTCCAGATTGCAATCCGGTTCTATTTTTAAACAGGGAAGATAAACTGTTCTTAGTATGGATAGCAGTTCAAGCTAACCAATGGGAACAATCAGTTTTGCGCGTGCGGACATCCACGAATTATTCCAAAGCTGGCGCACCAGTCTGGGAATGGCAAGACAATATTTTGTTAAAACCAGGCAATGATTTTGCTAGCGAAGTGAGTAAAAAATTGAAACAATTACCCGAGCATCATATTGGTTGGGCAGGCTATGCTCTGAAATATGATGAAATGATTTCCAAGGCGAGTGCAGATCCAGTGAAAAGAAGTTTTGGATGGATGACGCGTATCAAACCGCTCATTTTGGACAATGGACGTATCATATTGCCTTTGTATTCCGATGGTTTCAATTTCTCTTTGATGGCTATTTCAGATGATCAAGGACTAACTTGGCGACCAAGCTTGCCATTGGTCGGTCGTGGACCCATTCAGCCGGCTATTGTGAAAAAAAAGAATGGCAACCTTTTGGCATATTTACGTGATAGTGGAGATAATCCTCCTCGAGTACATATGAGTGAGTCCACAGATCAAGGGGAAAGCTGGTCTCCCTCGGTGAAAACAGATATCCCTAATACCGCCAGTGTAGAGCTTCTAGTGCTGAAAGACGGTCGTTTGGCATTTTTAGGAAATGATATTATTGATGGGCGGTACCGCCTAGGCTTGTTTTTATCTGATGATGAAGGGAAAACTTGGAATTGGAAGACCTACTTAGAAAATGTAGCTCCGGGAAAAGGTAGTTTTTCTTATCCTTGTATGACTCAAAGTCCTGATGGTCTTTTACATATTTCATATTCTTCTCACCTAGAGAAAGATCAAAAATCCATCAAATACGTGGTCGTGGATCCACAGAAAATCAAATCCGAGTAGTGAATTTAAACCTAAACCTATAAAATGAAAATCAGTAAATTAAATGGATTAATGTATGTGTGTCTATTATTGGCCACACATTTGACATGGGCTCAAAATAAAGCCAAGCAGCCTGTATATCAAGACACTCCTTTTTGGCAGGATTATAGTGTCAAATATTATCTCGCTAAAGATCAGTCAATTGATTTAAATGCGAGCTATTCCGATAGAAATGGTAATATTATTTTGTTTGGATCTACAGGAACCCTTTTGCCACACGATGGACAGTTTTTGTATCCTGGGACTTTGATAAAAGATACTAAATACCGGACCAGCGCACCTAAACGAATGGCAGCATTGACATCGTATCAGAAGCAATTTGTTTTGATAGATGATAAGGCCATTTTAAGTCACGCTTTTGCAGGTAGTATTTATTCAAAACATGAATTAGCTAAGGCGAATCAAGTGGTTGGAGGTAAAGACTTTGCCTTTTTAATTTCGGATGGAACTAGTATTCATTGGGTGAAAGATTCTAAAACCTTGTTCAAAGGAGATTTATCAGGAGAACAGGTCTTGGATATGAAATATCAGGCATCTAGCCAGACGTATTTTATATTGGGAAAACAAGGCTTGTATCAATTTACTCCAGCTTCAAGAAGTATTTCTAAACTTATCGCTGGTGGACCATTCACGGCTTTTGATATAGCAGAAAATTCGACCAAGGCTTATGTTGGGACTAATTCGGGCTATCAGGTGCTTGATATTTCCTTGAAACAAGTGGGCGAAACGCAACAAAAATTACCTTGGACGGAAATTACGGCCATTAAAGTGATTGGAGATAAAGTTTGGTTTGGTTCTTCCAAAGGCGCTTTTGCTTTGAAGAAAGATGGTAAGTTTGATTATTATAATGGAGAAAGGTGGTTGCCAAGCAATGTTGTTAAGCACATAGCTGAAGGGCCTAAAAATTCCGTGTTAATCACTACTACGGGAGGTTTAGGACAAATTTGTTTTAAGAAAATGACCTTGCATGAAAAGGCTGTTTTTTATGATGAGCAAGTGAGAAAACGACATATTAGAAATGGATTTAATGCTTCTTTAGATGGTATGCAAAAAGGAAATTTAAGTACTGGATATTTGGCTGATTCAGATAATGATGGACTTTGGACATCCATGTATTTGGGAGGAGAAATTTTCCGTTATGCGGCAACGAAAGATCCAGAAGCCTTGCAAAATTGTCGGGAGTCATTAGACGCCATGGAGCGTTTATATAAATTAACTCCAGTTCCAGGATTCCCCGCACGTTCCTTTGAGCGTCGTGGTTTTATCTCAAGTTTATCCGATCCAGAGCGCTGGCAGCCATCACCTGATCCTGAGTGGGATTTTAAATCTACCACGAGTAGTGATGAGGTGATTGGGCATATTTTTGCCTTTGGTGCTATGGCCGAATTAGTGGATGATCCCGATTTAAAGAAACGATCAATCGTCTTGATTGATACATTAATGTCGCATATCTTGAAAAATGATATGTATTTAATTGACTTCGACGGAAAGCCAACTTTATGGGGAAAATGGAATCCCAAATATGTTAATGCTTTCCCGACTAACGTAGGGGATAGGAAATTAAATTCATCCAATATTACAGCCATGCTGCAAACTGCCTATCATTTTACTAAGAAAGAAAAGTATAAGCAAAAGGCGTTTGAACTATTAATAAAACATGGATATTATGAGAATTTAATGCGTCCATTTAGTGTGTTAGGCCGTGCTGGAAAGGATGCGGATGCCCATGCTCAAAACATGTCGGATGGTTGGAATCACTCCGATGATGAAATGTATTATGTAGGTTATTGGGGGCTATACCGATATGCTTTCAATGATACCTTAAAAGCTAGTTTCAAGAAATCCATCCTGGATCACTGGCAAATAGAGCGCCCAGAGAAAGAGGGAGCATGGAATATTTTCACGGCATTAACTGGGACTAAACAATTTGATTTAAATGAGGCCGCCTGGTATTTGCGGGAACACCCTTTGGATATGATTGATTGGGCAATTCAAAATAGCCACCGTAAGGATATAGTAAAAGTGGCGGATAATTTCCGTCGTCAAACAACCCAAGAAGTTTTACCACCAGACGAAAAACCCATCATGCGCCATAACGCAAATCAGTTCAATATGGATCGTAATGGGGGGAATGGTTTATCTGAGCACAGTGCAGGAGATATTTGGCTTTTGCCTTATTGGATGGGTCGTTATTTAGGGGTGATTTCAGCGCCTAAAAAGTAAAAATTTCCTAACGTTGTCAAGGTTTCAAACCTTGACAACGTTGAATTTTGCAGATTAGTTTCCCAAAAAATATCTATAAACTGATTTTACATGATCGGTTTGAATTAGATCTACTCCCAGTTCTTTCGCTTTTTGATAATTAACAGCTTGGTCTAGCGGTCCTAATACATCAGAATAAACGCGGATATTTTTTTCATGAAGTGCTTTCACCAATTGTTCATTGATCCGAAGCCAATTGACATCAAAAGCATAAGGTGCTAAACGTTTTATTTTAGCGTCCATTTCATCGAACTTATTTAAGCTGGGCATTCTTTTGCTTTTAGGGTCTTCCATTCTTAATTTTTCTAAGAAATCATCATCGCCATAATAAACAGACTCTTTATCCAGCTGATATTTTTTCATTAAATTCAATAAAGGTTTGGGTGCCACCTGCTTGCAATCCACATAAATAAACGTTTTTGTTTTTTTCTGTTTATTCCATTTCTGGACTAATTGAAGTGTTTCTTCTAGTGTAGGAATTCGCTCCTCGGAGAATTTTGCTTCCCAGCCTTTGTTTGCTTTTAATTGTTTGATTTCTTTTAAAGTCAATTGGGCAATAGGTCCTGTACCATTGGTAGTTCGGTTCAAAGTTCCATCATGTAAAATAACCAATTGATTGTCTTTGGAGGTTCTGACATCAATCTCAATGAAATCCACTCCCATATCTAAAGCTTTTTGAAAGGTAGCCAAAGTATTTTCAGGAGCTAATCCTGAGTTTCCACGATGGGCCGAAATTCGAAGCTTTTGTTGTGACTTATAGGTCCATGCTTCAATTTGGTTAGGGCTGTTGGACCTCTGGCAAGACATGATGCTAGCCATGGATAATGCTATTATCCAAATGTTTTTTTTCATATTAAATAGGTTTCATAATTTGAAAAAGACTATCATTTTTCAAATTCAAAATTAAGCATCTATTGGCATTTATTTGGAGAAAATAGGGCTATTGAATATTAAATTTATGAGTAATGATTTTTCTTGAAATATCGAATTTTAAAGGTAAAAAAACAGGCTTCCAAGATTATCAATATTTTGGACAATATGGGTGAAATGTAATTCGTTATCGACAACGCTGTCAAGGTTTCGAACCTTGCCAGCGTTAAGATTTTTAATTAACTTGAAAGCTATTTACAAGCCCTCAAAACCTATGAAAGTTCATTATTTATTAGTCCTTGCAGGAATGATGGCTTGTCAACCTACTAAGCCTTCCCATACCATGATTAACCCAGAAAATAGTTTTGCTTACGATTATGATTTATTGAAAAATGATCCTACGACCGTATTATTAAGTCAAGGAGATCAACAAGTGCTTATAGTAGGAAAATACCAAGCACGGGTTATGACTAGTAGCTCTCAGGGGGCGGCAGGATTTAGCTATGGTTGGATTAATCATGAACTTATTAAATCGGGGAAATTGGGTCCACATATGAATGCATTTGGGGGAGAGGAACGCTTTTGGTTGGGACCTGAGGGTGGCCAATTTTCCGTGTATTTTAAAAAAGGAGATCCTTTTACTTTTGAACATTGGCAGACTCCAGCCATCATTGATACAGAGACTTATCCATTAGTAAAATCAGATGGGCAAAAGGCCCTTTTTCATAAGGATTTTGAGATAGAGAATTATTCAGGAACTCATTTTAACGTTTCTCTTGATCGAGAAATCAAATTATTAAATCAGGAAGAAGCCTCGAAACATTTACAGGTCCCATTGGAAGGTATTTCTTGGGTAGGCTATCAGACAGATAATGTATTAAAGAATACGGGGAAAGATTGGAATAAAGCAAGTGGGGTGTTGTCGATTTGGTTATTGGGGATGATGAAAGCCTCTGATCAAAATACTATTTTAATTCCTTATCAAAAAGGACAGGAGGCGGCCATAAATGATGCCTATTTTGGTCAGATTCCTGCGGATAGACTCATCAAAAAAAAGGGTATGCTCTACTTTAAAGCCGATGCCAATTCAAGAGGTAAATTGGGAATTCCTCCTAAAGCGCTGGTATCTTTAGCTGCTAGTTATGATGCCGCCAACCATGTCTTGACAATTCTTCAATTTGATTATCATGGTGATCAGGAATATGTCAATTCCATGTGGGAAATTCAGGAAAAGCCCTACCAAGGAGATGCGCTCAATGCCTATAATGATGGCAAAAATGATACGGGTACTCAGATGGGTAAATTTTATGAATTGGAAAGCTCTTCTCCGGCCGTGGCGCTGCATCACGGTCAGTCGCTGAGGCATGTTCAAAGAACCTTTCATTTAGAAGCCTCTGAAGAAAAATTGAATCAGGTTTGTCAAAAATTACTGGGAATCGAACTGAAGAATTTGCCTTGGAAATAATAAAAGCTCAAGATTTATCCTGAGCTTTTAACCTGTATTAGGTAAATCTATCTACTCCTCATCCATCATACTTCTACGCTGCTTAGCTGCTTGTTTGGTAGTTTTGATTCGGTAATTGAAGGTTAAATTGAACTGCGTCAAACGACCTTGAAACTCGGATTTGGTATAAAATCCAGTACCTCTGGTTTCTGAACGCATGATTCTTGAACTAAAAACATCTAAGATATTTAAGGTCAATGTTCCATTTCCTTTCATGATATCTTTACTCGCTGATAAATCCATCCAAGCTATATACCCTCTTGTTCCTTGTGCGGTATTTTGAGGGGCTTCGTAGTTTGCTCTCACTTGGGCATCTACGCCACCCCCTAATTTAATTCGGGAAGTATGACGCGCAAACCAAGAATATGTATCACTTACATAAGTAGGGTCAATATTGCTGGCATCAGCTTTGGCACGAAAAATATTGATACTCAAATCAGCCTTCCAGGCTTTACTTAAGTTAGAGGAACCTGTAAACTCTGCTCCCATGGAAACTTCATTTTTGAAGTTTTGGGGTAATGTAACAGAAAAACCATTGGCATCAACCTGACGAATACGGTCAATTTTTCCATCTGTATTTCGATAATAAATGGACGAGCTGATGCTTCCATTTTCATAATATTTTACGTGCCCTAAATCAAAAGCATCCGTGAATTGTGGATTTAAATTAGGGTTACCGGAGAAAAAGTTTCGGTTGTCAGAAAATGTAACAAAAGGGCTTAATTCATTGTAAGTAGGTCTACGCACCCTTCTAGAATAACCTAGCTGAAAGGAATTATCTGCCGACAAAGAATAAGTAAAATGGGCACTAGGAAAGAGATTGGCGTAGTTTCTTGGATTCTTTTCTTGGGTTTGCAATAACTCCGTACGGATATCCGTCATCTCCCCACGAATACCTACTTGATAAGAAAACTTCTTGATTTTGGTACCCCAAATGGCATAGGCAGCTGTAATATTTTCGTTATAAACAAAGTTATTTTGTAAACCAGGAACCACGGTATACTCTCCGGTTTCTTGTCTTTGAGTGACAATGTAATCGTTCGTCATATCCCGGAAACTTGTACGTAAACCTGTTTCTATTTTACCATCTTTCCCAACCGGATTTACATAATCCGCTTGTAAAATCCATTGATGTTCTGCTTCATCATTCAGGGATTTTTGAATTCTTGAATTTTCTGGAAATGCACTTCCATCAGGTCTTTTTCCTACCTGAGTGAACAATTGATCTGAGCTCTCCCAATAATCCAAATAGCGCAAATCAGCGGTAAATTCTTTTCCCTTTCGGGCATAGGATTTCTTGAAGGTTAAGGCATATTCACTATTAGGCTCCGCCTCTTTCTCGTCCTGTTGACGGTCAGTAATACTATATAAATTGCTTAAGCTTTTTTGGTAATCCAAATAATGGAAATCGGAAATACGACGAACGTCGGTTCTTCGGAAAATATACGAACCGGTCAATACCGTTTTTTCATTGAAAAAGTAATCAGCCCCACCACGAATATTATTAACCATTCCCCTGACGTTATTTTGAGAGGTTTGTTGTAAATAATTGGTCTGACCTGGGGTATACACCTCCTGATAAATATTACCTCTTCCTGGGGTTCTACGGTAAAACAATCCGTAGTTTAAAAAGAAATTCAGTTTGTCTTTGCGGTAATTGACAATGGCTGTCGCACCGAAATTCTCAGGATATCCTGTAGTCGTTTCAATGGCACCGTTAAAGCCCTGATTCTGATTTTTTTTCAAAACAATGTTGATGATTCCTGCCATACCTTCTGCCTCATACCGGGCCGAAGGATTGGTGATCACTTCCACTTTTTCGATTAAATTTCCTTGCAAAGACT
The DNA here is from genome assembly GCA_027491315.1 of Cytophagaceae bacterium. Lineage (GTDB taxonomy): Bacteria > Bacteroidota > Bacteroidia > Cytophagales > Spirosomataceae > Aquirufa. The sequence goes on from JAIXWL010000001.1 coordinate 578,536, forward strand.
GTAAGCCGCCTGATCCACTAATGCCCACTAAAGTAGATGGTTTGCCATCAATTAAAATACGGACATTGTCACTTCCTCTTAGTTTGACAGCACCTTCACCATCTACTTGAATAGAAGGTAGATTTCCTAAAATTTCAGAGGCTGTCGCACCACGATTGGCTAAATCGGTGCCAACATTAAAAATTCGCTTATCTAAGGCCAATTCCATGGATGCCTTTTGACCTTTCACAGTCACCTCTTCCAAGGTTTTGGATGAGGCCTTTGCTTCCAATACGCCCAATTGAATGGTTTGATTGTCTTTATTGATATTGATTCCTTTTTGAGTAATGGTTTCAAAGCCAACGCTTTCAATGACCACATCATAAGTCCCATAAACCACATCCGTTGAAAAATGACCTTTATCATCACCTATTCCCCCTGTAATAAGTTTTTGGGCACCTGCTTGAAATATTCGAATGCTAGAAAATGGTACAGGAGCTTTAGAATCTTTTTCAATAATTTGACCTTTGATCTTGCCTTTGGGGCCTATTTGAGCTACAATTTGAAAACTTAGGACAAAAAGAAGGTACGTAATGCTTACTAGGTATTTAACTTTCATAGTTTTTTTGATAACAGCCCGAATATGGGACTTAGAGGTAATTTTTTTCGTAAAAATCGACAAAATGGGGATTAATTACAACGTAAATACAGATAGCCGTCTAATAATCAGGGCAGAGCCGCGTTTATAAAAAGGAATTATTTTTGCTTTGGGTAGACACAAAAGAGGACTTTATCTATATTTTGAAGAGCTAACAAATGAATAAAATTAAATTTCGACATCAAAAAACCCTAATGAAATAGCTTATGTTAAAATCCCTTGGCCTTGCGGCCCTTTCTGTTGCTACGCCTCAACTTACATCTACCCAATCTTCTGGTATCTATGTTTCTCAAATGGATCATTTATTGGGAACATCTTTAGACCTTAAAATAGCTGCTTCACATTATGGAGCTGCTAAAAAAGCAGAAGCCAGCCTGCTTGCTGAAGTACAGCGCCTGAGTCAAATTTTGGGTACTTATCATTCCAATACCGAGTTTAATCAGTGGATGGCAAGTCAAGGAGAATTTAAACCTGTATCAATCGATTTACTACAAGTACTAAAACAATTTGATGCCTGGAATGAAAAAACAGGAGGCATCATCAATGCTTCCTCGGAAGAAATTACTCAGGTGTGGAAAGCAGCCAGTGCAGCAAATCAATTACCCCCTCAAGAGAATATTCAAGCGGCTGTCCGCTTAGCCCAACAGAAACATTGGGAAATCAATGAATTGGAACAAAGCATTGCTAAAACTAGCCAAGCTACCTTGCGCTTGCATTCGTTTGCAAAATCTTATGTCATGCAAAAAGCAGCAGAGAAGGCTTTAGCGACAGAAGGAATCCATGGAATTGTTTTAAATGTAGGAGGAGATATCCTCATTAAAGGAAATGGAGTAGATCAAATTTCAATAAAAGATCCCCGTAATTTTGCTGAAAATGCGGCTCCACATTCCCAAATTATTGTGGAAAATAAAGCGGTAGCTACTTCAGGAGATTATCAAAGAGGATTTGAAATCAATAAACAATGGTTTTCACATGTGATCAATCCCTTGACTGGTCAACCTGCCTCAGATATTATCAGTGCCACAGTCGTACATCCTGATGCAGTAACAGCAGGTGCTTTGTCTACTGCTTTTCAAGTGATGACTCCCCAACAAAGTGAGCGCCTAGCCGCTGCCATTCCTGATACAGATTATTTAATTCTTACGAAATCAGGAGAGGAATATAGTAGCCCCAACTGGAAAAATTTACTTGCTTCTAGCGCTCCGAGTGTTAGTCCATCTAGTTTTAGTACCAACATCCTAATGGTCAATCAAAAGGAGAAAATGTGGACGGAAAAACAAGAATTACAGATCAAATTTGAGTTAGCCAGTTTTGAAGGTAGATTTCGTCGGCCATTTGTAGCCGTTTGGGTAGAAGATGAAAATCATAAGCCAATTAGACGTATCGCATTATGGTTCAATAAGCCAAGATGGTTGCCTGATTTACGTTCTTGGTATGCCGCCCAGAGAGAAAGTGCAATTGATATCGCCTCCTTAGCCAGTGCTACTCGTTCACCTGGGGAATATACCTTAGTATGGGATGGAAAGAATGACGCAGGTCAGTATGTCAAACAAGGAAAATATACGGTGTATATTGAAGCCGCTCGTGAGCATGGGACTTACCAATTGATGAAACAAGAAATGAATTTCAATGGTAAAGATCAAAAACAAACACTTTCGGGAAATGAAGAAGTAACCGGTGCTTCTTTAAATTACGTAGCCAAATAAGTAGATTAAAATTTTTCTTTGGAGCTCATGTGCCATCATGGGCTCCTTTATACCAAACGTATGAGTACTCCTAATTCTAAATTAAAGCCTAAATCAAATAAACTTCGTCGTTCTACCGCTGAAATCTCTCGATGGTTGCACATTTATTTATCCATGTTCAGCTTTGCTATCGTTTTGTTTTTTTCAGTGACAGGTTTAACCTTGAACCATCAAGAGTGGTTACCTGAAAAGTCAGATGTTCAGGAACAAAAAGCAAAACTAAATGTCACCTGGGTACATCAGGCAGATACCGCAAAAATAGCCAAATTGGAGGTAGTTGAACACCTAAGAAACACCCATGGAATTAAAGGTCAGTTAAATGATTTTAGAATTGATGATTCTGAAATTTCGGTTTCATTTCAAGGTCCTGGATATACTGCGGATGTATTTATTGACCGTGAAACAGGTACTTATGATCTCACAGAAACGCGCATGGGTTGGATGGCTGTAATCAATGATTTACACAAAGGAAGAGATACCGGAAAATCATGGGCTTGGGTGATTGATATTTCAGCGATTTTCATGATTTTCATTTCTGCCACGGGTTTAATCTTGTTGTTATTTTTGAAGAAAAGAAAAATTACGGGTTTGCTTTGGGCATTCATAGGCCTAATTCTTTCCTATGGGATATATTACTTTTTAACCTAAACAATTCTTATTCTACGGATGTTTATCTTTTGGAATTGAAGTAGGTTTTGACCTACTTTGTTAAGATTTAGGCAAAACCATATCCCTATGTTAGAGCAACTTATCTCTTATTTTGATCATATCCCTAGTAGCCACCGCGCACTTATTTTAGCTGGTGGAATTACCTTTTTTTGGTTGGTAGAAAATGCCATTCCATTGGTGTCTTTCCGTTATAATAAGTGGAAACATGCGGGGATTAATTTCCTATTTACCATCACCACTATCCTAGTCAATTTTGGTTTCGCGGTTTGGATTGTTCAATTAAGCGACTGGGCGGTAGCCAATCAAATAGGTTTTTTACAATGGTTTCCAATGGGAAATTGGGGGCAATTAATTCTAGGATTGTTGTTGTTGGATTTGGTGGGGGCCTATTTTGTCCACTGGGTAGAACATAAAGTTAAAGTGATGTGGAAATTTCACATGGTTCATCATGCAGATACCAAGGTAGATACCACTACCGCCAATCGTCATCATCCAGGGGAGAGTGTTTTTAGGGCATTATTTACTTTGCTAGGAGTATTAGTTTGTGGAGCCCCTATGTGGTTAGTCATGATATATCAAAGTATTTCAGTAGTACTTTCTCAATTCAACCATGCCAATATTCGTTTACCCCAATGGCTTGATACCACAATAAGCTATGTGATTGTTTCACCTAACATGCATAAGGTGCATCATCATGTAAGTCGCCCGCAGACGGATTCCAATTACGGAAATATATTTTCTATTTGGGATAGAATATTAGGTACTTACAATAGCACGGCAGTCCATGAAGTTGTATACGGTTTGGACGTCTTGGATAATCAACGAGATGGCGAACTGGGCTACCAGTTAAAAGCTCCTTTTGATTCAAGCATCAAAACAGATTATTAGTAAAGCTCTACCACCATTTCTACTTCTACGGCAGCATTATTGGGTAAGACATTTACCCCTACTGCTGAACGCGCATGCTTTCCTTTATCGCCAAAAACAGCCACCATTAAATCAGAAAAGCCATTCATGACCATGGGTTGTTGGGTAAAGCTAGGATCAGAATTAACAAACCCTGTCACTTTCAAAATGCGTTTAACTCTGCGCAAATCGCCCAATTGAGCTTTTAAGGTAGAGATCAATGCTATCCCAGCCAATTTGGCTGCCGCTTGGCCTTCTTCCACACTGAGCTTGTTTCCTAGTTTTCCCAGTACAAATCCTCCTTCAGCCTTCTCGGGTAAATGCCCAGACAAATAGGCAATATTTCCAGCACGAGTAAATTTGACATAATTCGCCAATGGGGTACTAGGTTTAAGTAAATTGATTCCTAATGCTTGTAAACGCTCCTCAGGACTATCAGGTTTTTTGGTAAATAAAAGGCAAACAGGAGCTACGACTTGAATATCCTGCTTGCTATCCGTTAAAAGACCTGTCTGCTGGTTGACAGAAAAGACTTGAATTTTATTTTCAGTTTGACTAGCCACAAATAACCATTTCCCACTAGGATCGTAACTGAAATTTCTAGGGATTTTTGCCACTGCCTGATTAGCTAGTGTTTTCAATGTCCCATCAGCCTGAATAGCAAATATGGCCAGGTTATCGCTCGTAATACGGTTCGAACTAATGAGCCATTTACCATTGGGAGAAATATGGATATCGGCGCTGGCTTTGACGGCCACTTTGGTACTGGTATCAGAAACGATGTTTTGAATTTTATCCAAACCTTGAGCACTGATTTTAAAGACATCAACGCTGCCATTTAATTCATTAATAACGTATGCCAAATTCCCATTGGGGTGAAAAATCATATGGCGAGGTCCGCTACCAGGATTGACTGAAATGGACTGATAATTTTCGGCCAAAGTCCCATCAGGTAAAATCGGATGCCAATGTATTTTGTCAGAACCCAAATCGGGAACATATAAGCTTTTCTGATCAGGAGCAATGGCCACCATGTGGGCATGCGGGGCATCTTGTCGGCCCGTTATGATACTAGCACCTTTGTAAAAAAAGGATTGAGAAGCCGGGAGTAGTCGACCGTTTTCTTCAGTTTTAAAAACATTCAGGGAACCACTGCCATAGTTAGCAACATATACGGTTTTGCTCGCTTCATGGTATTTCACAAAGCAGGGGCCGTCACCCAGGGTTGGGCTAGTGTTTAATTTGGTAAAAGTTCCGTTGGCATTTCGGGCGTAGGCACTTATGGCAGATTTACCACCCCCTTCTTCAGAAACAGAATACAATAAATTCCCATCAGCAGAGAGGGCTTGGTAGGAGGCATTGGGGTTTTCTCTTACATAGTTGGCCTTCGTTTTGGCAGTTGCTATATCAAGATCAAATACCTCTATACCGGGGTTTTTAGCTTTGGTATACGAACCTACAATCAATTGATATTGTGTCGAATCCGAAGGGAATATCGAGAAGAGGGAACTGACAAATAAGAAAATGGAGCTTAACATGGAAAATAGGTTTTTGTGCAACAAGATACGAATGTCCGTAAAATTTGGGTATTTTTCCCAGAACAATTTTCCTTATCCTCATTTAAACAAGATGAAAAAGATTTTACTATTGCTTTTTTGTGCGTTTCAGGCTTGGGCTCAAAACTCCCCAGCTCCTCGCCTCGTGGTTCGAGGGGATGATATGGGTTATAGCCATTCAGGAAATTTGGCATTGATCCAATCTTCTGTAAAAGGAATCCAGTCGTCCATCGAGGTTATTGTCCCTTCACCTTGGTTTCCTGAGGCCGTTCAGATGCTTCAACAGCACCCTACTATCGATGTGGGGATACATTTGGCATTAACGAGTGAGTGGGATAAACTTAAGTGGAGACCTTTAACTGAGGCGAAAAGTTTACGAGATCCAGACGGGTATTTTTTTCCCATGGTTTATGCCAATAAGAATTATCCAGGCTTAGCTATCGTGGATAATAAATTTACCTTAGCTGATATTGAAGCAGAATTCAGGGCTCAAATAGAATTGGCCATCAAAAAAATCCCATGGATAAGTCATATTTCTTCTCACATGGGTTGTTCCAGAATCACCAATGAGGTACATGAATTAACTAAGAAATTAGCCAAAGAGTATCACTTGATTTATGAAAACACCCAATACCCTTTTGATCGGGCTACTTATGAAGGGCCCCATCAGACATCTGAGCAGAAAATAGATAGTTTTATCAACATGCTTGGCTCTTTACAAGCAGGGAAAACCTATGTGTTTGTGGACCATCCTGGACTTGATAATGCGGAACTGAAGGCCATTTCACATATTGGTTATGAGGCAGTGGCAGTAGACAGACAAGGCGTAACAGATTTATTTACAAGTCAAAAAGTAATGAATGCCATTAAAACTTTGGGAATTAAAATCATTGCTTACCGAGATTTAGGACCTAAGCCCTGAATGAGCTTAAGCATTGACCGATTAATAATTTATTCATACAAGCAAGAAAAGTCAGTTCACAAATTTTTGTACCTTTGAAATTGGAATAATTGAATTGTTCTGATTGTAGCAAATTTGAAATATCTACGTATGAAATTCTTTAAGAAAATTAATTTTACGACCGAACAAGAAACCATTGCTGAGTTGACAGAGGCGGTCAAACAATACAAGGTAATCCATTTGGCTGGGTATAATTTACCAATTCCTTTGGAGCAGTTTTACATCAATTTTGCGGATTCAATCGGGACCCCTTTCAATGAGGATGAAGATTTAATTACGGGAGAAAGAAAGGACAATCGTTGGATAGATATCAGCTATGACCCTGCTATTCCAGATCGTTATAGAAGTAGTAATACCCGTCAGCCCTTACATACTGATGATTCCTATGTGGAATTAGGGGATGAGAAATCATTGCAGTTTTTTTATTGTACATCGCGTGCCGCTCGCGGAGGCGCTACCACTTTTTTTGATTTGCCAGATTTGGTTGATTGCTTGAAAATTGACGGTCAAGATGGACTATTGGAGCGTTTGATGACCATTACGGTGAATTTTGAAAAGGCGGGCCATAAGAAAGTACGTAAGATTTTAGACCAGGATGAATTGGGTTGGCTGGCCAACTGGAACTATTTCTGTGTGGATAAAGACAATACACCTGAAGCTTTGCAATTGGTAGAAGATTTTCACCAATTTTTAGAAACTCGAGTGATAAATGCTGGTTTGGTTTTACCTGTTCAATTAGAACGTGGAGAGGCGGCATTTTTTCATGATGATCGTATTTTACATGGCAGAAATGCCTATTTCGCTACTCAAAAAGGCGAACGGTGCTTGATTAAAGGGAAGATTATTTTAGAGCCAGATTTTCAATTGTCTTAGGACATGAAGAAAGCTGGCATTCCTCGTTTTTCGACTCGCTTACAACAGAAATTAGGCCTTGGTACTTGGCAATTGGGAGGACCCAATATGGTTCAGGGAAAGGCCATGGGCTGGGGTGAAATCAGCGAACAAGAATCTTTATCTATCTTGGCTAAGGCTTTAGAATCTGGTATTCAATTCATTGATACAGCGGATTCTTATGGCAAAGGCCTTTCTGAAATCATCGTAGGAAAAGCGCTTCAAGCGGCTACTTACCCGCAGGATATTATTGTTTGTACCAAGTTTGGGAATGTGTATTTACCCGATGGAAGTACAGGTCAGGATTTTTCTGCTGAACACCTTCATGCCAGTGTTAACGCTAGTTTACAACGCTTAGGCAGAGGCCATATTGATGTATTGTTGATGCATAGCCCACCAGATAATTTTGATTGGGAACAATATGATCCTGAGCCGTTTGAGGAATTGGTTCGACGGGGACTTGTTCGACAATATGGTGTAAGTTCTAAAAGTGTTTATGGCGCCAAGCGGGTGATGGATGCCGGTTTTGGATCGGTAATTGAAGTGATTTATAATGCTTTGGATCGTCGGGCTGAGGAGATTTTATTCAATCACCCTGATTATCTAGATTACGATATGATCGGAAGGGTTCCCTTAGGTTCGGGATTCTTAAGTGACCGCTTATTGTTGGAAGATCCACAATTTGGAGAGGATGATTACCGATCTCATATGGCGGATCGAGATAAAAATTGGATGCTTGAAAATGCTAGGAAACTTGCCTTTCTAGCCGAATTACCAGGAGGACTCTCGTCGAATGCCTTACGTTTTACGCTACAAAATTCTCAAATCGCGGTGTTGATTCCGGGGGCTAGATCAGTGGCTCAGGTTCAATCCAATGTACAAGCTGCGAATTTACCGGCACTTAGCCAGGGGTATATTCAACGTATACAACAAACGGTTCCATCAGTTCCCGATTGGTGGAAGCCGACAAGCTAGTTCTGATTACATCTAGGTATGGAACCTACTTTCGCCGCCTGATTTGCCCCTGAATTTGATTCTGCATCCCCCCCCCCAAGGTTTGTCCCAAGGTTTACCCCAAGGTTTGCCCATAGATTTGTCAACTTTTCAAAAGTTGACAAATCTAAGTTGACAAATCTAAGCGGGGGAGCTATTCAATTCCAAGCCTTTTCTAATCAGCATCCTGATATTTTTTTAATTAGAAATTACTATTTCGCTTATTTTGATTTATTTCATGGTAACTAATGACTACCCTATGGCGAAATATATACTTTGGATCCATTTCTGTTTTCTTGTTACCTCGGGCTTGGCTCAGTCCTCTAAAATTCAAAAGAAAGATGTAGAAGGGGCAGCCAAGATTTTTGACCTCAATTTTACTAGCAAGGAAATAGATACCCTATTGTCGGATGTGCAAGATAATTTAGCTATTTACCAAGAACAACATCGTGTGCATCTACCCAATTCCGTTCCCTTAAGTCTTTGGCAAACCGTACTTCTTCCCGGTGTAACTGTCAATAAAACCCAACAGCCCATCCTTTGGTCCAAAGCTCCAGGTACCGATTTACCTAATAGAAAATCATCGCTGGCTTTTTATAGCATTCCCCAATTGGCCGAATTAATCAAAACCAAAAAGATTAGCTCAGTTCAGCTGACCCAATTTTATATTGATCGAATAAAGAAATATGGGGATACGCTACAGTGCCTTATTTCTTTGACAGAATCCATTGCCATGGAACAGGCTAAGCAAGCTGATGAAGAGATAGCCCAAGGGAAATATCGTGGGCTTTTACATGGAATACCCTATGGCCTAAAAGACCTTTTTGCAGTCAAAGGAACAAAAACTACTTGGGGGGCAGCGCCTTACAAAGAGCAAGTGATTGAAGAAGATGCATTTGTCTATCAGCAATTGCGTCAGGCAGGAGCCGTTTTAGTCGCCAAATTTACTTTAGGAGCCCTAGCCATGGGTGATTATTGGTATGGAGGTAGAACAAAAAACCCGTGGAATCTGGCTTTAGGTTCCTCAGGTTCGTCAGCAGGTTCTGCTTCAGCCACTGTGGCAGGACTAGTCCCATTTGCCATTGGTACCGAAACCTGGGGAAGTATCGTTTCTCCATCTACCGTATGCGGTGCTTTGGGACTTCGACCTACTTTTGGAAGGGTGAGCCGCACTGGGGCTATGGCTTTGAGTTATAGCTTGGATAAAATAGGACCGATCTGCAGGAATGCGGAAGATGCCGCAATTGTTTTTAATGCGATTAGGGGTACAGATGGACTAGATTTATCGGCTACGGAAGCAGCGTTTAATTATACCAATCAATTGGATATCAAAAAGTTAAGAATCGCTTATGCCAAAAACTATTTTGAAAAATTAAAAGATAGTAGTGCTAATGAATGGAAAGTGCTCCAAATTCTCAAACAGGCAGGAGCAAACATTGTTCCGGTAGAATTTCCAGATAATCAGTTTTATCCTTTCCAAATGATGGATATCATCATCGGGGCTGAATGCGCTGCCCAATTTGATGAATTGACTCGTTTTAACGTGGATGATGAATTAACCATGCAAAGAAAAGGAGATTGGCCAAATCAGTTTAGAACCGCCAGATTTATCCCGGCTGTGGAGTATATTAATGCCCAACGTCATCGTTATCTATTGATGCAGCAAGTCAATTACCTTTTCAAAGATTATGATGTGATTATCAGCCCTAGCCTTTTTTCAGGAAATCAATTGGCCATTACCAATCTGACTGGCCACCCAGTAGTTTGTATTCCCAATGGTTTTGACAAAAAAACGAATAAACCTACTAGCATTAGTTTTTTGGGGAACTTGTTCGACGAGGCTACGCTTTTGGCATTGGCCAAAATATATCAGGATGCGACACCTTGGGACGAAATGCATCCCGAGCTTTTTAAATAAAGAAATCCATTCTTTTTTGTTTGAAGCCGTCAAATAAATTTCCTTTTGTTTCTAGTAATCAGGGTAGATAAAATAAGATTTTTTTAAGAAATACTTATATTAGCTTTATCTAATCTAAACTATGATAAATCAAACACAAAAGGAGGCATACCATCGAGACGGTTACTTGATTATGCCAAATCTCTTCTCCAAAGAAGAAATTGACTTATTATACGCTGTGGCCACCGACCAATCTGTGGTTAATCAAGCTTTTGATTTAAATGATCAATCTGGGAAAAAAACGAAACTGACACTTTGGTTTACAGCGGGGGACGATTCCTTTGGGCTTATGTCGCGGAGTAAGCGCTTAGTAGAAGGCGTTCAAACCTTATTAGGAGAAGGCGAGGTTTGTCATTTTCATTCTAAAGTAATGCAAAAAGAACCTCGCGTAGGTGGTTCTTGGGAATGGCATCAAGACTATGGTTATTGGTATAAAAATGGCTTTCTTTTTCCTGAAGCCATGATATCTGTCATGGTGGCCTTAACTGATGCCACTATAGCAAATGGCTGTTTACAAGTGTTGAAAGGAACCCATAAAATGCAGCGATTTGAGCATTTATTTGCAGGAGAACAACAAGGGGCCGACATGGATTTTGTGACAGAAGCGGAAAAGATTTCAGAGCTCGTTTATTGTGAATTGAAAGCGGGAGACGTGCTATTTTTCCACAGTAATATTTTACATCGTTCCGAAGCTAATTTATCCGATCAGGCTCGCTGGTCTGTGATTTCGGCTTATAATCTTTCTTATAACAAACCCTTTAGAGAGAAGCATACCTCTTGTATTGAGCCCGTTCAAGTAGTGGATGATGAGGCTCTTTTGGCCAGTGGACAAAGGGTCGTGAACCAAGCAGATTTTTTAAGTAAAGACAAAGAAATAACCTTACAAGATTTAAAATAAGATGGCACAAGTTTGTATTCTAGGTGGAGGATTTATTGGTAGATTTTATGCGGATTCATTGACGGGTCGACGAGGAAAAGACCAGGTGAGTGTTGTTTATGCTCGAAAAGAAGAAACAGCAATTCGTTTTGCCAAAGATTACCAAGTAGCTCATTACACAACGAATATGGAGGAGGCCATCGCCCATCCAGCTACGGAGTTTGTGGTAATTGCTCTCCCGAATTACCTGCATGAAGAAGCCGTTAATTTATGTGTGCAACACAAAAAGGCGGTGCTTTGTACGAAACCGCTAGGCAGAACAGCCGAGGAGGCGCTGCGCATGACCCAAGCCTGTGAAAAGGCGGGGATATTCGCTGGTTATTTGGAAGACCTTTGTTATACGCCTAAATTTTTGAAGTCCTTAAAATCAGTTCAATCAGGCGCACTTGGTCGAATTTTATGGGCAAAATCCAGAGAAACCCATCCTGGTCCACATTCAGATTGGTTTTGGGATATTCAAAAAGCTGGAGGAGGTGCCGTGTTGGATTTAGGTTGCCATTGCATAGAAATTGCCCGCAATTTCATTGGCAAAGATGTAAAGCCTGTGGAAGTGATGTGCTGGGCAGATACTCAGGTAAAACCCATTGATGCCGAAGATCATGCAATTGGATTAGTAAAATATGAAAACGGAGCCATAGGGCAGTTTGAAGTGTCTTGGACTTTTCGTGGAGGAATGGACCTACGAGATGAAGTAATGGGAACCGAAGGGACTATTTGGATCAATTCATTTTTGAGAACAGGTTTTGAAATGTTTACTTCGGGCGCTGGTAAATCCTATGTGGCCGAAAAGGCAGAGAGCGATTCAGGCTGGCAGTTTCCTGTTGGAGACGAAGCCCATGAACTGGGTTATACCAATATGTTTACCGATATGTTTGATGCTTATGAGAAAGGGGGAAGTCCCATGGAAACTTTCTATGATGGTTATGTAGTTAACGCCATCATAGATGCGGCCTATCGATCGGCGAAAACAAAATTGTGGGAACCGGTACAATTACCCGAATGGCGTGGTCAAGTTGGCCTATCAAAACCATCCGTTTACCAAGAATTTGATGGGGATCACTGGTTTATCAAGGAAGAGATTTTGCCTAATGGCGACAAGAAAGTTATCCTGAAAGTCAAAGCCACAGGGGAAATTATTGAAAAAGAAACTTGGGTATAATGGTAAAAATCATCGTTATAGGCAGTTCAAATACCGACATGGTTATCCAGTCGGACAGGCTTCCAGCCCCAGGGGAAACGGTCTTGGGGGGAACTTTTTTTATGAATCCAGGGGGTAAAGGGGCCAACCAGGCTGTTGCTGCCGCCCGACTAGGGGGAAGGACCTATTTTATTGCCAAAGTAGGAAAAGATGTGTTTGGAGAAAGTGCCCTCAAACAATTTGCCCTAGAAGGAATTAATAGCGAATTTATTTGCCAAGACGATAAACAACCTTCGGGTGTTGCTTTAATCAATGTAGATGCCCATGGAGAAAACTGCATTACGGTGGCCTCAGGAGCCAATGCTCGCCTTTTACCTCAAGATATTGAAGCGGCGAATTCCCTCTTTCAAGCAGGGAATTGGCTTTTAATTCAACTCGAAATACCTTTAGAAACTGTCGTTTATTCGCTAGAAAAAGCCCATCATGCGGGTATTTCAGTTGTTTTAAATCCCGCACCTGCCTGTTCCTTACCTGAATCTATTTATGCTTACATTGATATTATTTCTCCCAATGAAACTGAAACAGAGTTTTTAACAGGAATCCGGCCTATGGATGAAGCTAGTTTATCTCAGGCTTGCGACTATTTTTTAACCCGTGGAGTGAGAAGGGTAGTCATAACCCGAGGGTCCAAAGGGGCCTATTGGAAAACATCCAAGGGTTTTGGTCATGTGCCAGCCCAGCAGGTTAAAGCGGTAGATAGCACCGCCGCTGGAGATTGTTTCAATGGAGCATTGGTAGTTGCCCTGTCTGAAGGAATGACCTTTGAATCAGCGATTGCTTTTGCTTGTAAAGCCGCTGCATTATCTGTTACTCAATTAGGAGCACAAGCCTCCATGCCCAATCGAAAGCAATTATGAAAAAACTTATCTTACTTCTTTTATTAGTTCCTTTTTTTCTGAACGCCCAAAGCAAAAAACAAAAAGTCATTTTTGATTGCGATTTGGGAGATGATATTGACGATGCCTATGCATTGGCCTATTTATTGACCCAACAGGACAAGTTGGAAATTTTAGGAATTACCACTTGTTATGGTAGAACCGACGACCGCGCTCGTTTGGCATTAAAGATGTTGCATGATACGGGACAAAGTCATATTCCGGTGTATATGGGAAGAAATACGTCGCATATTGACAAAAGAGCCAACTGGTATGCGGATCAATTTTCTTGGGCTAAAGGATTTGAGGAAATTAAACCGCAGTCCAAACCTGCTGCTGATTTCATCATCGAGCAAATCAAAAAATACCCCAACGAAATAGTGGTTTTTTCGGTAGGGCCCGTCACCAACTTTGCTGACATCATCCAGAAAGATCCCCAAATTTTAAAGAAAGCAAAACATATTTATGCTATGTTTGGCTCATTTGATGTGGGCTATAACCAAAAGAAGCCGATTGATGCCGAGTGGAATGTTAAAGTAGATGTGCCAGCTTCCCAGCAATTTGTAAATTCTGGAGCTAAGATTACTTATGCTGGTACTGATGTAACTTCTCAAGTGAAACTTTCCGCGAAGAACCGTCGGCTTTTAAAGGAGAAAAATAGCCCCTTGACCAATGCGCTGACAGATTTATATCGACTGTGGGGTCAGGAGACACCCACTTTATTCGATCCAGTGGCCATCGCCATGTTGTTACATCCAGATTTATTTCAAACAGAAAAGCGGCACATTGCTGTAGATGATCAAGGATTTACTCGCAGCTCAGTTGGCAAGTCAAATGCCATCGTTGGTATAAAAATCAAGGAGGCTAAAGTTCTTGAAATTTTAATGGACCAATATTTGAATCAAAAATTTGCTTTAAAACCCTAAAACATGAAAAAATTTGGCTTGTTATTAATGTTTTTACCCTTTTTAGCCTGGTCTCAGTCTAAGTCGATTGTCCTTTCTAAACAGACGCTTCAAGATAAAATCAAGGGCGGATGGGCCGGACAAACCATAGGAGTGACCTTTGGTGGACCCATGGAGTTTCGTTACAATGGCACCATGATTGATGCCTACCAACCCGTTCCTTGGTACGATGGCTATTTGAAAAAGACCATGTTAGAAAATGCTGGTCTTTACGATGATTTATATATGGATTTGACTTTTGTTGAGGTCTTTGAAAGGGAAGGATTAGATGCCCCCATCGCCTCTCATGCCAAAGCTTATGCGGAGGCAGGATATGCACTTTGGCATGCTAATCAGGCAGGCAGGTATAATATTTTGCATGGAATAGGTGCACCAGCTTCTGGGCATTGGAAAAATAATCCACATGCAGATTGTATTGACTACCAAATTGAGTGCGACTTTGCTGGCTTGATGTCGCCAGGTATGCCCAATGCTGCCTCTAAAATCTCCGATAAAATTGGCCATATCATGAACTATGGTGATGGGTATTATGGTGGAGTATTTTTGGGAGCTTGCTATACTTTGGCCTTTGTATCCAATAACATTCCTCACATCATCCAGGAAGCATTGAAAACAATTCCTAAGCAAAGCGCCTATTACCAATGCATCTCAGATGTAGTGCGTTGGCATAAACAATATCCGAATGATTGGACTAAAACTTGGTTGGAAGTGCAGAAGAAATGGGCTCAAGATATTGGTTGCCCAGATGGCGTTTTTGCCCCTTTTAATATAGACGCTACCGTAAATTCCGCCTATGTCGTGATTGGTTTATTGTATGGACAAGGAGATTTTACGAAAACCATGGAAATCACCACCCGTTGCGGACAAGATGCTGACTGCAATCCTTCTTCTGCGGGAGGAATATTGGGAACGATGTTGGGTTATGACAAAATTCCTACCTACTGGAAACAAGGTTTAAAGGAAGCAGAAGGTATAGATTTTAAATACACAAGTACCTCTTTGACCGATGTGTATAGCATTGGCTTCAAACATGCATTACTAAATATTGAAAGAAATGGGGGTAAAATTGTGGGAGAAAAGGTTTTTATTCCTGTGGAGGCGCCTAAAGCGGTGGCATTTGAAAAGAGTTTTGATGGGGTGTATCCGATTCAGAAAATTGGTGTGGGAAAGGCCCTGAAAGATCAATACCAATTTGAATTTAGTGGAAAAGGTTTTGTGCTTCGCGGCGAAACAGCCAAATGGGCCTCTACTTCCAACCATAATTTTGAAATGGAAGTATATGTCGATGGTAAATTGATGGAAAAGGCTCAATTACCCACTGCCTTTACCACTCGTCGGCATGAATTGACCTGGAACTACGATTTGGCACCGGGTAAGCACCAAGTTCGTTTGAAACTATTGAACCCAGTAGAAGGGCAGGAAGTGCGGATGATGGATGTGATAGTATATGATGCTCCCGGCAAAAAATCCACCGATTCGCAGTTTTACCGATTGGGAAATTTGAAATAAACCTCTAAATAGGACGCCATGTTTATCATTGAAAATTATTTGACCGCGGTTTTATTGTGCATCGTGACCATGCTATGCTGGGGGTCTTGGGCCAATACCCAAAAATTGACTAGCAGTCATTGGCGATTTGAATTATTCTATTGGGATTATGCGCTAGGGATATTGATTTCGGCAATATTGTTTGCCTTGACCTTAGGAAGTGTCGGAGAAGAGGGTCGAAGTTTTATCCCGGATTTAAACCAAGCTAGCCAAGAAAACCTCTTTTCTGCTTTTTTGGGTGGTGTAATATTTAATGGAGCCAATATTTTATTGGTCGCCGCTATTTCCATTGCGGGTATGTCCGTGGCATTCCCCGTGGGCATCGGCATTGCCTTGGTATTAGGTGTTTTGGTCAATTATTTGGCCTCTCCACAAGGTAGTCCCTTGTTGATTTTTGGCGGGGTAGCTTTGATTTCTTTGGCCATTATTTTAAATGCCCGAGCCTATAAACAACTGAATGAGGGAGTTTCCGAAAAGCTATCTAGCAAAGGTTTATTCTTGTCCGTTATTAGTGGCTGTTTGATGGGTTTATTCTATAAATACGTAGCAGCCTCTATGGCCACGAATTTTGTAGAACCTGAATTAGGGAAGTTAAGTCCTTATTCCGCACTAGTTTTATTTTCAGTGGGTGTATTAAGCAGTTCTTTTTTGTTCAATACCTGGCAAATGAAAAAGCCGTTTTCTGGTAAATCCGTTTCTTTTGGGGATTATTTCCAAGGGTCATTTCAAGACCATGTGATGGGGATCTTAGGCGGAGGGATTTGGTTTGTGGGGATGGCATTAAGCATTTTGGCTTCCGAAAAAGCTGGTCCGGCGGTGTCTTATGGTTTAGGCCAAGGGGCTACGGTGGTAGCAGCTATTTGGGGCATATTTATATGGAAGGAATTTGCCAAAGCGAAGAGTTCTACCAAAAGCATGCTCAATTGGATGTTGCTGTTGTATATTGTCGGTTTGGCATTATTGATTGGGGCAAAGTAATCTCTATGGCTATGAATTAAAGAAAACGGATACAATTTTACCTATTCTTTCATCGTATTACATCCACCATGTATTGAATTATTATGAAAAAGGTAGGTTTATTGTTCTTATTGGGTGTATGGATGATGTCTTGTAAAAATTCCACTCCTGACCCTTTGAATGAATCAAATTTTAAAATCAAAGCAGGCTATATCTGTGGCTGGGGCGCAGGCATAGATACCTTAGAAATTGCGAATCAAACGGTACGTTATGTCTATTATGTTCCTCGTAAATCGGCTAAGGCACAGATTTTAAAAACCAGAAAATTGACTGACCAAGAATGGACGGAATTAAAGAGCTCCGTCAATTGGTCTCAGTTTATTCGATTAAATTATAAAACTTGCAATGTCTGTTTCGATGGTTGCGATGAATGGATTGCCTTACAAAATGGTGACTTGTTGCATCAAATTACCTTTAGTAAAGGCCTGAAAATTGATACGATTAATACATTACAAGCCAAAATTGCCCAGTTGAAAAGCGAATTATCTCAATAAGGAAACTTCTTATTGCCTTGACAAAAACCTAAACCTAAAAGATCCATTGCATGAAAAATTCTGTACTCCTTTTACTTTCCATGCTTGGATATTTTTCCTTACAGGCGCAGCCTAAAAAACCGAATATTCTTTACATTCTAGTCGATCAATGGCGAGCACAATCTATCGGCTATGCGGGAGACCAACAAGTAAAAACGCCTCATTTGGATCAATTAGAAAAAGAAAGCCTCAATTTGCGTAAAACGGTTTCTGGAATGCCTGTTTGTTCCCCCCACCGAGCCTCCTTAATTACTGGTCAATACCCGCTTAGTCATGGCGTTTTTATGAATGATGTCTTACTCGATACCAATCGAACGACCATCGCTAAAATATACAAACAAGCAGGATATCAGACAGGATATATTGGTAAATGGCATATGGATGGACATGGGCGAAGTTCCTATATTCCAGAAACGCGCCGACAAGGTTTCGACTATTGGAAAGCTTTGGAATGCACCCATGATTACAACCATTCGGAATATTATTCGGGGGATTCACCTGTTAAAAAAACCTGGGAGACTTATGATGCCATCGCTCAGTCGGAAGATGTGGTGAAATACCTACAGGCACAATCTACTACTTCCCAACCATTCATGCTTTTTATTTCCATAGGTTCTCCGCATGATCCTTATCAAACGGCCCCAGAAAAGTATCGTAAAATGTACGAAAACCTCGAGCTTAAGTTGCGGGATAATGTACCTCCAGAAAATAGAGAAAAGGCCATTAAGGATACCCGTGGTTATTATGCGCACATGACGGCCATTGATGATTGCGTAGGGCAAATGTGGCAAGCACTCAAGGATCAGGGTTTAGATGAAAATACCATCATCGTTTTTTCATCTGATCATGGAGATTTATTAGGGTCACATGGAGCTTGGAATAAGCAGCAACCCTATGAAGAGAGTATTCGAGTGCCATTTTTACTGCATTATCCCAAAGCATTTGGGAGGAAAGGCAAGAACTTAGATGTTCTATTAAATACTCCCGATATTATGCCAACGCTCTTAGGACTGAGCCAACTTAAAATCCCCAAATCGGTGGAAGGGCACGATTTTTCAGCTGTGTTGCGAGGAAAGAAAAAGGATGATGTGGCCTATACACTGATATCTTGCGTGCAGCCTTTTGGCCAATGGCCTCGGGCTAAAGGAGGCCGAGAATACCGTGGTTTAGTTTCTAATCGGTATACTTATGTCAAAGATTTAAAGGGACCTTGGCTATTGTTTGACAATCAAAATGATCCTTTTCAATTACGAAATTTGGTTAATCAGGCTTCGGTGAAGGAAGTTCAAAACCAAATGGATATGGCATTACAAGCGGAATTGAAGAAAAGAAAGGACGAGTTTAAGTCGGGCCTTTTTTATGTCAAACAATGGAATTATTTGATTGATGAAACGGAAACTGTTCCTTATCAAAAAGTTAATTACCAAGGAATACCCATTAGCGATTTATCCACCGGTTATCCCCAAAACACTAAATAAGCATGAAAAAATGGCTCGTTTTAACCTTGTTGATATTGCCTTGGATGGGTATTGCCCAATCCAATAAGCCTAATATCATTTTCATTTTGACCGATGATCATCGCTGGGATGCTTTGGGATATGCAGGTAATAAAATCATTCAAACGCCCGTGATGGATGATATGGCAAAGAAGGGAATTTATTTCAAAAATGCTTTCGTTACCACGCCCATTTGCGCGGCTAGTCGGGCAAGTATTATCACGGGCATGTATGAAAGAACACATCAATATACCTTTGGACAAGGGGACATTAAGCCAGGCTATGTTGCCCAGTCTTACCCCGTCATGTTAAAGCTAGCCGGGTATTATACCGGATTTTATGGCAAATTTGGGATAAATTATGCGGGCTTTTCAAGTCTATTTGATCAAGGAGAAAGTTATGATCGAGATGATAAGCTAAAAGATTATCGAGGGTATTTTTATAAGAAATTGGGCAAAGATTCGGTGCATTTAAGTCGATATACCGGCCAAAAAGCCATGGATTTTATATCCCAAGCCCCCAAGGATAAACCATTTTGTTTATCTCTCAGTTTTTCAGCTCCCCATGCACATGACCCTTCTGAGCAGCAATACTTTTGGCAGCCAGAGGTAGATCATTTGTACCGAGATGTGACGATTGCACCACCTATTATGGCCACCGAGGCGGATTTTTTGGCACAGCCAGAATATGTTAGAACAGGCGAAAATAGAACACGCTGGTATTGGCGATTTGATACACCTGAAAAATACCAAAGAAGTGTGAAAGGTTATTATCGCATGATCTCTGGAGTGGATGTGGAGATAGGGAAAATTCGAAAGGTACTTGAGGAAAAGGGTTTAGATAAAAACACCGTCATCATTGTCATGGGCGATAATGGGTATTTTTTGGGAGAACGGCAGTTGGCCGGAAAGTGGCTAATGTATGATAATTCCCTTCGTGTACCTATGATCGTATATGATCCTAGGAATGCCAAACACCAAGACATATCGGATGAAGTACTGAATATTGATATTGCACCTACCATTTTTGGCTTCGCAGGTCTGCCGATTCCCAATTCCTGGCAAGGGCAAAATTTATCATCCTATGTGCAGGGGAAAAGGCCAGCCAAATCACGAAAAGACTTTTTAGTAGAGCACCTTTGGAAGGTTAAAATCATTGCTTCCAGCGAAGGAATTAGATCCAAACAATGGAAGTATTTCAGATACCGCGATCATTTAGATCGGGAAGAATTGTATGATTTACATGCTGACCCATTGGAAAAAAATAATTTAGCCAATGAGCCAAAATTTAAAAAGGTGTTAAATCAAATGCGCCAAAAATTAGCCAATAAAGTAGCTTCCTTGGAGGGACAACGGTTACCCTAGTGGCTTTAATTTTTTCTTAGATACAGCTGATGTGAAAAAGGAGTGAAGCCTGTGATATAAACGGATGGAGCTTGCGCAAAAGGCAAACCTCCTCTTAAGTGGATGGCTTTATGCTCTGCTCTGCCGGGGCCAAATCGGATGCTATCTTCAGCTAAAGTGTATTTACCTTCGGCTTCTTTTAATAGGTAGGCATTACTTTCTTTTCCACTTGGAATAACTCCTTCAAATTGGCCATCTCCTCGAAAGATCAGTTCTAGACTCACAGGAACTCCGTCAGTTCCTTTCATGTCAATGTCAATATTCAAGCCTCCCTCGATTTCCTTTACTTGAATTTTTGTTTCTAGGTATTGAATTTCACTTTGTTTACGATTGCTTCGAGGCATTTTTTCCCAATCGCCGCTCGGGTCAATTTGCTCCTTAGCATGTGGTTGAAAATATGGTCCATCCAACGATTGTTGAAGCAACCAAGTGTTTCCTACTTGCTTAATTTCCGGAGATTGAAATTGACCTTTCCCGAAAAATGAAGCCGCTAGACGTAGTCCTTGAAGAATGGCATTTCCATGATGAAAAGTCAAGAAATTGGGATTATTAACCAAGATGGTGGAATCCCATTTATCCCTCCTAATTCTGACTAATCCCGAATAAGGAAATGATTTTACATATTGAGTAGGGATACTTTCTCCAGCGGGAAGTTCTTGCCATAAAAAGGGTTCATCCAAAAAGTTTTCGATGTGCGTGCCAATCCTTGGAAAATAAGCTTTTTCAATCAATCGACACATGGCTGCAAAGCGAGGATTTTTATCTAAAATGGCTAAATAACGATAAGCATAATAGTAATTTTCAAACATATTAATGCCGCCTTTGTCTTGTCGGTTTGAGGCATCTGTCACCACTTCCATATTGGGGTGCACATAATACAAAGTCATTTCCAAGTTTTTCCGAACTACCTCCAGCAGTGCTGGTTTTTTAAATCCATGGTGGATGGCTATAAGTGCTTTGTTGATAATAGCGGAATAAATACCTGCACTTTTCTCGGTGTATTGTCCATCTGGATCTAGGTCAATATGCTCTTGGAGCCACTCTTCCGCCCTTGCCTTATATCGAGGGTCAGGCCAAATTTGATATAGTTTGGCCAAAGCCCCTGAGACCACCCAACGGTGGTTTGGAGTATGAATTCCACCCACTATCAATGATTCTCCACAACGCTTTAAAAACGTTTCTAACGGTTTCATCAGGTTTGTATAGCGATTATCGGCATTGTTTTTTTGAAGTAGGGCATAGGCCACACACAACTTTTCTACACTAAATGCTGTATCTGGAGGCGAGTGAAAATTGGTACTTAATAGGTCGATGGTGCCATCAGGATGTTGCATTTTCAGCAAACACTGTGTAGCCTGAATGGCTTTATCTAAGAGTATTTGAGATTGGTAAAAACTAGATTCCGGACTAATGACGGCACAGGCCACTTTCAGTACATAATAACCCGTAGTTTGTGGATTTGGAATATCATCCCCATCTCTAAAACCACCATAATAGACCTGCTTTGGATCGCTAATTCGAAGTGCTTCATAGCGAGGAAAATCTTGGTCATTTTGTCGAATGATTTGGATAAGCCAGGCTGGTTTTTCTTCCTTTGCCTTAGCCGAATAAGCCCAATGGGCATGACTTAAAGTACCTAAACCCATTGCTCCGATTTGTACAAACTTTCTTCTTTTCATGGTATTAGTGGCGTGCGATTTTTTGGTATTCTAGAGCGAACATGATAAATGAACCAATGCCAAAGCCTTGGCCTTCTACGATTGGTCTTCCATAATAATAGTCTTTCATACCCACACATGTTCCTCCGGAAACTCGACTAGGGCATAGGTAAGGGCCTTTAGGCTGCACCAAGCTATGTTTTTTTAAGCCTTGGTAAGCGGCATGGATAGAAGGTAAATATTCGGAAGGATTCAATAGACCTAATTCTATTCCTTTAGCCATGGAATAAGCAAACATGGCTGTAGAAGAGCTTTCTTCCCAGTTTTTGGCGTCCTGTGGGTACAAAAGGAGTTGATACCAATGCCCAGTTTGTTTGTTTTGCAAAGATGGCAAGGTCCGAATGATGGAAAGAAATTCTTTTTTTAATGGTTCGTAGTAATTGGACTTGGGGCTAATGTTGCTTATCACATCAACCAAGGTCATGGTTACCCATCCATTTGCCCTACCCCAGTATTCGCTACTTTTTCGGGTCTTTTTATCTGGCCAACCCACTATACTGCATCCATCATCATAATCTTGATCATCATCGTCCCAAGCATGTACCCAAAGCCCTGTATTGGGGTTAGCTAAGGATTGACTATGTGCCTTTATTTGGGAGTAGATATGCGCCAGGTATTTTTCATCTCCAGTGCCTCGGTACATTTCCATGAGAAACATTTGGAGCATATATACCGTATCATCCCATAATTCAACGGTCTCTGTACGGTGAGAAATGCCCCCATTTTTAGATCTTGGAGCATTTAGGTAATCTTGATATATCGCTTGGGCTTTGGTTTTGTATTTTTCCTCTTTGCTCACTCGGGCTAAAAACGCCATGCCTATTCCTGAAGCTATGGCATTGGGATGCTTGCCATTGGCTACATCGTATGTTTTATCCATGGCTGTTCGAATGTATTGAAGGTATTGTGCTTTTTCTGTATCCGGTTTACTTTGATATAAATGAATTAAAGAATTAAGAAAAGTGGCTTGTCCCCAATCCCAAACATATTTTTCGGCAGGCATATACACTTCTCTACCGTATCGGTCTAATGAATCTATCCAAGTTTGAGCTTGACTTATACTCAGAGAAAAACACAAGAGGAGGCTGAGGAAAAATCTATTTTTCATCGCTTAATCATCATTTAAAAGGTCTAGAGCAAAAAAAGGGAAAATGTTGCTTTTGTAGCCATACATTTTCCCTTCAATATAGATATTTTAATCCTTTATTCTGTACAAAAATTCATATAAATAGTTATATGATGATTTTTGTTTTAGGATTGTTTTCTTTTTTTCATCACTAAGCTATCAGCTGGATAATGAGCCTTCAGGCTGTCCATTTGGGCTTTTGCCCAGGAGATTAGCACCTCACGTTGTTCTTGACTCAGGTTCGCTTCTGGGTGTAGGCCAAAATACGTATAAGATTCCATGGGCATTTCTTTTTCCTCCACAGTTTCCACAATTTCCTCCAATTTATGGTTTTGTACCGCAATCGGTAATTGGGTGAAACTAGATAAGTTTAAATGTTTCTTCCCATCATTGATATGGTGCGTTAAGAAAAACCCAACAGGTTGAATGTTGTGGTACCAAGGATAAGTACTTTTATTCGAATGGCAGTCGTTACATGCCACTTGAAGAATATGATTCACATTATCAGGTACTAGGTATTTCTTGGAGATAGCAAAAGTTTGATCATCAGATTCATTTTTTTCTTGGCGGATAAATTGTATCCCCACAAGAACAACGATAAGGGTAATTAGAATTTTCTTTTTCATGCGATGTATATGATTGGTCTTTTGGTTCTTATTTCTCTAATTTAGGGAAAATTAGGAATATGTTAACTTATTTAAAGGTGAATTAATCCAATTTTTAGTCAAGAAAATTTTATCGTTTATACGATATTTGACAAATTTGAGCCTCTGTTGGGTTAATGCTTAACTTGTTTTATTATTTAGTTAACTATCTAATTACATTGTTCGGTTCTTTTCGAATAGCGTTACAACCTAGGTAGCCTATTACTTTTGAAAAGAGGGTTTTGTCATAGAATGGAACAGCGAGTAGTTTTAGCTGTTAATAGAGACCTTTAATACCTATTCCAATTGTAAATATAACTTTAGCCTATGCCAAATAAACATTCTTCAAATAAAAGCCGCAATCAGTCTTTGCTCAAGGATATCGTTTTAATCATTTTGGGGATTTTTTCAGCCTCATTTGGTTTCAAAGGGTTTTTATTGACCAATCATTTTATTGATGGAGGTGCTACTGGTATATCATTATTACTCACGAATGTGACTAAATTACCCTTGGCCATATTATTGATCATCATCAATATTCCTTTTGTTTTATTAGGCTTACGCGTGATGGGCCGAACCTTTGCGATCAAAACAGCATTTGCCATTTCTGGATTAGCGGCTGTAGTGGCCTTTGTTCCTTTTCCTGATGTAACCAGTGATAATTTATTAGTGGCCTTGTTTGGTGGATTTTTTCTGGGTGCAGGTATAGGTTTGACTATACGTGGGGGAGCGGTGATTGACGGAACAGAGGTATTGGCTATTTATTTGAGTAAACGTTTGGGAACGACCATAGGAGACATCATCATTGGTTTAAATGCGTGTATTTTTTTAGCGGCTACCTATTTTCTTTCGGTAGAAATTGCCCTTTATTCTATGGTAACCTATTTATCTGCTTCCAAGACCTTGGATTTTTTCTTAGAAGGTTTTGAAGAATATATGGGAGTCACTATTATTTCAAGCGAACATAATGCCATCAAGGAAATGATTCAAAAGGAAATGGGAAGGGGTTTTACGGTTTATTCAGGAAAAAAGGGATTTGGGAAAAAAGGGGAATCGGAACATGTGGATATCGTTTATACCATTGTGACTCGATTGGAACTTAATCGACTGAACAATGCCATTGAACAAATTGATAAAGATGCTTTTGTGGTTATGTCTAGTGTAAAAGATACCAAAGGAGGCATGATTAAACAGCGACCACTAAAACATTAAAATAAACCAAGGACAGATTTTTGGGATGAATTTACCAAACAAATCAAGCAGCTTTAGAAGCCATTGATGCGGCCTGATTAATTGCTTTTTGGCATAAAAAAAGGAATAAACTCACCGGCCAGACATTACTGTCAGATAGAAAGAAATTCCTTTTTCGTTTATTTATTAAGAACACGGAGCAACTAGCTAACTAATAGTAGTTGTGATTTGGTTCCACAAAAGTAAGTCAAAGGATGGCAATCTCATCGAATTATTTTCAAATTTGATATGTCCTCTTGATAATTGTCAATAATTTAATCCCCTTTGAATTACGATATATCGGGATGATCATGACCTAATCTACTTAATGTTTCGGGTCTAATTCCCAGAAATTCGGCAATGTATTTATTCGGAATTCGTGATATACTTTCGGAGTATCCAGAGGCCAAAAATGCGTCATATCGGTCTTTGGCATTAGGAATCCGTGAAATATAGACTCTTTCTTCCGCTGAAACTAAGTAGAATTCAAACAAGGTTCGATAGATAGTTGCCATATCAGGAAAGTGCTTTAAACAATATTGCAAATCGTCATAATGCAATGATTCCGTTTGTGTGGCTTCTATAGCTTGAATATTTTCTTTGCAAGGCGTCCGCATGAAAAATCCGCCCACCGAGGTGAAAACATGGTTCTCCCAATCTACCCATTGGGTAATTTCTTTTGACCCATGCTGGTAATAACCACGAACTAATCCTTTTTTAATTAAATGTAAGTGGCTGACTGTGTCCCCAGCTTGGCATATTAATTCGCCTTTCTTAAAGCTATGACTTGTCATATGGGCTGAAAGGTATTGTTTTAAATCCTTGGAAATAGGAGTAATTGAATTAAAAAAGATTAGGCTATATAAATTCTTGGGTGCCGGCTTACTCATAGTTGAATAGAAACATGAATGGGATTTGCTCATTTCTAATGAGTCGAAACTGCATATTCCCTCAAAAGTTATGTTTAATTCTATGAAATAAAAAAGAAAAGGAGGGCAATTTTTTAGGGGCAAAAAAAACGAGGACTTGAAGCCCTCGTTTTTACATGCATTAAAGTAGTTATGTTAACGATCCAACGCAGTGCGATTTATGAATACGTAAGTTGAAATATTTGGTTTAACACCAAAGAAATCGACAACATAATAATATACCCCATCTGGTAATTTTTTATCTATGTTTAATACATTGTTAGGAGAACTTTCTCCACCCCAATCATTTTTATAGTTTTCAGTTTCGAAAACTAAATCTCCCCAACGATTGTAAATGCTGATTCTATTACGGTAGTTCAAAATTCCTGGAATGATCAATTTATCATTGAATCCATCATTGTTTGGCGATATTCCTTGCGGAACAAAGGTGTCACAATTATCTGGATCAAGTCGGTTTGGAATACCATCCTTATCACAATCAGGCATAGCACCATAATTCAAATCATCTTCTAATAAATCAGGAATTCTATCATTATCGTCATCTGGATCTATGTAATCGTAAATACCGTCTTTATCAGTATCCAATGGGGTATTTAGATTATTTCCAGCTCCAATACTATCCGGAGTTCCGTCGTTGTCAGAATCCGTATCACGGTAATCTGGCGTTCCGTCACCATCTGTGTCAACAGGTTTATTAGGGTCTTTTCCTACCTCAATTCTGTCAGGGATACCATCATTGTCACTATCCACATCACGGTAATCTGGTAGTCCGTCTTTGTCAGAATCCACTGGTCTGTTTGGATCAGATCCAGCTTCAATCTTGTCGGATAAGCCGTCGTTGTCAGAATCCGTATCACGGTAATCTGAAACACCATCTTTATCTGTATCTAATGGAGCGGCAGGATTAGCTCCTACTTCTACCTTGTCTGGAATGCTATCATTATCAGAATCGCTATCGATATAATCAGCTACACCATCTTTATCAAAATCAGCTGGAATTAAGGCATCCGGGCCAACTTCGAAGCTATCTAAAATGGTATCATTATCAGAATCGGTATCACGGTAGTTTGGTAAGCCATCGCCATCGGTATCCAATGCTTTGTTGGCATCAGAACCAATTTCTAAACGATCTAAAATGCTATCATTGTCAGAGTCGGTGTCAATATAATCTGCTTTACCATCTTTATCAGTGTCTAAAGGATTATTTGGATCTGATCCTACTTCCATTTTATCTGATAAACCATCAGCGTCAGAATCCAAATCTCTAAAGTCATAGCTACCATCTTGATCTGAATCCAAAGGATTGCTTGGGCTAGGGCCCGCTTCAATCGCATCTGGAATCGTATCATTGTCTGAATCTAAATCTCTAAAGTCTTCGATACCGTCTGAGTCACTATCTAATGGTTTGAATCCATTTCCACCACCTTCAATTTGGTCTGGTATTTTATCTCCATCAGAATCTAGGTCTAGGTAATCTGGAGTACCATCTTTATCCGTGTCTACTGGAGATTTTGGATTGCTTCCTGCCTCATAGATATCCATAATGCCATCGCCGTCCGAATCGGTATCTCGGTAATTGGCTAAGCCATCTTTATCAGAGTCAATAGGCGCACTTGGATTAGTTCCTGCTTCCATTGCATCTGGCATTCCATCTGCATCGGAGTCAAGATCTTCAAAGTCTTTTGTGCCATCTTTATCTGTATCCACAGGACTTTCACAAACCACACTTTCAATTTTATCTAGAATACCATCTCCGTCAGAATCTTCATCACGGAAATTAGGAATTTCATCACCATCCACATCACCACCTAATTCAATACGATCAGGGATACAATCATTATCCGAATCTAGGTCAAAGAAGTCAGGCGAGCCGTCCTTATCTGTATCAATAACGGCTTTGTATTGACCACGATCATCCCATCCGTCATCATTGTCGTCATTTTTATTGTCACAGGTAGCACATTTGCTCTTGCCTTCCCATGCGTCTGGAATACCATCTCCATCAGAGTCTAGATCTAAGTAATTTGGAGTACCATCACCATCATTATCACGGTCACGCTCATCGGTATCACCTAACCAGTCTCCATCTGAATCTTTATCACGGTAATTTGGTTTGCCATCTTTATCCGCATCTCCTGTAGATTCAACTTTATCGCTGATGGCATCACCATCGGAATCAAGATCTAAATAATCAGGAGTACCGTCCTTATCTGTATCTGGAATTGGAGCTGGATTAGATTCTAAGAAGTCAACCAATCCGTTTCCGTTTACATCTGGAGCTGATCCATTGATATCAACACGTCCATCATAGTTGGTATCTATAACCCCACGAGTGCTATTCGTAGCCTCCCAAGCATCCATAATACCATCATTATCTGAATCAGTATCTAAGTAGTTCGGAATTCCGTCTTCATCACTATCAATAGTTCTTTCCATGGAATCCAAAATACCATCGTTATCAGAATCAAGATCTAAGTAATTGGCATCACCATCACCATCACTATCAATATTCTTTTCAATGATATCTAAAATGCCATCACCATCTGAATCAGGATCTTGAGAGTTCGGGATACCATCACTGTCAAAGTCTTGACAAACAGTACCACCTGTATATCCACCGTAACATTCCATGTCATTGGTTATGCCATCACCATCACAGTCTCCTAAGAAATATCGTTGATATCCTAAAGATCCTTTCACTGGAATATATCCTGGAATACCTCCAATACATGAGTTCAATGGAGCTGCATCGGTACCATTGGTTGTTCCATCGCCGTCGCAGTCTAAGCCTTTCCAAGTAAGTGTTGTTTTGGAGAAATCTTGACTCGCCACCAAGTACGAACATGGATCATTTTTATCGGTACCATCGGTTACTTCTTTTTCATCAGATACACCATCTCCATCCACGTCATCGGCAACAACCACAATATTTTCTGCTTGTACGCCTGCTCCCGTAGTTGGGGTAAAGGTAAATCCACCATTACCTGATCCACCTTGGTATTTAATTCCAAGTAAAGAGAAGTCTGCCACCCCATTAACAAAGTCACTTGGACTGGTTAATTTAATCGTTCCAGAAAGTCCTGTTACATTACCTGTTAAATTCGTAACAACAACTGTGATGTTGTTTTGGGATGCATCAAAGTTTTTCACTACGTTGCCATATTGGTCAAGGGCCTTTAATGAACCTACTAAAGGTTGACCTACCACTTGCTGCGGAGCGAGTGTTACTTCCAATTTAACAAAGGTTGAGTTAACTACTTCTACCTGTAATTCTCCTTCTTTTGGCGTATTTACCACCCCATCAGTAGCCGAAATGGTAGCAACTTCTGCTTTGTAAAGAATAATCACTGCACTTGCAATACCATTGGTAAATGTTAGGTTGACTGTACTTCCAAATTCAGATAAAGATGTACTAAGTGTAGCATTTAGATTGACATTAGTCGAACTTGGATTTTGAACAACAATATTACCTGCAGAAGTTGCATTTATATTTACGGTAGTTGCTGTGGTAGTTGAATTTGTCTTTTTAACCGTTTGATTCAATGTGCCATTACCACCACCAATGGACGTAGGAGTGTTATTTGGGGCACCTGCACTAGGCTTATAAATATCCGAAGCAGCGGTGGCACCTGTGAAGGTGATAGGTTTCACTCCTGCATACGAAGGAATGATGTTATCATATTGATCCAACGCTCGGATGGTAATCGTCTGAGTAGTACCAGCCTCTTGCTTGGTTAAACCACTAATGAAATAGCGATAAAGTGGACCCGGGCTTACCGTAAAGGCATTACTATCTCCCACTTTTCCGTTTACATTAGATCCAGCTCCGGTACCAGTGGCGCGTAACACTATGCCGGTTTCTGCTTTGTTATAAACTACACCGGTGATGGTGACAGAACTTGTTCCTGCCAAAATAATTCCAGTATAAGTACCTGAAATGGTACCTGTTCCAGTTTTAACACTTAAGGTAATTGTTCCATTAGCCGTAGCTAAAACCGTATTGTCATTTTCGTCAGTTAAGGTGGCCGTTATCGTTTGCGTAGTACCCGCAACATAATTGCTAAGTGTACTCAATTTGATTTTTGAGCCAACTCCCGCACTAACTGCAAATGCGTTAGAGTTACCAATTTTACCATTGGCAATACCTGCACTTGTACCCGTTGCTTTCAATTCAACGCCAGTTTCAACTTTATCATAAGTAACACCTGTAATGGTTACACTTGAATTGCCACTAATGATTGTTCCACTAATTGTGCCACCTAAAGAACCTGTTCCCGTTTTAACACTTAATGTTACCGTAGTATTGACGTCGGCATTGACAAGGTTGTTATTGGCATCTACTAAGGTAACTGTAACAGGGAAGGCATTTAAGGCAATTTTATCCGTAATGTTTGAAACAATGAATTTATTTGCACTACCAGCCGTTACATTGAATGCATTTGAGTCTCCTGATTTTCCACTGGTATTTCCAGCACCTGAACCCGTAGCTGTGATAACAACTCCTGACTCTAATTTGGTGTAAGTAACACCAGAAATGGTAAGTGTGCTCGAACCAGCGGTCATGGTTCCAGTTAAAGTTCCACCTAAAGTACCTGTACCTGTTTTCAAACTTAAGCTTACGGTTCCATTGGCGGTTGCATTGACTGCATTTCCATTGGCATCAGTCAATGTAACTGTTACAGAGAATGCCGTTCCTGCTGCTTGGTTTCCAATGTTACTTACCACTAATTTAGACGCTGCAGAGGCAGTTGAACTGAACCCTGCTGACGTTCCAGTTAAGTTAGTATTGTCTGTAGCTGTGATGGTCGTAGATGTACCTGCAACTGTATGCGTAGTAAATGTTACTGTTGCTATACCATTGGCATCTGTTGTGCTTGTCGCAGATGAGAATGAACCATTTAGGTCGCTCTTCGACCAAGTTATCGTTTTACCAGCAGTTGTGACAGGGTTATTGTTGGCATCAACTAATTGAGCGGTAATTGTCACAGTACCACCAGCGGTTGGTGTTGAATTACTGCTAGTGACAATGTATTTAGCACCTGCTCCAGCCACGACGCTGAAGGTATTAGAATCTCCCGATTTGCCAACAACGTTTCCACTACCAGAACCTGTTGCAGTTAAAGCAACACCTGATTCTGCTTTGGTATAAGTGACACCTGAGATACTTACCGCACTTGAGCCTGCATTAATGGTTCCCGTTAAAGTTCCTCCTAAGGTACCATTTCCAGATTTCAAGGTTAAGCTTACTGTTCCATTGGTAGACGCATTGACAGGGTTGCCATTGGCATCAGTTAAGGTGACAGTAACCGCAAATGCCGTTCCTGCTGTTTGGCCAGCAATGGTTGAAACAACCAATTTGCTTGCTCCTCCAGAACCAGAAGTAATGCTTGGACTTGTACCTGTTAAGTTCGTATTGTCAGTTGCAGTAATCGTTGTAGTTGTACCAGCAACGGAGTGTGAAGTGAAGACCACAGTGGCTGTTCCATTAGCATCTGTAGTACTAGTTGCCGAAGCGAAAGTACCATTGATATCACTTTTAGTCCAAGTAATGGTTTTACCAGCAGTTGTAACAGGATTATCATTAGCATCTAATAACTGAGCTGTTATGGTTACTGTTGCACCTGCAGCAGGTGAACTAGAACTGCTAGTTACTAGGTATTTAGCACCTGCTCCAGCCACTACAGTAAAGGCATTAGAATCACCAACTTTAGCTGCCACATTACTTCCAGCACCTGATCCTGTAGCAGTTAAAACTACGCCAGTTTCGGCTTTGGTATAAGTAACACCTGAGATGGTAACTGCACTAGATCCTGAAGTAATGGTACCTGTAAGTGTACCACCTAAAGTACCTGTACCAGTTTTACGAGTAAGAGTAACGGTTCCATCCGCAGTTGCATTGACTGCATTGCCGTTTACGTCGGTTAGTGTAACGGTAACGGCAAACCCTGTACCAGCTGTTTGTTGCGAGATAGAAGAAACAACTAATTTAGTTGCTGCACCAGCCGCATAGGTAATGGTAGATTGAGTTTGAGAACCTGTGCCACTCTTTACCGGGTTGGAATTTAATGTTGCTACAAAGATACCACTACCAGAGCTTGTTGGAGCAGTAACAGTAGCTGTATAGGTA
>JAIXWL010000016.1 GCA_027491315.1 Cytophagaceae bacterium
ACTTATATAATCTTGTACTCAAAGCCGAAAAAAACTTTTAAAAATTACCCTCGTATAGTGTTGACCTTTAATGTTTTTTAAAATTTATAAAAAATAATTGTAAAAAAAACGTAAAAAAGCTTGGTAATAATGGAATGTTGTACTAGATTTGCAACCGCAAAAAAGGATAAGTTCTTTAGAGTTTTGGAGAGTTGCCTGAGAGGCCGAAAGGACATGTTTGCTAAACATGCGTACTGGTAACGGTACCGAGGGTTCGAATCCCTCTCTCTCCGCAGTGTTTTTTCGGGGTGTAGCGTAGCCCGGTATCGCGCTTGGTTTGGGACCAAGAGGTCGTAGGTTCGAATCCTGCCACCCCGACAACATAGTCAATTTATTTAACAGTGCTTGCACCAAGAATAAATTGACTATTTATTTTTAGGTTCCGTAGCTCAGTTGGATAGAGCAACTGCCTTCTAAGCAGTAGGTCTTTGGTTCGAATCCAAACGGAATCACAAAAGTCTTAGACTTTCAAATCGTATCAATCATTTCTAGCCTTCCTTCAAAGCGTTGACCATTAAGCAAATCACCTTGGTTAAAAATGCGATAGGAATATTGATATTCTGGATTGCTCCTCCATTAATTTATTTTTTCAAAGAAAAGCTAGGCTTCGGCGGTGGATCTGTATTCACTGGAGCTGTATATGTTTTTGGCTTGATTTTAATGCTCAATCATTTTCATGCCAAAGTCGGGCATAGACCCAATACCTTTCTATTATTACTAGGAGGAACATTTTTTAGTGTAGCCATGATTTATTTCTTTTTAATGAATAAAGAAATGACCATGTTCAATACCGACCTCATTAATTTTGCCTTAATTTTTGGTTTTCTTTTTTCTTTATTAAGGGTTGATAATCAAGTGCAAAAGTATTTACCTGTGCTTATTCTAATCATTACCTTTTTAACGAGCTGTGCCTTAATTTACTCCGTAGCTACAAATCCCAATTACGTATTTGGTACGCGCGCTACCGTACAATACACGAGTAAAACAACCGAAAACTTTACGGGTAATCCCTATATCTACAGTAGAAATGGTTTAGCTGGTTTTTTAATTTCCTTTTTAATCATCAATAGGAGTTGGGATTCCATCAAGGTACCACATGTTTATTTAACACGTTTATTAGCTCATATCAATGTGTGGTTTAGTTTAATTGTAATCATTTTAACTCAAACAAGGGCGACCATATTAACACTTTTAATGGCAATTCCATGTATGTTGTTTTTTATGGTTCCAGTGAAAAGTATTTTTACCCATGTTAAAAGACAATCCTACATTTTCTACGCATTGCTAATAGGAAACTTATATTATTTTGCCTCCAAATTAAGGATAATAGAACTATTTGATTCTTATTATAATACCTTCTTCAACCTGTTTATTCGTGCTATGAGCACGGGTGTAACCTTAGGTAAAAGTTCAGAGGTTGATGAATCAGCCATGGGGCGTGTCAATAATATTAACTACATCAAACAGCTTTGGAATACCAGTAAGATCGATTTCGTTTTTGGTCATGGTTATCGTTTTAGATATATCGATATCCCGATGCTTGAATCTTTGGTGAATTTTGGGGTTTTTGGATTCATTTTATTTGCAGGTTTTCATATTGCTTTTTTATATTTTGCCTATCGTTGCTTTAAATCTCAAATTATATTTCAAAACTTCATTGGCCTTTTTTATTTAAACACCTTTGTCGGAATGTTTACTTCTGGAAGACCTATGGACTTTGCTTACTGGGTTTCATTTTTAATATTTATTCGATTTATGAATGTGGAAATGGTTAAGGATAAAAACGAATTAAAATCTGAATATTAAACCTGATTTTCTTAACTGCACTTGCATCAAATGTCTGCTCCAAAAAGAGTTTTACAGGTTTCCCCAGCATATTATCCTGCTATATCAATAGGAGGGCCCATATTTACTAATTTAACTTTTTCGAAAGCTTTAGAAGATGTTGATTGTCAAATTGAAGTGCTAACCACTACACAAGGACTTACCGAAGAACAAAAGGCTCAAATAACCGTAGGTCAACTTTCCACAACTGAATTTAGTTACCCCATTTGGCGTTTCCCTTATATAGGGTATTCCAATTATACCTTTTCGCCTGGACTGTTTTTTTGGTTATTTAAGCATGTAAAACGCTTTGATTTAGTGGTAATGCAGGCTGTTTGGAATTTCCCTATCATGGCGGCCTATTTAGCATGTAAGTGGCATAAGATCCCTTTTTTTATAATTCCCCACGGTAGTTTATATGATGAAACCTTTCATTTAAAATCTTCCAAAGTAAAAAAGTTTTTCTTAGCTTTATATGTCAAAAAAATGTTAATTGAGGCCAAACGAGTACTATTTTCTACAAGAGATGAATCTCTAAAGGTGAATAAATTCTTATCTATTCCTATCAAATCAAGTATAGTTCCTAATATAGTTGATGTAGAAAATTTCAACCTACTACCAGCCAAGGGCACCTTCCGGCAAAAATTTGGCCTTGACGAAGATCAAATCATCCTAACCCACTATGGTCGAGTTACCATTAAAAAAGGAATCAACTACGTGCTTGATGTATTACCGGAATTAATTAAGCAATATCCTAAAGTTCTTTACGTAATAGCAGGATCAGATGAAAGAAATTATGTACAGGAACTTCAGGATATTATTCAAAAAAACAATCTTGAAAAGCATGTAGTATTTACAGGTTTATTATCCCCGGAAGAAGGGAAGGAACTTTTAGTTGACACTCAAATTTTTGTTTTACCCTCGCTTTCAGAGAATTTCGGCATGTCCGTAGTCGAAGCACTATTGTGTGGTGCATCTGTCATCATTTCGGAACATGTTGGTATAGCTTTAGACTTGCAAGAAGCCGGTGGCGCCAAAGTAATTAAACTTAATGACCAATCTTTATTTGAGGCAATCTATAGCCTGCTTGAAAATACAAACGAAAGGGAAAAAATGGCTCAAATGGGTAGAGAATTTGTCATTCAAAATTATTCCTACCAAGCCGTTGAAAAGCAATTAACTCAATTAATTCATGGTTAAGGTTCGAAAACCTTGATACATTTCCTGAGCTAATTTATCGACATCAAAAATCTTGGAATTTTTAATTGAATTTTGCTGGAGATTTCCAGCTCGATTGGGATAATCTTTTAAAAAATCTTTAATCCTATTCCTTTCTTGTAAATCATCTAATTTACTAATAACCAGACCATTGAAACCATCGATAACTAAATCATTGGCGCAACCACAGGCTTCTGTGCAAATCACAGGCTTTCCTAATTCTTGTGCTTCATTGGCTACCATTCCCCAAGTTTCAGCCTTGGAAACTAAAACTAAACAGGTCGCATGTTGGTATAAATTTGCTAATTCATTCCAAGCAACTGTACCCAATAAATCAACATTGGTAATCTTTTCTACATGAATCTTGGATGCTAATTCCTTGAACAAAGGACCATTGCCAGCCATTTTTAACTGATAGGGCAACTCCTTCATTAAATCCAACAATCCAAATAAATTTTTCTCTTCGGACAAACGGCCTACGTAGAGCAGGTAAGGTTTTATATTTTCTTTTGAATGATTCGTGTTTAAAAGAATTTGCTCCTTGAATTTTACTTTATCAAAGGAATTTAAAAAAGAAAGAATTTTATTCTTAGCTACACCCGCCCGAAATAGAAATTGGTTTGAATTTAAACCATAGCTAAAATAAGCATTAGTCAACTTAAAAATAGCCGATTTAATAGCGGATTTGATGGTATAAATCAGGACGTTTTGATGTTCTGATTGATTTCTAACCGACTCAATGGTCATTACGGTTTTAATTCCTAATAATTTACAGAGTAATAAAGTCGGTAGTGCGGCTGCCTCAGCATAACCAGTAAAATTGATCACATCTGGTTTAAATTGAAATATAGCTTTCACCCAAGAATAAGCTACTTTCCAAGAGGATATACTTTGTAGAGGTTGAGTACTAATCAGTTTTACAGGGAATTTGTAGGGATAATTATCCAAATCAAAATTGACTAAATCCTCTCTTCCTGATTCAGTAATGGTGGTTTCAAGTACTAATAATTCATCATTATTTTTGTTACAAATGTCAGCTACTTTTTCAAATACAACTGATTTGTACTGGGACCATAAAAGATTATGAAATATTAGAATTCTCATAAGATGAATTTCAAAAACAAAACTAATCCCTTTTTTAATCAAGGCAAAGATTACTCAGGTAATATTATGTCACATGATGAAGTGATACGGCGCTGAATTAGAAATAAGCTAATTCTCAATAATAAATCTTAAATTGCATATTGATTAGCATGGAGCATTTATTTGAATAAATTAGAATTTCTTTTCCTTTGAAAAAGTCAATTAGTGTGTTGTTACTTACCTATAATGAAGAAATTCATTTAGAGAGATGTATACAAAATGTTCAAAAACTAAGTGATCAAATATTCATCATAGATTCCTTTTCTACAGATAATACGCTGGCCATAGCTGAAAAATATAGCATACCAGTAGTGCAAAATAAATTCATTCACCATGCCAATCAAATTAACAGGGCATTGGAAATATACCCATTCGAAACAGACTATATCATTCGAGTAGATTGCGATGAATTATTGAGTGATTCATTGATTTCAGAGATTAAAGATTGTTTGAATGATGAGGCTTTTGATTCCATCAATGGTTTTTATATGCAAAGAAAGGTATTCTTTATGGGAGGAATAATCCATTATGGTATGACTAACCCTATTTGGTTACTTCGCATTTGGAAAAGGGGCGAGGGGAAATGTGACGATAAATGGATGGACGAAAAAATCATTTTGAATGAGCCATCAACCTACAATTTAAAGAATTTGATCATTGACCATAATTTGAACAATCTAACATGGTGGACTCAAAAACATAATTTATATGCCAATAGAGAGTCAATCGAAGTATTAAAACATCGGTATTTGCAGGCGGATCAAATCAAAGATAAATTACCACTGAAAGACTTAGTTGTTCATGTGTTAAAATCATTTTACAACAAAAGTCCTATTTTTGTACGTTCTATTCTACTGTTTCATTATTCCTATTTTTTTAGATTAGGTATATTAGACGGAATAAGGGGTTTAATGTGGAATGTACTTCAAGTATTTTGGTATCGCTTTTTAGTAGATGCTAAGGTGTATGAATTTGAAAATTCACATAATTTTGAAAAAGATAAAATCAAAGAAGCCTTAAAAGAAATCGTTTGAAAACAGATTTAAGCACATTTACAGGGGAGGGATCACCGGGAATACAGGCCAAGCTGATGTATTTTCTTTGGCTTATATTTTCGAATGTGTTTTTTTTAACCAATATTCCATATCCCAATAGATTAAAAGTAAATTTGTTGCGTTTATTTGGAGCTAGAATCGGAGATCATGTTGTCATTAAACCTTGGGTAAAAATTAAATTTCCTTGGAAATTACAAGTAGGAAATTACGTTTGGATAGGCGAGGAAGCCTGGATTGACAATTTATCCGAAGTGATTATTTATGACCATGCATGTATTTCGCAAGGGGCTTTATTAATCACAGGGAATCATGATTATAAAAAATCATCCTTTGATTTAATAACGAGAAATATTGTAATAGAAGAAGGTGCTTGGATAGGAGCAAAATCCATGGTAAGTGGAGGGGTGAGAGTTGGATCCCATAGTGTTCTGACTGTTGGATCATTTACAAGTAAAGATTTAGCGCCTTATACCATAAATCAAGGTAATCCGGCCCAAGTAGTTAAACATAGAGAAATAAGCTAAGTATAATGAATGAATATTTACACCTATTAAGTAATAAAGAGTTTCAAATCATTGTTTCCTTTATTGTTTCGATTGTAGTGACGGTGACAGCAATTCCTGTCATTATTAACATTTCGAAATTAAAGGATTTGATGGCAGAAATAGAGCTCAGAAGTTCTCATGAAGAACTTACCCCAACCTTGGGTGGAGTAGCCATTTTTGCCGCTACTTTAATCAGTTATTTCATCTGGGATAATCCCAATGAGGGCCATGAGATACATTTGGCCGTGGCTGCCTTGATCATATTATTCTTTTTAGGAATTAAAGATGACATCTTAATTTTATCCCCTAAAAAGAAGCTATTTATTCAAATTGCAGCAGCCTTATTATTAATTACATTTGGTGATTTACGCATCTCGACTTTCTTTGGCTTATTCAACATCCACCATATTCCATACATCTTCAGTATTGCATTTACATTGTTTATTATCATTGCAATCATTAATGCCATCAATTTATTAGATGGGATTGATGGCCTTGCGGGAACAGTAGGATTCGTTGCATCGGCTGTATTTGCTTATTTATTTTATAGTTTAGGTTTATTTGCTTTGGCCACTTTGGCTTTGTCATTAGCCGGTTCATTGGTAGGTTTTTTACGATTCAATTGGTCCACCAAAAACAAAATTTTCATGGGCGATACGGGTTCCATGATATTAGGATTTCTATTAGCGTTTTTTGCAGTAAAATATATTGTTTTCAATAGTTCATACATCTATGATCCAAGACTAGTAAAAGACGCTCCAATATTAACCATCATCATTTTACTACTACCACTTTTTGACACATTGCGGATGTTCATCATTCGTATATCGACAGGTGTCTCGCCTTTTAAAGGAGATCGCAAACACTTACATCATATATTAATAGATAATGGATTTAGTCATTTTGGTGCTACCATGATTTTAATTTCCTTTAACATATGTGTGTTGGTGATTTACTCTTTCATACGCCATCAATATTCCAACCATGAAGTGTTATTTGGCTTGCTTTTAACCTTTTTACTGTACTGCTATATCGCCTATATTTTATCTAAAAATATAGATGCCAATACGGTAGATCGTTTGAAGTATACTAAAATAGATAAGGTAAAGAGGCTACAATTGGTGGAAGAAAAAAAGAATACCAATTTATCTGGAAACCAGCCTCCTGTTAGAGATTAGGGGAATTAGATAGAATTTCTTCTAACTTTTGACATTCAGATTGAATATTAAAGCTAGACAAGCTTTCACGCATCTTTCCTTGATCAAATACTTGATCTAATAGAGAATTTAAGGCAGTTGCTAATGTTTCTGGCCTAAAATCTTGGCATAATATTCCGTTAGTAGACTTAACAGACAGGCTAGAGCCCCCAGAATTGGTCGCTAAGACAGGAACACCGCAATAAATAGACTCCATAGCCACCAAGCCCATACTCTCTTCTCTAGAGCAAGTAATAAAAGCATCAGCACTAGCTAAAATTTCATAATACGCTTGAGGTTGTACATTATCTAAAAATTGAACAGCAGGATATAAGCCAGTATTCATTTGTCTTAGAATTAACTCTGCATAACCATTGTTAGCCCATTTTCCCAACCAAATAAATTCAAATTCGTCGGCATTAAATGATTTACTTATTTGAAGGAAAATATCTACTCCTTTACGATAACAAACTGTACCTGATGAAACAATACGTTTTTTGTTTAAAGGCTTCTTGACATAATTAACAAGGCATTGATCAATGAATTCCTTATTAATTCCAGATTGAAATATAAAACTAGGTCCGCTAAAAATGGGAGCAAAGAAACTTTGAACCAATTCAGAACAAGTTACCAAACAATCTACTTGTTCAAAAATGCGCTGACAATCTTTGATTTCCAGTTGTTCAAAATTGTATAAATATTCATGCACATGTAAAAATGCACTCACCTTAAACTGGTTTTTAAATTGTAAAAGGAAAGCATTTTGGATGGTATTGATATACCAAACATCCGCCTGAAAAATACTTTGAATTTTGGATAATCGTTGAGACACGATATCTTGGCCTGCATGAAATTTAATCTTATCCCACAATGAAAATTGCGTATCTAAATAAAAGATTTGGATATGCGGGGATAAATGACTCGTTAAGGCTCCATTTCTTTCCAAAAGAACTAGCCCTACCTCAAATCTATCGGAATCAATTTGATGTAGAATATCAAATAAAACTATTTCTGCACCAGTACGATTTAGATTACTAGAGAAGAATAATATTTTCTTTTTTGACATTCCACAAAATTAAAATGAGGTATTGAGCAGAAAAACTTCGACTACTGATCAAAATTAGTAATTTTGAGCTGCATTGAAAATTATCCCGAATGAAAAGCATACAACAATTAAGAGAAAACATAGATTCCATTGACGATTCAATCCTAAAATTGCTCGTAGAACGCATGGAGTTTGTAGAGGAGATAGGAAGATTAAAAAGAGAAAACAATACCGTTATTTATCATCCTGATAGAGAAAAAGAAATTGTAGATCGATTGGCATCCAAATACACGGGAAAATTAAGTAAAGCGGCCATTGAAGCTATATTTTTAGAAATATTTGGTGTATCTAGAAACTTAGAATTACCAGAAATAATTTCTTTTTTAGGCCCAGAGGGGAGCTTTACGCATCAAGCTGCAGAAAGTAGATTTGGAGCAGTGGCAGACTATATCTCATTACCTTCCATTCGTTCAGTATTTGATTCGGTTGAGACAGGTAGAGCTAAGTATGGTGTGGTACCCATTGAAAATAATCAAGAGGGGATGGTCAAAGAAACCATGGACTTATTAAATGAGAGAAATTTATTTATCATTTCAGAAATCATAATCCCCGTAAATTTCTGTTTGGCATCTAAAGAAAATTCCATTCATCAAATACAAAAGATATATTCCAAGGATATTGCCTTTCAACAGTGTAAAGGATTTTTGCAGGATTACTTTAATCACAAACCAGAAGATTTCTTTGTTCAAGTTGATTCGACGTCAAAAGCAGCCAAATTAGCCGTTGAGGATACTAAAGCAGCAGCATTGTGTTCACACATTGCAGCAAAAATTTATTCATTACCTATTTTATTTGATAATATCCAAGACAGCGAAGCGAATCAAACTAGATTCTTCATTATTTCAAAAGTAGAAAATCTAAAGAAAACGGATAAGGATAAAACTAGCTTAGCTGTTAAATTAAAGCATGACGATAAACCAGGTGCTTTATTATCCCTCTTGAAAGACTTCGAAGATGTACAAATAAACTTGTTAAAGATTGAATCTAGACCTCAAAAAGATACCCACGAGTTTAAGTTTTGGTTCTTTATTGACATTGAGGGCAACAAATTAGATGAAAATGTACAGCAGATTCTAGAGAAAAGAAAAGACGAAATTATTTTCTTAGGAAGTTATATGAATCTTTGCTAATTGATTTTTAGCAAAAGCTGCATCTTGGGATATTTGATTCATCAATTCTTGTAGAGATGAGAATTTTTTTTCATCTCTAATTTTTTCAAGCAATTCTACCTCCACTTGTTGGTCATAGATATCTTCATGAAAATCAAACAAATGCGTTTCGATGGATATGTAAGTATCCTGGGTGATGGTGGGTCTTTTACCGATATTGCTTACCCCTCCAAAAACCCGACCATTCCATTTCATTATACTGACATATACACCCAAACTAGGTATTAACTTGTCTTTATCATCAAGGGACAAATTAGCTGTGGGATATCCCAATTCACGACCTTGATGATTACCATGTATGATTTTTCCACGTAAGGAATAATTTCTACCTAGCATGGTATTGGCCTTGACTAAATTTCCCTGACCAATATATTCTTTAATCAAGGATGAACTTATTATTTCATCACCTAATTTAGCTACGTCCACCGAATATGCTTGAATTTGATTGGTATAATGCTGATTAACGAAATCAACAGATCCTTTTCTCTGGTATCCAAAACGATTATCGTAACCTAGAACTAAATCACTTATTCCAAATTTGGCTATAAGAATATCTTCTATGAAATTTTCAGCTGGTAAATGCGCGATATAATGATCAAATGGGATCATAAATAAATAGTCTATACCTATTGAGGCTATCCAATCTACTTTTTCTATATCGGGACTTAATAAACTATTTTCCGAAATATTATTGGGAGTAAAATAGGAGGAGGGGTGGTTACTAAAAGAAATAACAATAGAATTAATTCCTTTTTCTTTGGCAATGTTCACGCATTCCGATAATACTTTAGCATGACCTAAATGCACACCATCAAACATTCCAATGGTAATAACGGATTGTTTGACAAAAGCCTTATCAGGAAAATTATAAAAGTATTTCATACTGCTCTGCACTAAATTTCTCGATGGATTGAGCCTTATCGAGACAATAATCTCCTATTTGACTTCTAACTAGTTCTTTTAAATAAGCGCCAGAATTTAAGAAAAAACCAAAATCCCTCACCATACTTCGAATGTAGGTTCCTTTGGAACAAGTTATGTTAAACTTGATTTCGGGAAAATGAGTAGTATCTATTTCAAATTCATATACGCTAGCTTGGCGAATTTTTATTTCAACGTCCTTTTCAGTCAAACCTTTCCTAGCTTGAACATACAAACGTTGACCATTTTGTTTAACAGCTGAATAAATAGGAGGGATTTGTTGAATTTCACCAAGTAAGGATTGTCTTGCTTTTTCCAATAATTCAGGAGTAATATGATCAATTGGATACTCCTCATCAAAATCTGTTTCCAAATCAATGGATGGTGTCGTTTTTCCTAAAACAAATGAACCGGTATAGGTTTTCGGAAGTGACTGGAAATACTCAATTTTTTTGGTGTACTTTCCAACACATATAATCAAAAGGCCAGAGGCCAATGGATCTAAGGTACCTGCGTGACCTATTTTCTTAAACTTACCCATGTTTCTGATTTTACGAACAGCATCAAAGGAAGTCCAAGTTTTGGGCTTATCTATTAAATAGAATTTATCTTCAACTGGAATTAAATCATCCACAAGTATAATGCTAAAAAGATACCAGCCAAAACTCGATAATAACCAAAGAATTTAAAGCCATATTTATTTACTAGATCCACCATCCACCGAATTGTTACTAGCGCAATAATAAAACTAATAACAGCCCCAATTAGTAAAGAAATACTATTGGTAGGATTTAAAATAACATCTAAATCATGGCGGTAATCCAAAAGTTTCTTGGCACATGCTCCTAAAATAGTAGGAATACCCAACAAAAATGAAAATTCGACAGCAGCACGGTGATTTAATCCAACTAAACGTCCTCCGATAATGGATGCTCCTGAACGAGAAACTCCAGGAATCATAGCCAAACACTGGTATAAGCCTATTTTAATGGATTGAGGAATGGACATGTTTTCAATATTGTCATGTTGATGATCCTTGTCTTTCACCCAATCGTCAATTTTAATCAATAGTAGGCCTCCTACTACCCATGAGGCAGCGATGAACCAATAACTCTGAAATAATGATTCTAAGAGATCATCTAATAATACACCAAATATGGCTGCTGGTATAAAAGAAGCAATGATATATTTATAAACGCGAAAAGATTGAAAAAGACGTTTAAAATAAAGAAAAGGAACAGCTGCAATAGCCCCTAATTGAATAAAAACCGTAAAAAAATTCAGGTATTTAGAGGGCTCTATGCCTAATAACTTTTCAGCTACAATAATGTGAGCAGTAGAAGAAAC
The DNA here is from genome assembly GCA_027491315.1 of Cytophagaceae bacterium. Taxonomy (GTDB): domain Bacteria; phylum Bacteroidota; class Bacteroidia; order Cytophagales; family Spirosomataceae; genus Aquirufa. The sequence goes on from JAIXWL010000016.1 coordinate 11,563, forward strand.
TGGTAAAAACTCACTTAAACCCTCTACAATGCCTAGCACAATTGCCTCAAAAAATTGATTCATTATTTCTTGATTTTAAACAAAGAAAAAATGGGGAGAATTACGCCTATTAATACTAAAATAGGGCCTAAGGTGATTCCCAAAAATCCAAAGCCAAAGGGTTCTTTATCCAAAGTCATGACAAAAAAACCTAGAATCATGATGCAAAGTCCAGCAACCAAAATTAAAATATCTTTTCGGTTTAAGGGTAGATTGGAATTAGTTGGATTAGCCATATTAAAATAAGTTAGTGTGTTGAATCTTCAAGTAACGATTCAATGAAAAATAGGTGGAAATAACACTAAATAAGGAAGAACTAAGAACAGCTAAGAGAAACAACTGTAGCTGGTTATTTAAATCAAAAAACAGAAAACTAGTCTCGGGTAAACTTTGAATAAAATAATAGAATACCCCATTGGAAACTAGATAGCCTAAACCACCGCCCAACAATCCCAATAATAAGGAATTCAATAAATAAGGTTTACGAATAAAGGCATTGGTTGAACCCAATAATTGCATTGTTTTGATTAAAACCCTATTGCTGTGAATATTTAATCGAATATAATTGGATAATTGTAGGTAGATAAAAGCACTCAACAGAACAATAAAAACTAAAATAATCCAGCCGACATGCTTGATTTTTGACAAAAAAGAATCTAAAAAAGCATTCGGGTAAGTGACTTCATAAACACCTGGAAAATTCTTTAATTCAGCGGCTATTTTTTCAAAAGATTTACCTGATTTAAATTCCTCACTAATACTTAATACAAATAGGTTTTTAAATGGATTATCTTCTCCTAACAGGTCTTGGTAATTTTCGTGATTTGATTTTAAAAAATCAGCAGCAATTTTATCTTTGGAAACAAAGGCAATTTCTTTTTTGCTACCTAAATTTTGAACAAAAGGCTTTTTAGCTAATAATTTATACGATTCAATTAATTGTTGACTATTAAGAGAATCCTCCATGTAAACGTATATTTTCATTTGCGATTTAATATCATCTCCCCAGGATTTAATTCCTACTAACAATTGAAAGAAAACGCAAATTATAAAGGCCAAACTAGAAATAGAGAAAATCAACAAGAGGTTGGTTGAACTCGGTTTAGCTTTAGAATATTTCATTTTTGTTTATTTAATATTTCAATTTGATCTCTTAATCTAGCTGCTTCTTCATAATTTTCATCAACCAATGCTTTTTCCAATAAACCTTCTAATTCGGATAAGCTAAGGGAATTAGGTTGGTAAACAGGAATATCCACGGAATAGGAGAGGTCTTCATCCGATTCCTCTTCTTCCTCATCTGGTATGCAAATGGATTTAAGTAAACTTTCTTTGATAAAAATATTTTTTTGAGCACGGAGTGCTAGGGCAATGGAATCACTTGGCCGAGCATCTATTTCAATAAGCGAACCATCCTGAAAAAATTCGATTTTGGCATAGAAAATACCTTCTTTAAAATCAGTAATTAACACACGATTTAAATCCAAATTTGATTTTTCAATGACTTGAATAAATAAATCGTGTGTTAATGGCCTACTAGTTTGAATTTGCTCAAGATAAACAGAAATAGCCTGCGCTTCCTGATTACCTATGACAATGGGAAACCTTAGGTTTGGATAATCTTCTGATTGTAAGAGCAAAATAAAAGAACTTGCTCCCACGGAACTAGGAGATACTGAAACTATACTTAATTTTAAATAATCGTTCAAGGCTACATTTTAAAAAACAAATGTATCAAAAAATGGCCTAAAATTAATGGCTTTTAAGCTTATTTAACAATCTCGGAAGTACATCAAAGACATCTCCAACAATACCATAATCCGCATGCTTGAAAAAAGGTGCTTCTGGATCATTATTAATTACAACTATTTTTCTGGAACCATTTACCCCAGCCAAATGCTGAATAGCACCCGAAATACCGCAGGCCAAATATAATTTAGGAGCAATTTTAACTCCTGTTTGTCCTACGTGCTCATGGTGAGGTCTCCAATTTAAATCCGAAACAGGCTTTGAACATGCCGTCGCTGCCCCAAGCTCCTTGGCTAAATCCTCAACAATTCCCCAATTGGATGGATCTTTAAATCCTCTACCAGCACCAACTACAATAGCTGCATCTGGAAGCGGAATTGAACCAGTTAATGGGTAATTTTCAATTAATTTATTTTGAGAATCTGTACCTAAGGAAACTTCAGCTTGACTAATTGATGAACTTCCTGTTCCCTGAGGAACATCCACCGAAAAAGCTTTGCTAAATGCAGCAATAAATGAATCGCCATTAACTTGTGTCGTCAACAATGCCTTTCCTGAGAAAATTGACTTCGTAAATTGATATCCATCAGAAACTTTTTGAAGCTTAAGCACATTTGAAACTACTGGAACTGATAAAGATTTAGCCAAGAAAGAAGCTATTGTGTCGGTCAGTAATGATTTCACATATAGAATTTGACTAATCCCTTTTTGCTTCACATCATCCAATAAAGGAGACATTATTTGACCGTGATTTACTAACCCTGGAATTTTAATGTGGATGTATTGCTTAATAAAGCTATGGGAATTCAATTGATCTGATGAAATATGGTCAAAACCATATACATAAATCGCTTCAGCCCCATTTGTACCAGCCCAATCACCGGCGAAATCTAAAAGTCTTTTAGAGCTATCGGCTAATTGGCCGTTTTTTATATCGATAAATACTGCTAGATTTTTCATCTTATATTAGGTTTTCACTTTTTAAAAGATCGATTAAGGATTCAGCATTTTCAGCAGGAATCATTTTTTGTAAACGTTCAGTCTCTACTACTTGCGCAGAAATATGTTGCTCCAAGCTAGCATGACTGGGAGCCACAACAGCTATTTCCTTGGTCCTGGCCGTCATGATACCTCTCATAGATGGGATTTTCCATTCTGCAATAGGTTCCTGACAACCTAATACTGCAGGAAGGGCAGAGCTAACCTTGGTCTTTCCTTGATCTGTTTCTATTTCTAAAACCAATTTATCTCCTTCGTAATCTAAATGCATAACTGGTGAAAAATGGTTGTAAGATAAACCATGTGCCACCAAGGCATGAACAATGCCACTATTGTAATCAATGGATTCTTTACCCATCATGATTAAATCAAAAGATTGATCTTGGGCATACTGTATAATTTCTTGAGCTACTTGGAAGGAATCAAACGCAGGTGTATCAATTCTAACAGCTCGATCTGCACCTAAGGCCAGGCATTTTCTGATTAACGCTTCCGAATCAGCAGTACCAATGTGCAACACGACTAATTCAGCTTGTGTTTGTTCCTTAATTTCAATAGCTCTGGATAATGCGTAATCATCATAAGGTCCAACAATAAAGGTGAGCCCCTCGGAATTAATACGAGTATTTGATGAATCTAGTGTAATTTTGGATGTGGTATCGGGTACAACCGATATGCAAACTAAGATTTTCATAGGCGATTAAAAAAATGTTATGCAAGCATACTAATTTGTTTTTAAAATTACAAAAATGGAGCGTAAAGAATTTATAAAAAACGAAATTAAACTGGAGCCTGAGAATCCGTTTAATTATTATTTGCTGGCTTTGGAATTAAAAAAAGAGGGAAAAGAAGCTGCCTCTAGGGAAGTATTTGATGATTTGTTAAACAAGTTTCCGACTTACATACCTAGCTATTATAGCTTTGCCGACTACCTTTTGGAAATAGGTGAAGAATACAAAGCTAAGCAAGTATTGGAAAAAGGAATTGAAATGGCAGAAAAAGCAGGTACAGCCAAAGCCTTACATGAACTAAAACAATTATTGGATTTAAACTTTTAGTTTAACAAAACTTCTTCTAAATCTTTTTCGATAATTAAGTTCTCAATGATAAACTTTTGCCTTTCAGGGGTATTTTTTCCCATGTAATAAGTTAATAATTGAGGTATGGTAAATTCCTTTTCAAGAATAACTGGCTCCAATTTGATATTTTCCCCAATAAACGTTCCAAACTCTTCAGGGGAAATCTCTCCCAATCCCTTAAAACGAGTGATTTCAGGTTTTGGACTTAACTTTTCAATGGCGTTCCTTCTTTCCTCATCGGAATAACAATAAATCGTTTCCTTTTTATTTCTTACTCTGAAAAGTGGAGTTTCTAAAATGTATAGGTGCCCATTTCTTACTAAGTCCGGGAAAAATTGAAGAAAGAACGTTAAAATAAGCAAGCGGATGTGCATACCATCTACGTCGGCATCGGTAGCAATAACAATTTTGTTATACCGCAAATTATCCAAGCTATCTTCAATATCTAGGGCATGCTGCAATAGATTAAACTCCTCGTTTTCGTAGACGATTTTTTTAGTTAAACCAAAGCAGTTTAAAGGTTTACCACGTAAACTAAATACAGCTTGTGTTTGAACATCTCTAGACTTTGTAATGGAGCCACTGGCAGAATCTCCCTCAGTTATAAACAAAATGGTATCATGGCGTGAATCCGATTTTTCATCTGGCAAATGCACGCGACAATCCCTCAATTTTTTATTGTGCAAATTGGCTTTTTTCGCTCTTTCGTTGGCCAATTTTTTAATACCTGCAATATCCTTTCTCTCTCTTTCTGATTGCAATATGCGTTTTAATATGGCATCAGCAGTGCTTGGATTCTTGTGTAAAAAATTATCTAATTCTGTTTTGACAAAATCACCTATAAACGAACGAATGGAGGTCGAATTAGAATCTGGAGAAATGGTTGTTGAACCTAGTTTAGTCTTAGTTTGAGATTCAAAAACAGGTTCTTGTACTCGTATTGCAATAGCACCAACTATACTGGCCCTTACATCAGAAGGATCGAAATCCTTTTTATAAAATTCTCTAACAGTACGGACAATTGCCTCGCGAAAAGCCGCTAGGTGAGTACCACCTTGGGTAGTATTTTGACCATTGACAAAAGAATAATATTCTTCACCGTATTGATTATTATGTGTGATGGCAAGTTCAATATCATTTCCTTTTAGGTGAATGATAGGATATCTATTCTCTTCGGCATTGGTTTTTTTAGATAGTAAATCCAGTAAACCATTTTGAGAAAAATACTTTTCCCCATTAAAATTGATGGATAAACCCGCATTCAAATAGGCATAATTCCAAAATAATGAATCTAGGTATTGAGGAATAAAATGATAATTCTTAAATATACTGTTATCGGGTTCAAAACAAACATAAGTACCACTTTTGGCATTTGAAGTTTCAAAACCATCTGATTCTGCTGTTAATTCCCCCTTACAAAATTCAGCCCATTTGGTTTGCCCGTCACGGAAAGACTGAACTTTAAAATATTGAGAAAGTGCATTGGTAGCCTTGGTACCTACACCATTTAAACCAACCGACTTTTGAAAAGCTCCAGAATCATATTTACCACCTGTATTGATTTTTGAAACACAATCAATCACTTTTCCCAAAGGTATTCCTCGACCAAAGTCACGCACTTCTACTTTATGATCCGAGATCTTTACTTCAATCACCTTACCGTTGCCCATCATGTGCTCATCAATGGAATTGTCCATGATTTCTTTCACTAGCACATAAATTCCATCATCTACCGAAGAACCATCGCCTAATTTTCCGATATACATACCAGGTCTTAAGCGGATATGCTCTTTCCAATCTAAGGAACGGATACTATCATCATTATAAATCGGGGGGGTACTGTTAATTTCTTCCACTAGATAATTTTTGAAATAATTAATTTAATAAGACAAGGCCTAAGCGTGCAATTAGCTTTAAAGTTAGCATTAAATCATGTTTTTTCTTTAATTTGCAGTCAAATTAGAAATAAAAGACTTTATGAACAAAAACTTTTCTTTTGTCTTAATGGCATTCTTGTTGTTAAGTACAAAAATGATGAGTCAAACGATTCCTTTCGGAGTGCAGGGTCAACTCTTGGACCGAATGAATAATAATCCTTCTAATAGTCAAATCAGAAATCAGCCTCAAAATCAAGCTAATATCGGTCGTAGAACTATTACGACTACACCCAAGCAAAAGCAAAATTACGATAGTTTAATGACTGTACGTAAACGAAATGCAGGTGAAATAGCTGATGAAGATTCCGCCGTATTTAATTTAAGAAAAAGGATATTTGGATATTCTATTTTCAATAACAAAACAGGGACTTTTGAACCCAATTTAAAAATTGCCACGCCTAAATCTTACGTTTTAGGCCCAGATGATGAGTTAATTGTAGATATCAATGGTTATTCGGAAGATCATTACAATTTAACCGTTAGTCCCGATGGTTATGTGAAAATTAACCGAATTGGGAATGTTTATGTGGCAGGTTTAACGATTGAAGAGGCGAAAAGTAGAATAATTTCAAAATTATCCCAGATTTTTGTAGGCCTTAGAAAAGAGGGTAGTGGACCAAGTAGTACCAATTTATATGCTTCTATTTCTTTAGGTAGTATTCGTACCGTTAATGTAACAGTGCAGGGTGAGGTTTTATTTCCTGGAACTTACTCTGTTCCTTCCTTAGCACGAGTAATGAATGTATTATACCTTGCTGGAGGGCCTAATCAAAACGGAACTTATCGTGAAATCCAATTGATTCGAAATAAAAAAGTTATTGCCAATATAGATTTGTATGATTTCCTAACTGCTGGAATTCAGAAGAATGATGTCAATATTCATGATCAGGATATCATTAAAGTAGGGGTGTATAAAAATAGAATCGAAGTTAGAGGTAAAGTGAAAAGGCCAGCTTTATTTGAAATAATGCCCAATGAAAACTTGACCAAAGTAATCCAAGATTTTGCCGGAGGTTTTACGGAAGATGCTTTCAAGGATTTAGTGAAAATCACGCGGTATACTAACCGAGAAAGAAAGTTGATTGACCTCAACACGGCTTTAATGGATTCATTTAACCCACAAACTGGTGATATTATTCAAGTAGAATCGGTTAATCAAGATCGATTTGAAAACAAATTAAGTATCGTGGGAGAGGTTTTCAGACCTGGTCAATTTGCTTTAGAAGGAAGTCCAAGTTTATTGAAATTAATTGAAAGGGCTGGAGGATTAAAAGAAAATGCTTTTTTAGATCGTGTATTAATCCAACGCATTAATCCAGATTTATCTAAAACAAATTTATCCGTTAATCTAAAAGATATTCTGAATAATAAAGCCAAGGATATTGCTTTAAGAAGAGAAGATAACATCTCTATTTTCTCCATTTTAGATTTAAAAGAGGGGTATACTGTGACCATTCACGGAGAAATCAATTTAAAGCGAAACGACAATGCTTCTGAAAACAAATCTGACAGGACAAATAAATCAGAGAGCAATGCAGGTAAAGTAGCTACTTCGCAAGAATCAAGTAATCTTGCAAATTCGGATGGTAACATCGACAACAACGCTGTTCAAATAGAAAGTGAAATATCTGAAGAATTAAAATCCAATGATGCCGCTAATCAATTGATTAACCGTCAATTGAAATTAACCCTTCCCTATGTAGAAAAAATGACGGTGGAAGATTTAATCCTTCAAGCAGGAGGTTTAAGAGAGTCCGCTGCTACAGGTGTGGTTGAAATTGTAAGAAGAAAAAAGAATTTGGCAGATAATACCCCTATCAATTCTCAAATTGCGGAAATTATACGTTTCTCCATTAGTAAAAAGTTGCAGTTAGATGAGACTGCATCAACTTTTGAATTACAACCTTATGATGAGGTGTTTATTCGTTCATCGCCTAATTATGAATTACAACAGTTCATTACTATTCAAGGGCAAGTGATTTATCCAGGTGTATATGGCTTAGAAAAAAAAGATGAACGCTTAAGTGAAATTATTACCAGAGCAGGAGGTTTAAATAAACAAGCCTATCCTAAAGGGGCAAAATTAATCCGTAAAGTCCAATTGACTGAATTTGAAAAGAATAGAAAAGCGGAACAATTAAACGAGATTCAGGACAATTTTACAGGAATTACAGCTCAAAGAGACCCAGCCGCTACAGTAAAGACGAAGGAAACCATTGGTATTGATTTAGTTAAGGCATTAAAAAATCCGGGAGGCGAAGATGATTTATATGTACTTGAAGGAGACATCATCGATATTCCGAAAGAACCACAAACCGTAAAAGTTTCTGGCGAGGTATTATATCCTAACAGCGTAAAATATATCGATGGTAAATCATTCTATGGTTTCATTTCTGAAGCTGGTGGATTTACTGCTAGTTCTGCTAGAAAAAGAGCCTATGTGATATATTCCAACGGATCAGTTAAGAGAACTAAATCCTTCTTATTTTTCCGTTTCCACCCAAAAATTGAGCAAGGAGCAGAGATCATCGTTCCGAAGAAATCTAAAGTAGCTACAGGACAACAAATCGTTTCGGTGGTATCAATTTTTACAGGAACGCTTACTAGTTTAATTGGTATTATTACCTTAATTAAAGCTACAACAAACTAAACACATGGCAGAGTTAAGATCTGATCAATTTTCTTTCAAACGCTTATTATTTAAGTGCTTTTTATTGATTCCATTTTTCAAACAGCATCGTAAAAAACTGTTTATTGGTGCGTTGGTGGGCTTTGTCTTGGGTATTACCGTTGAGGTAATTCGTAGCCAAAATAAAATATACAAAGCACAGATTGTATTTGTCATGGATTCAGAGGGTTCTGGTGGTGGAGGATTAGCTGATATAGCTAGCAGCTTGGGATTAGGTGGCTTTACTGCTAGTAATTCCTTATTCAGTGGAGAAAACTTCAAGGAATTATTAAAGACAAAAGCTTTATTCAGAAAAGCGATGTTAACTCGTGTAAAGTTTGGGGATAAGGAAGATTTATTCGCTAATTTTTTCTTGCAAAAAGCTGATTTAAGAAAGCATGAATGGAGTGATTTACCTGATGATTTTTTCGATTATCGATTTAAAATTACGGATCCAAGCAAAGCGAATGAGCAAGATAGAAATATCATGAATGCCATTTATGAATACCTGAAAGGAAATACGGTGATCAGTAATGAGAATCCTAAATCTTCTTTTTTAACCATGACTGTAGAAACACGAAATGATACATTGAGTTATACCTGGTCAAAACTTTATTTAAAAACAGTTACTGAGTTTTATATTCAGACTAAGACGAAAAAATCCAAAGAATTGTTGGTGATCATGGATAAGCGAGTGGATTCATTGCGATCTGCCTTGTACTATACTCAAGGAAAGCTTGCGAATTACAATGACCAAAATCAACAAATTATATATCAGAGGGCTAGAATTACGGCTGAAAGATTACAAATGAACTCATCTCAATTGCAAAGTATGTATTTTGAAGCCGTTCGAAATTTTGACAATTTAAAATTCTCCCTGATTAAAGAATCTCCTTTATTTACCATCATTTCTGATTCAGAATTACCAACAAAAATTGAAGTATATTTTTGGGGACCTATCACGTTAGTAGCCATGGTCATTGGAATGTTAATAACTTCCTTATTGATATATATGCGAAGTGTCTATAAAGAATTAATGGCCTAGATTACATGAACCTTATACAACAAAAACTCAAGGAAATAGGTAGTGATTGGGAACTACTAATCATACTGGCCAAGAGAGATATTTCTGTAAGATATAAACAAACAATATTGGGTTTAAGCTGGGCAGTAGTTAAACCTGTAGCCACGATGCTCGTCTTTTTATTTGCTTACAAGCAAGTTGCTAAAATTCAAGACATTTCAGGCTATCCAATTCAACTGGTCATATTTTCTGGAATTCTATTTTGGAATTATTTTGCCAATTCACTTCAAGCCATTAGTAATTCTATTTTGGTCAATAGTAATTTAATTTCTAAAGTATATTTTCCGCGCTTAATTATTTGTTTTTCCTCGATAGCGGTTTCTTTGGTAGATTTCCTGGTGGGTTTGGTCGTATATCTGATATTAGCACTAAGTCTTCATCAAAGCATTTCACCATATATTGTATTCTTGCCAATAGCCTTATTTATTACTAGTTTATTTGCCTTAGGTTTGGGATTAATATTTGCCTCATTTTCAGTCAAATTTCGAGATGTGCAGCAAATTGTTCCTTTGATCGTTCAGTATGGATTTTTTGCTACCCCCATTGTTTATACTACGAAACAATTATCTGAAAAATCATGGTTTTTGTACTACAACATGATTAATCCATTGGCAGGTTTAGTGGAATTGTTTAGAGCATGTTTAATTAGCCAATATGATTTACTTACTGGTCAAAATTTAAGCATTAGTATTATAGCCAGTGTTGCGGTATTTATCCTAGGCATTATCATTTTTGATAAAAGAGAAGACTCCTTCGTGGATTATTTATAACATTTATGCACATTATTGAAGTCGATTCCGTTTCAAAAAAATATGAGCTATCCGCCAATAAAGGGGCAGTTAGCTTAAAAAATGGTTTAAAGAATTTATTGACAAAAGAAGAAAAAGAAATTTTTTGGGCTGTCAATGATGTTTCATTTGCCTTAAACCGAGGTGATAAATTAGGAATCGTAGGTAGTAATGGTGCAGGGAAATCTACATTGTTAAAAATCCTAAGCAAAATTACCAAGCCCACCAGTGGAGAAATTCATGTACGAGGGAAGGTAGCTAGTTTATTAGAGGTAGGTACGGGATTCCACCCCGAGTTAACAGGTAGAGAAAATATCTTCTTAAATGGTGCCATTTTAGGCATGTCCAAACAAGAAATAAAATCACAATTTGATGAAATTGTGGATTTTGCAGGTGAGCAAATATCACGTTTTCTAGATACTCCGGTAAAACGCTATTCATCAGGAATGTATGTACGTTTGGGATTTGCAATTTCAGCACATTTAAACCCTGAAATCCTGATTGTCGATGAGGTTTTAGCCGTAGGCGATGCTGATTTTCAAAAGAAATCATTGGGTAAAATGCGAGAAGTAGCTGCCAATGATAAAACGATACTATTTGTTAGTCACAATCTCACAGCTGTAGCCAATTTATGTAATAAAACCTTGCACTTAGAGAAGGGAAAGGTTAAGCAATTTGGCGAAACGGGAGAAGTACTTTCCAATTACATGGCGGCTCTTCAAACGAATCGTTTGGAGCAAAATTATGATACATTTGATTCGGCTCCAGGGTCCCAACAAATCCGTTTAAAAAGAGCTACTCTCATACCAGAACTATTAGAAGGGCAATCTTACCTAGACATTAGAAACAAGATCAATATAGGTATTGAATTTTGGAATACGGAAACCAATCAACAATTGAATGTAAGTTTACATCTTTTTGCTAGTACAGGTGAATGTATTTTTAATGTCGGAACTCCTGCCGGAACCTTTGGACTTGGTCTGGTGCAAGCTAACCTAGAAATACCTGGTCATTTCTTAAATGATGGTACTTACCACATTTCTTTTATGGTTGTTAAGGATAAGTCCATCGTCTTATATAACTTCGAAGAAGTATTTAACTTTGAAATTGCTGATTATAGGGAAGATACTACTTGGTATGGGAAATGGCCAGGTTATGTAAGACCTGTATTTCCTTTCCCTATTCGTCAACTTTCTGATTCTATCTAATTATGCTACATGTCACCAAATCGTTCTTACCTGATTTAAAAGAATATGTCAGTTATTTAGAGCGTATTTGGGAAAGCAATCATTTAACCAATGATGGCCCTTTACTACGAGAATTAGAACAAAAACTTCGAGATTACTTACAGGTTGATCATGTTATTTTTGTTACCAATGGTACCATAGCATTACAATTAGCCTTAAAAGCACTTCAGGTTCAAGGAGAGGTTATCACCACGCCATTTTCTTATTGTGCTACTTCTAATTCAATTATTTGGGAAGGTTCCAAACCTATTTTTGCTGACATCGACCCCATTAGCCTAACGGTAGAATCAGCTCAAATAAAAACCAAAATAAGCCCTGATACAAAAGCTATTTTAACTACTCATGTGTATGGTAATGCAGGAGATTTAGAAGCACAAGAGGAATTAGCTAAAGAATACCATATTCCGCTTATTTATGATGGTGCGCACGCATTTGGTGTGAATTATAAAGGTAAATCCATTTTTAACTATGGAACAGTAAGTACCTGTAGTTTTCATGCTACCAAAGTATTCCATAGTGTAGAAGGAGGGGCGGTGATTACGAACGATTCAAAATTGGCGGCTAAAATCATTGAATTACGTAGTTTTGGACATAAGAATGATGATTATTTTTCTGCAGGTATCAACGGAAAAAATTCAGAGTTTCATGCAGCCATGGGTTTGGTTAATCTAAGTCATTTTGATCAAATTAAAGAATACCGAAAATGGGCTTGTGAACTTTATGATAAGCTTTTAAATGTACCAGGAGATTCGATTAAGTTCAACCCTCATATTGACAGAAATTATAGCTATTATCCTGTCATGTTTCCTACTGAGTCAAGTTTATTAAAAGCCGTTTCAAAACTGAATGCAGTACAAATTAATCCTAGAAGGTATTTCTATCCATCTTTAAATACCCTAAGTTTTGTAGAAAAACAATCTTGTCCGGTTTCTGAAGATATTGCCTTAAGAGTGTTATGTTTACCTTTAAGTGCCGAAATAAGCGAAGAAGAAATCAGATTGATTTCGGATTTAGTGAATCAATCCTTTAATTAAATAAAACTATGTATTGGATAGCATTCATTTCATTTATTTTAATGAATTACAAGGTTGCATCTAAGATTTCTAATAAAAACTTGGAAGAAATCTTAATCATTGGTTTTACCATTTATACCAGTAGTATTATCCTTACCGGTTATGGATTATCCGCTTTAGAACTTTGGAATAGCCGTATTTTATGGGCCATCATTCCATTTTTTATTACCTCTTTTACGTATTATTTCTTCCAAAGACCTGTGTTTGTATTTGAAATGGAACATATTTCTGCTTTTAAGGTCATTGGAACTGCCATACAAACGACACATCAAACATATTTAAAGTTATCTGGAATTGAGCGTTTTATTTTTGCTTGCTTATTTTGGACCTTTCTAGTAATCACAGCCTTACAAATCACCTTACTTTTTAATAGCCCTCCCAACGAGTGGGATAGTATGACGGGGCATTTAAATCGAATCATATATTTCTTAAAAAGGGGCACCATGTCTCATTTTATAGGAACAAATTGGAATATAGACACTTATCCCAGAAGTTTTTGTTCTTTGCAAGTTTACCCATTTCTCATGAGCGGGTACAATGAATATTTATTTAAATTACCCAATATTGGAGCCTATTGGATCTTATCTTTTAGCATTTATGGAATTCTAAAAAATCTAGGAGTCAAATTCAAAACTAGACTTTTTTTAAGTATCATTTTCCTATTTCTGCCGAATGTGCTCATGCAGTCCATCACCACAGAAACAGATATTGTACTGGCGGCATACTTATCGTCCATAGTTTATTATTTGGTAGCCTATAAAAAACAAGAGAAAACCATTTATTTATATTTGGCAGGACTTACTTTCGGACTAGCCCTTAGCCATAAAATTACTTTTGTATTCTCTTTCATTCCATTACTTATTTTATACGCCTTTTGCTTTTTACCAGCATTAAAGAAACGTACTTTTTTCGTGGTAAAACATTTGTTTTTAGCGCATATATTAGGTTTAGTGCTGTATGTGTCAGCCACAGGTTATATCGCTAATTTCATACATTATGGTCATCCCATCGGGCCACCTACTGCGACACAGCACCAATCTGTCGAAAGAGCAGGAAGTCTAGGCAATTTATTAGTTCAAGGGAGCCGAAATGTAGTTAGATACGGTTTTGATTTATTTAACCTGGATGGTCTTCGAAATATCATGCTTGTTGAAAAAGTAAATCATGCCATGAAAGCCCCATTCCGAGCAATGGACCAAGGGTTACATTTGGGCTTAGAGAAAGTTACAGAATTCACCATAGTACCTTTTACATTTGATAAACGCTTCGAATTCTATAATGGTAGTCCCATTTATGGAAGTATTTTTATCTTCATTATTATACCTAGTTTACTGATGTTTGTCAGAAGGCCAAATTGGACCATGGCATTATTTTTGTTGGCCTTTGCAATACATTTTGCCACCCTAGCTTTTACAGCAGCATACGACCCCTGGAAAGGCCGGTATATGATAAGTTCAGCCATATATTTATTCCCATTGTTGACCTATGTTTCTAGTTTTATTTTTGAGAAAAAACAACAGATACTATCCAGTATATTCTTGGGAATTTTTGTCGTTACAATATGTCTTTCAGCTATTTTCACTTTGGGGCTAAACATACGAGCTTTGCCTTTTAATGCCTATGGAAAAAAATCAATTTTAGAACTTGATCGCGTAGCTGCCTTAACCATCAATCGTCCGGATATAACCAAAGCATATCAAAATTTCGAAAAAATAGTACCTAAAAATGCAGTGGTTGCATTGGGGACAATCAATGATGACTTTGAATATCCATTATGGGGAGCCAAATTTTCTAGGAGGCTTATACCGTTAAATCCTTTTGAGCAAGGTATTCAAAACATCCCATCCGATGCTCAGTATTTATTTTTTAGTAAAAATGTGTTTAAACCACAAGTAGGGGATATCCGATTAGGTACTGACACTACTCTGGTAGAAGGTGTATTAGTGCGAGGTGAGGATTATTATTTAAGAAAATTGAATTAGGTCTTTTGTTTCTTCTTTTTAGCAGAAGGGAATAAAATATTATTGAGTATCAAACGATACCCAGGTGAATTTTTATGAAGACTTAAATCGGTATGTTCTTCATTGACAAAATGTTGATAATCTTCAGGATCATGTCCACCCAAAAAAGCAAAAAATCCTTTCCCAACTTGTCCATATAGGTATTTCACCTCTTTTAAACTTTCATTTTCTGCTAATATAGTAACCTCTGATTTAACCATAGCACTCGCAAATCCTGTGGTTTGTCCCATAAAACCATGAATTACTTGTTGGTGATTTTGGGTCAACATACAAGGAATCATATCTGATTTTGCTGAAAACTCATTCAATTCAAAAAAATCATTTTCTTCTGCAATAGGTCTTTGGGTATAATTGGGGGCCGAATCAATTGTTGAAAATTCATTGACCCGATAATTTAAGATTAAAGAGAAATCTTTAAAGGCAACAGTATTCTTAAAATTCAAATTATCTGAACTGATATTGGAGGAAGTAGCATCTCCATCATAAAAAGCTGGAACAGCATCCATTCCTAAGGTAGAGAGAGCTATATCAAATGTATCTGTAGCCGTACACATGGCAAATAAATAACCTCCTCCAAGCATAAAATCTTTAATCATGGAGGCTACTTTACCTTTCATTTGAGAAACCTTGGAAAAACCATTTTTCTTGGCCATTTGCTGGTCTTCTTGCAATTGCAATTGATACCAAACTTGATCTTTTTGGGTAAACATTTTACCCATTTGGCCCGTAAAGTCCTCATGGTGTAAATGTACCCAATCATATTTTGCCAAATTTCCATCCAATACCTCTTGATCATAAATTATTTCAAAAGGAATTTCGGCATAGGTAAGCGCTAATGACACGGCATCATCCCAAGGAGAAGCAGATTTAGGGGAATATAGAGCAATTTTGGGAACTTTTTGTAAAGTGGCCTGTTCCATATTCGAACTCTCGGAATTAACTTCTGCTAAAATTTGTGATGCAGCTTGGTCAGAAATAATTTGATAAGCTACCCCCTTACTTAATAAATCCTTTGAAAAATCAGGAATATAGTCCATCATAAAAGAACCCCCTCGGTAATTTAAAAGCCAAGATACTTTTGCGTCTTCACCTTGAAGAACTTTATAGGTAAAACCATAGGCTTTTAAATGATTCGTCTGACTATCATCCATGGGAATCAACAGCTTATTGGCTAGTATTGGACAGATAGATGACCAAAAAATGATTAATGGAAGAATTAGGCCTTTCATTGGTTTCTTAAGACGTAAATAAACTAATAAATTGCAAGGTAAAATTTAAACGGTAGGAGAACAACATGAATCTTAAGGAAAACGTATTTGAAGGTTTAAGATCGATCAAAGGAAATTTACTAAGAACGATATTAACCGCCTTAATTATTTCACTGGGAATTACTTCATTGGTAGGAATTTTAACGGCCATAGATGGCATACAAAGCTCTGTAGATAATTCTTTTTCAGGATTAGGGGCTAATTCATTCGATATCAGAAATCGTCCTGCCATGCAAATTAGAAGAGAAGGACAAAGAGAAAAAAGATTTAAAAATATTGATTACCGACAGGCTAGTCGATATAAAACCTTATTTAGTGCCAAGGGGAAAGTATCACTTAAAACCAATGTTAACTTCAATGCCATTGCTAAGCATGGGTCAAAAAAAACCAATCCTAATACTCGATTGGTAGGTATTGATGATAATTTCATGGAATTAAAGGGTTATAAAGTAGGATTAGGTCGTAATTTTTCTACCCATGAATATCAACATGCCAATAATGTATGTTTATTAGGAGTGGATGTAATTGATCAATTATATGAAAAAGAAAATCCGGTTAATTCAGAAATTATTGTCAGTGGTCAAAAGTTGAAGGTAGTTGGGATTTTAGAAAAAAAAGGAAGTATGATGGGTGGGGGAGATGACCGGGTGATCATGGTTCCACTAGAAACTGGACGTAAAATGGCGGTTGGAAGGAATTTAACCTTTGATATAACCACCTCTTCTACCAAAGTGAAAAATCTAGATGATTTTATGGAAGAAGCTAGAGGCGCAATGCGTAAAGTAAGGATGGATCCGATCGGTTCTGAAGATTCTTTTTCTATAGATCGCTCGGATTCAATCGCTAAAAGTTTTGAAAACATTACATCTTCCTTACGTATCGGTGGATTTGTGATTGGCTTTATCACCTTATTAGGAGCTGCCATAGCACTTATGAATATCATGATGGTTTCCGTGACAGAAAGAACCCGTGAAATAGGTATTCGCAAATCACTAGGTGCTACTCCATTTAGAATTTTACAACAGTTTTTGATTGAAGCTATTGTGATTTGTCTTTTAGGAGGCATTGGTGGAATTGTCCTAGCTATTCCCATTGGAAACTTAATTGCTCAAGGAATCAGTTCCGGAAATGCTAGTTTTATTATACCCTGGGTATGGATGATCACAGGTATTATCGTGTGTATATTAGTTGGCTTATTTTCAGGAATTTACCCTGCTTTTAAGGCATCTAAACTAGATCCAGTAGAGGCCTTACGCTACGAATAATTAAGAAATTATTAAATAGATACTTGATAAATCGAAGGATTTGAAGTACTTTTGTGTCGCAATTAAGAATTGCCCAGATGGCGGAATTGGTAGACGCGCTGGTCTCAAACACCCGTGGGTGCAAGCCCGTGCCGGTTCGACTCCGGCTCTGGGTACAAGCCTCCTGAAATTCAGGAGGCTTTTACTTTTTTAAGCAGGTAAGAAATTTTTCCAATTAGCATAGGCTTCTGCCGTAGCATCCATATTTTTCAAATCCGGCTCAATCGTTTTAATAATCTTCAATTGAGATACGGCTTCCTTAGGGGAATTAAAATTTCCAATGCCAATTCCTGCACCTAAAGCTGCGCCCATTGCACCATCCGTATCCATTAAGTCTACCGCTATTTGAGCCGCATTAACTATACTTTGACTAAATACTGGACTTAAATACATATTGGCGAGACCAGCTTTTAATCGTTGAGGTGTAATACCCACCATATCCAATAATTCAATCCCATAAACAAGAGAAAAAGCGATTCCTTCTTGAACAGCCCGACAAATCTCCGCGGATTGATGACGATTCAAATCCAATTGTTGAAAACTAGCTCCAATAACTCTATTCTGAAAAATTCGTTCTGCTCCATTTCCAAAAGGCATGACGATTAAGCCTTGAGATCCAATTTCAGACTGAGAAGCCATCTCATTCATTTGTTGGTAGGAATAGGAGTTGAAAAAATTCTGTTTCAACCAACGGTTCATGATACCCGTACCATTAATACACATCAAAACTCCTATTCGTCTAAGGGACTCATGGTAATTAACATGCGCAAATGAATTAACCCGATTACCTTGATCATATTTCAGTTCATCACTAACCCCATAAACAACACCAGAGGTTCCCGCAGTAGTAGCTATCTCACCGGGCTCTAAAACGCCTAGAGAAAGAGCATTATTAGGTTGATCACCCGCCTTATAAGTTACTTTCACATACTGATTCAATCCTAAACTTGCGGCTATCTCTGGCAAAATTTGACCATGATCAGAAAATACAGGATGAATTTTAGGAAATAAATCAGAAGAAAATCCAAAATGAGCCAATAATTCAGTTGAAATTCTATTTTCCTTAAAATCCCAAAAAATTCCTTCAGATAGGGAAGAAGGGGAACAAGTAAGTTGACCGGTCAATTGAGCTCCAATATAGTCCCCTGGTAAAACAACATGCTTAACTTTATCAAAAATTTCAGGTTGATTTTCCTTAACCCAAGCTAATTTAGCAGCGGTAAAATTTCCTGGAGAATTTAATAAATGTGATTGGCAATAAGCCTCACCAAGAGCCAAGGCAGCTTTTTCGCCCAACTTGCCTGCCCTTGAATCACACCAAATAATAGAAGGTCTCAAAACCTGCAAATCCACATCCAATACCACCAAACCATGCATTTGGTAAGAAATACCTATAGCATGTATGTCCAAAGGATTATAAGTTCCAGATGCATTTCCCTTTAAAATAGCCTGCTGGGTACAATACCACCAATGCGCAGGATCCTGTTCAGCGAAACCGGGCTGAGGTGAATAAATTTCATTTTCTGTCTCTGGATAAGAGCAAGAAAAAAGAACTGTTTGCTTAGCAGCATCAACAATACTAACTTTAATCGAAGATGTGCCTACATCAATTCCACACAGTAGCATAAAATGTCATTTAAATGTTAGAGATTCAAATTAATCACCACCAAGTTACAAGTCATTTTGCTTTAAACCATATACATTTTCAAGTAAAAGCAGGTGAAATATTTGCTCTCATCGGAAAAAGTGGATCAGGAAAAAGTACTATAGCCAATATTGTTGTGGGACAAACTGTTCAACCTCAAGCATCAATATGCATCAATGGCAAGGAATTAAACACCCAAATGGATCGTTTAATCAAGGTCTTTAAAGAAGTTGGCTATGTCCCACAAAACTTACATTTAATGCCCCATCATACCGTAGAAGAGTATTTACGACGATTAGGTCAAAAAATGACGAGCAGCGATTTAGAAAAATTTATTCGGAAAAACTTAGTTAGATTCAGATTAAAGGCAGTAAAAAACACCAAAATCCAACATCTTTCTGGGGGAGAAAGACAAAAATTAGCGCTTTTAGAGGCTATCAGTAAACCCATTGAATTATTGGTTTTAGATGAGCCATTTAGCCAACTCGATACCGAACAAAAATTAGAATTTTCTGAAATCTTTAAACAGGTGGTATCGGAAGAAAAAATCCCTTGTTTATTAATTAGCCACGATTTAGTGGACATACTAAGTTTAAGTCAGCAAGTAGGGATTTTACACCAAGGCAAATTAATATTTCAGGGTAATTGGATTCAATTTAAAAAATCAAAAAATAAACATGTCATTAAATTACAAGATGCCATGAGAATATGGAAAGATAAAATTGATTCGCTATTCAAAGCTTGAGTAAGCCTTCAAAGCTTTAGCATTAGTACTGGTTACTTGTATCACATCAGCCAAAGGCATTTCTCTATAGTCTGCTAATTTTTGTGCAATTAATCCCAAATAAGCGGGCGAATTAGGTTTTCCTCTGTAGGGAACAGGACTTAAATAAGGAGCATCTGTCTCTAGGACTATATTCGTCAAGGGTATTTCTTGAATGTCTTGAAACAGATTGGCATTTTTATAGGTAAGCACACCTCCAATGCCCAAGGTGAAGCCTAAGTCAACTAGCGTTTTCGCCTCACGAGCATCACCTGAAAAACAATGAATAATACCCCTTACATCGTTAAATTCCTTCTTTTTGAGAATGGCGATTAAGTCGGCATAGGCTTTTCTACAATGTACATCAATCCAAAGATGGTGTTCTAAAGCCCAATGACATTGTTTTTCAAAAGCTGTTATTTGCTGAGCTTTGAAACTTATATCCCAATAATAATCCAAACCTATTTCTCCGATGGCAAGCACTTTTTTGCTTTGTAACTCTTTTACCAAAAAGCTTAATTGTTCTTCGAAATCTTCTTTTACATAAGTTGGATGCAATCCAATCATCGGCTTACAAAATGCAGCATTGGCTACATATAATTCCCATAATGCCCCCCAAGACTCCCGATCGCAATTAGGCAACCATACTTCTTGAATTCCAGCCGTTTTCATTTCATGAAGATGAACTTCCCAATTCTGAGTAAAATGTTCATCGTACAAATGTGCATGGGTATCTATCATAAGGCGGATAATTGAAAGCCATTGGCATAGCAATAGGCTAAAAATTCTGGTAATATTAATTTTAAACGAGGAAAAGCTTTTTGGCTATCATGAAAAACGATGATAGACCCTGCTTGTATATTTTTTAAACAATGGCCTGTAATGGATGAGGCACTTAAGCCTGAATGGTAATCACCTGTTAATAAGGACCACATAAAAATGGGACCCAATTCATCAGCATTTTTTAACATCTTTAGGTTCACACGCCCATAAGGAGGTCTAAAACCTATACTTGGAATTCCTAAATCATTAAATACCTGATCGCAGGCTTGCTTATTTTCGATATACTCATGAAATGGTACTTTCCATGCATTTACATGATTCATGGTATGATTACCTAAACTATGACCAGCTGAATGTATGGAATGAGCTAATTCAGGAAATTGGCGCATATTTTTACCGATACAAAAAAAAGTCGCCTTTGCTTGAAATTTATCTAACTCATCTAAAACAAAATTGGTAATTTCAGGACTAGGTCCATCATCAAAAGTGAAATACACTTGATTGTCTTTCGATGCTTGATGCTTTTCCCAAATCAAACTAGGGAAAATAGCAGGCACAAAAGAAGGTAAGCGATGAATGAACATGTTTTTCAGATCCAATATTCATGCAAATTACGAGTTCAGGTGCAGAAAAAATAATTTTAGGTATTGACCCAGGCACCCGCTTTTTGGGATATGGCTTATTAAAAATTAACAAAGCTCAAGTAACTGTCTTACAGTATGGTGTTTTAAACCTGACAAAATATACCACCCAAGGAGCTAAATTTTTGAAAATTCATGAGAGAGTTTTAGGAATAATTGAAGAATTTTTACCCGATGAGATAGCTATTGAATCACCATTTTTCGGTAAAAATATTCAATCTATGCTCAAATTGGGTCGTGTTCAAGGTATGGTAATGTCACTCGCCTTTTCAAAAAGTATCCCCATAGTTGAGTATGAACCCAAAAAAATCAAGCAATCTGTCACAGGTAATGGAAATGCCTCCAAAGAACAAGTAGCTAAAATGGTTGAGGTTATTGCGGGTATTAAATTAGATGCCAAATTATTTGACGCAACGGATGCCTTAGGTATAGCTATTTGCCACCATTTTCATCAAAACAACATTTCCTCATCCGTCAAAGGGACTAAAAAAGGTTGGGGAGCCTTTGTTTCTGAAAATCCAGAAAGAATTAAATAAGCTCCTTCAAATGATCTTTCATTTCCTCCCAAGTACCCACAGGGGCTAAACAATGATGGCCAATACAAACTAAAAAATGCTTATCCTTTGGAAGGTTTTCAACAGGTATTAGGGATAATTCCAAAGAATTCAATTTTTCCATTAAGCCTTTTTCCAAGGCATATGAATGATCAAATTTGATGGTGGCTTGTGGATTTTCAAACCATTGAGAATAAATCCGTAGCCAATTAGAAAAATAGGCTGGATTTGCTTGAGCCTTAGAAATAACCGTTTCCAACATTTGCTTTGCCCTTAATGTACAAGAAACCTGTGAGTTAATTAAACCTAAGCACAACAATGCTTCACATAACATGGAATTGGATGATGGACAAACAGAATCTGTAAACTCAACCTTATCAGCAATCAGTTCTTGATGTTGATTTTGCGCATAATGGTATAAAGCAAAACCCTCATCTTTGGATTCAAATAATTCTGTGGCTTTTTCAACTAAGCTATCGGCAATATCTAAATATTTGACCTCAAAAGTAGATAAATACAGTTGAATGAAAGCCAGTGCAGTGGCGGCATAATCATCTAAAAAACCATCAATAGGTCTATCTGAGTAAGCGGCTTGATGCAAAGCGCTACCATCTGGCTTCAATAAATGTTGTTCAATAGCCCCTGCCAAATGAATAGCACCTTGTAATATCTCTTTAGAGGCTAGCGCTTGAGAAGAGGCTATTAATCCTGATAGCACATAAGCATTCCATGCTAAAATTTGCTTGGTATCTGTCTCAGGTCTTATACGCGTTTTTCTTACAGCAGAAAGCTTGGCTAATTCAACACTGAATTGATTATTTAAAATGGCTTCTTTTTTAAATAATATATTCCGACTATCCTCCCAATTGCCATTGGGTAAGATACTGTATACCCGATAAAACTCAAGATTGGAAAGGGAAGGGATTAATTGATTGATCTCCTCAAAATGCCAAGTATAAAATAAACCTTCAACACCCTCACTATCAGCATCTAAAGATGCATAATACAAGCCATTTTCTGCTAATAGCTCTGATGTTAAAAACTGAATCGTTTGTGTTAATACTTCAGCGTAGAGAGGGTTTTTAGTACGACGGTAAGCCGCTGCATAAGCTTCCAATAATTGACCATTATCGTACAACATTTTTTCAAAATGTGGAGCAAACCATTCTGAATCAACTGAATACCTTGAAAACCCACCCGCTATTTGATCAAAAATACCCCCTTGAGCCATTCTATTCAATTGAATTTCAGAAGCTTTATAGGCATTGGTTTGCTGAGCTAAAAGGGGAGGAACAGACTCTAAAAATCGTAAGAGAGAAGGCAATGGAAATTTAGGTGCCTTATTCATACCACCAAATACGGGATCCATATTACCAACGGTGATTTTTAGACATTGAGGTATGAAGCTTGGACTTAATTCTAAATCAGTCATTTGAAATAGATCAGCATGATCAGAAATTGCATTAGCAAATCCTTCTGCAGATTCCTCCAACTCTGCCCGATGTTCCACAAAGGCATTTTGTACAGATGATAAAATATTCATCCATTTAGCCTTTGGAAAATAGGTGCCACCATAAAATGGTTTCTGAGACGGCATCAAAAATACATTCAATGGCCATCCACCTGATAATCCCATTTGCTGAATGGCATCCATATAAATCATATCCACATCAGGTCTTTCCTCACGATCAACTTTGATGTTGATAAAATATTTATTCATTAAATCAGCTACTTCCTGATTTTCAAAACATTCTTTTTCCATGACATGGCACCAATGGCAAGCGGCATATCCAATACTAACTAAGATAAGCTTATCCTCCTCCTTAGCTTGTTTTAATGCATCCGGTCCCCATGGTTGCCAATGAACAGGATTATGTTGATGTTGTAATAAATAGGGACTAACTTGATGCTTCAGCTTATTCATTAAAAGAGAGGATTTTTGTAAATTCGTACAAATTTACGCAATGTTAGAACTAAAAGATTTTGTAGTCGGTCCAGAAATTGCTCATTCTCCTGAATTGCTACGAGCCTTTCTTATTTCTGAATTAGGTACAAATCTATTAAATAGCTGCCAATATCGAATTGAAAAGAAATCCATCGATGCGAGAAGTAGACAAATTAAAGTCAATTTACGCATTGGATTTTATGAAAAAGAGCATGATTTTTCCTTAGAACATCTAGCTCATTTACCCCCGCTATCCACAGAAGCTAAGCGCGTTATCATCGTTGGAAGTGGCCCAGCAGGTTTATTTGCTGCGATTCGACTTATTCAATTAGGCCTCAAACCCATCGTCTTGGAAAGAGGAAAAGATGTACGTGAAAGGCGACGTGATTTAGCTGCCATCAATCGTTTTAATATCGTTGATTCCGATAGTAATTACTGCTTTGGTGAAGGAGGAGCGGGCACCTACTCCGATGGAAAACTGTATACCAGAAGTACGAAAAGAGGAGATATTAAATCGGTCCTTGAAACTTTTGTAGCACATGGTGCAGATCAAAATATTTTATTTGAGGCCCATCCTCATATTGGAACCAATAAATTACCCGCCATCATTGCTTCCATGCGGCAAGCTATTATTGAAGCTGGTGGGGAAGTGCATTTTCACCAAAAAGTAGTCGATTTTATCATCCAAAATAAGCAAATAAAGGGAGTTGTCACGACTAAGAACCAAGAATTTCAAGCCGATAAACTCTTATTAGCTACGGGGCATTCTGCGCGTGATATATTTGAGTTATTGAGAAATAAAAACGTGCTGATTGAGTCAAAAGGATTTGCCATAGGAGTTAGAATAGAACATCGTCAATCACTGATTGATAGCTGCCAATATAAAACTAAAGAAAGGCCCATATATTTACCTCCGGCAAGTTTTAGTTTGGTTAGTCAAACCAAGTATAAAGGATTACAAAGAGGGGTATTTTCATTTTGTATGTGCCCAGGTGGATTTATTGTACCATCAGCCACCAGACAGAATCAGGTTGTAGTCAATGGTATGTCACCCTCCAGACGAGACTCACACTATGCCAATTCTGGGATTGTTGTTAGTTTACTTGAACATGATTTAGCAGCCTTTAAATCTGAAGGACCTTTAGCGGGCATGTTTTTGCAAGAGTCATTAGAACAAAAAGCACATAAATTATCAGGCGCTACTCAAAAGGCTATTTCACAATTGACCCAAGATTTCATTCAAAAGAAAACGAGTAAATCCAGTCATGATACCTCCTATGTCCCGGGATTAATCCCAGGAGAAATGCGTGATTTTTTACCAGATTTTATTGCTGAGCCTTTGGCATTAGGTTTGAGTGATTTTAACAAAAAGATTCCTAATTTTTCGACTAATATTGGACAAATCATCGGTTTGGAAAGTAGGACATCATCACCCGTTAAAATTCCTAGAGATCAAGAAAGTTTAGAGCATCCCCAAATCAAAGGTTTATACCCTTGCGGTGAGGGTGCCGGTTATGCTGGAGGAATTATGTCGGCGGCATTGGATGGCATTCGATGTGCAGAAGCTATTGCTAAATAAGGTGGCCATGAAAGAAATGTTTGAGCCTATTTTTGACTTGCATCAAAATTTCATGAAAATGGAAACGGTAAAGGCTAATGCTCGACATGCTGCCGTGGTGGCTATTATTCAAAAAAATGAGCTACAAGACACCATTTTATTAATTAAAAGAAACGAATATGAAGGGGCTCATTCTGGACAAATGGCTTTTCCTGGGGGGAAACAGGAAATAAATGATCTAGATTTAAAGGTTACTGCCATTCGGGAAGTAAAGGAAGAAATTGGCATAGATGTTCCTTATGAAGCCCTAAGAGCTATGGAACCTGTTTGGGTCATGGTCTCCAATTATTGGGTTCAACCTTATTTTGCGGTCTTAGAAGAAAAGCAAAATTACGTTTTAGATAAACGAGAAATAAATCGTATTTTTGAAATACCTGTATCACATTTCCAAGATAACTCGCAAGTAAAAGCACATCAATTAACAATTCAAAATGAGAGCTACTGGGCTCCAAAATTTGAATTTGAAGTTGAAGTTATTTGGGGTGCCACAGCCTTATTTTTATACCAATTATTCCACTTAAAAATTGGGGAATTAAAATTATAGATAGTTTATATGGATGAATCATTGGATGGCAGCTTGCAAAATCAAATTGCAGTGGCAGGAATGTATGAGAATTGGTTTTTGGAATATGCCTCATACGTTATTCTTGAACGCGCCGTTCCAGCCGTAGCAGATGGATTAAAACCTGTACAAAGAAGGATTCTACATGCGCTACGAGAAATGGATGATGGCCGCTTTAACAAAGTAGCGAACGTAGTAGGACAAACCATGCAATACCATCCGCATGGAGATGCCTCCATCACCGATGCCATGGTTAATCTAGGGCAAAAAGAACTATTGTTTGATTGCCAGGGTAACTGGGGTGACATGCGCACAGGAGACAGTGCTGCAGCAGCTCGATACATCGAAGTAAGACTTTCTAAGTTTGCCAATGATGTGGTGTTTAATAACCAAACCACCAAATGGCAATTATCTTATGATGGTCGTAAAA
This sequence comes from Cytophagaceae bacterium, assembly GCA_027491315.1. Taxonomy (GTDB): domain Bacteria; phylum Bacteroidota; class Bacteroidia; order Cytophagales; family Spirosomataceae; genus Aquirufa. Next base: position 37,760 of record JAIXWL010000016.1, read on the forward strand.
AAGAACCCATCACTTTACCTATTAAATTCCCCCTATTATTAGCGCAAGGGGTAGAAGGTATCGCCGTAGGTTTGGCTACGAAAATCATGCCACACAATTTCTGTGAAATCTTGCAAGCTTCCATCGATTTACTGAATAATAAAAAAGTGGAATTGCTGCCTGATTTTCTAACAGGTGGTTTACTAGATGCTTCTAATTACAATGATGGATTACGCGGTGGAAAAATCAGAATTCGAGCAAAGATTGAAGAAATCGACAAGAAAACTCTGGTTATCAAAGACATACCTTATTCTACTACCACTACATCTTTGATTGATTCCATCATCAAAGCAAATGATACAGGAAAAATTAAGATTAAAAAGGTAATTGACAATACAGCAAAGGATGTTGAAATTCAAATTCAATTAGCTCCAGGTATTTCACCAGATGTGACTATTGATGCCCTGTATGCCTTCACAGATTGTGAGATTTCAATTTCTCCCAATGCCTGTGTGATTATTGACGAAAAGCCCCACTTTGTAGGAATTTCTGAAATTCTAAAAGTAAGCACCAACCAAACCGTTGATTTGCTAAAACAAGAATTAGAAATCAGAAAAGCGGAGCTCATGGAGCGAATCCTATTTAGTTCTTTAGAGAAAATTTTCATTGAAAATAGAATTTATCGGGATATTGAGGAATGTGAGACCTTTGAATCAGTGATAGAAATGGTCGATAAAGGTTTAGAGCCTTATAAAAAGGATTTTTATCGTGAAATCATTGAAGAAGATATATTGCGTTTGCTAGAAATCCGAATTAAACGTATCTCCAAATTTGATGCTTTCAAGGCAGATGAAGCCATGAAACGCTTGGAAGAAGAATTGGCTGAGGTAGAGCATAATTTGGCAAATTTGATTACATACGCCATTAATTACTTTAAAAATCTACTCAATAAATACGGTAAAGGAAGAGAGCGTAAAACAGAAATACAAAACTTTAATACCATTTCAGCAACAGTGGTAGCCGCAGCCAATCAGAAATTATATGTTAACCGAGCGGATGGTTTCATTGGTTATGGTCTGAAAAAGGATGAATACATCATGGATTGTTCGGATATCGATGATATCATTGTATTTCGACAAAATGGAACATGCGTGGTGACCAAAGTACAAGAAAAAGTATTTGTTGGAAAAGACATATTATATTGTTCCGTATTCAAGAAAAACGACGATCGAAAAGTTTATAATTTGGTTTATTTTGATGGAAAAAATGGCATTTCTTATGTCAAAAGATTCAAAGTGACCTCAGTAACTCGAGATAGGGAATATAAACTGGTGAGTGATAATCCAAAATCAAAAATCACCTATTTCTCTGCCAATGAAAATGGAGAAGCAGAAGTAATTCAAATCAATTTAACAGCCAATTGCACAGCTAAAATCAAGCAATTTGATTATGATTTTGCCAAATTAGCTATTAAAGGTCGTGAATCTTTAGGTAATGTTTTAACTAAATACCCTGTTCGTAAAATTGTTCAAAAATCGGCGGGAATTTCCACTTTAGGTGGAGTGGATATATGGTATGATGCCACAGTTGGTCGATTAAATAGAGATGAACATGGTCAGTTTATAGGCAATTTTGAGCCTAAAGACAGTATTTTAGTGTTATACAAATCGGGAAATTACGAATTAACCAATTTTGAATTAACCAACCGATATACGGCAGATGAGATATTGTATTTGAAAAAATACGAAGCGAACAGCATCATTTCAGCTGCCTATTTTGATGGAGCTAGTAAAAATCATTTTATCAAACGATTTAAATTAGAAACAACTACCATTGACAAAAAATTCCTATTCATTTCAGATCATAAAGCATCTAGATTAATCGCTGCTACGGATAATTATGCTCCAAATGTTCAGATAAAGCATAAAGCAGATGGAAAAACCAATCAGATAGAATTATTACCGATTGCTGAATTAGGTGACGTGCGAGGTTGGAAGGCCATAGGCAATAAACTAAATTATCCCAAACTTACTGATTTACAATTCATTGATACGGAAGAGAAGGCTCCATCACAAGCAGAATCAGAAAATCCTGATGGAGATGATGAACCAGAATTTATCATAAAAAATCTGGATAATAATTTTGAAGCGGATGGGCCTATATCTGAAAGTAATGAAGAAGAAATAAATACTGAAACGGAGGCTTCTGATGTTGATGACATTCCATTTGAGGTCAAAAACTTACCTTCAGATCATAAAGAAACAGGTACAGGAGAACAATTAGGCTTATTTTAAGGGATGGAACAGGTGTTGAATAATAAAAAAACGATGAATGCCTGGGCCTTTTATGATTGGGCCAATTCAGTACATTCATTAACGATTGTTTCAGCCATTTTCCCCATTTATTTCCCCGTTGCCGCCATTGTTTTAGGAAGCAAACATCCTGAGTTAATTGATATTTTTGGGTTTTCGCTTCAGAATACTGTCGTATATTCCTACATTATTTCATTGGCTTATTTAGTCTTAGCAGTGGTGATGCCTTTCTTATCTGGTATTGCCGATTACACAGGAAGCAAAAAGAATTTCATGCGCTTCTTTTGTTATTTAGGTGCCTTTAGCTGCATGCTTCTATATCTTTTTACCAAAGGGCAGTATTTGTTAGGTTCTTTAGGTTTTTTGTTCTCCATCATTGGTTGGGGTGGGAGTTTGGTTTTTTATAATTCCTTCCTGCCTGAAATAGCTAGTCCTGACCGTTTTGATCAATTGAGTGCCAAAGGCTTCTCTTTAGGTTATGTAGGGAGCGTCTTACTTTTATTACAGAATTTAAGTATGATTCTGGCACCAAATTTATATGGCGGTATTTCCGTAGAAATGGCCTCTAGGATATCCTTTTTAACGGTGGGAATTTGGTGGTTTATTTTTGCTCAAATTCCTTTCTATTATTTACCAAAATCTTCCAAGAAAGAAAAAGACCATCCTAGATGGTGGTTAGGTGGTTTTAAAGAGCTCAAAAAAGTATTTCATGAAATCACTCACATTCCATCAATAAAAAATTTCTTACTAGGCTTCTTTTTATATAACATGGGTGCCCAAACTGTTATGCTTCTAGGAGCCTTATTTGGAAGCCAAGAATTACATTTACCTTCTGAATCATTGATAATTACTATATTATTGATTCAGTTGGTGGCCATACCGGGAGCATACATTTGTGCTTATTTATCAAAAAAAATCGGGAATGTAAATGCAATACGCTTGATAATTGTTTTTTGGATCATAGTATGTTGCTCTGCATATTTTGTCCATGAAACCTTTCATTTTTACTTATTGGCTACGGCAATAGGATTTGTCATGGGTGGAATTCAGTCGAATTCACGAGCTACATACGCTAAACTATGTCCTGAAAATGAAAAGGATACTGCCTCCTATTTTAGTTTTTTTGATGTTTGTGACAGGGCTTCAACCGTAATTGGTACCTTTATTTTTGGCCTATTAATTCAATTAACTGGCAATATGCGATTGGGAATTTTGGTTCTAGCTTTAGTATTTCTTTTAAGCTTAATTTACATGGCTAGGCTTAATAAGATTAATCCTGAGGTACTTAGATCGGAATAATATTTCGTTCATTTAATTCGCGCCATGATTCAGGAACCACCGACAAAATTTCTTGATGTAAAGCCTGAATGATTCCTTTGCGTGCATAACTGGGAGAATACACTAATGAAACCTCTCGAACTGGCTTTGGAAAGGGTAGAGGGAAAACATGATTCTGTTTATTGTCATCTAAAAAGTCATATAGCATTTCCGGAATGATAGTTTGACCACCCGCATCCTCAGCGATACGAACAATCGTTTCCAAACTTCCTGTTTGATACGTGATTCTCGGACTTAAAGTCTGCCCCGACTTCAAATTACAAATGGAGTTAATTTGGCTAGATAGGCAATGTCCTTCTTCCAATAGCCATAATTTTTCAGGCTCTACGTATTGACAAATCTCTCCTGACTCTGAATGTAGATTGGAATACAAATACAGTTCCTCATAATATAAATGCTTTTCAATCAGTTGGTCTCCTAATGGAGTTACCAAAATTCCTATATCGAGTTTACCTTCTTTAATTTCCTTCACAATATTAGAGGTAGTTGTTTCAGAAATATTAATGTGAAGGTCTGGAAATTTTAGTTGGAAGCCCGAAAGAAATCGAGGCATCAAATAAGGAGCTATGGTGGGAATCACCCCAATACTCACATTTCCCGCTACTTGATTACTCCAACCTTTTGAAAGGTCCTTTAGGGTAGCGGTTTCTTTTAAAATGACACGAGCTTGACGAATAATCTCTTCTCCTTGCAATGTGGCTTTTAATGGTTTATCCTTTCGATTAAATATAATAATGTTTAACTCCGATTCTAGTTTTTGTATTTGCATACTAAGACTAGGCTGGGTAACGCAACAAAAATCGGCCGCTTTGGAAAAACTTTTTAAGTCATCCAAAGCCACTATATATTCTAATTGGGTGATAGTCATACTGTATAGTTTAAAACTATACAAATATAGTAAATATAGATTTGCTTGATAGTCTTAACTTATCGAAATTTGTAACATATTTAAACGAAACAAATAATATTATGTCTACACACATGTTAGGATTGGGAAGTAAGTTTCCAGCATTTGAAAAAAAAGCAGTAGTGTCATTAGAAAAAGATAAGGAGTTTGCAACGATTACTGCAGAAGATCATAAAAAGGATGGTAAATGGATGGTGATGTTCTGGTGGCCAAAAGATTTCACTTTTGTTTGTCCAACTGAAATTGCTGAATTCAACCGTAGAGCAGGTGATTTTTCAGATCGTGATGCTTTATTAATTGGAGCTTCTACTGATTCTGAGTTTGTACACGCAGCATGGAGAAGAGATCATGATGATTTACGCGGTTTAAAATTCCCAATGTTAGCTGATACTTCTAAAAGTTTAGCTGAAGAGTTAGGAATCTTAACTGAAGATGAGAAAGTTGCTTACCGTGTTACTTACATCGCTGACCAAGATGGAATCATTCGTTGGGTTTCTGCCAATGATTTATCAGTAGGTCGTAATGTGGATGAAGTTTTACGTGTATTGGATGCTTTGCAAACTGATGAGCTTTGCCCATGTAACTGGAAAGCTGGAGAGGCCACATTATAATTTTAATTAAAGCCCCATTCATTTGGGGCTTTTTAACAATAAGATCATGAGTGAAACTAGAGATAATCTATTAGCCGAAATTAATTTACCTGCCACTAGTCAATTTCCATTATTGGATCAATTAGATGCTTCTGAAAATCGTTACATCAAAGATTTAAAGATTAACGTTTCCAATGCATTAAAGTATGCTACCTTAACAGAAAAAGAGGCTGTATTATTGGCTTTAGCCGTTTCTGTTAATCAAAAGCATGAGATTACGATTAATTCATTGACTGAATTAGCCAAAACCAAGGGAGCAACGGATGCGGAAATCAATGAAATTCATGCCTTAACTTCATTACTAAATGCCAATAACGTTTTTTACCGTTTCAAGCATTTTGTAGGCAAAGAATTTTATAATACTGCACCTGCTGGAATCAGAATGTCCATCATGATGAACCCAGTATTAGGCAAAGAATTCTTTGAATTAGCGAGTTTAACTGTTTCTGCCATCAATGGCTGTGAAATGTGCGTTAAATCTCATGAGCAATCAGTACTTAACCACGGTGCTACGGAAGCACGCATCATGGATGCGATTCGCTTAACAGCGATATTTAAAAGCTTAATCGTATTGTTGTAGGGTAAAATTATTTACCCCACATCGCATTAGCCGTGTTCGGGAAGGGAAGGGTCAATTCTGGTACTTGATGTACCATGCGGTTGGCCCATTCCACTCCTTGCATCATGGAGTGATCTTGGTTAGATACCTCATATTTCCAAGCACCAAATCTACCTCTACTACACACATCATGTTTTTCCAATTCCGATAAAACTTGCTTTAGTATTCCATCCCGCTCAATCGAAGGAGTAGGATAACCATAAGCTGTAGAGAAATAAAATTTAGAGATCACCTGATCCTCGGATTCTATTAAACCATCCTCTAACATAGCTTTAATGGTATCTTCAATCAATGTAGCTCTATTTACTGGTTTCATAGCTGATTCACTCACTTCAGCCATTAATGACCATTGATTAGCTGGATCAGGCACGTTGTTAGGGCTATAATTGGAAAACACTGTAACGCGGTAATAAGGACTGTTTGCCTCAGGAAAATACATCCAGCATTTTTTAGCTAATGATTCTACAGGTTTACCTTTTAAACCTATTCCTACCACATGAGTACTGCTATGCTTTAAACCCTGAGCCGTCTGAACCACCTCGGTAGGAAGATCTTGGCACTTTTGGGTAAAAATATCTAATGGAATTGTACTCATCACTTGATCGTATTCAATTTGAGTACCATCCTCTAGGACAATTTGGTGTGCCTTTAAATCAACCGATTTAACCGTAGAATTTAATCTGAAGTATTCCTCACCAATCAATTCCCCCACCGCTTTCCAAATGGAACCAGTACCCCCAGTTTTAGGGAATTGAAATAGATTATTGGGTCCCCAAGAAAGATCATCTTTCTCAAAAATGATGTTTTCAACAATACGACCTAAATCACTGACAGCTACACGCTCACCAACCCAATTGGCATTCATCATTTCAGGAGGGTAGGCCCACACTTTGAAATTATATGGGAACATAAATACATCGGCAATTCCTTGTCCACAAGTATTTAAAATCCACTCCTTGAAGTTAGCGGGTTTATTGGAAGGACCATTTTTGTATAATTCAATTAATCCTTGCAAACACTGCCATTGTTCTTCTTTGGGTAAATAACCTAAGTTATTTTGAAATGGATAAGGGACAAAACGATCTCTGATCCAAACCCATGATTCTCTTTGATGGGTATACCAACCATCTTCACCCAAGGCCAATTTCATCAAATCATCAAAATACTGATAATGAGAAAACTGAACATGGCCGCCTACATCCCAAGTAAAACCTTGATCATCCACAAAACTAGTGGCTAAACCACCAACAAAGCTTTCCTTTTCAAGTACAATAAAATCAGTAATTCCTAATTCTTTTAAACGATAAGCTGCACCTAAACCAGTGGGTCCTCCACCTAGGATGACATATGTATATTTCATTTTCCTTGGGTAATTTCTTTAACTAAACTGTTTAAATGAACTCTAAAGGCTAATAATTCTTTGAAACTTTGCCAGCAAACCTTAAGTAATTTGAAATGACGTATAGAGACTTCTCCCGTTTCTCTTTCCCTATGAATCACGGGAAAATTGAATAAGTTTTGACCCGATTTTTTAGCTAAAACCGCTAAAAATATATTAGGAGCAAAAGGCGTTTGAGCTGGTAATGCTTGCAATAACTTCTTTAAGAAGCTAGTCTTAAATAAGCGGAACGGAATATTGGCATCGTCAATGTAGGTTCCATAAATGAATAATAAAGAGTATTTTAATATACGGGTAATGACCAATCGAAAGGGATCATCATGACGTACTTTTCGGTATCCTAAAATAAAATCAGATTGGTTTCTTTTTTCCCAAAAATTCCCAAAATCTTTCACATCAAACTGATCATCTGAATCTGTCTGAAAAACATAGGTAGGATTCATCTCCACCGCCATGCGATAACCGTTTACTACCGCATTTCCATGGCCACCATTCAATTGATGTTTGGCAATTAAATTGGGATAATTACCTGATATTTCATCTAAAATCGTCCCGGTTTTATCCTTAGAACCATCATTTATGATGAGTAATTTAAACTGATCAGGACTGACAAAGGCGGAAATACCTTCTATCCAATGAGCTACTACTTGCTGAATACATTCCTCTTCATTATAAGCAGGTATGACTACCACTAATTCCAAACTCATATTATTTTAATTTATCCTTGAAACTATTTATGGGTTTCTCAATAACAAACCAAGAGACACTGGCAACAAATAGTAATAAAATTAGGTTGACGAAAAATTTTGATAGTATAAAATTAAGGAAATTTGTTTGAAATAGGGGTATATATTTAGAAATAGCCCACCATAATGTATTTCCTTCTTGATGATAATAATTATAAATAAAATTATGGTACAAATATAAACCATAGGATATTTTACCTAAGTAATCTACCCAGGATAAAGACAAAAAACGGCCAAATACATGTTGCCTTTCAGCAACAGCCTCTGCGATTAAAAAGAAGGAAAATACCGCAGCAACACTACGTTCAATGACGATAAACCAAATATTATCGTAGGTGAATTCTGCTAAATGGGAAAACCAAAGTACAAGAAAAAAGGAAATCAAGGAGAGGATAAGTACCCAAGGAAAATCACTAATTTGTTTAAATACGGAACGATGGTAGTGATAGAAATAAGCTAATAATCCACCCAGACCAAAACTATCAACCGCACTAAGCGGGTTAACATAGGACCACATCCAGGCTGATTCTTTAAAATCATGGCTAGCAAAAAGGTAAAAAAACAAACGAGAACAAAAACCTAAGGCAATCATCCATGGAAATAATTTTCCAAAATATTTACGGGGTAAAAACAGGATGAAATAGGGAAAAATTAAATAATACTGCTCCTCTACAGCCAATGACCATAAATGGTCCCATACACCAATCCACTGACGGTGTATCATGATGTAAAAATCAGGTAAATAGAAAAACAACCATTTCCAGACTTTATAAAAGGGATCAATTTGAAAAAGACCACCAATGGCCAGCAAAAGGAAATAAATTGGGAATATTCGAAGAGATCTTCTCAGGATAAATATTTTGATTTTTTTCCATGGTGAATGTCCTCGACCGGCCACATCATCCGCACTTTGGAATAGAATACGCGTGATTAAAAAACCACTCAAAACAAAAAATATAACTACGCCCAAATGTCCTAGTGGAAAAGGGATGGTGGGCACCAACCAATGGTCCATTAAGACTAGAAATACCGCCAAAAAGCGAATACCATTTAATTGCTTGAAATATACTGCGTGTTGATCGCTCATTAATCTCCTTGAAGCGTAAACTCCACTCTTCTATTTAATTTTCTTCTTTCTTCACTCATGTTACTCGCCATCGGTTTGGTTCCGCCCCAACCTTTCACGCGGACTCGGTTTGGACTAATACCCTTGGACACGATATAAATCTTAACGTTTTCGACTCTTTCTAGGGAAAGCTTCATGTTTTCGTTCCAATCCCCTTGATTATCCGTATGGCCTTCCAAAAGTATTTTGAAGCTAGTATTATCCTTTAAAATCTTAACAATTTTATCTAGTTCCTCATAGGAGCTTGGGCTTAATTCAGCTTTACTCTGATCAAAGTTAATGTTAGGAATCTGATATTGCTTATTCAATTGAATTGGAATTATCAAAAGGTTCCTTTGGATCGTTTTAAAGTTGCGCTCTGAGGTATAATCAAACTTTTCAACTCGACAGATATAGCCATCTTTCAATACTTGCATGGTAAATGCCTTTTTGGCCGGCCACATGAAACTATAATCACCTAAATAAGGATCATAATCCACCAAAAGTGAATCTGTTCCAGAAACTGATTTAATTAAAATTTTACCTGCGATGGCCTCTTGAGAATCTTGATTAAGAATTTGACCAGCCATTTGAATCAAAGTTAGCGGCTTAGCTTTTTCAGGTATTTTAATTCGATAAATATCTTCTGCTCCTAAGGAATTCTCAACGGAACTAAAATAGGCATAATCACCTTGTGCCGCCACGGAAAAGTATCCATCCCACTGAGGGGTATTAACAATGGGTCCTAAATTTTCTGGTTCTGACCAATTTAACCAAGTATCATCTAAGCGACGCGTTAAAAAGATATCATTATTGCCATAACCCACATGTCCACTGGATGAAAAATACATGGTAACTCCATCAGGGGCAATGAAAGGCGTGGATTCAGATTCTCCGGTATTAACAACCTGACCTATATTTTTAGGTTCAGTCCAGCTATCGTCATTTTTCCAAAATGAGACATAAATATCTTTACCACCAAAGGAATCTTTCATTTCCGTGGTCATAACCAATATTTTTCCATTAGGAGCTAGGGAATACTCAGAAAATTCAGACTTATTTTTAAAATTAAATATTTTTAAAGCCTTAGGAAAACTCCAGTCACCAGTCCTAAGCAAAAATGACATAGAAACACCTTTTTCCATTTGACCATCATTGCGATAGACGTTATTTAATAACATGGTTTTACCATTGGGAGAAATACCGCAGACTGCATTATTTTCATCATTATTGATGGGTTCAGGAAAGAGTTCTGCTTTAGACCATGTTTTTGTATCTGCTTGCCAATTTGAAACCCAGATATCCTGGTTCTTATTCTTACCCATGTTGGAAGGGTGTTTCCATCGAGTAAAATATAACTTTTTACCATCTGGACTAATGACTGGGCAAATTTCATTATAGGGAGAATTGATATCTTTCCCCAAATTTTCTTTGTAAGAATAGGCATTCAAATCCTTATTCAATTTCAAACTTTCTTCAATGGGTACATCAGAATCTGAAATACCAATAGCATCAATTTGCGAATATCCGCGAACCCTCTCCGAATTCATGGAAACTTTAATCGCCCTTATGGGTGCCGATGGTGAAGCTAGTTTGAAGCTGGTTACTTGGGCCGATTTTAGCGCATAGCCGGGGCTAAACTCTTTTAATAAAATCAAGCGATTATTTTCATCCAATCCATCTACCCGAACAATAGACCCAGCACCGAAATTTTCAAAAATAGCCACCTGCTTTACGCTGGTTAAACTATCAAATGAAACTATAATATATTCTCCTGCTGGGTTATCTGGGGTTAAAGACTGCCAAGCACTCGGACTATTACTAAAAGTGGGGTATTTACTTGGTTTACCTAATATATGTAATGACCTATATTCCAAGCCCAGGAGTGGGTCAGAATATTCACTAGAAACTGAAATAACTTTACTAGCCCAGCGAACACGCTGTGCGGGCAAGCTAAAAACAAGCAGACAACAGAAAATTCCAAAAATTAAGCGGATTTTCAAATTCATGAATGTTTAGTTACCTAGTTTCACCAAATTGGCAATGGTTTCAAGGGGATTTGGTGAGGAAAAAACAAAATTACCAGCTACCAATACATTGGCACCAGCTTGAATTAAATCATGGGCATTGGAGGCAGAAACCCCACCGTCAATTTCTATTTTCAAATTTGAAATACCTTTTAACTTAGCTAATTCAGCTAATTCTTTAGTTTTTTTTATGGCATTGGGTATAAACTTTTGTCCACCGAATCCTGGATTTACCGACATGATTAAAACCAAATTCAGGTCTTGTAAAATATCTTCCAACACATGAACGGGGGTAGAAGGATTCAATGCCACACCAGCCAAACAACCTAAGTCCTTAATTTGTTGGATTGTACGATGCAGATGAGGACAAGTCTCATAATGCACTGTCAAAACTTTCGCCCCAGCTTTTGCAAACGCTTCTAAATACCTTTCCGGTTTTTCAATCATTAAATGAACGTCCAATACTTTAGTAGCCCGCTTATTGACTGCTTCTAAAACGGGAAAACCAAAAGAAATATTGGGAACAAACATTCCATCCATAACATCTATGTGAATCCACTCTGCGGCAGAAGCATTCAACATGTCAATTTCGGAACCAAGTTCTGCAAAATTTGCAGCTAAAATTGAAGGGGCGATGATTAAACTTTCCATCTTGCAAAGGTATGAAAATTATTGGCTAAGGTTTATTTCTTAGTGCTTTCCATTTAACTTTAGGTTGTTAAAAATTGAGACATGGATGTGAAAATGAGGATGGAGGAATTAATCCATCAAATTAATCGATATAATGAAGCTTATTACCAGCAGCATGAAAGCCTAATTTCAGATCAGGAATTCGATGCCTTGTTAGCAGAACTTCAAAAATTAGAAACAGAAAATCCATTATTTGCCCTTCCAGATAGTCCTACCCAACGAGTAGGAGGAACCATCACCAAGCAATTCAAAAGCGTTACTCATCGATTCCCCATGCTTTCTTTGGGTAATACCTATAATGAACAGGATTTAAGAGATTTTGACGAAAGAGTTGCCAAAGGATTAGATGGAGAATCATATGAATACATTTGCGAACTAAAATTTGATGGGGTAGCCTTATCATTTTGGTATGAAAATGGAAAATTAATAAAAGGAGTTACTCGAGGAGACGGAACTCGGGGAGATGATATAACCAACAATGTAAAAACCATAAAAGAATTACCGCTCCGACTAAATTCTAGTCTGTTTCCTAGAGAATTTGAATTACGTGGGGAGGGTTATATGCCTTTAACTTCCTTTGAGGCAATAAATGAACAAAAGATTGCTAGGGGTGAAGCCCCTTTAGCGAATCCAAGAAATGCAGCTTCAGGAACTTTTAAAATGCAGGATTCTGCTGAAGTAGCTCGTAGAAACATGGCTTGCTACATTTATGCCATGGTAGGAAATGAAAATCCTTTTCAGACCCATGAAGAAAGCTTAGTAGCTCTTACCCAGGCTAATTTCCCTGTTTCACCTACTTGGAAAAAATGCCAAACAATAAGCGAAGTTCTACAATACATTCATGATTGGCAGGATAAACGCCATAATTTACCCTTAAATACAGATGGTATTGTTATTAAAATCAATGATTATGCCCAACAAGAAAGATTAGGATTTACGGCCAAATCACCAAGATGGGCTATTGCCTATAAATACCCTTCAGAAATAGCTGAAACTGAAATTGAAAGCATTAGCTACCAGGTGGGTAGAACTGGAAACGTAACACCCGTGGCCAATTTGAAGCCTGTTTATTTAGCTGGAACGGTTATTAAGCGAGCGTCTGTGCACAATGCTAATGAAATGGAGCGATTAGATTTACGCGAAAAGGATAGTGTTTTCATTGAAAAAGGCGGAGAAATTATTCCAAAAATCACTTCTGTCAATGTAGCCAAACGACAAGGTAATGCTCCATTATTTCAATTCCCCGAAGAATGTCCGTCATGTGGAAGTCCATTAGTTCGTCAAGAAGGAGAAGCCAATCACTATTGTTTAAACGAAAAACATTGTCCACCACAAATAAAAGGTAAAATAGAACATTTCATTCAAAGGAAAGCCTTGAATATAGAAAACCTTGGAGTAGAAACGATTGATTTATTAGTTGAAAAAGGCATCATACATCACTTAGCTGATCTTTATCAATTAAATGAAAGTCATTTCCAAGGATTAGAAGGTTTTCAAAGTAAATCGATTAATAACATTTTGCAATCCATTGAGAAATCTAAATCCATTCCTTTCCGACAAGTATTATTTGGCTTAGGAATTAGACATGTTGGTGCTACCATTGCAGAGAAACTAGTTTTGCAATTTCATTCCATATATCAATTAAGACAAGCAAGTTTGGAGGAATTGGTAGCGGTACCTGAAATAGGAGAACGAATAGCGCGTAGTTTAAAAGATTATTTTGATGATTCGGATAATAATGAACAAATAGAACGTTTAAGGCAAGCCGGGGTACAGTTATCAGAAGAAATTCAAGAAATAGTTTTGGAGGGAGAAGCCTTGGTCGGAAAAAGTTTTGTAATTTCGGGCGTATTTAAAAACTTCGAAAGAGAGGAATTAAAAGACAAGATTGTTGCCAATGGAGGCAAGGTTGTATCCAGTATTTCATCTAAATTAGATTACCTAGTGGCAGGTGAAAATATGGGGCCTACTAAACTAGAAAAGGCAATTTCATTATCTATAAAAATTATCACAGAGGATGAGTTTTTAGCTCTCCTACACTAGCTCATGCATACATTACCTAAATTTCACGGGGTAGCACCAGCCCTAATTACACCTATGTTAGCCGATCGAACGATTGATTGGACTGCCTTAGGAAAACTTGTTGATTACGTATCTTCAGGCGGTGTCGATTATTTAGTAGTTCAAGGAACAACTGGCGAATCTGTTACCACAAGTGCTGATGAGAAGAAAAAAATCATTGCAACTGTTCAGGAAGCCAATTCCAGAAATTTACCTATCGTGTATGGTTTAGGTGGAAACCATACTGAAAATTTAATTGCACAAATCAAACAAACATCATTTGATGGTATAGATGCCATCTTATCTGTTTGTCCATATTATAACAAACCAAGTGCACGTGGTGTTATTCAACATTACCGTGCAGTGGCAGATGCCAGTCCAGTTCCTGTCATTCTTTATAACATTCCTGGAAGAACAGGTATTAATTTATCTCCCGAAACCATTTTGACTTTGGCAGAACATCCAAATATCATTGGTGTAAAAGAAGCTTCCTGTGTCATTGAGCAATGCATGGAAATAGCAGCACATAAACCAGCTGACTTTCTGTTAATTTCTGGTGATGATGTGCAGGCTGTTCCGATTATTTCAGTTGGTGGGGTAGGTGTTATGTCAGTTATTGCCAATGCGTTTCCTCATCAATTCTCTCAAATGATTCATGCGGCTTTAGCAAGCGATTTTGCTGAAGCTAGAAAATCATTGGGCAGTTTCTTGGCCATTGATCCTTATTTATATGAAGAAGGTAATCCAGTAGGGGTCAAAAAGATTTTAGCATTAAAGGGTATGATTCAAGCCCAAGTAAGAATGCCTTTAGCCGAAGCATCGGAGGAATTAGGGGTAAAATTGAATCGCATTATTCAACAAGAAAACTTATTAAATTAAATCATGTTTGTACACGTAGTTAATTTTTGGTTAAAAAAAGGCCTAAGCGAAGAAGAAATCCAACAATTTGAAGCAGGAGTATTATCCTTAGGGAAGGTAGAAACGGTGAAAGATTTCAATGTGGGAAAACCTGCCAATACGGATCGTCCTGTGATTGATCGTTCATATGATTATTGTTTATTAACCACTTTTTCGGATGAAGCTGGCCATGATTATTATCAAACGGCACCCATTCATTTAGAATTCATCAAAAACTGCGCTCAGTATTGGGACAGAGTATTAATCTATGATTCAGAAAGCATTTAAACTAGTAAGTTTCGGATTGTTGTTTTTTTTGGCCGCATGTTCCAAAAACGTCAAACCTTCCACCTATTATTCACCTAACTTTAAAGATGGGGGAGTAGACAGGCATGATGGTTTAGGATTCGAAGTACCGGTAAAATATGCCATCGATGTTTTCTATTTCAATGAAAGCCCAAAGCAGTCATATGAGATTATTGAAAGCATCAGTATATCTGGTGAAGTTCCTTTGGAAAATAATCAGACAGTCAATGGCAAAATGCTCAATCGAGGAAATCACCAATTAAAGAAACAAGAAATCTTGAGTCAAATGGTGGAAAAAGCCACTGAAATGGGTGCTAGTGCCTTGATGGATGTCAAGTACCAAGTTTATAGCACCCAATATGCCAACGGATACACGTTTAGTGGAAAAGCGATTCGTTACGTGCTGAAATAATTCGATACAGGGCCAAGTTAGAAACTAATGGTTGTGCCCGGTAATCCTCCAAAATAATACGAATATGTTTTACCTTCCTCTCGGGGAAGGTAATCATTCGTTTATGTCCTATGGTTTTTCCATGTAAAAACCACTTTTCTCCTGTTTCGGATTCTAGTTCCACTTTAAAAGATTTAATTCTTTGTCCCATGGCTATGGGCTCTTGCAACAGTAGGGAATTAGCCAACTTGGCTTCTGCTAAATGTATTTGAATCTCAGGTTTTAAGTCACTTTTCGATGGTGCCCAAGCGCTTGAAGCGTTTAAATCACTCAATTGGGAAATAGCATATTGTGCATTAAATGACGAACTAACCTCATATTTTGTTGACTTTGAATTCAATAAATTGATGATACTTTTCTTTCTCAAGTCAGCAAATCCCATCATGGAAGCTGAATCATTGGGATGAATCAATCCTCGTTTATCTACAGGTATATTTAATAGTAAATTGGAATTTCTACCTACAGAAGCCACATAAATCTTCATGAGGGAATCAGGGCTTTTCACTCGATTATCTTCTTTTGCATGATAATACCAACCTGGACGAATGGATACATCTACCTCTGGCGCCACCCAATGACTTCCATTTTCTTGTCCATATTTATACAAATCAAATTTTGGATAGCCTGGATAAATTTCGTCTTTATTGATTGGACTCCAAGATGTCTCATAATTATAACCACGCTCATTTCCGACCCAGCGAATATCTGGTCCATTATCTGAAAACTGAACTGCATGGGGTTGGTACTTATTCACCATGGAATGAAATAATGGCCAGTCGTACACTTGTTTTTTTCCATTGGGACCTTCTCCATTAGCTCCATCATACCAAAATTCAAAAATGGGTCCATATTGTATCAATAACTCTTTTTGCATTTCAGCATAAATTTTATTGTATGCATCTGTACCATAAGCAGGATGAAACCTATCCCAAGGAGATAAGTATATACCTAGTTTCAATCCAAATTCCTTACAAGCTTCAGATAATTCCTTAACTACATCTCCTTTGCCATTTTTCCAAGGGGATTTGGCAACGGTATGTTCAGTGAATTTAGAAGGATAAAGAGCAAAGCCATCATGATGTTTGGCTGTCAGAATTAAGCCTTTCATTCCAGCAGCTTTGGCTATTCTGGCCCATTGCCTACAATCTAAGGCAGAAGGATTAAAAAGGCTAGGAGACTCCTTTCCCTCGCCCCATTCAACATCAGTAAAAGTGTTCATGTTAAAATGAATAAATCCATAATACTCCAAATTTTGCCATTGAATTTGTTTGGCAGAAGGCAGAGGAGCAAGTGGAGCTATTTTTTGGCCAACACTGAAAAATGAAAGACCTGAAAACAAAAAAAGTAAAACTAAAAATCGCATGGAAATATATTTACAGTGGTAAAAATATAAATGAAAGAATATTTCTTTTATCACCCAAAATTGATGTTGAAATAGCTTAAAAATAAACCTGTTATAATGGGAAAATCTATTTTGATTGAATTATTTTAACAAATAACATAAGATTAATGAGGTTAAAAATAAAATTAATAAAAAAAAGCAGGTAAATTAAAGCTGCTAAACTCTTTTTAACCAAAAGTCAAAATATGGCGCTACCCATAAACCCTGAAGAACAATTAGAACTAAGTCAAGACAAAGACCAAACTAATTATCTACTTCCTTTCATCTTAGTTACTAGCTTATTTTTCCTTTGGGGCTTGGCCAATAGCTTAAATGGGACATTAGTCAAACAGTTTCAAATAGCCCTAGATCTTCAGCGATGGCAAGCAAATATAGTTGAAACCGCCTTTTATATGGGATACTTCGTCATGGCCATTCCTGCTGGAATAGTGATGCGAAAGCTTGGTTATAAAATGGGAATTTTAATGGGCTTGATTCTCTATTCTGCTGGCGCATTTTTATTTTATCCAGCTGCGGCTGTGCGTCAATACAGTTTTTTTCTAGGGGCCTTATTTCTAATTGCTAGTGGAATAGCTTTTCTTGAAACAGCTGCCAATTTATACGTAACTGTGCTTGGAGACCCTAAAAAAGGGGATTTCCGACTTAATCTAGCGCAATCTTTTAATGGAATTAGTACCATCTTAGGGCCAGTAATTGGAGGTATATTTATTTTTTCAGACCGGGAATATACTCGGGACATGATACAAGCTTTACCGGCAGCTGAAGCAGAAGCCATACGAGTAAGTCAGGCTGAATCGGTGCAAGGGCCGTATTTAATTATTGGTCTCATCGTGGCCATTGTAGCTATATTATTTGCCATTACCAAAATGCCTGAAGTAAAAGCAGCAGGAGAGAATAAAGTAAGTAATCAACAAATTTCCATTGCTAATTTGCTAAAAAACAAGCATTTACGATTAGGCATTTTTGCTCAATTTTGTAATGTAGGAGCCCAGGTATCGCTTTGGGGGAATTTTGTTGATTTTAAATTAGATTTTGCCCGAGATTCCAATTTATGGATTGTGGAGAAAATTTATCAAACCACAGAAAGCATGACAGCAACTCAAATTGCTAGCTTTCATGCATCCTTTGCTTTTATTTTATTTATGGTGGGGAGGTTCATTGGTACCTATTTTATGGGAAAATATGAATCAAACCGAGTGTTAGGAATTTATGCCATTGGATCCGTTGTATCCATCATTATAGCCATGTTAGGTGGAGGTATCTTAGCGGTTGTTGCATTAATGATGGTATATTTTTTCCAATCCATTATGTTTCCTACTATCTTTGCGTTGGCATGTAAAGATTTGGGAGAAGGATCTAAGTTGGCCTCATCCCTAATTATCATGTCGATAGTAGGCGGAGCCATTATTCCGCCATTTGCGGCTTATTTATTTAAAATAGGACCGTCGTTGGCATTAGGCATTCCGTTACTATGCTTTGTGTTTATAGTATATTACGCGTACCAAGGATTTAAAATCCAAAAAGTCTAGGATTATGCAACGATTTATGCTACTTCTGGACCTAAAAAACGAATCTAAACTTATTCAAACCTATGAAAACTATCATCAAAACATCCCCGCAGAAATTGCGGAGAGTATTCGTGCATCCGGAATTGAATCCATGGAAATTTACCGCTTTGAAAATAGACTAGTCATGGAAATTGTGGCCCATGACCACTTTAGTTTTGAGGAAAAAAGTAAATTAGATGCTTCCAATGAAAAAGTGCAAGCCTGGGAACAACTCATGAGTCAATTTCAAGAAATCATACCCGGAACTCCGCAAGGAGAAAAATGGGTGTTAACCAAAAACATATTTAAATTATAATTTAAAACTATTTTAATGTCCCGTTCTTATTTACAAATACACCCCTTAGATAATTTACTTGTTGCCCTAACTGACTTAAAAGCTGGAACGATCATCCATCATCAAGGACAAGAGATAATATTGAAGGATGATATTGCCGCCAAACATAAATTTAGCTCGCTAGATATTCCAAAAGGACAAACAGCCACCATGTACGGAGTATTGGTGGGCGTGGCTACACAAGATATTCCGAAAGGAGGACTAATCCATACCTTTAATTTGCACCATGCATCTCATGATTTTGTGGGGAAGCAAAAAGAATATACTTGGGCGGCTCCTAATGTAGATCGTTGGAAAAACAAAACTTTTAAAGGATATCACAGACCAGATGGTCAAGTTGGAACGCAGAACTATTGGTTAGTAATTCCTTTGGTATTTTGTGAAAACCGAAATGTAGAATTATTGAAAAATGCCTTTATCAAAGGATTAGGTTTTCAAAAAAACGATCCATTTACCGATCAAGTTATTGAATTAAAAAAACAATTAGAAAGCGGTCAGGAGTTAAAAACCAATGAACTTAAAGTTTCCTTTAAAGGTGAATTACTGCAAAAATCAGCTTCATTTCCTCAGGTAGATGGCATTAAGTTTTTACGTCATGAAAGTGGTTGTGGAGAAAGCAAGGATGACTCAGACATGCTTTGTGCCTTATTGGCAGGCTACTGTGTCAATCCCAATGTAGGTGGTATCACCGTTTTAAGTTTGGGATGCCAACATTCTCAAATTGAGACTTTTAAAAATACCTTAAAGGAAATTGACCCGAATTTTTCTAAACCCATTCATTTCTTTGAACAGCAACAAGATGAGGGTAGTGGCGTAGAAAATTTATTAAGCGAAGTTATCTTAAAAACCTTCCAAGGTTTGGTAGAAATCAATAAAATTAAGCGTAGTGATGCTCCCTTATCAAAACTTCGTTTAGGCGTTAAATGTGGAGGATCAGATGGTTTTTCAGGTATATCAGCCAATCCTGCCATAGGACATACAGCAGACTTGCTAGTGGCCCTGGGTGGAACAGTCATGATAGCTGAATTTCCTGAATTATGCGGTGTGGAACAAGAATTGCAAAATCGTTCTGTGAATGCCACAGTGGCTGATAATTTCGGCAAATTAATGCGGGAATACGCTAAAAGAGCTGAAGCAGTAGGAGCAGGATTTGATATGAATCCTTCACCGGGTAATATCAAAGATGGTTTAATAACCGATGCCATTAAATCGGCAGGAGCTGCCAAAAAAGCAGGTACATCACCCATTGTCGATGCCCTAGGTTATGGCCAATATGCCAAAAAACATGGCTTAAATTTAGTTTGCACTCCTGGAAATGACGTATTGGCTACTACAGGAATGGCTGGAGCTGGTGCTACTGTACAATTATTTACAACAGGCTTAGGAACACCAACAGGTAATCCAATTAGTCCGATGGTAAAGTTATCAACCAATACTCGTTTAGCTGAAAAGCTTCCTGAAATCATTGATATAGATTGTGGGCCTATTATTTCTGGTGAGAAAACGGTAGAAGAAATGGGAGAAGAAATATTGGATTATGTCATTCGTTTGGCTTCTGGTGAAATCAATACCAAAGCAATGGAGCTTGGGCAGGATGATTTTATGTTCTGGAGAAGAGGAGTTTCATTATAAAAATTTCACGCTATGATATTTTCATTAAAAAATAAAAAGGCTGTTGTAACTGGTGGTGGATCTGGCATAGGAAAGGCAATTTCATTACTATTCGCAAAACAAGGAGCGGAAGTTCACATAATAGACTTAGAAAATCCGGGTTCCCGTCAAACGGAAAAAGAATTAAAAAGTATTTCAAGTCTATCGAAACTCCATATCATTAATATTACCCACTTGGAAGCAGTTAAAAAACTAGCGGCTGATTTGGGAACAGCAGATATTCTAATCAACAATGCAGGTATAGCTCAAATTGGGAATTTGGAAAATACTACCTCTGAAGGATTTCAATCCATTTTTGACGTGAACGTAAAAGGGGCTTTTCATTGTATGCAAGCTTTTATACCGGGTATGTTAGAACAATCCCAAGGAGTAATCGTCAATATGGCCTCAGTGGCTGCATCCGTAGGAATACCTGATCGATTTGGTTATTCTATGACTAAGGGAGCCATTAGATCCATGACTCAATCGGTGGCCAAAGATTATGTTAAACTTGGTATTCGTTGCAATTGCATTTCACCAGGTAGAGTTCACACACCCTTTGTGGATGGATTTATCGCAAAAAATTACCCTGACAAACAAGAAGAAATGTTTGCAAAATTATCTGCAACCCAACCCATTGGTCGAATGGCTCAGCCAGAAGAAATTGCTCATTTAGCTTTATATTTATGTTCAGATGAAGCATCTTTTATCACGGGTTGCGACTATCCAATAGATGGCGGTTTTACCTATTTAAACAATTAAATTAAATCACATGAAAAGTAAGTTGATTTTATCCATAGCCTTATTAATGGCTTCATTAAGTTCATTTAGCCCAGCAAATCCTATTAAAATTGTTTTCTTTGGGGATTCCATTACTCAAGCTGGAGTGTCCAAAACGGGTTATATAACCCAATTGCAAGGTATGCTTGCTTCACAAGGCATTGGAGATCAATATGAACTAATTGGTGCTGGAATAGGTGGTAATAAAATTTATGATTTATACCTGCGCCATGAAGAAGATTTGCTCGCAAAAAAACCTAACATAACGGTTATTTATATTGGAATAAACGATGTTTGGCATAAAACATCCTCCAGAACTGGTACTGATGCCGATAAATTCGAACGTTTTTATAACGCTTTAATCAAGAAGGTGCAAGCAGCTGATAGTAAGGTTGTTATATGTACACCCACCGTCATTGGGGAACGTTATGATGCGACCAACGAAAATGATGGAGATTTAAATCGATATTCAGATATCATTCGACGAATTGCAAAAAACAACAATTGTTCATTAATAGACCTACGTAAGGCCTTTTTGACGTATGAGCAAAACAATAATCCAGAGAATAAAGAATCCGGCATTTTAACAAGTGACCGTGTTCATTTAAATGAGTCTGGAAACAAGTTTTTAGCTGAAACCATGTGGTCTGTTTTAAAAGATATTAAATAATACTCTCTAAAATTATATTATGAAATTAGTACGTCTAGGAGATCTTAATAATGAAAAACCAGCAGTTTTAATCGATGGTAAATATTTTGATGTAAGTCCTTATTTTCAAGATTTCAATGAATCCTTTTTTGAACAAGGAGGCATAACTAAATTAGAAAATGTTCTTCAAAATGAAATTTTGGAAGAAATACCTAATCCTAAGAGAATAGGATCTTGTGTAGCTCGTCCTTCCAAAATCATTTGTGTGGGTTTAAATTATGCTGATCACGCCAAAGAAACTGGTGCAGCTATACCAACCGAACCTATATTATTTTTTAAAAGTACCTCTGCCTTAAGTGGACCATTTGATGATGTAATCATTCCGAAAAATTCAGTAAAGACAGATTGGGAAGTAGAATTTGCCATTGTCATTGGGAAAAAAGCCTCCTACGTAAATGAAGAAGATGCTTATGACTATGTGGCTGGATATTGTTTACACAACGATGTTTCAGAAAGAGAATTTCAATTAGAAAGAGGAGGGAACTGGTCAAAGGGCAAAGGTTGCGATACTTTTGCACCCTTAGGACCCTTTTTGGCTACCAAAGATGAGATTCTGGATGTACATAATTTAAACATGTGGTTAGATATCAACGGTCAACGTTTTCAAACAAGTAATACGAAACAATTGATTTTCAACGTTCCACAAATAGTTTCCTACATCTCCCAATTCATGACATTATTACCAGGAGATGTCATTTCGACAGGAACTCCACATGGCGTTGGTTTAGGATTAAATCCACCTGTATTTTTAAAACCAGGGGATGTCATGACATTAGGAATGGATGGTTTAGGAGAACAAAAGCAAAAGGCTATTGCCTATACAGCGTAAAAATGATCGATTCGCATCAACATTTTTGGAAATATCAACCAGAAAGAGATACCTGGATTACGGACGACATGGCCAAAATTCAGACTGACTTTTATCCCAATGAAAGTCAGCTTATTTTTGAAAAAAATGGTATCGAAGGTTGTATCGCTGTGCAAGCTGATTCATCTGAAGAAGAAACACTTTTTTTGCTGGCTTTGGCTGAGCAAAATGATTTTATCAAAGGTGTGGTTGGATGGACAGATTTACAAAATGACCATCTAGAAAGTCGTTTGGAATATTTTTCTCAATTTGAAAAATGTGTTGGTTTCCGACATGTCATTCAAGGGGAGAAAGATCCTTTATTTTTTCAAAGACCACAATTCATACATGGAGTTAAACAATTAGCGGCATTTGACTTTACTTATGATATTTTAATTTACCCACATCAACTTAAAGAAAGTGTACTTTTTGCTCAAAAATTAGATAATCAAAAACTAATTTTAGATCATTTAGCTAAACCGCCATTTAAATCTAAGAATCTAAGTGAGTGGAAAAAAGATATACAAGGCTACCAAAAATTGGAACATGTGTTTGCGAAAATTTCAGGATTAGTAACAGAAGCAGATTGGACTTCTTGGACTAAAAATGAAATCAAAGAGGCGATAGAGCACGCCTTAGAAGTTTTTGGACCGAAAAGATTGGTTTGGGGTTCCGATTACCCTGTAGTATTAGTAGCTTCAGATTTAGAAAAATGGTTGGGAGTATTTCAAGAGAGTATTTCTAACTTATCTGAAACAGAACAATCAGATATTAAATTGAATAATTGTTTAGCTTTTTATCAAGTAGAACTATAATGAACCTAGGACTTAAAGAAAAAGTAATCATTGTTACTGGCGGTGCCAAAGGAATTGGCGAAGGAATTAGTCAATCATTAGCTTTAGAATCAGCTATGGTGGCCATCGTAGGAAGAAATAAAGAGGATAATGAAAGGGCCATTGCCAAAATTCAAGCTACAGGAGGACAAGCATTTTCCTTTGTAGCCGAACTAAGCCGTCCTGAGGAATGTGAGCGCGTGGTAGATGAGGTTTTTAAATTCTTTGGTCGCATTGATGGATTAGTGAATAATGCAGGCATCAATGATGGTGTAGGTCTAGCTTCAGGGAGTTACGAGAAATTTATGCAATCCTTGCACTCCAATTTGATACATTATTACCTCATGGCTAAGGCTTGCCTCCCACATTTGATTCAATCCAAAGGTGCTATCGTGAATATTGGTTCTAAAGTGGCAGAAACGGGTCAAGGGGGTACTTCTGCTTATGCAGCTGCCAATGGAGGTAGAAATGCCTTAACTCGTGAATGGGCTGTTGAATTATTGAAAGATGGAGTTCGGGTAAATTCGGTCATCGTGGCAGAATGTTATACTCCTTTATATGACAGGTGGTTAAAAACGCTTCCTAATCCTGAAGAAACCTTAGCATCCATTACTGAAAAAATACCATTGGGTAAACGCATGACTACGCCTGAGGAGTTGGGTGATATGGTTACTTTTCTAATGTCTAAAAAATCAAGCCATACAACTGGTCAATTAATTCACGTAGATGGTGGATATACGCATTTAGACCGTGCATTAATTTAATATGAACCTGAATAGTAAGCATATTCAAAGTCCAGGATTAATTGTCTTTCCTGAAAAGGTAAAACACAACATTTCTTATGTACTTAATTTAGTAGGGGGCAATCCAGATCGATTGAGACCTCACATTAAAACACATAAGACAAAAGAAGTGAATGATTTGCTCCTAGCAGCAGGTATTAAAAAATTCAAATGCGCTACGATAGCTGAAGCTGAATTATTAGCCTTATCCAGTGCCCCTTCCATTTTATTAAGCATGCAGGCCACTGGGCCTTATATTCTTCGTTTGGCTGAATTAGTACAAAGGTATCCAGATAGTCAATTTGCCTGTTTGGTAGATGATTTTGAAGCGGCCAAGTCTATTTCTAAGGTCTTTGAAAGCCGCCAACAAAGTATTCATGTATTTATCGATATTAACGTAGGAATGAATCGGACAGGAATCATTCCCACAAAGGCAGCGTCTTTAATTCAACAAATAAAAACTCTTCCTGCCTTACATATCCAAGGACTTCATGCCTATGACGGCCATATTCGGGATTTAAATTTAGCCGATAGGAAGGAACATGTTCAACGAGATTTTGTTGAATTTGAGGCATTAACGCAATCCATTTCCACTGAATTCCCCAACTTAGAATTATGCGTAGGGGGAACACCTAGTTTTTTAGTGCATCACCAAAATCCTAAGTACGTCTGTAGTCCAGGTACTTTTGTTTTTTTTGATGCAGGTTATGCAGCTCTTTATCCTGAAAATAGCCTTTTACCAGCGCTTTACCTTGTCAGTAGAATCATTTCAAAACCTAGTAAAACTACTATTTGCTTAGATTTAGGACATAAATCCGTTGCTGCAGAAAATTCCATTGAAAACCGTGTTCGCTTCATAGACCATCCTGAATGTAAACTCTTGAGTCAAAGTGAGGAACATGGAATTGTGGAAGTTAATGATTCAGATACCTTTGAAATAGGTGAATTATTTTATCTAATTCCTTACCATGTTTGTCCAACCGTAGCTTTGCATTCTCATTTACAAGTAATTGACAGAGGAGAAATTACAGGTTTATGGGAAGTAAAGGCCAGAAACAGAAAAATCAATATTTAAGATGCTACTATTCGATGCTCATTTAGACCTAAGCATGAATGCCCTAGAATGGAATCGTGATTTAAGGTCTTCCTTACAAGAAATCAATGAGAGGGAAAAGGGAATGACAGACAAACCCGATCGAGGGAATGCAGTGATTTCATTAGATGAAATGAGGAAAGGAAATATTGGTATTGTGGTTGCCACACAAATTGCTCGGTATGTAGATAAAAATTCCACCTTGCCTGGTTGGCATTCTCCAGAACAAGCCTGGGCTCAAACCCAAGGGCAATTAGCCTATTATCAAGCATTAGAAGCTTTGGGAGAATTAAGTCCCATTCGTAATTGGGCTGAATTACAGGCTCACCTAAACTATTGGAATAATAGTCAGGAACCTAAAAAGAAGATTGGTTATATCTTAAGTCTAGAAGGAGCCGATTCCATCATCACGGTAGATCATTTGGATATTGCCTATAAGTATGGATTAAGAGCTTTAGGTCCAGCACATTATGGCCCTGGAAGATATGCTCAAGGCACCAATGCCACCGGAGGATTGGGAAAAGATGGCAAAGCATTATTGGATAGAATGAAGCAATTAGGCATAATTCTTGATGCTACACATCTTTGTGATGATAGTTTTTGGGAAGCAATGGAACATTACGATGGTCCTGTATGGGCTAGCCATCATAATTGTCGGGCTTTGGTTGACCATAACCGACAATTCACCGATGAGCAATTTAAAGAATTGATTCGCAGAGGAGCTGTGATTGGTATGCCCCTAGATGCGTGGATGATGGTTCCCAAATGGGTTAGGGGAGTATCAACGCCATTGAACATGCGGGTCAGCTTAAATACCATGATTGATCACTTGGATCATATTTGCCAAATAGCAGGAAATACCAACCATGTTGGTTTAGGAACTGATTTAGATGGAGGATTTGGAACCGAACAATGTCCATACGACATACAATCCATTGCAGATCTGCAAAAAATCCCTGATTTGCTCAGTAAAAGAGGATATTCTCACTTGGACATCGAAAAAATATGCCACAAAAACTGGATTTCCTTTTTAGAAAAAAATTGGAAGTGATGTAAATAGTGTTTGTCATCAATCGATGGTAATCACATCGCCCAGTATGCATGCTTGTCCTACCTAAATTAAGGCAATAATAGACAAAAAAGCTCTCTCACATTCTACTTTACTTCGGAGGTATTCCCACGGAAGTCCAACCACCATCGATTACTAAATACTGACCTGTAATGTGTTTCGATTGAGGAGAAAGGAAAAAGAGGGCTGCATGAGCAATATCTTCCACAGTAGCCGGATAACCCATCGGAGTAATGGCAGACCATTCTTTTATATAATCCTGATCAGAAAGCGTCCTTTCCGTTAAAGTTGCTCCCGGACTAATGGTATTAATTCGAATTTTAAAAGGGGAGAGGTCTATCACCAAATTCTTGGCTAATTGATTTAATGCCGCTTTAGTCATTCCATAAGCTGCCAAATCAGGATGAGCCTGATGACCCGTAACGGATGACATCAATAAGATACTTCCTCCATTTCCTGCATTACGCAATTTCTTTGCCACCAATTGAGCCAAAAAGAAAGTCCCTTTAATATTAATCTTGAGAATTTGATCCAAAGATTCTGGTGTATAGGACCAAAAATCACCAAAGGTGGTAATACCAGCATTACACACACATCCAGCCAATGTACCTGGGGTTTCATCCACCAAGGAACCTAATTCGTCTAAAAACTCCTTTGAACTTGAATCGGCGCAAATACAAGAAAACTGATACAAACCTAGGTGATGTAATTGGGTTTTAGCCTTCTCAATTTGTTCTGAATTGATATCATTCCAAATTACATAGTCTCCTTGAACTAAAATAGACTTAACTATCTCAAATCCAATACCTTGTGCCGCACCAGTAACAATATACTTTAACATATTTATTAAAATAAAAAAGGGCTTTAATCTCCATTAAAGCCCTTTACAAATGATAAATTAATGTGAATCCCTCGTAACCACAGAGCCCGAGCCTCCTTTAAGAAAATCAAAATCGGCACCTTCATGAGCTTGAGAAACACGATCTATGAATAAACCTACATAGCCACGAATATGGGCTTGAGCTTGAAATGGCTGTGCTTTTTTACGCGCCTCTAATTCTTCATCAGACACTTCCCAGTGAATTGAGCGATTATCTAAATCCAGACTAATAAAATCTCCATTTTGAACCCAGTTTAATGGTCCTCCAGCGGCAGATTCAGGTGAAACATGTAATACCACTGTTCCAAATCCTGTACCACTCATTCGTCCATCAGAAATGCGTACCATATCTTTTACGCCCTTTTCCAATAGCTTTTTGGGAATACCCATATTTCCCACTTCTGCCATACCTGGATAACCCTTGGGTCCCACATTTTTCAAAACCATGACAGAGTTTTCATCAATTTCCAAATCAGGTAGATCTACTCGAGCATGATAATCTTCAATATTCTCAAACACCACAGCTTTTCCACGATGTTTAAATAACTCTGGAGATGCCGCACTTGGTTTAACTACGGCACCATTTGGCGCCAAATTTCCTTTTACTACAGCAATACCTGAATCCGGTTTAAATGGATTATCCATAGTCGATATAATGTTGGAGTCATATATCGGTGTATTGGCAATATTTTCACCTACAGTTTTACCATTGACTGTTATAATTCCCGTGTGTAGGTATTCTTTCATTTGATTCATCAATGCAGGTAAACCTCCTGCATAGTATAAATCCTCCATAAAATGCACTCCAGATGGCTGAATGTTAGCTAATAATGGAATTTGCTTAGAAAACTTATCAAAGTCATTTAAATCCAATTCTACCCCGATGCGACCAGCTATGGCCAACAAGTGAATTACAAAATTGGTAGAACCACCCGTAGCCGCATTAACCCGAATGGCATTTTCAAATGCTTCCCGACTTAAAACCTTCGATAGTTTTAAATCTTCCTTAACCATTTCTACAATTCTCCGACCCGAATGCTGTGCTAAAACTTTGCGACGTACATCTGCTGCTGGAATGGCAGCATTTTGAGGTAAACTTAGACCCAAGGCTTCCACCATTGTAGCCATGGTTGAGGCCGTTCCCATCACAGCACAGTGGCCAGGAGTTCGAGCCATACAAGCTTCTGCTTCAATGAATTCTGCTTGAGATAATTCACCTAATTTATAGGCTTCTGCAAAACGCCAAACATCCGATGTGCCAATCTCTTTTCCTTTAAACTTCCCCTTCATCATAGGTCCACCGGAAATAACCAAACTAGGTAAATCTACACTGCAGGCACCCATTACCAGGGAAGGGGTCGTTTTATCGCATCCGCACATTAAAACCACACCATCAATGGGATTAGCTCGGATAGATTCCTCTACATCCATACTGGCCAAATTACGGTATAACATGGCAGTAGGCTTAATCAAAGTTTCACCTAAAGACATCACAGGAAATTCAACCGGAAATCCGCCTGCTTCAATAACACCTTTTTTTACAAATTCAGCTAATTCTCTAAAATGAGCGTTACAAGGGGTTAATTCAGACCAAGTATTACAAATACCAATGACAGGTTTACCTTGAAAATAATCATCAGGAATACCCTGATTTTTCATCCAAGCCCGGTAAATAAATCCATCTTTACCTGCCTTACCAAACCATTGTTGCGATCTTAATTTTTGCTCACTCATTGTCGAATTTTTTCTAAGTCTAACGTTTTGTTTAATACAAAGCTTCGGTCTACGCCAAAACTATAATAACATGATCTTCTTCCTTCAGTTAGGTCTGCATAGGGATCATGATGAAAATCAAATGTCCTTACAATATAAGATTTATCTACATGTAAACTATCATTTCCTGCGTAGCCAAAGTTTTGACGCCCTTTTAATATAGGAAAATCAAAGGATTTAATTCCTCCTTTATCGTATTCAAAAGCAAATATTTTCCTGTTTTTACCCTTTTTTATCAGTAGCCAAAACTCTGGCTTCATATCTCCATTCAAATCGGTGGATAGTATTTGATGAAAGGTAAAATCAGCTAAATTCTTGGTAAAAATTCTTTGATTACTTTTGCTGATTTGTAATGATACCTGGCTTGATTGCTGCTCAACCCTTGCTTCAAAGTCCTCTATTTTTGTAACCATATAAGTTTCCTTATTGGTTTGCTCAATTTTGGGAACTCCATGTAAAGAATCTTGATAGCGCTGTAATAAATCCATCTCCGCTAGGCTAGAAGCTGAAATCTGTTCGTTTTCCTCTTCTTGTTTGACATAAATAATGAGCCCAATAAGCAGAGATAATACCAGCAAAAAAAAGGTAAATCGAATTATTTTAATCATCTAATCGCGACAAATTGGCAATAATCGTACAAGCTTCTTCTACCTGTGAAAAAGGGCAAGCAAAATTCAAACGTATGAAATTTTTACCTTTAAATTGTTCACCCCGCAATACATGAAGACCATTTTCCAATAGACGTTCTGGTAAATCACCCCAGGAAGCATCATAGGAAATCCAAGCTAAATAGGTCGCTTCCAATGGCAGCATATCCAATCCTTTTTGACCTTGAACGAAATCATACAAAAAATCATGATTCTTTTTTAAATAAGGTAATAACTGGGACAACCAATTAGAGCCGTGCTGGTAGGTTGCCGACATAACATCAATACTATGTCGACTGAGCATAGGCATGTATCCTAAGGTCTTTTTGAAAAAAGCATCTCTGGTTTCTTTGTGTGGAATGATGGCTACGCATCCACCCAAGCCTGCTGTATTGAAAGCCTTGGAGGTGGCGAAAAAGCTAATGGAAGGGATATCCTCGATAAATTTCCCGATACTAATATGGTTGGATTGAGGATAAATACGTAAGTCAGCATGGATTTCATCAGAAATAATCATACAATCATATTGTCTACATAAGTGAACAATTTGTTGAATTTCTTCCTGATTGAAAACCGTCCCTCCGGGATTATGAGGGTTACAGAAAAGAAACACGCCAGGTTTTTGCTTTAAAGCTTCCTCAAAAGCTATAAAATCATAGCTCCAACGTCCATTCTTTTGTACCATAGGAAAGGTAATTAATGGTCTACCTAACCAAGTGGGTATTAAATGAAAAGGATGATATACAGGCACGGCCGTCATCACCCCTCGGGTTTCAGAGGCAAAAATATCACAAGCCAAGGTTATCCCAGGAACAATTCCCGGTAGCCAAACCTGCCAATCTAGCTCAGTTTCCCATTGGTAATCTTCTTTTAATTTTTTTTGAGCTAATAATTTCAATGAATCAGGTACAAGAGAATAACCCAATACTCCATGCTGGGTAATTTTATCTAAAGCTTCCAAAATCTCATCGGCCACAGCAAACTCCATATCAGCTACAGGCATAGGCAACATCGCTTTGCCATTATACAAAGGATTATCCCACTTATAACTTGCCGTATTTTTACGATCAATTACTTGATCAAAGTCGTATTTTTTCATTTAATAAAATTAGGTCTAAAAAGCTGAATGCCAAGAAAGGAGGGATGTGATTTCAAGTAATCCACTAAATTCTTATCGGATATACAAACTTTTTTTTGCTCTTGAGATGCATGCAAAAGATGCCAATTTCCCTTTCGAAAAGTAAGAAAACCTGTATGTTGAACATCCAAATCGTTTCTTTTAGAAACAAAGGAAATAATGTCACCTTCTTTTATGCCACTGAGTATATTTTTTACCTTGGCCGAGGGGATATAGCCAAATGAACTAATCCTCAGTTGCGCTTCTACTTGTTCTAAAGCCGCAATTGAAATGTTTTTTTGCTTATTCTGGTAATATTTAGACAAAAATGTGAAGGTCTTTTTAATTTCCAATGTTTCCGACGAAGGAATACGAATGACCATTCGTCCACGTATTAATTGCTCCATGGCAGAAGTAAAATAATGATTTCTAGTTTCAAATCGTATGTCTTTTGGATCAGAATACCTCCAATAAATTAAGTACTTTCTAAATAAAGAATCTTGTCCTTTCGATGCATATAATGCCATCACATTTTCAATAAAAGTGACACAATCAAAATCCTCTAGGGAAAAGTAAATTTTTTCAGGATTTTCAGAGGATAAAGCGTTGGCTATATAGGGTTTACCTATAAAATACTCCGCCAAAATCACATGATTCTGATTTTTTTGAGCCAAAGAAATTCGACTTTGCAAATCCAGTGGAATCCATTTTTGTTGGGCCCAAGTCAATTGACAAAACAAGCTGAAAACTAACAAAAAAATTAGCCTCATAATCCTATTAGAAATTTAAGAAATCGTAAAAGTATACACACTATTGGGAGGCAAAATGGACTTATCTGCCTTTGTGCTTGGGTTTGAATACATGGGAGGAACAAAAGCTTGCCTTAATGTTAAGTTACAACTGGTGATTTCCATCATATCCATGGCAAGTTGGGGAATATGAACTTGAACGGGAAAGTCATGCTGAGAATCGAAATTACATACAATCAATAACCTTTCATTGGCTGTATAACGAAGAAATGAAAATACTTTTCGGTTTGGATAGGAACCGGGTTGAGCATACTGTAAATCAAAAAAATGCCCCTTTTGAATGGCAGTATTTTTATGCACAAATTGAAATAAATCCACATAAAAACCATCCAATTGCTTTTCTAGACTAGACAATAATTTACCATCAAATTTTCCACCATTCATCCACCTCTGATGGCTTTCTACCCGCCAAAAATCAAACATGCTCGTCCGGTCCTGGGCTTGATTGAAGCCTTCCACTTCATTGGCTTGTTCTCCAAACTCCTGACCCATGTACAACATGAGTGGACCATGATGTAAACAGGCAGTAACGACCATGGCAGGAATGGTGGACCATATATTATGTTGCGCAAAACCCGGACTATTGATTCTAGTTTCGTCATGATTTTCCAAAAACCGTAACATATGCTCTGAAAATTCTCCCGATTCTTGTTGCCATACCCGAGTAATATCCTCCACGGTAGCCTCAGGCCTTTCTTCCATTAATCTTCTCAAAGCATCATATAAACCTACTTTATCATATAAATAATCAAATCCTCCTCTAAAAATATAATCTTGATAGCGGTAGGGTTGATAAATTTCTGCAATGAAAGTTACCTTGGAGTTAATTGATTTAATTTTAGGTATCACATAAGACCAAAATTCAACAGGCACCATTTCCGCCATATCACAACGGAAGGAATCAACCCCTTTATTTGTCCAATAAACGAGTACATCCAATAATTTTAGCCAAGTGTCAGGGATAGGATCGAAATGATTTTTTTGATCTTGCTGAAAATCGATCCCATAGTTTAATTTAACTGTTTCAAACCAATCATCTTTGGACGGCTGGGCCGAAAATACGTTGTTTCCACTGACTTTCGCTGGAATTTCAATGTAGGGTATTGTATAAGGAACCGGTACTTCTAAACCCTCTGACACAGAAAACTTTGTCCCAGGTAGATAGTAAAAGTTATTATTCGGATCAAAGGCCTTATCTACCTGATCATGTACACCAAAATCGACAACACCTTTTGGCTTTTTATCTGAATAATATTGACGAGCTAGGTGGTTGGGAACAAAATCTAAAATTAGAAATAAACCTGCCTGATGTATTCTTTTTAACATTTCCTCAAATTCTTCCATTCTTTTGGCAGGATCTGAAGCTAAAAATGGATTGACATCATAATAATCTTTGATGGCAAAGGGAGAGCCTGCTCTTCCTTTGACTACAGAAGGATGATCTAGAGGAGAACCATAGGCTGTAAAATCCTCCATGGTAGCATGTTCAATGATGCCTGTGGCATAAATATGGGTAAATCCTTTTTTAGCTAAAGCCTCCAAGGCTTTCAAAGAAACATCCTTGAATTTAGTTACCCCGTTTCTTTGGCAGGATCCATGATAAACTAAATCTGTATTGGTATTACCCCATAAATGAAACATCATTTGATAGACAATAAATTTATGGGAGCTATTTTCTTTCATTTGAATAAGGGATAATCAAAACCTAAATTACGGGTAATAGGTTGGTATAATTCTAATTTAAATAAAGTTAATTTATTCACCAAATACAAGATTAAAGCCTCAAATAAGCCAAATTTCGCTTTTTAACCAGCAGGAAAACTTGTATTTTTGATCAATAGCATAAACTTTAAAATTATAAAATGAAGTATAAGGCCTGTCTTTTTGACTTAGATGGCGTACTCGTAGATACAGCAGTATATCATTTTCAAGCTTGGAAAATTTTAGGAAAGCAATTTGATTTTGAGTTAAGTCATCAACAAAATGAAGAACTCAAAGGTATCTCTCGCGTGGAGTCACTAGAAAAAATATTGCATTGGGCAAATTTTCAGGCTACCGAAAAACAAAAGGAAGCTTGGCTTCTAGAAAAAAATGAGACATACCTCAAGTTAATCTCACATATGAATCCCAGTGAAATTTTGCCAGGAGTTCTCCCATTTTTGGCTCAATTAAAGGATCAAGGATACCTCATAGCCTTGGGATCTGCAAGTAAAAATGCCAAAATCATCTTAGAAAAAACAGGCTTAATTACTTGGTTTCAAGCAATTATTGATGGTAATAGTGTTTCTAAAAGCAAACCCGATCCGGAGGTATTCCAAAAAGGTGCCGAGGCTTTAGGCATTTTGGCAGCTGAATGTATTGTTTTTGAAGATGCTCAAGCAGGAATTGATGCAGCCAAAGCAGGCGGGATGAAAGTAGTGGGAATAGGGTCTTCTGTAGTTTTACATGGCGCAGATAGAATCATTACATCCTTTACAGACATTCAAGCCACCGAATTATTAAGCCTTTAATGTAATCCAGTTTTTTTAATCTACTCCAATTAGATTTCTTATGAAGCATTATTTAAAACACGATGAGTGGAAAGTGATAGAGGATCAATTTCATCCAGAATTCAACGAGATAACGGAATCTGTTTTTTCTTTGGGTAATGGAAGAATGGGGCAAAGAGCCAATTTTGAAGAATCTTTTTCTGGTAAAACGCTTCAAGGGAATTATGTGGCAGGGGTTTATTATCCCGATAAAACAAGGGTAGGATGGTGGAAAAATGGTTATCCAGAATACTTTGCTAAAGTATTAAATGCCGCCAACTGGATTGGAATCGATGTGATCATTGAAGGAGTGAAAGTAGACCTTCACCAGGCTATTATTCATGATTTTTATCGGGAATTAAACATGAAGGAGGGGTATTTACTTCGAAAGTGTGATATTTCATTATCCAATGGCAAACGACTTAAAATAGAATCAAAGCGTTTTAATAGCATGGCAGACGATGAATCTGGTGCTATTTCATATCAAATAACTCCCATTAATTTTTCCGGAACGATACAAATCCATGCTTACATTGATGGTGACATTCAAAACAAAGACTCCAATTACCAAGAAAAGTTTTGGGATGAAGTAAAAGTTGGAAGCTCCGATAATCGTTCCTTCGTTTGGTCAAGAACTAAAAAAACTCACTTTGAAGTAATTACTGGACAAGAAGTTCATATATACCAAGATGGGCAAAAATTAGCTATTCAATCCAAAGCTGAGACTAAAGAAAAATATAGTTCCTTGCAGTACGAGGTAGAGGTATATGAAAATAAAACGACTAGCATTTATAAATATGCCGTTAATTTAAGTTCAGAAAATCACCCTACATCAGACTTTGAGGCCCATTTATCTAGCTATTTATCAAACATTTCTTCCAAAGGATTTGATCAAATGTTAAAAGAACAAGCATTAGCTTGGGCAGAAAAATGGAATAGCAACGATATTCTCATAGAAGGAGATGTGGCGGCACAGCAGGGGATAAGATTTAATATTTTTCAACTCAATCAGACATACACAGGAAAAGATGATCGATTAAACATCGGCCCCAAGGGTTTTACAGGTGAAAAATATGGTGGATCTACCTATTGGGATACGGAAGCCTATTGTATTCCCTTTTACCTTTCCACTGCACCTTCTCAGGTAGCTAAGAACCTTTTGATTTACCGCTGGAAACAATTAGAAAAGGCCATTGAAAATGCACAAAAACTGGGTTTTGATGATGGGGCTGCCTTGTATCCCATGGTAACCATGAATGGAGAAGAGTGTCATAATGAATGGGAAATCACTTTTGAGGAAATCCATCGAAATGGCGCTATAGCTTATGCCATCCATGATTATGTGCAATACACCGATGACAAACGACATTTACTTGATTACGGCTGGGATGTTTTATTAGCGATTGCTAGATTTTGGAAACAACGCGTTAATTGGTCTGAAAACCTTCAAAAATATGTAATGCTGGGAGTTACAGGTCCCAATGAATACGAAAACAATGTAAACAACAACTGGTATACGAATTACTTGGCTACATGGTGCCTAAAATATGTACAAGAAGTGTACCACGAAATAAGCTCTTTATACCCAGAAGAAGCTGCAATCAAATTTAAAAATTCTCATTTTAACCCAACCGAATTAGTTGATTTTGAGCACATTGTGCAACATATGTACTTTCCTCGAGATGAAAAAAGGGAAATCTATTTACAGCAAGATGGCTTCTTAGATAAAGTAATAGCCCCAGTAGACCAAATTCCAACTCATCAAAGACCCATCAATCAACATTGGTCATGGGATAGAATATTACGCTCATGCTACATCAAACAGGCAGACGTTTTGCAAGGCATGTACTTTTTTGAGTCAGATTTTAGTTTAGAAGAAATTGAAAGAAATTATTCATTTTATGAGCCACTCACAGTACATGAATCATCATTAAGTCCATGTGTGCATAGTATTTTAGCTGCCAAATTGGGTAAAGAAGATAAATCCTATGAATTTTATACCCGGGCAGCCCGTTTAGATTTGGATGATTATAATAATGATACAGAAGATGGCTGCCACATCACCAGCATGGCTGGTACCTGGATGTCCATCATTAAAGGTTTCGCAGGACAAAGCGTACAAAATAATCAACTTCATTTAGCCCCTTTCTTACCTAAACAATGGAAAAGTTATCGCTTCAAAATTAATTTCAGGAAGGATCACTTAGAAATAGAAGTGAATCCATTAGGTGTAAAGGTTCAAAATTTAGCCAAGCACGAAACGGAAATTGTTATCCATCAGCAAAAGGTTCAAATTCCGGCTAATTCAAGTATTATGATATAAAAAAAGGCCTCAATGAGGCCTTTTCACTATCCAATAAAGGTTATTTATTCTTTAGCCAAATCAATATCAGGAGTGGAAACATCACTTAATACCACACCACCACGTTCTCTTCGAGCAATTCGTGAATACAAACCTACTTCTTGAGAAAACAAGAATGTAAAGAACAACTTAACAAAAGAAGTATGGTATTTTAGGTTGTCATAATACTCAGGAGCTGCTGCTTTTAATTTAGGAAGGTTATTCCAAGGAATTGAAGGCATATCATGGTGTTCATTGTGGTAACCCACATTCATATTAATTCCATTTAACCCACCATAGTAACTATATGTTTCCTGATTTTTATCCAAAACCAAATAATGTTCTTGAATCCAACGCGCTCCAAGCGGATGCAAACCTACAGAAAACATGAAACTTAAACCCATGTAAGCTAAGGCAGGCCAACCCCATAGATACACGATTAATGCATCAAAAGCAAATTGAGCTATGATGTTCATAATCACCCAACGATCAAATACTGCCAATTCGATACAACGTATGGTGCGAACAGCCTGGAAAAAAGGAAATAATAATAACCATATGGCTTTTCCTATGAAATAGTTATTGATCAATTTCGCTTCCCAATAATCCGGTAAATCAGCATCCAATTCATGAACCCCTTGAAAAGCATGATGCTTTAGATGATAATTCTTAAAGGAAATGGCCGTAGGGAATAGGGAAGGAAAGTTGGCTATTATACCAGCAAACACATTCCAAGAATTCTTTTTAAATACTAAATTATGAGCCGTTTCGTGGATACATACGAAAAGCGTGTGTGTTGGGAAAGCTCCCACAAACCAAGCCACAGCTACAATTAACCACCAAGGGGAATCTTTTAAAAAATAGGCAAGTGTAATTTGTAAACCCACACAGGCTAAAATCCACCAAATAGTGTTAGGATTCTTACCTATAAGTTTTTTTACCTCCGGATGTTTTTTAATAATTTCTCTAGTACGTTGACGATGAGGCTCTGAACCTTCTACCCAAGTAAAGTCATTAAATTCAGACATAATTGAACATTTTTTCTTGATACAAAGATAACATATATGCCTATTTACTGACGAAAATTATTGAATTTTATTCTTCGCAAGGTAGTATGTGACAATATGTCAGCATTTCCCTAAAACGACTTTCATGGCATATTCCTTGTTACATGGTGGTGAAAAAATAAAATAATAATCATGGGAAAAATTATTGGAATTGACCTAGGTACCACCAACTCATGTGTGGCCGTTATGGAAGGAAATGAGGCAGTTGTTATTGCTAACTCAGAAGGAAGAAGGACAACTCCCTCAATTGTAGCGTTTTTAGAGAATGGTGAGCGTAAAGTAGGAGACCCTGCCAAAAGACAAGCGATTACCAACCCTCAAAATACCATATCATCTGTAAAAAGATTTATGGGTAAAAAATATAGTGATGTTAGTTCTGAATTAAAAACAATATCATACCAAGTAGAAAAGGGTAATAACGATACCCCACGCGTTCGCATCGGTGATCGTTTATATACTCCACAAGAAATTTCTGCGCAGATCTTGACTAAGATGAAGCAAACTGCAGAAGACTATTTGGGACAAACTGTATCAGAGGCAGTTATTACAGTTCCTGCATATTTCAACGATGCAGAACGTCAAGCTACTAAGGAAGCAGGTCAAATTGCGGGCTTAGAGGTAAAACGTATCATCAATGAGCCTACAGCCGCTGCTTTAGCCTATGGTGTTGATAAGCAAGGTAAGGACATGAAGATTGCGGTGTTCGACTTAGGTGGTGGAACATTTGACGTATCCATCCTAGAATTAGGAGATGGGGTATTTGAAGTAAAATCAACCGACGGAGATACACACTTAGGTGGTGATGATTTTGACCAAGTAATCATTGATTGGTTGGCACAAGAATTCATCGCCGATGAGAACATTGACTTGCGTAAAGATCCAATGGCTCTTCAGCGTTTAAAAGAGGCTGCTGAGAAGGCAAAAATTGAATTGAGCTCTGGAGCATCCACTGAAATCAATTTGCCTTATATCATGCCCGTAAATGGCATTCCTAAGCACTTAGTTCGTAATTTAACTCGTGCTAAGTTTGAACAATTAGCTGATAGTTTAATTCAACGCACTTTGGAGCCTTGCAAAAGAGCGATGAAAAATGCGGGGTATTCTAATTCAGATATCGACGAAGTGATTTTAGTTGGTGGTTCTACTCGTATTCCTAGAATTCAAGAAGAAGTTGAAAAATTCTTTGAGAAAAAACCTTCTAAAGGTGTAAATCCAGATGAGGTAGTTGCATTAGGTGCTGCTATTCAAGGTGGGGTTTTAACCGGAGAAGTAAAAGATGTTTTGTTACTTGATGTGACTCCATTATCTTTAGGAATTGAAACAATGGGTGGTGTATTTACCAAGTTAATTGAAGCTAATACAACAATCCCAACAAAAAAGTCGGAAGTTTTCTCTACTGCCGCTGATAACCAACCATCTGTTGAGTTAAATGTATTGCAAGGAGAAAGACCTATGGCCAAGGATAATCGTTCATTAGGCCGCTTCCACTTAGATGGATTGCCACCAGCACAGCGTGGAGTTCCTCAAATTGAAGTTACTTTTGACATTGATGCCAATGGTATCTTACATGTATCTGCAAAAGATAAAGGTACTGGTAAAGAGCAAAAGATTCGTATCGAAGCTTCCAGTGGCTTAACTGATGCTGAAATTGAAAAAATGCGCAACGAGGCAAAGGCCAACGAAGCTAACGATAAAATAGAGAAAGAGCGTGTTGAGAAAATCAACCAAGCTGATGCTTTAATTTTCCAAACTGAAAAGCAATTGAAAGAATATGGAGAGAAGCTTTCCGAAGGAAATAAATCAGCCATTGAAGGAGCTTTAGCTGAATTAAAAACAGCGCATGCTTCCCAAGATGTAGCAGCTATTGATGCTGGATTAGAAAAACTCAACGCAGCTTGGACTGCTGCTTCCCAAGAAATGTATGCT
Organism: Cytophagaceae bacterium; assembly: GCA_027491315.1. Taxonomy (GTDB): domain Bacteria; phylum Bacteroidota; class Bacteroidia; order Cytophagales; family Spirosomataceae; genus Aquirufa. The sequence continues at coordinate 77,402 of JAIXWL010000016.1, forward strand.
GCCGGTGAAACTGCAGGTACTACAGAAAATACAGCAGATGCTTCTGCCAATGGCTCAAGTGAAGCGGAAGATGTAGCTTTCGAGGAAGTAAAATAGTTAAATAGGTTTAGAGGTTTATTTAAACTCCCAGCAGTTACGCTGGGAGTTTTTTGTTGGTAAACCTATTTGAGTTATATCTAAATTTCCAAGAGAAAATCTTGGCTTAGCCATGAATGGGCTTTTTTCGGAATTTTAGAGGTTGGCCGTCGCGCTTATTTTTCTGTGCAACTATTTCAGCTACAATTGAAATGGCAATTTCTTCGGGACCCTCTGCGCCCAAATCAAGGCCAATGGGACTCGATATTTTATTTCTTAAGTCAGAAATAGCTATTCCTGATTTCAATAAATGATCTTCTAATTTATCCATGCGTTTCTGTGGCCCTAAAATACCCCAAAAAGTAAATTGGCTTAAGGAACTTAATTTCTTCATCAAAAACACATCTCGATCAAAATCATGGGTCATCATGACCAAATGGTCATTGGGAAGAATGGAATATTCAGCTTCCCAATCATAAATAGCATGTACCGACTTCTTAGCTAATGGATTCATCTTCTGTGTATTTCCTACCCAATGTATTTCCCAAGCTAAAAGTTGGATTTGTTGAATCAGCGCCATGGCATCAAATTGATTACCAAAAATCCAAATACGTGGCATAGGAGGAACGTATTCCAATAAGGTAGATTTATTTTGATTCAGGTGATATTGAGCTATTTTTTGTTCTAGCACCTGCTTTTTTTCTGTATCAAAGTGATGTAACACGGATTCAGCTATATAGCTAAATTCAAATTGATCTAGTTTATTTTCATCCCATACACTACACAAAACACCAGCCTCATTGGAAGCAATGGCTTGTTTCATGGCAATACAAATAGCCTCTAAATGAGAACGAATAGGATCTATCACAATATCAATCAAACCTTGACAACCTAAACCAACTCCTAATTGAAAAGGATCATCCTCACGAGTATCATAAGTGACCGTTTTGATTTGTTGCCGCATCATGGCCATTTGAGCTTTTTTCAACATATCTCCTTCCAAACAGCCCCCGCTTATAGCTCCCCACCAATTACCATCTCCAGTAACTAACATCCTAGCACCAGGTCTACGATATGCCGATCCATCTACATGAACCACCGTAGCTAAGGCTAAGTCCGTATTTTCAACTAATAATTGCTCTAATCGATTAACTATTTGAATCCAATCTTTCATATTAGCAGTTTTTGTAAACTTTGAATGAAGTAATTTTTAACCCACTCATGGTCTTCCATTAAATACAAATGAGACAATGATATCCGTACACTTGACAAGGCCGTTTCGTCATCTCTCCCCAAGGCTTTAATCACATGCGATGGGAAAGTTGATTTCGAGTTACAAGCTGAACCATTGGATAGTGCCAACAATGGCATAGATCTAAAAAGTCGTTCCCAATCCAATCCCGTAATAGAAAAGTTTAAAATATGAGGAATCTGATTCTTAGAAACAGAATTGAACACAATACGATGTCCCAAGTTCTCTTTAAATAAACTTTCTAAATCGCTTTTAATGGCTTCTATGGCTGGCAAATAAGCCAAAAGCTGTGGAATCCCTTCAAAAGCCTTAGCTAATCCCACAATCAATGGAACGGGCAATGTACCCGCTCGTAACCCTCGTTCTTGAGAGCCGCCAAATTGTCGAGCTTGTAAGGCTATACCTTCCTTAACAAGAAGTGCTCCAATTCCTTTAGGACCAAAGATTTTATGAGCTGAAAAACTCAATAAATCAGGTAAACATGATTGAGCTATATCCAACTTGCCTAAAGCTTGAGTAGCATCACTGTGGCAGTATATACCCTCTTTTTGACACCATTGGGCAATACCAGAAATATCGCTTACCGTACCAATTTCATTATTCACCCACATGATGGAAACCAAACGAGTATTTAGCTTTCGAGCAGCCTGAATTTGTTCCAAACTAATTTCACCAAATTCATTGGGTAAAAGATAGGTAACATCCCAACCTTTGGATGCTAAATAGGCCATAGGCTCTAATACAGCTTTATGTTCAATAGCAGAGCTTATGATGTGGCCAGGAGATTCATTCTCCAACAATCCCAAAATCCCTAAATTATTTGACTCCGTTGCACCTGAAGTGAATAATACAGCATTGGGCTTGATAGAAAAATAAGCCGCTATTGTTTTCCTTGCTTGATCAACAGCATCAGCTGCTTCCCATCCAAATATATGTTGATTAGAGCCGGCATTGCCATATTGTTGACTAAAATAGGGAATCATAGCATCCAATACTACAGGAGCAACAGGAGTGGTGGCAGCATAATCTAAATAAACAGAGCGATTCAATTGATGAGCTGTTGGATGTAGAACAAAGATACATGACGGGCATGAAAAAAGTCCCAAATTTCTTTGGGACTTTCTTATTAGTATTTAAACTAAGGATTAACCTAATTTATTAATTACTGCTTTGAACGCTTCTGGGTGGTTCATCGCTAAATCAGCTAAAACTTTACGGTTTAAAGTCATTCCTGATTTGTTGAATTTGCCCATGAAAGCTGAATAAGACATTCCTTCTTGACGAGCAGCAGCATTAATACGCTGAATCCATAATCCTCTGAAATCTCTTTTCTTTACTTTGCGATCACGGTATGCATATTGCAAACCTTTCTCAACTTTGTTTTTGGCTACGGTCCAAACGTTTTTTCCGCGACCATAAAAGCCTTTGGCTAATTTTAAGATTTTTTTTCTGCGAGCTCTAGAAGCTACATGGTTGACACTACGTGGCATAGAAATTTGTTTTTTGAAATTGAGGCGACTTTTTACAGTACTTTAGGCCTTATTTCTGGTTGAACAATAACTTAAATTGATATTAAAGACCTAACATTAAGTTTACACGGTCCATATCAGATGGAGAAACTAAGGTCGCGTGAACTAAGTTACGCTTCTGCTTAGTCGTTTTTTTAGTAAGGATATGGCTATGAAAAGCGTGTTTACGCTTGATTTTACCAGTTCCAGTTACTTTGAAACGTTTCTTTGCTCCAGAGTTGGTTTTAATTTTTGGCATTATAGTAAAAATTAAATTTAAAATTGGGAATGCAAAAGTATAAAAAATACCCTTTAATTCCCTGTTTTGATGAAAAAAAATTGAAATTATTTCTTAGCCGCCTTAGGGGAGAAGATAATGCTCATACGCTTACCCTCTAATTTAGGCATGTCATCAGGTTTACCAAATTCTTCTAGTCCTTTGGCAAAATTCAATAACAACATTTCCCCGCGTTCTTTAAACACAATAGTACGTCCTACGAAGTGAACATAAGCCTTCACTTTAGCACCTTCTTTTAAGAAATTCACGGCATGTTTTAATTTAAAATTAAAATCATGCTCGTCGGTATTAGGACCGAAACGAATTTCCTTTATGACGGTTTTCGTAGCATTAGCCTTAATCTCTTTTTGCTTTTTCTTTTGATCATACTTGAATTTAGCATAATCAATAACCTTACAAACAGGAGGAACGGCATTCGGAGAGATTTCCACCAAGTCTAAACTTTGAGATTCAGCAATGGCTAAAGCTTTGGAAAACTCATAAACTCCTTGCTCAATATTTTCTCCAACCAATCGCACTTCTGCAACCCCACGGATTAAATTATTGATTCTGTAAGGCTCCTCTTCTCGTTTGTTTCCTCGGTAATTGTTATTGGGGCGTAAAGCCATAAAGTAAAATTTCGTTTAATAATTATTGTTAATTCTTGAATTCAATTCGAAAGCTATATCAATTTTAACGCATTTGCAAACAAAAGAGTTTCAAGCAATTGATAATCGCCAATAAATCTATTTATCGTGCGTCAATTGTTGTATTTCATCCTGTGCAATTGCCATGAATGCATCTAAAGTCATAGAACCTAAATCACCCTGACCTTTTTTACGTATACTCACCAATCCTTCAGCTTGCTCTTTGTCTCCTACAATAATCATGAAGGGTACTTTGGAAACTTCAGCATCACGAATTTTACGACCAATCTTCTCATCACGGTGATCTACATAACCCCTTAAATCACGCTCTTGTAAGCGCAAATAGATTTCATTGGCATAATCCTCGTATTTCTCAGAAATAGGTAATACGGCCAATTGATCGGGAGATAACCACAATGGGAAATTTCCCGCTGTATTTTCAATCAAAATGGCCACAAAACGCTCCAATGAACCAAAAGGTGCACGGTGAATCATCACAGGGCGATGTTTTTGGTTATCCGACCCTGTATATTCCAATTCAAATCGTTGAGGTAATTGATAATCTACTTGGATGGTACCCAACTGCCATTTTCTTCCCAAGGCATCACGTACCATAAAGTCTAACTTAGGGCCGTAGAAGGCAGCCTCGCCATATTCTACCACATAAGGTAGGCCTTTTTCTTGAGCCGACTTAATGATTGCAGCTTCTGCTTTTTCCCAATCCTCGTCGCGACCAATGTATTTTTCTCGATCTGTTTTATCTCGTAATGAAACCTGGGCTGAAAATTCATTGAAACCTAATGCCTTGAATACATATAGAACCAAATCAATCACTTTCATGAATTCATCTTCAACTTGGTCTGGACGACAGAAAATATGTGCATCATCCTGAGTAAAACCACGTACTCGCGTAAGTCCATGTAATTCTCCGGATTGCTCATAGCGATAAACTGTACCAAACTCCGCTAAACGCAAAGGTAAATCCTTATAAGAACGTGGTTTGGTTTTGTAAATCTCACAGTGGTGAGGGCAGTTCATCGGTTTCAATAAAAACTCTTCTCCTTCATCCGGCGTATGAATTGGTTGAAATGAATCTTTACCGTATTTAGCATAGTGACCTGAAGTCACATACAATTCTTTACTTCCAATATGAGGAGTCACTACAGGAGAATAGCCTGCACGTACTTGGGCTCTACGCAAGAAGTTCTCCAATCTTTCACGAAGTATCGTTCCCTTAGGTAACCACAAAGGTAAACCTAAGCCTACTTTTTCAGAGAAAGCAAATAACTCCAGCTCTTTTCCTAATTTTCTATGATCGCGGCGCTTAGCTTCTTCCAACAAGAATAAATACTCTTCTAATTCTTTTGCCTTAGGAAAAGTAATGGCATAGATACGGGTCATTTGTTTACGCTTCTCATCTCCACGCCAGTAGGCGCCCGCAACGCTCAATAACTTGACCGATTTGATAAAGCCCGTTTGAGGAATGTGTGGTCCACGACATAAATCCGTGAAGTTACCTTGGGTATAAAAGGTAATTGAGCCATCCTCCAGACCTTCTAAAAGTTCTAGTTTATACTCATCATCTTTCTCTTGGAAATAGGCGATAGCATCAGCTTTGGCAACTGGTTTACGTAAATATTCACTCTTTTGGCGGGCCAATTCAAGCATTTTGTCTTCAATTTGCTTAAACTGATCACTTCCAAATTCTTTACCTCCTAAATCAATATCATAATAAAACCCATTTTCAATAGCCGGACCAATACCAAACTTAGTTCCTGGATATAAAGCTTCAATCGCTTCTGCCATTAAGTGAGCAGATGAATGCCAAAATGTCTTTTTACCTTCGGTATCATTCCAGGTTAATAATTGAACTTGCGCATCGGATTGAATAGGAGTAGAGGCATCCACTACTTGATCATTCACTTTGGCAGCCAACACATTTCTTGCTAAACCTTCTGAAATTGACAAGGCAATTTCCATAGGCGTTACACCTGAATTATACTCACGGATATTTCCGTCGGGAAAGGTAATTTTTATCATTCGTACAAATTTTATGCAATTTACAAATTAAGCAGGAATATTAGGAGCGTATTTTAATTTTCAGGAGTCTCTGTTGACAAACTATCCTTTTGAATGTGGGTGGAATCTGAATTTCGATTCATTAATCGATATCGTAGACTCTTAAATCGATTATCAGCAGGGTATAATCGCTGGGCTGAATCCAATAAGGCTATACTTTTCAATCTTTCTCCTAAATAGAGCCAACAAATCGACTTGGTAAACAAAGCTTCCGTGTTGTAAGGACTTCCTGAAGGCACTTTGTCAAAAAAGGCTATCGCTTTGTAATAATCTCTGTTTTTGAAATAAAAACCTCCTAATTCAGCATATAAACTTGGGTTATTGGGAAAAGCGGCCAAAACACTGGAATATACCTTTTCTGCACGGGGAATTTGATGAATCTTTGCCAAAAATCTAGCCCAATAACGTAATAAATGTGGGTCATTGGGAAATTTCTTCCTTGCCGCTAAAAGTTGAGCTTGATAATCGAGCATCGCTAACCTATCGCCTTGATGCTTAAAATAGAGTCTAGCCAACGGCGTTTCGGAGAGATAAACCTGACTACTATCTCGAACCGTTTTTAACCAGGTTAGGGTATCGCCTACAGAAAGATTACGTAAAGTATAAACATATGCTCTATCCTTAGGAGAAAGCCCTACTTTTAAACTTTTAGCCAAATAGTAATTAGCCATTTTAACTTGACCTTGCTGGGCATATATTTCTGCCAATAAAATCCATAAACCAGGGGTAGCAAAGCCTGCTTCCTCCAATGATTTAGCATCTTTTAATGCCTCTGTATATTCTTCTAAATGAAAATGAAGCTGAGCTGAAAGAAATAAATAATCTAAATCCCCAGATTCAATCTGCAAGGCTCGTTGAATATCTTCGGATGCCAAGATATATTTCCTTTGTTTAAAATAGGCCTTAGAACGTAAGTAATATAGCGAAGAAGAAGGCTTATCCTCAAGAAGTGCACTAATATATTGAATCACCCGTTGAGGATCCTCACCTTTTAAAAATGCCGTAGCCGGAGGTATTTTTTCGCCTTTTGAATCCTGATTTGTTTCACAGGAGAACAAAAGAATGCTGAAACCCAACAAGCCTATCCAAGAAACAATTAAAATCCTATATCGATTACCAAAGGATACCACTCGATTTGCTTGGTTTGAGATTTATATAAACAACGTACTCCGATTTCAAATGTTTGGGAAAAACGCATCAAGTGAAATTGGGACGACAAATCTACACCGAATGATTGGAAAGTGGTGGTTGTCGATCCATCTTTTGCGATATTTTCACCTTGTGAAGCATCAAAAAATATATTTCCTTTTAATCGCTTTACATACAATAACCTACCCACATTAAAATCGGTATTGGCAATAGGAAACTTATAATCTGCTGAAAATGTATACAATCGATTATACAAAACAGTGGTATAACCACGAGGTAGTGCTAAAGTACTGGCAAACGTATAATTTCCATTAGATTGTTGCTGGTATGCCCCACGCAAGGAAATACCATGGTGTCTAAATAATCCAGGAACAAAAGTTTTTAATTGAACAGACCAAATTTCAGACTTCAAATTTTGGCTAAAAGGAGTTCCTTGCCAATTAAATCCAAATTGATATCCCCAAGGTGATTGTACGTCCCAATAGGCCCTATTTAATAATTTAGAATAGGAAATAGCATGTGTCATGGATGAATACATGCCATTAAATGCTTCATTTTTATATCTCAATGGCAAATCATAACCATCGACTTGAAAAAAAGAATACGTAGTAGACAAGGTTAAAAATTCTGAAAAGGCCGAATGAGTTAAATTAATTGGTAAGCGAATGCCTACATCGCCTTTAGTTTGAGTCCATCTGTCTGTTCTTAAACTATCTAATGGAGCTTTTCTATCAATATACAAGCTAGTACTTCGTTGACTACTTTGAAAGGAGGCATCTAAAATGGGATATAGCCCTTGATAAGAAAAACGGGCAAATTGGGTACCCGATCGTTCATTAGGGTCAAATTGATATCCTAAGCCCGCTTGGAAGGTATTGGTGATATTTTTAGATAATAGACTGATTTCCAATTGATTTCCTTGAGCAGCAATTAGCGGTCCCCAAGAATACACATTAAAAATGTTCCATTTGGAGTATTTTTGAGTAGCATAAGCTGGTCTAATTTCATCGAATGATTTTTTTACTGGGATGATTTCTAAATTATTCCAGGCATGATCACTTAGTTTTTTTTCTACAATAGCGTCTCCTGAGGCACGATAAGTTTGAAAAATAACCTTTTCGTTATTCCAACTTTGAGCAGAATATGCACCAAATGGAGCATTGCTGATAACCTGTTTTTGATGTTTCTTTAGATGAATACGCACAATTTGATCAATGCCATTGACGGGCTCATTAAAATAGACATAATCCCCCTGCAAAAAAGGAGAAGCAATATTGTTACTTCCTAATGGAATTTCATGTAGCATGTTTAAGCCTTCTAAATCCAAAATTCGAATCGATTTTTGATATTGTTTTTTGACAATGAAGACGATTCTATTCAAATCTGCTAATCGGGCATGAAGTACTTGTTCTCCAGCAGCAATATGTATTTTTTTAAGCAATTGCCTTGTTTCTACATCCAAAAGCAAAAGGTGCGAGGAACCAGCATTATTTTGAACAAGGGTTAACACTAATTTCCCATCTTGGCTTAAAGAGGGGTTTAACCATTTTTCATCACCATCCCAAAAAGTCTTTTCTTTGGTTTCTCGGTTGAATAATACCAATCTAGTACCTTGTTTTTGTCCCCATCGAGGATCAAATTTAATTTCAGACCAAACGATCCATTGCGAAGTGGCAGATAACATATTCATTTCTGCCATCGGACCTATTTTGCACAATACTTTTTCTTTTCCATGGCTTATTTCTACTAGAACAGGAATTGTAGAAAAACCAGATTTAATAGCGACAAAAGTGTTTTCAGAAATCCAACATGGAAATTTATAAGGAGTAAAACCTTTGGAGACTTTTGGACTGATTTGTTCACCTGGCTCAGTCTGAGATATTTTATTTTTTTGAATAGAATCCCGTAATTCCTTCAAAGCCAATTGACTAAAGCGGTCGATACTTAAACCTGTCTTTTTCTTCAAAACAGAAGAAAAAGCGAAAGGATAGGGGCGTAGCAAGGCATTTTGCCAGATTAAACCAATGGCAGAATCACCCTGTTTTTTTCGAATATATTGACTTAAAAATTGACCAAAAATATAATGATTAGGGACATATTGTCGATATGACTTACCCATCAATTTTCCATAAGAAGGTATTCCATATTCGGTTAAATAAGCATGCAAGGGCAAATAAAACTCAGGGATTTTACTTCTACCCGTTGGGTTTAATTTTGTTTCTGTCTCTACCGCGTCACCTTCCCAAAGCCAATTAGGAATGATTAAATTGGAGTACAATGCTTGACCATTACTCCCCCATAAACTTCTAAAAAACTTAGCTAAACCTTGTCGACCTAACTCGTTTTGAAACATGTGCCTAGTCTCATGACTAACCAACATCTCCAACCACTCATTCGTCCCAACTAAGGCAGGATTTTGGGTAGGAATAGTAAAAAATTCAGCTCTGGGGGCATTTAAACTAACAAATCCATTGGAATATATTCCCCTATTTTGAAGTACAACTTTCCAAGGATGAAGTTTACTTGGTAGTGTTTTTCCAACCTGATTGACATGTTTTTCTAGGTAATAAGCAGTCAATTGAGCTAAACTATCAGCATCATTGGGATAAATAATTTGTATCGGCTGATTGGGTACTTGAATGCGTTTCCATTGAATCGATGCTGGATTTTGATCTAATAGGGCATAATTTAATTGAGCCCTAGAAATAAAGCATAGGCCTAATACCAACCATACTATAAATAATTTCCTTAAAGCCATTTTAGAATAAAATCAAGCATCCAACGGACCTTTAAATGATATGGAGGATATAAAAATTTCATCATTCGACTATGTTGAACTAACACAGATTTTTGATTAGAAAACTCAATAAATCCATATTTACCACCTGTTTTACCTATTCCTGAATGATTAACACCTCCAAATGGAAGCTCTCCATGTCCGTAATGTATCAGACAATCATTCACTACCACACCTCCGGAGCTCGTATTTTTTAGGATATGCTGAGTAAACTCTTCTTGTTCAGAAAAAATATAAAGAGCTAGTGGCTTTTCTTCTTTCGCTAATTGGTCGATAATTTCCTGTTCATCTTTATATACCAAAATGGGTAGAATAGGACCAAAAATCTCCTCGCGCATGATGTTCATATCATGGTGACAGTTGGTCAATACGGTTGGGGCCATGTAACAGTCCTTTTCATCCGTTTCGCCTCCAAATAATACATTCGCACCATGAAGTTTAGCATCTTCTAACAAATTCATGATTCGACTAAAATGCCTTGAGTTGACAATCCTAGCATAATCTTTACTTTGCTGAATACCTTTTTTCTCGGGATTGTAAAACGTGTTAACTGATTTTTCTAAAGCTTCCAGAAATGCGAAATAATGCCTTTCATGAACATATACATAATCTGGAGCAATACATGTTTGCCCATTATTCAAAAATTTACCCCAAGCGATTTTTTGTGCTGATGCTTCAATATCAGCTTGTGGCCCTACGATAGCAGGTGATTTACCTCCCAACTCTAGGGTTACCGAAGTAAGATGCTCAGCGGCTGCTTTCATCACTAATTTCCCAATCATGGGACTACCGGTAAAAAATATGTGATCAAACTTTTGTTCCAATAAATAAGTGGAAACAGAAGCATCTCCCTCAAAAACAGCCACTTCACTTCGATCAAAAAGGACCGTAATCATCTTTTTTATAAACGAAGAGGTCGCAGGACTTAATTCAGATGGCTTCAATATTACGGCATTACCAGCAGCGATGGCCAATAGTAAGGGGCAGATGGCTAAATTGAAAGGGTAGTTCCATGGAGCAATGATTAAACACATACCTTTGGCTTCCATTTGGACGTAACCTTGGGTACCTAAAAGTAGAAGAGGAGTATCTACTTTTTGCGGTTTCATCCAAGATTTCAGATGTGAGCAGATATGATCAATTTCTCTTTTTACTCCCAGCAACTCTGCTAATATTACCTCAGAGGAAGGTTTTTTAAAATCATCATATAAAGCATCAAACAATTCCTTTTTATGAGAAATCATGTATTTTTCAATGGATCTCAATTTTTCAATACGTTCTTTATAGGTCGTATTTTTAAGACGTGATAAGGTAGATTTTTGAATCCAAAATACTTCTGCAATTTGATCTTCTGTTGATGAAACCATGGATTTTAAGTCTTAAATATTTCTCTTAAACTGTTTTCTAAACCATCAAAATACCGATTGTTACCAGAGGGCTTTCGTAAAGAATCCCCAGCTACATACCATAAACCATCACCAGGATAAACCGCAAACGACTGGGTATTCTTCAATTCTTCTTTAGCTTTATCCGATTGAAAATCAGCTATATAAACGGTATTCATTAAAGCTTGTAAACGATCCCAATCCGAAATTGTTTTTAAAACCGATCCTGATTCTTGATAGGTAAAGTTCAGGTGTTGAAAAGACAACTCACCTTCAATCCTTACCCATTCGTCTAATTCATTTTTAAACTGAAAGCCCAGAAACAAGGGCAATTCTCTACCTGCGGTTTCGAAAATGGATTGAATAAACTCTTGAATTAAGTTTTCTTCAATTTCAAGCATTCTAGGCACTTTGGTGGTACTGTTAGGATATTCCAACATGATGAAAGGTTCTTCATCCCTTGGCTTACAAGATCCCGATTTATAGGTATCAAATCTAGCGGCTAATCTTTGTTGCCATGCTGGCGAAATACTTCCTTTCCAAGTCCAAGTTTCTTCGGTTGGTAAGCCTTCCGCCAATAATTCTTCTTTTGAAAAATCTTCACGGTCGGTATATTGTATTTCTACGTCCAAAGAGGCATTGTCGGAGCCAAACTCAACAAATCGAATCAAGGCTTCGAAATGATAGGGAGCCGGCACATTATTGGCACTCTCGTAAAATAAATTAAAATTTGTCATGGGCAGATGATTCTTTGGATATAGATTGGAGATACAAAGCTACCGTTTTCAGGTTATCCAATTTACCATTTGAATTAAATAAGAAGTTTGGTAAGTAAATAATCAACTTAGGAATTTGTTTTGAGGACAAATGACGTAATAAATATTGCCTTAATGGGGCATCTAAAGCCAGATTCACTTGAGATTCTATAAAAAGAACAGCTATTTGACCATATAATTTATCAGGTATACCAGCTACAAATGAGCGATTAGAAAGACCATTTTCAAAAAAATATGCTTGAATATGCTTTTCAACAAGGCTGGGCATCAATTTCATTCCACCAGAATTGATGATAAAATCCTTACGTCCTAATATCCTGAAACTTTGATCCTCCCTTAATTCCGCTACATCATTGGTTTCAATCCATGCATTTGAAGTAACACTGGATTTTATGCATAAACAAGCATCCTGATTCAATTTAAGTTCCACCCCTGGAAGTGGGCGCAGGTATTCATCTATTTCTAAAGAAATGGGTCGATAGGCGATATGCGAGACCGTTTCCGTCATACCGTAAGTTAAATATATAGGGAAAACTTGCTGTTTGGCCAGATTTTCAATATCGATAGAAATGGCGGCACCGCCTACTAAAACTCCTTTGGCTTGTTGAAAAGACAGACATAAGGACTCATTTTGCAGAATATATTGCAACTGTGGGGGAACCAATGAAGTCAAATGAAAAGAAAAATCAGTCGGTATTTCAGGTTGATTACTTGGTTCTATGATGACAAGCTCTAAATCCCAAACCAAGGCCCGAACAAGCACCATGGCTCCTCCGATAAATTTAACAGGTAAACATAATAAGGCCGTATTACCAGCTTGTAATCCTAACCATTGACCCGTTAATTGTGCTGAATGCAGCATTTGATCCCGATGAATTCGAATAGCTTTGGGATGCCCCGTTGAACCCGAGGTATGGAATTCAAACCACTCATTTCCAGCATTCCATGACTGACAAAATTCGATCACCTCAGTTTCAAATGGAGTGGATGGAATGGGGAAGGAATTGGACTTTGGAGAAATTACCAGCATATATTCAATGAATCATTCCAAAATTAACCAAACATTCTCTAATTTTGAGGGTTACAGCTAGGATTTACCTTAATTAATTGAGCATGTCTGAAGATCCTTTCTTGAATCCCATCAATCCTGATAAAGTCGCCCAAAACCCTGGACTTTTACCTTATGCCCATACAGCGGGCTCAGCCGTTATTAAACCGGAGGATATGGGGAAAACCAAGGGGCGTTCGGTGAAAGCGATGAGACAGCAGACGGATCGACAAATGAACCAGCTGTACGAGCAGATGGAAGTTTTGGCGAAGCAAGCCAAATTATTAGCAGAAAGAAAAGAAATATCAGAAAGGATTTACGATGCAGCTATGGGGTTTGAACCCATCATCAGTGAAACCTACTATTTATACGAAAAAGAAAACGGTACGGATTTATTATCCTTGGTAGCCCCTCATGAATGGGGTCGCTCATTTAAATATAGCCGATTTTTAGCCAAAGTAACTTTATTAGCAGACCATACCTGGGATGTGATTTACAACCAAGAAAACGAATAAACCATGACATCAAATTTTCCCTGGAAAACGATCAAGGAATACGAAGAAATTCTATTTCAACAATACAATGGAATAGCCAAAATTTCCATCAACCGTCCGCATAAACACAATGCTTTTACCCCAAAAACGGTACAGGAGATGTCGGAAGCCATGGAATTAGCCCGACAAGACACCTCGGTAGGTGTAGTAATTTTAACGGGTGAAGGAGGAAAAGCCTTTTGTTCAGGTGGTGACCAAAGTGTGCGTGGAGATGGGGGATATGTTGGACAAGATTTAGTACCTCGATTAAATGTTTTGGATTTACAAAGACAAATCAGAACCATTCCTAAACCGGTTATTGCCATGGTGGCAGGCTGGGCTATCGGTGGTGGCCATGTATTGCATGTGGTTTGTGATTTATCCATTGCCGCAGATAATGCGCGTTTTGGACAAACTGGACCCAATGTTGGTTCTTTTGACGGAGGCTTTGGCGCATCTTATTTAGCCCGGGTAGTAGGTCAAAAGAAGGCTAGAGAAATTTGGTATTTATGCGACCAATACGATGCTCAGGAGGCACTTCAAATGGGCTTAGTAAATAAAGTGGTTCCTTTGGATCAATTAGAAGCTACTACCATTTCATGGTGTGAGCGCATTTTAGAAAAAAGTCCGATTGCATTACGTATGCTTAAATCATCATTTAATGCTGAATTAGATGGTCAAGCGGGTATTCAAGAATTAGCAGGAAATGCTACTTTACTCTATTATTTATCGGATGAAGCTAAAGAAGGTAAAAATGCCTTTTTAGAAAAAAGAAAACCTGATTTCTCTAAATTCCCAAAATTTCCTTGATATGAATCATTGGTTAGTAAAATCAGAACCGTTCAAATATTCTTGGGATGATTTCGTTAAAGAAGGTAAATCCGTTTGGGATGGGGTAAGAAATTACCAAGCTAGGAACAATATGATGGCCATGAAGAAAGGGGATTGGGTGTATTTTTATCATTCCAATGAGGGCCTCGAGGTGGTTGGATTAGCTGAAGTAAGTAAGGAACACTATCCCGACCCCACTACCGACGATCCACGCTGGGTGGTCGTTGAATTAGTTCCCATTCGAAAGTTTAAAAAATCCGTCACACTAAAACAGATGAAATCAGATGAACGTTTGAGCAACTTGGCCTTAATTAAGCAGTCTAGACTTTCTGTAACACCAGTTGACAAACCCGAATTTGATATTATCATGAGCCTAACAGAATAATATTATGAAACGTTTTCTTCCATTCAAGCTATTTCTTTTTTCTAGCCTTCTAAGTATTCTTATTTTTCAAGCTAATGCCCAAGTTGGTAAAAGAATTGAGTTTCCAGTAGGAGGAAAGGACTTGGAATCTTTTACCATACCCATTGGTAATCAAGGAGTTATTATATTAAATCAGTTAGGTAAACAAGAGTTTAGTATACAAAAATTCTCCACTAATTTGGAACAAGTTTGGTATACCAATGGAACCATTGATAATGGCTTGGATTATGTTAACCATAGTTTCGATGGAAAATCACTTAACCTGCTTTTTAGTCGTTTTAAGAGTAATTCCTACCAAATTGTTCGTGTGAATGTATCCAAAGGTAGTTATGAGAAGTTTCAAATCTATTCCGTGGACCGCATGGAGATTTCTAACTTCAAAGCCCTGAATGAATCACTGTTCATTGGCGGTATCGTAAACAATCAGCCTGTCATTTTATTTACCAATTTAAAAGAAAGAAAAACGCGTATACTCCCAGCTGTGGTAAAAGGGCAAGCTGAAATTCAGTCCATGGATTTAGACTCCATACAACAACAAGTAAATGTTACGTACTCTGTTGGAAATAGAGCTAAAAATTATCAATTAATCATCAAATCTTTTGATGAAGATGGTGGACAAATCGGGCAAATCATCATGAATCCCAACGAGGAATTTGCTATGATGAATGCCAAATCAACACAGTTAAATGACTCATTACAAGTAATAGTAGGTACTTATGGCCATAAAACAACCATTGGCTCATCCAAAGGACCTAGTTCGCAAGGAATCTATTTTAATTCATATTTGGATGGCGAATTACTGCAATCGAAATTTCATAGCTTCACCAAGTTTTCCAACTTTTTCAACTTTTTGACGCCAAAACAAAAGGAAAAACAAGAAAAGAAAATCAAGGATAAAGAAAGTAAAGGGGAAGATCTCCGATTGGATTATCGCTTATTAATTCATGAAATCATTAAAAAGGGCGACCATTACATAGTGGTGGCAGAATCTTTTTACCCAGATTATAAATACAATAATTTCGGTCCATATGGCACCATGATGGGACTAGGAGGCTTTTATTCTCCTTGGAGCATGATCTATAATCCGTACCGTTGGGGTTATGGATATTATGGATTATACTCGCCTTATTCCAGCTATTACAGTCCATGGGGCTACCGTGGATTTAATTATTATGGTAATCAACAACAATTTGATGGTTGGGTTTATACGCATGCTGTGATCGTTGAATTGGATGAGAAAGGTGATATTTTGTGGGATCACTGCATTGATATGAAAGATTTAAAAGAACCAAAATTGATTCAAAAGATCAAAACCTCCATTCAAGGGGATCAAATCGTACTTTCATTTAATTTGGACAATCAAATTATCACCAAGACAATTCGAAATCAAGGAAGGTCAGAAAGTGAGAGTATTCAAAACATTAGCACGGATAATGAAGGTGATAAAATCAGGAGAAGCAGTAGTTCTGAATTAAATTATTGGTTTGGGCCATATTACCTAGCCAATGGTTATCAAACGATCTCCAATGAAGAAGGACGTAGGTCCGTATATTTTTTAAATAAGATAGAAATCCAGAAATAATTTTGAAGCAGTCCACATCCATTGCCATTGAAACTCCACAATTTTGGGGAGAAAATTATCAGTTAATCGACTCAGGTGGATTTGAAAAGCTGGAAAAATTTGGAGAATTTACCGTTAGAAGACCTGAACCTCAGGCTATTTGGGCAAAATCCCTCACTGAGAATGATTGGCAAAAATTAAGTCATGCTCATTTCAAAAAAGAAAAAGGAAGTCAAGAACGTGGCCAATGGGAGATAAAAGGAAAAGTACCAGACAAATGGTTTATGCCTTATAAGTCAGAACGATTGAATTTATCGTTTAAAATATCCTTATCCTCTTTTAAACATGTAGGATTATTTCCTGAACAAGCCTCCAACTGGGAGTTTTTAGCACAAAAAATTCCATTATTTAAAAAAACAAATCCTAAGTTCTTAAACCTATTTGCTTATACCGGCGGAGCGAGTTTAGTGTGCCGACAAATGGGAGCGGAAGTAACCCATGTAGATTCGGTAAAACCGGTTTTATCTTGGGCCAGGGAAAATATGGAAGTTTCCCAATTAGATGGCATTCGTTGGATGGCGGAAGATGCCTTAAAATTTGTCAAAAGAGAGGCTAGGAGAGGAAATTTCTATCAAGGTGTACTCTTAGACCCACCCGCCTATGGACGTGGCCCAGACGGTGAAAAATGGGTTTTGGAAGAACAAATAGAAGATTTATTATTATCTGTCAAGGAAATTTTAGATCCAGCTGAGCATCTCTTATTAAGTAATGTGTACTCGCTTGGATTTTCTACTTTGGTCGTAGAAAATCTCATGAATGGTATTTTTGATGTACCTTCTTCTGCTGAATCTGGAGAATTATATTTAAATGACAATAGCGATAAAAAGCTTCCATTAGGAGTTTTTCATCGCTATTATAATCGAGTATAAAGAAGATTAATTTTTAGGATATATCGTTCCTTTAGCTGCCAGCAAAGTGTTTTTCATCAATGAGACGATGGTCATAGGACCCACTCCTTTGGGTACTGGGGTGATATAAGAACATTTAGGGGCAACATCGGCAAAATCGACATCTCCTTTCAATGCAAAGCCAGATTTTTTGCTTGGATCCTCTACACGCGTTAAGCCTACATCGATGACCACAGCACCTTCTTTGATGTGAGCGGCTTTGATAAATTCAGGCTTTCCTAAAGCAGCAATCACAATATCCCCTTGAGCACAAATTTCTTCTAAATTTGGAGTTCTTGAGTGTGTCAAGGTCACGGTACAATTCCCCTGAGGATGATTTCTTTGCATTAAAATCGACATAGGTAAACCTACTATTTGACTTCTTCCAACCACCACACAATGCTTTCCTGAAGTTTGAATATTGTAATAAGCTAATAAGTCCAATACCCCCTGAGGCGTGGCAGAAATATAGGCTGGTAAACCTTTGGCCATTCGCCCGATATTGATTGGATGAAAACCATCAACATCTTTTGAAGGATGTATGGTCTCCATGACTTTGTCCGGATTAATATGATCTGGTAATGGAAGTTGAACAATCAGTCCATCCATGTCAGGATTATCATTTACGCCTTGAACGGCGGCCAATAATTCAGCTTCAGTGATCGTCGGGTCAAATCTTAAAAGGGTAGAAGTGAAACCTAATTCTTCGCATGACTTAACTTTATTAGCTACGTAAGTTTCGGATGCACCATTGTTACCCACTAAAATGGCAACTAAATGAGGCGCTCTTTGGCCGGCTGCTACTAATTCTTGTACTTCTTTAGCAATCGAGGCCTTCATTGTCTCAGAAACAAATTTGCCATCAATAATTTGACTCATACCCTTTAATTAAATGTTATTACTACTTTTTTCTAGCTTTTTTGGGAGCTGGTGCTTGTTCTCCTAGCTCTAAACATTGTTCCAATGTTAATTCTGCAGGATTCTGATCTTTAGGGATCTTGACATTACGTTTACCAATTTGAATATATGGACCATACATGCCATTAACGATCTTAACCTGGTCATTTTCAGCAAATTCTTTAATGAATTTATTTGCCTCTAAATTTCGCTTAGCCAAAATAATTTCAATCGCTCTTTCGGATGTTAAACTGGCCAAATTATCCGTTTTACCCAAGGAAAAGTATTTACCAGCATGTTTTACGTAAGGACCAAATCTTCCTTTTCCAGTGGAGATTAATTCATTTTCAAAAGTACCCAAACTTTCTGCTTCGGCTACTTTTTGAGCAGATTCTAATACACGAATGGCCCCTGGCATATCCAAAGTAAATGGATCTTCTGTATCAGGTAAACTCGTAAATTTACCATCATACTTGATGTATGGACCTAATTTTCCGGCACCAATAATCAAAGGTTTATCTTCATAAATCCCTACTTCACGAGGTAACTTCGGACGCTCTAATAATGCAATGGCCTCTTCTAAAGTTAGGTTGCTGATGGACTGATCTTTGGAAAGATTCGCAAAAACAGGTTTTTCCTCCTCACCAGATTCTCCCAGTTGAACGAATGGCCCGAATTTGCCCAATCGAACGGAAATTTTCTTTCCAGAAGTAGGATCAACTCCCAATTCTCTTCCTCCACCTACGGAACTACGAGAAATCGATTTGCTATCTTCAATGGTCTGGTGAAAAGAACCATAAAAGTTTTTCATCAATTGCGTCCAAGCTAATTTACCTTTGGCGACATTATCAAACTCATCTTCCATTTCAGCCGTGAAGGTATAATCTACTACTTCTTCGAAATTCTCGACTAAAAAATCGGTAACCAAGGTACCTATATGAGTTGGAAATAATTTAGCTTTTTCTGTACCTACTATTTCAGTATTCTTTTGACCAACAATCTCCTGATCCTTTAAAATCCACGTTTGAAACTCCCTTTCTTTACCAGGACGATCTTCCTTTACCACGTAGGCTCTTTTGATAATAGTAGAAATGGTAGGTGCATATGTAGAAGGGCGACCTATTCCTTTTTCTTCCAAGGCTTTTACTAAACTAGCCTCTGTATAGCGAGCAGCTGGCCTAGAAAAACGTTCTTGTGCTTTTAGTTCAGCCAAATCAAGTACCTGTCCGATGGATAAGGGAGGTAACATATCTTTGTTTTCATCCTCCTCTTCCTCATCTTTTCCTTCCAAATAAGCTTTTAAGAACCCTTCAAAAGTAACTACTTCACCTTGAGCAATTAATAATTCAGAAGTACTAGAAATTTGAATTTGGGCCGTCGTACGTTCAATAACAGCCTCCGACATCTGAGAAGCTATGGCACGCTTCCAAATCAATTCATACAAACGTTTTTCACGTGCATCACCAGAAATGGAATTTACTTCAAAGTCTGTTGGACGAATGGCTTCGTGGGCCTCTTGTGCGCTTTCACTCTTGGTTTTAAACTGACGAGCATGGTGAAATTTAGCTCCATAAGCCGCCTCAATGGCAGCCTTAGCTTTATCTCTTGCTTCTTGGGATAACATAGTTGAGTCAGTACGCATGTAAGAAATACGTCCCGATTCATATAATTTTTGAGCAATTTGCATGGTAGTAGCCACGGAATAGCCCAACTTTCTAGATGCTTCTTGCTGTAAGGTTGATGTCGTAAAAGGTGGCGCTGGTGATTTTTTAGCGGGTTTAGTTTCTAAACTCTTGATGCTAAAATCAGCCCCCACACATTTCTTCAAAAAGGCCACGGCCTCTTCTTCTGTGTTAAAATTCTTAGGTAATTCAGCTTTTAACACTTTTTTACCTGGCAAATTAAAAATGGCTGAAATCTTATAGGTCCCTACACTTTCATGCTTCTCGATTTCTTTTTCTCTTTCTACAATCAGTCGAACCGCCACAGACTGAACACGTCCGGCAGAAAGTCCTTTTTGAACCTTAGACCAAAGAACAGGAGATAGCTCAAATCCAATTAATCGATCCATGATTCGGCGAGCCTGCTGGGCATTCACCAAATCCATATCTATCTTACGAGGAGCTAAAATGGCGTTTTGGATAGCCGATTTCGTTATCTCTCTAAAAACAATTCTTTTGGTGTCGTCTTTTAGACCTAATGCCTCTTTTAAATGCCATGAAATGGATTCTCCCTCACGGTCGTCGTCAGTCGCTAACCAAACTTCCTCAGATGATTTAGCTAAACTCTTCAATTCCGAAATCACCTTAGTTTTATCGGGTGAAATCACATAGGTTGGCGTAAAATCATGCTCAATATCAATTGCCTTATCACCCTTGATTGGGAGATCTCTCACGTGACCAAACGAAGATTTCACCACAAAATCTTTACCCAAATACCCTTCGATGGTTTTAGCTTTTGCAGGCGACTCCACGATGACCAAATTTTTTGCCATTCTATTAAATTGAATTATGTATACTAAAAAATGACCTCAAATATACTTGCTTAAAATGAATTTCTAGCGAATGATTTTGAAGCAATGAAAAAAAATCTATTAGTTCAATCAATCTGGGATGTTTCCAATCCGAATTCTTGAATTAAGATTTAATCGTAAACCTACGTAATTGAATTTCCCATTGATGAAACTAGCAATCGCCTCCAATCGGAAAATTTTAACTAGACCATCTAAACCGTAACCTACTTCTGAATATAAAAGTTTTTGATTATTGATAAACACGGTATTGGCGATTAAAACTTCTTTTACATAGGACTTTTTCATACCCAACAAGGGCTTTAACCAAAGATTTGAAAATTGGAATAAGGATAATCCTTCCACATATGAACCCGCAGTGCTGTAGGCATAATGATTCACGTTCAAACGCTGATTCGCTCCTGCAGTAAAATTTTGATAATAACCCACTAAACGATGGGAGGCCAACATTTCTCCTGCCAGAACTAAATTCATGGTACCATTATAATGCTTAAAATCAATAAAATTTTCTGGAGCTTGTCCAAGAAATGTACCCGCATTGATAATAAAGCCAGATTTTATCCAAGGAGAGAGCGCTAAATTTTGTAAGTAGGAAACTTCTAACATATTAAATTGAGCTGATGATTCGGCTATTCCTTTCCAGCCTGCCCGGTATTTAAATAGAATTAAAGGTGAAGATCCCCATTCACTTTCACGAATATGATTTCGATAATATTGAGATAAAAAAGGTCTAAAACCCAAGGTAACTTGACTTATAAATGCCTTATAAGTTGAGAAACCTTCTTGTGGATATTCCGAATTTTGAGGATTATTCGTTGTGAATTTTCGATTCAAATAATTGAACCAATAGTAGTCAGTCGTATTATCCATTTGGCTTCTACGTGCCCATTCAACACTTCCTTTAAAAAAGAATTTAGAGGAAAAACGCTTTATCAAGGCTAAATTCCAAAACTCCTTACGGTAGATTTTCATTTGATTGTTTTTCAACAAAAGCGTTGACAGCGTATTCATTTCAGGAGAAATTGAATTATCTGGATTCATTTGTTGAACAAAATCCCCCTGAGAAATGGATATATCAAAAGAATCTGTCTTGTACCTTAATTTCACATAGCCTGTATTTCGATTCAAACCAAAGGAACGTCTTCCTAAAAATTCAGCTTCCAAAAATTGATAACGGGCCCATCTTTTTCGAAACAAAAGACTAGCATTTGCCACAAAACCTTCTGCCGTATTGAAATTTGAATCAAATACAGGCGATTTATAATAGATTTCAAAAGGATAAAAATCTTTTTGTCTAGATCCGAAATAAAAGGACTTTGAAAAAATTAATTGATTTAAAGAAAAAGGACTTCTTCGTAGGGTATCGATGGAGGCCTCCAGGAGATTGGAGCTCATAGATCCTTGAAAAAATTGGTCATCCTGCGTATTATGTTGGACTTCTTCACGCTTCTCATAACGAACGGAATCCATGGTAATGAGCCCACTTTGAGGGCGCGACTTCCATTTTCTCAATAGGGATTGATGAAAATTTCCTAATAATTGGGTGGCAAAAACTTCATCAAAACCTATTTCTGCGAAATTTAATCGCTCATTTATCTGATTCGGAACCTGAAAGTTAGCATCAGCTTTCCAGCTTTGAGGAGCTTGCTGCACTTCCTCTTGTAAAATAAACTCACCGTAATTACCCATTAGCCCACCCGATAGCTTAAAGTATGCGGCCTTGGGTAACCAAGCCTGGTTTACCCATTGATGCTGCAAATCCATGTAGTAGAATATGGCATCAGATTCTACTTGAGCTTCCCATCGAATGATCCAGCCTGAATGATTTAGAGTCAATTTACCACTAAATAATCGATCTCCCGTGGAGGTAGGTTTGACTTGAAATTGATAACCTTTTTGTCCGTCCACTAAAGTATCACCCGAATATTCATAAGAATAATAATCTCGTCCTTGGTAATTTAAAGGTGATACACAATTGGTTCCAATAAAATCCTGGTAGAAATCAGGCCAGAAAAATAAGGTAGGCCTTGGATATTTTTTATGGAAACCTTTGACATCAATGATTTCATGAATCATTTGATTCAAGCTTTTGACATATACTTTAACATGCGTCTGATTTCCGTACCATTGACCTTCTTGTATACCTTCATTTCTTTTAAGTCGATTTTTAGCTAAACCAATCACCTGATTAAAGCGACCTTTTTCTTTGGTGATGACCTCGGCTGAAAATTGACCCATCAATGAACTATGCTGAGGAGCTAATTCCATGGTCTTGTTAATCAAGGAATCCATCGAACTGCTTTTTTGACCGAAAGCGAGGTAGCAGGCGGAAAAATACAGGAAAAAAGAAAAAGAAGAAATCAGTTTAAATCTCAATTCGGGCCAATCAAGGTTAAAAAATTACTTGGTAAAAAGTCAATTAAAATGTAAAATTCACAAAAAACTGCTTTAAAGGAAATGATATTTACAAAAAGTGGCAAAAAGGTGGCAGTAATCTATTAATTTTACGAACAATTTATTAAAACCAACATTGACTCATGGCCTTTGATATTGAAATGATTAAAGCTGTCTATGATCGCATGCCGGCTAGAATTGCCGCAGCACGTGCATTGACAGGAAAACCGCTTACTTTAACGGAAAAAATACTTTATAGTCACTTGTGGGAAGGAACACCTTCTAGCACATTTACTCGAGGAGGTTCTTACGTAGACTTTGCTCCAGATCGTGTTGCAATGCAAGATGCAACGGCTCAAATGGCCCTTTTGCAATTTATGCAAGCAGGACGTCCGCAAGTTGCCGTTCCTTCAACCGTACATTGTGACCACTTAATTGAAGCTAAAGTAGCTTCTTCTACCGACTTAAAAGTGGCAGTTGACAAGAATAAAGAAGTTTATGATTTCTTATCATCTGTTTCAGATAAATATGGTATTGGATTCTGGAAACCAGGAGCTGGTATCATTCACCAAGTTGTTTTAGAGAACTATGCCTTCCCAGGTGGAATGATGATTGGTACTGACTCACACACAGTAAATGCTGGTGGATTAGGTATGATCGCTATTGGTGTTGGTGGTGCTGATGCATGTGATGTCATGGCAGGTTTAGCTTGGGAGTTAAAATTCCCTAAGTTGATTGGAGTTAAATTAACAGGAAAATTAAATGGATGGACATCCGCTAAAGATGTTATCTTAAAAGTAGCAGGTATTCTAACGGTAAAAGGTGGAACAGGCTGTGTGGTAGAATATTTTGGAGAAGGTGCTACTTCCATGTCTTGCACAGGAAAAGGAACCATTTGTAACATGGGAGCGGAGATTGGTGCTACTACTTCCACTTTTGGTTATGATGACTCCATGGCTCGTTATTTAGAGTCAACAGGAAGAGCGGATGTTGCAGCCTTAGCCAATGGTATTCGTGAACACTTAACAGCTGATCCGGAAGTATATGCAAATCCTGAAGCCTATTTTGATCAAGTTATTGAAATTGATTTAGATACTTTAGAGCCACATGTAAATGGTCCATTTACTCCAGATTTGGCTACACCTATTTCTAAATTAAAAGAATTAGCCATTAAAAATAACTGGCCTACAAAAGTAGAAGTTGGTTTGATAGGTTCTTGTACCAACTCTTCTTATGAAGATATTGCCCGTGCAGCTTCTCTAGCGAAACAAGTAGCAGCTAAAGGTTTAAAAACAAAAGCCCAATTCACAATTACCCCAGGTTCTGAGCAAGTACGTTACACCATTGAAAGAGATGGTTTTATCTCAACCTTTGATTCTATTGGAGCAACTGTATTTTCCAATGCTTGCGGACCTTGTATTGGTCAATGGGCTCGCCCAGGTGCTGAAAAAGGAGAGAAGAACACCATCGTTCACTCATTTAACAGAAACTTTGCCAAGCGTGCTGACGGAAACCCGAATACCTATGCTTTTGTGGCATCACCTGAAATTGTAACGGCTTTGGCCATTGCTGGTGATTTAACGTTTAATCCTTTAACTGACACCTTAACTAACGAAAAAGGAGAGCAGGTGAAATTAGAGGCACCGACAGGTGATGAGTTACCGAAATTAGGTTTTGCTGTAGAAGATGCAGGATATCAAGCTCCTGCAGCGGATGGTTCAGGTGTTCAAGTAAAAGTTTCGCCTACATCTGACCGTTTACAATTATTGGCTCCATTCTCAGCTTGGGAAGGAACCGATTTGAAAGGATTGAAATTATTGATTAAAGCTAAAGGAAAGTGTACTACTGACCATATCTCTATGGCTGGACCTTGGTTGAAATACCGTGGACACTTAGACAATATTTCTAACAACATGTTGATCGGCGCTGTGAATTTCTTCAATGAAAAAACAGACAATGTGAAAAACCAATTAACAGGAGCATATGGTGCTGTACCTGATACTCAACGTGCTTATAAAGCGGCAGGAATTGGAACAATCGTAGTAGGAGATACCAATTACGGAGAAGGTTCTTCTCGTGAACATGCAGCTATGGAACCGCGTCATTTGGGAGTTCGTGCTGTATTGGTAAAATCCTTTGCGCGTATTCACGAAACCAATTTGAAGAAGCAAGGTATGTTGGCTTTAACTTTCGCTAATGAAGCTGATTACGACAAAATTCAAGAAGATGATAGCATTAATATCATTGGTTTGAATGAATTTGCTCCAGAAAAATCATTAACGATTGAATTAGTACATGCTGATGGAAGCAAGGATAGTTTCCCAGTAAATCATACGTACAATGCTCAACAAATCGAATGGTTTAAAGCGGGAGGAGCATTGAATATCATTCGTGCTTCGATTAAATAAAGTATAAAATTGTAAAAGGGCGCAAAATTCACTAGTTTTGCGCCTTATTTCAGATAAACACCACCATTGTTCCTTAATTTTCCCAAATGGCAGCGATTAATGCAGTAAAAATATTTTCAGGTTCAGCGTCCAATTATTTGGCCAAAGAAATTGCTAAATACTACGGTAAAGATTTGGGGGCAGCTACGACATTACGCTTTTCAGACGGAGAAATGTCTCCAAGTTTTGATGAGTCAGTTCGCGGTTGCGATGTATTTATCATTCAATCCACTTTTCCAACGGCTGATAATCTGATGGAATTATTGTTGATGATTGATGCTGCACGAAGAGCTTCTGCCCATTACGTTACTGCGGTTATCCCTTATTTTGGATATTCTCGCCAAGATCGAAAAGATAGACCAAGAGTAGGAATTGGAGCCAAATTGATTGCGAATCTATTAACAGCGGCTGGTGCTGATCGTCTTATGACCATTGATTTACATGCTGGACAAATTCAAGGTTTCATGGATTTTCCGGTAGATCACTTGGAAGGAACAGCGATTTTTATTCCTTATTTGAAATCATTAGGGCTTGACAACCTCACATTTGCCTCACCAGATGTAGGTGGTGTAGTGAGAACAAGAAATATGGCAAAGTTTTTTAATGCCAATATGGTTATTTGCGACAAGCACAGAAAACGCGCGAATGAGATTGCATCCATGCAATTAATTGGTGATGTAGAGGGTGCCAATGTTGTTTTAGTGGATGATTTGATTGATACAGGTGGCACTATGTGCAAAGCCGCTCAATTAATCATGGATAAAGGTGCAAAGTCGGTGAGAGCAATTGTTACTCACCCTGTTTTATCTGGTAAGGCTTACGAAAACATTTCCAATTCTGTGTTAACTGAATTGGTGGTAACGGATACCATACCTTTAAAAGAAGAATGTGCCAAAATTAAAGTTCTTACCGTTTCTGAGTTATTTGCAAAGGCAATCGGAAGAATTAGAGATCACGAATCTATCAGTTCATTATTTATTAAATATTAATTTCAACCGTTTTCAGAGGATAGCCACATGCGAAAGACTGGAAACTTAACAAAAACAACATGAAAAAATTAGAGATTGTAGGGTATAAAAGAGCGAATCTCGGAAGTAAGGGCGCGAAAGATTTGCGTACTGAAGCTTTAGCTCCCTGTGTATTGTATGGTGGAAAAGAGCAAGTTCACTTTGCTGTTCCGATGATTCTTTTCCGTGATTTACTTTACTCATCAGATGTTTATGAAGTATCATTAAACATCGAAGGTGATCAATACCGCGCTATTTTACAAGATGCGCAGTTTCACCCAGTAAACGAAATGATTTTACACGTTGACTTTTTAGAAATTGTTGATAACAAGCCTATTAAGATCGATGTACCTATTAAAATTATTGGTAACTCTCCTGGCGTTATCAAAGGAGGTAAAATGATCCAAAAGTTACGTAAAGTTACTTTGAAAGGATTAGCTGAAAACATTCCTGATTTTGTTACTGCTGATATTTCTGGATTAGATCTAGGACAAACAGTAAAAGTTAACAAATTAGTTGTGGAAGGATGTGAGATATTGAACCCAATGTCTAACCCAGTTGCAACGATCGATATCCCAAGAGCATTAAGAGGTAAATTAACTGCTTAGTTCTAGGTTATCTTTCTGATAGAGATAAAAAACGCCTTCCAATTGGAGGGCGTTTTTTATTAGGGATTAGAGGTTAGGGATTAGTGTTTAGTGCTTAGGGATTAGTTGTTAGGGAATAGGGATTAGAGGTTAGAGGTTAGAGGTTAGGGATTATTGATTCGAATGGTAAAGAAGGGAGGAGCTTAATTGAAGTAATATGGAGAAAGAAATTTAAAACCTGTAATTCCATTCACCATATACATAAGAACTTATTCCAAATTCACTAATCCTTAAAACCTAAACACTAAAACCTAAACACTAATCACTAAACACTAATCACTAAACACTAAAAAAGGGCCAACCCTATTGGATTGACCCTTTTTTCAAACAACTTATGTAAAACTATTTCTTGGCAATCACTTTCATCACAACAGGAGCTTTCTCCACGTGGGAAACCTTGCCGTCAGTTTTTGCAATGTAAGGAGCAATAACTAAAGAAACGATGGACATCAACTTAATTAAAATATTCATTGATGGTCCAGAAGTGTCTTTAAATGGATCACCTACTGTATCTCCCGTTACCGCAGCTTTATGCGGCTCAGAACCTTTCTTATAAGTTACACCATCTATTAATACACCCTTTTCAAATGATTTCTTAGCATTATCCCAAGCACCACCAGCATTCGACTGGAAAATACCCATTAAAACGCCTGAAACCGTTACACCTGCTAATAGACCTCCTAATACCTCTGGTCCCATAATAAAACCAACGATAACTGGTACTGACAAAGCTATACCACCAGGTAACATCATTTGACGAATAGAAGCCTCAGTTGAGATAGCCACACATTTTTCATACTCTGGTTTAGCTTTATATTCCATGATACCTGGAATCTCACGGAACTGACGACGAACTTCGTTCACCATTTCCATAGCTGCTTTACCTACAGCTGAAATACATAATGCAGAGAAAATGAAAGGAATCATTCCGCCAACAAATAAACCGGCTAATACATCTGCTTTATAAATATCAATCTGCGTAATACCCGAAATACCAACGAAAGCAGCAAATAAGGCCAATGAAGTCAAAGCCGCCGAAGCGATAGCAAATCCTTTACCAGTTGCTGCTGTGGTATTACCCACTGCATCCAAATTGTCTGTACGCTCACGAACCTCAGCAGGCAATTGTGACATTTCTGCAATACCTCCTGCATTGTCTGCAATCGGACCAAAAGCATCAATCGCTAATTGCATAGCCGTAGTTGCCATCATACCAGCTGCCGCGATGGATACACCATAAATTCCTGCAAAGAAATAAGAAAAGTAAATACCTGCTGCTAAAACCAAAATAGGTAAAACAGTAGATTCCATACCTACAGCTAAACCACCAATGATGTTAGTCGCATGACCTGTACCTGATTTCTGAACGATGGAGTCCACTGGACGTTTTCCCATAGCCGTATAGTACTCAGTGATGATAGACATCAAGGTTCCTACAATAAGGCCTACAATGATGGAATAAAACACATCCATAGCAGTAAAGCTGAATCCACGTAATACCAATGTTTCTGGCAAAATATTCTTCACCAAGAAATAAGAGGTTACAAAAGTGATGACAATCGATAAGTAGTTTCCTGTATTCAAGGCATTTTGCACAGAATCAGTTTCATTTTTAATTCGTACAAAGAAAGTTGAAACCAAAGAAGCTAATAAACCAACCCCAGCAATTAACATAGGTAATAAAACAGGGGAGAAGCCACCATAGTTGTCACTTACTTCAATTTCCTGGCCTAATACCATGGTTGCTAAAATTGTTGCCACATAAGAACCAAATAAATCGGCACCCATACCAGCCACATCACCCACATTGTCACCCACGTTATCCGCAATAGTTGCAGGATTACGCACATCATCCTCAGGAATACCTGCCTCTACTTTACCTACTAAGTCTGCTCCAACGTCTGCAGCTTTGGTGTAAATACCACCACCTACACGAGCAAATAAAGCGATTGACTCAGCGCCTAATGAAAAACCTGCTAATACTTCAATCGCTGTTTTCATCTCATTCGAAGTCAAAGCTTGACCTTGAGCAAAAACTTGATAAAATGCAATAAACAAGCCACCTAAGCCTAAAATAGCCAAACCTGCAACACCCATTCCCATAACAGAACCTCCTGTAAATGAAACAGATAATGCTTTAGCCAACGAAGTTCTTGCAGCTTCTGCCGTACGAACATTAGCTTTCGTAGCTACAATCATACCGATATAACCAGCAGTTGCTGAAAATATGGCTCCGATTAAAAAGGCAACGGCAATTAAGGGAGAAGAGTGAAATCCAGGACCTTCCTGATTTCCTAACCACGCCAATAATATCGCAGTGGGAATTGCGAAATAGGCTAATATTTTCCATTCGGCTTTTAAAAAGGCAATCGCACCATCTGCGATATATCCCGAAAGCTCTTTCATTGTGTCATTTCCAGCATCTTGCTTCGATACCCAGCTAAATTTCCAAGCCGTGTACAACAATCCTACTATACCAAAAGCAGGAACTAAGTAAACAATTGAATCCATAAAGTGTGTGTTAGATTATTCCAAAAAAATTTGTCACAAAAATAAGAATTTTGGCGTAAAAAACAACTAAAAAGGAAATCTAAGCAAGAGCTTGAAGCGCTCTGGAACCCAATTGCTCATAGGATAAGCAAGCTCTAAACCCAAAAATTTACCGATGCCTGAAATTCCATAAACAAGCTCCTGATAAGCACCTTGATTGACTCCTTGTAGAATTTGAAGTCGATTGTACACAGCATATTCTCTAATACCATATTGGGTTAAGATATTCCACTGACTCAATAGTAATTTTCTTGGTTCCCATTTCATGTACAGTTTAATATGAGAGTCTGTAGTACTAAAAGCATAATAAGGCAAGGACCGGAATGATTGTTCATTTGCACTTATAAAATTGGTTTGATTCCCATTGAAATGGCTATAATCTAAAAAATTAGTAGCTTTTTGTAAATAAGTCGTATAAGACATTTGAAGATTCAAAGTACCTAATCGCGCTAAATTGATGAATTGACTATAATCAAAGTTTAAACGTTGAAATTGATCATCACCCGTTCCAAATGCGTAGATAAAATTAAAAGATGGGCCTTCATTATTATTTATTCTCCTCACACCGTTGTATCGATTCCAAGTGGCTTTAGGTTGCCATCGAAATCCAAGAGAACTAGCCCACTGATTAGACCTTGCAGGAACTTGATTTCCCCAAGCTACATTTTCAGGCATATTGGGTTCAAAATGTTTATCTTGATTTAACCATCCATGTTCCACTGAGTTGCTTAAAACTTCTCTATTTCTATATTCAAACAAGGAAAGGAAACGTAAGCTAGGTGTAAATTGGTATTGATAATTTAAACTCACATAGTTCTTTTGAAATAATCGAACATAGTTTTCTGATAAAATGAGAGAGTAAAACATGTTCAAAAATGGCGAAATAGGGTTACTTCGATTAATTTGGAAGACATTACTACCAAGTTCAGCTTTGATATACTGCCGATTCTCATCAAAATTACGCTCCATAAACAAATCTCCATTCCAATGATGCCGAGCTAGGGCATATCGCATATTTGCCCCTAAAGTCAGGTAATTATTTCTACCAAATCGATTTCTATATACAATGCTTCTATCCAGATAAAATCCATCTACTGCATTAAATCCTCCACCTATGGAGCTTAAATCCAAACTTTTACCGATGAAATTCTTTTCATAATTATACAATTTACCGTAAAGCAAATGACCAAATTTGAACGTGGGTAAAGCATTGATAGAATCCTTCCTTCTTTTATCTGCACCAGCAATCCATAAACTATCTGCTTCCTTATATCCCACTTTCTCAGCCTCGGTTAGTGGTACTTGTCGTTCTTCTTCCCAAAAACTCTCGGGTTTATTTTTTGATGTAGAATCCACTTCAAAGGTATAATCAGATGTCAAACCATCCATTTTGACCAGATTTTCCTTCTTTTCTTCCTTGTCTACTTTCTTTAAAACCTCTTTTAACTTTTTCCTAGTCAGCTCTTTCCCCAAGGCCATTTTGGGATCTTTAATCTTTTCTCGATTTATCTCTTTGGCTAGTTCTTTATTTAATCTCTCTTCTATGATGGCAGGTTTTACTAAAAAAGCAGGGTTAACCTTTATTTGATATTGTTTGATTTGAGTGATGTATCTAAAATTTGCCTTAATCCCGAATGCATCAAAATTAACTTGAGAATCATATTGAATAGGCATCCAAACTCCCTGAAACTGGGCATTTTGTTGTGTAAATCCATAAGACCCATTGGAATCTTTAAATCTTAATTGGAAGGAATAAATGCTCCAAGTATCCTCTACTACTTGAACTGTCCCCTCAAATAAATCATCATAACTGGCCTTAGGTTGCACTTGTATTTTGCTGATAGTCAATCCGTCTTGTGTAAAACTACCTAAATAGGCAAACCGATAAAGTTGAAATGCCTGTGGACCAAAGGGCGACCATAAACCTCCCCATACTTTAGGTCGATAAAAGTTCGTTTGCGTAACGCGTAAGTTCAATCCTTGATTTAAAGCAGGAGGAAGGTTATTCCGGTTGGAAATTACCTTTTCTTGCAATCGGTTGGGCTTTTGATAACTAACTTGATTTATTCCTTCCAAAACATAGGTGCTGCCGACTTTAACACCCATTTCTTTTTCAATTTTTTTCCCACCTAACATTTTCACTAAGGAACTTACTTCAGTTACTTTCCCTGAGCCTTTAACATAGGCTTTGGCTTCGTAGGCATCTAATTCTTTTAAATGAAATGGCGCCATAGCAATCATCCTCCGCATAATGCCAATGGCTGGATCTTCCTTTAAACCTCCCACATTTACCTCTGCCAAAGCCACGGCTTGTTCTTCTAGTATCACATCCAATAATTTATCTGAATTGGATGTTTCTAATTCAATGCTGAAGGTCTTTGGACTATGCCCTAAATACCGAAACACCAATGTGTGCTTTCCTATTCCTGTTTTAATGGAATAATTACCTTCTTCATTCGCAGTGGTACCCTTATTCAAATTCGATACCCAAACCGTAGCAAATGGCATCACTTCACCTTGTTTATTTCGAATCGTTCCGTGAATTTGCTGAGCGCGTATTGTGGAACCAAAAAGAATGATAACAGAAAGGCTAAAAAGGAGTTGTATAAATTTCATCTTAGGGATTTTGTAACAAAAATAGTTCCAGATTTGATAAGTAAACTGAATTTATGACAAAGGGTAAAATAAAGTAGTGAATAGAATTACCATTCCTAACGTAAAGAAGATAAATTTGTTTTTCTTTTGATTATGGCCATTACTCATCGACAACTTTTTCTTGATCATCTTGCTAAAACTTCTGATGCACCCTTAGCCTTGGAAATTGAAAAAGCTGAGCATATTTACTTATATGATGTTCAAGGAAAATCCTATATGGATCTAATTTCGGGTATTGCCGTATCCAATGTAGGTCACCGTCATCCAAAGGTGATCTCCGCCATTAAAAAGCAATTAGATCAGTATATGCATTTAATGGTGTATGGAGAATACATTCAAAGTCCTCAAGTCCTACTTGCCCAAGCTCTAGTAAAATCAACACATTCAACCCGATTGAATCAAGTTTATTTTACCAATTCTGGAACTGAAGCAGTGGAAGGCGCAATGAAATTGGCTAAAAGATATACCGGTAGAACAGAAATTATTTCATGTTTTCAAGCCTATCATGGAGCTACGCAAGGGGCTTTATCCCTGGCAGGTGATGAAAATTTCAAAAATAGTTTTCGTCCTTTGCTTCCTGACATTCGCCATATTCGTCATGGAGCAGTAGAAGATTTAACACAAATCACTCATAAAACAGCTGCTATTGTCATAGAAATAGTAGGAGGGGAATCAGGTGTAAGATTAGCTTCCAAAGCTTATTTTAGGGCATTAAAACAGCGCTGCCAGGAAACCGGCTGCCTATTGATTGTAGATGAAATACAAACAGGCTTTGGAAGAACAGGTACCTTTTGGGCATTTCAAGCCATGGAAATAGAACCTGATATTTTATTATCAGCCAAAGGAATGGGAGGGGGAATGCCTATAGGCGCATTTATTGCTCCAGAGGAAATCATGCAAACTTTAACAGAAAGACCTGTTCTGGGGCATATCACTACTTTTGGAGGACATCCTGTTTCTTGTGCCTCATCTTTGGCTACCTTAGAAACTATCTTTGAGGAAGCATTATTAGAGAAGGTAGAAAGGAAAAGTCAATTATTTAAAGACCTTTTGGTTCATCCCAGCATCAAAGAAGTGCGAGGAATAGGCCTCATGCTGGCCGTTGAATTAGATTCTTTTAAAACTGTCAAGGCTGTGATAGATGCTTGTATTGAGCAAGGTTTAATAACCGATTGGTTTTTATTTTGTGATTATTCCATCCGTATTGCACCACCTTTGGTGATTACAGAAGAGGAAATAAAAATAGCCTGCAACATTTTGCTACAGGCTATTCACGAAGTTAATCAATAAATTAAGCGTGCTTCAACAAAGCCTCAGCTAAAACTGATTTTGGTAAGTTACCGCCCACTAAACGCTCTTTCATTTCACCATTTTTGAAAACCATCAAAGTAGGGATAGAACGAATACCTAAAGATGCTGGTACAGCTGAATTTAAATCGACATTCATTTTCGCAACAATCGCTTGACCCTCTACTTCACCTGCCAATTCCTCTACAACGGGTCCAATCATTTTACATGGACCACACCATTCAGCCCAAAAATCTACTAATACTGGTGTATCAGATCCTATTAACTCTTGAAAATTGGCATCAGTTGCCTCTACGTATTTTCCCATGATTTATTTTTATTAAGATTCAAAATTAACATTTTTATTATTTGTATTGGAAAAATAGGTTAATTAAGATATCAATTTCACCGTAATATTGTCTATTTCTGCCAATTCATCCATTAAGGACTTTTCTATATTTAATTGCATTTTTCTAGACATAAAATCTAGTTGCAATCGTTCTTCTTCATCGTAAACCTCAATCACTAACTTTTTGTTTCCTTTATGTCTTTCCAAAGTCTCCAACAATTGTTCCAATGAAGTTTTGTTTAAACTATGTAAGTTCAAAGAAAGTTTCATTTCCTTGGTCCGCGAAGATAAAATTTCTGACAGTAGCTCAATGGATTGAATTTTAAAGGCTTTTTGATCCGAATAAGAGTTTTTATTTTTATAGACTCCTTGAATAAATAACAATCGATCTAGGCCTATAAAGCGTTCAAATTCAATATAATCCTTGGCAAATAACGCGAACTCCGTAGTTCCTGAAAAATCTTCCAAGCTAAAAATCATAAACTGATTTCCATTCCCTGAAGTTCTCACATTCATTTTGGTAACTATTCCAGCCATTGATTGAACATTGCCTCCTTTAAGTTCCAATTGCGATACACTTGAATTACAAAAATTATTGATTTCTATGCGGTATTCATCCAGCGGGTGACCAGAAATATAAACGCCCACAACTTCCTTTTCATTTTTCAATTGTTCCATAACCGACCATGGTTCAGCGGTGGGAAGCCTAGGTTTGGCGATATCATTTCCGGTTCCTGCTCCCAATTCACCAAATAGGGACTGGGTAGCACTAGCTTTCAATTCAGCCATTCGAGATGCATACCGAACAATCTTTTCTATGAATGTGGTATTTTCCTGATCTACGTGGAAATAATGAGAACGAGGAATTTCCGTAAAACAATCAAAGGCACCAGCCAAAGCTAAAGATTCTAAACTCTTTTTATTGACTTGGCGAACATTGATTCGCGAAACAAAATCAAAAATATCCGTGTATTCTCCATTTTTGGCTCTTTCCTCCACAATGGCATCTACGGCTGCCTCACCAACACCCTTGATCGCTCCTAATCCAAAACGAATATGGCCTTTTTTGTTGACAGCAAATACCCTCTCTGATTCATTTACATCAGGTACCAATAAAGGAATACCCATGCGTTTACATTCATCCATAAAGAAGGTAATCTTCTCAATATTTCCCAAAGAGTTAGAAAGTACCGCTGCCATGAACTCAGAAGGGTAGTTGGCTTTCAAATACCCCGTTTGATAAGCCACTAATCCATAGCAAGTTGAGTGCGATTTATTAAAGGCGTATTGAGCAAATGCTTCCCAGTCGGTCCAAATTTTTTCCAATCGATCAGCTGGATGGCTATTCGTTTGACCACCCTCCATGAATTTACCTTTCATTTTGTCGATGGTAGCCTTATCTTTTTTACCCATGGCCTTTCTCAATACATCGGCATCTCCTTTGGTAAAATTGGCTAGTTTCTGAGATAGAAGCATTACTTGCTCTTGATATACGGTAATTCCGTAGGTATCACTTAAATACTCCTCCATTTCTGGCAAATCGTATTCAATTTTTTCTCTACCGTGTTTTCTAGCAATGTAATTAGGAATATAGACCATGGGACCAGGTCTAAACAAGGCATTCATGGCAATCAAATCCGAAAACTGATCGGGCTTTAAATCTTTCAGGTGCTTTTGCATCCCAGGAGATTCAAACTGGAAGGTTCCATTGGTTTCGGCCCTTTGATATAATTCAAAGGTCTTAATATCATCCAATGGAAGTGAATCTAAATCAATCGTAATGCCATGATTTTGCTTGATTAATCGAATGGCTTCTTTTAAAATAGACAAGGTTTTTAAGCCCAAAAAATCCATTTTAATTACACCTGCGTTCTCAATCACCGATCCATCAAATTGAGTAATCAATAAACTCACGTCTTTGGAGGTAGCAACGGGTAGAATATCCGTCAAATCATTGGGAGCAATGATGATACCCGCAGCATGAATACCTGTACCTCTAACCGACCCCTCCAAGACCAAAGCATTTTCTATAACTCTTGAGGCCAATCCTCCATCAGCCTTTATTTGCCTCAATTGCTTCACCTGTTCCAATTCCTCACTCGACAAATTTTCTTTGTCGGCCAAACTGCCATCTCCAGTCAATGGTGCATTGATGACACGTTCAAGGGATATTTTAGGCTTATCCGGTACTAGTTTGGCCAAGGCATTGGATTCTGATAAAGGTAAATCCAGAACCCGAGCCACGTCTTTGATGGACATTTTGGCAGCCATGGTTCCATAGGTAGCTATATGTGCTACTTGATTACGACCATATTTTTCAACCACATAATCAATCACCTTTTGTCGACCTTCATCATCGAAGTCCGTATCAATATCGGGTAATGATTTACGATCTGGATTCAAGAAACGCTCAAAAAGCAGATTATACTTTATGGGGTCAATATTGGTAATTCCCAAACAATAGGCCACTACGGAACCTGCAGCAGAGCCACGACCAGGACCTACATAAACACCTAAATCTTTCCCGGCATTGATGAAATCGGCTACAATCAAGAAATAACCAGCAAAACCCATGGTTCTGATGGTATGCAATTCAAAACGAAGTCTTTCCTCAATTTCCTGATTAATGTCCACATAGCGCTTTTTAGCGCCTTCCATGGTCAAATGTTCCAAGAAATCATCCTGACTTAAAAAAGTGCTCGGAATTTGGAAGTTGGGTAATAATACATCCTTTTTCAATTCCAAGGTTTCCACCTTACCAACAATCTCATTGGTATTATCAATGGCCTCAGGAATATGCGACCATAATTGGGTCATTTCTTCCGTAGTCTTGAAATAAAATTGATCATTATAAAAAGCAAAACGCTTTCCCTTCATGTCAAAATCACCTTCTATATCCTTGTAAGTAGGTGTAGACTGCTTTTCGCCTGTATTAATACACAATAGAATATCGTGGGCATTGGCATCCTTTTGATCCAAATAATGGCTATCATTCGAGGCTATAACTTTAACATTATATTTTTTGGCAAAACGTAATAATACCTCATTTACCGTTTGCTGTTCTGGAATATGATGGTTCTGAACCTCAATGTAATAATCCTCTCCAAATAAATCCAACCACCATTTAAATTCCTTTTCAGCCTCTTCTTCACCGGAGCGTAAGATAGCCTGAGGAACACTAGCTCCTAGACAACAAGTCGTGGCAATCAAACCTTTATGGTATTTCAACACTAACTCTTTGTCTATCCTAGGGTATTTGGAATACATTCCTTCCATGAATCCCAAGGAACATAACTTAACCAAATTTTGGTATCCCTCTGGATTTTTGGCTAGAAAGAGTTGATGGTACCTTTTATCTTTTTGTTCCTTCGTAAAACTTTGTTTATGCCGATCCGTCACTAAATAAAACTCACAACCTACAATGGGTTTCACTCCGTGCTTTCCTGCTTCAGCTACAAATTGGAATACCCCAAACATATTACCATGGTCAGTAATAGCCACCGCTGGCATATTGTCAGCCTTAGCTTTTTTAAACATGGAAGATATCTTGGACGCACCATCCAAAAGAGAAAACTGAGAGTGATTGTGCAAATGCGAAAACTGCATAAATTAGTTAATAGAAAAGGGTTCTTTATCAAAAAAAATGGCATTCAAGAAATCTAAATAAGGTTTTAGGACCTGTGCATCCTTGATAAGCATATCGGCAAATAGGGGATTTGTGAGCTCTGAATCACTGTATTTTCGCCAAAAAAATAATTGTTTCTTTTTTAACAATTCAATTTCGGGATGATCTACCTCATAACCTTTAGGCATTTTTTTTAAGGAGTCACCAACCGGTTCACCAAATACCTGTAAAAAAGCAGGTGACTGAATGATTCCTTTTAAATGCTTAGCATTATAATCGATCTCTTGTCGAAATAAAGCCAATTGTTCCGGAGTAGGATCATACATTCCTCCACCCAAAAACGATTTTCCTCCAGGCTCAATGTGGACATAATAGTCCATTAAACCAGACTTACGACCACCCTCCGAGAAACTGGCTGAAAACCAGGTTTTATAAGGAGCTTTATCTTTGGAAAAACGAACATCCCGATAAATACGGTAGGAGCAATGCTTTAATTCCACACCATCCATGTTTTCAAACTCTGCAAACATGGAAATCAATTGAATGGTAAATTGATCAAATGCCGACTTCTGCTCCAGGAATCTTTCCTTATTTTCTGCAAACCATTCTCTCGTATTGTTATCTTTTAAATCAGATAAAAAGCTTAATAGAAAGGAAGGAATGGACATGGGCATTTGAAACAAAATTTATAAACGAATTTAAATAAATAAGTCAATACTTACCCTTAAACTTTGGGAGTTTCGCGCTATTTTCTTGATTTTTGTAAAACAATAAATTTTAAAGCATGCGCATTCTGACGGGCATTCAATCTTCTGGTCGACCACACTTAGGAAATATCCTTGGAGCCATTCTTCCAGCTGTTGAACTTTCTAAGAGATCTGGCAATGAATCATTTCTTTTTATAGCGGATTTACACACATTAACAAGTTTAAAAGACGGGACTACCATCCGTGCCAATACCTTATCCATTGCAGCCGCTTGGCTAGCTTGTGGTCTAGATACCCAACATACCTATTTTTATCGCCAGTCGAAACTAGCGCCATTTCATACCGAATTATTATGGTATTTAAGTTGCGTG
The DNA here is from genome assembly GCA_027491315.1 of Cytophagaceae bacterium. Lineage (GTDB taxonomy): Bacteria > Bacteroidota > Bacteroidia > Cytophagales > Spirosomataceae > Aquirufa. Next base: position 116,157 of record JAIXWL010000016.1, read on the forward strand.
ACGCCTTTCCCGATGTTGGCCAATGCCCATAGTTTCAAAGACAAATCCAATAAATTGGCCGATGTCAATGCAGGACTATTTACCTATCCCGTTTTACAAGCCGCTGATATCTTGTTGTATGATGCAGAATTAATTCCGGTTGGAAAAGATCAGCGTCAACATATTGAAATGACACGGGATATGGCAGGGGTGATCAATCGATTGACACAAAAAGATATTTTTGTCATCCCTGAAGCCGAAATATCGGAGCATGTCATGACCATCCCGGGCATTGATGGGCAAAAAATGAGCAAATCGCTTAATAATTACATTGATGTCTTTTTGCCAGAGAAGGATTTATTAAAACAAATCAAAAAGATTGTTACGGATACCACTCCATTGGAAGATCCGAAAAATCCAGATGAGGACATCACCTTTAAATTGTATCAATTAATCGCCACGCCAGAGCAAGTGGCTGAGATGAAAGCGAATTATTTGCGTGGTGGTTATGGATACGGACATGCCAAACAAGCCTTATTTGAGGCCATGCTGGTATATTTCAAAGAGGCTAGAGAAAAGTTCGACTACTACATGGCCAATCCAATGGAGATTGAGGCCAAATTAGAAGAAGGGGAGGCTAGAGTAAAACCCATCGCCGAAGCAACGATCCAACGAGTACGTGAAATCTTTCAGTTTTAGTCATGTGGCCACAATGGGATAGTATTGTATTTCAATGGATCAACCAAGCACATGCGCCTGGTTTAGATGAAATTATGGTACTATTCTCCAATCGTTGGATTTGGATTCCCTTGTACTTGTATTTGATTTATACGCTATATCAACAAAAGAAAGGTATTTTTTTACTTTCACTTACTTATTTGATACTGTGTATCGTTTGGGCAGACCAAGTTTCTTCCAGTATATTAAAACCTTATTTTCAAAGATTAAGACCCTGCCATGAAGAGGTATTTAGGTCTTGGATACACCTACCGGATGGCTGTGGAGGTCTTTATGGATTTTGCTCGTCGCATGCAGCCAATTCTTTTGCTTTAGCCATTGGATTTTACTTATTGACACAGAACAAAAAAGCCAGAAACCTACTTTTGGTATGGGCTATACTCGTATCTTATAGTAGAATTTACCTTGGAGCACATTATCCTTTGGATGTATTAACAGGAGCACTAGTGGGTACCTTAGGAGCTTATTTCCTGAAATACGTCATTTATGACAAACTAATAAGGAAGGCATAAGTATCAATTCCATCCGCAAAATCACTTAAACCAGGTTGCTGACTTTTTCCAAAAGCTATGGGATGGGTGTAAGAAGATTCAGATCCTACGATACATTGGATTTTCTCTTCTGAGGCTTGAATCCAAGTTTGTAATTCCTCTTTGGAATGATATCTTTTCAGGTATACAACACCAACGGGAGAGACTAAATCCTCACTTTCTTGAATTAATAAGTTTCCTAAATCAAAATGAGGAATCTGATTTAATAGGAATAAGGTTTTATGGTATTGGTAATTATTGGAATATTTGGTGTGATCCAAAACCCAGTGATACTGAGTTAATACGTCAAAGAGCGGAGTTGGGTCAAAAAGCGCAGGTAAAGCAATGGTAGATACATTTCTACAACCTAGGCCGTAATAAGAAAATACATCCTTGGCTAATTCATGAAAATCCTCTTGGCTTTCTGTTCCGTCTATGATAGCGATGGAGGTCCTATTTTTTCGAATTATATGCGGAACTGTGGCAAAATAATGCGCAAAATAAGAACCTGAAAAGTCGCTTCCCGTGGCAATCACAGCATCCATACCTTGCAATCGCTCTATTAATTGTATGGGTACTTCGACACTAAATTCTTGGATGGTTTGTATATAAAGCAGCATGATGGATTTATCCTGAGAACTTAATTTGACACAAGCCTCGTTTCCACTAGCTAAAGTCATCAAAACATCATGTATTCCTACGGCAGGAAGATTTCCAGCTAAAATCAAACCAACTTTTTTCGGATTAGAAACTTGAAGAGGATGTTCTTCAAAAAATAATTCCCAAGTTTTCACATCAAAAAATTGCTTCTGAACCGCTTCCATAGCTTCTCGGATGAGGTGCTCAGAAAACCAAGGATTCTCATTTTTTGCTCTATCTATAAATAGTTCTATTTTTTCCTTGTTAGATGACTTTGTGAAATAGTCAGCCAAAAAGGCAATGAGCTGTAAAAATGACGCTTTTCTCATAAATGAAAGGGTTCTTAGCATGCAAATGGAATGCAAAGTTCTAAAAATTTTGCAATAGTCTTTTAAAAATATATAGTATTCAAAATTTTGGATGTAAATTGCACAAATTTCTTTCAAAAAGGACAATTAAGGTCTTAAACAAAAGATTATGGCTATTATTATTACTGATGAGTGTATAAACTGTGGGGCTTGCGAACCAGAATGTCCCAATACAGCAATTTATGAAGGTGGTGTAGAATGGACATGGGCTGGAGGTACCGCCTTAACAGAAGTAGAATTAGGAGATGGCTCTACGATGGATGCCAAGGCTCCAATAGAACCCGTTTCGGAAGAATTTTATTATATCGTTCCAGACAAATGTACAGAATGTACTGGTTTTCATGAGGAGCCACAGTGTGCGGCTGTTTGCCCAGTTGATTGCTGCGTTCCAGATCCAGATCACGTGGAAGATAAAGAAACCTTATTGGCTAAAAAAGCCTGGTTACATGCGGAATAATTAACACCAATATGCATAAATGAAAAGACCTGCCTAGTGCGGGTCTTTTTTTTTGCCCTCAGTTTAATCCAAACGGCGATTTCAAGTATCCCCATTAGCAATTTATATTATTCTAAGATTACAGAATCAAATTTTTCAATTTTCATAAAAACAGGTTTCTGTTTTAATCTCATTTTTACCATTTTTTGTAATTATTCAAATTTTAGGTTTAATTTTTAACCTCAAATTGTAATATTTTTAACTTTTTATCATTTTTAGGTTTAATTTTTATCAATAATTCTTGTTTTGTATTTTTTTTCAAACAATATTTGTCCCGTAGTCAAGCATTTATTTTCCCATTAAAATTTAAAGAATATGAAAAAATCAATCTTTACCCTCTTATTGTCAGGAATTAGCTTTTTGGGATTTTCCCAAGAAAAAGAAGCTGAGAGTTCAAAATTTACATTTTCGGGTTACATCGATTCGTACTATATGTTAAATTTTAACAATCCGACTAATCGCAGCAATTTAGGTACCTCAGGATACGAAAGAGCATTTGATCAAAAATCAAGTCAATTCTCCTTAGGTTTAGTACAAACCAAATTTGGCTACTCGACTAAAACATCTGATGTAGTGGTTGATTTAACTTTCGGCCCCAATGCCGATCTTGGTCAATACGGAAACGTAGTTGGACCATTAGGAGCAGGAAAGGCTTCTACAGCATTGGCTATCAAACAAGCATATTTTAACTGGAAACCTAGCGACAAATGGACCTTTACTGTGGGACAATTCGGAACACACATTGGATATGAGGTCATTGACGCTCCAGTGAATTACAATTATTCCTTATCTAACTTATTCAACAATGGTCCATTCTACCACATAGGAGCAAAAGCCAACTACGCCTTCTCTTCTAAATCAGCCTTGATGTTAGGTATAGTGAATAACGTAGACAATTTAAATGACAACAACTCTTCGAAAGGATTAATAGGCCAATTCTTTTTCGCTCCAAAAGAAGGTTGGAATGTATACATCAACGGTATCACTTCTAACGAATCAGCTCCTTTAGCTAGTGGAAAAGACGATTCAGGCAGTTACAATCTATTAGACTTAACCACATCCTACCAAATTAGTCCTAAATATTTAATTGGCTTAAATGCTGCTTACGGTTCTCAAACAGGAGATTTCCAAGGTGGTGGTAGCGTGGGTGACAGCAAAACATGGGGTGGTGTTGCACTTTATTCAAACTATGCATTCACAGACCACTTCAGCTTAGGCGGTCGTTACGAAGTATTTGATAATACGAGTGGAGCTAGAGCTTTACGTGGAATCAATGCCGCTGGCGAGACCGTAGGTACAGATGTAAGTTCATTTACATTAACAGCTACTTTCACTACTGCTGAGGGACACCTTTTAATCAAGCCTGAATTAAGAACCGACGCCTACAAAACAGCTCAATTCATCGATGGTGATGGAATGGCACAAAAATCACAAGCCACATTTGGAACAGTCTTTATATACAAATTTTAATTTAACTAAAACTTACGGACATGACAACACAAAAACCAACTTGGATTCCGCTTCTTGTATTACTTGCCGTTGCGGTACTTGCATTGTTTACCGATCTTCCGGGCTCAATTCCTACTGAAGGAATTGACACGGGTGACACAGCCTGGCTGATAGTAGCTTCTGGTTTAGTTCTTCTAATGACTCCTGGATTAGCTTATTTCTATGGAGGAATGGTAAATCATAAAAACGTAATTTCTACCATGTTGCAATCTTTCATTGCTATGGGTGTAATCAGCGTCATTTGGGTGATTTTTGGATTCAGTTTAGCTTTTGGAGATTCCATTGGAGGCTGGATTGGTGACCCAACTACCTTTTTTATGTTCAACAATGTGTTTGACCACAAATTATCTTTAGGATCTGCTGACCAAATAAAATTCACTATCCCTTTTGCTCTTTTTGCCTTTTTCCAAATGAAATTCGCAGTTATCACACCTGCCTTGATTTCAGGAGCATTAGCAGAAAGAATAAACTTCAAAGCTTATGTATTATTCATGGTTCTTTTCTGCATCTGTGTATATTCACCATTGGCTCACTGGACTTGGCATCCTGATGGATTCTTATTCAATTTAGGTGTATTGGATTTCGCTGGTGGAACTGTAGTACACATGTCCGCAGGTTGGGCTGCATTAGCAGGTGCTCTTTACTTACGTCGTAGAAAGTCCCACATCGAATCTAACATTTTGCCTCCAGCTAACATTCCTTACGTTTTATTAGGAACTGCCTTACTTTGGTTCGGATGGTTTGGATTTAATGCTGGTTCTGCTTTAGGGGCAAACTCCTTATCAGTAACCGCTTTTGCTACTACGCACATTGCTGCTGCCTCTGCTGGTTTATCTTGGATTTTATTTGATGTAACTCGCGGCAAAAAAGTATCAGCCTTAGGTTTCTGTATTGGTGCTGTGGTTGGCTTAGTTGCTATCACTCCAGCTGCTGGATTTGTAACCTTACCCATTGCCATTTTCATCGGTGTTATTGCTGCTTTAGTGTCTAACATCATTGCACACTGGAGAGCATCATCGAATTTAGATGACACCCTTGATGTATTCCCTTGCCACGGTGTAGGTGGAATGATGGGTATGTTAATGACAGGTATTTTTGCAACAAGCGCGGTTAACTCAGCTGTAGCAGGAAACGGTTTATTCTACGGAGAAACAGATTTATTCGTAAAGCATATTTTAGCTCTTGCCATCGTTTCTGCTTTTGCATTCGGTGTATCTTATATCCTTTTAATTGTAACGGACAAGATCATTCCGTTACGTGTTAATGAGGAAGAAGAAAGATTAGGTTTAGACATTTCCCAGCACGACGAGTCAATCTCGGAATAGTCTAACATACAGACAAAGCCGCAAGTAATGGTTCTTGTGGTTTTGTTTCAATCAAAAAGTCGGAAACTCCTAGTTTCCGGCTTTTTTGTTTTAAAAATTAAACGAATTGCTCAATTAAGATTTCTGCGCGCATGTTTCCCTCCTCATCGATGGATTTGTAGCGAACTGGCTGAATGGTATTGATTTGCAAAGGGTCATAAGGCACCCTAACGCGCACATAATTCTCTGAAAAACCATCCATATATCCGTCCGAATTTGCTTCTTCAAAAAGCACTTTTCCTTGTAGACCCAATTGGGTTTCATAAAAAGCACGACGCTTTTTGTCAGATAATATGTGTAACATTTTTGAACGCTCTGCCTTTACCTTCACATCTACTTTAGGGTGAATGTCTACCGCATAGGTATTGGCCCTTTCCGAATAGGTAAATACATGCAAATAAGAAATATCTAATTCATTCAGAAAATGATAGGTATCTAAAAACATTTCTTCCGTTTCACCTGGATGGCCAACGATCACATCAACTCCGATACAAGCATGAGGCATAAGTGATTTGATTTCTCGAACTCGATCCGCATACAGTTCTCGTTGGTATCTACGCTTCATTAAACGCAAAATAGCATTAGAACCCGATTGCAATGGCACATGAAAATGAGGCACAAAATGCTGTGAATCAGCTAAAAAATGGAGCAAGTCACTATGCAATAAATTAGGTTCAATAGAAGATATTCTAAAACGACGCATATCGTTTTGTTGATCCAAAGCTTTTACTAATTCAAAAAACGAAGCTACTCGCTTACCTTGCTGAATTCCAAAATCACCTATATTAACTCCCGTTAAAACAACTTCTTTGACACCTTTATCAGCAATTTCTTTCACCAAGCCTAGCACATTTTCTATGCTACTGGATCTACTTTGACCACGCGCCAAAGGAATCGTACAATAGGAGCAGGGGTAATCACAACCATCCTGAACTTTCAAAAAAGTTCGAGTACGGTCATTTACCGAATAGGAGGCATGGTAATCTAAATCATATCGAATTTCTGAGGCGATCACTTTGGGTAAAGTGCTTTTCTTTTCTGAGGAGAAATAAGGAGAAATAATTTCCGGCAATTGAAATTTTTCATTGGCCCCCAAGACTAAATCAACCCCTGGAATTTGTACAATTTCCTCGGGTTTCAATTGAGCATAACAGCCCAAAATAACCACAACTGAATCTGGATTAATTTTTTTTGCCTCTTTGACTACTTTCTTGCATTTTTTATCGGCCTGATCTGTCACACTACAAGTATTGATAACAAATAGGTCAGGAGATTGCTGGAATTCTACCCGTTCAAATCCCATGGGCTCCAATGAGCGAGCAATGGTACTGGACTCGGCGAAATTTAATTTACAACCTAAGGTATAAAAAGCTAACTTCTTCATGCAAAATAATAAGCTGCAAATTTAAAACAAAAATGGCGGATAAATCCGCCATTTTCATGCAATTATAGAATTATACAGCTCTTTTATTAATACTTAGCTGATTTTACAGTTTTGATAATTCTTGAAGCTACTTTGTATGGATCTGCCGCTGAATTTGGACGACGATCTTCTAACCAACCTTTCCATCCTTTTTCTACTGTAGCAATAGGGATACGGATAGAAGCACCACGGTCAGAAACGCCATAAGAGAATTGGTGAATGGATTGAGTCTCATGCTTACCTGTTAAACGCAAGTGGTTATCAGCACCATAAACTTCAATATGCTCTTTTACCACAGGAGCAAAGGCAGAACAAATGGCATCATAAGTTCCTTTCTCACCACAAGTACGCAATGCAGTATTGGAGAAGTTAGCGTGCATACCAGAACCATTCCAATCTAGTTCGCCAAGTGGTTTACAGTGCCAGTTGATAGCAACACCATATTTCTCACCTAATCTTTCTAATAAATAACGAGCTACCCAAATTTGATCTCCCGCTTCTTTAGCACCTTTAGCAAAAATTTGAAATTCCCACTGTCCAGCAGCCACCTCAGCATTGATACCTTCCACATTTAAACCAGCTTCTAAACAAATGTCTAAATGCTCCTCTACGATATCACGGCCATAGGCATTCTTAGCACCCACTGAACAATAGTATGGTCCTTGAGGTGCTGGATATCCGTTTGCAGGGAAACCCAAAGGCTTGTTGGTTTCTGGATCCCACAAGAAATATTCTTGCTCAAAACCAAACCAAAAATCGTTATCATCATCCTCAATAGTAGCACGACCATTACTCTCATGTGCTGAACCATCAGAGTTCAATACTTCGCACATAACTAAATAAGCATTTTTTCTAGCAGGATCTGGACAAATGAACACAGGCTTCAATAGACAGTCGGAAGAACCACCTGGGGCTTGCTCAGTAGATGAGCCATCAAAGCACCACATATCGCAGTCTTCTAGTTTACCACTGAAGTTATTTTCAATCTTAGTTTTAGAACGCAAACTCTGAGTAGGTTTGTAACCGTCTAACCAAATGTATTCAAGTTTAGATTTTGCCATGATTTTAAACGTGTTTTTATTAAAAATTCATTTTTTGTACCAAATACAATGCAAAAATAAACCTGTTTTTAAGAAAAACAATTTTTTGAAATAAAAATTATACAATTTTATCACATGTAATCCTTAAAATAAAAAACATGGCAATTATATGAAATAACAAGATATACGGGAAAAAGAAATTAAATTTGTTTCAAGTAACACGCAAAAATCCTATTTTTACGTTACTGATAACCTAATTTCAACCATGGCAATAACCAGATTTAAAGCGCTTGAATTAGCTCAAAGTAGAGCTACTGCAGTTGTGAAAATCCCTACTGAAAAAGTAAGTGATTATTACGGCAATATGACATTTAATGATGAGGTGATGCGCTCATTATTATCACCTGAAGCATACTTAAAGATTACAACAGCCATTAACACGGGGTCTAAAATAGATCGTGATGCAGCTGATGAGGTGGCAGCAGCGATGAAATCCTGGGCAATCTCTAAAGGTGCGACACACTATACTCACTGGTTTCAACCATTGACAGGAACTACAGCTGAAAAACACGATTCATTTTTTGATATTGATTTAAGTACAGGAAAGGCGGTAGAAAAATTCAAAGGTTCAGCTTTAGTTCAACAAGAGCCCGATGCTTCTTCATTCCCGAATGGAGGAATTCGTTCTACGTTTGAAGCACGTGGTTATACAGGATGGGATCCATCTTCGCCAGCATTTATCATGGAAAATGCTGCTGGAACAGCTACCTTATGTATTCCATCGGTATTTGTATCCTATACAGGTGAAGCATTGGACTACAAAACTCCATTATTGAAATCGATTGAATTAATTGATAAAGCAGCTACTGCAGTTGTGAAAGAATATTTCAACCGTGATGTAACTAAGGTAGTTCCTACTGTTGGTATCGAACAAGAATATTTCTTAGTTGACGAAGCACTTTATAATGCTCGTCCAGATTTAATGATGGCTGGAAGAACGGTTTTCGGACACGCTCCTGCAAAAGGTCAACAATTAGAAGATCACTATTTTGGATCGATTCCAACTCGTGTGAATGCTTTTATGGTTGATTTTGAAATTGAAGCCTTGAAATTAGGTATGCCAGTTCGTACTCGTCACAACGAAGTAGCTCCTGCACAATTTGAAGTTGCTCCAACCTTTGAAGAGGCTAACTTAGCATGTGATCACAATGCACTTTTGATGGACTTAATGTCGAAAGTAGCTGTAAAACATAAATTGAAGGTATTATTCCATGAGAAACCGTTTGCTGGTATCAATGGATCAGGTAAACACAATAACTGGGCTTTAGGAACAGATACGGGAGTTAATTTATTAGGACCATCATCTAAACCAAAAGAAAATCTACGTTTCTTAACCTTCTTCGTAAACGTAGTGAAGGCGGTACATGACAATGCTGATTTACTACGTGCCTCCATTGCTTCTTCAGGAAATGAGCATCGTTTAGGAGCGAATGAAGCCCCACCAGCGATTGTTTCTGTATTCTTAGGTTCTACCATGAACAATGTTTTGGATGACCTAGAAAACATGAAGGATATCGAGGAATTCCAATTAGAAAAAGGAGATAACGTATACCTAAAATTGGGTATCAACAAAATCCCTTCCTTGATTTTGGATAACACAGACCGTAACAGAACTTCACCATTTGCTTTCACTGGCAACAAATTTGAATTCCGTGCTGTTGGTTCTTCTGCCAATTCAGCAGCTCCAATGACCATTTTGAATACGATTGTTGCAAATCAATTAATCTTATTCCGCAAAGAGGTCGACGCTGTATTAGAAAAAGGAGTAAAGAAAGAGTTGGCGATCATGAATGTATTGAAGCGTTATGCTAAAGAATCCAAGAAAATCCGTTTCGAAGGAAATGGTTATTCGGATGAATGGGTAGCAGAAGCAGAAAAGAGAGGTTTATCCAACATGAAAACCACACCTGAGGCCCTATTAGTATATACTCGCCCAGAATCGATCGAATTATTCACAAAATATGGCATTTATTCCAAGGAGGAAATGCATGCTCGTTATGAAATCGAATTAGAGAACTATATCAAGAAAATCCAGATTGAATCACGCGTATTAGGTGATATGGCAATTAACCACATTGTTTCGACTTCATTGAAATACCAAACTCAATTGGTAGAAAATGTAAAAGGACAAAAGGAAATTGGTATAAATCCTCAATATTATGCGCCGACGATTGAAATGATTAAAAAAATCTCCGAGTACACTTCGAAAATCGTTTTATTACAAAATGATATGACGGAAGCAAGAAAAGAGGCAAATAATGTGGAAAATATCGAAGAAAGAGCGTTCTTGTATGGCTCCAAGGTTAAAGGTTATTTCGAAGAGATTCGCTATGCAGTGGATAAACTTGAGTTAATCATTGACGACGATGAGTGGCCATTGCCAAAGTACAGAGAATTATTAATGATTAAATAGTTTGTCACCTTATGACACAAATTAGCAATCCCGGATTTTCTCCCGAGGAAATCAAACGTTTGAAAGAGCTTTGTGCTGCAGAACAACGTACTTTTGTTTTGATCGAAGACGAAGATCTTCCGGTAAGCAATGATAGAGAAATGGTCCACATACAATTTGTGGGCCATTTTGAGCAAAAAGAGGTTATCTTTGATGCCATCTTATGTACGCTTCAATTACATTATTCTAGCTTATTATATGAAGCAGCGGAAAGAGAAGCCATCCAGCATTTCCCTCTGTATGTCCCTATTGAAAATAGAGATGAAACATATCAAGCCAACGATTCATTGGATGAAGAAGTAGAAATGATGGTTTTAGAAATCATCGAAGAAATGGAGGAAAATGATGAAATCAAGGTTAGTGAATATGTAGAAGTTGATAAAGATTTTGATTTTGGAATTGGCTTAGAAGCTGCTCTTTATGTACCTTCATTGACGGATGAAGTTATCGAACAGTTTATTCTTGATTTCAACGCGAATACTTTACAATTAGACACTTCCTTATATTCGTTTAAATCTGAAGAAGAGTAAGCATGAGTATTCCGGTTTTTTATGAGCCAAATCCTACTGCTAGCCCTTTTTTAAGCGAAGAAGAATCCATTCATGCCCATCGGGTCCTCCGGCTAAAAGCGGGGGATCCGATTTTTATTTTAAATGGTTTAGGTCAAAAATTTGAAGCAAAAATTGAGCAATCAACCAGTAAAAAAACGACTTTTCATCAATTACGTGAAATTGAAAATTCGGAAAAAGCTTCCTATTCCATCCATCTTTGGATAGCACCTACCAAACAAATGGAGCGGATGGAATGGATGGTTGAAAAATGTGCAGAATTTGGAATTCAATCCATAGGTTTCTTTCATTCCAGGTACTCTGAAAGGAAAGAAATCAAAACCCATCGCCTTGAGAAAATAGTCATTTCTGCATTAAAACAGTCGAAAAATCTATTTTTGCCCCAAATTTACCCCATTGTTCCTTTCAAAGATTTGCTCAAACAGATAGGTCCAAAAGAACAAGAACAAAGACTTTTTGCCTATATTTCTGAACCTCCTAGTCTCAGTTTGGGAAAAAGTATTCACTTGAATCATGCTTATCATATATTGATTGGGCCGGAAGGAGATTTTTCTAAAGAAGAAAGTGAATTATTATTATCGAGCGATTGGACGCCATTTAGCCTAGGAAAGGCCATTTTAAGAACAGAAACAGCAGGACTAGCCGCAACCCACGCCATTCATTTATTACATGAAAAATAAGGTTTTTCTCTTCTTTTTGCTCGTATTTGCCAATAATCTCCATGGCCAAAATCCCTTGTTTAAAATTGCCAAGGTGAAATATAAAGGGGGAGGAGATTGGTATGCCAATAAGACTTCCTTGCCCAATCTCATTCAATTTGCCAATCAACAAAAGAAAATGGGTATAGATCCTACACCTGAGACGGTAGAATTGACGAGCCCCTTGCTTTGGAATTATCCTTTCCTGCATCTCACAGGGCACGGAAATGTGCTTTTTGATAAAGAAGAGCAAAAAAATCTACGGAAATATTTATTGGGCGGAGGTTTCCTACACATTGATGATAACTATGGATTGGATAAATCCATTCGTAGAGAGATGGCCAAAGTTTTTCCTGAATTAAGTTTTATTGAGCTACCCTTTACTCACCCCATTTACTCCCAAGCCTACCCATTCCCAAAAGGTTTACCTAAAGTCCACGAGCATGATGGTAAAGCTCCGCAAGGATTTGGCCTCATTTATCAAGGAAGACTAATTTGTTTTTATTCTTATGAGTGTGACTTGGGTAATGGCTGGGAAGACGAAAGTATTTATCATGATCCAGCTGAAAAAAGAGAGGCAGCCCTTAAAATGGGGGTAAATATCCTTCAATACGCATTCCTGAATCCATAGCTGATAAAAATCATAAAAGTATATTGAAATACTAGAGATTCTTTAACTTTTCGTAGCTAAATTTGTACAAATATTTATTATTAATTTATGCAATTAGTACTTCCAGCTTTCATTATCCATTGGTACGTATCCCTTTTTAGTCAAACTTTCTTCCTACACCGCTACTCAGCGCATAAAATGTTCTTAATGAACAAGTTCTGGGAGAAATTTTTCTATTTTCTTACCTATTTATCTCAAGGTTCTTCTTTTTTAAGTCCTAGAGCCTATGCTATTTTACACAGAATGCATCACGCGTTCTCTGATACAAAGAAAGATCCACATTCACCGATGTTCTCAAGCAATGTCTTTACTATGATGTGGAAAACAAAAAACATTTATAATGCTGTTTTAAACCGTTCTCAAAAAGTAGAAGATCGCTTTGAACATGATTACCCAGTTTCAAAAACAATTGAAAAAATTGGAGATTCTTGGCTTTCTCGCATTGGTTGGGGAGTTGCCTATTCTTCTTTTTACATTGTAGCTTATAAGTATTTTGATATGCACTGGGCATTCTTCTTTTTATTGCCTGTTCACTTTTTAATGGGACCTGTTCACGGGGCTATTGTAAATTGGTCTGGACATAAATATGGTTATCAAAATTATGACAACCACGATCATTCTAAGAACTCATTGGTTGTTGATGTATTAATGATGGGAGAGTTGTTTCAAAATAACCACCACAAATTACCTAATCGTGTTAATTTTGCTACCAAATGGTTTGAAATTGATCCGACCTATCCAATGGTTAAATTATTAACCTGGTTGAAAATTATTCGTCCGAACGTTAAGGACCCGAACGCTAAGTTTTAATACCTTACATACACAGAAAGCCCTGGATTCATTCAGGGCTTTTTTTATGCACTACATGATAAATTCATAAAAAAAGCTCAGAATTAAATCCTGAGCTTCTTTTAAACCATGGGTGATTATAATTCGTGATCGTCAATATTGAATTTCTCCAAATAGTCTGAAACTCGTTTCAGAAAACCACCTCCCAAAGAACCATCGATCACTCGATGATCATATGAATGGGAAATAAACATCTTTTGACGGATGGCAATCTGATCTCCTTGAGGACCTGAAATGACAGCTGGTTTCTTTTCTATTACTCCAAAGGCTAGAATACCTACTTGGGGCTGCACAATGATCGGTGTTCCCATCAAATTACCAAAGGATCCAATATTTGAGATAGAAAAAGTACCTCCTTCTAAATCCGCAGGAGTTAATTTATTCAACCTAGCTCGATTAGAAAGATCATTTACTTTTTTGGTCAAATCTAAAAGTGATAATTTATCAACTTCATGAATAACAGGGACGATTAAATTACCATTGGGTAATGCCACTGCCATGCCAATATTAATTTGTTCATGCTGAACTAAGTAATTCCCTTCCACGGATATATTCATACCGGGAAAATCCTTCAAGGCCTTCGCTGTGGCCATTATCAACAAAGGAGTATAGGTAATAGGCTCTTTATATTTAGCCAAAAATTTAGCTTTTTCTGTCTCTCGCCACGTAACCATAGCAGTCATATCTGCTTCCAAGAAGGAAGTAACGTGAGGAGCTATACGCTTAGAGTCAACCATGCGCTCAGAAATCATTTTACGCATACGATCCATCTCCACTACGACATCACCTGGTAATCGTAAACCGGGACCTTGACTCAGTGTTCCAGAGGCAATCATACGTTTGGAATTACGTACTGCAATGTAATTTAAAACGTCTTTTTTAGTCACGCGTTGATCCAATCCAGAGCCTTTAATCGTACTTAACTCTCTCTGAGTGACATTTTCCTGTAGGCAAATTTGTTTAATCAAAGGTGAAATCCAAGGATTTGATTTTTCCTCATTCTGGCCTAAAATACCTAAACTTACATCGGTCAATAAAGCCAATTCCGCATGTTCTGGAAACAAATTGGCTGTAGAAGGGCTAGGAGAGGTGTCTGCTGAATTTTCAGTAGAATCAATCACACATATTGGCTTGCCAATGGTAGCTATTTCACCAACTGAAATTATAATTTTTTGTAAATAACCTGAAACGGGGCTTGGCACTTCAGTATCAATTTTATCGGTAGCAACCTCCAATATAAATTCGTCAGCTTCCACATAATCACCTGGTTTTTTCAACCAGTTTAAAACGGTCGCTTCCATGATACTTTCACCCATTTTAGGCATGATGACTTCCATGATGGCCATAACTATTGAGTCAATTCGTTTAACAAAAATTTCCTAACTAAATTCAGGCAGTTGAGGGCCGTCATGTGTATAATTTGCTTTCTGGTGCCCGCTAGTTGTAATTTTCGAGTAATCACACCTTGAGGGTGAGATAAGGCTATCCAGACTGTACCTACAGGCTTTTCCTCCGTTCCACCGTCTGGTCCTGCGATTCCAGAACTAGCCAATGATAAAGTACTTTGTAATTTCTCTCTAACGCCATTAGCCATGGCCATTATACATGCTTCACTGACAGCTCCATGTTTTTCTAGAATCTCTGGAGATACTCCTAAACTATCCATTTTCACTTCATTGGCATAAGAAATGACAGCGCCCTTAAAATAAGCAGAACTTCCGGGTATTTCTGTAAATAAATGCGATAAATAACCTCCTGTGCAGCTTTCTGCTAAGGATATCGTTGCCGAATTTTTGACCAATAATTGTCCAATGACTTGAGATAATTCATCTTTTTCATAACCAAAAACAAATGGCTTGATGATGGGCATGACACGATCAATCTCTTGTTGTATTTCATGATTCAATTGAGCAACACTATCTCCAAATCCTGTCAGGCGAAGTTTAACAATGCCCAATGAAGGCAAATAAGCTAATTTAATGTGGCTTGGAAGAGATAATTCCCAATCTTGAATCATATCCGATAAATAGGATTCACCGATTCCTACTACTTTAACTATTTTATGAACAATGGTAGGTGTTTGAAAATGCTGAGCCACACGTGGTAAAACCAATTCCTCCATGATGGCCTTCATTTCAAAGGGAACTCCAGCCATGGAAACCCAAACAGTTCCTTTTTCTTCAAACCACATACCTGGAGCTGTACCTTGTTTATTTTGCACATACTGTGCTTTGGTAGGTAATAAGGCTTGATCCCGATTTAAATCGCTTAATTCTCTACCTCTTTTTTCGAAGAATACACGAACATCTTCCAATGCTTGAGGATGATAAGCCATATCGCATCCAAAAAATTTAGCTAAGACTTTCTTGGTTAAATCGTCTTTGGTTGGGCCTAGGCCACCTGTGATAAATACAATATCAGCCCGATGCTGTGCTTCCTCTAAAATACTTAAAATTTCGCTTTCTTGATCGCCTACGGACGACTTCCGTATGGTTTTAATTCCAATTTTATCTAATTCAAGGCTAATCCATTGGGTATTGGTATCCAATATTTGCCCATAAAGAATCTCATCTCCAATCGTAATAATTTCTGCTCGAACCATTAAGTTTTCTTACTTTTGTACGAAAATACGATTTATTTGGGATAGAATTTAATCCCTGAATCGAAAAACAATTCAAATTAAGCAATGAAACAATCTGAGATAAATTTCAAAATAAGTTTAGACGACAATAACATTCCTGAACAAATATCTTGGTCGGCTACTGATAACCCCAACGAAGGTATTGAGGAGACCAAAGCCATATTAGTGGCCACTTGGGATCCCTATCATAAAGGCACTCTAACTTTGCCTCTTTGGACCAAAGACATGGAATTATTAGACATGAAACGTTTTTTCATAGAAATTTTGGGGACAGTTTCAGAAGCTTCATTGCAAGCTACTGGTGATACCTTTTTCTCTCAGGAAATTGAACAAGTGTGCATGACTTTATCGAGTCATTTGAAGAAAGAAATCATTGCGGCTGAGAAAGGCCAATAATCCATCAACATGAAAGTATCATTTTCATTTATTGCCCTATTGCTATTCCTTACCCTGCCATCCATGGCACAAAAAGGAATAAACTTTATTAAAACAGGCAATTTTAATACGGCAATAGCGGCGGCCAAACAGCAGAATAAACTTTTATTTATGGAAGTTTATGCGCCTGACTGTCATATTTGTAATGCATTTAAAGGCACATTTGCTCAACCCCAGGTAGGTGCATTGTACAATGCCAAATTTGTCAATTTTCAGTTGGATATTCGAAATCCGGAAAATCAAAAGCTGTTGAAAAAGCTTAAAATCATCATTAATGCAACTCCCACTTTCATTTTCATAGATCCCAATACCTTACAAATTGTAGGGGCAAAGATTTTTGGAGAGCGAGATAATTCCGTCATTAATGTGAATTCTATTGCTCAGAAGGCGGTAAATCCAGCTGAACATGCTCAGAATTATGCGAAAAGATTAAAGGCAGGAGATAAAAATCCACAATTCTTATTAAACTACGCTGAATACGCACGAATTGTTGGAGATACGACTTCGAACATCCTAGCATTTAATGAATTTGCTAAGACTCTAAATCCAAGTCAATATACCTCTCAAAGTACTTTCAATGCCATTCAGATGGTGATGATGAATAATAACAATGCCTTATTTGATTATTTCATCAATCACATTCCAGCCTATGAGAGAATTTATGAGGCGAATCCTGTAAGAATGAGTTATGAGAATATTTTTCAAATAGTTTTGACGAGTTCTCAGGCAAATAAACTCAACTTGGCAGATATTCAAAAAATAAAGAATCAAATGACCAAGGCGGGTTTAGATGCCAGTTCGATTCAAAGGAGAATGTGGATGGTTGAAAGTTCCTTGTTATTCAAACAAAAGAAGGCCACACAAGCCATTCAAGTGATTGAAAAACTATTAGCTGTGCTTCCTAATGCTCCAGGACCCAAGGAGTACCAATATTTATGCGATTATGTGAATGGTAAAACCAAAGATAAAAAGGCTTTGGCTTATGCTAAATCACAGTGGTGCAAATATGGAATGAAATAATTCTAGCGAAATACAGCGCGGTAAATCATCACAGCTACACAAAACAGAAACATCACTATCGATATTTTATTAATCGTGTGCATCGTACGAATGTTAAAATTCGTTGGTGCACCTGGTTTTGGTTTTTGAAATACCCGAATGAAGTAAGTAAAAACCTCCCCAATTCTGAATTGTTCTCTTAGTCTACTCATGTTAGTTGTTCGTTTCTTGCGGATCTTTCCAAATTCCGTCTTCTTTGATTAATTGAATTAATTCATCCACAGCAGAATCTGCTGGAACCGACTTTTTAACAACTTCTTGCCCACGATATAGGGCAATTTTATCTTTTCCTATACCCACATAGCCATAATCTGCATCAGCCATTTCACCTGGGCCATTTACAATACAGCCCATAATGCCAATTTTCACACCTTTCAAATGATCGGTAACTTGTCGGATTCTTGCTGTTGTTTCTTGGAGATCGAATAGGGTTCTTCCACAAGAAGGACATGAAATATATTCTGTTTTTGAAATACGAACACGACAGGCTTGCAGGATACCGAAATTGGTAGAATTAATCAGGGATATTGGTGCGTGAAGGCCTTTTAGAGACAACATCAACCCATCTCCAAAGCCATCAATCAATAAAGCACCGGCATCGGTAGGAGCATAAAGCTGAAACTGATCGGCTGGAATATCTTGATAGTTCAGCCGTATAATTACTGGAATGGAAATACTTTGATTTTCTAATTCAAAAAAGGCTCGACGAATTGCCGCCATTCGGTTTGAAAAGCTTGAAGATAGTACAAGCACCTCATTTTGAGCCGATTTAAGCGAATTTATTAAAACTTCATTGGTCCAAATTTCCTCAGCATCTGCATGAACAAAATTAAGGGATTCATGCTTCTTGGAGTTTGATAACCAATCCGCTGCTTCAAACAAAGGGAATTGATGTTCTGAAGGATTGGATTGACTCCAATGCTTGGCCGATTGAATTTGCTTTAGACCATTGGGTAGCATGAAATCCAAATCCACCGAGCCGGTAAATATATAATCAGCCCCCAAATCATTCATTGCCCATTTATCGGGTTCAGGCAAATAAAAATGACCTATACCTTTTAGATCATCCATGCCAATACTTTTCATATTAGAGAAGTCGGCAATGACACGTGGAACCTGATGCCCTCCGAAATTAGCTCGCTCTACGCTTTTTCTTCGTGTATAGGCAAATGGATTTATGGGAGAATCAAATCCCTGACTTAGATTAGAAATACTTGGGATAGGAGCATTGGCGTGATTTCGACCTACATAACGCTCTACTAAATCCTTGGCTACGGGTATTTCAAATTCTGGATCTTCAGTTAAAGAAACGCGTATAGTATCTCCCAAACCATCTTCCAATAAAGTACCAATTCCCACCGCGGATTTAATTCGACCATCTTCGCCTTCTCCAGCCTCGGTAACACCTAGGTGTAAAGGATAAGCTTTAAATTGACCGTCTGCTAGCTTCTTACTCAATAAACGATAGGCTTCTACCATCACTTGAGTATTAGAGGCTTTCATGGAAAGTACAATATTGAAATAATTTTCATCTTCACAGATGCGCAAAAACTCCAATGCTGACTCCACCATACCTAAAGGTGTGTCGCCATATCGACTTAAAATACGATCTGACAAAGATCCATGGTTGGTACCGATACGCATGGCAGTACCGTATTCTTTACAAATTTTAACCAAGGGTAAGAATTTATCTCGAATTCTTTCTAATTCTGACTGGTAGGAAGCTTCCGTGTATTCAATCGTCTCGAACCTTTTCTTATCTGCATAATTACCGGGATTAATTCGTACTTTTTCCACGATTCTAGCAGCTAATTCTGCAGCATTGGGAGTAAAGTGAATATCTGCTACCAGAGGCGTTTTATAGCCCTTGGCACGTAAACCCTTACGAATATTCTCTAAATTTTGGGCTTCTTTAACCGATGGAGCGGTTATTCTGACCAATTCACAACCAGCATCAATCATGCGAATGGATTGCTCAATGGAACCTTGTGTATCCATGGTATCCACGGTGGTCATGGATTGTATTCGAATAGGAAAATCAGAACCTAACATCAGATCTCCAATGGAAACTGGTATCGTTTCTCTCCGTTGATAGCCAAATAAAGTAGGAGCGTAGATGTTCCCATCGCTTATCAAATGAGCAGAAGACGACTGAAGGAGGTTTGACATAGGTAGTATATTTATCTCAAATTTACGAAATACAAACAAAAAGCCTCATCTCATGAAAATAAGATGAGGCTCTTTTTCATTCATGTTATTACCAAGAACTCTTTTTGTGACCGATTGTTGCGTAAAATAGAATAAACAAGTAACAAGGAACCATAATGACATAAGCCAATTGGGTATCTTGGATTCTATCGGCAATATCTCCATACAATAATGGAATCAAAGCACCTCCAGAAATCATCATAATAATCAATGCAGAGCCTAATTTGGTGAATTTACCTAAACCATTAATGGCTAAAGGCCATAATGCAGGCCACATCAAAGCATTCGCTAAGCCTAAAAGTGCCAAACACATCACCGAATAATAACCATCTAATAGAACTGTTCCTAATGAAAATACAACCCCTAAAATGGCTGAGTAATTCAAGGCTTTTTGTTGAGACAAAACTTTAGGAATGAATAAGATACCTACTACATAACCTGCCAACATGCCATACAAAGTATATGTGGTAAAGGTTTTAGCTACTTCCATATCTATACCTTGCGATACACCGTAATTGATGATGGTATCACCTGCCATTACTTCCACACCCACATATAAAAAGAATGCTACCAGACCTAGGACTAAATTGGGATAAGCCCAAACGCTAGCGTGTTGCACTGAAGCAGCTTCTTCGCTTTCTTCTGCTTCCACTTCGGGCAAGGTAGAAAAGCGAACCAATAAGGCTAATCCTACCAAAACTCCCGTCATAATTAAATAAGGAGTCACCACTATACTTAAATCTTTGGCATCTGTGGTGGAGGATAATAATAAACCTCCAAAAATAAATTGGCTTAAAATACCTGCCACTTTATTACAAATTCCCATCACAGAAATACGCTTGGCTGCGGAATCAGGTG
The DNA here is from genome assembly GCA_027491315.1 of Cytophagaceae bacterium. Taxonomy (GTDB): domain Bacteria; phylum Bacteroidota; class Bacteroidia; order Cytophagales; family Spirosomataceae; genus Aquirufa. Next base: position 136,742 of record JAIXWL010000016.1, read on the forward strand.
ATCCTAAGATGGTTACATAAGGATTGGAAGCTGTTTGTAATAGGGCTAAACCTGTACCAATAACGAATAGTCCTAAAAGAAACATGGGGTAATTAGACATTTGAGCAGCAGGAACAAACAAAATAGTTCCCACAGCCATGACCATCAAACCTAAGGACATACCATTTTTAAATCCTGTTTTTGCTAAAACCCAAGAAGAAGGAATAGCCATGACAAAGTAGGAAATAAAAAACGCAGAGGTAACTAATAATGATTCAAAATTATTTAAGTCAAAAGCTGCTTTGAAAAAAGCAATTAATACGGAGTTTACCCATGTCACAAATCCAAATACAAAAAAGAGTATTCCGATGATTAATAGCGCAGCAGAGGTGTTGGTAGGTTTGTTTGTAGTTGTCATAAAGGTTTAATAGTTATCATGTAAAGCAAAAATAGGTTGATTCGTTTTCCATTTTCCACGAGTGAAATCAGGTATTTTAACAGGAGCCGATCCTTTGGCAATGGATTCTTCTGAAAGTGGAGAAATAGCTGACCAAGCTGCCGCATCGTAAACGTCGATAGGAGGGGCTACTTTATTTTTAATGGACTCGATAAAAGCTCTTAAAACGAAATAATCAATACCGCCATGACCTGCATTTTCAGCATCTTGGGCATGAGCTTTCCATAGTGGATGATCGTATTTCTCTTGGTAAGGTTTAAACGGTTCCCAACTATGTGCTTTTGGGGAAACACCTTCTAAATAGATCGATTTATTATCATCCATCCATAAACCATTAGTTCCTTGCACACGGAATCCTAAAGAATAAGGTCTCGGCGAATTGGTATCATGAGAAATCATGATGGTTTCTCCATTCGCACATTTGATTAAGGTAGTCACTACGTCACCCAATTTAAACTTAACCTTGGCATTAGGATGATCTTTCCCTCCTTTATCTACCACATATTTATGTAAACCCAAGGCTGGACTAGCCATGGATGTTAAATGTAAAAATTGATTTCCCCGATTGATATTGAGCATCTCAGCCACAGGACCTAAACCATGCGTAGGATATATATCACCATTGCGATCAATCGAGTGTTGGGTTCTCCATTTAGCTTCCGAAAAACCTTTAGCCCCGAATTCAACACCACCGCCATAGGCTTTTACCCCATCATTAAATTTAACTTCTCTTAGATCATGCTGGTAACCACATTGAACATGGGTTAAGTCTCCAAACATACCTTGACGAACCATATTCAAAACAGCCAATACATCTCTTCGATAACAAACATTCTCCAAAATCATGCAATGGGCTCCTGTTTTCTCATACATATTCACCAAATCCCATGATTCTTTCAAAGTTACGGTAGCAGAGACTTCGACTCCCGTATATTTTCCTTCCTTCATGGAGGCTAAGGCCATAGGTACGTGCCATTCCCATGGAGTAGCAATAATGACACCATCGATATCATTTCGTTTAACTAAGTTTTCAAAATCATGATCACCTTTTTGATAAACAGCTGCTTCTGGGCGGCCTTTATCGCGAATCATTTTTTGTGAAATCTGTATGGCTTTGGGATCAATATCACAGATCGCTACTATTTCAACATCGGGACGGTACATTGCCATTTCCAGATGATTTCTTCCTCGAAGTCCAACACCGATGAAACCTAAACGCACTTTTGTTTGTTCTGATGGTATGCCTTTTAAAATAGTTGGAAATAGGGCAGCAGACGACGTATATAGCAGCGATTTAGAAATAAAGTTTCGCCTTTTCATAAATAGTTAAACGGTTTTTAGAAAATGAAATTGAAATTTAATCAAAATATGGCTGTAAATTTATATCCAATTTAAAAAAATGATAGAGCTTCCCCGTGTAAGTGTATTTAGGAAAGAGCATTTCAATGCTGCCCATCGATTATATAATGCCAATTGGACAGATGAAAAGAACCAAGAAGTGTTTGGTTTGTGCAATAATCCGAATTTCCATGGACACAATTATGAATTAATTGTGCAAATTACTGGAACAATTAATCCTGAAACGGGTTATGTGATAGATATGAAAGAAGTTTCCAATCTAGTTCAAAGGGAAATTATCAAGAAATTCGATCACAAGAATTTAAATTTGGATGTTCCTGAATTTGCCCATTTGAACCCTACGGCTGAAAACATTGCTTATATTATTTATCAAAAAATTAGAGCTGAACTGGCCACCAACCTTGACTTAAAAATTAGATTATATGAAACAGAAAGAAATTTTGTTGAATTCCCTGCTCATTGATACGGAAAATTTCCATTTCACAGATGATGAGATTGGGGATAATCACATAGCGACTTCGATAGAAACGCCTATGAGATCGGATGCATTTGATCTTTCTGATGCAGAAAAAATCCAAAAAATTGAAGGTCATTTCAGAGAAATTATGTTGACATTAGGTTTAGACCTAACGGATGACTCCTTAAAAGGTACGCCCAAGCGAGTAGCTAAAATGTATATAGAGGAAATTTTCAGTGGTTTAAATCCAAAGAATGAGCCTCAGGTAGCTTTATTTGAAAACAAATTCGGCTACAATGAAATGCTTATAGAGAAAAATATCAGTTTTTACTCAAATTGTGAGCACCATTTTGTACCTATAGTTGGTAAAACGCATATTGCTTATGTTTCTTCGGGTAAGGTAATTGGTTTATCGAAATTGAACCGTATAGTTCAATATTATGCCAAAAGACCCCAAGTTCAAGAGCGCTTGACGATGCAAATTGCCAAGCATTTGCAAAAAGTGTTGGAGACTGAGCATGTTGCCATTTACATTGATGCTAAACATTTATGTGTTTCATCTAGAGGTGTAAAAGACGATGCTACATCAACCATAACCTCTTTTTACGGAGGTAAATTTCAAGAAGAGGCTACTAAAAAAGAATTTTTAGGTAGTATTCAGTCGGTATAATGGGAGTCTATGTTGTAGTAGGAGCTAGCCAAGGGATTGGTTACTCCATAGCCGAGCAATTGAGTGCTGCTGGTCATCGTGTACTTAATTTTTCTAGAAAAGCATCTAATTTACCAGGCCTTGAAAATTATACATGGGATGCACTCCAAGAAGATGATAGCGTATTCGCTTCTATTCAAGGGCCTATCGACGGTCTGGCTTATTGCCCAGGTAGTATTGTCTTAAAACCTTTTCATCGACTAAGTACAGCAGATTTTGAATTAGATTTTAAAATCAATGTATTAGGAGCCGTTCGGGTAATTCAAGCCATTTTACCTTCATTAAAACAATCTGAAAGTGCTTCCATAGTCATGTTCAGTACTGTTGCAGTACAAACGGGTATGGGCTTTCACGCATCTATAGCCAGTTCAAAAGGCGCTATTGAGGGTCTTACTCGATCTTTAGCAGCAGAATTAAGTAGCTTCAAAATTCGTGTTAACGCCATTGCACCATCCTTGACGCAAACACCATTGGCTCAAAACCTGTTGAGTACTCCAGAGAAAGTAGAGGCTGGAGGAAAACGTCATCCACTAGGTAGGGTTGGACAAGCCGAAGATGTAGCTAATTTGGGGGTATTCTTGTTAAAACCAGAAAACTCTTGGATTACAGGACAAATAATAGGTGTTGATGGAGGAATTGGAAGCTTAAGAACGGTTTAATTGTTCTAAAAAATGCTTTTGGTTTAAAGCTAAATTCACATTATTCCATTCAATTTTTTCTTGAAAAGCATGAGCTCGGATGGGGCAATCTGCTATTTGACAGTGGGCACAGCACTCATCCAAGCATGGATCAGCATGCACGAAAATTTCAATGTGGGTAGGTAAAACCTGAGACAAGGTACCCTCAAAAGCATGAATTTCTTCGTGCACGTGATGTAAATCCCAATATCGGGGAAGAGTTAAGTGACAGTCAATATGTAAATCTCCACCATATTGTTGCACGCGTAAATTATGTAAATCAATCCACTCATCGCGCTGGTTTTTAGTAATCCATTCAATTACCATTCGAAAAACCTTAGGATTGGTTTCATCCATCAATGCAGCCACCGAGGTTCGAATAAGGTGGATACCTTGCCAACACATAAAAATTGCGAATAAGATAGAAGCAGCCGAGTCGACCCAAAGCCAATTGGTAAAATAGGTGATTGCCAAGGCTAATACGACCAATAAACTATTATAAGCATCTAATCTTAAATGTTTCCCATCAGCAACCATGGTAGGAGAATGTTCTTTTTTACCTGATTGAATTAAGAAATACCCCATGATGCCATTCAAGGCTGAGGAAGCTAATGAAATGGCCATACCCAAGTCTAAACTTTTTATTTCTTGCTTAGTCAAAAGATGCTGCGAGGCATGAAGGAAAATATAGGCTGAAGCCAGTAAAATCAAAACCCCTTCTAATCCAGAGGCAAAAAACTCAATTTTACCATGTCCATAAGGATGATTTAGGTCCTTAGGTAAAGACGCCAAATACACCGAATAAAAGGCAAATGCCCCAGCGACAACATTAATGATTGATTCAAGGGCATCGGTTAATAAGGTCGTGGAACCACTAAGGTAATAGGCATAAAACTTCCCAATTAAAATCAGGACACTGACCGAAAACGTAATAAGCAGCAGCCGCTGTTTCATGGGAAGAAATTATGCACAAAGATACATCAATTCCTCTTATTTTTACGGAATGAAAGAACAAGATAAGCCTTGGAAAACACTATCTAAGCATACCGTGTATGATAATCCTTGGATTCGAATAGAACATCATGAAGTCATTAATCCATCCAATAAAGCAGGGATATATGGCCTCGTACATTTTAAAAATACGGCCGTTTCTGTTTTTCCAATAGATCAAGAGGGAAATACCTATTTGGTAGGGCAATTTCGCTATACTTTGGACGAATATTCATGGGAGTTACCGGAAGGTGGCTGTCTCATTCAAGATGGAGAAATACCTTTAGAGGCTGCCAAAAGGGAATTAGAAGAAGAGACAGGCTTTAAAGCAACAGACTGGAAAGAATTGGGGACTTGTTACCTATCCAACTCGGTCACTGATGAAAAAGCGTACATGTTTTTAGCTCAGGGTCTACAGATGGGAGTTGCAGCACCCGAAGAAACAGAATCTTTAAAAATTAAGAAACTTCCTGTTCATGAAGTCTTTCAAATGGCAGAAAATGGGGAAATTCAAGATGCATTAAGTCTATTAACCATACTAAAAGTTAAAGCCCTTATATCGTAAAATCCCAATGTTTCATTTCTTCTAAAGCCTGATAATCAGTCAAATCATACTTAACGGGAACAACTGTAGCATAATTTTCTGACAGCCAATCTAAATCCGTTCCATTGTTTTGATCTTCATTATGTAAAAAGCCATCCATCCAGAAATAGGGTTGGCCATAAGGATCTTTTCGCTCTTCAAAAAACTCGCGATAGACAGCTTTGGCTTGTCTAGCCACCCGAATTCCTTGTATAGGAGCATCTGTTTTGGCAGGGAAATTAACATTTAAGGTTAAGCCTTCATGTAAACCATGCGCTAATACTTGCTGAGCTATTTTGATGATTAAATCATGGCAGTGACTAAAATCAGCATCACCCGCATAATCACAAAGAGAAAATCCAATGGCAGGAATTCCTTCCATAGCCGCCTCAATAGCTGCTGACATGGTGCCAGAATACAATACTGATATGGAAGCATTGGATCCATGATTGATCCCAGAAACCATCAAATCTATCTTTCTTCCTTTTAAAATATAGTGTTTACCAAACTTAACACAGTCGGCAGGGGTACCAGAACATTTATAAGATTGAATATTTGGACCAAAAGTTTCCGTCTTTGTCACACGAATAGGAGTTCCCATAGTGATGGCATGGCCCATGCCAGATTGATGGCTATCAGGTGCCACAACCACTACTTCACCAATCTCTGACATAATCTCAGTTAATACTTTGATTCCTTTGGAATGAATGGAATCATCATTAGCTATTAGAATAAGTGGTTTCTCTTGACTCATATTTTATTAATTTTAACGAATTTACAAATTTGCTCCCTTAATTTTGCACGATGCAAATCCGAAAAGCTGAAATAATTGATATTCCGACCATACAAGAAATAGCTGCTCAAGCTTGGCGGCCAACCTATGGTGCTATTTTGAGTGAAGAGCAATGTGTCTACATGTTGGACATGATGTATCGAACTGATGTTTTAAGCAATCAAATGGAAGGGAATGTCCATTTTTTTATGTTAGAATCGGAGGAGGGAGCCATTGGTTTTGCCGCTTATGAGGCTGTCAATGAAAATGAAGGTAAGCTGCATAAAATCTATTTGAGGCATCAACAAAAAAGTAAAGGCGCAGGAACCTACTTACTGGAATTTGTAGCCAAATTTGCTCATGAAAATGGCCAAAAGGAATTACTTTTAAACGTCAATCGCCATAATTCAGCCGTTCAATTTTATATAAAAAGAGGGTTTCAAATCGACCAAGAAATTGATTTGCACGTAGGAGAGGGCTATTACATGAATGATTACATTATGAAAAGAGTGCTATAGCTCTTTCAATCAATTGAGTAATTTGTTTTTCAGGATTTTGTGAAAATTGATGCGTTTTACGATTTGCCAAAATAGCATTGATTGAAATCATTTCATGTCCTAAAACCCCAGAAAAAGCATAATATGCCGATGTTTCCATCTCAATATTGGTGATTTTAGCAGGACCGAGAAACGCTTCTGAGCAATCTTGCAGGAAATTGGGTAAAATGGATTCCATACGGACAGTACGTCCTTGCGGAGCATAAAAACCAGGCGCAGTTAGTGTTATACCTCGATATGCTTCTTTAAAATAAGAATCCTGCGAAAACAAATTCAATAGTGTTTCAGACGCTGCCGCGCCATAAATGGGTAGAGGATAAGCTATTTGCTGACAAAAGTGTTGTAAATCGGCCTGGGATAAGCTTTTATCTGAATTAAAATCATAAAATTGAGCCAAATTATCGAAACCGATAGCCGCCTGAGAAATTAAAACCGAATCTACAGGAATGTCTTCTTGAATGGAACCAGAAGTACCCATTCGAATCAGATTCAAAGAACGCTTTTCCTTTTTTTCTTGTCTAGTTGAAAAATCAATGTTAGCCAAAGCGTCTAATTCATTCATGACTATCTCAACATTATCAGCCCCAATACCACTAGAAAGAACTCCAATTGGCTTTCCGGCCAATTCTCCAAAATGGCTGATAAACTCCCGTTTATGGATTTTGGTATGAATACGGTCAAAATGACAGGATACTTTTTCAACCCGTTCAGGATCTCCTACCATGAAAATGGTATCACTTAGTTGCTCGGGACGAATGTTCAAATGGTAAGAACTTCCATCAGGATTTATAATCAAGTCGGTCGGTGAGAAATAGGTCATGAGCAAATTTATTGATAATTTCCCAAAAGAATCATTGGAACATCAAGGATATGCGCGATTGGGTAAGCATTAAATCTCAAATTTATCAAGAAGTTATACAGCGTTTGGAACAAAATATCCAAGAGGCTCAATTAGCCTATGCTCAAGCAAAGGAATCCCGGGATTCGGACACCAAGAGTTCTGCTGGGGACAAGTATGAAACGGGTAGAGAAATGATGCAAAGAGAAATGGATAAATGCTCAGCTTTGATGGATCAAAACAATCATTTACTCCAAATTATCCAGCATATACCCTTGCATCGAAATTATGAAAACATTGATAAGGGAGCGATCATTGAAACAGACAAGGGAATTTATTATATGTTGGTGGGTATTGGAAAAATGACCTTTGACCAGGCAGACTATTTTGTTATTTCACCGGAATCACCCATTGGTAGCCTATTTTTAGGAAAGAAAGTAGGGGAGTTTATCTATTTAAGAGATCAAAAAATTCACATTCAAGGCATTTATTAATTCAACATGATGAAAAGACTTTCAAGTATTATCCTACTTTCATTATGTGTTCAAATCGCTTGGGGACAAGGTTCAGAGGAAAAAATCAAAGCATTTATTCCAACAATTGACCAGTTATTTAAACAATATGCGGAGCAAGAAAAATTACCTAGTGTGGTTTACGGAATAGTTTATCAAGGCAAATTGATACATAGCCATTCGATAGGACTTGCCAATTTGAAGGAAAAAATTCCAGCAAGTACTCAGATGGATTACCGAATAGCTTCTATGACCAAAAGTTTTACAACCATGGCCATTTTGAAGTTACGTGATGAAGGGAAATTGCAATTGGATGAACCGGCCCATCATTACATTCCAGAATTAAAAAATCAACGATATGTGACTCAAGATGCTCCAGAGATAAGCATTCGGCATTTAATGACCCATGCAGCGGGCTTTCCAGAAGATAATCCCTGGGGCGATAGACAATTGGGCATTTCTGAAAAAGCCTTTTCTGAGATGCTTAGCAAAGGTATTTCTTTTTCAACTAACCCTGGGGTAAGTTTTGAATATAGCAATATGGGATTTGCTTTGTTAGGTAGCATCATAAAAAAAGTAAGCGGAAAACCCTATCAAATTTATATTAAAGAGCAAATCTTGAAGCCCTTAGGCATGAATGACACCTATTGGGAATATGCTGATATACCTAAAAACAAATTAGCATTAGGATATCGATGGATCAATGACACATGGGTAGAGCAACCTTTGGAACACGACGGAGCTTATGGGGCCATGGGAGGTTTAATTACAAGCATGGAGGATTTTAGTCGATATGTAGCCTTTCACTTATCTGCTTGGCCAGAAAGAAATGACCCTGAAACGGGACCAATCAAGCGATCTTCTGTGAGAGAAATGCAATTCCCGTGGAATTTCATTGGAGTGAATGCCCAACAAAAATACCCCAACGGACAGGTAGGGTTAAACTTTAGTGCCTATGCCTATGGTTTAAGCTTTTCAAAAGATTATGCCAATAGAACCTCGGTATCACATTCAGGCGGATTACCAGGATTTGGGAGTAATTGGCGAATTTTCCCTGACTATCAACTTGGCATTATTTCCTTCAGCAATTTGACGTATGCCAATATGGGCAGAATCAACTTGAAAATTATTGATTCTTTGATTAATTCTAAGGCATTACCCAAGCGTGATTTACCTATTTCGGCGATTTTGAAGCAAAGACAAAGTGAAATAATGCAATTATTGCCACAGTGGAATCAAGCGGAATCAAGTGGCTTATTTGCCATTAACTTTTTCTCAGATTATTTCATCCCTGTTTTGAAAAAAGAGGCTGAAACTTTATTTGGCAAAATTGGAAAAATAAAAAAAGTACATGAAATGGTACCTGAGAACCAATTAAGAGGAAAATTCAGAATCGAAGGAGAAAAAGGGGATTTAGAGGTAAGTTTCACACTCAGTCCAGAAAACCCAGCACTCATTCAAGAATTTCACTTATATGAAATAAAAAAGGCTCAAGAATGAGCCTTTTTTTGTTTTTCTTCAATTTTGGCATTTCTGCTGAAGGACTTAAATCCAAGAATAGGAGAGTAGCCTACTGATTGTTTGGAATAATATCCTTTTTCATTGTAAGGCCGCTTTCTAGGATGATCTTTACATTCAGGCGAACAGGCCCCATCCATTTCCTTCAAACATGCTGGGCAAATAGCTAAATGCTCATTACATTCTGGATTAGCACAGTTTACCATGTGATCAGAAGGTTCTTGGCATACATGGCATTTGGAAATAACCATTGGATTTACACGATTTACAGGCGTAGCTACCCGACTATCGAATACATAACAAGAACCGTCAAAATCCTCTCCACCTTCTTCTAATCCATACTTTATAATTCCTCCATGCAATTGGTACACATCTTTAAAACCTTTCTCCAATAAATAGGCAGAGGCTTTTTCACACTTAATACCTCCTGTACAATAGGTTATGACTTTTTTATCCTTTAGATGTTCAATTTCATGTACATGATCCGGTAGGTCACGAAGGTTTTCCATATCAAAAGTGTAAGCACCTTTGAAACGCCCTAATTCATGTTCATAATTTGAACGCATATCCACTAAAACTACATTGGGATCGTTTTTAAGTAATTCTTTGAATTCCTTGGGCTTCAAATGCTTTCCAGTCTTTTCTAATGGATTTACAGGCAAGTCAGAATGAACAATTTCATTTTTGACACGAACATGCAATTTATTGAACGTATGCTGATCAAATTCTTCAATTTTAAAGTCAAAGTCAGTACCCTGAAAAATAGGATCACTTTCCAGCCACCTCATGTATTTTTCACAATCTCCTTTGAGGCCTGAGACGGCACCATTCAATCCTTCTGATGCTACAATTATGCGGCCAAGGATATTGTTTTCAATACAAAAAAGGTGATGTTTTTCCCGATAAGCCTCAGGATCTGGCACAGGGGTGTAGTTATAGTAAAGCAACACACTGTAAGGTTTCATCTTCAACATGATTTACAGATTATGAATAAAAAAATAAGTGACGATGGGGAGATTCGAACTCCCATACCTAAAACGGCACTACCACCTCAAAGTAGCGTGTCTACCAATTCCACCACATCGCCAAAATGGTTAGCAAAATTACCAAATATTTGCTTACTTGCAAGGAAATCAAGTTTTCATCAAATCTGAATAAACAGAATGGCTTTAGAAATCAGCGGAAAATTAATTAAAAAACTTCCTGAGGTAACCGGTACAGGACGCAATGGAACCAATTGGATTAAGCAAGAATTTGTTATTGAAACTCAAGATCAATACCCTAAAAAAGTATGTATGTCGGTCTGGGGTGACAAGACTCAAGATTTAGCTCCGGTACAAGAAGGTGAAATAGTGAAAGTACAATTCAATGTAGAATCTAGAGAATATAATGATCGCTGGTATACAGAAATAAGAGCTTATCGCTTAGATCGTTCTGGGTCGGCTCCGTCAGTTCCTCCTAATGTAGCTCCTTCAGCTGGTGGTGGCTATCAGTTTCCTCCATTGGAAGCTGAATCTGGAGATGATCTTCCTTTTTAAAAATCATTTTGGATTAGAGACCTAGCATGGCTAGGTCTCTAATCCAAAAACCCAAATTTTCCTGAATTAAAATCATGGAAAGCTTGCATGATTTCTTGACGAGTATTCATAACAAAAGGTCCATGGGCAGCGATAGGTTCATGAATAGGTTCTCCGCTTAGAATCAAAACAATACTATCTTCTTTAGCTTCCAAACTAAATTCTTTTCCATCATTTTCCATCAAGGCCAAATGATCTAATTCGGCTTCTTCCGTTCCATTGATGGTGATACTTCCTTCAATGACTAATAAACAAGTGTTATAGGTTGCAGGAAAGGAGAAACTCGCTTTAGCACCTGCTTTCAGTTTTGCATTCAACATATTGACTGGAGTAAATGTAGATGCTGGGCCCTTATGACCTTGGTATTCACCTGCTATAACTTCAACTAGGCCAACATTTTCTCCTAAATCAACCTTGGTGATTTGTTGATTCGAAATAGCCTGATATTTAGGTGTTGACATCTTGTCTTTGGCAGGTAAATTCACCCATAACTGTACCATTTGAAAATCACCTCCTTCAGCACTAAAACTTTCTTCATGGTATTCTTTGTGTAATACTCCAGAAGCGGCTGTCATCCATTGAACATCACCTTCCCCGATGATTCCTCCGCCACCACTACTATCATGGTGAGCCACACGACCTTTATAAGCTATGGTTACCGTTTCAAATCCTCGATGGGGATGAACTCCTACGCCTCTTGCTTCAGCAGAAGGAGAGAAGTAATGTTTGGAACCATAATCCAACATGATAAAAGGACTCATTCGTTGCATATCCAGACCGTAGCGGCTTGGAATAAAATTATGCACTCTAAATCCATCACCTACAAAATGTACCTCTCCGGGAGGGTATATTAATTCGACTTTCTTTGTCATACTCATCTTTATATTTGGAGAAAAAACCTACCACTAATCACAAAACCATAAGAACTAATCACTTATTATCAGAGCCATTGCTTGATGAACAATATCTGCCTCTATAAAAGTTTCACCATAAGGAACAAATCCTAAACTTGCGTACAAGGGCATGACAGTTTGTTGGGAATGTAAATAGAAATAAGTGCACTCAGGATAAGTATTTCGAGCTTCTTGCAGGATATGCCGAACCATTTGACTGGCAAATCCTTTACCACGAGCATCTGCCAAAGTGGCAATTCGCTCGACTTTGATTCCTTTTTCGGTTTTACGAAAACGGCCTGTAGCCGCAGGTTTTCCATCCTCCAGAAGTAGGTAATGTTGGGCTTGTGCATCCAATTCATCAAATTCTTCTGAGGGCAAACAAGCTTGTTCTACAACAAATACTTTGATTCTAATATCAAAAACCTGGTGAATTTCCTCTAGTGATTTGGCTTGAATAATTTCAACCATCTTATTTTTCTTGTTTTCCGTAGGCCTCAATGATTTCACGAACTAAGCGGTGACGAACGACGTCAGAACCGTCTAATTCAACAAATGATATCCCTGCTATACCTTTTAATATATGTGCTGCTTCCCCCAATCCTGAAACCTGGTTTTTAGGTAAATCCACTTGAGATTTATCACCTGTTATGATAGTCTTTGATTGAATACCCATACGAGTTAAAAACATTTTCATCTGCATGGAAGTGGTATTCTGCGCCTCATCTAATAAAATGAATGCTTTATTCAAGGTGCGACCACGCATGTAGGCTAAAGGAGCAATTTCAATGGTTCGATTCTCAATATAAAATTTCAATTTCTCAGCAGGAATCATATCTTCCAATGCATCGTAAATTGGACGTAAATAAGGGTCAATTTTTTCCTTTAAATCTCCAGGTAAAAAACCCAGATTTTCTCCTGCTTCTACCGCAGGCCTGGTGATGATAATCTTTTTGACTTCTTTGTTTTTGAGCGCTTTGACAGCTAAAGCCACTGCCGTATATGTCTTACCGGTTCCCGCAGGGCCAATCGCAAAAACAATATCATTTTTACTAGCTGCTTCTACTAATTTTCGTTGATTGGGGGTTTTGACTTTAATGACTAAACCTTTGGTCCCAAAAAGCAACACGTCTTTATCTTCCACCCATGGAGTTTCATTTTCCTCTCCGGTGGGATTTAAGATCAAATCAATGTAGGCCTTCATGTGGTTGGCCGACAAAGAACTATGTTTTTCTAAATGCTTGATACATTGATTGACAATGGCCTCTACCAAAGAAATTTGATCATCTGAACCACGAACCGTAATTTGATCTCCGCGAGCAATGATTTTGGTCTGAGGAAAAGCTTCTGTCAATAAGGTTAAGTTGGAATTTGAGACTCCGAGAAAATCTACCAGAGACACATCCGTTAAGGCAATAATTTTTTCTAACAAGTATGAAAAAGTTAAGGTGAAAAATATTTACTAAAATAGAGAATAATTGAAATTTAATCGGCTGATTAGAATGATATTTTTATCAAAATATTGTAAAATTGTAGTCTATGGAATCAAACAATCCCTCATCAATTTCTAAAAAAGCAAATTCTGGCTATAATCGTACGAATCAACCAGCACGATTAAGTGATTTAGGCTTAGGAAAGCTTCCTCCACAAGCGCCTGAGCTAGAAGAAGCTTTGCTGGGAGCATTGATGTTGGAAAAGGAACCCTTGGCCAATGTTATTGAATTATTAAAACCTGAAACCTTTTATAAAGAGGCTCACCAAAAAATATTTCAGGCCATTCAAGGTTTATTTCAAGCTTCTCAACCTGTCGACTTACTAACAGTCAACAATTACCTCAAAATAAACGGAGATCTAGAGAAAGCAGGAGGCACGAGTTATTTAGCCCAATTAACATCTCGAGTAAGTTCAACCTCGAACGTTGAATTTCACGCTAGGATTATCATTGAGCAATACATCAAACGCCAATTGATTCATGTATCCTCAGAAATTCAGCGATTGGCTTATGAGGATACCACCGACGTATTTCAAATTTTGGATCGAATGGAACAAGAATTGTTTTCCATTGCCGAATCTAATATTCGAAAGAATTACGAGAGTATGTCGGACATTCTAAAGAAGGCCATTGATGAATTAGAGAAGAAACAAAAGCAAAAAAGTGGACTGACTGGAATTCCATCTGGTTTTACTGAATTAGACCGTCATACCTCAGGTTGGCAAAAACAGGAATTAATCATCATTGCGGCTCGTCCAGGTATGGGAAAAACCGCCTTTGTGGTTTCAGCTTGTAGAAATGCAGCCCTAGACTTTGGTCATGCTGTAGCCTTGTTCTCGCTGGAGATGAGTTCCATACAATTGGTGAATCGTATTGTATCTGCCGAAGCGGAGATTGAAGCTGAAAAGATAAGAAAAGGGAAATTGGAGCCACATGAATGGCAACAATTGCATACCAAGATTGATAAATTATTTCAAGCACCTATCTATATTGACGATACGCCCGCCTTATCCATTTTGGAATTAAGGGCCAAATGCCGTCGTTTGAAAGCTCAGAAAAACATTGAGCTGATTGTGATTGACTACTTACAATTAATGACAGGTGATACCTCTGGGAAAGGGGCAAGTGGTAACCGTGAACAAGAAATTGCTCAAATCTCTCGTGCTTTAAAACAACTGGCGAAAGAATTAGACGTACCAGTCATTGCTTTATCACAGTTAAATCGTTCAACAGAAACGCGTGGTGGCAATAAAAAACCTCAACTTTCTGACCTTCGTGAATCAGGAGCCATTGAGCAAGATGCTGACCAGGTTATGTTTATCTATCGTCCGGAATACTATGGTATAACGACTGACGAGCAGGGTAATTCCATTGCAGGGATGGGAGAGATCATCATGGCTAAAAACCGTTCTGGTTCATTAGAAAATGTATGGTTGAAGTTCATAGGTAAGTTCACGAAATACTGCGACTTAGATTTTCAACCATTTGCTGATGGAAATGGCAACGGAGTGTTTAATTTAAGTGAATTAGGTGATACAGCCTCTCAATTTGAACAAGGAAATAGCGACGCAGTATTTAAAGGAAGCAAAATGAATTTGCCTCCAGCCGACTTTGATCCGCTAAACGAACCTTTCTAATTTTTTCTTAAACGTAAACGGACGATGTTTTCCACATGGTGGGTTTGGGGAAACATATCTACTGGATGCACCACATCCACCTCGTAGGCCTCATCTAACCATGCAATGTCACGTGCTTGGGTAGCTGGATTACAGCTCACATAAACGATTTTTTCTGGTCGAACCTGTAAAAGTTGACGCACCACATCTTCATCCATACCAGCTCTTGGTGGATCCGTAATTACGACCTGAGGCTTACCATGTTGTTCTATAAATTCTTGGGTAAGCAGCTTTTTCATATCACCAGCAAAGAAAGAAGCTGAATCAATTTTATTATGAATAGCATTCATGCGGGCATCTTCAACAGCCATTTCCACATACTCTAATCCAACCACTTTAGCCGCAAATTTGGCTAAAAACAAAGCAATGGTTCCAGTACCTGTATATAGGTCATAAACTAATTCATCTCCTTGTAAATCAGCATATTCACGAACCAATTGGTATAATCGAAGCGCTTGTTTGGCATTGGTTTGAAAGAAGGATTTTGGACCAATCTGAAAATGTAATTCCTCCATTTGTTCCTCGATAAATGGTTTTCCATGGAAGCATATAACTTCTAAATCATGAAAAGTGTCATTTCCTTTTTGGTTGACAACATAATTCAATGAAGTGATCATAGGGAATGTCACTTTCAAATAGTTCATGACTAAAGAAATCTCAGATTCAGTAGCATAAGCAAATTGGACTACCACCATCCATTCACCTGAGCTCGCATTTCGAATAATTAAATTGCGTAATGCGCCTTCTTGCTGATTTTTTAATTCATAAAATGAAATTCCATGGGCCTCAGCAAAATCACGTACTCCGTTTCGGATGGCATTGGAAGGATCTGGTTGCAAATAACAATGATCCACAGGAAGGATTTTATCAAAACGACCTGGCACGTGAAAACCTAAAGCATTCATGGAACCTAAGTCCTCTTTTCCTATTTCTTCGTTGGTAAGCCAACGAGAAGAAGAAAATGTGAATTCCAATTTATTTCGATAATAGTATTCCTCCTCTGAGCCTAAAATGGGCTGAAATTCAGGGAGTTTCACTTTAGCAATTCTTTCTAAATTATCTTTTACTTGTCGCTGTTTAAACGATAATTGGGCTTCATAGGAAACATGCTGCCATTTACAGCCACCACATACACCGAAATGTTCACAAGGAGGCGCAGTTCTATAAGGAGATAGCGCTTGAATATTGATCGCCTGAGCTTGTTTAAATTTCTTTTTGGACTTGAGAATGCGCAAATCGGCGATGTCACCGGGCGCAACAGTTCCTTGAACGAAGATGACTTCATCATTGACTTTAGCAATACATTTAGCTTCTGCAGCAAAATCAAGGATGGAAATTTGCTCTAAAACTTGAGGGATTTTATATTTTTTGGCGCTCATAATTAAATTCTAGCACAAAAATAGGGCTTTCATTTGGCTAGTCAATCAATTATGGGATAAAAGCTTAACTTTGAGTTCAAATTTTGTCTATGAAAAATAAAGTTGTCATCATCACAGGCGCTTCTTCCGGAATAGGAAAAGCATTGGCATTTGAATTTGGAAATAAAGGAGCGCAGGTAGTTATTACAGGCCGAAATGAAGCTAAGTTGCAAGAAGCTTGGAGCGAAATTTCAGCTTCCAATATTGCTTGCAAGGCCATCGTTTGCGATTCTAGCTCAGAGGAACAAACAAGGTCGATGATAAACGACGTAGTGCAAGAGTTTGGACGAATCGATATATTAATTAATAATGCAGGCATTTCCATGCGATCGATGTTTGAAGATGTGGATTTAAAGGTGATAAAACAACTCATGGACATCAATTTCTGGGGTACAGTATATGCTACCCATGCGGCTTTACCCTACATTAAAGCTAGCAAAGGAGGCATTATTGGTATTTCATCCATAGCCGGCTACCGTGGATTACCTGTAAGAACGGGGTATTCGGCATCCAAGTTTGCCATGAATGGCTTTTTAGAGGCCTTAAGGACTGAATTATTAGAAACGGGCGTTCATGTGCTAACGGCTTGCCCTGGATTTACCGCTTCCAATATTCGAAATGCTTCTTTGAATTCTGAAGGTAAAATCACGGGAGATAGCATGCGTGATGAAGAAAAAATGATGTCAGCAGAAGAAGTTGCCCAACAAATTTATCAAGCCTATGAACAAAAGAAAAAGACCTTAGTATTAACCTTTCAAGGAAAATTGACGGTCTTTCTAAATAAGTGGATGAATGGTTTGATGGATCGGCTCGTGTATAATACCTTGAAAAAGGAGAAGGATAGTCCGCTGATATAATGTAGAATGAAGAATGTAGAATGAAGAATGAAGAATGAAGAATGAAGAATGTAGAATGAAGAATGAAGAATGTAGAATGTAGAATGTAGAATGAAAAATGAAGAATGAAAAATGAAGAATGTAGAATGAAGAATGTAGAATGTAGAATGAAGAATGAAAAATGTAGAATGTAGAATGTAGAATGAAGAATGAAGAATGTAGAATGTAGAATGTAGAATGTAGAATGTAGAATCCACATTTAGTTAGCAACGCTAAATTTTTAATTTTTAATTTTTAATTCTTCATTCTACATTCTTCATTCTTCATTCTAAAATTAAAAGCCCTGCCCGACATCATCAAGCAGGGCAGTACAACCCTTTTAACTTACCACTCTATTTTTTATAGAGGCTTAACCTCTTAATTAAAACCAAAGATCACTGAGGAACTAATTCGGTAAATACGGCATCAAACTCCTTACTTTTTTGTTCAAAATAGGATGCCGCAAAATCAAACTCTTGCAGTAACATCAAGAAATAGTTCTTTTCAAAAACTAGAAATTTAGAAGTTTGTAAGGTCTCAGCCGAAAATGTGTGCTTTTTACCTTCTAATACCTCAGAAATTCCTAAAAAAATAGGATTAGCATGATAAATAATACCTTCAGGAGAGTTAAACGACTTTAAGGCGATTTCTCCGCCCTGAAAATAAAAAATAAATTCCGCTTTTTGACCTTGACGGAACAAAAATTCGTTAGCCAAATAGTTGATTTCTATTCCGCTAGCTAATACTTTACGTTCTGTTTCGATCATCTGATCCATACTTTTTTAAAATTTGTTTACGAAAGTATATTTACTCAGGAATTTATTTTATGACAATGCTCATGTTTTGTACTGCTTTTTATCATTAACAGAGCAATTTTTTCAAAGGACCTTTGAGAAAAGATTGTTTATATGATGGAAGAAAAAGTCCATACCACCCTGACATCCACAAATTGCTTCCACTGCGGAGAGCCATTTGTGGATGAAATCATCGAATTTGAAGAGAAAGAATTTTGTTGCCAAGGTTGTAAGAATGTGTATGAGCTCCTGAATGACCATGAATTAGGCAATTACTACACGTGTGATGTAAATCCGGGTATATCGCCCAGCAATCAAAACTTTGATTATTTAAATAAACCAGCCTTTCGAGATAAATTAATACAATTTTCCAATCAAGAAGTATCCAAAGTCAGTTTCAATTTACCCAGTATTCACTGCAGATCTTGTTTGTATTTATTAGAAAACCTACATAAGCTGAATGCAGGAATCATCAAAACTCAATTGAATTTTGGCAAAAAGGATTTAAGTATTTGGTTTAAAGAAAAAGAAATCAGTTTAGGGGATTTGGCTTCTTTATTGGCTAAAATCGGATATGAACCACTTTTATCTGAGGAATCGGAAGGAAAAGAAAAGAAAAAAAGACTTTCTCAACAAACACAACTTTTCATCAAGCTAGGTGTTGCGGGCTTCTGTGCTGGTAACATCATGCTATTTAGTTTTCCTGAATATTTGGGTATTGAGGACGGAAATCTTAAAAATCTGTTTGGTTACTTAAATTTAGTTCTAGGCTCAGTAGCCCTATTTTATTCCGGTTCAGATTATTTCAAAAACATTTGGGCCCATTTAAAATTAAAAAAGATGACCATAGAAATGCCTATACTTTTAGGTGTCTTAGTTGGTTATTCCCGAAGTGTTTATGAAATCTTAAGTCATACGGGAGCAGGCTATATGGATTCTGTTTCGGGCCTATTATTTTTCTTGTTGGTCGGCAAATGGTTTCAGCAAAAATCCTTTGATTTTTTATCCTTTGAAAGAAAATACACGTCCTATTTCCCTTTGGTAATCACCAAAATCATTCAAGGAAACGAAGAAACAGCACCTTTGAGCGAAATCCAAGTAGGAGATCGCCTACGAATCCGAAATGCAGAAATCATCCCCGCTGATGCTATTTTGATGAAAGGTAAAAGCAACATGGATTACAGTTTTGTGACGGGTGAAAGCGAATGGATCCCTATTCAGTCGGGAAATTTAATTTACGCAGGAGGTAAACACCATGGTGAAATGATTGAAATTGAGGTCAAAAAAGACCTACAACAGAGTCATTTAACCCAATTATGGGAACAGCAAGCCTTCAAAGACCCTAGTTTCAAAATGGAAAATTGGGAGAACTTTGCTAATCAAGTAGGCGTCTATTTTACTATTGGATTAATTAGCTTGGCGACCATCGTAGCAGCCTATTGGATGCAGGTTGATCCTAGCAAATGGCAAAACTCTGTCGTCAGTATTTTGGTTATTGCCTGTCCATGTGCACTAGCTATTTCCTATCCTTTTGCTTTAGGCCACGGCGTTCGGTGGCTATCTAAATTTAAATTTTATATAAAAGACATTCAAGCTTTAGAGCGTATGGCACAAGTAGATACCTTGGTTTTTGATAAAACGGGTACTTTAACTTTAGCCAAATCCGAAGCTCCTAAAAGTCACTTACAACGTGAATTAAGTGAGCAAGAATTAGATTTATTGTATTCCTTGTCGGTACAATCAACACATCCACTTTCTAGACGGCTTTGTGCCTATACCCAAAGTTTAGGTACAAGAAATTTGGTCAAATTAGCCGCTTTCCAAGAAATTCCAGGAAAAGGATTAGAGGCAAAATGGGGAAATATCACCCTAAAACTTGGCTCTGCAAAATTCTTAGGCATTCATGACAAGGCTCCACAAGATTTCTTTTCATCTGAATCACAATTATTTATTCAAATAGGAGAGGAGTCTTTGGGATTTTGGGACTTCCCATGGGAAAACAGAGATGGATTAGAGTATATGCTACGAAAACTACAACATCAGTACGATGTCTATTTAGTATCAGGGGATAAAGCCAGCCATGCCAGCAGTTTAAAAGATTGGTTTTCATCGGATGACCATATGAAATTTGAATGCAGTCCCATGGAAAAAATGGAATTTATTAGGGAATTACAAGCAAAAGGTAAAAAAGTGATGATGGTAGGTGATGGCCTAAATGATGCCGGAGCTTTACAGCAAGCACATGTTGGCGTAGCTGTTTCCGACGATCATTTACATTTTACACCAGCGAGTGAAGCCATTTTACAAGGACAATCACTTAGTCGATTACCGGAATTTTTACAATTCGCTCATAAAGGGCTGAATTTAATCAAAATGAGTTTCCTTTTGTCCTTGGTTTATAATGCCATTGGATTAAGTTTTGCTGTTCAAGGTAATTTATCACCTTTGGTAGCTGCCATTTTAATGCCTGTTAATTCGATCAGTATGTTGGTTATCGCAACATGGGGCATGAACCTATATGGTAAGCAAGTAAAAAGCAAATTGAAATCATATACAATGACCTACATTGCTGAGGAAAATCATATTTTAAGCCCTGATATAAAAAGAACTTTACAGCGTAGTATAGAGTATTAATAACTCTTTCTGCAATCCTTGTTCTCTAAATTTTGAATGCCATGGAAATAATGTACTTAATGATTTTTTTGAGTTTACTCATGGCCATCGGTTTCCTGATTGCGTTTATTTGGTTTGTGCGCACAGGACAGCAAGATGACCTCATTACTCCAGGAATGCGCATTCTAAACGATGAAAAAAAGACAATCAATTAATCTCAATTTAAACGCTTATGAAGTCACAAACGACTACTTTGGATCAATTCTCGTACGACAATAAAACCGTTCGGAATTTCGCCATTGCAACCATTATCTGGGGTATTGTTGGAATGCTCGTTGGGGTCATTATTGCCTCACAGTTATTCGAACCTGCAATGAACGTAACTCAATACGGTACTTTTGGTCGTATACGTCCACTGCATACCAATGCGGTGATTTTTGCATTTGTGGGAAATGCCATCTTTGCAGGTGTCTATTATTCTCTCCAAAGGCTTTTAAAAGCACGTATGTTCAGTGATTTTCTTTCGTCGTTCCACTTTTGGGGTTGGCAATTAATCATTGTAGCTGCGGCTATTACTTTACCATTAGGTATTACTACATCGCACGAATATGCGGAATTAGAATGGCCGATTGATATAGCTATTACCTTAGTTTGGGTAGCATTTGGTATCAACATGTTTGGAACCATTATCAAGCGTAGAGAGCGTCACTTATATGTAGCGATTTGGTTCTACATAGCCACCTTTGTAACCGTGGCTGTTTTGCACTTAACTAATTCGGTACAATTACCCATTTCCTTCTTAAAGAGCTATTATGTATATGCTGGAGTTCAAGATGCATTAATACAATGGTGGTATGGCCACAATGCGGTGGCATTCTTTTTAACTACGCCATTTTTAGGTTTAATGTATTATTTCCTTCCTAAAATGGCGAATCGTCCTGTGTATTCTTACCGATTATCAATTTTGCACTTCTGGGCATTGATATTCATCTATATCTGGGCTGGTCCACACCACTTACTTTATTCTAGCTTACCTGATTGGGCGCAATCTTTAGGTGTTGTATTTTCAATTATGTTGATTGCTCCATCTTGGGGTGGTATGATCAACGGATTATTGACATTGCGTGGTGCATGGGATCAAGTTCGTGAAAATACTATTTTGAAATTCATGGTAGTAGGTATTACTACTTACGGTATGGCGACATTTGAAGGTCCAATGTTAAGCTTAAAAAATGTCAATGCTATAGCCCACTTTACCGATTGGATCGTAGCGCACGTGCACGTAGGTGCTTTAGGATGGAATGGATTCTTGACTTTCGCGATGTTGTATTGGATGGTTCCACGTATTTTCCAAACTACTTTATTCTCTGAAAAATTAGTTAAAACACACTTTTGGATTGGTACATTAGGTATTGCATTTTATGCTATTCCGATGTACATCTCAGGATTCACTCAAGGAATGATGTGGAAACAGTTCACTCCAGAAGGAACTTTACAATATGGCAACTTCTTGGATACAACTTTGCAAATCATTCCTATGCACCAAATGCGTGCCTTAGGTGGTACTTTGTATTTAGTCGGTGCTATTTTGATGGCCTATAACTTGTTCAAAACAATGGCTCAAGGTTCACTTTTAGCCAATGAGCCTGCAGAAGCTGCTCCACTTGAGGTTATCGTTTCTGAAAAAGAAGTTAAAGGTTTACACTGGCATAGCTGGATTGAAAGAAGACCTATTCAATTATTGATAGGTTCATTGATCATGATCTTGATAGGTTCTTTGGTAGAATTAATTCCAACTTTTATGGTGAAATCCAATGTGCCTACCATTGCCGCAGTTCAACCATATACCTCTTTGGAGTTAGAAGGACGTGATATCTATATTCGTGAAGGTTGCGTAGGTTGCCATTCTCAATTGGTAAGACCATTCCGTAGCGAAACAGAACGATATGGCGAATTCTCAAAATCTGGTGAATTTGTCTATGATCACCCGTTCTTATGGGGATCTAAAAGAACTGGTCCAGATTTACACCGTCAAGGAGGTAAGTACCCTGATTCTTGGCACTATCACCACATGCGGGAGCCAGCCTCCATGTCTCCAGGTTCTATCATGCCAGCATATGAGTGGTTGTATGAACAAAGCCTAAATACATCTCAAACTCAGGCTAAGTTACAAGCTATGAAAACGTTGGGTGTACCATATGATGATGTTCAAATCAAAAATGCCGTGAAAGACTTGGAAGCTCAATCCAAAGAGATTCAAGCACGTTTAGCTGAGGAAAAAATCAAAGTAGGTGCTGACAAAGAGATTATTGCTTTGATCGCTTATTTACAAAGATTAGGTACAGACATTTCTAAAAAATAAGGCCATGTTTAAGCAATTTATTTCCACCATACCAGGAGCAGATTCCTATATGATTTTCTCTTTATTGATATTCTTAATATTCTTTGTGTTGGTAGGCGTCTATTTGTTCTGGATGGATAAAAAACATCTCGATAAAATGAGAAAAATGCCCCTAGAATAGGTCTAAAACATTTTTGATAACATTTATACATAACAATATGTTTAATTCATTCACAGAAATTTGGTTAATCAGCTTGATTCTATTAACAAGCATTTTGGTATTAATCGTAACAATGCAGCTTGCTTCTGCACTTAAGAAATTAACCTTAGATCCGAATAAACAGGAGG
Organism: Cytophagaceae bacterium; assembly: GCA_027491315.1. Classification (GTDB taxonomy): domain Bacteria; phylum Bacteroidota; class Bacteroidia; order Cytophagales; family Spirosomataceae; genus Aquirufa. The sequence goes on from JAIXWL010000016.1 coordinate 160,177, forward strand.
AAGAATCATCTTTAAGCTGGTGGCAGAAATTTACTGGATTAAAACCCTTGGAAAAGGAAAAAGATCTAGAAATGGAGCATCAATACGATGGAATTGTTGAATTAGATAATCCAACACCACCATGGTTTATGTATTTGTTTTATATCACTATCTTATTTGGCGTGGTGTATTTATTCTATTACCACGTGGCCCAAGATGGTAACATTCAAGAGGCAGAATATAAATCAGAGGTGGCAGTAGCTGAAAAAGCCAGGGAGGAATACATGAAGAAGTTCGCTAATTCGGTGAATGAGGATAATGTTAAGGTACTTAGTGCCGCTAAAGATTTAACAGAAGGTGCTACTATTTATTCGACAAATTGTGTAGCTTGTCATGGTGATAAAGGTCAAGGAGGAGTGGGTCCTAATCTAACCGATGTGTACTGGATACATGGAGGAAGCATTAAAGACTTGTTTCATACCATCACCAATGGTGTTCCAGAAAAAGGGATGATTGCTTGGAATAAAACTTTGAATCCTATACAGATTCAGCAAGTATCTTCTTACATTTTAACTTTGCAGGGTACTAACCCTCCAGGGGCAAAAGAGCCACAAGGAACCGAGCTAAAATAGTAAACAAAACTCACCTATATGAAACAGAATGTTGGACGTACAGATCGGATTGCACGAATAGCTGCTGCGGTAGCTCTTAGTATCCTTACTTATGCAGGTATAATTCCAGAGAATTTAGCTGTAGTCGTATATGTAATTGCGGGCATTATTGCCTTGACAGGAATCGTTCGTTTTTGTCCCCTGTATAAACCATTTGGTATAAGTACTTGTAGAGAAAAGGCTCCATTTTAAGTTAAAAAGGTCCGTAAACGGACCTTCTTTTTTATGTCAAATATCAGTTTAGAAAATGATGATTATCGTAATCATCTATATAATCAAAGCAAAGATGGTAAACGTCTTTGGATATACCCAGGTAGAATTATAGGTAAATTATATCGCCTAAGAACGTATTTTTCCTACCTCTTGATGTTATTACTTTTTGGCCTTCCTTGGATAGAAAGAAAGGGGGAGCCTGTATTTTTATTCAATGTCATAGAGCGAAAATTCATCTTTTTTGGGGTTCCATTTTTTCCTCAAGATTTCCATTTAGTCGCTTTAGGCTTAGTGACTTCACTTATTTTCATCAGTTTATTTACTGTACTTTTTGGGAGAGTATGGTGTGGCTGGGCATGTCCACAAACCATTTTTATGGAAATGCTATTTCGTAAAATAGAATATTGGATCGATGGAGATGATAAAGCCCAAAAAAGATTAGATGCTGCTCCTTGGGATACGACTAAGATCATTAAGCGGGCAAGTAAACATACCTTATTTATCCTGTTGTCATTTGCCATTTCAAATACCTTTTTGATGTACCTCATGGGTAAAAAAGAATGGATTAAATTGGTCACAGAACCACCATTAGAACACTTGGCTGGATTGTTTGCCATTCTTTTGTTTACGGGTACTTTTTATTTTGTTTTTGCTAGATTCCGTGAATTAGTCTGTATCGTAGTTTGTCCATACGGCAGATTGCAAGGTGTTTTATTAGACAATAATTCCATATTGGTATCTTATGACCATCAACGCGGGGAACCAAGAGGGAAAATTCAAAAAGGAGTGGATCAGAGTCAGCAAGGAGATTGCATTGATTGCCACTGGTGTGTGCGTGTTTGTCCTACTGGTATCGATATTAGAAATGGGAGCAATCAACTGGAGTGTATAGGCTGTACTTCTTGTATTGATGCATGTGATGAAGTCATGGAAAAAATCAATAAGCCTAAAAACTTAATTCGATATGATTCAGTCAATGGCATCAATGAAAAGAAAAAACTTAAATTCAATTTAAGGATTGGAGCATACAGTGGTGTCCTAGTTTTATTAATCTCCGCTATTGCATTTCTTTTGTTGACAAGAAGTCCATGGGAAACAACCTTATTGAGAACCCCAGGAATGACCTTCCAATTAGATGAAAAAAACAAGGAAGTGAGTAATTTGTATTCCATTGAGATTTTGAACAAATCACTGGATTTACAAAATTTACAATTCAAAATTGATGCTCCCATGCGCATACAATGGGTGGGCGCTCCTCCCAACGGCATCGAACCAGGAAAAATGGTGAAGTCTGAGTTTTTTATCAAAGCGCCCATAGGAGCTTGGAAAAGTAAAGACAAAGTTGAAATTCACATCTTGAATAAAGACGGAAAAAAAGAAACAATCAAAACTAGATTTATACAGCCTGATGAGTAATACAGAAAAAAAATCATTGAATTGGGGACATGCCATCATTGGCGTATTCATACTTTTTGGAGCGTTTATGGCCTATTTTTATGTCAATATGACCCATGAAACCATCGAATTAGTAGGGGATCACTATTATGAAGACGGACAAAAATTTCAAAAGAAAATAGATCAAAGAAAGGAAACGGAGCTATTGGATAAGAAAATCGAATTAGCCTTCAACCAAAGTAATAAAGAGGTAAAATTAAGTATACCTGCTGGGACACATGATATCAAAGTCAATTTCTTTAGACCATCCTCTGCCGCTCAAGACAAAGTATTTACCTTGAAAGCGCCAAAAGATAGCACCTGGACTATTTCTGGAGATTTTTTAGTAAAGGGGCCATGGAAAATTAGTTTAGAGTGGATGGTGGCTGATAAATCCTATTTAGATGATCATCGTATTTTAGTTCCTTAATGCAAACCTGGTACCTTAGCTTTTTACTTGGATTAGCTGGTAGCTGGCATTGCGTAGCTATGTGTGGCCCTATTATGCTGCATCTAAGGCAGAAAAACCAACAAGCGAATTTGAGTACAATCATCTATCAAGTTGGCCGCATAGTTACTTATTCTATCCTAGGTTTATTGGTTGCAAGCATGGGTTCCATTTGGATTTTTCCGGCCTGGTGGCATTTTTATTATTTATTTGCGGGTTTGGTTTTAGTATTTCTTTCCATTGGAAAAATCAAGGACAGTTCATTTGATTTTTTGTACCGTTGGCTAGGTAAGCCATTGCAAAAGTCGGGGAGAGGAATGGGGATTACAGGTCATTTCTTGTTGGGAATGGGAAATGGTTTATTACCCTGTGGATTAGTGATCGGTGGTCTAAGCTTGGCATTAATACAACCAAGTCCGATATTGGGCGCTTGGACCATGTTTATTTTTGGATTAAGTACCATACCAGCCATAACAACGGCTATTTGGGGATTTCAATGGTTAGAAAAAAAGCAAGTAAAGCTCATGCATTATATCAAATACCTGAGCTGGGCTGTTGCCTTTTTACTTTTGTTTCGTGGAGCGTGGGGAATAGGGATGAGCCATTCTAACTATTTGAAAAACTCTCCATTAAGCCCTATCATTTGTCATCCTTTTGGGCCTAATAACGCAAATTAGCCAGTTTATTAACATCTAACAAGGTCATTTCACTACCTCGAATTTCCAATAAACCTTCTTTTTTAAAATCACTTAGCGTACGAATAACCGTTTCGGTGGCTGTACCCACACGTGAGGCCAGATCTTCTCTAGAAAGTCGGATGACTACTGGACTAGTTAAATCATCACCGTAGGTTTTTGCCAACTCAACCAATGCCAGTGACACCCTCAAACGCAATGATTGATAAGCCATGGACACTAAAATTTTCTCATTTTTCATGAGATATGTAGTTAATGCCTTCCTAAAGTAAATTTCTAAATGAATATTTTGCTTTAATAAATCCTTAAACTCAGTAGTAGAAATGCTTAGAATAACCGATTCTTCCAAAGCCTCGGCTGTTTCCCGATAAGTTTGATTTTCTAGGATATCGACATAACCAAAAAACTCACCTTCTTTTATGAATGAGGTAATGAAATACTTTCCTTCTCGGTTGGTATGAAAGGTTTTAATCTTACCTTTTTCTAAAAAATATAGGCGAGATGGACTATCTCCTTCAGAATAAATACTTTGCTTTTTTTGTACATGGTGGGTTCTTTTTTCTCCCCCAAAATGAGTAAAATCCAGAAAATCTAAGGCCTTTTGTGCCAGGGTAACCTCGGATTGTAATTCCGTATCAACATGAACTTCCGAACGCTGAAGTGATTTCTTTTTTAAACGTGTTTCTATGGAACGTAACAATTCAACCTCTTGAAAAGGCTTCGTTAAAAAATCATCAGCACCCATTTCCATGCCTTTTCGCATATCCGAACGGTCCGTCTTGGCGGTCAGGAAAATAAAGGGTACTTGGGATAATTGTTCGTGTTTGGAAAAAACTTGTAAAACTCCAAAGCCATCCAAATGCGGCATCATGATATCACATATTACTAAATCAGGCAGGTTTTGCTGAGCCATTCGTACTCCTTCTATACCATCCGCAGCAGTTTCCACCACATATCCTGATAATTCCAATAATTCTGCCGTGTTTTCACGGATATCATCACTGTCCTCGATAAGTAATATTTTATTCATCATGGTTTAATCTTGGTATTTCTATATGTAATTGGGTTCCTCGATTCAGTTCAGATTCTAAAGTCATTCGCCCATTAATTAATTCCAAATATCGATCAATCAAATGTAATCCTAAACCAGTTCCTGGAATAACTGTGGCATTGCTGCCTCTAAAAAAACGTTGATATAAATGTTTTTTATCCTCATCACTAATCCCAATTCCTTTGTCACTGATGGTTATTTTTAAAAGGTCATTCTCTTCTCTGACAATTAAATCAACATTTTCATTTGAAAACTTCAAAGCATTTGAGAGAGCGTTTAATAAAATTTTACGCAAAACAGATTCATCACTTACCCAAGTTTCAGAAGCATTAAAATCTAATATAATCTTTTGATTATTCTTTTTGTAAGAAATCAAATCTGATTTTATTTCTAAGAACAATGGTTCCAGTTCGATGGTGGATGCATGAATTTCTACATGGCCTGATTCCAGTTTACCAACGGATAAAAATTCTTCTAAAATCATGGTTAAATGATTGACAGAAGCTTTGATGCGCCGAATGTGCTGCTCTCTTTTTTCTTGTTCCTCGGCTTTTTGATACTTCTCAAGCAATGTGGCTGAACTCAGAATTGAAGTTAGGGGAGTCCTAAATTCATGCGATGCCATGGAAACGAAACGGGTTTTTAAATCTCCCAATTCCTTTTCTTTTTGCAAGGCATTTTCAAGTTCAATTGTATTGGCCTCTAACTGCTCTAGGGTATTTTGTAGAGCTTGAGTTCTCGCTTTTACTTCTTCTTCTAAGGTTTCATTTAACTGGTTAATCTCTTGATTCTTCAAAATCAACTCCATTTCTACCTTGCGTTTTAAGGTCACATCACTGATAAAAGCGATGTAAAACATTTGATCGTCTTCCTTAAAATGGCTTAAACTAATTTCTACGGGAAAAAGGGATTCGTCTTTTCTTTTGGCTTTTAAATCTAAGCCAACACCCATGGGGCGATCTTGCGGATTTTCAGCATATTTGGCTTGATGCCCATGATGCCTAGATCGCAAATGATTGGGAATCAATATATCAATATTCTTACCGTTTAATTCATTCGGCGCATAACCAAACAACCGATCAGCAAAATTATTGGTCATGACTACATTACTCGATGAATCCGTCACCAGAATGCCAATTGCAGCTTCATTAAAGATGGCTTCATATTGAAATCTGGAAACAATAGATTGAGACATATTCAAGTAATTATCCTTCTAATTTACAAATTTTGCCTGCTTAAACAATGGAAATTAGGGATGATAAGCTGTTTTCTGATGCTTTAATACATCGGACAAATAGAAATGAACATCCTTAAATTTTCCTTCGGCATAGTTTTGTGCTTGATCAAAAAAATGAAGAGATTGAATATCACCGCTTTGACCTCCCGCTAATAAAGATTTAGCCTTGATTTTTGGACCAAACTCCACCGCACAAATGAAACTATTACCATTGACTCCATACCATTTTTTAGTGTTAGCAAAGGGTTTGCTGTTATAAGAAGGTAACATGCCCCAAGTAGAAGAGGCAAATGGAACAGAGAAACTAGGTTTAGCATCATCAAAAGCCAAATCCACCTGGTTACCAATGCGTTGTAGGCGATTGATATCTCCCCAAGCCACATTCCATGTTCCCCAATTATTGATTAACTCATTGAGCACCGTATCCAATATTTGGCACATTTCTTCCTCCTTAGATGAAGCGATATAGGCTTCGGCGCTTTCAATGAGATTATTTTCACCTCCGAACATGGTTTTTCTTGGTATTCTTTCTAATAATTTTTGTCCCCATTGTATGGCTATGGTTTGAGCCACTGAACTCAATCTGGCCTGATAATCCCAGCGTTTTAAGGTATCAATAGCCAATTTAAATGGAGAATTAGCCGCCATATATCTTTTTTCACCTGCCTTAACTAAAGCAGGAATAAGGAGTTCAAATGCAATAAGTTTACGATCATAGCCTAGACGAATTAAATCATCTAAATCAATTTTATCACGTGAAGAAAATAAGCGAACGGCATTTCTGTCTCTGAAATTTTCAGCATCAGGGGCCATATAAACGGGATATTGAGCTTTTTGGGGGCTTGAAACACCAGAAACAGTAAAAGGCGTTGAATTACAATTTTGAATCCAAGCACTGACTGGATCAATGGATTGAACAATCTCTTCTAAAGGATGTAAACCCTTCCAATCCAATGCTGATTTAGTACCATCTTGAACCAGTGACCAATCAATATCGGGCTGCCTTTTAGGAACGAAATTTCCATGCCAGTAGGCAATTCTTCCATTTTTTCCAGCATATACCGTATTATTGGAGGTGTTGGCCCGCATTTTCATGACGTTTTGAAATTCTTCAAAACTTCTAGTTTTAGTTCTTGCCCAGCTTTGAATTAAACTTTTCATGGAGCGATTATAGGACCTAACAGAAATCCATTGTCCATTTCTTTCTGCCATAATAGGCCCTCGGTGATTGGAATAGACTTGTATTGTTTGAGCGGGCTGTCCTTTGGCATTCAATACGATATTTTTAACCTTCATTGGTAGCCATTTGCCATCTAGGAGGTATTCTTTTCCACCCTTGGTATCACGGGTTGTTTCGGCATAATTATCAGCTACATCTACCTGGCTGGAAGTATGCATCCAACCTCCGTATGGATTAAAGCCCTGGTATACAAAGAATTGACCCCAAGTTACAGCACCATAGACTTGTAATCCTTCTTCACTGTTTACATGTACTTCAGGTCTATAATAAAAAGTAACGTGGGGATTGATATAAAATAGCGCATTTCCTGATTTTGATTTAGCCGGTCCAATGGCAAATCCATTCGATCCAGTCAAATCAGCCTCAGGATCCAAAGGATTCTTTTTAATATAACTCAATTTATTCCCTAATAGACCATAAAACTTGGCCACCTCGGCTTGATTAACACTTCCAGTAGAAATAGCACCAATACTTCCATCAGTCCATAATAGGGGATACCAAGGTTCAAAATGAGTTAATAAGGCTGGTTTTACCTTGGGATGTTTGTATAAATAATAGTTGATGCCATCGGCATAGGCATTCAATAATTTTTTCAACCAGATGGGGCTTTTGGCATAATCTTGCTTAGCTTCTTCCTGACTGATAATCAATCGAATATATAAATCATTAGCTAATTCTTGAGCTCCAAATACTTCGGCTTTTCTTCCAAGTTTCTCAATGTAGTTCATTTCAACCCGCATGAAATCATCTTCACATTGAGCATACAATAAACCAAATACCGCGTCCGCATCGGATTTTCCATAAATATGTGGAACGCCATATTCATCACGAATAATGGTAACCCGTTTCGACTGGGCCTTCCATTGATTCACTTGATTAGGGGAGATGGACTGGGCATTTAAAAAGCCAAATCCAAGGAGGATCAAAGATAAAGTAGGTAAGATAATCCGCGATTTCATAGTGTTGATGTTGGTAAAACAAAAATACATTTTTTTCATGGGCAGCCTAAAAAAATTAACAATAGCCATACATTATCATTTTAGATTCGATTATTTAAAGCGATTGGGTATAAATTATATGAATTTGTCTTTTTATGTTTGTAATTCTGATTGAAATTTTTGCCTTCAAAAACCATCATATATAATGAAATTGAAATTTTTATATGCCCTTGGACTTGTTTCCATTCTTTCCTATTCCTGCAGTAATTCTTTAGAAAAAGAAACTTACCGTGTCATTCTGGAAGATCAAGATAATTTGGCTGAAAAAGCTAAGTTGGCCAAGGAGAAATTACCTATAAAAATTGCCCCTGGTTTGCAAATTACCCGTTTTGCATCTGATTCATTAGCCCCAGATCCGGTAGCTATGGATATGGATGACAAAGGTGCGGTTTACATTACTCGTACTAATCGTGGGAAATATTCAGAATTTGATATCCGCGGTCATCGCGATTGGATGACTGAATCCATTGGATTTCAAACAGTGGCCGATAGAAAGGCCTTTTTGCATAAAACCTTTGCTCCTGAAAATTCAGCTAAAAACGAATGGTTACCCGATTTAAACCAAGATGGAATTCATGATGTGAACGACTTGAAGGTGGAAAAAGAAGAGGTTTGGAAAATTGAGGACAAAAATGGAGATGGTCTAGCTGATCAGGCGACACGTGTTCATCAGGGTTTTCATGAAGAATATACGGACGTAGCTGGAGGTATTTTGGTGCGTAAAAAAGATGCCTTCATTGCGGTTGGACCTGATTTATGGCGTTTGAAAAACAATAAGAAAAATGGTCTCTTAACTGACCCTGTTTCTATCTCTACTGGTTATGCGGTTCATATTGGTTTCGGTGGACATGGTATGTCGGGGGTCATAGAAGGGCCTGATGGAAAAATATATTGGCAAATTGGTGACATTGGAGCCAACATCACTGCGGTAGACGGTAAGCAATATAAATACCCGAACTCCGGGGTAATCGTTCGTTCGAATCCAGACGGAAGTAATTTTGAGGTATTTGCTTCAGGATTACGTAATACCCACGAGTTTGTTTTTGATCATTATGGCAATTTAATCAGTTCGGACAATGACGGCGATCATCCGGGTGAAAGTGAACGTTTAGTCCATATCGTGGAAGGTTCTGACGCAGGTTGGAGATCCAACTGGCAATATGGTAAATATACAGACCCAGGAAACAACCTATATAAGGTTTGGATGGATGAGAAATTATATGTTCCTCGTTGGAAAGGACAAGCTGCTTACATCATTCCTCCCATCAGAAATTACCACAACGGACCTACGGGAATGTTATTTAACCCAGGAACTGCTCTAGGTAAAAAATGGACAAATAAGTTCTTTTTGGTAGAGTTTGTAGGAAATCCTAATGCCTCTCACATTTGGTCATTTGACTTAAAACCGAAGGGGGCCTCTTTTGATTTCAATTCAGAACAAGATGTAGTTAGTGGAATTTTACCTACTGGTATGCGTTTTGGACCAGATGGAGCCTTGTACGCGGCTGACTGGGTAAATGGCTGGGATACTAAACAGTATGGACGAGTTTGGAAGATTGATGTAGATGCCAACAACAATGATTTAGAAAAAGAAAGAGCTGAAACGAAACGATTGATTCAATTGGATTATGAGAAACAATCAGTGAATGCATTGTACGACCTTTTATTCTACCATGATTTGCGTATTCGCATGAAAGCTCAATTTGAATTAGCTAGAAGAGGAAATGCTTCAGTCGCTATTTTTCAAAAAGCAATTCAACAAAGAGAAAATCAATTAGCAAGAATTCATGCCATCTGGGGAATGGGCCAAATAGGTGCTAATGATGCTTCCGTGGGAAGTATGCTTGGAGAACAATTAAATGATCAAGATGAGGAGATTGTGGCTCAAGCGGCAAAGGTGTTGGGAGATATTTTCAATAAAAACCATGAAAATCGATTAATTCAATTAATAGATTCTAAAAACCCACGAGTTAGTTTCTTTGCTTGTCAGGCATTAGGTAGAATAAAATCAGAAAATGCTATTCCTACTTTATTGAAGTTGATAGAGAAAAATAATGATGAGGATCACTACATCCGACATGCAGCGGTATTGGCATTATCTAGGATAGGAAAAGAAGAGCCAATCGTAGCATTAGCTAAATCCTCAAATACCGCTTTAAAAACAGCAGCAGTTTTAGTCCTTCGTCGTTTAGCTAGTCCACAGGTTGCTTTATTTTTACAAGATTCAGATGAATACATAGCCACAGAAGCAGCTAGAGCCATCAATGATGATGAATCCATTCCTGCTGCATTACCTGCTTTAGCTGAGGCATTGAACAACAAAGCTTGGAAAGGTGAACCATTATTACGCAGAGCGATCAATGCTTGTTTACGCGTTGGAAGTAGCAAAGAAATTGATGCATTAATCAATTTCAGCGAACGCTATGATATTTCGGATGTCATTCGTGCAGAGGCCATCGCCACCTTAGGTTCTTGGGCGAATCCATCTGTTTTGGACCGCGTTGATGGTCGTCATAGGGGTGTTTTACAAAGAAATCCAGCTGATGTGGTTGGACGAATCCAACCAAAAATTGCGGCGTTTTTACGCAGTTCAAATCCAGAGGTATTAATAGCCACTGCGAAATTGTTATCTGAATTAAAAATTACAGATTTCAAAAGTGAACAAACTCAAATTTTCTTAAATCATGCCAATGCGAAAGTAAAAGCTGCACATTTAGGTTCTTTAGTTGCCTTGAAAGATGCCAATCTATCCTTGATTATACAAAAAGGAATGAACGATGCTGACCGAAGTGTTCGTGGAGCTTCCTTAGGATTTTTGGATAAAGTAGAGCTTTCGAAAAATCAATTATCTACGGTGGTTAATCCCATCATTGAAAAAGGTAGTGTAATTGAGCAGCAGCAGTTATTACAAAGTATTGGTAAAATGCCTGTGGATAAAACTGAAGATGTGTTAGCAGATTTAATCCAAAGGATGGTAAGCAATAAATTATCTAGCGAAATCCGTTTAGATTTAGTGGAAGCGGTAGAAGCGACTAAGTCTCAAATGCTTATTGCTAAGTTAGATGCTTTAAAAACGAAAGGTACATTAACGGATGAATTTAAAGATGCTTTATTTGGCGGCAGCATTCAAGCTGGATATTTCATTTTTTACCGAAACCAAACTGTTCAGTGTGTGCGTTGTCATAATGCTGGAGGAGAAGGGGGTATCGTAGGACCATCCTTAAAGGGTATTGGAGCTAAATTAAGTAGAGAACAAATTTTACAAGCATTAATCGAACCTAGTGCAAGAATTGCCCCTGGATACGGTACAATAAACTTGAAATTAACCGACGGAACCGAAGTAAGTGGAACCGTGATTTCTGAAACAGAGAGCATGATTCAGTTAAAAACTTCTGAGGCAGAACCTTTGAAAATTGCAATATCTCGGATTAAGTCCAGAGAGAATTTTCCATCCAGTATGCCACCTATGGGAAGCTTAATGAGCAAGAGAGAAATTAGAGATGTGGTAGAATTTTTATCATCTTTACGAAATTAAATATACATTTGTGCCGTTATAGGTTTATATGAAATTCAATCGTCACTACTTATTGTTCATCAGTATCTTCTTTTTCTTGGTTACGGCCTCGATGAAGCAGGTTATTGGTATAACACAAGAAAGTACTATTGATAATCATTTGAAGGTTAAAAAAACAGAGCAAAAAGAGCTTAGTTTTTTTAACCTTTTATTTGAAGAAGATCGAGATACTACCGAGGAAGATGATGAAGCTGAAAATGTTCTTTTTGACTTTTCAGGCCTTCCTATATCAGGACATTTCTCATTCAATAACCCGTATTCAGGGGCATTAAAATCTGTAGCTATTCCATCACAAATGGAAGATAGCTATTCATCCACTCCATTTTTCATACTTTTCAGGAATATTAGGCTGTAGGATTAATCTGTACGATTATCCTTTATTCAATTCGCCTTCTTGGATCATATCCAAAATTTCCCACTGCGCATTTATTTTTCTTTAAAGAATTGAGATTCAATTCTGGATTCTATTAGCCAAGAGAAATACATGCATCAACTGAAAAAAAATGAAAAATATAACATCTAACTTACCAAAAGATGGACTAGCAGGATTGAAAGAAAATTTCAGTTCTGATGCTGTGTCTGGGTTTATTGTATTTTTATTGGCATTGCCTTTAAGCTTAGGCATTGCAAAAGCATCTGAGTTCCCACCTTTGATGGGATTATTAACTGCCATCATTGGTGGTATTATTGTCAGTTTATTTTCTGGTTCAAGACTTACCATCAAAGGACCAGCAGCTGGACTGATTGTCATCATTGTTGGAGCCGTAGCGGATTTTGGAGGGGGAGAACAAGGCTGGCATTATGCCTTAGGGGCAATTGTCGTGGCAGGTATTATTCAAATTCTATTCGGAGTTTTCAAGTTGGGAAAACTAGTAGATTTCTTCCCACTTTCCGCCGTCCATGGTATGTTAGCTGCCATTGGGTTAATCATCATATTCAAGCAGATTCCTGTTTTATTAAATGTCAATCCCATTTTAGCTAAAGGTAAAAGTCCATTTGAATTAGCTGCTTCCATTCCTCAATTTATCATGAATTTAGATCGAAATGGAGCTATTGTAGGAATACTAAGTTTTATCATTATGATGACTTGGCAGAAAGTACCTATTACTTTTTTACGTAAAATTCCTGCTGCCTTAATTGTATTGTGTATCGCCATTCCAGCCGAAATATTTTTAGACTTCAAACATACAGAGCCAGCATCTGCTTTGGTGAAAATTGGAAGCTTGATTGATAATATTCATGTCAATGTAGACTTTGCTGGATTTAACAATAAAATTGTATTTATCAAGTATGTCATCATGTTTGCATTGGTCGGTTCATTAGAGTCATTATTAACTGTAAAGGCCATTGACATGCAGGATCCATATAAACGTAAATCCAATCCAAACAAGGATTTAATTGCTGTTGGAATAGGAAATACCTTAGCAGGAATTTTAGGCGGTTTACCGATGATTTCTGAAGTAGCGCGTAGTTCAGCCAATGTGAATAATGGAGCCAAAACTCGCTGGGCGAATTTCTTCCACGGATTATTTATTTTGGTTTTTGTGGTATTTGCCGCACCCATTATTGAACTTATTCCGAATGCCGCTTTAGCAGCTATGTTGGTTTCTGTGGGCATTAAATTAGCTCATCCCAAAGAGTTTATCCATATTTTCAACATTGGAAAAGGACAATTGGCCATCTTTTTAGTCACAATATTTTTCACTTTATATGAAGACTTATTGGTCGGAATTGGCGCAGGTATGTTGGTCAAAATACTGTTACATATAATGAACGGAGCCCCATTATCCAGCTTCTTCAAGGCCAATGTCGCTGTATCATTTAATGAGGATCAATATTTAGTAGAGGTAACTAGAGCTGCGGTTTTTACCAACTATATGGGCTTAAAAGCTAAATTAGATGCCATACCTCAAGGCATGCATGTCACCATGGATTTTAGTAATACACATTTGGTAGACCATTCTGTGATGGAAAATCTACATCACTTTGAAGCTGAATATCAAGCATCGGGAGGGACATTTACCATTATTGGTTTGGATGAACATACGCTACTTTCTGAACACAAATTGGCTGCTAGAAAAAAGAAACCAATCGTTTCATAATTTCATTTTGAGCTTTATCGCTCAATCAGCCAACATTTTTCAAATAAACCGGTGAGATTATTAAGCACATCGCTTTTATAAATTAAGGAAGATGACTACAACACATAAGGGATTTCATGTAGAGCATGTTCTTCATGAATTGAAACATTTTTTACCTGCACAGGCTCCTTTGATGGATTTTGTGCATCATAATACTTTGCATGCCTTTCAACATTTACCTTTTCATGATGCGCTGAGAAAGGCTCAAACTACACTCGGCTATCAGGTTTATCTTAGCATTGATGAATTTCGAAAACTGTATCATGAAAAACGTATTCATGATGATATATTGAATCGCGTCATTGAAAATAAAAAAGGCGCCAAAAAGACGAGTCAATGGAAGTATAAATTATTGCATCAAGAATTAGACAGTCTACCTCGTCCTAGAATAGGTGCATTGAGAGGTCAATGGAAGAACGTGTATAATATTGATTTGGATTCCATGGTTCATCCAAATTTATTTCGTTTGATTTCCAGTTATTTGGATCAAGGGATTTCTATTTGGCATTTCCCTATTCAAAACAAAAGTTTTTTAGAGGCCATCAAGGAATTAGAAAAAAAGAGCTGGGTCAGTCTTTTTAAAGGTCAAAGAGCTAAAAATATGCTCCTAGATGAGCATACAACCTTAGAGGACTTATTGAGTATTTTAGTAGGTTCACATCCACATTTGTATGAACAATACCTTTTTGACCAGCAGTTTGCCCACCAGGGTTGGTCAGGAATGGTTTCTACCGTGGAAGATTTACCACAAACCTTATTAGATCGAAGGCAAATTAGTCTACACGATTTAATCATGCTCGAGTGTTTGTTGGAAATTGATACCATTGATCATCTGTTAAACAAAGGATGGATAGGCTTGGGTAATACCTTGGAGCATCCACTTCCTTCCTTATTAGACCCAATTGAATATTCGGAGGTCATGGAAATTCTCTCCATTTTCCAAGAAGCATTTGAATGGACCTATTATGATCAGGTATTAGCAGGAATTCAACAGGGGGGAAGCCAATCGAAAAGTATCCATGAAAAAAGTTTTCAAGGATTATTTTGTATCGATGACCGAGAGTGTTCTTTCCGAAGGTATTTGGAAGGCATAGATCTCCAATGTGAAACCTATGGAACGCCAGGATTCTTTAGTGTGGAATTCTTTTACCAACCCATTGGAGGTAAATTTTATTCCAAATTATGCCCAGCGCCCGTTACTCCGAAATACCTGATTAAAGAGATTGGCGATGAAAAGAAACGGGAAAAAGACCTGCATTTTTCCAAGCATAGCCATAATTTTTATACGGGCTGGATTATTTCTCAAACCTTAGGATTTTGGTCAGCCCTGAAATTATTTGCTAATATTTTCAAACCTAGTATGAGCCCGGCAACAGCCTCATCGCTGCGGCACATGGATAAATTTTCCCAATTACAAGTGGATTATGATGCCTTGTTTGAGCAAGAAAATGGCTTACAAATTGGCTTTAAAGTTGAGGAAATGGCCAATCGGGTAGAGGGTATGCTTAAAAGTATTGGGCTTGTCAAAAATTTTGCACCCATCGTTTATGCTGTTGGGCATGGAGCTAGTTCGGTTAATAATCCTCATTATGCAGCCTATGACTGTGGAGCTTGTTCAGGAAGAGCCGGGTCTGTGAATGCTCGTGTAGTCAGCAAAATGGCCAATAAGCCCGAGGTACGTGCTATTTTAAAAGAAAGGGGTATTGAAATTCCTGATAATACCATTTTTGTAGGCGCATTACACGACACCACTCGAGATGAGATTGTCTTTTATGATGATGAAATCAAAGATGAATACTACTTATCGTTACATGCCACTCATGTGAAGGTATTTGAAAATGCCTTAGATTTAAATGCCAAAGAACGATCTAGACGCTTTGAGTCCATCAATACAGAGCTTAGTCCCAAGGAGATTCATGAAAAAATTCGCTTACGCTCAGTTTCGTTATTTGAGCCACGCCCCGAATTAAATCATGCCACCAATGCATTATGTTTGGTAGGGAGAAGGGAACTTTCCAAGGGTCTTTTTCTAGATCGAAGATCCTTTCTCAACTCATTCGATTATCAAGTTGACCCAGAAGGGAACTATTTATTAAATATTTTAAAAGCGGCTGCTCCTGTTTGTGGCGGTATAAATTTAGAATACTATTTTTCAAGGGTGGATAGTGAAAAATTGGGTGCAGGAACCAAATTACCTCATAATGTCATGGGATTGTTTGGGGTCGCCAATGGTATCGATGGCGATTTGAGACCTGGTTTACCTTCTCAAATGACAGAGGTCCATGATCCGATACGATTATTGCTCATCGTTGAGCATTTTCCTGAGGTGGTATTACAAACCATTCAAAAATCGGCAGAAACCTATGAATGGTTTATTAACGATTGGGTGATCTTGGCTTCGGTTAATCCGGAAACAAAGGAAATTCAAGTATTTGAAAAAGGGCAATTCTATCCGTATCTACCGATAACTAAAAAACTAGATCACATTCGTGAATTAGAAGGTTTATTGGAAAGTAATCAAGAGAATTTTCCTGTGTATTTAATCCAACAAGACTAATATCATGCAAAATTACCTTCCCATATTTATTTTGATTCCTCTGGCAGGTTTTTTGATAAGCTTAGTCTTAGCCAAAAACGAAGAGAGGAAAATTTCCTTTACGGCCTTTGGAACTCTAGGAGTACAATTGGCTGCTGCCATTTTATTCGTTGTCAATTGGTTATTCTCAGGAGCTCCCGAATGGCAAATGAACAGTTGGATACTGTTTAAAAACAGTGACTATGTATTCCAGCTTGATTTTTTATTTGATTACATCACGAGTGTCTATCTAGTAGTAGGAGCTATACTTACCTTTTTGGTGACATTATATTCACGCTATTACTTACATCGTGAGCCTGGTTATAAACGTTTTTTTAATACCACCTTATTCTTTTATTTGGGATACAGCATCACCATTTTAGCAGGCAATATGGAAACCCTGTTTATTGGTTGGGAAATGCTAGGAATATCTTCTTTTCTCCTAATTTCCTTTTACCGAGAGCGGTATTTACCCGTTAAAAATGCTGTCAAGGTATTTTCCATTTACCGCATTGGTGATGTAGGAATCATATTAGCTATGTGGGCGAGCCATCATCTTTGGCATCAAAACATTACATTTTCGCAACTAAACAATGCGGAATTGGTCCATGAACATTTGCAAACGCATAGCTTTATCGGAGTTTTTATCTCTTTGATGATTTTAGTATCTGCAAGTGCCAAATCAGCTCAACTTCCTTTTTCATCTTGGTTACCTAGAGCTATGGAGGGGCCTACTCCCTCTAGTGCCATATTTTATGGGTCTTTATCGGTACACATTGGTGTCTTTTTAATGTTAAGAACTTTTCCATTTTGGGAACATCAAATTTCCATTCGCATCCTTATTGCCTGCATGGGATTAACTACCGCGGTGATAACCACGGGCATTGCCCGAGTACAATCTTCCGTTAAGAGTCAGATTGCCTACTCATCCATTGCCCAAATTGGTCTTATTTTCATTGAAATTTCCCTTGGATTTGAAAAATTAGCCTTATTTCATTTTGCAGGGAATGCATTTTTGAGAACCTACCAGTTATTGGTTTCTCCTTCTGTGGTTAGTTACTTGATTCGGGAACAATTCTACCATTTTGAACCCAAGGATAAAACGGTGGAAAATTCCTTTCCAGAGAAAATCCAAAATACCTTATACCTGCTTTGTCTAAAGGAATGGAATTTGGATTCCATGATGTACCAATACTTATGGAATCCCATGAAATGGGCAGGAAACAAACTTAATTTCCTTACGGTGAAAAGATTGATCGGTATTTTTGTTCCTATTTTACTGGTCATCTTTATCATCAAGCAAGGGAATTATTTTAACCAAGATTGGACGCGTTATATGCCCCTAATTCTCGGAAGCTTAGGATTAATCTTTGTTTTTAAGTCATTCACGCAAAGAAGAAGCCTACGCTTAAGTTGGATTTTGGTCATTATCAACCACATCACCATTGCTTTAGCTATTTCGTTTAATGAAAGTTATGATAGTAAAGAAACATGGATTTATTTAAGTGGTATTTTACTAGCTGGATTAATTGGTTATGCATGCATCATGCGACTATTCCGTTTGGAGGGGAAAATACTTTTAAACCGTTTTCATGGATTATCTGAGGAACATCCAAAAATTGCCTTGGTCTTTTTATTGGCTTGCCTTGGATTAACGGGTTTTCCTATTACACCTACCTTTATCGGAGAGGATGTTATATTTTCCCACATCCACGAAGATCAATTTGCTCTGGCAGGGGTAATTTCCTTAAGTTTTATTTTAGATGGCCTTTCTATCATGCGTATCTATGCAAGGATATTTATGGGGCCTAATTCCAAAACACATACTGAATTTTCTAACCGCTATTTTTAATCCAAATCCAAGTATTCCGTGTCACAGAGCGAACCCTCCGGGTTCGCTTTTTTTATTGAAAAATAGTAAGATAGAATTGAACAATTTCAAAATATGAATATCTTTAAGTTTACATTCTAATACATCGTTTATGAAGGTCATTAAAGCAAATCCAAAGGTCATTTGGATGCTTTTTGTTTTGTTACATCCTATTTTATGCCAAGGGCAATCCATTGAATCCTGGATTTCCTTTCCTGGAAATAAACAGATGTTTCAAAAAATGCCTAAGCTAGCATGGAAATCAGCAAGTAGTTCAAAACAGAATGAATCTGTGGTAGTGGATCCACAATCTCTTGATCAAACTTTGGATGGATTTGGCTATACCTTAACAGGCGGAAGTGCACATTTAATACAAGCGCTTGATGCCCAAACCAAAAAAAATCTTTTACGTGAATTATTTGGAAATAAGCCTCAACAATTGAATTTGTCGGTTATAAGGATAAGTATCGGTGCCTCTGATATGGATGAAAAAGTATTTTCCTATGATGATTTAAGCCATGAAAAAGAAGATATTTCCCTTAAGCATTTTAGTCTGCAAGAAGATCAAAAAGCTCTCATACCACTTTTAAAAGAAATCTTACAAATAAATCCCAAGATCAAGCTTTTCGCCACACCCTGGAGCCCACCAACCTGGATGAAAGATAATAAGGATTCAAAAGGGGGTAAATTATTAGTAGCCTACTATGATGTTTATGCCCGGTATTTCGTCAAATACATCCAGGAAATGAAGAAATTAGGCATATCTATTTACGCAATTAGCCCCCAAAATGAACCTTTGCATCCCGGAAATAATCCTAGCTTATCCATGAGCGCAGAAGAACAATTAGTGTTTATCCGAGATTATTTAGGTCCACAATTTCAAAAAAATGGCCTAGCTACTAAAATCATTTGCTATGATCATAATTGCGATAAACCAGAATACCCCATTCATATATTAAATGATCCTCAAGCTCGTAAATACGTAGACGGTTCTGCCTTTCATTTATACAATGGAGATATTAGTGCATTAGCACAGGTAAGGACAAAGCATACAGATAAAAATCTCTATTTCACTGAACAATGGACCGGAGTGAAAGGTGAATTTTATGGCGATTTTATGTGGCATATGAAAAACGTAGTTATTGGATCTCTGAATCAAGGTTCTAAAACAGCTTTAGAATGGAATTTAGCCAATGACCAAAACATAGGACCCCATAGTCCAGGAGGATGTACCGAGTGTTTGGGAGCTTTAACCATACACCAAGGCGTTCAGCGAAATGTGGCTTATTATATTTTAGCTCAAGCATCACAGTTTTTACCAGCAGGTTCTAAACGAATCCGTTTAAATTCCCCGTCTAAATTATCCATGGTAGCATTTCTTAGACCGGATAAAAAAATCTGTATATTGGTCCAAAATGAGATGAAAGAAAATCAACGATTACCTATTCAATATCAACATAAAACCATTGATCTTTCAATTCCAGGATCATCGGTATCAACTTTTTTATTCTAGCTATGAAAACATTTAACATTAATCGAAGACATTTTTTAAAAGGTGCCACTGCCAGTTTAGCCTTGTCTCAATTCGGTGCTTATGGCCTTGATTTAATTCATCCAGACAAACCATTAAGGGTTGCCTTAATTGGCACAGGTTGGTACGGGAAAAGTGATTTATTCAGACTCATTCAAGTAGTTCCGGTAGAAGTAGTGGCACTATGCGATGTCGACAAAAATCAATTAAACCAAGCCGGTAAATTAGTCAGTGAAAGACAAAAATCAGGTAAAGTTCCCCGTCTATATGGTGATTATAGAAAGCTGTTAAGTGAAAACGAATTGGATATTGTTTTGGTCGGTAGTCCTGACCATTGGCATCCCTTACAAATGATTGACGCTGTTAAGGCAGGAGCACACGTATATGTGCAGAAACCAATATCTGTGGATGTATTAGAAGGAGAGGCGATGATTGCTGCAGCCCGCAAATATGGTAAAGTGGTTCAGGTGGGAACTCAAAGAAAAAGCACTCCCCATTTAATCCACGCCAAAAAAGAAATCATTGATAAAGGCCTTTTAGGTAAGGTAGCTCATGTGGAAATGTATTGCTATTACCACATGAGAAATAATGGGAATCCCCCAGTTCAGGCTGTTCCAGATTATTTTGACTATGATATGTGGACAGGACCTGCTCCTATGAGACCATATGACGGAAGCCCACACATCCGTTGGTGGAGAACTTTCAAAGAATATGGCAATGGCATCATGGGTGATATGTGTATCCACATGTTTGATACTGCTCGCTGGATGCTGGATTTAGGCTGGCCAAAACGGATTAGTTCCCAAGGAGGTATCTATGTTCAAAAAGAGGGCAAATCGAATATATCTGATACCCAATCGGCGGTATTTGAATATGATGGTTTAAACTGTGTATGGCAGCACCGTACTTGGGGTACGCCAAACGATCCAGAATATCCATGGGGATTAACCATTTATGGCGAAAAAGGAACTCTGCGAGCTAGCACCATGAAATATGACTTTACTCCAACAGATTCTAAGCAAAAAAGCTTACACATGGATGTGGTCTATGAAAAAGAAAAATATCCAGAGGATCTAACTGAAGAACGTATTGAGCTCAATGCTGCCCCAGCCACTCGTTTACATATGCTGGATTTTATAGCTGCTATTGATAAAAAATCTAAACCGATAGCGGATATAGGGGAAGGCCATATTTCAACAGCTAGTTGTTTATTAGCCAATGTTTCTATGGAATTAGGTGGCAGACCAGTTATTTATGACCCAAGTGCCAAAATTATTGTCAATGATCCACAAGCCACTGCATTATTGGCAAGACCTTACCGTGGGCCATGGAATAGAAATATGTTGAAATCATAAATTTATCTTACATGAAAAAGATTTTATATTCCGCTGTTTTATTGCTAGCCAGTTTTGTCAGTCGAGCGGATGTTCAATTACCTGCAATCATTGGAGACCACATGGTCTTACAACAAAAAAGTAAAGTGACTCTTTGGGGATGGACTACTAGTCCTACAGAGACCGTTAAAATAAATGTAGATTGGGATACCACCCACTTTAAAACCAAAGCCGTTTTAGGGAAGTGGAGCATTCAAATCCCTACACCAGCAGCGGGAGGAAACCATCAAATAGAGTTTCAAGGAAGCAAAAACACCATCAAAATTTCAGATGTGGTATTTGGTGAAGTTTGGGTATTTTCCGGCCAAAGTAATATGGAATGGAGTGGCGATCAAAACCTCCAAGAAACCTTGGATGAAATGCCCAATGCAGTCAATAAGGACATTCGCTTTTTCTACATTCCTAAGGCGACCTCATCTTATCCCCAAGAAGATGTAAGAGCACACTGGGTGGTTTGTAATCCCGAAGCCATGAAATCATTCTCTGCCATAGGCTATTTTTTTGGTAAGGAATTAAATCAAAAGTTAGGAGTACCCATGGGACTTATAAATTCCAATTGGGGAGGAACACCTGCTGAAGTATGGACACCGGAGGATGTACTAGCTAAAAAAAGTAATTTATGGGAAGCAGCTAAGCAATTGAGGCCCAATGCATTTTGGTCTGTATATCCTGGCTTAAATTATAATGCCATGATAGCGCCCATCACCCAATACACCATAGCAGGTGCATTGTGGTATCAAGGCGAAAGTAATGTGGGTCAATACAAAACCTATGCTGAATTAATGGAAACCATGATTGGCTCTTGGAGAGCCGCATTCAAGAATAATTTTCCATTTTATTTTGCACAAATTGCCCCTTACTCCAAGTACGGTGAGAATAACTTTGGCGCCAAATTGAGAGAAGCGCAAACTAAAAATTTGGCCATTGAAAAAACGGCCATGGTGGTGCTGAGTGATTTAGTTCCGGATGTAAGTAACATCCATCCAACTAAAAAGGTAGAAGTCGCACATCGTTTTGCTAGTTTGGCCTTGGTGAAAAATTATGGTCAAGAGGCCGGTCCAATCTTTTATCCTAAATATGACAGACATCGGGTAGAGAAAGGCAAAATCCGCATCTATTTTAGAGAATTAAATGGCAAATTAGTAGCTAAGGATGGTGATCCATCCCATTTAATGATTGCAGGAGAGGACCAGAAATTTTATCCAGCTCAAGGGAAAATCGATGGAAATACACTTTTGGTTTCTGCTCCAGAAGTTCCCAATCCAGTTGCTGTACGCTATTCTTTTAGCAACGACGCCATCCCTAATTTATTCAGCAGAGAAGGATTACCAGTCAATCTTTTCCGTACCGATAATTGGGATAATTAATCCAAACATACATAGCCTACCATCATTCCATGAAAAAACTAATTCTTTGCCTATTAGCCATAAGTAGTTTTCCCAGTTTTGCTCAACGTAGCAATGCTCAATTATATGAAGATTTACAATCTATCCAAGTGTTAGGAACCGTATTACACGTAGCCGCACACCCGGATGATGAGAGTACCCATATGCTGACATGGTTTGCTCAAGAGCAACATTGGGAAGCTAATTATTTCTCTTGTACAAGAGGTGATGGAGGTCAAAATTTGATTGGTGATGAACAAGGTGTACCCTTAGGTTTATTAAGAACCCAAGAATTGCTCGCAGCTCGTAGAATAGATGGGGCACATCAATATTTCTCACAGGCCTTAGATTTTGGATTTTCTAAATCCACTGATGAAGCACTTAGTACCTGGAATCATGATTTAATATTATCCAATCTAGTCTGGGTTATTCGAAAATTACAACCCGATATCATTTTCACTAGGTTTCCTCCAGATTCACGAGCTGGCCATGGCCATCATTCAGCCTCTGCGGCTTTAGCCATAGAGGCCTATGCTGCAGCTGCAGACCCTAAACGCTTCCCCGAACAATTAAGTCGAGGAGTACAAACTTGGCAAGCGAAACGTTTACTTTGGAATACTTTTCGTTTTCCAGGATCAGCAAATAATACCATCAATGAAAATCAATTTAAAATTCAAATTGGTAATTACCTTCCAGCTTTAGGAGTAAGTACTGGGGAATTGGCCGCCTTAAGCAGAAGTCAGCACAAATGCCAAGGATTTGGATTTGCAGCTGATCGAGGTTTAAGCACGGAGTATTTTGAAACCTTAGCAGGAGAGGCCCCTAAACAATATTTATGGGATGGTATTTCCACTTCTTGGTCCAGAATACCAGGTTCCGAATCTGTGGAAGCTCAATTAAAAGAAATCATTAAAAATTACCAATGGGAAAAACCTTATGCTAGCGTCAAGGCGATGATTGCCTTAAAAAAATCCATTGAGGCATTACCCAAATCCAGCTATCAACAAAAAAAATGGGTACAAGTCAATGATTGGATTTTAAAGGCTGCTGCTTTATATGTTTCTGGAACGACCCAGCAAAGCACCATTGCTACCGGAGATACGTTAAATTTTAAAACAGAAATCATTTTAAGAAGCCCTTTGAACTTGGAAAATGTACAGGTAAAAATACTTCAAAAAGATACCACTTTTACTGGTAAAATTAATACTTCGAGAAAGCTCACCTGGAATTCTAAAATTCCTGTAAATCAAGCATATACCCAACCTTATTGGTTACAAAAAGCACGAAATTTAGGGAATTTTGTTGTGGAAGATCCGCTTAAAATTGGACAAGCCGATGTGGACCCAGCTGTGAGTGTTCAAGTAAGTTTTCAGTTAGAGGGAGAAAGATTTCAAATTGAAAAAGCGGTTCAACAAATGTTTGTAGATCCAGTGAAAGGAGAAATTTATCAGCCCATTGCCATTACACCTAAATCGGTGTTTTCTTTAAGTTCTCAAGTACTGTTATTACCAAGTGGATCTAAGACAAGTAAAAGTACTTTGGTAAATATTACTGCCATGTCAGCTATTAGTCCGGGTAGCGTTCAAATTAAAAATGAATTAGGTGAAACCCTAGCTCAAATTTCCTTAGAAAAGGGGCTAAAAAAAGGAGAAAAAAGATCTTTTGGTATAACTTTTCAAGAAAGTGCCTTAAAAAAGATGGGCAAAATTCACCATCAATTGTCCTTGGCTTATACCACTGAAAAAGGGAATTGGATAGATTCATTGGAGCTACATACCATTGAATACCCCCATATTCCTACCCAGCGATACTTCACTGGGGTAGGTTTGGATATCATTCACAGTCCCATCGTGGCCAAAGGTAAACGCGTGGCTTATATAAAAGGAGCTGGAGATAAAGTTCCAGAGGCTTTAAATCAGATGGGTTACCAGGTCGACTTCTTGAAAGAGAGTGATTTGAAATTTGAATTGTTAAAGAAATATGATGCCATTGTAACGGGAATTAGAGCGTATAATACAGAGGATTATTTAGGAAATGCTCATCCAGAATTAATGAAGTATGTCGATAATGGAGGAAATTATGTGGTTCAATACAATACTGCTAGTTTTTTAGGTCCCATGAAATCTCAAATGGCACCATATCCATTTCAAGTTGGACGTAGTAGAATTACAAGAGAAAATGCTCAACCTGAATTTTTAATAGCCAGTCATTCCGTTTTCAATCAACCCAATAAAATTACGGTAGATGATTTTCAAGATTGGGTACAAGAACGCAGCATATACCTTGGTGAATCATCGGATCCACATGTTGAGTTCCCATTGGGTTTCATGGATCCTGGTGAAAAAATGGAAAAGGGAAATATTGCTGTTGCTCCTTATGGCAAAGGCCGATTCATTTATACTGGCTTAGTATTTTTCCGAGAATTACCCGCAGGTGTACCTGGAGCTTATCGCTTATTTGCCAACTTAATCAGTAACCCCAATAGTAAATGAAATTACGTATTCTAGGTTTAGTTTGTTTTATATATGTATGGATTGTTCAGGAAAATGTAAGTGCGCAAACTTATTCTTTCCCCATCATAAGAACGGAAAAAATTCAAATAGCGAGGGATTCCTATGGAGTCCCTCATATTTTTGCACCCACTGATGCCGAGGTGGCTTATGGGCTGGCCTGGGCACATGCAGAAGATGATTTCAAAACCATACAAACTTTAATTTTAACGGGAAAAGGTAAATTAGGGACCTACCTTGGAAAAAAAGGAGCGCCCGTGGATTATGTATTCGGACTACTTCAAACAAAGAAATTGGTAGAAGAACAAATTAGCTCCATGGATCCCCGATTCATTTTATTGATCAAAGGATACCTGCTGGGTTTACAAGCATATGCCGATGCCCATCCAAAAGAAATTTTAAATAAACATGTTTTTCCGATAAATGTAGAAGAATATTTATCAACCACGGTATTTTCAGTAGCCGTGTTTTGTGGTGTAGAAAGAACCTTACCTAAACTATTGAATGGCAGCATTGCCAACTTACCCGGATTTACGGGTGAAGGAAGTAATTCTTTTGCCATTCATTCTTCTAAATCAGAAAGTGGAGAAAATATGTTGGTGATCAATGCGCATCAACCGATAGAAGGTGCCACAGCCTTCTATGAAGCTCATCTTCAAAGTGAGGAAGGTTGGAATATGCTTGGAGGCTTATTTCCCGGAGCTCCTTTGATTTTTCACGGAACCAGCCCTAATTTAGCCTGGGCCCACACGGTTAATTTCCAAGATAAGATTGATGTCTATCAATTGAAGACAGATGCCAAGCATCCCAACATGTATCAAGTGGATGGAGAATGGTTGCCTTTAGAAAAAAGAAAAATCAAATTAAAAATTAAAGGATTGCCCATAAGTATTTCAAAAATGGCCTATCGCTCTATTTATGGCCCAACGGTTAAAAGTCCCCAAGGAGCTTATTTTTCTATGCGTTTGCCTTCATTGATGGATGCCAAAGCATTAGAACAATGGTATCACATGAATCGGGCTAACAATTTTACTGAATTCAAGAATGCTTTGGAAGAGAATCATTTGGCCATGTTTAACATATTATATGCAGATAAAGACAGCCATATATTCTATGTTTCCAATGGTAAAATACCTTTCCGAAATCCAGATAAACAATACAATTGGTCATCCACCATTCCAGGAAATACCCGAGCTAGTTTATGGACCTCTTTTAAACCCTTTTCAGCATTACCACAATACCATAATCCCAAAAGTGGCTATTTGTTTAATACCAACCACTCCCCATTTTTAGCCACGGCGGAACAGGAAAACTTGAATCCCAAAGATTTTGATTCAAATGACGGATATGAACTTTATCATAATAACCGAAGCGCCCGAGCTAAGGAATTATTGGAAGGAGAAGAAAAAATCAGTTATGAAGAATTAAAACGTATCAAATTTGACCGCCAATTACCTAAGAAAATTTTATTTCCTTATGGTTATGCAGCTGATTCTTTGTTTTTATTGGATGCTTCAAAATACCCTCATATCAAACCTTTGGTAGAAAAATTACAAGCTTGGGATCATGTGGCCGCACCAGAAAGCCAAGGAGCTTTGATTTATTTGATGGCATATTACCATGTTCCTAAAATTATGGCCGGTCGACAAGATCAAAAATTGACTTCCAAGGAAGCAGTGCAAGTTTTTGAGTATATTCAAAAGACACTAATTCAACATTTTAAACGTACTGATGTAAACTTAGGGGATGTACAACGACTGGTTAGAGGAAAGGAAAATTGGCCACAGGGTGGAATGCCAGATGTTTTAGCAGCTGTAATGTCCGTGGAAATGGAGGGTGGAAAAAGACGAATGAATAGTGGAGATGCCTATATACAATTTGTCAAATTCCCGAAAGATGGAGGATTACCTTTCATCGAATCAGTCAATACCTTTGGAGCCAGTTCAAACACAGATAGTCCGCATTTTGCAGACCAAAGACCGCTATATCAAGCACAGAAAGTAAAACGCATGAGCCTAGACAAGAAAGAAGTTTTGGAACAAGCGAAGAGGGTGTATCATCCGGAGTAATCAATGTAGAATGAAGAATGTAGAATGAAGAATGGAGAATGTCTTGTCCTGAAATAGGTTGACAGTTTGGTTTATTAATAACTCATTGTAAATATAGATTAAGCTGCATATAAATCCACTGGTTTCTTCATTTTTATAGCTAGGTGTGGTCTTG
>JAIXWL010000014.1 GCA_027491315.1 Cytophagaceae bacterium
CAAGACCACACCTAGCTATAAAAATGAAGAAACCAGTGGATTTATATGCAGCTTAATCTATATTTACAATGAGTTATTAATAAACCAAACTGTCAACCTATTTCAGGACAAGACATTCTTCATTCTACATTCTACATTCTTCATTCTACATTCATAATTACAGCACATTCGCTGTTTGCTCCTTGATTTTCTCCAATTCATCTTTCATGTTCACAACCAATCGCTGGATTTGAGAATCATTCGCTTTAGAACCAATGGTATTGATTTCTCGGCCGATTTCCTGCGCCATAAAGTTTAATTTTTTACCATTTCCTTCTTTCAATACTTCTAAGAAATATTCCAAGTGGGTCGCAAGGCGTACTTTTTCTTCCGAAATGTCAAATTTTTCAATGTAGTAAACTACTTCTTGCTCAAAACGATTTTGGTCGAAATCTTCATTTAAACCTAAATCAAGCAATGATTTTTTCATCCGCTCCCGAATGTTAGGCATGCGGAATAAATCTTGCTCCTTTACAGCATCTAGTCCCGATTTAATCGAGGCTATATATTCTTTGAATTTCTCTTCCACCACATTGCCTTCTCTCAATCGAAAGGCTTTACATTCTTGTGTGGCCTCCTGAATGATTTCAAAAATGGATTGCCATAAGGCCTCTATTTCTTCTTCCGATTCTTGAGTTTGTTCTGGCTGAATGGTATTGGGCATAGAAAGCGCATGTAAATACAAGGCAGTTTCGTTAATAGGCTCCACGCCAATTTGCTTCGCAACACGCTTTAATTCACTAAAAAGATCTTCTATTTGCTTTTCAGGCAGTAAACTAGTGGAAGTAGTTTCGTTGGCCTTTTGCATGGTCAGCGATAACTCAATTTTACCCCTTTCTAATTGTTGAGTTAGGTAATTCCTTACTTCAATTTCTCTAGCAGATAAGGATTTAGGTAATCGACAAAATAAATCGGTGAACTTGGAATTCAAACTTTTGACCTCTACTTTGATTTGAAGATCTTGTATTTCTTTTTGGGCCTTACCAAAGCCGGTCATGGAATAAATCATATACTTATACTTTCTTTTTTCTATACTCTAATCCCAAGGACAATCCAAGGAATATAATCAAACCGATAGAGGCTAATCCATCTATATTAGCTCCAGTCTCTACTGATTTAGGAGCAAATTTAAACTCTATTTGATGCTTTCCTGCAGGAACAACCATGGCACGTAAGATATAATTAGCTCTTACATGTGGGCTTTCTTTGCCATCTATAAAGGCTTTCCAATCTTGATTTCCTCGGTAATAAATTTCAGAGAAAACCACCAAGGCAGGAGCGCTTAATTGACTTTGATAGCTTAATTTATTGGGGGCATAGTTAGTTAAAACTACTGTTCCACTGCTCGGGACAGGCTGGAAATTGCCTAGCCATTTTTTATCTTGGTTTTCTAAAATAGCTTCTTGCGCGGGATTGATTTTTTCAACGGCATTCAAAGCCTCATCGGCATTATTCGTCCATTTGATTTGGGAAACCACCCATGCATTACCAAGGGCACTTGGATTGGTTTGAGCAATCGGTCGATTGGTAGAATCCATACCAATCACATATTTGGTATTCAACATGTTCAATACCGTCATTTGAGCAGGATTACCTGCAAAATACTTTTCAATCAATTCTTGGTAACGACGAAGTTTTGCACCATGGTAACCTCCAATGGAATGGTGGTAATAACTGGTGGTGGCATCATTCATAAAGGATACCGTAGAATTCAATACTCTGAATTGGCTTTTGTCAGCGAATATTTGTTGGTCCGCCGGACTAGGCTCAACCTGCTCCTCTAAGGTACTTTTAGAAACAAAAAAATCTTTGCCAAAATAGCGTTTGGCTACGGGTGCAACGTCCAAAACCAACAAAAGTACCATACCAAAAACCCAAATGCTTTTCTTGACTTTTTCTATTGTGCTTAAAAATACTAATCCAGCTCCCAACAAAATAAAGAAGAAGCTTCTCCAAGCATCTGAAGTAAATAAGGCAATACGGTCTAGGCGAATGCTATTCCAAATGGCATTATTCAAATTGGTGTCTTGGATTAATTGGATACCGTCTTGTGGTCCTTTAAAAGATAGAAATACATCAGGTAAAAGGGCCAAAATAAGACATAAACCCGCAGTTAATCCCGTGGAAATCCATAATGGCTGTTTAATTTCAGCAAAGCTTGGTTTCTCTTTGGATAATTGAATTAAGCCTAACATGGCTAAAGCCACTAAACCAAACTGAACGAAAGACAAGACCATGGTGATGGCTCTAAATTTATTAAAGAGCGGAAAATGGTCGAAAAGAAAACCGTTGAATCCAAAGTTCTTACCCCAGGAAAAGGTGGTAAATAATACGGTAATGAAGATAATCCACCATTTTTCTTTGCTTTTGACATAAAGTGCAGCAAATAAAAATAAGAAAATAACTAGGGCACCGGCATAAGCTGGCCCAGCCGTATAACTTTGTTCTCCCCAATAAGTAAATCCTTTTTCCACGAAAGCTAAGGTTTGTTCCTCAGGAATCCCCGCATCTGTCATGGTTTTGTAGGTGTTCGATTTTGTTCCTCCAAGGTCACCTTGAGAAGCCCCTCCCATGAAATTAGGGATTAATAAAGTGCCTGTCTCCGCTATTCCGTAAGACCAGTCAAAAGCATACCCTTTTTCTAATCCGTTTCCGCGGCTGGCATTGGCTTTTAATTCTGAAGGTCCACGGGTTGTTTCCTTGCTATATTCATAATTATTCCACAAGCGCATACTGTGCGTTCCTAGGGCTAAAGCGAGTCCCAAGGCCATCCATAATCCATTGATTAGCCAGCGTTTAAATTGGCCGGTTTTAATGGCTTCACTTAGTAAATACAGCTTTATTGCTCCAATGATGAAGAATAAATAATAGGTTATTTGAATGTGGTTGGCATAAAGTTCTAAGGCCATTCCCAAGGTAAAAATGGCTAATCCTAACCATTTACGTTGACCCCAGCAAAGTCGTAATCCTGCCAATACCATGGGTGCATAGGCTAAAGCAAGCACTTTGGAAGTATGACCAGCAGGAATAATGACCATGTTGTAAGTTGCAAAGGCATAGGCTACCGAACCGGCAAATCCCAAAATGGGCGATATGCCCATGGCCCATAAAAACAGGTACATGCCTAATAATTGTAAAAATATTAGGTTGACAGGGTTAGGTAGTATGTTAGTAATCCAGCTACCTAAGTAGCTGGAAATACTGTATGGATAAGATCCTGAAATTTGGTAGGTGGGCATTCCACTAAACATGGAGTTGGTCCACCAAGCATCTTGACCCGTTTCATTTTTGAATTGAACACTTTCCCTTGCCGCAGCTTGCGCTTGCTGTATGTCGTGCTGAATTAATACTTTTCCCTGTAAAACAGGACCACAGTAAATAAAAGCAATGACAATAAAGCCTAGAATTACTAATCCATGGGGCAAAAAGGAACGAAAATCAATTTTCATGAGTGTGAATTATTTAATCGCTACTAACTCTAATTCAAAGGTTAAATCTTTTCCTGCCATCGGGTGATTGGCATCTAAAGTCACATGTGTATCTGTCAAATCTGTTACAGTTACCTCAATGACATGTCCACCATCCTGGTGCATGTTTAAAGTAACACCCAATTCAACTGGGATATGGGAAGGAATTTGACTTCTTTCGATTGTTACCGTATTTTCTGGAGAATGTTCGCCATAAGCTTCTGCTGCAGGGATGGTAATGGTTTTTTTCTCTCCAATGCTCATTCCTGTCACGCCATCATCAAAGCCTTTGATAACCATGCCTGAACCTAATTGAAATTCTAAAGGATTGCTTCCTACGGATGAATCGAAGATACTGCCATCAGTATGTTTCCCTGTGTAATGAACGGCAACGTTGTCGCCAGTTTTTGCAATAGACATAATGTATTGTTAAGTGTAAAAAATCAGAGACAAAGGTCAGTATTTTTTTTATTAATCGAGGTATGAAAGTCTGGAAGTTTTTCGGCTATTTCATGGTAACTACACTGATACCAGCACCTCCTCGGTCCGCATGCTCATCTTGTACTTGCTTAATTTGAGCATATCGTTTTAACTGCTCTCTCACTAAATTCCGTAAAATCCCATCTCCTTTTCCATGCAGTATTCGTACTTCAGGCGCCCCCAAAAGCAGCACATCATTGATGTATTGATCTAAGCTAACCCAAACCTCTTCACCTCTTTTGCCACGTAAATCTAACGTTAGGCTAAATTGAGCCATACGGTCGTTGATATCAATTCCTTTTAAGGGAGATGTCTTCGTTTTTTCTGATTTAGGCGCTTGTACTTTTTGTAATCGTTTCAATTTGATGGTTGTACTGATGGAGCCTAAGGCCAACAAGGCATCTTTTCCTTTGATTTCAATGACTTGCCCTATGGTAGGTTCACTACTTCCATCTTGAATTGCGACCCAATCCCCCACGGTGATAGGACCATGAATGGCTTTTAGCACAGGGTTGGTGTTGACTTTCGGTTTCACAGGTGCCTCAACCAAAGCTTTTTGAGCAAAATCATCCAGTTTTTCCCGTAATTGTTTCGTCTCCTCCTTTCCTGCGGCTTTCTCTTTAATTTCTCGAATGGTCTGCTCAATACGTTGGTTAGCTTGTTTGACTAAA
This sequence comes from Cytophagaceae bacterium, assembly GCA_027491315.1. Taxonomy (GTDB): domain Bacteria; phylum Bacteroidota; class Bacteroidia; order Cytophagales; family Spirosomataceae; genus Aquirufa. The sequence goes on from JAIXWL010000014.1 coordinate 4,658, forward strand.
AGTTTTGCCTCTGCCTTCGCCTTGTTAATGATGTTTTTTTGTTCTTCTTGTAAATGGTTTTTTAGCTGCTCATACTGTTGCTTGATGGCATCTACTTGCTCATTTTGTAAACTAAGACTGTGATTTTTACTTTGCCAAATTTGTTTCTCTGTTTCCGTTTCAAGCAATAATTTGTCGAAGTCGACCTGTTTTTTACCTAGTTTTTTTCTAGCATTTTCAATGATTCCAGAAGGTAAACCAATTTTTTGGGCAATTTCAAAGGCAAATGAACTACCTGGTTTTCCCATATCTAGGATAAAAAGTGGTTCCAAATGGGCCGTATCATAGCGCATGGCGGCATTGAATAATCCCTCTTTTCGGTCAGCTAAACTTTTTAGATTTCCAAAGTGGGTATTGATTGCACCGTAGCAACCTTTGTCCGACAATTTTTCCAATATGGCCTCTGCAATGGCTCCGCCAAGCGATGGTTCAGTGCCTGTTCCAAATTCATCCACCAATATCAAGGTTTTGGCATTAGCATGTTGGAGAAAGTAACGCATGTTACTCAAATGAGAACTGTAGGTACTTAATTCATTTTCAATATTTTGCTCATCTCCCATGTCCAGGAAGATTTGCTGAAAGAAGCCCATGCTGGATCCTTCTTCGATAGGTACTAAACAACCCGATTGATATAAGTATTGTAGAAGTCCTACCGTACTCAGTGTAACTGATTTACCTCCGGCATTCGGCCCTGAGACTACCATTAGACGCTTTTTTTCATCTAGAAGAATCGACAAGGGCTTAATTTTCTTGCCAATTTTTTCTAAAGATTTTTCCAATAAAGGATGACGTGCATTCCGCCAATCCAAACTCGGTTTCTCTTCTAAATGCGGTAAAATAGCTTGATGCTCTTGTGCCCAAATGGCTTTGGCACGAATAAAATCTATTAATCCTAACCACTGAAGCCATTGGCCAAGCATAGGCACCAAGGGTCTCACGCAGTCTGATAACCGGGAAAGTATTTGAATAATTTCTCTTTTTTCAGCAGACTCTAAGGATTTGATTTCATTGTTGGCAGTAAGTGCATCTGCCGGTTCTAAGAATACTGTTTTTCCCGTATCTGATTCATCTTGTACAAATCCTTTGATCTTCCGTTTATGCTCAGCGGCTAAAGGAATTACCATACGGCCATTTCTAAGGGTCAATGAAAAATCTTTGGAAATCCATCCTTGTTGTTGTGCTTGATTCAATAAGCTATCCAACTTCTTTCTTAATCCTTGTTCCTCAGCATTTTTTTTCCTTCTTATCTCGCCTAATTCTGAAGATGCATTTTCTTTAATTTGCCCATTGGCATCAAATACACGGGATAATTCCTGGAGTACAGGCAATAGTTGCATGTAATCCTGATCTGATTTTTCAGCTATTTTTTGAGAAAATTGCCTAGTTAATTGATGTAATTCTGGGTAGGCCTCCGAATCCAATAAATGAAAGAATCGAATGCATTGGTATAATACTTCTATTCCTCTTTGCCAATCTCTCCATTGGTCTGCTGAAAGGTAATTTCCTTCTAAAGTTAAAGGTGCCAACCAAGGACGTAAATCATAATAATCCACTTGGGGCCACTCGCCACCTCGTTCCGCCATCAATTGTTTCATTTCATGTACCTGATTGACCCATTGTTTTACCATGGGAAATCGGTTAGAAAATCGCATTTTTTCGGCAAATTCAACTCCCATAGGGCTGAGGCATGCCGCTTTGATGTCGGCCTGAACATGGCTAAAGCCAATTTTGTCAGCTAATCCTTCTGGGTAATTCATGCGGTGTAAAAGGCTTTAATTTTGGCAAGAAGTACCTCGTTGATTTTTCGGTAACTTTCATGGGTCCATCCAGCCACATGAGGGCTGAAGAGGGTAGCAGGGAATAAACTGATTTTTTGGAAGAGTGATTTTTCTTCCTCCGTCCAAGTAGCTAATTTTTCATTGGGCAGGACATCCAGAATTAATCCTCTAATTTGGCCTTTTTCCAATCCTGATTTTAATGCCGCTAATGGACTGATGGGTCCGCGTGAACTATTGATTAAAACAATGGGCTTTTTAAACTGAGCAAGCCATGATTCATTGACCATGCCACGTGTTTCATCTGTTAATGGAATATGTAAAGAAACAATGTCAGCTTGATCAAAAATATTCTCCATTGTGGCGCTATATTGATCTACAGCTTGGTATTTATCATAGGCCAAAATCCTTAATCCAAAACTGCTTAAGCGACTAGCGACTGATTGTCCCATGTGACCGTATCCAATGATTCCGATTGTTTTTCCTGAAATTTCCCAACCTCGATTTCCCTCCCTGTCCCAAATTCCTTGCCTAACTTCACGGTCTGATTTATTCAAATGATGTGCCAAGCTTAATAATTGCCCAATCACATGTTCTGCTACAGCTTCTTTATTTCCTTCATTGGCGGCAAATACCTCAATCTTTTTTTGACGAGCCGCCTCCAAATCGATTAAATCCAAGCCAGCCCCAGCACGAGCGATAAAGCGAAGAGAGCTAGCTTGCTCTAGGAATTGGGCATCTATTTTGAGCTTACTTCTGACCACTAAGCCTTCTATATTTACTAGCTGTGCCAGTATCTCCTCTTTGGTCCAACTAACTCCATTAACCACTTGAAACCCCATAGCCTCTAGACCTAGGGGCATGGATTCATGTACTTCATCAATGATTAGGACCTGAGCGCGCATATTATGCCTGCATTCTATTTTTTACTAAATCCATTGCCAAAAAGATGGCGTGCATGAAAGAACTTGGATCCGCTTCATTTTTTCCAGCGATATCATAGGCAGTTCCATGATCAGGAGAAGTACGAATGATGGGTAGACCAGCGGTAAAGTTCACTCCAGTATCAAAAGCAATGTATTTAAATGGAATCAAACCTTGATCATGATACATGCCTAAAACGCCATCAAACTCTTTGAATTGTGCTTTACCAAAAAATCCATCTGCAGGATAGGGCCCAAAAACTAGATTTCCTTGGCTTCTAAACTCATCAATAACCGGCTGAATAATTTCTAATTCTTCTTGTCCTAATAATCCCGATTCGCCTGCATGTGGATTCAAACCTAAAACAGCAAGTTTAGGTTTATCGATGCAGAAATCTTCTTTCAAACTTTTTAAAAACAGAGCAATCTTATCCTTAAGCATTTGAGTATTTAAAGCTTTGCTTACTTCTTGTAAAGGCAAGTGGCCAGTTACAACCCCCATTCTCAAATTGTCACTTACCATCATCATTAATGATGATTTGGAATCAAATCTTTCGGTTAAATATTCTGTATGACCTGGAAAGGCGAAATCGGCTGATTGAATGTTATGCTTATTGATAGGAGCGGTCACTAAAGCAGCTAATAAACCTCGATCTAAATCTTTAATAGCCATTTCTAAACAATCAAAAGCAGCTTTTCCAGCTTCTGCTGTTACTTTTCCGGGCTCAACTAGCGTGTCTTTGTCGTCCCAGGCCTTGACCAAATAGCTTTGTCCTTCATTAACTTGGTTTAGGTTATCCACAATCTTGATGGACCAATCCTTTAGTTCTAATTTTTCACGATAGAAATCTAAGACCTTTTTGGAACCATAAATAACGGGCGTACACCATTTTAAAATTCTTGGGCTTCCCAATGCTTTTAAAATGATTTCTGGACCAATGCCATTATAATCACCTAGGCTAATACCAATCAATGGTTTATTTGTGTTCATGCTTCAAAAATTCAGCCTGCAAGTTAAGAAATTTCGAGGGAAGAGGGCCTGATTTTTTTTATTAGCCACATTTGAGAAAATATTCTATCGCTAAATTGGTAACGAACCCTATAATTATTGTAAATTTTTAATATTCAGCAAAGAAAATGGGGCAATTAATGCAAAAATGCCAATTATTTTAGCATTTTTGTTAGAATGCAATAATTGAAGATAATGCCAAAGTCATACGTAAGAAAAATTTCTAGTCTCCTTATCGCCAATCGTGGTGAAATCGCTATTCGTATCATGCGTGCAGCTTCCGAGTTGGGGATTCGGACCGTCGCTGTTTATACCTTTGAAGATAGGTATTCCTTGCACCGCTACAAGGCGGATGAGGCCTATCAAATTGGTAAAGACGATGAACCATTAAAACCATATTTGGATTACGAGGGCTTGATTGCTTTGTGTAAAAGCAAAAACATTGATGCTATTCACCCAGGATATGGGTTTTTATCTGAAAACGTCAATTTAGCGCGTAGGTGTAGAGAAGAAGGAATCGTTTTTGTAGGACCTTCTCCAGAAGCGATGGACGCACTTGGAGATAAAGTAGCAGCAAAAGTGGCGGCCATGAAGGCCAATGTTCCCATGATTCAGGATTCCAAAGGTGACTTGTCTGTTTATTCTTTGGCTTTGTCAGAAGCAAAACGTATCGGTTTTCCTGTCATGGTGAAGGCTGCAGCTGGTGGGGGAGGACGTGGTATGCGGGTGGTTCGTTTAGAAGAGGATTTAGAAAAGGCTTATAATGAGGCGCGGAATGAAGCTAAGAATGCTTTTGGAGATGAAACAATTTTCATTGAAAAATTCATTGATCAGCCGAAGCACATCGAAGTTCAATTATTGGGGGATCAGCATGGAAATTTAGTGCATTTATATGAGCGTGATTGTTCCGTTCAGCGACGTTTCCAAAAAGTAGTGGAGATAGCTCCCTCTTTTGGTCTAAAAGATGAAACAAAAAAGAAATTATACCAATATGCCTTGGCGATTGGTAAAGCGGTAAACTACTACAATGCAGGTACGGTTGAGTTTTTAGTAGACCGCGATGAAAATATCTATTTCATTGAAGTTAACCCTCGTGTACAGGTTGAGCATACCATTACGGAAGAGGTAACAGGAATAGATATCGTTCGTACACAAATATTAATTGCCCAAAATTATAAACTATCTGATCCAGGTATTTATATTCTATCACAAGAAGATATTCCTTTGCGAGGATTCGCCATTCAATGTCGAATTACTACCGAGGATCCTACCAATGGTTTCAAACCCGATTTTGGCACGATCATTGCCTACCGCAATGCAGCTGGCTTTGGTATTCGTTTGGATGAAGGATCTTCTTATCCTGGGGTAAAAATTTCACCTTATTTTGATTCCATGTTGGTCAAGGTATCTGCTAAAGGTAGAACTTTATTAGGTGCAGCCGAGCGTTTAAATCGTGCTTTGACAGAATTCCGTATTCGTGGGGTGAAAACCAATATTCCATTCTTGAGAAATGTTATTTCACATCCCATTTTTCAGAATGGACAATGTACCGTTCAATTCATCGATACCCATCCTGAATTATTTAAATTTATTCCAACCAGAGACCGTTCCACTAAAGCCTTACGTTATTTAGGTGAAGTGATTGTCAATGGTAATCCAGATGTTAAGGTTAAGCCCACCAACAGTTTCAGACCGCCCATTATTCCTTATTCAGATCCTTTGTCTGATTTTCCAAAGGGAAATAAGCAATTATTGATGGAATTGGGACCTGAGAAATTTGCCAAACACATACGGGAAACCAAACAAGTATTGTTTACCGATACTACTTTCCGCGATGGCCATCAGTCTTTGTTGGCTACTCGGGTGAGAACACAAGATATGTTGGCCGTGGCTTCTGGCTTTGCCAAATCCTTTCCTCAGTTATTTTCCATGGAAGTTTGGGGAGGGGCAACTTTCGACGTGGCCATGCGGTTTTTACAAGAATCACCATGGAAGCGTTTGCAAGAGTTCCGTCTTGCCATGCCCAATATGTTGCTTCAAATGCTTTTCCGTGGTTCTAATGCCGTGGGATATTCGGCTTATCCAGATAATTTAATTGAGAAATTTGTAGAGAAATCCTCTGAGGCTGGTATCGATGTCTTCCGTATTTTTGACTCACTAAACTGGGTAGAGGCGATGAAAGTGTCTATCCGAGCGGTGAGAGAAAGAACTCCGGGAATTGCGGAAGCGGCTATTTGTTATACAGGGGATGTATTTACCAATGAAAAATATAACCTACAGTATTATTTAGATTTGGCGCGTCAACTGGAAGATGAAGGAGCCCATATGTTAGCTATCAAAGATATGGCTGGCTTATTGAGACCTTTCCAAGCTGAGCTTTTGGTGAAAGAATTGAAAAAAGCAGTGGATATTCCTATCCATTTGCATACACATGATACGGCTTCCATTCAATCAGCTACTTATTTAAAGGCCATTGAAGCGGGTGTTGATGTGGTGGATGGTGCTTTAGCTGCTATGTCAGGATTAACCTCTCAGCCTAATTTAAATTCCTTGGTAGCTATGATGCAAGGTCAAGCCAACCAGGATACCTTAGATTTGGAAGAAATGAACCAATATTCCAATTATTGGGAAGCGGTAAGAACTTGGTATACGCCATTTGAATCAGAACTAAAAGCAGGTACTGCTGAGGTATATGACAATGAAATTCCGGGTGGACAATACACCAACCTTCGTGGACAAGCTGTAGCCTTGGGCGTAGGTGATAAGTTTGAGTTATTAAAGGACAATTATTCAGAAGCGAATAAGTTGTTTGGAGATATCGTTAAAGTAACACCGTCATCTAAAGTTGTAGGTGATATGGCTATTTTCATGACGGCTAATTCCTTAACAGCAGAAGATGTATATGCTAAGGGAGCGACATTATCTTTCCCAGAATCTGTAAAAGATTTCTTCAAAGGCGGCTTAGGTCAACCATATCAAGGATTCCCTAAGCAATTGCAAGAAATTATCTTGAAAGGAGAGGTGCCCATGGATGGAAGACCAAACGACCACTTAGCGCCAATCGATTTCGATAAAGATTTTGCTGCCTTCCAAGCCAAATTCCCTGATAATGAAGGAGGATTCTATGATTATTTGTCGTACAAAATGTATCCAAAAGTATACGAGGACTACTACAAAAATCATCAAATATATGGGGACTTAACGGCTATGCCTACTCCAGCCTTCTTCTATGGCTTAAAGCAAGATGAAGAAATCATGATTACCATTGAGCCTGGTAAAACCATCATTGTGAAGTTCCTACACATGTCGGAGCCTGATGAATCAGGTTTACGTAATGTTACCTTTGAATTGAATGGTCAAGCACGTAGGATTAAAGTCTTAGATAAAAATATCAAAGTTGAGCGTCCACAACATGTGAAGGCTTCTCAAAAAGGAGATATTGGTGCTCCATTACAAGGTCGCCTGAGTCGTATTTTGGTGAAACCGGGTGAGGAAGTTAAGAAAAATGCTCCTTTGTATGTGATTGAAGCCATGAAAATGGAATCCATAGTTTCTGCTCCATTTGAAGGTATCATCGGAAATGTGGTATTGCATGAAGGAACGGTGGTAGAACAAGATGATTTAGTATTAACCTTAGAGGAGGCTAAATTACCAGAACCTAATGTAGAAGAGTATTTATTTGTTTATGGTACGCTTCGTCGTGATTGCGGTAACGACTTACACCGTTTATTAGCTCGAAATTCGGATTATGTGGGTATGGCGACCTACCAAGGACGTATGTACCAAGTAGCAGAATATCCGGGTATAATTGCCTCGGAAGATTCGAAAGATCAGGTAGTAGGTGAATTGTATTTATTGTCAAATACGATTAAATTGTTGGGCGTGCTAGATGAATATGAGGAGTTTGATGCTGATAAACCAGATAAAAGTTTGTTTGTTAGAACCAAAGTTCCAGTGAAGTTGAATGGTCAGGTGGTAGAAAGTTATGCTTATTTATACAACAGACCAACGCAAGCAGACACACAAATTGTATCAGGAGATTATTTAAAGAAATAAGATGAAAGTATTTTTCGGGTTTTTGCTTTGCCTATTTGCCAATCATTTGGTAGCTCAAAAAGCCTTATTGAAAGCACATGCGCACAATGATTATGAGCATACGAAGCCCTTTTACGAAGCATATAATTTAGGATTTGGTTCGATTGAGGCAGATGTTTATTCCATCAAAGGAGAGTTATTAGTAGCCCATGATGTAAAAGATGTAAAGGCAGACAGAACGCTTAAAACCTTGTATATTGACCCCATTGTTAAAGTCTTATCAGAAAACAAACAAGGGAATTTTCATCAATTTTTAATTGATTTCAAAACAAGTGCAGATTCTACCTTGCCTGTCTTGATTAAGGCATTGGAACCTCATAAAGACTTGTTTATCAAACGAGGTTTGCGGATTGTTATTTCAGGAAATAGACCAGCCATAAAAAATTATGTTTTGTATCCTACATGGATTACTTTCGATGGGCGGTCGACAGAAACTTATCCTGCAGGCTTGGGTAATCGAGTTATCTTAGAAAGTGAGTCATTGTATAAATTTGGTGCATGGAGTGGACAGGGGCCCATTAGTCCGGAGTTGAAAGAAAAGTTAAAAGCCTATGTCGACCAAGTACATGCTCAAGGAAGAAAATTGAGATTATGGGCCACGCCAGACAGTTTAATCGGATATCAAACTTTATATGATTTAGGTGTGGATTATATTGGCACGGATCATTTAAGCGAATTAGCTGATTTCTTACGATTAGCCGTTAAGTAGATTTGACAAAACCCTAGCTTTACCTAATAAACCTACAACCATGATTAAGCGTCGAGAGTTTCTACAACAAAGTTCTTTATTAGCCTTAATGGCTTCATTTCCTGCTATGAAGGCGGATTCTTCCTTTAAAATGGGTTATTCAGCCATTACTTGGGGAGGTAAAGATGAACAAGCCATAGTAGATATTGCCTCATTAGGATTCAAAGGAATTCAATTAAGAGCCAATTCTTACACCAAATACAAAGATAATCCACAGGAATTAAAGGCCTTATTGGACGCCTCTAAACTTCAATTGGTGATGTTTTCAAGTGGAAACGTGGAGATTGATCCAGCCAAAGTTCCTGCCTCCATCGAGCAACATGTAAATCATGCTAAGTTTGTAAAAGCTTTGGGTGGTGATTCCATACAATTGACTAACAGCCTTAGAAAAAAGGGTGAAACACCTAGTCAAGAGGATTTGGTGAAATTAGCTGAGGTGATGAATGAAATTGGTAGAAGAACAAAAGAGGTGGGCGTACAAGCGACTTACCATAATCACATGAACCAATTTGGAGAAACTCCAGAAGAAGTCGATATTTTGGTAAAAAGTATGAATCCAGCTTACTTACGATTATTGTTGGATGTAGCGCACTACCATCAAGGAGGAGGAAAGCCTGCAGATGCAGTTTTGAAATACAAGAATATCATTCATTCATTCCATATCAAAGATGTGGAGAGTCCTATCAAAGGACAAGAAGCTAATCCTTCTTCCTATAAGTTTGTGGAGCTTGGACAAGGGAAAGTAGATATGAAAGGCATTTTCAATAATATGCGTAAAATCAAGTTCAAAGGATGGGCCATTGTAGAATTGGATGGTGTGCCTGATAAGGCTAAATCTCCCTTACAATGTGGAACAATTAGTCGAGACTTTTTACGCGATACCATAAAATACCATTTTGACTAACATGCCTCAAATAGTATAATATGGCTCGAAAAAAAGGTTCAGCAAGTATTTTATTCATTTTTATAACATTAGTTATCGATGTGTTAGGGATAGGTTTAATTGTACCTATCATGCCAACCTTGATTTCGAGTTTTACAGGAGGTGATTTAAGTTCCGCTTCGCAATATTCCGGTTGGATGATGGCTTCCTATGCCATCATGCAATTCTTATTTTCACCTGTTTTAGGGGGGTTATCGGATCAATTTGGGCGCAGACCAATCATTTTAATCTCTTTACTTGGCTTTAGTTTAAACTATTTAATTTCTGCTTTGGCTCCCAATTTATTGTGGTTGTTTTTGGCCCGAATATTTTCGGGCATAACTGGTGCTAGTTTTACAACGGCACAGGCATACATTGCAGATATTTCCAAGCCTGAAGATCGGGCCAAGAATTTTGGGATGGTGGGTGCGGCCTTTGGTATAGGTTTTATTATTGGACCTGCCGTAGGAGGATTTTTGGGTAGCTATGGCGTGACGGTTCCATTTTATGCTTCGGCTATATTGACTTTGCTAAATGCCTTGTATGGATATTTTGTATTACCAGAATCTTTAGCGCTAGAAAATCGAAGAAAGTTTGATATCACCCGGGCCAATCCTTTGGGTTCATTGAAGATTTTTACTCGCTATCCATTGATAACGGGCTTAGTAGGAGGCTATTTTTGTTTGCAATTAGCTGGTCAAGCTCATCCAAGCACGTGGTCATATTTTACCATGAAAGTTTTTTCATGGTCTCCTACTGAAGTAGGCTATTCTTTGGCATTTGTTGGGGCTATAGTCGCCATTGTACAAGGAGGATTATCTCGTTTTATCATGCCCAAATTAGGTGATAAGCGGGCCATTCTATATGGTTTAATGATGTATGGCTTAGGGTTTTTCTTGTTTGCCTATGCCACTAAATCTTGGATGATGTATGTATTTATGGTACCATTTGGCTTGGGTGGTATTGCGGGACCAGCTTTACAAAGTATGATTACCCAGCAAGTAGGCCCTGATGCTCAAGGAGAGTTACAAGGAGGTTTAACTAGTTTACAATCCATTACTACCATTTTAGGTCCTTTGGTTGCCTCTAATCTTTTCGCTTATTTTACTTCTACCTCAGCACCCATACAATTTCCTGGAGCAGCTTTTTTTATTGCAGGTATTCTTGTTTTTATAGGACTTGCTGTCGTATTGTCCTCCATATCTTCTAGAAAAAGAATTTAATTGACAATTGGCAGATTCAGGGGATGAATGATTTCTCCAATAGTCTGCAATCAGCTAATTTTGAGAACAAATAAAACCCTTATCATGAGAAAATTCGTTTATTTATGGGCAATCATTGCCATCTGTGTCAGTTCGTTTGCTGTTTCGGCACAAACTGTCGACGAGATTTTAGCCAAGCACCAAGAAGCCATGGGTGGATTGGATAAGTGGAATAAAGTAAAAACCCTGGTGCAAAATACCAAGTTTACCATTCAAGGTATGGAGATTCAGTCCAAATCGTCAATATTGGTCGGAAAGGCCTTTCGTTCAGAAATAGAGGTAATGGGCAATAAAATGGTGCAAGTAGTGGAAGGGGAAAGTGGCTGGTGGATTCGTCCGCAGATGATGGGAGGTTCTGGTGAGCCTGAGGATATGCCTAAGGAGATGATTAAAGTAAGTAAGAACCAAGAAGCTATTGGATCTTTATTACTAACCGCTAAAGCTGAAGGTAGCAAAATTGATTTGGTGAATAAAGAAAAGATGGATGGGGCTGATGTCTATGTTATTCAGATTACTAAAAAAGATGGTGATGTAGGAACTGTTTATCTTTCTGCGAGCACTTATTTAGTCTTAAAGTTTGCCGCAAAGGTTAACTTGGGCGGCCAAGGCGTTGATACTGAATTGAAGTTCTCTAATTATAAAGCGGTAGATGGCTTGTATTTTCCTTTTTCTGTTGAAACAGCAAACCCTATGGGCGGAGGAACCATGCAGGTAGATACGACTTCCATAGAAATAAACCCTAAATTAGAAGCTTCAATCTTTGTTAAGCCAGCGAAAAAATAATTGGTGGGAATTGGAGATTCAACAAAAAAGCCGAGGATTTAAATCCTCGGCTTTTTTGTTGTATTTTGGTCAATTTTGGGCCGTTTTTATGATGGCCGAGGATTTAAATCCTCGGCTTTTTTATTGAATTTTGGTCAAAATTTAGGCCGTTTTTTATGATGGCCGAGGATTTAAATCCTCGGGACCCTATTCAAATCTAAGGTAAATATTGCTGGATATGATTTCTAGCACTTAATATGGCCTTTTCAATGTCTTCATCGGAACCTTCATAAGCTTTATCCTCCACCTCAATGACAATCGGTCCACGATATCTTACATCATTTAACGCCGAAATAAATTTACCCCAATGAATATCTCCTAAACCAGGAATTTTAGGGGAATGATATTCCAATGGATTAGCTAAAATCCCCACTCGATTCAATTTTTCTGGGTAAACCTTTACGTCCTTCAAGTGAATATGATGTAATTTTTCCGCATAATGATAGATAGGATAGGTATAATCCATCATTTGGAATACCATGTGCGAAGGATCATAATTTAAACCAAAGTTGGTGGATGGAATGATGCTGAATAATTGATCCCAAATTTTTGGTGTTGTCATCAAATTCTTTCCACCAGGCCATTCATCATCTGTGAAGAACATGGGGCAGTTTTCAATGCCAATTTTTATATTTAATGAATCAGCTAATGCAATAATTTCAGGCCAAACCTCTGTGAATTTCCCAATATTATAAGCCACATTTTTAGTATAGTCTCTTCCAATGAAGGTATTCACGTTCCCAATGCCTAAAACTGCAGCTGCTTTTATTACCTTTTTGATGTGTTCCCGATAAAACAAGGCTTGCTCTTCATTAGGATCCATTGGGTTAGGATAATACCCTAATGCTGAGATTTTAACTGGATGCAAAGCTAATTGAGCTTTTAAGGCTAATAATTCCTCCTGAGAGAGGCTATCAACCGAAATATGGCTAACTCCTGCATATCGACGTGTATCGGCATTGCTGGAGGGCCAGCACATGATTTCTACACAAGCAAATTGTTGGGCATGAGCAAAATCTAATACTTCCCACAATGTTTTGTTCGGAAGAATGGCTGAAACAAATCCTAAATCAAGCATGTATTAATTGTATTTTTTATCCAATAAATAAAAGGTAGCAAAAGATAAAGTAGTTATCCATAGCCCCACAGCCTCACGGGCTAATTCCTGATTGATGGTTTTCATACTTAAGCCATCTGTCATAAATCCCTCCCAGGCTGTCATTTCAACCCAGGTTTGTAAGCCCGCCACACCCGAAAGTAAGAACAAAATGACCATTAATTCCGAGTTTACTTTTCCGCTTATCGCTTTAAAAGAAGTATAAGTAGGTATTAGGTAAATCGGTACCCATAAGATTGGATCCGGGTCATTAAGTTGCCAATAGGCAAACAATATGAATATGAGTGTAAAAAGACTGCCAGAAATCAAAAATGCTTTATTCATAAGGATAAGGTTTAGGTATTATTCACATAATTTATGGACAGCCTCTTTGGCTCCCGGATAATTCAGTTTTCCAGCTTGCTGGAAGGCTAAACATGCTTTTTCGTTCAATTTTTGTTGGTATAAACTCAGTCCTAAAGCATAATAACCTTTTCCAAAAGTAGGATTAATTTCTACAGATTTCTCAAAGTCCTTGGCTGCATCTGTCAGGTTATTTCCTTGATAATAAATATTTCCTCGGTTATACAAAGCATTTATTTCGCTCGGATTTTTAGACAAACAAGTGCTAAAATCCGCAATGGCTTGTTGAGGTTTGGCCAATGCAGCCCATACAATTCCCCTTTGAAGATAGGCAGAGGCAGAATCTGGCGAGTTTTTGATGGCAATCTCCAAAGGAGCTAATGCTTTTTCCCAATTGGATTTTTCCATTCGAACAGCCGCTAAATTCAGTTGGGCTTGATATAAGGAAGGTTTTAACTCCGTTGCCTTGATATAATTGCTTTCAGCTTCTTCATATTTTTTTTCTTGAAAATCAATTACCCCAAGCATATTGTATGCTTCAGCTAATCCCGGGTTTTTCTCAATGGATTTTTTCAATGCCTCTCGGGCAGAAACTAGTTCGCCTTTTTTTAAGCGTGATTTAGCCTCTTCTAACCACTCATTTGCAGAAGATGAACAGGAAGAAACAAGGGCCCAAAATAGACAGCTAACTAGGGTCCAGGATTTTAGGTAAGATGTGTTGAATGAAAGCATGTTCAAAGTTAATGCCTAGCCTGAAAATATCGGTATGTATTTTGAAAAAAGGGGCATTTTTTATTATCTTTGCAGTGGCAAATTACCAGCTCCCGCTGAATCCCCCAGGTCTTGATCGAAGCAAGGGTAAGTTGGTTGTAGCGGTGAATTTGCCATTTTTTTGTTCAAACCAATCCATCCCATGAAATTTTTTATAGATACAGCTAATTTAGAGCACATTAAAGAAGCACAAGACTTAGGTATTTTAGATGGTGTTACCACGAATCCATCCTTGATGGCCAAGGAAGGCATCAGTGGAAAAGATCAGGTGTTAAAGCATTATAAAGCGATTTGCGATATTGTGGACGGTGATGTTTCTGCTGAGGTAATTGCAACAGATTTTGCCGGAATGATTCGGGAAGGAGAGGAGTTAGCTGAATTGGACGAAAAAATTGTAGTTAAAATTCCTATCATCAAAGATGGCGTAAAGGCCTTAAAATATTTTTCTGATCACGGTATCAAAACCAATTGTACCTTAGTTTTTTCAGCAGGCCAAGCGCTATTAGCTGCAAAAGCGGGTGCAACCTACGTTTCCCCCTTTATTGGTCGCTTAGATGATATTTCTTATGATGGTATTCAATTAATCGAGCAAATTCGATTGATTTATGATAATTACGAATTCGAAACAGAAATTTTAGCTGCTTCGGTTCGCCACCCTATGCACATCATTAATTGTGCTGAAGTGGGTGCCGATGTAATGACAGGACCTTTATCTGCCATTCTAGCTTTATTAAAACATCCATTAACTGATAGCGGCTTGGCTACCTTCTTGGCTGATCACGAAAAAGCAAAGAATAAATAAAGAAAGCTATGGCCGTTCTATCCTTTGAAAATGTCACTATTTTGCAAGATGGTATTCCAACCTTGCAAAATATCAATTTGGAGATGAATGAAGGGGAATTCGCCTATTTAATAGGTAAAACAGGTAGCGGAAAAAGTACCTTGTTTCGCTCCATTTATGCAGAACTTCCTATTGAATTAGGCCTAGCAAAAGTAGCCGGCTATTCATTAAATGACATTAAGCCTAAGGATGTTCCTTTTCTACGTCGTAAACTTGGATTTGTGTTTCAAGACTTTCAGCTACTAACAGATCGTAATGTAGAAAAGAATCTTTCTTTTGTTTTGGAAGCTACAGGACATACCAATCCGGAAGAGATAAGGTTTAGAATAGAACAAGTTTTAGCGCAAGTTGGGATGAGTAATGCCATTCAAAAAAGGGTACACCGACTTTCTGGCGGAGAACAACAGCGCATTTGTATTGCTAGGGCCATTTTAAATAAACCCGTTCTACTATTGGCCGATGAGCCAACGGGACACCTAGATCCAGAAGTTTCATTGGAAATCATGCAATTGTTTAAGCAGTTGAACCAACAAGGCACTGCGATTTTGATGGCAAGTCATGATTATAACACCATGCGCCAAGTACCAGGGCGATTCCTTAAATGTGAAAGCGGAAATATTTTTCCGGTAGAAAGCCTTTAAAATTTTAGAAAATAATAAATAAAGGGCCCAATGGATGTATGTTCCATTGGGCCCTTTGTATTTTCAAATAAGTATGACTAATTATTTACCGGTTAAATACACGACCGGTATGATACATTCCTCCAAGGAGATACCTCCATGCTGAAATGTATTTCGGTAGTGGTTTACATAATGATTGTAATTGTTGGGATAAGCGAACATATAATCCTCTTTGCTAAACACATAGGTAGTTGATACATTAGGTTTTGGTAAGAATAATTGTTCTGGCTTTCGTGAAACCATCATTTTATTGGAATTATCCCAATTTAGATTTTTCCCCTGCTTGTACCTTAAATTAGTGTTGGTTGTTCTGTCGCCAACAATTTTGATGGGATTCTGCACGCGAATCATGCCATGATCCGTAGTAATAATCACCCTTCCTTTTTTATCAGCTATTCGTTTTAATAAATCAAAAAGGGGCGAGTGTAAAAACCAACTCACCGTTAAGCTTCTATATGCTGACTCATCCGGGGCTAATTCCTTAATCATAGCCATATCCGTTCTGGCATGTGAAAGCATATCCACAAAATTGTACACGATGACATTTAAGTCATTGGTTAATAACTTACTAAAATTATCTACCAAGTTTTTACCTTGATATTGATGTATGATTTTATGATACGATGCCTTGGCATTGATTCTTAAGCGTTTTAATTGTTCTTGTAAATAGAACTCCTCATATTGATTAAATCCTTCCTCATCTTCCGAATCCCCTAAGTCAAAAACCCATTTATCTGGATAATTTTTCTGAATTTCTAAAGGCATCATACCCGCAAAAATCGCATTTCTGGCATAGGCGGTAGTGGTAGGTAAAATGGAATAATAGGTCTCCTCTTGTTCCAATTGGAAATATTCTTGAATAAATCCTTCCAAAATTTTCCATTGATCAAAACGTAAATTGTCTACCAGAATAAAGAATAAGGGGCTTTTTTCTTTCAGTTTAGGAAAAACATATTTTCGCATCATCAAATGCGACAAAATAGGCGTCTCAGAATCTGGTTTTTGAAGCCAGTTTTCATAAGAATTCTCAATGAACTTGCTGAAATGTACATTAGCTTCTGATTTTTGACTACTTAAAACTTCAGCCATGGACTTATTTTCAGTCTTGTCAATTTCAAGCTCCCAATACAAAAGTTTTTTATAAATATCCGCCCATTCTTTGGCACTCAATTGATCCTGATATTGTAAGGATAAAGCCCTGAATTCTTGCTGATAACTGATGTTCGTTTTTTCTTCTTCCAATCTTTTTTTGTCAAAAATGCGTTTGACGGAAAGTAGTAATTGGTTGGGATTTAAGGGTTTAATTAGGTAATCCGCAATTTTTGAACCAATGGCATCTTCCATCAATTCTTCCTCTTCGGATTTCGTAATCATAATCACAGGAAGATTGGGTCTGATTTGTTTGATGGAAATAAGGACTTCCAAACCTGACATTCCTGGCATGTTTTCATCCAAAAATAGCACATCAAATTTTTGTTTTTCTACTAATTCTAAGGCATCAGCTCCCGAATTAACGGTCGTCACTTGGTAACCTTTATTTTCAAGAAAAAGTATGTAAGGGGTTAATAAATCAATTTCGTCGTCAGCCCAAAGTATCGAATACGTCATATGGTATAATTTTATTCTTTTCCCTTAACCCTTCTCATCATGAATTATTGTCCTATCAAAAATTTAATTTTTGTTAAATGGACAATCTAGGTTTTGGTCACCTAAAATTAGCTAATTTTGTCTTGGTAATCATTTTTTTCCATGCCTAATACAGATGCTCCCGTTCGATTTACTGAAAGTGCCAAAGCGAATTTACGGCCATTGGTTCAGGAAGGTAAAATGCCCGAGCCCTTCATTCGAGTTGGTATGAAAGGAGGGACCTGCGGGGGAACCTATGTTTTGGGCTTTGATTCAAAAACAGAATTTGACGAAGAATATCTGATTGATGACATACCTTTATTGATAGACCGCCGACAATTACTTTTTGTTCTTGGTACAGAAATAGATTTTGAAGCGCGTGCCAATGGATTTTATTTACATAAACCTACTGTCTCATGAAATTTGCTGCTATTGATATTGGTTCCAATGCTGCCCGCCTACAAATTTCTAGTGTCTTGGAAAATGACGGTGTCATTAGTTTCAAACGTATTGAATATGTTCGCTTTGCCTTGCGTCTAGGGCATGATGTTTTTATAGATGGGGTCATTTCTCCTGATTCAGAAGTTAGAATTTTTAAGTTATTACATGCCTATAAATTATTGATGGACTTGCATGAAGTGAAAGATTATGCCATTTGTGCTACTTCTGCCATGCGTGAAGCCTCCAATGCCCCAGATATCATTACTCGCATTCATAAAATTTTGGATATGAAGATCAATGTGATTGATGGAAGTAGAGAAGCAGAGTTGATCAATGATGTGGTGGTACAATCTTTACATCCCAAGAAAAATTACTTGCACATTGACGTAGGCGGTGGTTCCACCGAATTAAATATTTATCGAAATCGTCAAAAATTAGCTTCTAAATCATTTAAAATAGGCTCTGTTCGTCTATTAGAAGGAAAGGAAAAGGAAGGCGACTGGGAGAAAATGCAAAAATGGATTACCCAGCAAAAAATGGATATTCCAGGACAAATGATTGCCGTGGGTACAGGTGGTAATATAAGTAAGTTGTACAATATTTCAGAAAAGGTAAATGAATCTAAAATGATGCAATTCACTGAATTGCAGCGTATTTCTGATTATGTAGCGTCATTTACTTATGAAGAAAGGGTACATAAATTACGTCTTAATACGGACCGTGCAGACGTTATTGTTCCCGCAGCTTCCATTTATTTGGCAGCCATGAAAACGGCAGGTTGTGAGGAGATTTTTGTGCCAGATTTAGGCCTTAAAGACGGGATCATCCAGCTTTTGTATGATCGCTATTTACAACGAAAAAAATAGGGGAGATTTAGGGGTTAGTTTTTAGTTCTTAGTGTTTAGTTCTAAGTGTTTAGTTCTTAGGTTTTAGTTCTTAGTGTTTAGATTTTTGTATTTAATTTTATTTAAGTTCTACATTCTACATTCTTAATTCTTCATTCTACATTCTTAATTCTTCATTCTACATTCTTCAATCTCCATTCTCCATTCTACATTCTTCATTGTCCATTCTCCATTCTTCATTCTACATTCTTCATTCTACATTCTACATTCTACATTCTTCATTCTACATTCTTCATTCTACATTCTTCATTCTACATTCTTCATTCTTCATTCTTCATTCTTCATTCTTCATTCTTCATTCTTCATTCTTCA
>JAIXWL010000009.1 GCA_027491315.1 Cytophagaceae bacterium
AACAGAGAAGTTAAGCCCCGCACCGCTGATGATACTGGGATCAAACCCGGGAAAGTAAGTAAGCTCCAAGTTATTATTATCAAGCCCGCTAGGTTCTAGTGGGCTTTTTTTATGCCAGATAGGAATGGAGAAAAATAGTGATTAGTGCTTAGGGATTAGTGTTTAGATGTTGTGCTGTTCGATAGGTTCCGCAGGGGTCAGAACGAACAGCTCATTCAATTTAAATTGCAATGCTTGGCTTCGAGAACCTCATCCAACTCATACAACTGGTGTAAATTGAAGTTTTGTGTCTTATCACAGAAATTAACAGTTGACTGAGGCTCTCGAAGCCAATATCATATGTTGTTCTACGAAGGGTTATTTTGAACATTCAGTCTAAATCATTAAAAATACTTTCTGAATGTCCTTTACTTAGTTTATGATTCTTTTGGTATTTCTTTTTTTTCGAAAAAAAAGAAACAAAAAAACGGTTATTGTCGTCCAGCAAAGGCGAATTCTGCAACGCAGAACCGGGATTCACTTCGCTATCGCCTATACTTTTGACGCCGACGCGGCATGGCCCTTGCGCATTGTCAAAACCTCGTCTACCGCTGCGTTCATTCCCTTTCGCTGGAGCTGAACGACGAGAGCTGCCATTTATTTGAAATTACTTGGATAAATAGAACATATTAATTATCAGATTCTTAGCACTAACTACTAAACACTAATCCCTTTATTTTAAGTTGAACGGTTAATCCCAACGAAAGATGGGAACGAAGCATGAGCGAAGCGGCAGGCACATTTTTGACCGAGTGCGAAGGGTTTTAGCTAAGCGTCAAAAATTAAAGCCGTATGCGGAGTGAGCATCGGTTCCGCAAAGCGGAATTCGTCTTAGGATTAACCGTATTTTAAACAAAGTTTTTTTGTTTCTTTTTTTCTCCAAAAAAAGAAATACCTTGACATTAGATATAAAGAAGCGTTTAATTTAAACCTTCAAAATCAGTATCCATATAAAATAGATTTGAATTGTCCGCCTAATAACTAAACACTAATAACTAACAACTATCTTTGCCCCATGACTATCCTCAACATCTTTCTCGGCATATTGGCAGGAGCAGGTATCACCTACCTCCTACTACAAGGTAAAATCAATCTATTGGCTAGCCAATTGGCCCAATTCGCTCAAGATCAAGCGAAATGGCAAAGCAATGAGACCGAAGCCAAAAAGAAAATCCAAGAACTAGAACAAGAAAACCGAAGCCTATTTGGACAAGTCTCTTTATTGGAAGGACAAACCAAAAGCATGAAAGAGGCGCTCGACAGCCAGAAGGCCGACGAAGAAAAGATGCGGAAAATGCTGGTGGATATCAGCAATGAATCTGTGCTTAGACAAGGAAAAGTCTTGAGCGAGCAGCAACAAGTGAAATTGAATGATGTTCTGAATCCGCTCAAAGAGAAATTGAAGGAGTTTGAGGAGAAGGTCAACCTAGGCCAAAAGAGCAGTATTGAGCAAAATAGTGCCTTGATGGAGCAAATCAAAAACCTGACCAGCCTCAACCAAACCGTGACCCAAAAAACGGAGGATTTGACCAATGCGCTGAAAGGATCTAACAAGACCCAAGGCAACTGGGGTGAAATGATTTTGGAACGAGTTTTGGAAAGCTCTGGCTTGAAAAAAGGCTCCGAATACGAAACGCAGTTTGTTACCCGAAACCAAGTCAATGAAAGCATCAAACCCGATGCGGTGATTTTCTTGCCCGACAATAAAAACCTGATCATAGATAGCAAAGTATCCCTGGTGGCCTATGAACGCTACACCAGCGCCGAAGAAGGCAGTGTGGAGAAGGACATTGCCTTAAAGGCCCACATAGAATCCTTAAAAAACCACATCAAGGAATTATCAGCTAAAGATTACCATACGGGCTTGAACTTGAATAGCCCGGATTTTGTGCTCTTATTTATCCCGATTGAATCTGGTTTTGTGGCCACCATTTCTCAGGACACGACATTATTTAATTTTGCCTGGGAAAGAAAGATTGTCTTGGTCTCCCCTTCTACCCTCTTGGCGACGCTACGGACCATTGCCTCGGTTTGGAAAACGGAATACCAAACGAGAAATGCGATTGAAATAGCCCGACAAGCGGGAGATCTATACGATAAGTTTGTCAGCTTTACCCAAGACATGGAAGATGTGGGCAAACACATCAAAAAGGCGGAAGACGCCCATGCCAATGCCCTCAACAAACTAAGTACAGGCAAAGGCAACCTGGTGACTAGAGCCCAAAATCTGAAGAAATTGGGGGTAAAATCTACCAAAAAACTGAATTCCAATCTGATTGACGACGAAGAAACGGAAGAAGAATTATAAAATAGGAATTATAAAGTAAAAATGTTGTTTCATTTGCCATTAAGCACTTATTACTCCTACTTTAATATTACAACTCTCCTTCTCTATTTCTTTTTATGAGAAAAAATTACATGAACGGTCAGTAAGCTTTTGCTAGCTTATCCCCTACCCATTTTTGGCGAAAATATACCCCATAGGCTCCCCAAATATTTATTATCGGGTATGTTCTCAAATTCAATGGCTAGTTTTCTACCTCAATTTAAAATTAACATTACAACAAAGTGAGTCATTTGATCTGTAGTAAATAGCCATGAAATGGATTATTTATAAATTGGAAATACATTTTCTTTTAAAACTTGTTCAAATTATTCCATGAAAACTCATCTATACAAGAAATACTTTGTTTGAAATAATAATAATTTTCGACAATGATAGGCTCTAAAGCTAAGAATTTAGTCTTCTAGGGGGGCTAAGGTATTTATTTGAGTTGAATGTATTAGAGAATTACTTGTAATGTTATGTAGATATCAAACATATGAAAATAGAATCAGTAAGAATTGAAAATTTCAGGTCATATAAGGATGAGACAATTGTACTTGACGACTACACATGTTTTGTCGGACCAAACGGAGCTGGAAAATCAACAGTCTTTTATGCATTGAATATTTTCTTTCGACAATACAAAGACAGCAAAACGGACTTAAGTAAATTATCAGAAAGCGACTTTCATCATAAAGACACGAAAAAAGACATAAGAATAACTGTAACTTTCAAAGACCTATCAGACCAAGCAAAAAATGATTTAGTTGACTATGTTCGACAGGATAGGCTAATCGTTACCGCTATTGCAAAATTCGAAACTTCCACAGAAAGAGCAGAAGTAAAACAATTTGGAAATAGACTAGGCATTGAAAATTTTAGAGTATTCTTCGAAGCTGATAAGGAAGGAAAAAAAGTTTTCGAACTAAAGGAAATTTATTCAAGTTTTCAAAAGCAATTCCCTGACTTAAGAAATGCTTCTTCTAAAGCTGATATGATAGAAGCAATCCAAGAGTACGAATCGGCTCATCCTGAAAATTGCATCTTAATACCAAGTGAAGACCAATTTTATGGAGCAAGTCGGGGAGTAAATAGACTTTCCCCACACATTCAATGGGTTTTTGTAGCTGCATCAAAAGATGCAACCGAAGAGAGCGAGGAATCAAAAACATCTGCTCTAGGTCAACTTTTAGCAAGAACTGTACGTTCTAAAATCAGTTTTGACGAAAAAGTCAATGAGCTAAGAACAGAAGCAAAAAAACAGTATCAAGCCTTACTTGACGCTGAACAATCAGCTCTTGATGATATTTCGAATTCATTACAAAATCGATTAGCATCTTGGGCACACCCAAATTTAAGTGCTAAAGTACTTTGGAAGCAAGACCCTGATAAATCTATAAAAGTTGAAGAGCCTTTTGCATATTTAAAAATTGGTGAACGTGGATTTGAAGGAGACCTTTCACGCTTTGGACATGGTTTGCAACGTTCATATATGCTTGCGCTTCTACAAGAACTTGCATTAACTGATGAGATAAATGCACCGACTTTGATAATGGGCATTGAAGAACCTGAACTTTATCAGCATCCTCCACAAGCAAGGTATTTAGCCGAGACCTTAATCGAATTGTCGGAAAAAGGTGCACAACTGCTAATATGCACTCATAATCCTCTATTTATTCCTGGAGACAATTTTGATAAAATTAGAATAGTCCGTGAATATGGAAATCCTAGTCAAACAAAAATAACATCAGTTTCTTATGAAGAACTTGCTGATGAATTAGCAAGTGTAGGTGAACGCCATCTTAAAGAATCTGGAATGGTTGCGAAGCTATACCCATCATTAAATCCAGTAATAAATGAAATGTTTTTCTGTAAAGTACTTCTTTTGGTCGAAGGTCATGAAGATATTGCTTATATAACTTCATATCTTATGCTAACTGGTAATATTGTTGAATTCAGAAAACTTGGCTGTCACATTGTTCCTGTCGATGGTAAAAACAAGTTGATTAAACCACTTGCAATGGCTAAGCTTTTATCAATTCCTGCAAAAGTTATCTTTGATGGCGACACAGACAAAGAACTAATTGAAAACGAACAAAGGAGAATCGGTGAAGTTAATCTGCACAAAAAAGAAAACAGAGCCATTTTAAATTTACAAGGTATAATGAGTGAGAATGAATGGCCTACAAATCACATTATTTATGAGAATCTTTGTTGTTGGAAAACCAACTTAACAGACACAATAAAAACAGAGTTTGGTGAAGATTGGCAAAAGTACAGAGACAAAGCATTAGCATACTATGACAATGCTGGTGACTTAGAAAAAAACCCTTTAGCAATTGCAAAAACACTTGAACTTGCTTGGGCAGACGGAAAACATTCTGCAACGCTTTTGGAACTAATTGATAGAATTATACAATATGCAAAAAAAGCCACTTCCAGCTAATATAGGCTTAGTAAAAAGCGGGCTATATGCTTAAATGAAGCTTTACAATTCATATCAAGTTCAGTTCTGATTGATAGTATTTTGCTCCAAAAGCCGCGTGAGCGCAAAGTTCAAAAACTTTATTCGATTTATTAAAACCTACACTTCAAAATGATAACAAGACAAGAATTTGCTGATATAGATAAAGAAATCGAAGAAGCAATTAAAACTACTTTGGAAAACTTAAAGGCGAATAATACTTCAAATTATTTTGTATTTCTTGCAGACGGAGAGTATTTCCTAATATACAAAAAAACAAATCCATTTTTAATTGACAATCAAATGGATAGATATAAAGATGAAACTCGTTTGACATTTCTATCTAACTTCTTACAGACATTTTATCGTTTCCCAACCACTCAACTAGCAACTGATGACGACGAGCAACGCATACATATGGAGCTTATGGTTTACAGTCATATTTGGGAATCAAAACCATTTTTAAAAAAATTACATAGACTTGCTCATATCAATAATGGAGAAGACTATAATTGGAAATTAAATGTCCCCGAAATAAGCAAATACGATTTCATCCTTAATGACATAAGGGCGACGTTTGGATTGACAGGAAACCCATTAGAACAAATAATTACAAACGGATTTCAAACTTCACTAAGAAATGCCTTTGCTCATTCTGACTATTCGTTTGACACAACGAACGGTAAAAAGCAAATTTGGTTAGACAATTACAAAGGTAAAGTATGGGAATTACAAGAAATTTCGTTTGATAATTGGAGCAAACGTTTTGTTTATAGTGCTTTACTTTCATATCATTTATTAAGTTTGACACATATATACAGAAGAAAATTGATTGTTGATTTTGGCACGAATAAATTTACAATAAGTCATCCATCTAAATCAGGACGAATAAATAGTATTAACATAATTTACGAACAGGATCAAGACAATTTTAGCTTTGAAAGATAACAATACATCAGCCGTCAATGTCTTTTAAAAATTAGGCATGGTGACCTAAAAGTTTCAATGCAAGCTATACATACTTAAAGTTATTTGCTCCGAAATTGTCTATGTCTAACAACTATAAAAACTTAGGGTCAAATATCTCCCAAATCACAGAAAACAACAAATTATGATAGACAATTTTTCTCAAAAGACACAAGAAGAAGTAAAATCATATGTCTACATTTTAATTGACCCAAGAGATAATAAAATATTCTATGTTGGAAAAGGAATTGGAAATCGAGTTTTTTCTCACCTTAATGAAGCGATAGTTAATCCCCTTTTTACTGAAAAACTAGAAACAATTAGAGCTATTAAATCTGATAATCTACAAGTAAAGCATTTCATAGTAAAACATGGATTGGAGGAAAAAGAAGCATTAATCGTTGAATCTGTTTTAATTGACTTTTTAACTTTTAGGGATTTTGCAGAGGTAGCTAAAATTTCAAATATTGTCGCAGGACATCATTCATTTAATCAAGGGATTAAAACTGTTGAAGAATGTGAAATTCTTTATAACTGTGAAGAATTAATAAAAGAAGATATTCAACATAATGTTTTAGTTATTAACATAAACAAAACTTACGACAATAAACGGAAGAAGAAAACCAACGATCCTGTTTATGACCGACCTAATATGTATGAAGCAACTAGAGGTTGGTGGGTATTAGACAAAAACAGAGCAGAAAATGCTGATTATGTTTTAGCCGAATATAAAGGTGTTATTAGAGCTATATTTAAACCAGAAAAATGGGTTCAAAATATGGAACATAGAGGAACAAAAAGGTGGGGATTTGAGGGTTCTGAGGTTAAGAATAAAGAAATTACATCTATATATTTGAATAAAGAAGTTCCTAAAATCAAAGGAATGGCAAATCCAATTCGGTATTTTGAAATAAATTAAAAAATGCCATTAACAATGCTATCAATAATTTGTCACCAAATCAAAAAGAGTAAAAACAAACAATTGTAATGATAAAAGTCTTCAATTTTAATGCATCTAAACACTCATTATGGTGTAAAGGAAAACAAAAGGTTCAAAGACTGATACATTCTAAATCAATATTTGTAGTAAATTGATTATGCAAGGAAGCACTTTATAATTCCTATATTCTTTGCAATTAAACTAATTGTTAAATTTTACAACAATGACCACCCAATTCCAAATAAACGACCCCTCCCTAGAATCCCAGTGGAGAGCCATTGTTTTATTTGGAAAAAACTCAGCTACCTACAAATTCGCATTTGCAAAATCATTGATTGGATTAATCGAAAAAGAAAAAACTAGTCTAAGCTTGGAGGAATTATCCATGCCATTTGCCAACTCTATTATTGAGCATCTAAGGAAAAATGATAAACAAGGAAGTGCCAGTTCAAGTAAGTTTTTGGAAGCTTGTAGAGGTTTTATTCATGAGAAAATAACCCCTGAAGAACTTTATCAAGCTACTGAGAAATATGGCTTTGTGAACGTGATTGATGCCTTTCAAAATGTCAACGGAGGGCTTATTCCTAATTTGTTATATGAGAAAAACTTTGCCAATGGCAAGAAAGAAATCGTGTTAACCGACAACTTGTTAAAAATTAAAGAATTATTTCAATTCCAAAATTTCGAACAAGAAGTAGAGGCTCGCTGGAATTTGGTGGAAACTGCTTGGAATTTACAAATCAATCCCAATTTATTGGAGGTTAGTTATGATGAGGATAAGTCGCTATTTTTCATTGAAAATAACTCCATGAGGCGAATTGATATTTCCTCCGTTCGTGATTCTTTGAATGGGTATCAAAAAGGGAAGTGCTTTTATTCCTACCAAGATATTTCTATCTATAAATTTGCCCCAGACATCTGTGAAGTAGACCATTTTTTACCCCACGTAAATAAATTAGCCCATACAAAAACAGGGGCTAATATTAATGGTGTTTGGAATTTAGTCTTAGCAGACAGCAAAATTAATTTGCACAAAAAGGCTAAAATTCCTGAAAAAAGATTTCTTCAGCGGTTGTTCAACAGAAACGAGTTTTACATCGAAAGTAAACACCCTTTGGCAGAAACAATTATAAACCAGACTGGTTCAACCAAGGAAAGCAGGAGAAGATTTTTAGAATTTCAATATAACTTAGCCTTGACCAATTCTATTCAAACATGGAAACCTGATATAGAATTAAAAGGTACATTTTGATGAAAGATTTCAGCAACATTCAGCCAGACCGGATTATTTACAAAAACAACTCTTTTTTTGTCATTGAGGATGCGTTCCCCGTTTCTCCAGGTCATCTTTTGATTATAAGTAATCAAATCAGAAAAGATTATTTTGAACTTACTGAAAGTGAAAAAATTGAATTATCGTCAACCATTAAAAAGGCAAAGGAATTAATCGAGATAAAGCATCAGCCGGATGGCTACAATATCGGAATGAATTGTGGAGAATCTGCTGGACAGACTGTTTTCCATTTTCATTGTCATGTCATTCCTAGATACAAAGGAGACATGGAAAACCCTAGAGGTGGGATAAGACACTGTATCAATGGGAAAGGATATTACTAAAAATCAAAGTTTACATCCCTCCCATTATTCATTTTGAAAAACTAGGCCTTCTTCAAAAACTCCGTCTTAAGCACCATCATCGTTTTTTCAACCTTGCCCTCTACCTCGCCTTCGAAATCGGTTAAGCGGATGTTGCGCACCATGGTGCCTCTTTTGATCACGCCAGATGATCCGCGTACTTTTAAGTCTTTAATGACTGTTACTGAATCGCCGTCGTTTAATAAATTACCGTTGCTGTCTTTAACTTCCATTGATATAATTGATTAGTATTTTTGGTTTCTATTTCTAAAACCCAACAAGCGCTGGGCTAAGTCGGGACGCTGTAATTTGGTCAATCGGTTCCTAATCCAATCCTTGAATTCGGCTTTGTACCAAAAGAAATACTTATTCTGGTTTTGCTTTTCTTCCTTGGTTTTGGCCGTGTAAATCGGCTGTAGAGTATAAGGATGCACACCTGTATAATAAATCACTTCCGCCACCGTCATGGGTGTCGGGGTGAAATCCTGCACCTGCTCCAACTGAAATCCTAAATCCTTAGTCTCGGCCGCTAAATTGGCCATGTCCACTTCCTCACATCCAGGGTGTGAAGAAATAAAATAAGGGATTAAAGGCTGCTTTAAACCATGCTTGGCTGAAATGGCATCGTACTTCTCTTTGAATTTTCTGAAATACTTGAACGATGGCTTACGCATCACTCGCAATGTCGCATCAGAAGTATGCTCGGGTGCCACTTTCAATCGGCCAGATACATGGCGCGTAATCAATTGCTCCATGTATTCATCGTGGTTCATGTCGGAATTGTTCTTGTTGAAATCATCCACCAATAAATCGTACCGAACTCCTGAACCTACAAAGGCTTTTTTGATGCCTGGATGGGCATCTACTTTCTTATAAATCTCCGTCAAAGGCTTGTGCGAGGTGTCCAAATTGGAACAAATCACCGGGTGAATGCAACTAGGACTGGAGCAACGAGCACAAATGGACTCGTCTTTGCCTTTCATGCGGTACATGTTCGCCGAAGGACCGCCCAAATCGGAAATATATCCCTTAAAATCAGGGGATTTCGTGATTTGATCCACCTCTTTCATGATGGATTTCTCACTTCGAGAAGCAATGAATTTGCCCTGATGCGCCGAAATGGTACAAAAACTACATCCCCCAAAGCAACCTCGGTGCATGTTGACCGAGAATTTAATCATCTCAAAAGCAGGAATAGGCCCTCTTTTGCGATATTTGGGATGTGGTAAACGGGTATAAGGTAAATCAAATGAGCGATCCATCTCCACCTCATCCATGGTTTTGAAGGGCGGGTTGATGACCAAGGTTTGATCCGCTACTTGTTGGGTTATCCGATTAGCCTGCCATTTATTGGACTCCACCTCCACAATCTTGAAATTGGCAGCGTATTTGATTTTGTCAACCAAGCATTCCTCATGGCTACTCAGTTCCACCGTTTCCCAAGACTCCACCACGGGTAAAGCTTGTTCTTTTGGCTGCAAAAAGGCCACTTGATTAATATTTGTCAAATCCTTCAATGGAATCCCGCTTTTCACGCCCCGAATAATCTCACGCAAAGGCTGCTCCCCCATGCCATAAACCAGCATGTCGGCCTGGGAATCCACCAAAATGGAAGGAAATAATTTATCTGCCCAATAATCATAATGCGTCACACGGCGCAAGGAAGCTTCAATCCCACCGATGAGCACCGGAACATCGGGATAAATTTCTTTGAGGATTTTGGAATAAACCGTGGTAGCATAATCGGGTCTAAAACCTGCTTCACCACCCGGGGTATAGGAATCGTTGGAACGCAAACGACGGTTGGCCGTGTAGTGATTCACCATGGAATCCATACAGCCGGCGGTCACGCCAAAAAAGTATTTGGGTTTACCTAATTTCTTGAAATCGCGTAAATCATCTTGCCAGTTGGGTTGGGCTACAATACCCACTTTAAGGCCTTCACTTTCCATGATGCGACCAATCACTGCAGTACCAAAAGAGGGATGGTCGACATAGGCGTCACCAGATATTATAATAACATCTAGCTCGTCCCAGCCTCGTTTTTCTACTTCCTTTTTTGTTAAAGGTAACCAGTCGGTGATCGGTCTTTCTTCCATCTTGCAAAATTAGGTGAATTTGGGTGTTTTACCTAGTGGGGGAATGGAGAATGAAGAATGAAGAATGAAGAATGGAGGGAATAGTTGTTAGGGATTAGGGTTTAGGGTTTAGGGTTTAGAGGTTAGGGATTAGTTGTGCGCTGTTCGAAATGTTCCGATGTGTCAATTCAAATAGTAATCGTTGGCTTCGAGAACCTCAGCCAACTTATCCACTTGTTTTAATATGAGTACTTGTGTCTTAGCCCAGAAATTAACAGTTGGCTGAGGCTCTCGAAGCCAATTGCAAATTTACAAAATGCTATTTAACAGCTAAACACTAATCCCTTAACACTAATCCCTATTTTTATTCATTCAAAGGTTAATCCCAACGAAAGATGGGAACGAAGCATGAGCGAAGCGGCAGGCGCATTTTTGACTCTTGCGTAGGACATGGCTAAGCGTCAAAAATTAAAGCCGTATGCGGAGTGAGCATCGGTTCCGCTTAGCGGAATTCGTCTTAGGATTAACCGCTTTGTTTCAAGTTTTTTTGTTTCTTTTTTTATCCAAAAAAAGAAATACCTAGAAATTCAATGATTAATTATTAGTGTTTAGTGATTAATGATCGTGCTTTTTATCAGACACCTTTAGAACATATCGAATAATTTTATTAAAACGATAAAAATGGTATGGAATTACAAATTCCAATGATCTATTATTCGACGTTGTTAGGGATTATGGATTAGAGGTTAGGGATTAGTTGTGCGTTGTTCGAAATGTTCCGATGTGTCAATTCAAATAGTAATCGTTGGCTTCGAGAACCTCAGCCAACTTATCCACTTGTTTTAATATGAGTACTTGCGTCTTAGCCCAGAAATTAACAATTTGCTGAGGCTCTCGAAGCCAATTGCTAATTTACAAAATGTTATTTAACAGCTAAACACTAATCCCTTAGCACTAATCCCTATTTTTATCCAAAAAAAGAAATGCCTTGAGAATAGCTACAACGTATAATTTTATTAAAACCATAAAAATGGTATGGAATCACAAATTCCAATGATCTATTATTCGACATGACCCTTCGGAACATGTCGAACAGCGCAGTTCTTCATTCTACATTCTTCATTCTACATTCTTCATTCTACATTCTCCATTCTACATTCTTCATTCTACATTCCTATCCCATTTCATTTCCCCACATTTTAGGTTATTTTTGTGACTTATGCAGCTTTCCATCATTTTTGTTAATTACCAAAGCGAAGAACTATTACTGAATTGCTTTCAGAGCATTTACCAGTATACTACAGGCGTCGACTTTGAGTGCATTGTGGCGGACAACAAGTATCAAGCTGGAGCCAATGAGGCTATTCTAGAGGCTTTTCCTCAGACAAAATGGATTGATTTAGGCTATAATGCCGGTTTTTCCAAAGCCAACAATGCGGGTCTAGCTGTGGCCCAGGGAACTCATGTATTGTTCATGAATGCGGATACCTTGGTGAGCGATAATGCCATTGGTAAGGCTTATGAATACCTAACTCAAAAGCCAGAAATTGCTGCCGTGGGTGCCATTCAAGTAGATGCAAAAGGTGAACCTATCCCCTATTATCGGACGCTGAACGACATCAGGATTGATTTGTATATTTTGCCCAATATTCCTGCTTGGAAACGATTCGTGTATGATTGTTTCCCAAAATACGTACCGGAGCAAAGCTATGAAACCAATAATTTGGTCGGTTTTTTCTTGATGACAAGTAAGACCGTTATCCAACAAGTGGGGGCCTGGGGCGAGGATTTTTTCATGTATGCCGAGGATGCCGAATGGAGTACTCGTTTGATTAAAGCCGGTAAATTGGCCTATTTTGAAGACATACGCGTAATACATTTATTGGGTGATAATCCATTTCGCAGAGCTAAGACCTCTTGGGTCAATCGTTTTTCCGTGCAAATCCAAGTATCGAATTTGCTTTGGATACGAAAAAGTTATGGGGTGGCTGCCTATTTAATTATTCTGTTGAATTATGCCCTATTGGTACCTTTATTTTGGACTTGGAAAATCATGTTAAACCTGATCAAAATGAGGCCTTTGACCCATAATACCGAAAATCAGGTATTATTTACGCAGAAAACGAGGATGCTCTTTCGTTATTTTTGGCAAACAATTTTTCTGCAGAAGAAATCCTACCAGATTAAAGCCGAAGAAAATATACAATAATTGCCATGGCTGATAAATATCATATATAAATCATGTCATCAATCTAAGGATTATGTAGTAAATTCGTTTTTAGCCTAAAATCATAAAAAAATAGCATATTTTGAATATCTCCGAGTCCCTATTTCAAGCATTAAGTACCCAATGCCAACCCAAGGAATTGGATTGGTTGAGGGAAAAATCAGCGAAAGACGCCAATTCTTTATCGCTCAGCTTTGTCATGGTTCCTCGTTTCATTGAAAAACAAGAACTAGAAAAAGAAGTGCTGAGTCAAGCCACCACCATCCTACCGGCGTGGAATTGGAACGGTTGGACCTTAGATCGATTGGCAAGAGTCTATTTATTGAGCCTTTGTCAAGAGCGAGATTTGAGTCAAGAAGCATATATCAAGAAAATTAACCTATTGTTTGACACTGCCGAAATGAATGAATCGGTGGCCTTGTACTCTGCCATTCCGATTTTATCATATCCGGAAGCTTGGATGAACCGCGCCACGGATGCCGTGAGGTCCAATGTAGGTTTAATCTTTGATGCCATTGCCTTCGGAAATCCATATCCAAAGAAGTATTTCTCAGAATTAGCTTGGAACCAATTGGTTTTAAAGTGCATATTCAACGATAAACCCATTCATCAAATAGAAGGTTTGGAAGAAAGAAATAACGAAGCCTTAGTCGCTACGTTGGTGGATTTTGCCCATGAACGCTGGGCCGCTAACCGTCGTGTTCCTTCCCAAGTATGGCGCTTATTGGTTCCCTATTTGACCCCAGACATGTTGGTGGACATCGAGAAATTAATACATTCCGACCAAGCTTCCGACCGATTAGCGGCAGCTTTAGTCTTATCACAAGCCTCCCTAGTCGAAGCGAAAACTTTGGCAGAAAAATACAAAAACGAGCTACCTGCAATTCCTGGTGAATTATGGGGCGCTTTAGAGAAACCAGAACCCATTTACCAACCAGCCTAAGATTATGTGTAAAAATCCACACCAATCGAACCCATCTCACTTTCAAGGATCTGCAGAGGAAGCCATGACTGCTAGTACCGTGGAAGAAACATTTGAGCAATACATCAAAGGCATGAAGTTTTTTGACCCGCATGTTCACATGACGGCCAGAACAACGGATGATTATCAAGCCCTAGCAGATGCTGGTGTGGTAGCCATCATCGAACCTGCATTTTGGTTGGGACAACCTAGAACGGGTTTATCTTCGTTCAAGGATTACTTTGCTACCTTGGTCGGTTGGGAGCGTTTCCGTTCTTCTCAGTTTGGTATCAAACATTATTGCACCATTGGATTAAACTCCCGCGAGGCAAATAATGAGGCATTGGCTGAGGAAGTGATGGAGATTTTACCGCTATTCTTACAAAAAGAAGGAGTGGTGGGAGTTGGTGAAATTGGTTTTGATGATCAGACAGCTTTAGAAGAAAAATATTACCGTGCCCAATTGGAATTGGCAAAAGAAATGAACTTACCTGTGCAGGTACATACTCCTCACCGCGACAAGAAAAAAGGGACGGAGAGAAGTATGGCCATTGCTTTGGAACATGGCTTAGACCCCAAGATGGTGATCATTGACCATAATAATGAAGAAACGGTTAAATCGGTATTAGACCAAGGATTTTATGCGGCCTTCACCATTTATCCTTTTACCAAAATGGGCAATGAGCGGATGGTGGAAATCGTCAAACAATACGGTCCATCCATGATCATGATTAATTCCGCGGCCGACTGGGGTATTTCCGATCCATTGGCGATACCGAAAACGGCAGCATTGATGAAAATGAAAGGTATTGCGGATGAAGATATTCGATTAGTGACCTACCAAAATGCCTTGGATGCCTTCGCTCAAAGTGGACAAATCAAAGAGTCGGACTTTATCCATGGTATGGAAATCGACCAATCTTTGAAATTCAATGGCAATACGGTATTACGGGGTGGCCAGGCTCCTAGAGTCAACAAAAACTCCTTGATCATTCGCTAATGAGCCAAATAAGGGCCTTTTTGGAATTAACTCGACCAGCCAATGTCATCACCGCCTTGACTGATATCTTGGCAGGTATGGCCATTGTGGGTTTTCTATTCGTCTGGAAAGATTATTCCATACAGCCTGTAATATTTTTGGGACTTTCCACCATGTGTTTGTATGCCGGTGGAGTAGTATTTAATGACGTATTTGACCGTGAATTAGATAGCTTGGAGCGACCAGAAAGAGCCTTACCCAGCGGACGCATTTCATTAACTGCGGCAGTAACGGGTGGCCTTTTGCTTTTGGTGTTGGGGATATTTCTGGCATACCAACAAAGCTTACTCAGCGCTTACATAGCCATTATCATCTCGCTTTTAGCCCTATTTTATGATTGGAAAGGTAAACACATGACCTATTTCGGTCCTATCAACATGGGACTTTGTCGGGCATTCAACCTACTCCTAGGCATGTCAGTCTATGAATTAGGCGTCATTGAACAAGGTCAATGGATGATTTTGCCATTGATTTACATAGCAGCCATCACCATGGTGAGTCGAGGTGAAGTACATGGAAGTACCCCATGGCCCATCGCAGCTGCTGCCCTATTTTTTTTAATCATTCATGCCGCACAATTATCTTTAGCGATAAAATCTGAACAATGGATCGCCATTCCGTTCATTTTCTTGCATATCACGCTTATCTTTAAACCTTTAATAAAAGCGTATCAAAACCCCATAGGTCCCAACATAGGTAAAACAGTGAAAGCAGGCGTCTTATCACTCATTGTGATGAATGCCGCTTGGGTGAGTCTGAGTGGACAGTGGGTGATCGCTTTGGCAGTATTAGCCCTTCTTCCCATTTCAATGCGAGTAGGGAAATTCTTTGCCGTTACGTAATTTTATAGCATGCAGTCATTAGAACAATATTTTCAGGTACCCTTCCGCTATCAGGTCATTTTCTCCAAAGGCTTATTTCAGCTAGACAATCCGGTATTCAAGGATTTTATCCAGCATTTTGGATTAGCTGATTTCAGAAAAAGAATTGTATTTGTCATTGACAAGGGTGTGGCCGATGCGCATCCCAATTTAACCCATGAAATCGTTCAGTACTTTGAGCATTATCCTGTGGCTGATTTAGCCCCTGAAATCCTCATTTTACCGGGTGGCGAAGTGTGTAAGAATGACCCACGCTTTTATGAAGAAGTGGTCAGAGCCATCGATGAACATCGGATTGA
This sequence comes from Cytophagaceae bacterium, assembly GCA_027491315.1. Lineage (GTDB taxonomy): Bacteria > Bacteroidota > Bacteroidia > Cytophagales > Spirosomataceae > Aquirufa. The sequence goes on from JAIXWL010000009.1 coordinate 15,856, forward strand.
CCGGCACTCTTTTGTGGCATGTATTGGAGGAGGAGCCTTTTTAGATATGAGTGGATATGCGGCAGCAATCTCGCACCGAGGAGTAAAATTCATTCGTATACCGAGTACGGTTTTATCTCAAAACGATTCGGGTGTAGGCGTGAAAAATGGGGTGAATTACATGGGTAAAAAGAATTTCTTGGGCACCTTTGCACCACCGGTAGCCGTATTTAATGACGTAAATTTATTGGCAACCTTAAACGACCGTGATTGGCGATCAGGTATAGCCGAAGCCATTAAAGTGGCTTTAATCAAAGATTTGGCATTTTTCCAATGGTTGGAAGAAAATGCAGCCGCCATGAATGAGCGCAATGAGGCCGTTATGATAGAGCAAATCTACCGTTGTGCCGAATTACACATGCAACATATTTCCAGCGGAGACCCTTTTGAATTAGGTTCTGCTAGACCCTTGGATTTTGGCCATTGGGCAGCTCATAAGTTGGAATATTTAAGCAATTTTGAGATACGTCATGGAGAAGCGGTGGCTATTGGTATCGCTTTAGATACGGCCTATTCCCATGAAATTGGTTATTTGACGGCTGAGGAAAGAGATCGCGTGATAGCAGTCATCAGAACCCTAGGATTTGATATTTACCACCCGGCATTGGCCGAAAACGATAAAGCTAATTTATTCAAAGGCTTGCAAGAGTTCCAAGAACATTTGGGAGGGCAGCTGTGCATCACCTTATTGGAAAAATTAGGAAAAGGAAAAGAAGTGCATGAAATGAATTTTGATTTGATTAAAAAATCGGTTGATTTCTTAGCTCAGATAGGGTAAACATATGAAAACAGCTCACGGACTTTTAAGCTATTGTTCCAACATTCACCCCGGTGAAATTTGGTCTGAACATTTTGCCAATCTTCAAAAGAACATACCAGCCGTGAAAGCAGCGGTAAGTCCGGATGCTCCCATGGGCCTAGGTTTACGCATTGCGGATTTAGCGAGTAAAGATTTGCAAGATGAACAAGCTTGGAAGGCTTTGACAGATTGGTTGAAAGCGGAAGATTTATATGTATTTACCTTGAATGGCTTTCCCTTTGGTGGTTTTCATGGGGTGGTAGTTAAAGATGATGTGCATACGCCCGACTGGACCACTCAAGAGCGTTACGATTATACGCTACGTTTGGCCCATATTTTAGCCAAATTATTGCCAGAAGGTCAATCAACTGGTGGAATATCCACCTCTCCACTCTCCTACCGTTTTTGGTGGAAAAGCCCGGAGGCATTGCAAGAAGCCACAGAAAAAGGCACTTTGGCATTGGTCGATTTAGTAGATCAATTGGCTCAGATTGAACAAAATACTGGAAAAAGCATACACATTGATATAGAACCAGAGCCCGACGGGATTTTAGAAAATCACCGGGAATTCGTGGATTGGTTTGGCGATTGCCTTTTGCCTTTAGGAATTCCTCATTTAGTACAAAAAGGATATACTGTTGAAAAAGCAGAAGCCTTGATTCGTCGACATATTCAAATCTGCTTCGATATTTGTCATTTTGGCGTAAGCTATGACTATCCGGCTACCTGCATAGCAGAATTAAAAGCAAAAGGCATACAAGTGGGTAAAATCCAAGTGAGTTCTGCCTTGCGTTTAGATTTTAGCCAACAGGCGGAAGAAAAGCTAGCTTTATTGAGAAAATACCAAGAGCCCGTTTATTTACATCAGGTAAAAGCCAAAAAAGCGGATGGAAGCTTTATTCAATATCCAGATTTGGACCAAGCCTTTGCTGCCTATGAAGCAGGTAAATTTTTAGAATGGCGCATCCACTACCATGTACCCTTATTTTTAGAGAGTTATGGCTTGCTGGGTTCCACCCAAAAAGAAATTAGAGAAACCCTAGCCATACAAAAGCAAGAGGCTTTTACGGCTCAAATGGAAATAGAAACTTATACGTGGGGAGTTTTACCCGAAGAACATCAAATTCCCATTCATGAATCCATCATTCGTGAAATTCAGTGGGTACAAGAACAATTAAAAGCTTAATATTATGCAAAAGACGGTCGTGATTGATGTCGTTGGTTTGAGTCAAAGCGTGCTCTGCGAACATACACCGTTTTTAAACCAGTTCATTGCTGCCAGGCAATTAAGCCACATAAAACCCGTATTGCCGGCTGTCACCACCACCTCACAAAGTTGTTATGTGACTGGAAAATATCCCAATGAAAATGGCATTGTAGGAAATGGCTGGTATGATCGGGAGGATGCCGAAGTGAAATTTTGGAAACAATCCAACCATTTGGTTCAAGGAGAGAAAATTTGGGATGCCGCCAAAAAGGAGAACCCGAATTTTACCTGTGCCAAAATGTTTTGGTGGTACAACATGTATTCTTCGGCAGATTATTCGGTAACGCCTCGCCCACAATACCATGCTGATGGCGTGAAGGCACCCGATTGCTACGCCTACCCGGCTTCTTTGCGCGATGAATTACAAGCTGAATTAGGCACATTCCCATTATTCAATTTCTGGGGCCCAAATGCCAATATTAAGTCGACCCGTTGGATAGCGGATGCTTCCATTTGGGTGGATGAAAAATACAATCCCACCTTACATCTCATTTATTTACCTCATTTGGATTATTGCTTGCAAAAATTTGGACCTGACATTCCTAAAATTGCCAAGGAACTAAAGGAAATAGATGAAGTAGTCAAAGACCTAGTGACGCATTTTGAAAGTACTGGGGCCAAGGTGATCCTTTTATCAGAATATGGTATCAATGAAGTGAACCAACCGATTTACATCAACCGCATTTTGAGAGAAAAAGGGATGATTAGTATCCGAGTGGAAAAGGGATTGGAACTTTTGGATGCAGGAGCAAGTGCGGCATTTGCCACGGCAGATCACCAAATAGCCCATGTTTATATAAAAGATGCTAGTAAGGTAGCAGCATTAAAAGCTGATTTAGAGAAAGTACCAGGTATAGCTAAGGTGTTGAACCGTGAAGAACAAAAAGCTTACCACATCGATCATGCCCGTAGTGGGGAACTGGTGTTAATCGCTGAGCCGCAAGCTTGGTTTGCTTATTATTTTTGGATGGATGATGCCAAAGCCCCGGATTATGCCCGCTTGGTAGACATTCACCGAAAGCCTGGGTATGACCCAGTGGAGATGTTCATGGATCCCAAAAACCCCTTCATTAAACTAAGGGCAGCCTATAAATTGGCTAGAAAGCTCAGCGGTTTTCGCTATTTGATGGATGTAATTCCTTTGGATGCAACACTCATCAAAGGTTCTCATGGGGGTATTTTTTGCGAGCCGGAATATTATCCTGTCTACATTTCGGATCAAAAAGAGCTCCCTAGTCAAGTGGAGGCCCCTGAAGTATATGATTTAATTTGGAAAAGTATTTTTGAATAAAAATTTTATTAGAAAATTTAGCACTATATTTAGCCATTAAATCAATAAAATACTTTACCATGAAAAAATTTATTGCCCTTTGCGCCATGATGGCGATGTTCCTTGGCCTGAGTAACACAGCTAATGCACAAGACTTTGATCCACAAGCGATGGTTCAACGACAGCTAGACCGTATTTCTACGGAATTAAGCCTGAATAAAGATCAGGTTAAGAAATTAGAGCCGATTATTTCTGCTCGTATGCAAAAAATGATGGAATTCCGTCAGGCAGGCATGGAGCGTGAGCAAATGATGGCAGAAATGAAGAAAATCAATGATGGCCAATTGGAGTCATTGAAAGCCATTTTAACACCAGAGCAATTGGAAAAATACATCACGATGCAGAGTCAAATGCGTCAAGGTGGTCCTAGAAACTAATTCAAGGCTACATTTGCCATGAAAGCAACAATTCTTTATCTCATAGGGCTGATCTTCATCAGCCCTATGTTATTAGTAGGAAATCCCATTCGAGTGGGGATAGCTGGTATGACCCATGATCATGTGGGACAGGCATTGGAAGCCGCTCAAAAAAATGCGGATGTTGTCATTGTGGGTTTCGCAGAAAAAAACAAAGCACTTGCCCTTCGTTTACTCAAACAATATCAATTACCCACTTCACTTTGGTTTCCAGATTTGGAAACATTGATTGCCCAAACTAAACCCGAAGCCGTATGTGCCTTTAATAGCATTTATGAGCATCTGGAGGTGGTACAAACCTGTGCACCGAAAGGGATACACGTGATGGTTGAAAAGCCCTTGGCGGTGAATATGGAGCACCTTAGTCAAATGAAGGCTATCGTCAAAAAACATCCCATTGCTTTACTAACCAATTTTGAAACGACCTGGTATCCCTCTCATGCCAAAATGTGGGATATGCTGAAAGTCGAGAAGTCTTTAGGTGATTTACGCAAGGTAGTCATCATGGATGGACACAATGGACCGGTGGAGATTGGTTGTTCCCAGGAATTCCTAGCCTGGCTCACTGACCCCATCATGAATGGCGGTGGAGCCTTGATTGATTTTGGATGCTATGGCGCTAACATCATGACTTGGTTGATGGAAGGTCAAAAGCCCATATCCGTTACGGCAATAAGCCAACATTTGAAACCGAATATCTACCCCAAGGTAGATGATGAAACCACCATTATTTTAAATTATCCCCATTGTCAGGCCATCATCCAAGCATCTTGGAATTGGCCATTTGACAGAAAAGATACCGAATTATATGCCAGTAAAGGCATATTGGTAGCTAATAAAAACAAACAAATGCGCTATATTTCGGATGGTAGATTTGGAAAAGAAAGCTTGATTAATTTATCGCCCTTGGCTCCAGAAAGAGCCAATGTATTTGCCTATTTGGCGGCGGTAGTTCAAGGTAAAATAGATCCACAAAAAGATTTATCTTCTCTGGCCATTAATGAAATAGTCGTTGAAATATTATCCGCTGCCACGGAATCAGCTAAAACTCACAAAACCATTTTTTTAAACTAATATGAAAACTACTTTACTCCTTCTTTTTTTACCCATATTGGCATTAGCCCAGAAACCCATGCAAATCAATGGCAAAGACATTGGCATGGTATCCTTTACCTACCGAAATAGTTTTTCCAAAGACATGGCAAAAACCTTGGATACGCTGAAAAACCAAGGCATTACCGACATGGAATTTTCTAGTTTATTTGGAAAAACAGCTCAAGAAATACGTAGCATGTTGGATGAGCGAGGAATGAAATGCTCCTCTTTCGGGGTGAGCATGGGAGATGCCTTGAATAAAACGGATCAAGTTGGGGAGAATGCCAAAACGTTAGGTGCTTCTTTTGTTCGCGTGGCATGGATTCCTCACACAGGTCCTTTCACCTTGGAGCTAGCTCAAAAGACAGCCCAAGAATTCAATCAAATTGGAAAAGCTTTAAAAGAAAAATACGATCTAACTTTTTGCTACCACAACCATGGTTTCGAATTTGAACCCTATGGAGAAGGAACCTTATTTGATTATTTGGCGCAAAACACAGATCCTAAATATGTTAGCTTTGAAATGGATATACTTTGGACTTTTTTCCCAGGTCAAAATCCAGCCCAACTTTTGGAAAAATACGGCAATCGCTTTAAATTGATGCACTTGAAAGATTTGAAGAAAGGGGTTCAAGGCAATATGTCAGGCACTACATCGGTAGAAAACGATGTTGCCTTGGGTACAGGTCAATTGAACATTCCGGAAATCATGAAGGCAGCTAAAAAAGCTAAGATTCAGCATTATTATTTAGAGGATGAAAGCTCTAGATATCCTGTTCAAACCCGACAAAGCAGAACCTATTTATCGAATTTGAAATAATATGAGTAAGCATTTCCTTTACCTATTTATCTTTCCATTTGTCGTGTTTTCAAAGGTTTATGGCCAACAGGCCATCGAAAAGAAAATACAAACAGATTTGATTTTGGCAGAAGATGGAAGTACCATTCAACTAGAGGAAGGTACCTTTCAGATATCCCAAAGCTTGTCGATGGATGGTAAAAAGAATATGATTATCCGTGGTAAAGGAATCGATAAAACCATACTTTCTTTTAAAAATCAAGCTGGCGGCGCTGAGGGCATTAAAATCACCAATTCGGAAAACATCATATTGGAAGATATGACTGTACAAGATTCCAAAGGTGATTTAATTAAAACCATACACGTGAAAGGAATAACCTTTCGGAGAATCAAAGCAGAATGGACAGGAAAGCCCTCACCTAGCAACGGTAGCTATGCCCTGTATCCAGTGCTCTGTGAAAATGTACTTATTGATAGTTGCATCGCCATTGGAGCATCGGATGCGGGTATTTATGTTGGTCAATCCAAATACATCGAGGTTAAAAATAGCACGGCCTTTCAAAATGTGGCAGGTATAGAAATAGAAAATTCCCAATTTGCGGAGGTTCATCACAACAAGGCCTATGGCAATACAGGAGGCATTTTGGTCTTTGATTTACCTGATTTGGTTCAGAAAAAAGGAGGTCACGTCAAAGTCTACCAAAATGAGGTGATAGAAAATAACCTGAGCAATTTTGCTCCGAAAGGAAATATCGTTGCTCGGGTACCCAAGGGTACAGGTATGTTGGTCTTGGCTACCAGTCAGGTAGAAATTTTCAACAATAAGATTCACCAACATAAAACCATGGGTATTGGGATCATTTCCTACCACATGACGGAGAATAAAATCAAGGATTTGGAATACGACCCCTATCCTACGGCTATTGAAATTCGGGATAATGATTTTGAAAAAAAACCTGGCCGTGTACCTGCCAAAGGCCGATTTGGTCAAATGTATCGTTTCAAATTAAAGTTTGGCCGACAAGTTCCTAACATCATCTATGATGGCATTTTGGACCCAAAGCGATTAGATTCCAGTGGAGAATATTTCCCATCGTATCGGATTTGCATTCGAAACAATACGAACCAAAGCTTCGCCAATATTGATGCTGAGCATGATTTTAAGAACATCCAACGGGATGTAAGTTTGTACGATTGCCATCTTCAAGCATTTAAGACATTACGTTAATCATGAAGTCCATCCGTTTAGGGCTGTTCTTGCTCGTATATTTCACTTTCATAAATGCTAGCTCCATCCGAAAAAACACGTCGGGTTACGTCATGAAGTTATCTGACTATGGATTTTTTAAAGGAGAAATGCGGGACCAAATTCCTCAAGATGGAGTAATTCCCTACCAGCTCAATGCTCCTTTATTTTCAGATTATGCTTCCAAACTACGTTTTATCAAGTTGCCTGAAGGAACTAATGTAGCTTATAACGCAGATTCTGTTCTTCAATTTCCAGTGGGTACGGCTATCATCAAGACCTTTTATTATCCTCAAGATGAAGCAAATCCTACGGCAGGAAGAAGAATCATGGAAACAAGGGTTTTAATAAGACAAGAGAAATCGTGGGTAGCCTTGCCGTATATTTGGGATGAAGCACAAAGAGAGGCCAATTTAGAAGTGGCCGGTGGTTCTTCCTTGGTCAGCTGGAAAGATAAACAAGGCATTTTAAAACAAGTAAATTATCAAGTGCCTAATATGAACCAATGCAAAGGATGCCACGAAAGAAGTGGTAAAATGACACCCATTGGTCCTTCGGCCCGACAACTACATGGGGACTTCCCCTATACTTCTGGGAATCAAAATCAATTAGATTACTGGTCAAAAGCAGGTATTTTAACAGGTTTACCCACACATAAAGAGATACCGGCCTTGGTTAATTATAAGGATGAATCGAAGCCACTACAGGATAGAGCCTTAGCATATTTGGATATAAATTGTGCACATTGCCATAATCCAACAGGCCCTGCACGTTCTTCGGGATTGTATTTAAATTGGGATTCAAAGGATAAAACAGCCTATGGATTCATGAAAACTCCTGTTGCGGCAGGAAGAGGATCAGGCAATTTGAAATACGATATCGTTCCGGGTAAAGCCAAAGAGAGTATTTTAGCCTACCGCATGGATTCAGTAGACCCAGGAATTATGATGCCAGAATTGGGCCGAAAAATGAAGCATCAAGAAGGTATTAAATTAATTCAAGATTGGATCAACTCCTTAAAAGAATAACATGAAAACAAGCTACCTCCTTTCCCTCTTGCTATGTGTTTCCCTAACTACAACTAGCTTATCACAAAGCAAAAGATCATCTAAACCGAACATTATCTACATACTTGCCGATGATTTAGGATACGGGGATATTTCCATATACAATCCCCAAGGAAATAAAATTGCTACTCCGAATATCGACCAATTGGCTAAGGAAGGCATGCGCTTCTTAGATGCTCACTCCGCCTCCGGGGTTTGTACGCCATCGCGCTACGCCATCATGACGGGACAATATCCATTTAGGAGCAAATTACCTGTTGGGGTTTTACGAGGCTATAGCCGTACTTTAATCGAAAAAGAACGAATTACCGTAGCTTCCTTTCTGAAAAGTCAAGGTTACCAAACTGGCGTGGTGGGCAAATGGCATTTAGGCGTTGATTGGGCTATAAAACCGGGATTTGAAGGAAATTTAACCCAAGTAAATTATGGTATAAATGAAGAGATGAAACCAGAGCACATTGATTTTGACAAAGACCCGAGTGGTGGTCCAGCAGCCAATGGCTTTGATTATTCCTATATTTTACCAGCTTCTTTGGATATGCCACCTTACTGTTATTTGGAAAATCAACATTTGGTAGAGAAACCTACGGCATATACAGATGGCAACAAATTAACTTCTGGCTATACAGGTCCTTTTTGGAGAGAAGGAAAAATGGCCCCTAACTTTGATTTCTATGGGGTGATGCCTCGCTTCATTGATAAATCCAAGGAGTTTTTGATGCGTCAAAAATCCGACAAACCTTTTTTCTTATACATTCCATTTTCTGGGCCACACACTCCATGGGTTCCTCAAAATAAATTCAAAGGAAGCTCAAAAGCTGGCGAATACGGAGATTTTGTTCAGCAAGTGGATGCTTCTGTTGGACAGCTTATGAAAACCTTGGATAGCCTTGGATTAAAAGAAAACACCATCGTCATATTTACGAGCGACAATGGCCCCTATTGGAGAGAAAATTTCGTGAAAGAATTCCAACATCAGGCAGCTGGAGCATGGCGAGGAATGAAAGGAGATGCTTATGAAGCAGGTCACCGAGTTCCCTTCATTGTTCGTTGGCCTAAAAAAGTAAAAGCAAAAAGCACCTCCAATGCCCTAATTTCACAAACTAGCTTATTGGCCACTTGTCAGCAAATACTGGGTCAGCCAACTAGCAAGAACGATAGTTATGGGATATATCCATTGTTGACGCAAAAAAGTAAAAGTATCCCAGAGCAGGAAGCCGTGGTTTTCACTACCTCCATTGGTTATTTAGTTGTCCGCCAGGGCGAATGGAAATGGGTGGAGGGACTTGGCTCAGGAGGATTCACCGAGCCTAGAAATGTTAAAGCCACGAACCACATCACAGGCCAATTATTTAACCTGAAAATGGATCCTAAGGAATCTGAAAATCTTTTTGATAAATACCCAGAGAAAGTAAAGGAAATGAGGGAGCTGTTGGGGAAAATTAAGAATGGGGAAAATTAAGAATGGGGAATGCAGAATGTAGAATGAAGAATGTAGAATGTAGAATGAAGAATGTAGAATGTAGAATGAAGAATGTAGAATGTAGAATGTAGAATGTAGAATGAAGAATGTAGAATGAAGAATGTAGAATGAAGAATGTAGAATGAAGAATGTAGAATGAAGAATGTAGAATGTAGAATAGTCATGTACTAAATGTTCCAACGGGAGATGTTAAACGAATAATCATTGGAATTTATAATTCCTTCCAAAATCGAAAGGCTTTAATTTCAGAAAATTCTACATTCTACATTCTACATTCTTCATTCCCTTTTCTACATTCTTCATTCTACATTCTTCATTCTGTTCCGTCCTGAAAAAAGTAGACAGTTAAAAACTGAATACTTATGCTAAAAATTAAAAGAATTTATCGTTACAGTGAGAGTTTCAAACAACAAGTTTTAGAAGAAC
>JAIXWL010000005.1 GCA_027491315.1 Cytophagaceae bacterium
AGCTTGGCAGAGGTTCTACCCCAGGCCTTAAAGTAAATTATCAACTTCTTGATTAAAGTAGGACTTCTTTCCCTACTATTCTCTTTTATTTTTCCAGCAGCTTTACTCCATGTTTGCAAGCCTTGGTGTCACCCGAAAAACCAATAAAGAGTAGGGATTGAAAAATTTATATCCATTCAAATGAACTTGACAAAAAATTACACAAAACTTTCAAAAGTATTGGCTGCTACAATTCTTATTGGGCTTACAGGCATATCAGCCAAATCCAATGGTACTAGTTTACATTTTACCAAATGTTGTACTGCCACCATAAAGCTTGAAAATAGGGAGAGTACAATATCTGTTACAAAATGTAGAACTACACTTATTGATGCTTGTGATGCTGCTTACAGAGAAGCACGAAAAGCCGCAATAGCTCTGGGGGAATAATTTACGAAAACGATGATTATCAGGGTAATCCTTTCTGATGATTATCCTGATAATGTTAATGAACAAATAATATTTTAATTCTAAATGAAAATGAGAACATTAGTCATAACTCTATTTTTCACCATTCTAATTGGAATAAAATGTCTAGCACAAAATTCAGAAATAAATATAGTTTATCAACTATTCAAAAACGGTGATATTATCCATTTCGATGTAAAAATATTGGATGATTTTTCAACTTATAAAGTTCAAGAAACAAAAGAAAATACCCCAAATGATTTTGTAATGAAAGTCACGACTCCAGGAAGTTACATTTTTGAAAAAATTAAAAAAGAAAATAAACTCTATTATTCTGAGCCAATCATGACAAAACGCTTTTATGTAGTTGATTCATTACATCCGATGAAATGGAAAATAAATAAGGAAATAAAATCAATTCTTGGCTATCCTTGTCAAAAGGCTCAAACACATTTCAGAGGTAGAGACTACATTGCCTATTTTACAAAAAAAATACCCGTAAATAATGGTCCATATAAGTTTGGGGGATTACCTGGATTAATTCTTGAAGTATATTCAACAGATGGAGAAATTAAATTTTTGACGAAAAGCATCAATTTTTCGAAAAACACAATTACCCATGTTCCCTCATATACAAAGTATTATGGTAAATACATTTCTCACCAAGATTTTGTTTCAACATATATAACTACTTGGAAAAACATTATTGCCAAGCTCAAATCAAGGGCTGAAGAGCATGTTCCTGGAGATGAAGACTACATCAAAAGCCATGAAATTGAAATCAAATATCCCGCATTACAGTTGGGAAGGGGAATGAATTTAAACGAATAGGTCATTATAATCGGATAATCAAAAGCCTAAAATGACCCAAATGAAATATTACTCAAATTCCCTTTTTAATATATCCGTGTTAGTTCTTTTGGGTTTAACTTTTACTAGTCCTGCTCAAAATCCAAAAATTTCTGCCAAAATTTTGGATGCAAGGAATGGCAAAAAGATACCTCAGGGCATAGCTATCATTGAAGATTCGCTTGAAAACCATATCAATTTCGCCCAAATTGAGTCCGGATTTCTATCTATTGAAATCCCCAGAAATACGACTATTTGGTTAACAGTTAATTCTTTAGGCTATCAGGGCTACCGCCATCAATTTCATGCTCAAGAGGCTATCAATAACACCCTACAAATATTCCTTCAATCTGATACTACTTATTTACTAGAGGAAGTTTACGTAAAAGCAAAACCTATTTATCAAAATCAAGACACATTAACATACAAGGTTCAAGCACTCAAACTTCCCGGTGATCAAAAAATTGAAGATTTACTTAAGAGGTTGCCTGGAATTACGGTGGATGAATATTCAGGCAAAATAAAATACAAAAACAAAAGAATACAGACGGTGCTATTAGATGGGGAAAACTTATTAGATCAAAATTATAGCCTAGCCACTAAAAACATTGCCATTGATGATATTGATGAAGTTCAAGCCATTGAACATTTTACCGAGAATTCAATCATTAATAGCTTGGGGAGCTCTGAGGAGGTCGCCATAAATTTAAAATTTAAGAAAAAATTTACCTTTTCAAATTCCAGTAGTATGGATGCAGGAATCATGGAAAGCTCAGTCAATGCACTTCAAATTAAGAATAACACATTGATTAGTACCCCCAAAATCAAAAGTATCTTCAATGGCTCATTTAACAATATCGGAAATAATAACACTAGCATAGAATTTTCTAATATTAATTCTAATAACCCCGCCTACTCTTTTCTACCTGAAAAATTAATTCCCTTTAGTTCATCCTTTTTAAATTCGGATTTACAAAAAACGAATCGAAATAATCAACTTCAATTAGACTTCAATTCAATCTTTAAACTTCATAATAAGTTTAAAATTAAGGTAAGCAGCGCTAGGTTAAAAGATAAATATTCCATTATCCAAGAAAACGTTAGTTCGATTAACTTACCAAATCAATCCTTTAGCATATCTGATAATCGCCATGAAAAAACCTTATCGGATTATTGGTTAAATTCTATTTATTCCAAATATCAAGCTTCTACAAGTTTAATTATTGAGTGGAAATACCAATATACCGATGCATCACTTCTGAATTCAACGGAACAAGTAATTAATTCAGCTATAGACTTTAACTCAAATCAAAATTTTCAACAGAGGGACCAATTAGCTGATGTTATTATCACTTCCAAAATAGGCCAAAATTCTGCTCTCATATATACCTTTCAAAGCCTCATTAATACCAATGATTATGATTTGAATTACTTATATAAGTTATCAAACCCAGTAGATAAATTTCAACTTATCAATCATCGGAACCATTTGACAAAAAACACAATTCAGTTGATACACGTTTTTATTCCTAAAATTTTAATTGCTGAAACTAAATTAGATGTTAATCAACTTAAGCAGACTATACTCAATTTCAGACAATCCAATTATTTCGAAAAATCCATTAATCTGTCTCAAACCTTAAAAGGTAAGCTTTCCAATCTGGAATATAATTTCTCCGTCAATCATGAAGAAAATAGAATAGAAAATAATGAGCACGTAAATAATTCCTCAAGGTTTAACTACTCATTTAAAACAAGTTTTCCGTTTTTAGGTCAATTTATAGAATATAGAAACTCAAAATCAAATAAATCAAGCTACCGTAATTACATTTTAACCGATAGTGTTTTTTTAAATAGTCGATTTATTCGGCTTGATTCAAATCTAACCAATATCCCAATTTTACATACTCAGTCCATTAGCTTAGGGAATAACATTCAACATAATCTATACTATAATTTCAGTTATAGTCATTCCAAGCTGAACGGAGATTATTACCAGTCACAAGAAATTTCTGATTTGAATATTATACAAAAAAACATTTGGCTAAATCTTGCAAATGAAATGACCAATACTAAGCTTGAAGTAAACTTTTTTGTCCAACCTCTTACCATTAATTTGAAAAGTATAGTTGAGGTCTCCGCCTATCGATTTCCTAATATCATTAACAATTCCCAACCAAGAATCAATGAATCTTCAACTTTTCATCTTGGAATGGGGTTCTCCACTGGTTTTTTAAAAGGTTTTTCCATCCAAAATATTTTTCATTCCTATTATAATGTAATTGAGAACAATAGCTCTTTGTTTGAAAATTTTACTTACCGAAACCAATTCCAATTATTCTTTCGATTAAAAAAACTAGCCTATCGATTTGATTGGCAATCTTTGCAATACAGCACTAATGCAGATCCATTGCATTTTTTGGATTTTTCAATTCTCTACCGTCCAGAAAAATTACCTTGGTCAATCACGCTTAGAGGAAATAACTTATTGAACTATACTCAAAAAACATTCGTCACCTTGTCGGACTACGCCACTTCTTCATATAGTAATCCACTATTGGGCAGGTCGATTCTACTCTCGATAGCATACAGCCTATAAACTAGAAAAAAAATAAAGCAGGCTTAAGACATAAAGCTTATTTCAAAGTCAAATCAAGCCTAATTCAATAGATCATAATTATCAACTTCTTGGATAAAATAGGACTTCTTTCCCTATAAAATACTTTTTGAGGTCCATTAGCTTTACATCAAGTTTGCAAGTCTTGGTGTCACCCGAAAAACCAGAAAAGAGTAGGGGAAAAATTATTTTTTTAAAAAAATGGAAATACATGAAAAAAAAATCGTTGCCATTCTTTCCCTAATGACCCTAACATTAGGTATGTCAATAACACTAAAAGGCCACGAAGAGACCGTTGCAACATGCAAAAAGGCAAATCAAACTTGTATGATAACGATTAGCCATGGAGAAGAAACTAAATACCCTGGATTATTAACAATTTAAATTCTTCAAAAAATACCTAATCTTTTAAATCTTATAACAATGAACAATTCTAAATTTCTAAAACTATCACTTCCAATTCTGAGTGTAATTATTCTAGGATGCATATTTACAAATGATGTTCGAGGTAAAGAAACACCTAATGCTAGTTGCAAAAAAGCAAATCAAGTTTGCATGGATTTACCATTTCCATATCCTGACCCTAATGGGATACTTGTTATTGTACTAGATTAAATAAATAAGAATGCTAGTCTCAAATGAACTAGCATTCTTTTCCAAAATAAATCCCAATGAAGTTTAAACGAATTTTAGCCGCTATTGTATCTGTCATTGTAATTATATTAGGTTATAGTTTACATCATTATTTAAAAACTAAAAAAACAGACTTCCTGTCCAATGGAGGCTTCAATAGAAACTATTTGCCAATTCAATCTGAATTGAAATTAGTTGCACCATCATTAGAAACATTATACCGATTTAGCCATTCAAGCAATACTAACTTCGCTATTGGATATTGCGACAAATCATTAGTTAAAATCACTTTTGAAAATGGTCTTTTAAAATTCACTCCAATTAACAATCTTCCTATATTCTCCAATTGTGAATACTTTGGCGATGACATAAACGAGAATATATACGTTCAAAATGTAAATAATGTAATTACTACAAGTGTAAAACTATTCCATGGGTTTGATAAACGGATAATAAGTAAAAAAGAGCAACTTGAAAAAGGCATTGAACCGGTAATTTTCAGAAACAATGAAATAATATGTGCGAGATTTCCAAAAGGGAAATGGCAATTCCGATTTCAAAATATCAGAAATCCAGTCGAAAATAATTTGAACTTTTTTAAGCTAATTGATCAAGGATCAATTAAACATTTCCCCTCTAACAACACATTTATTTACGTTTCTTTATTCACAAATGAAATAATTGAATTTGATTCAACATTCAATCTAATTCGCCAAGCAAAAACAATTGATACTATTAAATTAAAACCCAAAGCTAAGGAGATCAACAATAGCTTGATATTTTCATCTCCTCCAAGAGTCACAAATTATGATTTCTTCATTTCGAAAAAACAGTTATTTGTTCGATCTATAGTCAAGTCAAACCAAGAATCAGATTTTAAGAAAAAAATAGTTTTTGATATTTATGATATCAATAAAAGATTCAAGTATATCGGCTCTTTTTTCCTTAAGCACGAGAATGAAGATTATCCAACAGACATGCATCTACTAAATAATAACAATTTACTACTTCTATATGAAAACAGAATCGAAGTATTTAACATCACGATATAGCTCTATATTCCAGACAATTACCATTTTTTTTGATTTTTCAATTTACTTCTATTCAGGAGTAGATAAACTTGTTCATTTTGATCAGTTTATTATAAATTTTGGAAGGTCTCCTTTTGCACCAACCAAGTTCTTATCTGAAACTGGAGCCATTGTTGTCATAATTGAAATAGGATTATCAATGTTGCTGTTTATAAAAAGAGCTCGAAAAATAACTTTATTTTTTTTAGCCGGCTTATCGTTGATATTCACCATCTACATCTTACTTATGATAACTTACTCTCCTTCCCTTCCCTGCTCATGTGGAGGAATTGTGAGTTTTCTAAATTGGAACGAACACCTAGTACTAACAATATACCTAACCGCTAGTTCATTTTATGCAGCAATTATCCACGAAAACAATTAAATGTATTTTTCTAACTCTTTGCTTTCTCCAATTAACTTGTCAAGAAATTTTCGGACAAATTTCAATTCAAAAAAAGCACCAAGAATTGGAGTTCCGAATACTTGACTCACTTAATATGCATCCGATTCCATTTATGCAGTTTTTGATTAAGGAATTTAACCCCACAGGAGATTCTTTACGAAAAACTGGCATAACAAATGAAGCCGGTTTTGCCCAAATATCAATTACAAATTCCTCAAAAATCTATTTTGAAAGCATTTTATATTCAAAACACAGTGTTTTAACTAATGACTTAAAGACTGGATTTGTAAATAATATCTTACTAATTCCACTTAAAAATGAACTTAAAGAAATTGTGGTTAACGATCGACCACTCTATAGTGTAAATAAAATAGAACTTCGTGTTAAGAAAATCCACAAATCGCAAGCCCCTGTAATACAGAATTTTCTTAAAACAATAAATGGAATAAGCCTACAATCAAGCGATGATAAATATCTTGGTAAAATCATTGTCTTTTACTTAGATGGAATAAAAATCGAATCAAAAATAATTAAGGAATCTGCGATAGAATCTTTTGAAAAACTTGAAATAATTAGTGCTTCAGATGGAGAATATTGGATGAAACCTTCTGAAGTAATCTTTAATTTCATATCGAAAAAACCTAAAACCCCTACTTTAGGTATACAAACAAATACTGAATTAGCAATTCTTTTTCCTTATTCAAGTCAAAATCTAGGCATTTACTATTTGGGGAAAAGATCTAGTTTTAGAGTTTCTTCACTCCTTTATTCCTATGGTCAAAATGTTCAGAATAACTTAAATCAAGAAATTAACCAAATTAAATCACATTCTAAACAACTGCTTGAGACTACAACTAATCCAAATTTCAATTCATTCATTTTCAACTATAACCTTGATAGCTTGACTACCATTTCATTCCACTTTGGATATCAAAATATTCACAATTCCCAAAATAGCAATTTCACTTTCAGCCCTTTGATTACAGAAAGCTTAGACCAATTACAATCCGAAAGCAATAGACTGTATAATAAATCAAAAATTAGTAATTTGATATTGTTAAAACGTCAAAATCATAAATTATTTATCAGATATGATTACGGCAATTCTAATATCAAAAATCAATATCTTGATCCTAATGAATTAAATCAGGCCACCTATGAAAAATCAAATTCAACCTATATCAATTATGCAAATAGATTACAATTATCTAAACTCACTAAACTAAATACGACACTTTCTTGGGAAAATAAGAATTCTAATATCCAGTATAATTTCCAAAATGACAATTCGGTAGCATCATATTTTAATTCAAATTTTATTGGCCTAAGATCCATATTCGCCACTTCACTTAAAAATATTTCAATATTAATAGGAGGGCGATTAGATTTGATTAACCAAGAATTTGAGTCAAATTCGGCTAAATACCGTCACAAAAATAAGGTGAGATTTTTGCCAACTTTATCACTTCAATATGAATCTGAAAAGATTGGAAACTTTAATTTCAGTATAAACTCTGACTATATTTTGCCAGATATCAGCCAACTGGCTAGCTTTTCTAGAAGAATAGATCCATTTAAAAGTATATTGGGCAATAATATGTTAGATACTGAGAATAATATTGATCTAAGTCTAACACATATGATCAATATAAATCAACTTGAACTGTCTACCGAATTAGGATATCAAGAATCTGATAACCAATTAGGCTATTCTCCTTACAGAATTGAAAAAAATCAACTCATTTATAGTTATACCAATCTAGGAAAATCTAAAAATATGTCTTTCCAAATAAGTTCAAGTCTAGCATTAAGCAAATCCATAACTTGTCAGGTAAATTTGGCACAAAAAATTGCTCAATTCTATTTGAATCCAATTTGGGATTATTCAAATTTTAATTCTAATTGGTTACCTATTTTTTCTATTTCAAATTCGTGGGACTATCAAATATCAAGTAGATTTAGTGCTTCGCTAAATATGTATTTTGATAATTATTCATATGAATTCTTTGAAACCAAACAATATTTTTTACCTAATGCAGGTTTGACATTTAATGGTTCAATGGGGAGAGATTGGAATTTTTCAATGGTTTGGAATACCATATTTGCGAATGCAAATTTAGAAAAAACACATACTTCTCAACAGAATTACATATCAAACTCAAGCATAATGACGAATTATCGTTATGTTTCTATTTCCATCCAAAAATCATTTGGAAAAAAACAGAACAATGTACCAGAAAGTAGTACAGCTGATGAAGTTAAACGAAAATTCAAGACCATTTAAAAACTGAATTTACAATTCACTCATCTATCCATGTAAATCATCAACTAATTGATATTGAATCCTAAACAAAAAATCGAAGCCAAATAGATTTACCAATTTGACTTCGATTTTTATTTTGAACTAAAAACACCTACCCCAAAAACGGATATCGAAAATCCGTCGGGGAAGAAAACACTTCTTTCACTGTTCTTGGAGAAACCCAACGCAATAAGTTCAAATAAGAACCTGCTTTATCATTTGTTCCAGAGGCTCTAGCCCCACCAAACGGCTGCTGACCAACTACCGCTCCCGTACATTTATCATTCAAATATAAATTTCCTGCTGCATGCTCCAAGACTTTAGCTGCCTCTGACAAAGCATAGGCATCTTGCGAGAATATTGCACCTGTTAATGCATAAGCCGAAGTTTGATCAACCAACTCTAAGGTATCTTTCCATTTTTCATCTGGATAAACATAAATCGTCAATACTGGCCCGAAAATCTCCTCTTCCATGGTGCGATAACGTGGATTACTCGTCAATAGGACGGTCGGCTCCACAAAATACCCCCGACTAGCATCAAAGCCTCCTCCTGCAATCAATTCTACTTCCGATGATTTTTTAGCTTCAATGATATAGGATGTAATCTTATCAAATGCTTTTTGATCAATGACTGCATTCACAAAATTGCCAAAATCCTCTGTCCCTCCTACTTTAATCTGGGCTAGTTCAGATTGCAACTCGCTTTTCACGGCTGACCATAAGGATGCTGGCACATAAGCTCTAGAAGCAGCTGAGCATTTTTGACCTTGATATTCAAATGCTCCACGAATCAATCCTGTCACTAAGGCCTTTACATCTGCTGAAGGATGAGCCACTACAAAATCTTTGCCTCCTGTTTCTCCCACAATCCTAGGATATGATTTATATTTAGCGATATTATTTCCTATATTCTGCCAAATGGTCTGAAACACTTTAGTAGAACCTGTAAAGTGGATACCCGCAAATTCCCAGTGGGAAAATACAACCTCCCCTGCTTCGGGTCCATCGGCAA
Organism: Cytophagaceae bacterium; assembly: GCA_027491315.1. Taxonomy (GTDB): domain Bacteria; phylum Bacteroidota; class Bacteroidia; order Cytophagales; family Spirosomataceae; genus Aquirufa. Next base: position 9,339 of record JAIXWL010000005.1, read on the forward strand.
AAACTAAATTAATAACACCCGCCGGCAATCCTGCTTCTTCTAATATTTGCATCAATAAGGCTGCAGAATAAATTTGCTGAGGGGCTGGTTTCCAAACTACTGTATTCCCCATCATGGCTGGAGCTGCTGGTAAATTACCCGCAATAGCCGTAAAATTGAAGGGCGTCAAGGCATATACAAAACCCTCTAAAGGTCTATATTCTAATCGGTTCCAAACTCCTGGTGAAGAAATCGGTTGATCTGCATAAATTTGAGCTGCATAATGGGCATTAAAGCGTAGAAAATCTACCCATTCACAAGCAGCATCTATTTCTGCCTGGTAAGCATTTTTTGATTGACCCAACATGGTTCTGGCATTCAATTCCATGCGGTATTTGTTGGCCGACAAATCAGCGGCCTTTAAAAAGATGGAAACGCGCTCTTGCCAAGTCAATGCTGCCCATGCTTTTTTAGCAGATAAAGCTGATTCAATGGCATCTGAAATTTCCTTTTTTCCTCCTTCGTAAAAATATCCTAAAATATGCTGGTGATCATGTGGACAAGTCATGGCTACTTTCTTAGCTCCTTGAACCGACTTCCCATGAATACGCATCGGAACCTCAACTTGCGTATTACGCAGATTTTGAAGCGTATCTTGTAATCTTTGACGCTCAGCACTACCTACTGCGTAGGCGTATATGGGCTCATTTGTAGGCTGGGGGACTCTAAAAAAACCAGTTGACATATCTTTATATAGTGAAGTGTAAATTTCAAACAAAAGTACAGCATATTTTTCAAGGTTCAAATGAAAGATAAGGACTAAGCTTTTGCCATACGACTTCATCTAGTTGTTGAACCTTTTTCAAATCTGCCCAATTTTGAAAAGGTCCATGTTGCTTGCGGTAGTTCAAAACCAAATTCGCTTGCCGGTACGGTAAATAAGGATGTCTAAATTCCTTCCATTCCGCCCTATTAATCAGCAAATATCGATAAACACCTTTCCCTAGTTGAAAGTGCTTTTGATGCTCATTGACCCAGCTACTATCCAAGCCATAAATTTCCTTCAATTGGGAAACTTGATAAAATCCCCCCAATTTTTCCCGGTAAGCAATGATTCTTTTGGCAAAGGCCGGACCTATCCCTGGCAAGGCAATCCATGCTAAAGAATCCGCTTCGTTGATATCGATTTGCCAATTTTGTTTTTTTTCTTTTTTGAATTCATGAGGGTAATCCATATTTGAAAAGCTAGAAAATTTATTTATTGGAAAAGTGGAGAATTGCTTCTTTTTAGAATAGGATACTTGATTTGCTTTTTCCATTTCAATCAAGGTTTTTGTCCAATAGGTCGGTTGAAAGGTTGCCATGACTTGTTGCCGACTAGCATATTCAATCCAGCGAGCGGTCAAATCCGCCAGGACTAAACAAATGAATAGACATAGCGTTCCTAGCATTTCGGACCTAGTCATGCCTAATATGAAGCGTAGGTAGTAATGAACTTTATTTTTCCACATGAAACTGATCATCATTTTGGCAAGAATAGTATTTTTTTGTGGAGGCTTCTAGCTAAGCTATTGTTTATTAGAAAATTATCAGTAATTTTGCAGGCTATTTTAGGATTAAAGCCCTCTGGGCAAATCCGAAGAGTGGTTCCGAAACAACTTTTCTTTTCGTAGGGAAATGGTCAAGGGACACCACTTCTTTTCATCTACGAGGCGTTCAGCTTGATTAATCTCTTCCAAATGGAGGAGAATTTGTGCCCCTAGGGCCATTATTCACATTAATTAAAACGTATAAAGCCTTGAGTAACATCACTGCCACCGGAAGACACAGCTTTGCGAAAACGCAGAGTGTGATCAATTATCCAGATTTTCTGGATATCCAAATCCAATCCTTCCAAGATTTCTTCCAGCTTGAAACTGCAGCTGAAAATCGCACGGACGAGGGTTTATTTAAAGTATTTGCTGAAAATTTTCCAATCGCGGATTCGCGTGAAAATTTCGTTCTTTCCTTTGTTGATTACTCAGTAGATCCACCGAAATATTCGGTAGATGAGTGTATTGACCGTGGATTAACGTATTCAGTGCCTTTAAAAGCCAAGTTGCGATTGATCTGTAATGACACAGACAACGAAGATTTCCAAACCATCGAACAAGAGGTTTTCTTGGGAAATATTCCTTACATGACAGAACGTGGGTCCTTTGTGATCAACGGAGCTGAGCGTGTTATTGTATCGCAATTACACCGTTCACCAGGGGTATTCTTCGCGCAATCGAAGCATACGAATGGAACGAAGTTGTATTCGGCTCGTATTATTCCATTCAAGGGTTCTTGGATTGAATTTGCTACGGACGTAAACAACGTCATGTATGCTTACATTGACCGTAAGAAAAAGTTTCCAGTAACAGTATTGCTTCGTGCCATTGGTTACGGAAATGACAAAGACATCTTAGATTTATTTGGTTTAGCTGAAGAAATCAAAGTTGATAAAAAAATCATCAAAGGTATCGTCGGTCGTCGTTTGGCTGCAAGGGTTCTAAAAACTTGGCAAGAAGACTTCGTAGATGAGGATACAGGTGAAGTAGTTTCAATTGACCGTAATGAAATCTTGATCGAGCGTGATACGGTTATTACGGAGAATGAAGTAGAAACGATTTTAGAATCAGGTTCTTCTACCGTTATTCTACATAAAGATGATGTGAACGTTTCAGACTACAACATCATTTATAACACCTTACAAAAAGATACTTCCAACTCTGAAAAAGAGGCTGTGGAGGTTATTTATAAGCAATTACGTAACACGGATGCTCCGGATGAGCAAACTGCTCGTGACATCATCCAAAACTTATTCTTCTCTGACAAACGTTATGATTTAGGAGAGGTTGGTCGTTACCGTATCAATAAAAAGTTAGGCCATGACATCCCAATGGATGTGAAGGTATTAACGAAGGAAGATATTATTTCTATCGTGAAGTATTTGATCGGATTGATCAACTCTCGTGCGGTAGTCGATGATATTGACCACTTATCAAACCGTCGTGTTCGTACCGTAGGTGAGCAATTATATGCTCAGTTCGGAGTGGGTCTTGCTCGTATGGCTCGTACCATCAAGGAGCGAATGAACGTACGTGATAACGAAGATTTCAAGCCTGTTGATTTGATCAACGCTCGTACTTTGTCTTCGGTTATCAATTCATTCTTTGGAACCAATCAGCTTTCTCAGTTCATGGATCAAACAAATCCATTGGCCGAGATTACGCACAAAAGACGTATGTCTGCCCTAGGACCAGGCGGTCTTTCTCGTGAAAGAGCTGGTTTTGAGGTTCGTGACGTTCACTACACGCACTACGGTCGTTTGTGTACCATTGAAACTCCCGAGGGACCTAACATTGGTTTGATTTCCTCACTTTGCGTTCACGCTAAAGTGAATTCCATGGGCTTTATTGAAACTCCTTACCGTGTCATTGATGGCGGAAAAGTGGATGTAAGTAGCCATGTTCAGTATTTGACTGCTGAGGAGGAAGATGGCAAGAACATTGTTCAAGCTAATGCTCCTATTGACATTAAGTCAGGTAAATTCTTATCTGATCGTGTTAAGGCTCGTTTTGAGGGTGACTTCCCATTGGTTAATCCATCCGAAGCACAATTCATGGACGTAGCTCCTAACCAGATTGTTTCGGTAGCTGCTTCTATGATTCCATTCTTGGAGCATGATGATGCTAACCGTGCCTTGATGGGATCTAACATGCAACGTCAAGCGGTACCTTTATTAAGACCAGAAGCTCCGATTGTAGGAACTGGTTTAGAGCACCGTGTGGCCATTGACTCAAGAACTTTAGTAGTAGCTGAAGGAGATGGTGTTATTGAATATGTAGATGCATTGAAGATTGTAGTAAATTATGATCAAACGGAAGATGAAAAAGTCATCAGTTTTGATGGTTCTTCTAAAACCTACAAATTGATCAAGTTCCGTAGAACGAACCAAGATACCACGATCAACTTGAAGCCAATTGTATTCAAAGGAGAGCGCGTTACGAAAGGACAAGCACTTTGTGAAGGATATGCGACTCAAGGAGGAGAATTAGCTTTAGGACGTAACATGAAAGTGGCATTTATGCCATGGCAAGGTTACAACTTTGAGGATGCGATTGTAATCTCAGAGAAAGTAGTTCGTGATGATATCTTTACTTCGATTCATATTGAAGAGTTTGAATTAGAGGTACGTGATACAAAACGTGGTGAAGAAGAATTAACTTCTGAAATCCCGAACGTATCGGAAGAGACTGTTCGTAACTTGGATGAAAACGGCGTTGTTCGTGTAGGATCTGAGGTTAAAGAAGGTGATATTTTAATTGGTAAGATTACTCCTAAAGGAGAATCTGACCCAACTCCAGAGGAAAAATTATTACGTGCCATCTTTGGTGACAAAGCAGGTGATGTGAAAGATGCTTCTAAGAAAGCACCTCCATCATTAAAAGGTGTGGTAATCGACACGAAGTTATTCTCTCGTCCTAAGAAGGATAAAGAAGAGCGTGAGAAGTCGAAAGCGGAGTTGAAAAAAGTGATGAAGCAGTACGGCAAAGATTTATTAGACATTCGTCGTATCATGATTGACAAGACAGTAGCCTTGTTAAATGGTAAAACATCTAATGGAATCAAGCACAAATTCGGAACAGTGATTGTTGAGAAGGGTGTTAAATTCAGTGCTAAAAACATTGAAGAATTATTATTCCCTGACAAGAACTTGTATCGCGATGAGAGCACTTATGCAGTACCAGAGGAGGCTAATTTACTTTCTGATTTGATCGTAGAAGAAGCTACTGCTGATGCAGAATTAAATGCGCGCTTCTTACAATTGATCAAGAACTATAACATTCGTCGTAATGAAATCGCTGGTCGATTCAAGCGTGAGCGTTTCGTGTTAGAAGTAGGTGATGAATTACCTGCAGGTATCGTGAAATTGGCGAAAGTATATGTAGCTAAGAAACGTAAGTTGAAAGTAGGAGATAAAATGGCGGGTCGTCACGGTAATAAGGGTGTTGTAGCTCGTATTGTACGTGAAGAAGACATGCCATTCTTGGAAGATGGAACGCCAGTAGATATCGTATTGAATCCACTTGGAGTACCTTCTCGTATGAACTTAGGTCAGATTTACGAAACGGTATTAGGTTGGGCTGGACAAAAATTAGGTAAGCGCTATGCGACACCAATCTTTGACGGTGGAACTGAGGCTGAAGTAGCTGCTGAGTTGACTCTAGCTGGTTTACCAGATTGGGGCCGTACGTATTTATACAATGGTTTGACGGGTGATAAATTTGATCAACCAGTAACAGTAGGTATCATTTACATGCTGAAATTGGGCCACTTAGTGGATGATAAGATGCACGCTCGTTCGATTGGACCATACTCATTGATTACGCAACAACCATTGGGTGGTAAAGCTCAATTTGGAGGTCAGCGTTTCGGTGAGATGGAGGTATGGGCGCTTGAGGCCTTCGGAGCAGCGAATATCTTGCAAGAGATTTTGACTGTTAAATCCGATGACGTTATCGGCCGTGCTAAAGCATACGAAGCCATCGTAAAAGGTGAAAATATGCCAAAACCAAATATTCCAGAGTCATTCAATGTATTGATTCATGAATTACGTGGTTTAGCATTAGAAATCACCCTAGAGTAAACATACATAGGGCTGACAACAGCCCTTAACTAACATCATTTTCCAAAAAAATTAAACGAAAATGTCATTTAAAAAGACTAGAAAGCTGAATAGCGACTTCCAAAAGGTGACCATTTCATTGGCCTCCCCTGAGTCGATCTTAGAAGGTTCAAATGGTGAAGTAACCCAACCGGAAACCATCAACTATAGAACGTACAAGCCTGAAATGGGTGGATTGTTCTGTGAGAGAATCTTTGGACCTACCAAAGATTGGGAATGTCACTGTGGAAAATATAAGCGTATTCGTTACAAGGGCATCATTTGCGACCGCTGTGGTGTTGAGGTAACTGAGAAAAAAGTACGTCGTGAGCGTATGGGCCACATCGAATTGGTGGTTCCAGTAGCGCATATTTGGTACTTCCGTAGCTTACCCAACAAAATTGGTTACATGCTTGGATTATCAACTAAGAAATTAGATCAAGTAATCTATTATGAAAGATACGTGGTTGTTCAAGCCGGTATGTATGCTGAAGAAGGAAAGATAGGTTCTCAATACCTTGATTTCTTAACTGAAGACGAATACTTGGATATCTTGGATAAGTTACCTCGTGAGAATCAACATTTGCCGGATGAAGATCCGCAGAAATTCATCGCGAAGATGGGTGCTGATGCCTTGAACATGTTGTTATCACGCATCAACTTAGACGAATTATCGGCAGACTTACGTCACTCGGCAGATACGGAATCTTCACAACAACGTAAGGCGGAAGCTTTAAAGCGTTTGAAGGTTGTTGAAGCATTCCGTGAATCAGTTGGCCGTATTGATAACCGTCCAGAATGGATGATCATCAAAATGGTGCCAGTAATTCCACCAGAATTACGTCCATTAGTGCCATTGGATGGAGGTCGTTTCGCGACTTCAGATTTGAACGATTTATACCGTCGTGTAATCATCCGTAATAACCGTTTGAAGCGTTTGATCGAGATCAAAGCTCCAGAAGTTATTTTACGTAATGAGAAGCGTATGTTACAAGAGGCTGTTGACTCCTTGTTTGACAACTCTCGTAAAGTAAATGCGGTTCGTTCAGAAGGTAACCGTGCTTTGAAATCCCTTTCAGATATGTTGAAAGGAAAGCAAGGTCGTTTCCGTCAAAACTTATTAGGAAAGCGTGTTGACTACTCAGGTCGTTCGGTAATTGTGGTTGGACCAGAATTAAAAATGCATGAGTGTGGTCTTCCAAAAGACATGGCAGCTGAGTTATTCAAGCCATTTGTTATCCGTAAGTTGATCGAACGTGGTATTGTTAAGACGGTTAAATCTGCGAAGAAAATCGTTGATCGCAAAGATCCAGTGGTTTGGGATATTTTGGAAAATGTCATGAAGGGTCACCCGGTATTATTAAACCGTGCTCCTACTTTGCACCGTTTGGGTATCCAAGCGTTCCAACCTAAATTAATTGAAGGAAAAGCGATTCAATTACACCCATTGACCTGTACGGCATTTAACGCCGACTTTGACGGTGACCAGATGGCGGTTCACGTTCCACTAGGACATGAAGCGATTTTGGAAGCCTCTTTGTTGATGTTAGCCTCTCATAACATCCTTAACCCTGCGAATGGAGCACCTATTACGGTACCTTCACAAGACATGGTTCTTGGATTATATTATGTAACGAAGGGAAGAAAATCGACCGAAACGCATAAAGTAGATGGTGAAGGCCGTCGTTTCTATGGTTTTGAAGAAGTGGTGATTGCTTTGAACGAAAAGAAATTATCTAAACATGCGAACATCGTGGTAAAAGCGAATGTACGTAAGGAAGATGGTTCTTTAGTAAGTGAAATGGTTGAGACAGTAGCGGGTCGCGTATTGTTCAACCTTTGCGTACCAGAGCAAGTAGGTTACATTAATGAATTGTTGACTAAGAAGAAATTGCAGCAAATCATTTCTCAAGTTCACAAGATTTGTGGAATGGCTCGTACTGCGCAGTTCTTGGATGATATCAAAGATTTAGGATTCCAACAAGCCTTCCACGGCGGATTGTCGATGGGTATTGGTGACGTTCAAATTCCAGAGGAGAAAGCACATTTAGTGAAGAAAGCTCAGGAAGATGTACAAGCAGTTTGGGATAACTACTTAATGGGTTTAATCACGGATAACGAGCGTTACAATGCTGTTATTGATATCTGGACAAAAGTGAACTCGAAAATTACCGAGACATTGATGAAGCAAATGGAAGAGGATAACCAAGGATTCAATGCGATCTATATGATGATGCACTCTGGAGCCCGTGGTTCTCGTGAGCAAATCCGTCAATTGGGTGGTATGCGTGGTTTGATGGCTAAGCCACAGAAGAACTTACAAGGTTCGGTAGGTGAAATCATCGAAAACCCAATCCTTTCTAACTTTAAAGAAGGTCTAGACGTATTAGAGTACTTCATTTCAACTCACGGTGCGCGTAAAGGTTTGGCAGATACTGCCTTGAAAACAGCCGATGCGGGTTATTTGACTCGTCGTTTACATGACGTAGCACAAGATGTGATTGTGAATGAAGAAGATTGCGGTACCTTACGTGGTATTCAGGTATTCCCATTGAAAGATAATGAGGAGATCATTGAGCCATTATCAGAGCGTATCTTGGGTCGTGTGTCAGTACATGATGTATATGATCCTATCAGCAATGAATTGATTGTAGCTTCTGGTGATGAAATCACGGAAATTTCAGCTAACAAAATAGATGAAACAGCGATTGAATCCGTTGAGATTCGTTCGGTATTAACTTGTGAAACTAGAAATGGGGTCTGTGCGAAATGTTACGGACGTAACTTAGCTACAGGCCACATGGTGGGTCAAGGTGAAGCTGTTGGTGTGATTGCGTCTCAGTCGATCGGTGAGCCAGGTACACAGTTAACATTACGTACATTCCACGTGGGTGGTACTGCTCAAAACGTTTCCTTAGATGCTAGCGTAAAAGCTAAGTTTGACGGGGTAATTAATTTTGAAGAGGTTCGTACAGTTAGTTCAACTGATTCAGAAGGAAATCCAGTAGAAATCGTTATGGGTCGTTCAGGTGAGGTTCAGATTATCAACCCGGCTAACAAGCAGTTGTTGATTTCAAGCAATATCCCTTACGGTTCTGTGATTCGCGTGAAAGATGGTCAAACCATCAAGAAAGGTGAAGAGATTTGTGCTTGGGATCCATATAATGCGGTCATCCTATCTGAAGCTGAAGGTAAAGTGGTGTTTGAATCGATTGAGGAGAACAATACGTACAAAGAAGAAGCTGATGAGCAAACAGGCTTACGTGAGAAGGTAATTATCGAATCGAAAGATAAGACGAAGAACCCATCCGTATTGGTTGTGGCTAAAGGCAAAGAAGACTTGGTATATAACGTTCCAGTAGGTGCTCGTTTGGCGATTGATGAAGGAGACAAAATCAAAGCTGGACAGATCATCGCGAAGATTCCACGTGCAGCTGGTAAAACTCGTGACATTACGGGAGGTCTTCCACGTGTTACTGAGTTATTTGAGGCGCGTAACCCATCTAACCCGGCGGTAGTTTCGGAGATTGACGGTGTTATTTCATATGGTATCATCAAGCGTGGTAACCGTGAAATTATTGTTACTCCAAAAGAAGGAACAGAGCGTAAGTACTTGGTGCCATTGACTAAGTTTATCTTGGTACAAAACAATGACTTCGTACGTGCTGGAACGCCATTATCTGACGGAGCTATAACGCCATCGGATATCTTATCAATCAAAGGACCAACAGCGGTACAAGAATACTTAGTAAATGAAATCCAAGATGTATACCGCTTACAAGGGGTAAAAATCAACGATAAGCATATTGAGTGTATCGTTCGTCAAATGATGCAGAAAGTTGAAATTCTTGATCCAGGTGATACTCAATTCTTACAGGGCCAAAACGTAGATCGTTTTGCATTCCGTGAGGAGAATGACCAGATTATGGACAAGAAAGTCATTACAGATGCAGGTGATTCAGATAAGTACAAACCAGGTATGATTATCTCTGCTCGTGCTTTACGCGATGAAAACTCTTCATTGAAGCGTAGAGACATGAAAGTGATGAAAGTACGTGATGCTCACGCGGCAGTATCTTCAGCTAATTTGCAAGGTATTACGCAAGCATCCTTGGGAACTGAATCATTCATCTCGGCGGCTTCCTTCCAGGAAACTACGAAGGTATTGTCTGAGGCATCGATTCGTGCGAAACAAGATACATTGGATGGCTTGAAGGAGAACGTGATTGTTGGACACTTGATTCCTGCGGGAACGGGAGTTCGCAGATACAAGGACTTCATTGTTACTCCAGTAGATGAGTTAAAACAATTAGAAGCGAAAGTAGCAGCCAACGAAGCGGAAGTTGCCACTAAGGTTTCAGTTGAAAACTAGTCTAATTTAGAATTAATCAAAAGCCCCTTCAGGAAACTGAGGGGGCTTTTATTATGATAATGAAATTTTAGTGGGAGAAAATTTAATTTTCTATAGTAAAATATAAAAAATACCACCACAAAAACCCAAATGGCCTTGAAAACCAAAGAAATATCCCATAGCATATAATCACTACCGTAGCCCAGCGGGACTTTTGAAAAATCAGCGGGTAGCGATCATTTTCTACCACCATGATGATAATTAAATGGAGAATAAAATCGCCAAGGCTACTAAGACATAGCGCGTATCTACCCAAAAATAAGTGAAGGGTATCCAATCCAAAGTCTTGATAAAATCTACTAAGGTGCCCATGCAAGACACCAACACGATAAAGAAATTCATGTACCAAGAGGTCCAACGAAAGCGAAGTAAATTTTCCATAAGTTTTCCTTTTAAAGTAAACTCAGCACTATTCCCGCCAAGTGTAATGAATTCTTTTCCATCGCTTCTGTTCATTTCCTTTAACCTTATTGGATTTTTTACCAATAATTAAATATCCAGACTGGTGTATGATTGGATTAATAAAATCAAGTCTTTCCTCCCTTTTATTGATTTTAAAATTCATCAAGGGGCTTGGGAGCAGCAACTTTCTTGAATGAGCTGTACTATCCGAAAAATAAAAAAACAGGACTAGCGTAATGATGATTATATCCAAAACCCAAAAAGTATTCTTTCCCATTATCTGTTGCTTGTAAACACGTAAATCTTACCTTCCATCAACTCTTTTTTTATCTCTTTGTATTTGAGGGCAATCAAGAGTGCCATGCACGTAAATGCGACGATAAGTAATTTTCCAATGAAATTTTTCATGTGATTAAAGGTTAGGCTGTAAATCAAAAAACTGCTTAAAAAAATTCTGCATTAAATAGTTGAACAAATTTGTCTATTTGCTGATGAAAGTTTCTTGCGAAAAAGCAAGAAATGAGATTTACATGAACGAATATCAATTATATGATATAAATAGGAAGGCACTTGCTTAGCTTTTTAAACTTAAATTACATTGGCATATATCAATCAAATTATACTAGGTAAAAGATGCTTTTACGCACATTATTCCTAATAATTCTTTAAATTTAAGCTTCCTATTTTAATGCTATGAAAAATCCCAATCCAGAAGAAAATCAGTTGAACATTGAATTACCAGAAGAAATTGCTGAAGGAGCTTATGTTAACCTGGCGCTGATAGCTCATTCTCCCTCAGAATTTGTCATGGACTTTATTCGTATTTTGCCTGGAATTCCGAAAGGAAAGGTGAAGTCCCGGATCGTCATGACCCCTGATCATGCTCAACGTTTATTGATAGCTCTTCAGGAAAATATTCAACGCTATGAAGAGGCTTTTGGTCCCATTGCTAAGGATTTAGATAACCCTGGTTTTCAATTTCCGATGAACTATAATGGCCCCATAGGCGAAGCGTAAACGTTTGCGGAATCATTCCTTTAAAATAGAGCTTAAATTTTCTACATCTATTGGGTAAATACCCCTACTTTTCTGCTTTAGAAAGGTATATTAACCTTTTTTATATTAATGGCCATGCCCATTCTCAACCAACAATTAGTCAGTCAAGGAGCATTTAGTACACAGCTTCCCCTGCAATATCCCTCTCCGGAAGTATTTAGCTATCCAGAGAAAATTCTTCAATTTGGAACAGGTGTTCTGTTGCGTGGTTTATGCGATTACTTCGTTGATAAAGCCAATCGAAATGGCGTTTTTAAAGGGCGTGTTGTTTTGGTAAAATCAACCTCAAAAGGAGGAGCGGATGCTTTCGAAGCACAAGATGGATTGTTTACACATTGTATCAAAGGAATTGATGAAGGGAAAGAAGTGGAAGAATATTTGATTAATTCTTCTATTTCCCGAACATTGACCGCCTCTAAAGAATGGGATGCCATTGTGGCCTGCGCTAGCAGTCCTGATATGCAAATTATCATTTCCAATACCACGGAAGTTGGTATACAATATGTTGCCGGTGATGCTATCTCAGGTGGCTGTCCTAGCTCTTTCCCTGCTAAATTATTAGCCTTCCTTTATGCTCGTTGGCAGCATTTTGGAGGCAGTAAAGAATCAGGCATGGTGATTATTCCCACTGAATTAATCATCAACAATGGTGACGTATTAAAAGATATTGTCATAAAACTAGCCAAGGACCATCAGCTTCCTGAAGAATTCATGCAATGGATTCAAAGTGCCAACCATTTTTGTAATTCATTAGTCGATCGTATTGTGCCTGGAGCTCCTGATGCAGCTACAAGCGCAGCTATCTGTGAACAATTAGGCTATCAAGATTCCTTAGTTATTATCTCTGAGGTGTATCGTTTATGGGCTATTCAAGGTGGAGCAGAAGTTAAAAAAATCTTAGGTTTTGCTTCGGCAGATGCAGGAGTGGTAATTGCTGAGGACATAGAAATTTACCGCGAATTAAAACTTCGCCTGTTGAACGGTACCCATACCCTCATGTGTGGAATGTCTTACCTCTTGGGATTCCGTTTGGTGAAAGATGTGATGAGCAATTCCTATTTGAGCAAATTGGTTATGAACCTAATGCTGACCGAATTGGCGCACTCCATTCCTTACAAAATGGATTTTAAAATAGCCGATCGCTTTGGGCGTTCTGTTTTGGACCGTTTTAAGAATCCGTTCATTAACCATAAGTTGATTGATATTACGGTTCAGTATACCACCAAAATGAGAATGCGTAATATTCCATTATTGGTCAATTATTACCAAATATTTGGCAAAGCACCTGAACTTTTTGCCATGGGTTTTGCTGCCTATTTACAGTTCATGCATGCAGTAAAAGTAGAGGATGGTAAATATTTTGGAGAATGTAATGGGGAGTTTTATCCGATCCAATGCGACTATGCCGCTTATTTTTTCGAGGCATGGAAGGACTTAAATCTAACAACATTATTGGCAGATGAGAAAATCTGGGGGCATAATTTAAGTGCTTTGCCAGGCTTTGAAGATGCGGTGAAGAAATATTTATAAGGAAGAATGTAGAATGTAGAATGTAGAATGAAGAATGTAGAATGAAGAATGTAGAATGTAGAATGTAGAATGTAGAATGTAGAATGAAGGATTAAGGTATCTGGGATTGGGGAATTCGGTTGTGTTACTAGAAAAATGCTTCTACGAAAGTAAAGTTCCACCCAAAAAATTCTACATTCTACATTCTTCATTCTTCATTCCTCATTCTACCATAATTAATTAGTATGAAAGCTTTTTTAAACGAAGATTTTTTATTGCAGTCGAGCACGGCGCAAACATTATACCATCAATATGCGGCACAAATGCCCATCATTGATTACCATAACCATTTGGTTCCGCAGCAAATAGCAGAAGACAAGCAATTTGATAATATCACGCAAATCTGGCTATATGGTGACCATTATAAATGGAGAGCCATGCGGGCACATGGGGTAAATGAACGCTACATCACAGGAGACGCAAGTGATGAAGAAAAATTCATGAAATGGGCTGAAACAGTTCCCTATACCATGCGTAACCCTCTATATCATTGGACTCACTTGGAACTACAACGCTATTTTGGTGTGACGGAAGTCTTGAATGCTGAATCGGGAAAGCGTATTTATGATCATTGTTCTGCCCTGTTACGCAGTAAAGAATATTCGGTTCGCAATCTCTTGAGAAAAATGAATGTGAAGGCACTTTGTACGACTGATGATCCCATTGATAATTTAGCCTATCATCAAGCCATTGCGGCGAGTGGTTTCGAAATTAAAGTATTACCTACTTTCCGCCCAGATAAAGCCATGGCAGTGGATGATGAATTAAGTTTCATTGAATACATCAATGCCCTAAGTGAGGTCACCGGCAAAGCAATTAATCACCTACAAGATTTCAAAGATGCAATTCAAGAACGCCACGATTTCTTCCATTCAGTAGGCTGCCGTTTGAGTGATCATGGCCTAGAACATATCTATGCAGAAGACTATACAGAAGAAGAAATAGAATTGATATTTTCCCGCCTACATTCGGGTAAAACCATCAATAAAAAAGAGAAATGGCAGTTTAAGTCAGCCATGCTGGTGTTTTTTGCACATTTAGATCATGCCAAAGGATGGACACAGCAGTTTCATTTGGGTGCCTTACGAAATAATAATAACCGACTTTTAAGTAGTTTAGGGCCTGATACAGGTTTTGATTCCATCGGGGATTTTGAACAAGCAAAATCTTTGTCGAAATTTTTAAATACACTGGATACCACCAATCAACTGGCCAAAACTATTTTATACAACTTGAATCCAAGAGATAATGAATTGTTTGCGACCATGACGGGGAATTTCCAAGATGGAACGATTGTCGGGAAGATCCAATTCGGTTCAGGTTGGTGGTTTTTAGATCAAAAAGACGGCATGGAAAAGCAAATCAATGCTTTGTCGAATATGGGATTGTTAAGTCATTTTGTAGGTATGCTTACGGATTCCCGTAGTTTCCTTTCATTCCCAAGACATGAGTATTTTAGAAGAATACTTTGTAATTTGATAGGTCAAGATGTAGAAAATGGCGAATTGCCAGCAGATATGGATTGGTTAGGCAAATTGGTGAAAGACATTTCTTATACCAATGCCTCCCAGTTTTTTAATTTTGAATAAAGCATGAAAAAAGTAGTTACGTTTGGAGAAATCATGGGGCGACTAAGTCCTCCAGGATACGGGAGAATAGTACAGGCGCAATCGCTGAACTTAACCTTTGGCGGTGGAGAGGCAAATGTTTCTGCGGCTTTGGCGCATTTGGGAATACCCGCTGCCCATGTGACCAGATTTCCAGATCACGAAATGGGCCACGCTGCCACTTCCTATTTCAGAAAAGTGGGGGTTGATATGCAGTATGTTCAATATGGTGGTAATCGTTTGGGATTGTATTTCACGGAATTTGGAGCAGCGATGCGCCCAAGTAAAGTGGTTTATGACCGAGCAGATTCCTCCTTCGCTCACCTTGATCCTAAAGAATTTAATTGGAAAGAAATACTAAAAGAAGCCCAATGGTTCCATTGGACGGGCATTAGTCCTGCCATATCTGAATCAGCTGCACAGGCGTGTCGGGAGGCTATCAAGACGGCAAATGATTTAGGTATTACGGTTTCTGCTGACGTCAATTACCGTAAAAACTTATGGCAATATGGCAAAACGGTACAAGAGGTTATGCCCGATTTAATTGCAGGATGTGATATCATTGTTTGTGGGAAAGGGGATGCCGAAGACATTTTGAACATTGTTCCAGATGGCAGTACCAAAAGTGGCTGGGAGTCCATTTGTAAGCAAATCATGGCCAAGTTTCCTCGAATTAAAAAGATTATCAATACAAAAAGAGGTCAAATTTCTGCCTCTCAAAATACCTTGTCGGCCGCTTCATACAACGGGAAACAAGTATTAAAATCAGAAACAGTAGAAATTAGTCAAATTGTAGATAGAATTGGCGGGGGAGATGCTTTTATGGCTGGGTACATTTATGGGAATTTAATCCTAAAAGATGAAGCTAAGTCATTGTCCTTTGCCGTAGCTGCTTCCGCATTAAAACACACCATTGAGGGGGATATTAATTTAGCCAACCTAGATGAAATAGAAACCGTCATGAAGGGAGACCTGACAGGACGACTAAAACGATAACCATGGCAAGAAATTCTTCCGAAGTTGTATACCAACGCATTCAAGAGACACCCATTGTCCCATTATTTTTTAATGCTGATTTATCCATCGCAACTAGCGTATTAAAGGCTTGTTATGATGGAGGAATCCGTGTTTTTGAATTTACCAATCGTGGTAAAGAGGCTCCTTATATTTTTGCGAAAGCCATGGAATATGTGGAAAAGGAATGCCCTGATTTAGTCTTGGGAATTGGAACAATTTACGATGCCAAGCAGGCGAATGAATTCATTCAAATGGGAGCTGATTTTATGTTACAGCCTTTCACGACAGAAGCGGTAGGTGAGGTTTGTGGTAAACATGATATTCCATGGATGCCTGGAGCTATGACCCTAACTGAAATTCGTCAAGCTGAAATATGGGGAGCCAAAATTGTTAAAATATTCCCAGGTAATGTGGTGGGTCCAGCTTTTGTGAAGGCGTTGAAAGGCCCTATGCCTAATACCCAAATCATGGTAACTGGTGGAGTAGAGCCAAATAAAGAGAGCTTGAGCACGTGGTTTAATGCAGGTGCTGCTGCGGTAGGTATGGGATCTCAATTATTCCCGGCAGATTTGATTGCTAAAAAAGATTATCAAGCTATAGAACAAATGATTGCCCAATTAATATCAACTTACCGGGAACTGTAACCCAAACAAAACCTCATACTTATGGAA
Organism: Cytophagaceae bacterium; assembly: GCA_027491315.1. Lineage (GTDB taxonomy): Bacteria > Bacteroidota > Bacteroidia > Cytophagales > Spirosomataceae > Aquirufa. The sequence goes on from JAIXWL010000005.1 coordinate 25,743, forward strand.
ATAGGAAAATACCGTTGGAAAATTTGCGCATTGCTTTTCTTTGCCACGACCATCAACTACCTCGATAGGCAGGTGATTGGTTTATTAAAGCCGGTTCTGGAAGATCAATTTAATTGGTCAGAGACCGATTATTCCAACATTGTCATTACATTCCAAGCGGCTTATGCTATCAGCTTACTCGGTTTTGGTGGTATTATTGACCGTATCGGAACAAAATTAGGCTATTCGATTTCCATTGTAGTTTGGAGTATAGCGGCCATGTTACATGCTTTGGCAACTGGGACCATGAGCTTTGCCTTCATGAGAGGATTATTAGGTTTGGGAGAAGCAGGTAACTTTCCTGCCGCAATCAAAACCGTAGCGGAATGGTTTCCTAAAAATGAAAGAGCTTTGGCCACGGGAATATTTAATTCGGGTGCCAACATCGGTGCAGTAGCAGCCCCCATTTTAGTGCCTTGGATTTTAGGCGTTTATGGTTGGGAGATGGCATTTATCGCGACGGGGGCAATTGGATTTATCTGGTTGATTTTCTGGTGGTTATACTATGAAGTTCCGTCCAAGCACAAGGAATTATCAAAAGCAGAATTTGATTATATCCACGCGGATAAAGAAGAAAAAGACGAGAATCAAGAACCAGTTAAATGGGCAAGGTTATTTGGCTTCCGCCAAACTTGGGCATTTTTCTTTGGGAAAATGTTAACAGATCCAATCTGGTGGTTTTTCCTTTTCTGGTTACCTTCTTATTTCTCCGAGCGTTTCCAATTAGACTTAAAAAAACCAAGTTTGGAATTGATCATCGTTTATACAGCTACCACGGTAGGTAGTATTGGGGGTGGTTGGTTATCAGGAAAATTAATTAACCTAGGCTGGCCTTCATTTCGTGCAAGAAAAATCACCATGCTTGGTTTTGCCTTAGCCGTAGTACCTATTATGTTAGCCCGCTATTGCGATAATATTTGGCAGGCCGTGGCCTTAATATCCTTGGCTGCAGCTTCTCATCAGGCTTGGAGTGCCAATATTTATTCGATCGCCACAGACATGTTCCCAAAGAAAGCTGTTAGTTCAGTGATTGGAATAGGTGGAATGGCTGGATCCGTGGGGGGTATTTTCTTCCCAATGATTGTCGGATCCTTATTAGATAAATATAAGTTATTAGGTAATATCAATGATGGTTATAATATCATCTTCTTACTTTGTGGAAGCGCCTATGTATTGGCTTGGTTAATCATTTATTCATTGGCCCCTAAATTGGAAACGGCTAATATAGACTAATCCAAAACAAATTTCATCAAGCGTGCTGAGCTTATCGGCACGCTTTTTTTATGTCCATTTTTGGAATAAATCCACTAAGTCATGAGCCAGTTCATCCTTGTGTTTTAAGCCAAAGGAATGGGTCTCTCCTAAGGCTGTATAAACAGTAACTTGATTCGTATTTATGCCAAATCCTGCACCAGGCACCTTTAAGGAATTTAATACGATGGCATCTATTTTTTTACGATGAAGTTTTTCTAGGGCGTTTGCCTCCTCATTTTCTGTTTCCAGAGCAAAACCTATCAAATGCTGATCGGGCCGTTTTTGAGATCCCAAAGTTGCCAAAATATCATGGGTCTTTTCTAAATTTATCGTTAAGGTATTTTCCTTTTTCTTGATTTTCTCCTCAGCCCTGTTTGCTGGTCGATAGTCTGCTACCGCAGCCGCCATGACAGTCCAATCAGAAGAAGGAAATTCTCGTAAGCAAGCCTGTTCCATTTCCTTGGCAGAAGTAACAGGAATCCATTGAATACCTGAAAAGGTTGGTTTCAAAGCCATTGGACCCGCAATGACGGTCACCTCCGCGCCTTGTAAATAAAAAGCCTCCGCCAAGGCAATACCCATTTTCCCAGAAGAGTGGTTGGATATATACCGAACAGGATCAATGGCCTCTTGGGTAGGCCCTGCACTTATCAATACCTTTTTCCCTTGCCATCCCCTACCCCTACCTATATTTTCAATTAAAGCAGCTACTATCTCTTCCGGTTCAGCCATTCGACCTTCTCCATGTAAACCACTGGCTAAAAAACCTGTATTTACAGATAGAATTTGATTCCCAAAGGATTGTAGCTTCGCCAGATTTTGCTGGGTGGAAGGATGTTTATACATGTCCTCATCCATGGCAGGCGCAATGAAGATAGGACAACGGGCAGATAAATAAGTAGCCAAAACAATGTTGTCACAAAGGCCATTCGCCATTTTACCTATGGTATGACATGTGGCAGGGGCAATAACATAAGCATCTGCCCAAAGGCCTAATTCCACATGATTATTCCAAACATTATTTTCATGAAAATCAATCCAAACGGGATGATTGGAAAAGGTAGATAAGACCAAAGGTGAAACAAAATCTTTAGCAGATTGCGACATTACTACACGTACCTCAGCCCCATTTTTTTTCAAAAGACGAACTAACAGTATGGCTTTATAGGCAGCAATACTGGCACTAATTCCTACAATGATTTTTTTACCCTGTAACATAGCATTGGAAAAGGTCGGCAAGTAACGAAATTTGCTCAAAATAAGGTAATTTTAAGCCCAAATTTGACCATGAAGATATTTGAAACAAAACTAACCCTGCAAGATTTCATCGATGAATGTCGGTCGAAAAACGCTAGCATTGGATTCGTTCCTACCATGGGAGCATTGCATGAGGGGCATATGTCACTTATCAAAAAATCCAAAGAAAGTGGAGCTATTACGGTGTGCAGTATTTTTGTAAATCCAACCCAATTCAATGACCCAAAGGATTTTGAAAAATATCCCAAAACGATTCAAGAAGACTTAGAAAATCTTGAAAAAGCGGGTTGTGAGCTTGTTTTTCTCCCTAGCGTAGCCGAGATGTATCCACAAGGAATGAATCAATTGCCCCAATATCCATTAGGTCGATTGGAGGAATTGTGGGAAGGAGCTCATCGTCCAGGACATTTTCAAGGAGTTTGTGTGATTGTTCATCGCCTGTTAGAAGCGGTTCGTCCGGATATTCTGTTTATGGGAAGTAAGGATTTTCAACAAGTAGCAGTCATCCAACACTTAATAGCAAACTATTCATTTGAACCGCCAATAAAATTGATCTCCTGCGAAACCATTCGTGAGGCCAGTGGATTAGCCATAAGTAGTAGAAATGTCCGACTTAGTGAGGAACAAAAAAAACAAGCACTAGCTATTTATCAAGGCTTTGATATTATTCGAACCGCTTTGGCAAAGCAAGCGCAAGTAAGTATCGCTACCTTGGAGAAAAACTTTGAGCAACAACTACTTGATGCAGGATTTGACTCGGTAGATTATATTGCTTTTGCTGACCCTAACACATTAGAACCAATTACTGATCTCTCTCTAACCTTTGTTGTTTTAGTAGCTGCCTTTATCGGGGGTGTTCGCCTAATCGACAATCAACTATTTACTCATGAGCTATTTAAAAGAGTTTAAAAAAATCACCACACAAAGTCTTCAAATCATGAAAAAGCAAGGAGAGAAAATCTCCATGCTGACCTGTTATGATTTTTCTATGGCCAAACTTTTGGATCAATCAGGGGTGGATGTTTTACTGGTGGGCGACAGTGCCAGCAATGTGATGGCTGGGCATGAAACAACTTTACCCATTACCTTGGAACAAATGATTTATCATGCTCAATGTGTAGTTAGAGGTACAGATAGGGCATTGGTGTTGGTGGATTTACCCTTTGGTTCCTATCAATCCAATAGTGAAATTGCATTGTCCTCAGCTATTCGAATCATGAAAGAAACGGGAGCACATGCCATAAAGTTAGAAGGGGGTCAAGAAGTGATTGAAAGCATCAAAAAAATTGTGAAGGCCGGAATACCTGTCATGGGGCACCTTGGTTTAACGCCACAAAGTATCTATCAATTTGGTTCTTATGGGGTTAGGGCCAAGGAAGAAGATGAAGCAAATTTATTAATAGAAGAAGCCAAAATGCTAGAAGAAGCAGGTTGTTTTGGCCTTGTATTAGAAAAAATACCAGCTGCATTAGCGAGGCAAGTGAGTGAAAGTTTACATATCCCCACCATAGGCATAGGGGCTGGAAAACATTGCGATGGGCAAGTTTTGGTTATGCATGATATGTTGGGAATCAACACCGAGTTTAAACCCAGGTTTTTGCGCCGTTATTTAAATTTGGGAGAATTAATCCCCCAAGCTGTGAAAAACTATGTCGCGGATGTAAAAAACCAAGATTTCCCGAATGAGGCAGAGTCCTATTAAGCTAAACGATTTTGGGCGTTAGGAAACACAACGGTTGGCTGAAAGGTTTTTGCGGCTTCAAAGTCCATCAAGGCATATGAAATAATGATGACTATATCCCCCACTACCGCTTTTCTGGCTGCAGGACCATTGAGGCAAATGATACCGGAGCCTCGTTCCCCTTTTATCAAATAGGTTTCAATTCGTTCACCATTATTGACATTGACTACTTGAATTTTTTCATGTTCCAGCATGTTTGCAGCATCCATTAGGTCCGCATCCATGGTTAAACTTCCTACATAGTCAATATTGGCTTCTGTAACAGTGGCACGATGCACCTTTGATTTTAATATTTGTATTTGATACACCTTGTTGGTTTTTGAGAGTGTGCAAATTTACGAAAAAGAAATATTTAACTTTGTTAACTAATCAAATGAATGATGGTACTTTGCTTGGATTTCGGTAATTCTTCTTTAAAATATGCGTGGTTTGAGGCTGAGAAAATAAGGCACACGGGAACCATAGCAGTAGCCAATAAGGAATCAATATCAAATATTTGCCAAGGCCACAAAATCGAGTCCATCATACTAAGTAGCGTCATAGATCTTCCTGCTGACCTAGTAAATTTCTTAAAGAGGATCGCTCCATTTCACCAGCTTAATGCTTCTTCTTCAAGTTTGGTTAATTATTCTAAATATGATAAGTCGACCTTGGGGGTGGACCGTATAGCATTGGCAGAAGGGGCCCACATGCTTTACCCAGATCAGGCACATATGACAATTTGTTTGGGAACCTGCATCACTTATAATTGGGTCCTTGATGGATTTTTTACATCAGGGGCAATAAGTCCTGGGCTGATGATGAGGGCAAAATCCATGCATGATTATACGGCTCATTTACCTATGATTAGCCCTCAAATGGACTTCCCCCTATTGGCTGACTCGACCTACGGGAATTTATTGGCTGGTACGATGTTTGGGATGTTATTAGAAATTCAAGGTTATATTACAGAAATAAGAAAAATCAAACCTTCCACTAAAATTCTCCTTTGTGGCGGCGATGCCCCTTACTTTATTGAACGACTTAAAGGATTAGGTGTTCAATATGAGGCTAACCTAATTTGGAAAGGTTTAGCGGGATTGGGGAAATTAAATTTAGGGCTTTCCAGCAACGCTGTCAAGGTTTAAAACCTTGACAGCGTTAGGCAAATCTACTATTTTTCAATTCATATTCACTCCAGTTTACTGATAAAAGCAACTTTTAATCAGGTAGGTTATTTTATTAAAAAATTACCAATAAACAGATTGGATTAGATGTTTAAAAAAGCAAAATTGGCTTGAGGGAACCAACGCTGTCAAGGTTTAAAACCTTGACAGCGTTAAGAATTTTAAGCTAACATTTAACCAAAGCTTAACTCCCTCCTAACATAAGCCTCTGCCAATCCACGTAGTTTTGATACAGAAAAACTACGCAATATGAGCGTTTCCTACCAACCCACTTACAAGACCATCGTTATTTCCGATTTACATTTAGGAAGTAAGGGTGCCAAGGCCAAAGAGATCAATGAATTCTTAAAAGCCTATTCCTGCCACCAACTCATTCTTAATGGGGATATCATAGATGGCTGGCAATTAAAAAAAGGAGGCGAATGGAAGAAAAAACATACCGGGTTCTTCCGGGCCGTATTGAAAATGATGGATAGGTGGGATACGGAAGTAATATATCTTAGAGGCAATCATGATGATTTTTTAGACCAAATAATTCCCTTAAAAATCGGAAAACAGTTTTCCATTCGCCGAGACTATACCCTAAAATCCTTTGGGAAAAAATACTTTATCACACATGGCGACATATTTGATAGTATCACTAGCCAAATGAAGTGGCTTGCCTATTTAGGAGACATTGGATATACTTTTTTATTATGGGTAAATAAATGGTACAATTACCACCGTCAAAGACAAGGCAAGCCCTATTATTCCTTGTCACAGACCATCAAACAAAAGGTTAAAGCAGCCGTCAATTTCATCTCCGATTTTGAGGAAAAACTCGTCGAACTAGCCATTGCCCAAGAGGCAGATGGTATTATCTGTGGGCATATTCATAAAGCAGAAATCAAACAAATCAAGGGTATTTCCTATATGAATTCCGGGGATTGGGTTGAATCATTAAGCGCCTTGGTAGAGACACATCAAGGAGAATGGCTTCTACTTCAGTATCCTGATTTTGATTTAAAATCAGAATTAAAAGAAATCTTACATGATCAAATGACCCTCTAATATGGGAAAGTTTATATTTACGGTTCAAGGGGAAGGAAGAGGTCATCTGACCCAAGCCATTTCACTAAGTCAAATCGCTCAAGAGGCGGGTCATGAAATCATTGCTTACGCGGTGGGATCTACTAACATGCGTACTATCCCCCGTTTTTTTACGGATTTTATTGGGGACAAACCCCTTTTGCAATATGAAAGCCCTTCGCTTTGTTATGGAAATGGGAAAGCGGTTCAAGTGGGAAAAACAGCCCTACAAGCATTTCTTAAATTTAGAACTTATTGGAAAAGTGCCAGTGAATTAGCCGCATTTATCGAGCAATACCAACCAGATGGCATTGTCAACTTTTACGAATCCATTACTGGATTATATCAATGGAGAAATAGGTCTAAAAATCCCTGTATGTCCATTGGGCATCAATATTTATTATTAAATCGCCATTTTGAGAGTATCCCTGAAAAAAAATTAGACCAATTTTTCCTGAATTTAAATACTCAAATTACAGCGATTGGTTCCAAGAAAAAACTAGGTCTTTCCTTTCTTCCTTTAGAAAATGACCCCCAAAGAAATATCGAAGTTATACCCCCACTGCTAAGGAAAGAAGTAAAAGATTTGCAGGCAAAACAAGGGGGAAATTGGTTAGCATATCTGACACACTATCGATTAGCCGAAGATATCATGTCTTGGTCTATACAAAATCCAGCTATTAGGTTAGATTGTTTTTGGGATCATCCAAAACACAAAGAAGTTTATCAATTTTCGGAAAATTTAACCTTTCATCCCATCAATGCGGAAAAGTATCTAGAAAAAATGTCCGAATGCGCTGGTCTAATTTCTACTGCGGGCTTTGAATCGATTGCTGAGGCTATGTATTTAGCCAAACCAACCATGATGGTCCCTGTTCCCAACCATATCGAACAGATGATCAATGCCTTTGACGCATCTAATGCAGGAGCTGGAATAGCGACTAAAACATTCGACTTAAATCAATTCAAAAATTATCAACAAAAGCATCAAACCGATTACACCAACTATCAAAATTGGATTCAAGAATCTCCCCGATTAATGGACTTTCATTTGAGAGAACTTATTCAATCTAGACCAGTTCAAAAAAATGATTGGAAGTCTATTTTTTCGAAGCGAATCAATTGGACTTTGCCTAAAAATAATGGTGGGCTTTCCTTTCCTAGGGCCTAAAATCAGGCAACTCTTCTGCTTAAAAATAGAATTTCTAGGCTAAAGCTTAGTTATTGGTATTCGATTTTAGGAACTTTACCCTATTGTCTACATCCCATATGATTAAACCTTGGATTTACCTATTAATCGCTTCCATTTTTGAAACAGGATGGACTTTTTCATTAAAGTACATGAGCTTTGGAAGGCTGAAAGATGCTTTTCAACAGTATCCCCTGTGGTCTAAAGGCTTTGGAGTTGAGTTCTTCCCTTTACTTGGTTATATATTTTTTGGGGTAGCCAACATTTATTGCTTGTCGGTGGCGTTTAAAGATATTCCAACTGCAACTGCCTTAGCCGTTTGGACGGCATGTTCCCTGATTTTAGTCAAGCTGTTTGATGTGTTTTATTTTAAAACTCCTACCAACCTCACGGAGGTATTTTTCATGAGTTTAATTGTAATAGGCATCATTGGCTTAAAAAAATTTGCGGCTAGTTGATCTATAATTTCAACAAAAAAGCTGAGCAGAGCCCAGCTTTTTGTAAATCTAATATTACTCATTTACCTATAAACTATTTTATCAGCCATATTTGGTCATTGATATCATCTGTACCATTAAATTGACTTTGAATGGCTGCTTTATAATTAGTTGCATTGGTCGTTCTCTCCGTAGTAGGATAAATCCATCTTACCGCAATTCGACTCGAATTTCCGTTTCCTACACCTACATCAAACTTAGGGTAACCCGTTCTTCTCCAATTGAAATAGGCTTCCATTCCAGAGTTCATAAAGAAAGCCAGGTATTTCTGGGTTATAATCTGCTGAATCGCTTTAGATGCATCGTACTTAACATTGGCTTGAGCATAATAATCAGCAAAGCTAAAGTCTACATTATAATTTACTTGGTCAGCAGCAGCCATTGAACCTGTCTTCGAGTAAGTCATGGTATTTACTCCATCTTTAATGCCATAGAATGACTGAGAAGCTTGAATTCCTTTTTTATACCAATCTTCGGCTGAGCCACTAGCCCATCCTCTGGCAATTCCTTCCGCCATGTTGAAACACAATTCCGGATAACCAACTATGAATGTGTTTTCTGCTGTATAATTCTTGTAATAACGATTTCTATTTTGGAAAGAGTACTTACCTGGAGCATAACCTGCACCATTGTTGATTCCCGCTTTGTCTGACATATCCGCCAAATCTTCAGCAGAACTTGCGCCCACAAATGCAGAATAATCTGATGGAAGTTTACCTGATTTTAATTCAAATCCTGCCGGTTCACAAGTAACCATAACACGTGGGTCCTTTAAACTTGAAAGCAAGTTTACATAAGCCGCTGCCATATTTTGACGAGTAGCGTCAAAACCAAAGTTGTCCGGATTAGATGGATACTTATTGAAGTTATTCCATTTAAACTCCAAATTATCTGCCATGGAGCTCATCATTGGATACTTTGTGGGATTGCTGATCATCTCAGCAAACCTGGCTTTAACTCCCAATTCAGAATCTGTTTCTTTCTTTGAAAGTGTCAATAATACCCGTAAACGATAGGCATTTACGGCTTTTTGCCATTTTTTCAAATCTCCATTATAGTAGATATCTCCTGATACCGTTTCTCCTTTTGCAATAAGACTAGTCAAGTCAATATTGGCATCATCCAACCATTTCAAAATTTGTATATAAATCGCCTTTTGCGTATCGTATTTGGGTGAAATACCTTCTATACCTTTCAAAGCTTCTGTTAAAGGCAAATCTCCAACACGTTTTGACATTTGGTCATAAAAATAGGCTCTGAAGAATTTTCCCAAAGCTGAGTACCCATTTACATCGGCCAATCCTGCACGCTTTGCCTCTTCTTCCATTTTCAACACGTTTTTAAGTGTTGTAAACTGGTTAGGCATTTGTCCAAACGTATATTCATTAGTAGCATAATAATTATAGTTAGAGCAATAAAACTGATTCCAACGCATCTCAGCACTAAATGGGCGGCCATTGTCATTGAACATACTGTAAGCAACTCCTTGTAAAACTAAAGAAGCAGGTACATGCACGGGGCGGTTGGAATCAATTTCCAACTGATCAAAAGGTTTTTCACAACTACTCAAAGTGACCATTAATAAGCCAAATAGAGCTATGATATATTTATTCATTTTCATATTCTTTATCATTTAAATCGACAAATCGATGGATTAAAAAGTAATGTTAAAATTCACACCGTAACGACGAACCGAAGGAGTTTGAGGTCCCGATTCATTCCCAAAAACATATTGGTTTAAGTCAATATCTGTTTTCTCCGCGAAATAAAATAAGTTACGACCCACCAAAGAAACGTTGGCTTGGTGAACAAATTTACCGAACCACGCAGCAGGTAAATTGAAAGTTACATTCACTTCACGCAACATGCTAAATGTTCTACTCATCAGGTTTCCTTCGTCCGAATTGTAGTACCTAGATACGTAATCTTGAACAAATTGCTTTGTGGTATTAGGAGTGAATTGTAATGCTGAATAGTTGGTAATTTTACCATCAACATCATATGCGATAGCTACACCATTACTCACTTGAACTCCTTCTCCTACAAATGCCTTCACACCTACAAAATCCTGTGGACGAGCTTCAGCAAATATTCCAGTAGTAGTTCCAATATGGCGACCTCCACGATAGGTTTGCTTCTGTGTATAATTTGAAATGACACCACCCACGCGACCATCAAATTGAAAACTCAAACTCACATTTTTATATGTGAACTTATTATTGATACCATAAACAAAATCTGAGTTGGTATTTCCTAAATATTGAGCCACAGGATTGTAGATTGGTCGACCTGAAGCATCATTAACGATTTTACCGTCTTGAGTACGAACAAAAGCACGGCCGTACATTTTATCCAAACGGTCACCTACTTTTAGGAAGGTATTTAAATTATTAACGCCTGGATAAATCTCCTTCAACTTCTCTACATAGGAACCGTAATTAGCCACTATATCCCATTTAAATCCGCTTTCTGTTTTAATGGGTGTTCCCGTAAGTGAAATATCAAATCCATTTTTCTCTGTTTTAATTCCATTGACTAAAGCAGCGCTATATCCAGAGGTAGTTGAAATTGGCAGTGAAAAAATAGATGGCCCATCCAATGAATTCCAATAAGTAACATCCAATCCTAGACGGTTTTTGATAACTCGTAAATCCAAACCAATTTCTTTTTGGGTTGTTGAACTTGGATTAAGGTTCGGGTTATTTAACGTATTGGTATATGATGCTGCTGTTTGATTATTATACAAAGGGAAGGTAGAATACACCGCTGAATTAGTATAAGCAGGGCCATCATAAGGTGCTTGATATTGTTCTCCATAACCAATTGGGTTACCACCACCGATAGATGGTGTTGTTCCAATGGTAGAGGCTGTTAATCCATCTTTTACATTAGCATAAGAAGCTCTAAATTTCAAGAAAGAAATAACTTCTGGAAGTTTGATGTAATCGGATAATACCGTAGCCGCAGAAACTGATGGATAGAAAAATGCATTATTTCCTGAAGGTAGAGTAGACAATTTATCCAAACGACCCGTTGTGGAAACTGTAATGAAGTTCTTATATGAAAAATCTGCTGAATAATATGCAGATAAAACACGCATTTCAGACCCAAAGTTAAACACCCTTACTGGATTTGATGAGTTAGCAAAGTTGTACAAACCTGGCACGTTCAAATAATCGGTGGTTCCGTACATCGACTTATACTGAAATGTTCTCATACTTCCACCCGCGGTGATTTTTGTATTTAATCCTCGAGTGATATCCTTATCAAAAGACACCAATAATTCGGTATTGTTCTCAAATAAAGAACGGCGATCTTCACGATAATCTCCGCGGCGCTCATCTCGTCCATAGGAACCCGCAGAATAAGGGAATTTCTCTGTTCTTAACATATCCCAAGTGGTCACTTGAGTACGGCCTAATACTTCTAATCCATCGGCTAATTGATATCGTAATGCCGCTTGACCAACTATATCATTTTTGTAATGGCCACGAAGCCACTCATATGACATAAAATAAGGGTTATTGTAACGTTGATACTCCGCATAAATTTGTTGAATACCTTCCTTACCTTTTTGCCAATAATTACGCATATCATCTACATTCCAATCAGCTCCAGCCCAGTAAACCATATTGTAAATGATGGAGTTAGGACCATAGTTAACATCGGGAATGTTGGGTGTATACTGGCGGTTATATTGTAAATTTGACTCAAATTTCAATTTATCAGAAAACTTATAATCTGCCACAATATTGAAATTGGTGATATTCATTTTAGTATTTGGAACAATACCTTTTTGATAAATATGTGACGTTGAAAAACGTAAATTATACTTCTCGCCTGTGGCAGAAACAGATACGTTATTGGTAGACAAAATACCAGTTTCCAAAAAGCGTTTCAAATTATCTTTTCCACGATTTACCCATGGAGTACCTGCACGCACCCCGGTAATCGGATCTACTGGAGAATCATACTGAGGAATTAATTGTCCATTGAATTTTGGTCCCCAACCTCCATCATAATCGCCATCATTTAAGCCCCCTCCTTTACCGTCTCCAAAAGCATAACGACCGTGGTCACCCGGGCCATATTCATCTTGTACCACTGGAATTGCATAAAATCCGTTCTCCATCATGGTGGAAGAATTTGCCTCTACAGAAAACCCTCGCTTATCTTTTGAACCACGCTTGGTGGTAATTAAAATAGCACCATTTTTTCCACGGAAACCATATAATGCTGATGCCGAAGCACCCTTCAACACAGAATAGGTTTCAATATCATCCGGTGAAATATTCCAAGTATCAGAGTTAATAGGTACACCATCCACTACATATAAGACAGTCGAATTTCCACGTAATGAAATTGTAGGTTTTCTCAATAGTTCTGGCTGAGCACCAACCGTTAAACCTGCCACCTTACCTACTAGGGCATTAATAGCATTAGGCTCACGCGCTTTCACCACAGAAGCGCCATCCAATGACTGAATGGAAACACCAATTTTTCTAATTTCCTTTTTAATACCTAAGGCAGTTACTACTACTTCTTGAAGCTGCTTATCATCGGCCAATAAAGTAATCAAGAGTTCAGATTGAGATCCTACTGCTAATTCTTGTTTTTGAAAACCAATCATTGAAACTTGTAACACAGCATTGGGATTAACTGTCAATGTAAATCGTCCATCGGCATTGGTGTTTGTTCCCAAATTTGTTCCTTTGATTTGTACGGATACTCCAGGTATCCCGGAATTATCCTCTTTGGAGATAACTCGTCCGTTGATACTTCTAGATTGGCCAAATGCCATCATAGCCGTCAATTGAAAAAAGACTAACATAAGCCACATCGACTTATATACGATCTTTTCTCGAGACAATTTTTGTAAAATGTTCTTCATAAAGATTTTTGTTTTTAAAGAATGTAAAATTGTAATAAAGAGCATTGAAGCATAAAAACTGATATTCTCCTTGATCATTCATCTTTCAAAAAATGCTCAAATTGTAGCCTCTGGGCTACCATTAGGCTTATTGAAAAGATTTTCATTATTAGTAGACTTTTCTACCTAATGGAATAATGGTCGGAGCTGATTCAAGTATTCTGTTATCCAACCTCTAAATTTCCCACAAAAGTATTTCGAGCACGTAAGCTTAAGGTATGCCTTGGAATAAGAAATTGTTAAGAAAAAAGGTGGTTTGTTACCAAATCGTTCCGTAAAAATTACGGTATCATTAAGACAAATCTGAATACTAAACAAACTTGAAATAATACTAATTTTTTCTTTACAATTATTTCACACTGGGCTAATCTGTGGCTAATTTAAAATCAGGAAATTCGTGTTTAACCTACCCTTAGATGTCCGCAAAAAATATTCAGTTAGTTGTATTAGATATGGCAGGAACTACTATCTTGGATGAACATGAAGTAGAAAAATGTTTCAAGCTAGCTGCTCAAAAAAATGGATTGAATTCCAATGATGACCGTATTTTAGCACTTCAAGGCTATGCAAAACTCCATGTATTTAAAACCCTTTGGGCAGAACAATTGGGAGAAAAAGATCCAAGCATAAGTCAAAGGGCCAATGCATCATATCAGGATTTTACTGAAATTTTAGAGAATCATTACCTGAATCATGAAATAAAACCTACAGAGGGCTGCCTTGAACTATTCCACTATTTACATCAAGAAGGCATCTATATTGCCCTTACCACAGGATTCTATCGTAAAGTAGCCAATATCATTTTAGATAAAATTGGTTGGGGAAAAAGTCTCAATCAGAACTTTATGAATATCCATAACAAGCGAGGAATACACCTTTCTGTATGCCCTGACGAGGTGAATGGTGAAGGTAGACCATCCCCAAGAATGATTGAACTAGCTATGTCCCGTTTTGGCATATCAAACAAAAGTCAGGTAATCAATGTAGGTGATACCCCTGTTGATTTGGCATTTGGAAAAAATGCTGGTGTTCGGCTAGCCCTTGGGGTATGTAATGGTACGCATACAAGAAATCAATTAGAGGTTTATCCACATGATGGCCTCCTCAACAATTTAACTGAATTAATTCCCATCATCGAAAAAATAAATCATGAAAAAATATGATTTAATCATTGTAGGCGCAGGAATCATTGGGACCTTTTGTGCCTACCATGCATTAAAAAGAGGGAAAACCGTCCTTCTATTAGAAAAAGATTCTTTACCTTTTGAAGCAAGTTTTCGTAATTTTGGTCAGGCTGTACCTTCTGGACAATCTCTTCCAAATTGGTTTGAATATGGCCGTAAATCATTAAAGATTTACAAAGACCTACAAGAAAACATCGATATCTCTTTGGTTAAAAATGGATCTTGGTATTATGCGTCTGATGACCAAGAGATGACCTTATTAGAGGAAATTCATCAGCTTTTTACGGAAAGAAACTATACCAGTAAGCTGTATACCGCCCAAGAATGTTTGGATATCAATTCCTCTCTCAAAAAAGATTATGTTAAAGGAGGGCTTTATTTCCCAGATGAAGCTTCTCTCAACCCATTGATCATGGTACACCGAGTTAGGGAATTTCTTATACATTACATGGGACTACATTACCAGCCACTATGTTCGGTGATTGGAATTGAAAAAAAACGAGGAATTGCCAAGATTCATAGCTCGCACGGACAGGCCTTTTGGTCTGATAAAGTCATATTAGCTAGTGGCCGAGATACCCAATTTTTATTTCCTGATTTATTTGCTCAAGCAGATTTAAAAATCAGCAAGCTTCAAATGTTGAGGTTAAACACTCAAAAAAGGGCTTTTAAAGCAAATATTTTAACAGGATTAACCATTCGCCGATACGAAAGCTTTCACGCTTGTCCATCTTTTCACAAGCTAGAGACTAGTGCTGAACAAAAATTATTGCAGGAACAGGGTATTCACATTTTATTTAAACAAGCCGAAGACGGTTCCATTATTCTAGGCGATTCACATGCCTATGTACCTGCCCACCAACAAGCCAATTTTGGCTTTGAAATTTCTACTGAGATCAATGAAATGATGCTTAGAGAGGCCAAGAGAATAATGCATTTAGAAAGTTGGGATGTAGCATCTACCTGGGCTGGATATTACTTACAAGCCAACAAATCAGATATCTTTACAAAAAACTTGGATGATGTCATTCATGTCATTAATGGAATTGGTGGTAAAGGAATGACGACAAGTCCAGGGTTTACTGCGGAATACATTCAAAAAATCTATTAATATTTTATGAAAAAAATCGTTTCCCTAGGTATTATAGCCCTCTCATTTGCTTTTACCGCATTAGGACAAAATACCTCAAAAATTTTCCCTAAAAACATTATTTTTTTAATTGGAGATGGAATGGGCGTTAGTCAAATTTATGCTGGCCTAACCGCTAATAAAGGTCATCTGGCATTAGAAAGAATTCGACACATTGGATTTCATAAAAACCAAGCTACTGATAATTATGTGACGGATTCAGCAGCTGGAGCAACGGCCTTTTCAACGGGAAAAAAAACCTATAATGGCGCTATTGGTATGGATGCCACTAAAACTCCTCAGGCAACGCTTTTGGAATTGGCAGAGAAGAAAGGGCTCGCCACCGGTTTGGTCAGTACGGCAGATATTACTGATGCTACCCCAGCCGCCTTCATCGCTCATCAAATCAAGCGCAGCATGCATGATGAAATTGCCAAAGATTTTCTAAAAACCGATGTGGAAATAGTTGTAGGAGGTGGTAGAAAAAGCTTTGACCAAAGAAAAGATGGGCAAAATTTACTGGATTCACTCAAAGCTAAAAAATACCAAATCGTGGAAACAATAGCTGAAATGAATCAGATTAAACAAGGGAAGTTTTACTACCTCTATGCACCTGGAGATCCTATTAAATTCAGTGAAGGTAGAGGTGAGGTCTTATTGGATGCGACTAAAAAATCCTTGGAATTGCTTTCTAGGAACAAAAAAGGATTTTTTGTGATGATTGAAGGTGGGCAAATTGATTGGGGTGGCCATGCCAATGATGCTAATTATGCTATAACTGAAATGGTTGACTTCAACAAGAGTATTGCGGCAGCCTTAGATTTTGCGGAAAAAGATAAAGAAACCTTGGTAGTCATAACCGCTGATCATGAGACTGGGGGCATGGCATTATTAGGTGGGGACATGACTACTGGCGAGGTAAAAGCCTCTTTTATCACGAAAGGACATACCGGACAAATGGTGCCAGTATTTGCTTTTGGTCCAGGTTCAGAGGTTTTTCAAGGTATTTACCAAAATACAGCCATTTTTGACAAAATGAAAGCCGCTTTACGCCTATCTCAAAAATAGATCGTAAACTTTTCATGTGAATTTTTAAAGCCCATTGCTTCATAAAAAGCGTGGGCTTCTTTTCTTCGTTTATTCGAGGTCACTTCAATCGATTTCACGTCCTTGTCTTTCAGCTCAGATTGAAGCGCCTCAATTAACAAGCTCCCCAATCCTCTACCTTGATAACTGGAAGTGATAATCAATTCTTGAATTTCATAGACCATTCCCTCATGATGCAATAGGTTTTGTCCTATGGCACTTAAAAATCCAATAACCTGATTTCCCTCGTTCACGGCAACCCATACCAAAGTATGTTCATGACCAAGATATTCAGTCCAGATTTGTCTAAAAATACTGGGGTCTGAATCCCTGTTTTCAAGCTCATTAAGCAACTTTAATAAGGCCTTTTCATCATCGAAAATAGCTCTGCGAATGGTGCATTTTGGGTTCATTTTATGGATTTGTTACGCTAATGTGAAATCTGTTTTAAATCACTTATTGGGTGTTTTTTGCGCTTTTCAATAGGCTTAAATTACATAAAATACTTGAAAAAGCAGATGAAAGAGATTACTCAAAAAATACAAGTCATGTTTTCAGAATTAGGCGATTCTCAATATGGTGGAGAAGCTGTTAGCCAATTAGAACATGCCTTACAAAGTGCCCAATTAGCGACAGATGCAAAGGCTTCCCAAGAACTGATTGTGGCTAGTCTATTACATGATGTAGGCCATCTCCTACATGCATTGCCTGATGATGCTCCAGAAAAGGGCATTGATGACATGCATGAAAACCTTGCCAAAGAATTTCTAGATCGATATTTCACCGCTATGGTGACAGAACCTATTCATTTACATGTAGATGCAAAACGGTATTTATGTCGAAGAGAAGATGGATATCAAGCTCTTCTAAGTGAGCCTTCACTACTTAGCCTACATCTTCAAGGTGGACCAATGAATGAAGAAGAATGTTTGGTATTTGAGCAACATCCACATTACCAAGCTGCTATTCAATTGAGAAAATACGATGATGCTGCCAAGGTACCTAATCTCCAAGTACTTCCTATCGAGCATTACCTCAATATGATCGAAGCTATTGCCTTATGATCATTCAATCTCCATCCAGGCAAGAAAAATCTTCAAACTTGCCCCAATGGTTTACACATCCACTATGGTCTATAGTAGCCGCATTTGGATGTTACTTTTGTGTATATGGATTTAGAAAACCATTCACTGCTGGACTTTATGAAGATCAGTTTTGGTTAGGCATACCATGGAAATCAGTATTAATTTCCTCTCAAATTGCGGGGTATATGCTATCAAAATGTGGTGGCATATTTTTAGTTTCTTCTATTTCATGGTCAAAAAGAATAAAAGCCATTTTATGGAGTGTATTGATTGCAGAGTTGGCGCTATTGGGTTTTGGACTAGCTCCCAAACCCTGGAGTATACTATTTTTGGTGATTAATGGCCTTCCTTTAGGCATGATTTTTGGCTACATCCAGGGATTTTTAGAAGGAAAAAAAAATACAGAATTATTCATCGCAAGCCTAGGTGCCAGTTTTATTTTGGCAGATGGCGTTTCAAAAACAGTTGGCAAAATAATACTCAACGCAGGGATATCAGAAAATTGGATGCCATTTTCGGCAGGTCTATTATTTAGCTTGCCATTTTTATTTTTTGTCTGGATGCTTCAACAAATCCCTAAGCCTAGCCAAGAGGATATTGCTGATCGATCTGAAAGAGCACCTATGACTCAGAAGGATAGAAATCAATTAGTCAAATCATTAGGTCCAGGAATATTGGGAATAAGCCTATTATATTTATTTGTATCACTATTGAGAGGCATTCGTTCAGACTTCGCCCCTGAAATTTGGAAATATTTAGGTTATGAAGGAATTCCTTCTCTTTTCACCCAAACAGAAATATGGGTTACTGTAGGTATTTTACTGATTAATGGTAGTTTGGTATTGGTCAAAAACAATTTTTATGCCTTTTATATCAGCTTAGGAATCATATTTTTGGGTTTCATTTTACTTATCTTAAGTGCTTGTGTAAGTACAACATTCATTTCTAGTTTTTGGTTAGTTGTATTAACAGGATTTGGCATTTATTTACCCTATTTAACCATTACTACCTCTGTTTTTGAACGTATGCTAGCCATTAGCAAATACAAAGCCAATATTGGCTTTCTTATGTATATTGTAGACTCTACAGGCTACGTGGGTTATAATCTACTGTTAATATGCAGCGGTTTCATATTTCCTCAATGGAATTTAGTACATCTATTCTTTGATGGGATTATTTTTTTCGGCTATGCTGGAATAGTAATAACGATATTGAGTGCTTTCTACTTTATCAAGAAATTGATACAATAGTCAAAATAATAAATCGTTCTGTCTGCGCCCAGCTACGCAACGCTGTCAAGGTTCCAAACCTTGCCAGCGTTAAGAAAGCGCAGGCAGTTTTCTATAATTCCCTATTACTCCAATAAACAAGAAATGCCGAAAGGAATCCTTTCGGCATTTTCTGAATTACACCAATATAAAATCTTAGTAATCTGTATTTTGTGGATCCCAATTTGTCCAACCCTCAGTCCAATCCGTAGTTCCAAAGGCTCCAATATTAGTATTTGCCTCAAAACCAGCAGGTAAGCTAACTCCCGCTCCCAATAATTTAGAAGTGGATGTCAAGGCTAAACTTGGCTTTCCTTGTAGACGATTATAGCCCGCTGTTAAACCTAAGGTTTCTGCTGCTACACCAAACTGGTTTTTGCGTGATGCATCTTTCAACAAAGTTTCATCACCAGTTACGATAGGCTTCAACATGCCTGTTACTACTAATCCTGAAAGAACATTCTTACCAGTTACAAAATTATTTTGAGACGCAGTACCCTCTAACTCTAAACCACCTTTAGCTACCCATCCACCTACAAACAAACTATTAATAACTGAAATAGCTGAATTTCTTCTAATTCGCATAGCTGAACGATATTTTTTATCAACCGTTCCATCAGCAATAAACGCACTCACATTGGCAAACTTGGCACTTGTCTGAGGCGTAGCATCTGATCCTGCCGCATCATTATCTGATTCAAATGCATTACTATCTGAGCACGAACATTGATCCGCTACTTGTGGGTCACGAATGGATAAAGCATATTGAACATTACCACTATATCCCCAATCCGTATCAAAATCATCATCTAAATTTCTATAGGACACCAAGTGCTTTGCGTTTACATTACCGCCAAACCACTCAAATGCATCATCTCCATTGTAAGAAACCTGTACATAATCAATCTCCGTTCCTGATCCCACTCCACCTAAAGTCAATCCATTGATTTCCTTATCTGTTTCAAAGGCAATTCCAGCAAATTCAATACGTACATATTTTAAAACACCTGAATTATCCGTATCAACTGTTCCTCCAAATGTAGACACGTTTTCTCCCTCAATCGTTGCTGGCGTTTTATTCACACGTGCATTGCCTAACATAATTAAACCACCCCAATCACCATAATTTCTAGAACCTTTTGCCTGTGCCGAAGTAAATACGATAGGCTTAGCTGCCGTTCCTCTAGCAATTAATTTAGCTCCTGGTTTAATAATTAAGGTACCTTTAGTGATTTTATCCCCCAAGATAATGGTACCTGGCTCTACCGTTAAAATCGCACCAGATTCTACATATACGAATCCTTTTAACAAATATTTTTCAGACTCTTTCCAAGTAGTATTAGCTGTGATTTTTCCTGTAACCTCCACTACCTTGCGGTTTGTAGGGGCAGGGACTGTAATTTCTACCTCTGAATCGTTTTTTGTACAAGCCGACAATCCTATGGCAGCTGTAAGCAAACAAGCGAAAATGACACGTAATTTTTGCATGAATTTGATTTTTATATGTTTTTAATTGTTCCTGTTTGTTATTTTTCTTTGTGCACTCACTAAAACTTCATGGTAATTCCCATGGTAAAATAGCTTCCACGGCGATACTCCTGGTAGACACCATCTTTTTCAGAAATTTCACCATCACGGTTGGTATCCTGCACTAAAGAAAACTTTTGGTTTAATAAATCTTGAATCGCTAGTTTAAAATCAATCTTTTGTGTCAATGCCTTGGTAATATTGATATCAACCACATTTCTAGGCATTTCATAAATATCCGCCGACAATTGACTATCACCAATGACGAAGATTCGCTTACCAATCACATTGTAT
Organism: Cytophagaceae bacterium; assembly: GCA_027491315.1. Classification (GTDB taxonomy): domain Bacteria; phylum Bacteroidota; class Bacteroidia; order Cytophagales; family Spirosomataceae; genus Aquirufa. The sequence continues at coordinate 46,457 of JAIXWL010000005.1, forward strand.
AATATATTGGCCTGCCATCCTTTATCCGCATTCTCATAAAATATACCTGCATTAATTAAATAAGGCGACTGGCCCTGAAGATTACGGTTCAACATGTTGTCAGACTGTCCCGCACGAACATTACTATTGATCAATGCTGCGTTGAATAATGCTACCCAATTCGGTGCTAATTGCTTTCTAATTTCTAATTCCACTCCAGTACTAGTAGCCTCTGTCGCATTATCTACTGTAAAGGCCACTGTACTACCATTGTAGAATACCTTTGACTCAATAGGATTCAAGAACTTTTTGTAAAATACCGCTACTGAAATCAGTTCTGATTTAGACGGATATAGTTCATATCTTACATCAAAATTATTGATAGTCGCATTTAATAATTTTGTCTTATCAGCTCTTGGGATAAATCCAGTACGAGTAACATCGTACACGAAGTCATAGTAAGTAAATGGCGCTAACTCGCGAAATTCCGGGCGGTTTACCGTAGAGCTATAAGCAAAACGTAATAAGTTTTTTGTAGTAAAGTTATAGGCCACGTTCAACGATGGAAGTGGACTAAATACCGGATTTGTTACTTTAATTGGCACCCCTGAACCTCTTTCTTTACTTTGCAATTCTTGGTTATTATACTCTCCTCTTAAACCGATAGTTGCATTTAATTTATCCCCAATCGGTAAATACAATTGAGCATAAGCAGCTCCAAAAGTATTTTGCGCAGTATATTTATCTTCAAAGTTAGTTCCTACTCCATAGTAGATGGAGTTCCCTCCTAAATTACTTGGGTTAAAGAAGCTAGCAGGATCTTGTTTCAATAATGAATTATCTGAGGACAAACGATTGGGATTAGTAATACCATACCAACGGTTTGAAAATGCTCTCTCTTTGTATTCGGTATAAATACCCGCACGGAAAGTCGTTCTTAATTTTTCGTCTTCATTTTCCTTCAGAATACGTTCAAAATCTACCCTTGTGGTGTAAATAAACTCCTCTACCTGAGAGAATGAACGAGCTGATTGCTGTAAAGTAGGGCTGTCTGATTGCTGTAAATCAAAGGTAAATGGACCGGTAGAATTTCTCTCTCTACTTCTCGTATATCTTCTATAATCAGGCTCTGTTCTGTAGGTATAGCCCAAACCAGTAATCCATTTCAATTTACTAGTTGCCGACAATTCATGTGTTCCACTCAACTGTCCAGAATAGATGGATCGTTGCTCGTAGCGGAATGAGGCATTATTCAAATCAACGTTCTCATTATAGCCATTACGGAAAACTGTTTCTTTAATCCCTATTTGGTTGAATAAATTGCGGAACTCTAACTTATTGTTCGGATTTAAAATCAAGGCCCAATTGGACATCATACCAATTCGAACATTTTGCGACAAAGATTGATCCTGGTAATATTTCTCTGTATCTCCCAAGAAAGTAAATCTTCTCTGCTGCATCTGGAAGGCCTGATTGGTATTGGAATAATTCACATACGAAAAGTTCGTCAGCTCCTTATCTCCCATAAACCAGCGGTGAGCAAAATTTAAATTTCCCCTAAAATCAGGTAATACGTTTTTATCTTCTACTTGATAAAAGGCAGGTAAATTTCTAAAGTGCGAAATAACGGCTTCCGTATTTCCCGCTGTAGCAATACTATTTCTGGATGGGAATCCCGCTGGCAACTGACGTCCGCCATCATCATATCCTAACCAATCTGTTTTACCTCCTACATAAGACATGGCCTTTTGTGCTGTTGTTCCTGAGCGATAACTCGTAGAAAAGCTAGCCGAAAATGAATTACCATCTGGAACCGTTTTGGTATAAATCTTGATGGCTCCTCCACCTAAATCACCCGGCAAATCAGAAGATGCTGATTTAAAAATCAACATACGATCGATGATTGAACTAGGAATTAAATCAAATGAAAAAGCCTTCGAATCTACCTCCGTGGATGGAGTAATGATATCATTTACCAGTACCGTGTTATAACGTTCATTTAAACCTCTAACCACCACAAATCTTTCATCAAATATTGAAACACCAGGAATTCTACGTACCACTGCAGAGGCATCCCTGTCTTGTGTTTTTTGAATCTGCTGTCCTGAAATACCCACCGCAATTTGCTGCAATTGTCTCGTTTCAGTTAATACTGCTACTTCCGATGTAGTAATTTTTTGAGCCTTAACCACGACGTTGGCTAGGGTTTTGTTGTCCTCTTGTAAGGAAACCGTAATGATGGTCTCTTTTCCTGACTCAACACGAACATTAGGAATTTGTTGAGATTGGTATCCCACCGAACTAACCACCAATTTATAAATTCCCGCAGGAACTGATGTTAATTCAAAATTTCCTTCAATACCCGTACTAGCTCCTATGGTCAACCCTTCTAGACGAATGGTTGCTCCAATAACCGGCTCCTTAGAAACAGGGTCTGAAATAGTCCCTTTAATCTTTCCTACTTGGCCGAAAGTATGGCCAAAAGACGCCAATGATACTAAAACGATTAATAAGCTTCTAAACAATTGGTGTGGATTCATTTGATTTAATTGGTGTGTATTCATTTGACTTTATATTGATTACGGCCCAAAATTACCTGCATTCAATAGGCTCATGGTTAACACGGTATTATCTATATGTTTCCTTATTGTTAAATAATTCCAAAAAATTTAACGATTTCGTAACATTGAAAATAAAATTGAACTATTCAAAGAAATATAATTTTTTTAAGAGGAATTTTCTAAAAAAAGTGAAATTTTTTGCCCTATTAATTTGGAGTTAACATGAAAAGTCTAGTTTTGACCCAACAAACGGAAATACTCCGCCTAAGAATTTATTAATCAAGCATTTAACATTAATCAACATTATGAAAAATTTCATCACCAAAAACGCCTTAGCCGCTTTCGTCGTAGCCGCTATTCTGTCTGTTTCGTCTGCCAATGCCGCAGAATTTGCACTTCCTGTCAGTATTGACCAAGTAGGTAAATTAAAATTCCTAGTTAGTTCAGAAAATAATTCGCCCTTGTTCGTTGTCATCTATGATGAGGACAATAACCAAATAAGCCGAGAATCACTTAGTGCCAAGAAATTATTTAATTTCTCCAACCTAAATGACGGCCTATATAAAATGGTTATTCTTGATTCACGTAAAAACATCATCAAATCCAAGACCTTCAATATTTTAACTGAAACCCGAAGAGATTTGATTGCCATCCAGTAAGCAAAATCATCCCAAACCGAAAAAGGCGCTGCGGCGCCTTTTTTTGTTTTCATCCAAAATACCCTCTCAAAAAATAAGTTATAATACCAAGGCCCTGCTCAAAAATTCGTAAATTTAATTTCTGTTTTTTCCCATCAATTAAATTTCCCTTATGGATTATTTGGCTGGCTTGAATGAGCCCCAACGACAAGCTGTTTTACACACGGAGGGCCCATTAATGATAATCGCTGGAGCTGGCTCTGGTAAAACCCGCGTATTAACCTACCGCACGGCTCACCTGATTCAACAAGGGGTAGATCCATTCCAAATATTACTCCTAACCTTTACGAATAAGGCCGCTGGCGAAATGCGCCATCGTATTGAAACTGTGATTGGTAAAGATGCCAAAAATATTTGGATGGGAACTTTTCACTCCGTATTTGCCAAAATCTTACGTTTTGAAGGGGAGAAATTGGGCTATACCTCCAATTTCTCCATTTACGATACCGATGATTCCAAATCCTTATTGCGTACTATCATCAAAGAACAAAATCTAGACGATAAGGTATATAAAGTCAATTTAGTTTTGAATCGTATTTCTGGGGCTAAAAACAGATTAATTAGCCCTGAGCAATACTTAAATAGTACCATCCTGAGTGAGGAGGATCGCATGGCTAGAATCCCCAAAATGGGCGAAATTTATCGAACCTATTGCATTCGTTGCTTTCAAGCCAATGCCATGGATTTTGATGATTTATTATATCAAACCAATATTCTTTTTAGGGATCATTTAGATGTATTAAATAAATACCAGCATAAATTCAAACATGTGATGGTAGATGAGTTTCAAGATACCAACGTTTCTCAGTACCTATTAACGAAGAAACTAGCTGCCGTACACCGTAATATTTGCGTGGTGGGTGATGATGCTCAAAGTATATATGCATTTCGTGGAGCCGATATCCAAAATATCTTGAATTTTGAAAGGGACTATTCAGACCTGACTACCATTAAATTGGAGGAGAATTACCGATCAACCAAAAACATTGTGGCTGTCGCAAATTCCATTATTTCTCGGAATAAAAACCAGCTTGAAAAGAATGTTTTTACTTCCAATGAGATTGGGGATCAAATAGAAATTATCCGAGCCGGAAGCGATAATGAAGAGGGTCGAATGATTGCCTCCACCATTTTTGAAACTAAACAAAAAGAAGGTTTACATTGGTCTGATTTTGCCATTTTATACCGTACAAACGCTCAATCACGTTCTTTTGAGGAATCCCTGCGTCGCCTAAATATCAAATACCGGATTGTAGGAGGTCTTTCTTTTTACCAAAGAAAGGAAATCAAGGATGTGCTTGGATACCTACGTTTTGTTGTCAATCAACAAGATGAAGAGGCTTTCAAACGCATTATCAATCTTCCTAAAAGAGGGATTGGAGATACCACCATAGCCAAAATTGCTGTGACTGCCGCAGAAAACAGTTGCTCCATTTGGGACGTCATTTCAAATATCCAAACTTTCCAAGGTGCTAGAGGTACGGCCGCCATTGAAAACTTCGCGGATTTGATTAAATCATTTAAAATAATGGCAGAAGTAGAGCATAAAGATGCCTATGAAATAGCCAATCACGTGGCCAAGGCATCTGGACTCCTTCGTGAACTTTATGAAGATAAAACCGTAGAAGGCCTAGCTCGATATCAAAACTTACAAGAATTACTCAATGCCATCAAACAGTTTGTCGATGACCCTGAAAATGAGGATAAATCATTGGCTACTTTTCTTCAATCTGTGTCATTATTAACGAATGCCGACACGCAAGAAGACCCCAATGACCGCGATAAGGTGACTTTGATGACAGTACACTCTGCCAAAGGCCTAGAATTTAAACACGTTTTTTTGGTGGGTTTAGAAGAGGATCTGTTCCCCAGCCAAATGATGTTACAAAGTCAAGCTGATTTGGAAGAGGAACGTCGACTTTTCTATGTAGCCGTTACCCGAGCAGAAAAGAAATTGATGATTTCCTTTGCAGAATCGCGGTATCAATTTGGTCGACTAAAATCCTGTGAGCCGAGTAGATTCCTAGATGAGATAGATAGTTCCTATTTGAAAATGGCTAAAACGCCAGGCAAAAAGGAAGTTCAGGCTTTCAGACCGGTTCAAAAAACAGGATTTGTTTCTAGTTCAACTAGCCCATCCGCCGCCCAATTGATTCAAAAGCCTAAGCAAAACTCCAATTACCAGCACGTGGCTTCTAGTAATTTCGTGCCCACTGACCCTTTAAAATTAGAGGCGGGCCAACAAGTAGAGCATCAAAAATTTGGCTTTGGGCTAATCAAAAAAATCGAAATAAATGGCGCCGAAAGAAAGGCGATTATTGATTTTGAAAAAGGGGTAGGAGAAAAGACCTTACTGTTAAGTTTCGCTAAATTAATGGTGAAAGCCTAACTTATTTCTTGGGGGTGAAATACACATGTACAGGTCCTGGAGAGCTAGCAACCTCAGAAATGGTGTAAAAACCATCGGCTTGATGGGAAAAAGCCAGGGCTTCCCCTTGAGGTTCTAATTTGCTTGGAACAATTTTTGGTGGACGCTTTAAGGCTTCGCCTAAACTTTCATGCTTTCCCTTTTTCCAATAGTAAACCTCCAAATAATTACGGATAATTACCTCCTGATTATTGCTAGCCACATCTCCAGCGGTGATATTATACAATTGTTTCAAGATAGCAAGTTCTGAACTTGGTTCCGAAAAGTTCAACTTTCTAACAAAATCTGCCTCCACAATCCCAGAACTTTTAAAACTATTGGCACGGATACGAAACAAGCTTTTACGATCCTCCTGCTTACTAATTAAATACATATCTCCATTCAACTGATCCACTAAAAGGCACTCCATATCCTTAGATCCATCAGGTAATTTAAATTCCAATTTCTCCACTTTCTTAATGATTCTTGTCACCATATTGGAGCCTCGAATATCAAATTCCTTGAAACGATAAATAAAATAAGAATCGTACTCCTGCTTATTGTCGCCCGTATCGGCTACATAGATGTATGATTCACGCGGATTTTTATACCAATAAGCCAAATCTTCCCAATCACGGTTATGGGCTCCTTGCAGTAGAAATTCAACCTTACCCGTACCGTATCTGTCAATTAAGAAAATCCGATTTAAATCTTGGGAATCATTGACTACCCAGAATAATTCTGGATTCAGGCGACTAGCAACCATACCAGATGCCTCATCAATTTCGATATTCTCTAATACCCCCTCATCGACAGTCGCTGAAAAATTGGTCTTAGCCATTTGCGCATCAATGATATAGAGCGACTGGCATGCCCAAACGATTAAGGCAAGAACCACTAAACGAATCCAGTTAATTAATTTCACTTTCGTTTATAAAAATAAAGACGAACAGGTGAACTTCCTTTTTCTGAAATGGTATAATACCCTCCTCCATCTGCAGCAAAAGCTATTCCTTCTCCTTGATATTCCGTAGGGTTTCCTACATAAGGAACAGTTTTATGAGCTCTAGCTAAAGCTTCTGGGATCGTTTCATTGGCTTTTCTTTTCCAATAATAGCATTCAATGTAATTTTTAATTAAAATCTCCGAGTTATCGGGAGAAACATCACCTGCGGTAATGTAATAGGCTGTTACGATTTTATCTATGGTGGAAAAGGGTACCGAAACGCCCAGTTCCTGAACAAATTCTGCCTTGACATTCGCTTGATTGGTAAAACTACCCGCCGGAATTTTATAGAGTCTTTTTCTATTTTCTCTTTTTGATATGATAAAAACATCCTTGGATTTTTGATCTACCAACAAACATTCCATATCTCGAGAGCCATCGGGCAAGGTGAACGTCAATTTCTGAACGCCCGTTATGCTGGCATTATTGATGGAGGAAACATTTGGTTCATTAAACCAATAAATTGCATAGGAAGCTTGATTGGCATTATTATCTCCAAAATCGGCTATATAGACCACCGCACTACCATTACTATCAGAGATCAAAGCAATATCCTCCCAATCCCTATTTTCAGCTCCTTGAATCACAAATTGTTTCATCCCCTTTCCAAAGGTATCAATCAAAAACAAGCGATTACTGTCTCCAGAATCATTATGTGCCCATAAAAAACCTTCATTTTTCTTACTAGCCACCAAGCCTGATGCCTCATCTAATTCCGGATTTTCAATGATTCCTCGATCTACACCTTCCTCATAACTAGACTCAGTCAAGCCAGGTTCTGGCGTGGGTGCTGGACCAGGACATGCCGTCAGCAAAAAGCTTAATGGAATTAAAAAAAGAAATCGTTTATAATTACTAGGCAGTTTTTTCATCAGATTCTGTGGGCATAGGCGTGGCATTCAAGCTAACCTTAATTTTTTTAATTCGGCGGGTATCTACCGACTGTATTTTGAACACAAATGGGTCGCAAACAATCTCCTCTCCAGCATGTGGAATACGTGAAAATAATTCAATACAAAGACCCGCTAATGTTTCGCTTTCCCCTTTTACCTTTTCAAAAATGGAAACATCAACATCAAAAACACGGCAAAAATCGTTCAAAGAAATTTTAGCCTCAAACAAATAGGTATGCTCATCTAGTTTTTTGTAGTCTAATTCTTCTTCATCAAATTCGTCGTTGATATCCCCGACAATTTCTTCAATGATATCTTCCATGGTCACTAAGCCCTCTGTCTCACCATATTCATTGACCACAATAGCCATGTGAACCCGTTTTTCTTGAAAATCATACAGTAAATCATCAATTTTCTTATTCTCTGGGACAAAGAATGGTTGATGCAATAAGGACAACCAATCAAAATTTTCATCGTTATCTATATGTTCCAAGAGGTCTTTTATGTATAAAATACCTTCTATTTTGTCAATTGTCTCGGCATATACAGGTACACGGGAGTATCCATTTTTATTGATTTTATCCATTAATTCATGGAAGTCCATTTCCGTATCAAATGCCACGATATCTCTCCTGGCTTTCATGACCCCTTTGACAGAGGTATTTCCAAAATTCAAAATCCCACGTAAAATATCCTTTTCCCTTTCAGAGGTATTTTCATCCGTGGTAATCTCCAAAGCCTGGTTTAATTCATGGGTAGTTAAATAATAGGATTTCTTTTCAATCCTACTTTCAATCAAATTAGAAATCCCCAATAAAACACGAGAAAGTGGCTTAAATACCAAGGTAAAGAAGTCAATCAATGGAGCTGTATACCTTGCAAAAATCAAGTTATTCTGTTGGGCCCAAACTTTTGGAATCAATTCTCCGAAAAAAGCAATGATGAAGGTGACGCCAAACAAGAGGAATAAGGTAACCAGCAAAGAGTTAACGGACTCCTCCCCGATCAATAATTGGGTTAGGTAATTTGCTAGTGTAATGAAAATAATATTGACAAAATTGATGGCAATGAGAAGCGTGGCCAGTAAAAGTTGAGGTTGATCCAATAATTTACTTAATGTTTTCTCCCTTTTAATGACACTTTCTTTTAGCGATATTCTTTGCTCTGCATTGAGCGAAAAAAAGGCAACTTCTGAGCCGGAAAGCAAAGCAGAAAGTAATATTAGAGCAAATAAAATAAGGCTAATAAAAATGATGGAGGGCGCGCTGATGTTGGGTTCAAAAGCAATCAATAAGACATTCGAAAAGGGATCGGCCTCCATAGGGTAAAATCAAAATTTATACAAATTTATAAAAAAGGGAATAGCTTTTTTAACTATTCCCTTCTAACCCAGAATATTAAAATGGAAGATCATCATCTCCAGAGTCTGCTACTTGTGGAAAACTTGGTGAAGGTGATGCCGATTTCTCTGCCGTTGGCAATGCCTCAGGACGGGGTCTTGCTTCTGGAGATTCATTGGCTGGTCGATCATTTCTTCCTCCAATCAAATTGATGGATGTGGCCCGAATTCGATACCCACGTACCGTAGCACCATTTTTATCTTGCCATTCTTCTGACCTGATTTTACCTTCAATGTACACTTGATTACCTTTTCGCAAATATTGCTCTGCAATATTGGCCAAATTATCCCAAAGTTCTACGCGATGCCATTCCGTTTGCTCTACGCGTTGTCCGTCTTTTCCTGGATAGGATTCTGAAGTAGCAATATTGATATTGGCTACTTTAATCCCGCTTGGTAAGGCTCTTACTTCTGGGTCTCCCCCCAAATTGCCTAATAAAATCACTTTGTTTACTCCTGCCATAATGTGTTTGTTTTATTTGATTATCGGCAAACCCTTTGCCAAAACAAAATTATCGTGGCATTGAATCATTAAAAATCTGCATCTGCAAATTATCAGTTATCAGATTCAAAAGCAAGACCGATTTTCCCAGCTTTTCGAAGTCCACAGGTCGCATCCATTGAAATCCCTCCTGAACCTTAATATCAAGATTATCAGGAACTTGGATATGCCAAGCCCGGCAATGAATCTTTTGGTGACTAAGCAAGTGTATTTTAGGTGATTTCAAGCTCTGAACAGAACTCCCTTGCAGGAATAGACTAAGGTTTTCATCTATTTCCAATAGGTTTTCTAAGTCTTCCTCCTGTTGAGATTCGACCAAATAAAACTCCCACAAACCAGACCAAATATCCTTTTCTTTTCTTTCTCTAACTAAAATTTTGTTTCCCTGCTCAATAATAAAATAGTTAAAGTAGCGATTCCGTTGCTTAACTTTCTTTTGTTTGACAGGAAAATCTTGAACACGTTTTTCTTGAAATGCAAAACAGGTCACACTCAGTGGGCAGCTAGCACATAAGGGGGCCGGACTGCATTGCAAGGAACCAAAATCCATGATGGCCTGATTGAATTCTGCGGCTTGATCGGGTGGAATTAATTCTTGGGCCACTTCGGTAAATTCTTTCCTAGCTGAACTGTGTAAAATATCCGTTTCAATCCCAAAATACCGAGCCAAAATTCGAAAAACATTTCCATCCACCACTGGCTTGGCTTCCCCAAAAGCAAAAGAAGCAATGGCGGCAGCTGTATATGGCCCAACACCCGGCAATTGAATTAAAGAATCATAGGTAGTGGGGAAATTCCCTTGATATTTTGAAACTACTAATTTGGCCGTTTTATGTAAATTTCTGGCTCTGGAATAATACCCTAAACCTTGCCAATGTCGAAACAGAACTGACTCATCTGAATCAGCCAAGGATTTTACCGTAGGGAAAACCTCCAGCAATTTTAAATAATATGGCAGCCCTTGGGCTACTCGAGTTTGCTGTAAGACTATTTCTGATAACCATATAGCATAAGGATCTTGGGTTTGTCGCCAAGGTAATTCACGAGCATGTTGTCGATACCAGCTTAAAAGGCCTTCAGTAAAAGGGTGATGATTTTTAGATTGCATGGGATGAATCAAAGATACGAAGAAAGAAGGGAGCTATTTGACAAGCAATTGCTAAAAAAATCAATTAAATCATTGAGAAGCATTTCTATTCTTCGAGAAAAACATTACTTTTGTGTCCCTTTTAAAGAAAGGGAAAGCGATTAGAACAAAATAGATCATTTAAAGCATTAATTACCGTGACCAAGGCAGATGTAATTGCTGAGATTTCCAGCAAAACAGGGATTGACAAAAAAGATGTTTCTGAAACGTTAGAAAAGTTTTTCGAAGTTGTAAAAGATAATTTGTCCAAACAAGAGAACATTTATGTTCGTGGTTTTGGAAGTTTTATTAACAAAAAGAGAGCTAAAAAAATTGCTAGAAATATTTCAAAAAACACGGCAATTACGATTGACGAGCACTATGTGCCAAGCTTTAAGCCTGCCAAAGTGTTCATTGAACAAGTTAAAACGAGCACTGACCCTGCTAAATAAGGTATAATACCTCAGGTCTAGAAAGATGAAGAAATCCTATGTGATCATTCTTGTTATTGGCCTTGGGTTAACAGCCCTCATATTTCAATTACCCAAAGGAAATGTGAGTAATACCACGAGTAACGCTCCTGCTGGAGGTGCCAATCGCGATGCGAAAGGCGATGATCGCCAGGATGAGCATAAAGAAGAAAGCGCGACAAAATCAGAAGAAATGCATGCCGCACCGTTGACAAAAGCTCAACAAGCAGCCGTTTCAAAATTAAAAGCTGAATTGAGTCAAGCTAAAACAGAGGTTTCTCAATCCGGTGTGTTAGATAAATTAATCAACACATTTGTGGGAGCTAATCATTACGATAGTGCTGCATATTATGCAGGGCAATTCGCAGAGCAGCACCCCGGTATGAATAATCTCTTACGTGCAGGCCAATTGTATTTTGAGGCCCAAACTTATGCGCTGAACCCAAGTAAAGGTAAAGCCATGGGAGAAAAAGCACGTGTATATTTTGAACAAGTATTATCGAAAGATCCGTCTAACCTATTGGTGAAAACGAATTTAGCGATGACTTACGTGGATACGCCCACTCCCATGAAAGGTATTACCTTACTGAGGGAAGTGATTGAACAAGAGCCGACATTCGTGCCTGCTTTATTCAACTTAGGAATTTTATCCATTAAATCGAATCAATATGGCAAAGGCCAGGAACGATTCACACAGATATTGAAGCTGGAACCAAACAATTACAAAGCTGCCTTAAACCTCGGCTTTTGCTTGGCCCAGTTAGATAAATTAGATGAGGCAAAGAAAGTGCTTCGGATGGTGCTTGACAAGAGCAAAGATCCAGAAGAAACCAAAGCTGCCCAAGAGTTGCTCGCAGAAATGCAAAAACATTGAGGTTGAAAATCAACTTCTTACATTATTAAAAAATTTAAACGCTAACAGGTATGCCTTGCGGAAAGAAAAGAAAACGTCACAAGATTTCAACACACAAAAGAAAGAAACGTCTTCGTAAGAATCGTCATAAGAAGAAATAGTTAGTATAATTACCTCCTTTTGGTAGCGTAATTAGGTAACCCAAAAACAGACCATCACAAATGGCCTGTTTTTGGTGTTTGTTATATATATTAGCATTGGGATAAGTCTGTCCCGTCTAACATTCTTCTCGTAATATATTGTGAGTAATGAATTAATCATCAATTCTACCCCCAAAGGGGATAGAATTGCCCTTTTGCAAGACAAAAGGATTGTAGAATATCATATCGAACAGTCGGAACCTCAATTCTCTGTGGGTGATATCTATCTCGGTACTGTCAAAAAATTAGTCTCTGGTCTAAACGCTGCCTTCATTGATATTGGTTATGAAAAGGATGCATTCCTTCACTACCATGATCTAGGCCCTAACTTGAACTCGCTCCAGAAATTCTCACGAGATGTGATGAATAAAAAGGGTAAGAACATTAAGTTAGAGAACTTCAAAATAGAAGAAGAAATTGATAAGCTAGGTAAAATCGACAAGGTTTTAACCCGCAATCAACTCATCTTAGTGCAAGTAGTTAAAGAACCTATTTCTACTAAAGGCCCTCGTTTATCCTGTGACATTTCCATAGCAGGCAGATTCTTGGTATTGGTTCCTTTTTCTAATGGGGTCAATATTTCTAAGAAAATTACGTCCAAAGCCGAAAGAAGTCGATTGATGAAATTGATGTCATCCATCAAGCCAAAAAACTTTGGGGTCATTGTTAGAACAGTAGCGGAAGGTAAAGCAGTAGAAGAAATGGAGCGCGACCTTCGCGATTCCATATCCAAATGGGAAGATGGTATCGCTAAGTTGATAGATGCCAAGCCTAGAGATCGGGTTATCGGTGAAATGAGCCGAGCTACATCGATGTTGAGGGATTTATTGAACAATGACTTCGATAATGTCATTGTCGATAACCAAGATTTATACAATGAGGCTAAAGGTTATGTGCACCAGGTAGCTCCGGAAAAAGAAAAAATTGTCAAATTACATACGGGTAAAACCAAGTTATTTGAACAGGTGGGCATCGAAAAGCAGTTAAAAATGCTATTCGGAAGATCCGTTTCTTTACCCGCGGGTGGTTACCTGATTATTGAGCATACAGAAGCATTGCACGTCATTGACGTAAACTCTGGAAATAAATCCAATTCCGAAGATGATCAAGAAGCTACGGCATTAAGTGTAAACCGAGAAGCCGCTAAGGAAATTGCTCGTCAATTACGCCTTCGTGATATGGGTGGTATCATCGTGATCGATTTCATCGACATGAAAAAAGCAGATAACCGTAAGTTGATTCAGGACATCATGCGTGATGAAATGAGAACGGACCGCTCCAAGTATACCATCTTGCCGCTGACCAAATTCGGTTTAATGCAAATCACCCGTCAGCGTGTTCGACCTGAAATGAACGTGGCTACGCATGAAACATGCCCAAGTTGTGGAGGTACAGGTACCATCACGGCTAGTATTGCTGTTTCAGAGATTATCGCCCAGCATGTAGAACATTTGGTTACCAAACAAAATGAGAAAAAGCTCACTTTATTGGTTCATCCATTCTTAAGTGCTTACTTTACTAAGGGATTCCCTTCCATACGAATGAAGTGGTTTATGACGTTTAAGTCTTGGATTCACATCACAGAAGATTCCTCCCTAGGTATTACTGACTTTAAGTTTTTGAACCATAATGGAGATGAGATCGAGATATCGTCTTAGATCATACATATTACTTCTAAGTTTTCTTTCACTGTCTTTCCTAAGCTTAGGTCAATGGTGGAAGAAAACCGAAGAAGCAGAAAAAGAGCGTTCCAAAGGGATGCTTTTGTTCACATCAGAAGTACAGATTGAGGCCACCAATGCCATCAATCAAATGTACAACTTCAAATTCCCGGAAGCCGAGCGGGAATTTAACTACCTCAAAGTCAAACATCCAGATCATCCACTACCCGACTTCCTTTTGGGCCTTGTTCAATGGTGGAAAATGGTTCCCAATACGCAGAACGAAGTCTATGACGACCGATTGTTGGAATACATGGATCGGAGTATTTCGAAAGCAGAGAAAATTTGGGATGAAACAGAAAATCCAGAAGCCGCCTTTTTTATGGCAGCCGCTTATGGTTTTAAAGGGCGTTTACATGCTGAGCGTAAACATTGGGCAAGGGCTACTTTAGCCGCTAAAAATGCGCTTAAATACCTAGAAAACTCCCGCGAATTTGCCGATTTTAGTCCTGAACTGATGTTTGGAGATGGTTTATACAATTACTATTACCACTTCATTAAACAAAATTTCAAACTATTGCGACCGGTATTATGGCTTTTCCCAAAAGCTAATAAACAACAAGGAATAGAACAATTGGAAAAGGTTAGCTACCAAGCTTTCTACACGCGTACGGAAGCACGGTATTTCCTATTGCAAATCTATGCCATGGAAAATATGTCGGACAAGAGCTACGAACTGGCCAAATATACCCACCAAAATTATCCTGATAATCCATTTTTTGAACGTTACCATGCCCGATCTGCTTTTATGTTAGGCAAATTGGATGAAGCCATGGAAATTTCTAAGAGTATTCTCCAAAAAATAGATAACCATCAGGTGGGTTATGAAGGAGTATCCGGCCGATATGCCAGTTATATTTTGGGCTATTATCAATTATATATTTTTAAAAACCCCTCTGAGGCTAAAATATATTTCCAAAAATGCATGGATTTCTCCATTCAAACTGGTTCCTTAGAGTCAGGATATTATTGGGCCTCTGTTTTAGGATTAGCGCGAATTGCCTTTCAAGCAAGCGATTTCGATAAGGCCGTTGACCTTTGTAAAGAGGTGATGGACAAAGCAGATAAAAAAACGAGCCAATATACCGAAGCTAAAAAACTACTTTCTGAGGCAAAAAAAGCTAGAAGAAAAAAGAAATAAAGAATTTAACAATTACTTAATATTGGCATCGTAGGTATCATGTACTTTTGCATCCATATTTGCACCAATATACCTTAAATAACATCCTATGTTTGGGTTAGATCCTACCTTATTTTTCTTACTTTTTTTCTGTCTGTTTGCTGCTTGTGCATTTGAATTCGTGAATGGTTTTCACGATACTGCCAATGCCGTAGCAACTGTCATCTATACCCATTCATTAAAACCAACTCAAGCTGTTGTTTGGTCTGGATTCATGAATTTTGTTGGCCTTTTAACAGGTGGAGTAGGTGTAACCATGAGTATCATCGGCTTACTTCCGACCGAGTTGCTCATTGACACCAATGTCTACCATTCCATGGCCATGGCACTCTCCTTATTATTTTCCGCTATTTTGTGGAATCTTGGTACTTGGTATTTTGGTATTCCGGCATCCAGTTCACATACCTTAATCGGTTCCATTATTGGTATTGGCGTGGGACACGCCATTTTACCAGAAAATCAAACAAATGTCAGTGCGGTAAACTGGGATAAAGCTCAGGAAATTGGGCAAGCCTTATTGCTTTCGCCGCTATTTGGTTTTGCATTGGCTATTGTATTGATGTATATCTTAAAAAAAACCATTAAGAATAAAGAAATATTTAAGGAGCCTAAAAAGAATTCCCCTCCTCCCCTTTGGATTCGTGCTATACTGATTACTACCTGTACTTTAGTTTCTTTTTTCCATGGACGTAACGATGGTCAAAAGGGAATCGGCCTAGTAATGGTTATCCTAATCGCCTTTTTACCAGGCTATTTTGCCATCAATTCTACCTTGGATTTACAGCGATTACAAAAAGATTTGAATCAAGTTGAAATCATTTCAGCCAAAATCGATACCACTACCTTATCCATCAAAGAGCAGGAAAGTTACCGCACCGTAATGGTCTCTTCTAAAGCATTGCACGAACTACTTTTAACAAAAAACATTCAAACTAGTAATTTAAGTACCAAGCAGAAATTTGAAATTAGAAAAGCCGCATTGAACATCAATAAGCATGCCAAAAAGCTGATTGAAAGTGAGGCTGTCGCATTATCGGAAGCTGATAAAAAAGCATTCAAAAAAGCTACCGCAGGAGATAAGGCTGCATTTTTTGCATTTGGTGCTACTTCAGGTACAGGGATTGCCGCAGTAACAGACTTTGCTCCAAACTGGGTGATGTGGATGGTGGCTTTATCCCTAGGACTAGGAACCATGGTAGGCTGGAAGCGCATCGTAGTAACCATTGGAGAAAAAATCGGTAAACACCATTTAACCTATGCTCAGGGTGCTTCTGCCGAATTAATTGCCTCGGTAACCATCGGACTAGCCACTGCCTACAAATGGCCAGTTAGTACTACGCATGTATTGAGTTCGGGTATTGCAGGAACCATGGTAGCCTCGAAAGGAATCAAAAATTTACAAGGCGGAACCGTCAAAAATATTGTGATGGCTTGGGTATTAACCCTACCAGTTACCATCATATTGGCCGCAGGTTTATTTGTCTTTTTCCGCTGGATAACGGGCTAAACATACTCCATGAAAGGGAAGCAAATATGGCTTCCCTTTTTTTTATCTAATTCTTGGGAATAGATTTTATAGAAATCCATCTCCCGATCCCAGTGAATCTCCACATATCAAATCTGGAAACATTCTTTTAAACAAGGCATTTGCGTATCTTTGCACTTTGAAAAAAAATGAAATCAGATATCATCAAAAATTACTTTCCAGAATTGAATCCAAAACAATTGGAACAATTGGAAATGCTGTATCCATTGTACCAAGAATGGAATGAAAAAATCAATGTAATTTCTAGGAAGGATATCGATAATCTGATGCTACATCATGTGCTTCATTCTTTAGGAATAGCCAAAATTATTAACTTTAGACCTGGTACGGAGATTCTAGATGTAGGTACAGGGGGAGGATTCCCTGGTATCCCATTGGCCATATTATTTCCGCAGTGTACTTTTACTTTGGTAGATAGTATAGGTAAAAAAATCAAAGTAGTAGAAGGTGTAGCTAGTGCTTTAGGGCTAGAAAATGTAACTGCCTTACATACCCGGGCCGAAGATTTAGATCAAGACTTTGAGTTCGTTGTTAGTAGAGCTGTGACACGCATTACACCCTTTTATTATTGGGTCAAAAATAAGATTAGTCCAAACCACTTTCACACCCAAAGAAACGGTATTCTTTGCCTAAAAGGCGGAGATTTAACGGAAGAATTAGCCGAGTTTGGGAAAAAGCATAAAATATTTGAGTTGGGAGAAATCTTCCAAGAAGAATTTTTTGAAACTAAAAAAGTGGTTTACGTTCCTATGTAAACAAGGTTTATTCCATATATTGAATTTTTAATCTGTTTGAATGCCCCATATTTCAGTTGCTCTTTGTACCTATAACGGCGAAAAATACCTACCATATCAACTGGAGAGTATAGCTTCACAAACTCAAGCCATTGATGAACTTGTGGTCTTTGACGATGGCTCCAGCGACAAAAGCATTGAAATTTTAGAAGCTTTCAAACAAAAAGTCCCTTTTGACGTCCACATACATCAGAATGAAAAGAATGTGGGAAGTAGTAAGAACTTTGAACTTTGCGTTCAAGCATGCCAAGGTGATTTAATCTTTTTTAGTGATCAAGATGACCTTTGGCTTCCTCATAAGGTAGAAACCTTGGTTCGATATTTCAAAAACTATCCTGAAATAGATGCTGTTTTTTCCAATGCCATCATGATTGACCGATCTGGAAAGCCTACCGGCAAAACCAGTTTTGAACAAATTGAATTCATAGAACCTTTACAGGAACTTTGGAAATCGGGGCATGCTTTTGATATTTTATTGAAAGGCTACGTAGTCACTGGAGCAACCTTGGCTATTCGTTCCCAGGTAAAAGCTGAAGTTTTCCCTACACCACACATTATTCCAGAACTCATTCACGATGGCTGGATAGCCTTGTATTTGGCCATGACGAATCGGATTGCCTTTGTAAAAGAAGCCTTGATTCAATACCGTGAACATGAAAGCCAGCAGGTGGGGCTTAAAAGCGAGAAAAAAGCCGTATCTCTTCTGGATAGACTTAAGCGCTCTAGGAAGACCAAATTGGCACAAATAGAAAAAAAAGCCACAGATTCTGCTGCCCTATTCACCTATTTGTCATCTCATGGGAAAGCACCTGAGGGTGCCTTAAAAAAAGTAGCCAGCCGAATGTCTCATTACCAAATGCGCGCTAGTCTAGCTGATAACCGATTACTAAGAATTTGGCCAGTCATGAAAGGAGTTTTGCAAGGAGATTATAAATTGCATGACGGAGGCAAGTGGTGGCATCCTGTATTAGGAGATATCGTTGAATAAGATGCAAACATTAGTGGGAATCGTTATTCCTATTTACAAAGAATCCATTTCTGAATTGGAGCAAAAGTCTTTGCTTCAATGTAAAAAAATTTTAGGTCATTACCCCATTCATTTTGTATTACCTGAAGGCCTACATGCTCCTTATGTTAAGGAATATTTCCCAACAGCTAGTATAGAATATTTTGCGCCGACATTCTTTACAAGTACCAAATCATACAATCATCTATTGATAGATCCAGCTTTCTACGAGCGATTTATTCAGCATGAGTTCATTTTAATCTACCAATTGGATGCCTATGTATTCCAAGACGATTTAATCGCTTGGTGCCAAAAAGACTTTGACTATATAGGTGCCCCCAAACTGAAAAAAAAGCATTGGGAGAACAAGAATGCCTTTCAATGGCCCT
Source organism: Cytophagaceae bacterium (assembly GCA_027491315.1). Classification (GTDB taxonomy): domain Bacteria; phylum Bacteroidota; class Bacteroidia; order Cytophagales; family Spirosomataceae; genus Aquirufa. Next base: position 65,187 of record JAIXWL010000005.1, read on the forward strand.
TGATTGAGCCTATTATGATGAATGGGGGCCTATCCTTACGAAAAGTGGCCCCCATCATTAAATTCTTGAATTGGTATCATCGACTATTTGGCACTTGGCCTGCCAATGAAGATTCGCTTTTTTCTGTTTACCATAAAAGAGCTTTCCCCCTTCGATTTTTGCTCAAATTACCTAATTGGAAAGAGGCCCTAGCCTTTGCCTTTGAACAAAACCCCCAAATTAGCCTTCAACTCAATGAGGGAAAATTACCATTTGGTTGTCATGCTTGGGAAAAATACAATCCCCAATTTTGGAAACCTTACATGGAAGAAAAAGAATCTTAGAAATTTTTCTTCGCTAAATAATCACGACTGATCTTTAAACTTTCAAATGGATCGCGCTTACTAACGTCTTGCTCTACAAACCAGTATTTCAAGCCTGCAGCTTTTCTAGCAGCAAAAATTCGATCAAAATCAATGGTGCCATTTCCTACTTCGGTAAACACTTTAGTTCCTGCCTCCATGTCTTTTACATGCCAAAGTGGGAAACGACCTGGATGCTTTTCAAAATAAGCTACAGGATCTACTCCAGCCCGACCAAACCAATATAAATCAGCTTCCATTTTTACCAAGTCTGCTGATGTATTTTGTAAAATGAAGTCATAAGGCACAAAATCTGCCGACTTCACAAATTCAAAATCATGGTTATGGTAGGCAAATTGAATACCTGCCGATTTTGTTGCTTCGCCTGAACTCGTCAATAAACTAGGAAGGGCTTTATAATGATCAGCGCTACGCTCATTGGGGAATAAGAAAGCACAAACCATGTACTCTGCACCTACATGATGTAAATCTTCTACTGCTTTTTGCCAACCGTCAGACAAAGTACCTTTGGACTTAATGGCAATACCTGAGGTATGGTGAGAACTAACCACTTTTAAACCTACACGGTCTAAAATACCTTTAAATTCATGTGCGGTTTTCCCAAAAAATGTACCATTGTATCCGTAGATTTCTAAGTTTTTATATCCTAGGCCTGCTAATTTTTCTAAAGACCCTTCAAGATCCCTGGCAACAGCATCACGTACCGTGTATAATTGTACACCCAAAGGTCCTAAATAGGGATTGGATGCTAAGCTGGAGTGAGCATATAAGCCAGAAACTCCTAAGGCTAAGCCTTTTAAAAATATTCTTCTTTCCATTGTATTAATATGATAAAATAGATATCTACGAATTTAACTATTCGCATAAATAAATGAAATTAATTGGGTAATTAGTTTTACTATCCTCAATATTTCAGGAGATACGTAGAATTCAAAGTCTTGCTTTTCGACAAGATTTCATCGAAAAACAGACTTCTATAGATTAAAAGAACAAAGGAATACAAAAAATGAATTTATGAGGCCACGATCAAGGCTTGGGCAGTCATGAAGTCGCGCAGTGGTCTAACTTGTCGCCGGGATATGGAAATATTCATGTCATTTGTCAACTTGATAACTTTATCATGTTTTAAATCAACAGAGGAAATACTTTTAGGGTTTACTAATGCAGATTTGGAAGGACGAATGAATCCATACCCTTGTAATAAAGTTTCGTAAAATTTTAAGGTACGGCAGGAAAGAACTTTACGACCGTCATTCAGAAAAATATTGGAATAATTGCCCTCTCCGCGGATGAACAAGATACAAGATGGGCAAACTTTAAAAGTTCCTAAATTAATTAATAACTTTTCGTCTTGATTAACAGGTTTAACATTATTCATAAATTTGAGTAGATTAGTGTAACACAGGGAACTAATACGATGTAAAGCTAGGCAATGTTCTCAAATAAAATCTAACCATTCGCGTTATTTGTGTTATTAACGCATTTAAAGTGCATGAAGGCCAATAAAATTCTAATTTTAATCTCAAAAAAATAATCTGTACAAACATATTTCTTTACATAATTTCAATCATATTGAGAAAAATAAGTTCTTACAATATACCCAAATACTTATTTAACAGGTCAAAGTCCTTTTAGAAAATCCATACCTTTAAGAAAAAAAAACAACTATGAAATACAGACGTTTTGGCAAAACAAATTGGCAAATAAGTGAAGTAGGCTATGGCATGTGGGGTCTAGCTGGTTGGACGGGCTCCGATGATAATGAAGTACAAAAATCCCTAGAATTATCGGTAGAATTAGGTTGTAATTTCTTCGACACTGCCTGGGGCTATGGTGAAGGATTATCCGAACAAATTTTAGGGTCCTTGCTCAAAAAACATGCAGATAAGCAATTGTATGCTGCCACTAAAATCCCACCAAAAAATTTTATTTGGCCCTCGAAATCACATTTTGAATTAAAGGATTGTTTCCCTGCTCAACACATCATTGAATACACCGAAAAAAGTTTGAAAAACTTAGGTGTAGAGCAAATTGATCTTCAACAATTCCATGTTTGGGAAGATGCTTGGGCGGACAACGATGATTGGAAAGAAGCTGTCCAAAAATTAACCCAAGAAGGAAAAGTAAAACATTGGGGAATCTCTGTGAATCGTTGGGAACCTGCTAATTGTTTGCGTTCATTAGAAACCAATTTATTTTCAGCGGTACAGGTGATTTACAATATCTTTGACCAAAACCCAGAAGACCAATTGTTTCCACTATGTCAAAAATTAGACATCGGCATCATTGCACGTGTACCCTTAGACGAGGGTAGTTTAACCGGTTTATTGGATTATAATACCACTTTTCCTGCGGACGACTGGCGTTCTACCTATTTTGTTCCTGAAAATTTGATATCAAGTGTAGATCATGCAAATGCATTGAAACCACTGGTTCCTGCCAATATGGATATGCCTGAAATGGCACTTCGATTTATATTGTCGAATCCTGATGTGGGAACGATTATTCCAGGAATGAGAAAAATCAAACACGTGAAAAGTAATATCGGAACTTCAGATGGACATGGATTAAGCCCAAGCCTATTGGAAGAATTGAAAAAACACCGCTGGGAAAGACAGCCTACCGAGTGGTCCCAATAGACTGATCAAATAGTTCCTTTAACTGAGCCTCTTCACGGAATCCCGATGTTTTTTGGAGTAATTTTCCTCCTTGGAAAACCAAAAAGCTCGGGATTTCATCAATTCCGAATGACTGTAAGATCGCCTGATTCCCATCAGCCTCCACTTTCAAGACTGTCACCTTTCCTGCGTAATCTTGAGTCAATTTATCGACGGTGGGCATCATTTTTAAACATGGGGCACACCATTTGGCATAAAAATCAACGACCACTGCTTTTTCTTGTTGGACTTTCTTGGTAAATTCTGCTAAATCCCAGCCTTTATCATGGGCTACTTGAGGAACACCCTCCAAAGGTTTTAACTTAGTTGTCCATTTCAAATAACCGCCTTTCAGCTCCGTCACTTGAAAGCCTTCCTTTCGCATCAATTCCGCAGCTTGTGCCGAACGTCCTCCAGACAAACAGTATATTAAAACCGGCTTATCCTTCGGCAATTTTTTGATTTGCTCCGAAAAATCAGCTGACCTGAAATCAATGTTTAATGCCTTTGGCAAATGGCCACCTCCAAATTCACCGGATGTTCTAACGTCTAGTAAAATAGCATTGGGAGTTTCTTGAATCTTTTTTTCAAAAACCTCAACCTCAGCAGACTGAGCATGAAGCGAAGAAGTTAATAAAAGAGCAAAGGCGAAAAGAGTAGGAAAAAGTATTTTAGCTTTCATTATTATTTCATTAATTATCAGCGATTTAAGTAGCTGACTTTCGGTAAATCAGTGATATTATCTAAAAATTACGTTATTTTGCAGGGCAATTTAATCAATTACAACGTAATCCATTTATTCACAATAATAATTATACGATGAGTGCAATACAGTACGTTCACGCAAGACAAATTTTAGATTCACGTGGAAATCCCACAATCGAGGTAGACATCAAAACTGAAGATGGCGCTTTCGGTCGTGCAGCCGTTCCTTCTGGAGCCTCTACAGGTATCCACGAAGCAGTGGAATTACGCGATGAAGACAAATCTGTTTATGTAGGAAAAGGTGTTTTAAAAGCCGTAGAAAACGTAAACACAACTATCGCAGAGGAATTATGGGGCCTAGAGGTATCTGAGCAGAACATGATCGACCGTTTGATGATCGAATTAGACGGTACACATAACAAAGGAAAATTAGGTGCTAACGCTATTTTAGGTGTTTCTATGGCTGTTGCTAAAGCGGCTGCACAAGAAGCAGGTCTTCCATTATACCGTTATATCGGTGGAGTAAACGCTAATACTCTTCCTGTTCCTATGATGAACATCTTAAATGGTGGTTCTCATGCGGATAACAGCATCGACTTCCAAGAGTTTATGGTAATGCCTGCAAAAGCGGAAAGTTTCTCTCATGCTTTACGTATGGGAACAGAAGTTTTCCATGCCCTAAAAGGTGTATTAAAAAGCAAAGGTTATTCAACCAACGTAGGTGATGAAGGAGGTTTTGCTCCAAATATCAAGTCGAACGAAGAAGCTATCGAAATCGTTTTACAATCGATTGAAAAAGCAGGTTACAAACCAGGTGAAGAAATCTTCATCGCCATGGATGCTGCTTCTTCTGAATTCTTTGATGAGAAAACAGGATTGTATACTTTCAAAAAATCGGATGGCAAGCAATTGAACAATATGGAAATGGCTGCTTATTGGCAGACTTGGGTAAATAAATACCCTATCATTTCTATTGAGGACGGTATGGCTGAAGATGATTGGGCAGGTTGGGCTGAGCAAACTAAATTGATCGGATCCAAATGTCAATTAGTTGGTGACGATTTATTTGTAACCAATGTGAAGCGTTTACAGCAAGGTATTGAGCAAGGTGTTGCTAATGCTGTTTTGGTTAAGGTAAATCAAATTGGTTCTTTAACAGAAACCATCGATACGGTTAACTTAGCGAAACGCAATTCATACAAAAACATTATGTCCCACCGTTCTGGTGAAACAGAAGATGCCACCATCGCTGACTTGGCTGTAGCTTTAAATACGGGTCAAATCAAAACTGGTTCTGCTTCTCGTTCTGACCGTATGGCTAAATACAACCAATTACTTCGTATTGAGGAGGAATTAGGTGCAAATGCATATTTCCCAGGTTTAAATTTCTAAGAATATGGACCGCATTAAAGGGCTTTTTCTTGGACAATATCGTTTCTACGTAATTTCAACCAGCATCTTGTTGATTTGGATGTTCTTTTTAGATACGAATGACCTTAGAGTCCAGTATCGACTTTGGAACGAACTTAGGGTGATGAAAAATGAAAAAGCTTTTTACCAACAAAAATTAAAAGAACTGGAAAAAGAGCGCCGAATGGTGATTGGAAACCCAGCCTTGTTGGAAAAATATGCGCGAGAAAAATATCTGATGAAACGACCCAATGAGGATATTTTTGTCATCGTTGATGAGGAAAATAAGCCCTTGGAACCTTAATAAAAAAAGCTCCCTTTGAATGGGAGCTTTTTTTATTGCTTTGAATCAATTTCTTTATCAAGAAATTGGACAATATGGTAAAATCTTAAACGTTTTCCACAACGCTGTCAAGGTTTGGAACCTTGCCAGCGTTAAGGGAAAAAATCAATTTCATTAACTAAAACTTCAAGTCCTTACTGGAAATAGTTGATTTCTCTGCCGCATTTCCTTTCCAAACACTCCAAGGCTCTGTTCTTTGCTTCATGACCGTAGCGCCCATACTCACAAAAGTTCCTTCGCCAATCACTGAGCTATCTCGGATGGTGGCATTTACGCCAAAGAAACAATAATCATTCACCTGGCAATTTCCCGAAAGAACAATTTGTGAGGTGAAAAATACATGGTTCCCAATTTTGCTATGATGACCAATGTGATTTCCTGACCATAATACGCAGTTATTTCCAATCTGAACGTATGGTTGAATGGTGTTGTCTTCCAAAATAAAACAGTTTTCTCCTATTTTATCGGTTAGGACAGTCGCATGTGAACTGATGTATGAAATGTATTTATAGCCTTTTTCAAGACCTTGCTCATAAACTCTGGCTCGAACTTGATTCATTCCTGCCGCCGTCATAGGCGCAAAAAATAGGTATTCCGCAGGAGGAAAACGCTGTTCCACCGTTTCAAACGGAACCAAAGGCAAACCATGAAATTCATTCTCTTTGATATACTGCTCCTCCACAGTAAAACCAGCTACTTCATGTTCACTATCGTTCTTTAAGTAATATAATGCTAATTCGGCAGACTGTGTATTTCCAAAAATGATAACCTTTCCCATATATTCAATCGATAGAATGATTCAAACACAAAACGTAAATGTGCCAGAAATTATTTAAAATAACGCAACGCCTGTCATCTCTTTAGGTTGCTCTACTCCCATCAATTTTAATATGGTAGGGGCAATATCTCCTAATTTTCCGTTGGACAAGCTTGGGTGATCATGAGCATCCACTAAAATGCAAGGTACTAAGTTGGTGGAGTGAGCTGTATTAGGTGAACCATCTTCATTTATCATGACATCCGCATTACCGTGATCAGCAATGATGATGAAAGTATAACCATGAGCTAAACCTGCTTTAACCACTGCCTCGGCACAGCGATCAACTGTTTCTACCGCTTTCACTACCGCAGAAAACACACCCGTATGACCCACCATGTCAGGATTTGCAAAATTTAAACACACAAAATCTACTTCTCCTTTCTCCAATTCCGGAATCAAAGCATCTCTTAAATCAGCCGCAGACATTTCAGGTTGCAAATCATAAGTAGCCACTTTCGGTGAATTTCTTAGGATGTTGGTTTGCCCAATAAAAGGCGTCTCTCGACCTCCTGAAAAGAAGAATGTTACGTGTGGGTATTTCTCTGTTTCCGCAATTCGAATCTGCTTTTTACCTGCTCCTTCCAAAACCTCTCCTAAAGTCATCGGTAAATTAGAATCATTGAAAATGACATGAACATTCGTAAACTCTTTGTCGTACTCCGTCATAGTCAAATAATACAAATTCAACTTATGCATGTTTTCCTCATGGAAATCCTTTTGCGTCAAAGCTTGGGTGATTTCTCGCCCACGATCCGTACGGAAATTGAAACATATCACCACATCTCCTTCTGTAATCTTGGCTAAAGGCACCCCATTGGCATCTGTGGCTATGATGGGCTTAATAAATTCGTCCGTCACATCGGCAGCATAACTATCCTTGATAGATTGAATAACATCTTGTGTCAAATGACCTTCTGCATCCACCATGGCATGGTAGGCTAAAGCCACACGCTCCCAACGATTATCTCTGTCCATGGCAAAGTAACGACCCGTTACCGAGGCAACATGGGCTCCCGTTTTTTCACAATGCTGAACTAAATCAGTCATGAACTTCAATCCTGACTTAGGGTCCGTATCACGTCCATCTGTAAATGCATGTACAAAGACCTTAGGCAATTCTGCTTCTTGAGCCGTACTTAATAAAGACTTTAAATGTTCAATATGGGCATGAACTCCGCCATCAGAAACAAGACCCATAAAATGAACCGCCTTGCCCTCTTTTTTGGCATAGTCAAATGCTTTTGCCAATTCGGGTTCTTGTCCTAAGGTATTTTCAGTCACCGCTTTATTAATCCTAACCAAATTTTGGTAAACGATTCGACCAGCACCTAGGTTCATGTGACCTACTTCTGAATTACCCATTTGACCTTCAGGAAGACCAACGGCCAATCCTGAGGCCTCTAATTTAGCATGTGGGTATTGGGTATATAAGGACTTAACAAATGGGATATTGGCTGCATCTATGGCAGAAACCTTTGGGTTGGTAGCAATTCCCCAACCATCTAATATCATTAGTACAACTTTCTTATTCACAGTATTTCATTTATTTCCTATAAAATTAGCCAAATTCAGGGAAAAAATCGGCTATTCATCCTTCAGAACTTTCGATAATCGAACAATATCTGCTACTTCTATGGCAGTTTTGTCATAACCATGAATGGTAACAGCAATCATCGCTTGCCCTAACTCCTTCAAGGTACAAACCATATTGGGGGCCGCCCAACGTAAAAATGGGTACATCCAATTGATGTATTTATAAAATGGTAAAGCGTGTTGTAAACCCTCCGTAGGATGAAGCATTCCAGGTCTAAATGCATAAGCCGCTTTAAAACGTAATTTTCTTAGGTCATTTTCCGTTTTTCCTTTGACCCTTGCCCACATTAAACTCCCTTTCTCCGTTGAATCGGTACTTTTCCCCGAAACATAGATAAACGTAAGCTTGGGATTATTTTTTTCAATAGACTTCGCAAATCCCAAAGTCAAGTCGTAAGTCAACCGCGTGTACACTGCTTCATTTTTACCGATGGACGTAACTCCCAAACAAAAATAACATGCATCATATCCCTTTACTTGGTCTTGCAATTCCTCCGTTTGATAAAAATCTTTCAAAATAATCTCCTTTAATTTGGGGTGGGATTTACCTGAAGGACGGCGACTTATGACCAATACTTCTTCTACATGAGGTGATAGCAAACATTCCTGCAAGACTCCTTCCCCCACCATACCGGTAACCCCCGTTACGATTACTTTGATTTTTGAATTTTTCATGGTAGAATTGAATTAAAATAATTTGAGTTTAAATTTAAATGAACACATGAACAATCGTCGCGAATTTTTACAACAATCTGGCCTATTAGCCGCAGGTTCAGCACTAACAGGTTCAGCAGCTACTCCTTCTATGAATTTCATCCACCACGTTTTATTTTGGGCCAAAAATCCAAGTAACGAAGCCGAAAAAACCCAACTTTTCAAAGCGCTCAAAGCGCTAGGAGGCCTTCCAATGATCCAATCTGCTCATGTGGGCAAACCGATCATTACGGAGTTTGACAAACCAGTTACTGAGGGAAGTTATACTTTTTCTGTCGTATTGACTTTTGCCGATGCAGAAAAGGAAAAAGAATATTTATATCACCCTTTACATAAAAAGTTCATAGATGACAACAAGCATTTGTGGGGGAAGGTTCAAGTAATTGACTCTCAAGCTATATAATTTGAATAAAACCTATTAAAAACTATGAATAATAATCGAAGAGATTTTCTCAAACTAAGTGGATTAGCCGCATTAGGTGGATCCGCTAAATGGGAAATTAAAGACTTGGCTACGAGCATGCAAGTAGAACAAGGCAAGCAAACTTTTAACATGTCGGGCTATGCCGCGCCAAAAATTGAAACCGTACGTATTGGATTTATCGGTTTGGGAAACCGTGGTTCTGGTGCTATTACCCGCGTCAATCGCATTGATGGAGTAAAGACGGTTGCGGTTTGTGATATCCGAAAAGAAAAAACGGATGCCGCATTGAAAGCCTTGGGTAAAATGGGTATTCAACCTATCGTTTACACCGAGAAAGAGGAAGCTTGGAAAGCGATGTGTGATCGACCGGACATTGATTTGATCTACATTGCCACCCCTTGGCATTTACATACCCCTATGGCAGTATATGCCATGAAACAAGGCAAGCATGTGGCGGTAGAAGTACCGGCAGCCACCACCTTAGAAGAATGCTGGCAATTGGTCGAGACTTCTGAGAAGACTAAAAAGCATTGTATGATGCTGGAAAATTGCTGCTATGACTTCTTTGAGTTATTAACTCTCAACATGGCTCGCCAGGGATACTTTGGAGAAATTATCCATGCAGAAGGTGCTTATTTGCATGATTTATTAGACCATAATTTCACGCAAAGTACCTATTATCAAAGCTGGCGATTAAAAGAAAACCTACGCAATGGCAATTTATACCCAACCCACGGCCTGGGACCAATTTGCCAATTATTGGATATTAACCGAGGTGATCAAATGGATTATTTGGTATCTACCTCTACCAATGATTTCTCTATGCACCAGCGAGCGGTAGAGTTAGCCCAAAAAGACCCTTTCTACCAACAATTCACCAATAAGAGTTTCCGTGGGAATATGAATACCACCACGATTCGTACCGTGAAAGGTAAAACCATGATGGTTCAACATGATGTTTCTACACCTCGCCCCTATTCCCGAATCCATTTGTTAAGTGGAACTAAAGGCATGGCTGTAAAATATCCTGATCCTAAAATTTCTGATCACCACCATAACTGGATTTCAGCCGCTGAGATGGCAGAATTGGAGAAAAAATATGCGCCACCGATTGTAGCCAAGATAGGTGAATTAGCCAAGCAAATAGGCGGACATGGAGGCATGGACTTCATGATGGACTGGCGATTAATTGATTGCCTACGCAATGGATTGCCTTTGGATCAAAATGTTTACGATGCCGCCGCTTGGAGCTCGATAGGACCATTAAGTGAAATGTCCGTTAAAAACAGATCTAGATCCATGAACGTCCCTGATTTTACCCGCGGAAGTTGGAAATCCAATACCCCGGTGGATATCACTTTAGCACAAGGAGGAACTACGGGAGTAAAAGCCCAAAAATAAGCTTTACTTTTTCTTTTTCCCCCAAAACTTCTTACCTCCTTTTTTAGGTCCAGAAAAATTTCGCCCCTTATCGCCAGCCTTTTGTAAGGCTGGCTCATAAGCGGGGCCAGCTCCAAACTCTTCTGGAATAGGTGATTTTGTCACTTCTTTTTCTAACAACTTTTCAATACTCGCAAATTTTCTCTGTTCGGCAGGACTGATTAAAGTATAGGCGGTACCTTGACTTTCTGCCCTTGCCGTACGACCAATGCGGTGAATATAATCCTCTCCATCATTAGGGACGTCGTAATTGATGACCAACTCAATTTCGTCGATGTCAATGCCTCGACTTAAAATATCTGTGGCTACTAAAATAGTCGTCTTTTTATTTCTAAAATCCTGTAATACTTGTTCACGAACATCTTGTTCCAAATCCGAATGGATTTCCTCTACTTTGAATTTGGCCCTCTTTAAATCGTTAGTAAGTGTTTTTACGTTTTGCTTTCTGGAACAAAAAATAATCACACGACTATACTCTTTTAATCGCAATAGGTGCTTAATCAAAGGTGATTTTTGCTCCTCAAAAACTACAAAAGCTTCTTGAACAATTTGCTCAGGGGGTTTTGAAACAGCAATATTTATCTCTACAGGATTTTTCAATAACTTTCTGGCCAATTCCCGCATTTTATGCGGCATAGTAGCTGAAAATAAGAGGTTTTGACGCTCTGGACTTAAAAAAGAGGTGATTTTGATTAGATCATCTTGGAAGCCCATATCCAACATCCGATCAGCCTCATCCAACACCAAGTATTTGACCTCTTTGAGATTAACATAACCCATATTTAAGTGGGCAATCATACGACCAGGCGTACAAACTACAATATCGCAACCACTGGTTAAAGCGGTTTTCTCCGTCGTAAAAGACTGGCCATCCCCACCACCATAAACGGCGATGCACGATACATTAGTAAAATACCCTAAACCTTCCATATTATCCGCAATTTGTATGGCCAATTCACGGGTAGGAACAATGATTAGAGCATTGATTTTATTTTCAGCATGTGGCTCAGTGATGATTTTATTTACAATAGGCAGCAAAAAAGCAGCAGTTTTACCCGTACCTGTTTGTGCTGATGCAATAATATCTCTCCCCTCCAAAATCGGTTGAATAACTTGAGACTGTACGGGAGTTGCGGTCTTATAGCCCATGGAATCAATTCCTGCTAAAAGGCTGTCGGCCAGACCTAATTCTTTAAATGTCAAAATCGTTTGATTAAAATGATGCCTCTTCCGAAGATGGAATTGGAAAGACAAATTTACGCCTTATATCTCACATTTCTTTCACTTTACCTTTGGACACCCTACAGACTAGGCTTTGACCTGTCTTTTAGCCAGGAAGTACATTCCTAAGCCGGAAAATACTAGTAAAACCACACTTGCTCCGTCTTGCCAGGTAAACGATTCTGGATGATGCAAAAGATATTTCCAACTCTTTGCTTGAGTCCCTGTCCAAACAGCCAAAGCGGTTCTTGGTAACATACCTATCATTCCTGCCAAACAAAAATCCAGGAAACTTACTCCTAAAAACGACATCATGGCATTGGTGATAGCAAAAGGAAATATAGGCGAAAGGCGAGCTAAAAATACCCATGAAAATGATTGCGCCTGCACATTGGACAAAAATTGTGCACCTTTTTTCGTACGTTTTATCCAACGAATCATGGCTTGACCTTTCCATAATTTGGCCATACCAAAACCCAACATTGACGCTAAACTATAGGCAAAAATCAAAGGCCAAATACCTTGAAAACCCCAAATATAGCCTACAAATAAGGCCAAAAAAGTAGTTGGGCACAAGGCCAAACCCATCACAAATACAGTAGCTAACCAAAATAATATTTGTTGACTTAAACTAAAGTCTAAAAAAAAGCTTGGATTAGATACGGCAAAATAACCTAAGGCTAAACTTGAAATAAAAGGTAATAGACCCATCCACAAAAGGTAAGCCATTTCTAAAAAAAGTTTTTTACGAAAGCGCATGTGGTATGAGATAGAACAACAAAGATAGGGGAATTTCATAATCCAGCCTATTTGCCTACCTTTGCAAGGCTGTTTACCCAGAAAGAAAGCCCATGGAAATTGCCATCGTTAAATACAATGCCGGGAATGTTGCCTCCGTGATGTACGCACTTGATCGAATCGGAGTGCCGTATCGCTGGACAGACGATGAGACGATTTTACGCCAAGCAGATAAGGTGATTTTTCCTGGCGTAGGAGAAGCTAGTACGGCCATGGCGCATTTAAAAGAGAAGGGCTTAGATTTACTTATTCCTCAGTTAAAGCAACCCGTTTTAGCTACTTGCATTGGTATGCAACTTCTTTGTAAACACTCAGAAGAAAACGATACAACTTGCATGGGAGTATTTGATGTGGAAGTAAAACGTTTTCAGTCGCAGGACTTAAAAATCCCGCATGTAGGATGGAATTCCATCCAGGCCAATCAAGCGAATCCTTTGATGGAAGGCTTAAAAAATGAAGAATACGTTTATTTTGTTCACTCGTATTATGTGCCTGTAAACCCTCTGACCACAGCCATATGTGATTATGTACAGCCATTTTCAGCCATGCTTCACCAAGACAACTTTTATGCTGCCCAGTTTCACGCAGAAATTAGTGGAATGGCAGGCCAACGAATTATAGAAAATTTTCTCGCATTATAAATCATGTTTCAACTTATCCCCGCTATAGATTTAATTGGAGGCCAATGTGTTCGCTTGACCCAGGGTGATTATGCTCAAAAAAAGGTATATCATTCGGACCCATTGGAGATTGCAAAGGAATTTGAGGGGGCAGGTATCCAACGATTGCATTTGGTAGATTTGGACGGGGCAAAGGCTAAAAAAATTGTCAATGCGCATGTTTTGGAAAGAATTGCCAAAGGAACGAACCTTCACATTGATTTTGGTGGAGGTGTACAATCCGACGAAATGATTGATATCGCCTTTTCAGCAGGAGCCCAACAGATTACGGCTGGTAGCATTGCCGTTAGTCAGCCAGAATTAGTAAGAAGTTGGTTGAAAAAATACGGTGCTGACAAAATCATTTTAGGCGCTGATGCCCACAATGAGCAAATTGCCGTTTCAGGCTGGCAGGAAAATTCCCAAATTTCCATCTTTGATTTCCTAAGAGACTATTGTGCTGCAGGAGTAAAATATGTGATATCAACGGATGTGGCCAAAGATGGCTTATTGCAAGGACCTAGTTTTGATTTGTACGAAAAAATACAAGCTCAAGAGCCTGACTTACAGCTCATTGCAAGTGGCGGGGTGGCTTGTTTAGATGATTTATACCGACTGCGCGACATGAACATTTTTGGTGTGATAGTTGGAAAAGCCTTTTATGAAGGACGAATTAGTTTAGCTGAATTAGCCACCTTTGCCAAAGAATCTGCATGTTAACCAAAAGAATCATTCCTTGTTTGGACATCAAAGATGGGAGGACCGTCAAAGGAACCAATTTTGTGGATTTACGTGATGCAGGAGATCCTGTAGAGCTTGGAGCTTTATATGCTCAAGAAGGAGCCGATGAATTGGTTTTCTTGGATATCACTGCTACCGTAGATGACAGGAAGACCTTGGTTAATTTGGTACGAGAAGTGGCAAGACATGTGAATATTCCCTTCACCGTGGGAGGGGGAATATCTTCTATACAGGATGTTTCAGCCTTATTAAACGCTGGGGCAGATAAAGTTTCAATCAACTCCTCAGCTGTTAGAAATCCTGATTTAATTGATGAATTAGCCTTACAATTTGGCTCACAATGTATCATTGTGGCCATTGACACCCGTTGGGTTGATGGAACAGATTGGGTACATACTCATGGAGGAAGAAAAATTACGGATATCCAAACCATTCCATGGGCCAAAGAAGTTGAGAATCGAGGTGCTGGAGAAATTCTATTGACTAGCATGGATGCTGATGGAACGAAAGCTGGATTTGCCAATAAATTGACATCTACAATCTCGCTTAATTCCTCCATACCGATCATCGCCTCGGGTGGAGCGGGTAGCATGGAACATTTTTATGAAGTATTTACGGAAGGGAAAGCCGATGCCGGATTGGCGGCCAGCATTTTCCACTTCAAAGAAATCGATATTTTAGATTTAAAGAATTACCTAGCCAGCAAAGGAATTCCGATGCGTATTTAATAAATTCACCAGTATTTTTGACAAAATGAACTCAAGCCCCGACTTTTCTAAAGGATTAATACCTGCTGTTATTCAGGATGCCTCCACTCTACAAGTATTAATGCTTGGCTATATGAATGAGGAAGCCTATGTAAAAACACAGTCAGAAAATATTGTCACTTTCTATTCTCGATCAAAAGAGCGATTATGGACCAAGGGAGAAACTTCCGGAAATTTCTTTCATGTTAAAAATATTCATTTGGATTGTGACCAAGATACCCTGTTAATCCAAGTTAACCCGGTAGGCCCTGCTTGCCATACAGGTGCAGATACCTGCTTTAATACCTCTAACCAAGACAATGCCGCTTGGCTTGACTATTTAAAACACATCATTCGCTCTAGAAAAGGAGCTTCTGCCGATACTTCATATACCGCATCTTTATTCCAAAAAGGAACCAATAAGGTAGCTCAAAAAGTAGGAGAAGAAGCCGTAGAACTCGTGATAGAAGCTATGTCAACTAACGATGAATTATTTAAAGGTGAGGCGGCAGACTTAGTTTTTCACTTATTGGTTTTATTAGAAGACCGAGGAATTGGATTGGAAGAAATCATAAAATTATTACAGCAAAGACACGCGAAATAACATGATAGGGTTCATCATTCGATACATCATCATTGCAGGGGTCATTTTAATCATCCCGCGCTATTTAAAGGGAATTGTCGTTGACGGATTCACCACTGCCCTCTTAGTAGCCTTAGCCATGGGCTTTTTAAACTCATTTGTAAAACCCTTTTTGCAAATCATTAGCTTTCCTATCACCTTTATGACCTTGGGATTGTTTTCTTTGGTCATCAATGTGGCCATGGTTTACTTGACAGAATTATATGTTCCAGGTTTTCAAGTAAGTGGTTTTGTGGCTCCCTTAATCTTTAGTTTTCTCGTAAGTTTTTCTAGCACCGTGGTGGGCTGGTTTACCAAATAATCATGGCAAACCACGTTGAAAGGTGATTTCAGTAGCTAAACCTATGGCACTGAAACGAAATGCCATGGAATAAGCTTGTGATGGATTTGTCATTTTATCACAATGAGGTCCTTTTTCCAAAAAATACACATAGTATTCTTGATTTCGATCAGCCAATTGTTGGATATCCGGTTTGCCAAAAATATCCTCAATATCATTGGAACTAACCCCCTTTAAATTCTCTTTGTGAGATTTCAACCAATCAACTTGAGAGCCTCTGCTACCTTGACATCCAGCTTCATCTTGTACAAATTTATTGACATCAAAACCACTTAAATCGGGCTGTTTGGTACAAGAGGACAAAAGCCCTATTAGTAACAAAAAGCAGGATATTCGAAATGAAAACGACATATGGCTTTATTTATTTATTCAAAAATACCAAAAGGATTCCCGTCAGGAAAGCACTCGAGGATAAATTCATGGATTTAAACAAATTGTTGGTAAATTCAGGTCAAATTCACGTGATGCGCATATTACTTTGTCCTGATAAATTTAAAGATTCCCTTAGTGCCGCCGAGGTTTGCCAGGCTTTAGCCAAAGGGATTAAAAAATCCTATCCAGATGCTATCATCCAGTCGCTGCCATTAGCAGATGGTGGAGAAGGGACCTTGGATGTCATTCACGAAATTTTTGGAGGAGAATGGATGCATGTCAAGGTCAATAACCCACTCTTTCAACCTATTCATGCCCCCTACCTTTGGGTAAAAGAAAAAAAACAGGCATTTATTGAGATGTCAAGAGCCTCGGGGATAGAATTATTAGCACCCAAAGATCGTAATCCTGCATTAACGAGTACCTATGGCACGGGAGAGCTAATCCGACATGCCTTAGAATTAGGGGCTAAAAAAATCACCTTAACCGTGGGTGGATCTGCCACGAATGATGCAGGAATGGGTATGGCGGCCGCTTTAGGTTTCCGTTTTTTAGATGAACAAGGAAATGAGTTAGCTCCGATTGGAGAAAATTTGAGACATATTCATCGAATATTGCCTAGTAATTTAAAGGATCAATTAAGTCTGATTCAGTTTCAAGTAGCCACAGATGTTCGCAATGTTTTGCATGGGCCTCAGGGTGCAGCATACGTTTTTGCCAAGCAAAAAGGAGCTGACGAAACCATGATTGAGCAATTAAATGAAGGTTTAATACATCTAGCTACATTCTTTCCAAATGCTAGCATGGCACATACACCTGGAGCAGGAGCAGCAGGAGGTTTAGGAGCAGGAGCCTTGTTTTTTCTTCAAGCTAGTATTCACCTCGCTTCTGAGTGGATATTAGAATTAGTGTCATTTGACCAGCATGCTGCCCAAGCAGATGTCATCATCAGTGGTGAAGGAAAAATTGATGTCCAATCTTGGGAAGGGAAATTAATATCTACCCTAATTCAACATAGTCAAGCCTGCCAAAAGCCCATCATCCTAATTTGTGGTGGACTACAAGATGTAGGGAAAATTCCTGCATCGATGCAACACATACCTGTTTATCCCATTTTGGTGCCTCCCATTCGATTAGAGGATGCCATGACTCATGCCGCAGACTATCTAAGCCAAATAGGGCAAAAATTAATCTTATAATTGAACGAGTCTTGCAGCCGCTTCCAATAAAACCTCATCCGATTTGGCGAAGCAAAAACGCAAAATTGTATCACCGGGAGCCTTTTCATAAAAAACAGAAATAGGAATAGACGCCACTTGGATTTCTTTAGTTAACCTTTCTGCTAAATCTACATCTCGTTCTTGGCTGATTGCACTATAATCCATGCATTGGAAAAAACTGCCATGACTTGGTAATAATTTCCATTTACTTCCTTCAAAAGCCGAAGCAAATAAATCCCTTTTTCTTTGGTAAAATTCAGAAAGTCCCAAATAATGTGCCGGTTCTTTTAAGTAGTCCGCAAGGGCATATTGCAATGGAGTGGCACTGGAAAAAGTCACCCATTGGTGTAGTTTTTGAAACTCCTTGGTCAAATAGGCGGGCGCCAAACAGTAACCAATTTTCCAACCCGTTATGTGATAGGTTTTACCAAAAGAACCACAAACAAAACTTCGTTGACGAAGCCCTGGGTGCAACAATACGGAATAATGCTTTTGACCGTCAAAAACTATGTGTTCATATACCTCATCGGAAATAATCAGGATATTGGTCCCTTTCACTATTTCAGCCAAGGCATTTAAATCATTTTCAGTCCAAATGGAGCCCGTTGGATTATGCGGACTATTCACCATGATGGCCCGTGTCTTGGGACCAATGGTACGAGCCAGCTCTTCCCAATCTATTTGAAAGCCCCGCTGCGCATCCATGGATAAATGAATGGGTATGCCGCCCGCCAAACGAACAGCAGGGTCATAAGCATCATAACTGGGGTCAAACATGATGACTTCATCACCCGGAAAAACGCAACAATGAATGGCACAAAATAAAGCTTCTGTAGCCCCGGAAACAACTGTTACTTCCTTATTAGCATCGACGTCAATACCATAAAACAAACTAGTTTTATCCGCTATGCTTTGTTTAAAAACGGGCACTCCAGCCATAGGAGCATATTGATTATGGCCTTTGGAATAGAATGCCAACAAAGATTGAAGTTCTTCCGAACAGTCAAACCCAGGAAAGCCTTGCGACAAATTTAAGGCATTGTGCTCGGCTGCTAGAGCCGACATTTTAGTGAAGATAGTGGTTTGTACTTGCGCTTGTTTGGAAGGAAAACTAATCATATTAATCCATCAAAGGTTCACCGTCCAACCATACTTGTTGAACTTTTAAATCGTCACTCATATGTATCAAGCAGGCCTTTTTCCCTACTTCGACCGATCCTATTTCTCGATCTAAATTGGCCACTTGGGCTGGATAAAGGGTAGCCATACGAATGGCTTCTTCCACATCTATCCCCACCTGATGCACGCAATTTTGAACGGCCTGTTCCATCGTTAAAGCAGAGCCCGAAAGCGTACCCGATTCATTAGAAAACTTTCCATCCTTTTTTTCAAATAAATAAGGGCCAGACACATCATGAGTCACGGCATCGGTAATCAAAAATAAACGATGTTTCTTCAATTCTTTGGCCAACTTCACAGAACGAAAATCACAGTGTAAGCCGTCCACGATAATACTAGTCCAGGCATCGCTCGACAAACTAGCTCCCACAAGCCCCAATGCTCGGCTTTGCCACTGTGACATGGCATTAAATAAATGTGTAATCCGATGAGCCCCCTTGGATAAAGCATTATTTGCTTGGTCAATAGTTGCATCTGAATGCCCCAAAGAAACCATGATGGGGCTTTTGATGATATAATCTAATTCCTCTTCCGAAAACATTTCCGGAGCGATGGTCATGTAGATAGGCAAATCACCAGCACGATGCACAATTTCTTGGATGTAGTCAATGGAAGGCTTTTGTACAAATTCTTCTTTATGAGCCCCCTTTCGTATAGGGTTGAAAAAGGGCCCTTCTAAATGTAAACCAATCAAACCTTTGCCTCCCTTTGCCAGATAGGCTTTACAAGCATCAATAGCCTTCCACATGGTTTCCTTTGGGGAGCAGTTCAAGGTAATCTGAAAATGGCTTGTCCCTGTTTGCTGATGCTCTTCAAAAGTTTTGGCTATAGCCGCTTCAGTAGGATGGTTGGAAAATAAAATTTCGCCTCCACCATACACTTGCAAATCAATAAAACCGGCACAGATAAAACCAGATCCCTCTAAATCACCTTCCACTGATTTAATCTCCTGAATACGACCCTGATGCACATGAATTTGTTGATCGATCAACCATTCATGTCCCGTAAAAACGCGTTTTGCTAATATAACCATTGACCTTTATTAATAACCAGCTGCTTGTCCGTCTTTTCTAGACTCAGACGCGCCAAAATAAACTTTTCGAACGGGATCCCATTTGATGGCTTGATAACCACCATAAATTCCATTCATAAAACCAACTTGATGACCTTTTTGTAATAATTCTCGAATGACTTCATAAGGGTATCCGCTTTCCAGCGTAATTGTTCCACCCGTCAATTCCATCGCCTCCCCAGTAGGTTCAGAAGACCCTTCGTGATTTAACCTTGGCGCATCTCCAGCTTCTTGAATATTCATACCAAAGTCCACTACATTCATCACAATCTGCACGTGGCCCATCGGCTGAAAAGCTCCACCCATAACACCAAAGCTTAAAAAAGGCTGACCATCCTTGGTAACAAAAGCCGGAATGATGGTATGAAATGGACGTTTTCCAGGGGCATAGGTATTATTTTCTCCTTCATTTAAACTATACATTTCCCCACGATCTTGGAACATAAATCCGAGTCCATCCGGCATCATACCAGAACCAAATCCACGGTAATTACTTTGAATCAATGAGACCATGTTGCCATCTTTATCGGCTACTGTCAAATAGATGGTATCTCCCTCTTTTAAAGCTGGATTTCCTGCGTCATAATGCCTAGCAGCACGGTTCGCTTGAATTAGTTTTCTTCGCTCAGCTGCATAGGATTTTGAGATTAAATTAGCCACTGGAATTTTGGCAAATTCAGGGTCGGCATAGTATTTAGCTCGATCTTCAAACACCAATTTTTTGGCCTCTGTAAATAAGTGAATGTGCTCTGCACTACCATGCTTTATTTTGGAAAAATCGTAACCTTCTAAAATATTTAACATTTGTAAAGCTGCAATTCCCTGACCATTGGGTGGCAATTCCCAAACGTCATAACCACGGTAATTAACCGACACAGGATCAATCCAAGTGGAGGTATGGGTCGCTAAATCCTCATAGCTTAAAAATCCACCATTCTTTTTCATAAATGCATCCATGGTTCTTGCCATATCGCCTTTATAAAACACATCTCG
This sequence comes from Cytophagaceae bacterium, assembly GCA_027491315.1. Taxonomy (GTDB): domain Bacteria; phylum Bacteroidota; class Bacteroidia; order Cytophagales; family Spirosomataceae; genus Aquirufa. The sequence continues at coordinate 85,639 of JAIXWL010000005.1, forward strand.
GCCTTCCTTTCCGATTCTTTCTAAGGTATTTGCCAAGTTAGGGTTTTTAAACACATCCCCCACAACAGGAGCTTTTCCAGAAGGATAATAGTGTTGTGCTACATTGGGAAACCTTCCATAATTCGCTTCTACCCGTTGCAAGGCTGAGGCAAATTCCCCATGCACAGGAAATCCATTTTTAGCATAGGAAACAGCCTTTTCCAAGACCTTTGACATAGGCATGGATCCAAATTTTTTATGTAATTCAAACCATGCATCGACGCAGCCCGGTACACTAACAGGTAAGGGACCTGTGCTTGGAATATGTTTCAATCCTCTTTTCTTCAATTCAGCAAGGGTCAAGGATTTAGGTGATCTACCAGAACCATTTAATCCGTATAATTTTTTGGTTTTCGCATCCCAAACGATCGCAAACAAGTCGCCACCAATTCCATTTACATGGGGCTCCACAACACCTTCCATGGCATTGGCAGCAATGGCGGCATCGATGGCGTTCCCACCAGCCTTTAAAACATCCAAGGCCGCTTGGGTAGATAATGGATGGGAAGTAGCAGCCATTCCGTTTTGGGCTATAACCTCAGAACGGGTAGCCCATAATTTTCCATATGGCCTATCTTGAGCCCAAAGGCTCACAGGAAATAACAATAATAAGAGTAGTTTTTTCATGATGAATGTAAGTTAAGGGCCTGAATTTAATGAGATTAATTTGATTATTTATGCGGATGTACCAAGCCTTAACGCTGGCAAGGTTCAAAACCTTGACAGCGTTGCGTTTTAACGATTAAATTTTCAAATATATTGTCCAGCAAATTGATAATCATTTAGCGTAAAAAAACCATGAGTATTGAGTCAAATGTCCTATTTCTAGGAGTTTCCAGCTATACAAAAAGACCTCGGACAGCGCCCGAGGTCTTTCGTTTAATCCCCAAAATATAAAATAAGTGTACTATGCTGTTTTACGGATTTTTTGCTTGATACGTTCCGACAAATAATACATACAGGGAACGATAATCAAGGTCAAAGCCGTTGAAAATGTTAATCCAAAAATGATGGTCCAAGCTAAAATCCCCCAGAATACGGCTGAATCAGACCCAAAGAAAATGTGTGGGTTCAATTCTGTAAACATAGCGGCAAAGTCAATACTCAAACCTAATGCCAAAGGAATCAAACCAAGCACGGCAGCCGATGCTGTTAATAACACTGGCGTTAATCGAATTCCCCCTCCTTCAATGATGGCTTCTTTTAAATCATAACCACGCTTGAAACGAAGTTCTTCGATAAACTCAATTAACAAAATACCATTTTTCACCACGATACCTGCTAGAGCAATCACTCCCACACCTGACATCAATACAGAGAAAGTCATGCCAAAAGCTAAGAATCCTAAAATTACTCCCACCAATGAAAGCAAAATAGTGGCGAAAATAATGACAGGTTTTATCGCAGAGTTAAATTGAGTTACTAAAATTAAGTAGATCAAAATCAAGGCAGAAATAAAGGCAATTCCTAAGAATGCACCTGTTTCTTGCTGCTGCTCTTGTTCTCCTCCCATTTTAATTTTATATCCCTGAGGCAATTCCATCGTTTCAAATAGACCATTCAATTCCGCCACAATCTCGTTGGCATTATATCCTTCAATCACATCTGATCCCAATGTCACAACACGCTCTTGATTTTTACGGTTAATCTGGCTAAAAGAAGAGGCATAACGAATATCAGCCACCGAGCTTAAAGGAACTTGACGAAGCATCCCGCCAGAATTCATATCACGGTAGGTAATATTCATTGAAAGTAATTTTTCAATCTGATTTCTAGAATTACCTTTTAAACGCAATTGAATAGGATACTCATCTTTAACATCACGGTATTTAGATATTTCAACGCCAAATAAGGCGCCACGTATGGCCATAGCTACTTGAGCTGAAGAAATTCCTTCCCGACTAGCCTTCTCGCGATTGACATCCACGATAATTTCGGGCTTATTTGTCACCAAATCCGATTTCAATTCTTGGATACCTTGGATACCCGCCTTTTGAATTGAATTCAATACTTTTTTCTCCAAATCCAACAACACACCGAAATCATCACCGGAAATTTCGATCGAGATTGGCTTACCAGTAGGTGGTCCATTTCTTTCACGCTCGATAGCCATCTCAACACCTGGAATTGGACTAGACTTAAACGAATTTTGTAGTTTGGTCAATAAATCTTGTGTCGATAAGCCTCCTCGCATTTGAACTTTCTCAAAGGCGATCGTCACCTTACTTTTATGCGGAGTAGCACTACGATCTGGGTTCATTGGATCGCCTGCGTTCTTTCCTACGTTGGAAATAACCGAATTGACAATACCCATGGCTTTTTCTTTTTTCAAGAAAGTAAACACGCGTCCTTCGATGACCTTGGTCATGGAATCCGTCACAACGGCATCTGTTCCAATGGGCATTTTGGCATAGATATAAACATAATCCGGATCTCCAGAAGGGAAGAATATCACTTTTGGTTTAACGATTCCAAATAAGACGAAAGAGAAAACCAATAGTCCGAAAGAAGCCAAGACAGCATAAACCGGTCTGCGACCCTCCAATACCCATGAAATAACCCGACGGTATGCATTTTTAAACGCTGGTAAGGTTTTATCTTGGAATGGAACAATCCATTTAGGCGTAACCACAAAGTGATTAAAGACATAAATGATGATGGCAAAAAGGAAAAAATTACCAAAGCCAAAATGACCTAATTGAAAACCTATCAAATATCCTCCTAAGGTAAGACTCAGTAAAATCACGACCGTTTTACGGATATCAGAGAATTTAGGATTCTTGACATCATTCACCTCTTCATCATGACGTTTCATGAATGACATAGCAAAAACAGGATTCATCACATAGGCAACGAATAAAGAAGCAAACAAGGTAATAATCAAGGTGATTGGTAGGAATTTCATGAATTCCCCAACAATACCAGGCCAAAATAATAAAGGTAAGAAAGGCGAGATGGTCGTTAAGGTTCCTGATAATACCGGAACAAAAACTTCAGAAGCTGCTAATTTAACCGCTTCTACAATGGTCAATTTTTTGAAATTATTAAATAAACGGTGGGCATTTTCTATAACCACAATTGCATCGTCCACCACAATTCCTAAACTGAGTAAGAAAGCAAATAACACAATGGTATTCAAGGTGAAGTCGAAACTCGGCATGAACAAGAATGTCAATAAAGCCGATAAAGGCACAGATAATCCTACAAAAGCAGCATCACGAACACCCATAAAGAACATCAATACAATCACCACAAAAACGAAACCAAGAATAACTGTATTAATTAAATCAGCAATATCTCCACGGGTTCTTTCCGACTGATCCGCTGTAATAGACACGGTCAAACCACTTGGGAAACGTGTTTCTTTATATTCATCAATGGTTTTTTCAATTCTATCAGCTGCATCAATTAAGTTGGAACCAGCCCTCTTGATAACGTTTAGGGTAATTACCGACTTATTATTTAAACGAGCAAAATCTTGTTTTTCCTCAAAACTATCTTGTACATCCGCTACGTCTTTTAGTCTCACTACCGCACCTGTACTAGAGCGAATGATGATATTAGACAATTGCTCCATGCTTTTAAATTCTCCAGTTACTCGCAAGGCCCGTCTAACACCATTGACAGGAAGTTCTCCTCCTGATATGTTCACGTTTTCCCCTTGTACAACGGATTGAATGTCGTAAAAGGTTAAACCATAGCTTTGCATTTTCGCCAGATCCAAGTTTATTTGAATCTCACGCTTGAGGGCACCAATGATGTCCACCCGATTAATTTCAGGCATTCCTTCGATTTCATCCTGCAAGTCTTCGGCATATTTCTTCAATTTATCCAATGGGTAATCCCCGGCAATATTGATGTTCATGATGGGGAACTCCGAAAAGTTCACTTCCGCTACCGAAGGTTGTCTTGTTAGATCCTTAGGTAAGTCCGTGACAGACTTATCTACCGCATCCTGTACACGTTGTTTGGCCACTGGAACTGTTACATCGGTATTAAACTCAACGATGATCACAGAAACGTCTTGCAAGGCATTCGACTTCACACTTTTTACCCCAGTAATAGCTTTTAACTGCTTTTCTATGGGCTTGTTAATTACATTTTCAATGTCTGTTGGCGTAGTACCAGCATAGACTGTTTGAATGACCATTTGTGGCACGACAATATCCGGGAATTGCTCCTTGGGCAATTGCTTGTAGATACCCATACCCGCCACAAAAATGATGAAGGTAAAGATGTATATGGTGGTACGATTTTGCCCCAACCAATCTATCATGTGATAGATAAGTCCTTTTCCTTCGGGCAGTTGCTCGTTTTTTATATTTTTTTCCATGTTGTGGATTCTTTCAGATTAGAATGAAATGGCTTGACCGTCAACTAAGTCTTGGTATCCTTGGGTAATCACTTGATCTCCCACTTTAATACCCGAAGTAATCTCGGCTTGACCATTGTAAGATAAGCCAATGGTTACTTGACGAGCACGGGCCACTTTCTTGCCAGCTTCGTCTACTGCTACATAAATCAAATTCCCTTTTTCAGTTTTTTGAATTAGGTTCTCATCCAATACAATGGCATTCGCTTTGGAAACATCATTGATATTGATAACAGCTAATTGATTTGGCTTTAACTCATTGCCTACATTTGGTATACGAGCCTCGATATCAAATGTACGAGACAAAGGATTTACCAATTGGGAAACCAAGGTAATTTTTGCTTTCAGCTCCTTGTTGATATCTGGGAATTTAATCACGATTGGATCGCCAACTTTAACAGAACCAACATAGGTATCCGAAATCTTAGCCGCTACTTTTAAGTTTCCTAAATTCACAATCTGAACGATGGGTAAACCTGGAGAAGCCATTTCACCAGCTTTTTGACGAACAATTTCTATCGTTCCAGAAATAGGCGCAATGACTTTCGACATGGCCAATTGAGCTTGTAAGGTAACCAAACGTTTTTCTAAGGATTCTTTGTTTGACTTAGCACTCAAATACTGTACTTCTGTACCAATTTGTTGATCCCAAAGTGACTTTTGCTTATCAAAAAGGATTTTGGCTAAAGACAATTGGTGTTTCACTTCTTCCATTGACTCCTTTAAAATATTATTATCAAGCGTTGCAATCAATTGTCCTTTTTTAATCGCTTGACCTGCCACAACCGGCAAAGTAAGGATGGCTCCAGCAGTTTGCGGGCTAACTAAAACCGTATTTTCAGCTAATACGGATCCTTGAGCTTCTACAAAATGGTTGAAATTTTGAGCTTGAATTGGACTTACCCCAACAGCCACTACTTTTTCAGCAGCTTTAGGATTTTCCTTGCCAATCTCCTTTTCGATAGCAGTAATTTTTGCATTAATTTCTTGAGCTTGCTTTTTCAAATCAGCTAACTCTTGTTTTTTATCTACTGACTTGGTGCAAGCTGCAACAAGCAATACGGCGGCTAATAATATGGTAAGATTTTTCATGAGATGTTTGTTAAAATCGTGTTATTCTGAGTATAGGGTACCGTTGGCCTTTTCTAATTCAACCTTGGCAATCAAGGCATTATATAGGGAGGTGAAATAATTTGCTTGAGATTCTTTGATGGAAGTTTCTGCATTTAATACTTCCAAGTTAGACCCCACACCTTGCTGGTATTTCACGCGAGTCACTCTGGAAATTTCATTGGCTAAATCCAAATTAGCCTTTTGCTCCTTCAATGATTCCAATGAGTTTTTCAAGGTAATTAAAGATTGGCTGCGTTGTAGGTCAATGGAAGATTTCACTAAATCATAGCTTTGACGAACCTTTTGAAGGTTATTTTGCGATTGAATGGTTTTATATTTCTTCGAGAAACCATCAAATATGGGAATCTGAAGTGAAAAACCTAAAGTCGAATTATCAAACCAAGATTGACTAACCAAATCACTAAAAGTTTTACGTCCATTGGTAAAACCATAATTGAGGTTGAACAATAATCTAGGAAGATAACCGGCTTTCTGACTACGCACATCAAGCTCAGCTAATCCTTCTTGGGTTTTAAGAATCGAATACTCAATGCGGTTGCCATAATTAAAGGGCAAATTTTCATCAATGGCATTGAATTTTAAGTCTACTTGCTCCAAAGTCAAGGATAATCGAATAGGCTCATCCATAGGATAACCCATTTGGAATTTCAATAAAGAATATCCCAAATCTTGAATACGAATCACATTTTCCAATTCTGTTTTCAAGTTATTGGATTGAACTTCTAATCGCTGAACATCAATTTTTTCAACAAATCCCTGCTTATTCAAAGCTCTGGTTTCTTTCAATAAAGAATCCAAGCGGCCCACATTGGCTTGTAAGATCTGTAAGCGTTTCTCGTTAACCAGAATACCGTAATAAGCTTTCATTACGCCTTCGGCAACTTGTTGCTTAGTCTGAAGTAAATTTTTTGTAGACAACTCCTTATAAACCTCAGAAGCTTTTAAGCCTAATAAATAGGTTCCGTCAAAAACCAATTGACTTAGGCCGACATTAGCCATGGCTGAGTTCTTAACACCAAATTCAGCCGCAATGATTTCTCCTTCTGCTGCAGCAGGATTAAAGGTTTTGGCAGGAATAAACATTCTTTGAATGATCAAGTTATTGGTGTAATTCACCCCAGCATTAACTTGAGGTAATCCTATAGCCTTGATTTCATTAATTTTGGCACTTGCATTCTGCAAATCCAAATGGCTATTTTTTACTTGAACATGATGGTTGATAGCATAATCAACAGCCTCTTTTAGACTGAAACTTTGTGCCAATCCCGACCATGACAAGAAACAAAATAGCCCGATAAAATTGAGTTTTTGGCGAATCATGTTAGTTGTTATTTTGGTAAGATAAGTAGAGAGATAGACCTTTTTCTGTGAGAATGCCTCGCATAAAATGATCTAGTAAAATTTGTTGTGTATCAAAAAATGAAAGTTTACTATGGGAATAAAAATTAGGATCAAAGGATAAATCCACTTCTCCCATACGTAGTCGAGCTATTAATTCCACTTCCAATTCAGGGCGAAAATAGCCCTGCTCAATTCCCGTTCTTAAATCCACTTGGAGGGTATTCAAAATACAATCTTCCTTATACTTGGAAAATAATTCATACGCTTTCGGAAAATATTTCTTTACCTCATACAATAAACGCGGATTCATTTCAGATAAAGTAGACTTCATAATTTCCAAGGATTGCAAGGTTTTATGAATCACATCCTTGGAGGTTTTATCCAACTCTTCCCATTTAGATAAGTCATTTTGAATGAATGATTCCAATACCTGGTATACCATGGCATCTTTATCTGGAAAATGTTGATAAATCGTTTTTTTAGAAATGCCCAATTCTGAAGCAATTGTATCCATCGTTACGGATCTTACCCCGTATCGGAAGTACAATTCTGCCCCCTTTTCAAGTATTCTACATTTCATGCTCTAAAATTAATTTAAATTCGAGAGCGTAAAACTAAGGAAACTTTTAAGTACTACAAAGTTTTTTGTATTATTTTTAGATTATCGGCTTGAAGAAATGATGAATGGTAATGGCATTAGCGACCAAAATCATCCTGTAAACGAACGATATCAGATTCATCGGATGGATTCTCCAAATCAGTATGTTGCCAAATTTCTGCTACTAAGCCCCATTGATCCAAACCAATAAGGCGATGTCTTTGCCCTTTGGGTAATTCAATGACATCCTGTTCTTGATATATCCCATAATCGCCTTGTACATCCGTGGAAGAAATGGCAACGCCGATAGGTCCACGGACAACTGTCCATATTTCAGCGCGTCGGAAGTGATATTGCCAAGAAATTCGCTGATGTGGGGCCACTACTAAGAATTTGGGGCTGAGCTTCTGGGTGATTTGAATATCATCCAGGCTTAATTGAGGGAAATACTGAGATACAAATTTTGCCACTTGGCTTTCATCCAGAACAAAAAATCCACCCCAGGGTCTAGTGAAATCTTGATCGATGATGTGGAATCCTGCCTTTTCAATATAGGCTTGGACTTCTTGAAAAATAGCTGCTTTAGGCAAATTTGAGTCAAAATGCATACGTAGAAATTAATTAGGCAAAAATAGAAAAAGGACGGGGATTTACCCGTCCTTTCATTATTTACCTGGTAAAAGATATTACAAAGTCCAGCCTGCGCGGTATTCTCTTCTGACAAATTGGTTAGCAGGGTCAAAATTGGTAATACGCATATTCGTTGCATCCCAATTTAACTTTTGACGGCCAATGTACTTGGCAGTACGACCTTCTCCTTCACGTAACATATAGGAACGAATAGCTAAGTTACCCATCAAAACGGATTCCGTAAATGGACCTGCATAGTCAAACGGAGAACTAACCTCCATTTTTCCAAAACCTGCTTTACAAGCTTCTACCCATTGTGTATTATGACCACCATCTCCGCCAACTACCCGTGGTAATTTAGCTTTTGGAAGTTCTTCTGCAGGAACTTGTTTTCCATTTTTGAAAACTTTTGGATACATACCATAAGTTCCACAAGTCATAATACCTTTTGAACCTATCAAAATAACTCCATTTGATCCATCTGGGTCCCCAATGGTCTCTGTGGATGGAATTCCATCTGGATGAGGGGCACGTAAACCACCATCATACCAAGTTAAGGTAACAGGTGAAGGATTACGTTTCGTGGCCGCATAATGTAGCGTAACCATGGATGATGGAGGACATCCTTCAGGAATCCACTCAGGTACCCAATCATTCAAAAATACGGATCCAACAGAACATTCCACGTCAATAGCGTCTCGGATACCCAATACTTTAAACGGAGGATCTAAAAGGTGACAACCCATATCTCCTAAAGCACCTGTACCATAGTCCCACCAACCTCTCCATTTAAATGGCAATAAGGCAGGATTATACTCTCTATATTTAGCTGGTCCCAACCATAAATCCCAATCTAATTCTTTAGGTACTTCAAAGCCTGCAGAAGGGTATTTAATCCCTTGTGGCCAAACAGGACGGTTTGTCCACACTTGTACCGTATGAACTTTACCAATAACACCACCGTCAAACCATTCGATCATAGTTCTAACACCATCTCCTGAAGAGCCTTGATTTCCCATTTGAGTAACCACTTGCATTTCACGAGCTTTTTCAGCGATCACACGAGCCTCATAAATGTCGTGAGCCAAAGGCTTTTGAACATATACGTGTTTCTTACGACGCATAGCCTCCATGGCGATGGTTGCGTGGGTATGGTCAGGAGTAGACACGATGACTGCGTCTACATTGTTTCCTTCTTTGTCTAAAGCAGCACGAAAGTCTTTATAAAAATTTGCTTTAGGTAAGTCTTTCTTAATTCTAGCTACTTGGCGGTCATCTACATCCACAACCGCTACAATATTTTCAGCTCCTTTGTTATAGGAATTCATGATATCACTATATCCTTTTCCTCCTCCACCAATACCCATGATATTTAATTTATCAGATGGGGCTTGATATCCTTTTCCAAGTACATGGCGAGGGACAATGTAAAACGAGGCAGCTGCGACGGACGCATTTTTAATAAAATCTCGCCTTGAATGATTACTCATAGTATTTGCTAGTTTTAAAAGGTTATTACTTGTCAAAGATTTGTCAACGTTGACAACGTTGACAAATCTACATTTATCTTAGTAAAATTGTCAAAAAATCTTCAAATGACAAATCTATTTCTTGATATTTTACCAATTGCGAATTATGAATCAAGTTATTAATATTTGCCCATCAAAACCGATAAGACATAAAAAAAGGGGCTTGCTCTCGCAAACCCCTTCCAGCAAACCTTAATTTACTTATTCAGCTTTCTTGGATTTTTTCTCCAATTTTTTGATCGCTTGAGCACGCTCAGCACCTTCCATCTGCTCTTTCAAGGCAGATAAAGCTCCGATATCACCCATTGTTGATTTTTCTGCTGTTACCGTTGTCTTCTCAGAAGACTTAGCGGCTGCCTTTTTCTTTTCAGGCTTAGCAGCTGCTGCGGTTTCCTCTGCAGTTGGTGCAGTGAAAGTACGTGTGTGAGAAAGAATAATCTTACGATCATCTTTTTGGAATTCAGTTACAATGAAATCCAAAGCCTCACCCACTTCCGCTACTGAATCATCTGATTTAGTCAATTGCTTCAATGGTGCTAATCCTTCGATACCGTATGGCAATTCTAACACAGCCATTTTATCATTTTTCGAGATGATAGTAGCTTTGTGAGAAGAACCTACTGTAAATACACTTTCAAATGTATCCCAAGGATTCTCTTCTAATTGTTTGTGTCCAAGAGCCAAACGACGGTTATCAGCATCTAATTCGATTACGATAACATCTAATGAATCTCCAACTTTTACAAACTCAGATGGATGTTTGATTTTCTTAGTCCAAGATAAGTCTGATACGTGAACAAGACCATCGATACCTTCTTCTAACTCAAGGAATAAACCAAAGTTAGTTAAGTTGCGAACAGTTCCTTTGTGCTTTGTACCTACTGCATATTTAGACAACAAGTCAGTTTTAGTCCAAGGATCTTCTGTCAATTGCTTAATACCTAAAGACATCTTGCGCTCGGCACGATCTAATGTTAACACAACGGCTTCCATTTCATCACCTACTTTCAAGAAATCTTGTGGATTACGTAAGTGCTGAGACCATGACATTTCTGACACGTGGATTAACCCTTCAACACCTGGTAAAACCTCTAAGAATGCACCGTAATCTGCTACGTTAACAATCTTACCTTTTACCTTAGATCCTACTTCTACGTCAGCCGCTAAAGCTTCCCAAGGATGAGCTTGTAATTGCTTCATACCTAAAGAAATACGCTTCTTGTTTTCGTCGAAATCTAATACTACAACTTGGATCTTCTGATCTAATTTCAACACCTCTTGTGGGTGGTTGATACGACCCCATGAGATATCTGTAATGTGCAATAAACCATCTACACCACCTAAGTCGATGAACACACCGAAATTAGTCATGTTTTTGATCACACCTTCTAATACTTGACCTTTGTCTAAGTTGTTCAAGATCAACTGACGTTGCTCCTCTAGATCTTTCTCAATCAATACCTTATGAGAAACAACTACGTTATCATTCGTATGGTTAATCTTAACTACTTTAACCTCCATGTTCTTTCCAACAAAAATGTCGAAATCACGGATTGGCTTAACATCAATTTGAGAACCTGGCAAGAATGCCTCGATTCCAAAAATATCTACGATCAAACCACCTTTAGTACGACGCTTAACGAAACCATTGATAATGGTATCTTCTTCTAAAGCACGCTCAATATTGATCCATGCTCCCATTACTTTCGCAAGCTTACGAGAAAGAATCAATTGGCCGTTTGAATCTTCTTGGTTTTCAATATACACTTCTACCTCGTCACCTGCCTTTAAATCAGGCATATCACGAAACTCTGAAGCAGATACCAAACCGTCAGATTTGAATCCAATGTTTACAATAACTTCACGGTCAGTTTTGCTCACTACAATACCTTTCACCACTTCCTTCTCTGTAACCGAATTCAAAGTAGCCTCAATGGCTGCTTCCATTTGTTTCTTTTGCTCAGCAGTGTAATTACCGCCGAAACCTTTACCATCGATCTGATCCCAGTCGAAATCTTTTTGTTTATTAGACATAATTTTTGCCCTTGCTACATCAACATGCTGGGCTAACATGCTGAAATTTAGATTAATAATTAATTTTTAAATGGGGTGCAAAGATAAATAAAATAATTTCAAATTCAACTGAATTCCTTAAATTAGAAGCCTCAAGACCATGACAACATGAAAAAAATCGCCATTTGGCTACCAATTGCCTTCCTTTGTACTCAAATTTTATCAATTTCTTTATTAGCAAAACCTATTCAAGGCCCTATGTCCCTTACATCCAAACCATTTGGCAAAACTCAAGCCGGAGAACCTGTTACTTTATATACCCTGAAAAACAAATCTGGCATGGAAGTTCAGATTATGAACTACGGTGGTATTATTACCAAAATTTTATGCCCAGATAAAAACAACAAAATTGAAGATGTTGTATTAGGCTATGAAACTCTTCAAGAATACGAAAAAGGATCCCCATATTTTGGGGCCATCATCGGAAGATATGGCAACCGTATTGCCAAAGGAAAATTTACTTTAGATGGCAAAACCTATGAATTGTATACCCAAAATATGGGAAACCACCTGCATGGTGGCAAAGTAGGCTTTGATAAAGTTGTCTGGAAAGTCTTAGCCGCAGAAGGTGACGACAAAGGATCCAAATTAGTATTATCCTACCTATCAAAAGATGGTGAAGAAGGTTATCCTGGTAATCTACAAGTTCAAGTAACCTACACGCTGAGCCCTTCTAATGAATTGGGCATTGAATATAAAGCCACGACTGACAAGGCAACCGTACTTAACTTAAGCAATCATACCTATTTTAACTTGTCAGGAAATGCCAAAAGGGATATTACTGGACATCAAGTTCAACTAAATGCCAATAAATTAGTAGCTGTCGATGAAACCTTGATCCCTACAGGTGAGCTCATTGATGTAAAAGGTGGAGCATTTGATTTTCTTCAACCACACTTGATTTCAGAGCGAGTTGACGCAGATGATATTCAAATCAAACGGGGTGGCGGATATGACCACTGTGTCGTTTTTGATAAAGCTCCAGGAGTTTTTGCCAAAGTTGGTAAGGTTGTTGATCCAGTATCAGGAAGAAGTGTAGAATTATCAACTTCTGAACCAGCTACCCAGTTTTATACCGGTAACTTTTTAAATGGCACCTACTCTGGCAAATACGGGGTTAGTTATACCAAAAGAATGGGATTTTGCCTAGAAACGGAACATTTCCCAGATTCCCCTAACCACCCAAGTTTCCCTAGCACCGTATTACGTCCGGGTGAAACATATTCGAGTAAAACAGTTTATCAGTTTGCTCATTAAAAAATAACCTTAATGTCAAATTTACCCTGTAACTTAACGCTGTCAAGGTTTTAAACCTTGCCAGCGTTGCTTTTTTTAGCCTCCTCCCAATATACATCCATCTCCGCTAAAGTCATTTCAGAGAGAATTTTCCCCGCTTCTTTTGCTTTCTTTTCCAAGTACTGAAATCGATAAATGAATTTACGATTGGTTCGCTCAACAGCCGTTTCTGGATTAATATCAATAAAGCGAGCAAAATTAACTAAACTGAAAATCAAATCACCCAATTCCCCTTCTGCCATCTCTTTTTCTTCATCAGATAGCTTCTTGCCTACAAATGTCTCCTTAAATTCTCCTAATTCTTCTTCTACCTTGGCCCAAACCTGCTCTTTTTCTTCCCAATCAAAACCTGCTCCGCGTGCCTTTTCTTGAATTCTCATTGCCTTCACCAATGCAGGCAATGACCCAGGCACTCCTGATAAAACAGATTCGTTCCCCTCTTTGAGTTTTAATGCCTCCCAATTGGCCTTAACTTCTTCCTCTGTATCTGCTTTAGCATCTCCATAAATATGCGGATGTCGTGAAATCAACTTTTCGGCTATGCTATCAAGTACATCTTTAACATTAAAAGCATGGTTTTCTGATCCGATTTTACTGTAAAAAACCAAATGCAAAAAAAGATCTCCAATCTCCTTTTTAACCTCCATTTGATCGCCATCTAAGATAGCATCTGATAATTCATAGGTTTCTTCAATGGTCAGATGACGTAAAGAATCCATGGTTTGTTTCTTATCCCATGGGCATTTTTCCCTTAAATCATCCATGATACATAAAAGTCTGTCAAATGCTTCTGCAGCCTCAGGATATCTCATAGTATTGTTGTTTGTAAGCATATATTCCAAAATAATCAATCAATTTAAGCTGGTAAACCTAAATCATCTACTCCCATAAAATCTTTACCGTTTCCGTCAAAGGCAATAACAGCAATAAACACCTCTTGCATTGAATACTTTGTTAAGTCGAAAAAATGCTACATGATTAATATCAATTACTTGATTAAAATGATGCAATTATTTTGAAGAAAAAAACGTTGTAGCCTTAACGCTGTCAAGGTTTAGAACCTTGCCAGCGTTGAGAAAAAATTTAATTATTTAACCCATACACCCGCACATAATCAACCAGCATCTTGGCTGGGAAAATAGCATCATCTACCCCTTTTTGTCCTCCCCAATTTCCCCCAACAGCTATATTTAAAAGTAAATGTTGCTTTTTATCAAATGGCCACTCTTCCCACCCTTTGCTGGTGTTTTGAAAGGTAAAATATAACTTACCATCAATAAAGGCCTTGATGTAGTCTGGAGTCCAATCGATTCGATATTCGTGAAATGATTGATCAAAATCTGACACCAGTTGCGTAGCCGCTTTTTGCGTATTGATCACATGATTAAAAGCTTTGGTATGCACGGTAGCATGTACCACTCCGGGATCATATCCCACATGCTCCATGATATCTATTTCGCCGTTATCTGGCCAATAAGTACTGCCATATTCCGAATGACTGGCTAAAGTCCAAATAGCGGGCCAAGTTCCTCGACCCGAGGGCAATTTGGCTCTTACTTCAATGCGACCATATAAAAAATCTTTTTTACCCTTTGTCACCAACCTAGCAGATGTAAAATTTCTATTTACGAAGCTCTCTTTTCTAGCTTCAATAGTTAAATACCCATTTTTCACAAAAGCATTGTCCAAATCCGCTTTGGTATAAAACTGAAGTTCATTATTTCCCCAACCTGAACCTCCCACATCATAAGACCAGATTTTTTCGTCAGGCAATCCTGATTGCTCAAATTCATCTGACCAAACCGGGTTTTGAGTAAAACTATACTCTTTGGCCGCTACGCTTTGAATATTTTGAATATTCAAAGGCTCTGGAACATCTGAACCTTGTTTACAGGCTAAAAAAATTAGTAAAATAAGTCCCCCCAATAAGGATATTTGCTTTTTCATTTTTGACTATTTTAATATTAAATTAAGGAGAATCAGCTCAAAATTCCTAATTTGATTCGCGATTTTACCCGCCTACACATGGACTTCCAATTAGTATCTTCTTATCAACCTACGGGTGACCAACCTACTGCTATACAACAGCTGGTAGAAGGGGTTCAAAAAAATGAAGCCGCTCAAACGCTTTTGGGAGTAACTGGCTCTGGTAAAACCTTTACCATTGCCAATGTCATTCAACAAATCAATAGGCCAACGCTTATTTTGAGCCATAATAAAACTTTAGCCGCCCAGTTGTACGGAGAATTTAAATCTTTCTTCCCTGAAAATGCGGTTGAATATTTCATTTCCTATTATGACTATTACCAGCCTGAAGCTTTTATACCTACCACTGGGACTTACATAGAAAAAGATCTTTCTATTAATCAGGAAATAGAAAAACTGAGATTAGCCACCACCTCTTCGCTCATGTCGGGCAGGAGGGATATCATTGTGATTGCTTCGGTTTCCTGCATTTATGGAATGGGAAATCCTGATGAATACCGAAATTCCATATTAAGAATTGGCGTGGGAGAAACCATTTCAAGAAATCAATTCTTATTCCGCTTGGTGGAAATATTATATGCGCGTACCGAAGGTGAATTTTTACGAGGTACTTTTCGCGTAAAAGGAGATACGGTTGACATCTTTTTGGCCTATGCGGACTTCGGTTACCGATTCATCTTTTTTGGGGATGAAATCGAAGAAATCCATCGGATAGACCCATGGACGGGGAAGAAAATTTCTACCGAAAAAATGGTGGCAATATTCCCTGCCAACTTATTTGTCACAGGGAGAGAAACTTTAAACCAAGCCATTTCCTTCATTCAAGCTGATTTAGTTGCCCAAATTAAACACTTTGAATCAGAAGGCCGATTATTAGAGGCAGAGCGTATCAAGCAAAGAACGGAATTTGACCTAGAAATGATGCGGGAATTGGGTTATTGTTCGGGAATTGAGAATTATTCTAGGTACTTTGATCAAAGGAAGGCAGGCCAAAGGCCATTCTGTTTACTTGACTTCTTCCCAGAAGACTTCCTCATGGTAGTAGACGAAAGTCATGCTACCATGCCTCAAATTAGGGCCATGTGGGGTGGCGACCGCTCGCGCAAGGAATCTCTGGTGGAATATGGCTTCAGGCTTCCATCTGCCATGGATAACCGACCACTTACTTTCCAAGAATTCGAGGATATCATTGGGCAAACCATTTTTGTTTCTGCTACTCCCTCCGACTATGAATTACGACGATCTGAAGGTGTAGTTGTGGAACAAATCATTCGTCCAACAGGCCTTCTAGATCCTAAAATTGAGGTTCGTCCAACTAAAAATCAAATTGATGATTTACTGGATGAAATATATGATCGCGTCAAGAAGAAAGAAAGAGTTCTTATTACCACCTTAACCAAAAGAATGGCGGAAGAACTTTCCAAATACTTAGACCGCGTGGGAGTAAAAGGACGGTATATTCACTCGGAAATTAAATCCTTAGAGCGTGTAGAGATATTACGTGAACTCCGACTCGGGGTTTTTGATGTGTTGGTAGGGGTTAATCTCTTGCGAGAGGGTCTAGATTTGCCAGAAGTGTCGCTCGTGGCCATCATGGATGCCGATAAAGAAGGATTCTTGCGTGATATCCGATCACTGATTCAAACCATAGGAAGAGCGGCCAGAAATGAAAATGGGAAGGTATTGATGTATGCCGACCGTATCACAGGATCCATGGAAAAAGCCATATCTGAAACAAATCGAAGAAGAGCGATTCAAATGGAATACAATGAAGCGCATGGCATTACTCCTAAAACCATTTGGCGTAGCCATGATGAGATTTTGGAACAAACCTCCATTGCAGATCGTATGGCTAAACCTACTAAAAACTATTTGATTCAACCAGAAGAAAAACTAGCCGCAGCCGATCCATTGTTGGCCTATATGTCGAAAGGCGACTTGGTCAAACAACGCGACAGCATTCGAAAAGAGATGGAAAAGGCCGCCAAAGAGATGGACTTCCCATTGGCTGCTAAATTTAGGGATGAATTATTGGCAGTAGAAAAACTTATTTCCGAAAAGTAAATAATTCATTTTCCTCAGGGACAAAATAAAAAATGCCCGAATTTCTTCGGGCATTCCTTCGATTTATCTTGGACTCTTATTCTTCAATAAAAGGATAATCCTCCTGAACATAAACATCTTTGTAAGCTTCATCTTTCGATGGGAACGGAGAGTTTTCTGCAAATTCCACTGATTCTTGTACTTGAATTTTGATCTTAGCGTCTATCTCGTCCAATTCCGCTTGGGTCATAATATTATTTTCTAAAATGGTCATTTTAACCTGCTCGATTGGATCACGCTCTTTGTAAGCTTCTACCTCTTCCTTAGAACGGTATTTTTGAGGATCTGACATCGAGTGTCCACGATAACGATAGGTTCTAAATTCTAAGAAAGTAGGCCCTTCTCCTGCACGTGCTCTTGCCGCAGCGCGAGAAACTGCCTCATGTACTGCTTCCACGTCCATCGCATCTACTGGCTCAGATGGCATATCATAAGCCTCACCAATGGTGTATAAATCAGTTACATTGGAAGTTCTAGCAACCGAAGTTCCCATGGCATAACCATTGTTCTCTACCACAAAAATTACAGGAATTTTCCAAGTCATCGCAATGTTGAATGTCTCATGCAAAGCTCCTTGGCGAACCGCACCATCACCAAAATAACAGATAGCTAAATTTCCTGTTTTATTATATTTCTCAGCAAATCCTAAACCAGCCCCCAAAGGAATCTGAGCACCTACGATACCGTGTCCTCCTACAAATCCTACACTCTTATCAAAGATGTGCATCGATCCACCTTTACCTTTGGATGCTCCCGTGATTTTTCCATATAACTCCGCCATAATAGCGTTAGGTGATGTTCCTAAAGCTAATGGGATACCATGATCACGGTAAGCAGTGATGTATTTATCTCCTTCTCTTAAAGCTGATTTTGAACCAGAAGAACATGCTTCCTGTCCAATGTATAAGTGGCAAAAGCCTTTAATTTTTTGCATTCCATACAATTGACCGCACTTCTCTTCAAACTTACGTTGCAACTGCATCGACTCATACCAATAGCGGTAGGTCTCTTTCGAATACTTAGGAGCTTTTGTTTCTTTCTTTGCCATGATTTTATTCAAAAATTCATTTGGTTAGTCGAATGGGGAAATACCCATTGACCGAATCAGCTACGAAATTAAAACAAAAGCATTAAGCTGCCAAAAAATGAATGGATTTAGCCAAAATCAATCCGTAAAATCCATGATTATTCCTTATTTTTACGATTCAAGCCTTATTTCTAAGCCCGCATGTACCTTAAATCATTACAGGTCAAACAATTTAAGTCCTATGCGGAAGCTCAATTTGATTTTATCTCCAACATCAATTGTATCGTAGGTGAAAATGGAATCGGTAAAACCAATCTGTTGGATGCCATACATTTTCTATCCATGACTAAAAGTGCACGGGGCTTAGGAGATCCTCTTTGTATACAACATGGAGAAGATTATTTCATGATTCAGGGAAATTTTGTTTACAAAAAACAAGATGATACAAAGATCCCAGCCAGTGAAACACAGATAACCTGTGCCTACCAACGAGGGCAGAAGAAGACTTTTCTTCGAGACCAAAAAGCCTACCCTCGTTTGGCTGACCACATAGGTAATTTCCCGGTTGTGCTGATGGATCCGTATGACACCGACTTAATCCGTGAGGGGAGTGAAGAACGTCGACGATTTTTCGATGGAATGATGGCTCAAATGGACCGTGGTTTTTTAGATAATTTACTTCGATACAATCGAATCGTCCAACAAAGAAATACCTTATTAAAACACTTTGCTGAGCGAGGAAGCATAGATCGAATACAGCTCGACAGTTACCATGATCCGATGGTGCAACTTGGAGAAAGTATCGCGCTTGCTCGCGCCGAATTTCTAACTAAATACCTCCCCAATTTTCAATCGCACTATGCCAAATTATCCGATGACCGAGAACAGGTCAACATTCAAATAGAAAACACCTTCCCTTTAGGAGAGCTAGATAATTCATTAAGAAAAGCGGAAGCCCAAGATCTAGCTGCACAAAGAAGTACCTTGGGTATACATCGAGATGATTTTAGCTTTGAAATCAATGGATTTCCCTTGAAAAAATTCGGCTCTCAAGGACAGCAAAAAAGCTTTGTGGTGGCCTTAAAACTTGCTCAATTTGATACTTTGGCACAAGCCCACCCTAGAAAACCGCTCCTATTATTGGATGATATTTTTGATAAGCTGGATGACCGAAGGATTCAACGATTGGTACAAATGATGGCGGAGGATCATTTTGGACAAGTATTCATTACGGATGCTAGACCTGAAAGAACCAAATCACTACTCAAAAACCTTCAAGGCGAAATTAAGTACTTGGCCTTATAAAAATAGGCCTTGGTATAAGGTTTCGGCAAAGGCCTGTTCAGAGTTTTCATGCGCCATTTTTTCCATTTGCTCTTTGGAAAAACCTATGCCTAGATTCAAAAATTGCTCCAACTGCTCAGCTATTTGAACGGGGGATTGGGCATCTACTACAATTCCCAAATGCATGCTTTGAATTAATTTTCCAAGAAGGCCAAAGTTAGTACCCAAAACTACTTTTTGGGAAATACTTGCACGCACCAAGACTGAACTCATTCCCACGTGATTTTGATATAACATCAACACTAAATCGGCTGCTTCAAAACACAACTGAATTTCTTTGCCTTTCAATTCTTGAAAGATGGAAATGACCTCTAGCTCGGGATATTGGGGGAATAGTTCTTCCAAATGTTTTTGATAGGCTGGGCTTATTGCCCCTGCCACCAAGAGACAAATTTGATTTAACTCTTCTTGATTTAAATGTTGGGTCGACTGCAAATATGCTTCTATTCCTTTTCTAGGATCTAGGTAACCGAAAATTAAGCATAGCTTTTTGTTGGCAGGTAATTTCCACTTCTCTTTAAAATCCTCTACGTCAGCCGAACTCAGCTCATAAGCTCTTACTGGATCTGAAATTCTTAAGACTTGAGTTTTTCCAACCCATGGACGAATATGTTTGACAGCCTTATGATCTAAACTGAATAAGACTTTCATGGAAGATCTCCAAGTGGAGAATCGCAACATCCATTTTTTAATCAAGGCACTTTTCCAAGAAGCTTTACGATAGTAAAAATTGGGTCTAAAATAAATTCCTCCCAACTGAAAATGAGCTTTTTTGCCAAACAAAATCCCCAACTGGAAATAATCAAAATACATTAACAAACCATGAGATGCTTGCCAGGCTTCACTTATGTCCACATATAAATTCCATTCAGCTATGGACCTTTTATAGATGGATTGTCCATGCAAGCGCTCAATTGTAGAGGCATCTAAGGGATGAAAATGGATATTATTCCCTAAATCAAAACCCCAATTTTCACGATGATTTTTGAAACTTTGAATAAAGTTTTCTGGAACAATAAGTAAAAGCTCTACATCAGGCTTTTGGCTAAATTGATGTATCAAGTATGCTAGATAATCCGCATGATGACCGTCATCAATGGAGTCAAAAATACTTAATCGATACGTTGTAGAGCTCGCCATAAGGTATCAAAATTAAGAATAAAATGCGTAATTTTACATTTATTGTATCCTTGTGTTAACGCGCCGTCTTTACCTATTTTTCCTTACCCTTGCACTCTTTTTCTTTGAATTGAAACAATCGAGGAGTCAAAGAATAGGAGGTTTTTTATTTGATAAATTACCTCAAGACTATCAATTATATCCCAGAAATCATCAAAACAATGGCCTGATCTCCATTGCTGGTACTTCCGATTCGAATCAATGGACGAATATATCCATTGTAGTAAATAGAAATAAGGATCGGTATTCCTATTCAAAAATCAAATTAAACTTCCAACAAGGTCTAGGTTTTTTCAATACGCAAATCAGCATCAAAGCAGAGTTAGCTGAATACGAAATTCAAATTTACGCCATACAACAACAGGACTCTATTCTAATCGTCAACAGAAAAAACATTGTGGCGGGTGATGTCTTTTTAGTCAGTGGACAGTCCAACTCGTATAATGGGAAAGAGAACAAAAAAGTCTACAAGGGTGAATTTGCCCGGAGTTTTGGAAAATATGCCAACTATACCAATACAGTGCCATATAACCCCTCAGACACTTTGTGGTCTATCTCCAATAGTCCCGCAGATGTAGGTTTATGGGCTTCTCAAATCCAAAAACATATCATAGAGGAACAAAAAATCCCAGTCTGCATCATCAATGGAGGCTCTGGAGGTTCATCCATGGAATATAATCTGGCAAGAGGAGTAGAAAAAGCAGATCTGTCGCAGTCGAGCGGTAGATTGTATTATAAAGTCATGAAAGCAGGCTTATTGAATGCAGCAAAGGCTTTTATCTATCGGCAGGGGGAAAATGATTCCAATGGAAATGCTTTGGGCTGGCTGGAAAACTTTAAAAAGCATGTTGATTTGTTAAAAAAGGAATATCCGAGTATTCAGAAAATTTATTTACCTCAAATCAATGTCGTGGATGGGAATTATGCCATGCAAGGGTATTTGAGAAATGATCAACGCAAAATTCTTCAAGAGAACCACTTCATTCAAGGATTTGCTACGGTGGGTACCCAAGGATACGATGGAATTCACTATACACCAGAAGGTTATTTTCAAAGTGCATGGGAGATGTATCGATTATTGGATCGTGATTTCTACAGTAAAAAAATCAATGCGGCTTATGAAAGTCCAAATCTAAAAAGGGCCTATTTTGGCTCAGCAGATAAAAAATTGATTGTTTTGGAATTTGACGATAAACAAGAAATGGTGGTACAGCAAGACACCACGCTCATGACCAAGCAAGGCCAAAACTTGCTGAGGTCAATCCAAGAGAATTTCTATTTAACGGGTATTTCTTTACCTCAACTCAAATTTCAAGAAATACAAGCAGTCAAGGCTTATGGAAACAAGGTTGTAATACGTTTGGAAAAAGCTCCCTTAGAAGAAGTTATTTCTTACTTACCAAGCTATTTTCCCAAAGACAATTTCAATCAATTTTCTGGACCTTATTTGAAAAACAAAGGAGGTATGCGGGCTTTTAGTTTTGAAAATATTCGAATTGAGCCAATAGAACTTTTCGATACATTAGCCAGTGTGCATACTTTTTATACGATTCCTCAAGACTACCAATTATTTCCCCGAAATAAAAAAACGAATTTAGGAGAAATTACCTTGGCAGGGAATGAAAGAAGTGGCCATTATAAGGCTATTTCAGCAATTTTAAAAACAATTAATGGGATTCAGTCATACCAAAGATTGAATTTGGTTTATCAAAATAATAGAGCGGAATGGACTTTAAAATTGCCCATAAAAGCAGAAAAAGTAAATCATACCTTAGAAATATTTGTCCATAAATCATCCATAGATTCTGTGAAAATTGCCTCTAGAGGGCATCTGGTGGCAGGAGATATCATTCTGGTGAACGGAGGAATTAATGCAAGTGCCTCTTTTAATGAATCGGAAACGGATGAATTTTCCCGGACATTTGGGAGAAATTCCATCCAACATAATGGGGAGGAATACGCTCTGTCAGATACCATTTGGTCCGTCGCTAATTCCGCGGGTTATGCCAATAATGTAGGCCCATTAGCTTATTCTTTACAAAAAAACTTATCCGAATCCCTTCAAATTCCCATTGCCCTATTGAATCTTAGCGACCATCACTCTACCACGGAAGGATTATTGAAATCGGCCATGGACACTTTATCGCTAAGAACGAACTATGGCAAAATGCTCTATCGAATCGAAAAAGCTGGACTAAAGAATCAGGTTAAAGCCTATATTTTCCGACATGGTGAAATCGATTCGGATAAGATAGCTCAGTCGACCATCGCTTCTGTAAATCAGCTAATTCAGGATTTAAAAGATGATTTCCCGGGCTTAGAGAAAATCGTACTTTGTCAAAATGACATTGGCGACCACCCTAGTGAAAATGGCGCTATTTTACGAGAATTTCAAAGGACCATTACCCGAAAATTCCCCATGGTAATCCCTTTCAGTACGCTGGGAACTAAGGGTTTTACAGGTTCCATTTATTCCAAAGAAGGATACCAAAGTAATGGTAGAGAAATTGCCCAACTATTACTTCTGCAAGTCTATCAGCTAGGAAATTCTGATGTTGAAAACGGAGCGCCCAATTTAAAAAAGGTGTACCAATCACGCACGAATCCGGAAAAATTGACCTTAGAATTTGAAAAAGGTCAAAACATTCAGTTTCCAGGTACCTTCACTCATCCCTCTGGCAAAAAATTGGAAATCAATGAATTTATCAATGTGGATAATTTTGCCTTTCAAATTAAAAAAGCCACAGTCAATGGTCATAAAATTGAATTGGATTTAGTTTCTAATACCCCCAAAAATACGATCTCATATTTACCTTCTTTCGTTAGTAGCAATTACTATTTTTTTCCCTATTTAGGCCCATATATCCAAAATTCTAAAGGGAAAAATGCCTTTTCATTTTACCAAGTTAAAATTCAAAAAGCTCTAGGTGCGCCCAAAATACTAGAAAAGCAGAAAAAATGGGATTTGATTTCCATTCAATGGGAGAATTTACCTCAGGCCTCATCCTACCAACTTCTAAGAAAAAAATCAGGTGAGACTAATTTCCAAGTAATGGGTCTATATTCGTCATCAACGAATTCATTTAGTGAGATTCCAGCAAAGCTCAACACGTCGTATGAATACCAATTGATTGCCCAAAATGATTCCACAGAATCTGATCCTGCCATGATTACCATAAGTGTACCTGACTCGTTAAATAGTATTCCGTTGAGTTTAGTCAAGCAAGAAAAACTAAGTATTCCATTAATCTGGCCTAAAGTCGCTGATGCTAGTAAATATGTCTTATCAAGACAAGGGCCAGGAGAACCTTTTAAGACTATTTATCAAGGAAACGAGATACAATTTGAAGATAAAGAAATTACTGCTGGAATAAGTTATCTGTACAAAATGCAATACTTTACGGAGACAGGAATATCTCAAACTAGTTATTTAAAAGCCAAAACAGAATTAACCTTAGGTACCGAAAATGAAGCTAAAAATGGTATTCGCATTTTCCCTAATCCGAGTAAAAATCTAATGACCATAGAATTTGGGGAGCAAATTTCAGGTCAAGTTTTCCTAGTTAATATGAACGGAATGCGCTTAAAACATTGGGGGATTTTTCATCAAAATTCCTTAGAGATTTCTTTGGCAGATTACCCAGAAGGCAGCTATTTCATCCAAATTCAAAACGAGCAATGGCCCTCAGATTTAATATATAAAGTTGTACGTATACCTTAGTACAAAAAACTAATAAATAAAAAAAGGGGCTCGATGAGCCCCTTTCTACTAAGATTAATTCATTATAAATTACGCTTCTTCAATTCACTCACGGCAAAATCAGCCGCACGAGCAGTTAATGCCATGTAAGTCAATGATGGGTTCACGCAAGAAGCCGAAGCCATTGCAGCACCGTCAGTGACAAATACGTTTTTAACGTTGTGAATCTGGTTATGCTTATTCAATACCGAGGTCTTAGGATCACGACCCATACGAGCAGTACCCATTTCGTGAATACCTAAACCGATATGTGTATTAGAATTATTGTAGGCATTGATATTTTTAAAACCAGCTGCTTCTAACATTTCAGCCGCGTCATTCATCATATCCTGACGCATTCTAATTTCATTTTCACCAAATTCTGCTTCAAACTCTAAAACTGGAAGGCCCCACTTATCTTTTTGTGTTTGACTTAAAACAAAACGGTTATTAGGATTTGGAAGAATTTCTCCAAAACCACCGAAACCAATAGTCCATGAACCTGGCTGAGTTAAACTCTCTTTAAACTCAGCTCCAAATCCATCCATGTTGGTACCACGTCCCCAGCCTGCACGGCTAGCTCCACCTTGGTAACCGAAACCACGAATATAGCTACGCTTATCATTACCCCAGTTACGGAAACGAGGGATATATAGACCATTTGGACGGCTTCCAAACATGTAATCGTCGTTAAATCCTTCAATTTGAGCAGATGCCCCTACACCTAAATGGTGGTCCATGATGTTGCGGCCTAATTGATCGCTATCATTTCCTAAACCATTGGTGAAGCGGCTCGACTTAGAGTTCATCAAAATGGAGGTAGAACCTATGGCCCCTGCATTAACAAAAATGATTTTAGCAAAATATTCCGTCACTGCCATCGTGTTTTGGTCAATCACTCGAACACCTTTTGCCTTTTGAGTAGCCTCGTCATAAATAATTTCAGAAACGATGGCATTATGAATCATGGTCAAGCGTTTAGTACGCATGGCAGCGGGTAAAGTAGCCGAAAGTGAACTAAAATAACCACCATATGGACATCCACGCATACATTTGTTACGATACTGGCATGCACCTCTACCCAAAGCCGTGTGGTGAGCACCAGGCTGGGTTAAGTGAGCTACACGACCGATAGTAACCGGACGACCTAATTTCTTATTTAATTGCTCTTTGAAATATACTTCTGGGGCAGTTAAAGCCATAGCCGGTAAGAATTCGGAATCAGGCAATACGTCCAAACCTTCTCTTTGACCTGATATACCAGCAAATTTTTCTACATAAGAATACCATGGAGCTAAATCCTCGTAGCGAATAGGCCAATCTGTCCCAATACCATCCTTGGCATTTGCTTCAAAATCTTCTTTATTCCAACGATAGGATTGACGTCCCCAAAGTAATGATTTACCACCCGTATGATAAGCACGAATCCAGTCGAAACCACCCTTTTTCTCGATGTAGGGATTTTGCTTATCGTTTTCAAATAAGTAACGATGCTCTTCATTGGGTGTATAACCGGTACGCATACCTGCCCAATATTCTTCCGCCGCCATATTGGTTGGACGACCACGGTGAGGGAAATCCCAAGGATCTTTCAATGCGGTCTCATAGCCCTCTACGTGTTTAATTTCACGGCCACGCTCTAGCACAGCTACTTTTAATCCTTTTTCAGTTAATTCTTTGGCAGCCCAGCCACCTGATATACCAGAGCCTACGACAATAGCATCGAAGGTCTGACTTTTTATTGCATCTATGTTAAGATTCATATAAGTAATGATATTTGATCAGATTAATATTGATATGCTTTTTGGCCCGGCTTCAATTTGGTTGGTTCAAATTTGCCTGGAACTGTTACATATTCAAAAGAAGAGGTAATTCCTTTTTCAGAAGTAAAGTAACCCAAAAGCGTTAGCTCTTTGATTAATCTCCAGAATGGGACTCCATTATTTCCTTCCAAGGTTTCTTTATCGACATTATCGCCCACTTTTTGTTGTTTCAAACGATAGGAACTCATGAGCTCTTTGGTGTTGCTTTCCAACAATTTCAGCATGGCTATTTGACCACTTGCGTTTTGACTTAAAAAACCAGCCTTGTCTAAATCAGAAACCCCTTTTAGAAAGCTTCTTTGCTCGGCCAATTTATAGCAATCAGTTAACATTAATTCAATAAATGCAGGAACTCCAGCTTCAATAGCTCCTGGGGTGGACGTTTTAGGAATAATGTGTTCTGATACGGCAGCCACTATTTTCCTTTGAGTCTCCGACAAGCTAAATGATTCAGCCAAGTTAGCCTTGCCAAGGTGTTTCGCTTCCATAGCCATTAATGTCGGAGCGGTAATTGCACCCCCTAACATCACAGCTATTTGTGAGATAGCATCTCTTCTTGTAAGCATAATTTTATGGGTTAATAAGTTCTTTAAAGTATCCGTTTACTCAATCAAATCGATACGAAAACAAAATTAATCAGAATATTGATTTTTTTTTTTTTTTTACAAAAAAAAGGGGCTGATTTGATTCAGTCCCTTTATAAATAATTAAATCAACGAATGTATTCTCAAAAAAGAGAACCTATTCATTTTTTATCAAGTAGTTGAATAGGTTTAGAGGGGATTTTGGGGGATTTTTACCAACGCTGTCAAGGTTTTAAACCTTGACAGCGTTGGTAAAAAAACAGATTTAGTATCCCGGATTTTGTTTTAAATAACCCGTTAAGTTAGATGCTCCATCAATCGCAGTTTGAGGAATAGGGAACAAACGCATGTTTTTATCCGTATTATTTTTCTCTGTCCAAGAATCTTCATATTTACCAAAACGAATTAAATCCGTTCTACGTTGATTCTCCCAATAGAATTCAAAACCACGCTCACGAAGTAAAGTATTTAAATCAATACTTGTTAAAGCTGGAGCTGGCTTGGTACGTGCTGCACGAACAGCATTAACATCTACCAAGGCACCTGCTGCATCTGACTTACGTAATTTAGCTTCTGCACGCATTAAGTAAGCATCAGCTAAACGAATAATCACGATATCTGCCTCACCAAAGTTACGTCCAGAAGAAGACTTCTTGGAGAATTCATATTTCTCCACGCGATAGCCTGTGCTGTAATCACTACCTGCAGTAGTAAAGTTCACTGTCTCTGTATGAATAACTAAAGGATAAGGTGCTTTACCACGCGTATTATACAATGGACCTACTTTAAATTTACCATCTGGACATTTCACAAAGGCTCCGCTTTGAAAAACCAAGCCATATTGTTGACCTCTTAAAATACCACGGTCAATATTATATGAATTACCATCCACACACTCAACTTTAGGGTCTACATTTCTTCTATAAAAACGAGGATCTGCATCAGCTGGATCAACATTTCCATAAGCATTTACCCATGAACGATAAAAATCTGGAGTAATGGCAGGACCATCTGTACCATTAGCTGCTGGATAAGCAGGTAGAGGACGCTGGTCATTAGCTAAAGAGAAATAAGCCATACGGTTATGACCATTCAATTCAGCACGTTGATCTACTGCAAAAACCAATTCCTTATTGGAGTGATTATCATTACCAAAAATTGCAAAATAATCTGCTGATAAGGCATACTGACCAGAACTAATAATCTTAGTTGTATATTCAATCACTTTATCCATATCAGCTGCTGAATGGTTTAACGTAGCTCCATAAGGATCACGGTAAGCAGCTGCATTTAGGTGCAATTTGGCTAATAAACCCCAAACAGCTCCTTTAGTAATACGACCCGGACCTGTAGTTGTTTCTACAATTGGCTCAATAGCTAATAATTCAGTACGAATATATTCCACTGCCTTATCCGTTCTCAAAATGGTAGAAACATCTCCCAAATCTTCCTTTTGAAAAGCAACACCAAATAAATCCAACATCAATAAATTGTAGAATGCACGCATACCACGAGCTTCAGCAATGTAAAGCGTAGATGAGGCATCTTTGTTCACCTTTAAGGAATTAATGGCTGTAACCGAGCGAGAAATTCCTTGTAAAATAAGGTTCCAAGTATTTCTTACGTTAGGATCTGTACTCGTCGTTTGGTGACGGTGTAAAGACAAATAGATACCATTATCACCCCAGTCTGTACCTCCACGATATGGAAGGATAGCCTCATCTGTTGAAATTTCAGTTAAGGCAAACAAATTGGTATGCTGGTAAATACTAGGCAATAAAGCATAAGCTGGCGCCAAAATTCCATCAGCCGCCTGTTTATCGGTCACTTTAGTAGCATTATACTCATCTAAAATGATTTCATTCAAATTGGTACAGCTATAAAAAGCCATCATACCAAAAAGAACTATGGTTATTTTTCCTATCTTTTTCATTTTTGTTTAACGATTAAAATGTAAGATTTAAGCCGAAGATGACAGATTTAGCTTTTGGATAGCTTAAGTAGTCAATTCCATAAGATAATACTCCGTTCATAGAGCTATCTTTATTTACCTCTGGATCAAATCCATCGTAATTGGTAGCAATCCATAAGTTTTGTCCTGTTACAGATAAGCGTAAAGTTGAAACCCACTTACTAATTCCTAGTTTTTGTGTGTCAAACGTGTATCCCAAAGTAGCGTTGTTCAAACGTAAGAAACCGCCATCTTTTAAGAAACGAGTAGACACAGGAGCTGCATTACTGTTCGATTCTCTTGAATCAGCAAATGCTGCCGGCGTTGTATTGGAGTTTTTCGCAATTTTCAACTTATAGAAATTCGAGTTGGCTGTATTATCATAAATTTTATTTCCAGCAACTCCGTTGAATTGTAAAGACAAGTCAAATCCTTTGTAAGCTAAATTTCCAAAGAAGTTATACTGTGTTGATGGCAAGGCTGTTCCTGCTGCAATACGATCTTTATCTGTTACAATTCCATCACCATCCACATCACGGTAAACACTCATACCTTTGTCATCATATCCAGTAAATTCTTTCAAGAAGAATGTACCGATAGGCTGTCCATTGATATAACCATTGATGGTAGCTGATGTCAAACCTGAACCAGAGGCAGAACCTGAAGGTATTACTGTGTAAGGTGAGCCTACAACTTCGTTTTTAATCAAAGTCAAGTTACCACCTAAACTATATTTCCAACCAGTTTCAGTCGTTCCTTTATATTCCAAATCCAATTCTAAACCACTGTTATTGATTTTCATATCTTTCACGTTTGCCCAAACTGATGAAGCAGGTTGAACAGGATCTGAAGGAATTACTTCCAATAACATGTTGTTAGAAACTTTGTTGAAATAATCTATCGATCCAGAGAATGCTCCATTTCCGAATGCAAAATCCAAACCAATGTTACTTTGCGTTGAAACCTCCCATTGAATATCTGGATTAGCTAAACGAGAATAGGTAATTCCTGATGGGAAAGTTGAAGTATTATCCAAAGGATAAGAAGTTGTTCCAGAGATGGTCGAAGTAAACAAAGGCTGTGTAATTTTCGAAGGTATCTCTTGGTTACCTGTTTGTCCCCAACCTGCACGTAATTTCAAGTTGCTGATATCGGTATTCTTCAAGAAAGCTTCTTCAGAAATTCTCCATCCTAAAGAGAAGGAAGGAAACACACCGTATTTGTTATTAGCACCAAATTTAGATGAACCGTCAGCACGAACAGTGGCTGTCACCAAGTACTTATCTTTATATTGGTAGTTAAAACGACCAAAATAAGATTGTAACTCATTGATAAATGCTGAACCACCTGGTTTATTCGTTGCCATCGTTAATTCTTGACCTACACCTGGGTTATAGATTGGGTCAATTGGCAAATCCGCAGGGAATTTATTGATACTCCAGTTACGGTATTGAACTTTAATTTTTTGATATGAATGACCTACCAAAGCAGAGAAATTATGATCTCCGTTGTCATAGGTATACGTCAAATAGTTCTCAACCAAACGGTTGTTATTATTAGCTAAATATGAATCTAAACGACCATCTTGTTTTGGAATGTTACTACCTAATGATTGAATATCACGCGTTGAAGTTGAATTATCCAAACCAAAGTTCAAACGATACACTAAGCCTTTCACAATTTTCAAGGATGGTGAAATGCTAGCAATCGTACGGTTGATGGTTGTAATGTCTTTAAACAAAGTCAATCCTAACAAAGGG
The DNA here is from genome assembly GCA_027491315.1 of Cytophagaceae bacterium. Taxonomy (GTDB): domain Bacteria; phylum Bacteroidota; class Bacteroidia; order Cytophagales; family Spirosomataceae; genus Aquirufa. The sequence goes on from JAIXWL010000005.1 coordinate 116,147, forward strand.
TTAGAAGCTGTGGCATAACGAGCCAAAGATCCATCTGCCGCATAAGCAGGGAGTGTCGGGTTGTTCGCAATGGCTGTTCCTAACAATCCTTCAATGGATGGACGCTCATTATTAGTATTGGTTACATTTAAATTAGCATCAACAACCAAACGATCCTCCCAAAACTTCTGAGTCACATTGATACGACCTGTGTAACGATCTAATTGGTTATTTTTCAATATGCCTTCTTGAGTTTGTGCTCCAAAAGAAGCATAGTAAGAAAGCTTATTGGCTCCACCACCCAAACTCAAGTTATAGTTTTGAGTTAAAGCCTGACGTGTAACTTCTTTTTGCCAATCTGTATTTCCTCCGAAATCTTCCAAGTTACCGCCATTGGCTACTACTTGTTTACGGAATTCAGATGCTGATAAAACAGGTAATGCACGAGCGATGTTTGAAACAGCTAAACTAGAGCTGAAATTCAAAGTTGAAACACCCGCCTTACCCTTTTTAGTAGTAATTAAAACTACACCATTGGCACCACGAGCACCATAAATAGCAGTGGCAGATGCATCTTTTAACACGTCAATGGTTTCAATGTCCTGAGGATTCAAGAAGTTCAATGGATTTCCTCCACCTGTACTTGAATTATCCAAAGCTAAACCATCAATGACAAATAATGGAGTACTCCCAGTACGAATACCTCCTGGTCCACGAATCGTAATTCCTTGATTACCACCTGGCTCACCCGTGGCAGAGGTAACATTAACACCAGCCACTTTACCCTGTAATAATTGCTCTGGAGAGTTGATGATACCTTTATTAAAGGCCGCGCTTTGAACCGACTTAACAGAACCTGTTACATCACGCTTGTTTTGTGTACCATAACCTACCACAACTACCTGTGCCAAGTCAGCGGCATTGGCCACCATGGCAATTTCTAATGATGATTTAGAACCTACGCTTACTTCTTGAGTAGCATAACCAAGGTAGCGAACTACCAATACCGCGTTGTCATTTGGTACTGAAATAGTAAATGCACCATTTACATCCGTGCTTACTCCTTTGGTTGTACCCTTAAGAATTACGTTACCGCCGATGAGTGCCTCTTTGGTAGTGGCATCAAACAATCGACCTTTAATTTGTTTACCCGCTTGTGCATTCAAATTGAATGTCCCAAGCATGATGATACTGGCTACAAAAAATAGTACTATCCGAGTACTTGCATTTCGTAACAAAGCACACCATAATGGATCGTGTAATTGTTTTTTCATGAATTGATTTTTTGAAATGGTAATTTTTGGGTTTAAAAATTTTTGAAATTTACCGATTAATAATTGTAATATCTTCACAAATTTTTACGCAAACGTTTGCATTTGAGGCCATATGGCTATTACAATCCCGTAAAAGTAGAATGCAATGGTGATTACTCCATAAATACCATATTAAGGTATTGTTAACAAAAACTAGGATCGAAGGGAGGATTCCCGAATGATTAACTTGGGATCCAGAGAAATAGTAACCGGATCTAGCTTTTGATCTTTTTTGGATAAAAACAATTTGGCAGCTTCTTCTCCTATCTTTCTACTTTGTCTGGAAACAGAACTCAGAGGAGGATGACCAAAGGAAGCAAGTGGAATATCATCAAATCCAACAATGGCTACTTCTTCTGGAACAGCTATACCCATTTCCCTCAATACATACATCGCCGCTATACATACTTCATCATTCACCCCAAAAATGGCATCCGGCTTGATTGTCCCCTGCATTAAATATCGGGTTGCCTCAATGGCACTTTCCGCCGAAAAGTGAACATATTCAATCAGGTCTACATCCACTTGCCGTCCATGCGCCTTCAAACAATCTTGGTACCCCATAAAACGCTGTTGAGACACACTAATTCCTGAAGGACCATGCAAATGAGCAATGCGCTGACAGCCCATGTCAATCAAATGTTGGGTGGCCATATAAGCCCCTTGGTAGTCATCTGTCACTACGCGGTCCGAAGCCACACCATGATTAGGGCGATCAATAAAAATCACAGGCAATGACCTTTGAATGACCCGATCAATATGCTCACCCAATTGTTGGTCATAACTTTCCTGGGCCATGGAAATAAACAAGCCATCTACCCGATTGGCCAATAATCGATCTATATATTCTTTTTCAATAGTGTGCGACTCGTTACTTACGCAGATATTCAACAAATAACCTGATTTCAGTAGAATTTCTTCCATTCCTTCCAATATGGAAGACTCATGATAGTGGGTAATTGATGGCAAAACAAGTCCCAAAGTCATGGAACAATTATTCAACAAACTAAGCGAAAGGGTATTTTTTTGATAACCGACCTTTAGGGCATATTCTTGAATGGTTTTCCTCGTTTCAATATTAATAGCAGGATGATCATTCAATGCCCGCGAGATAGTAGATGGCGCACATTTAAACTTCTTAGCTATATCTTTTATAGAAACAGAATTATTCAAGTTATCAGTATATTGGTAAGTATTTCAAATATATAATTTTTTTGTGTGAAAAATCGTTTTCAAGCCTAAAGGCTGTCAAGGTTTGAAACCTTGCCAGCCTTAGGCGGAGAGTTCTTTTTAGATTAGGATTTTCAAGGCAATGTTGTTAATTTCATATTTTCTAAACCTTTAGTTATATGACTACTTCGAATCCTGAATTCGATAATAATAAGATTCCCGTAAAGAAACTTTGGCAAGTAATCATCGCCTCCTCCGTTGGAACCGTCATTGAATGGTATGATTTCTATATTTTTGGTAGCCTTTCAGCCATCATCTCTCTTTCCTTTTTCCCAAAAGATGATCCTACTGCTGCCTTTATCTCCACATTGGCTGCCTTTGGGGCAGGTTTTGTAGCCCGGCCGTTTGGTGGTATCATATTCGGTCGACTAGGCGATCGGATAGGCAGAAAATATACATTTTTATTAACCCTGGTTTTAATGGGTGGTTCTACCTTTGCCATAGCCTTTATTCCAAGTTATTCAGATATTGGAATCATAGCACCGGCCATATTACTTTTATTAAGGATTATTCAAGGGCTAGCACTAGGTGGAGAATACGGAGGTGCTGCTACCTATGTAGCCGAATATGCCCCTGATGCGCATCGTGGTAAATACACGGCCTATATTCAAACTACGGCTACTTTAGGTTTCTTTGTTTCCATCATCGTTATTTTGATTTGCCAAAAAATCATGGGAGATGTAGAATTCAAAGCTTGGGGCTGGCGTATTCCCTTTGCTCTATCAGGAATTTTGGTCATCGTTTCCTATTTCATTCGTAGAAATATGCATGAATCCCCTCTTTTTGCCCGACTGAAAAAAGAAGGCCGTCTATCTGAAAACCCATTAAGAGAAGCATTTGCTAGCAAGTCCAATCGTCGATTGATGCTGATTGCTATGTTTGGGGCCATTGTTGGACAAGGGGTCGTTTGGCATACGGGTCAATTCTATGCTCAAATTTTCATTAATAAAATTTTGATGGTCGATTTCACGACCACCAATTTAATTATTGCGGCATCTTTGGTCGTAGGGACTCCCCTCTTTGTTGTTTTTGGAAGTTTATCTGACCGAATTGGTAGAAAAAAAATCATGCTAGGCGGAATGGCCTTAGCAGCCATAAGCTATTATCCTTTGTTTGCTTGGATGTCTGATATCGTGGCGCAAGAAGGAACCTTGGTGGATGGAGTCTATTTATTAACTACCACAGGAACAGTCAAATTAGCATTCATATGCATCTTGTTGGTCACCTTTGCGGCTATGGCCTATGGACCTATTGCCGCTTTTTTAGTGGAATTATTCCCTACTAAAATTCGCTATACTTCTCTATCAATTCCTTACCATTTTGCCAACGGGGTATTTGGGGGTTGTGCTCCCTTTGTGGCTACTTGGTTAGGTGCCATAACACATTCCAATTTCTCTGGTATATTTTATCCCATCACGCTAGCTGCACTTACAGTTATCATTGGGGCTATTTATTTACCAGAAACAAAAGGACGAGCTATAATGGATTAAGGTCATGAACAAAATTATACAAGAAGCTATCCAACGAGAGGCCCAACTAGCTACAAGAAGGCACTTTTTAAGTAGTCTGGGTACAGGACTTGGCTCTTTGGCTCTTGGTAGTTTTTTGACCAATTGTAGTTCCGATACAGGTAAGCAATTTGCTTCTCCCTTGGCCGCAAAAAGTTCCCCAAAACTAGGTAAAGCCAAGTCGGTCATTTTTTTACACATGGCAGGGGCTCCGTCCCAGCTTGAGTTATTTGATTACAAGCCAAGTTTGGCCAAATTTGATGGTAAAGAATGTCCGCAAGAATTATTGGCTGGCAAGAAATTCGCCTTCATTCGCGGAGTGCCTAATTTACTTGGCCCCAAAGCTCATTTCGAACAAAGAGGACAAGCTGGGCACTGGATTTCAGACTACCTTCCACATTTAGCTAGTCAAGCAGATCGTGTAAGCTTCCTAAAAGGGATGCATACTGACCAGTTTAACCATGCCCCAGCACAACTTTTAATGCATACAGGATCAGCTCGCCTAGGCAGACCCAGCATGGGTTCATGGGTGAGTTATGGCCTTGGAACAGAAAATCAAAATCTACCTGGATTCGTGGTATTGGCCTCCGGTGGAAAAAATCCGGATGCTGGAAAATCAGCCTGGGGAAGTGGATTTTTACCCTCCATTTACCAAGGCGTGCAATGTCGCTCAGAGGGAGAACCCATCCTATTTATTCAAAACCCTCAGGGGATCAATGCTGATGTTCGAAAAGCAAGTATTGAAACCATCAACCAAATCAACCAAGAAACATACCAAGAATTTGGTGACCCCGAAACCGTAGCCCGCATTGCCCAGTACGAAATGGCCTATAAAATGCAAAGCTCCGTACCCGAGGTGATGGATATCAATAAAGAACCTGCCTATATCCATGAAATGTACGGCACCGAACCAGGAAAAGAATCTTTTGCCAATAACTGTTTATTGGCTAGAAAGCTGGTGGAGCAAGGGGTACGCTTTGTGCAACTGTTCGACTGGGGATGGGATACCCATGGAACGGGATTAGATGGTTCTGTGGATTATGGTTTACATCAAAAATGCCGACAAATAGATAAAGCATCCACTGCGCTATTAGTGGATTTGGAGCAACGTGGTTTATTGGATGAAACCTTAGTTGTTTGGGGAGGAGAGTTTGGTCGAACACCCATGCAAGAAAATAGAGAGGGAAAACAACTCGCTTACTTTGGAAGAGACCATCATACAGAAGCCTTTACTATGTGGTTAGCAGGAGGAGGGATCAAACCTGGGGTTTCTTATGGTGAAACGGATGATTTAGGCTATTCAACCATTTCCGGAAAAACTTCGGTTTATGATTTACAGGCTACCATTCTCCAATGTTTAGGTTTTAACCATGAGGAATTTACCTATCCATTCCAAGGTCGTAATTTCCGATTAACCGATGTTTTTGGCAAAGTAATTGATCCTATTTTGGCATGAAAAACCTCATCATTATCTCCATTATAAGTATTGTAGGCTTTTTTGTCGTCAGGCCATTTTGGGGAAATGATACACGCATTGATTATAATACCCAAGTAAAACCCATCTTAAATAAAAACTGCATAAGCTGCCATGGTGGAGTCAAAAAACAAGGCGGTTTCAGTCTTTTGTTCAGAGAAGAGGCTTTAGGGAAAACAAAATACAATGCTGCGGCTATTATCCCAGGGCATCCTGAAAAATCGAGCTTCATTCGTCGTTTGACCTTGAAGGATCCAGAAGAAAAAATGCCTTATAAAAGGCCTGCTTTATCTCAAAAAGAAATCGATATTTTAACCCAATGGGTCAAAGAAGGTGCTCAATGGGGGGAACATTGGGCCTATCAACCCATAAAAAAACCATCCGTCCCTTACAGCTCTTGGTGGAAACAAGCTCTTTCATGGATAGGCATCAATGCCGGATGGGAGGAAAATGAAATAGACCATTTTGTAGGAGCTAAGCAATCAGAAATGGGACTGGGCCATCAGTCTAAGGCTGAGAAGGCCGACTTACTAAGGCGGTTAAGTTTAGATTTAACTGGACTTAGCCCCACAGAGGCAGAATACAGGGCATTCGAAAAAAATGATTCCAAAGATGCTTATGAAAAAAAGGTGGATGAATTATTGAATTCCCCCAGATTTGGAGAAAAATGGGCCAGTATGTGGATGGATTTGGCCAGATATGCGGATACCAAAGGATATGAAAAAGACGACAAACGAAGTATCTGGAGATACCGCGATTATGTCATTGAATCCTTTAATCAGAACAAAGCTTATGACCAATTCATTACAGAACAATTAGCTGGTGATTTATTACCCAATCCCAAAGAAAGTCAATACGTGGCAACTGCCTTTCATCGAAATACAGCGAATAATGATGAAGGTGGAACAGAGGATGAAGAATTCAGGGTGGCGGCCATCCTGGACCGGGTAAATACCACCTGGGAGGCACTGCAAGGAACGAGTTTTTCTTGCGTTCAATGCCATTCCCACCCTTATGACCCAATCCGCCATGAGGAATATTATCAATACATGGCTTATTTCAATAATACTAGAGATGAAGATGTTCCAGACGAATCTCCCTATTATCGACATTTCAAATCATCTGATCAACAACGTGTTGATTCCCTATTACAATTTATCCAAGTCAAATATCCAAAAGACCATCAAGCTTGGAAACGAAGTATTCAATTTGTTGAACCCAAAATACATCCTCATTGGGCCGATGAATTTGTCAATGGTGCCCTACAAGACAATAAGTATTTAGCTGTCCGTCCGGGTGGATCAGTCCGATTTAAAGCCGTACCGATGAATGGCAAAACAGAAATGTTAATTGCCTATAAAAATACCAATGAGGCTCCGTCTCAATTAGTGATTCGGCAGGGCTCATTACAGGGTAAGGTGATTAGCCAAATAAAACTAGATACCACTTTATCCGAAAAAGAAGGCCTGAAAAAAGGTAATTGGGCACATGGCTGGACTTATGCCTTTTTCACCCTACCTGCCTTGGAAGGAAAACAAGATTTATATTGGTCATTTAGCAATAAAACCTGCCAAGCAGATCAAAATACGGCCGTCATTGCATATTGGATGTTATTACCCAAAACACCGGAAGCTTTAAAAAACACGAACTTTTTATCAACAGTTAAACGATTAATCAGTACGCAACCTGATGGCACAACGCCTATCTTATTAGAAAATCCAGAAGAATATACCCGCAAGACCCCCGTATTCGAAAGAGGAAGCTGGTTGGTACCAGGTAAATACGTAGAGCGATCTATCCCTCATTTATTTGCCAAGCAATACAATAAACCTGTCCGAAATCGATTGGAATTAGCTCAATGGATGAGCAGCCCACAGAATCCTCTCACAGCGCGAGTGGCGGTAAATCGTTTTTGGGAACAACTGTTTGGCACGGGCCTAGTGGAAACTTTAGAAGATTTAGGAAGTCAAGGCCTTTCTGCCAGCCACCAAGACCTATTGGATTTTTTAGCTTACCAATTTCAATTTACCTTTCAATATAAGCCCAAAGAATTTATCAAATACGTGGTAATGTCTGCTACGTACCAGCAAAGCTCCGAACATACTAAAGAGTCCATAGAAAAAGATCCGAACAACCGCTATTTGAGCCATGGACCTAGAATCCGCTTAAGCCCTGAGCAGCTTCGCGATCAAGCCTTATTGTGGTCAGGATTATTATCCTCTAAAGTAGGTGGCCCAAGTGTCATGCCGGAGCAACCAGAAGGAATATGGAATGCTCCATACAGTGGCATGAAATGGACTAAAAGTGATGGGGAAGATCAATGGCGACGTTCCCTGTATACCTATTGGCGACGTAGCAGTCCTTATCCCACACAGGTTACTTTTGATGCAGGAACTCGTGATATTTGTTTATCCAGACGAATCCGAACCAATACCCCGATGCAGGCACTGAACACCTTAAATGACCCTGTTTTTATGGAATGTGCTTTATTCTTTGCTAGAAAATTTCCGAAACAAGATGAGGAGAAATTCATTGAGAAGGCATTTTTTCAACTTTTTGGCAAGGAAATCAGTTCGGCAAAAAAGAAATATTTAGTGAATTTTTATCAAAAGGTACTTCCTATCTACCAAAAAGACCAAGGTAAGTGTCGAGAATTTTTACATCTTTGTCCAGATAATACCATGCCGCAAGAGGCCCCTGCTTTAATTGCTCGAACCCTTGTCAGCAATGTATTATTTAACCTAGATGAAAGTGTCAATAAACCTTAATACTAATCAACCTCTTAAAATACCTATGAACAAGTCCATTCAACGCAGAGATTTTTTAAAAACTAGCTCCGTTTTAGTTGGCGGTAGCCTCTTATCAACCTCAAATACTATGAAAAAAATTGCCCCAAAACCTGGCGAAATCGTGATAGGTCACAACAATTTTAAATTTAAGGTCATTCCCAACTGGGGAATCCTAGATGCTGGCAAAAACCCTGTCAACGACTGCCATGAAATGGTGGAAGACGCCAAGGGTCGTTTGTTTTTATTAACCAATGAAACCAAAAACAATGTTTTGATTTATGATAAATCAGGAAAGTTATTAGACTCTTGGGGACATACCTATCCGGGAGCACATGGTTTAACTATTTTAAATGAAGGTGGAGAACAGTTTTTATTGATTTGCGATAACACTCGCCATCAGGTCATCAAAACAGATTTAAAAGGTAAGGAAATTTTCAAAATCGAATATCCTAAAGAAACGGGAGTCTATGACCATCCGCATCAATTCGTTCCAACGGAAACGGCGGTTAATCCTAAGAATGGGGATATCTACGTAGCTGATGGTTATGGAGCAAATTATATTATTCAATATGATGCAAAGGGAAAATACATTCGTCATTTTGGAGGAAAGACAAACGACTATGATGATAATTTATTCAATTGCTGCCATGGTGTTTTAGTGGATACACGAGATCCTAAAAATTGGACACTCTTAGTGACAGACCGTGTGAATAATAGTTTTAAACGATTCACCTTAGACGGAAAATTCATTACTCGTTACCATTTACCGGGTTCCTTTGTATGCCGTCCTAACTTACATGGAGATCATATTGTAGCCGCATGTTTCCGCAGTGGAGATGGTAATTGGCCGGGATCTGGTTATGTACAGATTTTAGATAAAGACATGAAAGTAGTCTCTACCCCTGGAGGTTCAGAGCCTATTTATAAAAATGGTGTTTTACAAAGACAGCACAAAGATGACGAGAATAAGGTATTCATTCATCCTCATGATGTTTATGCCGATTCTGATCATAATATCTATGTAGCACAATGGGCATCTCAAAAGACTTACCCTATTAAATTGGAACGTATCGGCTAATATGGTGCTTGTGTTGGACTCGGAGCTAACTCCAGATTGGATTCTATTTTTTGGTCATTTTCATCCCATGTTGGTGCATTTACCTATCGGTATGCTCCTCATGGGAATGATTTTATATGTATTTTCCAAAAAAGAGGAAGTTTCCAGACAAAAGTCCATCGCCCCAATTTTATTGAGTACTGGAATCACCGCAGGTATTTCATGTGCTATGGGCTGGAGCCTCTCTTTGGCCGGCGAATATGATGTGGATACCTTGTTTTTACATCAATGGCTAGGAATAAGTCTAGCTATTAGCTCAGTAGCACTAGCTTACATGGCACAGTATTGGTCTCAGGATGCAATAATGTCTCGCTTTTTCAAACCTGGATTAATCATTACATTTATCTTGGTTATGGCAACTGGTCATTTAGGAGGAAATCTAACCCATGGTTCGGATTATTTGAGTACCTACTTACCTCAACCCATGCGGGCGTGGTTTGGCATACCTCCCAAGGAGGAAAAAGCAAAGCCTAGTAACGAACAGCCTATTAAAATCAAGAACCTACAGGAAGCACTGGTCTATCAAGATTTAATTCAACCTACCCTCAAACAGAAATGCTGGTCATGCCATAATGCCGAAAAGCAAAAAGGGAAGCTACGGATGGATAGCCGTGAATACCTTTTAAAAGGGGGAGCCAATGGCGCCATATTACTAGCAGGAAAACCAGAAGAGAGTGATCTGATTAAGCGAGTCTTATTGGATCCTTCTCATGAGGACCACATGCCTCCGAAAGGGAAAGTTAACCTGACTGAAGATGAAATTAGTTTATTACAATGGTGGGTTAAGGAAGGGGCACATTTCAATAAAAAGATAGCAGAGGTTCCTTTTGATGCTCGAATCAAAACCATATTAAGCAAATATACCCAAGCGAATAAAAGTCAAGAGACCTATGTTTCTCCAGTCTTACAAGACAATATCCCAGCAGCTTCTGATGCCGACATAGAAAAATTAAGAAAGCATCATCTATTGGTCATGGCACTCAGTGCTGAAAAATCATTCTTGGAGGTCAATGCCATCAATGCCAGACAAATTGGGGATAAAGAATTACAGGACCTGGAGGGAATCAAAGAACAAGTAGTTTCACTAAAATTAGGAGGAACCAAAATTACCGATGCATTTCTCCAACAAATAAGTTCTTATCCCCGGCTAATTCATTTACAGATAGATCGTACACAGGTTAGCCCTAAAGGTATGGCTTACCTAAGCTCAATTCCTCATTTAGAAACTTTGAACCTAGTAGGTACTTCCATCAATGATGCCGCCATCGGGGATTTATCAAAAATACGATCTTTACGAAAAATTTACTTGTGGCAAAGTAAGGTCAGTGATAAAGGCATCAAATTGCTTCAAATAAAATTACCTAAGCTCTTGATAGACAAAGGATGGAGTGGGAAATGGCCAGTAGATACACTCAGTATTGCCATCAAAAAGCCTGAAAAAAAATAGGCAATATTGTATCATTCCACCCTTATAGCAAAGTCATTCTACCTAAAAATGGCTTAATTTTGATGCATTAATTGGTATAATTCGCTAAAATAGCTTCATTATTTAATGAATTAAATCTGAAAAATAGACCATTCTGAACCAATATTGGCCATAATTCACCTCATCTTGGGGCTTAATTTCATAACAAACAAAGCAAATCCTGTTTCCAAATTTAAATTAGGGCAATTTTTCAGATTTTCTCAAAAATTGAATTTTTCTAAGATTGCCTCAACGGCCATTTTTAGACCATTTTTCAAAATCCGCTCATGGGGCTTCTAGAGCATTTCATTTGTTCAGAATTTAAAATTGAGTACAAATGTGATTTCAGATTATTTCTACATTCCAAATGGAATTATTAGTTTTGTTTGAATTATAATCTCAAAGAGAAAAATAAATTCTTTGAGAAGTTGTATCCTGTTCCTAAATTATATATGAAAGAATCTTCTACTTGGCTGCAAAGTCTTTGTGATGCACTGACCATATCTGGTAAGGAAAATCATACAAACTCAACTTATTTTTTTGACTTCTGTTAATTTTTCCGAGGAATAAACCCCCTTGGATCAATAGCTATTTAATTTATTAGATTAAACAATCTGTGTTCTCCAAAAAATCATGAAAGTATTTCACACTACTTATTTCAAAACATTGAAACTAATAATCACCCAAGTTTGCGTGATGGTACTAGTTTGCCTGTCAGTATTGGCAGCCAACACAGCCTTTGCGAACACCTCATCTGAATTACTTAAATACCCTGACTTCCGAGATAAGCCTACTTTAAGCAAAGCGATAGAAAATCAGGAAGGGCTGGTCTTTTTTGACAAAGCCCCAGGTGAAGCCATTAGCCCAGAGGAGCTACGCATCATACAAGCCAATAAAGAAGTAAACAAAATTTTGATTCAGCTTTTCCAAAAAGCCAATTACCAAGAATTATTGTTTTCGTATTTCCCAGGAAATCGTACCAAAGCTGATTTAGCTTTTGCCTCCAAGGCCGAAGAACTTCGTAATGCCGTTTTAAATAAAGGTTTTAATATACCCGTTCAATTACTGAGCTGGTCTGAATTAAATAGTGCCATGGCCGCATTTACAAGCCACGGCCCATCAAATTCCCCTGCTATTTTTGTGAATAAAGAATACCTACAAGGAAAGGCATCATTTATATACCCTAAGGCTCATGATGGTCAAATTGTAGGACTACTTTTACAAGAATATGGTCATGCTATCGACCATTTTTTAAATGGAGATGTAGATTCTCCAGGTGATGAGGGAGCATTGTTTGTAGTTAAGGAATTGAAAGTGAAGGTAGAGCCAATAGAATTGGCAGCAATGAAAAGTAGAAAAGACTACAACAAAGTTTTTGTAAAAGGTAAAACTTTTGCTGTAGAAGAAGCCGCTATTACCTTAGCAGAGGCTTGGTTGTCTACTGTCAATGCACAGGGAAAACCAACGACTGGAGCCTCAGCATTAAGCGCCACCTCCTTGCGTTTTGAAACAAATCCAACATCCTTAACGACTTTTAGTGGTACAACAGGAGGTAATTCCAAAATCATTGGTAATTTTTCTTATGTCGTTGGAGGAGTCAAAACGACTATTCCGGGATTTATTGATAAGTCAACAGGAAATGGTGCTTCTGGAATTATTGTTCTTTTTATAACCGATGCCAATAATCTTTCAGGCTATTTAGTTCGTATATATGGAACGCCGGTTATCACTGCCAATACGCAGTATAACATGAACAATAGCCCGGTAGGAACTGACTTGGATAGTTACCAAACGACAAATGGTCCATCCACTGCCACATCTACCTTATTACCAGCTAGCACTACTGGAATTACTGCCAATGGAACCAGTACGGTGACATTAACTGTTACTGCCAAGAACGCTGCTGGAACGGCCTTAGTAGGGGCTACGGTAACCCTAGATCAGTTTTCCGATGCAGGATTAATAAGTCCAACGACTAAATCGACAATTAGTCCAACTAGTACCACCACAGACGCAAGTGGTATTGCTACCTTTACTGTTAGTAGTAAAATTGCGCCTCAAACCATCTATTACCGTGCGACAGTAGTAGCATCTGGTTTTGAGTCTATTTTAACAGGGACAGCCTCGATTGGTTTCGTAGTGGGCCCCGTAGCTAAATTACAAGTATTAATGCCTGGTGAAACTGCTGATCCAGGATCAGCGACCGGTAAAACGGGTACACCTACCAACCAGGTTGCAGGATCAAATACCACTGTTACCGTTAATGCCGTAGATGCCTGGTGGAATATAGTTAATACTTCAACACCAACTGTAGCTATTACAACCAGTGATGCCAATGATACACATCCAGCCAATGCCGCTTTAACAGCAGGAACAGGAACCTTCACAGTTTCATTCCGTACTGCTGGAAATCAAACAGTTACAGCCACCGATCAAGCAGGCAGTCCGCTTACAGCAAATACTGGTACCACTACATTAGTGACTGCTGGAACGGTAAATAAACTACAAGTACTAATGCCTGGTGAAACAGCTGCTCCTGGAACAGCCACTGGTAAAACAGGTAGTCCAACAGCCCAAACTGCTGGTACTTCATTGAACTTCACCGTCAACGCGGTGGATGCCTATTGGAACGTTGTTAGTTCAGCTACTCCAACGGCCGTCATCACATCATCCGATGCTCAAGCTACGCTACCTAGTAGTGCCGCTTTGGTAAGTGGAACTAGACAATTTGCCTTAACTTTTAAAACAGCTGGCAACCAAACAGTAACCGCAACAGACCAAGCAGCTTCATTAACTGCCAATACGGGCGCAAGTACGGTAGTAAATGCAGGCGCTGCGAGTAAACTTAGTTATTCGGTACAGCCAAGTAATGCAACACCTGCATCTTCTATATCTCCTGCTATAAAAGTTCGAATTGAAGATGCTAATGGAAACTTGGTCAACTCAACCGCCAATGTAACCCTAGCCATTGGAACTAATCCAGCATCAGGAACACTTTCTGGTACATTGACGCAAGCAGCAGTAGCGGGAGAGGCAACATTCTCCAATATTAGCATAAATAATATTGGAACGGGATATACCCTTGTGGCTACTAGTGGCTCGCTAACATCTGCTACTTCCAATACATTTAATATCGTAGCAGCGACACCATCTAAACTATCATTTGGTACACAACCCGCCAATACAACGGCCGCTACCACCATGTCCAATGTAACCGTAAGAATAGAGGATGCATCTGGCAACTTAATATCAACAGCTACCAATAGCGTAACCTTAGCCATTGGTACCAATCCAGGATCAGGTACCTTATCAGGAACAGTAACAAGAAGTGCTGTAAATGGTATAGCCACCTTTAATGATTTATCAATTGATAAAGCAGGTACTGGATATACTTTAGGAGCTACAAGTGGTGCGCTTACAGCTGCTACTTCCAATACTTTCAATATCACTGCTGGAACGGCTTCTAAATTAACATTTGGCGTTCAACCTTCGAATGCAGTGGCTGCAGCTTCTATTTCGCCTGACATCACCGTGCGTATTGAAGATGCCAATGGTAACTTAACTTCTTCTACTGCTAGTGTAACTTTAGCCATTGGTACTAATCCATCTTCGGGTACACTATCAGGAACCGCTACAGTTAGTGCTGTGGCTGG
>JAIXWL010000002.1 GCA_027491315.1 Cytophagaceae bacterium
CATTCTCCATTCTACATTCTCCATTCTACATTCTCCATTCTACATTCTCCATTCTACATTCTACATTCTCCATTCTACATTCTACATTCTCCATTCTACATTCTACATTCCTAAAACCTCGGGTCGGCTTTCCAGCCTAATTTTTTCATCTGCAAAACCCGTAAAGAGCGATGACCAAATTCTTCCATGACTTGTCCTTGCATCCAATAAACGCCTCCACCCTTGAAGGTATATTTCTTTAAATCTGAGGGGAAATGTACCGTATCAAAAAAGGCACCTTGTGCATCCAAAAAATAGCCAAAATACATCCGCTCACCCTTCTTCGTCCAAGTAGGCTTTAAGGTCACTAAATAACCTAAAATATCGCCTCGGTCTGCTGATAAGCGGGCATCTAAACTCGTCACAGGCCATTCGTCCAATAAATCAAAAGGAGAACAAAGGGGAAAACCGAGTATTTCCCACTCATCAAAAGCATCTTCCAAAGGCTCATGCACCAGCGTAGGTAAAACCCCTATCTCCGTGCTATCCTCAAACATTTCCATAGCTACTACCTCGGATACTTTCCCTTGGAAACGAGCATAAGCCTCCCACATCAAATTCTTTTTCCCTGTTCCCAAGCGTCTAAAAGCCCCCACTCGAATCAGAATAATGGCTTGCTCCAAACCTATACTCACCCTTCGAGCAAAATCTTCCCAAGATAGAAAAGGGCCCTGGGTTCTAGCCTCCAATAGCTCTCGAATCAATCCTTTCTCCAAACCTTTGACATGTACCCAACCCAAATACACAACCCGGCCATCCAAACGAGTCAAATACTTACTTTCATTGATTTCGGGAGCCTCCACCAATCCTCCTGCCCTACGAGCCTCATGTACGTAAAACTCCGTTCGATAAAAACCTCCAAAATTATTAATCACCGCCACCATGAACTCCAAAGGAAAATAGGCCTTCAAATACAAGCTTTGATAGCTCTCCACCGCAAAACTGGCCGAATGCGCCTTACTAAAAGAATAACCACTAAAACTCTCCATTTGTCGCCAAACCTCCTTGGCCACCGCCTCCTCATAGCCCTTTTGGGCACAATTAAGAAAAAACTGCTCCCTAATACGTTCAAACTCCCCCCTAGAACGGTATTTACCTGACATCCCCCGACGTAAGACATCGGCCTCCGCCAAGCTCAAACCTGCAAAATAATGTGCCACCTTAATCACATCTTCTTGATACACCATCACTCCATACGTCTCCTGCATCAATTCCCCCATCAAAGGATGAACGGGCTGATAGGAATGAGGAGCATGGTGTCTTTCAATATAGGCCTTCATCATGCCTGAACTTGCCACTCCTGGCCGAATGATGGAGCTAGCCGCCACCAAGGTTAAGTAATCCGAACAATGTAACTTCTTGATTAACTGTTGCATCGCAGGAGATTCGACATAAAAACAGCCCATCGTTTCGTGGCTCTCCAACTGCATTTTGATGCGCTCATCTTGCTTAAAATCAGACACTCGATGTATATCAATGTCAATACCTCGATTTTGACGAATAATCTCCACCGCCTCTTTGATATGCCCTAAACCTCTTTGCGACAAAATATCAAACTTGGCAAAACCAATTTCCTCGGCGACATACATATCAAATTGGCAGATAGGAAAACCCTTGGGCATAGGCTCTAGGGCAGTATATTCCGACAAAGGTTTATCCGAAATCAATATTCCCCCAGCATGTATACTCAGGTAATTGGGGAAATCAATCAACAAATTACCATACTTGATAATCCATTGATGAATCTGGGAATTCGACTGCCTCAATTCTGCCGTTGGGGCTATCCAGGCATCAATCTCCGCTTTGGGTAAACCAAAAACCTTCGCCAATTCCCGGTAAATAGAACGATCCCGAAAAGTAACATAAGTGGCTAATAGACAGACGTATTGCGCACCATAGCGTTTGAAAATATAATCAATGATTTCATCTCGTTCATCCCAAGAAAAATCAATATCAAAATCAGGCGGACTGGTACGATGAGGATTAATAAAACGTTCAAAATACAAATCCAGCTCAATAGGGTCCACATCCGTAATACCCAAGCAATAAGCCACAATGGAGTTAGCTCCACTTCCTCTACCCACGTGAAAATAGCCCCTAGAACGAGCATAACGAATGATGTCCCAAGTAATCAGAAAATAGGACTCAAAAGCAAGGTCATGAATCACTTGAAGCTCTTTTTTGATCCGCTCTTTGGCCTCTTTAGAACGATGCGGATAACGGTAAAGCATTCCCTCGTAGGCTAGTTTTGCCAATAATGCTTGATCATCCTCAACACTAGCGCTGAATAGCTTTCGGTTTTTCGTTAGCTTAAATTCAAAGTGAAATTCACAACTATCCAAAATCTTAGCCGCCTCTTCTAACAAACTAGGATAATCAGCACAAAAATCGGCTAAAGCTTCTGGACTATACAAACGCTCATCTTCAGCTGCTTGTGCCTCCTGCAGCAGCTTACTCAATAGCACATTATGATCGATAGCCCGCAATAAGCGGTGCATCGAATAAGCTCGCTTATCCAAAAAAGTAAAAGGATGACACCAAACCAGCGAAGAGAAATCCTGCTCCTTCCACAACTTATTTCGGTCGCTCGCTCTCACTCCCCAACGCTCCTGCGGACCTAAGCTTTTCAATTCTTCTCGACGTGCCAATGGAAAGATGGTCCAGACATCCGGTGAACTAGGGGGCCTGATTGGCCAAGGCTTAGCTGATAATAGATATTGACTCGCAAAAGCATTGATTTGAGCCAATCCTGTAGCATTTTTAGCTAAACAGATGTAATAACAAGCATCTCCCTGCCGAAACTCCATCCCCACGACAGGCTTGATATGGGCTAGCCGACAAGCCTGAAAAAAATCATAAATACCTGATACTCGATGTATGTCAGTTAATGCCAAAGCCTTGATACCCAATGCCGCAGCCGCCTCCACCAAAGCCTCTGGAGATAGCGTTCCATAACGCAAACTATAATATGAATGGCAGTTGAGGTACATTACTGATCTGATTTAGGCAAAATATTACGGCGTTCATGGCGACCCATCAAACCACTCGCTCGTATAATAGAAAACTCGCCAAAGCGATTCTTTAGGCCATCCATGGCATGGTAAAGAGGTGCCAAACGAGCGCCATCATCAAATAGATTCAACTGCTCCTGCCCTTGCAATAACTTCGAGAAACGAACCCCTATCAAACGTATCAGCAAACGGCGATCATAGAGCTTCTCAAACAATTCCACTACTGCGGGAATCAAGCGGTGGTCACTGGCGGTAGCAGGTAAGGTGATTTGTCGCGTATGTGTATCAAAATTGGAATAACGCAACTTCACTGTTACGCAGGAAGTACACTGCCCCAAAGTCCGTAAATCATAGGCCAGCTGCTCTGTCAAGGAAACAAGTATACGATTCAACAAAACCACATCGGTACTATCTTGGTCGAAAGTCATTTCCTTCGACAAAGACTTCTGCTCTGAATATGGCACCACCGGCCGTAGATCGATGCCATTAGCACGCTCCCAGAGCATAACGCCCGACTTGCCAAAACTACGCTCTAAGACTTTCAAAGGCATTTGGCTCAATGTACCTACGTGAACAATGCCCATATTCCGTAGCGTTTGAGCCGTTACCGACCCAATCATGGGAATTTTACTCACAGGCATGGGGGCCAAAAAAGCCTTTTCTTCCCCAGCCAAGACCTGGTACTGACCCGCAGGTTTCACATGGTTAGTAGCTACTTTAGAGACTGTTTTATTGACAGATAAACCAAAGGAAATCTGCAAGCCTGTTTGTTTTTGAATACGTTCCCGTAAATCAGTAGCAAAACGATAAGATCCAAAAAAGCGCTCCATCCCAGTCATGTCCAAATAAAACTCATCAATGGAAGCTTTCTCTACCAAAGGAGCCCGCTCCATAATCAAGGATGTCACCGCTTCCGAATACTGAGTATAAGCTTCCAAATCACCACGCAATACAATCGCATCTGGACAAAGCCGCGTAGCCATACGCATGGGCATGGCAGAACGAACGCCAAAAGCCCGTGTTTCATAACTGCAAGCCGCCACCACACCACGGTCAGATAAGCCCCCGACAATCACAGGCTTACCCACTAAGCTACTGTCGCGTAGTCTTTCGACAGAGACAAAGAAACTGTCCAAATCCATGTGAACAATGGCGCGGTCTTGCATAAAATTGATAGATATTTGGGTATTCTGAATACCTTTTGTAATTTCGATACAAATGATATCCGAAATTGGATACGAATTTTATTCATTTTACATTAATAAGCAATATACATGAGCACTTTTTTTAGCCGGAATTTACGATTCTTACGCAGCAAAATGACAGAGAAAACTTCTCAAGAAAAACTGGCTGAAATTTTACAAATAAAAAAACCGACTTTGGGCTCTTATGAGTCCGGAAGAGCCGAACCCAAATATGCTGATTTAATCCTTTTAGCTAATTTTTTCGAAGTTGAAGTAGATGAATTACTCAAGGAGGATTTGTCGAAACGCATCCCAGGCATATCCAATAAACCGAAGCTACGTATTTTAGCCACCACGGTAAACGACGATAATGAGGAGAACATTGAAATGGTACCTGTAAAAGCTTTGGCAGGGTATACAACTTCCTATGACGACCTAGAATTCATCAAAGAACTACCAACCTTTCAGGTGCCTTTTTTGAGTAAAGACCGTAAATACCGTGTATTCCCAATCAAAGGAGATTCCATGCTACCCCTACAATCTGGCTCTTTGGTATTTGCTGAATACGTAGAAGACTGGAAAGATATCAAAGATGGTACCATCTGCATTGTGGTGACGCGCGAAGATGGGGTGGTTTTGAAAAAAGTCATCAACCACCTGCAAGAAAAAAATGTATTGATTTTAAAGTCGACCAACAAACTATACGACCCTTACCCGATTCTTGGTACAGAAATCCAAGAAATCTGGAAATTCGCTGGCTATTTCTACAATGAATTCCCTGAAACCAACGAATAAAGTAAGACCCGTTTCCCTTTTCTTTTATGTCCATTCATTTTCAAAAAATTGCCGCTAGCTTACAGCTGAGCGAAAATGCCGTTCGCAAAACCATTGCCCTCTTGGAAGAAGGCGCCACGATCCCCTTCATTGCTCGTTATCGAAAAGAGATGACAGGAAGTTTGGACGAGGTTCAAATACGCGATATCCGTGACGCCATGGAGCTGTCCATAGAACTAGAAAAACGCCGAGAAGCGATTTTGAAATCTTTGAAAGAACTGGACAAACTAAGTCCCGAGCTGGAAAGGGCTGTTCGTGCAGCAGAAACCTTAGCTAAATTGGAAGACCTATACCTTCCTTATAAACCAAAGCGTAAGACCCGTGCCATGGCCGCTCGAGAAAAGGGCTTACAAGAATTAGCCAATGTCCTATTTCAACAAAGGAACCTTTCGCCAGAAGATTTAGCTGAAAAGTTTTTAGATGAAGAAAAAGGAGTACTCTCCGTGGATATCGCTTTAGCCGGTGCGAGGGATATTATGGCAGAAGAAATGATGGAAAAAGCAGAAGCGAGAGAAGATGCGCGTCAGCTTTTTGCACGAAAAACCCAAGTGAAATCGAAAGTCAGCAAAGGCAAGCAAGAAGCTGGCATGAAATACAAAGATTATTTTGATTGGGCTGAGTCATTAGCCCAAGCACCCTCCCACCGGGTTTTAGCCCTATTTAGAGGCGAAAATGAAGGTGTTTTAACGCTGTCCTTAGAAGGCCCCGACGATGACGTATTAGACCGATTGGAACGTCGATTCCTAACAGGCCGAAATGCCTGCGCTGACCAAGTGGAATTGGCGATACAAGATGGTTACAAAAGGCTTTTACAACCAGCCATGGAGACCGAAATGCGGGCAGAGGCGAAAAAACGAGCAGATGAAGAAGCGATTCGAGTATTTGCCGAGAATGTACGCCAACTACTATTGGCAGCTCCTCTTGGACAAAAACGTATTCTTTCACTTGATCCGGGCTTTAGAACCGGATGTAAATTGGTTTACTTGGATGAACAGGGCAACTTGATGGAAAATACGACCATTTACCCACATACTGGGCCGGGGCAAGCACAGGAAGCCGAGCAAATTCTACGTTCTTGGGTAAAGAAATACCAAATTCAGGCCATTGCAATAGGTAATGGCACAGCAGGCAGGGAAAGTGAAAGCTTTGTGAAAAATCTCCATTTAGAAGGCATTAGCATTATTATGGTGAATGAAAGCGGAGCATCCATCTACTCGGCCTCAGAAGTAGCGCGCGAGGAGTTCCCCGATAAAGACATCACCGTTCGTGGTGCGGTTTCCATCGGTCGCCGACTTATGGATCCATTGGCTGAATTAGTGAAGATTGACCCTAAGTCGATAGGCGTGGGTCAATACCAACATGATGTAGATCAAAAGAAATTACAGGCTTCTTTGGATGACACCGTTATTTCTTGCGTAAACTCAGTGGGAGTGGAATTGAACACCGCCTCTAAGCAAATTCTATCTTATATTTCAGGTTTAGGACCTCAATTGGCCCAAAATATCATTGATTATCGACAAAAAAATGGCCCTTTCCTGCGTAGGTCTGACTTAAAGAAAGTACCGCGTTTAGGGGAAAAAGCCTTTGAGCAGGCCGCTGCATTTTTACGTATTCGCAAAGCGAGTAATCCTTTGGATGCCAGTGCGGTTCATCCAGAACGTTATCCTATTGTAGAACAAATGGCTAAAGATTTACAATGCAAGGTAGCCGACCTCCTACAAAATGAAGCCCTTCGAAAACAAATACAGATCAGTCGCTATGTCAGTGCCGAAGTAGGTATTCCAACATTAACGGACATCGTTCAGGAATTAGCTAAACCAGGACGTGACCCAAGAGAGCAATTTGAGGCATTTGAATTTACCGAAGGGGTTAATTCCATCAAAGACTTGCGAATAGGCATGAAGCTAGCAGGTATTGTGACCAACATCACCAATTTTGGTGCTTTTGTGGATATTGGGGTGCACCAAGATGGTTTAGTGCATGTAAGTCAGCTGGCCGATAAATTCGTCAAAGATCCCAATGAGGTGGTGAAAGTCCAGCAAAAAGTACAAGTGACCGTCACGGAAGTAGATGAAGCTCGCAAACGTATTGCCTTGAGCATGAAGGCCCGTTAACTTTCTTTATCAAGTTATTGGACAACAAAATTGTATTGAAAAACGTTACAACGCTCAACGCTGTCAAGGTTTGGAACCTTGCCAGCGTTAGAAAATAGCGTTGATTTTTTCTTTTTTTGTTCTAATTAATGAGCTGAAGCCGCCGCACCTTTCTTGCAACAAGATGGCAATTTTTCGTAACTCTTGCCATCTGCCACCACCTCATCAGCATCATATCCTACTTCTGCAATGGCCCGCTTTATAGCTGCCACATCAGTCTTTTTAGGATTGTATTCTACTAAAATGGTTTTGTCTTTCAGGTCTAAATCCGACTTAGAAATACCCTTACTCAAGGCCAAATTCTTCTCAATACGCTCTTTGCACATCTCGCAAATAGCCGAAGTCTTAATCTTAATCGTTTGTTTCGGTCCTGCCAAGCTAACAAATAGCAAAGCCAATAAGGCTGCTAAAATTAGTTTTTTCATTAGGCTGATTTTTTAACTGCTTTTAATTCCATGGTACATGCCGGGCATTTACCTTTTTTAGCATAGGTTTTATTTCCCTCACATTTCATCGGACATTGATATACTTCTTTTTTATCCGCACCCGCTTTGCTGGTGTCGTGCTTATGCTCTTGCTTTTCTTGTGCCATCAAGCCATATGTTCCCAACATAAGACCTGCCATCATGATTACATTTTTCATTGTTTTTCTATTTATTGAATTTTATAACGCATTCCTGTATAAATCATCCGACCTACGATTGGTCCCCAAACCATGGTTGCATCAAAGCCCCGACTAAACGGGTCTTTAGCAGACATAATTGGATTTGCTTGAGTAAAATTAAAAAGATTTTCTGCACCAAGGTACATTTCCCACTTTTTGAATTGTCGAGTTACCTGGGCATAAACCGTAGAAAATGCCGGTGCTGTTATCAAGGGGCTAGCTCCATCATGCACATGAGATAAGCTTCCATTGGGTATTCTTCGACTTCCATTCCATTGCCAAGTAAGATCATACTTCCACTTTTCATAGGGGGTAGCATAGGCCAAATTCACTAATAATCGCTCCTTATTCAAATAGGCTTTGGGTAAACGACTTAAGGTTCCTTTGGCGGTCCAATAATCCGCTTGAACATCTTGGTAGCGGTATGCCGCCTTCAGTTCAAAACGCTTCACAGGGCTATAATTTATTTCTGCCTGCCAACTATTGGCAAAGGATACTCCTGGATTACTATACATTCTAATCTCCCCTCCATTCTCCATATCCACCATCCACTGCTTTTCAAAATCCGTTCTAAAAGCATCTAAAACCAAACTCCCCTTTCTTGTTCCAATTTGAAAATTCTTAGTCAAGGTGGCCCCAAAATTCCAAGCTTTCTCCATAGGGTTCAAATCTCCCATAAGCACCAATCTGCGTCCATTAGCCAAGAAACCCATATTTTCTGCCAAAGGATTCACTCGGCGCCACCCTTTTCCCGCTGATAAACGGACAATCCAGTCTTCTGCTGCGTCCCATTTTAAATGCCACCTAGGAACCCATTGCGTTCCCAATTGATTATGCCAATCGATTCGATTGCCCACTACCATGGTTACATGATTGGGAATCGTCCAGGTGTATTCAAAAAATGCCCCGGGAACTAATTCAGTCCGAGCAAAAGTAGAATCTATATAGCGCTCTTGATAGGAATCATATAAAAAACTGGCCCCCGCCTTCCAGCTATGGTTGGTATTATCAAAAATTGATTGATAGATCAAATTAGCATACATACTTTGCTCCCTTCCCACATAATTTTTGAAAGCAAAATATGAGTCATTTTGGTGCTGCGCCGTATTTAATATCAATCCTAAGCCTTGGTAAGGTTTATCAGGAAACAAGCGAGCTATTTTAGCAAAGGTTTCAAAACGAGAGGTCTTACTACCAAATCCATAAATTAAATAACGGTTAGATCTATTTTCATCAAAGGTATTTTGACCTGCCAAACGATTCTCCATTAAATACGAGGCGCCCCATTGAAGCATCCAACGGTCCGTAGCATATTTCCAGCGATTTAATACATTCCACAAATCAAATAAGGGTAAGTCCATAAATCCATCTTTATTCCCATCTAAGCGTGCTGTTTGCTTTGAGTAATGGGTAAAAAGCCCCGTAGACAATTTTGAATTAAATCGATGAGCACCTTGCTGGTTAATCTCGAATCGACCTTGGGAATTGGCATAAACATTCAAAAAATATTTTTCAGAAGTATCTGGTTTGGCCAATTCTACATTGATTCCACCCGTAATGGACTCATATCCGTTGACTACGGAACTCTGTCCTTTGGCTAAATCAATGGACTTAATCCATGTTCCTGGTAAATAATTTAAGCCATATGTGGATTTCAAGCCCCTAATGGATGGTACATTTTCCACATTGGTCTGTACATAAGTACCCGACAAGCCTAGTAATTGTATCTGCTTAGCTCCCGTCACAGCATCAGCAAAACTCACTGATACCGATGCATTGGTCTCAAAGCTTTCCGACAAATTACAACAAGCTGCTTTAGCCAAAGTCTTCATGGTCAGTATTTCCGTATGCAGCGTAGCCACATTATCCTGATTTCCTGGAGTAGCCGTGACGCGTACTTCGTTCAACTCTTTGTTGGCCGGCTTTAAATGAACGTGTAAAAATTCGTTTTTATCGACAAAAATAGAATCACTGATAAAACCACTGGAACTGAAAAGCATCCATCCCGTTTTACCTTGTACATCCAAAGAAAATGCACCTTTGGCGTCCGTTAATGTTCCTTTTTTAGTGGGCCTAAAATAGACAGAAGCTCCTAATAGGTCTTCCATGGTTCCTTGAGCATCCAAGCTCATTACGCGGCCTTGTACGATTTGTCCAAAGCTCTGGGGCATTTCTACCGAGAAGGTAAAAAGCAATCCCAAGCATATAATTCGGTAAATTGACATAAGATTACAATAAGATATGAGAAAAAAATTCAAAGCGAATTTGATTCAAATCATATATTGTAACGCTGCATGAAAGCTAATTGCTCAGGCAATGGCCTGCAATAAGTACATTCGATGATCGGTTGATCTCTTTCTGAAAAAGTATAAGCAACTGATGTAGATGGAGGATAATCCAATAAGGCTAAAGGCTGCGCCTCTAGAACATATTTTAGATTTTTTTTGACCTGCTGATCAAACGTAAATTTTACTTGAACTTGGGCATATTGATAGCAAGCTGCCCGAGAAATACGCGTTTCTTTCGATGTTGAGGAGGATGGTGATGCTGCCGGAGCAGCCCAAGTAAGCTCCTTCTTGCCAGTCACTAAGCAATTTGATATTTGGTAAGCAAAGCCCACATGACCTAATAAAAGCCATGCCGACAAAAACACCAAGAAAAAACGTTGAATCGCGCTTTTCATCAAATTCTATTAGAAACAATCAAATTTACACATTAATTAAATATATTAGCTTAATGACATGCATTAAACCCATTATTTTCCTCATTTTCAGCAGTCTACTGTTCATGGGAAGTCCAATCTCGGCTCAAAATGACAGCTATCGTTACCTCATTTTATTTAAAGATAAAGCCAAGTCTCCCTTCTCACTTTCACAACCCGAGAAGTTTCTGAGTCCACGTGCTATTGAACGAAGAAAAAAACATCAAGTTGCCCTTACAGAACAAGATTTACCAGTAAACCCAGAATACCTCTTACAGGTTCAAAATTCGGGAGCAAAAATAGTATTTCCATTGAAATGGATCAATGGGGCGCTTATTCAACAGAAGCCTAAAGATTTAGCTAAAACCCTAAATCAAACTGGGGTCAAAGGCCTGTATTATACCTATCCAATTGATTCTAGTGCTAGTTTTCAAGTTTTAAATAAAAAAGTAAAACTCCAAGATGTAC
The DNA here is from genome assembly GCA_027491315.1 of Cytophagaceae bacterium. Classification (GTDB taxonomy): domain Bacteria; phylum Bacteroidota; class Bacteroidia; order Cytophagales; family Spirosomataceae; genus Aquirufa. The sequence continues at coordinate 11,055 of JAIXWL010000002.1, forward strand.
CTCAGGCCAATATCATCCTGGCTGATAGTCTCAACTACGGAAATTCGAGTGTACAAATCAGTCAACTAGGGGTCAATAACATGCATCTCAAAGGCTTTCGGGGAGAAGGAATATTAATCACGGTATTGGATGAAGGTTTTTTAAATGCCAATAATACCCCTCATCTGGCCAATGCCTTTTCAGAAAAAAGAATCCTCGCAACCTTGGCCACCACCCCAGGATTGAGTGACGTTTACAGTCGGGGTTCACATGGTACCCATGTTTTGAGTACCATAGCCGCTTTTAGCCCAGGTAAACTCATTGGTACAGCCTACCAAGCCCAATTTGCCCTAGCTCAAACAGAAGAAGGAAGCACCGAAAAAATTGTGGAAGAGGTAAATTGGCTAAGAGGAGCTGAGTGGGCAGATAGTTTGGGGACGGACATTATCAATTCTTCATTAGGATATACTGTTTTTGACCTTAAACTCAGTAATCATTCCTATGCAGACATGAATGGTAAAACCGCATTAAGTAGTAAAGCCGCAACTTGGGCAGCGCAAAGAGGCATTATTTGTACCATTTCGGCAGGTAATGAAGGAGCTGCGAGTTGGAAATACATTGCTTCTCCTGCCGATGCAGACTCCATTTTAGCAGTTGGCGCAGTGGACAAATCCTTGCTAAGAGCAAACTTTAGTTCTTGGGGACCAAGTTCAGATGGCCGCATAAAGCCAGATGTGACTGCTATGGGCCAATCGACCGTCATTGGCACTTATTTAGGCACCTTTACTACCTCCAATGGGACCTCTTTTGCCGCACCTTTATTAGCCGGTTTAGTTGCAGGAACCATTCAAGCCAACCCAAAGAAAACCCCTTGGCAAATAATGAATGCTGTCAGACAATCTGGCCATCAAAGCTCTAATCCCGATAATTCCTTAGGATATGGCGTGCCTAATTTTACTCGCATCGACAAATTATTGAACCCTATTTTAAGTACCTTGGCACCAGAAAAACCCAAGATTTCACTTTACCCCAATGTCGTGCATTTGGGAGAAGCCATCCATATGGAAAAGGAACTTAACTCAGAGCTTAAAGTAGAGTTAATAAGCGCCTGGGGAGCCATTATTCATGAATTTTGGTGGACAAATGGAGCACAAGATTTTTTTCCTCCTCCCCTCGTTTCTGGCAAATATTATTTTAGATTTACGGATAAAATCACGCAACATGTGATCCCTTTTTATTTTTCAAACTAAACCTACATGAAAACACGCTTTCTTTCCTTAGACATATTTCGAGGTATAACCCTAGCCATGATGATTTTGGTGAATACCTCTGGAAATGGAGAATACACCTATGCCCCATTAAAGCATGCTAGTTGGCATGGTTTTACCCCAACAGATCTTGTCTTTCCTTCATTCTTATTTATGGTGGGTGTGGCCATACGATTTGCTTTTAAATCATTCCAATTTCAGTTAAGCCCTGCATTAAGAAACAAGATTATCAAAAGAACCCTTCTTCTGTTTCTGATCAATTATTTGATTTTCTATTTTCCCTTCCTTGATTTTTCATTGGAGAATATGCGCTTCCTAAATGTGCTACCTAGAATCGCCTTGTCCTACTGTGCCGTTTCGTTTATTGTACTCCTCGTAAAAGAGAATTGGCTTACTGGAGTTAACATTGCCATATTATTACTTTATTGGGTATTAATGCTCGTATTTGGCGACCATGGTGCCGCCTTTGATTTAGGTACAAACGCCGTTCGGAAACTCGATTTATTCTTGTTTGGTCCTACTCATTTATACCATGGTGACGGTATTCCATTTGACCCAGAAGGACTTTTAAGCACATTGCCAGCCTTTTCTACCTGTCTATTTGGATATCAAGTGAGTCTTTTTTTAGAAAAAAGGAAGCAAGATGGCAAGGAGGTTACCTTTCCTTTGGTGAGTGCAGGAATTGTCCTTATCGTCTTGGCATTAATTTGGCACTTAGCTTTTCCTATCAATAAAAAATTATGGTCTAGCTCATTTGTGTTGCTTTGTGCAGGTATCGACTTTATCTTAATTGCATTAATCTATTGGTGGATTGAAATCAAAGAAAGAAAATTTGCCAATACTTTTTTCTTAGTTTTTGGTACCAATTCCATCCTAGCTTATGGTATATCCGAACTCTTGGCCATACAATTAAACAAATGGCAAATTGCCGAAGGAGATGGGACTACCTCAGCCAGTAATTGGATGTATTGGCATCTGTTTGAACCAGTATTGGGCAAATACAATGGTTCCTTAGCTTATGCAATTAGTTTCGTATTAGTATGCTGGCTAATCTGCTATGTATTTTATCGCAAAAAATGGTTTTTAAAAGTTTAGTATTTCAATAAATTTAAAACAAAAAAGCTCATTAGGTTCGCCTAATGAGCTTTTTTATGAACTAATCTAAGCCTAACTGTATAACATGGCCGCTCCAAACACCCCCGCACTGTCGCCCAATTTAGGTTTAACCACCGGCGTATGCACCTCTCTCGAATTGAAAATATACTTTTTAATCCGCTCATAGCCTTCAGAATACAATAAATCTACATTTCCAACACCTCCACCAATCACAATCACATCGGGATCCAGCACATTGATTAAGGTAGAAATAGCCCTTCCAAAATAATCCACCATGCGTTCAACTGTTGCTTCAGCCGCCGCATCTGATTGATCTTTTGCGGCTTGTAAAATATCTTTCAATTTCATTTTTTTTCCGGAGTGCTTTTCATAGTATTTCTCTAAAGCAGGACCCGAAATAACCGTTTCTACACATCCAGATTTACCACAATAACAAGCATCACCGTCATCCTCCAAAATATTATGTCCCCATTCACCACCAATTCCATGCAATCCAATGATGATTTTACCATGAACGACTAAGCCTCCACCGACACCCGTACCCATAATAACACCAAAAGCCACTTCAGCATGAGGATTTACATCCTGAACCGCGCCCAACAAGGTTTCAGCTAGAGCAAAACAATTCGCATCGTTTGCCAATTTCACTTCACATCCTAAGGTAGTAGCCAAATCGGTGGCTAGGGCTTGACCATTTAAACATACTGTATTGCAGTTTTTCATGGTATTGGTCAATGGATTCAACACTCCCGGAGTAGCAAATCCAATGGCCTTAGGTTTCTCGCCTATTATTCCTGACACCCGGTCCACTAAGACCTTTATTTGAGCAATGATGTGATCATAGCCTTTGGCCGATTCAGTATCAATTCTTTCCCTAACTACCACCTGGCTTGGATTCAATTTATCCAATACAGCACACTCAATTTTCGTCCCCCCCAGATCAATCCCCCATAATAATTCCTTGTTCATTGTTTTTTAGGTTTAGCGTCTATTATCATTATTTTCAAGCATACTCAAATAACTAAAATACCGAGACTCGGCTATTTCCCCTTCTTCCAAAGCTTCTCGCACAACGCAGCCCGGTTCCGACAAATGCATACAATTATTGAACTTACATTTGCCTAAAAGTTCGCGCATTTCCGGAAAATAATGCGCTAATTCTTCTTTTTCAATTTCTAAAATCCCTAATTCTTTGATTCCCGGACTATCAATTAAATAGGTGTCTTTACCCAATTCCCACATGGTGGCATAGGTTGTAGTATGAACTCCTTTTTGGGCAAAATCAGATACTTCCTTGGTTTTAATATGTAAATCAGGAGCAACCATGTTCATTAGGCTAGATTTACCCACACCCGAATGGCCTGACATGAGTGACACTTTTCCTTGAAACATTTCCTTAAACTCGTCAATCCCTTGATTATTAGGTATGGAGGTAAACAAAATGCCGTAACCTAAAGATTGGTACAATCCAGCCCATTCAAAAACCTGATCCTGCTCTTCCTCATTGAGCAAATCCATTTTATTAAAAACGATTTGGACAGGAATACGAAATGCCTCTGCTGTTACTAAAAAACGATCCATAAAACCCAAGGAAGTCTTAGGCATTTTATAGGTCATGATGAAAATCGCTTGATCTATGTTAGCTGCCAGCAATTGGCCTTGACCTGTTTTATGGACAGATTTACGGATTAAATAGTTTTGTCGGGGTAAAATCTCTACAATCAAAACTGTTTGATGAACCTCATCCTCCATTTCATACATCACCCAATCACCTACTGCTATGGGATTGGAGGTTTGCGGACCTTTCAGTTTAAACTTTCCTTTCAAACGCCCAGCATAGACCTTCCCTTCCTCTGAGCGGATCTCATACCATGAGCCAGTGGAACGAACTATCAAACCTTTTTTCTTTGGCTCAGTCATGTTGATGGTTTATTAAAACGTGCATAATGGCATCTGTCGCCCCCCTATTCTTAGCAATAAATGCCTCAGATTGTGTTTTTATTTTAGCTCTTTGGCTAGAATTATACCATAAGTCCAACCAATATTTTTCTAAATCTTCTGTACTAGATATCGTTTGAGCAATTCCTTCTTCAATTAATGCGCAGGCCTCTCTGAATTTCAGGTAGTTCAAATCACCAAAAGCCATTACAGGACCAAAAACCGCTGCTTCCAGCGTATTATGTAATCCGGCACCATAAGCCCCTCCAATGAAGGCAAAATCTGCACCTTGGTAAATGGAAGATAAGCGTCCCACTTCATTGACGAATAAAACATCGTAAGTAGACCAATCCTCTTCAGTACTTCCATAGGAATAAACGGAAGGTAATTGAATGGCATTTTTCCATTTTTCTAATTCCGCCTCATGTATTTCATGTGGAACAATAATCCATTTAATGGGTAAGGTTCGTTTATTAATCAAGGGGATGATCCTTTCCATGTCAGCTTGCCAAACAGAACCCAAAACGGCAAATCTTTGCCCATTCAAAAACTCAACTAGTAAAGGCCAAGCATTTACTTGTTTGGATTGAGCGTAAACTCGGTCAAATCGTGTATCACCAGCTACTTGTACCTGCTGAATACCTATATCCTCTAATAATTTTTTGGATGCTAAATCTTGAACAAATAAATGGTTAAACTGCTTTAGTAGATTTCTGTAAAAACCTCCATACCAGGTAAAAAAGATTTGTTTAGGTCTAAATATGGCTGAAACCAATAATAAAGTTACTTGTCGACTAGCTAAGCCTGTTAAATAAAAGTGCCAAAACTCATATTTGACAAAAATGGCAATTTGTGGCTTTACCAAGTCCAAAAATCGAGCACTGGATTGGGCTCCATCGAAGGGTAAATAGGAAACATAATCGACACCTCCAAAATTCTTACGAATCTCATAACCAGAAGGCGAAAAAAAGGTTACTAGAATAAAATGGGAAGGAAATTGCTTTTTGTAGGCTTCAATGATGGGCCTGCCTTGCTCAAACTCACCCAATGAAGCCGTATGAAACCAAGCTACAGGCTTATGCTGATATATGAACGCCTTTTCTAATCCTTGCCATACTTCATTTTGACCTTGGTTCCAAAGTTTAGCCTTGGAATGGAACTTTGCCAAAACCCTGAGGGTTTGACGATACAAAAACAAGGCAAAAGAATACAGCCAAACTCTCAAGTTTTTCTTAAATTTGAAGGTGAATCTTTAAAATTACGAAATAAGCAGAAAACCTGCATCATTCTTATGAACTGGAATACCTTAAACGAAGCTCAACAAATTGATCAAATCTTAGAAGATTCTCAAAAACAAGCCATTGTCATTTTCAAACACAGCACCCGTTGTTCCATCTCGGCTACTTCCTTAAATCGACTAGAAAGAGCCTGGGATCAAGAAAATACCCCGGCATATTTATTAGATTTAATTGCTTTTCGACCTATTTCTAATCAAATTGCTGAAACTTTTCAAGTGGAACATCAATCTCCCCAACTTTTGGTGATTGATGGAGGTAAGTGTACTTATCATGCCTCTCATTGGGACATATCCAATGAGGATTTGAAACCATATATTAGCCGTTAACATGAAGCAGGCTTTACCTAAGTATGTATTAGCGCTTTTATTGATGCCCAATCTATTGTGGGCTCAACGAAGCGGCAGTGCTAGTTCAACGACTAGTCCCAATTCAACCCCGAGTAAAGCCATAAATTCCAATACAACAGCCAACAAAAATGGGAGCCAAAGTTCTCTGACTGAAAGAGGAACCTGGGCTATTGGATTAACAACTACTACCAATTCCGGCATTTTTGGTGGACTGAATTTGCGAAAATCTTGGAATAGAAATCCGAATCGACAACCTATAATCGGTTTAGATATTGTGAATTTGAAAGATTACCGTGAATTCACCTCCCCTTTTTCCTACAATGGGCGAAACTACATTGAAGGTAAATTAAACAACCTTTTGATTGTAAGACCTGAATTTGGCATGCAATGGATGTTATTTAAAAAATCCAGTGAAGGGGGGGCAGCCCTGAAGGGCATTTTGGCTACCGGACCTAGTCTTGGTATGCAAATCCCATATTATGTGGATGTATCCTTTCTAGATCCCAATACCGGAAGGACCATCATTAAATCCATTCCCTATACTCAGACGCTAAGCAATACTACAGGAAGGTCCGTAATCATTGGCGAAGGAGGCTATTTTGCAGGAAGCAGCGATGCTAAAATGGTCCCAGGTTGGCATTTAAAATCAGGTTTTGATATTGAACTAAATACCATAAAACATAATTATTTAAGTTTGGAAGTAGGCTTTATTGTGGATGTATTTCAAAATCCAGTGGAAATTCTTAACCAAACTAACCAAAGATCAGTTTACACAACTGGTTACTTAACTTTCTTCTTTGGAAGAACATATTGACATAAGATGATTGAATTACCGCAAATAAATCCAGCAGCTAACACAAGAAAACCAGATTGGCTTCGTGTAAAACTTCCAATTGGTGAAAAGTACACCAACGTCAGGAAGATTGTGGATGAATATAAATTACATACGATTTGTCAATCGGGAAATTGCCCTAATATGGGGGAATGTTGGGGTGAGGGTACCGCTACTTTCATGATTTTGGGAAATGTATGTACTCGGTCTTGTACTTTTTGTGCCGTAGCTACTGGTAGACCCCCAGAATATGACGAGGATGAGCCAAGGCGTGTAGCTGAGGCCATTCGATTGATGAAAGTAAAACATGCTGTTATTACCTCGGTCAATCGAGATGAACTGAAAGATAAGGGTGCCGAAATCTGGTATCAAACGGTACGAGCGGTCAAAGAAAGTACCCCACAGACAACGATTGAAACCTTAATACCTGATACCAAAGGAAATTGGGATGCCTTAATTCGTATGATTGAAGCGGGTCAGGAAGTAGTTTCCCACAACATGGAAACCGTTGCTAGCCTTTATCGTTATGTACGTCCTCAGGCTAAATATGAACGAAGCTTGGAACAAATCCGTCGCACCAAAGATTTTGGTAAACGAACAAAATCAGGCATCATGTTGGGATTAGGGGAAAGCAAAGAAGAAGTTTTTAAGGCCATGGATGATTTAGTGGCGCATGGTTTGGATGTTTTAACCCTAGGGCAATATTTACAACCTACTAAAATGCACCATGAGGTGATTGAATGGATACATCCGGATACCTTTGCCATGTATAAAGAAGAAGGACTGAAAAGAGGATTAGCCTATGTAGAATCTGGAGCATTGGTTCGTTCTAGTTATCATGCGGAACGCCATATTTAATGCCTCATGAGTGTTGCTCCACTTTCCAGTAAGTCGTATCGATACATTTTCGCTGGAGGTGGCATGTCTGCCTTATCCTTAGTTTATTACCTAAGCCAAAGCTCCAGAGCCCAGGAGCCAATGCTAATCATTGACCCTTCCTTAAAATTAGTCAACGATAAAACCTGGTGTTATTGGTCCGATAAGTCCGAAGAGTTTGATGGAATAGCCCAAAAAAGTTGGAAAAACTTATGGTTTCATGGTCCAAAAGGAAATAGTATCGCATTGGATATTGCTCCCTTTGAGTACCATAAAATTCGAAGTATAGATTGGTATCAATTTATCAAAAAACGATTAAGTCAATTCCCAAACATTGAATTTTTAGAAGCAGAGGTAACTGAAATCATTCCAGAAAAAAAGGGTACACGCGTATGTTGTACCCAAGGCGAATTTATCGCCACAGATAAAGTATTTGATTCCATTTCCCCTTATCCTTGTGAAATCAATAATCCCAATCACCTAAAACAGCATTTTTTAGGATGGGAGATAGAATGTCATTTCCCTATTTTTAAACCAGAGGCAATTAATTTATTTGATTTCCGAGTAGCCCAAGGCACTGAATGTGAATTTATGTACGTGCTTCCTACCAGTAAAAAAAATGCCCTATTTGAATACACTTTTTTCTCATCTCAGGTAAGAGAAGCTAGCTTTTACCAAGATAAAATCAAATCCTATATACAAGCCTATTATAATTTAAGTGAGGAAGACTTTCAAATTAAAGAAGAGGAAAAAGGGATTATTCCAATGTGTTTGGACACAAGAGCAAGTCAAAAAGTAGCCGAACCCATCATCCGAATTGGCACCTCGGGGGGCTTTGTGAAGGCATCCACAGGATATAGCTTTTTACGCACCCAACGAATTAACCAAGCTTTGGTTAAAGAATTGGAAAAAGCTAATTCTAGCCGCCTAGTTTTACCTAACAATCCATTCAAAACCTGGCTAGATAAAATCTTCATACAAGTACTCTTAGAACAATCCGTAGCGGGAAGCGAGGTTTTTGAGGCCTTATTTCAAAAAAACAAAGGAAGTAAAATGCTCCGTTTTTTGGATGAAAAAACTAGTTTTTGGGAGGATATTAGCCTGATGGCAACTGTTCCAACGCTACCTTTTATCCGAGCTGTATACCATTTAATAAGTCACTCAAAATAAGTATTCAAAAGCACAAATTGCATTTGTGGCTTCGTAAGATAAATTGTATTTTTGTCAGAATTTTAACATCAAACATATAAACTGTTTCGCCAATGGCATACTTATTCACGTCGGAATCGGTATCTGAAGGACATCCGGACAAGGTGGCCGATCAAATCTCAGATGCACTCATAGATCATTTCATGGCTTTTGATCCTACTTCCAAAGTAGCTTGTGAAACACTTGTAACAACAGGGCAGGTCATTTTAGCTGGTGAAGTCAAAACTAATACTTACTTAGACGTACAAGCTATTGCGCGTGAGGTGATTCGTAAAATTGGATATACCAAATCAGAATACATGTTTGAAGCTAACTCATGTGGTATTTTATCTGCTATCCATGAACAATCGGCTGACATTAACCAAGGTGTAGAACGTGCTAAGCCTGAAGAGCAAGGTGCTGGAGACCAAGGAATGATGTTTGGTTTTGCTACCAAGGAAACAGATAATTACATGCCTTTGGCATTGGATTTAGCTCATAAAATTCTTCAAGAATTATCTTTCATTCGTAACAATGAGCCAGGTTTAATTGGCTATTTACGTCCAGACGCTAAATCACAAGTTACCATTGAATATTCAGATGATCATGTGCCACAGCGCATAGACACTATCGTTGTTTCAACACAGCATGATGATTTTGCCGCTGAACCAGAAATGTTAGCTAAAATCAAAAAAGATATCGTTGAAATAGTGATACCTCGTGTTAAAGCTAGCTTAAAGCCTGAATTGCAGGCCTTGTTTAACGATGCAATCACCTACCACATTAACCCAACAGGTAAATTTGTAATCGGTGGTCCACACGGAGATACAGGTCTTACAGGCCGCAAGATTATCGTAGATACCTACGGAGGAAAAGGAGCTCACGGTGGTGGCGCATTTTCAGGAAAAGATCCATCTAAAGTAGACCGTTCAGCAGCCTATGCTACGCGTCACATCGCCAAGAACTTAGTGGCAGCAGGTTTATGTGATCAAGTATTAGTTCAAGTCTCTTATGCAATTGGTGTTGCTAAGCCTTGCGGTTTATTCATCGATACCTATGGTACTGCCAAAGTAAACATGACAGATGGTGAAATCGCTAAAAAAGTAGAGGAGATTTTTGATATGCGTCCTTATTTCATCGAACAACGATTGAAATTAAGAAACCCGATGTATTCAGAAACAGCTGCTTATGGCCACATGGGACGTAAAAACGAAGTTGTTAATAAATCTTTCGTGGGTCCTAACGGAGTAACCATCAGTAAAGAAGTGGAATTATTTACTTGGGAAAAATTAGATTATGTGGATGCAGTAAAAACGGCCTTCCAGATTTAATTTAACTCATGTTATGCATAAAAAAAGGGGACCATAAGTCCCCTTTTTACATTTCATATTCAGACTATTCTGATATATCAATAGCCGTTTTGGCTGCTTTCACTTGGGTTATTTTTGCCTTAAATCGTTTAATCTGCTCCGCAATGGCATTTAACGCTAAATCCAAGGCTTCTTCAAAAGACCTAGCTTTCTCTTTCACAAACAAGATGGCTCCAGGTACAGCAATTTTAATTTCAAGTAACTTTTCTTTGACTTTCCCCTCCCCTTGTTCTAATTTAAGAAATACCTCTCCGCTGGTTATTCGATCATAAAAGGTTTCTAATTTGTTCAACTTAGCTTGGATACTCTCGACTAATTTACGATCCGCTGTAAAGTGGATGGCATGAACTTGCACTTTCATAAGCTTGAAATTTAAAGGTGAAATAATGCTTTGGGAATCCGACAAAGCCTACAACATAAAGAACGTTCTAGATTCATGTGAAATGTAGAATATTTTCAAAACGATGTCAAGCATTTCATCAATAATTTTACAAATATGCCCTAGACCAAGAAAAAATAGTGTTAAATTCCAAAATCTGGCCATTTTAAACCCATTCCACCCGTATGAGTCGGATGGAAATAGCATGCTGACGGAAGAAATCATGCCAAAAATATTGAATAGCCGATAGGTGATCATTGGGAGATTTCACCTCCACCAATGCGTATTCCTCTCCTTTTTGAATAAATAAGTCAGGAAAGCCTTTGGCATGCGTCGCTAAATTCCGCCATAAATAATTCACAACTTCCAGTAAAGCAGGGCGAGGAATCACCCCAACCAAGCGCTGAATTAATTCAAAATCCAAATTTTGCCAATCCACTAAAGGATTCATTTTTCCTTGATTTCGCGCTGCATTTTGCTGTAAAAAGCTTAGCCATTGTTCGGTATCATCCAAAAGGGGCAATAAACTTTGAAATTCCTCCTGTAAATCCAAAGCAAAATTTTCCCGAGCATAATGACTGGGGGCATATTGAAATGGATGATGAAAACCTGTTTTATTTTGATGAAAAATCAAATCCCAAAACCAAAGTCCCATCAAATTTTTCCAAACACGATTCTCGGTAAAAGCGGCATAATAACCTTGATTCCTAAAATAATCGGCAACTCCCTCCTCTACCCGATCTTTCCAATCTATTGAAATCATTAATTTCTCTGCTTCCTTCAAACTAGCTGTCACTTGCTTTACCTGTTTTTTTGATTCTTGCTTCCAAAGAAAATCTTCAAAAAAATGTCTTTCCCTTGGATTAGTAATCAATTCCAAGCCTGTTCTAGCCCACATTTTAGCCTCATCCAAACGTTTTAGTTTGACCAATAAACGCACGCGCCTTTCCAAGGATGCGCCAGCTAAACTCTCCTCATATAAGGATAGGGCTAATTCTAATTCCCCTTGTCGCTCCAGCCATCGAGCCACATGAAACAGAGTACGCTCAAAACTGCCTATACACAATTCCAATAGTTCTGGCACCAGGGGCCACATATTCAACTGCCAACTGGCCATCACTTCTTCGATAACATGATCCTCCTTTGACTTCTCAAAAAACCATTCACGCCAAATACTGATGCGCCACTTCTGAATAGCTTCCTCTCGATTTGAAAAATAAGGCACTAAATCGGCCTCATCAATCTCGATGAATTGTCGATGCCCTAAATCACGAACCACAAAGTCCGTTAAATCATGGTTTCGGCTACCAAAAAACAAAAACTGAATGAAATGAAAATAGGTAGTCTGCAATGGCCTAATTAGGCTAATTTGCAAATCTTCAAGGCGTGATAATACATCCTCTTTACTTAAATTGTCAAGGATAAATTGGACCAAATGTGGCTTAGAAACTGATTTAGGCAGAGGACTTTTTTCTCCGGGCACCTGTAATAGTTGAAAACAAATGGTTTTATTTAAATTGTTTAAGCAAGCGTATACAGACTGATCTTCGCTCTGACCTATCCGTTCCAATAAATTCATATGAAACAATGCTGTCTTTGCCTCTTCTAAATCAGGAATTTCAGGATAATGGATTAAATCTTCCTGAAACCAAAGGGTTCTCCTAGAAGCCAATCGTAAATACAAACATTGAGCCGAAAAGGAAGAACTCTCAAAAGTCTGAATGAAAGCTTGCTCTCGCTCGTCTAAAAGTAAGGCATAATGATTTGCTACATAGCGTAGTACATATTGAAAATATTCCCAATAATAAGTAGGAGACAAATTGGGTGTGGGACTAATATCCATGTGCTAAGAAACTTCCAAAGGGTAAAAATTGTACTATTCGACTATTAATTTCGAGATTTTCAACAGAAAATTAGATTTTTTCAACAATTAACAAAACTTGGGTATATTTGCCTGCCTTATCTGAGGCATACGTATCCACTTACAATTTGAAACAAAAATAGTATGCAAACAGTCGCCAATTTCAATTTTTCTGGTAAAAAAGCCTTAGTTCGTGTTGATTTTAATGTCCCTTTAAACGAAAGGTACGAAATCACCGACGATACGCGTATAAAAGCCACGATCCCTACCATTCAGAAAATTCTGAAAGATGGAGGGTCGGTAATTTTGATGTCACACTTAGGTAGACCGAAAGATGGTCCAACAGAAAAGTATTCGTTGAAACACTTGGTGACACCTTTGTCTATTGTTTTTGGTATTAAAGTAAAATTTGCTCCGGATTGTATCGGTGAAGAGGCTGCTCAATTAGCCAGTGAACTTCAGGCAGGAGAAATTCTTTTATTAGAAAACCTTCGTTTTTACAAGGAGGAAGAAAAAGGTGATGAGGAATTTGCTAAGAAACTAGCCTCTTTAGGTAATGTTTGGGTAAATGATGCCTTTGGTACTGCCCACCGTGCTCATGCTTCTACGGCTGTCATGGGTAAATTCTTGCAGGACCGAGTTAGTGGATATGTGATGCAAGCCGAAATTGATAACGCTAAAAAAATCTTAGAATTTGCCGATAGACCTTTTACCGCTATCATGGGTGGTTCTAAAATTTCAGATAAAATCTTGATCATTGAACAGTTACTAGATAAAGTTGACAATTTGATCATTGGTGGAGGTATGACCTATACCTTCTCTTTAGCACAAGGAGGAAAAATTGGAAAATCAATTTCTGAACCAGATAAAGTAGATTTGGCCAAAAGTTTATTAGAAAAAGCAAAAGCAAAAGGTGTGAATTTATACATGCCAGTAGATAATGTCGTGGCAGATGATTTTAGTAATTCCGCCAACAGACAGACTGTTAATCGTGGAGAAATTCCTGATGGTTGGGAAGGCTTAGACATTGGACCAAAGTCCATTGAACTATTCCAACAAGTGATTGCTGAATCAAAAACAATCTTATGGAATGGACCTATGGGAGTATTTGAATTCCCTAATTTTGCCAAAGGAACCAATGCCATTGCTGATGCGGTAGTAAAAGCCACTGAAGAAAATGGTGCATTTTCTTTGATTGGCGGTGGGGATTCCGCTTCTGCCATTAATAACGCAGGATATGGCGACCGCGTTAGTTACGTTTCTACAGGTGGAGGAGCCTTATTAGAGTACATGGAAGGTAAAGTTTTACCTGGTGTAGCAGCCTTAGAAGCTTAAGCCTCATATAAAATTTGAAAATAGCTGGAAAGGCGAGGGATGTATTCCTCGCCTTTTTGTATTTTAGCTAATTGTCAATTTGACTTGCATACATGATTCATTTTTCTTCACCTACCCAATTAAAATCAAGCATCTTAAGTCTTGATAGCCGCCAGATATATTTACCCCAACAAACGGCATTTTTTGCCGTCAGAGGAGTGCATCATGATGGACATCAATACATTGAACCTTTATACCATTTAGGTATCCGAGAATTCATTGTTGAACGTGATGCCTGGTCTGGATTATTGGCTGAAAAAGCAAAAAAATGGACACAGGCTGATTTTTGGGTAGTCGAAAGTAGTATCAATTGCCTTCAGGAAATTGCCAGTATTCATCGGAAGAGCTTTTCTATTCCGGTTATTGGCATTACGGGTTCCAATGGTAAAACAACTTGCAAAGAATGGTTAGCTACTTTGTTACAAAGTAAATTTTCTGTGGTGAAAAGTCCCAAAAGTTTTAATTCCCAAATTGGCGTTCCATTGTCGGTCTGGGGCTTGAAAGCTCAACACCAGATAGCCATTTTTGAAGCAGGTATTTCCCGTGTTGGAGAAATGGAACGTGTAGAAAAAATCATTCAACCTACTTGGGGGATATTCACGCATTTTGGGGAAGCCCATGGGCAAAATTTTGAATCAGAACATCAAAAACTTCAGGAAAAGATTAAGCTTTTTTCAGGGGTTAAAAAATTAGTGTACCGATGCAAAAACAAAGAAAATGATGCGATAAAGGCAGAAATGCAATCCATTAATCCCCAGGCAGAGCTCATTGCTTGGAGTACAGAAGATATAGCTAATTGCTTGTTTGTCTATTGGAAAATTGGGGCCAAGGAAACACATATTCGAATAAAAAAACCGGCACAAAGTGAGGCTTTCTTAGACGTAAAAACAGAGTTGACCGATGAAGCATATTTAGAAAACCTTTGCCACTGCCTCATCATGGCGCATGTGGCTGGTCTAAGCCCAGAAGAAATCCAAGCTAGGACCAAATGGATTCGCCCTATTTCCATGCGCTTAGAAATCAAAGAAGGACTAAGGAATAATCAAATTATCGACGATTCATATAATAACGATCTGGATGGCTTACAATTAGCCCTCCCGCTGCTCAAAAAATATGAACATAAAAAGCGGGTACTGATCATCAGTGACTTCATCGAAGCTGGAATTCCGGCACAGGAACTATATCCCAAAATTGCTACCTTACTTCAATCTCAAAAAATTGATCAATTAATAGGTGTAGGCGATCAATTGATTAAGTATCAAGAATCATTTCAAGAAATTGAGGTTTTTTATAATACAGAAGACCTAATTAATAGCGGAATTCTGCATCAAATTAGTGATGCTGTCATTCTATTAAAAGGAGCAAGAAAATTCAACTTTGAGCAAATAACCCAATTACTCGAAACTAAAACGCATTGCACGAAACTAGAAGTCAATTTAGATGCTCTACAAAACAACCTGACCTATTTTAAGGAAACCATAGGACCAGATACTAAATTGATGGTCATGGTTAAGGCTTTTGCCTATGGTGCGGGTGCCATTGAAATAGCACAAGTATTGCAGCAACAAGGCATTGATTACTTAGCCGTTGCATATACGGACGAAGGAGTACAACTACGAAAAAATGGAATATACTGCCCTATTATGGTCATGAATCCACAAATCGGTGAACTAGATAGTCTAAGTAATTACGCGCTTGAACCGGAAGTATATTCCATGACCATGTTAGAAGCTATCGATGAATATAGCCATGCCCATAACAAAAGCATAAAAATTCATCTTAAATTAGATACGGGCATGAAACGACTGGGCTTTAGTCCAGATCAATGCAAAGAATTAACGAAAAAAATAGCCAGTATGCCTCAAGTATGGGTAGCTAGTATACTTAGTCATTTAGTGGCATCAGAGTCACAAAAACATCAAAAATTCACTGAAAAACAAGTCGAATTGTTTGATAAAATGACCCTAAAAATCATTCAAACACTGGGCTATACCCCTTTAAGACATATTGCTAATTCTGCAGCCATTAAAAATTACCCTCAGGCTCGCTATGAAATGGTTCGTTTAGGCATCAGTTTGTACGGAATTTCGGAAAATAAAATTGAAAAGAAATCTTTGGAAAATGTATTAACCTTAAAAACCTACATATCACAGATCAAAGAGATTAAGAAAAATGAAACCATTGGTTACGGAAGAAAAGGAAAATTAAAGTCGAATGGCCGCATTGCAACGTTGGCTTTAGGCTATGCAGATGGCTATGCTAGAAGCCTAGGAATGGGCAAAGGTTTGTTCGAAATCAATGGATACTTATGTCCAACGGTTGGCTCTATTTGCATGGATATGTGCATGGTAGATATTAGCCATTTACCCTTGGTAAAGGAAGGAGATGAAGCCATAGCCTTTGGCGGAAAAATACAATTAACTGATTTGGCACATCAAGCAAAAACGATTCCTTATGAGTTAATGACTAACATCAGTGAACGGGTAAAAAGAGTCTACGTTAAAAATTAAAAAATAAAGAAAGATCCGAAACATTTAGGGTACTAAGCCAAGTTTAAAACACCAATTCCTCAGAAAAAATTCTGGGGTTTTTTTTTGTTCCAAAGAAGCACATTAAAGAAAAAAAATAGCTGTGGTTTTAACAAAGCTGCCCAAATGAAAATTGATAAAGATTTCACCAATCAAAAATCAAGCATTGTAGACTCAAAACATCAATTAGCATTTAAACTAAATAATATTATTAATTAGACATATTAATTAGCAAAACAAGTAAATATAATTATCTATTTCGCTAATTAATTAGTTGATAAGCTAAACATTCTAGCTACAACTTAATTAGAAGCCTATTTTGGATAATAACTTGGAATGTACTAAATTAGCTAAATAGATAATTTTATGATGCAAGTAGAGGCTATAGCCAAAGCTTTGGGTGATGAATCAAGGCGTAAGATTATAGAGCTTTTAAAAGATGGAGAGCTGCCTGCCAGTACCATTTTTGAACAGTTTAGCTACGCTGCCCCTACTATTTCTAGGCACCTGTCTGTCTTGAAAGAGGCGGGATTAGTGAGCACTCGTCGGAATGGAGTATTCATATATTATTCCTTAGAAAAGGAAGCCTTACAAATGATTCAAAACTGGTTAACTTCCCTCCTTGGGACTCCCGTGGAGAAAGTAAAATCAAGCCCCAAGGAACGGATACAAAAACCAAAAATTAAAACAGAAAGCAATCCCTTTGAAAAATTTCAAAGCGAATTTTAATCTTAGAATAATACTAATTTAATGAAACGATTTGTCATCATCATTCGGGGACCAGTAGCCGGAATTTCAGGAGAAAATTCCCTAGCCAAAGAGGAGGAATTGGAGCAAATTAGAACGTGGCTGAAAGGATTAAAATCCACCTATGAAGACATGTTGTATCAGAAATTTTCAGGCCAACAATTGCACTTGTCGGCAAGCGGAACATTGGAATCCAAATGGATCAATCAAATTGACGGCGGAGAAATTTCACAAATAGTGACCTTGATTTTATCCGACTGGGAAGAAGCTCAGCGAATTGCCGCAAGTTTTCCCTTTGTTAATCCTTTTTACAGCATTGAACTACGAGAAATGGCTTAAAGCATAAAAAAATGCCCCATACATTGCGTATGGGGCATTTTTCATATAAATCGCTGAGAATCGCGTATTTAAGAGCTAATTACAGATTAATTTCTCCTACCATATTCTCAGGGCGAACCCACTCATCAAACTCCTCAGCACTTAAATAACCTAGGGAAATCGCTGTTTCCTTTAAGGTAGAGCCATTTTTATGGGCCGTTTGGGCAATTTCAGCGGCTTTGTAATAACCAATCTTCGTATTCAATGCAGTAACAAGCATCAAGGAATTATTTACGTGCTTTTGAATGTTCTCTTTCAATGGTTCGATACCCACGGCACACTTATCATTGAAAGCCACACATACATCTCCTATCAATCGAGCCGAGTGCAAGAAATTATAAATCATGACTGGCTTAAATACATTGAGTTCAAAATGACCGGAAGCTCCCCCGATATTAATAGCTACATCATTACCTAAAACTTGTGCGGCCACCATGGTCATTGCCTCACACTGCGTAGGATTTACTTTACCAGGCATGATGGATGAACCTGGTTCATTATCTGGAATATAAATCTCACCAATCCCTGAACGCGGACCAGAGGATAACATACGCACATCGTTACCAATTTTCATTAAACTAACAGCAACGGTCTTTAAGGCTCCGTGAGCTTCTACAATTGCATCATGAGCAGCCAAGGCCTCAAACTTATTTTCAGCCGTTCTAAATGGCAATCCTGTTAGTGTAGCAATGTGTTTGGCAACATTTTCTGAATAACCTGCTGGTGTATTGATACCTGTTCCTACCGCAGTACCACCTAGCGCTAATTCGCTTAAGTGGTCTAAAATATTTTGAATGGCCTTTAAACCGTGGTTTAATTGGGAAACATAGCCTGAAAACTCCTGACCTAAGGTCAATGGAGTAGCATCCATGAAGTGCGTACGACCAATCTTCACCACATCCTTAAATGCTTTAGCTTTAGCAGCCAAAGTATCACGTAATTTAGTAATGCCTGGAATGGTTGTTTCCATCAAAATTTGATAGGCTGCAATGTGCATGGCCGTTGGGAAAGTATCATTAGATGACTGGGATTTATTCACGTCATCATTGGGATGAACCACCTTCTTCTCATCCATCAAATTTCCACCTTGTAACACATGGGCACGGTAGGCAATAACCTCATTGCAATTCATATTAGATTGCGTCCCTGAACCTGTCTGCCATACCACCAATGGGAATTGATCTGCCCATTGACCCGCCAAAATTTCATCACATACTTGGGCAATTAAGTCTTTTTTTGTCCCATCCAAAACACCAGCTTCAAAATTCGTGATGGCTGCTGCTTTTTTCAAGTAGGCAAAGGCACGAATAATCTCTTTAGGCATTTTATTAATGTCTTGAGCAATGGGAAAATTCTCAATGGAACGCTGGGTTTGTGCACCCCAATACACGTGTGCAGGCACTTTCACCTGACCCATAGTATCTTTTTCTATTCTATACTCCATAAGGTAGCTTTGTGTTAAATTTGTAAGGAAAAAACAAAAATACCACCAAATCAAACAAGTCGCACACCTTTTTAAAATAAATAGCTATTATGATCACCATTTACGGAATTCCCGCTTGCAATACCATGAAAAAGGCCTTTGAATATTTAAAAAACCAAGGTGTTTCTTATGAATTTCATGATTACAAAAAGAAAGGAATCAGCCCAGATACCTTAATGCTCTTTTTAGAAAAACTGGGCCCTGCTACGGTATTGAATAAAAATGGAAGTACCTACAAGCAATTGGATGATACCACGAAAAAAAATCTAGAAAACCCTGATGCCCTTTTTGAATTTCTGCAACAAAAAACCTCTGCCATCAAAAGACCTATTATGGTAGATGGCCAAAAAATCATAGCTGGTTTTGATGAGATAAAACTGGCGGCCTGGTTGAACTTATAAGCTTAAAAAAGCCTAATAGTCAAAACATTTATTTCTCCTTTTGGGATTGTATAGAAGGTAAAACAGGTAAATGCAAATGCAAGCGAAAGGCTAAAATCCTTACCGTAATGACTACCGATGCGGCCACCATTTCAGTTAAAGGGACCGAAAGCTCGAAATATTGGCAAGTAAAATAGACCAATCCTCCTGCAACACATGCCAAAGCGTAAATATCTTTACGTAATAAAAGAGGGACTTCGTTTAACAATACATCCCTCAATAAACCTCCCACAGAACCTGTGATGGTTCCCATGACGATACAAACCCAAAATGGCAATTGGGCGTCGATCGACTTACTAATTCCAACGATAGTAACTAAACCTAAACCTATCGCATCAAATAAAAATAGGGTATTCCACCACTTAACCAATTGATCTTTCAATAAAAGCATGGCAATGAAAGCCAGGGCTGTAATCAAGAAATATCGACTATCTAACATCCAAAAGGGCCGAATACCCAACAGTAAATCTCGCACCGTTCCACCTCCAATCGCCGTAACTAAGCCTATGATATAGGCTCCAAACCAATCAATTTGCTTTCCTGATGCCAATCGTATTCCACTGACAGCAAAAGCAAAGGTTCCGATGAAATCAATTAAAATGGTGAAATAGTTTTCCAAGGAATAATAATGGTTTTTGAGCGAATTGTTGGCTCAAATTACGCAGTTATTAGGCATAAATCCACGGAATTGATCAATAAAATGATACCAAGCACCCTTTCAAGCCCTGGTATCATTAAGGCAAATTTGACGAAACTAATCGGCGGTAGCAGGGTCTATGATGGTAAATACTTCACTCACCAAATTGGCAGGAAAACCACCTAGACGCGCATGTTCCATGATCATTTCTGGATTAGGAGCCTTGTAAACACAATAAATTTTATCCCCTGTCACATAACTTTGAAGCCATTGGATCTCAGGACCTAATTCTTTCAGAACACTGCAGGAGGTTTGGGAAATTGATTTTAATTGATCGTTGGTGAGATTTCCTGCTCCAGGAATTTCTCTTTCAATAAGGTAAGTTGCCATGATTAATTATTATAGAACATATTGCGCCTACTCGAAACGGTTTTCAGCATTCCCGGAAAGTACCTGCAGAAATCAACTAATAAAATAAAAAATCTATCTTGCTCAAATACAGGCATTTACAAACAAAAGATAGGATACTTTAAGAAATTTAGCAAGTGTTCTGATGCTCAAAAGCATATTAAATCATTTCTACAAGCAAAAATGCTATTCAAATGCATTAATCATTTATTAAAAGGTATGCCGTTGGATAAATATCCAATTCTTGAGTAACAAAAAAGAGCTAAGGTATACCAAAGCTCTTTTTAACCACTGAGTCAAATATGTATTAATGAGTTTACTTCGATTTAATTCATTAAGCCTTATAAAACACCCATTTGCTGATTTCTTTCCAAGTCATTTTCTTACCATACATCAATATTCCTACCCGATAAATTCGAGAAGATAACCAACTGCATGCTAAGAAGCCTGCGACCAATAGCACCATAGAAAGCACAATCTCCCATGCGGGTACTCCATAGGGCAAACGAACCATCATATTGATTGGTGAGGTAAATGGAATAATCGAGGCCCAAAATGCCACATTACTATCTGGATCTTGCATAGTAAATTGTGCCAAAATAAAGGCTAAAATAATTGGAATCATCACGGGGAAGGTGAATTGCTGGGCTTCTGATGCGCTTTCTACCGCCGAACCAATAGCTGCAAATAAAGAGCTGTATAACAAATAGCCAAACAGAAAATAAAAGAAGAATGAGCCTAAAAGCAGGGGAATATTGGTGCTTTCAATCAACTTATTTACTTCTGCCATGGGTTGGGAACTAGATTCTGCTTTCGCAACACTTTTCTTTAACTCTTCTGAATTTGTGGTATTAGCAACTGTGGCCATTCGTGATGGGGCATTATATAGTTTACTCGTAGCCGTAGACAAGCCTATGGTCAATACAATCCAGAGTAAAAACTGGGTTAATCCCACCAGACCTACACCCAATATCTTACCCAACATGAGTTGATAGGGCTTAATGGATGAAATAATTACCTCAATAATTCTATTACTTTTCTCTTCAATGACGCCATTCATGACTTGAGAGCCATAAAGTAATAAGGTCAAATAGAGCAAAAACCCTAGGAAAGCCGCCAAAATCATAGCACCTCCAGAACTGGAGGTAGTCTCCTCTCCTTGCTTGGAAACAGTTATGGTATCACTGGAAATATCCACTTGGGTTTCTTTGTATTTTACCGTGGAAATACCCGCATTTCGAAGTAAAATCTCCCTTACTTTATTCTGCACCATGCGTTCGATATCATTCTTCAATGACAAGCTTAAATTCTTTTCAGAGTAAATTTTAAGACCTTCTGGATTCTTTAAAATATCTGTCGGAATAGCTGCAAATGCATCAAATCCTTGCTTATCAAAGGATTTCTTAATTTGATTGACATCCCCTTTCAATAATTTGAAAGCAATCTCTTTATCAGCTAAATCATTTTGCTCAAATAATCCACTTCCATCCCAAATGGCGACCTGCTTTACTTCTTTATCACGTGTTGCCAACCAAATAGGAACGGCATAAATAGCCGTTAATAACAATGGTGCCAATAGAGATGCTATCCAAAAGGATTTCTTGCTCACTCGAGTCAAATACTCCCTTTTTATTACTAATAATATCTTGTTCATGTTGTTGCGATTAATTGGTTTCTTTAACTACTTGGATAAAAATATCATTGAAGGAAGGAATCAATTCTTGGAATTTTTGAACCTGAACCTGATGGATCAATTGGCCCAAAAGTTGATTAGGACTTGTACCTTTTTGTAACTTAAAAATACCTTTCTTGGAATTTGCATCCCCTGACATTTCTAAACTCACCAGGTCCACACCGGTAAAATCTTGTATTAAATCTCCCTCAAACAAGACCTCAAACTGATGTGCCTTAAATCTATTCCTAACTTCATTTTTTTCACCTCTTAAAACCACTTTGGAGTGATTAATCAAGGCAATGGAATCGCATAGTTCTTCCACCGATTCCATCCGGTGAGTAGAAAACAAAATACTGGTACCACGTTCTTTTAATGCCAAAATCTCATCCTTCAATAGGTTGGCATTGATGGGGTCAAAACCCGAGAATGGCTCATCTAGAATCAATAATTTGGGTTCATGCACCACCGTAGAAATAAACTGAGTCTTCTGCTGCATTCCTTTTGATAAATCATCTACCTGCTTATCCCACCAATCTTTTATGTCCAAACGAATAAACCAATCCTTCAATCGAGCAATGGACTCTTGTCGGGAAAGCCCTTTTAATTGCGCCAAATAAATCAACTGTTCTCCTACTTTCATCTTCTTGTACAAACCTCGTTCCTCGGGAAGATAACCGATTTGTTCCACATGCTTGGTGGACAACTTTTCTCCATCAAAGAGAATTTGTCCTTCGTCAGGAGCTGTAATTTGCGTGATGATGCGAATCAATGACGTTTTTCCTGCACCGTTGGGTCCTAATAATCCAAAGATTTTGCCTTTGGGTATCTCAAGACTTACCTGGTCTAAGGCCACATGGCTGGAATAACGTTTTACAACGTCTTGAATAGATAATATCATGTTAGGGTATGTTAAATTTCAACTAAAATAAAAAATGCGTTCATCCCATTTTTGAAAAAACGGATGAACGCAAAATTATCGGGATAAATGAGATAGCTTTATTTCGCTACCACAGTTCTTTTCCTTTTAGCTGGACTAGCAGCAGCTACCTTAGATTTAACTGGAGCTTTTTTGGGAGAACTTGAAACAGGGACTGAAGCTTCCGTACTGATTACTTTATTTCCACGAGTCAATAAGGCAATTTGTTTATCTTTAGCTGCTTTTTTAGCTATTTTCTCTTTCTTTTTTGCCTCCTTTTCAATTTGTTTCTTGGCTTTTTTGGCTTCCTTTTCCTTCAGTACCGCCAAGGCTTTCACCTGTTGGTCCTTCAATTTTTGAAATTTCTTAACAATGATGGCTATTGCCTTATCGGCAGTATTGACCATTTTCTTAGCATTCTTATCATTTAAGCCATTTAATTTAGGCAAAATAGATAAGGCTAGTTGTTCCATTAATGATTTATCAGCTTTGCTCATATATTTTAATTACTAAAGGCCTAAATCTAGAAAAGAATTACAGTAATAAAAATTTATTTGTGTTAAGTTTTTCAACAAAAAGATAAATAAGAATGAATCTTATTTAAACTGTGTTTTTGAGACAAAATCCCAAACCACAATTCCTAGGCTGACGGATACATTCAGGGAATGTTTGGTGCCAAATTGAGGAATCTCTAAACAGATTTCACTAGCAGAAATCCATTCATCCTGCACTCCGAAAACTTCATTTCCAAACACAAAGGCATATTTAGCCCCTTTTTCTGGTACAAATTCTTGAAGAGATTGTGAAGATGCCACCTGCTCCACTGATATAATCTTATACCCTTGGGATTGTAATCTCGAAATACAATCGGAAGCTGTGGCGCAATACTCCCAATCCACCGATTCATCGGCTCCCAAGGCCGTCTTCGTAATCTCCCTATGTGGTGGCTGAGCACTGATACCGCAAAGGTAAATTTTCTCACAACAAAAAGCATCGGCTGTCCTGAAGGCAGAACCTATATTATTCATGCTTCGAATATCATCCATGACAAGCACATAAGGGAATTTTTCCAATGCTTTAAAGGCTGGAACATCGAG
This sequence comes from Cytophagaceae bacterium, assembly GCA_027491315.1. Classification (GTDB taxonomy): domain Bacteria; phylum Bacteroidota; class Bacteroidia; order Cytophagales; family Spirosomataceae; genus Aquirufa. Next base: position 35,190 of record JAIXWL010000002.1, read on the forward strand.
CCGATTGAGCTCGTCCATGGATAACTTCTTCGACATATTTTTTTGAATTAATTAAGCAATCCAAGTAAATGGATAAGCCAATTCAGGTATTTTGATGCGGTCAGCTAAGCGCTCTAAACGAGCTGGCAAAGCGGCTACATAATCTCTCGCCTTTTCTGCGGCATCATTTAAGCCTGTGATTTTCTCCACATTCCAATCTTCAATCAGACCTTGCATAATAGTCACATAGTCTTGGGTTGTATAAACACCTATGCGCTGAGCGGCATCTGAAAAATGCTCAAATAATGAACTTTTCTGTCCATTAATCTCCCGTAAAAAATGTGCCGGCATAACGATCTTCTTTTTCATCATGTCTGCAAAAGCCAACATCATTTCTGAAGGATCTAACTTAAAGATTTCCGTTACAAATCGACGATACGCCTTGGCATGACGGAGTTCATCCGCAGCAATTTGAGCACACATACGAGATAATTGAGGATTACCATGCTGCTTGGCTAAAGAGGCTGTTCTACGGTGAGAAATATTGGTTGCCATCTCTTGAAAAGAGGTATAAACGAAATTTCGATAAGGATCAGAGGATGTACCAATATCAAAACCATCTGAAATTAAATACTGGGTAGAAACAGCCATAGCCCGCATGTCTACTTTACCAGAAAGGTATAAATAAGTACTTAATAAATTTCCATGGCGGTTTTCTTCGGCTGTCCAGCTACGAATCCACTGAACCCATCCTTGTCCTTGATCCTCTACCTGATTCACCGAATCCATTGCCATTAACCAAGACTCATACGTAGGCAAAGCTTCCTCGGTAATGGTATCTCCAATCAATACTGCCCAATAATCATAGGGTAACTCCTGTGCCGCTTCCTGAAGTAATTTAACTTCACTCAAAAAGTTTTCTTTCGTAGAATCAGGTAACATATCAGAAGGCTGCCAATTGGATTCAATTGGATTCAAATACTCTTGGACATAAGCGTCCATATTTTTGGCAAGTTCAGACATGACCTCCACACGATTAGCAAATTGAGACATGGGATTTTGTTGGGTTTGAATTGTTAAATTAAACGAAGATACAAAATTAATATGGGCTAATTGTCCTTATTTGACCTCCCAAATTGTAATTTGTTTTAAGTCTAATTTACCATTCTCAGAGAAGATGGACAGATTTTCCTTACTAGATAGCGGAAATCGAAGGGAGGAAATCGCCACGGTTCCATCTTGTGCCAAAAGCTCTAACATGGAATGATCCACCAAGACTTTCAAGTGTTTAGGCTTGCCCTCCACCAAATTAGCCGCATCTACTTTGAAAAATCCAGGACTCAATATTTTTCCAGAATGGGAACGATCAATACTCCATTGTTTTTTAATTTCATCAAAAACAAGCAAGGTGTATTCCTGTGGATTATCCAAAGATTGCCACCTTAAGCCCCATCGATCTCCCCTACTTTCTTCCACTTCCAAATCAATTAGGTAAGATTTCCCTTGCAAAAGTTTTATTCCACTTAAGATTTTAGGCTTTGAAATAGACAGGTCTTTGGCTTGAAAACTTGGTTCTACTAAATTAAAATCAGGTTGAAATTCCTGTTTTAATCGTAAGCCTTCTTGCGTGTCAATTAAGCTTAATTTCCTAAGCGAGGACATTTGGCCCTTCCAGGGATAAGTGGGTTGTTCTTTGGCATATTGCCAACTTAATGCCCAACCTAACCATAATACATCCTTTGTAGCAGTTTGATAAAAGGGAATAGCTGCATAAAAATCTTTGCCAAAATCTACGTACAATTTAGTCTCCCTTGGATTTTCATTGATGAAGGTCTTACCATTAAATTCTCCCACAAAATATTGCATCCCCACAAAACCCTTTTGTACACCTTGAGAAGAATTAAATAAGACCCATTTGCTTTCTTGTTCTTTACCTGCAATGGGTAATTCCACCAAAGATGGGCATTCCCAAATCATGTCCAATTCCCCTTGATTACTGAATTCACTCAACAGTTCCCAATTCAATAAATTCTTGGATCCGTAAAACTGCACTGATCGCTCTAAAGGCTTCGCAACTGACATAACAAATTGCTTGGAAGCTTGATGCCAAATGATATTGGGATCCCGAAAATTCAAGAGTTGTATATCTAAAATGGGATTTTTTGCATATTTCTTCCAAGTTAAACCCTCATCATTGGAATAAGCTAAATGTTGCTCCTGCTTTTTATTGGGGTAATCGGCCGTATAAATGGCCACCAATAGGTCCTTATTAGGGTCTCCTAAGCCAGAAACATGCTCTTTATCCCAAACCACACAACCTGAAAAAATATATTCATCTCCATGGGGAATAGCGATAGGCAGTTCTTCCCAATGTAGCATATCCTTACTTCGGGCATGTCCCCAACTCATATTTCCCCAATCATTCCCTTTCGGGTTATGTTGAAAAAACAGGTGATAGTAACCTTTGAAAAATATCAAACCATTAGGGTCATTTGTCCAATTCATTTTAGGAGAAAAATGAATGGAAGGGCGCCATTGTTCGGTTGGACTTTGACCTAAAATAGTCAAAGAAATGAGCAGCAAAATGCTGGAAAATAAACTACGAAGCTGAATACTTTTGGAAAGAATTTTCATGAGCGTCAATACGTAAAAAGTAAGCATTACATAATGCTGGACTAAACCAATCCCCTAAGTTATAATAAGTAGCATCACTTCCTAGTTCCCAAGCAATCGGATGATGCCGATGGCCAAAAATATACGCGGATGAAACTTGTAGTTGACTTAGGTCTTTTTGATATTGCTCTTGAACATATTGAAGAATATAATCCGTCTCCGGATGAAAGGGCACTTCTCCTTGGCTTATCGCCTGGGTTTTTCGCGTATTTGACCAAGCATGGGCTAAACGAATCCCCAAATCTGGATGCAACCAACGAAATAAAAACTGAGCCAATTTATTCGTGAATACCTGTTTCAATGCCTTATATCCGTAATCTCCCGGCCCCAATCCATCACCATGCCCTATGAATATCGATTTTACTGAAGCGTCGCTAAATGCTAAATGAAAGCGCTCAGGTTGTCGATAAATCTTGGCCGATAGTTCATCTTGCAAATAATCATACATCCACAAATCATGATTACCCACAAAAATATGAAGTTCAATACCCGCATCCGATAACTCGGCAAGTTTACCTAAAAATCGAACAAAGCCTTTGGGAACAGCTTTGCGGTATTCAAACCAAAAATCAAACAAATCACCCAATAAAAACACAGCTTGGGCATCTTGTTTGATTCGATTTAGCCAATCCAATAAATAAGCTTCTCGCGCTCGGCTTTCTTTTTCATTCGGAAAACCCAAATGAAAATCAGAGGCGAAATAGACTTTTTTACCAGCAGCTACTTGAATATGTTTCATAAAAAAAGGGGTGGCCAAGCCACCCCAAAATTAGTTAAACGGCCGATTCGCTGGAAGCGTCATCGGAAGTTGGTATCTCTTCCTTTTTTTCCGCTTTCGCTCTTGGCTTTCTAATCGTTTTCTTAACTTCTGCTACCTGAGGTGCCGATTCCGCTTTTTCAGCTAAAACTCGTTCATCCTTGGCTTCCTTGCGCTTCTTTTCTGTTTCGCCTTTGATATACTCCTGATAAGAAGTTAATTGCTCAAACGGACGAGGCCCCACCAAAGCTTCTAAATCACTTTGGAATAAGACTTCTTTTTTCAACAATTGTTCCGCTAAAATAATCAGCTTATCCTTTTTTGAACGCAGTAAAGCTAAGGTTCTCTTGTAAGCTTCAGCTATAATCTTACGCACCTCTTCATCGATTTCACGCGCTGTAGTCTCCGAATATGGCTTATTGAATTGGTATTCTGTTCCTTTGGAATCATAATAGGAGATGTTACCCAATTTATCATTCATACCATAGACGGTCACCATGGAATAAGCCAACTTGGTAATACGCTCTAAGTCATTTTGAGCCCCCGTAGAAACCTTTCCAAAAATGATTTCCTCAGCAGCACGTCCCCCTAGGGTAACACACATCTCATCCATCAATTGTTCAGTACGATAAAGGAACTGCTCTTTGGGTAAGTATTGAGCATAACCCAATGCCGCCACTCCACGAGGTACAATGGACACTTTTACCAAGGGATTGGCATGTTCTAAAAACCAACCTGCAATGGCATGACCTGCCTCATGGTGAGCAACAATATTTTTCTCCTCAGGGGAAATCAATTTGTTTTTCTTTTCCAATCCACCAATCACACGGTCCATAGCTTCCTGGAAATCAGTCATTTCCACTGCTACTTTATTTCTTCTAGCAGCAATTAAGGCTGCTTCATTACATACATTGGCAATTTCCGCTCCAGCAAAACCAGGTGTTTGTGCGGCCAATTCCTTTACATCTACGCCATTCGCCAATTTAAGGGGCTTAATATGCACTTTAAAAATAGCTTCACGACCAATGATATCGGGTTTATCAATGCTAATGGTACGGTCAAAACGGCCCGGACGCAATAAGGCAGAATCCAAAACATCTGGACGGTTTGTGGCCGCCATGATGATAATTCCTGAATCCGTGGCAAAACCGTCCATCTCCACCAAAAGAGAGTTTAAAGTATTTTCACGTTCATCGTTGGCTCCAGGCATAGAACCACGTCCACGTGAACGACCAACCGCATCAATCTCATCAATAAAGATAATACAAGGCGCTTTTTCTTTGGCCTGCTTGAATAAATCACGCACACGGGCAGCACCTACACCCACAAACATTTCCACAAAATCAGAACCTGAAAGAGAGAAAAATGGAACACCGGCCTCACCCGCCACAGCTTTCGCCAATAAAGTTTTACCTGTACCTGGAGGGCCTACTAATAAGGCACCCTTGGGTATTTTACCACCTAAATCTGTAAATTTCTTTGGGAATTTTAAAAACTCCACAATCTCCTGTATCTCTTCCTTCGCCTCATCCAAACCAGCTACATCATTGAAGGTAACCCGTACCTTCGACTCCCCTTCGATCAGCGTAGCCTTACTACGACCAATATTGAAGATTTGTCCACCAGCACCACCACCTCCGCCCATGCGGAAGAAAAGGAAATAAAAACTTAGGCCCATTAGAATAAAAAAGCCCCAAGTACCTAACCAATCCAAAGGTCCAGTACGTGTTTCTGGCTTCGCCATGATCTGCTCATTGCGCGGAAATGCCTTTTGTCTATCTTCTAAAAAACGCTCAAAACCTTCTTTTGAAATAATTTGAAATTCAAAATGTGGACCTTGTTTCACTGAAATAAGCCCTTGAGGAGAGTTTTTAAAATACTTGGCAACGAAATTGGGCTTTAGATTCACCTCCACCAATTTATCATTCACAATCGTCACACCTTCCACTTCTTTTTGAATCAACATCGACTCAAACTGCTTCTGAGAAATCTCTTGAAGGGTACGCTGTTTGGTAAAAAAGAACATACTTACCACGGCGATCATCAAACCAATGACCATCCAGCTTTGCATGCCTCCAACCGGTTTTTTAGGTAATCGAGGAGGAATTCCTGACCTCTTAGTATTCTTTGAATTGTTTACTTGTTTTGCCATTGGTTATCTATTTGGGCTTGTAACAATGTAGCGGAGTGAATTAGTTTCTTTTCTAGGAAAATTTCTGAATTTTCCGGATTATAATTCTGGAATGATGGTGAATTTAGCATCTCCCCAAAGTTCTTCCAACTTGAAAAAGGAGCGTTTTTCTTTCAAAAATACATGCACAATGACATCGTAATAATCCATCAAAATCCACTCACGATTCGCTTTTCCTTCTATGGAATGAGCATGTAATTTACCCGCCTCCCAAATTTCTTTGTCGACCGAATCAGCAATCGCATCAATTTGGGTATCAGAAGTACCAGAACAAATTACAAAGAAATCCGTGAATGCATTTTGTACACCGCGTAAGTCCAATACCATGATTTCCTGTGCCTTCTTTTCTTGCATCCCCTTGACTACCCAATTCACAATTTCTTCCGAGATATCTTCTTTGGGGGACTTAATGGAACTTTTACGCATATATTGTTTTGATCTAAATGTTTATAGAGAACTTTCTTAACGATTAAAGATTTAAATTTGTTCTACCAAGCTTAAAATTACAAATAAATTTGAACAATTACCACGCAACAACCCGGTTCGTAGGCAAATTGGCGAAATACATCCCCAGCTGCCCCTCTACCAATTCCATGGCATTTCAGGAGTCTTTGGAAGGGAACCTTCCCGAAGGTTTTGCTTGGGTAGCCGGACATCAAAGTGCGGGTAGAGGCCAAAGAGGAAATACTTGGCATGCCGAGCCAGATCAAAATTTATTACTCTCCTACCTGCTTAAGCCACCACATTCCTTGATGGAAAACCAATTTTACCTGAGTAAAGCGGTGGCCATTGGCATTGTGCATGGCATTCAAACCTGGGCTGTCGAAAATTATGGTGAAAAATTACCCTTAAGCATCAAATGGCCCAACGATATCTATTTGGATGGAAGAAAATTAGGCGGCATTTTGATTGAAAACAATTTCCAATCCGGCCAATGGACCTTTGCCATTGTAGGAATTGGCCTCAACATCAACCAAACTAATTTCGCAGATTTACGAGCGTGCTCCCTAAAATCTTGGATGAAATCGCCCCAATCCTTCGACTTGCACGACATCTACAAGCATATTTCCGCTGGAATTGAACAAGAATATTTACATTTTTTAGCGCAAAAGTTTTATTTGCTAGATGAAAGCTACCACCAAAAACTATTTAGATTCCAAGAGTGGCACCCATACCAAGACAACCAACATGATTTTGTTGGTAAAATTCTAAGAGTCAACGCGCAAGGCCTTTTAATCATGGAAAAACCTGGGGGTGAACAAGCCTATGAAATAAAAGAATTAAGTTTTATTTTTAAGGACTAACCTTAGAAATAAAGCCAATCCATGATTGACCACTACCACAGCAACCTAGAGAATTTTCTTTATTGGGCAGAACATCAGCCTGAAGCCGTTTATCTAAAACAACCCGTTGGACCCAATTACCTAGATTACACCTATGGAGAAGTGGCTTTACAAATCAGTAAAATTGCCCATTACCTGCAACAAAAATTAGACCCCAATCGTCCGAAGCACATTGGAATATTATCCAAAAACTGTGCTCATTGGATCATGGCAGATTTAGCTATTTCGGCTGCTGGAGGCGTTTCTGTTCCATTTTACCCCACGCTAAGCGCTGAGCAGTTAAACCAAGTTTTGGTGCATTCCGACTGCCAAATTCTTTTTGTTGGAAAATTAGATCAATGGGAAAGTATTCGAGCAGGAATACCATCGCACATCACTTTGATATTCACACCAGAACATCAGAGCCCTTTGTCAGAATCACATTGGACCAGTATAGAAGCTCAAACAAAACCCTTGGATGCCATGTATCAGGCTGATGGAGATGAATTGTGCACCATCGTTTATACTTCGGGTACAACAGGCTCTCCCAAAGGTGTCATGCTCAAGCATAAGGGAATCATGCAAGCCATCAATCTTGCCAAGGAAGCGGCCTTTTTGCAAGAACCCAATAATCGATTTATCTCTTACCTACCCTTGTGTCATATCGCCGAGCGGAATTTTGTGGAATTTGCCGCCACGGCCTCTGGAGGTACAATCTATTTTGTGGAAACCCTAGATAGTTTTAAAGAAAACCTAGCGGCTTGTCGGCCGACCCACTTTTTAGCCGTTCCACGCATTTGGGCTAAATTCCGGGAGGGGATTTTACAGAAAATCGGAGGGCAAAAACGCTTGGATATATTGTTATCCATACCCATTATTCGACAGCTCATTCAAAAGAAAATCAAATCCGGTTTAGGTATAGATCAAACCAAAATGAATGTGACTGGGGCGGCTCCCATGCCTACGGAACTATTGATATGGTTTCAAAAGTTAGGAATACGCATCCAAGAAGCCTATGGAATGACCGAAAACATGGGTTTCAATTCCTTAATGCCTCGAGATCAAATTCGATTAGGGACTGTTGGAAAACCATGGCCTACCTGTGAAGTCAAATTAGACCCAGAGACGCATGAGCTACTCATGAAGGCACCCTATAACACCACCGGATATTATAAAGAACCCACCTTAAGCCAAGAACTATTTGATGGCCCTTGGCTAAAAACAGGCGACATGGCCGAATTGGATTCCGAAGGATTTATTTCCATTATTGGTCGAGTGAAAGATAATTTCAAGACGAGTAAGGGGCAATATGTGGCACCAGCACCCATTGAAAATATGATTTTGTCCCATGAATGGATTGAGCAAGCTTGCGTGGTTGGCACCAATTTACCTCAACCCATCGCCTTAATTATTTTAAATTCAGAAGGCAAGAAGGCCGACAAAACGGCGATTGAAATGGCCTTAGATGGTATAAAAACAAGCATAAAACCTCATTTTAAAAATTACGAACATTTGTCTAAAATGGTAGTTTTGAAAGAAGACTGGACCATCGAAAACAACTGCATCACTCCTACTTTAAAAATTCGAAGACAAGCCATTGAGAAAAAATTCCAAGATAAAGTGGAAGCTTGGAACCAGCATCCGGCAAGCATCCTTTTTGAATAATTCATCGAGGGGTAAAATAATAGCTGTGCTTTTGACTAATTTAGAGGCATGAGACGTTTTTTACCGCCTAATGTTTTCATTTTCAGTGTTTTCATTTTCCTTGGACTAGGTTTGTCGAACCTTGCTTGGGGGCAAATGGTAACGGTTGATAGCATACATTTCAAAGGTAATGAGCGGAGCAAAAGAAGTATACTACGAAGGGAATTAGATTTTAAGGAAGGCGACCAGCTGGATTTAAATGAAATTGACCAAAAATTGGAATTCAGCAGACGAAAACTCATGAATACCAATTTGTTTATTTGGGTTCGTTCTGAGTACCACCTAAGCAGCCAAGGCAAATTAATCATCAATTTTGACATGCTAGAACAGTGGTATTTTCTAGCATATCCCGTTTTCCAATTAGCCGACCGTAATTTAAACGAGTGGTGGGCAAGAGGTCATCCATTTGATAGAGCGGTTTATGGAATACATTTATTGCATACCAATTTTAGGGGAAGGGCAGAAAGATTGATGCTAAAAGCTGAAACTGGCTTTTCGCAACGTGTAGAATTTTCCTACAATAACCCCTACGTGGACCGTAAAAAGACCTTGGGAATTGGCTTTAATTTGGACTATTTAACGAGTAAAAACATCGCTTATAAAACCCAAGCTGACACCTTAGTTTTTTTAGGTTCTGACAATATTTTAAGAGAAAAATGGAGTGGTGGGATAAGCTTTAGAAAGCGTTTTCGGTTCTATGATTTCCAGACATTAGAAATCAAGTATAGCCATAATCTAGTTTCTGACACCATCACCCAATTAAACCCCCGCTATTTTCAGGGTAAATCCAATGAGCAAAATTTCATGCAATTGGGCTATACCTTCTCCTATGATTTCAGGGATTTTGTGGTGTATCCTTTGGTGGGCAAAAAAATTGATATCAGTTTTCAGAAATATGGCGTATTAGCCCAAGATGAAATAAATTTTTGGGAATTGAATGCTGGACTTTCCTATTATTTCGATTTGGGTAAAAAGTTTTATTTCAGTAGTCAATTTAAGGGAAAAATCACGCAAGAAGGAGCAACCGTCCCTTATGCCAACCAAAGAGGCCTGGGGTATCGGAATGAAGTGGTGCGCGGCTTTGAATTAAAGGTAGTGGATGGGACAGATTATTTCTTATCCAAAAACACTTTCAAATACCAACTGTATAAACAAATTATCCCATTATCCTTTATTCCCTACAAGCAATTCAATCAGATGCCATTGTCCATTTTTCCGACAGCATTCTTTGATTTGGCTTATGTGAATCAAGAGAATCGGGAAGAAACAAAAAGTGTTTATGCCAATAAATGGTTATACGGTTATGGCGTAGGACTCGATATCGTGACCTATTACAACTTCGTTTTGAAGATGGCTTTACCGTTTAATAATGGAGGAAAATATGGCTTTGTGGTGGGATTGGGACGTGAATTCTAAAAAAAAAGCCAGTCAAAGACCGGCTCCTTTTTAAAATACCTAACCACTAATAATCTTAAATATTGTTAGTTTGAAACATCAAACGTAAAAATCGCTGAACAAAAATAACACTATTTTTCTAAAAACAGAATATATCAAATTTGAAATTTTTTAAATTTAGCAATTCGATAACATCACTTTGTTGATTAACAAGCAAATGAACCCTAAAATAAGCCTAATACGAAACATTCTTGCATCTTCCTTCATTATCAGTTTCTTGATAATTACATATGCATGTCAAACTACCAGCGATAAACAGGAAGCCAATCAGGAAAATGTGGACTCCAAAAAACAAGCTAAGCAAAAAGCTTGGGACGCGAGTACTCCCCTACTGCAGCGAATTACCTTGGGATCAGAAGGAATCATTAGAAATGTATCTTGGGGCCAAGATATGTCGACCATTGCAGAAAAAGTGGAATTATCTGAAACCCAACCGAGCCTAGGAAAATCGTATACCCAATTCTTCGATGATACGGATTTAAACTTTGTAGATATCACTTATTTACCCGATGAAAACAACCGAGTAAAAGGCATCATATTAAATATCTTTTTGGAAGAGCAAGATGAGGTCTTGGACTTAACTGCCAATTTTAAAGAATACCTGGGAAGCATTTACGGAAATGGGCGAGGAAATGCCAAAAAGATTGTTTGGAAAAATGAAAATACCCAGGTCATTTTGGAAGATGTTGGTACATCCAAAGACCCGGGTATTCAAGTAGTATTTTCTAAAATAAATTAGACTTTCCAAACCCAATGGCGAGTGTCTGCTACCTCACCTAAACGAATGTGGTTGATTTCATGAAATACTTTAGATGAGAAATCGCTCTCTTTTCTAGCTGGTAATTCATAGTCCTTACCTTCAAAAGCAATCACCTGAATAGGAGCAATCACTGCGGCAGTACCGGCTCCAAAAGCTTCTGTTACGGCACCTGATTGTATTCCTTCTATTAATTCCTTAACCGAAAGCGGTCTTTCTTCCACTTTCATTCCCCAGTCTTTGGCGATTTGTAAGACTGACTTTCTAGTAACCCCATCTAAAATGGTATCCCCCGTAGGAGCAGTTACTAGAGCCCCATTCACCACGAACATCAAATTCATTGTACCCGCTTCTTCTACATATTGATGTGTAGCTGCATCGGTCCAAATAATCTGATCATATCCTGCTTTGTTAGCTTCTTGAGTAGGGAACAAAGAACCTCCATAATTTCCTGCATTCTTAGAGAAACCTACGCCACCTTTAGCCGCACGAATGTATTGTGTTTCCACACGAACGCGCAAAGGCTTGGCATAATAGGAACCCACCGGACAAAGGAAAATGATAAACTTATAGGTATTCGAAGGAGACACGCCTACATATTCATCCGTTGAAAACATGAAAGGACGAATGTATAAAGAACAACCTTCCTTGGCTGGAACCCAAGCCTTATCCAATTGTAATAATTGCCTCAAACCACCCATGAAAATCTCTTCTGGTACTTCCGGCATGCACATACGCACAGCCGATTTATTGAAACGTTTGAAATTTTCTTCTGGACGAAAAACCAAGATTTCATCTTGTTTGGAACGATAGGCCTTCATTCCTTCAAAAATGGCTTGTCCATAATGCAAGGACATCATGGCTGGCTGGTAGCTTAGGGGACCATAAGGCTGAATACTAACTTGTTGCCAAGCTCCATCCGCATAATCCGCTACTAACATGTGGTCAGCAAAACTGCGACCAAAAACTAAGTGATCAAAATCAACCTCATTGATTCGAGATTGGGCTATGGGTTTTATTTCTATTTGCATCATATTAAATCGTAAAGGCTACCTGCCAGAGTTCCATGGAATCTCAGGGATTCCCAAGGAATGATGTAGGTAGCGGCACATCATGAATAAATAATCCGATAATCTATTTAAATAAGCGATGGATATTTGAAAAGATTCTTCTTTTTCTTCAGCTTGAACCCATCGAATAAGGCTGCGTTCTGCACGGCGGCAAACAGTGCGGCAAACTTGCGCCAAGGCAATTGTCTCATGACCACCGGGCAGAATAAAGACTCGCATGGGGGTTAATACCTCATCCATTTCATCAATTAATCCTTCCAATGCCACAATATCATGAAGCTCAATGAGTTTCATGTTTCCTAAAAAATCGGATGAATCACTAGCCACATGTGCGCCTAGTACAAACAAACTGGTTTGAATTCCCAAAACTTTAGCATTCAACTTGTCAGAAAGCTTGGTATTCAATAAACCCAAATAGGAGTTCAACTCATCAATATCACCAATGGCATCAATTCTTAAATTCGATTTCGGTATGCCAATGCCATCAGCAAGACGAGTGAAACCCTTATCTCCGTATTTCGTGTAGATTGCCATGGCTATTTTATATAAGGTACAAATCTACTTTTTTCAAGCTTGAATTACAAGAATGAGGCATAATTATCATTTTCCTAATGTAAAGAATACAAAGATTAGGTCAGTTAGATTTTCAGACCTAATTTTGTGGACATTTTAATCAACGTATGTCGATCGATCATTTCTTTTCTCGAGTATGGCGCATCATTTCCATCATTGGATTTGGCGTTTCTCTACTATTTATTTACCGTGGACTGCCTGACCCTACGGCGGTGCATTTCGGTGAAACGGGTCGTGGAGATGGATTTCTACCCAAAGAAGAAATTTTCTACCTAACGGCAGGAATCATGACCTTGATTAATATGTTAGCCTTATTATTGATTAAGAATATTCAGAAAATACCTGACAATCAATTCACTAGCTTATTTTCAACCTTCAAGAAAAAAGGAGGAAGTAAGATCAAAGAAACCTTGGTTAATTGGCTACACATGTTACCTGCTTTGGTCAATACCTTCATGATTTTGGTATTAAGAGCCTTGTTATTATTGAATGACGAAAGAACATACAATCAAGACTTTTCATATTATCCATTAGCAGGAATCATCATCTTGTTTATTTGGATTGCCTATTTCCCTCTTCGTTTAATGTCATATTCGGATTATTTGGAAGAATAATGAAGCTTGCCATAGCCCCTTTATCCATTCAGGCATTTGATTACCACTTACCTGAAGCATGCATTGCCTTACATCCTAGTCCAGCCAGAGATGCTTCACGTTTATTGGTTTCTAGAAATGGCCAAATCACCCACCATCATTTTTACCAAATTCTAGATTTATTACCGACAAACAGTTTACTTGTTTTTAATAATACACGGGTTATACCAGCTAGAATTCATCTCAAAAAGTCAACGGGAGCCACCATTGAGCTATTTTTATTAAAGCCCTTGGCTTCTCAAGTAGCAACCCAACTAACCATGGAATCCAAGCACCAGGTAGAATGGGAATGCTTGATTGGAAATAAAAAACGTTGGAAAGCAGGTGAAAGCCTAAAACAAAGCATTCAAATAGAAGGAGAAGAAATCCATTTGGCCTTAGAATGGATTGACCGCGATCAAAATTGGGTGAGAATTACCTGGAATAGCGCCCATTTATTTGCAGAAATATTGAATGCTTTAGGTCAAATCCCCCTCCCACCCTATTTAGGAAGAGATTTAGATCAAGAAGATCAGGAAAGATATCAAACCATTTTTTCTAAAGAATTAGGCGCAGTAGCTGCACCTACGGCCAGCCTTCATTTTACGCAGGAGTTATTGGATCAAATTCCTAGCAAAGGACATCAAAGTACTTTCATCACCTTACATGTAGGAGCAGGCACCTTTCTTCCTGTCAAAGAGGAAAATGTAGCCAACCATCCCATGCACCGGGAACAGCTGATTTTTTCTATTCCCATGATGGAAGCCATTTTAAAACATAAAGGACCCATTGTTCCCGTAGGAACCACCGCTTTAAGAGCATTAGAGAGCTTGTATTGGTCAGGCGTATATTTAATAGAAGGAGGAAAAATCCCGAAAGAAGGCTTTGTTTTGCCGAAAGAATTTGCCTATCAAGCTAGAGAAAAAACCTACAGCGTTAGCGAGTCTTTGGAAAAAGTAATCCAGTTTTTACAAGAAAATCAGCAGGAACAATGGATAGCAGAAACTGAACTGCTGATCATGCCGGGTTATACCCTACACCTTTGTGATGCCTTAATGACCAATTTTCATCAACCTAAATCGACCCTATTGGTATTGATAGCTGCCTTAATTGGTGAGCATTGGAAAGAGGTCTATGCCGAGGCGCTGCAAAAGGGCTATCGCTTTTTAAGTTATGGAGATACGTCTTTGTTATTCAAACAGTAGACGAATTCAAGCAAATATGCTTATTTTTGCGACCATTTTATTTAATACACCCCAAGAAAATGCAAGGTAATTTTATCGAGGAATTGAGATGGAGAGGCATGTTACACGACATGATTCCCGGCTTAGAAGAGCAATTAGCGAAAGAAATGACAACAGCCTACATTGGCTTTGACCCTACGGCACCTAGTTTGCACATAGGGAATTTAGCTGCCATTATGCTGTTAAAACATTTCCAATTAGCTGGCCATAAGCCCATTGCCTTGGTGGGAGGAGCTACGGGTATGATTGGAGACCCTTCAGGCAAGAATGCCGAAAGAGAGTTTTTATCGGAAGATATCTTGCGTGAAAATCAAATTGGGATTCAAAAGCAATTGGAGAAGTTTCTTGATTTTCATGGAGGAGCAAATTCGGCAGAGGTAGTCAATAATTACGATTGGTTCAAAGAATTCAGTTTTTTAGGATTTTTACGGGAAGCGGGTAAGTTTTTAACGGTGAATTACATGATGTCCAAAGATTCGGTGAAAAACCGATTGGAAACGGGCTTATCATTTACAGAATTTTCCTATCAACTCTTACAGGGTTATGACTTCTACCATTTGTACAAAACAAAGAATGTTCGTTTACAAATGGGAGGTTCTGATCAATGGGGTAATATCACCACAGGTACAGAAATCATTCGTCGGAAAGAAGGAAGCGGAGAAGATGAGGCAGATCGTGCTTTTGCCCTTACGACACCATTAGTAACAAAAGTAGATGGCACCAAGTTTGGCAAATCGGAATCAGGTAATGTATGGTTAGATCCTGCCAAAACGAGTCCTTATGAGTTTTATCAATTTTGGTTGAATACGGCAGATGCGGATGTCCCTAGGTTATTACGGGTATTTACGCTGTTTACTCAATCGGAAATAGAAAATATGGAGGCACAGCATGCGGAGGCGCCTCATTTACGCATTTTACAAAAGGCTTTAGGTCAAGAAGTAACAACACGCGTTCATGGAGCAAATATCTGTGAAGAAGTGATTGAGGCTTCGGGTATCTTATTTGCTAAAGATGCCATTGAGCAGTTGGAGGCGGCCTCGGAAAGTGTATTCCAGCAATTACCCATTTATCAAGTAAGTCCTGAGGCATTGGCAGAATGCCAAAATCTAACCGATTTAATCAGTGTGGGATGTAATCATTTAATCTGCAGTTCCAAAGGAGAAGCACGCAAAGCGATCCAGGGAAATGCGATTAGTGTGAATAAAGTAAAAGTGAATAATCCACAAGCAAATATTGATTTTCCGTTATTGCGAAATAAATACTTATTAATCGGAAATGGAAAACAAAAAAATTACATTCTGGCTATCAGGTAGTTGCTAACATATTGGTGAATAAATTAAAAAATTATTAAAAAATTTATTCACCAATAGTTGCACAAAATAAATAAACCGTGCATCTTTGCACTCCCAATCGCTAGCTAAACGAGCAAGCGCAATAAACGAAGCGAGTACATGAACCAAGTTTCGACGAAGTTCAAATTGCAAAGCCAGTTTAAAAGAGTTCTTTGACGTGTTGATAAAAGGAAAAAGTTCATAATCATTTAAAGTGGTTATGAAGAGAAGAATAGCATTCAAGACAAGGATAATGACAATTCTTATTTTAATAGTAAGAGCAAAGTCAAACATCCAAAGATTATTTACAATGGAGAGTTTGATCCTGGCTCAGGATGAACGCTAGCGGC
>JAIXWL010000010.1 GCA_027491315.1 Cytophagaceae bacterium
AATAGATGAAATAATGCGGAAAAAAAATCGTTGACCGAAGGATCTTTACTTCGATTTTCCTTCTTCATACAACGCTGGCAAGGTTCGGAACCTTGACAGCGTTTAGCATTCGGTCAACACCACTACCAAACTTCTTGCCCCATGGGCGCCAATCACCAAGGATTGTTCGATATCTGCTGTTTTGGATGGTCCAGATAAAAAGACGCCAAAGCCTGTTTGCTTATCACCTAATCTGATATAGGCTTCTTGTAGGGTAGGTAAAAGATTATTTTTAGAAAGATAAATCACTAAATGCTGACAAATAAAAGGTGCCACTCGGTGAGGTAAAATAGAATCATCGAGCCAAATGGCCCCATTTTCTGCCACGCCAAAATCGCCGTCAATTTCCAAGACGTCTATTTCAGCCAAACTTAAACCATCAGCTAATGGATGTAAACGGACACGTTGCATGTTGGGGAAATACTCATCTAGTTTGACACTGGCATCCTCAGCTTTGGCAACCTGAATTACGCTGGTACTAACTACCTGCATGGAATGCAAAAAATCTGCTAGAGTATCCTCTCCATGCACCTGAGCACTAAAAGCCCCAGGATAGTCTTTGGTAGGTACTTGCACTTCTTGTAATGCCTTTAATATTTCTTCCCGACTGCTCATGATCGATTCAATTTATACCATTCCTGAAAACTTTGTTTTGGTGGAGCTGGCATTTCTCTTTGTTTATACCATGGATTCAAACCATTATTCACCATAAAAGGGAACCAACTCATTACCTTTCTGCCTATTCCCCCAGCCATTCTAAATACGGCAGGACTTGACATCAACCAAGCCATCAATTTCATTCCAATAACTTTTCCTGCAGGTGCCAATCCTTCTTTCATTAAATCCTGTCGCCAAAACCATAATTGCTCATGGATATTAATTTTAACCGGACAAACATTGGAACAGCTACCACACAATGTACTAGCAAAAGGTAAGTCTGCATTCGACTTTTTATCAAAATTAGGTGCTAAAATTGAACCGATTGGCCCAGCAACTGGCTGATGATAACTATGTCCACCACTACGGCGATAGACAGGACAGGTATTAAAACAGGCTGCGCAACGAATACACTTCAAGGAATTCCTAAATTCATCACGAGCCAATTGTCTTGAGCGTCCATTATCCACCAAAACAATGTGCATTTCTTGTCCTTCCCGGGGTTTGGCAAAATGACTAGAATACGTAGTAATCAATTGCCCCGTGGCGCTGCGTGCCAATAATCGAAGAAAAACACCCAAATCTTGTCTTTTGGGAATAATTTTTTCAATTCCCATACAGGCAATATGTACATCAGATAAATGTGCGCCCATGTCGGCATTACCCTCATTGGTACAAACCACAAATTCACCTGTTTCAGCTACCGCAAAATTCACACCGGTTATAGCGACCTTAGCTCCCAAGAACTTTTCTCTGAGGTGAATTCTAGCCGCTTCCGTTAAGAACTGAGGATCTTTATTTCCTTTGGGTGTCCCTAAATGCTGATGAAATGTTTCTCCAACATCCTCTTTTTTCAAGTGAATGGCGGGTAAAACGATATGACTAGGAACCTCATTTCTAAACTGAACAATCCTTTCTCCTAAATCAGTATCCACTACATCTATTCCCTTTTTTTCTAGAAAGTCATTTAAATGACATTCTTCCGTCAACATCGATTTGCTTTTGACTAAAGCTTTATCTCCATGTTTTTGAATGATGGAATACACGATTTCATTATGTTCATGGGCATCTTTGGCCCAATGAACCTGAATGCCGTTCGCCTTGGCATTGGCTTCAAACTCCAATAGATATTGAGGCAAATGACTGAGCATATGCTCTTTAATCTGGGAAGCTTGTTCCCTTAAGGCTTCCCACTCAGGAAGCAATTTACTTACCTTATCCCGTTTGGATCTCACAAACCACAAGGTATCGTCATGCCAATCGGTTCTTTCCTGATTGGCAATGAATTTCTCAGAAGCTTCCGCGTGACTAAGCATGTGCATTCAATATTTCTACGATGTGTTTTACTCCAACTTTCGATCCGGAACGTTTCAAAATTCCTTCCATGTGCATTAAACAAGAAGTATCAGCTCCTACAATGTATTCCACCTCATTTGCTTGATGCTCTTGTATTCTATCTTGCCCCATTTTAACAGAAACTGCTTCCTCTGTCACACAAAATGTGCCTCCAAAACCACAGCATTCATCCTGGCGCTCCGGATATTTCCACTCACAACCTTTTACCAAATCTAATAAATAGGTCAATTTAGAAAATGGCTTCTCATTTAATTCTGTCATGGAAGAAATACGTAAACCTCTTTGTCCATGGCAACTTTGATGTAAACCGACTTTATGAGGAAAATAAGCAGGCAAAGATTTTACTTGCAAGACATCCACCAAAAATTCACAAATCTCATATACACTAGATCTAATTTTTGGATCTGGATGGTGCTCCTTCAAATGCAATACACAGGAGCCAGAAGGCCCTACGATGTAATCAAATCCGGAAAAATTATCAGAGAAATTGGTATCACAACCTCCCGTAATATTTGCGAAACCTGAATTAGCCATGGGTTGTCCGCAGCAAGTTTGATTCACAGGAACAACAACCTCACAACCTAATTTCTCCAATAATTCTAAGCTAGCAATAGCAACTTGTGGATAGAATTGATCAATGTAACAGGGAACAAATAAGGCTACTCGCATGCTTCATATCTTTTTAGGCTTACCAAATTAATGGGTATTTCTTGATCATTCCACGACGAATGTATCGCTAAGGCTGCCCCTAATGAACTCGCCTGAGCTACTTCAGCTCCATAAATGGCAACATTAGGAAAGGCAAAGGCCAAAAGCTGCATATAAATTTCATTTTTACTAAATCCACCGTCTACCAATATACGGTCTACTGGGGAAGAGTCCAATAACAATCGTAAAGAATAGATTTGTTGAACTACCAAATCTACCATAAACTGCTGGTATGCTTGTTCAAAATTGTCAAAACTTGACAAATCACGCGCATCGAATCCAGAATTAGCTAAAAAAGCAGCATTGGATTCCTGCAAGGAAGGCATATTGTTTTGTATTTGAGACGTCAATCGAGCATTCAAGTGCGTGGAATATGGAACCTGTAAATGGGCCTTTTTATCTACTCCAAAATGAGCTTGCAATCTTTTCAATTGAATTTCATGCTCATTGCCAGCAAATAGGCGTGCAGCTTTTACCGGCTTTCCATTATATTGTAAAAATGATAAGACATCATTTTTAAGCTCGACAGGCGTCAATGGTTGGGCATTGAAAGGATGCATGGAAATACACCAAGTACCCGTTGAAAGTAATAAAAATGGTTCTTTAAATTGTTTCAAATAGGGAATCAATGCCGATGAAGAATCATGCAATCCTACCCCGACTGGCAGATTGGATGAACTCATTGGAAAAGTCTGATTGGCTAAAACAGTGGGTGGTAACATATCCACCAAACCTTCTTGTTCTACCCAGGTATGGTAGCGCTGATGGTCAAAATCCCACAAATGGGTATGGCAACCCACTGAGGTCAATTCAGTGTAAAATTGATGAGTAAATAAACTGGATAAATAATTGGGCCAATGCAATACCCAACGAATTCCTTTATGTTGATTTTTGGCAGCCTTAGCCATCCAATAGGCCATCATTCCGGAATTTAAACTACCTAAAATGGGCGAAGCCGTAGCCCGGGCTACTTCTGACTCTCCTCCGTATTTAGCATAGAATTGATTCGCTAACTCTGCGGGAAATGGCTTTAAATAATTATATAATGGCAATACTGAATTGCCTTGATCATCTACAAAAACCACAGAAGCTCCGTATCCAGAAAAATTCAAAGCTAAAATTTCAAAGCGAGAATCTTGCTGAACTTCAGCAAATGAGGATAATACCCAGGATTGAACCGCGGCTAAATCCTCCCCCATGAAACCATCTTCATCGGGAATTTCTAGAAAATTTTGACTTTTCTCAAAGACTATTTGGTAGTTTTTATCCCAAAGAAATAGCTTCTTATTGGTTTTGCCAATATCGAAAATTGCAATAACGGGAAGTTTCTCCAGCACTGACATCTTATAATCCCGTAGCTTGGGTTTTTGCGCCTCTTTTTTGTATCAATTGATTTCTAATACCTAATTCACGGAATAAAGCCAAAGGATCTAAGGCCCCTCCTAATTCTAATCGAGCTTGTGCTACTAAGGCTCGTACATCCGTACGGAAAGCTGTTTGCAAGATTTCCTGGCATGCCACCACATCGTTTTCATTTCTAGCTTTTTCTAATGCAGAACGATCTACCAATAATGCTTGTGCATAGGCCATTTGAATGGCTTCCACCGATTGAAGTAAATCCTCCAAAGGATCTTTAACGTTATGCGATGCGTCAATCATCCATCCTAAATCTTTGGCATGATTCATACCTTTGGCATCCATCCCATCCACTAATTCATTGAAAATCAAGAACAATTGGTAAGGTTTGATAGAGCCTGCGGTCAAATCATCATCTCCATATTTAGAATCATTGAAGTGAAAACCACCCAATTTACCTTCCATCAACAGTAAAGCAACTATTTGCTCAATGTTGGCATTGGGTAAATGATGGCCCAAATCCACTAAGGTAAATGCTTTTTCACCCAATTTATTCACCATGGAATAGGATTGTCCCCAATCTCCCACGGTAGTAGAATAGAAATTAGGCTCATAGGCTTTGTATTCTAAAAACAACTTCCAATCACCTGGTAATGCGGCATAAATTTCTTTTAAACTATCGACGGTACGTTCGTATGCTTTTCTAAAGTTCAACTGTCCTGGAAAGCAAGAACCATCAGATAACCACACGGTCAAAGATTTTGATCCTAATTCAATACCTTGTTGGATCACCTCAATATTATGCTGAACAGCCTGTTTTCTTACCGCTGCATCTACATGTTGCAAAGAGCCATATTTATAACTTAAGGCTTGATTAGCTTGATCTTGAAAAGTATTGGAGTTAACTGCATCAAATGCCAAACCATGTTGGGCCGCTAAAGCTTTAACAGCCGCAGGATTCGTGGTACTATCCCATGGAATATGCAAGGAAATAGCACCTGAGCTTTGGTTTAAAGCATGCAGCAAACCTACATCAGCAATTTTTTCTTCGAGATTACGAGGTTCACCACCCCCTGAAAAACGACCAAATCGCGTCCCACCTGTGCCTAAGGCCCAAGATGGAATCGCGATCTGAAAATCTTTCAATTTGGATATCAAATCAGATGGAATAGCTACCTCTGATTTAATAAATGTATATCTTCTTTCGTGCGCAGCTAAACGAAGCGCATTGTGGTCATGTAATTTTTCTCCAACAAACATCTAATTCTTTCCGATTTAACGTAAAAATCCTGCAGCTACACCTCCATCAACATTCAATGCATTTCCGGTAGATTTATGCAACAATCCGCCAACAAATGCGTAACAAGCATTGGCAATATCTTCTGGCAAAATAGATTGATTTAATAAGGTACGCTTCGCATAGAAAGCAGGTAATTCTTCTACCTTAATTCCATAAGCCTTGGCACGTCCTTCTGCCCAACCTCCGGCCCAAATATTAGAATCCGCAATAACAGCATCTGGATTAACGGTATTCACACGAATACGATCTGGCCCCAATTCCGCTGCCAATAAGCGAGTCATATGAGCCTGAGCCGCTTTTGCCGAACCATAACCAGCGTTATTTGGTCCAGCAACAAATGCATTTTTAGAAACAATATTAACAATATCCCCTCCTAAATTTTGCTTACGCATGATGGCTACAGCTGCTTGGCTTACCAAGAACTGCCCTTTCACTAAAATATCAAATAAGCGATCCCAATCTTGTTGAGTATGCTCTAAAATTCCTTTTGAGATACTGATACCTGCATTATTGACAATCACATCAACCCCACCAAAAGCTAAACAAGCTTCCCCGAAGGCTTTTTCAATGGATTCTTGACTAGTAACATCTGCCAGGACAGTCGATACAGAATCTTTACCAAATAAAGAAGTGAATTCTTTCTTTGCCTCTTCCATGCGCTCAGCATTAACGTCGTTAATAACCACGCATGCTCCTTCTTGAGCCATTTTCTTAGCTATAGCCTTACCAATTCCACCTGCTGAACCTGTCACAAAAGCTACTCGGCCAGACATGCTCTTAGGTTTTGGCATACGCTGCAATTTAGCTTCTTCCAATAACCAATACTCAATATCAAATGCCTCTTGACGCGGTAAAGAGGTATACTTAGAAATAGCCTCCGCTCCACGCATCACATTGATGGCATTGGTGTAGAATTCAGCGGCCACACGAGCAGTTTGCTTATCTTTTGCAAAGGTAAACATACCTACGCCCGGGTATAAAATAACCACTGGATTTGGGTCACGCATGGCTGGACTATTCGGACGAGCACATGTGGCATGGTATTCTGCGTACATGGCACGATAAGCTTCAAACAAAGGTTGAATTTGTGCCTTAATTCCATCTACATCAGATAAATCTTGATCTGGTTTCAAATTCAAAACCAATGGCGAAATTTTAGTACGCAAGAAGTGATCTGGACAAGATGTTCCCAGAGGAGCTAGTACATCCAAATCATTGGAATTAATGAATTGAAGGACGCGCTCATCATCCGAAAAATGTCCAATCATTTGAACATAAGAAGAGCAGAACCCTCTCAATACTGGCGCAATGGCCTTAGCTTGAGAAATACGCTTTTCTGTATCTAAAGAGGAAATTTTTGGCCCTCCAAAAACAGGTCTGGTCTTTCCTTCATTTTGCTTAATGTATTCAGCACACTTTTCAATAACGTCCAGTGTATTTAAATAACAATCATATGAGGTATCTGCCCAAGTAAATAATCCGTGGGATCCTAACATAATTCCACGAAGCTGAATGCCTTTGGCTGCTGCCTCTTGTAAACAAGCACGCAACTGTAAACCTAAATCAAATCCCGGACGCTGCCAGCCAACCCATCCAATCTGTCCGCCAAATAATTCTTCCGTAATTTTCTTACCATCTTTAGCTGCTGCAATGGCAATTGCCGCATCGGGATGTAAGTGATCTATGTGTTTGAATGGTAAGAAACCATGCAAAGGAGTATCAATAGAAGGTGCCTTAGAAGCTAAGTCAAAAATACAATGGTTGAATAACTCCACCATCTCATCTTCATGCTCTAAGCCACGATATACATTTTCTAAACTCAATAAACGATCTAAATACAAGGCCGCACATCCCGATTTTTTCAGAGTACCGATGTCTCCACCAGAACCTTTAATCCACATTACCTCCGTCTCTTGTCCAGTTAAAGGATCTTTATCTTTTATTTTAACCGAGGTATTACCACCTCCATAGTTCGTAATTCTTAAATCTGCCCCAAGTATATTGGACCTATAAATAAATAAATCTACCTCGTTTCCAGATAAAGATGCTGCTTTTGAATCCTCCCATAGGTAGGATACATGCTGATAATTTTGGGACATATCTCCTTTTTTTCAGTAAAATTAAACCTTGTCAAGTTAAAACCGTCCTAGTCTTTATAAGGACAGTCCTATTTTTTATTTCTTACTCTTTTTAGTGGCAGGCATGGCTTGGTCAAAATAATCGACCACCAAATGGCTCAAAGCCTTTACTCCAAGCTGAAAACCTGACTCATCTATTTGAAAATCAGGTGTATGATGACTTGCCACGGGCACATTTAGTTTATCCAAAGGTCTTCCTCCTAAAAAGAAAAAGAATCCAGGTACCTTTTCTTGAAAAAAACTAAAATCTTCTGCCCCTGTATGAGCAGGTTTTAATAAGACCTTATCACGACCATTCAAGGCGATGAGTGAAGGAAGCATTTTATCCACCAAGTTTACATCATTTATTGTAGCTGGGTATCCCGTTCCGATATGCACATCTGCCTCCGCACCGCCACTCTTGGCAATGTTCGTAGCAATATCCTTAATCCGCTGGTGCACTAATTTTCTTTGTTCCGTACCAAAAGTCCTAATGGTTCCAATCATACTAGCATTCTCTGGTATAATGTTATACCGAATACCACTATGAATAGCTCCTACCGTGACGATGGCCGGGTCCTCCGGCAAATTGACATTCCGACTAACTATCGTCTGCAATCCCATAATAATCTGGGAAGAAATAACAATGGGGTCTATGCCTTGCCAAGGATAGGCTCCATGTGCTTGCTTTCCTTTTACTTGAATATCCAACTCGTCCACAGCAGCCATCGTGGCTCCTGGACGATACTGAATCGTTCCTGCAGCTGCTTCTGCCATGATATGTAATCCAAATATGGCATCTACTTTAGGGTTTTCTAAGACACCCTCTTGAACCATCAATTCAGCTCCGGAAACAATTTTCTCTCCTCTCGCTCCATACACTCCTTCTTCAGCCGGTTGAAAAATAAATTTGACCGTTCCAGCTAAATTAGCCTTTTCCGAGGCTAAAATTTCTGCTACTGACATCAATATGGCCATATGACTATCATGCCCACAAGCATGCATGATGCCTGTTTTTTGGCCATTATATTCTGTGGTAACCTTCGACTTAAATGCTAAGTCTCCGCGCTCAGTGACAGGTAAACCATCCATATCTGCACGTAAGGCAACTACCGGTCCAGGTTTTCCTCCTTTGAGTATCCCAACCACACCTGTTTTTGCTACTTTTTCTAGTACCTCTATCCCCAAGGATTTTAAATGTGCCGCAATAATACCCGCTGTACGAACCTCATTATTTCCCAGTTCAGGATGTTCATGAAAATCCCTTCTCCAAGCAATGGTTTTAGATTCAATGACTTGAGCTTTCTGGTTAATACTGGGCTTCAGAGAAGCTTGCGCTAGAGCCCATGGACCCATCAGCAATAAGGCTGGTAAAGTAAATAATGATTTCATATACGAGTTTTTATAGCAAACAAAAGGAAAGAGCTGGGCTCTTTCCTTGATTATTGAGTTGATGCAATTTACAAAAAAACATCACTAAGCTTCATGATAAAATCACTTAGCTTAATGTTTCTTACTTTAGGATGCGTATCCCCACTTCTTCATAATTTCTAAATCTTCTCTAACGCAATCAATCGGCTTTTTGCCCTGATAAGATTCCTGCTCAATGATGAAATGCTTCGTTCCGCCTTTCTTTTCGCCTAATTTCACCATCTCCAAAACAGAAATAATTCCCGTACCCAAAATGGTACTTTCATATTTTTCTCCATGACCAGCTGCAGCGGCTATCTCATCTTTCACGTGCATGGATACGAAACGACCAGGATATTTCTTTAAAATGTCAGCAGGAACTCCACCGCCATTGATCATATTACCTATATCCAGCTGCTGGGCTACCAATTTTGAATCGGTATTCTCCATGATTAAATCAAACAAAGTCACTCCATCCAATTTCTCAGAAAATTCAAAATCATGGTTGTGGTATCCAAAACGCATGCCTGACTTTTGGCATAACTCACCCGACTTATTGAAAACATCCATGTAGGTTTTGAATAAACTCGATGAGGTACGTATCGACTTATCCAAAGATGGGCTGATGACAATCTCTTGGCCGCAAACCGCCGCATCTTCTACTGTATACTTCCACAAATCCGTAAACTCCT
This sequence comes from Cytophagaceae bacterium, assembly GCA_027491315.1. GTDB lineage: Bacteria > Bacteroidota > Bacteroidia > Cytophagales > Spirosomataceae > Aquirufa. The sequence continues at coordinate 9,636 of JAIXWL010000010.1, forward strand.
TTTTCGACTCATCCCAGTGTTGCTTACCCATAACAGTATGACCACTCGGCATTTTTAATCCTAAACCGTCCAATCGCTTTCTAAATTCTTGTGCAGACCAACCATAAAACTTACGGTTGACGTAATTGGCATGTTCAACATATTTGTAACCCATTTCGGCCAATTTTGTTAAAGTACCCATTGGGTCTGTTTTCATATCCTCCCGAATGGAGTATAATTGAACACCTACTATTTTCTTTGCTTTGGCATTGGCTAAAGCTTCCCATGTCGAAGAAGTGAAGGCTGCTGCTCCTAAAGCAATAGCTCCTTTCTGTAAAAATGATCTACGCGATGAATTCATAATTATTTAGATTTATTTATCTTTCAAAATTAGAATTCTAATTGAATTTTTTATCCTTTTCTGATATTATTTATCTGAAGTGACTTAATTGTCATCCACGATTTTATAGAAAAAGCGTAACTTCGAAGACTATGCAACCGCTCGCCGAACGAATGCGTCCTTCTTTGTTGGAGGATTATATTGGACAAGAACATTTGATGGGACCTCAAGGTCCACTTCGAAGAGCTATTGATGCAGGACATTTACCCTCCTGTATCCTTTGGGGGCCTCCGGGTGTGGGAAAAACTACCCTAGCTACTCTGTTAGCAACAGCTTTAAAAAGAACCATATACACGCTATCGGCGGTTTCTTCCGGAGTGAAAGAGGTCAGGGAAACCTTAGAATTAGCGAAAAAAAATAGGATGTTTGAGGCCAATTCGCCCATCCTTTTTATTGATGAGATTCACCGTTTTTCTAAATCCCAACAAGACTCTTTATTAGGTGCTGTAGAAAAAGGAATCGTTACTTTAATCGGGGCCACCACAGAAAATCCCTCTTTTGAAGTTATATCCGCTTTACTTTCCCGTTGCCAAGTATATGTACTTCAACCTCTTTTGGAATCACACATGGTCCAAATGTTGGAAAAGGCCATCCAGATAGATCCACTATTTAAGGGGAAAAAAATCACCTTGGAAGAGACAGATGCACTCTATCATTTTTCTGGAGGGGATGGCAGAAAGTTGTATAATTTGTTTGAATTACTCGTTAGCTCGGCTAATTCCAATGAACTTAACATTACTAATGCCTTAGTTACGGAAAGGTTACAAAAAAACTTAGCGCTTTACGACAAAGACGGAGAGCAACATTATGATATTATCTCGGCATTCATCAAGTCGATTCGAGGCTCCGATGCCAATGCAGCTATCTATTGGTTGGCCAGGATGCTCCAAGGGGGAGAATCTTTGGAATTCATTGGCAGGCGACTGCTAATCCTAGCCTCAGAGGATATTGGATTAGCCAATCCGAATGCCCTATTATTGGCTCAAGCTTGTTTTGAATCCATTCGGGTCATAGGTAACCCTGAATCCCGTATCATTCTTTCTCAAACCGTGATCTATTTAGCTAATTCGCCCAAAAGTAATTCAGCTTATTTGGCAATCGATGAGGCTTTGGCCTTTGTGGAAAAAACGGGTAATCTACCTGTTCCCTTGCACTTGAGAAATGCCCCAACCAAACTCATGAAGGAAATGAATTATGGGGTAGAATATAAATATCCTCACAATTATCCAGGACATTGGGTGGCGCAAAATTACATGCCCGAATTGGATGTTAATCCGGTATTTTATCAAGCTGCCCAAAATGCGGCTGAGGAAAAAATGAGGCAAAAAAATTCAAAAAAGGAAGATTAATCGTGACATTCCATCAAGAGTAATTGACCACTCTCATAGCTTATTTTCACCATTCCATCTGCTTTGGTCACATTACTTGAGCCCGTTCTAAGGCCGATGCACAAATCCATGCCATCTAATTCATACAATAATCCTGAACTAGAGATTTGTTTGGCTTCAGCCATGGGCATCAAGGAAATGGAAGTACCAGCTGGATACCACTTTTCAAATACGGGTGGTAACAAATAACTCACCGAGTAATTATCTATCATGACAATTTTCAATTTTCGACCATAACTAGCCATTGAGTGAAAATTATTAAGCGTATGATCCATGCGTTTTCCTGTCGCCCAAACTACATTGACACCAGGGTATCCCTCTTCCAATAAATAATCAAAAGCTTTCTCTAAATCCGTTTTATTTTGGTCTGGGGTATGGATTTTTTTCAAAGGGTAATCATCATAATTTTTCCCTGAAGCGAATGATCGATCAAAATCACCCAACCAAACATCCACTTTTATACCCAGTTCAATCACCCGCTCCAAGGCTCCGTCCAAGACAATCACTGTAGGAGACCACTCGAGTAATTGCTCAAGTATTTCTATGGAACATGCCTCTCCATTGGCTATGATTAAAGCAGGTTCTTGCTTATCTCGAATGATGTGATGAGATGACATATTAAGCTTGAAAATCTGATTTGCCGCCAGACTTCGACAATAATTTAGTTTCACGTATCACGAGCCCCTTTGAGACCGATTTACACATATCATAAATGGTTAATGCGGCTATACTAGCTCCTACCATGGCTTCCATTTCAACTCCTGTTTTGGCATGCAATCGACAAGTACAGGTTATGATGATTTCTTCTGATTGAACATCCATCTCAAAACTACAAGCATCAAGTCCTAGCGGATGACAAAGAGGAATTAAATCACCTGTTTTTTTAGCCGCCATAGTACCTGCAATGATGGCCGTTTGTAGAATACTTCCTTTTTTATTTTGCCAACCTGCCGCTTCAAAATGCTGAATGATTTCAGCCCCTAAATACACGATGGATTGAGCTTTGGCTTCTCTAGTAGTACTTATTTTAGCTCCAACATCCACCATACCAGGTTGATTTTGCGAGTCCAAATGTGAAAATTCTGCTGCCATAATGATGCTAATTGAAAACAAAAATACATCTATTGAGTCATTTCAGCGATTTTTTTAGAAATTTATAGATTAAGCCACAAGAAAAGATATGATTAAGCCACAAGAAGCCTTTCAAATACTCAAAGAAATACCAATCCCTCGCCAAAAAAATCACCGCCCATTAATTCAATGCTTGGGAGGTATTTTAATGGAAGATTTATTGGCAGATCGCGACTTCCCTCCTTTTGACCGCGTCATGATGGACGGTATTGCCCTGGGAAATATAAACCGAAGGGAATGGGTATTGGAAGGCACGGCCTATGCAGGTGAACCCCAGAAAAGTCTGATGCATGCAGATGGTGCCTGGGAAATTATGACAGGTTCCCCGCTACCTAAAAACTGTGTGGCAGTCATTAAAGTAGAGGATTTAACATTCTTTGAAAAAGAGGGTCAAAAATGGGTTTCCTGTCAAAATGAAACCATAGAAAAAGGCAGCTTCATTCATCAGCAAGGAAGTGACATCCGACAAGGGCAAGTCATATTAAAGAAAGGAACCCGGTTAAAAGCCAATCACATTGCCATTGCGGCAAGTGTCGGATATTCCCATTTGTGGATAGAAAGCCTAGGAGAAATTAGTGTTTTTTCTTCAGGTGATGAGTTAGTTCCTATTGAATCAAAACCCTTAGAACATCAGATTAGAAGTTCTAATTCCATCATGATGCAGTCGTCATTACAAAATTTGGGAATAGCATCGGAACATCATCATTTACCAGATGACCCCAATCTGATTAAAAATTCTTTGCTAGCTAGCCTAACAAAAAATGATATCATTTTACTTTCTGGAGGAGTTTCGGCAGGTAAAAAAGATTATATACCCGGTATTTTAAAGGAATTGGGGTTTGAAGCTAAATTTCATAAAATTGCTCAAAAACCAGGTAAGCCGCTTTGGGTAGGAAGTAGAGAAGATGGAAAAGTGATTTTTGCATTTCCAGGAAATCCTATCTCAACCTTGGTGTGTTTTTCTATTTATTTTTTATCTTGGATACAAGATCAAACTACTCCATTCCCTCAAGTTAAAATAAAAGGTTTACAGCCTCCATTGGCCAATTTAGATCATTGGATTCCGATTCAGTGGACCACGGAGGGTGAAGCTGTGGTATTGAAACATAATGGTTCTGGAGATTTGGTGCATTGGCAGCATGCCAATGCTTTGGCTTGGCAAAAAGCAAACGATCCCAGTGATGAATTAATCTATTTCCCTTTGTAGCTATGGAATTGCATGTACATACTTTCGACTTGCCTTTGAAACATACTTTCACGATTACGCATGAATCGAGGGATGTACAACCTACCCTGATTGTAGAATTAAGCTGGCATGGGAAAAGTGGTTTTGGGGAAGCTACGGAAACTCCTTACTATGGGGTGACCATGGAAAAAATGAAGCAGCAACTGGAGCTTATTCGATCCTTTTTACCCAGTGATATTCTTCCGCATCCAAATGATTTCTGGAAAATGATGTCCCAATATTTGTTGGATGACCACCCCTTTGCTTTATGTGCATTGGACGTAGCATATTGGGATTTATGGGGAAAAACGCATGATAAAGCTTTGTACCAATTATGGGGACTAGATATTTCAAAAAATCCAATCACCGATTATACGATAGGCATGGATAGTATCGAAGTAATGGTCTCTAAAATGAAAGAAATGCCATTCCCCCTGTATAAAATCAAACTTGGTACCAAGCAGGATATTGAAATTATCGAAGCCTTAAGAAAAGAAACCGATGCGGTTTTTCGAGTTGATGCGAATACCGCTTGGACAGTCGAGCAGACTTTGGAATTTGCCCCGAAATTAAAGGCATTAGGCGTGGAATTTATTGAACAACCACTACCAGCTACTGATTGGGAAGGTATGAAAATATTGAAAAAAGAATCAGTATTGCCCATTATAGCTGATGAAAGCTGCATCGTTGAAACAGATGTTTCTCGCTGCGCTGACTATTTCCACGGCATCAATATCAAACTCATGAAATGCGGAGGAATTACCCCCGCTTTGAGGATGATTCAGCAAGGTCGAAAATTAGGTTTAAAAATCATGGTGGGTTGTATGACTGAATCCACGATTGGCTGTTCGGCCATTGCCCAATTACTACCTATGTTGGATTATGTAGATATGGATGGATGTTTATTAGTGGAAGATACTATTTCCCAAGGCATACGCATTGATTATGGTCAAGTTATCTATGCCAAAGGTGGAGGAACTGGGGCAAAATTGATAAAGCATGACTAATTTTAGACATTTTGCGCATTCCATTCCTGGACGAATCATTGAGGTAGAAGGAAAATCATATCGATGGTTAGGAGGCACAAATTATTTGGGAATTGGGGAACATCCTTTATTTAATGAGAAACTAAAAAAAGGGATAGACCTATTCCCTCAAAACTGGGGCAGCTCAAGAAAAAACAATATTCAGTTTTCCGTTTGGAATGATTTAGAAAATACTTTGGCTGAAAAACAAGGTCATGAAGCGGCAGCTCTTTGCTCCTCTGGATTTGCAGCTGGTCAAATAGCTCTTCAATTTTTATTGAAACAATACCCAGGTGCCCGTTATTCTTTGGCTCCCTATTCCCATCCTGCCATTTCCACATTTCAACATTCCCCATTTGATGGAAGTCGAGCATCATGGATTCAACATGGAATCAAGGAAAAGGTTAAAATTATAGGCACTGATGGCATCAGGACACCTTTTGTTGAGTTATTTGATTTTAATTGGACCAAGGACCTACATCAAGAGCAATTCCTATTGATCGATGAATCCCACCGCATTGGTGTCCAAGATATTCAAATAAATAGTTCAGCTCAATTACTTCAAACAGCCTCTTTATCCAAGGCTTATGGTATACCTGGCGGCATAATTATGGGTTCCCAATCTTTGATAGATGAAATCAAGAAAGATCCCTTATGGATTGGTAGTTCTCCACCGAATTTGGCCTTTTGTTATGCATGTTTGCACGCCCAGAAAGCCTATGAAGAACAAAGGGAAATATTGACTGAAAACGTGACACTATTTCAATCTGGTTTATCTGCATCCTCTGTGATTTGGGCGCCAGGCCATCCATCCTTCTGTACCACGAATGAAAACATCATACAGAAATTAGAAAATCATGGATTTAAAATGAATCAGTTTTCTTATCCACAATGGAATGACCCGGCCATAGGAAGAGCATCGATTCATGCGACATTAAAAAAAGCTGACATAATGGAATTAAGTCAGCTTCTTCAAGAATAGTCGATAAATTAGTTCAGGCTCGCATTCTTTTTCTTGGCATAAAGTAAAACGCTTAGACCAAATAACATGGCTGGAATAGATAATATTTGACCCATATTTAAGGTCATGTAATTTTCAAATTCGCTCTGGTTTTCTTTTAAAAATTCATAAAGGAAACGTAAAGCAAATAAAACGATCATAAACCAACCTGTGATCAGGCCTTCTGGAGTTTTTTCCTTTTTGCGGGACCAAAACCACATAATTATAAAGAAAAGTACTAGGCAAGAAAGTGCCTCATAGAGTTGAGAAGGATGCCGTGCAAGTACTTCCGCATTTCCCATGGAATTAAATTCAGTATCTCGATAAAATTTAAAACCCCAAGGCAATGAAGTAGGCTTTCCCACAATTTCGGAATTCATTAAGTTTCCCATACGTATAAAGAAACCACCCAAGGCCACAGTAGGCACCACACGGTCGGTTACATACAAATAAGACTGACCTGGATATTTTTTGGTATACAAATAAAATGCTGTGAATAATCCAATTCCTGCGCCATGGGATGCCAAACCTGAATAGGGAGGAATAATCATTTGAGTAAAAAAGCGAATGGGGTCAGATTGTAATAGGGGAAATTCATAGAAGAAATAATGCCCTACCCGTGCACCGATTACCGTAGCTACCATGGCATAAATCAACAAATGATCAGCTTGTTCGACAGGTCTCCCCTCCTTTTTAAAAATATAACTTAATACTTGAAAGCCCGCTAAAAAAGCCATGGCAAAACAAAGTCCGTACCAACGAACTGGAAATCCGAACAATTCAAAAATAGTTGGATCGGGATTCCAATCAATAAACGATAAAATCATGGGGATTGACGTTAAATATAGCAATCCAAATTTAAGATAAAATTTAGGATAATTGCCAAACGTCCTGTAAGCGAAAATTATTTTTGAACCTTAGGGATAACGAAACTTACTGCCTTCTTTAACACTTTGGCAGGAAATAAACGATGTGGGAAACCTAAAGCAAAAGAATCTGAGGCAAAAAGTACACCTAGTATTAATAGAACAGCAACTTTCTTTTTCATATGTTTATTGATTGATAGACAAATGTAGTAAACATATAGTACTTTGCAATACAAGGTACTATAATTATTTATTTATTTGTGATGATTGGTAGTCAAGATGCGCCCATTGGTCGATTGGTTGCATGAGCGTAACGATACATGCTATATTTTTGATACGAAAACAAAAACAATAGGCGTTTAACAGTCAAATTAAATTTTATACTTATGAAAAATCAATTGCTTACAATCGCCCTAGTAGCTAGCCTTGGTTTAGCAAGCTGCTCAAAAGAGGATGCATTAAATCCTAGCTCAGATGCCACTGGCTTTGTTAGCCAGAATGTTATTCCCACTGCTGTTAAAACAACTGTCACCAACACCTATCCCTCTGCTCAGGTAGATTATTATGTTTTACAAAGTAATTCGCTGTATGGGGCCAACATTGTTGTCAGCAATACTGAATCGCAAGTCGTTTTAAATAAAACGGGTGAAATCAAAGAAGCTTTCACCAAAATTACCGAAGCTGAATTACCATCCGCCATTACTACTTACTTGAAACAAAAGTATAGCACCTATACATTCCTACATGCTGGTAAAAAGACTTCAGGTACTCCTATTACTTACCGAGTAGAAATTAAAGTGGAATCCACGGTTTATTCTATTTTATTTGATGAAACTGGTGCCATGATTTCCACCATTGAAGGTAAAAAAGGTGAAAAAGGAGGAAAAGGTATGGGAGCGGCTGTCAGCAAATTAGCGCTAACAGAACTTCCAGCTGCCGTTCAATCAGCCATTAGTTCCTTTACATTTAAAAATGCGGTACTTCGTTTGGATGGAAGCGGAGTAGCTACCTACCATATTCATGCTGAAAAAGATGGTAAAGTGTGGGATTTAAAAATAGATGCCTCAGGAAAAATACTTTCTAGTGAAGAAGAAAGTAAAGATGATGTCAAAATTGGTAAAACTGAATTGACGACACTTCCCCAAGCCATTGTAGATTATTTAAATAAAAATGCTGCTGGATGGACATTAAAAAATGCCATTTCAGTGCAAAAAGATAATGTAACCATACACTACCATGTAGTTGTTAGTGTAGCTGGAGTATCTCAGGCGTATATGTTTGACAAAGATTTCAAATATGTAGCAAATGCAGGTAAAGGACCAAAGGATAATCCAAACCCTGCAAATTTCCAGGTAACGGAAATCACTAAAGACAAAATCCCTTCGGCAGCCATCGCCTACTTAGATAAAACATATGCTGGATGGGTCTTGACAAAAGCTGTTTCTGTTAGTAAAGATGGTGCAGCCTATGAAATTGAAGTCATTATTAGTTTGGCTGATAAAAAGTATAAAGTTGAATTTGACCTCTCTGGAAATTTCAAGAGTGCACGTAAACTTTAATTATTAGGTTGATTGTTTAAAAAGGCTTGCTCTCGCAAGCCTTTTTTTGTTATTTCGAATGCTATGCAAGAAATAGAACCTTCCTATCAATGGGAATCGATATACAATGCTTCCCATGACCCTAAGTCGCCATTTTATGGGAGAACATACTCAAGTACAGAATATGTCCATACCATCTACAGCTATTACATACATCCTCTTTGGGATGATATAGATTCGGAAACGCTTTATTGTAAAATACTATTTACGGATTACGGATTACAGTATAGTATTATTGAATTAATGGGAGAATGGAATGACACCTTGCACAATGACATCATGTTGCTCAAGCGAGGGGTAATCGATCATTTATTGGCCGCTGGAATAAAATATTTTATTTTGGTAGGTGAGAATGTCTTTAATTTTCATGGTTCTTGGGAAGATGATTATTATGCAGAATGGTTTGAGGAAATTGAAGATGGTTGGATTGCTGGACTGTGTTTCCCTGAATTCATTGAAAAAGAATGGAATAAATATAAAATCGATTATTACATCAATTTTGGAGGAACATTACAAATACCCAATTGGCGAACTGCCAAACCAGAAATGCTTTTTCTTTTGGTCCATAAAATCCTTTCAAATCGATTAGGTGCCTAAAAACCAGAACATTGATTAAAATAATCAGAAAGCAGGATAAAAAACTTAATTCAAATCATACCTTTGCCTAAAGAATAATCTTTATAAAATTATTTGGGTTTGATTTTGGTTTAGATTTTGGTTTAGATTTGTCAACTCTTCAAGAGTTGACAAATCTGAGTCGTCTGAGTCGTGAAAAGTTAACAAATCTGAGTCGTGAAAAGTTAACAAATCCAAGTACCAAGCCCATACATAAACAAAAACATTATCCATTTTACCCCATCATTACCTATGAAAAAATTATTAACCCTCCTCCTATTATTCGTATCCACTCAGATGATTGCCAAAAAACCCGATAGTCGTTATTACGAATTACGCGTATACTACTGCCACCCAGGTAGATTAGATGCTTTGATCCAACGATTCACCAATCATACGACCAAAATTTTCGAAAAACATGGTATGACCAACGTGGGCTATTGGATTCCAAATAACAATGAGAAAAATGCACTTTATTACATTTTATCATACCCAAATCAAGTAGAGCGTGATAGTTCATGGAAGCGTTTTGGCCGTGATCCAGAGTGGAAAGAAGTAGCAAAAAAATCAGAAGAATCGGGTAAAATCGTAGCTAAAGTTGAAAGTACTTTTATGATGGCTACGGACTTTAGTCCAAAAATTAAGCCTTCTCACAAAAGTGTAGATCGTGCAATTGAATTAAGAACTTACACGGCGACACCCAACCACATTGAAGACATCTTGGCTCGTTTTAGAAACCATACAACTAAATTGTTCAAGAAGCATGGTATGACAAACATTGCTTACTTCAAGACCATTGAAAAAGATCCAAATGTACAACCTCGATTAGTGTACTTGTTGGCCCATGATAGTGAAGCTGCCGGAAAAGCTTCTTTCGATGAATTCAGAAAAGATCCCAATTGGATTAAAGTACGTGACGAATCAGAAAAGAACGGAAAAATTGTAGATAAAGTAGAATCTATCTACATGCATCCAACGACTTTTTCAACTATCCGATAAAGCTTTGTATCTTTGTTGTCCCGAAAATTCGGGACAACAAAGAAATAATATGCGTTGGAATAAACAAGGACTCATCTTTTGTCCAGACGGGCAATCTGAATGGAATCAAAAAAAATATGCACATGTTGTATGTGCTGATACCAATTACTCGGACCGCATCCGTTTGTATTATTCCGCCCGCGATTCTAAGGGGCGTTGCCAAGCCTCTTTCATTGATCTAGATTCTCAAAATTTATCCAATGTACTTTATGTTCATCCCGAGCCTATATTAAGCTTAGGGGCTCCTGGAACTTTTGATGATTGTGGCATCATGCCTACTTGGTTTTTGCAAAATGGGGATGAAAAATGGCTATATTACATTGGATGGACCGTCAGAAATACCATTCCCTACCACAATGCCTTAGGCTTAGCATATTCCTCGGATGGTGTTCATTTCCATAAAAAATTCGAAGGGCCAATCATAAGTACAACTGCTACTGAACCCTTTTTCAATGGTTCAGCTTGTTTTCTATATGATCAAGGTAAATATAAAGTATGGTACTTAAATTGTACCCATTGGCTTCCTGATGGTAATTTAATGGAGCCATGCTACCATATTAAATATGCCGAATCCATTGATGGTATCAACTGGGATAGAAAAGGTCAAGTGGCCATCGATTACCGAGATGAGGTAGAAGGGGGAATTTCAAGACCTACCGTACTTATTGAAAATGGGGTTTTCAAAATGTGGTTTTCAGCTCGGGCATGTACCGACTACCGCAGCAATCGTGATCGTTCCTATCGAATATATTATGCGGAATCAAAGGATGGAATCCATTGGGAAAGACAAGAAGGTTTGGCGGGTATAGATGTCAGTGACAATGAACAAGATTGGGACTATGAAATGATTGAATACCCACTTGTAATTCGTCATCAAGAAAAAACTATTCTATTTTACAATGGAAATCATTTCGGTCAAACCGGGGTAGGTTATGCCATTTTAGAGGAAAAATAATGGATTTTAGCTATTTGAACCACCAGCTTTATGGCAAGCCGCAAACGCCGAAACATCCCAAAGTTTCTGTTTGCCTAATTACCTACAAGCATGAAGACTTTATCCAAATTTGTTTGGATAATATTCTACAGCAAAAAACCAATTTTGAATTTGAAATTATCATCGGAGAAGATCATTCCCCTGACCAAACCGCTTCTCTGGTTAAATCCTATGCGGACCGCTTTCCAGATAAAATCAAAGCCTACATTCGCCCAGAAAATGTAGGAGCGAAAGTGAATTTTCTTCATTGTTTTTTTGATTGCCAAGGGGAATATATCGTTCACATTGAAGGTGACGATTATTGGACTTCGCCTGATAAACTCCAAAAGCAAGTAGATTTTTTAGATAGTCATCCAGAGGCATCTGCCTGTTTTCACAATGCTCAAATCATCTATGAAGATGGTAGCGGAAGAAAACCCACATTAATTAATCCGGAAGACCAAGCCCCTTGGATCTACTCCACAGATTTATTGAAAGAAAGAGAGGCTTGGTTTATGGCAACCGCCAGTGTCATGATGAGGAAAAAATTAGTACAAACACTTCCCGATTGGTTTTTTCACTCTAAAAGTGGTGACATTCCATTATATGTCATTCTTGCGGAGGAAGGTCCCATCGCCTACCTTCCTCAAACAATGTCCGTATATCGAAAAAACGAAGGGGGAATGAGTTATACAGATAGCAATAAATCAGCTGCATTTATACATAACCGTATATTCATGTATTCCAAAATCAATGAATATACCCATGCTAAATACCAACATTTGATTCAGCCAATTTTATTTGAATACCATTTGCTGCTAACTAGAATTACGGAAAATGAAAACTCTTTCCTTAAAAGAAGTTACTATTTATGGAAAGCCAGCGCTCATTCACCTAAAAAACTGAGTCTAGATGACTGGAAAAGACTTTTTAAAGAACATGTTTTTACGGCTGATTCCTTTTTAGCTTATTTGGCTTTCCGAAAAAAAATTAACCAATTTTTGGGAATTCGTTCATAAATCAGGATAAGGCCATTAGGATTTTACAGGGTTTTAATTGAAATTTATGGGTATTCTACGGAAAACCATAAACTCATGAATTGGACATCTTCTAAAAAGCCTATTTTTTTAACGGCAATTTCCCTTTTTGCCTTATTATTTGCATCCTCTTTTTACAAAAACCAATCGGCCCGCTGGGGACAAACTTTATTAGATTCCTTAACTGAATCACAAAAAAGACAGACTGAAAATGCCCTAAAAGGCTTAAAAATACATCCTGAATTAGAGATTACTTTATTTGCCTCTGAACCGATGCTTCAAAATCCCACCAATATTGATGTGGATGCACAAGGTCGTGTATGGGTAGTAGAAGCTTATAACTATCGCCCTAATATCAATGGAAACCCTACGAATTCACTCGGAGACCGGGTATTGATTTTAGAAGATACCAATGGTGATGGGAAAGCAGATTCCAGAAAAATTTTCTACCAATCACCCGAATTAAATGCTCCTTTGGGCATAGCCGTATTGGATTCCATGGTCATTGTATCGCAAAGTCCCTACATCTGGAAAATGTTTGATGACAATCGAGATGGAAAAGCGGATCGTAAAGAAGTGATGTTTCAAGGAATTGGAGGAGAGCAACATGACCATGGAGCTCATGCTTTTACTTTTGGCCCCGACGGAAAACTGTATTTCAACTTTGGAAATGAAGGTGGACAATTATTAGACGCTCAAGGTAAGGCTGTATTGGATCAGGATGGAGACCCCATTGGACCAAAAAAATACAAACAAGGCATGGTCTTCCGCTGCAATATAGATGGTTCCCAAGTAGAAGTATTAGGTCACAATTTCAGAAACAATTACGAAGTGGCCGTTGATTCTTATGGAGGACTTTGGCAATCTGATAATGATGATGACGGGAACAAAGGAGTGCGCATTAATTTTGTGATGGAGCATGGAAACTATGGTTATCGCGATGAAATAAGTGACGCAGGCTGGTCGGCTAATCGAACCAATATTGAACCTGAAATTCCGAGAAGACATTGGCACTTAAATGACCCAGGTGTGGTTCCCAATTTATTGCAAACAGGCTCAGGCTCGCCAACAGGAATGATTTTATATGAAGGAAATCTTTTACCCAAAGCATTCCAAAATCAAATGATACATTGTGACGCTGGCCCTAATGTGGTGCGTAGTTATCCTGTCAAGGCCCAAGGTGCTGGTTTTGAAGCTAGTATCTTACCCCTGGTAGAAGGTGTAAATGACCAATGGTTTAGACCAGCAGATGTGACGGCCGCTCCAGATGGATCTTTGTTTATAGCAGATTGGTACGATCCGGGTGTCGGGGGACATCAAGCTGGGGATCAAACGCGCGGTAGAATTTATCGAGTTGCTCCCAAAGGACATGCCTATCAGGTAAAAGCCATGAGCCTAAGTTCTCCTGAAAATGCCTTCAAAGCCTTAGAAAACCCCAATTTGGCTCAAAGGTACTTAGCTTTTAAAAAATTAATGAGCTGGGGCAAATCCGCTGAAGCTGCCTTAGAAAATTCTTATCAAAACAATCCGAATCCACGCATGAAAGCGCGTGCTTTCTGGGCGCTAATGAAAACTAGTCAAGCTCAAAAATATTTGACTTTAGCGGCCAAAGATGCCAATTCAGATATTCGAATGATGGCAATTCGTCAGGCCAAAAGGTCAAATTTTAATCAATGGAAAGATTGGGCTTCCATTTGGGCTAAAGATGAAAATCCACAAGTTCGTAGAGAACTGGCCATTGCCTTACGCCACATCCATGATCCACAAGCAGATGCGATTTGGGCACTCTTAGCTCAACAGCACCAAGGTCAAGATCGTTGGTATTTAGAAGCTTTAGGCATAGGAGCTGATGGACATTGGAATACCCGATTACAAGCTTATTTGGCCACATCTCCTAATGCCAATTCGCTGGCATTCCAAGATGTCATATGGAGGTCAAGAACTGAAATAGCTTTATCCTATATTTTTAATGAATTAAAAAGCAATCAGGATTTATCTCAAAAACTTCGCTATTTCAGAGCGCTCGATTTTATTCCAAGCGATAAAAAATCAGGCATGCTGATTGATTTAATTGCTAAAAACTTTCAGGGACAAACAGAGGCTCAGCTAGTTGGCTTAAGGCATATCAACCCGTCTTTCATAGCTTCCAACGCTGATGCCAAAAAGGTATTACGTGATTTACTTCCTAAGACCTCAGAAAATGAGTACTTGGAATTAGTAGAAAAATATGAGCTGCAGGAAGAGAAAGGAAAAGTCCTTCAAATGATTTTGGCTGGCAAACAAAGCAGAAAAGCGGGCTCCATCATGTATAAATTAGCAGGTGGTGCTGAGCTAATTACCCAAACATTCCAAAAAGGTAATGAAGACCAACAAAAAGCCATCATTGAATCCATTCGTTGGATTGGACAACCAAGTACTTTATCGCTATTATTTGATGCCATGAATCAGAAAAACCTGCCTATGAGCATTAGAAAAGAAGCCGCAAGGAGTTTAGGCAATTCAGCCAATGGGGAGAATTTTGTGCTGGATATCTTAAAAAATAAAAAAGTAAGTGCCGAATTTATTCCATCCGTGGTGGAAAGCGTAAGTAGAACCTGGAAAAAAGCGGTTCGGATGGAAGCTAATTCTTACCTAGGTGGAAGTAGTACAAATACCAAAACCAAACATCCTGATTTAAATACCTTATTGAGTCAAAAAGGAAATGCGCAAGCAGGAATTAAGGTATTTGTAAACCAATGCTCGATGTGTCACCAAGTATACCAAGAAGGTATTGATTTTGGCCCTAAACTGACTGAGATTGGTTCAAAATTATCTCGCGATGGCATGTATGTTTCGATTTTACATCCAAATGCAGGAATAAACTTTGGCTATGAAACCTATGAAATTTTAACCAAATCAGGAGAAAGCTATCAAGGAATAATCAGTTCAAAAAATGAAACAGATATCATTTTAAAATTACCAGGAGGTACCATTCAGAATTTCAAAACCTCCGCCTTGAAATCAGTCAAACAATTACCTAATTCCATGATGCCAGAAGGATTAGCTGATGCTATGAGCACCACAGATTTAGTCAACCTTGTCGAATATTTAACTACCTTAAAAAAGAAATAAACATGGATCGTCGTTCCTTTGCCCAAATGATGGGCGGAAGCTTATTAGGAGCAGGTATTACAAGTAGCCAGCCTACTTTAGCTGCTTCATCGAGTCAATTACACAGCCTAGCTGCAGAACCTCCTTTTAGTTTAAAGTATGCCCCCCATTTTGGCATGTTTAAAAATCATGCTGGAAATGATGAAATAGACCAATTAAAATTCATGCATGAAATGGGATTTCGTGCCTTGGAAGACAATGATATGATGGCTAAAAGCCCTGAGCTTCAAGCGAAAATCGGTGATACATTGACTAAACTAGGTATGACCATGGGTGTTTTTGTGGTTAAATTTGATGGCTTTTTTGATACCCAACACATGACCACTGGCAAAAAAGAAGCTACGGAAATGTTTTTGAAAGCATGTAAAACTGCGGTTGAAACAGCCAAACGCTGTAATGCCAAATGGATGACTGTTGTCCCAGGTAATTTCAGCCGTAAACTACCACTAGGTATTCAAACTGGCCATGTGATTGATAACCTAAAACGTGGAGCCGAAATTTTTGAACCCCATAATTTAACAATGGTTTTAGAGCCATTAAGTGATAATCCCGATTTATTCTTACGCTATTCAGATCAAACGTATATGATTTGCAGAGCTGTAGGCAGTCCTGCTTGTAAGATTTTATTTGACATGTATCACATGCAGCGCAATGAAGGAAACATGATTGCAAATATGGATTTATGCTGGGAAGAAATCGCCTACATGCAGATTGGGGATAATCCAGGCAGAAAAGAACCTACCACAGGTGAGGTAAACCATGCCAACATTTTTAAGCACCTAAGAAAGAAAGGTTATACTGGTGTATTGGGAATGGAACACGGAAATTTCTATCCTGGTAAGGACGGTGAAGTAAAATTAATTGAGGCTTATCGAAAGGAAGACAAAGGATAATTCCATCGAAAATTTGGAATACTACCTTTATATTTAAATATTTGTTTAATTATTTAAAATATTATGGATATTGTATTCAAGGCAATCAATGATCCAACTCGAAGAGAAATACTTCGCTTTTTGACCCATGGCCCTCAAAATGCAGGGACAATTGCGCAGCAATTCAACATGACGAAGCCTAGTATTTCTCATCATTTGGATTTATTGAAACAAGCTCAGCTTATCGATTTCAGTAAGAATGGACAATTCCTTGTCTATACACTTAATAAATCGGGCTTTGAAACCATACATGCTTGGTTTCAGCCATTTACTATGTTTTTCGAATTACCTAAGCCGAAAATCCGACTTTAATTTAGGTTTGACAAAAGCCAATCTTTCTTTAATTTCGTTTTCAAATTGCCATACCTATGAACCATTCTCTTCCTGCATCTTTATCTTTTCTTCGTTCAGAACTTCCTTCCCATTGGGTTGGTATAGGAGTGATTCAATTACCTAAGCGTAATTTTTTTCAATCCATTGGTGATTACTTTGCCGAGAAATCAGGAAAACAGCGTATTTCATTTGTTGTGGTGAATGAGGGATCACTCAAAACTTTACATTACCAAGGAACTCAATTAGTTTCAACCGAATTGATCGATATACATAATTTAGATCATTTTTATTTCTCGGAAGGAAACACATCTGACGGCCTAGTTTCTCTCTTCAATTGCGAAGCGAGTTTGATAGTTTCCAAAAGCAAAAAAGGTGATTTAAAATTAAAGGACTATTTTCTCAAAATCATGCCTGCTTTATTGGGCGAAAATGCGGAACCCATTCGTAAAATTGAAGACATTCAATGGGCACAGAACAGCAAAAAACAAATTGCAGAAGTATTAAAGCATTGGCCAGAGCAAATCAAAGCTAGAAAAGACCAAGAAGAAGCTGAAGAAAAAGCTAGATTAGCCCAAGAAGCTCATATAAGCTAATCCTCAGATTCAATCTTTTTAGCCACTTTCAATTTCAGTAAGTCTTTGGAATTGATGGCCACCAAGCTGACAATTACTAGTGTAGCTGTAGCACCAAGCAAGACAGAAGGAACTGTACCCAATAATTTAGCCATCAAACCGGATTCAAAAGCACCCAATTCATTGGAAGAGCTTACAAATATTCCGTTAACCGAGGAAACTCTTCCCCGCATTTCATCAGGAGTATAAAAGCGTAGCACGGTTTGTCGGATGACGACACTCACCGAATCAAATGCGCCGGTAAAAAACAAAGCCAAAACAGATAACCAAAAATTGGTGGAAATGCCAAACACAAGGGTGGCCACCCCAAATCCGGCAATAGCTATCAGTAAATTACGCCAAGCTTTTTCCAGCGGAGGATAATAAATCATAAAAGCCATGGATAATAAGGCACCTATGGAGGGGGCGGCTCTCAAAATACCTAATCCCTCCGCTCCCACTTTCAAAATATCCTCTGCAAAAATGGGTAATATGGCAATCACTCCTCCAAATAGAACGGAGAACAAATCTAAGGAAATGGCATACAGGATAATCTTTGTTTTAAATACATAAACGATACCCTCTTTTAAACTTTGCCAAATAGATTCATGCGTTTTTGCCTTGGGAGGAACGGGCCTTTTCTTGATAAAAAACAAACAAGTCATTACCCCCAATAAAAATACAATCACTGTTTCCAAAGAACCGGCTAAACCTAAATAAGCATAAAGAAAACCAGCCATACCAGGCCCTAAAATTGCCCCCAATTGCCAAAAAGAACTATTCCAGGTTGCCGCGTTAGCAAATACTTCCTTGGGAACCAAAAAGGGATTTAAGGAAGAAGCCGCCGGACTAAAAAAACCTTTTGAAAGTCCAATCAGAAAAATCACAAAATAAATAGTATAGATATGAACATCAGGACTTTGAGAGTCTAATTGAAGGCTAGAATACAACAAAAGAAATGAGCCTAAGATGATGACCGATAAGGAAATTTGCATAATCTTTCGCTTATCTCGGTTATCCGCATAATGGCCCCCAAAAAGTGCTAAAGAAATGTAAGGTATCACTTCTGCTAGACCTATTAAACCCAGGGCCAAAGGGTTGTGGGTAATCTTGTATATTTCATACGATACAATAACCTCCTGCATTAACAGGGCCATCGTAAATAAGGTATTGCCCACAATAAAGGCACGAAACTCAGGAAACTTTAATGCGCTGTAAGCGTCCTTATTTTGAAAAAAACTCATAGGCGAAATACAAAATGGGGCTACAATAAGCTAGTTCTCCCCACATACGGGAACCTTGCTTGTCTTTTGAAAAATAATGAATCCAAGTTTGTATGGCAAATGTAATGGCAAATGGCAAAAAAGCGATTTTTTTATCTCCATAAAATAACACAACTAGTAATAGTACTAAAAAAAGCACCTCCACTCCTATTAAAATTCTTTTCCATGAAAATACATAGGCCAAAGCTTGATTATTTTGGCTAAGTTCCCACATCGTAAACATCGCTAAATTTTGAATAACGAGCAGAAATAAGCCCAGCCCAAGGAAAAGTGCCCACATAGTGCCTGGTATCCTATAAAACGTACTTGCACCCACTCCCAAGGTATAGAGGAAAGCTGTAGCCAGCTCTTTACTGCCCAAAATCCTATTCCATACCCCATAATACCAAAAAAGCCAATAAATCAACATGGCTAAGCACAAACATATTCCAAAATAAATCAACCCAACAGGTAATTCTCGAAGGCTAAAAACACCCAACAGTCCTAAAAACAACAATATAATTTTAATCATGGGAATATGTTGAGTTTGAAAAACATGCCTTTCATCAGATGAAGCTTCTTTTTTACGATCGATCATTCGATCAATGAGGTAAATTCCCCAAACAGAACAAGCCAAAGAAATTTGTTCTGCCCAGGTAGGCATTTCTCCCAATAAAATTTGATGCAAAAGTGCTTGAAAAGCAAGACTGCCCAAAACAACATCTAAACTTAAAAAGTGAACAAGTTTAATAAGCCGCATCTTGATAGGTAAGGATTTGAATATGTTCTCCCACTGCGATTTTCCCTAAACTTTCGGGAACAAATTGTTGACCAAAATATACCTTATTGCCTATTTTTCGAATTTGAGAAAGTGCCCCCATTACCTCTTTTTGAATTGTGCCCTTTTTCGGATCTACTGTGATCAATTGACATCTTGCACAGGGCTTAGCTCCGAATAATTGAATATCTTGAATGCGTATTTGTCTCCAAGTATCTTCCTCAAATGCAGCAGCTCCTTTTACAATGATATTCGCTCGAAAACGCAATCGGTCTACAGATTGCCCCATTTTCTTCTCTAATGCCTCAAATGAGGCTTCGGAGCAAAGTAAAATGGGTAAAGCATCAGCAAATGAACTATCCTTCGCTAAGCTTGTTTGGTATTTCTCCTTCATCAGGCGAGGAGAGTCATGGCTTAAATGAACTAAATAGACTTTCTCTTGCAGTAGTTGACTAAACCATTCTGACCAATCTTCCAAAACAATTCTTGCCTCCAATTGGTCCTCCCAAATTTCCACCAACATTGAATTTCCAAGTTCAACGCTTGGATGCAATAATTTACTTATACCCGTCAGCTTGTCCTCAACTAAAAAACCTTCATCCCGAAGTCTCAACTGAAAGCGAGTTAAATCCGGACGTGTGCGTTGGGTGATAAACTTTCCATCGGCAGAAACCAACATAAATCGGCGATCTCCTACTAAGCCTTGAATTTCCACTTGGGCCTCCCATAGGGATATGGCTCCCAAGGATTTAATGGGATAAATATAGATTTGAGATATTTCGAGTGTAGGCATAAAACAAAAATAGGGAAAAACAGAGCAAAATTGCTATGGGTACTTGTGTGGTATAAGTATCGGAAAATGCGTCAAAATCACTATGTTTGTTAATTATATATGCCAAATAGATTACCTATGAAGATATCAGGCCTAAGCTTTAGCCTCCTTTTTGTACTTTCCGTGAGTATTTTTCCAGCCCAAGCTCAAAAAAACTTGAGTTTGGAAGATGCCATTCAACAAGGATTACAGAACCACTTTTCGATACAAGTTGCCAAGAAAAGAGAAAAACAAGCTCTTAACGACAATACCCTCGGTAATGCTGGATTTTTACCAACCATAACCGGTAACTTCAATAAAAACTATACGGTTTCTGGCCTAAATCAGGAATTTTTTGGTGGAATTCGACCTCCTTTGGTTCAATCAGGTGTTAATTCAAATTCATCCAATACAGGTCTTGCAATGGTTTGGACCTTATATGATGGAAAAGGCATGTTCATCCTGAGAGATCGATTCAAGGAATTACAAAACTTGGGTGCCAAACAAACTGAGGCCACTATTGAAAATTTAATCGCCTTAATAAGCTCTTCATATTATGACATCATTCGTCAAGATTTACGAGTAAACAATTTCAAAAAAGGATTAGAAATATCGAATGACCGACTTAAACTTGCAAAGGATCGTTTTGAGGTTGGTCAAGGTTCAAAAGTAGATTTTTACTCAGCTCAGGTAGATTTCAATGAAGATAAAGCTCTTTTATTAGCTCAGGAGCAATCATTCCTAAGTACTAAAATTAATTTCAATACGCTTTTAGTGAGGGATCACCTAGCTGATTTCAATGTTATTCCGGCTATAGATTTACTACCTAAATTGAAATTAGAAGAATTGAAAAATCAAGCTCTTCAACAAAACCCTAGTTTGATTTCTGCTTTGCTCAACAAAAAAGTAGCGGAATTAGACATCAAAAGCCTACAAAGCCAACAACAACCCGTGGTAGATTTATTAGCAGGCTACAACTACAATACGGTTAATAACGGAGCTGGATTTGGGGTTGCGAAAGGAAGTAGTGATGTCATGAATTACGGTATTCGTGCCACCATCAACATATTTGATGGTAGTAATCAAAAGCGTCGAATTCAAAATGCCAAAATCAATGCCGAAATCGCAGATTTGCAAATTGCTGATTTAAAAAACAACTTGATTTCGAATATTGAGAGAGCCTATGGGAATTATGAAAATGCTTTGAATTTAATTAACCTAGAAACAGAAAATTACAGCATTGCTAAGCAAAACATCGATATTGCCTTTGACCGTTTTAAAGTAGGTATAGCTACTTCCTATGAATTAAGAGAAGTGCAAAGAAATGCAGTTGCGGCTGAAACCCGATTAATTGAAGCTAAATTTGCTGCAAAAACTGCTGAAATAGAATTAATTCGATTGAGCGGTAACTTGCTCTAATTCTTGCTTTTTCTGATTTAATTGTTGCTGGTATAATTCGTAATAACTACCCTTCTTCTTCATTAAAGTTGTGTGGGTTCCTTGTTCTACGATTTGTCCATCATGCAAAACAAAAACCCTTTTCGCTAATTTGGCAGAAGACACCCGGTGTGAAATAATCACGCACGTTTTACCTTCCATGATGTGTTTCAGGTGATTTAATATTTTATGCTCTGTTTGCGTGTCTACGGCCGATAAGCAATCATCTAGCACCAGCATTCCTGGATTTTTGGCCAAAGCCCTAGCCAAAGATACCCGTTGTTTTTGTCCACCCGATAAAGTCACTCCCCTTTCTCCCAAAACCGTTTCAAAACGATCAGGAAATTCCATGATGTTTTCATAGACATCAGCATATTTGGCGGCTTGCTCCAATTGATCTTGACTTAAATCCGACTTCCCAAAACGAATATTCTCGGCAATGCTTGTGGAGAACAAAAAGACATCTTGAGGCACAAAACCTAAGTCAGTTCGAACCCATTCCATATCCCAATCTTTCAAATCGATACCATCCAACAAGATTCGACCCGCCGAAGGATCATAAAACCGAGCCATTAATGCGGCTATCGTACTTTTTCCTGATCCAGTGGTACCCAATAAAGCTACCGACTCCCCTGGTTCAATTTCAAGATGAATATCTTTCAAAACAAGTCGATCTGTACCGGGATACATAAAATCTACATGCTCAAAGGTCCAACGACCTTGAATTTTTTGGCGAATTTGTTTACCTGTTACCAATTCTGATTTAACCTGTAAAAATTCATTAATCCGAGCTTGTGAAGCTGCAGCTCGCTGAATTTGAGAACTAGTCCAGCCCAAGGCTGTCACGGGCCAAGTCAGCATGAATACGTACATGATAAACTCGGTGATATTCCCCACCGAGATTCTGCCTGCCATCACTTCTTGTGAGCCCACATAAACCACTAACAGCGTGGAAAAACCTACCAATAAAGAGATTAATGGGGTAAATAATGAATCAACTTGAACTAAGTCCAAAGACTTCTTGCGGTAATTGGCGGATGCCTCAGCAAATGCTAGAACCGACTCCTTTTCTCGAACAAATGACTTCAAAACCCGAATCCCCGAAAAAGCCTCCTGGGCAAAGGTTGATATCGTGGACAAGCCTGCTTGAATTTCTTCTGATTTTCTTAAGACCAAGGAATTGACATAATATATACTCACAGAAAGTATAGGCAGCGGTAATAACACGTACCACATCAAGGTTTGATTGACATGCCACATATAATAAATCACCAAAACAAACACACAAATAAGGTTCAAACCATACATCACACTGGGACCTACGTACATACGTACTTTACTGACATCCTCAGAGATACGGGCCATTAAATCTCCTGTGTTCTGCTTTCTATAAAAGGACAAAGGTAACGTTTGATAATGGGCGTAAATTTCATTCTTCATATCGTATTCGATATGTCGAGACATCACAATGAGTGTTTGGCGGACCATGAACAAAAAGACACCTTTGATAAAGGCCATTAAGATAATAAGTCCACCATAAAAGAATAAAGTAGCTGCAAAAACCTCATAAAAGGCGCCTTGAAGGGAGAATTGTTTAAATAGAAAATAAACGTCTATGGTCTCTGTCACTAAATCCAATGCATAGCGAACCAACTGTGCTGGAACTACCCCGAAAAAATTGGAACAAAAAGTAAACAGGATACCAAGGAATAGCAGCCATTTATACTTCCAAAAATATTGATTGAGGTGACTTAGTGCGCCCATGCTTAATTTACTTCTAACAAAGATAGAATCTTTATCAATTAAAATCCTTAATTTTGTGTTTCAAACAACAAGAACGCTCTTTATTTTCGGATGGTAAACAGGAGATTACTTCGGGTGAAAGCATTTCAGCAACTGTATGCTTACAACACGCAAGAACGTGCCCAATATCAATTGGCTTTTGACGAATTAGCTGTCATTTTTCAGCCAGATTTATCACTCATGGTCGCAAAGGAAGAACAAGCTCCCCGACTAGAAGGCCTAAAGAAATTGGCTGAGATCCAATTAAACGAGTTTTTCCAAGAAATCCCCAGCGAAGAAAGCATCCCACCTGAATCCATGGCCGCGGCGAAGTCGGTTTATAAGACCTACCTCAACAATACCAAGAAAATTGCTGAAAAGTTAAAAAAGGACATGGTAAAGGAGGTCGAGTCCATCTACAAACAATACTTAAAAATCCTTTTTTATCTCCAACATTTGTCTGACATAGCCGTTTGGGATGAAAACCGACGTTTATTAGAGAATCCAATCAAGACCTCACAGTTAAGTAAAAATAAGGTTTTAGCCATCATGCCAAAATGGAAAGCTCTACAACAAGCTTTTGAAGACCAACATATTGGATGGTCCGAAGATGAAGAAAATAGAATCAAGAAATTATTTTTGGATGTCATTTTATTGGATCAAACATTTGTTGACTACCTACCCAATGCCGGTAAAAGCTTTGATGATGACATCGAAATGATTCGCTATATTTTAAAAACATTTATTCTAAAACACTCGAGTATGACCGAGTATTTTGAAGAAAAAGATTTAAATTGGCATCTTAATAAGGATGTAGTTAAAAGCTTATCGACTAAAACTTTCAAAGTGGATGCTTTAGAAGATTTAAGTTTACAGCCCTTAGCTCTTCAGTGGGAAGATGATAAAATTTTCTTCGAAGAGTTGTTTGAAAGTACAATCCAAAACGACAAAGATTTGGTTCATTGGATTGGGGATCAAACAAAAAATTGGGAGTCTGATCGTCTTGCCATGGCTGATTTCATTTTATTGAAAATGGCCTTAACTGAGATGATTAAATTTTCCAGCATACCCGTTAAAGTAAGTATTAACGAGTACATTGAATTAGCTAAAAATTACTCAACCCCTAAATCAGGTCAATTCATCAATGGTATATTAGATGTAATTTCACTGAGGTTGATCAACGAGAAAATAATTACTAAATCAGGTCGAGGATTAATCGACATAGCTAGCAAATAATATGAGTAGATCATCAAAATCCTTTTGGGCATTTGTCGTAGGAGCTGCCACAGGTGCTATTATCGGAATTTTATATGCCCCTGATAAAGGTGAGAATACAAGAAACAAATTATATTTTCAGCTTAACAAATACAGAGAGCAATTGAGACAATTGATCAATGATATTGTGGAAGGGAAAGAAGTTCCTGAAACATTAGCTAAATCTGAAGGCAAAAAGGTTGTTAATGACACCAAAGTAAAAGCCGAAAAATTGTTGGAGGATGTGGAGAAAATGATGAGTCAGATTAAAGCAAAGCCTTAAGATGAAGTATTTCATTGCCCTGTGCTTATGTAGCCTCCTAGCTTGTACTAATAAGCAAAAAGAGGCTAGAAATTCAACGGAGGAATCTATTCCAATGGAATTAAGACCATCCATTGAAAAGCACCCTGTTATGAAATTTGACCAGCCTATGGTTTACTTAGGAAAAATAACCGAAGGCGATAGTATATCTTATACCTTTCATTTTAAAAATGAGGGGAATATGCCCTTGAAAATTTTGACAGTTAATGCTTCTTGCGGCTGTACAACACCCAAGTGGAGCAAAGAATTAGTCATGCCGGGCAAAAAAGGATTTATCAAAGTAAGTTTTGATTCCAAAGGGAAGGAAGGTAAAGTTCAAAAAACGGTGACGGCCTATTGCAACACCATGCCATCTGATAATATGGTGGCATTTAAAGTAGAAATTCAGAGAAAAAAATAATTAATAAACTAATAACTATGGCTAACAATCCTCAAATCATGCAAATCTTCCTTTTTGGTGGAATCTTTGTCGTGTTTTATTTTTTCATGATTCGCCCACAACAAAAAAAGGCGAAAGAAGCAAAAAAATTCATTGATGAATTAAAAACAGGTGATAAAGTAGTAACCATTGGTGGAGTACATGGAACCGTCGTTTCCATCCGCGAAAAAACTTTGGTAGTAGAAATTGACTCAAGCAAAGGAGTACGCGTGGTTTTTGAAAAATCAGCTATTTCAAAAGATGCTTCTTCTCGCTTAACAGAAGAATAAACTCATGAATAAAAGCCTACGACCTTTATTAGGGATCACAGGCGGAATGGGATCCGGCAAATCAATCATTTGTCGGATTTTTTCATGTCTAGGCATTCCCATATTCGAAGCCGACAAAGTTGCTCATCACTTAATAGAAACAAATCCGGCCATTCAACAAAAAATCATCGGTATTTTTGGCCCAAAAAGTTTTGATCCTCAAGGAAACTATAACCGAGACCATATTCGTAGCCAAGTAAAATCAAATAATGATTTATTGGCGGCTTTAAACCATATTATTCACCCCGCCGTTCGTGAAGCATTACAAGTTTGGGCTCAAGAACCCAGTGCGGCTCCTTTTAAATTATACGAGGCTGCTTTGTTGACGAATAAAAATAAACCTTCCTATATTTCAAAAATAATAGCTGTTGATTGCCCTTTAGAAGAGCGCATGGAACGACTACAAAAACGAAACCAATTAACTTTTGAAGACAATATGAAATTAGTAAAAAACCAACCTAGTCAAGAACAATACCTTGAAGGAGCCGATTTAATAATCAAAAATGGGAAAAACGACCGTGTATGGCCTCAAGTAGCGTCTATTTTCAAAAAGCTTTCTATTGTGTTAATTACTTTGGCACTTTTTAGTCAGAGTAGTTTAGGACAAATCAAAGCCATGACCTTTAATATACGGATGGATACCAAGTCAGATGGCATCAATCAATGGGCTAATCGCAAAGATCATTGTGCGGAACTTGTTAGCTATCACCAAGCCGATATTATTGGCATGCAAGAAGCTTTTATTCATCAAATCAAGGATTTTGCCGAAAGGTTACCGGGTTTTGCTTGGTTTGGCCGTGGGCGTGATGATGGCAAGGAAGAAGGTGAATTTTCTCCTTTATTCTATAATACCAAGAAATTTAAAGTATTAGAACAAAAGACTTTTTGGTTATCTGATTCCTGCGATAAAGTAGGTTTTGGTTGGGATGCAGCTTGTCGACGGGTGGTTACTTGGGGACATTTTCAGGACTTAAAAACAAAAAAGAAATTCTACGTTTTTAATACGCATTTTGACCATTTAGGAAAAGTAGCACGCCGAGAAAGTGCCAAATTGGTCTTAGCCAAAATCAAAGAAATAGCACAGAATAGCCCCGTTATTTTATTGGGAGACTTTAATGCTAAACCCGATGATGAACCTATCCAAATTCTTCTGGATGCGAAGAACCCAGATAGATTAACGAATTCGGAAAGTATCAGTAAGCTAGGCCATTATGGGCCTAAGAATACCTTCAATGCTTTCAAAGAGGAAAGAGAGAATAGCCAAATTGATTATATTTTTGTAAAGAATGGCGTGACATGCGAGCAACATGCAACGCATTCAGAGACCTGGGCTAACCGTTTTCCAACTGACCATTTCCCGGTAAGTGCTACCCTCCGAATCCCTTAAATCAATTTGGGTTTTATGACCTCAAATTGTAACTTGCAGTATGGAAAATTTTATTGTTTCTGCGCGAAAATACCGTCCCACCCTGTTTGATTCAGTGGTTGGTCAGAACCATATTACCACCACATTAAAGAATGCGATAAAGTCTAATCACTTAGCCCAAGCTTTCTTATTTTGTGGCCCAAGGGGCGTTGGTAAAACTACCTGTGCTCGTATTTTAGCCAAAACAATCAATTGCGAAAATCAAACTCCTGAGGGTGAAGCTTGCGGAACCTGTTCTTCTTGCCAATCATTTCAGGAAAATACTTCGTTGACCATTCATGAATTAGATGCGGCTTCCAATAACTCGGTAGATGACATACGCAGCTTGATTGATCAAGTACGCTATCCTCCTCAAAGTGGCCGGTATAAGGTCTATATCATAGATGAGGTACATATGCTTTCTGCTCAAGCATTTAATGCCTTTCTAAAAACCTTAGAAGAACCTCCCTCCTATGCTATTTTCATCTTGGCTACGACGGAAAAGCATAAAATCTTGCCAACTATTTTATCGCGTTGTCAAATCTTTGATTTCAACCGCATCAAATGGCAAGATATGGCTTTGCACTTAGCATCTATTGCCGAAAAAGAGCAAATCACGGCGGAACCAGCCGCCTTGGAATTGATTTCCATCAAGGCAGATGGAGGTTTGCGTGACGCCTTGTCCATGTTTGATCTCAATGTCACCTTTTCAACGGACAATACCTTACGTCATAAAGCTGTTTTAGAAAATTTACATATTCTCGATAGCGACTATTATTTCAGCCTAACAGATCATTTATTAGAGCAAAATCATACTGCCGTGCTTCTTCTGATAGAAGAGATTATGCGCAAAGGATTTGATGGATTACAATTCATTTCAGGACTGATGGAACACTTGCGTTTACTACTTTACGCTAAGGACCCGAAGACTTTGACTTTGATGGAAATGAGTGAGGAAAGTAAGGCAAAGTTCAAAAAACAAGCCGAATTGACAAGCACCTCATTTTTACTTTCAGCCATGAATATCTGTGCACAATGTGAAGTAAATTACAAAGGGGCCAAGAATCCAAGATTGCATTTGGATTTAAGTTTGTTGAAAATCAACTACTTAAATTCCGTATTCAAGCCTAAGCAAACACCTGTGGTGGAGGACAGTGCTGGAAAAAAGCTTGAGGCTTCGGCCAATCCCCCCATTGAGAATGCCACTAAATTAACCGAGGAGCCCATTTCACAGGAGGAAAATATGGTTCCTGTCAAAGAGGAGCTTATTCAACAAGAAATACCCCAAAAAACCGCAGAAGTAAGCGAGAGCAGCCATGCAGGACCTTCTACAAATCCATCCCGACTAAGCATACAAGCGACCGGATTACGTAGTGCCAAAAAGCTAGTTGAAACAAAGCAAACGGAACAAAAAGAAGCTACCTTATTGACTGCTAGTACCACAGGAGCAGAAAACAAAGCATTTGAATTAGCTGATATCAGTCGCGAATGGATGCGCATTGCCAAAGCGTATGAGACTAATCAAGATATCAATAAGTTTGTGATGATGAATCGCCCGATTGAATTGATTGGCACGGTATTGCATCTAAAAGTTGAAAATGAATTACAAATTCAACAGTTTAATGAATCCATCCGCATGGAAGTTCTAAATCAATTACGGACTTCTTTACAAAACTTTGAAATTGACATTGTCTTAGATATCCTGATTCAAGAAAAAAGTGATAAAAAAGTATTGTACACCCAATCAGACAAATACGAATACCTTTCTGAGAAACATCCTATATTAGTTGAGATGAAACAAAGAATGGGATTGGATTACGAATTTTAAATGTCAATGGAAATGTGAAGACGGCCTCCTAAGCCTATTTCCACAATCTTTTTCAAGGTAGATAACCGTACCTCTTTTACGTCGTTTTCAATTTTTGAAATATAGGATTTTGTTGTACCAACTTTCAGCGCTAATTCTTCTTGGGTTAAACCTTGTTGCTTTCTAGCCTCATGCAGTAAAAACCCAAGTTTAAAATCCTGATATCCTACCTCAAATTCATCTCTACTAGCCTGACCCGACTTTCCATATTCAGTTTCGACCAAGTGATCTAGGCTGATAAATTCACTCTTTTTCGTTTTCATAAATTCCTTTTATTTTAATTGCTTTCATTATTTCCTTTCGATGAATTTTTTGAGATTTCTTTTGAATGGCATGTGTCACCACAATGAAAAAACCATCTTGAAAACAAAATATTCTAAAAATATCAGAGCCAACTTGGATCCTGATTTCATAAATCCCATCAGATGAAACTAATTTTTTAAAATACTCAATTGGTATCCACTCCAATTCTTCTTTTAATCTAAAAGTCCATAAAATCTTTTTTTTTACTTCATCAGATTGATTTTGAAAAAAAATTGAAATTCAATGGAGAATATTTTAACACGCCGATATTTCTTCATTGATTCGTCACAAATTTAGATAAAAAGTTTCACTAAAGTGAAACTTTTTTGATGTTAAAAATTATTTGAATTCAAAAAAATAAATAAAGGGAGACAAAAACCTGCATGGATAAGCAGGAAGGGAATATTATCAAGAAACTGATAATGGCTATATTAATCACAAACCATAAATTAGATCGAGTTAAATCATGTTAGCCAAGGCCAACATCGTCTTCCAATTCCTTGTTGTGATAGATACTTTCAATTTACTTTCTAAAAAATTATTATTCAATTTGGCTTTACCATAGCCATTAGGAACGTATAAATAAAGGGTTTGATCCATAAGCCGATACCTTTCCTCCTGAAAAACAAAGCTGGCGAGTTTTTCAATATTCTCTACCCTTGGTTCAGAGGCTAATAAACTGACATATAACTGGCTTTCATCCATTTCTTGGCCAATAAATGGATTTTTGGAGACAATTCGTTTCCATGCAGAGGCACTAAATACTTGTACATCCACTTCAAAACCAAAGGTTTCGAATAGCTTAGATTGAATCTGTTCAACTAATTCTGAAGTTGAATATCGGTCAACTTGAAATACCACATTACCACTTTGGATATACGTCTGAACTGCGTCCAAGCCCAAGGATTCCAACATCGCCTTCAAATCAAGCATCTTGATCATTTTTTGACCAGAAACATTGATTCCCCTAAATAAAGCGATGTATGAAGGCATTAAAAATTATCATAATAGGTAAAATCCTCTACGATTTTTCCATTTTCTAGACGAAAAATGACTACTATCTGCAATTCAAATTTCTTTTGATCAGCACCTGTTCCCGTAGAAATAAACTCAACTACCACATGATGCTCACCCGATGGATAAACATTCACTACCTGATCATGTACATCCGGAAATTGCTCTTGTAAACCTGAATATTCCTCGATGAATTGAGCCTTGGATTTCTTGATGACTTTCATCCCTGAAGTAGGGTCTTTAAACTCAGCTGAATCAGCATACATCTCCGACAAGGCCTTCCAATCATGCTGATTAAATAAGCTGAAATACTTGTTGATCAGTTCCTTATTCGCCTGTTCTACTTGGGATGTTTCACTTTGGCATGATAGAAAAAACAGACTAGATATCAATAAAACAAGTAAGGTCTTCACGGACATATATTTTAGTGAATAGAAATCAAAAAATGACTTGGTCGTGTTTACCTCACCTGACCATTTCCCACTAATACCCACTTTTCTGTAACTAATTTCTCCAACGCAAACGGGCCACGGGCATGTAATTTTTGAGTAGAAATACCAATCTCAGCTCCCAATTCAAAAACTCCACCGTCCGTAAATCGAGTGGATGCATTCCAATAGACAGCTGCGGCATCAATGGCCTGCAAAAAGTAATTGGCCTCTTTCGCATCTTCTGAAATAATGGCCTCAGAATGTCGAGATGAAAAAGTAGAAATATGTAAAATGGCCTCCTCCATGCTATCCACCACTTTTATGGAACAGGCAAAATCCAAAAACTCACGACCAAAATCCTCATCCGTAGCTTCGAATAAATAAGGATAAGCCTGGGCTTTTAATAAGGCATAGGAACGAGCATCGGCATGAATTTTAACCTGATAGCGAATGAAATCATCTTGAATCAAACTTAAAAAACGGGTCAATTTACTCGCATGAATCACAATGGTATCCAAAGAATTACAAACCGAAGGTCTAGTGACTTTGGCATTAATGACCACGGGTACAGCCTTCACTAAATCAGCTGATTCGGCTACGTAGGTATGACACACACCAGCCCCGGTTTCAATCGTGGGTACCAAAGATTCTCTGCGCACCCGCTGAATTAGGGCATCAGAACCTCTTGGGATAATTACATCAATGTATTTAGTGGCCGTTAACAAAGTACTTACATGAGCACGATCTGTTGGCAATAAGCGAACCAAATCTGTGGAAAAACCATTTTTTTCCAGTGCTTGGTGAATCAAGGAAACTAAAAAGGAATTACTGTGCCAGGCATCTGTTCCTCCCCTCAACACAGCCGCATTACCCGAGCGAATACACAGAGCGGCCACATCAATTGTAACATTAGGCCTAGATTCATAAATCACCCCCACTACACCTAAAGGCACAGCTAACTTACGTAAATGCAAACCGTTTTTTAACTGCTTTTCTAGAATAACCTGACCTGATGGATCAGGCAATAACATGATATCACGTAAGCTATCCGCCAAGGATTGAATTCGCTCCTCAGTCAATAAAAGACGATCACGCATGGGATTGTTGGCATCATAATTTGCCAAATCCTGCGCATTGGCTTGTATGACACCCAATTTATTTTCTTCCAATAAAAGAGCTAAATCTGATAAAATAGTATTTTTTTGTTCACTGCTTGACATGGCCAAAGAGATGGCAGCATGACGGGTAGCAGCTAAGGAAGCCAATAGTTCACTCGAATTTTCCATGAATTAAGATCTACTAAAAATCGTAACCAAATGATAAATAGGTTACTGGTGCTTTTATTTCTTTATTATCCATACCAAAGGCATAATCCAGTTTGATGAAATAGCCTAATAAATAAGCCCTAGCGCCTAATCCATATCCCATCAAGAATGGGTTTCTAAAATCAGTTACCGTGGCTAAAAACGGATTGGTATTACCTCCATACGTATTGGTATTAAATCCATTTGTTCTGGCAAAAGGATTAGATCCTGTCCAAGCGCTTCCAATATCCGTAAAACCAGCAAATTGGAATGAATTCATAAATCTTGACTTAGAAAAATCAGGACCCATCAAGGATTTCAATGGTACACGCAATTCTAAATTTAATAAGATATGGCTTTGGCCAGATAATTTATTGACATTGAAGCCCCTTAATGGACTAGCTACATCACTCATAAACACATCGCGCTCAGCAATCCCGGCAGTACCCATAGGGTTCTCTTTGTTTCTTCCTTCCCTTTGAATAAATAACCAATTATCCACCCCCCCCAGCATGGTTTGTGGGGCTGCAGTACCAAGTGCATTGGAGGCAGAAAGACGGGCAGCTAAAATGAAGCTATTGGTCAACTTCACATAACGACGCATATCCAAACGAATCCGACTAAAATTCTGTGGTAAAGCTAGGCCTGCTTGGTACTCAGCGGAGAGATTCATCCTAAAACCGGTACGAAGATTTTCATCTAAATGAACCGTATTATCAAAGGTATATTCCAATTTAGCTCCAGCGTAGGTCGCCAAATTTTCCGGTGTACTTAAGCTGAATTGGTCAATTGCCCGATTGGACGTAAATGATCCAGTAAAGCTTAATTTACTCAATAAATTAAATGGATAAACACCTTTTACCTCGATACGATTATAACGTACCTTCTGAGATAAACTTTCATTTTCTTGGTCTAACACCTTTCGATCAAAACGAACAAACCAATCAACTTTATTGGCTAAATAACCGTATTCAGCCCATAAATCTGCATTTCTTAAATTTGATGTAACAAAAATCCCGGTTCGAACTAAATGGTTTTCCAACAGATCATTCATCTTCACCTCAAATGAATATCCCAATCCCCGAATGGGATCAACCATAAAACTCCCTTCTGATTTGTTAACCACAAAGGAATTTTGATAATTCACGGGACCGGTCAACTTACCCGGATCTCTTCTCAAGCGTTGATTTTGTTGACGCAGTTCAATTCTTGCCCGACGCTGGTCTGCCCGACGAAGTAAAGGTTTGTCTATACTATCTTTAGCCGCCTGATTGGCCGCATCTAGATTGGATATTTCATTTAATTGGGGATACCACCGGCTCTGTCCTGAACTTTGTAAACTACCGATCGGATAGCTACTGATCATTTGGGTAAGCATTTCGTTTTGACGAATAATGACCTGCTCTTTCGCCCATTCAGCTGACCTCCATGGGCCAGAACGGGCAGAATTTTGATAGAAAGTAGTATCTGCCCAGCGTAAACTAATCAGATTGGTTCCAGAGGTTTCTTCACTGAGGAAATTCCAAACAGAATCTGATACTTGCCTTAGATTATGAATGTATCCACGATGAGCAAAAATACGGCTCGGATTAGATGGTTCATCAGCCTTCCAATGATACAAGGAATATATCCCATCTTTGGAAGCGCTTGCCTTCCAAGTGGTATCAACATATTTCTCCGTAATGTAGGCTACATCATTGCCATTATTCCACCAATGAGCCTCAATCTCATCATTGGCATCCTGCGTTACAGCCGTATATCGATTCCTTCTTAAATCATATATTCCCACATCTACCTGCCCGTTTCGAAGCGCCCTCACCAACATCCGCTGGCCGTTTGCCGCCATCTCAAAATCCAAGCAATTTAAATCCACCAATTTCTTTTTGGACTCTACTCGCAGATTAAATTTATTAGCAGTTAAAGCTGAAAACGTCTGTAGATATGAATTACCTTCCGCACTGTAAAGTATGGATAAACTATTGGCTTTTGACCAAGATAATAATGGTCCACGATCCGTTGAAATTCGCTCTGAATCCTTTAAACCCGTTTGAAATATATTCTGTGATTTCTGATTACTCAAATTCATCAAAGTCACTTGAAATTTACCTGATTCCCCTACCACATAAGCTAGCCATTTCCCATCCGGACTAATTTTAAAATCCCCTAAAGTTTGATCCTTCAACATATCAACAGATGTCAAATTTTTCAAACCATTCAATGCCACCGTATTTACTTCTTCTTGCTTAGATTGGTTCAAATAATACTCAAACCACTCCCTCAAAAACTTACTGAATGGCTTTTTGATGGTACTTGAAATACTTGATTGTTCGTTTCGAATGATGCGGGTCAAGTTTAAAATATTACTTACAGGTTGTTTTCCATAGGTTTTAACCAAATAAGCCCAAATGGAATGACCTAACCAAATGGATTCTTTTCCTTGTGCTAAATTGGGTTTACGCACTCGGTTGTTAAGTACCACCTGATACATAAATTGATTCATCTCAGGAGAATCTCCCTCAGCGATATAAGATGCGATCCCCTCTGAAAACCATTCTGGAACTGAAAGCAATAGGGAATTTTGCAGCGCATCTTTAATACTTCCACCAAAGAGCATATCATTTACATACACCTTGGTAACTTCTCGAACCAATTCCTTTTTGTACTCCGAGGTGTTATTTTGAAAAGCAATCTCAACTTTAAATTTGGCAAAGTTTTCTGCCTTGGCTTCCTCAGCATTATCTAAACTAATGCCGGTATTCGATTGAATCCAATCTTGATGAGAAGGATAAACAAAGAGTTTGATTTTATTGAATGGACTGTAGCCTAAAATATCCGTAATCCTTGGGAACTCAGATTCCAAAATTTGAATGGTGTTTCGGGCTAATGCTTCATTCTTACCGAAATAGTATACCTCAAAATTTTGACTGGTAAAGTATTTCCAAACAAATTTTTGATATTGAATACGCGTTTTATCGAATTTCTTTTGACTTGGATAGAAGTCTTGCCCTGGCAGCATGAAGGAAAAAAGCAGCAAAATCAATAGCAATATTCTTTTCATTCAATTTTAAGATTAATAGGCAAATTCAATAAAACCAAATTTAATGATTTATGTGGAAAATAAATGGTAAAATCTACGAATTGATGCTTCTGAATTTATCTCTCCCTCTCCTTTCCATTCCCTTAGCCACTCTTGCGAGAAATAAGGACTCAAAGAAACACCTTTGGAACCAAAACCATTGAATATGGCCAAGGGTAAATGCGGATGAAATCCAACCAATGGCCGACGATCTTGTGTAGCCGGTCTTACACCGGTAGACATATTTAATTCCTCAAAATGTTGAATTCCAAACGTTTCTAGCTTAGCCCTAAGGTCTATTTGAGCTGAAATACTCGCTTGGTTGGAAAAATCATCCCAACGGTAGGTGGCCCCAACTTTAAATTCTTGATTTCCCAAAGGCAGGAGAAAACCATTTTTATTCAAAATGTAATCCTCAGAAGGCTCTGTAGATTTTATTTTCATTAATTCCCCCTTGGCAGGCAAAAAATTTAAATGACCAAAGTATGGATTATGTTGCTGGGCATGAAAACCCTCGCAAAAAATGACACAAGCAAAGGTTTGACCCTGAAAAAATACTCCCTCGGAGGTAAATTCCAGATCATTTACCGGATCTAATGTGATTTCTTGAATGACATTTTTAGACTGAAAATATTGCTTAGAACAGATTAATAAACTTTCTACATCTAACCAACCCGCTTTTTCCACCCAAACACCCGCTTCTTCCCAGCTTAAATACGCATTATGAATTTGCTCTTTTCTATCCAAGAGCCAAGTTTTCATTTCTTTGTTTGCGAATGGACGAAACAAAGGCATAGGATGAAAAAAAGAAACACCTAGTTTTTTTTCCAATGCCGAATAAAAAGGAAACAGGTAGCTAAAAAGCTCATCTACCAACCAAGATTTCTCTAGTTTTCGACCAGTTACAGGATTGAAAATGCCACCTGCAGCATAAGATGAGGTAAAATAAGCTTGGGGCGCATCAATCACCCAATAATTTACCGAAGCTTGTTCTAGGGTATGAGCTAAAATGGTGCCGGCTAGACCTTGACCAACAATTAAAACAGGAAGATTTTGCTTATTTTCCCGCATGCTGAACACGTCGAACCTGCTCCAAAACAAATGCTACCTGCTCATCCATAGATTTAAAGGAAGTATCTAAATCAATGGCATCATCGGCCCGTTTTAAAGGACCCTCACTCCGATTGGAATCGATTTCATCCCGTATTTTCAAGTTTTCGATTATTTGTTCAATGGGTAAATCCTCTCCTTTTTGCATCAATTCCAATTTACGTCTTTGTGCCCGAATCTTTGGATCAGCTGTCATAAAAATTTTCACCTCCGCATCAGGAAATACAACGGTACCTACATCCCTGCCATCCATCACTACCCCTTTTTTCTTCCCCATTTTTTGTTGCTGAGCCACCATGGCATGTCGAACTGCCGGAATGGCACTTACCTGGCTTACAATATCCGAGATGTACATTTTACGAATCTCATTTTCCACATTTTCCCCATTCAAATAGGTATCTGACGCTTGTCGCTCTGGATTAAATTCAAATGTGATATGCACCTCATCTAAGGCTTTTGCAACAGCATTTAAATCCGCACAATCTACTTGATTTCGGTGAAAATAGAGTGCAACTGCTCGATACATAGCACCAGTATCCACAAATGCATAATGCAATTGGGCAGCTACACGCTTAGCAGTAGTACTTTTTCCACAAGAAGAAAAGCCATCAAGGGCAATGATAATTTTAGACATGAATGGAGTTAATAAACGATACAATAGCCAAATGTACTAAATCTGGAGCTTCATAGGCTGCTTGATGCCCAGCATGGGGTATGCGAACTAAATGATGAATGGAAGATAGATTTACGGCTTGCTCCACATCCACCAAAGGAACTAAACCATCCTGGTCACCATGAATGAATAAAAATGGAATCGAGGTAGAAGCCAAGAGGTCCAAACCAGCCTGGCGGTCACGCATGGCTTCAGAAGCTGACACGAGACCTGAGGTAGGTATATCTTGGTAGCGTGCTATTAAACTTTGAATCAAAAGGGGATTATCCTTGGCAAAATCCGCTGAAAATAAATTGGGAACAAAAGGCCCAATGAAGGCTTTTGTTCCCATTCTATTTAAAAAGTCAATGGTTTTATTTCGGTTTATTTTTTTCTCCATGGAATCATTCATAGCTGTGGAATTAAGCATAACCACAGCTTTTACTTGATTGGGAAATAAATCTGCCAAGGCTAAAGCTATGTAGCCTCCCATGGAATGACCTATTAAAAACCAAGCATGATCCTTGGGTAATCCTAAGGCGATTTTTTGAGCATAATCGGCCATACTTTGACAATCGCTCCATCCTGAATAAGCGGGTGTTAGCAAATCAAATGGCCACGAATAAGAAGGCATGAAATCATCCCAAACACGTTGATCTTCACCAAAACCGTGTAAACAGACGATGATTCCCTTCATATTAAAACGTATGCAAAAGACCTAACAGGACAAATATCAATCCAATGAAAGCTGAAACAGCCCCAATTGCGCCCAATCCAAAAATGGAAAGTATGATACCTATAATCAATAATATAACCCCAATCTTCACTTTGGAATCCCAAGATGATGGACTAGAGGCTTGCTTTTGTTTCTTCGCTTGAGCTTTATACGCTTTAATTTGAGCCTTAAGCTGCGCTTTGAACGCTTTTTTATGTTGAACCAACTCTTTTTTCTCCATGTGCTTCATGGATTTCACTTCCTGATTCA
Organism: Cytophagaceae bacterium; assembly: GCA_027491315.1. Lineage (GTDB taxonomy): Bacteria > Bacteroidota > Bacteroidia > Cytophagales > Spirosomataceae > Aquirufa. The sequence goes on from JAIXWL010000010.1 coordinate 47,477, forward strand.
AAGAATTTAATTCAGTCACTAGCTTTGCTTCTTCAGAAGTATTTGCTGTAACTGGTACAATTTCTTCTGAAAGTTGATTGGATTGGCTAACCAACAAAGTTGGTTCTTCTGTTTGAACAGGGCTAACAATGGCCTTATTCGAGGGCTGGACTTGCTGATATACAGCAAAATACGCGCCTTTATGGGAACAAGAGGCAATGAATAAAGTTAAGGTGAGAACGATTAGACTTCTTTTCATAATTAGGCTACTACTTTCATTTGATGGAACACCGTTTTTTCGAATTTCAATTTTGCATATGCCAAATCCACTTCAAAACTTGAAATGTTTGTTTGAGAAGGAATATCAAACATGGCATCTGTCATGATAGCTTCCATAATGGATCTCAAACCACGCGCACCCAATTTATACTGCATGGCTTGTTCAACCATGTATGTCAATGCTTCATCGGTGAATTGTAACTTCACTCCCTCCATATCAAACAATTTTTCATATTGTTTAACTAGGGCATTTTTTGGCTTTGTCAAAATGGCCAATAAGGCTGTTTGATCCAGTGGGTTAAGGTAAGTAATCACTGGGAGACGACCTAATAGTTCGGGTATTAAGCCAAATGATTTTAAATCTTGAGCTGTCACATATTTCATGATTTGATCCTTCTCAAAGGAATCATGGAAAGTGTCATCCCCAGAAAAACCGATAGGCCGCGCATTCAAACGCTTGGAGATATGTCGACCGATACCATCAAAAGCCCCACCGCAAATGAAAAGAATGTTTTCCGTATTTACGGCAATCATTTTTTGATCTGGGTGTTTTCTCCCTCCTTGAGGGGGTACATTCACGATGGATCCTTCCAACAATTTCAATAATGCCTGTTGAACCCCTTCCCCTGACACATCTCGTGTGATGGAGGGATTGTCTGATTTACGGGCAATCTTATCAATTTCATCAATGAATACAATTCCACACTCAGCCTTGGCTACATCGTAATTCGCAGCTTGTAGCAAGCGGGTCAAAATAGTTTCCACGTCCTCTCCAACATAACCAGCTTCAGTAATAACGGTAGCATCAGCTATACAAAAAGGAACTTGAAGTTTTTGGGCTAAGGTTCGGGCCAAATAGGTTTTACCCGTACCGGTTTCACCTACCATCAAAATATTTGACTTTTCGATTTTTACATCTTCCTCATTACTTGGCTGCATTAAACGTTTGTAGTGATTATAAACCGCTACGGAAAGGTGCTTTTTAGCCTCTTCTTGACCAATCACATAAAGGTCCAAGTGTTCCTTTAAGTCCTTGGGTTTAACCAACTCAAACTGCTGATTAGCTTTCTTTTTATTAGCAACAGGAGCACCTAATTCCTCTTTAATTACCTCATAGCCTTGTTGCAAACATTGGTCGCATATTTGTCCGTCGATTCCCGACAACAAAATACCCACCTCCGCTTTATTTCGGCCACAAAATGAACAATTATTATTCTTTTTGGGATTTGCCATCCTTACACGTTACGAGTTAAAATTTCATCAATCAAACCATACTCCTTCGCCTCAGCTGCCTTCATCCAATAGTCGCGGTCAGAATCACGCTCAATCTCTTCAAATGATTTACCTGAATGCTTTGCCAAAATATCATACAATTCTTGACGGATTTTAACGATTTCACGAGCTGTAATTTCGATATCACGGCTTTGACCTTGTGCTCCACCAGAAGGTTGGTGAATCATGATACGGGCATGTTCTAAGGCAGAACGTTTTCCTGCTGCTCCACCAGCCAATAAAACAGCTCCCATAGATGCTGCTAAAGAGGTACAAACAGTGGCCACTTCCGGACGGATGTAATTCATGGTATCATAGATACCTAAACCTGCATATACCGAGCCGCCTGGACTATTGATGTACATCACTATATCTTTTTTCGCATCGGTCGATTCCATAAATAATAACTGAGCCACTATGATGTTGGCCATGTAATCATCTACCGGAACACCCATGAAAATAATACGATCCATAATCAAGCGTGAAAACACGTCGATTTGAGCAAAACGCATCGGGCGCTCCTCAATGATGTATTGGGTCATGTCGTCAATACGATGATTCACTTGGCTTCCCATTTGATTCATGTATTGATCTACTGCTAAACCGTTTAAGCCTTTATGGTGTACCGCATATTTGCGAAACTCGTCTCCTGATAATTCCTTGGGATACATAATTTTTAGTTTAAGATTCAAATTTAAAATAAATGTCGGATTAATTGCGAGCAATTAGCTGGTAAACCAAATTTTGGAATGCTTAGTTCACACAAAACCCCGTAAAAACGGGGCTTTATAAATTCCAACAAATACGCTTGACTACAAGGCTGCTGCGATTTCTTTAAATTTATCCACATCAATTTTAGAAACTTTATGTGGAATTTTTTCAACAATCACTGCGGATACCTTATCTGCAAATGCCTGGTTATATAAGTTCATGAAATTATCTGACTTTGATTTATCACTCAAATAACCCATGGCAATTTTCTCAATCATTTCTTCAATACCCGGTTGATCAGCCGATAAGTAACCACCGAATTGCTGACGTACCATATCTTTTGCTTTTTCAACTACCTCTGCGTATTCTACTTTTACTTCAAACTTCTCAGCGATTTCGTTCTTGATTAAGTTCCAACGGATATCCTTTTTCACATTATCAAAATCTTGATCAATTTGTTCTGGAGTAAATTTACCTTCGTTGATACGTACTAACCAATTACGTAAAAAAGCCTCAGGTAAATCAATTTTCACTTGGTCTAATAATGCTTTTTCAGCGTCTATACGCAATAAATAATTAGCTTCACGCTTGTAATTATCTTGAACAATTTCAATCAACTGCTCACGGAAACTAGCTTCATCTGTAGCTTTACCTGCACCTAGAACCTTATCAAAAAATGCTTGGTCTAAGTTGGCTGGAACCGAACGAGTAATGTCTTCCACTACATAGGAAACCTCACCTGTCAAATCTCCTACTTCCTCTTCTTTCTTACCAGTAGCCAAAGCCAATGATTTAGCATCATTGAAAACTTTATCTATGGCAAACTTTAAGGTATCACCTACTTTAGCTCCAATGAAAATCTTTTTAGATTTATCATTGATGGAATGCAAAGGTATAGCTGATTTTTCTACCCAATCTCCTTGAGTAAATGTTCCAAATACTAAATCACGATCTTCCACTGACTCTGGGTGAGTCTGCTCTCCAAATTGCTTCTTTAAGTTCTCTATCGTTTCTTCGATTTCCTTTTTATCGGCTTTGATTTCATAGGAGTTTACCGTTTTGATTTTTTCTAAATCAACTGAAAACTCTCCATGGAAACCTAAATCATAATGAAAAGTGAATTCTGTATCTTTTTCCCAGTCGATCGCATCTGCCTCATCAACAGCTGGCATAGGCTCTCCAACCAGGTTTAATTTATTTTCTTTGATGTAATCACTCACGGCATGGCCAAGCAAATGATTAATTTCTTCCACTAAAATGGATTGTCCTGCCAATTTTTTAATTAATGGCATGGGCACCATACCAGGACGAAAGCCCTTGATACTCGCTTTCTTGCGGTAATCTTTTAATTTAGTCTCTACCTTATCTTGGTAATCAGCAGCTGAAACGACAACAGTCAAACGACCTTCTAAATCATTTGAATGGTTGAGCGAAATATTCATATGGAAGTATTTAAATTTTTTAATTAAAAAAAGCCCCCAATACCTTTTGGTCTTGAGGGCTTGCCGATGGTACGGGCGGAGGGACTCGAACCCCCATGCCTCGCGGCGCCAGATCCTAAGTCTGGTATGTCTACCAATTCCACCACGCCCGCTTGCATTTGGAGGTGCAAAGGTAATTAGCAAAATTAAGTATTCCAAAACACTTGGAAAATTTATATTTGGTCAAAAATTTCGTCTCAAGATTTAAATAGGAAATCGCATATTTTAACAGCTTTTAAGATAAATTGTGAGTATTGTAAGCTTTTCTGTTCTATTTTTAACAATTCAATTCATCCATGAAACAAGAAACACATCACCATCCAAGCCATTGGAAAATTTGGTATATATTACTTGGCCTATTCGTGGTTTTTATCATTCTGTTTTTCGAGATTTTTAGCGCCATATTCCGATAAATATGCATCAATTAGACTGGATAGTTTTACTATTGACCATTGGCGGAATTGTGCTCTATGGGAGTTGGAAAGGTCGGGAGGCTAAGCACTCACTAAAGGGCTTTTTGCTGGCAGATCGTGAACTGCCTTGGTACCATATATTATTGTCTGTGATGGCTACACAAGCTTCTGCTATCACATTTTTATCCGTACCGGGTCAAGCTTACACAGACGGCATGCGTTTTGTGCAATTTTATTTGGGCTTACCCATTGCCATGATTGTCTTATCTGTCACCTTTATTCCTCAGTATTATCAATTAAAAATATTCACTGCTTATCAATTCTTGGAAGAACGCTTTGATTCCAAAACTCGCATATTAACGAGTTTTCTCTTCCTTATCCCGAGAGCACTTTCTACCGGTGTCACCATTGCCGCTCCATCCATTATCCTTTCAACCCTGCTTGGCTGGGATTTAACTTGGACCAATTGTATCACAGCGGCAATTGTGACTTTTTATTGCATTTTCGGTGGCTCAAAAACCATTTCCTACACGCAATTACTACAAATGGGAGTTGTCCTAGCCGGTATGGTTATTGCTGCCATTTACATCATTCAGGCATTACCTCAGGAAATAGGTATGAAAGAATCCTTGCAGCTAGCAGGCAAAATGGGTAAAATCAATCTAATCGATTGGAAATTTGATATCAATAATCGCTATACAATCTGGTCGGGAATCATCGGCGGGTTCTTTCTGCAACTTTCTTATTTTGGTACAGATCAAAGCCAGGTTGGACGTTATTTAACGGGGCATACTGCCAATGAGAGTAAAAAAGGATTATTACTGAATGGATTTCTGAAAATCCCCATGCAGTTTTTTATTTTATTGGTGGGCATATTGGTATTTGTGTTCTATCAATTCAACCAAGCTCCTATATTTTTCAATAAAACTACAGAACTGAATTGGAATTCCGCCAAAGGGCATGAAGCTATTGATCAAGAAAACAAGCAGATTTTCATCCAAAAAAAGCAAACAGAAAGTGCTTTGATTCAGGCCATTTCTCAAGAAGATGCTGAAAAAATCCCAGTACTGAAATCGCAAATCATGGATTTGCACGAAAAACAAAAGCAAGTCAAAGAGAAGGCGGTAGAATTACTAAAATCACAAAACCTGAAAGCCGAAAGTCAGGATACCAATTACATTTTCCTTCGTTTCATTGTAGACCACTTACCCATTGGTTTGGTGGGTTTTCTTATTGCCATGATATTATTAGCCTCCATGGGCTCTATGGCCTCAGCCTTTGGTTCTTTAACCTCCACGGTTATGGTGGACATATACCAACGATTCATTAACCAACATGCTAGCAATGAACATTATTGGTGGTCTTCCAAAATAGTTACGTTAGCCTGGGGAATTTTCTGCCTAGTAGTTGCCCAATTTTCTGTCAATATGGGTAGCTTGATTGAAGTGGTGAATATCCTCGGGTCTTGGTTTTATGGAACCATATTAGGCGTATTTTTATGTGCCTTTTACTTACCTAAAACCCAAGGTTCTCATGTTTTTTGGGCAGCCATTATTGCTGAGGCCTTTGTAATCTATGCCTGGAAAATCGACCTCATGGCATTCTTGTGGCTGAATGTGCTTGGATGTGTAATGGTGGTAGCCTTAGCCTTCATTTTTCAAACGCTAGGGCAATGGACTAAGGCAAAACCTTGATGTCAAATTTGACAGGGATGACAGGTTTTTCATCGTAGGATTTGGCATTGAAGATGGAATCAACCACCGCCATACCTTTGGTTACTTTGCCAAATACCACGTATTTCTTATAAAACCTTGCTGCTTGTTCGGTATCAGTAACGATAAAAAATTCACTTGGTGAAGAGGCTTGCTCAGGATTTCCTTCATCATAGCGCGCCATGGCTAAACTACCACGAACGGGCTTAAGGTCATCGATGTATTCTGCAGGAACTAAATAATTCAATCGGTCACGATACTCCCCTCCTCCTTGTATACCTGTCACATACACGATACGATAAAAATACCGATCTTCGAAATAGCCCATTTTAACCAAACGAATAAAATTCAAGCGGTGTAAAGGAGTACGGGCATCGAGCTCCATTTCAAAGTCCCCCAATCGGGTTGAGACTAGTACTTTATTTTCTGTCCATTGGTCAGCCCCTTTTTGTAAAGATTCTTTGACATGAACGGGATCCAAATTCCAATTTGATTGGCAGGAAAACAGACCTACAATAAACAATAATAAAAATAGACGCATAAAAAAAGGGGGCCTTAAAGCCCCCTAAATTAATTCAAATATCTGATTTATGCAGAATGGTTTACTTTCTTTCCAAAGAAGTATAATCCCACAAAAGCTACAATTAAAATAGCTGGGAAGATCAACATATTAGAAAGAGTCGCTTGACCAGCGGCTAAATCAGCAGCATCACCCGCTAAACCTGTAGCTTCTGCTGCAATTTTATTTTCTTGAATCCACGCTCCGATGATTGGTTGGAACATAGAAGAAGAGAACATTCCGATACCACCTAAAATGGATAATCCTAGGGCTCCAGTTTGAGGCATAGTTTCACTAACATAGCCTAACATGTTTGGCCAGAAATAGCAAATACCTAATGCAAAGAATACAGCTGCTACATAAAGCATAGAACCATCCATGGTAGACATCATGTATAAACCAATTACTCCGAAGATGGCTGAACCTAAAAGTACCCCTACTGTATTTAACTTATGAATGATAGGACCTGCGAAATAACGACCAACAGCCATTAATCCAGTTACAAGTGCTAAAATTAGCATTGGGCTTGCACCAGCTTTCGCCAAGATTGGACCTACCCATTGCTGAGGACCAAATTCAGAAATAGCAGTTAATGCCATACAAGCAGCCATGAATAAATACAATGGATTTAGCATTGCTTTGAAACTATCTAAGGCATTTTCAGCACCAGCACGTGGCTTAGGGAAAGCTTGACCGTAGAATAATATCGCATAAATAGCTGTAGGTATTAAGATTACCCAGATTTGCGCCTGCCATGACATTGACGCATCTGTCATAAATTTAGAAATCAATGAACCAATCACAATACCACCTGGGAACCACATGTGGAAACGGTTCAATTTGCTATTGAAGTCCAATCCAGAATAAGAATCGGCGATCATTGGATTACAAGCGGCTTCTGTACAACCGTTTCCTAAACCAATTAAAAGAGTTGAAATTAATAGGGTATTGTAATCAACCGCATAAATAGTTAATAAAATACCAATAGCGTGAGCGATCAAAGCGATTTGCATGATCAATTTAGGACCAATGGCTGAATAGAAAACCCCACCAAGAATCATGGATATTGGGAAACCTAAGAACCACATTTGATTGATATGTCCTAATTGGACAGTATCTAAGTTTAATTCTGCTCCTAACTGAGTTAGAATACCTGCTCTAATGCTAAAAGAGAAGGCCGTTGTGATAAGCGCAAAGCAACTAGCATAGAACAAGCGATTTGCATTAATGGTTTGACTCATAGTTGTTTAGATTTAGTTAAAGGGTGAAACAACGTTTTTTCTTGAAAAATTAAAAATTAACATTAGAAAAATCATGTCAAAAAAACGAAAAGATTTTCAAAGTTTCCTATTAAATTGAAAATATTTTTAATATTTCATTAATTCTACAGCGCTATTGGCTCAAATTAGTATATTTAGAGTCAATTTTTTAAAAAAATCTAAATCAATATAAATATGATTCAGGGAGGTTCTTCTACACAGGCAAAAAACCGTCAAGGCAGAAAAATCCGCATGGGGATGATTGGTGGTAGTCTAGAAGCATTTATTGGAGCTGTGCACCGTCGTGGTTCTCAATTAGATGGAGAAATAGAATTGGTTTGTGGAGCATTCAGTTCTAGTGCTGAAAAGTCCAAAGCCACAGGTGAGGCATTATACTTAGATGCTAGTCGAGTTTATGGGTCATATGAAGAAATGATCCTCAAGGAAAAAACATTACCAGAAGGTGAACGCATGGATTTTGTATCCATCGTAACGCCCAACCACTTACATTTCCCGGCTGCTAAAATGGCCTTAGAAAATGGATTTCATGTGGTTTGTGATAAGCCTGCTACCTTAAACTTGGCAGAAGCTAAGGAGTTAAAGAAAATTATAGATGCTACTGGATTGATTTTTGCATTGACCCATAATTATACGGGATATCCGATGATTAAAGAAGCCAAGCACTTAGTCGATTCTGGGGAATTAGGAGAAATCCGCAAAGTGATTGTGGAATATCCACAAGGTTGGTTAATTGATTTGGTAGAAGCGACGGGGCAAAAACAAGCGGCTTGGAGAACTGATCCGGCTCGTTGTGGAGCTGCCGGAGCAATTGGCGACATTGGTACACATGCCGAAAATTTAGCTGAATACATTACCGGATTACATATTGAAGAATTATGTGCGGATTTAACCATTTTTGTGGAAGGCAGACAATTAGATGATGATGGAAATATCTTAATTCATTACAATAATGGTGCCCGCGGTGTTTTACATTGCAGTCAAATTTGCAATGGTGAAGAAAACGATTTAAACATTCGTGTATATGGCTCCAAAGCTGGTATCGTTTGGCATCAAATGGACCCTAATACCTTAATCATTAAGTCTAGAGATGGAGGTAGTAGAACCATAAGGACCAATGTGGGTAGTTTATCTGCACAAGCCCAAGCACATACCCGTCAGCCAGCAGGACACCCGGAGGGTTACGTAGAAACCTTTGCTAATATTTACCGGAATTTCGCTTTTGCACTTCGTGCTCATTGGGAAGGTAAAGAACAAGATCCCTTATATGATTTCCCAGGAATTGATGAGGGAATCAAGGGAATGGCATTCATAGAAAATGTAGTTAGATCGTCTAAAGACAATACAAATAAGTGGACCAAATTTGAAATTTAATATAGAATAACATGACAAAAATTAAAGTTGGAATCGTAGGAACGGGTTTTATTGGACCTGCTCATATTGAGGCATTAAGACGATTACCGAATGTGGAGGTAGCTGCGCTTTGTGAAGTTACCATTGAATTAGCTGAAGCTAAGGCAAAACAATTGGGTATTCCCCGTTGGTATACATTCGACGAATTAATGAAGCAGGATGACATAGCTTGTGTACACATTTGTACACCAAACTTCTTACACTATTCTCAGTCGAAAGCAGCCTTATTAGCTGGAAAACATGTGGTTTGTGAAAAACCTTTGGCAAAAGACCTTCATGAGGCAGAGGAGTTAGTGGAGTTAGCTACCAAGTCAGGTAAGGTGAATGCTGTTCATTTCAATTTACGTTACTATCCTTTGGTACGTCAAATGAAAACCATGCGTGAAAAAGGTGATCTTGGTGAGGTTTATTCTATCATTGGTTCTTATTTACAAGATTGGTTGTTTTATGAAACAGATTACAACTGGCGTTTGGAACCAGATAAATCAGGAGATTCTAGAGCCATTGCCGATATTGGTTCACACCTCATGGATATCATTGAGTACATTACAGGTTTGAAGACGGTAGAAGTGATGGCCGATTTTAATACGGTACATACTACACGTAAAAAACCGTTGAAAGCTATTGAAACATATTCAGGTAAGATGCTTCAGCCAGAAGATTATGCGGATGTGAATATTACTACAGAAGACCATGCCAACGTACTTTTACGTTTTGACAATGGAAATCGTGGTTCCATTACGGTTTCTCAGGTTTCGGCTGGACGTAAAAACCAATTGAAATTAGAGATCTCTGGTTCAAAGAAAACCTTTGCTTGGAATTCAGAAGCGCCCAATGAAGTTTGGTTAGGTAATAGAGACCAAGCAAATCAAGTATTAATGCGAGATCCATCCCTAGCCTATCCAGAAGCATCTGCGATTATGACTTTCCCTGGAGGACATAATGAAGGATTCCCAGATACTTCTAAGCAATTATTCAAGGAAGTTTATGCGGCTATTGAGCAAGGTAAGCAACCTGAAAAGCCTAGCTATCCAACTTTTGCGGATGGGTATCGTGAATTATTAATTTGTGAAAAAATTCTTGAAAGTACCCGCAAACAAGCGTGGGTTAAAATTTAATAACTATGCAAACCATTAAAGGACCAGCTATATTTTTAGCCCAATTCATGGGTGACCAGGCTCCATTCAATTCCTTAGACGGAATAAGCACCTGGGCTGCGGGATTAGGATATAAAGGAGTTCAAATTCCTTCTTGGGATCCACGCTGTATTGATTTACAGAAAGCAGCTGAATCAAAAACATATTGCGACGAATTGAAAGGCATGTTAGCCGCCAAGGGCTTGCAAATAACAGAACTTTCGACGCATTTACAGGGACAATTAGTAGCTGTAAATCCGGCTTATGACATCATGTTTGATGGATTTGCTCCGGATTCTGTCAAAGGTAATCCAAAAGCAAGAACAGAATGGGCCGTTCAACAATTGATGTATGCCGCTAAAGCATCTGAAAATTTAGGTTTACATGCACATGCTACTTTCTCTGGCGCATTGATGTGGCATACCGTTTATCCTTGGCCGCAGCGTCCTGCTGGATTAGTAGAGCAAGGATTCGCAGAATTGGCACGTCGCTGGACACCAATCCTAAATAAATTTGATGAGTGTGGGGTAGATCTTTGTTACGAAATTCATCCTGGCGAAGATTTACATGACGGTGTTTCCTATGAAATGTTTTTAGAGGCAGTTAAAGGACATAAGCGTGCCAATTTATTGTATGATCCATCTCACTTTGTATTACAAGCCATGGATTATAAACAATACATTGATTTTTATCATGAACGTATCAAAATGTTCCATGTAAAGGATGCTGAGTTTAACCCAACAGGTAAACAAGGAGTTTATGGAGGATATCAGTCATGGGTAAACCGTGCAGGTAGATTCCGTTCATTAGGAGATGGCCAAGTTGATTTCAAAAGCATATTCTCTAAATTAACTCAATACGGATACGAAGGTTGGGCTGTTTTAGAATGGGAATGCTGCATCAAAGATCCAGTACAAGGCGCTACAGAAGGTGCTCCATTCATTGCTAACCACATTATCAAAGCTACTGAAAAAGTATTTGATGATTTTGCAGGTGGTGGTGCTGATGTAGAATTCAACAAGCGTGTATTAGGATTATAAGAATAATATCCATTCATGCTTTTACCAGCTTTTTTGCTTAACGCTGTCAAGGTTCCAAACCTTGACAGCGTTGTAAAAGCATGAACGATTTTAAATACAATTAAATTATCTTATTCCAAGAATTACCAACTAACTGATTTTTACAGTTAATTATCAATTCCAAGAAGTCTTTTTTGATCTAAATTCCCTAGCTTTCGGCAAGGCTGTCAGCGTTTGAAACGCTGACAGCCTTAAGGGGGAAAAGGCTATTTTTCAATAACCGTTCCCAATTCCTGGGAAATATTTTTTTGTATTTCTTTATAATGTATAAAATCCAGCAATAAGGCATTCATATCTTCAGGGTCCCCTTGAAATGATTCCATTTTAGCTAAGGTTTCATGTAAATGCTGATCATTATAAACCTTACGCAAGCGCAATACATTTTTGAAAGCTAAATCTTCCAGCATTTCATCTTCCGACTTAACCCGAATATCATGTTTGTCTTTCCAAACATCTGATAAACTATGTTTACCCGCACTGATATCGATGGCAAACTTTTGAATATCTTCATTTTGATGATGTAGGTAAAACTCAGGACCAGGGAATCTATGTTGATTAAACTCACTTTTACAAATTTCAAGTATCTCCTCAAATAAAGGGGTTTGAAAATGCGTTCCTTCCAACTCTTCTATCAAATACTGCATCAGTGTTACACCCGGTGCCTTGGTTGGACTGATCTCCAAATGACCAAAACTTACCAAGAGGCGAATGCACTCTGATTCTTGATAATAGGCTAAATTGGTTTGGGTTTCCGTAGCAACTTGACCTGTTGGCTCTATGATTTCCTGAATCTCTTGCCATTGTTGGTTGGAAATCGATTCCGATGATGAAGCTCCGGCTGCCCCCCTTTGTTTCAGATTTTTTAAATGGATTTTATTTAATTCAGCCAACAATACATCCTCATCCAAGCGCATCAATGAAGCCGTTTTCTGAACGAATAAACTGCGTTGAATGGCGTCTGGAATCTTAGAAATACTCTGAACCATTTCTTTTATTAATTCCGCACGCTTAAATGGATCATCTCCAGCTTCCTTCAAAAACAAATTGGCTTGAAAGGATATAATATCTTTAGATTCTGATTTGATATAATCCAAAAATGCCTCAAAACCCACTTTTCTCACATAACTATCTGGATCTTGGCCTTCCGGAAAAACCACTAAATTTACTTGCAATCCTTCTTCCAAAATCAAATCCATTCCTCGCAGGGCTGCTTTTATACCCGCTGCATCTCCGTCATATAAAACGGTTACATGTTGGGTAAATCGACCAATCAGTCGGATTTGTTCCATAGTCAACGAAGTACCAGAAGAAGCTACCACATTTTTAATCCCGGCTTGATGCAAAGAAATAACATCGGTATATCCTTCAACTAAATAACAAATATCTTTAGCTCGAATTTCATTTTTGGCTTGAGAAATACCATACAGTGTAGCTGATTTATGGTAAACTTCTGTCTCTGGAGAGTTTAGGTATTTGGCTTGGTTCTTGGTATCGGATTTTAAAATTCGAGCCCCAAAAGCAATCACTTTTCCGGCCACACTGTGGATGGGGAATATTACTCGATTTCGAAAGCGATCATATACTTTACCCTCGTCATTTTTTTGAGTAACTAAACCCGCTTTTTCAATGATTTCTTGACTAAAGCCTTGCTTAATAGCCGTTTTATAAAATATATCCCATGATTCGGGACTATAGCCTAAATCAAATGTTTGTAAAGTCGAATCGGAAAATCCTCTTTCCTTGAAATAAGGAATAGCAATTGATTTACCTTCAGGCGTTTCGAATAACTGCTTTTTGAAAAACTCTTTGGCATATTCCAAAATAATTAAGAGACTCTCTCGCTCATTTTGACGAAGGATTTGATCATCGGACAATTCTTCTTCCTGAATATCGATACCATATTTTTTGGCCAAATGACGTAAGGCTTCGCCATAACCTAAACCCTCAATATCCATGATGAAACGTACCGAATCACCTGCCTTACCACAACCAAAACATTTATAAATTCCTTTGCTTGGAGAAATAGAAAAAGATGGAGTCTTTTCGCCATGAAATGGACAACAAGCCCAATAATTCGCACCTTTCTTTTTAACTGTCACATAATCTCCCACCACGTCCGCAACTGCGGCCGCTTGTTTGATTCGTTCGACGGTTTCCGGATCAATGCGCATCTTACTATAATAATAAACCTGCTAGGGTAGCGGACAAATAACTAGCTAGGGTTCCGGCAATCAATGCTTTAAAACCTAGTTTTGCTAAATCACTTCTGCGGGATGGAGCCAATTCACCGATTCCACCTATTTGAATAGCGACTGAACTAAAATTTGCAAAACCACATAATGCAAAACTGGTAATCGCTATGGTTTTAGGATCCAAGGTATCTTTTACCTTCATCATATCTAAATAGGCCACAAACTCATTTACCACCATCTTCTTCCCCATTAATGCACCAGCAACTTCGATATCAGCCGAAGGAACTCCCATGGCAAAGGCAAAAACAGAAAATAATTTTCCAAGCAATAAATTCATCGACAAGGTGGGCATACCAACCCAATTCCCAATATGTCCCAATCCTAAATCCACTAGGGCAATTAATGCAATAAAACCGATTAACATGGCTATCACATTCAATCCTACTTTCAATCCTTCACTAGCTCCCGCGGCAATAGCATCCACTAAATTGGCATGAGATTTTTGTTTTTCTAATTTAACCGCTCCCTCTGTTTCAGATTTTTCTGTTTCTGGGAATATAATTTTAGAAATCACCAAAGCTCCCGGAGCAGCCATTAAACTAGCCGCTAATAAATATGCTGCAGGAACACCCAAAGAAATATATACTGCCATAACCCCACCAGCAATACAGGCAAAACTACCCGTCATGGAAGCCATAAGCTCACTATTCGTCATATTTTTCAAATAAGGCTTAATCATAATTTGTGCCTCCACTTGACCTACAAAAGTAGATGCCACGTTCGACAAGGCTTCCGCACCACTAACACCCATCAGCCAATGAACAACTTTACCTATGGCGGCTACCACGCGTTGTAAAATTCCTAAATGGTAAAACATATTGACCAACACCGCCACAAAAATGATGGTGGGAACCACTTTAAAAAAGAAGATATAATCATTTCCTGAACCAAAAGCTTTTGACATCAAATCTCGATTCACCAATGATCCAAAGACAAATTGTGCACCCTTATCTGCTTGACCTAATAAGGTATTGATGGAATCACCTAACCATTGGAAAATGGCTTGACCAGTATCTGTCTTCAGGATAAAAACCGCTAAAAAAATCTGTAATAGTAAACCTACACCCACCGTCCGATAATTAATCGCCTTGCGGTTATTGGACATTAAAAATGAAACTCCTAGAATTAAAACAATCCCCAATAGCCCCGTAAATCTTTCCATAATGATATATTGATGTTGATGTATGCCTAAATTTTACCTTCCAATGTAACTGTAAATTGATCAAATGGCAATTGGCTCACCAAATCATCTTCTTTTATTTCATAAAACGCCTGATGGATATTAAATGGATCGTTACTTTCCACTTTCCAATAGGATCCATCTTCCTGCATTTCATAAGAATTAACCGTATCTCTTAAATTCCAAAGTAAAATGGTAATAGCCATATTTTTAGCCCTTGGATTAACTAATTCAAATAAAGATTCAATTCGACGATCGAAACTACGAACCATCACATCAGCCGAACCTCCATATACTTTAGGTTCGCCTGCATTATGAAAATAGTAAATACGAGTATGCTCTAGATAATTACCTACAATGGATTTAATATAAATGTTCTCTGACAATCCTTTTCTTTGAGGTCTTAAACAACAGATTCCTCGGACAATCAATAATACAGGAACTCCCACCCTGGATGCTTCATAAAGCATTTCCATGGTATGCGTATCTTGCAATGAATTGATTTTCAAACAAATACCAGAAGGTAAACCATTTTGATGGTTTTCCATTTCTGTTCGAATCATTTCCAATAAACGATTACGCATATCACGAGGAGCCGTAATTAAATGCTCGTAATGCGTTGGCATGGAATGTCCTGTAATAACATTGAAAAACTCAGAGATGTCCTGGGTAATCCGACTATCCGTAGTTAATAAACCGATATCGGTATAAAGCTTGGCGGTATCTTCATTATAATTTCCTGAGGAAAGGTGTGCATAACTCATCACGTAATTTCCCTCATTACGAATTACTTGTAAGAGTTTAGTATGCGTTTTTAACCCAGGAATACCATAGATCACAAAACAACCCGCCTTTTGTAATTTAGTCGCTTCACGAATGTTATTTTCCTCATCAAAGCGAGCTTTTACCTCAAATAAAACCGATACGTGTTTCCCTTGCTCAGCCGCGCGTAATAAGGCATGAGAAATTCTAGAATTCTTAGAAATACGATACAAGGTAATTTTGATGGCCAATACATTGGGATCATCTGCCGCTTGGTCTAGTAATTGAACCACGGGGTCAAAATTATTATACGGGTGATGAAGTAAAATATCACCACGCTTCATGGTCTCAAAAATATCATCAATCTTCACCGATTTTAAGCCTAAGGCTGGAACCACTGGAGGATTAGAAGCCATTTTACCCTTGAATTCAGGATGTTTGACTATTTGCCAAAATGCGGTAAAATCCAAAATGGATGACTTGATGAATATATCAGATTTCTCAAGGGACCATCGTTTCAACATTTCTTCAAGAAGATACTCAGAATGCTCTTTCTCTACTTCTACCCTGGTCACACGGCCCAAACGACGATCTTTTATTTTCTTTTTTATCTCATCTACAAAATCAATTTCTGCATCTTCATGCTCTACCACATCAAAATCACCATTTCTTGTGATACGGAATAAGGTAGTAGATTCAATTTCAACATTTCGGTAAAGCACCTGTAAATGATGACGAATTAATTGTTCTATCGGCAAAAAAAGCACTTTGTCATCTCGTTCAATCACATAGAATCTGGCCAAATTCAAAGGAATTTGAACGAAAGAAATCTTTTTATCTTTCTCTGACTTATGCTTTCCGAGATTTTTCTTATCGGAATTTCCTATGGTAACTACTCCAAAAATTAAAGTTTTGGCCAATAAGCTTGGAAATGTATGCGTATGGTCAAAAACCATGGGAGTGAGCATTGGATAAATGGTCCGATGGAAATAGGTTTCCACCTCTTGCATTTCCTCCGAACTAAGGTCATCCAAATTAGCCATCAATAGTCCATTTTCAGGAAAAAGAGGCAGTATTTCTTCAATAAATAAACGATGCTTTTCTAGACTAAATTCTTGTGCAGCTGCAATCAAGGTCTGTTTGAAAGGAATTTCCCTCAATCCAGAGTAGTCGGTTCGCTCCTTACCAAAATCAATGTAATTATATAATGAACCAATACGAATGGTAAAAAACTCATCTAAATTAGAAGCCGTAATTGCTAAGAACTTTAGTCGGTCAAATAAAGTCCTTTGATTATCTCTTGCTTGATCTAAAACTCGTTCATCAAATTTCAACCAAGATAAATCCCTCGAAATAAATTTAGATTTTGCAATAATGTCTTTCGACTTCTGCATGGCCTTCTCTACTCGGCGAGAAGAATCCCTAGGAGCCACTAAATTGATCTTCCAATTCTTAGGCTTTAGTAATGACAAAAGATTCCCTGTGGAGGAATCTTTTGTATCGCTATGTTTAGTTGCTTTATTCGAATGATCCATTATTAATTTAGGCATTTGATTGCTTAATTGCTTCATAATCTGAGCCTAATCTACCTACCTCATGAAGCAGGTATCGTTGAAGCTCGGCATTAAAAACTTTCTTTTCCTCCTCGTCCAAACTGGCATAAAAGTCCTTTAATTCTTGGTTGATGGCTTTCTTCTCAGTTTCGTCTGCCGCATTAATGGCTCTGACATGGTAAGACTTAAAATCAAACTTCATAACCTAAACGTCGACTTTGGCGTATTTAGCATTCTTTTCAATAAAATCTCTACGTGGAGCTACTTCATCGCCCATCAACATGGAGAACAATAAATCTGCTTCAATCGCTGAATCAATGGTTACTTGCTTTAAGGTTCTAGATTCTGGGTTCATGGTAGTTTCCCACAATTGTTCCGCATTCATCTCTCCTAAACCTTTATAACGTTGAACTCCGACATTATCTTCTTTACCTCCACCAGCTAATTCTTGTACTGCTTGATCACGTTGATTTTCAGTCCAGACGTAACGTACATTTTGTCCTTTTTTCACTTGGTATAAAGGAGGTTGAGCAATGTAGATATAACCATTATCCACCAATGGACGCATGTAACGGAAGAAGAATGTCAAAATCAAAGTCCTGATGTGGCTTCCGTCCACGTCGGCATCCGTCATAATGATGATTTTGTGGTAACGTAATTTATCAATATTCAGGGCTTTCTCATCCCCATCTTTACCAAAAAATACCCCAAGAGCGGTCATCATGTTTTTGATTTCCTCATTCTCATAAATACGGTATTCTTGGGCTTTTTCTACGTTCAAAATCTTTCCACGTAAAGGTAAAATAGCTTGGAAAGCACGATTACGCCCTTGCTTGGCGGTTCCACCCGCGGAGTCTCCCTCGACCAAGTATAACTCACAAATCTCAGGATCCGAGTCCGAGCAGTCAGCTAATTTACCAGGCAAAGAGTTAGATCCAAGCACGGTTTTTCTTTGAACCATTTCACGAGCTTTGCGAGCTGCATGCCTTGCTTGAGCTGCCAAAATCACCTTGGCTACAATCTGGCGAGCCTCTTTAGGATGCTCCTCCAACCAAGATTCCAACATATCTGACATGGCTGCAGAAACAGCACCAGACACCTCTCCATTACCCAGTTTTGTTTTTGTTTGACCCTCAAACTGAGGTTCTGCAACCTTCACCGAAATAACAGCTGTTAGTCCTTCTCTAAAATCGTCTCCGGCAATATCTATCTTAAGCTTTTCTAATGCGCCGGATTTATCGGCATAGTTTTTCAAGGTACGTGTTAAAGCTCCTCTAAAACCAGCAACGTGAGTACCGCCTTCAATCGTATTAATGTTGTTCACATATGAAACCACATTTTCAGAATAAGATGTATTGTATAACATGGCTACTTGAACCGGAACACCATTTTTATCACCTTCCATGTAGATCGGCTCAGCAAATAATGGCTCACGCGTAGCATCTAAATAAGTAACGAATTCACGCAAACCGCCTTCTGAGAAAAATTCCTCAGATTTTGGCTCGCCATTTTCATCTAATTCACGTAAATCCGTTAAAAATACCCGAATTCCGGCATTTAAAAAGGACAATTCACGTAAGCGGCCAGCTACGGTTTCATATTTGTATTCAGTAACGGTAAAAATACTTGCATCCGGCTTAAACAATACAGATGTACCTGTTTTGTCCGTTGTTCCCACTTCCTTTACTGGATACTGAGGAACTCCTATCTTGTATTCTTGTTGGAAAATCTTTCCCTCTCTTTGAACTGTTACTTTTAAATCCGTAGACAAAGCATTAACACAGGATACACCAACCCCGTGAAGGCCTCCAGAAACTTTGTAGGTATCCTTATCAAACTTTCCTCCAGCGTGCAACACCGTCATAACCACCTCCAAAGCAGAGCGTTTCTCCTTAGTGTGCATGCCTGTAGGAATACCCCGACCATTATCTTCTACCAAGATGGAATTATCTGTATTGATCGTAACCTTGATTAAATCACAATGACCTGCCAAAGCCTCATCAATGGAGTTATCCACAACCTCCCAAATCAAGTGATGAAGACCTTTAAATCCGGTATCACCGATGTACATGGAAGGACGCTTACGAACCGCCTCTAAACCTTCTAAAACTTGGATATTATCTGCACCGTAATTTGCTCTATCTTGAGCCGCCGAATCTTGTGCTTCTGACATAATGATGTGTAAAAGGGTTAAATGAAGAACTCCCTATTTCCATAGGACAGTCCTCTAAAAATTCTTGAATTAATTTTTTAAAAATAAGGATTTTTTCCCTGAAAAACTAGCAATACTTCAGGGAAAAAATCCTTGTAATATTAGTGTTTGAAATGACGAATTCCCGTCATGACCATCGCCATTTGATGAGCATTACAGAAATCAATGGAATCTTGATCCTTGATAGATCCTCCTGGCTGCGTAACAGCCACCACACCTGCTTTACTAGCAATCTCCACACAGTCTGGGAATGGGAAAAAAGCATCAGATGCCATCACCGAACCCTGTAAATCAAAACCGAATTCTTTGGCTTTTTCTATGGCCTGCTTCAAAGCATCCACACGAGAGGTTTGACCCACTCCAGAGGCCAATAATTGCCCTTCTTTTGCTAAAACAATAGTATTGGATTTGGTATGCTTACAGATTTTCAAGGCAAAAGCCAAAGCTCTTTTTTGCTCCTCCGTCGGCGCTACCGTGGTAACCGTTTTAAAATCAGCTACCCCTTCCATCACTAAATCTTTATCTTGTTCCAACACCCCATTCAACAGGGTCTTAAACATTACCTTTGGAAACTCAACTTGATTTCTTTTTAAAAGAATTCGATTCTTTTTTGTTTTTAATATGGCCAATGCCTCCTCTGTAAACGATGGAGCAATTAATATTTCACAAAACAATGGATTGATGGATTCAGCAGCTGCCTTATCTACTTCTTGGTTAGTCGCTAAAACACCACCAAATGCCGATACCGGATCGCATGCCAAGGCTTTATCATAAGCCTCTTTGACCGAATTACCTGTTGCCACGCCACAAGCATTCATATGTTTGATGATAACAAAGGCTGTTTCTTCAAATTCATCCAATAAAGACAAACAAGCGTCTACGTCAACTAAGTTATTGTATGACAATTCTTTACCATGCAATTTGTCAAACAAAGCCGCTAAATCTCCATAAAATTTACCTTGCTGGTGAGGGTTTTCTCCATAACGTAAGGAATGGGAGGGCAAAGTAGTATAATTGGCTAAGTCAGCAGATTCTCCAGCGAAATAACGCTGAATGGCACCATCATAATGGGAGGAAACCGCAAATGCCTTTTGAGCAAAACTTCTTCTTTGTTCCAAGGTAGTGCCTGCTCCATTCACTTCAAAAATGGAAGAAACCTCAGCATATTGATCTCTTGATGACACAATTAACACATCGGCAAAATTTTTCGCCGCACCACGGATTAAGGAGATTCCTCCAATATCAATTTTCTCAATAATATCTTCATCAGAAGCTCCTGAAGCTACCGTTTCTTCAAATGGATATAAATCCACCATGACCAAATCCAAAGCAGGAATCTCGTATTGTTTAGCTACTTCTACATCAGAAGCATTATCACGACGGTATAAAATACCTCCAAAAACCTTAGGGTGTAAAGTTTTCACACGTCCTCCAAATATGGATGGATATCCTGTTAAATCCTCCACCGCAATCACGGGAATTCCCAAATCTTCAATAAAGGATTGAGTTCCTCCGGTTGAATATAAGGTCACTCCTTCTTCATGAAGCTTTTGAATGATTGGTGCTAAACCATCTTTGTAATAAACAGAAATTAAGGCTGATTGAATTTTTTTAATCGACATGGGGCTTGGAAATAAATGAAGCCACAAAGGTACGAATTAAAACAAAAACCGACTAATCTTAATGCGATTGCTTAATAGTGTTTTGGGGAGAATTGCTAACAAAAACCAAGTCTGAATGACTTTCAATAAAAAGGGAATCCAATTCTTACATTGGATTCCCTAGATTTCGCTTCAAGCTGTTTATTTTCTACCTTTTTTAGTCAAGGCTTCATAACGTAAAAGACTTTCTAAAAAATAATAGTCGGCATACACCAATGGCACATCTATCTCAGAATTAAGAGACTTAGCCCCTACACAATGTTTAATTAAGAAATTATTATTCTCTCCCAAAGCCGCCCTATAAGCCGGGCTAGATAAGGCGCTTAACATGGTGACAGCATCTTGGAAATACCGTTTACCCTTGGCACCAGCATAGGTACTCAACTCGAACAATGCCGAAGCTGTGATGGCACCTGCTGAAGCATCTCGTTCCTCGTTGGGAATATTAGGTGCATAAAAATCCCAATATGGAATTTTATCTGCAGGTAAATTGGGATGGTTCAAATAGTAATCTGCAATATTTTGAGCAAATTCCAAGTACTTCTTATTCTTCGTCTCTCGGTACATGGTGGTAAATCCGTAAATCGCCCAAGCATGTCCACGGGTCCAAGTAGATTCATCTTGGTAACCTTGATGTTGTTTCTTGGCTAGTACCTTTCCCTCTTCATCATATAAAATCACGTGATAGCTGGAGTAATCCGGTCGGAAATGATGCTTGATTGTGTTTTCAGCATGGGTAATGGCTATGTCATGAAATCGCTTATCGCCTGTTTCGCGTGAAGCCCAAAAAAGCAATTCCAGGTTCATCATATTATCAATGATAACAGGGTATTTAAATCCACCTTTAAAGCTATTCCATGATTTTATCAGTCCAACTTTAGGGTCGAAACGAGTTGCCAAGGATTTAGCTGATTGAATCAAAACCTGCTTGGCCTGAGGATCCTTGGTCAAACGTAATTGATTTCCAAAGGAATCAAACATCATAAAACCTAAATCATGTGTTCCTTTATTGAATTGCTCCTTTTTAACAGCTGCCGTCCATAACCTAGCCGCTTTCTCCCACTGAGGATCTTTCGTTTTTTCAAATAAAAACCAAAGGCTTCCTGGAAAGAAACCAGAACACCACCAGCTGGATGGCATATTTCGATAGGTTCCATCCGGACGGGCTGAATGAACCGTAGTACTCGTATCTGGGTGATCGGCCAACATACGTTGGTACTGTTGACCAGCCAAGGCAAACTGTTTGTTTACATCAATTTTCTGAGCCATGAGCCCAGTACTGATGAAACACAAAATTAAATAGACATATCTCATAGGTTTGTAATTTGTTTCAAGGAGTTAAAATTGAATAAGACAATTTAGCAAATACAATATAATGTTATCTTCCCATCCATCCTCCGTCTACTGTCAAAATAGTTCCATGAACATAGTTTGATGCTTCGGAGGCCAAGAATACCAAGGGGCCTTTGAAATCATCAGGGCTCCCCCATCTTCCCGCGGGAATTCGACTAAGGATGGAAGTGCTACGGTCAGGATCGTCCCTAAGAGCAGCAGTATTGTCAGTGGCAATATAGCCCGGAGCAATGGCATTCACATTAATACCTTTGGAGGCCCACTCGTTAGCTAAGGCCATGGTCAAACGGGCTATACCTCCTTTACTTGCGGCATAACCTGGCACATTGATGCCTCCCTGAAAACTTAATAAAGAAGCAGTAAAAATGATTTTTCCGGAACCTTGTTTCAGCATGATTCGACCAATTTCTCGACTTAAAATAAACTGGGAGCTTAAGTTGACTTCCAATACTTCATCCCAATATTCATCGGAATGTTCGGCAGCAGGATCACGTAAAATAGTCCCCGCATTATTAACTAAAATATCGATTCTTGGGAAGTCGAAACTGACATTTTTTATAAGTTGATACAAAGACTCACGGTTAGAAAAATCAGCTTGATAGGCTTTAAATTTCCGACCTAAAGCAAGCACTTCTTTCTCTATTTCCGAGCCCTGCAATTCCAAATTGGCTGAAACACCAATGATGTCCGCACCAGCCTCAGCTAAGCCGATGGCCATAGCCTTTCCTATACCTCTTTTGCATCCCGTTACCAATGCAAGCTTTCCACTTAAATCAAACATCTATTTCTCTATTTTACTTTCAAAAGCCTAATTATAGATAAAATTACTCTTTAAGCCTAAAATACATGTTGTAAAACATGGTGGTTGGAATCTCATCAATTATTTGATAATGATTCAATTATTGATTTAACGCAAGTTTATATTAAAATAAAACGTGCAATTTTAAGACTCAAATGGATAAGCATATGACTAAAAAACCAAATCATGTAGTTCCTACTCTTTCGGGAGCTTGGTCAGTTAAAAAATTAGGATCATCCAAAGCCGTCAGAAATTTCGATAGCCGAGAAAAAGCAATTCAGTTTGGCCAAGAATTAAGTAAATCTGAAAAAAATGATTTTTATGTCCATAAAATAAATGGCATTGTAGAGAAAAAAATCTCCTATAAAACCCATTTATAGGTATGGGTTATGAAAAGAATATATTTATCAATTGTCCGTTTGACGCTGAATTTATTGATAATCTTTTAAAACCAACTTTATTTATCATTCTTAAAAATGGATTTAATCCAAGGATTTCTCTTGAATTTTTTGATTCAGGTCAATCAAGAATTTTAAAAATTACTGAAATCATCAAACAGTGCCAATACAGTATTCATGATATTTCAAAAGTAAAATCTAGAGCGATAAATGAATTTGCTCGAATGAATATGCCATTTGAACTTGGTATTGATTATGGTCTCAGGTATTCGGGAAAAAAAACATTCGAAACAAAGCAATTTTTGATTTTGGAAGCGGAAAAATACGAATACATGCCTGCATTGTCAGATATTAGTGGGTTTGACACCAAGGCTCATAAGAATGAAACAAAAGAACTCTTCAAATGCCTCTATTCATGGTTTAGTGAAACATTAAAAATAAACAAACAAGACCCACCTGGGAAAATAATTGATGAGTTCATGGAATTCAATTCAAGATTATTGGATGAAAAACTAGATCAACTACAAGATGAAACCTTAGCCTTGGATTACATCCAGCATATCACAATTCCTGAATATATTCAGGAAATAAAAGGTCAATTTAATTTTAAAAATGAAATCTGAAATCAATTAATCTTCTTAAACATCATCTTCCTATACATATTCGGACTTACTCCAATAGTCCTTTTAAATATTTTAGTAAAGTAAGATAAGGAATCAAAACCACAAGCAAAGGCAATATCTCCGATGCTAAGATCTTTAACTAACATTTTTTTTGCCTGAGTGATTCGATACTGATTGAGGTAATTCGTAAAACTCAACTGGGTTTTTGTTTTAAAATACCGACAAAATGCTTCCTTTGATAAATGGCATTGCTCAGAAATTTCCTGCAATGAAATGGGCCTCATATAATGACTTTCAACCCAATCTTTAACCAATCTCCAGCGTTGTTGGTCTCGCTGCGTGGGGTTTTCCCAGGTTGCAGTTTCATTCAAATAAACCCAACGCATTTCTTTTGCCAATACCTGAAAAACGGATAAAATCTCCATGAACTGATCAAAATGCGATTTATCTGGCAAAGCCATCAAGCGTTGACCCAATGCTACTTTCTTGTCCCCCTCAAAAACAATCCCCGTTTTTGCCATTTCAAACAATGTTTTAATGGCGTGTAATTCTGGCACCTCTGACCAAGTCCTTCCTAAAAAGTCTTCCTTCATTTGCACCACTATTTTCCGATAAGGCACTTTTAGTCCATAATCGAAATTTAAATGAGGCACATGAGGACCAATAAATACCAAATCACTTTGTTGATATTGACTCACATGACTCCCTACCCTTCTTGGCCCCGATTCTGCCTCTATATAAAGTAATTCATATTCAGGATGAGAATGCCATAAGTAAAAATCCTGAAGATGAGGAGTCTGCAAAATTCTAAATGAACTTTCCTCCTTGATTTGAACTGCCTCGAATTGTACTTTCATTTTATCAAAATTGATATATTAAATACTATACTACTCAATAAATATCAATATTGTTATAAAATTGGTTAATTCCATTTAAAAATCAGGAAATTCATCTAACTAACTTGCCACAACAAAAGCAAACCAAAGCATGAAAACAAATTCCCAAAGCACCCAATCCATGGCCACTATGAATGCCCATTTGGACATTCCTGGAAATCCTTCCCTAGCCAAAAGCAGCATTAGTCAATTGAATGATGGAAAATCAGGTAAGCCCTTGCGCGCTTTAAGCCAAGAAGAATTTGATTTCTGGAAAAGAGAAGGATATATCGTAGTTAAAAATGCCATTTCAAAAGAACAAGCAGCACAGACAGCCCAGGCTATTTGGGAGTTTGAGGAAAAAGACCCAAATGATAAAAGTACCTGGTATACTCCACCAAGGGCAGACATGCAAATGAAGGAATTGATTGGATCCGGGATGGTGGAAATGTATAATCATCCCTTATTGTGGGCCAATCGACAAAGCCAACGTGTTTATGATGCATTTGTGGACGTTTGGGGAACGGAAGATTTGTGGGTTACCATAGATCGATGCAATCTCAATTTTCCAGTTCAGCCAGATAAACCATTTAAAGGTTTCATTCATTGGGATTATGATCCAGAAACTAAACCAGTTAACGTACAAGGGGTCTTAGCTTTAGTAGACCAAACCGATGAAGACATGGGAGGTTTTCAATGTATTCCTGAACTATACCGCACCTATGATACTTGGAAATTAAGCCAACCTGAAAATAGAGACCGTTTTAAACCAGATACTTCTGGCTTTCAAATGACCAAAGTGAAAATGGAAGCAGGGGATTTACTTATTTTCAACAGTTTGTTGGCACATGGTATTAGACCTAATTTAACCCAAGATAAAGTTCGAGTAGCACAATACATTTCTATGATGCCCGCCGAACCTAGTAATCACCTGTTACTAGATTGGAGGATCAACTCTTGGAAAAATAAAATTGCCCCAGAAGGTTATGCCTTTCCTGGCGATCCGAGAGAAAAA
Organism: Cytophagaceae bacterium; assembly: GCA_027491315.1. Lineage (GTDB taxonomy): Bacteria > Bacteroidota > Bacteroidia > Cytophagales > Spirosomataceae > Aquirufa. The sequence continues at coordinate 73,471 of JAIXWL010000010.1, forward strand.
GAAAAAACACAAGCTGTGGCAGAGTTGAGCGACCTAGGAAAAAAACTGCTGGGGTATATCTGATGCATGCATCAGATTTTCAGGCAAGCATCAGATTGTCATGCATGCATCAGATCTACCGCAAATGAATCGCTGAATCTTTGATTTCAAAAGGATGATTTTTCATCATTTCCCACATGGCTGCTCCGGCTAACAATAAAGGGCCATATCCATGCGCTGCAAAAGGAGATATAGGACGATTGAAATAAAAGGCAGGATCCCAAGCCAGTCCAGTACCAACACAAGTACCATCTACTTGACCTTGAGCATTCACTTTTGAACTAACGGCCTGCCAACCTAAAATAGCAGCTGGACCATAGGTTCTTGGATCTAACCAACCCTGGTTGATTCCTTTAGCTAAGACATAGGTATAAATAGCTGTTGCTGAAGTTTCTAAATATGAATCAGGACGATCTAATAATTGATGCCAAAAACCAGTCCCATCTTGATGAGCTAATAGGCCCTTCAAATGCTTTTTCAATTGAATTAATAAAGCTGGACGAGCCGGATGATTGGCCGGTAAGTGTTCCAACAATTCAGCGTTTGTTAATAAAGCCCAACCATTGGCCCTAGCCCAGTGAAATTCAGGGTGCTCCTCTGCTCCTTCTAAATAGCCATGCATAAACATACCTAATTTAGGATTGAACATTCTTTTTTGATAGGATTCAAACTGAAAAACAGCTTCATTAAAGCATTTTACATTGACGGAATCTTTTCCAAATTGAAGTAAAGCCGGTATCGCCATATACAAATCATCCAACCAAATGGTATTAGGTAATGGGCGCATACGAGCTAAGGTTTTATCAGGCAAACGATGTTCTTCCTTCAAAATAAAATTCAATGCTTTTTGCGTAATTAAGGAGTCATCACCGTCAAAACCAGCACGTTTAGCTTTCAGAAATGCCATGGACATGGCTCCAATATCATCCAAAGCTTTGGGATTAATTAAGCCACTCAACACATGTGATTTGGCAGGATTTTGCTGTGTATATTGATAAGCCTTGGGTAATGTTTCTAAAATAAATCTCAAACGCTTAAATACGTATTCCTTGAACTTAGCATCTCCACTTACCTTTTCCAAAGCTAGCATACCACTGTAAGTCACTCCGAATTCATACGAAACAGGCCTAAAGTCCCCTTTGGCAAAAGTTAATTGATCAGAATAAATCTGGTATGGATTCCAAGCCTCACCGGATGCTTTGTGTATTAAGTTAGCAGGTGTAGCCTTTTCTAAATAGGTATAAACCTTATCTACGGTTGCTTTGATTTGAGCTTCATTAGGAATAATATATGGTGTAGGGTAATCCGGTTGAAGAGCATGCAAGGGGGCGTTTGCATCCGAGGCTGCTGTAATGTTTTTTTGAGCTAAGCTAGGAAAGATGCAAAAAATGATCACTCCCCAAGTCAAGATGTATTTTTTCATAATCGGATAATTACACAAAGAATAAAGACAAAGTGCCGACAAATCTACGCATAAACTCATAAAAAAGGAGTTTTCTTGCGCTGTTAACGTATAGAAAACTCCTTTAAGTGGTATTTATTGTGAGCTTATTGCTTCACTTCTATTCCAGAGATCTGAACCACAATTTGTTGTGGAGCTGTTTGAGGATTTACTGCCACAAAATAGACATCGTGTGTTCCAGAGACTGGTTGGATATCTACTTTGATTGGAGCAGGGCCTCCCATTCTTCTTTGTCCACCACCTTGTCCAGCAGGAGCACCCGCTACTGGTGCAGGGGCTGTAGTTGGAGTACCTAATGGAGCACCTTTTTGCTGTGGATTGGCAGCTGCTGGAGGAGGTCCAAATCCAGTGGCTTGTGAGACAGCAATTGGAGTAGTTTTTCCAATTAAAGTACCCGTTGGAGAATCTAAACGAATTTCAATCACACCACCAGATGCATTAGTACGTGCTTGAGCAGATGCACTTATATCCATGGATTTAATACCCGTCAAATCCAATTGCTTGTAAGCAATGTAAGGATTTTGCCCAACCATGTTGGTAGCACGGGCTGGAGTGATTAATTGCTGAATACCAAAACGTAAATCTGCCTTTTCAGGATCTAATGCAGGATGACGTAATAATAACCATTTCTCTGATTGAGCCGGAGCAATTTTATTATTTCCCTTATCTACGTAAGTAGCACGTACAACAAATACTCCTTTAGTACCCACCTGCTCCTTTGGAACTACCGCATCAATTTCACCAGCCAAAGGAATATTATTATCGGCCTTCTTGTCTCCTAAACTAAGGATGTAATTAACCATCGATTTAGCATCTGCTTTAGAAATCTGTGGGTGAGCGCTCATGGCATGTTCTCCCCAAACCCCCATTCCTCCAGAAATCACTTTAGCAGATAATTGCTCAACCACGTTTTGTCCTTTGTATTTAGCTGCCACTTCTTGGTAGCTAGGTCCTACTGAACGAACGTTAGGAAGGTGGCATGACTTACAGTCACTTTGGTTAATTAATTTCAAACCTGCAGAAGCAAATAAATCACTATCTGCCTTACGGTGACTTTGAGACATCTCAATAGGATCATAGCCCGAAGCAATATAGTCTATCGTTGCGGCCACTGATTCAGGAGCAATGCCTTTGCCTAAAACACCATCTTCTTTATCTTCAACTTGAACTTGATAAGCTAATTTTTTACCAGGGAAATAGAATGATTTGTTACCATTTGGAACAACGATATCTATATTTGGAGACTCATTTCCCACTTGAACTTCTAAAGAAGCCGTATTGCTCAAGCCTTTTGGATCCGTTGCTTTTAATGTCACTTGATACTTCCCAGCTTGATTTAAAGCTAATTCTGGTGATTCTCCAGCTAGAGTCTTAACTAACTTACCTTGTTTTTTAACTGTCCAAGTATAAGTAAGCTTGTCTCCATCATAATCTTTGGTACCTTCAGCAGATAACTTCGTTTTGAAAGGTAATGCACCGCTTAATTTACCAGCACTAACCTCTACTGATGGTTTTCTATTTCCACCTTGGTATTCAATCTTCACCAATCGAGCATTATCATTTCCTCTGAACCAAGCAGAACCATATTCTAATACATATAAATCGCCATCTGGACTAAATTTCATATCAATGGCACTACCAAAACTTTGGTTTGGCAAGAAACGCTCCATGGACTTATAGTTTCCATTTTCATCTAAAGTAACTGACATAATCCAGCCACGCATGAACTCAACAATTAACCATTTGCCTTCATAATATGAAGGAAATGCGCGTTTTGCCGTAGTAGGAAAATCTGAACGATGATAAACTGGGCCACCGGTAGCACTTCTACCTGAAGCACCTACTAAAGGAAATTCCTCAGATGTACCATATGGATACCAAATAAAGGCTTTCTGTGCTGCAGGTAATTCCTTTAAACCATCATTATTTGGAGATTCGTTCAAAGGCTTAGCTGGATTAAAACGAGGCCCTACTGTAGAATTTTCGAAATTATAGTCAGCATACGCTTTATTATCCCCAATAAAATAAGGCCAACCAAAAAACCCTGGGCCTTTAGCTTGGTTAAATTCATCATAACCACGTGGCCCTCTTTCAGAATCCACTGAAGCATCTGGACCAACTTCACCCCAATAAATATATCCTGTTTTTGAATCTACACTAACTCTCCAAGGGTTACGATGTCCCATGGTATAAATTTCTGGGCGAGTCTTAGGCGTTCCTACTGGAAATAAATTTCCTTTTGGAATCGTATATGTCCCATCTTTTTCTGGGTGAATTCGTAAAATTTTACCCAATAAGTTGTTGGTATTAGCCGCTCCACGCTGATCATCCCAATAGGCTTGACCTGGACGCTCATCGATTGGCGCATAACCATCTGAATTACTATTACTTGTATTATTACCCACTGTCAAGAATAAATTTCCTGATTTATCAAAAGCCATACCTCCACCTGTGTGGCAGCACTCTTCACGCTGGGTAGGTACCTCTAAAATTACTTTTTGTTGGTCTATCAATAATTCCTCACCCTTTAATTCCACACGTGCTAAAATGTGCTTGCTTTCAGTTGGATGAGCATAGTATAAATACAACCAATGATTTACCTTAAAATTTGGATCAACTGCAATACCCATTAATCCTTCTTCCGCTTCACGTACCACGCCCACACGATTCTTGTATTTGGTATTGACGATAATATGACCAATTACCTTAGTTTCCTTGGTACTAGGATTAAATTGTTTTACATCTCCTTTTCTTTCCACAAACAAGATTCGACCATCAGGTAAAAAAACCATTTCCATGGGTTCATCTAATTTTTCCGTTAAGACAGACTTAACAAATCGGTTTTCATCTGGAGCCTGAGCATTTCCTTGGATTGACCAAAGAGAAACGCAAGAGAGCATTAAAAGGCGGACTAACTTGACAGTAGTAAAGTGTTTCATATATGTAAGGTTGTTCATTTTACAAAAATGATACAATAAGTCGAATGAAAAAAATGGAAGGGTGCTTTTGCTACCAACCCGCACTATTTGTAGACAAAGGCCGAAATAGCCTAAGAAATCGAGCATTATTCTCCTAAAAATTCCTAATTTTCAAAAAAAAACAATCAAGCAAATGGGCCGAATACTTATTCTACTTTTACTTTCATTTAGCAGTTTTGCTCAATCCAAAACGGATGAACAAGCTATCCGTGAAGTTTTAGCTACACAAAATAAACTTTGGAACCAAGGAGATATTCCGGGCTTTATGGCCTATTATAATCACTCAGAAGATTTAAAATTCATTGGGAAAAATGGCATTACTCAGGGCTGGGATGCCACCTTAGCTCGATATCATAAAAGCTATCCCAATCAAGAAGCCATGGGCCAACTAACCTTTGATATTTTAGAAGTGGATGTAACTGCCTCGAAAACCGCTTGGGTAATTGGAAAATGGCATTTAACAAGGCCGAAATTGGGCGATGTGGGTGGTCATTTTACCTTACTTCTTAAAAAAGTAAAGGGTAAGTGGCTCATTTTTAGGGACCACACTAGCTAATACATTCCAAAGCATAAAACAATTCAGATGCTATTTGCGCAGAACGCTCGTCGTATTGATAAGCTTCGTCTGGGCTATCATCATAATGCTTCGGGTCTTCATACCTCAATGGAATGCGAGCTGTAGCCCCTGGGATAAAAGGGCAATTTTCATCCGCATGCGAGCAGGTCATCACCGCCGCAAATTGCTGATGGGGATTGATGGGATTGTCAAAGATTTTGGAAAATGCCATCATGGGCTGGCTATCCTCTGAATGAAAAACAAAATAAACGGGATTCACTTGTCCTTGTTGATGTACCTGGAATCCAAATCGTTGCAATGAAGCCACTGCTCGTTCATTGAATGCCGTTTCCTCCACGCCGCCAGAATAGGCTTGTAAAGGAATACCAAAATAATCAGCAGCCGTTTGAGCCCATATCTGTGAAAATTGACTCCTCCTGGAATTATGGGTACAAATGAAATTTAATCGCAATGGCTTACCTTGATCTAGGCAATCTCTCAAATATGCCACTAAAACAGCAATCTGCTCTTTCCTCTCCTGCGATATAGGTCTTTGTCGGATTGCTTGAATGGTTGTTTCTAAGGCTGTAAACATGGGTAAAAAATAAATCACATCGCAATATTACGATTTAGCAAGGAGTTCAGCAATCTGGGATAAAAATCAAGGAACAATAACTTGAAAATGATTTGCCAAGATCCGAAACTCAAACTGATCTGATATGATTAATTCCCCATCGATTTGGGCTTTTAATTTACGATCAGCGAAAATGAAAATTTGTTTAGCTTTCTCAAAGCGTAAAAATGAAATACCCTCGTGTTTTCCTTTTTGGATCTTTGGCAGATACCAAATTCGTTTAAAAATGGATAAGGGCTCACAAAGTAAGACATCCAGTTGATTATCCCAGATCGAGGCATTGGGTACAAAATGAAAGCCTCCACCCGCTCGGGAGGAATTAAAAACCATGCATAAAAATACTTGTTTCTCTATCCATTCATGATCTAAATTCATCCGAACATGAAATGATTTAAAAAGAAACAACTGGGGTATAGCAGCTAAAAAATAACCTATCAAACCGCCTATTGCCCGAATGGTATTCATCGATTCCAGCACTTCCCCTTCCAAGCCCATCCCCACACCATTTAGAAATAATTGTTCATTGCAGGTACCCGCATCCACGGATTGAATATGTGCCCCTAAAATGACCTCTAAATGCTGCTCTTTGGAAATATCGCCATATAACTTCCAGTAAAAATCATTGCCTGTACCTCCTTTAAAAAAAGCTATGGGAATTTGACAATCCGAATAGGCATTCGCGAAATAGTTATAGGTACCATCTCCCCCAAGCACCCATACTTGATCAAAACCAGCTAATTGAGCAGGCCAATCTTGGAAAAACAAAGTTAATGTAAGCGAATTTTGAGCTTTCAGATTAACTTGATCCTCTACCCAATGTGCATAAGCTTTTGTTTTTGGGGAACAAAAAGGATTAATCAAAAAGGCGACTTGCTTTATCTCCACACATCCAAGTTTTACATCTGAATATAATTTTTTAGATGCTCAATCGTATCCAAATGGTCTTGAATTGTGGCTGTGATCAAATCATTCACCGAAATGATTCCAATAAAATGTCCGCCTTCCAATACGGGTAGGTAACGAATATTTTTTTCAGAAACGATAATCATACACATTTCCAAGGTGGTTTCCCGGTTAATATGAGGTAAATCGGTCGACATAATCTCCTTGACAGATGCGTCAATGGAGCTTTTACCCAACAGAATTACCTTACGTGCATAATCCCTTTCAGTCATTATGCCCAAATACTGGTTTCCATCCATCACAACTACGGAACCAATGTTTTGGTCTTGCATTATTTTCAATGCTTCAATTACATGCGTATCAGGACCTACGGAAATCGTGTCCCTTTTTCTTTGCGATAAAATGTCATTGACCTTTTTCATAGCTTTAATTTTGTGTTGGAATAATTCAAGTTAAAACAAAAATATTACAAACAAAAAGCTTTGAACATAAAAAAGAGGCCGGAGCCTCTCATTTTTACATTTGCTAAATTATACGGCTATAAAAATGGTATGATTCAGATCATATCCACCCGATGAATTGGCACTTACACTGGCCAATTCATTTGACAAAGAATCCTTTATGATTGAATCCGTTGTGTTTTTAGTGGAATTTTGCCCATGTAATTTGTATAAATCTGTAGCATATACGGCTGTATTAATCTCTTCAGGAAAGGCAATTTGCGTGGTTAGTTTTAACACATTATTCACATAAATTTGAGCATGAATATGGGTAACTCGCCCTTGGTACCAACCCGGGTAGATCGTTGTGAATTTAGCAATTCCATTAGCATCCGTGGTGGCTATACCTCTACAAAATGTTTTAGCTGTATTATCTTGTGTTCCGAGATATCCCGAATTTATATATCCAGAATAATATCCATCCTTATCACAATGCCAAATGTCTACTCTGGCATTAGGAAGTAATGCGCAATCAGCGTTGACATTTTTAATGGCAATTGTCATATTCAAAGGTATTCCTGTTTTCCCTTCCGTAATATCCGAATGGGTTATACTAGCGTCCCTTTTATTATACAAGGGAAATGGACCATCAGTTTCAGTATCTCCTACTTTACATGCACTGGTAGATGAACTTGAGCTGGAACTACTTGTAGAATTTGAAGAACTAGCAGGACTTAGTGTTTCTTCTGATTTACAAGCTATCAAAGCTGCTGGTCCCATCAAAACAGAGGCCCCAGCTTTCCATATAAAATCTTTTCTTTTCAATGTCTTATCCATTTAAGGTGGCGGGTAACTATTCGTTGAAATAAAGAAAACATTCACAAATAAATTTCAACAATCGGTATAAGCCCAAAACAAAAAGTCGAAATCAAGAATCTTGGCGATTTGCATATCATTTCAAATCCTTATCTTAGAAAAAAAATAGAAACATGTCACAAAAACCTCCTGTTGCCATTATCACGGGTGCCTCCAAAGGAATAGGGAAAGCCTTAGCACTCTTATTGGCAGAACATAATTTCCAATTAAGTCTTATTGCTCGAAGCAAAGGAGAACTAAAGGATCTTGCAGAAAGCATTGCTGAGATTGGTCACCGGCCTTTATATTTTGTGGGCGATGTGGCCGACGAAAGCTTTGTAAATTATGCGGTAGAAAAAACAGCGCATACGTTTCAAGGCATTGATTTCCTAATTAACAATGCCGGTTCTGGGGTTTTCGGCCCTACTGAAAGTTATACAGTAGAAAACTGGGACCAAATTTACAATACCAATGTAAAAGGAACATTTCTATTTTCTAAGGCGGTATTATCAAGCATGAAAACTGCCAAAAAAGGTCATATCATTTCCATTGCATCGGACGTTGCTAAGCGTGTGTTTGATGGTGGATCTCTTTATTGCTCCTCTAAATATGCTCAGCACGCTTTTACGGAAGCATTGAGAAAAGAGGTAAGAAAAGACGGAATCAAAGTGTCCACCGTATACTCCGGATTGGTTGATACCATGTTTCACCCAGAGCCTCAGGGAGATGCTAGCCATCAAGCTTGGTTAACATGCGAAAACATGGCAGATAGTATTTATTTTATAATGAATCAGCCTGCGAACGTGGTTATCGATGAGTTAATGATCCACCCTTTGTCGCAAGAATATTAAATAAGCATACCTAACATTCGATAAAAAAAACGAAGCTTTTGGACGACTTTGACAGATATATTTTCCAAGTTCTGCCATTGGAAGATTATTCAATCGATCATAGTCATTGTTATTGAGTGAAACATTTCCATTGTTTTTCGTTTTGAAAGTCCTTAACCTGATTTCCCTATGAGTGTACTCTGTATTGGCGAAGCCTTGATTGATATGATTTGTACCGATAAAGGATCCACTTTAGCGGCTGGAGAAAATTTTCTTAAAAAACCTGGAGGTGCTCCCACGAATGTAGCGGCGGCCATTGCGGCACTTGGTGGAGAAGTCTATTTAAGTGCCAAAGTAGGCAATGATCCCTTTGGAAAGCAATTGCAAGATGTCATGGACAGCTTTGGCGTAAATACCCAGCATGTGCATTTAGACCATCAATATTTTACCACATTTGCTTTTGTATCGCTTATGTTGGATGGAGAGCGGGACTTTGTTTTTAACCGTGGGGCAGACGCACAATTGACGGTAGAAGAAATAAAATTGATTGATTTAAATAAGCAAGATATCATTCATTTTGGTTCAGCTACCGCTTTTTTGGATGGAAACTTGAAAGCCTCCTATTATCATTTACTTCAAGAGGCCAAGGCACTAGGGAAAATTATCAGTTTTGATCCCAATTACCGACACCTATTATTTTCTGATAAACAAGAAAGTTTTATTGAGCAATCCTTGTTTTTCCTTCAAAAGGCCGACTTTATTAAGTTAAGCGATGAAGAAGCCATGCTAATTACCAAGACAGATTCCTTAGAAAAAGCTACCCAGCAGTTGCTTCAATGGTGCAGGGGTGTTTTTGCCATTACATTGGGTAAGGAAGGCACCCTGTTAGGCTTAGCCGGTGAAACTTTTATTGTTCCCAGTATTCCCATTAAACCCACAGATACAACCGGTGCAGGAGATGCCTTTGTAGGGGCTGTATTATTCCAATTAAATGAAGGACGAGTAAAAAACCTAGGCCAATTAAGTCAGGCAGATTGGACCAAAATTATATTAAATGCTAACAAAGCTGGGGCAAGAACGTGTGAATATATGGGGGCCATGGAAGCATTCCGACATTTGAATTCCAATATCTTTGATTAATTGCTGGTGCCAGTAGATTACCTTAGAAATAAAAAAACTGCCTATGGTCCAAGAAATACATTTCATTAGAAAAAGGCAGTTTATTTTTCAAGCGCACCAGTTTTATATTATGGCGGATTCTTAGGGGATATTTAGGTATTTATAAAATTTTATCCAAAGCACTTTTACCCAAACGAATGCTCTCAAATGCATCTTTTGGCATATCATGCTCCAAGAAATAGTGTTTAAGTCCGCCTATGGAAGCAGCTTTAAAGATAGGTTCATAGTTCACAATTCCTTGTCCTACCGGAACAATGTTTTTATAATCCGTATCAAAGTCTTTAATGTGACAAAGAGGGAAACGACCTGGCTGTTTTTTGAATAATTCAATGATATTCTCTCCAGCTTTGGTAGCCCAACCCAAATCCAATTCAAATTTTAATAAATCTGCTGAGATTTGACTAGAAAATACATCAAAAGCCCTTTGGCCATCAATCACTTTGAACTCCGCATCGTGGTTGTGATAACAGAATGTTAAGCCCGCTTTCTTGGCTAATTCCGCTGATTTACCTAATATATCCACCGATTCCGAAACTTCAGATTTAGACTCTATCGGTATATTGGCACATACTAAATAGCTCAATCCTGCCTCAGCTGCATTGTCAACAATTTGACTTGCATCTGTTTTCAAGGTAAGTAATTTCGGCATTTTACTTGAATCAAAACCTGGACGAGGTTTGAAGGGTGCTCCCAAAACATGGTGTGAAACCCAATTCAATCCTAAATTATTGGTCAATGAACGAAATTCTTTCCCCGTATAACCATAAAACATAGGCTTAAAACTAAAGGCAGATTCCAATTCCTTTATTCCTAAATCAGCTACTTTCTTCAAATTCCCAGGAACATCTTGATCAATCACATTGAATAAAGTGAACAATTGAAGGCCTAGAGGCTTGGATGTCAGCATCTTATCCAAGGCTCCTGATTTTGATAAAAATAAAGATGAGGCAAACAGGGTGCTTGATTGCTGAATAAACTGTCTTCTTTTCATGATTTTCGGGTTTTAATGCTACAAGTTTAATGTATTATTTTGATACAATAAAATATGTTCGACCAGAATTCAAGTTATCGCTTTAATAAAATGTAAGAAAATCACAAAAGCATACAGGCCTTTTCTATTTATCCCCCTTTCTTTTTAATTTCACTTATCAAAAAATGGAAGAGCAATGAGTTCAAAAAATAAATTACGCGTTTTAGTAGTGGGCTGTGGAAATATGGGAGCCTCTCATGCCTTGTCTTTTCATACGCATGAGGGTTTTGAGATTTGTGGATTAGTTTCTACGGGAGCCAGCAAAGAAAAATTAAATCAAGAATTAGGCGGTGCATACGATTTATACTCCGACTATTTGGAAGCCTTAGCTATCACTAAACCGGATGCTGTTTGTATTTCTACCTATCCAGATACACACGAGGCTTATTCCATTGCTGCTTTAGAGGCAGGCTGCCATGTTTTTTTAGAAAAACCTATTGCGGATTCATTAGCTGGGGCCAAAAGGGTTGCCGAAGTAGTTCGCCAAACAGGTAAAAAGCTGGTGGTTGGTTATATCCTTCGTCATCATCCATCTTGGATTAAATTCATTGATATAGCCAAAGGTTTAGGAAAACCTTTGGTTATGCGCATGAACCTAAACCAACAAAGTCATGGATACATGTGGGATGTCCATCGTAATTTGATGAAGAGTTTAAGCCCAATTGTGGATTGTGGGGTTCATTATATAGATGTGATGTGCCAAATGACTCGTTCAAAACCGGTTCGCGTAGCGGCTATTGGTGCTAGATTAACCAACGATATTCCAGCGGGTAATTACAATTATGGCCAACTGCAAATTCATTTTGAAGATGGTTCAGTAGGTTGGTATGAAGCAGGCTGGGGACCCATGATTTCCCAAACGGCCTATTTCGTCAAAGATGTGTTTGGACCCCAAGGTTCTGTTTCCATCGTGGCTAAGGAGGCGGGAGGAGAAGGAAAATCAGATTCGGTAGAATCGCATACCAAAACAGAATCACTGCGGGTACACAAGGCTGACATCAATGCTCAAAATGAATTTACCCAAGAAGACGAATGGATTAATCTTTTGGATGAACCTGATCACCAAGGTCTATGTGATCGAGAGCAAGCATATTTCTACGATGCCATCACCCAAAACTGGGACTTAACAGACCATGTGGCAGATGCCGTAAACAGTTTGAAAATTGCATTTGCTTGCGATGATTCAGTAAAAACAGGCAAAATGATTGAGCTTGATTAATGAATTCCATATACAAAACAAAAGCCCAAGCTGAATTAATGGCTTGGGCTTTTTGTTTTTATTTCAAATAAGTAGCTAACCAATTTCGTATTTCTTGATAATGAAACCGAGAGTTTTCAGCCTTTAAAATCCAGTGGTTTTCTTCTGGAAAAACAATCAATTTACTAGGCACTTTTTGTCGCTGCAATATACTCCAGTTTTCAAGTGTATTATTAATCGGCACCCGGAAATCATTTTCCCCGACTGTCAAGAGGATAGGCGTTTTAAAATTAGCCGCAAATCGCATGGGATTCTGTTCCTTCCAAGTTTTAGTAGGTACCCAAGGTGCTCCTCCATTCATCAATTCCCTTCCCCAAATGACATCAGATGTTCCCCATTGCGCTTCAGAATTGACTAAACCAGCATGTGCAATCAAACATTTAAAATGACTGGTTGTAGCCTGCATCCAATTAGCTAAATGGCCACCATAACTTGCTCCTCCGGCGGCTTGTCTACTTCCATCTATAAATGAAAATCGCTTGATAGCATCATTTGCTGCATCCAATATCTCTTGGCCAGGTCCTTTGAAGGGATCAAACTGGATATCCTGCGTAAATTTTTCGCCATAGCCCACCGAGCCGGTATAATCGGTCATGACAATGACATACTCGGTACCTGCCAGGATATATGGATTCCATCGATACCCATACGTATCTTTAAATGAAATGGCTGGGCCACCGTGCATTAATACGAAAAGAGGATACTTTTTATTCGGATCAAAGGAGGCTGGTTTTAATAAAAAGCTTCTGATTTTCTTTCCTCGACTTGTTGTCCAAAAAACTTCGGCATCTTTCAGATCATAATTTTTAAGGAATGCTTGATTAGCTTTTGAGATGGCTATTTCTTTATCAACATGATGTACAAAAACCTCGGAAGGACTTGCCATACTCTCGTAAGCATATGCAAAAACATTTTCCTGTTGGGATAAGGAAACCTGATTGAATGAACCTTTTTGACCGCCCAAAACAGGCTGAAAAGTCCCATCTTGTAAATTCACTCGAATCAAGCGATCTACGCCCTGATCCTCAATGCTCGCAATCAAATGTTTTGTGGATACTTCTAGTTGATTAATGGGACGATCTAGGGAACTTAACAACTCCGTTTTATTTGACATATCAGGCCAATTGAATCGAAATAAATGGTCTAGTTGATATATCTTATCCTGATGCACACTTCCGGTGGCTAAAGCATATTTCCCATCCTTTGAAAAGTAGATATTTGAATAATCCCATGAATCCTTTACTAATAAGGACTCCTTTCCACCCTGTATATTAAGCTGATAAATCTTAGATGTTGAAAATTGATACGCAGTGGTATTATAATCGGTGCTGGCAATAAAAACTACCGATTGGTTATCAGGAGACCATTTAAATGCCCCTAATTGAAATCCTGGGGATTGAACCAAACTTAGCTCGCTAAATAAATTACGAACCTCTTTGGTTTTCAAATCCAACAAAAAGACATGGGTTTGTTTTTCATCTAGCCAGCTATCCCAATAACGAATGGGGAAAGAAGTATAAACCCTGGCTTTGTATTTCAATTTCTTTTTTTCCTCGAACTGTTTTTTATTCAAAGAATCACTAAAAACTCCTGGAAAAACCCGAGAAGAAAACAAAATTTTACTTCCATCCGAGCTTATTTGTGGACTTCCAATCCCTAAAGAGAAGTTGCTTACTCTTTGGGCATCTCCGCCCGCAAAATCTAAACTATATAATTGAGCAGATTCATCTCCTTCACGTTTAGCGGTAAAGAAAATTTTCTTCTCCGTGGGATGCCAAAAGTAATTGTCTTCACCGGCCTTTGTTTGGGTGATTTTTCTAGGAGCTTGCGTTCCATCTGTTGAGGCAATCCACAAGTCACTGGTATTGGATTCTGCCTCATAAGAAACTGCCTGTTGGGAATAAATGACCCATTGACCATCTGGACTTATTTTGGGAGCCCCTACCCGCTTGAGCGAGGTCATGGCTTCATGACTCATGGTTTTCAAAATAGGCTGTTGAGCCAATGTAGAGCCTATTGAAAGAATTAGGATGAAAGAGAATGATAACAATTTGTTCATCGATGAAGTTATACGAGTTTATCTTGAATTTATAAAAAAATCAACAAACTAAAAACAAACTAAACAACATATGAAGACAATTTACCGATACATTGTTTTAACAGGAATGATGCTGAGTTCAGCACATTTGTTGGCTCAAAGCCCAGCCAAATTCATTGATAAGGCTAACATGAATACCAAGGTTAAACCTGGTGATGATTTTGCTGAGTATGCCAATGGTACTTGGGTTAAGAATAACCCAATCCCTGCTAAAGAAACTAGGTGGGGAAGCTTTAATGAGCTAAGGGATTTTAATATCAATGCTGTTAAATCCATACTAGAGGACCTTAAGTCAAATCAAAAGAGCTTTCCACTGGGCAGTATAGAAAGACGAGTAGCTGACTTTTATACGGCGGCCATGGACAGCCTGATTATAGAAAAATTAGGCTTTACACCCATTAAAGCGGATTTAGATAAGGTAAGTGCCATTTCAACAAAAAAAGAAGTGCTAGATGCCCTTGCTCAATTTAGAGTTTCAGGTATTGGTTCTCCATTATTTGGTTTTGGAATAGGACAAGATCGAAAAAATGTGGAAAAAATGGTACCTCAACTGGCCCAAGGTGGGACTACCCTTCCAGATCGTGATTTTTACCTGAAATCTGATGTTCGTAGTGCTAAAGTTCAAGAGGTGTATAAAAACTACATCAAAACTTTATTTGAATTAGTAGGGAATCCATCTGAACAAGCTAAAGCAAACGCTGAGATAGTTTTTGGTTTAGAGAAGCAATTGGCCAACGCACAAATGTCAAGAGTGGAAATGCGTGACCCATATAAAACCTATAACAAGTTTGCTTGGAATGAATTTCAGCAAAAGACAAATGAAATCGATTGGACAGATTTATTTGCTCAAATGAATGTTCCTAAACAAGACTCTATTCTAGTTTCGGCTCCAAAGTTTTTTGAAGAGGTCAACCGACTAGTTAAAGAAACTCCCATTAATCAATGGAAAGTTTATTTACAATGGTCTATTTTAAAAGGTTCTGCCCCCAATTTGAGTAGTCCTTTCGTAAAAGCAAGTTTTAGTTTCAGTCAATTATTGACTGGCCAAAAGGTACAAACACCCCGTTGGCAGCGTATGTCAAGCCTTACGGATGGCACCGTTGGTGAATTACTCGGACAATTGTATGTTAAAAAATATTTCAAGCCTGAAGCTAAAGAGCGTATGAAGGTTTTGATTGAGAATCTAAGAAAGGCATTTGAAATCCGAATTCAAAAGTTGGATTGGATGAGTGATGTAACTAAACAGAAAGCATTGGATAAATTACATGCTTTCACCCCTAAAATTGGTTATCCTGACAAATGGAAAAATTATGAAGGTTTAGAAATTTCTGGAGATCAGTATTTTCAAAATCTTAGAAATGCCAGCGCTTGGGGCTTTAAAGAAAATGTTAGTCAAGTTGGAAAAAAAGTTGATCGTAGCCGTTGGGGCATGACCCCTCCTACTGTAAATGCGTATTATAGTCCGGTGATGAATGAGATTGTTTTCCCAGCAGGTATATTACAATTCCCATTCTTTGACCCGAATGCAGACGACGCAGTAAATTATGGAGGTATTGGTGCGGTTATAGGCCATGAAATGTCGCACGGTTTTGATGATTCAGGAAGTAAATATGATAAAGACGGAACTTTACGAAATTGGTGGACAGACGAGGATTTGAATAAGTTCAAAGCAAAAACAGCTCTTTTAGGCGCTCAATTTGATTCCTATACTATTTTAGATACCATACATGTCAATGGCAAATTGACCATGGGTGAAAATATTGGTGATTTAGGTGGGCTAAATATGGCTTATGAAGCCTTCAAAATGACGGAGCAAGGAAAATCGAAGAAGAAAATTGATGGATTTACACCAGATCAGCGATTCTTTTTATCCTGGGCGCAAGTTTGGCGTGGAACTACCCTACCCGAAACAGCTGCACAACTGATTATAACTGATCCACACTCTCCCAACCAATACAGAACAATTGGTGCACCAGTGAATATGGATGCTTGGTATAATGCATTTAACATTAAACCTGGAGATAAATTGTATAAAAAACCAGAAGATCGAATTAAGATCTGGTAATTCGACTGATTTATAAATTTAAATCCAAACGCCTCCGAATAATCGGGGGCGTTTTTTTATACCTACAGGGAAAAGGCTCGGCCTTTTAAATAAATATATTCTGAATCTTTGGTATAAATTAAATCCTAGAAACATCTTCAAATAACTTCTTATCAAATCATTTAAATTAATTTAACCAATAGGTTATTAAAACCTTAAAGGGTTTAATTATTATCATCAAAATTAAAGAAACATCTATTGACCTATTTAATATCAAAAAAAATCACTTCATTAAAAGATTATACTACCTTAGGAGAGGTATAAAAAAAAGGGCTTGTCGATGACAAGCCCTTTGATGTAGAAATCACATGAATTACTTACCAATACCAGGGTTGGTTTGAGTTTCAATCAATGGAATTCCATAAATATAACGTGGATCCGTTGGAGGGATGATCGCTCCAGCACCGAATGAATTTATTGAGTCACCTCTACGCAAAACATCATTAGTACGGAAACCTTCTGCAAGGAATTCGATACGACGTTCTGTCAAGATTGCCCTTACCACATTAGCTTTAGAATCTAATCCAGTGAATACATAAGTAGGATCAGAACGCTTGTGTACAGCATTCAAGATATCAATCGCACGATTGATGTTTCCACCTTCTGCTTCAGCTTCCGCAAGGTTCAATAATACCTCAGCATAACGGATGTTTGGCACAAAATCGATGAAAGGAGACACGCCACTAAACTTAGTTGACGAAGGAAACTTCGCAATGGTAGTAGTAGGCACTGTCAACTTAGTCTTACGATCATCCGTAGCAGTAAATTGAGGATTACTATAAATACCTGTTGGACCTTGATTTAAATAATACTCCACGTTTCCTGCATTAAAATAGAAGCCCAATTGGTTTTGGGTACCCGGAGGGTTTGTCGCATCCATTGGGAATGAGAAAATCGACTCAGTAGTAGTGTATGGTGCTTTGAACACAGCAGATACGTCTGCTTGCAAAGTATGCGCTACACGAGTATTAGATCTATATGGAGCTGTTGGTGAAACAATTTTATTTGCTTCAGTAATTACACCTGCATAATCTCCTTTAGCTAACAAAACACGAGTTTTCAAAGCAATAGCCGTGTTTTTATGTGCACGAGTTGTGTTCAATAAAGCCGATGCATAGCTATCAGGTAGCTCCGTCTCAGCCTCATTCAAATCTTTCAAGATTTGGTCATATACTTGAGCAACAGTACTTCTAGCTAAATTATTATCCGCAGAGGAAGTCTGTCCTTTCAGACGCAAAGGCAAGCCCGCAGAAGCACCTTTATCTAAGATATAAGGCTTCGCGAAGAATTGTACCAAAGAGAAGTAAGTCAAAGCACGAATGAACTTCGCTTCACCACGGTAATTAGCCGCCAGTGTAGAAGATACTGCATTTGGATTCGCCGCAAGACCTTCCAAAAACAAATTAGCACGGTTGATAGTCAAGTAACCTTGAATCCAAAAACCAGCTAAATAAGTATCTGATGGATCTTGGTTACCTTGATACGTGGAATAACCTGTTACGGAGTTAGTCGTACGGTTAACAAATTCTTCCGCACGAATATCATTATAGATCAAGTAACGACCACCGAATAAGCTACCACTTTTAGCTGATCCATATAAACCATTTACTTGAGAAAGCACGCGAGCTGGGGAATTAAAGACTGTCGCATCAGACAAGTCTAATTCAGGAACTGCACTAAGAAAATCCTTACTGCAAGAGGAAACTGTCAAAGCCAAAGCGATGGTCAGATATCCAATTTTATTTGTGAATAATTTCATTTTATCTATCCTTTAAAATTATAAACCGATGTTAATACCAAATGTGAACGCTCTAGCTTGAGGGATTGAGTTTCTTTCAATACCAGAAGCTAGGTTAGAATCTCCATTGGATGAGATTTCTGGGTCAACACCTTTGTATGGTGTTAATAGGAATAAGTTCGTAGCTTGAGCGTATAGACGTAAGCTAGTAATTCCTAAACGACTCAAATCAGCTGGGATTTTATAACCTAAAGTAGCCGTTTGTAAACGTAAGAAATCTCCTTTTTGGATGTTAGCATCGATCAAGAAAGAAGATCCATTCGATACGTTATCTCCGTAAACAGCGCGTGGAATCTCAGTAATATCTCCTTCTTTTTTCCAAGATTTCAACACATCAACTGAGTTATTCCATACACGTTGGTCACGTAGACCCGCTTGAGAACCATTGTAAATGTAGTTTCCTCCTGAGAATGTAAAGTTCAAAGCTAAGTCGAAACCTCCATACTTAAAGGTATTATTAAAACCACCATAGAAAGTAGGAAGTGTATTTCCTAAGATTTGTTGCTCAGAGGATGGAGAAGTTGTAGCCTTACCATCTAAGGTAGTCCAAGCCAATGCACCACCTAAATGCTGGTATTGTACCTTAGTTCCATCTCTCTTAATATAAATACGGCGACCATTTGCTGGATTAACACCATCCGTTTTAACACCATAAATTTGAGCTGCTGAGTAACCTACTTTGGTAATAGAAGTAGCCTCTAGACCGGAAGTATTTGTCAAAATAGGTGTGTTAGCATCTACCAATGATGTTACCATGTTTTCGTTGGTAGCAAAATTTATGTTGGTATTCCAGCTGAATTTACCTGTATTGATAGGCGTTGCCGTTAGAGCAATTTCAAAACCTTTATTATACATCGAACCAACGTTAGCTAAGATCGAGTTACCTGGAATACCTTTAGAAGGTGCTTGAGGCACGTTCAAGATCAAATTGTTGATATCCTTATAATAGTAGTTCGCTTCTAATGTAATACGATCGTTTAAGAAACTAACATCCAAACCTACGTTGGTTTGAGCTGATGTCTCCCATTTCAAATCCTTATTACCTGCTTGGTTAAATGATAAGGTTGGAATAGATCCGTATAAACCTGATCCAAAGGTAGAATAAGAACCATAGGCATTCGGAACATTACCGTTACCTACTTTACCATAACTTGCCTTTAAACGGAAAGAAGAAATAGTGTTTCCTAAGTCCATATTTTTGAAGAACTCTTCCTCAGAAACAGTCCAACCTAAAGACACACCACCAAAATCTCCCCAACGGTTCTCAGCAGATAAAGCTGAGTTTCCATCACGACGAAGGTTACCGCTTAAGAAATACTTTCCTTTGAAGTTATAACTCACGTTAGCGAAGTATGCCTCATAAGATACTTGAGAAATTCCATTACCTGCTGCCAAGTTAGTACCAAAGTTTCCTTGGAAATCAGTAAAGAAGAAATCAGCTAATGTTTGACGTTGCGCACCCCAGTTTAGGACACGGGTTTTTTGAACGTCTGAACCTACAATGGCTGAGATATTATGCTTTTCTGCTAAAGTAACGTTGTATTGTAAAGTATTGATCCAGTTCCAGTTGTCTGAACGAGCCGTGTTGTTGTAGGCATCTCCCGAAGTAGACCAACCATCACCATTGTATGGGTTAAAGAAACGGATATTCTCTGTATTTCTACGATCCCAAGAATAGTTTGTCTTAGCCGTTAAACCTTCTAACAAACGAATCTCTGCACCTAAATTGGCGATTAAACGCGTATTTTCAGATGAAATTTTATCTAAATCACGAACCACAGCTGCATTAGGAAACTGAGCAGGTAATAAGTTGTTTAAACGACCAACCGTATTGTTTTCCAAATTGTAAGAACCATCTGGTAAATAAGCAGGCAAGTTAGGAACTTGAGCCACAGCAATACGACCCAAACCCGATGTATTGAAGGCTCCTCCAGCATTTGAACCTGACATTGGTGCCTTGTTATACGTATTCGAGTAGTTGAAATTAGTAGTTAACTTCAACCATTTTGTTGCTTGGTGATCCATATTGAAACGACCAGAACGACGTTGGAAACTGTTGCTTCTCAAGAATCCTTCTTGATCTGAGTATCCACCAGAGAAATAATAAGTAGTCTTATCATTTCCTCCAGTAATAGTCATATTGTGATTTTGAGAAAAACCTCTTTGATATACTTCCTTATACCAATCTGTATCAATCAAACTGCCGTCTGGATTGTAATTTGGTAAAAATGATTTATTTTCTGAGTTACGTTGAGTGGAAGTAACTGCATTTGGATTCAATAATAACGCATTGGCGATAGCCATGTTCTTATGATCCATATATTGCTGAGCGTTTAAAACGTCAGGTAAACGAACAGCTTCACTTACACCTGCCCAAGAATCAATTGATACTTTTGCTTTTCCTGATTTACCACGCTTAGTCGTAATCAATAAAACTCCAGCACCAGCACGTGAACCATATATAGCTGCAGATGCCGCATCTTTTAACACGTCAATGGACTCAATATCAGATGGGTTAATATCCGCCAATGGGTTATTCGTAGTGGAGTTAGCCGAAACGTTGTCAGTACTGATAGGTATACCGTCAATAACAACTAATGGGAATGAGCTTAGAGACAATGAGCTAAGACCACGTACACGAATTACAGGAGGGTTATTTAATAAACCGTTAGGCTGTGTGATATTCACACCAGCAGCCTGTCCCGTTAATCCTTGTGAAAAACTTTGAACGGGTCTTTCTGCGATGGTAGCTGCTTTAATGGTAGAAGCAGAACCAGTAAACTCAGTTCTTTTCTTGGTACCATAACCCACTACAACAACCTCGCTTAATTGCTTGGCGTCAGAAGCTAAGGCAACATCAACAACTGAACGATTTCCGATGGCGATAGTTTGGCTAGTGTAACCAACAAAACTAAAAACGAGAGAAGCTCCGTCTGCCACTTGAATGCTGTAGGAACCATCGGCAGCAGTGGTGGTTCCACGAGTGGAGCCTTTCGCACTCACACTTACTCCGGGTAATCCACTCCCATCATCTGATGAGGTTACCTTCCCCGTAACTTGTTTGTTTTGAGCCATTAGTGAACTGAATACAGTCATCACTAATACCCCAACGAGTAGTAGTTTTTTCATTTTTTTTAGTTTGATAAATGAGTAATAAGTTAAAGACTTTCCGCTCAAAAGCATAAAAATCCGCTCATAAATTAGTTAAACACGTTTATAAAGAAAAATGTTTTAGGAATTTTATAACAAAAAAAAGAGGGCTTTTTTCAAAGCCCTCTTTTTTTATTGAAAAAATCTAAATTATACTAGAATTTATCCCAATACAATTTAGTTGTAACTACGTCACCACCAATGGCAGAAGCAGCAGCTGTATAATTAGTTCCGTTCAATGTTTGCTCATTAGCAGCATAAGTTAAACGAGTTGGGAAACCAGACTTAGCACCAACTGGAGCAGAAATCTTAGGTTGGTCTAAACGACGCAATTCAACCCATCCATCATATGGTCTATTATACAAAGCAATCCACTTTTGAGTACCGATTTTTTGTTTCCAATCACCAGCAGCAGTAGCATAAGCTACAGAAGGCTGAGCTAAATAAGCATCAGCATCAGCTGCAGAACCACCCCAATAGATGATTGAAGCACGAATCGCATTATTATAGTGTGATTCTGCAGTACCAGCTACATTAAATCCTCTTTCTTTTGCTTCAGCACGTAAGAATTCAGTTTCAACATAATCTGCCAATACACATGGAGCAGAAGCATCAATGATTTTAGTACCAGCACGAGAGAAATCTACGTAAGTATTACCTTTTCCTACAATTCCACCAGCATAAACACCAGCATTGTTTGGAGTAAAGTAAGCACTTGTACGTGGATCATTCCATCCTAATAATTTATCCATCAAATCTTTACCAGCGATATAGTCTGAACGACCTCCCAAAACGATATCCACATATAATGGGTTTTGGTTAGGAGAAGCAGCCATGTAGGTAAATAAACCATTGTCAGCTGCTGCTGAGATAGCACCTGCATCAGAAGCTTCCACCGCAGATTTAGCCAAATTAGCATCTACATCTGCTTGAATCATACCAATCTTCATACGAAGGGTATTAGCAAACTTCAACCATTTTGAAACTGAACCTTTGTAAATCAAGTCCTCAGCCGATGCAAAACCAGCAGCCGATGTATTGATTTTAGAGATGTCTGCATTCAAACGATTGATTAAATCCGTAGAAATGGTTTTAGCATCATCGTATTTTGGAAATAAAATAGCAGCATTTAAAGACTCAGAGTAAGGAATATTACCAAAAGTATTAACCAAAATACTGTAGGTATAAACCTCCATGATATCAATAATCGCTAATTTATTCGCTTTCTCACCTGGAGTTAAAGCAGCGTCTGCACTGATCAATTTTGCTGACTCACGTAAATCCGCGATAACGTCACGGTACATGGTAGTCCACCATCCTTGAGGAATGTTACGTGTTGCAAAATCATATTGAGCCTCATCTTGATATGTTGACATAGCCCAATGACTCACGGTAAAACGGAATACGTTAGTATTCACACTAGGAGAAGCTAAAGAACCAGAGATGGTCTTAACTGCGTTCGAGAACAAGGTAGGTGCAGGTACTGCAGCTGGCCTTTTAGTCTCAATATTTAATTGAGAAATATCTTCTGTACAAGCCGATGCAAGGAGCAAAAGTGGTACAAAAACTAAAAATATTTTTTTCATCTTTATCAAATTTTAGGATAATTAGAATAATAATTTGATGTTAAATCCAATCGAACGAGTAGTTGGATAAGCACCCGATTGATTTCCTTGGATGTTACCAGCAGAAAGGTTTTCCTCTGGATCAGCATAAGGAACATATTTCTGGATAATCCACAAGTTTCTTCCGAAAATAGAAAGATCAACTCCTTTAACACCTCCTAATTTACGTACAACCGAACTTGGTAAAGAGTAAACAATGTTTGCTTCTCTTAACTTGATGTAACTAGCATCGTAAACGAAAGCTGCAGCTGGGTTATAAGCATAACCATATGTACCATAATCATTTTCCACACGAATTGTATTAGCAGAACCATCCGCTAAAACTCCTGGCATAATTACACCACCACCTTCAGCAACTGGAGAACGAGAAGGATTACCTTTATCATTATTACCAACTGACTCAGGATAAACACCCGTAGCTTGACCATAGTATTGATCTAAAGAGAATACACTACCACCACGCTTCATATCAATCAAGAAGTTCAATGTCACATTCTTATACTTGAATGAGTTGTTGATACCACCAATCCAATCAGGATTTACGTTTCCGATATTGTTTGTTGTAGTAGAAGTCAAGTCATAACGACCATTAGCTTTAACCAATTTCTGACCATTTAAGGTCTTCCAAGTTCTGCCTTGTAAGATACCATATGGTTGACCTACTGAAGCATTTAGGCTAACACCACCTTGGAAAGTAGCTAACTGTAAGTTCTTGCTATCATTGTACAAGCTCAATACTAAACTTGTATTCTTAGTCCAGTTTACGTTAACATTCCATGAGAAATCAGCTGTTTTGATTGGGCTAGCATATAAGCTAACTTCAAAACCTTTGTTCTCAATATTACCAGCGTTCACAAAAGTACTTGAGAAACCTGTTGCAGAAGAAACAGATGCAGGTAAGATCTGATCTAATGTATTCGTGTGGTAATACGTTAAGTCAAAACCTAAACGGTTCTGTAAGAAAGCCATCTCTAAACCGATCTC
Organism: Cytophagaceae bacterium; assembly: GCA_027491315.1. GTDB lineage: Bacteria > Bacteroidota > Bacteroidia > Cytophagales > Spirosomataceae > Aquirufa. The sequence continues at coordinate 97,394 of JAIXWL010000010.1, forward strand.
CTTACTTTGAGTTTGCTCGGGCTTTAAGAATGGGTTGTTCTGAGTCGATGGAGCAGAGAACAAAATGGTTGAACCAAATGGATCTGGTTTGTCATATACGTTCTTGATTGATCCCCAAGGAGCATCATTACCTACTGTTGCATAGTTCATTCTCAATTTACCTGAAGTCAACCAAGGAAGATCTTCAATGTGGTGAGAGAATAACCAGCTAGCTGAACCAGCATAGTATAAGTAAGCATTGTTTGCCACTGGCAAAGTAGACGACTTATCCTGACGGATAGTACCATCTAAGGTTAAGAAATCCTTGTATGTCAAAGTTAAACCTCCAAAGATACCAAATACCTCACGTGGTTGATAATTTTCACCCGGAGCAGAAACAGTACCTCTTGAGTTAGCGATTGAGTATAAACCTGGAACGATCAAACCACCGTTAGTTGCGGCAGAAATAGAACGTATATAAGACTTACGTAAGTTCAAACCAGCTAATGCTTTTAAGTTTAAATCTTTAACGATTTCCTTGTCAAAATTAGCCATTAAATCATAGTTAAGCTCTTGGAAAGAACGATCTAAACGGCTGTAAGAAGGAACACCTTGGCTACCAACCGCAATACGCTCCTCTTGGAACTCATTGTAACTATCTACAGTCACACGACCCATGAAATTCAAGAAATCAGCTGCTTTGTAGTTTACCATCGCATTTCCAAAAAGACGAGAACGAGTATCGTTCTGGTAGTTTTGGTAACGAGTCCAATAGTAGTTATCTGTATAGATTGGCTTCAAACCTGCCGCTGATGATGGATCAGACCAGTTCCAAGTTACGTTTTGTTGATTTCTGAAATAAGCTTCTTTTTGCTCTAAGATATCAACGTTAGTTTGATACCACTGACGGAAGTTTTGGTTAACGTTCAAACCACTATAACCAGAACCATAACGCCCTTTACCTTCAATCACTGAGAAGTTAGCTGCAGCAGATGCTGTAACTTTTTTAGAGATATTATAAGAACCAGCTAAATTCATGATGTTCTTAGTTACGTTAGAGTTAGGTAAAGTACCACGCTCATCGTTGCGTGTATAACCTAATTTGAAAGTACCTTGATCCGTAGCTCCATCTAATTGAACGTTAACGTTATTAGAAATAGCCGTCTCATAAAATTTAGATGGCGTATTAGTTGCTGCTACATATGGTCTAGCTTTCAAGTAGTTTGGACCAGCTGGATCAAAAGCATCCCACTGATAAACCATTAAAGATGGATTGAACTTAGTACCATAAGAAGCATCTTCTGCTGTATTGATAACTAAATCTTTTACTCCATCACCATTGGCGTCAAAATACAAGAAACCATCTTTTTGATATGGATCAGAATAACCAGCACCATATTGATTTTGGTAAGTGGCAAAGGTAGATTTATCAATTGTTCCTACTGTTAAACCAGCATTAATTGTCAAACCTAATCCTTTTTTCGCTTTTTTAGAGGTAATCATGATGACACCATTGGAAGCACGAGAACCATAAAGAGCTGTTGCAGCTGCACCTTTCAATACCGTCATAGACTCGATATCATCTGGGTTAATATCTGCTGCCGCATTACCATAGTCATAACCACCACGACCCGTTTGTTGGTTACCCGTGTTTTTGTTAGTGTTATCTACTGGTACACCATCTACTACAAATAAAGCCTGGTTGTTACCAGTTAAGGACTTATTTCCACGAATAACGACGTTGGTAGAACCACCAATCGCATTTCCCTGAATAATTTGAAGTCCTGCTACTCTACCTGATAAAGCAGAAAATGCATTACCTGTTCTAACACGAGTCAATTCATCTCCTTTAACCTGCTGTGCAGCATAAGGTAATGAGTTTTTCGTACGTGTTAAACCTAAGGCCGTTACAACTACCTCGCTTAATTCAGCTGCATCAGCCACTAACACCACATTGATCGTGCTTTGACTTCCTACAGAAATTGTTTGAGCTTTGTAACCAACAAAGGAGAACTGAAGAGCCGCTCCATTGTCAATACTGATTTTGTAAGAACCATCAGCTGTGGTAGTTACACCACGCGAGGTACCTTTAAGGCTAACACTAACGCCTGGAAGCGCAGCGCCATCCTCTGAAGCAGTTACTTTACCGGTAACCACCCTTGATTGGGCTAGTAACGAACTGCACGCAGTCGTTACTAGTGCCATCACTAGTAAGAGTTTTTTCATGTTGATTAGTTTATTTAATGAAAAAATAATTTGAAAACGTTGGCAAATTATAAATTTTCCAATAGATACCAAAGAAAATTATGCATAAAGACAAGTCTACAAGCGAAAAAACGCCTGTGTGAGCTATATGACAAAATTTGTTTTTGAATTTTTCCGAGTTAACTAGAATCTACTCAATTTATTATTAAAAAATTGCAAATTTTCCATTAAATAAATTGATTGAGGACAAGCACCCCGATTAGCCCAACAATGGACACGATACTTTCCATGAGAGACCAAGAACGAATGGTTTCTTTAACAGATAAGTTAAAATATTCCTTAAATAACCAAAACCCAGTATCATTGACATGGGAAAACATCAGGCTTCCTGCTCCAATACTCAAAACCATTAAGTTAGGGTTAACTAAACCTGTAGATACTATCGGATAAATCATTCCAGCTGCGGTTAATCCTGCAATGGTGGCAGAACCCACACATACACGTATGATGGCTGCCATCAACCATCCTAAGACTAAAGGCGGAAATGGTAATGTTTGTAGGTAGCTCGCAATCTCCTTACTTACCCCTGAAACTAATAATACTTCTTTCAATGATCCGGCACCAGCAATAATTAACAGAATCATTGCCACATCCTTTACCGCATCCGTATATATGAGCATAACTTCTTCCATTTTTTTACCCATACGTAAACCTAACGTATAAGTGGCTACACAAATAGCAATCAGCATCACCATGGAAGGATCTGCAATCAAATGAATCAATGGAGTTAAAGAAGAACTTTTATCGATTTTTAAATCTGCCAAAGTGGTTAATACCAAAAGGAATACAGGAAATAAGGCGGTAATGAAGCTAGAAGTTCGACTTGGCAAATTTGATTCAGGGATTGGTTCCCCTTGAAATGCTTTTAGCGAACGAATGGGTAAATGAGTTAAGGTTTTGGAAAATATTGGGCCTGCAAAAACAATAGCAGGAATGGATACAATGATTCCATAAAACAGGGTGGTCCCCATGTTTGCTCCAAACTGAGCAACTAAAGCTGCTGGAGATGGATGTGGAGGAAGAAAACCATGTGCCACTGATAAGGAGGCCATCATTGGAATTCCGGTAACCAAAGGGTGTAATTTAAATTGATGAACCAAAGAAAAAATAAGTGGAATCATCAAAACAAAACCAACATTATAAAAAAGAGGTATTCCTATGATAAATCCCGTCAGCATGAGTCCCCATGCCATATTTTTCTGGCCAAATGCCTGAATCAAGCTACTTGATATTTGCTGTGCTGCTCCACTGCTCGCCACCAACTTCCCTAACATGGCACCTAAAACAATGATGGTGACCAATGAGCCAAGCGTGTCGCCAATTCCTTTTTGAACGGATTTTGCCAAATCACCCAAAGGTAAACCCAGTAAATACCCTGTCGTTAAACTGATGATTAAAAAGGCAATAAAAGCATTAACCTTTTGATATGTAATTAAAAAAACTAAAAGACAAATACATAAAACGACAATAGCAATAGTCATGAGGTCATTTGATAGAGTGAATTAAATGAAGCATCAAAGATTATTAGCAAAAGCTTATTTTTTCTTTAAAATACTCCATTTAATTCCAAATATATAGAATGCTTTGAACATTTCAGCATCCTAAGTTAGAATGCCGGCAAATCAACGCTATTTACACCTATAATCTCTATTAAAAATCGCCATAAGTATCTTCAAGATACTTTTGCATCACTAAAATATCTTCTTTAGATGTTAAATCAGGGACATTTTCAGCCAATGGAATCGCGAAAAATCCTTTACCCTCTCCTTCTCCAAATAAAGCAACCGAAGTCGGTAATTCTTTTTCATTTCTCACAGGATGGAAAGGCGTTTTGGCCAAATAAGGTAGAAAGGTAGATGCTTCGAAAACAAAAATATTCATACTTACTCCCAAACGACCTTGTTGAGCCATTAACTCATCAGCCTGTTGGGCAGTAGGTTTCTCAATAATCTCTAATAAGTATCCTTCTGCATCAGTACGAATTAAAGCAAAGGCCGAAATTCTTTCTGCTGGATATAATAGGCTATCTCGATGATAAGAAATCAAAGCTTGCGCATGATCAGTTGACCAAAGTGTTTTTAAGGCATTAACCGAGTATAAGTTATCTGAATTGCATACGATCACCCTGCCCTGCTGCCAATCCGCATGTTGCATCAAGGCTTGATACACTGCATCAGCTGTTCCTGCTGGTTTTTCTCTATCGGCAGGTATTTGCTGACGAGCAAACACGATTTTCAAACCCCAGCAAGCATCCCGCGACATCAAATCTTCACAATAAGCTTGAGTTACTTGATCGGTGGGGTGCAACAACAGCATAACCTCTTCTATACCAGCTAAATGAGCATTGTATAATTGATAATCGATTAATGTCTTCCCATTTTTACCCACTTGAATCATTCCTTTGGTAACAGAATTTGCTTGGGCTACCAAGCTAGGATCCAAATCACTTCCTTCGGAAAGCGCCTTTTTCATACGAGAAGCCATGCCTCCAGCTAAAATCAATAATCTTTTTTTCATTTCCTGAATTAATAAAACAAACTTTCTTTTTCCACTTTAGTACCTTCGTCTACACGAATAATGTAGGCCTTTCCTCCCACCTTTTCAATAGCTTCTACCACTTTCTCTGGATGTTTGGGTGCATACGCAAACATACAGCCTCCTCCCCCAGAACCATTGATTTTTGCTCCTAAGGCACCGGCATCTAGCGATGCTTGAATCATTCGATCGATTTTAGTAGTCGATATTTTTTTATGTTCACGTAAGTTTACCTGATGTCGATTCAACAAGTCGCCTAATTTTTCATCGCTCCACTCTGACTTTCCCTCGAACATAGCCTTAGCTTCCAATAAAATATCTCGATCTGAGATATTGGCTTGAAGTAAAACCCATTCTGCTTCCGTCAAAATGGCTTGATATGCTAAACAGTCCTCCAACTGAGCTTTTTCCAAATCAAAGTCAGGATTCACCTGCTGAATTTTTTCCAAGCCACTCAACATGCCAAACTTCACATGGGCTAATATTTTTAGTGTATCCTTGGCTTCAAGAGAATCTCCTAACACGAAAGTGCCTAAATCGCGGGAATAGGTTTCAATAGCTATCTTGGGTCTACTTTCTAAAAATATCACATTCCCTACGGCTGTAGAATACTGGTCCATCATTCCTCCTGGCTCCGTAAATTCCAACACTTCTGCTTCATAGGTAATTTCACCAATTTCCTTCTGAGTGGCAGGAATTTGATACATTTCACAAAGAAACTTAACCCATGATACGATCAGTGCAGATGAACTTGAGGTCCCTGAATTAATTGGAATATTGCCCCGAACTTCTATTTCTAAACCTTTTGCAAGTGAATGTCCTTTACGATGAAGAACATTGCAAACACTTTTGAAATAATCTCTTTCTTTGGTGTAAACTAATGGAAATTCTAATTCAAATTCTTCCACAGCTTGGATGTCTGGAAGGGAAAATCGAACGGTTTTGTCGGCCCGAAATTGGCCTTTCATTTGTATGCGTTTCGAAATTGCGGCTGCAATGACAGGTAATCCTAAATAATCTTGATGTTCGCCAAACAAGCAAATCCGACCGGGAGTAGAAACAATCATGCTAAAATTTAATGTATAACAAAAGTACAAATTAGATTTAAAAAAATACCTTACCTTTGAAACACTTAAATACTATCGATGATTACGAAGCGCATCCCATCCGTCGATTATTTCCGAGGCTTTATCCTCTTTCTTCTTGCTGCGGAAAGCACAGATTTGTATCACAATCTGGACAATCTATTTCCTGACAATTTTATCATCACCCAATTTTTCCATGTCAAATGGCAGGGTTTACACTTTTGGGACTTAATCCAACCTGGATTTATGATGATAGCTGGGGCAGCCCTGTACTTTTCTACCTATAAAAGATTAGACAGTGGGGATACCTATTTAACTCTATGGCCAAAAGTCTTAAAACGTTCCTTACTTTTATTTTTATTTGGAACAGGATTACATTGCCTTGGAAAAGAGAGACTCGTTTTTGAATTGTGGAATGTACTAACCCAGCTATCTGTCACCACCATCATAGCATTTTTCCTACTACGTTTTTCAATTCCTTTACAAATAGCTGCTTCATTGCTGTTATTATTGCTTTCACACAGCTTATACGTATTTAGTGACATTCCCGGTTACAATGAGCCCTATACCCCGGATAAAAACTTTGGTTCTTATATGGATATGCTCTTAATGGGGAAATTAAGTGGTGGGCATTGGATTGCCATCAATTGCATTCCTACGGCTGCACATACCATTTGGGGGGCATTAATTGGACGAATCATCCACCGAAGTTCATCACATCAAATTGTAATTAGAACACTAATTGGATTGGGCTTATTAGGAATCTTAGTGGGTTATGGACTTGATTTTTCTGGAATCCCCATTATCAAAAGAACAGCTACCCTTTCCTTTACGCTTGCATCTGGGGGATGGATATCCTTAATGATGGCAGCCTTTTATGTAAATTGGGAGAGAAGTCAGGCCATCATCCCCGCGCCAAACTACATACTTTCTTTTGGCAAAAATTCTATTTTTATTTATTTGTTTTTTGAATCCGTGGGACCACAATGGCTAAATAAAGCCTCCTTTGTATTTGTGGGTGGTTTTTTAGAGAAAATTCATATTACTGAAAATATTGCTGAACTAATTAACTCCTTGGTGGTACTTGGAATCATTGGTTTCATTGCCGTTTGGCTAGATAAGCATAAAATCTACATTTCATTGTAGGCAAGAACAACGTTGTCAAGGTTTTAAACCTTGACAACGTTGTTTAAACCCCTCCCGAAAAAGCAAAAAAATCCTGATTTATCACTCAAATAAATTGATAATCTATCTATTTATCCAACTTGTTCATATAATCAAATTTATATGCCCAGGTTTGAGCGATATTGAAGGCTTTCGTTTTAGCTTCCTCTGCCTTGGGTCCTTCAAATAAGGAATCTATCGTTTTGGTAAATAATTCTATCCAATGCTCGAAATAGGCTTTGGTAAGTGGGACAATTTGATTCACTAACAAATGGGGTTGCATGGGTGCCCCTTTGTAGGCATGGCCATCCAACAAAAGCATCTCCCAAAAATCATACATTTTGGGCAAATGATGATCCCAATCCACATGCATCACATCAAGAAAAATATGCCCTACCAAATCATCTGAGGTCATACTTTTATAAAAAGCATTGACAAAAACTTGAATATCTTCTTTCGATGTGATGTCGCTTTTCATTAGTGGGTTTTTATTTTTTGTGTCAGCCAAGTAGCTACTTTTTGTCCTTGTTTCGCACCTTCATCTAAGGCTGGTAAAAAGTGAATGCCTCCATATAATCGACTGATAGATGCCTCGTCAGCGGCTTGAATGAAAGATGTGAATTTTCTGGGTGGTAAACCATAAGGAATCTCAGTAGAATCATTAAAGGCCACATTTTCCCCAAATAACTTAGTTAAAACCACTGCTGCCGAACGCGAAATGGTGCTATGACCGGAGGTGTATTCAGGAAATGGAGGTGTTTGCAAAACAGGCATCCATGTTTTATCTATAGTAGCATTTATAATGGTTTCAGGTCGAATACGAATGGAACGATATTTTTCATCCCAACAAGAAATAAAACCATCAAAAATAGCAATGGAAGTTAAAGCAAAAGCCTCCGCTGTTTCAATGTAATTCTTTTTCAACTGCCTAGAAACCTGACCCGTTATTCCCAACCAGTGACCTCCGGGTGACATCTTTTTGGTAGCAAACATGGCATGGCCGGTGATATTCATTTTGAAAGGATTACAATCCCAAAAATTAGCAATGTCTCTTTGTTCATTCGTTAAATTCTTCACCGTTTCATAAGATTGCATCACCTCTTTGAAATAAGCACTACCCTTAGTCATATCAAATTTACTAGGTTCAGGTGCCCTAAATTGAGAAGATGAATCCAAAACTGCCGGTCTAATTTTAGTCCAAAAAGGCTCCACCGCATCAATGTAGGCTGGAGGTGTTGGCGTCCAAGTCCCAGGTAAATTTGTCACGGTAAATCTGAACCCCCTCGTTTGTTTGTAATTATCTTTTGCCGCGTATTTCATGATGGATTCGGCTACAGAATCACCAAAAGCAATGGAACGCGCATACACATCTTCTGGAATACCTATTTTCTTATAATCAGCTTCCAATTTCTTATCAAATTCTTCATAAAGTTCTTGGGCAAAAGTCAACTTCTTTCCTACCGCCAAATAAGCTCGAACAGAGGCCACTGGAAAACAGTATTCCTCTCCAGCTTTCGGTTGCGCTACTTTTTCAAATCCATTAAGTTGACCAACCAAAGATTTATACCCTTTATTCCCATGTAAAGCAGCCTCATATCCTGCAATGCTGGCATACATGTAAATTCTTGAAGAAACCGGAGGTGCAAAAATATCATGAATGATACTTTCTGTCAGCATTACCTCAGAGCGAATCAAAAACTCAGGATTAGCAGCTTCCTCTTGATAATTAGGGTTATCTGATTTGCAGGCAGCAAAGCATATTGCAACAAACAAAATAAAATATCTCTTCATTGGGTTTGATTTTTGGAATAACAAATATACCAATACTTCTATTTAGAATGGAAACATTGACAAAAATCAGCTAATCGCTGACTCTGCGGCTAAGCGACCCGATGCAAATGCCGCTTGCAAAGATGGGTATTGTGTGTAATCTCCCGAAAGTACGATTCCCTTTTCAAGGGCTTTCTGCTTAATCAAATTCCAAAAACCTTGTTTAGGCAAAGATTCCGGAATTGAGTATGCTTTTAAAAATTTCCAATTTAATTTTTCCTGCCCAAGAAAGCGAGCCATTTCTTTTCTAATCTCTTCCTCGCTTAGCTCTGTTTTTAGGGTAGTAACAGAAATCAATTCTTTTCCTGCTGGTGCATAGCTTGGGTTCACCTTACTGAGACAAGCAAAATGCAATATGTTTGATTCCTCAGCCTTAGGTATTAGATGTAATAATTTCCCCTCATTAGGAAATTCGTCGGCAGAAAAATAGCATGTTTTACTTTGAAGAATAGCCCCCTTATCTACAGGAATATCTAAAAGGTGGCTAGCAGCCGTAGGATTAGCAGCCAAAATAACCTTTGCACATTCCAAAGTTTCACCATTTTTCAAAACGACCTTTCCTTCTTCTATACTTTCCACCTCGGTATTCAATCGAACCGAACTGGCAGGCAAAGATTGTAGCAATTGATTGGAAATAGCGCCCATACCACCTTTTGGAAGCGCTGCCTTCCCTTCTAAAAATTGTTTCAAATAGAAAACAAATAATGAGGCAGGCTGAGTTAATGATTCATCCAAGAAAATACCATAGAAAAAAGGCTTCAAAAATCCGTCTTGGAAAGTCGGCGAAAAACGTAAGGAATCAATGTATTCTTGGGTTGTCAACGGATTGTTAGACAAAGGCTTCGCATCCAATTGAATTTTCATCCAAAGTTGAGCCAACTTAACCAAATCACCCAAGCTAATGATTCCATCACCTAAGGCTCTGAATAAAGAAAAGGTTTGTTGCCATGGACTAAAAAAGCTCAGCCAAGATTTATCTTTCCATAAATAAGCCCCAGAATCAAAATAAGATAAATCCAAATCGGCCAATCGTAAACTTTGCTGCACCTCCGAGTAAGAAGTTTGTAAAACTTGAAAGCCATGATCCAAAGTAAATCCTTGAAAATGCTCACTTTGTACCCTACCCCCTACATGAGCTTGTTTTTCAAGCAAGACAAACGGAATTCCACCTTCATGCAACATATTAGCTGCTTGTAAGCCTGCAATACCAGCTCCGATTATAACGATTGGTTTCATGATAAATTTATATTTAAACAAACTCTTGGAACTTACAAAAGTTTAAAGTCTTTTTTATTACTTTGCATATTAAATGATTCCCTGGAATGAATTACAAAATTAAGGAGGAAAACGGTTATCACTATATCGACGAGGGTAAAGGGGAAACATTATTGATGTTACATGGGCTTTTTGGAGCTTTAAGTAACTGGGAAGGTGTGATATCTCATTTTAAATCCAATTACAGGATCATAATTCCATTAATGCCCATACATGACATGCCTATAAAAGAGGCAGGTTGTGAGGGTTTAACTGTTTTTATAGAAGAATTTGTTGAGTTCAAACAGTTAGAAAAATTTAGCCTAATTGGCAATTCTTTGGGAGGACACGTTGCCTTAATTTATACCCTAAGACACCCAGAGAAAGTTCAAAGATTGATTCTAACTGGTTCGTCTGGATTATTTGAAAATTCCATGGGGGGATCTTATCCCAAACGTGGAAATTACGAATACATCAAAGAAAGGGTCGAATATACATTTTATGACCCTAAAACAGCTAGCAAAGAGTTGGTTGATGAGGTTTTTGAAATCACCAATAGTATACCTAAAGTAATGCGCATCATTGCCATTGCTAAGTCTGCGCAAAGGAATAATATGGCTAAAGATATTGTCCGTATTAAAACCCCTACCCTATTAATTTGGGGATTGAATGATACGATTACGCCTCCTCATGTAGGTCATGAATTCAATCAATTAATTCAAGGTTCAGAACTTCAATTCATTGATAAATGTTGTCATGCCCCTATGATGGAAAGACCTGATGAATTCAATGCCATTTTAGATAAATGGTTGCAAAAAACGAAAGTTTAACCATGTTAGTCCTATCCTATTTGTCCTTTGACTATCCTACGCTTTCTCTGCAAGATAGCCTTCAAAAGGCTTTAAAGGTAATAGAAGCACATAAAGTACCTGCACTAAGTGTATTGGATGGGAAAAAATGGGTGGGGACTATAACTGCCCTACAAGTAGCCCAAAACCTTTCCTCAGCGGCTAAATTGAAAGATATTCAAGCAGATTTCCAACAGGATAAATTAGAATTAGAAGAAGATATTTTAGCTAGTTTGCCCCTTTTTGAAAATACCGGATTTAGTTTATTGCCAGTAGTAAATGAAGAAGGCAATTGGATGGGCTATATTCATCAAGATGTAATTTCAACCATGATTATTCAATCTGGATTTACTGGTAAAAATGGAGGGATTTTACGCATCTCCTTTCACGCTCAGCGGGATTCCATGAGTGTAATACTCCGTATCATTGAAGAAAATAAAGGCCTAATGGTGCGTAGTTTTTTTCATCGCTCTGAGAAAAATCCACAAGCCTTGCCTGAGTGGGTTATTCAAGTTCAAACTGACCAATTTTCTCAATTGGTAAAAAGCTTGGAACGACATGAGGTCGCCGTTGAAAAAGCCTTTACTTTTGGCCATCAAGAGGATGTGGATCAAGCTCGATTTGATTTACTTTTGAAATATTTAAATCCATAGTTTTGAGTCTAAAAATCGCCATTCATGGAAAATCCTTTACAGGTGATACCAAAAACCTAATGGTAGACTTATGGGCTGACATTATTGCTAAAAATTGTCAGATTACCCTTTCAGATGTATTTAAAGCACACTTACTAACACATTCCTTTGATGTGGAGCATATTCCTTCCTACTCATCTATGGAAGGTCCTAGCCATGTAGATATGGCCTGGAGTATTGGAGGGGATGGCACTTTGCTAGAAACCTTGACACACATTGGAGACAAAATGATACCCATTTTAGGTATCAACACAGGTAGGCTAGGGTTTTTAGCTACCATTTCACCCCAAGAAGTTTCTCAAGCGCTAGACTTTTTATTAGAAGGAAATTATCGGGTAGAAGAACGAGGACTAGTTGCGGTAAAAACCGAGATTGATCTTTTTGAAAACAAGTCCTTTGGCCTCAATGAAGTAGGAATCATGAAAACGGATACTTCCTCCATGATTGTTATAAAGGCCTATGTAGATGGCAATTACTTGAATTCTTATTGGGCAGATGGTTTAATTGTGTCCACGGCAACAGGCTCTACTGGCTATTCGCTTTCCGTAGGAGGGCCTTTGGTCATGCCTACTTCCGATATTTTTATTATTGCCCCCATGAGTCCGCATAACCTGAATGTGCGACCATTGGTAGTTTCTAGTGACACGCATTTACGATTCGAAGTGAGTAGTCGAAGTCAAAATTTCCTTATCTCCATAGATTCGCGATCCAAAGTAGTGGATAGCCAATTTAGTATTGAAGTTCAAAAAGCACCTTTCCCGGCTAGATTAATTAAAATCCCAGGTGATGATTTCCTTCAAACCCTAAGAAATAAATTAAATTGGGGATTGGACGTTAGAAACTAATGGAATCAAGGTATTTTTGATTGATTCAATCACCTCAATAAACAATTCCTAATGAATCATTTTCTTGAGTTCATTTAACTTCAATAATGCCTCGATTGGAGATAGCGAGTTGACATCTAATTTTTCCAATTGATCATTAACCTCTTTTAGGCCTGCTGGTATTTCGGCACCAAAAAGACTTAATTGATAATTAGCTTTGGGCATATCTTTTAACTTTTGGTCATGATCCTCTTTGATATGATCTTTTTCTAAATGTTGTAAAATTTCATGGGCCCTAAGTACCAATGCCGTAGGCATACCAGCCATTTGAGCCACATGAATACCAAAGCTATGCGCTGAACCTCCTGGTAATAATTTTCTTAGAAAAATGATTTTATTCCCCATTTCCTTGACAGAAACATGGAAATTTTTGATTCTAGGAAAATCATCCGACAACTGATTCAATTCGTGATAGTGGGTTGCAAAAAGGGTTTTAGCCCGACTCTTTGGATGGTTATGTAAATGCTCAGCAATGGCCCAAGCCATTGATACCCCATCGTAAGTAGACGTACCCCTTCCTATCTCATCTAAAAGGACCAAAGACTTGCTCGATAAATTATTTAAAATAGCTGCCGTCTCTGTCATTTCGACCATAAAGGTAGACTCCCCTTTGGATAAATTATCTGAGGCACCTACTCGTGTAAACACCTTATCTACCAAACCAATGCTAGCTGCCTGGGCAGGTACAAAGGAACCCATTTGTGCCATCAAAACAATCAATGCGGTCTGGCGCAACAAAGCAGATTTACCAGCCATATTGGGACCTGTGATCATCATGATTTGCTGAGATTCATTATCCAAATAAACATCATTGGGAACATAATTTTCCCCTACGGGTAATTGCTGTTCTATGACAGGATGACGACCTTCTTTGATATCAATCGTATCATTTTCCAACAATTCAGGTTGCACATACTGATGCTTTATGGCTATACTAGCAAAACTTTGTAACACATCTAGGGTTGCTATTCCTTGAGCATTCACTTGAATAAGTTCCAGATAATCCAAAGCTTCACGAATCAAATCTTGAAATATTGCATATTCAATTTGCGAAATACGATCCTCTGCGGTCAGAATTTTCTCTTCGTAAATTTTTAGTTCATCCGTAATGTATCGCTCAGCATTCACCAGCGTCTGCTTTCGAATCCACTCAGGTGGTACACGGTCTTTATGGGAATTGGTTACTTCTAGATAGTAGCCAAAAACCTTATTATATGCCACTTTCAAGGATGAAATCCCGGTACGTTCTATTTCTCTTTTTTGTAAATCTTGTAAATATCCTTTCCCGTTGGACGAGAGTAAATGAAGCTCGTCCAATTCTGCCAAAAATCCTGTTTTAATTATTCCCCCTTGATGTGCTAACATTGGGGCATCATCACGCAAGGCATTTTCAATTTTTTCTACTAAAAGGGTACAAGGATTTAACCGTTCGGCCCATTTTTTCAAACTTCCTTGGCTATTATCCCATAATAATTCCTTGATTAAGGGAATTTGTTGCAATGCCCTTTTTAATTGAACCAACTCTCGGGGATTAATCCTGCTAGCTGCCACCTTTGAAATCAATCGCTCTAAATCACCTATTGGTTTCAAATAACTGAGCAATAAATCCAGTAAATCCTTGTTTTGAACCAGTTCCGCAACCCCAGATTGCCGATCTTGAATCTCAGCCAGCTGTTTAAGGGGTAGCACCATCCACTTGCGTAGTAGGCGAGCACCCATGGCTGTGAGCGTTTGATCCATTAAGGATATCAAAGGAACACCCCCTTCTTGGGAGGGATGAATTAACTCCAAATTACGAATGGTAAACCGATCTAGCCAGACATATTTATCTTCCTCAATGCGTTGAATGGAAGAAATATGAGCTACTTGTTTATGTTCCGTTTCTGCCAAATAATGGAGAATTACCCCAGCAGCTATGATACCCAAGGGCATATCTTCAATTCCAAAACCCTTTAAATTTTGGGTTTTAAAATGCTGTGTTAATAATGGATAGGTAAAATCCTGTGTAAAAATCCATTCTTCCAAACTGAAAGAATGAAACTGATCGCCAAAGGAATCCAAAAATTGATTTCTACATTTTTTGGGATACAGAATTTCAGCCGGCAAAAAACTTTGAATCAGCTTTTGAATATAGGCCAATGGCCCCTGAGAGCACATATACTCCCCAGTAGAAATATCCAGCAATGCCAATCCAAATAGATTTTGGGTAGTTGAAGGAAAGGCAATGGAGGCCAGGTAATTATTTCTTTTGTTATCTAAGACTTGATCATTGAAAGAAACGCCAGGTGTAACTAATTCTGTCACACCACGTTTGACGATTCCTTTCGCCTCAGCAGGATTTTCCAATTGATCACAAATAGCTACTCGCTGTCCTGCCCGAACCAATTTGGGTAAATACACATCTAATGAATGATGAGGAAAACCTGCCAGGTGATCATCCGCATTTCCATTATTACGACGCGTTAAAACAATTCCTAAAATTTTTGAAGCCTTGACTGCATCCTCCCCAAAAGTTTCATAAAAATCACCTACCCTGAAAAGCAAAATCGCTCCAGGGTACTTGGCTTTGATTTGATTAAATTGTCGGGAAAGTGGAGTTTCACCTTTTTTTAAAGGCTCTTGTCCATCTGTTGCTTTTCTGGCCAAATTAGAATAATATAAGGGAGGTAAAAATAAGAATTTTGCCCGAATTATTTCATCCTTCAGCTTAATTTTGAAGCTTAAATCCAAACAAAAATGAAAGTATTTTGGTTAAGAAAAAATAGCTTTTTAACGAAATACAAAAACTGAACAATGGATAATTTTCCGTTAAATAAACCTACCGAAAGAAGACAAATAAATTAGCGTTCAATATTCCTAGGTAAGCTATTTTTCAGGATAAGAAAATTAGAAATTGAAAAATTATTTCCCTATTTTGCCAAATAATTTCGAAACCCATAACTATGATTATTTCTTCCATATACATCAAATCTCAACAAGAGGTTTTTGATGTGGTGATTGTTGGCTCAGGTGCTGGTGGTGGTATGGCTGCCCATATGTTAACCAAAGCAGGAGCGAAAGTCTGTTTATTAGAAGCAGGTCAACCTTATGACCCAGCTGATCCCAAAAATATTACCCAATTAAAATGGCCTTATGAATCGCCGCGCCGTGGTGCAAACACCACTCGTCCATTTGGTGATTTTGATGCAGCCTATGGTGGCTGGGATATTGATGGTGAACCCTATACTCGTAAAGAGGGAACCAAATTTGATTGGTTTAGATCCCGTATGGTGGGAGGTAGAACCAACCACTGGGGACGTATCTCTTTGCGTTTTGGTCCAGATGATTTTAAAAGAAAAAGTATTGATGGTTTAGGTGATGACTGGCCTATTGGCTACGATGACATGAAGCCATATTACGATAAAGTAGACCGTTTAATTGGTGTTTTTGGAACCAATGAAGGAATGAGAAATAATCCAGATGGTATTTTCTTACCTCCTCCTAAGGCGCGTTTGCACGAATTAATGATTAAAAAGGCGAATAAGGCCATTGGTATTCCAACCATTCCTTCTCGTTTATCTATTTTAACTAAGCCCATAAATAATGAGCGTGGACAATGTTTCTATTGTGCACAATGCTCGAGAGCTTGCCAGGCCTATGCCGACTTCTCTTCATCTTCGGTATTAGTTAAACCCGCTGCAGCAACAGGTAATTTAACCTTATTGCCTTATGCCATGGCCAGAGAAGTCATGACAGATCCAATTTCAGGATTAGCCACTGGCGTTTCTTATGTACACACAGGAACCTTGCAAGAATACTCAGTAAAAGGTAAAATTGTTGTATTAGCGGCCTCTGCAGGAGAAACGGCACGTTTATTATTAAACTCAAAAAGCTCTCGCTTCCCGAATGGCATCGCTAACTCCAGTGGAGTGGTAGGTAAATACATCAACGACTCAACAGGAGCTTCTCGCTCAGCCATTATACCGGCTTTATTTGATCGTAAAACATACAATGAAGATGGTGTGGGTGGATCTCACATTTACTCTCCTTGGTGGGGTGATAACAGTAAATTAGATTTCCCTCGTGGATACCATATTGAATACGGTGGTGGTATGGGTATGCCTAGCTACGGTTTTGGTTGGGGTATTGAAGGATTAAATGGACGTGAAAACTTCACCCGTGATGGTTTGAAAAAAGCAGCCGGTGGATATGGAGCGACCTTGAAGGAAGATTACCGTCGCTTCTATGGTTCTTATGTCAGCTTTGCTGGTCGTGGAGAACCTGTACCAAGAGAAGACAACTACTGTGAAATTGATCCAAACGTAGTGGACAAATATGGTATACCAGTACTACGTTTCAACTATAAGTGGAGCGATTACGAAATCAAGCAAGCTAAGCACATGCAAGATACATTTGAACAAATTATCGATGCGATGGGTGGAAAGCCGATGGGTAAGAAACCTGGTGCTGATTCCAATTACGGTTTAGCTGATCCAGGACGTATCATCCACGAAGTAGGAACTGCTCGTATGGGTAACAATCCTAGTACATCCGTGGTAAACTCTAACTGTCAAGCGCATGATGTGAAGAACTTGTTCTTAGCTGATGCTGCACCATTTGTGTCTCAAGGGGATAAAAATGCCACTTGGACCATCTTAGCTTTATCGATGCGTACTTCCGAATATATTATTGATCAACGTAAAAAAGCCAATTTGTAATGAAAAGAAGAGATTATTTAAAAAATATCGGCTTAAGTTCATTGGGCTTAGCTGCATTGAATCCTCAAGTAAAAGCCATGGAGGCTTTAGAAGGGGCACCCGATCCTAAAAAAGTCGCTCCGATTAAAGTACCCAATGGTAGAACCTTAGATGAAGCGGAACGTGATGCCAAATTAATGGCTGAGAAGTTCCTAAATGCGCATGAATTAGCGACGATCACCATATTATCAGATATTATTATCCCGGCAGACGGTAAATCAGGAAGCGCTTCTCAAGCAGGAGTGACTAAGTTTATTGAGTTTATCGTTAAGGATAAGCCAGAATTTAAAACACCTATGCGAGGTGGATTAAGATGGTTAGATGGTGAATCTAAACGTCGTTTCAGTAAAGTATTCACTGAAATTACCCCTAAGCAACGTATTGAGATTGTCGAGGACATCGCCTATCCTGAAAAAGTTAAGCCGCAGTTTTCTCAAGGTGTTAGTTTCTTTTCTTTGATGAGAAATTTAACAGCCACAGGATTCTATACGTCTAGAATCGGATTGGACGATTTAGCCTATAAAGGCAACACACCAAACGAATGGAAAGGTGTTCCTGATGACGTATTAAAGCAATACGGATTATCTTACGATGATTAAACATTCCGATTTATATCTTAAACCGGAAATTTTCAAACATATTCCTCATTTAGTGGCGGGTGTAAGTACCCGCCACGGAGGAAAAAGTCAAGCTCCCTATCATTCGCTAAACCTAGGGGTACATACTGACGACTCCCCTCATATCATTCAGGAAAATTTAAAGCTTCTATGTCAATCATTGGGTATCAATCCCCAAGACTTTGCTAGATCTTATCAAACTCATCAAGATCAAATTTGGGAATGCCAAAGTCCAGATTATCTGAGTGGATATGATGCCATCATCAGCATTAAAAAACAAATATTTTCAGCTGTTGGAATAGCGGATTGCTGTCCCGTATTATTAGTCGACCCCATTCAAAAAATTACTGCTGCTATCCATGCAGGCTGGAAAGGGTCTGTATTAGGCATAGTTACAAAAACGGCCCATGTTTTATTAGATAAATACCAAAGCAAACCTGAAGATATTTTGGCCTATATTGGACCATGCATTAGTTTAACTCATTTTGAGGTTGGGGATGAAGTGGCTGCCCAATTTCCTGATGATTGTAAACAAAAACCTGGCCTAAAATGGCATGTAGATTTAAAAAAACATCAGGTAAATCAATTAGAGGGTCTAGGGATTTCCCACATAGAAGTATCTCCTTGGTGTACGGTTGAACATAACGAACACTTTTTTTCGCATCGAAAAGAGCAAGGAATTACTGGCCGAATGCTAGCTTTTGCTGGTTTTCGAGACTAAATTTTTACCAAGTTTTTGAAATCTACTCGGCTTCGACTTTTCCAAATATGCCTCCTTAGGGGCTCTTCAAACAGATTCTAACCTTTCAAATTATCTATAAACTGATATTGTGCTCATCATGCCTTGACAAGCATTGGGGAATTAAGGCATTTTTTTGAAATTGCCTTCGAAATAATTCAATCAACCTAACCCTAAACACAATGAAAAAGTTAAAATTGACTTTAACTGTTTTAGAAAACAGAGATGCCTCTTTCGGAGGATCAAACGAAGTAGCCCTTGCTGGATCAACTTGTACCTGTACTTGTACTTGTTGCAAATCAAACAATGATGCACCTGCAGAAGCAACTGCCTAATTATTGATATGGGTGAAGATTTTTATCTCCACCCATTTTTATAAAATACCTTTCCACACATGAAAACTACGATACCCCACCAAGCCATATTTTGTGGTCCAGATTCTCTATTCATTTTAGATGGTGACCAAAATTTAATAGAAATCAATGGAGAATCATCCTCCCTTATCAAAGAGATTCTTAACGAAATTAGTCAGGAGCATTCGCTAAAAAGTATTTTCGAAATCCACCAAGATCAATTTGAAAACGATAATGCCTCATTTCAAGAATTAATAGATTGGATGTTGGATAAACAACTAATCCAACAATCAGCCCAAATTCAAAAAATTAAAATTCATGTATTAATTGATTCCTTCCCAACTAAACAATCCGCCTACCTCATTGATTCCCTAAATCAAGTAAATGAAAATCAAATAGAATACATCCAGGAGGACTCCCTCAAGAATGCCGATTTAATCCTTTTTGTAGGTTCACTTTTAAATCAACGCAAAAAAATCCAGCAATTAGCCCAACTTAGTTATGAAACAAAAATCCCATTGCTGTATTCAGAAATTGATCGTTCGTCCTTCACGATTGGTCCTATTATTTCCTCCGATCTGTTAAGCCCATGCTTGAATTGTTTTGCCGATAGAAAGCAAGTGATGTTAAAAAATCCCAAAGCTTTTTCGTCCCTACAAAAAGCGCAAAACCACGAATATATTTTCAAGCCATCCCTTAAACATAAATTATATTATGCTGCCTTCGTGAATTTCCTGGGTCGTGAAATTCAAAAATTTTTCTACTCCAACTTGTCCAATTCTCCTCTGCTGGGTCAAAGCTATTATGTAAATGGACAGTCATTAGAAATACAAAAAAGCAAAATCCTAAAAGTGCCTCATTGCACCATTTGCAGCAAGAAGAATCAATCCATGACTTTCAATAATTAAGATGAAGAATCCAACAATAAATTGGGTTAAAGGTGATTTAATCCATGGAAATCAATACCAAATTCCAACAAGAAGGTGCTTACCTACTGGCTTGTTTCAAAGCTATGTTGAAGCCTCGCATCTCAATTTATTGGCTTCGAATACTGACAAGATCCAAGGTTCAGGAATTGGTTTTAATCAAATTGAGGCTCATAATTCAGCCATAGGTGAATGGGTAGAAAGATATGCTGCCTCTCATCAAGATTTCAAGGACTTGGTATTTGCCACGGAAGATGAATTAAAAAGTCAGCACAAATCAATTTTACCTGTTGAATCCTACATTCCCTTTCTTCCAGAACAATATGGAGAAGATTTACCATATCACCCTTGGAATAAAGAGGCTAAAATTAGTTGGATTGAAGGTAAAAATATATTGAACCAACAGTCCATTTTGGTACCAGCCTTCGCTGTTCATTTACCCCATAATACGGATTGGGATCAAAAAAAGTCCTATGTTCTTCAAACTTCCACAGGAATATCAGCAGGAGAAAACTTACAAAAATCCATGATAGGAGGCTTTTTGGAATGCGCTGAAAGAAATGCATTTGCTGAATTTTGGTACCGACAAGATTATTGGATACATCGCATTAGACGAATGAATCAAAGCTCAGTATTAAAGGCCTACCCAAACCCAAACATCCAGCATTTATTTGATAATACGAGAGTTCAAATCCAACTATTTGATTTATCTCCAATTAGTCCGATTGAAACGCACGTGGTTGTTTTATTTTTCCCGTACAAAGGACAAATACTCCAATCCATGGGCTGTGCTGCTCGATTTAATCGGGAAGATTCCATCATCAAAGCATGCTTGGAAGCTTACCAAGGAATTGAATATGCCATTGGATTAAGTCAAAAACCTACTGACTGGATACTAGATCAGGAAGGATTTGTTTCCATCAATAGTTTTGACAAGCATTTTGCATTTTATAATCGCTTTCCTCATTGGAGAGTAAAATCTCCCATACTTCAAGCCGCCTCCTTGTTGGATACCTTCTTTCCAAAAAATGAAAAAACAAAGAAAAAAATTCGTGCTTGGGAAGAAGTAAACCAGCTTGGCTTAAGTCATATTTTGGTCGTACCCTTAAGCACAGAAGATGTACAATCCCAAGGTTTTGAAGTAGTCCGAGTGATTGTCCCTGGGTGGAATTTACTCACCGGAGTACATACTCAGCCCTTTTTGAAAAATTTACATCCACAAGTAGGTGAAAACCTATTTACTACCTATCCACATCCTTTCCCATAAATCATGAAAACAAGATTCATTTTTTTACTCCTCACCTTCCTATTACCAAGCATTTGCTGGTCACAAGGCAATTTAGAATCCTTCATTCAAGATGTTCAAAAAATAACTTGGAAGACACCTAAAGATAGTTTACAAAAAATCATATCCTCTATGAATAACCATCCCAGCAACGACTATTACTATTGGTATTGGAATGCCTATGCACATTATATGGATTATTTCAATTATAAAATATCTATACCTGCCGAAGAGAAAAAAGCACAGTTATGCCTAGAAGAAGCCAGCAAATACTTAAGCAAAATACCCAAATCTAACTCTGAAACCCTGGCTTTGCAGTCGCTCATAGATGGCTTGAAACTCAATTTTACCAATGTCTTTTTATTGCCTATTAAAGCCGGAAAGGTGGGTAAATTAGCCGAAAGAGCCATCGAATTAAATCCAAAAAATCCTCGTGCTTATTATGCATTAGCGATTTATGATTTTTATACCCCAAAAATGTATGGAGGTAGAAAAATCGTAGAATTAAATCTGAGCAAAGCCATTTCACTCCCTTTAAGCTCACCTGAAAACGCGAAGGAACCACAATGGGGAATCACGGAATCCTATTTATTCCTCATTCGATATCTAAAGGAAGAAAATCAAAAGGCTAAAGCATTACACTATTTGCAAGAGGCCAAAACCAAGTTTCCGAATAATACCTTATTTCTTCAGTATAAACTTTAACACCATGGCAAAGGTCAGAAACCTATTATTTGAACCGTGCATTGCTGATGTTTCCTATGATTTTTTGGAACAAAGTAAACTTTATAGCTTTCAAGCTAAGGAATATGGTGAGCGACTTAATGCGGTTATGTCCAGTGACTATTTCATGAGACATATCAGTCAGCATAGCATTGAGTTGGGATTTTGTGAAGAATATGATTTATTGAAAATGGATGAAATACCTCCTTTGGCGCAAGCCTTGAATCATTTAAATCGCCTAAGAAATAGCCAAAGAAATTACGACCAAATCAACAAAATATCTTTGCAAGACCTTTCCCATTTTCTTCAGCTGAGCTATACCATAACCCAACGGTTTGACGCATCATTATTAATGCCTCCACGTAGAAATATACCATCCGGGGGAGGCTTATACCCTATCGATGTGTACCTCATAAACCAACATATTACCGAGCTTCCTTTAGGTGTCTTTATATACGACTTGTTTACCAATAAACTTAAATTATTGCATGCTTTTGACCTTCAAGAATCGCTAAATCAAGCATTAAATAAGACCCTGTTTGCTCAACAAAAAAATGATATAGATTATAGCCATGCCAGTGCATTTTTAGTTTTAGGGGCAGAATTAGAGAGATCTTGTTTCAAATACCTAGACAGAGGCATTCGCTGGGCTATCCTAGAGGCAGGAGAAATCGTGCAAGCCATGTATTTAGCAAGCGCATCTTTAGACCTGGGAAGTTGTGCTATCGGGGGATTCAATGATGAAGCCTTAGCTCAGTTAATCGGCTATCAAAATCCAAGTCAAATTACACTCTTAGCTCTAGCCTTAGGAAAATAACATGAGCTTACCTACTTAATCCTGACTTTAAGCTGATTTATCAGAAGGAAAGTTCTGAAGATCTGTTTTTTAAACATTCTTGGAAGGATTGTCTTATTCAAATCAGTCAATTAGAATGGGAAATACTATCCCATTTGGTCAAGCATCGAGATCAACATAAAACATTGGCTTACTTGAGGCAAAGTTATGAGGCAGATATTAACATCCTACATCAATTAATAGAGTATTCCCTAGAAATCGAATTACTGATTCCAGAGGAATCCTATGAAGCATACTTGAACCAAAAGCATCAGAAGATTAAGCAAGGTATTTCAACTTGGAAAATGGGGGTTATTAAACTATTTTCTCTACTATCTATACCCATTGAATTCATTGGTAGTGGGAATCTACGATTTTATAAAATTGCCAAAATTCCATTGGAGAATACTTGGATCGAGGTTTTAGCAAAGAATTCTATCTTTCAATATGCCTTTATTTCCCTGAATATAATTCTATTCACCATGGGTGTTTACCCAATAGTTAACAATGCACAATTTCTTCAGCAATGGCTATCGTTCGAATTATGGGGTGAAAGTTCGATGCTACTACCTTTTTTAATTGTCGGCTTATTAGTTACAAGCTTTTTACATGAACTAGCCCATTATACCACCTACTTGAGATATGGTGGAATGGTAGCAGATTTAGGGTTTTCTTGGGTACTAGGGTTCATTCCATTTATTCATATTACTACCAACTCGCTTCATTTCTGGGAAAATAATACCCATAAAAGAATCGTCATATTGGCAGGTATCCTACTAGACCTTTCCTTATTCTTGGGCATAAATTTTATTTTGAACTTGAATCTTGACAAAGTCTGGTTATCTCATTGGCAATTCTTACAAGGCTTTATTGCTTTCCGTGTTCTATTTAATAGTATTCCTTTTATCCCCGGAACAGATGGATATTTTTTAGTATCAGACTGGCTAAAAGAACCAGCTCTTTTTCATGAAGCTAGTCGCTCATTTCAAAAATTCAAATCGACCATCTTTCAAAGGGAAGCTAAAGAATTACGTACCAAAGACTATATCTACCTAGCCTATATCTTAATGAGCTATTGCTTTATTACAGCCTATTACTGCCTACTTGCTCTTTGGATAATCCTTCCCTATTTCATTAGTATTCTACCATGAAAAGAATAAGTTTACTCCTTTGTTATTTAGCATTTTCAAACCTGTCCAATGCACAAACTGGAATTAAGGGAAGAATAATTGACCACTACCACCAAATTTATTTGGAAAATGTAAGCTTATATTTAATCCAAAATAAACTCAGCTCAATCAGCGATTCCACAGGCTCATTTGAATTCAAGCCATTAAACAAAGGACTTCCAGATACATTAATTGTATCCATTCTAGGTTACAAAAAACGAATAATCCCCATCACGGATTATCTATTTAAAAACATTCAACTTGCCTTAGATAAGCCTAATGCGCTTTCAGAAATTAAAGTAAAAGCAAGTGTTCCTATGTCGGAAGATTTTGTAAATCAAAAATTAAATTTCTTAGATGTGGTATTAAATGCTTCCTCAAAAGCAGACCCTCTATTGGCCGTACAATCCTCCACTGCTGCTAGTCCCTATGGAGAATCTGCCACCATCAGTTTTCGTGGCAGTAATCCCCAATTAAGCCAAATTTATATCAATGATATTCCCATACCTGAACCAGTCAAGTTCACCCAAATGTCGAGCATAGGAACTTTTAGCCTTATTCCCATCAATACGCTTAAAGATTTACTTATTTTCCCAAGTAACCCTCCAATTGACCTGATGAATGCGAGCACCGGTGTCGTTCAAATTCAAACCATTGAATCATTCAATAAGCCAAAAGTCGAACTAGATCTTAGCCTTGGACAAGCAGGTCTTTATTGGACTCCTTGGGTTAAAGGGAACAATGGAATAAGTGTTTTTGGGCATCATCAGTTTGGTACTTTATTAAAACACCTTAACCCAAAGTCTTTTCTTGATTTGCCCCATTTTAATGAAAGTGATTGGGGAATAAATGCCCATTTTCAAACAAAAAACCTTTGGAGAATTAAGCTCTTTAATTTATTTATGACGGAAAAATATGCAAGTCTATTTCGGCATCCCTCCTATGAGGGTTTATTTACTTATCAAAAAACGAGACATGTTCAAACGATCAATCTGTCGAAATTGCTTGAACGTGCTCAATGGACTTTCAAATTTGGACTGCATGAGTCTGACCAACAGGATAGCACAGGGAATTATGTATACCGACCTAAATCGATTCACATTTTCAGTGGCATCGATTTTCAATTATTTCCAAAAGAAAGTTGGACTATAAAAATGGGTTATCAATGGCTACAAGCCAAAACCAATTACCAAATAAAAATTCCCTTTTATAACTTTGATTACCGACCACAATCACGTTTTATACCCTATTCCAATAAATCTCAACTATCACAACATGACCTTTTTATCAGCAGTAACTATTCAATATCGAATTCATTTAGGATAGGCGCTGGCCTTAAACTCACACATTCTAGTCCTGAAAATTTATCACTTTTTTCGCATCAGCTTCACACAAGATGGTATATTCACGATTCTAAAACCTATACCAACCTAGCATGGAGCAAGCAAATAGCCAGTCTATTCCATACCGAAAAAGGTTACATCTGGGTCAATACCCAGCAATTATCATGGGATATTATTCATGAAAAAGAATTATCCAAATGGAGTTTTAATGCTTTTTATAAAACAGAAAAATCCGTCTTAAATGAAGGAAAAGCATGGGGAACAGAGTTAAACTACAGTCTTTTAAGGGCGAAATCAAAACATGAAATTGGCATTGGCAGCCATTGGAGTGAAATTCAAACAGGATCTATTATTCAAAAATCCCCCTTCCAAATTCCCTATTTTTTGCGTACCCAATCACAATGGAAATGGCCTTGGTTTGATGTAAGTATCAGCCAAATCATCCGCTCGGGAAATTATTATAAATCTCTAGTAGCTTCTACATATGACCCTGACTTGAATATCCATATTCCACAATTTGAAAACGTGGCCAACAAGACTTTATCTCCCTATTGGAGGATGGATGCCATGATTAGTAAAATCATTCAAAAAACCGATAAATCTTCATGGATCATTTATTTGTCTGTCGGTAATATAGTCAACAAGGACAATGTTAGAGCCATGAATTACAACCAAGATTACCAATTTTCCTTTCAAGAATTTTACCAGAAAAGAATTTTCTATCTAGGCGTTCAACTGAGATGGTGAAATACTATTTGGCGTTCGAGTCGCGTAAAAACTGTTGTCTTGAAATATTTTCTTTGGGCAAAAACTCGTAGGCTTTTTTCCATTCCTTTTTCTTTAAATCCCCATTTTTGATGGATTGAATGAAATTAATCCAAGCAAAAGGATTTGTTAAGGATAAAATAGGACTTGCATAAAATGTTCTGTTAGCCTGTGCAGCAACCATTTGATCTGAGAAATTCCTGAAATTTGAGGAAGCTCCCATACCAGCTTGTAAGGCAAAAACATTGAGTTTGGATTGTTCCAAATTATTGGCCAAAATACCCCTTTGTTTCTCATCCCTTAAACGCATATTAAGAAACGCTTGCTTAAATTCCTCCTCAGAACTATGCGGAAAAACTTTTACTTCAGATAGTATCTTTGATTCCTCTGACAAGGAGATAATTGCTCTATGGACTTGGTCCGTATTTTTAGGAATGATGTAATATTTTTTTTGATAACCTACATATGTAAACACCAAACTATCTCCGGGAAAAACATACATTTCCACCATACCAAAATTATCACTCAAAGCCCCTCTACCTGCCTTTGGATTATATACATAGGCTAAAGGTAAGTCTTCAGCTTTGGTTGCTGTAACTACCCTTCCTAGAAATAAAACCGTCTTATCTTGGCCTTGAGCCATAAGATCTTGACTGAGGCCTGCAACTAAAAAGAAAAGTCCCAATATGACTTGTTTGCAAATTTTCATTGAGCTGCAAATAATATTTTTATGTTTTAATTGATCCATTCCTAAACGAATGAAGCTTAAAATAATTTCAAAAAAGTAATAATAAATGGTATGGATAATAATAAACCATCAAATCGGTCTAAAAAACCACCATGCCCAGGAATTGTATTTGCAGAATCCTTGATATTAATGCTTCGCTTAAATAAAGATTCTACTAAATCACCATAAGTCCCTGCTACTACAATAATGCCTCCAATGGCAAACCATTCCCATACTTGGTAATTGGTAAAATATATGGAAATAAAATATGCTGCCAACATAGCACTCAATAATCCTCCTACCAAACCTTCCCAAGACTTTTTGGGAGAAACCCTTTCAAACAATTTAGTTTTACCAAAATAAGTTCCAGCAAAATAAGCCCCAGAATCACTCGCCCATAATAAAAACAAACAACCCATAATAATGTTCGCATCATAAGCACCCGATCTCATAAAAGCCAATACGGTCAATAAGGCAAAGGGCAATGCCACATAAATTATTCCCAAAAAGGTAAAAGCAATATTCTGAAAAGGTTTTCCATCATTTGATTTATACAACTTGATAAAAAAGATAATGGTTAACAATGGCGATAGAATGTAATAATTATGGTAGCCTATCATCCCTTTTTCGATAAAAAATGTCAGTAAATGGAGAATAACCCCACAAAAGGTTCCATAAAAAGTCAAAGGTAAATTCCCTTCTAAACTTCCCACTAATTTATAAAATTCCAATTGAGCCAAAACACCTATCAACAGGAATAATCCTAAAAAAGTATAGTCATTAAAATTGATACAAAATAGCAAAAATGGAACGGCAATCACCGCCGCAATAATCCTTTGCCATAAATTACTCAAATTGGACAAGCCCATAGGTTGATGTTAAATCTTGGTTTCAGCGATGGCTAATTTAGCCTGATCGACATGATCTTGGTGTACGTATAATTCAAATACCCCTAAATTGTAAGGGCTTATTTTCTTGTTAATTACCACGGCTGGAATTTCATAGCTATCAGCAAGCATCGACTTCAACAATTCCAAATCAATGCCATTTTGAGAAGAACCCAACAAAACCCAATCCTTGATCATATTTCCTCTCTTTGTTGATACATTAAACGAATATAATAAATAAGAAACATCAATGAAATGGCCGCAGACCACCAAGGAATCACGTCCCCTACTTGTTCAGGATCTAAATCAATCAACTTTTCTTGATGCAGGTATGATAAAGTTAATGTCCAAGCATTATTGAAAAAATGCGCAAGAATAGGCAACCAAATATTCCTAAACCAAATGTACAGATAGCCAAAAAAAGCTCCTAAAAGCATCCTAGGAAGGAATCCATAAAATTGAAAATGGATGAAACTGAAAATAGCCGCTGAAAGCCACACGGCCACATGAACATTGACTAGATATCGCTCCAAGAGATTTTGTAAAACACCACGAAAAAACAATTCCTCTCCAATAGCAGCCATACCAGCTATGACAGCAAGTGCTGTCAAAAAATCCATGGGTGTCTCAAAATGTAATAAAAACTTGGTCAAACGAGCCATATTATCCTCTGAGGACCGCATCCATGTTTCTAATTCCTCATAACCTGCCGGAAGTATAATCGATTGATTCCATTCAATGATGTACTCCATCATGGGAATAGAAACAATTAATGCAATAATCGACCATGAAAATATTCGCCAAGAAGGTGCCTCGAGTGGACTTAATTCATATAATGACTTTTTTTCTATAAATCTCAAATAAGCCCAAGAGCCTCCTACAAATGTAAATAAGGAAACAAACCATTGTAAGGCCATTATTCCCTTAAATGCACCATCGTATTTCTCGGGACTAGCCATAAAATTCAATACCAGCTTTTGAAATTCTACCACATTGGTAGTAGGAAATTCCATAATTAAAACTACCGCTACTAAGCCCAAAAACTGCCCCAAAAAGCTTCCAAGCAGAAAAAATCCCAATAGGCTAAGTAACTTTGAAAATAGACCCAACCAACGTGCTGGCCCAGAAATATAGTTTTCTTCCATAATGGTCGTAAATTTACTGAATTTTTAATGAGAATGGTAAAAATAGGCAACATCGAATTAAGCTCTTTCCCGCTACTTTTAGCACCCATGGAGGACGTTTCAGACCCACCGTTTCGAGCTGTATGTAAGGAAAATGGGGCGGACTTGATGTATACGGAATTTATTTCTTCCGAAGGCCTTATTCGAGATGCTGCAAAAAGCGTACAAAAGCTAGACATCTTTGAGTATGAGCGGCCTATTGGTATTCAGCTTTTTGGTTCTTCCATTGAAACCATGGCCTCTTGCACAGAAATAGCTACCCAAGCAGGCCCTGATTTAATTGACATCAATTATGGTTGTCCTGTAAAGCAAGTTGCTTGCAAAGGCGCAGGAGCAGCACTTTTACAAGATATCCCCAAAATGGTCGCTATGACCAAAGCGGTAGTAAATGCCACCCATTTGCCCGTGACCGTAAAAACCCGATTAGGCTGGGATGAATCAACCAAAAACATTGAGGAAGTAGCTGAAAGACTTCAAGACATTGGAATTCAGGCCTTGAGCATTCATGGGCGCACTCGTGTTCAAATGTACAAGGGAGAAGCCAATTGGGAATTAATTGCCAAAGTCAAAAATAATCCTCGCATAAAAATTCCCATTTTCGGAAATGGAGATATTGACACTCCCGAAAAAGCATTGGAATATAAAAACAGATATGGCGTTGATGGGGTAATGATTGGTCGAGCTACCATTGGTTATCCTTGGATTTTTAATGAAATCAAACATTTTATTAAAACCGGTGAACACCTCGCTCCTCCTACCTTAGAAGAGCGAATTAGCGTATGCCAAAGCCACCTTGATTTTTCCATCAAATGGAAAGGAAATCACGGAGGTATCGTAGAAATGCGTCGCCATTATGCCAATTATTTCCGGGGCATGGACCATTTTAAACCGTTTAGAAGTCGATTGGTAACTTCTCATTCTTACGAGGAAATAAGTTTAACACTTCAAGAAATTGCGGAACATTACCAAGCAATTTCACCTGCATAAAACATGACATCAACACAAAAAGTACCTACCCTTTGGGTCATTTTAGCCATCGTGGCTATTTCTTTAATTTGGGGTAGCTCCTTTATTCTAGTAAAAAAAAGCCTTAGTACTTATACTGCCATGGAGGTAGGTGCATTACGTATTGCCTCCGCAGCATTGTTCTTTTGTCCATTCTTTTTCAAAAGAAGAAAATACATCCAAAAACAGCATTGGCCTTCCTTCTTGCTAGCTGGTCTAACAGGAAATTTATTACCTGCCATCCTCTTTTCCATTGCGGGAGAACACCTTCCAAGTGCTCTATCAGGCATGTTAAATGCCTTTACACCTTTATTTACCCTAATCATCGGAATCGTTTTGTTCCAACAAAAATTCATCTTAAAACAAACAGGAGGTATTATCTTAGGTTTAATTGGATGCATTGGATTATTAGTTGCAGGAAAAAGCTTCTCCTTACAATTTAATTATCATGCCCTTTGGGTCATTTTAGCGACCTTCTTGTATGGCATCAATTTGCATACTGTCAAATCAAAATTTGCTGATTTACACCCGTTGACTTCTACTGCTGGCGTATTCATGATGATAGGCCCTTTGGCATTAGGCTTGCTAGCCTACTCAGGTTTTTTCCAAAGACCCTGGTCTGATCATGCACAAATGTGGCCTCTACTAGCAGCTATCGCACTTGGCTTGTTTGGATCGGCCATTGCCATGGTGCTGTTTAATCAATTAATCAAATGGACCAGTGCCATCGTGGCGAGTTCGGTTACCTACCTAATTCCAATAGTGGCCGTGGCCTGGGGACTTTTTGATGGAGAAACCATTTATTGGTCCCAGATAGTGTTTATGTTCATTTTACTTTGGGGAGTATATCAAGTCAATAATTCAAAATCTTGATAAAATTTTTCAATTCCCCAAGGCTGATTTGATTATCAAATAACTTTTAGGATTGACATGTAGATTGCTCGGACTTATTCATCTGTCCTACATCAATCTATGAACGAACTTATACTGAGTCAAATCTGGAGTAAACAAATTTTTAATCATAAAAATTTACGAAGCCAACAAGGAGACTACCTTCAAATCATTCATCCAGGATTTTTGAATAAGCACGCTGGAGCAGATTTCCAAGAAGCACACATCCTATTAAATGATTTTGCCTGGATAGGCTCCGTAGAATTACATGTCAATGCCTCCGATTGGCTAGCTCATGCGCATGACCAAGATGCATCATTTGAAAATGTCATTCTTCATGTGGTTTGGAAGGCCGACCTGGCCATCTATTACCAAGATGGCCGAGAAATACCCACCCTGGAATTATGCCATCGTGTACCGGAAACAAGCATGGTAGAATCCTTTATCCATCAACCTGATTCCATTCCCTGCCACAAATTTTTCCCTGAAATTTCACATGTACAAAAAACCTATATGCTAAACCTTTGTGCTCAAGAACGCATGCAAATTAAGTATGAATCCATTTTGGAACTTTGGCATAAAAATCAAGAGGATTGGGAAGAAACATTTTATCAATCCTTGGGGAAAAGCTTTGGATTTGGATTAAATGCGGATCCCATGCTTCGACTAACCCAAGCTATACCGCTAAAACTGATCTTGAGAAATAGGGATCGACCTTTAGGTATTGAGGCGGCCATGATGGGACTCGCAGGACTACTTGAAGAACCAATAAAAGATGAATACCAATGGAACTTAAGAAGGGAATTCATTCACCTCAAAAAAAAATACCAATGGGAGAAGGCATATTTGCAAGCATCCGATTGGAAATTCCTACGATTAAGGCCTGCAAATTTTCCCACCATACGCATGGCTCAATTTGCCGAAATCATTCGAAATAATTGTTCCCTATTATCTATATTATTGGAAATTCAAGATTTGAAAGTCATTCAAAACCTTTTTGAAATTAGCCCCTCACCTTATTGGCAAAAACACTATCACTTTGGTAAAGTGAGTAAAAAAGGAAGTATTCAATTAGGAAAATCTGCCTTTTATTCACTTTGTATCAATGCGCTAATTCCGATATTACTAGCTTATTCCTTTGTCAAGAATGACAAGAAATATACCGATAAGGCTTATCGGTGGTTATTTGAAATGGAAGAAGAAAATAATTTGATCACGCGCATGTATGCTCAGCTAGGTTTAGCCATTAACAATGCGCACGACTCTCAAGCCTGCCTTCATTGGCACAAACACTATTGCCAAACAAAAAAATGCCTTAGCTGTTCCGTAGGCCAGGAAATTCTACTCTGACTTAATGATAGGTCCACGTTTTCCAATCCCATTTTCATTGAATGCCTCGATCTGAAAATAATAGGTTTTGTCTTTATCCATGGATTTAAAATAATATTCATTGGCACCAAATACCTGTACTGAGGTATACAATTTATCAGGAGAAATCCCCGAATAAATTACATAACCTGTTGCCTGTGGATCATGTCGCCATTTCAACCAAGCCGACCTTTTATCATGTTCTCCACGTAAAACCACAAAATCTTTTACCTCTTTGGCCAAGGCGCCATGCCCTTTACCAAATACCCTCAAACCACTGATAGCAAATTTCCCCGCTGCCATATGTTCATTTACCAATTTGACATACCTTGCTTCCAAAGGTTTAGCTAGTTCTACATAATCATGTGGAACATCCGTTTTATTCTTTGATTTGTCAATGATCAATTGCCACGTCTTGCCATCCTTACTGGTAAAAACACGATACTGATGATATATACCTTGTATTTTCCCCAAAAAACTTGAGTCCACATCTTGATCTGCATAATTAATTTGAATGGCTCTAATGGTGGATATTTCGCCTAAATCCGACTGAATATATTCTCCTTTGTTGGCTGTTTTGGCAGACCAATATGTCTTCATCTGCTCATCAACGGCATAATTGGGTCCATAGCCTGCTAGGCTAGAAGATACCTTAACGGGTTTATTATAATTCAACAGCATCCAGCCTGTAAATAAATCGGAAGGTTTATCAAATGTAGACTTTGGCATACGATACGGATAATCGCCATATGCTGTTTCCGTATATATAATCCCATCTTGATCAAATTTGCTAGGCCATAGTCCTAACCGACGCTCGAAGCTATTTTTTACTGCAATGGTAATGGTGGAAACATGCCACCAGTTACCATATTGACCTTCAAAAGTTGCCCCGTGGCCAGCACCTCGGGTAAATCCTCCTGGTTTAAATGAAAATGGATTATGAGATTGATAAGTAAAAGGTCCCATGGGTTTATCCGATGTATAAACCCCATCACCATAGGCTGAAAACTCTGTACCAGGTGCTCCATATTGTAGGTAATATTTACCCTTGTATTTATTCATCCAAGCTCCCTCCATAAAGGGTTTCAAAAAGGTATTATCCTGATATTCCCCGAACCTTTCCCAACCATGTAATTCATCATTCAATCGGATTAAATCTTTTCTTTCTCCAATCGGCTGTAAGGTCTTTCGGTCAATCTCTTGCCCATACATGGGATAAAAATTACTAGAACCATGGTATAAATAAAGCCGACCATCATCATCTAAAAAAAAGGCTGGATCCCATGCCCCAGCGGTAAAAGCATGCACCGACTCCCGCCACGTATCTGTTTCGGGTGAATGACTCGACCAAAGTGTAAAATCTTTGGCATAGGTGGACCCAATCACATACAAACTATCACCCATAACAAAGGTGGCTGGAGCACAAAGCTCATCATATACTTTATGGTAAGGTTGTAGGAAACGCCTTGACACAAAATTCCATTTCAACATGTCTTGACTCCACCAATAACCCCACTGATTCGTTGAAAACAAATAATATTTATTCTTAAAATAAGTAATAACTGGATCTGCCGTAGCCCTATGACGGCCGGCTTCCGAAAAATTAGGAATTGGGGTGAATCCATAATCTAAATTCATCGGATTACAATAGGTACTTTGTGCCAATATTGGATATGAATAATAGGCCAAACAAAAGGCCAATATCAATGTTAAGTATCTAGATTTCATGTTTACTTGTAGAAAATATTGACCAAAATACACATTGATCTCGATAAAAATACCAATTTTACATCGACAAAGTCTTTAATGCCCCTATGAAAAAATATACTGGTCTAATGAGTGCAGGCTTGATCATTCTACTCTGGGGTTTACATCTTGGTTTTTGGATTCAAGATCCATTCGATTTCAAAAACCCTTGGTTTTACCTGGCTATTTTAATCCAAACTCATTTATATACAGGTCTTTTCATTTGTTCCCATGATGCCATTCATGGGGTTGTTTCTAAAGAACATCCCCGGCTCAACCATGCTATAGGCCGACTTTGTGCGACTCTTTTTGCCTTCAATAATTATACGATTTTACGCAAAAAACACCACCATCATCATGCTTACGTGAATACCAAGGAAGACCCAGATGTACATCAAGGAAACTTTTTTATTTGGTGGTTCAAATTTATGTTTCAATACGTGCATTGGACGCAGATTCTAGCCATGGCAATCACCTACAATGTCTTAAAAATTTGGTTTCCCATGAATAATATCATACTTATCTGGGAGGTCCCTGCTATATTAGCCACCTTGCAATTATTCTATTTTGGAACTTATTTGCCCCATCGTGGTGAACATGATCCTGGGAATAAACATCAGTCCAGAAGCCAAGCTAAAAATCATATTTGGGCATTCATTTCTTGCTATAACTTTGGCTACCATTATGAGCATCACGATAAACCCTATTTACCCTGGTGGAAATTAGCAGAAGCAAAGGAGCAAAACAGCCAAATTTCTACTAGATAGATGAATATTTTTTCTAAATTTGCAGCGCACTAAATCGACCCGAATATTCCAATGTCAGAACCCAAATACAAGCGAATTTTATTAAAACTTTCTGGTGAAGCCCTTTCCACTCCTACGGAAGTCATTGATCCAAGCATTTTAGATCAATACGCAGCAGAAATCAAAAAAGTCCACGATTTGGGAGTTGAAGTAGCCATCGTTATTGGAGGAGGAAATATTTTCCGTGGTGCTAGTGCCGCTAAAGCAGGTATTGACCGTGTACAAGGTGATTACATGGGAATGCTAGCCACTGTCATCAATGGTATGGCTGTCCAAGCCTCTTTAGAAAAACATGGATTGTACACCCGCATGATGACAGCCATTAAGGTGGAAGCTGTGTGCGAACCGTTCATCCGAAGAAGAGCCATGCGCCATCTTGAAAAAGGTAGAATCGTTATTTTTGGAGCCGGAACAGGTAATCCTTATTTCACCACAGATTCCACAGCATCCCTTCGTGCTATTGAAATTGAAGCAGATGTCGTATTAAAAGGAACGCGCGTCGATGGAGTCTATACAGCGGATCCTGAAAAAGACCCAACAGCCACCAGATATACCCAATTAAGTTTTTCTGAAGCTATTTCAAAAGGCTTAAAAATCATGGATACTACGGCGTTCACCCTATGCCAAGAAAATAAATTACCGATCATCGTATTTAACATGAACAAAAACGGGAACTTATGTGACCTCGTTTCTGGAAAAGATGTAGGAACCTTAATCAGTTAATAAGCAATCAAATTAAATGGAGGAGTTAGAATTTTATATAGAAGCTGGACAAGAAACAATGGAAGGTGCAATCAAGCACTTAAACATTGAACTTTCTAAAATTAGAGCCGGTAAAGCGAGTACCAGTATGTTAGATGGATTAATGATTGAGTACTATGGTGTGCCTACCCCGATCACAGGAGCTGCATCCATCACTACGCCTGATGCCAGAACCATCGCCATCAAACCATTCGAGAAAGGAATTTTTGGGGAAATCGAAAAAGCAATTCGTAACTCAAACCTTGGCTTAAATCCCATGAATGATGGAGAATTGATTCGTTTATCTATCCCGCCATTAACTGAAGAGCGTAGAAGAGATTTGGTAAAAAGAGTAAAACAAGAAATTGAAACAGCTAAAATCAATATTCGTAATGCTCGCCAAGATGCCAACAATAGCATCAAAAAATTGAAAGGAGAAGGCGTGGCTGAAGATGATATCAAAGCTTCAGAAGAACGCATCCAAAAGTTAACGGATGCCTTTGTAGCCAAAATTGATCAAATATTTTTAGATAAAGAGAAAGATATCATGTCGGTATAATCTCTGAACTATTGCATAAAAAAGCTTAACCTTAGGTTCAGCTTTTTTTATTTCAAGGACTTTACTGCTTTAAATTTCCCTAAAAATACGCTTCTGATTTACCCATGGCATAACCAATCTCCAACATCCGACGAATATCCAATTTATTAAAGTTTTGAATATCAATGGCAATGGGTTGAATTGGCCTTATCGAATGAATAGATAAATCACTACGCTGATTTTGAATTAATAATGCTTCCTTCAAATCCGCATTCAAAATTTCATTCACCGCAATGTCCATAACTCGGTCCACCAATGCCAATAAATCCCCTGTTTCAAATATGCCTCCTTCGATGGTTTGAGTATGACAACTGATACAAACAATATGCTTTCCTCCGTCTTTTATTGCCTTTTGTAATGGTGCCACATCACGTAATCCTCCGTCTAAAAAACTACGACGCTTTTCTTGATTAATTTGGACAACAGGCATTAGAATTGGTACGGCTGAGGAAGCCAATAAATAATCATAAAAATGCTCGTAACTAGGGTCTACATAATGAATGCCCCCATCAATAATATTAACTGCCCCAATACGCATTTCGATAGGACTAGCTTTCAAATTACGGATATCCAGAACGGACTCTACTAATTCTCTCAAAGGCTTGGTACTCACTAAACCTCTGAATTTTTTGGTCAATGCTGTCCATCCCAATTCCCATAAGCTAAAGGGTTTAGATAAACATTCAGGATGAGTGATTCTAGTTTCCCAAAAATCCCATAAATCCTGGCCAGCTTGAGGAAAATTTAATGGCTCACCATTCAATTTTTGTCGACCTAATTGATTAACCAAATAAGCCGCATTTAAACTTCCCGCTGAAATTCCATAGATCAATTCAGGTTTATATCCTCTCTCAAATAATGCCCGAATTACACCCGCCTGAAAAGCACCTTTAACAGAGCCTCCAGATAATGCCAGTATCTTACTCATAAATTTGAATATTGAAAGGACTATTTGTCCCAAATTGTTATAAATTTACACAATTAATCAGCCTAAAGCTTCTACTATACATAATATGTCCTATTCGCTTTCATCCATTCAAGTACCCATTGCGGAACCGATGAAAGCTTTCGAAGGTAAGTTTCGCCAATTCATGCGTTCCAAAGTGATGCTTTTGGATACCATCATGAATTATATCATCCAACGTAAAGGAAAACAAATGCGACCTATGTTTGTATTTCTTTCGGCGGGAGTTATGGGTGAAATTAATGAAAAAACACATCGAGGAGCAGCACTAATCGAATTATTACATACAGCCACGCTTGTACACGATGATGTAGTGGATGATTCTAATTACCGCCGTGGTTTTTTTTCCATCAATGCCATTTGGAAAAATAAAATTGCTGTTTTAGTCGGTGATTATTTACTTTCGAAAGGGTTACTTCTTTCCATTGAAAATGATGATTTTGATCTACTTAAATCTGTTTCAACAGCGGTAAGGGAGATGTCTGAAGGGGAATTACTCCAAATAGAAAAAGCTCGAAAACTCGACATTACGGAGGACATTTATTTTGATATTATTCGAAAAAAAACAGCCACACTTATTTCCGCATGTTGTGCCGTAGGTGTACAATCCGTGGGGGC
Source organism: Cytophagaceae bacterium (assembly GCA_027491315.1). Lineage (GTDB taxonomy): Bacteria > Bacteroidota > Bacteroidia > Cytophagales > Spirosomataceae > Aquirufa. Next base: position 134,956 of record JAIXWL010000010.1, read on the forward strand.
TAGTGAGGAATATGTTCAAATAGCGCGTGACTTTGGTGATCGTGTAGGGGTAGCCTTTCAAATTAAGGATGACCTTTTTGATTATGGTGACGCCGAAATAGGTAAACCACTAGGTATTGATATCAAGGAGAAAAAAATGACCTTACCATTAATTTATTCTTTACAACACACTACCTCCAGTACCAAAAAGAGGATTATTCATTTAATCAAAAACGATTCTGAAAACCCAAAAAGCATTCGTGAAGTCATTGAATTTGTCAAAAATACCGGTGGATTAGAATATGCCACCCAACGAATGCACGAGTTTGCTCAAGAAGCCAGAGATATCTTACATAAATTCCCAGAATCACCGTATCGGAATTCTCTTCATGATTTATTGGGATATACCATTGAAAGAAATAAGTAAGCCGAGTATAATAACCTACCTCAATTTATAAAAGCATAAAAAGCTGGAAACCATCGGTTTCCAGCTTTAAGCACTAAACTACTTTAAAACAAAATCTTATCTAGGTCCGCCACCCATTCCGCCGCCTCCGCCGCCGCCCATTCTTCCTCCACCTGGCATTCCCATTGGCTGAGCTTGTACTGGCTGTGGTGTAGCATCTCCGCCTCCGTCTTTCTGATCATCATTATTTACGGATTTCTTTCTTTTGGTTCCTCCAAATGTCATTTTTCCAATTCTATAGGAGAAATTAACTTTGAAGTTCATGTTGCGCATGGTATTATACCCTACTTGTGAAATAACTGGGGTATTTGTTTCACTACGAATGACCATTTCTGATGTGAAGAAGTTTTCAGCACCAAATCCTACGCTACCCTTTTTGTTCTTGAAATCCTTTTTGAAGCTCAAGCTGTAAATTCCAAATCCACCACGCTTACCCTGTAACTGTATTTCATTGGCACGGTAGAAAGAGAACAATTGAGCTCCCCAGCCTCCGCCTAAATTATAGTTACCGAAAATACGGAAGTTAGAAACTAAGCCTTCATTTTTAGCATTCAATAATGGATCAGGTACATTGTTAGCCAATTTCAAATAAGAAAAATCAGCACCTCCACCAATCATCAATCGGTTGGTTAAATTAGCATTGATGTTTAAGTTCAATCCATAAGCATCTTCATTTCCAATATTCACCGAACGTGTCTTCACCGTATCTCCAATTACCTGGCGAATTTGGTTAATGGCACCCGTCGTATTTCTTACGAATACTGCAGATGAAATATAAAATGACTTGATATACTTACTATAACCTATTTCAAAGTTATTAGTAAACTCCGGAGCCAAATTTGGATTACCTGTTGAAATGTTCAATGGGTTAGTAGAATTCACGTTTGGATTCAAGAATTGAACCGATGGACGCTGAATTCGTTTATTATAACTAAATCTCCAAGTTCCTGATTTAAAAGTCTTAGACATATTAAAACTTGGTACAAAAACCCCATAAGGAGGAATAGACAAGTTTTGACCTTCTTTCTTCAAGAAACTAGCCGAAATATCTGTATGCTCATAACGAGCTCCAGCTTTAACACTCCATTTGTTTTTAGTGGTTAAGGTATAAGAAGCGTAAGTACCCCAAATATTTTGATTATAATCAAAAACGTTGGTTGGTAAAGTAGCCAAATTCACTTGGTTATAACCCGCTAGATTATTACCTGTTGGGTTAATAAATGACTTATAATCAGAAGAAGCATTTCTTATGATACCTTTTCCTCCAAATTCAATCATTTGATTTTTAAGGATAGGTGTCTGATAATCCAATTGGAAAGTAGCCTCTTCATTATATGCCAAGTTCTCATTTTTAATCGAACTCATGATTTGACTCATTGTGGCATTTGGATTCATGATATCGTTATAGAAATCACTTGTACGATTACTACGGCTATACATGGACAAAATGCTAAACTCTTTTTGTGGAGTATCATAGGTATGAGAATAGTCAATATTCAAATCCACATTTCCTGACATATCCGATGAATTCGTATTTCTCAAACTAGTTAAAACACCATTGCGAATCTGCTGTAAGTTATCCTGGTAGTTATTTCCATTTCTTACTCCAAATCGGGATGAAGCCGTGATGGAATTGTGCTTATTGATGTCCCAATCAAAACCTATCTGATAATTACCAAATAAATTATTAGTTCTACTTTCTGCTGTTTGAACATTGATTGTTTCTGCTCCTTGGCTTCTAGTGGTTTGCATATTTTCATACTTTCCTGTCACATTATACTGAGAACGACCAAAGCCTCCCAATGACATACCCCAAGTCTTATTGCGGAAATTACCGTTCAAAGATAAATTGGAACCACGAACTCCCACGCTACTATCAAAACCCAAGGTTAAACCTTGTAAGGTATTTTTCTTAGTAACAATATTGATGATACCTGCCGATCCTTCAGCATCATATTTAGCGGAAGGTGAAGTAATAACCTCAACCGTTTTAATCATATCGGCCGGAATCTGCTTCAAAGCATCAGCCACATTGGATGCCATGATGGAAGAAGGCTTGTTATTAATTAATACCCTAATATTAGTAGAACCACGGAGCGAAGGATTTCCGTCTAAGTCGACAGATAACATCGGCACCTTTTTTAATACATCTGTCGCATCACCACCACGATTAGTTTGATCACGCTCGGCATTGTAAACCGTACGGTCAACTTTTTCTTCAATCATAGCTCTTTGGCCTTCAACAGTTACTTCCTGTAACATCTTAGTAGAAGACTGCATTTTGATTACTCCCAAATCATGATCATCTTTTTTGGCGGTTATGTCCATAAAAATGGTCTTGCTTTCATAACCCAAGAAAGAAATCACTATTTTATAGCTGCCTACCGCAACTTTAGTCAAAGTAAATTTACCCACCTGATCGGCCACCGTACCATCTACTGGTCTATTGGTCGCTTTATTGATTAAAGCCACTGAGGCAAATTCTACAGGTTTGTTGTCTGTTGAATCTAAGGCATAACCCACAATTTTAGCTGAACCTTTGGGAGTTGCTACCACTGGAGCTGCTGCTGCATCTCTTCGAACTGGTGCGCCTGATGCTCCTCCAGTTGGAGCTGCTGCTTCTCTTCGAGCTGGTGCACCAGGTCCTCCAGCAGGAACCTGTGCGTTAAGCTGTAAAGCACATACTACTAAGGCAATAAGGGCGAATAATTTTTTCATAATTTTTTTACGTATTGGCTTTTGATTTTATACCTGTAAAATCGAATGCAAAACTGAAGTAATTCCATTGAGTAATTTCTTTTTTGCGACCAATAGTCATAATTTGTAGGTCAATTTCACTGATGCAAAACGTCAATAAAACATGATTGCTATTAAAACACCACGTTTACAATTAATTCCGCTTGACCATTCCTTATTGACAATTTGGGCAGACCAGGGCCGTGATGCCCTAGAAATTCAAATAGGTTTACAACATAATACCTGGGAAATAGATGCTTTTTTTCAAGAAGAAACCCAAATGGCCTTACAAGACTATTGGCTTCCGATGACTAAAAAATTTCCCTTCGATTTTATTTGGTACACAAATTGGGAAATAATCCTAACAGAAAAGTCCTGCTCTATAGGGGGAATTGGTATGGCTGGACTTCCTAACGACCAGGGCTTCACTGAGGTTGGATATTGTTTGGATAAAAAATTCAGGGGTCATGGCTATGCCAGTGAAGCCTTACAATACCTCATACAATGGGCCAGTCAGGATCAAGGACTTATCTATCTCGTAGCCGAGACTCCCATAGATAACCTAGCTTCTCAATCCGTCCTATTAAAAAATGATTTTGTAAAAACAGGACAAAAGAAATTAATGCAACCTGAGGGGATGGAAGTTTTCACTTGGAAACGGCTCATTCAGGTCAATCGAACATAATTCTCCTATTTTATTTCCTTTCGAGCATTTTTCGGTAATTTTACTTAATTATAAATGCTTAAAGTCCCAAAGGACCCTATCATATGCATCATTTCACCTCCATCCATGACGCTTACAACATTCCTCAATTGGTCAATGAAGCGCTATTAATGAAAAGAGCTCCCCATTCTGATTGTTTCATCGGCAAGAATAAAACCATCGGATTGCTGTTCTTTAATTCAAGTTTAAGAACCAGATTATCTACCCAAAAGGCTGCCCAAAATTTAGGAATGAATGTTATGGTCATGAACGTAGGAGCTGATTCATGGCAATTAGAAATGAACGAAGGGGTCATCATGAATGGTGATAAAGCAGAACATGTGTCAGAGGCTGCGGCAGTTATTGGTCAATACTGTGACATCGTAGGTTTGCGAAGCTTCCCTAGCTTGGTAAACCGGGAGGAAGACTACTCTGAATTGGTATTGAATCAATTCATGAAATACACAGGTAGACCCATTTTAAGTTTGGAGTCGGCCACCCGACATCCATTACAGTCTTTAACGGATTTAATTACGATTCAAGAACATAAAAAAACAGCAAGACCAAAAGTTGTCTTAACCTGGGCCCCACATGTGAAAGCCTTACCTCAGTGTGTGCCTAATTCTTTTGCTGAATGGATGAATCATTCAGATGTTGATTTTACCATCGCACATCCTAAAGGATACGAATTGGCACCCGAATTTAGCGGCAAGGCTCGTATTTGCCATGATCCGAAAGAGGCCTTTGAAGGAGCTGATTTCATCTATGCCAAGAACTGGTCATCCTACCAAGAATATGGAAAAATTTTGAACTCGGATCCTGCTTGGATGGTAACGATGGAAAAAATGAAATTGACCAATCAAGCCAAATTCATGCATTGCTTACCCGTACGCAGAAATGTGGTGGTAGAAGATGCCGTATTAGATTCAGATCATTCAATTGTAATTCAGCAGGCTGGAAATCGAGTTTGGGCCGCTCAAACTGTTTTAAAAGAGATGTTATTATCTCTCGCCAAAAAAGAAAGCCCTTATTTATTCTAATGCTATGAGTCATATTTTACCAAAGCTTCAAGTAATTAAAATTGGGGGTAATGTGATTGATAACCCTAGCCTATTAGAAGCGTTTTTAACGGACATAGCAAGCATTCCAGAAGCAATTGTGCTTATTCATGGTGGAGGTAAGATTGCGACTGAAATGGCTAAAGAATTGGGTATTAACAGTCAAATGATTGATGGGCGCCGTGTCACAGATTCTGCCAGTTTACGGGTAGTCACTATGGTGTACGCAGGATGGATTAATAAATCCATGGTAGCCCAATTGCAAGCTAAACATAAGAACGCCATCGGTTTTACAGGACCAGATGCTGGATTAGTGATAAGTAAAAAAAGAAATCCTACACCTATTGACTATGGTTGGGTAGGAGATATTGAACATGTCAATGCACAGGCTTTGAGTACTTTTATTCATCAAGGCTATTGCCCCGTTTTTGCCCCCATTACAGCAGATAAACAAGGGCATTTATTGAATACCAATGCAGACACCATGGCACAAGCTATTTCCATAGCATTAAGCGATTTTTTTGAGGTTACATTAACCTATTGCTTCGAAAAAAATGGGGTTTTAAGTAATCCTGATGATGATAATTCTGTCATCTCCCATATTAACCAAAACTCTTTTTTGGAATTAAAAGAGAGTGGAATCGTAACTGCGGGAATGATACCCAAACTAGAAAATGCTTTAAAAGCCATTTCACAAGGTGTCCATACCGTCAAACTTTGCCATGCCAGTCAAGTATTAAACCCTGGCGGTGGCACTTTAATTAGCGTATAAATGTATAAAGAATCGGATTTTTTAGAAGCTAAATCGCTACTTTCTCAATTGATTGCTTGTCCATCATTGAGCAAAGAAGAAGCTGGTACGGCTAAAATTATCCAAGATTTTTTCACTCAGAAAGGCATTGAATCCCATTTTTATTTAAATAATGTTTGGGCAAAAAATACCCATTTTGACCCAAATAAGCCAACTGTTTTACTAAATTCTCATCACGATACAGTGAAGGCAAATGCCTCTTGGACATTTGACCCTTGGAAGGCTACAGAAATAGATGGTAAACTAATTGGACTTGGTGCTAATGATGCAGGTGCTAGTTTAGTGTGTTTAATTCAAACATTCTGTTCCTTCTATCAAGAGAAAAATTTACCTTTCAACCTTCTAATAGCTGCAACAGCTGAAGAGGAAATTTCAGGTAAAAATGGCATCGAAGCATTAATCAATTCCCCCGACTTCCCTCAAATTGATTGGGCCGTCGTGGGTGAACCTACGGATTGCCAGCTAGCCATTGCGGAAAAAGGACTTATGGTCATTGATGCAGTGGCGCATGGAAAAGCTGGCCATGCGGCTAGAAATGAGGGCATTAATGCCATTTATGTGGCAATGAAAGACATTGAGAAAATTGAAAATTTTCAATTTGAAAAAGTATCTCCGGTATTAGGACCTGTAAAATCGACGGTTACTATCATTCATGCGGGTAAGCAGCATAATGTAATTCCAGACACCTGTGAATTTACCATCGACTGCCGGGTGAATGAATGTTATACCTTAGAGGAAATTTTGAAGATATTACAAAATGAATTAAGCTCCGATTTAACTCCAAGATCCATCCGATTACAACCTAGTCGAATCGATGAAGATCATGTCGTTTGCCAAGCAGCCAAGAAATTGGGCATGGTAAGCTTTGGCTCTCCTACCCTTTCTGATCAATCACTATTGGCATGTCCATCAGTGAAAATCGGACCGGGGCATTCGGGCAGATCACATACGGCTGATGAATTTATTTACTTGGATGAAATCAAACAAGGTATCCAAACCTACCAAAATTTATTAGTAGAAACCAGTATTCAATACCAACATAAATCATAAGAAACGTGGCAAAACTTTGGCAAAAAGCAAATCAGACGACAGATGCTAAAATTGAAAAATTTACAATAGGGAATGATCCTATTTATGATTTACAATTAGCTCGTTATGATGTATTGGGTTCATTGGCCCATATTACCATGTTGGCAGAGGTAGGCCTTTTAAAAAAGGAAGAATTAAGTCCCTTATGTCGTGAGTTGAAAGTCATTTTAGCTTCCATTGAGGCTGGCGACTTTGAAATTGAACCAGGAATGGAGGATGTTCATTCACAAATTGAATACTTATTGACAAAAAAACTAGGTGATTTAGGTAAGAAAATTCATGCGGGACGTTCCAGAAATGACCAAGTATTGGTTGACCTGAAATTATTCATGCGTGCTGAAATCCAAGAAATTGCCGAAGCAGTAGAAAAGCTCTTTAATCTTCTACTTCAAAAAAGTGAAGCGCATAAAAAAGATTTACTTCCAGGCTATACCCATTTGCAAATCGCCATGCCCTCTTCCTTTGGATTATGGTTTGGCGCTTATGCGGAGAGTTTAGTGGAAGATGTTGAATTGTTAGAAGCCGCCTTCCGCCTAGCCAATAAAAACCCACTTGGTTCTGGCGCTGGATATGGCTCTTCTTTCCCTTTAGATCGCCAATTAACAACTGATTTATTAGGTTTTGAAAGCCCGCATGTCAATGTGGTCAATGCCCAATTGTCTAGAGGTAAAACAGAATTTTACCTTCTAACTGCCATCAGCCAAATAGCCAGTACCTTAAGTAAATTGGCCATGGACGTTTGCCTATACAACTCACAAAATTTTGGATTTATAGAACTACCGGATTCACTTACTACCGGCAGCTCCATCATGCCGCATAAAAAGAATCCAGATGTAGCTGAGCTTCTAAGAGGAAAAGCCAATAAATTAAAAGCCCTACCTAATCAATTACACTTATTGACAAGCAACTTACCTTCAGGCTATCACAGGGAGTTTCAATTGACGAAAGAATTATTAATGCCGGCTATCGAAGAAATCTTAGATGGCTTGGAAATTACCCATTACTTGGTAGAGCACATGAAGGTGAAATCGGATTTACTAAATCATGATAAATACGATTTACTTTTTAGTGTGGAAGAAGTAAATCGATTGGTGGTACAAGGTGTTCCTTTCCGGGAAGCTTACCAGCAAATTGGTAAAATGATTGAAGAAAAACAGTTTGATGGTAGCCAACGAAATCTAAACCATACGCATTTAGGAAGTATTGGGAATTTAGGCCTTGATTTAATTCAAGCTCAAAAAGATACGGCATATCAACGTTTTGGATTTGATCAAGTCAATCATGCCATAGCTCGATTATTGGCTAGCTAACATTTTTTGAACATATTTTCCGACAATATCAAATTCTAAATTAACGGAATCGCCTACCTTCAATTGATGAAAGACGGTATGTTCATAGGTATAAGGAATGATGGCAACAGAAAAATCATGTTGGCCTGAATGAACAACCGTTAAACTAGTTCCATTGACACAAATTGAACCTTTGCTAACCGTCATGTGCGCTGTGGATGAAGGGTAATCAAAATAGTATTCCCAAGAACCTTCTTTGGCAATAATTTGGGTACAAATACCTTTCGTATCTACATGTCCTTGTACGATATGACCATCAAATCGGCCTGTAGCAGCAAGACAACGCTCCAAATTAACTTTTTGACCTAAAGTCAAATCTCCTAAATTAGTTTTATTCAAGGTCTCTTCAATGGCTGTTACTCGATATTGCTTGTCTTTAATTTCAACAACTGTTAGACAAACCCCATTATGGGCCAAGGATTGATCTATTTTCAATTCATGAGTAAAAGGAGAACTAAACCAAAAATCAATATTAGTTCCTTGAACGAAGCGATTCTCTAAGGTACCCATGGCCTCCACTATGCCTGTAAACATCGAATTAATTTTTATATTTTTGCCTAAATTCAAAATTACACCCAATCTTATGAAATTCAATAAATGGATTTTGATTCTTATACTTGGCGCCATCGTCTTGGTGTTCATCAGTCTTCCAAAAAATGAAACCAATAAGGTCACTAAGTCTCAAGAGGATTCTTTGGCCCTCGTGAAATATCGAAAAGAAAAAGATATTTCCATGAAAGAACAAGAAGATTCGCCGATCAAGGATAAAGAATCCTTTCAAGGTTTACATTATTTCCCGTACGAAAGCGCTTGGAAAATTGAATTTGAATTAGAAAAAAATAAGCAGGTTGAAAAAATTTCCATGCCGATGAGTGACGGTACGAAGGAAGAAATCATATATATCGGAGATATTAAAGCTCAAATAAATGGGCAAAATGTCCGAATGAAATTATATCAACATGATAATGGGGACTTTTTTCTTCCGTTTAAAGACAAAACCGCCCCCACAGAAACCTATGGAGGCGGTAGGTACTTAGATATACCCCTAATAAATCTAAACGGTAAAATACTTAAGGCGGATTTTAATTTGGCTTACTTTCCGTTTTGTGCGTACAACCCGGAATATGCATGTCCTGTTCCACCAGCGAGCAATCAACTGAATTTTAGAATACCCGCTGGGGAAAAAAACTAGTTTACTTGGTTAATCGAGGCTGCTCCTGACAAATCTTTTGAAATGTTGGGCACACCCCTATAAGATACTTTGGAAGCACCAGAGGCTTCAACTCGTAAGGTTTTTTGACTTTGAATACTAACGTGACTTGCTCCACTTGCCTCTACATCCGTATCACGAGCCATTAAATTGCTACCTTCTAAGTGACTTGCACCAGATGCGTCTACATTTAATTTACCCGCACGACCACTCACATTAAGCTTAGATGCACCGGATAATTCAAGGTTTAATTTATCGGCATTAATCTGGGTTAATTGACCTTTGGAGGCACCCGTAAATACCAAATTCATTTGTTCTTCATTTGAAAATCCCTCTACATCTACTTTACAGGCTCCAGAAAACTCAGCATTAGCTAAACGAGGCATGGTGATTACGATTTTGACTCTCTTACGGTTTTTCCCCCAATTAAATCCCCAATTTCTATCCTTATAATATACCTTCAAGGTATTTCCATCGATGTCTACTTCTAAGTCTTCAACGTCTTCCTGGCGACCATATGCGGCCAAGGAATAAGCGCTTCCTTTGCTTACTTTAATTTCAAAAGCATGACCTAAGTCTAAATTTTGAAAACCCGATACTTTGAATTTTTTTGAAAAATCCTCTGGAGATGCCAATGCCACTACCGACATAAATATTGCTCCTAGAAAAATGAATAATTGAAATTTTGTTTTCATGTGTTTATTATTTTGGAATGTAGATAAGATGAACGCTTTAGTAAAAAGGTTGCATGTACATTATTTTATTTTTGTGTTTTTAAGATCACCTTTAGATTATTCATGTTCGGGTAAACCAATTGTGCATCTGCCGATTTACTACCCGTCAAATTTTTAATGACATGTAAATCCATTTTAGATTGGTCTTTTAGTGATACCACTGCCTTTTGAACAATTAAATTAGGTGCTATAAGCTCAGCATTTTGGTCCGTAGATGCCACCAATAAATCCGTAGTCCCATCTACATTCACACTATGAAAGTCATGTAAAACCACTTCTAGTTTAGCTTGATTGAATCCTTTTATTTCTGTTCGGGCATTGCCTCCTAACTCAACTTTTGAAAGCTTTGGCGACTGTATTTCAATTTGTACTCCTGATTGAACTTTGTCCAATTTCAAAACACCATTGACCACTTTGGCTTCCGTTACAAAACTAGGTTTATCATTTCCTTCAAACCGAATAACATATTTATCTCCTGGAACAATTTGAATGCTAGCTCCCTCTGTATTCAAGGCTTCAATGCTTTGGAAATTTTCCAAATCCTTACTGATAGAAAAATTAGCTCCTAGCTCATCATTTGAGCGATCATCTTGGAATGACTCATTATTATCCTCAATAGGCTCACGATTAAGACAAGTCAATCCCTTTTCTGGAGTAAAATTCCACATGGAACCTACAAATAAGTCTCCATTACTTTCGTTGAAATATCCACCATCAATTTCGTTTTCAATGTAAGTGGCAAAATCACGGGTCATTCCAAAACTTTGACCAAATGGAATTAATACCTTCACACGAAGTCGTTGATTTCTAAATCGCTGATTAGTAATTCCGAAATGACTATCGAACAAAATTTTGTCGCCTTGAACAGCATAATCATACTTGATACTTCGAGCATTTTTTTCTGCATCTAAACGATCTTTTCCGTTGGATTTAGAAAACTCAATGACTTGAATGCTCGTTCCTGAATATCCTTCGATGGTGATTTGTGCCCGAGTAAAACCTTCACGGTTATAATCATGCAAATCTTCATCATCCAAAATCTCATCAACCAATTCACGGCTTCCGAGCATCTTTTCCCAAATAGATTCTTGAGATTCTTTTTTCACATCAAAGACAAATGGTTTTGCTGTAAGGGAAATATCTTTCACCTGATTCACAGAAGCGGTTCTAGAAAAATTTCTTCCTACAGTAGGCAAGGCTACAAATAAGCCCACCCAACCAATGATGCAAAGAGTAGTAGCAATGTATTTATAGGTTCTATTATAAAATTTACGGTTGGCTAATAATGAAATACCCGAGATAATGATAGAAACTAAAATAGGCAAAATGGCTGCGATAAAGGCTAAATAAGTCCAGGAAGGCAAATCATTTGCTAATAAGTATAGGGGAATGGCTTCTCCAAAAGCAATTTGAACTTGTCCATGATCTAAACCAGAAAATCCTACCGACGAAACCGTAATTAAAGCGATTATACTTCCTAAACCAAATACGGTTAAAATGATTCCAAAGGCTATTTGAACAATCCATCGAATGGCAATAAAAAAACCTTTAAATGCGCCAAAGAAAGCGGCAATTAGTCGGAAAGGCACCAATAAGATACGGGTTAAAGCACTTTCTTCTGCCTCACCTTCTTTTTGGAAATTCTTTTTGATGTTGTTTTCAATGTTTTCCAAGGTGATCGGCTCACCGGTCATTTCCATTTTATCTGTCAGGGTTTTAGCCTCTGGTGATATCACTAATATCACCAGGTAGGCCACAATTCCTGATCCAAAAAACAAGACCGATAGAACAGCGAAAACTCGCAATAATCCTAAATCCCATCCCGTGTAAGCTGAAAATCCAGCGATTACACCACCGATTACCTTCTTTTCTGGGTCGCGGTAAAACTTGCGAAAGGATTTATCTTCTTCCAGGTTTATTTCACCTGGAATCGCAATCCAACAAATGATATAGCCCCAGAAAATAACATTTGCTGCATGAAACAATGGGATTAGTCCAAAAAATCCAACGATCATACACAAACGTACCCAGATGGGATCAGCATGTAGATAGCGAGCCAAGCCTGAAGCTACACCACCAATCATTTTTCTTGACAAATCTCTTCTAAATACTTTTTGCTGAGGAATGGTATTTTCAGTTTGCTTTGAATATGAGCTAGAAGAACTATTCTCTTTTTTGTCCTCTTCGCTTTCCAATGCCTGAAAATCAGCCACAGTACCCAATGATGCAATTAAGGCATTTACATGATCCAAGGATATAGCCTCCGTTTTTTCATCTTCCCGAATACCCCAGAATTTCTCGGCTATTCTTGCTTCAATGTCAGCAATAATCTCTTTTGAACCTTCGAAATTCTCGAAGTAAGCATGGATGGACTTGATATATGCATCCAATGTGGCAAACGCATCCTCCTCAATGTGGAAGATAATCCCTGCGATATTAATTGATAGGGTCTTTTTCATACAATGATAGATTTATGAATTGGGGGTGGCGGGATTGGTTATCTGAAGTACAGATCCTTGTAATTCATCCCATGTTAAATGAAGTTCTTCTAAAAATTCTCCTCCTTTTTCTGTTAATACGTAATATTTACGCGGCGGGCCTGAGGAGGATTCCACCCATTTGTAGTCTAAAAAACCAGCATTTTTCAAGCGGGTTAACAGAGGATATAAGGTTCCCTCCACGACCATAATTTTTGCAGAGGTTAATTCTTCCAACATGTTGGATGCGTATACCTCGCCTCGCGAAATAATCTGCAGAATACAGAATTCCAAAATTCCTTTCCTCATCTGCACCTTGGCATTTTCAATATCCATCGGTTTCTGTGTTTTAATGTGATACAAAACTACGTAAGGTACTTTGTATTGCATAGTACCTTAGAAACTTTTTTTTGATTTTTGGATAAACGGTGACTATTTTGTGATGAATAGCCTTTTTTAGGTTCGAAAAAAAATCCCATGTTCAAAGAAGTCTCCTTACCTCTAGCCTTTTATAACCGCGACACTTGGCTTAAGGTGGCTTTTTTTGCTGTTTGTGTATTCATGGCTGGATTTTCACTGTACTTTACTGATGGATTAGTTACCAAATTAGAGGAAAGAGAAAAGCAACAAATTGAATTATATGCAGAGACTATCCGCTATGTCATGACCAGTGATGAGAATGCGGATATTAATTTCTTTTTCGAAAGAATTAAAAAAATTAATGAGAACAATACCATTCCCGTGATATGGAAAGATGGATCTGGACATTTAAATTCCATCAATATCTCCATGCCCAACCAGCTTTCCACGGAGGCAAAGCAGCTCATGCTTAAGCAAAAACTTGCTGAAATTATTGCTGAAAACAATAAACCCATTGAAATGGACATGGGTTTTCAGAAAGAATACATCTATTATGGGAATTCAAAATTGTTAAAATTATTACGTTACTATCCCCTCTCTCAATTACTTGTTGTCCTGATTATTGGATTCTTAGGCTATATCTTTTTCTCCTATTCAAGAAGAGCGGAACAAAACCGGGTATGGGTAGGTTTGGCCAAAGAAACAGCCCATCAATTAGGTACTCCCCTCTCTTCGCTGACAGCCTGGGTCGAAATTTTAAGAAATGAACCCAAGGTGGATCCCAACATTGTTATTGAATTAAGTAAGGATATTCAACGCCTAGAAACCATTACCACGCGTTTTTCCAATATAGGCTCAGCTCCTATTTTGAAAGAGGAAAATTTAGAAGAGTTAATTAACACTTTCCTGCAATATTTAAAAAATCGAATATCAAGTAAAGTACATATTGAAGTGATTAGTATGCTGGCGCCGGATCAACTAGCAAAGGTCAATCGCTATCTGTTTGAGTGGGTGATAGAGAACATTTGCAAAAATGGAGTGGACGCCATGAGTGGAAGCGGAGATATTCAAATTGTACTCTCAGAAGGCAAGAACAACCTAATCTATATCGATATTACAGATAGTGGGAAAGGTATTTCCAATAAAAATATGTCCAAAATATTTTCTCCAGGCTTTAGTACTAAAAAAAGAGGATGGGGTTTAGGACTCACCCTGGCCAAACGAATTGTGGAAAACTATCATGAGGGAAAACTTATTTTGAAATCAACCGAAATTAATAAGGGTAGTACTTTCCGGATATCCTTACCTAAGCCTCCCATTCACGCATGAATTCCCCCAATTTTGTTTTTGGATCAGCATTAGTTGTCATTTCCATAGGCTACACCTTAAAAAGTCTAGGATATGTAACTACCCATGATGCTAAAAACATATCAAAGTTTTTAATGCACACCACCTTCCCTGCTTTGGTTTTCACCACCATGATCAAAGTAGAATTTACTTCAGAGCTTTTGTGGTTACCACTGATCTGTATATTATTTGCCATACTTTGTTCCTTTGTTGGATTTCATATTTTCAAAAAAGAAGGTCCCGAATATCGAGGAATCTTAACCATGGGATGCTCGGGTTATAATTTAGGTTTATTCGCTTATCCATTGATTGAGGGAATTTGGGGTTGGAAAGGCTTAACGTATGCGGCCATGTTTGATATTGGCAATTCATTTATCAATTTCATCCTTACCTATGGCATGGGAAATTATCTTTCTGCCCAAGCAAAAAAAGGTAATATGTGGAAGCATGTTTTTAAGCGCATTATGTCGCTTTTCCCTTTTCAAGCCATGGTGATAGGTTTAATTGTCAATGTAGCTGAAATCCCATTGCCTGTTTTCCTAACCAGCATTGTTGATACAATTGCCCAAGGAAATAAACCCTTGGTACTATTACTGATGGGGATTTATTTCAGTGTGAGACTTCCTAAAAAATCATTTTTAAAAGTATTCCAAGTTCTAGGAATACGTTATTTATTGGGACTATCGATTGGTTTATTATTATTTTACAGCCTTCCCTTTGATTCCCATTTTAGAAATATGATGTTAATATGCATCATATTACCCGTAGGTATGACACTCATTACCTATTCCGATGAATTAAATTTTGACACCTCCATTGCAGGTGCATTGGTGAATTTTTCCATGCTGATAAGCTTTGCTCTCATGTGGATATTGGTAGCTGTATTCCAAATGGCTGCCGCCTAACCAAATAATTTTGGTAATTTGCAGAAACAAATGGCATTAAATTACGTTTGGAAATAAAGCAATCAATCAAAAATGGTAGTACCCTACAAAAATCAATCGCAAGGAAAAAAGGAACAAGTAGCAGAAATGTTTAATTCCATTTCGCCAAAGTATGATTTCTTAAATCATTTACTTAGTGGAGGAATCGATATCATTTGGAGGAAAAAAGCGATTAATTTATTAAAGAATAAGGGTATCAAATCCTTACTCGATATCGCCACTGGAACGGGTGATTTTGCCATTGAAGCCTTAAAAATTCAGCCAGAAAAAATCATTGGGGTGGATATTTCTCAAGGAATGTTAGACTTTGGAATTGAGAAAATCAAAAAAATGGGTTTGGAGGATAAAATCCACTTACAACTAGGTGATTCAGAAAAATTACCTTTCTCTGATCAGAGTTTCGATGCCATAACGGTAAGTTTTGGGGTGCGTAATTATGAAAACCTAGAAAGGGGTTTAAGTGATATGTTGCGTGTCTTAAAACCAGGTGGATATTGTTTAATACTAGAATTTTCCAATCCTAGAAAATTCCCTATGAAGCAGTTATATGCCTTTTATTCGAAATTTATCTTGCCTCTATTAGGGAGAATGATATCCAAAGACCCTGCAGCTTATACTTATTTACCAGAGTCTGTTCAAGCTTTTCCTGATGGTCAAGACTTCCTAGATATTTATAAACGGGTGGGCTATACCAACACTCAATGGATTCCTATGACGGGCGGTATTTGCTCCATTTATTTAGGCCAAAAATTAAAATAGAAAATTGAAAAAACCTTTTCTCCTCTTCATTTTCAGTATGATTGGCTTTTTTTCCTTAGCCCAAGGGAATAAATACATCCGTATTAATAATGAGTTTTACGACGATAAAAGAGTACACTTTGGATTCCTTTTTGGATTAAGCTCAACCAATTTCAGCATGGAGGCTGATCCAAGTCTATCCCCCTCTATTTCCCCTAGAAATTTTGGATTTCAAATTGGAGGCTTGGCCAATTATTCCTTTAGTCGATTTTTGGAATTAAAATCTGGGGTGAATATTGCACTTTATGACAGAGAAGTTACTTTTATACAGCCTAAAGAAGACCTGAACATCACAAGAGAATCCACTTGGTTCGAAATACCGGTATTATTAAAATTCAAATCCATCCGACGAATGAATCACCGAATGTATGTTTTGGCTGGATCAAAGTTTGGAGTTGAGGCTAATGTGAAAAAAAATAGTGCTGCTTTAAGTGCTCAAACCGTAGATTTTGCATTAGAATTTGGTTTTGGCTTCGAAAGTTTTTTTAAGTATTTCAAATTTACTCCTGAAATTAGATTTTCACATGGATTAGCCAACCTATATTCAGCTCCGTCTGTTTCAACTAATCCTTATTTCAAAGTAAGTCGACTGAACACCCATAATGTCACCTTGTACATTAATTTCGAGTAGCTTATTTCAAACCTTTTCTAGCCTTTTTGGGATCAACTTTAGTGGCAATAACACTAACTGCAGAAACTCCGAACCATCCTGCACCTTGAATAGGTGAATTACTTTTTAGATTTTGAATATTCGTAGGAATATTGGCTGCTGGTCGAGAGAATAATCCTGCATTATTCAATTCCAATCTAGCTTGAGAATAGAAATTATATTGATCCTGGGAAATCGAATACAACTCCACTTTGATGGAATCATTCTCAACATACAACTCAGGGGAGATGGATCTACGAATTGGCAAATTAAACACCAATCCATCGGAAGCTGCTCCTTGTTGAAATGCACCATCATAAATGACAGAAATATTGGAAGGATCATTAAAAAGCTTTCCATTTTTATAGGTCTTAACCCGGTAGCAGTCACCTAATCCCAAAAAATCTTTGGCAAAAAACTGAGCATCATATCCTTCTTTAGGCTTATCATCACCACGTTGTCTTCCTGAAGCCTCATCAAACTGATACAACAAAGAATCAATTGGTGGCACTCGTCGCATGGTGGCAGAAGCGGTAAATTGCTCGTTGGACCAATTGATAACTAATTGATAGGTCATTCCCATTTTACCTAGTATATCCGTAGGAGATTTAGGTTGCCAAACATAAGTCCCTGCCTGGTCTTTTTGCTCCAGGAATACATATTCTTGACCTGCGTTATCTCTAACTTTAACTTCTGCTCCACTGATTTTTGGACTCACAGAATTATCAAAATAAGCTTGCGACTTAGATAAAATAATTTTTTGAGGTCCTGGTAGATTAGTCAATGTTGCTTCTACTACCAGGTAATTATTGGACTTTGGACTTTCTAATTGAACAACGTCCTCACAAGAACTAAGTAGTACAGTTAATAAAATACTTAAGATATAAATAGCTTTATTTTTCATATTAGAACGAGAAGTTATAAGTTACCGCTGGAACGAATGAACCAATAATGGATAATTGAACCGCCTCTGTTTGAGCTGCGTTTGTTTCATTTGGACGTGTATAAACAGAAAAAGGATTCTTGCGATTATATAAGTTATAAACCGAGAATACCCATTCAGATGTTCCTTTTCCGAATAAGCCCTTTTCATTTTTCTTAGTAGCCGAAATATCTAAACGATGATAATCTGGAACTCGGATGTTTCCACGGGTACCGGGTAAAGTCTGTGGATAGGCTATGCCTTCATATATATATTTTTGAACTGGAATGGAATATGGAACACCAGTTATATAAGCAAAATTTGCCCCAAAGGACCATTTATCACTCAAGGCATATTGCCCTATCAAATTTAAGGTATGGGTACGATCATATCGACTGGTATACCATTCATCGTTATTTATACCATCAATCTTTCTTTCTGTTCTAGCTAAGGTATAACTCATCCAACCTGTCAGTTTTCCGACGTTCTTTTTCACAAAAAACTCCAATCCATAAGCTCTTCCTTCACCAAATAATAAATCTTTTTCAAAATATGGATTCAAAAATAAATTAGCTCTGTCAGCGTAATCGATTTGATTTTGCATTTTCTTGTAATATACCTCTACAGATGCTTCGTAATCATTTCCACTTTCTCCGTAGTTCTTAAAAAATCCTAAAGCTACCTGATCCGCAATTTGGGGTTTGATATTATTCGTTGAACTTGTCCAAACATCCAAAGGCGTAGAAGCAGCAGTGTTGGACATTAAGTGAACATATTGCGACAAACGGTTATAGCTAGCTTTTATGGACGCTGCTTCATTCAATGTCCAATTCAAGGCCATTCGGGGTTCAAAATTACCATAAGAGGCAATCACCTGTTCCGGATTTACTTTATTGATCTGCAAAACATATCCTGAAGGATTTTGGGCAGACATGGGAACAGCTATACGATTATAATATTCACCATCTAAACTTTGATAATCATAATGTGAATACCTTAAACCATATTGAGCAGAAAATTTAGGAGAAAACTTCAATTCATTTCCTACATAAAAAGATGTTTCTAATCCCCTTTTATTAGCTTGCCCAAATTCCCTTTTCTCTCCAATGGAGGATGCTACCGCCTGCCCAGGCTTAAATTCATAAGAAAGAATTTGACCACCAAAAGTAAGTGTATTATCTGGAGAGATATAATAAGTAAAATCCGGTTTAAAACTTAGATTAACAATATTGGAAGTCCAACGAAAGGAATCATTGGGACGCTTATTCTTTAAGTCGGAATCTAATAAATAATCATAATTACTGTAGAAGCTGGTCGCATTTAAAAAAAGCTTATTAGAAAAAACGTGATTCCATCTGGCAGACAATGTCCCATTCCCCCAATTAAATCCGAAGCCTGTTCCGAAAACATCCCTTCCGAAATAACCCGACAAAAAGACGGTATTTTTTGAGTTGATGTTATAATTAACCTTGGCTGTTAAATCATAAAAATTAAATTGAGCATCGGCATTATTACCTGTAAGGAATGGCTTAGCCAAAATGTCAATATAAGACCTGCGCGCAGCTACAATAAAGGAAGCTTTATCCTTAATTAGTGGAGCTTCTATGGAAAGTCTGGAAAAAATAACCCCTATACCACCATTAACTTCTAATTTCTTGGTATTACCTTCTTTCATTTTGACGTCCAAAATGGAAGAAACGCGCCCCCCATATTGAGCAGGTATTCCACCTTTGAATAATTTGACATCCTTGACAGCGTCAGGATTAAAGACAGAAAAGAATCCAAAAAGGTGCGATGAATTGTAAACAGGCGCATCGTCCATTAAAACCAAATTTTGATCTACCCCACCCCCTCGAACATTAAAACCTGAAGCCCCTTCCCCTACCGTACTAACACCCGGTAATAATTGAATGGCTCTTACTAAATCCACTTCACCCAATAAAGCTGGAATTCTTTTAATGGTCTTTATATCAATTTTGTTGACAGACATTTCAATACTCTTCACGTTTTCGTCTACCGCTTTGGCCGTAACCCGAACTTCCGCTAATTCACTATCGGCTGGTTTTAATTCAATGGAAAACTGCTGGTTTTGATTAGAGAAAAGAATTTTTTTCTCCACCCTTTCGTAGCCAGTATAAGAAAAAACCAATGTATACTCTCCTGGTGCTAGCGTTAAACTGTAAAAACCATAGGTATTACTTTGATTTCCTACTTTAAGTTCCTTCACGTAAACATTGGCTCCAATTAGTCCTTCACCGTTTGAACTATCTTTGATATATCCGCTTAAAGTAGCTTTTTGGGCATAAATAGTACTGCAAAACAGACTAAATATGGTAATTAATAGATGTCTAAATTTCATTGAATTAGATTATTGAACACTTGAGTACGACAGTTGATACAAAGATAAACCCACAAAACCGTAATAAAGTTTCAAAAACTGATAATCTAAATAAATTATCAGTTTGAATATTTTAAAAACAAATCAGTAACATATTACCGATTTGTTTTTATTTTAAAATTATGTAGTACATTTACAGCACAATCAAGAGAAAAAGAGATGGACTTGAAAATTTTTGGGGAAATCATCCGAGAAAAAAGAAGTGCACTTCGACTTAATCAAGATGAATTGAGTGAAAAAAGTGGTGTTGCCATCAAAACCATTCATTCCATTGAATTAGGAAAAGGAAATCCCGCCATTAAAACCATTCTTAGATTATTTGATATACTGGGACTAGATTTAATTGTCATAGCCTCTAAACCTTAAATTTTTACCATGGAACAGGCCATTAGTTTTGAGAGGGTACCCACCCGCATTTATTCCGATTCAGAAAAGGCTTCTAAAGCCGTTGCCCAAGAAATTGCGGCTTTGATTCGTGAGAGAGCAAAAGAAAAGAAACCAGCCGTCTTAGGATTAGCTACTGGTTCTTCACCCAAAAAAGTGTATCAGGAATTAATCCGAATGCACAAGGAGGAAGGATTAAGCTTTAAAAATGTCATTAGCTTTAACTTGGATGAATATTATCCAATGCAGCCAGATGCCATTCAAAGTTATGTTCGATTTATGAGAGAACAATTATTTGATCATGTCGACATCCCTATAAATAATATCAACATCCCAGATGGTACATTATCCATTGAAAAAATACCTGAATTTTGTAGGGATTATGATGATAAAATTGAAAAACTAGGTGGTTTAGATTTTCAATTATTGGGAATCGGTCGAAATGGGCACATAGGTTTTAATGAACCTGGTTCTTTAATCAATTCCAAAACGCGTTTAATGACTTTAGACATAAGCACTAAAATTGATGCTGCTATTGATTTTGGAGGCTTAGAGAAAGTGCATAAAAAAGCCATTACCATGGGCATAGATAAAATCATGCATGCCAAGCGTGTGATTTTATTAGCCTGGGGTGAACATAAGGCAGAAAGTGTTGCTCGTGCCGTAGAGGGTCCTGTTACTTCCGATATACCGGCCTCTTATTTGCAACAGCATAATAATGCGACCTTCATTTTAGATGAAACAGCCGCCGCGGCTTTAACTCGCATTAAAACGCCTTGGGTTGTAGATTCGGTAAATTGGGATCGAAAAATGATCAAAAAAGCCGTTACTCATTTAGCCCTACAACTAGATAAACCTGTATTAAAACTAACTAGTAAGGATTATAATGAACATGGACTTTCTGAGCTTTTATCTCTCTATGGTCAAGCCTATGACATCAATATCGAAGTATTCAATTACTTACAACATACCATAACGGGTTGGCCAGGAGGAAAACCCAATGCTGACGATACGCACCGTCCGGAAAGAGCATTTCCTGCTAAAAAGAAGGTCATTATTTTTAGTCCACACCCTGATGATGACATTATTTCCATGGGAGGTACCTTCCAGCGTTTGCATGACCAAGGACATGATGTGCATGTGGCTTATCAAACCACTGGAAATATAGCCGTAGCAGACGACGAGGCACTTCGCTTTGCTGAATTTGTGGTTGATTTCAATGAAAAATTCGAAAGCTCAACCCCGAAGGCAAATAAAATTTATAAAGAAGCCGTTAAGTTTTTGAAAAGCAAACGGGATTCTGAAATTGATATCCCATCCGTTCGCGAAATCAAAGGTTTAATTCGTAAAGGGGAAGCTAAAAACACTTGCCGATTCGTAGGTATTAAAAAAGAAAATACCCATTTTCTCGAAATGCCTTTTTATGAAACAGGAACGGTACGTAAAAACCCGATTGGAGAAGCAGATATTCAAATCATCATGAATTTGATTGAAGAAATTCAACCTCATCAAATTTATGCAGCAGGAGATTTAGCCGATCCTCATGGAACACATAAAGTGTGTTTGGATGCCATTTTGGAAGCTGTTCAGCGATTAAAGCATCGTGAATACATGAAAAATTGCTGGGTATGGTTATATAAAGGTGCTTGGGCGGAGTGGGATATTGACCAGATTGAAATGGCAGTACCGATGTCGCCAGACCAGGTATTTCAAAAACGCATGGGTATCTTCAAACACCAATCACAAAAAGATGGGGTGGTATTTCAAGGAGACGACTCACGTGAATTTTGGCAAAGAGCTGAAGAACGTAACCGTGGAACAGCCAGCATTTACAATAAACTAGGCCTAGCCGAATACGAAGCCATGGAAGCCTTCGTTCGCTGGAGATTTTAAAATAAACCTCTAAACCAAAGCATCAAACAAGATTTCGGCGGTATGCTTCGCTTCGCGTTGTGTACCGTCGTGAATCTGGTGCCGACAACTCGTTCCAGAAGCGGCAATCATCACCTCGGGGCCCTGTGCCCGAACAGTCGGAAACAGGACTAACTCTCCTATTTGCATCGACAAATCATAATGTTCTTTTTCATATCCAAAAGATCCAGCCATACCACAGCAACCGGATGGAATTAATTGAACTTCATAGTTTATAGGAAGTGACAATGCTTTCTTTGCTGGGACTAAAGAGCTGATGGATTTCTGCTGACAGTGCCCGTGTAATTTAATCAAACGTTTTTCCTGTGTAAATTGATTCGGAGATATTCGCTTAGCATCTAATTCTCTCGCGATAAATTCCTCCAACAATAAGGTATTTTTGGCTAATGATTTTGCACGATCTACCCAAGCATCTGACACTAAATCGGGATATTCATCTCTAAAAGTCAATAAAGCTGAAGGCTCAACACCTACCATTGGCACGTCTTGGCTCACCAAATCACTCCATAATTCTACGTTTTTTTGTGCTAATTCTTTCGCTTCATCCAACATTCCTTTGGACAAAAATGACCTTCCAGAAATTGGATGCGCTAAGGTACGAACCTCATATCCCAAGGCTTCTAATAAAAGTACCGCCTTTCTGCCTACTTCAGCATCATTGAAATTGGTGAATTCATCCACAAACAGAAATACTGCTTTTGAGGAAGTGATACTTTTCCTATTTTTCAACCAAGCTCTCAATGTCTGGTTCGCCAATAATGGCATAGTTCGATCAGGATGGAAGCCCACGAGTTGATTGGCCATTCGACGTAAAAATGGGGTACCCATCACCAAGTTATAGGCAAAAGGAATTTTTGAGGCTATAGTAGAGATACTAGAGAAATGACCAACCAACCAACTGCGAAGAGGTAAACCCTTTTCTTTTTGGTATTGATATAAAAACTCCATTTTCAATTTGGCTACATCCACATTGGACGGACATTCGGACTTACAGCCTTTACAAGCTAGGCATAAATCCATCACCTCTTTGATCTCCTCATGAGCAAATCGATTCTCTTGAGTAGATCGAGTCAAAAACTCACGAAGTATATTAGCTCTAGCCCTAGTTGTTTCTTTCTCATTTCGAGTTGCCATAAATGATGGACACATAGTTCCACCAGAAACAGGTGTTTTTCGACAATCCCCAGAGCCATTGCATTGCTCAGCATGCTGCAAAACATCCTGATCTTGATAACGAAACGCGGTTTTAAATTCTGGAGTGATTTGTCCAGCCTCATAGCGTAAAAAACTATCCATGGGAGGAGTATCCACAATCTTATTGGGATTAAAAATCCCTTTAGGATCCCACCAAGATTTCAAACTGCGCATCAATTGGTAATTGGACTCCCCTACCATCCAAGGAATAAACTCTCCCCTCAAGCGGCCATCTCCATGTTCACCAGACAATGAACCTTTGTATTTTTTTACTAATCTAGCAATTTCTTCCGCAATATGTCGGAACATCTGATGTCCCTCTTTTGTCTTTAAATTAATGATTGGCCTTAAGTGCAATTCACCCGATCCAGCGTGAGCATAATGCACGCAATAAAGGTTATTGGCCGAAAGAATTTCATTAAACTCAGCAATAAATGCAGGTAAATCATTGACATCCACTGCCGTATCTTCAATGACTGCCACAGCCTTTTCATCTCCGGGTAAATTTGATAGTAAACCCAAACCAGCTTTTCGCAAATTCCAAACATTTTTCACCTGATCCCCTGTGATGAATGGAAAATGATAGCCTAAATTCTCAGCCAGCATCGCTTTTTCCACTTCTTTAGCTTGAATAGCCAATTCATTCGGGTCATCCGAACGTAGCTCTACCACTAAAATAGCCCCAGGATCCCCTTCCACAAAAAAACGATTTTGCCTTTGTTCGGGATTGGCTTTGGTACATTCCAAAATATAATGATCCATCAGCTCGGAGGCGGAAGGATTAAATTTTAGCGCAATTAAATTAGCACGTAATGCTTCGTCTATGGTATTAAAATGAGCACAAACCAAGCCCAAATGCTTAGGAGGCAGTTTATCAACATGCAATTTAATTTTGGTCGCAAAGCAAAGTGTCCCCTCTGAACCAGCAAGCAAGGCACAAAAATTAAAAGGCGCTTTCTGGGAATCAAATGCTTCCGAATTCAATAACATATCGACCGCATAACCCGTATTTCTACGGTGAATACTTGGTTTAGGAAATTCATCCTGAATTTCCTGCTGTATTTTAGGATCTGATAATGCCGCTAAGGTTTGGGAATAGATATGATGTAAACGTGTTCCTTCTTTCAAGCTTTTCAAGGTCTCAAAAGGATTTTCAGCACTGAAATTAACGAGGGTTCCGTCTGACAAATATCCTTCAACCTCCAAAACATGATCACGGGTAGAACCATAAACCACCGAATTTGAACCGCAGGAGTTATTTCCTACCATGCCTCCTATCATAGCTCGATTGGCAGTGGAAGTCTCCGGTCCAAAAAACAAGCCATGCTTTTTCAATTCTACATTCAACACATCCCGAACTACACCTGGCTCTACCCAAACATAAGATTCCTGTTCATTGACTTCCAATATTCGATTAAAAAACTTGGAAACATCCACAATCAAAGCCTCACCTACCACTTGTCCAGCTAGTGATGTCCCCGCCGTTCTTGGTATTAATGGTAAGGCATGCTGGTCCGCAAAACGGATGATGGTTTCTAAATCCTTAGGCGTTTCTGGAATGGCAACTCCCAAAGGCATTTCACGATAGGCCGATGCATCCGTTGCATACAAAGTACGCATCACCGTATCGGTAAATAATGATCCTTGAATTTTCTCAGCTAATTCAGCTAAGATGGGTGTTGTTTCAACAGTAGAAAGCATGAAATCAAAATCTAATTAGGAACGCAATTTAACCAAACCTTGCGTGAGTAACAATTGAGCTAAGATATAAGTCGACATCACCCAAAAAGAATTACCCGGAAATGAATGATAAAACTTATTTATTGCCAATAAACTATCAGAAAGAACGAAAAGAATAGCTCCTAAAAATATGGTTTGATAGTTCCAAAGGGATACGCTCGACTTCCTTTGAGATGCGAACCATAACATGGTTCCTAAACTAATGGCATAGATAACAACAGGAATGGCCAATGCCAAGTTCATATTGGGCAAAAGAAGGCTTAATAAACCCAGAACATACATACTGAGTATCACCGTCATTCCATTAACAGGACTTAAGACCTTATTGATTTGTTTTCGAAACATGTCAATGTAAATCCACTGCATGACCAAGAAACTACCCAAGCCTAATTGAAAGAAAATTGGGTTACTTCCGGGAATCATCAAAAAGACATCGCCTAACCAAGCAAAAAATAAAGCTGATAGTAAGGTGGGCTTGCGTTCTACATCCTTAGAAAAAAAGACAAAGGCCATCAATAATAGCATGAGGGCAGGTTTGGCAAGGTACCTGATATCAGAAAATGAAGGAATGAGCATAGGAACTATGACATCCAAGAAGGCGGCAATTCCATATAATAACAAGAACAACCTGGCCCTTTTCATCATGCTTATTTCAAAAATTTACCTTCACAAATTTCTTGGTCAATGATAAAATTGGGACGATTTTTCGATTGAAAAAATATACGAAGAATGTATTCCCCCAATATCCCTATAGCCAATAACTGAATTCCCCCAAATAGGATGATGACGAACAATAAAGAAGTAAATCCTTCAATTACTTGACCTATAAATAACTTCTTGATCACTACATAAAAGAAATAAATCAAAGATGAAGCTATGGCCATAAAACCCGCTGAGGATACAAATTTGATAGGAAATTCACTAAAATTAAAAATCCCGTTCAAGGCCAATTGGACTAATTTAGAGAAGGTATATTTGGAATCCCCAAAAGCGCGCTCTTGTCGATTGTAAGAGATGCCCACTTGTTTAAACCCAATCCAGGTTCTCATTCCACGAATAAACCGACTCTCCTCGGGCATTTGGTTTAAAATATCTACGACCTTTCTTCCTATAAATGAGAAATCTCCACTATCTAGCGGAATGTCCACATTGGCAATTTTCTTTAATATTCGATAAAAGATAAAATAAGCCATGCGTTTATACCAAGGCTCTTTTCTCTTTTCACGAACGGCATAAACCACTTCATAACCCTCTAAATGTTTGGCATAAAATTCTTCCAATAATTCAGGCGGATCTTGTAAATCACCATCCAATACAAAAACACCTTCCGAACCACGAGCTACAGATAAACCTGCGGTAAGTGCTAATTGGTGACCATGATTACGAGAAAGCAAAACTACATGGAAACGAGGATCAGCTAGAGCTAATTGTTTTAACATGGCTCGAGAATTATCTCGACTTCCATCATCAATCAATACAGCTTCTAAACTTATGTTAGATTGATCCATTATCTTCGTCAACCGCTCCACAAGGGTAGGCAAATTACTTTCTTCGTTATAAACTGGAATCACGAAGGAAACCTGGGGAATTCCATTTGTCATGCGTCTAATATCTATATTTCCCTTTTTTGAAATCAAAAATAAGCAATCTTCTGCCATTTTTTTTCTTTAAAAGAACGGAATCTTGAATTAAGGTATCTATTTTCTGAACGTATAAATCAATAGGCTCAAAGTACACATTGGTTAGTTGGGCATCACTTACATCAGCACTACGAACCTGAAGGTGGGCTGAATTCAAAAAATTATTCATTTTAGAAGGATAAATCACCGTATCACCAAGTTGATATTGTTCCTTGATTTTTTGAGCTATCTCAGGGTAAGGATTTGATCTTCGGTCATGTGCAAAGGTATATTTTTGAGCTTTATCGGAATAGAGCGGTAAAAATATTTGAACTAAGTAATTTACCTGAATGAATAAAAAGATGCTCGTCACGATTTTAATCCAAATGGTTTGCTGAAAGGCATATTCCGCCAAACCAACAGAAATAAAGATCCCGAAAGGTAAACCAAAGCTGGCGTATCGAAGGAAGAACCCTGTAGTAGTTCCTGCATTGATAGCTGACAGAATCAAGACAATGATGGGAAATACAATCTGTATGATTCCAAAAATATAAAAGGATCTAGCCTCTTTACTTAAACTTTTCAACCATGAGATGACACCTGCGCCAAATAATAGCAAACAGATAGCTCCTATTTTGAATCCGTGACGAACGTATAAATCATTCGTCCATAAAAACTGATCAGATAAAATCGAAACCGATTTTTTAAATAAATTGATGGCATTAGCTGGTTCTATCCATCCGACAATCGGGCCGCTTTGTGCTAAGAATTCTCTGTATTGTCGAGCAGCATCTGCTTGATAGGCCAAAAAATATTGTCCAGGACCTATTAGCATCCATAATCCGAAAGGTATCAAGACCACTATGCCCCAAAGGATGTGCTTTTGCCAAAACTTCCAAGTATTTCTTTGTTGCAATGAAAAGATTAATTGTCCAATAAACACCAAGGCCGTTAAATAGGTACTAAATAAAGCAGCCACACTACTTATCATCCACATCATCCAGTTCCTGTTGGAATTTTTATGCTGATTTTCAGCTTGCATAGCTGACCAGAAATAAAAATTGGAAGCGGTAGTAAAGAAGATACTGGTGGTATAATTTCTAGCTTGCTGGCTATAAATGACAAAAAATGGCTCAATGACCGCAAGGGCCAAAATGATGATGGGGAAGATTTGAGATTGAGGACGAATTTTTCTAGCCCAATAAAAAAGGAGCCAAAGAGTTAAGATGTTAAAAAAGACCGACACGGCTCGCAATACTCCATCCTCCTTGCCAAATAAAAAGGCAAAAAGCTTTAACATCATATCATGCACTAGGCTATTTCCGCTGACATCCCCTCGGGCATCTGCATCTAACCAGGCTTTGATTCCTCTGGACTTCCAAAAATCTTCCGGAGTAAATGTATTTGGAGGGGCAAGCTGATCTGTCATGCCACCAAAATTGGTATTCCCTACGGCTAGCAGCAGACTTTGTTTTTCATCACCAAATAAACCAAAGTGGCCAATATGGTAAGTTCTTAGTCCCAATGCAAGGAGCATGAGAGCAAAAAAACTCAACACAAACAGACCTTTATTTTTCATTCAACTCACTTAGCTAGAAAACATAAAAATCACTTGATGTTGCCATCAAGTGATTTTTAAACACATTTTGAAACTGAATAACAGCTTTTGATTAAGAACCACAGGCCTCACAAGCTTCAGGATTATCTAAAGAACATGTCATATCGGCTCTGTTTTGCGACTCTGCCTCAGTGAATGAAGCAGCGGATGCGGCTTGCTGTCTGGCATATTGCATTTCAGATTCATGCACGTTATTCGTTTGTTCAATAGCCACCTCTGCCTGTTTTTCAATGGTAAATTTAATGGCATCTGCAGCGGCTTTGGTACGCAAGTAATACATACCCGTTTTCAAACCTAGCTTCCAAGCGTGGAAGTGCATGGATGTTAATTTACCAAAGTTGACATCTTGGATGTGGATGTTCAAACTTTGTGATTGACAGATATAAGCTCCGCGATCTGCAGCCATTTCTAAAATGGTTTTTTGCTTAATCTCCCAAACCGTTTTGTAAAGATCTTTCAGGTCTTGAGGAATTTCTGGAATATTTTGAACGGAGCCATTCGCTGAGATTAGCTTGTTCTTCATGCTCTCATTCCACAATCCTAATTTGATTAAATCCTTTAATAAGTGCTTGTTAACAACCGCAAACTCACCTGACAACACACGACGTGCGTAAATGTTGGAAGTATATGGTTCAAAACACTCATTATTACCTAAAATCTGGCTAGTAGATGCCGTTGGCATTGGAGCCACTAACAAGGAATTACGTACTCCGTTTTCTACAACTAGACGACGAAGTGTTTCCCAGTCCCAACGACCTGATTCTGGAGTTACACCCCACATATCGAATTGGAAAATACCTTTCGAAATAGGTGAACCTTCCCAAGTAGAATATGGTCCTTCTACTTTCGCTAGTTCCATAGATGCTTCCATGGATGCGTAGTAAATGGTCTCAAAAATATCTTTATTTAATTGCTTCGCTGCTTCTGACTCAAATGGCATACGCAACATGATGAAAACGTCAGCCAATCCTTGTACTCCTAATCCTATTGGACGATGGCGCAAGTTAGAATTTCTTGCTTCTGGAACTGGATAATAGTTAACATCAATAATCTTATTCAAATTGCGGGTAGCCGCTTTGGTTACTTCGTATAATTTATCGTGATCAAATGCCAAGATACCTTGCTCGTTCATGCGCACGTACTTAGGCAATGCCAATGAAGCCAAGTTACATACAGCTACTTCGTCTTTGGAAGTATACTCCATGATTTCAGTACATAAGTTGGACGACTTAATGGTACCTAAATTCTTTTGGTTCGATTTTTTGTTGGCATGGTCTTTGTACAACATATAAGGTGTACCAGTCTCTGTTTGTGATTCTAATACTTTAAACCACAATTCTTGTGCTTTTACCACTTGACGGGCTTTGCCTGCTAATTCATATTTTTCATACAATGCCTCGAACTCCTCACCGTAAGCATCTGAAAGACCTGGACACTCATGAGGGCAGAACAATGACCATTCGGCATTTTCTTCCACACGCTTCATGAATAAATCTGGAATCCATAGTGCGTAGAATAAATCCCTAGCACGCATCTCCTCTTTACCGTGATTTTTCTTTAATTCTAAGAAATCAAATACATCAGCATGCCATGGCTCTAAGTACACAGCAAATGAACCTTTACGTTTTCCTCCTCCTTGATCTACATAACGTGCGGTATCGTTGAATACACGCAACATCGGGATGATACCATTGGAAGTACCGTTGGTACCTTTGATGTAGGAACCCGTAGCACGAATATTGTGAATGCTCAAACCAATACCGCCGGCAGATTGAGATATCTTAGCCGTTTGTTTCAATGTATCATAAATACCTTCGATGGAATCATCTTGCATAGTCAATAAGAAGCAAGATGACATCTGAGGCTTAGGAGTACCCGCATTGAATAGGGTTGGTGTGGCATGTGTGAACCAACGCTCCGATAATAAATTATAGGTATCAATAGCTGCAGCGATATCTGCTCCATGAATACCTACCGCCACACGCATCAACATGTGTTGCGGACGTTCAGCGATTTGTCCCTCTAATTTTAAAAGATAGGATTTCTCTAATGTTTTGAATCCAAAATAATCATAACCAAAATCACGGTCATAGATGATAGCTTCATCTAGCTCGACAGCATTCTTTTTAATGATATCATAGATTTCTTTAGAAAGAAGGGCTGCATTTTGACCGGTTTTAGGATCAACATACGTATACAAGCGTTTCATCGTAGCCGAAAACGACTTCAATGTGTTCTTGTGTAAGTTAGAGATCGCGATGCGTGCTGCCAGCACAGCATAGTCTGGATGCTTGGTGGTTAATGAAGCCGCTGTCTCAGCTGCTAGATTATCCAACTCGGTGGTCTTAACACCGTCGTAAAGCCCTGTAATCACTTTTCTAGCAACCTCTAGGGGTTGAACAAAAAATGGATCCAAGCTGTAGCAAAGCTTCTCAATTCTTGCTGTGATTTTATCGAACTTGACAGATTCGCGTCGACCGTCTCTTTTAATTACGTACATACTTTATATATTAGAAAATTAGCGTCTCAATTATTCAGCTTACAACCCTTTTAAAGCACAAAAGATTCCCGCTCTAGAAAATTTCTCATCTAAAATATTCAAGTTTTTATGACTTGAAAAACGGTTGGCGGTTTTGTTTGTAAGCTTTAACTTCATCCAAGGATTGCATACTCCTTGGGGGGTTGGGCACTACGTAAAATTAGAAAAAAAGAACCCCGCTTGCAAACTATTTTTTCATCAAAAAAAATAAAAAAAATAGGCTTATTTGAAATGCAACATTCAATTAACCTAATGTCAATTCGTTACGACATTTGCGTCTTTGAAAAGTACCAGAAAATATTTTTTAAGATTTTTTTAAGCCTCAAAATATTGGCAAAACACCTAAAAAATTGTTATGCATTTTTTTGGATTTACTTATTAAATCTGTAATTTTGCATCCCGAATTGATGGAACTACATCCCACAGATCCATTTACAAAATAACGAGACGGCAGGGAATCGTCATTATACTACCCAACATGAAAAAAGACATTCATCCGGAATACAAAGAAGTTGTATTTCACGATTTATCAGCAGATTACAAGTTTTTGACTCGTTCTTGCGTTAATACAACTGAAACAACAGAATTCGAAGGAGCTACTTATCCTGTATTTAAAATTGAGGTTTCATCTCAATCACACCCTTTTTACACAGGTAAAAACGTGTTATTGGATACTACAGGTCGTGTGGATAAATTCAACAAGCGTTACGCTCAGAAAAACTAATCCAAACAAAATCATTACCTTGGCCTCCTCGAACTTATTTCTTGGAGGCTTTTTTATTGTATTTTTGTCGCATGTTGGAAAACATCAACTTCTTTAATGACCCTCTCTTGGTGCAATCCATGCGGCCATTAAGTTATTACCGCCCCCTCCATCAATTATGGTTTGGAACAAGCGCCATACAAGATAAATGGGGCAAATTTAATCAGCTATCATCTACATCAGCCACCCATGTGACCATTCTCGGTTCACTACTGCCTGATAATCAAATAGCTGAAGCTATTTCGCAATTACCCGATAATGTCCAGCTGGTTCAAGGTCAACAGGTTTTAGCCTTTACTAGTTCAAGCGCCAAAAATGATTTTGCCCCCTCATCCTCCCGCAAATCCATCGAATATTCTGGAAAAGCGCGTTGGATACAGCATCCAGAGGATTTATTGCTGCATCAACAGCTGAGCCTTGTCCAAGAAATAGAACCTGCGCCTTTTGATATTGAAAAATACCAGTCTTTAGGTAATATCATTCTATCTCCTGAGAATTGTTTCATTCATGCCAGCGCCCAACTTAAGGGATGCATGATAGATGCCAGCTCGGGGCCTATTTATATCGGTGAAGATGTTAATCTACAAATGGGGACGATCATTCAAGGACCTGCAGCCATTTTAAAAGGGGCAACTAGTAACCTAGGAGCCAAAATAAGACCAAATACCACCATTGGCCCTGGTTGCAAAGTAGGAGGAGAAATCAACCACTCCATTTTCTTTCCTTATAGTAACAAAGCCCATGAAGGATATATAGGAAGTTCTGTGATTGGATCCCACAGCAACTTGGGAGCTCTCACCAGTAATTCCAATATAAAAAATGATTTAAAGCCTGTTTCAATTTTTGATTACCCAACATCGTCACACAGAAATACAGGATTGTCGGCCCTAGGCCTCATCATGGGCGATTTTGTCACAACAGGAATCCATAGTAAGTTCAATACAGGTAGCATGATTGGTTGCCATTGTAACATCAGTAGCCAAAGCTTTTTACCGAAATTCATCCCATCCTTTACTTGGGGAGAATACCCCAATATTCATACCTATAAAATGGAAAAGGCCAGGGAAGTGGCTCAACAATGGATACATTTAAAACATCAAACCATTCCGGAAAATCTCGCCGCGGTGATGGAAGAAATTTGGAAAGAGGAGGCTTCTTTCCGAACTTAGCCTTTTCGTTTACTCATTTCCAAAGGCATGCTTTTTAAGGATATTCCAGGCTTATCTGAAATCAAAAAAACTTTGAGTTCAGCCGTGCAAAATCAGCACATTGCCCATGCTCAATTGTTTCACGGCCCCTATGGTGGCCCACAATTAGCCATGGCCCTGGCATTTACCACGTATTTATTCTGCACCAACAAACAAGGAGATGATGCCTGTGGCGTTTGTGCAAGTTGCCAAAAAATGAAAAGAGCCGTTCACCCCGACTTGGTCTTTCTTTTCCCTACCATAGTAACTAAAAAATTTAAAGAGCCTGAATCAGACTTATTTTTACCTGAATGGAGAAATTTCATTGCAGAATCCTGCTATCGTACATTACCGGAATGGTTGGGATTTTTAGGAGTTGAGGGAAATAAACAAGGAAATTTCCCTGTGGAGGAAACGCGTAAATTAATCCCTAAAATAAGTCTCAAGCCTTTTGAAGCTCCTTTCAAGGTGGTGATTTTATGGAACCCTGAATCATTAAATGCTTCATCGGGCAATGCCTTATTAAAAACCTTAGAGGAGCCCCCTTCTACCACCTTATTCCTATTAGTATGTTCAGAGCCTCAGAAACTATTGGCCACCATACTTTCTAGAACGCAACGTATTAAAATCCCGATGGTGGAGGAGCAAGCTTTGGCCGATTTTTTAGTTGAACAATCTGCCATTGACCCTGAAAATGCCCTGCAATTGGCCCAAAGCTCTGAAGGAAATATTTCTTGGGCTCTGGAAAAATCCAAAACAGAAAATTTAAGTACATCCACCTGGTTTGCGGAATGGATGAGAGCCATCTATTCAAAAAATTTAAGTAAGTTGGTTATTCTGGCAGATCAGTTTGATGGTTTTGCTAAAGAAGAGCAAAAAGGCCTTTTGGAATATGGCTTGCATATTTTAAGGCAGTGTTTATATCAAATTTCTGGAACTCCAGAACTGATTAAATCATTGGAAAAAGAAAAAAAATTCATTGATAATTTTTCAAAAACCTTAAGCCAAGAGAAAATAGAAAAGATGTCCAACAATGTCTCTGATGTACATTACCATTTGGAAAGGAACGCCAGAGCAAAAATGGTTCATTTGGATTTATCCTTACAATTTGTCCGCATATATCATGCACCCAAAAACGCCTAGTCATGCAACATATAAGAATAGGAACTAGAAATTCAGCATTAGCGCTTTGGCAAGCGCATCACATTGGTCATCTGTTGGAAAAAGTAGGCTTTAGCTATGAACTCATGGCAATAAGTACGAAAGGAGATCAAGTGCTGGACCGATCCCTTTCCAAAATAGGCTCAAAAGGTGTTTTTACGGAAGAATTGGAAACCATGCTGCGTGAGGGCGAAATTGATATCGCTCAACATTCCGCCAAAGATTTACCTTCTCGTTTACCTGAAGATTTAGAATTAATCGCATTTACGGAAAGGGAAGCAGCGCATGATGTGGTACTTAGTTTAGACCCGAGTCTGCAATTACAAAGCCCCAAAAAATTACGTATAGGAACCTCCTCTACTAGGAGAAGGGCCTTTCTACAACATTTTTACCCTCAACATGAATTGGTAGAAATGCGCGGCAACCTTCAAACGCGTCTTGAAAAACTAAAGCAAGGAACTTGTGATGCCATGTTATTAGCCTATGCTGGGGTTCATCGCATGGATATGGGTGCTTACATCACGGAGCATTTATCCATTGGCCAATTTGTTCCAGCGGTTGGCCAAGGTTCTGTGGCGATTCAATGTTCTATCCATTTGGATCCTAGCCTAAAAGAACAAATTAGGTTGGCTTGTAACCATACTACCACAGAGACATGTTTATTGGCAGAGCGAAGTTTATTGTATCAACTTGAAGGCGGATGCAGCGTTCCTGTATATGGACATGCCATCGCCACAGGAGAGACGATAGCCTTGACGGCTGGTGTATTAAGTTTAAATGGACAAGAAAAGTTGGAATTCACCCAAATTGGAACGAATCCTCAAATTTTAGGTGAACAATTAGCAGGAGATTTGGTAAATTCGGGTGCTAGAAAAATCCTTCAAGCTATTAGGGCGGAGTTAAATCCATAATCTTGTTGAAATTTCGCATGAAAAAAAGAATATTAATTACTGGTTCCAATGGCTTATTAGGTCAAAAGTTAGTCCAATTGCTCATCAAGCAGTCGGATGTTGACTTAATAGCAACTGCCAAGGGGCCAAATCGACTTGCGTCTACTACAGGGTATACTTACGTATCCTTGGATATAACGCAAGAAAGCGAAGTAATGGATGTTTTTCAGACCTATCGACCAGATGTATTGATTCATACAGCAGCCATGACCAATGTGGATACTTGTGAAGTTGACCCTGCTGGTTGCGAATTACTGAATGTGACTGCCGTTAGGTATTTAATACAAGCTTGTGAGGCGCAGGGCACTTTTATGTGTCATTTATCCACGGATTTCATTTTTGATGGAGCAAATGGCCCCTATGATGAGGAGGCTCAACCAAATCCTATTTCCATTTATGGAGAGAGTAAATTAGCTGCAGAAAAATTACTTCAATCTTCTTCAATTCGTTGGGCCATCGCCAGAACTGTGCTTGTATTTGGCATTGTTCAAGATATGAGCCGCACGAATATTATTTTATGGGTAAAAAAATCTTTGGAGGAAGGTAAAACCATTCAAGTCGTAACCGATCAATTCCGTACACCTACCCTAGCCGAGGATTTGGCCATTGGCTGCTGGTTGATTGCACAAAAAGAAGCAGAAGGAATTTTTAATATTTCGGGTTCAGATTTTTTAACACCTTATGAAATGGCCATCAAAACGGCCAATTTCTTTTCATTGCCATTGGAATTAATCAAAAAGGCTGATTCCTCTACTTTCCAACAAGCTGCCAAGCGACCACCGCGAACCGGTTTTATTTTAGAAAAGGCAAAAAAAATCCTAGGGTATCAGCCTAGGAGTTTCGATGAGGGAATTGCTTTGGTTGCAGAACAAATACGTACTTAGTCCTCAGAAGATGAAACTTCTTCATCTGTATAAGTAGTGGCTTCTTCCTCG
Organism: Cytophagaceae bacterium; assembly: GCA_027491315.1. Classification (GTDB taxonomy): domain Bacteria; phylum Bacteroidota; class Bacteroidia; order Cytophagales; family Spirosomataceae; genus Aquirufa. The sequence continues at coordinate 171,008 of JAIXWL010000010.1, forward strand.
GAAGATTTAGCTAATAAGGTATCTGCTTGAAATTTGGCATTTTCTTCTTGTAAGGTTTTCCAAAGTACATCTTTTAATTCTTGTATACCTTCTTGAGTAATAGAAGAGATGAACACTACCGGTAAATCTGATGGAAGGCTAGCTCGAATTTCTTCTTGCATTTCTGGAATAGAAATATCCATTTTAGAAACCACTAATACACGTTGTTTCTGTAATAATTCAGGATTAAATTTCTCTAGTTCTCCTAAAAGAATTTCGTATTCTTTTCCCCAATCTTTGGCATCCGACGGAATCAAAAAACAAAGAATGGAGTTCCGTTCAATGTGACGTAAAAAGCGAAGACCTAAACCTTTTCCTTCGGAAGCCCCTTCAATAATTCCTGGAATATCTGCTACTACAAAAGATTTATAATCACGATAGGCCACCACACCTAAATGCGGTACCAAGGTGGTGAAAGGATAATCAGCAATTTCAGGCTTGGCAGCAGAAAGCACGGAAAGCAGTGTGGATTTCCCTGCATTTGGGAAACCTACTAAACCTACATCAGCTAATACTTTTAACTCCATGATAACCCATCGATCTTGCCCTTCTTCACCCGGTTGAGCATGTCGAGGAGATTGATTGGTGGAAGATTTAAAGTGGGTATTCCCCATACCCCCTCTTCCACCTGGGAGCAATAATATCTTTTGACCTTCTTCGGTAACCTCCGCTAAAAACTCATTGCTTTCTGCATCTTTGACGATGGTTCCCAAAGGAACTTCGATATAAATATCTTCACCTTCAGCACCTGATCTTCTACCTCCTTCGCCACCTTTACCATTATCGGCAATGATGTGTTTTTGGTATTTTAAATGAAGTAAAGTCCAGAGTTGAGAATTCCCAACCAAATAGATATGTCCTCCTCGACCGCCATCACCACCATCGGGTCCACCTTTAGGCACGTGTTTTTCACGGCGGAAATGGGAAGATCCGAACCCTCCTCTACCAGAGCGGACATTTATCTTGACGTAATCTATAAAATTGGATGTCATAAGGTATTATACCAGGCTATTAACCTTCAATGATGCGGACAATTTGTCCAAATATTTCTTCAATTTCGCCGATACCATTGATTCCTTGGAATTTTCCTTGGGAGGCATAGTATCCTGCTACTGGAGCTGTCTTTTCTCCATATTCTTGTACTCGCTTACGAATTAAGTCTTCGTTTTGATCGTCAGGTCTTCCTGAAGTTTTGCCGCGTTCTAATAAACGCTGGGTTAACTCCTCCTGATTTACTTCCAAGGAAATCATGTGTTTAATGGAAAGCTGATGACCTGCTAATAGCGTATCCAATGCCTCAGCTTGGGCTACAGTTCTAGGAAAACCATCAAAAATAAATCCAGAAGCACCTTTATTTTCATTCAATTTATTCTCAATCATCCCAATAACTACTGAATCAGGAACAAGAATACCTTGATCCATTAATTTCTTAGCTTCTAGACCTAAAGTGGTCCCTGCCGTAATTTCGGCACGCAACAAATCTCCTGTAGATAAATGAATTAAACCATATTTATCAATCAATTTAGCTGATTGAGTTCCTTTTCCAGCCCCTGGAGGCCCAAATAGTACAAGATTTAACATAAAGTATGAAAATGGTTGACTGTTAAACAAGATTAAAAATAGAAGAACAAAGGTAATCAATGCCAAAGGATAAAACCACCTTTATCTAAAATATACCTTGTTAGCCTAAGTTGCTGATAGTAAGAAAGGTATATTAAATAAGTGTAATTTTTTTACGCTTATGTGCAATACTTTAGGCTGAAAAGGCTAACTTGCAGGCGATTGAGTAGATAAAAGAACATTTTTTATCGACAAAATCAAATTTTCACTCAAATCTTATACTAAATGAAAACAAATTTCTACGTAAGCAGAGTGGTCTTCTTAATGGCTTTAATGCTATCCCTTTCTTGGGTAGCTTGGGGTCAGGACCGAAAAGTATCTGGTACTGTACAGGACGCTAAAGGCGACGGTATTCCAGGAGTATCCGTCTTAGTTAAAGGTACAACCACCGGAACTACAACCGATGGTAATGGAGCATTCTCCATTAATGTAAAAACAGCCAATGCTGAATTAACATTTAGTTCAGTGGGTTATGTGGCAAAGACTGTTGCAGTAGGTAACAGATCAAGCATCAGCGTTTCTTTGGATGAAGATGTTAGCCAATTAAGCGAAATCGTTGTGACAGGTTATGCCTCGCAACGTAAAAAAGACATCACTGGTGCGGTAGCAGTAGTTGGTTCGAAAGAATTAACGGCTGTTCCTTCTGCTTCAGTTACCCAAATGTTACAAGGCCGTGCGGCTGGTGTAACTGTAGGTAATGATAACTCTCCAGGTGGTGGTACTATGGTGCGTGTACGTGGTTTTGGATCCATCAATAATAACAGTCCACTGTATGTTATTGACGGCGTTCCAACGCAAGGTACTTTGAACCAAATCAACCCAAATGATATTGAGTCCATGCAAGTATTGAAAGATGCCTCTGCGGCTTCTATCTATGGTGCTCGTGCTGCAAACGGTGTTGTGATTATCACAACTAAACGTGGTGGTGAAGGTGAGCCAAAAATCAACTTTGACATGTACACTGGTACACAAGATGTTGGTAAAACATTGGACTTATTGAACACGAAAGAATTAGGTCAGTACTACTATGAGTCTGAAATCGGTGCAGGTAAGCCAGCTGGAACTTCTCCATCTGTTCAATACCGTTTTGGTGCTGATGGTACACAAACAATTGCTGATTATATTTATCCAAACGTGTATGGAGCTTTACCAGCTAACTATACTTACACCAACGATATTACTGATCCAAACTTAGGTAAAACTGCTTGGAACATTACAAAGGCAAATAAAGAAGGTACTGATTGGCAAAAAGTTATTTTTGGACCTGCTAAAATCTCTAATTATCAAATTGGTGCAACAGGTGGATCTAAAAATGGTAAATATGCTATCTCTGGTTCATATTTTAGCCAAGATGGTATTATGAAATATACTAGTTACCAACGTTACTCTGTTCGTGCGAACACAGAATTCAAAAAAGGTAACTTGACTTTCGGTGAGAACTTTACTGTTTCTTATGATGAAAGAGTAGGTGTTCCTTCAGGAAACAACAACGAATCCAACCCAATCATGTTTGCTATTCGTATCCAACCTATCATTCCAGTATACGATATCACAGGTGGTCCAGTTGCCTTAGGAGGCACGAACTCATCTGACTTGAATGGATTTGCAGGTTCTCGTGGTTCTAACTTAGGTAATGCTCCTAACCCATTTGCTCGTCAGTGGAGAGAAAAAGATAACCCAGTAAAAGGTAGCCACATTTTTGGTAACGTATTCTTAGAATATGAAATCATCAAAGATTTGAAAGCTCGTACAAGTTTAGGTTTTGAATACAACAACTTCAACCAATCGGCATATTTTAACCGTGATATTGAGGCTGCTGAAGCTAGAAATGCTAACAGTTTAACGGTTTCTAATTCTTATGATCGTGCCATTACTTGGTACAATACCTTGAACTACAACAAAACGATTGGAGATCATACCTTCAACGTATTGGTAGGAACTGAGGCTGTTTCAACTTATGCATTTGGTTTTAATGCTGCTCGTTCAAACTTTGCTTTTGATGATTTGTCATACCGTTATTTGAATAATGGTTCTGCAGCAGGTTTATCGAATGCTGGAGCGGGTGCAACTCAAACGGCATTGTTCTCTCAATTCGGAAAAGTAAACTACTCATATAAGGACTTCTTATTAGCAGACTTTACTTTACGTCGTGACGGTTCATCTCGTTTCTCTTCTGCATACCGTTATGGTACATTCCCAGCATTCTCAGTGGGTGCTCGTTTGACAGAATTGGCTTTCATGAAAGATTTAACTTTCATCAACGACTTGAAAGTACGTGCAGGTTGGGGTAAAACTGGTAACCAGTTAATTCCAAACGTATACAACGCATATACTTTGTTTACTCCAGATCCTAACAATAACGCATACGATATCTCAGGTTCTAGTAATTCAATCGCGTCAGGTTTCGACATCGCTCAATTTGGTAACTCATTTGGTCGTTGGGAAACAAATACATCCACCAACATTGGTTTTGATGGTAGTTTGTTCAACAACAAATTGGATATTGCTTTTGACTGGTACTCACGTACTACTTCAGACATGTTAACTCAAGTACCAATTCCAAGAACTGCTGGTACTGCTTCTATTCCTTATGTTAACATTGGTGAGGTAAACAACACAGGTATTGATATCAACGTAACTTACCGTAACCAAATTGGTGATGTAAGATATTCGATCTCTGGTCAATATAGCCAATACAAAAACAACGTAGTGAAATTGAACGATGATCCTAAAGCTTCTATCTTTGGATTCTCAACACGTCTTCCTGCCATCTCAGTAACAAGAGCTGGTTTGCCAATTGCTTCTTTCTTCGGATATGTAGTAGATGGTGTTATCAAGGATGATGCTGAAGCTGCTTCTGCTGTTCAAATTCCTGGTTATACTCGTGCGGGTGTATTCAAATTCAGAGATGTAAATGGAGATGGTAAAATTAATGCTGATGACAGAACAATCATTGGTAACCCTCACCCAGACTTCACTTATGGTTTGAACTTAAACGTAGGTTACAAAAACTTTGACTTGACTGTATTTGCTCAAGGTGTTCAAGGAAATGAAATTTTCAACTACTTGAAATACTGGACAGATTTCAACACATTCCAAGGAAACCGTTCTAAGGATATGTTATACAACTCTTGGAAGAAGCAAGGTGACGTAGCTCAATTGCCACGTTTGAACTCAAATGACACTTTCAGTCAGCAGATTTCTACTTACTTCGTTGAAGATGGATCTTATACTCGTATCAAGAACATCCAATTGACTTATACTGTACCTTCTAGTGTTACTAAGAAGTTAAAGTTAAGCTCTTTACAAGTGTATGTTCAAGGTCAAAACTTGTTCACATTTAGTAAGTATAAAGGCTTAGATCCAGATATCAACTTGAGAACCTCAGGTAATGACAACCAAGATATCCACATGGGTATTGATGAAGGTGCATTCCCTGTGGCTAAATCATACAATGTTGGTTTAAGAGTAGGATTTTAATCTAGATATCATTTGAAAATAAATCATAAAAAAATGAAAAAGTTAATCATATTCGCATTAGTAGCGACCGTCGGACTGAGCACTTCATGCTCAGATAGTTTCTTCGACATTCAGCCACAAGGAGCGGCTTCATTAACCTCCTTGAGCAACAAGAATGGAGTGAATGCATTATTGATTGGAGCGTACTCATTATTAGACGGAGTTGGTGCCGGTAATACAGGTCGTCAATCAACTATCTCCAATTACGTATTTGGTGGAATCACTTCTGGTGATGCCGTTAAAGGAACAGATGCTGGTGACCAGCCAGAACAAAGTTTCATTGAGCAATTTAACTGGTTGTCAGATAATACCTATTTCCTAGGTAAATGGCAGCATACATACGATGGTGTTGCTCGTGCTAACGAGGCTATCCTTTTAGCAAAAAGTACTGACGTAAAGGATATGACTGATGCTGAAAGAAATCAAGTAGTTGCTGAAGCTCGTTTCTTACGTGGTCACTATCACTTTGAAGGTAAAAAGATGTGGAACATGATTCCTTACATCGACGAGACTGTTTACAAGCGTGATGATCCTAACTCAACTAAAATTCCAAATGACAAGGACATTTGGCCAAACATTGAGGCGGATTTCAAATTTGCTATGGAAAACCTTCCAGCTGTTCAAGCTCAAAAAGGTCGTGCTACAAAATGGGCTGCCATGACATATTTAGCTAAAGCTTATATTTTCCAAAAGAAATGGGCTGCTGCTAAAACATTGTTAGAAGATGTTTACAAAAACTCAGGCAAGAAGTTAGTTACTAACTACCATGATAACTACAGAAATACAACGAACAACAACATTGAGTCAATCTTTGAAGTTCAATTCTCTGTAAACGACGGTTCTACTGGTAACAACGGTAACGCAGGTGATAACCTAAACTGGCCATATTCAGCTAATGCTCCAGGTCGTGGATGTTGCGGATTCTATTTACCATCTCAAAACTTGGTAAATGCATTCAAAACTTCATCTGATGGTTTACCATTAATTGGAGATAAAGCGGACGGTACAGCAGATACTTACAACATGGTTGACCTTCCTAACGATCAAGGTATTCGTTCTTCTACCATTGAATTCAACTTGAATAAATCTATTCCTGTTGACCCTCGTTTAGACTGGACAGTAGGTCGTCGTGGTGTTCAATTCTTAGATTGGGGTGTAATGCCAGGTTTCCCTTGGATTCGTGACCAAAACTACTCTGGTCCATATACAGGTAAAAAATGGATGTACTATTTAGCTGACGAAGGTAGTTCAACTCACTCTACTTCCAAGCGTGCAGTTAATAACAACTACCGTTTGTTGAAGATGTCTTCTGTTATCCTTTGGTTAGCTGAGTGTGAGGCTGAATTAGGTAACTTAAGTGGTGCTGAAACTTACGTTAACATCATCCGTAACCGTGCTAAAAATGGTTCTGTACAAGATCCAACTGTAAATTATGTTGTTAACCCTTATCCAACAGGTACATTCGTTGCTAAAGGAAAAGATTATGCATTAAACGCAGTTCGCATGGAAAGCCGTTTAGAATTTGCCATGGAAGGTCACCGTTTCTTCGACTTAGTTCGTTGGGGAATTGCAGGTCCTTACTTGAACAAGTACATGGCTGAAGAAGCTAAAAACGGTACTGATATGTCAGGAAGAACCTACAACAAGAGAGGTTACTTAGCTGGTAAAACATTTACTACTGGTAAAAACGAATATTTCCCTCTTCCAAATGATGAGATCTTAAACTCACAGAAAGATGGAAAGCCAACATTGAAACAAAACAACTACTAGTCGTTTATTTCATGTTAATTAAAAAAGTCAGGACAGCCGTCCTGACTTTTTTTTTGTACATTTTACTCATCAAAATATAGACCATGAAATATCTACCCATTTTCGCAATTATGGTATGTAATCTTACTGCCTATTCCCAAATCCCAGCTGGAAAAAGTGTCATCAGTTCTTTGCATATTTTTGATATGAAAACAAAAAAAAGCCAAGAGATTCTGAAAGAACATCGTCACTTTGAAGCGCCCAATTGGTCCGTAGATGGTTCTCATTTACTTATCAATAGTGCCGGTTTACTTGAAAAAATTAGTCCATCAGGTGATAAACTTGGGATTTTGCCTACGGGAAGCATCCAAAAGTGCAATAATGATCATGGTTATAGTTTTGATGGGAAAACACTTTACATTTCCAGTTCAGACCCGAGCTCAGGCATAAGTGGTTCCCTTATATATAAGGTAGGAAGTCAAGGAGGTCAACCTATTCGATTAACGAATCAAGCTCCCTCCTATTGGCACGGCATCTCACCAGATGGAAAGACCATGGTCTATTGTGCCGAGAGAAATAAAAACTATGATGTATATGCCATGGATACACAAGGAGGAGCAGAAATTAGACTAACTACAGAAGAGGGTTTAGACGATGGGCCGGAGTATAGTCCGGATGGAAAATACATCTACTTTAATTCTTTTCGTACCGGTAAAATGCAAATCTGGCGAATGCGTCCAGATGGCAGTCAAGCAGAGCAAATGACATTTGATGATTATTCTACCTGGTTCGCACACATCAGGCCAAATGGAAAAGAGGCTGTCGTGATAAGCTACATAGAGGATCAGAAACAAAGCCATCCATTTGGCCATCAAGTAAAACTCCGATTGCTACATTTGAAATCTAAAAAAATCCAAGATTTAACCGAGGAATTTTATGGAGGTCAAGGTAGTATCAATGTTCCATCCTGGTCTCCTGATGGTTCTAAATTTGCTTATGTTCGTTACGAACTCGAAGACAAAAAACCTTAATCATCAGCTAATTCCGTATATTTACGACTAAATATATGTCGATGAATCTAGCACAAGCTTTTGATGAAATAGTACAAAGAAGAAGATCAAACAGGAGGTTTGATACGGATATTCAAGTCCCAAATGAGGTCATTCAAAAAAGTCTTGAACGTGCCATACTTGCACCCAACAGTAGCAATATGCAACTTTGGGAATTTTACTGGATCAACAGTCCTGAAGAAAAAGCAAAATATGAGCAACTTTGTTTAGGTCAGTCAGCCGCAAGAACGGCTTCCCATCTGATGGTATTTGTTACTAGGCAAGACCATTGGAAAAAACATGCTCAATGGAACATCGACAAGATAAAAGCATCGATACAAGGTGAGCCCTCTAAATCAGAAAAAAGAGCATTGGATTATTATGGCATACTAATGCCAATTTTGTATCGAACAGATATCTTAGGTCTAAGTACCCTTGTTAGACGTGCCATCACCTTTGTTAAAGGTTTCAATAACCCCTTCATGCGATTTGCTGGCCTAGCAGATCAGCGGGTCATGGTGCACAAGTCCTGTGCACTGGCTGCCCAAACTTTTATGCTTTCTATTGCTGCTGAGGGTTATGATACTTGCCCGATGGAAGGATTTGACGCCAAGCTGGTTAAAAGAGCTTTAAATCTCCCAAATGAAGCCGAAATCAATATGATTGTGGCAGTAGGTAAAGGAACAGAAGAAGGAATTTATGGACTTAGGCATCGTTTACTGCTTGATGAAGTTGTATTCAAGCGTTGATCATAAACAATCCACATCAATGATAAGCTGAACACCTTTACAAGCTGGATTAGATGATTGTATCTCTAATTCTTTCCTTAAGGCTTCTTTAAACTTGGCTAAGGCTAAACCTTTCTCAATTTTTATTAAAATCTCCATGGCGTATTGGTTCCTAATGCGCTCAATCAAGGGTTTTTCTGGCCCCAATACACGGCCATGACCAAACTTCTCTTTTAAAGCCATCCCCAAATGCCTAGCAGCCGTTTCGACACGGGCTGCTTCCATATTTCGAAGAGTCAATTTAATCAAGCGACTAAAAGGAGGATAATGATAACCTTCTCTTTCTATGATTTCCTCAGCATACATGGCCTCAAAATTATTCTGCAAAATATGATCAAATAAGGGATGGGTAGGTTGATTAGTTTGAATATAGACTTGCCCTTGTTCTTCTCTCCTACCTGCTCTTCCTGCCACCTGACAAATCAACTGAAAGGCCCGTTCATGTGCCCTAAAGTCAGGGAAGTTGATGGCCTTATCTGCATCGAAAATTGCCACCATGGATAAACCTTCAAAATCCAAACCCTTGGCAACCATTTGAGTTCCCACCAACACATCTATATTTCCAGACGTAATTTCTGCTAAAAGTGAACTAAAAGCCGTTTTAGAGCGAGTGGTATCTAAATCCATTCGCCCAATTCTAGCATCCGGCATATGAAGTTGCAATTCTTCTTCCAACTTCTCCGTTCCATAGCCCATGGTTTTCAATTGTGTACTACCACAAGCGGCACAACGCCGTAATAAACCTTCCCGATAGCCACAATAATGACAACGAAGCTCTTGATCACGTGCGTGAAAGGTTAAGCTCACATCGCATTGATTGCAACTAGCTATCCAATCACAATCTTGGCATTGAATATATGGGGAATATCCTCGCCTATTTTGAAACAATAAACTTTGCTTTCCCCGGTTAAAATTATCCTCTAAAGCAGCAATCAAATCCACCGAAAAGCCCCCTTTCATTTGCTTCATTTTTTGAGCATACTTAGTATCTAATAAGGTGATTTGGGGTAACTGAGCCTTACCATAACGCTCCTTCAAGGCAACTAATCCATATTTGCCTTCCTTTGCCTGGTAATAGGATTCTATGGAAGGTGTTGCAGAACCTAAAAGTACTTTAGCCCCTTGTTGCTTAGCTAATACAACCGCCACATCACGGGCATGGTAACGAGGGGCTGGATCAACCTGCTTAAAGGAGGACTCATGTTCTTCATCCACGATAACTAAACCTAAATTGGAGAAAGGTAAAAAGACCGAAGACCGAACACCCACGACAAATGGATATTTTCCCTCAACAATGGACTTCCAAACTTCCACCCGTTCATTATCAGAAAACTTGGAATGATAAATTCCAACTTGCTCACCAAAAATTCGTTTAAGTCGTAATACAATTTGGGTAGTAAGGGCAATTTCTGGCAATAAATAAAGTACTTGATTGCCATTAGCTAGCGCTTCTTGAATTAATTTAATATATATCTCTGTTTTACCACTTCCGGTAATTCCATGCAACAATACCACGTCCTTTTCTTGAAATTGCTTTAAAATGGAATGGTAAGCCAAATTTTGTGCATGATTTAAATCAAAAGCCGCAGGGATGAAATCCTCCGAGTCTTGTCCAAAGCGAGAAACTACTACCTCAAAACTCTCAAAAATCTGATTTTTTAGCAGGGTTTGTAGTGAACTCTCCGATAATTCGGCTTGCGTAAAACTCGATTTTTCCAGTCCTTTTTGATTGATTTCTGGATTCCGTAAAACTGGAATAAATTGAAGATAATGCAAGAGTATACCCAATTGCTTAGGCTTAGATTCCAATTGCTGAATAAGCTCCACCAACTTTTCCTTATTTTCAAAAGGTTCTGCCAAGCGAATTTTCCGCAACACTTTTGGTGTGTACCGATCTTTCAATTCATCAAATATCAAAACAGCTTGTTTGGCTACTAGGGATTTTATTAGATGATACGGACTTTTTAATTCGGCAATTTGAGCTACCTCATCGTAGGATAAAGAACCTTTTTCTTGAATCGCCTTAAAAACAATCTGTTCCTTTTCATTTAATTGGGTTTCTTCTGAATAGGCCGGATTAATTTGAACTTTCGATTGACTAGAAATCTTCAATCCTGCAGGTAAAGCTATTTGAAAAACCTCTCCTGGATAACACATATAATAATCTGCAACCCAATGAAATAGCTTGATTTGAGAAGTAGTCACCAATGGACTATCATCTAAAATTTCTAAAATATACTTAGCCTGATATTGCTTGGGAGGTTGATGATGCACCTGTACAATCACGGCAGTTAGCACTTTAGAGGAACCAAAAGGAACTACAATTCGAATTCCTTCTTGCACCAAATCAGCCCATTGCCGAGGAACACGGTAGGTAAAATACCGTGGAATAGGTAAGGGAAGCAGTGCATCCACAAATACCGTTAATTCCTCTGAAGACGACAATGCTGTTGACTCGATCATGTTAACTACAAAGAAAAGGAAAGATTCGGGTACTGGCAAGCTTGGCTATTTAGCCAAGTCTAAGGTTTCCATTGCAGGGTTTGAATTAAATGAATGGCATCTTTTTTCAAAAACTGAATGACTGGAGCTAAAGAGTCATTTTGCGTTGCGGTTTTTACATAAACAGCTCCACGTAAATAATGATGTATACTATCGGTAGTAAAAAATTGAAAGGAGGTAGCCACTTCCCCATCCAATTCAATGATTCCAGCTTTTCTTCCAGATCGAGTAGTCATAACATACTCTTGAATTCCTCTTGCCTTACCTTGGTGTTTAGAGGCCAAAGTATAGGCATCATTGATGAGATTAGCCAATTTCTTTTGATCCTTATTCAAAGGTTTATAAGTAAGCTGAATAAAAGCATGCCATTGAGGATAATAAATATATAACCAATGAGGCTCCGCCCAAGAAACCGTATCAGGCATCACTCGGGCATATTGGGAAACTTGAAAACTAAATGGATGACCTTTTTCTAGATCTTGATACTTAGCCTTGGGTAAGATGATTCGGTTGTAGCCTTTTGGACGTGGTAAATCTGCTTTATCCTCTTTATTCTGTTGAGAGCAAGAAAAGCAAAAACCCATAACAACAAACATATAAATCCAGTGGCGCATAAGACCCGATTATTGAGGTTCGTCTAATTGATAGTATTTCAAAATGGGATCTTGAATAATATGGTATAATTTCTCCCGTAACATGGGAACATCTTCCATACTTAGCCCTTTGGTGATGATGGGAGGATGTATTTCTGCCCGAATAACACCGGGACGAATCATCAAAGGCTTATCTGAAAATATTTGATAATTATTAAATAAACTAATAGGGACTAAGGGAACTTGTTGCTGAATAGCCATAATTAAAGCCCCATCTTTCAATGGTTTAGCCATGTATGGATATTTTTTGGAGACAATGCCGCCTTCAGGAAAGATGGCAATACTTCTCCCGGTTTGCAAGGCTCGAAGGGCTTTGGATAAAGAACCCGCTCGACTGGCATTGTCAGAACGATTGACTAATATATTCAATCGAGCGTACATGTAACCAAAAAGAGGTAGTTTCCCCAATGAACTTTTCCCGACAAAAGCGGTATAATGTTGCAACAAATAAACGATGACAGGAATATCCAAAAATGAAAAATGATTGGCACAAAAAACATAATTCTGCTTCTTATCAGGAACAAAATGATGTTTTACCTCAAAACGGATAAAGCTGAAAAAGAAAAAACACTTGGACCATACACGCACCAATTTGGCAGCGTATTTACGGTAACTGATTTTCTGAAGTAAAATGAATATGAATGGATAAAAAAGCAAGAAAATGGCTATGAACCAAAACATGGACCATAAGGTAAAAAGCCCTATGAATGGACTAGCAAGAAATGCATTCTTTTTTTTCATGCTTAATGAACCAAAATATAAACAATTAGGGGTTGATTATTCAACCACCCCTAATTGCACTGTATTGGTCTTCTTACCCGAATGGGCAGGAATTGACAAGGTTGTCACAAAAACATCCCCGGCAGATAATAATTGATCTTGCTTTAATTTATCCACCATGGCAGCTACCGTCTTTTCAGCACTATCAGCCGATGGATCATAAAAGAAAACTTTCACTCCCCAAAGTAAGCCCATGGTAGACATTAATTGCTTATCGGAAGTAAAGACGTATAAATCCGCTTTGGGGCGGTGAGCTGATAAACGGAAAGCCGTATGACCAGAATTAGTAATACAAAGAATCGCTTTGGCTTTGGAGTCACGAGCTAAACGGCATGCACCGGCAATCAAACGATCGGTTAATGCAACCTCTTTTGAACCTTGAGCCAAGGCATGGTTTTTAAAATAAATGGCTACCTCATCTCCTTTAACTACAGAAATTGCATTTTGCTGTTGCTCCACTATTTCGTGAATATGAGCCATGGTTTCCACCGCTTTAATCGGATATGAACCAGAAGCTGATTCTCCACTTAACATGGTGGCTGATGCTCCCTGAAGTACGGCATTAGCTACGTCAGAAGTCTCTGCACGAGTAGGAACCGGGTTTTGAATCATGGATTCCAACATTTGAGTTGCCACAATAACCGGCTTTCCAGCTGCTGTACATTTCTCAACCATTACTTTTTGTAAGTATGGAACTACGGCTCCATCCATCTCCACACCCAAATCACCACGAGCTACCATGATACCATCCGTAGCTTCAATAATTTCATCTAAATGATCAATAGCCTCCGGCTTTTCAATCTTAGCAATAACCCGTGTATTTTTACCGTAGGCTTTAATTTTTTCTTTAATATCCCAAATGTCTGAAGCCTTACGAACAAAAGATAAAGCAACCCAATCAACACCATGGTCTAAACCAAAATATAAATCTGCTTCATCCTTGGGAGTTAAACAAGGCAAAGAAACCTTCGTACCAGGTAAGTTAATACCTTTCTTTGATTTCAAAATACCTCCATAAACCACTTCAGTAAGTACTTCTTTCTTTTCTTTATCGATGGCAAGCACTTTCACCTCTAAATTTCCATCATCCATCAAAATGCGCTCACCTACATTGACATCTAAATACATAGAAGTATAGGTCGTTCCTACTTTCTCGGATGTTCCTAGCAGGTTTTCATCCATCGCAAAGATGAGTTGTTTACCTGCTTCTAAAACCACACCATTATTTTCCACCATTTGCGTCCTAATTTTAGGACCTTGCAAATCTTGAAGAATACATAAATTCATTCCCAATTCTTCGCTAATGGAACGAATGGTTTTTAAGCGCTCTAAATGATCTTCATGAGTTCCGTGAGAGAAATTAAGACGGAATACATTTACTCCAGCTTTGGCTAATTGAATTAAGGATTCTCTTGATTCAGATACTGGACCTACAGTGGCTACTATTTTTGTCTTGCGTTGATACGACATATATACTTAATTATTCAATTTACCCTGCAAGTTACAGTTTAGTCATCAAAAAATTGAATAATTGTATTAAATCATACCCAAAAAACACGGTAAACTCACTTTTATAAAGAATAAACCAATTTTTCCGAGACAAAAAGCCTTAATTCAAAATCAAACTTGACAGGTGAACTATATTTATAGCTTTTACTAAAAGCACAAAAGGTAATGGGGGCACCCATATCTTTCAAAACTTCAAGATAAGAGTTTAACTGACGGGGTGACATCTGTAAATGCTCTGCTAAAGAGGCAGCGGAACCTGTAGATTCATGTTGAATTAATCGATGAATTCGATGAAGTCTTTCTAATTGTTTAAGGCATTGCATGGTTAGGTATTTAATGCCACAATTTCGGTTTTAAAAGTTGATTTGGATATAAAAAAATTGGTAAAAAAATAGAAATATCAACTTCTTGAACAAAAAAAGGAGGCCTTAGCCTCCTTCCTTTTAGATATGTTCTATTAATTAATTCTCCCACATGTCGTGCTCCAATTCCAACAATTTATACTCTAATTGTTGAGACATCAAAAGGCCCTCACGATCTGAACTATAGATATCAGTCAAGAACTTATTTTCTGGGTTACCTTTCTTAATAATTCTTGCTTGAAACATCCTTAAATCAAAGGCATCCGCCATATTTTTATGTTGAGTTTCATTTTCAGAATTATACCAAATACAATTTGGGTTACTTCTAAACAATTTATAAACATCTTTATAACGGAAGGAAGCTACAGGTTTATCAAAGCCTGCCTTGGTTTTAGAAGCCGGAATAATCAAGGTTAATGCTTGGATATCAAAATATAACCTAGAGCGCTGACGGTCAATAATGGCATCTTCCTTAATCTCGATGATGGACAATTCCTTTGGAAAGAAATACGAATCTAAATTTGCCACAGGTTTAGTATCAAAATCATCTGTTTTTTTAGCTGCATCGCCAGGTTTGGTTGTGGTTCCCCAGCCATCATCTACTGCAGTTTTCTTATCTCCTCCTTCAGCTCCAAAGCCGGCAGCTTTTTCAGCTTCTGAAAGACTACCTTCACCTATGGAATCATCCATACGAAGTTTTTCTTTAAACTGGGCGGCTGTAAGTTTAGTCACTAAGGAATCATTCACATAAGGAATCAAAATACCTGCTTCAACCCATTCAACTAAGAATTTAGAAATCTCATTATTCACTGAGAAAAATGGTTGGTTGATTTTTTCATTCAAATCCATGCGACGCCATAGGCGAGCCTTATAATGAATATTAGCTGGATCAATGGGACGCACTGAATTCAACTTTGATTCATCTAAAGGTTTCTCCTGAGCTAGGGCACTAAATCCACAGATCAGAGAAATTAACAACAAAAACTGATTAACTGATTTCATATACAGGGTTTTCCTAATCACTCAAAGGTATATTTTTAACCATGGAAATAGGTATGGTCTCAATAGCTCCTTTGAAATTCTTTCTTTGAACTTCTTTCACTTCAATATAATAGCGATCCCCTGGCTGTGCCTGAGAGGCTAACTTAGCTATTGACCCAGAACCAGGTAAATTAGCTATCTCGTCAATTTTTCTTTGACCACGCACTAAAGCAACATAAACTGAAGCGACACGGTAATTCGCATCATCTGGATTCGTATTTTTAAATGATTCATCAGCAATGGCGCGGGCATCTAAGGTTCTTAAACCAGATGCACTTGTACCTCTCTTCTCATTTAATTCACCACCATTTCCAAAGATTCGTACTTCTGGTCTAGGAACACGACGCACTTTAAAAGTCTCTTTTCCTAGTAAGGTACCTCCATTATTCACATTTAAGGTAATTGTAGCTGAAGAAGGAACAATGGTTACTTTGCCTCTGTTTTGACCAGGAATTACCTCTCCACCTTCGGCAGAGAATTGTGGATTCCACAATGCACCTAAACCTGGACTAACAACACTTAAACGATTAGCACATCCCAAATAAAGCGCTGGTAGTGTTGCTGTTTCAATGTTGTAGGTTGGTTTCAAAACAAAATATTCTTTTTGAATGGATTCAGTTTTAGGACCAGCAGGACTCATGTAAGCCACTGTAGCCGTGTATGTCTTTTTGGATAATCCATTGGCATCATACCCTCCACCTGATGTTTTGAATTTAATCTGGCCACGTCCATCCACTACTGGAATAGATGCCCCATTGAAACTCATACGAGGGGTAAAACCTGAAGAGGTAGCAGCTATAAATACTTCAGCTTGATATTCCATACCTGCAACAACCGTGTTGGCATTGGCAGAAACTTGGGCAAAAACCTTATCAAACTTAATTTCTTTGGCCCCTACTTTAGAAGCTAACTGACTCAGTACTTCCGTCTCATATCTTCTAATCTCCGCCTGCTTCTGACTAAGTGTAGCTAAAGCAGCTGGAACTGGAGTATGTTCAAAATTCAATTCTGCAAAATCTTTATTGGATTGTGCAGCATCACGACTAGCCACAGGATCGTCTTTAGCAGCTAAAGCTAAGGATGGGAATTTGGTTCCTGGATCTGCAATCGTTTGTAATTTCGTTACATACTGATCAAACATAGGAACTAATTGGTAAGCCTCTCCTTTGGAATTGGCCCCAACCATTAATTCAAATACCTTTTCTTCTTCCTTTGGATTTTTGATAGTACCCGTTTCTGGATCAATGCCTCCTCCTGTTTCAATTACCTTTGCTTTTAATCCATCAATGTGATTGACTAATTCATCCGCTAGTTTACGAACCTCATTCGCTTTTCTAAGGATATCTGCATATGCAGCCGGATTAGGAAGATCTTTGATTCGCTCTTCAATGCCGGTTACCATACTTTTATTCTTTGAACTTGCAGACTGATTCGCAATTTCCAAACTATTATTTAACAAGGTAAACTTCTGTAAAAGGGCATCACTGACCTGTAAGGCTAACAGGGCCGTGAGTACCAAATACATCATCCCGATCATTTTCTGCCGGGGGGTCTCTTTTAAACTTGCCATATACTTATGAGATCAAAGCTAAAGTGGATAAAATTAGCCTTTCATAGCTGTTAACATACTACCATATACTTGGTTCAATGACTGAATATTAGCATTCAATTTAGCTAATTCCGTCTTGAACAATTCTGCATCTTTTTGAGTAGCAGCCATTTGTTCAACCGTTAAATTAACATTACCATAGTAACTATTGATAGCTTTCAAGTGTTTAGTGGCTTCTTGAATCTCCGTTTCATAAATCGTATTCAGCGTAGACAACTGGTCACCTGCTTTGGCATATTGTTGTGCATATTTAGCCGCTTCTGCAGAAGAAACAGATATTGCACCCAAAGAATTAGCTGCTTCAGAAACAGATTTATTCAAGGTTCCTAATGATTCTGAAGAAGTAGACAAAGACTTCACAAAATCTTGTGTAGCTACAGTAGCTTTAGAAATATCTTGTAAACTATTCGCTGTTTCTGTTAATCCTTTTAAACTTTTGGTCAATCCTTCTACCACCTCTGGTCCTAAACCTTTCAAGCTTGATAAAGCATCTACACCTCCAGTCGAACTAGGTCTAACTGGAGCTCCGCCCATTAACTCTGGATAAACCTTTTCCCAATCATACGTTTTTTCAGGTTTTGCTTGTAAGTACAATACACCAAATAAAATAAAAATGGCCGCTTCGGTAAACATACCAACCATTAACATTTCGTTGGCACCGTCCCAGTGAACAATTTTAAATAAAGCTCCTACAATAACGACTGCCGCACCAAAACTAGCGATGACATTGATTGATTTTTCCATGTTAAAAAGAATGTAATATAGATTTTAAAAGGTATAATTTAGTTTTGTTTAGGACGACCCAAATAGCGCATCATACATCTAAACCCAATATATGACCGTTTGTTTTGTTCTAATTCGTAAGCCCTAGTTCCTGTTTCTAGGTAATAAGCTATATCTTTCCAAGACCCACCACGAGTTACTTTTCTGGGTTCATCTGCATCTTTGTTGACGGTGTTCAAATCCCAAGTTACAGCTACCGCATTATCTGCATAGGCATCTTCACACCATTCTGCCACGTTACCAGCCATATTATATAATCCAAAATCATTAGGATCGTAGGCATTGGCAGGGGCCGTATAAGAATAACCATCAGCATCATAATTACCTCTGTGAGGTTTAAAATTAGCTAATAAACATCCTTTGGCATTAGAAATATAAGGATTACCCCAAGGGTATTTGGCTGAAGCCCTTCCACCACGTGCTGCCCATTCCCACTCAGATTCAGATGGAAGCTCAAAACGCGGCAAAATAAATTGACCTTGCTTTCTACGATAGTCGTTCATCAACTTACTTCTCCACAAACAGAAATATTTAGAAGCTACCCAACTAACACCTACTACAGGGTATTGATCAAAGGCTGGACTAGAAAAATAATATTCCGTCATTGGATCACCATTGTGATACGTAAAATCACGCTTCCAAACGGTAGTGTCTGGATAATACTCAGACATGATTTTATCTTCTCCTAGAACAGAAACCGAATCTTTCAATAAAGCATACGTGAATTGACGATACTCATGATTGGTAATTTCGGTATCATCCATGTAAAAGGCTGCTACGGTTACTCGCTTATTGAAGTTGACACCTGCACGAGAAACTTCCTCATCCGCTTGACCCATCATGTAACTACCTGAGGGTACTAAGACCATTCCGTAGGGAGTTGGTTGTGACCATCCTTTACGAGTAGTGGCTACAATTTCTCCATTCTGCACACCTGGAACCTCTTTACTGGATTTTCCAATTCCTAAGATTCCTTTGCCCGAAGAGCCTTTTTTACTACTCAGTGTCTTGGAACCACCTGAGTTTTTGGAACCACAACTGTTTAAAACGACAGCCATAGCCAAAATCGAAAGTCCTAGTATTAATCTCTTTTCAACAAATTGAAAATTCATAGAAGCAAATTAAAATTACTGTTTGTTAACGTAACAGGGTTTAAAATATTGTTTTTATCTACTTTTACCCAACTCACACTCATTCAAATTCCTCAAATTTAAAGCATTTTCTAAGAATATTTCAGCAAAAGTACAAAATTTTATGCCTTAACATGAATTCCTATAAAATCTTAAACCTGGGAGTTCTCACAGGAAGTCCCTTAATTCCACTGGATTGAAATGAAGGTAATTGAAACCGAACAAATATCTCATGCGTCAAAGGAGCTTTAACCGCTGCTTGTACCAAGGATACATCGATCGAATAACCAATATCTAATTTTTGCTGCAATAAAGAAACTCCAGCCATACCAATCGCAGCATCATTTAAACGAAACGAACCTCCCAACCAGAATAAATCCTTATAGCCAAATCTTGTTCCTAATTCGGGCAAAATCTTACCTGAATAATAACGAACTTGAGCAAATGGCATGGCTGCCAAACTTTCAGATAAAATCAATTCTGCCGAACCATGAATTGCGGCCACCATATTCATAGGCATATTTCCCTGCGGAGTATCCATGGTAAATTTAGGCGAAGTCAGATGGTCAGCAGACAAACCGATTTGCCAATTATCTTTGGAATAAAGCAAACCAAAACCAAGATCAAACTGATTTTGACTAATCACCTTACCTGATAATTGACTAGCAATGGGATCGTTCTCATCACGAATCCGATAAACACGACCATCAAAAGATTTCCCCTGCAATCCACCTCGTAGACCAGCGGATAACATAGCCTCTCCTATTGCGTAATGATAAGCTAATTGGATTTTCATGGATTGCTGACCCACCCCAGAAGGAGTTTTGTCAGACATTACCAAAAGTCCCACTCCTAAGTTCAATTTACTTATAGGCAGAGAAGCACTTAAGATTTGAGTACCCAGGTTACCCGGACCTTCCACAGTAGCTTCATACTGCGTCCATTGATTTCGGTAATGTAATTGAGCAAAAGAGGCCCCTCTCAATCCTGAATTAGCAGGGTTTTGATAAATGGCATTCATTTGAAACATGCTCAAACCTGGGTCTTGTTGTGCCAGCAAACTCGGCCCACAAAATAGAAGTAAGATGCCCAAGCATACATAAAACCAAGAAGGCAATAAGAGCAATTGCTTGTTGAAGCGCATGTTAAGTGGATAGCTTGTTAGGCGTTTTGATGGCTAAAAATAAGCATTATTTTCAAACGAGAAATATTCCTGGAAATATATTAATAATAAAGCCCCGATTTGGGGCTTTTTTATTTAAGCGTTTGCTTGCTTTATATAATGCTCGAGTGCACCCGTCATGGATGGAGCATTAGGCATTGGAGCCTGAATATCTAATAATAGTCCCGCATCAGTAACTGCTTGAGCCGTGGTAGATCCAAAGGCTGCTATCCGGGTGTTATTTTGCTTAAAATCGGGGAAATTCTCAAAAAGAGAAGTAATTCCTGATGGGCTAAAAAAGGCCAAAACATCATAAAAAACTTCTTCTAAATCGGATAAATCAGCTGAAACTGTTTCATACATAACAGCCTCCGTTAATTGAAAATCATTGGTTCCCATGTAGTCAGGCAAATCTTTCTGACGCTTGTTCGAACAAGGGAATAAAAATTTCTCTGATTTATGTTTTTTAATGATTTCCAATAAATCTAAAGCCGTCTTCGTTCCTGTAAAAACCTTACGTTTACGGATAACGATGTATTTCTGCAGGTAATTGGCAGTTTGCTCCGTGATACAAAAGTACTTCATATCAGAAGGAACCTCAATCTTAGCTTCCTTACAAATACGGAAGAAATGGTCAATGGCATTACGGCTCGTAAAAATGATGGCCGTATGCTCTAAAATATTAATCTTCTGCTTTCGGAAATCTTTGAAGGCTATTCCTCGCACCTCAATGAATGGACGAAAATCCACTTTAACACCATACTTTTTTTCAATCTCAAAATAAGGAGATTTGGCATCCGTAGGCGCTGCTTGAGTAACTAATATACTTTTTACTTTTTTCAACCGCTTGATATCCGGCGTAGCAACGTTAGCTATTTCACTCATAAATCAAATTTGTATTAACTCGACAATCTAGAATAGTCAACTTTATGTTGCAAATATACAAAAAAAAATCTTGATTATCACTCTCTTAGGTCTAGCTGTATTGTGGAAATATCAATTCACGTATGCCAAACAAAATGACGATGGCCTCGGTAATAATCAAATACGCATATAGAGATAATCGATTGACTGATAAGACCTTATTAAACACTTGGGTAAAATATATAAAACGAATGAGTAAATAAATATTCAATAAATAGGAAACAATTTCCATGTCAATGGAATAAGCCGGTCCTTGGTAAATAGCGTATAATCCAATTCCTACAAATACGATGATAAAGAATTGAATATTAGCTTGTATGGATTTAAAGAAATGTAAATTGGCAACCGATTTTAGTTTGAATAAATTGGCAAAAAGTTGGAAAATGAAATACTGTATAATAAAAATGAAGTAAGCCAATAAAGTCCGAGAAAAAACAAACCACAAAGAGGGTATCAGGGTATTGTAATTTTCTTCATTCACAAAAAATGCATCGCCAGAACGATAGGTAATTCCATTGTAGAATGCCATCAAAGAAATTAAGAGGCTTAGAATAAATAGTATATATAAATTGGCCAATGAGAAGGGGCTTTTCACCATGGCATTCTCTTTTGTTTCCCAGTTAATCCAATCCGTAAAACGGAAATAGACGATAAAATACCTTGGAAAAATAGCAAACAATAAGCCCATCAAAGCTAGAAGCGACAAAAAGCCCAAGGTGAAAAAATGGGTATAAACGGCAGGTGCACGATTCAGAAACAATTGTACCTCCCTGTTTTGTGCAATTACTTGATCAAATTTTTTCTCAATACTTAAATCTCCGGGTAAGCCTTCCAAGCTACTACTATAAAATGTAGCGATGACTTGATCCTTATGATGAACTTTCAACAAGCTATCTAAAGACATTCTGATTAATTCTCCTTTGGCTAATTTCCTTTGAAATGCCCCATCAATGAATAAGTGATAGGTTTCTTTGGGCTTAATAGTCAAATAAGCTTGATAATAATCCCGATTTGAGAGTTGAATGGATTTAGAATGATAGGAATAATGTTGGCTAGGAATATAAGGCAAGAAACTATTCCATCCGGATTGATAAACCAACCATTCCTTTTCAACAGAATGCATGGGTTTCCAAACAGCCGCCTTTGCACTGGTGGTGATTAAGATAGCCCACAAAAAAAATCTGCTCCATCGTAGCATGAATGCGTGGAATGAAGCAGATTTTTCAATAAAAGGAATCATCCTTTAGTATTTTACTTAGCAGATAATGCTTTTAACATAGTTTCGCCAATGTCAGCTGGAGAGTATACCACGTGAATTCCACATTCTTGCACGATTTTCATTTTTGCTTCAGCAGTATCATCAGCACCACCAATGATGGCACCAGCATGACCCATACGACGACCCTTAGGTGCTGTTTGACCAGCAATAAAACCTACGACAGGTTTTCTATTTCCATCAGCTTTGATCCAACGTGCTGCTTCTGCTTCCATTCCACCACCAATCTCTCCAATCATCACGATACCTTCTGTTTCTGGATCATTCATTAATAGTTCAACCGCCTCTTTGGTAGTAGTTCCAATGATGGGATCTCCTCCAATTCCAATAGCGGTAGTCTGTCCTAAACCAGCTTTAGTTAATTGATCTACTGCCTCATAGGTTAATGTACCTGATTTAGACACAATACCCACTTTGCCTTTTTTGAAAATAAAGCCTGGCATAATACCCACCTTACATTCCTCGGCAGTCATGACACCTGGACAGTTAGGTCCAATTAATCGACATTCCTTAGTAGAAATATATTCCTTGGCAACAATCATGTCTTTGGTGGGAATACCTTCCGTGATACAGATAATCACTTTAATGCCAGCGTCAGCAGCTTCCATGATGGCATCTGCGGCAAATGCCGGTGGAACGAAGATAATGGATGTATCAGCACCAGCTTTGGCAACTGCTTCAGCAACAGTATTGAAAATAGGACGATCTAAATGCGTTCCTCCTCCTTTTCCTGGAGTAACACCACCTACAACGTTGGTTCCATAAGCGATCATTTGCTCGGCATGAAAACTACCTTCCGTACCTGTAAAACCCTGAACTATAATTTTGGAATTTTTATTTACTAAAACACTCATTTTGTCTGGTTTAATTATTCTAAGGCGAAAAATTTTTCCAAAGGTACAAATTATTGATAAATTAATTTAAAAAGGTTTAAGAGCAAGTAAATAAATATTTCAACAAATAATTTTATGTAAATTTAAGTTTCCATTTCAAATTCATGCTTAGGCACTTAGAGGTTCAAAATTATGCATTGATTGACCAGCTTGATTTACATCTTGCGGAGGGTCTCACTGTGATAACTGGCGAAACAGGAGCAGGTAAATCCATCCTATTAGGAGCTATTTCACTGCTTTTGGGGCAAAGAGCCGACAGCAAAAGTTTGTATGATGATCAAAAAAAATGTGTCATTGAGGGTACATTCTCGGTTGCTGCTTACCCACATTTAAAGGAAATTTTTCAACAAGAGGATATTGATTTTGAAGATCCTTGCATCATTCGACGTGAAATAAATCCTCAAGGAAAGTCTAGAAGTTTTATCAATGACAGCCCAGTTACACTGGAAAGCATGAAACGGATAGGGCAAGAGCTGGTTGATATACATTCTCAACAAGATAATGGTTGGATGGGGCACCCAGATTTTGCCTTGGAACTAGTGGATGATTTTGCCCAAAATCAGCCTTTGAAAGCATCTTACGAAAAAGCTTATAAGGCTTTTCTTGCAGCTCAAAATCATCAAGAGCAATTGGCTCAAAAGGCTCGACAAGGCAATCAAGCGATTGATTTTCTTCAATTTCAATGGGAGGAATTAGATAAGGCCCAACTGATACCTGGGGAATATGAACAACTCAGCGAGCAATTACAAAAACTACAAAATTCAGAACAAATCTTAGAAAAGCTAGCTCAATTAGCAAATTACCTGAGCTTATCGGAAACAGCAGCCATGGAGCAAATTGGCCAAGCTCGCCAGTTGAGTCAAAGTTTATCTAAGTGGGCTCAGTCATTTGATCAGTGGAATCAACGAATTCAATCCTTATGGATTGAATTAAAAGATCTATCTGCCGAAGTAGAGGCTGAGGCTGAATCGTTTCAATCAGATCCAGTGGCATTGGAAAAGTGTCAAAAAAGACTGGATTTATTAAATCGGCTTTTAGTCAAATATCAGGCAAAAGATGTGGAAAGGCTCATGGCTCTTCGGGAAGAAGTGGAAGAGGAATTATCCCAGCACGAAAACCTTGATCAAGCCTTAGCCGATGCAAACCAGGCGCTTCAATTGGCAGAAAATCTAGCGTTAGAAAAAGCCATTGAACTACATGAAAGTAGAGTAGAATGCTTGGATTCGATCGAACAAACATTACTAAATTCCCTACAACAATTGGGCATGCCCAATGCAAGTTTAGCCTGGGATATTCAAACGGGTAAATTATCTAAAACAGGACAAGATAAAATCCAATTACTCTTTTCTGCTAATAAAGGGCTAGCTCCCAAGCCATTTAAACAAATTGCTTCTGGTGGTGAATTAAGTCGATTAATGTTATCTATTAAGCATTTATTAGCACAAAAAAGAGCATTACCTACGCTTATTCTTGATGAGATTGACACAGGGGTTTCGGGAGAAATTGCCATTAAAATGGGCCAAATGCTCACTCAAATGAGTCAAAAGCACCAGTTGATTGCCATCACCCATTTACCTCAAATCGCTGTAACAGGTCAAACGCATTGGTTTGTTTACAAAAATCATGAAGGGGAGAAAACGGTTTCAAGCATAAAAACCTTAGTTGGAGAAGAGAGAATTGATGAAATCGCTAAAATGATCGGCGGGCAATCTGGCTACAAAGATTTAAAAGAAAATGTTCGAAAATTAATGAAAACCAATACCATTTAGATAAGCCAATATGAAATCTATCCCATTATTTAGCCTAAGTTTACTTGTAGGATTACTTGTTTCTTGTAGTCAATCGGAAGAAACCGCAGTCAAGGAATTAAATGATTCAGTGATGACATTGCATGATGAACTTATGCCCAAAACTGAGCAAATTATTCAATTAAAAACTAGTTTGGACAGCATGAGTAAAGGCCCAGATTCTGTTCATGTGAAAAAACTTATTCAGTCCTTGGATAAAGCTGACAATGAAATGATGAACTGGATGCATCAATATTCCATTGATTCTTTGTCTAATATGGATTTCAAAGCAAAAATGATTTATCTCCATGACCAATTTACTAAACTTAAGAGCGTAGAAACATTAACCGACTCCACATTAAATGCCGCCAATCAATATAAAAAATAGATTTTGGTACCTATTAATCTTCTCCTGGGTGCTACTTGCCGCTTGCCAGGAAAAGAAAACATTACCCATTTTGGGAAATAAGGAGACCATCATCAAACAGGGAAAAGCAGATACCCTTTATCAGCAAATTCCCGCCTTTCAATTTTTAAATCAGGATTCTTCTTGGGTCAGTGATCGAGATTATGCGGGAAAAATTTATGTGGCAGATTTTTTCTTCACATCATGCCCAACTATTTGCCCAAAAATGAAAACGCAAATGCTGCGTTTGTATGAACGATACGCCAATGAAAACCAATTAGCTTTATTATCGTTTAGTATTGACCCAGACTTTGATCAGCCCCATGTCTTAAAAGCATATGCTGATAGATTACATATCAAGTCGCCGAAATGGAATTTGGTCACAGGGGCAAAGGCTAAGATTTATGAATTGGGACAAAAAAGCTTTATGGTGACTGCACAGGAGGACAAAAATGAAGCGGGAGGATTTGTTCATAGTGGTGCATTCATTTTAGTAGATAAGCAAAAGCATGTTCGCGGAATTTATGATGGAACGAAGGAACAGGAGGTCAACCATTTAATTGAGGACATCGAATTATTACTGAAAGAAAAATAAATGAAACAAATACCTTCTTTTTTAGGCTTGATGGCCATTTTAGCTGTATGTATTGCTCAAACTTCCTGCCAAAGTAAGGAGGAAATTTTTAGGCAACAATACGTGGTGGAAGGCATGATGCAGTATGAGAAACATTGTGAAAATTGCCATCAGAAGGATGGATCGGGATTAAAAGATTTATATCCTCCTCTTGCTAAAACAGATCTTTGGAAAAGATTAAATGCAAATCAAATTGCCTGTATCATAAAGAATGGACAAAAAGAGGCCATTTTAGTAAACCAAAAACCTTATCAAAATTACATGCCAGGAAATGCTAAATTGGAAGCATTGGATGTGGCTGAGATTATCACTTACCTGCGGGATAAGTGGGGGAATGATCCTCGAATATTTCCTTTGGATAGTGCTCGTTTGGCCCTAAAAAATTGTCCTTAGTCGGTTGGCAGACTTTCCACCGTCAGCACCGAATTCGTTACATGACGTAAGGAATAATGGGTGAAATCCTGTGCGGCATCCATCCCTACACCATAAATAATCTCTTTCTTGGTCCGTATTTGAACAGGCTTTTCAGTAAATACTCGCTTTTCTTCTGGCAACCAGGTAAATTCTTCCGTCTTTAAGGTTTCATTTTGTTGCACATTAAAAATCTGAACATTCCCCATAAGTTTATAGGAATTTTTCTGTTTAAAAAAATGGGCTGAATCCCCTCGGATTTGAGAGGTAACATTTCCCATTTTATCATAAAACCAAAGCTTTACTTCTTTAGGATAAACTCGGTCTTCCGAATATAAGGTGATTTGAGAGGGTGTGACCATTCGGACTACGGTCCTAGCCGAATCTGAATAGACCATATCGATGTCGGACAATTCAGATTTAGGACCTACATAAATGAGATTTTTGGCCGTTTTCTCTTCCCGACAAGCCAGAGAAACAATCGACAAAACAAGCAGCAAAAAGAGATTTCTCAAATCGCGCATGAGGGAAATTAGTTGAGTTTCACCTTTTGGAACCAAAGGTCACTGAGTGTTAAGCCAATGGTAACTTTTTGGTATTGCTCTTCTAAACCATTCTCAGCGAGTACACCACGTTTACCAATTTGATAAGCGATATTCAAATAGGATAAATTTCTCAGTGGTAAAGCTATTCCAAGGCTAACATATTTATCAACGGCATATTTACCATTTCCTAGATAATCATAGGGAGTAGTGGCATAACTGAATCCAGCCCGATAAGTTGTTCTTTTGAAATAATTAGAGATAGCTTCAAAATCGGGAGTATATTCTCCACCGATTGACCAACGAGTACTCACCGGTAGTTTAGATGAACGGCCTAAGTTATTATCTACTTTAGTCCAATCTGTTCTTGAATAATCAATTCCGATCATCCATTTTGCCAACTTTTCAAGACTAATTCCAAAGTGCTGAGACACTGGTAAATTTTGCGAAAATGGTGTGGATTTGTTCAAGGTATCGGCATTGATGGTCGTAATTCCTGAAAGATCCATAATGGCAAAGCGCTTCAATTGTTTGGAACTTAAGGTAGTGCTAATATCAAAAGAAGTACCAAGATTAAGGTATAGGTCATTTTTTAATTGTTTCCTATAGGCCAAACCACCTCTAAAAAGGAAATCTGAATAATCAATACGATTTTCTAATTGTATTTTATAATATTGTCCATCAGATAAATTCTGGGTAGCAACATTTCGATTTACGGTTCCAAATAAATAATCAATTCCTAAACCTAGGTAGAATTCTTTACCAATCCTCACGCCATTGTTTATTGTCAACTTGGTCACTCCACCTTTTCCGTCATAGCTATAAATTAAACTATCTACACCCAATAAATTCAAACGACGGAAAGATCGGGTAGCATATTCTACGGAAGAATGTGGACGAAAACCGATGGAAGCTGTCCAACGACTTGTAATAGGTAAGGTTAAATTAAGGGAATGATAATTACCTCCAAATATTTGTTGGCGTTGACGAGTATCCTGTAATTCTTTAAGTTCTAATCTTGCGCCCACCTCAAATACCGTATATCGGTTTCTTGCTAAAAGTGCAGGGTTAAGCATGTTGGTATAGATACCATTGGAATTGGAAACACCTAGGCCTCCCATCATGGCATTTGTTGGACTTCCACCCTCATCCAGCTCCCCCATTCCTATGTAGGATAATGGTGAATTCAAGATAGTTTGAGCTGAAGACTGAAAGCTACCAAAGGCACTAATTAATAAGCTAAGTGCTAAAAACAAGCCGTAACTTGTTTTCAATGTAGAAATTTGGATAAACAAAGGACGAGGAATCATAAAATAATTTACCATACAGCTTAGCCTGTAAGTCTGCAAAGGTCGTACTTTTTTTTCACATTCGACTAAGTTATTCTCTATATTTGGGGGCAAAATTGATAATTCAGATGAGAGAAGCATTGGCTAATTGGTATTTATTGGAAAATTCGGCGGAGGATATATTATTTTTTGTTGGGATATTGATTATTGGCTTGGTACTGAGAAGGTTCTTCTCTAATTCCTTTTCAAAAATCATCTTTCGATTTTTACCAAATCAGTTTATTCAAGTTCAAGATTGTATCCAATTATTGAGAAAGCCCGTTGAGCTTTTATTATTCTGGATTTTTCTCTATTTCAGCATTCAATATTTACATGTGCCGAGTAGCTGGCATTTTAATTCTGTAGAGAAATTTGGCTTGCTTTTTTTATTACAAAAAGCATTTGAAACGGCGGTCATTATCACTTTTACTTGGTTAATAGTTCGGATGTTGAAAGTCATCATTTTAATTGCGCAACAAAAGTGGCAGGGTGTTGAGCAGAAGTCGAAACAACAATTCATTCCCTTCCTGAACGACCTAGGCATGGTGTTTATTATTGCAGGATCTGGATTTGTCTTGTTGGGAAGGGTATTCCAAGTAGATGTGATGGCACTCATAACAGGATTAGGATTAGGGGGATTAGCCTTAGCCTTAGCTGCCAGAGAAACCTTAGAAAATCTATTCGCATCCTTCACCATTTTCTTGGATTTGCCTTTTGTGGTAGGTGATAGCATCCAAGTAGGAAGCATCTCAGGGGATGTTGAAAAAATCGGATTTAGGAGTACGCGATTGAGGGCCTTGGATGGTAATCTAATCATGATTCCTAACCGCTTGTTAACTT
This sequence comes from Cytophagaceae bacterium, assembly GCA_027491315.1. GTDB lineage: Bacteria > Bacteroidota > Bacteroidia > Cytophagales > Spirosomataceae > Aquirufa. Next base: position 200,344 of record JAIXWL010000010.1, read on the forward strand.
CGCAGTCATTGGAAAATATGAGTGAGCGGCAATTCAGAAGGGCAAAATATACTTTATCATGCTCCCTTCAGAGCAAGCCTGATCAGATACAAACTGTGCTTCCGCAAATAGAACAAATAATAATATCAGAACCTCTATGCAAGAAAAAAGCCCCCAAAATAATATTTGAGGGCTTTGGTACCTATTCTTTGGATATCTCTGTGACTTATTTTGTTCAAACAAGTGATTTTGGGAAATTCCAAAACGTGAAACAAGAGATCAATTTAAATATTTTACATTGTTTACATAAGGCGGGCATCAACTTGGTGAGCAGTGCTACCGCACCCAACATGCATTAACCAACTAGTTCTTTCAAATCTTCATCATGAATCATTTTACGCTCGTCCGCCATCAATAGGAAACGTGTGTATAATTTATCTAACTCTGATTTTTCTAATTCAAAACCTAGTAATTGTAATCGGTGACGTAAGGCAGCACGGCCAGAACGTGAAGTCAATAAGATGGCAGAAGATGGCACGCCTACATCTTCAGGATTCATAATCTCGTAATTCTGTGCATGTTTCAAGAAACCATCTTGGTGAATTCCAGAGGAATGGGCAAAGGCATTGGCACCAACTACCGCTTTATTCGCTTGAACCGGCATTCCCATTAAATTGGAAACTAAATTACTGATCGGATATAAATACTTAGGATTAATCCCTGTGGAAAATCCTAGGTCCTTGTGAACGTTTAAAATCATAGCCACCTCTTCCAATGAGGTATTTCCTGCTCTCTCACCAATTCCGTTAATGGTTACCTCCACTTGACGAGCACCTGCCTGAATTCCTGCAATGGTATTCGCTGTTGCCAAACCTAAATCATTGTGATTGTGCATGGAAATGGTTGCTTGGTGAATGTTATCTACATGCTCAAAAAGGTAAGAAATACGGTGGTGCATTTGATGTGGCAATAAATAACCTGTGGTATCTGGTAAATTTACTACCGTAGCACCCGCTTTTATGACTGCTTGAGTAAGTTGAGCTAAAAAAGGTAAATCAGCCCGGCCTGCGTCTTCTGCGAAAAACTCGACGTCCTCTACATAGGATTTGGCATATTGTACCGCCCAAATAGCTTGCTCAATAATTTTTTCACGAGTAGAATTGAATTTATGCTTGATGTGAACATCAGAGGCACCAATTCCCGTATGAATACGAGGTTTACGTGCCGGCTTCAAAGCTTCTGCAGCAGCATCTATATCTTCTTTTTTTGCTCGAGTCAAACCACAAACCGTAGCTTCCGTAATTACCTCAGCAATAGCTTTAACAGATGCAAAATCACCAGGAGAAGAAATAGGGAAACCAGCCTCGATGATATCGACACCTAATTTTTCGAGTTCTTTCGCAACTTCAATTTTTTCCTCACGGTTTAACTGACAACCGGGTACTTGTTCTCCATCGCGTAAAGTTGTATCAAAAATCTGTATACGATTATTCATAGGTTTGTTTCTGTTAATTAGTTGGCAAAACTAGCTTTAATTACATTATTTACCAAAAAAGAATAGACTCCAAACATTCGTATTTTAGATTAAAAATCCACAAAAACCAGAATAAATAGAATTATAAAGTATAATAATCTTTTTTATATGAAATTATTAGACTAAAAATCCTTTTACACACGTAAGTCTAGAATAAAATTTTATTAAATAAAATCAATTTTTATGTGATAAAATGCCGGCAGGCTCAACTCCAACCTATTGGAGGAACAATTAGACTTAATTTTAAGGGAGATAATATCAATAACTTGATTGAAATTAGACAATAAAAAAGTTTTGAAAATCGTTAAACGCTCAACGCTGTCAAGGTTTGAAACCTTGACAGCGTTAAAAAAAATGAGCGTTATTTTATTTTTTCCCCATAAAAAAAGGGGCAATAAATTGCCCCTTTTTTTCAAATAAGCGATAAACTAGCTACGCTCAGGACGAAGGCTACGTACAGCAGCACCTGCTCTCCACATTTCTGATTCACGTAACTCTGTTAATTCAGCTTCTAATTTCACACGGTAGTCTGGCTGAGAGTTCAAATCAATTGAACGAGCAGCTTCCGCTTGAGTCTTTACTGAATTATATAATTTTTCAAATACTGGCTTAGTAGCATCCTTGAAAGGTCTCCACCAATCTAAAGCTCCGCGTTGTGCGGTAGTAGAACAGTTGGCATACATCCAATCCATTCCATTCTCAGCCACTAATGGCATCAATGATTGTGTTAATTCTTCAACTGTTTCATTGAAAGCCTCTGAAGGTGAGTGACCATTCTCACGTAATACTTCATATTGAGCAGCAAAAATACCTTGGATGGCTCCCATCAAAGTACCACGCTCACCTGTTAAGTCAGAAGTTACTTCTTTATAGAAATCTGTTTCAAACAAATAACCAGAACCTACCCCGATAGCCATAGCGATACATTTCTCGCGAGCTTTTCCAGAAGCATCCTGATAAACAGCAAAAGATGAATTCAAACCTTTACCTTCGACGAATAAACGACGTAAAGATGTACCTGAACCTTTTGGAGCAGCCAAGAATACGTCTACGTCCGCTGGAGGAATAATACCTGTTTTCTCCTTGTAGGTAATACCGAATCCGTGAGAGAAGTACAATGACTTACCTGCAGTCAAATATTTCTTCACTGTAGGCCACATTTCAATTTGAGCCGCATCTGAAAGTAAATAACAGATAATCGTTCCTTTTTGAAGTGCTTCCTCAATTTCAAATAAGTTAACACCTGGAACCCAGCCGTCAGCAATAGCTTTGTCATAAGTCTTTCCTTTACGTTGACCCACAATCACATTCAAACCATTGTCTTTCATGTTCAATGCTTGACCTGGACCTTGTACTCCATAACCAATTACTGCGATTGTTTGATCAGCCAATACTTGTCTAGCTTTCTCTAATGGAAACTCTTCTCTTGTTACTACATCTTCAACAACCCCACCGAAATTAATCTTTGCCATTTTCGTTTTTGTTTAATTTATATTCTTTTCTAATCTATTATACTTTCAATTTTATACAATTTCCCAATCTCCTTCTGGCAAATATTCCACCAGGCCTTTTTCGGTCTTGCCTACTGCCACTCGTCCAGATTTAATGTATTCCAATATTTCCCATTGCTTTAAATAGGCATAGAATTCATTGATTTCTTCCTCTGAACCGTTTTTTTCCACCACCACATATTCTAAACCCCAATGCACCACTTTGGCATTCCAATCCAAATTAATGGTTTTAACGTCCAAAGCGGGGGAGCCTAAAGGTGTAGCTATCTTAAATAATGCAATTTCATTGAATACAATTTCATCATCCAAATAGCCAAAAACCGCCAATACATCCGTAATCTTACGAATTTGACGTACCAATTTCTCTACGATCTCCCGGTTCTCATTGCGAATCACAATGGTAAAACGAGATACCCCTTTACGTTCAGTCTCTGATACCGTCAAACATTCAATATTTAACCTTCTACGGGTAAATATGATGGTGATACGATTCAAAAGTCCAATCGTGTTGGTGGTAAATACCGATATAGTGTAAGTTGTCAACATATAATTTCTACTCAAGCATTACTTTGGTTACACATGCACCTGCAGGTACCATAGGGAACACATTCTCTTCTTTTTCACAAATAATTTCTAATAAATAAGGCTTTTTAGAATTCAATAATGTGTCTATTGACTCCCCTAAATTATTTCGATCACTCACGGTATGTCCATCTATTCCAAAACCCTTGGCAATGGTAATGAAGTCGGGGTTTTGTAATTCAACAAATGAATAACGATTATCAAAGAACATGGATTGCCATTGACGAACCATACCTAAAAAGTTATTATTCAAGATGATAATCTTTACAGGTAAACCACTTTGAGTAATGGTTCCTAACTCCTGCAAAGTCATTTGAAAACCACCGTCGCCAATCACGGCAATAACCTCACGATCTGGTACCGCCACTTTAGCTCCAAAAGCGGCAGGAAGAGCAAAGCCCATGGTTCCCGCACCACCACTCGTTACGATAGAGTTATGTTTTTTGAAACGGTAATAACGATTGGTAATCATCTGGTGTTGACCCACATCTGTTACCACAACAGCCTCCCCTTTGGTCTTATCTGACAATAAAGCTACCGCTTCACCCATTTTGATTTGATTACCTTCATGATAAAGATCTTTCTTGGTAATCTTTTCATATTCCTCATCATCATACTTCTGGAACTCAGCTCTCCACTCGGTATGTTCAGCCTTTTTAACTAAAGGTAATAAGGCTTTTAAAGCGGCTTTGGCATCACCTACTACAGGTGCATCTGCCTTCACATTCTTATCAATTTCACTTGGGTCAACCTCAATGTGCACTACCTTAGCCTGTTTGGCATAGGTACTCAAATCACCCGTAATACGGTCGTCAAAACGCATACCAATGGCAATCAACACATCGCAAGAATTGGTTAAAACATTGGCTCCATAATTTCCATGCATGCCTGGCCAACCTACAAAAAGCGGATGGTCAGCATCCATGGCTGACATACCCAATAAGGTTGTTGCTACAGGAATACCTGTTTTTTCCACAAATTCCTTTAATTCATTTTCTGCCTGCGCAATTAAAACCCCATGACCTGCCAAAATGTAAGGACGCTTAGCTCCATTAATCAATTTGGCTGCGGCCTCCACATGCTCTACTTTGGGCTCTAACCTAGGCTTGTAAGATATAATCGATTCGCATTTCTTGTATTGAAAAGGAATTGTCATCTTTTCTGCTTGCGCAGAACGAGTTATTTCAATTAAAACGGGTCCAGGTCTTCCGCTCTCCGCAATGTAAAATGCTTTCGCAATAATTTCTGGTATCTCGTTTGGATCTACAATCTGGTAGTTCCATTTAGTTATTGGCATGGACATTCCAATGACATCACATTCCTGAAAAGCATCTGTCCCCAATAAATTGGCTCTCACTTGACCTACAATGCAAACCATAGGTGTAGAATCCAACATGGCATCAGCAATAGGCGTAATTAAGTTGGTAGCTCCCGGACCTGAAGTAACTAGGCAAACACCTGCTTTATTCAGCATACGGGCATAACCCTGAGCTGCATGTCCAGCGCCTTGTTCATGGCGAACTAAAATATGCTTTAATTGATCTCGATAATCAAATAAGGCATCATAGGTAGGCATAATTGCACCACCTGGATATCCGAAAATGGTACTCACCCCCTGCTCAACCAACGATTGCATAACCGCTTGAGCCCCAGTTTTAATATTTGAGGATTGAGTTGATGTAGGTTGAGTAGTTTCTAATTGGGTTTTTCCCATGATATTAACAGATCTTTATTTTGTTTCATTTAAACGGTCCGACTAATTTAAGTCATACACATCTAGAAAAAAATTGAATTGGTCATTTTTTACAAATCAGTGACACAACCCAAGCTGGCGGAAGATACATTTTTGATGTATTTTCTTAAAACACCAGAAGTATGCTTTGAAACCATAGGTTTCCATAACTTCCGACGCTCTGCCAATTCTTCATCAGATACATGTAAGATAATGCGATTATCCACGGCATCGATGGTGATTTTATCCCCATCCTTCACCAAACCAATATTACCTCCTTCTTGCGCTTCTGGTGTTACGTGACCTACGACAAAACCGTGTGTTCCTCCTGAGAATCGTCCATCGGTAATCATCGCCACACTATTTCCTAAACCGGCTCCCATCAATGCGGAAGTTGGTTTTAACATTTCAGGCATACCTGGTCCACCTTTTGGCCCTTCATTTCTGATAACTACCACATGACCTGGTTTAATTTCTCCTTTGGAGATAAATTCTATCACTTCTTCCTCGGACTCACATACTTTAGCTGTTCCTTCGAATCGCTCCCCTTCTTTTCCTGTAATTTTAGCTACAGCCCCTTCAGTGGCTAAATTACCATATAATATTTGTAAGTGACCGGTTGCTTTTATTGGGGTAGCTACTGGATATATAATTTTTTGAGTTTCAAAATTCAAATCTGGAGCTTCGGCTAAATTCTCAGCCATGGTTTTTCCGGTTACAGTCAAACACTCCCCATGAATATACCCTTCTTTCCACAAGTACTTCAAAATAGCTGGCATTCCTCCGATTGCCAAGACATCTTCCATGTAATACTTTCCAGAAGGCTTTAAATCAGCCAATAATGGAGTGCGGTCAGAAATATCTTGAATATCTTTCAAGGTAAATTGAATACCCGCAGAATGGGCTATCGCTAAATAATGTAATACGGCATTGGTTGACCCTCCTAATGCCATAACTACTGTCATCGCATTCTCAAAGGCATGGCGAGTCATGATATCTCTTGGACAAATATTTTTCTCCAATAATACTTTCATCGCGGCACCTATTGCTAAGCATTCTTCCTTTTTACCTTCATGAGTGGCCGGGTAAGTGGATGAATTAGGCAGTACCAAACCCATGGCTTCCATGGATGAGGCCATAGTATTGGCGGTATACATTCCACCACATGCCCCTGGTCCAGGGATGGAATTACGAATCACTCCTTCATAATCTTCATCTGAAATACTTCCAGCAAATTTCTTTCCCAAAGCTTCAAATGCCGAAACTATATCTAATTTCTCACCTTTGTATAAACCCGATTTAATAGTTCCACCATAAACCAACATGCCTGGGCGGTTTAAACGTGCCAAGGCCATCATGGCTCCAGGCATATTCTTATCACAACCAACCACAGCTATCACGCCATCATACCATTGCGCACCTACCACATTCTCAATGGAATCGGCTATGATGTCACGAGATGGCAAAGAATAACTCATACCATCATTACCATTAGTCATTCCATCTGATACACCGATAGTATGAAAAATCAAACCCACCATGCCGTTCTCTTGAATTCCCTTTTTCACATGAACCGACAATCCATTTAAATGCATATTGCAAGGGTTACCTTCGTAACCTGTACTAGCAATTCCAATTTGTGCTTTTTGCATGTCCTCAGAACTTAATCCGATTCCATATAACATCGCCTTAGCTGCAGGATTTGTAATCTCTTGAGTAAGAGTTTTGGAAAACTTATTTAATGACATAGTCTTTTGGTATGAAATTTTTTCAAACAACAAATATACGCAATCCTATTTGTTCGAAACAAAAGTTTCCCAAATAATGTATGGGTAATCAAGGAATTGCAAAATTTTTTAAAGGTTTCTTACAAGCTTTGGTCAGATTTATTTTCTCCAACTTGCTGACGCCACATCGCATAGTACAAACCTTTACTTTCAATTAACTGTTCATGCGAACCTTGCTCTACAATACGCCCCTTTTCCAAAACGTAAATTCGGGTAGCATGCATAATGGTCGATAAACGGTGTGCAATCAAAATTGTTAAGTGCTCAGCCTCCTGAGATATAGCTCGTATGGTCTCTGAAATTTCCTCTTCCGTCAAAGAATCTAAAGCCGAGGTTGCCTCGTCAAAAACCAATAAATTAGGATCACGCAATAAGGCCCTAGCTATACTTAATCGTTGTTTTTCCCCTCCCGAAACCTTAACTCCACCCTCACCTATTAAGGTATCTAAACCTTTATCTGCACGGGCCAACAGGGTTTGACAGGCCGCTTTTTCCAATACCTCTAAACATTGGGCATCGGAAGCATTCGGATTTACAAACAATAAATTTTCACGAATGGAACCTGAGAATAATTGAGTATCCTGAGTCACAAATCCAATTTTCTTTCTTAGTTGATCAAAATCAATTTGTTCGCCCTCTTCTCCATTATAAAAGACTTTGCCTTTCTTTGGACGATATAAACCTACCAATAATTTAACTAAAGTTGATTTACCTGCTCCAGATGGTCCCACAAAGGCGATGGTTTCACCACCTTTGACATCAAAACTGATATTGTTCAAGGCCTCCGAATTGGCTGATTGATGCTGGAAGCTTACCTGGTCAAATTGTAACGTTTGAATGGAGGAGATTGCTTTAGGATTATCCGGTTTTTTCTCCACGGGTATATTCAAGATTTGCTCAAAATTCTGCAAGGAAACCTCTGCCTCCCGGTAGGTATTAACTACATTTCCAATCTCTTGCAATGGATTGAACAAGAAGAAAGAATAAATATTTAAGGAGTAGAATTGACCTATGGTAATTTGACCTTGATATATCAAATAAATCAAAACCACTACCATCAACATACGCAATAAATTCACGCAAGTACCTTGAACAAAAGCCATGGAACGCACATAACGTACTTTCTTAAGCTCCAACAACAGTATTTTTTCTGTAGTTGCATTTAAATGTCGAATTTCCTGATCTGCCAATCCTAGGGATTTGACCAATTCAATATTACGCAAGGACTCAGTGGTAGAACCCGCCAATGCCGTTGATTCCTTGACAATTTGAATCTGAATGGTCTTAATTTTTCTACTCAAGACTGAAGAAACAAAAGCGATCAAGGGACCCGTCACCAAAAATAAGGGCAATATCATCCAATGAACCGAAAAGGCATAGACTGAAATAAAAATGAGGGCAATGACTGATTGAAAAAGGATATTAATTCCTACCGTAATTAATTTCTCCACATCAATCCGCACCTTTTGAAGCTTACCTAGGGTTTCACCTGAGCGCTGATCTTCGAATGTTTCATAAGGTAACTCCAAGGAGTGACGAATACCATCGGAATATAGATTTGCTCCTACTTTTTGGGTTACGGTATTGATGACATAATCCTGGAAATTTTTGGCCACTCGAGAAACAAATGCCACACCTACGGAAGCCAATGCCAAAGGCCAAATAGCCTGGATGAATTGATCCATCGTATGGGTATTCGAACGATATACCGCGGCTACATCATCGATGATTTTCCTAAAAATATAGGGATCCATCAAGGAGAAAATCTGGTTAGTTGCAGCGAGGGCCAAGGCTCCCACCACACGCCAGCGGTAATGACTTAAATAAGTAAATAATAATTTCATGGATTACATCTAATGGTGAAGGTAAAATACTTGAACAATTTCAAGCGAATTGGGTTCCTTACGCCCATTTTAATTTAAAATCTGGTCAATGCCATACCCGCAACTGTTTTGCCAATGGATAAGGAAGAGGTCGCGGCAGGACTTGGTGCATTTAAAATATTGATGATTTTGGCATCTTCAATAATGGAAAAATCATCTAACAGACCTCCATTACGATCACAAGCTTGAGCCCGAACACCCGCTCCACCTTCTACTAAGTCTTGCTCTTGAATTTCAGGAATTAATACTTGCAATGCCTTAGTAAATGCTTCTTTAGAAAAGCTTCGATACATTTCTCCTAAACCCGTCTCCCAGTATTTAGTAGCCACTTTTTGAAAGCCTGGCCAAGTAAGGGTATTCCAAAGCTCTTTGAAATCCACTCCCAATTTCTTGTAACCTTCCTTTTTAAAGGCCAAAACGGCATTCGGACCGGCCTCCACGCCACCCCGCATCATGCGCGTAAAGTGCACGCCCAAAAAGGGGAAATTAGGATCAGGAACCGGGTAAATCAGATTTTTTACTAAATATTCTTTGTCTTTTCTTAGCTTAAAATATTCGCCTCGGAAGGGAACAATACGCACATCTAAAGGTTCTCTTTGCGATAATTGGGCCACTTCGTCTGAGTACAATCCAGCACAATTGATAATCAATTTAGCTTCATAAACACCTTTTACGGTTTCGACAATCGAGTAACTAATACCTTTGGTGATACCGATAACCCGTTCACTCAAATGAATTTCACAACCTGCTTGTTGAATTTTTTCGGCTAATTTGGCGGCAACAACGCGGTAATCGACAATACCTGTTTGAGGAACCCACATCCCCTCTACACCCGTTACATAAGGTTCGTGTTCTTGCATTTCGGCCAAGGAAAGCTTTTTTAAACCTTCCAATCCATTTTGCTGACCTCTTTGATATAAATTCTCTAATTGAATTCTTTGTTCATGGGTACTTGCCACAACAATCTTACCCGTTAATTCGAATGGTATCGAATTTTGTTCACAAAATTCAATTAACTGATGATAACCTTCAATGCAATTTTTGGCTTTTAATGAACCAGGTTTATAGTATAAGCCAGAGTGGATTACCCCTGAATTATTCCCTGTCTGGTGCAGAGATACCATATTTTCCTTTTCAAAAAGGGCGATTTTTAGTTCGGGTTTTGCTTCCAATAAACGCTGCGCTGTAGCTAAACCAACGATTCCTCCACCAACAATAATTACATCTAAAGCCATGAATGTCAAATTGTTTAAAAAATGATACAAATATACAAAATCAGGAGGTGGAATTATCAATAAATTATCGATTGATAGATAATTAATATCATCCAGAAAGTCGCTTTTTTTGTACCTTCGTTTCAGATTTGAGATTTGAGATTTGAGATTTGAGATTTGACAACTTTTGAAAAGTTGTCAAATCTAAGAGTCACTAACAACCAACAATCAACAACCAGCAACTTATAACCAACAAAAAGCAACCATCAAATTGAATCCACAAATCGCACAGCTGTATCAGATTTCCCAAAAACCTAGTCGGATGATTTTAGGTTTAATGTCTGGAACTTCCCTAGATGGTTTAGATTTAGCACTTTGTCGGTTTAGTGGATATGGCTTACATACCCAGGTGGAAGTGGTGCATCATCAGACTTTAGCCTATTCAGAGGAGATTAAAAATTCCATTCGGGAGGTATTTGCCAAAGATCAAATCCATTTTCCTAGTTTATCCACTTTGCATGCACAAATTGGCCGTTTGCACGCTCAATATATTTTACAAAGTCTAAGTACCTGGGGAATTAATCCCCAAGATGTGGATGCCATCGCCTCGCATGGACAAACAGTCATGCATCGTCCCATGCGCACGGGTCAATTACCTGACTCCACCTTACAAATAGGTGATGGTGACCACATTGCCCATTTAACTGGTATTATAACCTTATCCGATTTCCGACAAAAACATGTGGCGGGAAGTGGCGAAGGTGCCCCCTTGGCAGTGTATGGAGACTATTTTTTATTTTCAAAAAAGGGAGAACATCGAATACTGCTGAATATTGGAGGAATTGGAAATTTCACTTATTTGTCGGCCAGCCAAGACCCCAAAGACATTTTAGTTACGGATACTGGGCCTGGCAATACTTTATTGGATGCCTATGTTAGGCAACATTTTCCAGGTTTTCATTATGACAAAGATGCTAGGTTAGCCCGCCAAGGCATATTACATATTCCTTTATTGGATTCTTTATTAAACCTCGCTTTTTTCCAAGAATCTTTCCCAAAAAGTACAGGTCCAGAATATTTTAATATAGATCTTTTGAATCAAGTCATCCAAGAAAACGGATATTCCTTGACTCCCGTGGATACCTTAAGAACTTTAACTGAATTTACCGCCCAAAGTATTTCCAATGCCATGCAATCTTATATTCCAGGTATTGAGGATAAATCATGCCAATTAATTGTGAGTGGCGGAGGAAGTAAAAATCCATTATTGATGGAAAGATTGGCTAAAATCAACCCCCAAATGAAGGTTACAGAAAGTGATCACTTAAGCATAGCTTCAGAAGCCAAAGAAGCTGTCCTTTTTGCCTTACTAGCCAATGAGACTTTCATGGATGATCAAGTTGCTAGTCATAGAAGATTAGGGGATTCCCCTTGGCTAAGTTTAGGAAAAATTAGCCTGCCAAACTAAATTTGTCTATGAAATGGAAAATAGAGGACGCTATCCTTTTCGAAAACAGCGATTTTTTTGTCATCAATAAACCTTCTGGCATCTCTACTTTAGATGAACGAAAAGATGTTTATGCTCCCAACATCTTACGACTAGCTAAGGCTTATTCGGACGATGCACAAGTTGGACATCGCTTAGATAAAGAAACTTCAGGAGCCTTGGTCATTGCCAAAAACCCAGAAGCGTATCGACATATTTCGATGCAATTTGAACATCGTGAAACAGCCAAACGCTACCATGCCGTAGTGGAGGGCATGCACGATTGGGATGGCATGTTAGTCAATTTACCCATACTTCCTTTAAAGGATGGTATCGTGGTCATTGACCGAGCGAAAGGTAAACATGCCGAAACTTGGTTTCAAACATTACGCGTTTACAAGAATTATACTTTGGTGGAATGTATGCCGATCACCGGTCGTATGCACCAAATTCGCATTCACCTAGCCTGCTTGAAAGCCCCGATAGTGGCAGATACCATGTATGGCGGGAAGGATATTTATTTATCGGAATTAAAAAAGAAATTTCATCTCAAACAAGACACAGAAGAACTTCCCTTGATTCGTCGAGTGGCATTGCATGCACATAGTTTAAGTTTCAATTTGTTGGATGGAAGTCCAATTACCGTTGAAGCACCCTATCCAAAAGATTTCGGAGTGCTTGTCAAACAGTTGGAGAAGTTTTCGTAATTTTGACCCCTTGGCTCCGTAGTTCAATGGATAGAATGTAGGTTTCCGGTACCTAAGATGCAGGTTCGATTCCTGCCGGGGCTACAATATGACGCAGGTCAATGTGATAGGACATTTCTTCAAGAGATGTCCTTTTTTATTTGTAGTGAAATGGAAACAATCCGAATTTCTATAAATCGGGTCTTTTTGATATTCAATTCTTAACAAAAGATTTTCTTTCATCAAATTATTTTTGGCAACTTAATTTAAAGATTCAGGACACAGGTGGATTATTGATAATTTCGTTCCTCTGAGCGTCTAATGCTAGTTTATCTAAACTATTAACATCAGGAGGAGAAATCACTGTTGCCCAATAAACATCCCCTATCTTACTATTTTCTTTATTTTTAATTAAAACAAATCCAATTTTTTCGACGGTATTGCAAACAAAAACTGTATTATCCAATTGCGTAAACCAATATCCAATTTTAGTACTTTTCCCATTTTCAAACAAAGCTAAGTCCCCACTTGAATTATTTTGAAAATCTCCGTCATGAAACTCTAATGAAGGCGTGAATAAACAATATCCTTTTTCTTCCCATGAATAATAAATTTGTCCATAATGATTTACACATGCTTTAAATTGTCCAACTTGTGGCTTTAACCCTATATACATAACTTTTCGACTATTTTGGATTATTTAAAATGTGTAAATTTTTTGCGAACAATGCCAATCTATCTAAAGTTTTATTAGCTTGAACATCTGATAAATTCGCCCAATACACTAAATAATTTTCACTTAATTTTTCTTTTACCAAAACAAAGCCAACTTTCTCTTCGGTAATGGAAACAAATAAAGAATCATCTTTCTGCCTCAACCAATATCCAATATTGACATGTTTGCTATTTTTAATAGTTGTGACATCACCATTTGGAACTTCAAAGGTGCCGTCACCCCAAAATTGCCCTCCTTTTTTTCCGTGTCCAAATAAATAAATACCCATTTCTTCCCATTTATAAAATGGAGAATTATCACTTCTATTGAAATGCAAATTAAATATTCCTATTTGTCTGTATTTTGGACTATATTCAATCATAATAAAAATTTATTTAAAATGAATAATAAGTAATAATATTTTAATTACATAAATCTATTCTTTTTCTTTCTCCTCGAGCCCCTTTGATGTAGTAATATTTAGCCAACTCTTTGCCTAAATTTTTTTCAAAGTTTAATTTAATCTTTGATATCTTTTCTGATGCAGAATTACTTAATGCATTGCACATATCATCAATTGATTGCTTCATTTCTGTCAGTGACCCTAGTGGAGAAAAGCTAGAATAAATGTCATATAATTCTTGTTTATGATTAATTAAATCCGTTAAGTGAATACCTTCAGGATATTTTAGAAAAAGCATATATAATGCTTTTTCTAGTGGAGTCATTCGGAGTTCCAATTGTCCATAATCAGGAATCATAATTTTATAATCAGTAGTTATCAATATTGGACTAGGCTTTAAATGTTGACGCATATTCTGTGCAAATAACATTTTGATTCGTAGTGACTCCAATATTTCAAAAATATGATTAATTACAGGGGGGGATAATTTGAGTGTTAATCGTTCCATACATGTTGGACAAATATCTGCCGTACGCATTTTTAGAATTACATCTTTCTTATTTTGACAATAATCATTAACACATCCAATTGGTTCTCTATGTAAGAGGTTTACTAATTCTTTTTCATTATTAACCATTTGTTTCTGAATCATTAGTGCTACTATATGATACGCCACAGGTAGTTCAGTCGGACAATGAATGAATCGCTCCCAATCTCCAGCATGAACAAAACCGTTTGTTGGGTTATTGACATCCAAATAGCCAAAGAAATTATTGAAATTAGGTTTCTGTGTCAATAAGAAAATAAAAGTATCTTCAGGTATTGAATGGTTAATTCGGAGTTTTTTACAAATGTCAAATAACTCGGACCAACTTAAAACAGGTTTCTCTGGCAAAGGGATAGACTCATCCATTCCTGAAAACCTGCACATACCTGAAACTGATTGAAGTAAGTGAATTACGGATTCAAATGTTTCGTTAGATACATCTTCACCTCTAAATAAGGTTGCTTTCATTTTATTTTTTGGAGTATAAATCGCCAAGTGAATCGCCGCTACGCTTCTTAATTAAATAGTCATCCATCGAATCAGATAAGCGATTCCAAACATCTTTACCCATTGATTTTTTATTAAAAACAATCGAATTTTGACGTTTGATTTCCATCATTTCAGCCATTTCAATTGCATCAAATGTAGCTCCCAAATAACTAAATGTCCATTTTCCCGACACTTCTTTGGAGGTAATTAACTGGCGAATTTGGTCCAAATCAAATAACCTACTAGCATTTTCATATCCATCAGTTAATATAATGAAAACAACCGTATCATCAGGATTATTAACATGTTTGTCAATGCTGTTAATTCCAATACCTATTGCATCATACAGAGCAGTATTTCCGTTTGGGAAATAGTTGTGTATTGTTTGTTCTAACATCTGTTGAACTGTCAATTGTTCAAAAATAGGATTCACCTGTGAATTAAAAAATGTTAACCCTACTCGTATTTCTTGTTCAGGAAATTTGTTAGCTAATTCTATAATTTTATTACGCTGCTCAAACAAACCATTAATTGTTTGTTCCTTACAATCATACATCGAGCCGCTTTCGTCAACTAGTAAATGATAAAATGTTTTAGGTTTAGATTCTATAACATTAATATAAATAGAATCTGGATATTTACCACCAAATACATATTCAGTTACAGGGCATAACCAAAGAACATGTCCAGATGGGTTTGCAATATAGTATGCACCATAATCAACAGGTGCATGGCCAACACTATCTAATAAATTTTTATCCATACCCATATGTGTTTTATTAAGTGCAAAAGTTTGTTCTGGGTATGGATTAGTAGAAATTTGAATAGTAACTTCATTTTTATTATTCGAGAGTACTTCTAAAAATGTATCTGCACCTGCAACCATCATCAAATTTGCTTTGGTGCCTAATCCTTCTTCTAAAAATTCAGGTAAATCGATATACCAAATTCCATCGGTATCTTTGTAAAATCTGTGGGTCATTTCTTGCACGTTGTTGTTTTGATTTTGCATGTTGTTTTTTGTTTTGAATTAAAATCTGAAACAAATTTCGCATGAAATAGAGTGCAGAATTGGAAGTTACAAGCTTGTAAGTATGACTAAAACTTTAATTTTTTCAAAAAAATCCATGATAAATAAATTAAAAAAATATAAAAATTGACTAGACTGGCTACCTTTAAGTTCTCAGATTATCATAAAAAGCCTCTAAGACTTTAATTTAATTTTTAAAAGACAAAGGAAAGTGATACTTTATATTGGGAAAAAACCAAATGAAATTTTCTAAACTTCAATTTGTAAGTGTTCTTAAACAATTTAAAGTTGAGAATTGAAGAAAAAGCCTTTAAATGTAAATCAATGAAAAAACTATTATTAGTAATAAGTTGGATACTTTTCCCCCCAATTTTTCTTTACATACTATTTCAAAATAAAACTCTTGATACACGAAGAAAGAGGATTGGTTATTTTTCAATTATTATTTCACCATTTACTATTATTATTTTATTTACACTGATTGTCTGGGCGGGGCAATACAATAATTTTTCCATTGACGAAATGGAAAAATTACTAAATATTGAAATCAAGGGTGATTATTCAGTGAAAAAAAACGAAATTATTTCGAATGGTAATCAAGATTATAAAGCCACAGTGTTAATTCGGTTAACTGACGAGTCATTTTCAAATCTTATTAGTCAAATTGAAAAATCTAAATTTTTCAACCTAAATCAGGAATTTTATGGTAATGATGAATTAAAATGGATAAAAAGTGATACGGCTGTTTATTGGAAGGTAAGAAATTATTTAGAGGTGGTAAAGTTAACGGGTTATTGGATTAAGAGTGATAGCCTTACATTCGAATTTTACGAACCTACGTTAAGTGATATTCCGAATTCAGCTATACTATTTCATAAAGCATACATAGTCGAAGCCAACATTTCAAAAAAAGATAAAACTTTGAAATTTGTATATACTAAATATTAAAATTCAGCATGGCATACAATTTCTTGAAGCACAATTTGAAATTTTACATTTTTTTAAAAATTCCCTAAAGTCCAAAATCTGAAATCTGGAAGCAAATTTTAACAAAGGAAGATATTAAAATTCAAAAATTATCTACCTCTCCCTCCAATTTACAGGAAGTTATAGAAACTAAATTTTGTGCAGCATTTGTGCAGCAGAATATTCAAAAACTAAGGTTTTGCTGCACAAAAAGACCTCAATATGGTCTTTAAATTAAATAAACACATTTTTGATAATAATGTAGGTTTCCGGTACCTAAGATGCAGGTTCGATTCCTGCCGGGGCTACAAAACGACCCATGGTCAACAAAAAAGGACATTTCACAAGGAGATGTCCTTTTTTATTTGGAGTGAAATGGGAACTTGTGCAGCAGATTTGTGTAGCAGAACACCCATTTTGTAATCGCGTAGGTTTCCGGTACCTAAGATGAGGCCGGGGTCGCGTCCGACTCGATTCCTGCCGGGGCTACAAAACGACCCATGGTCAACAAAAAGGACATTTCACAAAGAGATGTCCTTTTTTATTTGGAGTGAAATGGGAACTTGTGCAGCAGATTTGTGTAGCAGAACACCCATCATGAAATATTGTAGACTTCTGGTACCTAAGATGAGGCCGGGGTCGCGTCCGACTCGATTCCTGCCGAGGCTACAAAACGACCCATGGTCAAATAAAATTTATGAAAGGTGGTCTAGAATCGAAAATAAGCAACAAGTCAATAACTTACAATTTAGCCAAATAATCTTTTGGAACCATTCCAGTCCTTTTTTTAACCGCCGCTACAAAGGATGTCCTAGAAGCAAATCCAATGGAATTACCAATATATTCAATCGAATAATTACTGAAATTTGGATTATTTTCCTTTAGGATTTTTAAATAATTAATTCTTGAATCATTAATGAATTCACTGAAATTCTTACCCGATTCCTGATTTATTACAGCTGAAATTAAATACATGGGAATATTTATTTCTTCAGAAAGTTCATTTATCGTATATCCTTTCTTTGTATATGGATGATTATTTTGGAAGTGCTTGGATATTGTTAACCAAATATCTCTTCCTTTGTGAATACTAACATGCGGTATTTCCTCATCCTCTTCTTCGATTTCACCCAAATCTTGTATGCTTCTTATTGGATTTTTAATTTGTACCCAACCAGCCAATCCATAAAGAATTTTAGGTTGAATAAATAAGTAAATACTAATTACTAAAATTTCAACCCAAATACATATTAGTGTCACTCTACTTGCGTGGTTGTCATGTTTCAATTGAATCAAACCTCCCCAAATAGCTGCTATTACACCAAAAAACAATATCGTAATAATTACCCAATGAAAATTATAGATTTTCTTATTCCTCTCGTCAAGAATACTAGGATTAAAAATTTTATCTCTCGAGTTTATTAATTCAATCAAGGTCATGATCGAAAAAATTATGAGAAAGAAAAATCGGATTACTGGAGCCCATTTTATTGGCAATAAGCCTTCAGGCTCTAAAATATATAGAGATTCATCTAACAATGTACTTAAAACAAACTGCTTCTTTTCTTCAAAAGTGAGTAGATAAAATGGAATTCTATTCAAAACATAAAGTACCGCAGGAATAAACAACAATAAGACCTTACGGGGTAACCTAATATATTGATGAAGCACAGATTTTACATATAAATATGCAAATGGTCCGATACAAAAAGGAGCCCATGAATAAATTTTAAATGTATTTGGATATTCTAAATTTAACTTAGTATATGGGATAACATTTCCTAAGGAAGTTAAAACAAGGGATAATAATAATCCAGCTAAAAGTTTAGAACTCAAAGAAGGTACCGATTGCCCAAAAAACAGAATGAAACAAACTGTAAAACCAAGTACGGAAATACCCAAGGTTATGGAAAAAAACACAAAATCACTCAAAATCTATATTATTTTAAATTAATTCAAATAGGTCGCCCCACTAAACGTTGATATAAAATTTAAAATTATAGAACTCAGAATCTTTCCAAAGATTAACATACCTAAAGAAACAATCTTAGAATGCAAATTGAAAAATCTAAATTTAGATTTCAGTAAATTTCAATTTATATCTTGAAACTTCAAATTAAAAAATGAATCAATTATCTAATGGTCAACAAGTTATCGATTAAATTTTAATCAAAATGTAACATGTTCACAATCAAAGAAAATGAACGGCAAGTCTTTTTTGATTTGTTGTTTGATAGCTAGCTTTACGATCCTTTAATAATTGAAAAAGTAATTAAAGGAAAAGAATAGAACACAGTATTACTTAAAGTCCTTTAGTTTTATGGCTGAAGGACTTTTTTTGAGAATCAAATCAGGGATAAAATTGACAGAGTAAATCCAATTTTAAATTGCATTCTCCGCAGCCCTCTTACACGTTCTAGACCTTAAAATATCATATTTCAAAAACCAAAATAACTATTGATTAAGCAGCAGACAAATATACAGACCGCTTGAATGCCTTTTAAATTCTAAATTTATTATTATTTTTGTAGCATATAATCATATAAATTTTCATTCAAAATGTATTCTAATTGAATGAAAATCAACCAAGTATACTAGATTTTTTTAAATCTATTTAGGTTCTATAAATGTATCAATTGAAAGTCGCAAAACTTTGACACCGAGAAGTTAAGCCAATATTGATTTATAATATTTATAGCTTTGAACCAATTAACTTTTATTACAGCCAACTTAATCATTTCAACCATAGGCTTGGTTGTGAGTTATTTACTTTTTTGGGGGCAAACTATCCCTTCCATTAGCTCTAAAATCTTATCGGGTTTAGTGTTAAGTTTAGTAATAACTGCCCTGGGAAATTTACTTCCCTTAACCTCCATCTATGTAGAATTCCCTGAATTATATCGTATACATGCCTTTGCTCCATTATGCATAGGCCCTTTTACCTATTTATACATCAAATACGTATTACGACAGCACTTCAGATTTCTTAAAAAAGACCTGTGGGTATTTTTACCTATGGTACTATATCTTCTAAATAGACTTCCATTTTATTTCTTGTCGCATGAAGAAAAATTAGATTTTGTAATAAAGACCTTAAAATATAACCATGCCTATATTTTGGAACCAGATGGATGGCTCCCTACGGGTTGGATTGCCATTTTTCGAGTATCTATCTTATTGTTTTTTTTAACTTGGTCTTTACTTATTCTGTTACAATGGAGAAAAAAAATCTTACACGGAAAAGATATCATTAAAAGAAATATCCATATTTACAGATTCCTTTGGGCGCTCTTATTATTCCTCATAATTGGTTCATGCATTGTATTTGGTTATACCATTACACAAGTAAAAGCAGGGATTTCTGAAGGTCAATCCAGTATTTTAGCTGGAGAACTAACCATTATTGCCATATTGATTGAAATACTGTTGATTAGTTTTTACCTTCTCACTCAACCCAAAATTCTCTACGGAATGATTGGTTGGATTCAAGTAGACAAACCTGTTCGTTTCTTAAAAGAACATACCGAATTAGAGGAATTGGAAAATGATCAATTCATTAGTGTGTATCGAGGTAAACGAATCTTAGATTCCATCAACCAGCATTTTAATAAAAAGCATCCTTTCACTAAAATTGGCTATACCATCACTGATTTATCTAAAGAAATCAATATCCCTTCCTACTTAATTTCACCGGTGATTAATCAGGAGTTTGGAAAGAATTTTAGTGAATATATTAATGATGCTAGAATAAACCATTTAACTTATTTAAAGGAAAATGACCCCCAATTTGACAATTACACGATTGAACATATTGGTCAGGCCATTGGATTTGGATCTAGGACTTCATTCATCACGAATGTGAAAAACAGAACAGGTTTATTGCCTAAGGAGTATTTGGCTAGCTTGTAGGATACACTTATTGAGCAAATGCTTTGCTTCTCTTGACCCAAACTTATCGCAAAAAATCATTTCGGGTTCCTTCCATAAATCCCTACACGATCTCAATATTTTTCATAGAAATTGAAGTTCAAGAACTTTTTAATAATACCTTTTCTATCTCTGACTTTACCCGCTTTAAATCAGCTTGGTTCAAGTTGAAATCGTGATCCACATCTACAAAAGCTACCTTAATTTGTGGTGAAAGAGCATAATTTTCTACTACTTCCCTCCCACCGTAAGGATCCCTCAGTCCTTGAAAAATCAGCATTGGTTTTTCTAATTCAGCTAAATGGGCAATTCTAAATGACTCGTCGATCTCATCCGGGTGCTTAAATGGGTATCCCAAACAAATAATATCATCTACTGCTAGTTGATTGGCTAATCGACTAATCACGAGTGAGCCGGCTGACCTGGCTAAAACAACTAAATGAGATGTATTTGCTTGGTTTGCTTCAATGTAACGAGCCACCACCCTGGTCCTAAATTCAAGACTTGAAATACGACCAAGAGCAAACCTAAGGAAATCAATTAGCTGCCTCTGTATTATCACCACGTATAATGCTCGAAAAAAAGGAAGAAGGAAATGATTTACCAACAGATTCTTAGTTCCCAATCTCCTCATAAAGGCAAAGCGAATTCGGTCCATCGGATCAAATTTGACTTCGAATCCATGTAATTGTAAATCGTTCAATAGTTGTTGATACAAAAAACTATCTCGATCCAATGCCTCCCTTCCTAAAACTAATAGGTACTTCTTTTTACTTGTTGAAATCATTCAAAAAGGAATCCTCTGATGTCAAACAGGATCCTGGTTTATATGTTGATTGACTAATTGGGCAATGTCCACAGAAAATTGCTTGACGATGTTCCATTTGGCGTATGGTCGGTAAAAACATAAACTTACCTCACGAGAAATATTCCCATCTTCAATGTCTAGTACCTGCAACTGACGTAGAGCACTCAAATTTCGTAAATATAATTCAGGAAGTAAGGTCATCCCTTGAAATTCATCCACCAAATTAAGTAGGGTATCAAACGTATTGGACTCAAAAAATAGGTTTGGGGGCAAATGTTTATTCTTTTTCAAATCGCACCATTGAATAATTTGATCCCTGAGACAATGACCTTCTTGCAAGAGGAATATCTTTTGTCTAGATAACTCTTCCTTGGTAATGCTCTTTTTACCAGGTTTCCAATGTCCGTATACATGTAAAGGTTCATGGTACATGAGCATGGTCTCCAAATCATTGGAAGCAATGGGCGTACTTAAAATTCCCATATCCAGTTTTCCCTCTCGGAGGTTTTTCATGAGTTGATTCGTGGTAACCTCATAAATTTCCAAGACTAATTGAGGATACTTTTCAAGCAAAGGCTTGAGAATAATGGGCATCAAGGAATTAGCAATGGTGGGAATAATTCCCATTTTCACCCGACCTTCTACCTTATTATGTATGGATTTAGAAGAAGCTAGTAGTGCATGAGCATGTGCCACCACTTGCTGGGCTTGCAATAAAATCTCTCTTCCATTTTCCGTAACAACGATGGGATTAGCTTTTCGGTCAAATATGACGATGTCCAATTGCTCTTCCAACTTTTTCACCATGGCACTCAAAGTGGCTTGGGTCACGTGACAATAATCAGCTGCTTTACTAAAACTTTTAAACTGGTCTACAGCTAAAATATACTCCAATTGATGAATATTCATGATTATAGATTTTGTCTATGACAAATATAGAAAAATTCAGTTTTATCTATTAAAAAACTTAGTCTAACTTCACATCATTAGCGCTTTAAAATAAAATCACAAAATTCCATTTATCATGAAAAAACTGTTCTTATTGAGTGGATTGTTACTTTCCACGGTCATGCAGGCACAAGATTATAATCCGCACCATGCCGGTGCAGGAGCCCATCCAACAGGGCCCACTGCATCAGGGACTACCAACAAAGATTGGTGGCCAAGCCTTTTGAATGTAGGTATGCTTCGTCAAAATTCCGAAAAGTCTAACCCGATGGGGCCAAACTTTAGTTATATCAAGGCCTTCAATAGCTTAGATTACTTTGCTCTGAAAAAAGATATTGCTGAGGTACTTACCAAATCCCAGGATTGGTGGCCAGCTGATTTCGGCAATTATGGCCCACTATTCATTCGAATGGCTTGGCACAGCGCGGGTACTTACCGTACAGGAGATGGCCGTGGAGGTTCTCGAGCAGGTCAACAAAGATTTGCACCATTAAATAGCTGGCCTGATAATGCCAACTTAGATAAAGCAAGACGCCTTTTGTGGCCAATCAAACAAAAATATGGTGATAAAATTTCTTGGGCAGACTTAATGGTTTTAACCGGAAACGTATCCTTAGAGCAAATGGGCTTTAAAACATTTGGATTTGCGGGAGGTAGAACAGACGTTTGGGAACCAGAAAGTAATGTTTACTGGGGATCAGAGAAAAAATGGCTAGATGATAAGAATCGCTATTCGGGCGACAGAAAATTAGAAAATCCTTTGGCAGCAGTTCAAATGGGCTTAATTTATGTCAATCCAGAAGGACCTAAGGGAGTACCAGATCCGGTAGCAGCAGCTAAAGATATTCGGGAGACATTTGGCCGAATGGGAATGAATGATGAAGAAACGGTGGCATTAATTGCAGGTGGACACACCTTTGGAAAAACCCATGGTAAGGGTCCCGCAACTCACGTTGGACCAGATCCAGAAGCAGCGGGTATCGAGGAACAAGGAATGGGTTGGAAAAGCACCTACCAATCTGGAAAAGGAAAAGATGCCATTACTTCAGGTTTAGAAGTAACCTGGACTTCCACTCCGATCAAATGGGGTATTGGTTTCTTGAAAATCTTATTTAATAACGAATGGGAATTAACCAAAAGTCCAGCTGGCGCTAACCAATGGGTAGCTAAAAACGGGAAAGCCATCATTCCAGATGCCTTTGATCCCAATAAAAAACAATTACCTACCATGCTTACTACGGATCTTTCCTTACGCATGGATCCTGCCTATGAAAAAATTTCTAAACGTTACTTAGAAAATCCAGAGGAATTTGCCAAGGCCTTTGCAAAAGCCTGGTTTAAATTAACACACCGTGATATGGGACCAAGCTCTACCTATTTAGGTCCTGAAGCCCCTAAAGAGGCGTTGATTTGGCAAGATCCTATCCCTGCAGTGAATCATCCATTAATCAATGCACAAGATATAGCTGCATTAAAGGTTAAATTATTGAATTCGGGTTTAAGCATCAGTGAATTAGTAAGTACAGCCTGGGCTTCAGCCTCCACTTTCCGTGGATCTGACCGTCGCGGAGGTGCCAATGGAGCTCGAATTCGTTTATTACCTCAAAGAAATTGGGAGGTAAATAATCCTAAACAATTAGAAAAAGTGTTGGCGGTTTTAGAGAAAATCCAACAAGAGTTTAATGCTAAGTCTGGCAAAAAGAAGGTATCCTTAGCTGACTTGATCGTATTAGGTGGCAATGCAGCCATTGAAAAAGCTGCAAAAAATGCAGGTCAAACCGTGCAAGTTCCATTTACTCCAGGAAGAATGGATGCTAGCCAGGAACAAACCGATGTTAACTCCTTTGCTGTCTTAGAGCCAATGGCCGACGGTTTCCGCAATTATTTGAAAACCAGATATACGCTTTCAACGGAAGAATTATTAATTGATAAAGCTCAATTATTAACCTTAACAGCCCCAGAGATGACGGTTTTGGTGGGTGGAATGCGAGCTTTAAACACCAATTATAATGGTTCAAAGCACGGAATATTTACGACCAAAAAAGATGCACTAAGCAATGACTTCTTTGTTAATCTATTGGAGATGGGAACCACTTGGAAACCTAGCTCAGATACGAAGGAAGAATTTGTTGGAACAGATAGTCAAAGCGGAGCAGTCAAAGCAACGGCTACTCGGGCTGACTTGATCTTTGGTTCTAACTCTGAACTAAGAGCTTTAGCTGAAGTATACGCCACAAAAGATGCGCAAGGCAAATTTGTAAACGATTTTGTTAAGGCATGGACGAAAGTGATGAATTTAGATCGCTTTGATTTAGTCTATAAAAAATAATTATTTTTGAAATGGTTAACAGGAAAAGCCGACCCCCTTGGGGTCGGTTTTTATGTTTTTAATATTTAAATACCATGGAGAATGTTTGTTATTCAGCGAAGTAAACCTACATTCAATTTTATAATTTTTCAAAGCCAACACATTTTTCATAATTCCCAATAAAAAGAGTTTAGACTTGTTAATACCATAAAATATTGCGACCAAATCAAGCTTTTAATCTACCAGGTTACAAAAGATACACTCTCGATAATATCCTATTTTCATTTCAAAACAAACTCAATTAAGTCTCATTCCCTTTTAATAAACGCTTAGCTCTCAAGCAGGTATAGGGCAAACAAAATATCCATTTACGCCCAATTTTAGGCTTTTTGAAAATTTCATACTAGAAATCCAATTCCCTAGCATGGAAATAAACCATTGGACACAATTTTGAGATTTAGGCAAATTGTTCAATTATTCATCCCTACCTTTGCTATCCAAAAGGTCAGACATCATCAAATAATTTAAAGCCTTTGATCTTAGCATATAAAGTAAAATTTAAAAAATCCTTAGCTCTATTGCCAAAATAAATTTTCATCAAATTAGTACAAATCCAATTTTTCGTTCTCTAATGTTATTTTCTTTTCTCAACAATTTCATCTTTCATCGATACATTTCCCAGCTGCGAAGAATAAAAATTCAAAGAAGAAAGTCCAATGTACCTTTGCGATACATTTAATTAAAAGATAAACACCTAATTAAACCCTATCATAATTTATTGTTCCATTCTCTCTCAAAAAATAAAATCTGTTCTACTCAAATTTTGATACAAAGCCTTCCTTCTAAGTAGACAAAATCATTAAATAAACATCCTATGAAAAAGTACATTATCTCCTCCTTTTTTGCCTTACTTACTTTCATTAGTATGGCCCAAGGACCTGCAGGAGCCGGAGCTCCTAACTTAAATCGTGGCCACATATTTGGAAAGGTTATCGATGAGCAGGGAAAACCCGTAGAATTTGCCTCAGTGGTATTATTAAAAACCGTGCTTGACCCAGCTACCAAACAAAACAAAGATATTTTAGTCAAAGCCCAGCAGGCGGAGCTTAATGGTGATTTCAATTTCAAAGAGATTCCAGTCAACGTTCGCTTAAAAATTAAAATCAGCTTTGTTGGCTACAAAAATTACGAAGCTCCTATTCAATTCGCCATGCCAAAAATGGACCCTAGTTCGGCTCCAAAACCTGGACAAGCGCCAGATCCAGCTTTTTTAGCTAAAATGATGGCAGCTTTTGAAAAAGACTTGGGAAACATCAAATTATTGTCGGACACCAAAGAATTAGAAACGGTGACAGTAACCGCTACGAAGGCTTTATTGGAAATGGACATTGATAAAAAATCATTTAATGTGAGCCAAAACTTGGTGACTTCAGGCGGTACAGCGGTAGATGTGATGAGAAATATACCATCAGTTCAAGTGGATATTGATGGCAATGTAAAAGTAAGAAATGCTAATCCCACCTTATTCATTGATGGAAGACCTACGAGTTTAAGTATGGACCAAATCCCAGCCGATATCATTGAAAAGGTAGAAGTAATCACCAACCCTTCAGCCAAATATGATGCTTCAGGTAGCATGGCTGGTATCATCAATATCATTTTGAAGAAAAACAAAAAAAATGGATACAATGGTATGTTGAATTTAAGTGCTGACCGTTTTGGTGGTTCTAGCATCATGGGTAACTTCAGTTATCAACAAAATAAGTGGAGCTTGACTGTGATGGGCATGAAAATGAACATGAGAAACAACACAGAAGGAAATAGCTTACGAAATAGTACCATAGGTGGTGTAGAATCAAGCGTTTACCAAGACATCAATAGTAAAACCAAGGGATCTATGTTTTTCCCACGATTCAGTGTTGACTATGCTGCTACCAATAGAACTACCTTAACCTTAGCTGGATTCTTTGGTGGAGGGGGTAAGTTCTCTCCTACGGAAGATATTAAGATCACCAGTGTGGTCAATAATTTTACTTCTTTAAGCAATCGTTTATCCAATTCTTCTCGTGAGTTTAACCCTAGTGGCTTACAATTAGGATTCAAACATACTTACCCTAAAGCGGGCGAGGAGTTAACGATGGACTTCAACTATTTTGGAGGTACCAATAAAAATGATGCTACGTTTACTACCAACTATTTGAACAACGCTAACATCACAGGCACTCAAATTCAGAAAAATATTGGATCTGGAAGTAATAGCTTCATGACTTTTCAAACGGATTACGTGAAGCCACTAAAAAATGATGGAAATATTGAAATGGGTGTAAGAGCACAGCTTTTTGAATTGGTGAATGAAAACTACAACACCTTGAAAGCGGTAGGTTCTGATGTGTACAAAGTTATTCCATCGGCCTCTACTAATTATGAGAACAAGAATAATGTATATGCGGCCTATGTTTCGGTTTCTGGAAAATCGGTCAATAAGATTTCATACAAAATAGGCTTACGTGCTGAGAGCTCAAGTTATGATGGAAAATTATTGAATACCAACCAAAGCTTCAGCAATAGTTTCCCATTAAGCTTGTTCCCATCCATCTTTTTAAAGAAAGATCTGACAGCTACCGACCAATTGCAATTAAGCATCACCCGTCGTGTAAGTCGCCCGAATTTCTTCCAAATTATTCCATTTGTTGATTATAGTGACAGCTTAAATATCTCCAGAGGAAATGCTGATTTGGTGCCAGAATTTACCACCTCAGGAGAGCTTTCATACAGCAAAACTAAAGGGTCAGCTACTTTCTTATTATCAGGATATTATAAGTATACTGACAACTTGATTACTCGCTTTTTAAGTCAGGAGATTAACCCGATCAGTGGTAGATTAGATTTGATTAACACATTTGTCAACGCAAACTCGAGTATCAATTACGGGATTGAAGGAACCTATACTAACAAACTTCAAAACTGGTGGGATTTAACGGCCAATTTGAACATGTATAATTCTAAAATCAATACTTCAAACATTGAAAAAGCTCAGATTACGGATGGAATTTGGACGATATTTGGTAAAATCAACAATACCTTCTTACTTCCAAAAAAATGGTCTATCCAATTATCAATGGATTATCAAGGAAAAACCAACATGCCTATTAGTCAGAACCAAGGACAAGGTGGTGGCGGTGGTGGCCCAATGATGCAAGCACAAAGCTCATCTCAGGGATACATCGAACCATTCTACGGTTTTGATATGGCCATCAAGAAAACATTCTTGAAAAACGATTTAGCTTCCTTGACCTTAGCGGCTAATGACTTATTCAGAACAAGAGGAAATACTAGATTCTCATACGGCGAAGGATTTTCGCAGAAATACTATCGATTGTCAAACCCTCAAATGATTCGTCTTACTTTGTCAATTCGTTTTGGACAATTTAACATGAACAACATGAAGAGAAATAACAACCAGAACCAAGATGGTATGCAAATGGGTCAATAAGATTTTTGTAGGTTAGTGATATTATACATAAACGGGTTAATCTTTGATTGACCCGTTTTGATTTTACCTTTTTTCAAAATGGAATTGAGGAAGAATAAGCTTCGGATTATATCATAGCTGAAAATTCAGAATCTATTCTCTGTTTACTTCAACATAGAACGATTGTGAGCCAAGCTGACTTTTATACCAAAAATGAAATACCTTTGAAAAAAAATAATGTACTTAGAGCCAAACAAGAATATCATTTCATGAATCCATCTTTTGATAAGTTTCAACGAATTATTAGAAACCCATTTTTATTTAAATTTTTTATCCTTCAAAAGTTGTCAGCCGCATTTTGGGCAGGCTTATGCATCCATCATTTTGATGCACAAACTTGTGTGGTGCGCGTAAAAAAATCATGGTTTAACCAAAACCCTTTTAATTCCATGTATTTTGCCGTGGAAGCAATGGCTGCAGAGATGAGTTGTGGTATGTTAGCTTTTTCGCAGATCTATGAAAGAAAGCCCGCCGTCAGCATGTTGGTCGAAAAAATAGAGGCTTCCTTTTTGAAGAAAGCCTCTGGTACTATTTTGTTTACATGCAAGGATGGCGGTGCAATTCTGAGTACCATCCAAGAAGCCCTTCAAACGGGAGAAGGCACTAAAATGGTCTGCAAGTCCACCGCCACCAACGAAGATGGAATCATTGTCGCAGAATTTTTATTGACTTGGTCATTTAAGGTGAAGAGCAAATCCTGAGATTTACTTTATTAAATTACTAGTTAACCAATTCGTCATTTTTTCTACCTGCTCGGGGTAATTCCAATGGCCTGTATCCAAGGCCAAATACAACTCTTTAGGAGCGGTAATCACATTATAAGCCGCATACATGGAAGTTGGAGGACAAGTTTCATCATTAAAACCCCAAGAATAAAAGCCAGGTACTTTGAGTCTACGGGCAAAGTTGACCACATCATAATAGGCTATGGTTTCTAGCTTGGCTTTAGTTTCATTATAACCTCGATTATTTTTATCAAAATAATGTGGCCAACCACCTGCACGATTAAACAAGTAACCTGTCACGTCCGACAAGGCGGGATAATAGGCCCCTAAAAATTTCACACGATTGTCCAAGGCAGCCGTTACAATGGAAAGAGCTCCACCCTGACTACCTCCAGTAACAGCTAAATTTTGACCGTCATATTGAGGTAAGGAGGTTAAAAAGTCATTGGCACGTACGCAACCTACATAAACACGCTTGTAAAAGAAACGATCTTTGTCGTCCATATTATAGGTAGGATATCCGCTCAAAATACCTGCTCCTAAATCAGTATACACGGATGGATCCAGGTTAACAGGTATACCATGAATACCAATCTGAAGCGTAATGATTCCCTTCTCTGCGTTGGTGATATCCCCCGCATAGGGTCTCACTCCGGCACCCGGAACATGCAATAAAGCAGGGTATTTGCCTGGTTTTTTAGGAACACAAAGGATACCATATAATCGAGCGCCTACACGGTAATTCTGAATATTGACATGATACACATTGGTTTTCTCCGTACATCTTTCAGGCATTAAGGTCATTTTAGCATCCAAAGGAATTTTGGCTAAATCTTGTTTGGCCTTATCCCAAAAGGCATCAAAATCGCTTGGATTAGTTATCGTTGCTTGTAGCAAATTGGGAGAAAAACCGACAGTAGCTAAATTTCTATACTCCTTTCCTTCCAACTCGGCAATAACCACGCAACGTAGAAATCCTGCAGAAGTCAAGGTTCCCCCATCCAATACCATAGAACCATTAGCCAAAATTTGAGAATCCTTCTTCCAAGGTTCTTGTTTCTCAGGACCAATTTCATATCGAATTTTGACTTGAGGAATGGGACTTCCATTTTTTAAAACCACCACAGAAAAATTTACTTTTTCTCCTGGTTTATAAAGCCAATCTGCGTGGTCAGCTGATACTTGAACTTTGATTTGTTTTTCCGTGGGTTGGGCAAATGCCAGGTGGACGGAAAAAAGCAAACATAGAAGAAACGGTATTTTTTTCATGTAAATAGGTTTTGTTTTATCAATCATTATTCTTTGCAAAGCCCAATAATCGCATGAAAAACATCATGCAAGGCTGTTAGTTCGGATTTCAATACCTCATCCTTCAGTCCTTGGCGCATCTTAATTTGTAAGGCTTGAGTTCCCTTTACTAAATTATCTAACTGCCATTTTATGTCCTTTTGATTTTTAAAAGCAGAAGGAATGGAAGATTTCTGCCAAGCCTGAGCCTTGGATAGCATTTCATCAATTCTTGCACGAATGGGTTTAAAATTTCCCTCTTCGGCAGGATGAAAAGTTTGACTCATCACCGTATGAAATTGGTCTTTTTCTTTCCAATCCGTTTTAGTTTGAGCATCGGCAAAGGTATTTACAAGAAATAAAAGACTACTCAAAATCAATAATTTCAAATATTTCATCGGTAAATTTTTAGGTTATTGATTTAATTATTTCCTCCGCTTCGTTTAGATTTAACTTGACTTGGCCACTTTTGACCAGCAGGTAATACGGCTTTTTCAGTAGAAATTTTCTCAGGTTCCTCACAGGCCATATAGACCATAATCGCCGTTAAAATTGCATTACTTTGTACATCATCGAATACAATTTTATCATAGGTATCTCGGTTGGTATGCCAAGTATAGGTTCCATATGACCAACTTAAAGAACTTAAATTAAAGCCAGGGGCACCCGCGGCTACAAAAGAAGCAAAGTCAGAACCTCCTCCACCTGGTGTACCAGGAAAATTGGTCTTTATTCTATTTTTAATCGTGTCGGGAGCTGCCGCTAACCATTTACTTAAATAGTCTTTCGCTTTAGCAAAACCAGAACCTCCTAAGTTAACCACACGACCTGTACCGTTATCTTGGTTAAATAATGCTTGTAAATTTGCCACTATTTCAGGGTGATCTTCTACAAAGGCCCTTGATCCATTCAATCCTTGCTCCTCACTTCCCCAATGCCCCACTAAAATTGTTCGTTTAGGATTTGGATATACCTTTTTTAAGATACGCATAGCCTCCAGCATCACCAAGGTCCCAGTTCCATTATCGGTGGCCCCTGTAGCGCCATCCCAGGAATCTAAATGAGCAGATAACATCACATATTCATTCGGTTTTTCAACTCCCTTGATTTCAGCATGGGTGTTGAAAGTAGGTACATTTCCTAGCTCCTTTGATTGGGTATTCACTGTTATTTTAGGTTGTCTACCTGACTCGGTTAAACGGTATAAAAGACCATAATCTTCCAAGGCAACATTGACTGTAGGAATCTTTTTTGTGAAAGCTGCAAATATTTTATTTACCCCAAAGCCATTGGACCAAAGACTAGAAACTATTCCTAATGCTCCAGCCTCCTCCAAGGCTAATGCTAACTTGGCATTAGTCAAACCTGTTTTTGAGATTCGTTTTCTCCAAGCTTCTGTTTGGATTTCGCGTTCTTTTTTCATGGCTTCAAAAGACTCTTTTTGAGCAAACTCTTGCCAATTATAATCTGGCCTACCCGTCATTTGAGGCATAGAAATTAAGACAAATTTCCCTTTCACTTGAGGTAACCAGGCCTTGAAAGCTATGGAATCAGCTAGGTCAGCTAAAATGATAGTCTCCCCAGTTTTTGGTTTTTTAGTAGCAGGACTAAAAGCGAGTTGAGTGCCCTCCAATGATTTTATCCATGGAGAAACCATATCAATGGAAGAAATTCCCCGGTCCCATCCACGCCAAGTACCATAATTCTCTCTACGAGCATCTATACCCCACTGTTTATACTGATCAATGACCCAATCACTCGCTTGAAGCATTTTGGTAGAACCAACTAAACGAGGCCCTATACCATCAATTAATTCATGAGCCATGCGCTTGAGTTGAGAATTTTCCGTAGCCTCTTTTACAATTGCATTGACGGTTGAGGAAGGATTTTGTTGGGCCAATACGGGTGTGGCCAAAAGGTTTAAGCCAAGTAGTAGTAGGCTCAAACGAGATTTTAAGTTATTGATAGAAGTTTTCATAAGTTAATAATACAAAAGAATATCTGCCCTGCCAAAATTTACAATGAGGCATAGTTATCAAAAATAAAAACTTGGACCAATCAAATTGCCTAAGTACCATTTTTACCCAAAGAGGACAATACCTGAGCTATTTCTATGGGTTGCTGAGTGCCAATTAACAATTTAGCGCCGTCTTTACACTCAAGTTGTAATCCTTTATTTCCTGAAACATTGTAAGCTTTTCCTTTTCCGAAAAGGCCATATCGAAGACCCCAACCTCCATATTCCCATAAAGGGGAATAACTACGAACATACGATTTATCTATTTGGTCAAAAGAATAATAATTGAATTTTAGATGGAAGGGGAAAAATCGCACATAAATACCCTCCGTGGTGATATGTGTTTCTAATTTCAAAATCAAAAACAATATGACGATGGAGGCAAAAAGAAGGGTAGTCAATCCTAAGCCCAAATTGCTCATAGGATTATCTCCAAAAGGAATTCCTAGAAAAATTTGTTGATATGCACCCCAAATAAAATAGGCAAAAAAGCAAAACAGAAACACCCAAATCCACCATTGGTTAAACTTTTGAGTTTCTGAAAACAATATTTTTTTATTATCCATTTTTGAATTTTTACTGGTATTGAAGACCGAATGTATCAAAATTTTCATTATCAACTATTTGGACAACAAAGTTAAATGGCTGTTCGTTGTAACGCTGTCAAGGTTTCAAACCTTGCCAGCGTTGGGAAAATCACCATTTTTTATTTAGATTCGAATCATATTTACTTCAAATAAGATTGTCTTTATTCTTACTCCGTGTTCTAAATTTCACCAAGGAGTAGAATTAGTCAAAATTTCCCAGCATCATTCGATATTTTTTAAGGGAAAACCTAATCAAAATCATCCTTTTCCAAGCCTGATAAAGTTTAAAATGGCCTATATTTCGTAATATATTGGGTAGTTTTTAAAAACGGAATTATATGAAAAAGTTAGAAAATAAAGTTGCCATCATCACAGGAGCTGGCGCAGGAATGGGAAAAGCTATAGCTACTCTTTTTGCTCAACATGGAGCCAACGTTATTGCGGGAGATATCAATCCCAGCCGACTGGATGAATTATCAAAAGAAGTGAAATCTCTGGGAGGCGAAATCACCACCGTTGTAGCCAATATGAGCATAGAATCAGATATTGATCAGCTCATTAATGCGGCTGTAAGTACCTATGGAACATTAGACATTTTGGTAAATAATGCTGGAATAATGGACCATTTTCAACCAGTAGGTGACGTAGAAAATAGCATGTTAGAAAAAGTGATGAAAATTAACTTCGAAGGCCCATTCAAAGCCATGAGAAGTGCGGTAAAGATTTTTTTAGCCAAGGGCAAGGGAAATATTATCAATGTTTGTTCCATTGGTGGATTGAAAGCAGGCGTGGCAGGTGCAGTTTACACTTCCAGCAAACATGCCCTGATCGGACTCACCAAAAGTACTGGCTACCTATACAGCAAATCGGGCATTCGATGTAATGGAATCGCCCCTGGCGCAGTGAATACAAGTATCAGCGAGACCATTGATATGACAAAAATTACCCCATTGGTACAAGACCGAATTATGACAGGAATTGCATTAAATCCGAGAACTGGAGAATCATCCGAAATTGCCCAGGCGGCTTTATTTTTAGCCAGTGATGATTCAAGTTTTGTGAATGCACACATCCTAACAGTAGATGGAGGCTGGAGTGCTTATTGATTCTTAATCAAATACAACATAAAAGGGTCCTATGCCAAAATCCTCTTTATTAATTAATATTCTCCGATTCTGAACTTTGAAATGAACACCCTGAAAGACAATTTCTTAGGAACTTTCAATTGGAGTTGATTTATTCAGATTCTACGTGCAAATTTGCATGATGTCAAACAAGAAAATGAAAATTTTCCTGATTATTTTCTCTACGTTAGTTTTAACTTTCGTGGGTAAAAGTGTTTTGGCACATACCTTTACCAGCTCCCTAAAGGCCAAATTTACGCCTACTGTTGATGGCAAGATTCAATTTTTAAATGCCGTAGAAGAAGAGGATATTTCAGAAGACTTGCAAGATGAGCAAGACCAGAATACTGGTAAATATTTAATTCGAATCATTTCTCCTACTCCCTTCTCATCAGAAAGACCTGTTCAAATTTCTTTGGCAGATAAATTTGAGATTATTAAGTCTAACTTTCTTGCTTTATTTAAGCAGCATGCCAACTTCCGAATATAGACCTCGGCGTTTTCTCTCCATTACCATTTTTCTATTTCATTCTGAACGCTAAAACCGTTCTAAAAAAGATTCCGCCATGAAAAACAAGTTCATTTTGTGGGTAACTATGCTTACCTGCTTCTCAAGTTTAGCACAAAAAACACCTGATAATGAAGCCCTTAAGCTGAATTTAAACGAATCAGGCTCTCGATATTTTCAAGCAACATTTTTGAATCAGGCTTGGTTTAGATTCAATGATAATAATCCAGGAACCACCGTCAATGGAAATCTTCAACAACAATCCTTTGACATTGGCTTACGAAGAACTAGGATGCAGATGTTCGGACAAATTACTGACCGAACCTTCATGTATTTTCAATTTGGACAGAATAACTTCAATGCTCAATACAATGTCACAGGTAATCGGAAAATAGCCCCATTTTTTCATGATGCATTAGGGGAATATCGAGTTTCTTCCAAAAATCAATTAAAAATTGGAGGTGGTTTAAGTATCATCTCAGGTATATCACGATTTTCGCAGCCTAGTATAGGTACAATTATGACCATGGATGTACCTGTTTTTGCGCAGACGACGGTGGACCAAATCGATCAGTTCTCAAGAAAATTAAGTATTTATGCCCGAGGACAAATCGGTCATTGGGATTATCGGTTTATTTTAAGCGATCCATTTCCTATCACTTCCAATGGGCAGACTCCTCCGCCAATAAGTTCTAGTTTTGCCAATTTTTCTCAAAAGGGTCATTCATTACAGCAACAGGGCTATTTGATTTATCAATTCTTTGACCAAGAAAATCATACAACACCCTACATGACAGGTACTTACTTAGGCAGCAAAAAGATTGTTAATATAGCCATTGGGGGAGCCTACCAACCTAATGCCATGTGGCAAAAATCGGCACAAGGTGATACGTTATACCATGATATGAAACACTTTGCGGTAGAAAGTTTTGTGGATATCCCCTTAAAAAACCATGCTGCCCTGTCAGCATACCTCGGCTACTTCAACACTCAATATGGTCCTAATTATTTACGCTATAATGGCTTAATGAATCCTGCCACGGGGACAACTTTAACTGCATCAAATTCGATCACAGGACAAGGACCAGTTTATGGAAACAGTTATCCGATGTTTGGCACAGGGTCTTCGATTTACACACAATTTGGCTACCTATTACCCTCACATCGCGCTGATTTAGGAAATAGATGGATGCCTTATGTGGCAGCTACATTCGCTCAATTTGACCGTTTAGGGAATCATGCAACTCAAACTTTCAACCTGGGCTTAAACTATTTCATACAAGGTCATAAATCCAAACTCAGTTTAGATTTCCAAAGTAGACCTTCCTATCAAGTCAATCAAGGTGAAGTTAGTACAGGCAGTCGTTTAAACAGCCTAACCCTACAATTTCAAGTTTTTATTTAAAATTGTGTACTCTTTATTACAAGAAAAAGACCCTCTTTTGGAGGGTCTTTTTATGAAGCTATTTTTTCAATAACCAAATATCAAATACTTTAGAATGCAATCGCCAATTTAAATGAGACTCTTCTGGCTCATCAAAAGATATAGCAATTTTCCCATCACTGACGAATTTTGGGTTCAATGGAAACTCCTTAAACTCCTCTACACCTTTATTGTATAGAACGGGCCGAACACGCTCACCATCTACCCTCAGCAATGCTTCTCCCTGGCCAGAAATCCGAATGGAATATGAGCCTTTAGGGTCCAAATCCGTGTACTCCAATTGGGGAAAATTTTGAAATAGTTGCGTGGATAATCGGCGCCTACTTAAACCATTGTCCCACCACGCCACATCGGTAGCATCTTCGGTTTTTGTCTTCACACGAGGACCTTTAAGCTGATCTGAAATATTATCATAATAACTCCCTGGTCCTGGATTTTCCCAGCTTGCCAAAATCTGTAATCGCTCTAATTTGGCAGATTCTTGGGGCATTTTTCTGATTTTCTCAAACTCGTCGTGTAACCACCAGCGATTATTCAATGGATAGTCAATGAAATCTAAAATTGCCCCCCTTTCAGCGCCACTTGCCTTATATTTAGGCACACTGGTTTGTAATCCAATCGATTGAAATAATGCTTCACAATAATCCACCACTTTTTGTCGTAATTCTGGAGAATTAGGCTTCAAATCAGCCTGGTTTAACTTTTCCAAGGCCAATGCCATCGCTTTTTCAGTACCTAAAATAGAAGCTTGACTTAGAATCAGGTTGGCATCTTTCTCCAATCCTTGCTCATACATTTTCCTTCTTTTAATGAAGGTATCATAATAAGCACGCATGACTAATTGCTGCCATCTCCAATTTCCCTTTAATTCTGGATGAGATTTTTCTAAATTTTGCCAAAAAGCAAAGGTGGTTTCAATGCCCCCATTTTCTTCAACTGGACCTACCCAGTTTCGTTCTAAAGCCAAAATACCATCTGCAGCTGCTTCAGCTACCGAATTTCCAAAAAAATACCGAGCATATTCCACCATGACTTGACGAACTTCCTTTTCCGGATTCCATGCCATTTGACTCCAAACTACTTTATTTACATCATCGTGAACCCCATCTGAATAGGATATAAAACCATCCGTAAACGGAGCAAATCGATTATGGATTTTGGCATAATAAGCGGGTTGCGGATTAGTTACTTCCCTTCCTTCTGTTAAGGCAAAGGCTTGATCCCAGTTTTCTGTGGGATATTGACAACGAACCGTATGGGTTATATCTGGATAATGACGATGTTGGTATTTTTTATCCAACCTAAAACGTGTAGAGGCCAAATCAGGGCTGCTGGGACCAGTGACAATTCCGGTAAACCAATCTGGTTTATTTTGCTCTAAATAGTCATAAAAATAATTAACCTCTTCGTCACTAAATCCTTGAAGTGATAACCAAACGCCAGCCTTAGGATGATATTTTTTTAATTCTAGGGCCACAGCCTTTAAAAATGGCAATACGTACTTTGGGTGGTTCTCCCCAGGGTCTCCACCAGGGAAAAATACACCATCAAGTCTTGGACAATTTTTGTAAAATTCGACATGCGATTTTAATTCTTCTTGAAATTTCTTGGGATCAGCCAAATCAACATCCGCTGGCGTCCAAACCCAATAATCTAAATCATAGGCTTGGCACAAGCGACTCATATGAATATGCATTTCTTCCCGATTTATTTTCATGTGCGGACTTGCTGCTCCATCTTGAAAAGGAATATTTTCAATGGCATTTGTCCCAAAAAATGCTAATTCCCTGAAATACCGTTCAAACTGTTTTACATCCCAGGCATCCCATGAATTAGCCGTATTCCGATATCCAATTTGATGACCTCGAATGGCATACATGGGTGAACTACATTTTTCATATTTCTTATCAAATAAAATTTTCTGTTTGCTCAAATCAGCTGAACGCAAAAACTCCCCTATGGCAAATAAAAGTCCTCTTTGATCTGCCCCAATAAACCACAGCAAATCCCTACCTGCGATGTGCTGGTGAAGCAATCGAAATCCCTCTTTTTTAGTAGAAACATGATCATCTGATGTAAATTCAGGCAAGGAATAGCCATGGACTTCCCGGCTATCTTGGGTGGCTAACAAAAACAAAGGGAATTTTTCTAAGGGATTAGTCCCCAATTTCAAGCCCGTTTTCATGGCCAATTCCTCTTGTAAAACACTGATCATTTTTTCCTTAAATGTTGGCTGAAGAGAGACAGAAGTGACAATACTGGCTTTAGAAAAATCAATAATTTGGGCGTACAAACCCTGCTCTAGGAATAAAAAAAGGGCAATAATAATACTTCGAAAATGAAAAATCTTCATGTTATTTATAGGTAAAAGGTTTAGTAAGGTAACGCAAAGGGTAATTAGCTAATTAAATACTTTCAGCATGGGTAGTTTGCAAAGGAACAGCACCTTGAATCAATCGTAGTTCGTTCAAATCAGCTTGAAGCTTATCTGCAAATAATAGCATATCCGAACAATGTAAAATTATATTAGTTCCAGCTTGAACCCATCGTTTTTGTAATTCTAAACTTCCTCGATAACCCGTATGACCACCTACCGAAATTCCCAAGGATTTGGCTTTTTTGATGATGGATGTGGATAGGCTTAAAAATGCCTCAGAATCGTATTTTTCAGGCATATTATAGGAGGTCGATAAATCATGTGGCCCAATCACAAAACCATCAACTCCTAGACCATCTAAGGTGGGGATTTGGGCAAAATGTTCCAAATTTTTGACTGCTGCCTCACTTTCGATATTCAGCAATAAGGTATTATTTCGATTATGATGCGTGAGGTATTGGGCTAGTTCATCAGATGGCTTTTCTTCCCCATGTAAAATCCTAGCAAGCTTTTTTCCCTTGAGAGGTCGATATTTAACGGCCCCTATTAAGGATAAAACCTCTTCTACCTCTTCAACGTAAGGCACCAAAATAGCACCGGCACCTGCATCCAATGCCTGAGTCGCTAAATAGGGGCTAGGTTCCAATATACGAACAACGGGATTAATGCCAGCGGCCTTGAAGGCACGACACATCCAACTTAATGTCTCTGGATTATATGCTACGTGTTCAGTACATAAAAAAACAAAGTCTAGGTGTAAACTAAGTACAACATCAAAGCTTTTGGGCGAAGTAGAAGTCAATAGGGTTCCGTAAAGTGGATTCCCTTGATGCAAGGCATTCCGAAAATCTTGGCCAATCATTTAAATAGGTTTATTGGCCCAAAGGAAATAAAATTTGCCAAATATATGGTCGCTTTCCCCCATTAAATCAAGAGAATTTTAATTTTCAGAAAGCAACTTTTCCATATCTTTCACGCACTGCTCGGCTTCCAATGGCAATGTACCATTATAGACACCTCTTATTCTTCCATTACGATCCACTAATATCATGTGTTCGGTATGTAAAAATTCGGTACTATCCTTAGTATATCCTAATTCTTCCTCAGCAAAATAGGACTTCCTAGCCAGGTTATAAATTAGGGATTTCGAACCTGTTAATAAATGCCAATTGGGGGCATCGATTTTCTTATCAACAGCAAATTTCTTTAAAGTAGTCACATCATCTATCCAAGGAGTAACCGAATAAGATAACAATTCCACTTGGGGATTTGCCTTGAATTTTTTGGTAACAATTTTCATTTGAGAAATCATTTCCGGACAAATATTTCCACAGCGAGTAAAAATAAATTGAGCTAAATGGATTTTACCTTGCACATTGTCGTGAGAAAAGGTTTTACCATGTTGATCTTTCAAATAAAAATGACCTATGTGGTGCTTGATTCGCCCTTGGGCCTCTATTTTATTTAAAAAATGTGGACTAAAATCCGGACTATTGTAATAGGGAATGGAAGAAACCTGTTCCTCATTTTGGCAGGCTATTAAAATTCCAAACAAACTAATTACGAAAGACTTTCTCAGAAATATTGCGACAGTTTTTGGTACCCAATAAGCCATAACGTCTGCCTTCCAATACCAAGTAATTTGACCTAATTTTTCCATTATCATAAAACATTTTTTGAGCACCTTGCTCATGCCCTTTGTCATAATGCATTTCTCTAATTAATTGACCTTCTGAATTCCACTCCCTGCAAAGCCCTTGGTATTCGTCATTTTCAAATTCAAATACCCGCATCCGCTTTCCATTTTCCCACCAAGCCTCATAGGTTCCTGTTTTCTTGCCATGATCATAGGTCCTGATTTCAAATAGTTGGCCTGAAGGGTAATACTTTCTCCAAATTCCATCTTCTAAACCATTAACATAGTGTTCTATGCTGGCCGTATCTCGTGTATTGGGGAAAATTTGAAAAATAGCCCCTGTATAAACCTGTTGATTTACGTTCATTCTCCCTGATACCCATGCTGTTTTAGCTTGGGTGGCATTGACCATGATTTCTTCATCAGACTGACAGCCAATAATGCCCCCAGCTAAGATGCTACTGAGAAACAGTACCCGCACTTCCGTAAAATCCACTGCCATTTATATAAGGATCTGTATTGGTAATATGATAATGATAAATACCATTGGGGTAATCAACCGTACTATGAGCATGTCCATGATAAGCATCAAGGGAAGAATTTTGAACCACTTGACCTCCTTCTTCGGGACCATAAACCGGAAATCCATCCAATAAAAAACCTATTAAAGAGGATTTAGATGCTTTTACTTGGGTCAAATACAAAGGCTCAACATGGTAATGATAAGAACCCGTTTGCTGAGGGTGCCCCCAATACTGATCGAAACCATTCACTTCATTTGTTAAAGGTTGACTTGGTCCTGCGTATTGATTAAACAGAGGAACGCCATTAAGAGCTACACCAATGGGACCAAGCGGAGTAGCTTTGTGGGCGGCATCTACTTTTGGGTTCACAGGTATTTTAAAAGTAAATGATTGGGCGGAAATAGCATTAGGGTTTTTCGCAAAATTATTTCCCCCGAATGTTTTCCCCGAAAAAGCCTCATACAGAGCATTAGTGCTGGCAAAATAAGCACTTTTGTGATCAGGAACGCCGGTTGTTTTAATGGTAATATAGGTTCCATCGTTACTTATAGAGGTAGCCCCATAAATTTTGGCATAAACCTCAGGCACAGCCGCACTCGAAGTTGGAGTTATGTTTTCACTGGTATTTTTACAAGCTAAACATATACTTAAAGCAGTCAAACTAATGAGAATAAGTTTCATAGTAGATTATTTTTATGTAAAAGTATCAAGTTAAAATTGAATTAAACTTAGCGCTTATCTCCCCATATAACAGGATGGTCGATTTAATCCACGAAGAGATTCATTTCCAATTAAAAACCCAATTATACCATTCCATTTATCAGGGACTTGATAAAGGCAAAGAGGTGTATAATAAACTTAAAATAAAAAACGTTTTTCCAACGCTGTCAAGGTTTGGAACCTTGCCAGCGTTAAAAAATTTAAACTTTTCGTAACCGAGGGTAAAAAACTTTACAACAAATTCTAAATTTTGTACTAAAAATTTCACTTGAATTGATTTTT
The DNA here is from genome assembly GCA_027491315.1 of Cytophagaceae bacterium. Lineage (GTDB taxonomy): Bacteria > Bacteroidota > Bacteroidia > Cytophagales > Spirosomataceae > Aquirufa. Next base: position 241,642 of record JAIXWL010000010.1, read on the forward strand.
GAAAAATTCAAAGTCAAGTCAAAAACATAGCATATATATACCTACGTTCAAAATCGTCTTAAGTAGCTGAAAAAAGGGCAGTTAGGATTATATTTCAAAGTGGCAAACACATCACAAATGCTATTATTTATTGCACTATTCTTATAAATTACCGCCAAATCAACCAATCCGTTTAATAAATATGCTTTTTCAAGCCCACCTTTGGCAGTAAAAAATTCAAAAAGTTGACTTATATTTCAAACTTATTTCGTCGACCAAATAACACAATGTGTCGATTAACCATTTAACCATCGTTTGTATGAAAACAAAATTTATTAGCAGCAATGCGGTTTTGCTTTTGGCATTTTTGCTGTCGATGTCATGGATTTCCATGGGTCAAGCAAAAGTGTCCACAGTAACTGGTAAGGTTACTGATGAAAAAGGTGAGCCGCTAATCGGTGTCAACATCATCTTAAAAGAAACAAGTAAAGGAACTACGACCAATGTTGATGGTAAGTATTCCATTAACGTTACCAATGCTCAAAGTAAATTAATCTTTTCTTTCGTTAGTTACGAATCCAAAGAAGTAACTGTCGGAAATCAGAGCGTAATCAATGTAAGCTTATCCCCAGACGCCAAAAGTCTATCCGAAATTGTGGTAGTAGGTTACGGTGTTCAGAAGAAGGCAACTGTATCGGGTTCTGTAGTTTCTGTGAAAGGAAATGAACTACAAAAATCACCTAGTGTTAACTTAAGTAACTCCTTAGCCGGTAGAATGGCTGGTGTGGTTGCTGTAAACCGTAGTGGTGAGCCAGGATATGATGGATCTTCTATTCGTATCCGTGGAGCCAATACATTAAATAACAATGATGCCTTAATCGTAATTGATGGTATTCCAAACAGAGCGGGTGGTTTAGATCGTATAAACCCGGCTGACATTGAGACCATCTCCGTTTTGAAAGACGCATCAGCTGCTATTTATGGAGCGCGTGCTGCGAATGGGGTTATCTTGATCACTACCAAAAAAGGAAAATCAGGTAAGCCAGAATTATCTTACTCATTTAACCAAGGTTTTGCTGATCCTACAGTTGTTCCTCGCTTAACCAATGCCGCTCAATATGTGAGTATGTTGAATGACTTGGATATTTATCAATTACCAACCAACCAGTGGAAAGATGCTACTGCAGCATACAAATCTACAGGCGTTTTTAATGGTAGAAAAGCACCATATAGCCCAACAGACATCCAAAAATATGCGGATGGATCTGATCCATGGTTATACCCAAATACAGATTGGTATAAAGCTACTTTAAAATCATGGTCACCTCAGTCGCGTCACAACGTTCAAATGAGCGGGGGTAGCGAAAATATTAAGTACTTAGCCTCTTTAGGCTATCAAAACCAAGATGCGTTTTACAAAAATTCAGCAACAGGTTTTGAGCAATATGATTTACGTTTAAATCTAGATGCTAAGATCAATGAAAATGTAAATTTATCCATTGGCGTTTTAGGTCGTGAGGAATTCCGTAGATTCCCAACCCAATCTGCAGGAGCCATTTTCCGTATGCAAATGAGAGGAAAGCCTCAAGAGCAGGCATTTTGGCCAAACGGATTACCTGGTCCAGATATCGAGAACGGACAAAATCCAGTGGTTATTACCACAAACCAAACAGGTTATGACCGTGATAAACAAAGTTATTTTCAAACCAACGGACAATTGGATGTTAAAATTCCATGGATTCAAGGTTTAAAATTAACGGGTACTGCTGCCATTGATAAGCGTTTCCGTGCTACTAAACGTTGGGAGACACCTTGGACATTATACCAAAGAGGATCTGGATTCGAAGCAGATGGAAAGACTCCAATATTGGTGGCTAACAAGCGTGGTCCAGCTGAGCCTCGTTTAACGTTAGGTGATGAAAACCAATTGAATATCCTATTGGGAGCTATTGCTACGTATGAGCGTAAATTTAATGCACATGGAATTACTGTTTTAGCAGGAACCAACAGAGAAACCATTGACGGAGATAACTTCAATGCATACCGTCGTTTCTTCATTTCACCAGCATTAGATCAAATTTTTGCCGGTGGTGATTTAGAGAAAAATAACGGTGGTGGTGCATTTGAAAGAGCTCGTTTGAACTATTTCGGTCGTGTGGCTTATAACTACAAAGAGAAATATTTAGCGGAATTCTTATGGCGTTATGATGGTTCAGATATTTTCCCTGAAGCAACCCGTTACGGATTTTTCCCAGGTGGTATGTTAGGATGGGTGATGTCTGAGGAAAGTTTCATTAAGGATCAATTACCAGCCATTAACTTCTTGAAATTGAGAGGTTCTTGGGGTCAAATGGGTAATGACCAAATCGCGACTTACCAGTATTTATCTACGTACGGATTTAGATCTTACATCATTGGAAACGTAGAGACTAAAACCTTATTTGAAACTAAAATCCCTAATAATAACATCAAATGGGAGGTGGCTACTAACTCGGATATCGGTTTAGAAGGATCCTTATTCAATGATAAATTGACATTTGAATTAGATTATTTCTACAATAAAAGAACAGATATTCTTTGGGTAAAAAATGCCTCAGTTCCACAGTCAACTGGTTTAACTCTACCTGCTCAGAATATTGGTGAAGTAGAGAACTCTGGTTTTGATTTTACCTTAGGTTACCGTAGCCAAATTGGTGAGTTAAAATACAATGTTGGAGTGAATGGAGGTTATGCTAAGAACAAAATTTTATTCTGGGATGAGGCACCGGGTGCACCAGAATGGCAGCGTTCTACTGGCAGACCAATGAACACTTTTGTAGCATATCAGTACGACGGAGTATTTAAAGACCAAGCTGAAATAGATGCAAATACGATTAACTATAAGGCTATCGTTAATACATTACGTCCAGGTGATATGAAATACAAAGACTGGAATGGAGATGGTAAAATTACACCAGATGATATGGTACGTAATGACTTCACTCAATTGCCTATGTTCCAAGGAGGTATCAACATCGGCGCTACTTACAAGAATTTTGATTTAACCATCTTATTCCAAGGAGCTGCTGGAGCGAAGCAATACATCAGTGCAGGTGAAATGGGTAACATTGGAAACTATATATCTGATATCTATGAAAATAGATGGACGGTTGAAAACCCAAGCAGCGTACACCCTAGAATTGCAAACCGTAACGATCAATATTATTCTGCCAACAACACCTATTGGTTACGTAGCTCAGATTATATTCGTTTGAAAAACTTTGAAATTGGATATAATTTACCAGAAACAATTTTGACCAAAATCGGTTTAAAAAACTGCAGATTGTACACCAACGGCTTAAACATGTTAACGTGGGATAAGTTGAAAATCTTCGACCCAGAAACAGTAAGCTCTACAGGTCAGTATTATCCGCAATCTAAGATTATCAACTTTGGATTAACAGCCACGTTTTAACAATTAACTAGACAAAACAATGAAAAAAAGAAATTTAATCATTGCGCTATCGGTTTTGGGCACTGTCTTTACGAGCTGTAATGACGATTTTGTCAACACCAAACCTTTAGATCAACTTTCTGAATCTGTCGTATGGACAGATCCAAGCTTAGCAGATGCATTCGTTACTGAACTTTACGGAGGATTAGGTAACGGGGGATTTGACGAGCAAATGTTAGCTTCTCTAACGGACGAGGCATCATTTACTCACCCGGGACGTGGTATTACTACCATTACCGAAGCACGTTCAAACCCTGCAGATCCAGGTTGGATTAACGGTACGATAAGCTGGCAAAACATGTACTCACGTATTCGTGCATGTAATCTAGCATTAGAGAATTTGAAAAAGGCAACTACCTTCCCAGCAGCTACCGTGAACCGGTTAAATGGTGAGGCTAAATTCATGCGTGCCTATTTCTATCACCAATTAGTTCGCTATTATGGTGGAGTTCCTATCATAGACAAATCTTTCTCTTTAGCTGATACCGAATTCTTATCGAAAAGAAATACGATGAAGGAGTGTATCGAATTTATTGTGAAGGATTGCGATGAGGCAGCAGGCCATTTAAATGGTTTATCCCTGGCAGCAGGTCGTGCTTCAAGAGCATCAGCCTTGGCTTTAAAATCGCGTATTTTATTATATGCAGCAAGTGATTTGTACGATGCGGCTACAGCTAAGGCTAAGTCATCGGCTATGGCAGCGTACACAAATCCAGAATATTTAGCTTATGTTGACGGTTCACGTACAGAACGTTGGACAAGAGCTAAAGATGCAGCAAAAGCAGTATTAGATTTGCCAGGTTTAGGTAACAAATTAAACCTTACTGAGCCTGCTTCGAAGGATGATGCAACCACAAATTATTTGAACAATTCACTATCAAGAAATGGTGGAGAGAAAGAATTAATTTTTGCGCGCTATTTCATCAATGCTAAAGCTGAAAATGGAGGACGTGTGGGCTTGTTCAATGGTCCTAATGGATACAATAACTGGGCTGGAAATGCACCTATTCAAAATTTTGTGGATGACTATGAAATGATGGATGGTTCTAAATTCTCTTGGTCTAACCCAGAACATGCTTCTGCACCATACCAAAATAGAGATCCTCGCTTCTATGCAACCTTGATGTATGACGGTTCTTCTTGGAAGCCTCGCTCACCAAGTGCTGCAGCCAAAGATCCATTCAATCAAATTCAAACTGGACAATATGAAGTTAGTTCAGGTTCAGGTAAAGTTGCATACTTTGGATTAGATACGCGTAAAAGTTCAATTGAAGATTGGAACGGAAGTTACACGGGTTATTATTTCCGTAAATTTACTGATCCTAACCCAGCGATTGTTGACCAAAACACATGGCAACAAATTCCTTGGCCATTCTTCCGCTACACCGAAGCTGTATTGAACTACGTTGAGGCTTGTATCGAATTAGGACAAGATGCTGAAGCTCGTGCTTGGTTGAACAAAGTTCGTTTCCGTTCAGGTATGCCAGCTATCACCGAAAGTGGCAATGCTCTTCGTGAGCGTTATCGCAATGAACGTCGTATTGAAATGGCCTTTGAAGAGCAAAGATACCATGATGCACGCCGTTGGATGATTGCTAGTTCTACCCTAGGAAGAAAGGTTCAAATCATTAACGTGATAGGAACATTGAAACCAGGTAAAACTGTTACTCTATACAGAAATGACCCTACTAGCTACGATTATCAATATAAGGTAGTTGAAATGGACCCAGGTAAAGAAAACCGTGCTTGGTTAGATAAGATGTATTTCTTACCTATTCATCGCGATGAAATGAACCGTAACAAGAATTTGGTTCAGAATCCTGGATATTAATCTAGTATATTTGTAAGGAAATGGTAAAGTAGAAATGCTTTACCATTTCCTTTTTTCATTAATTATCTATATTGTATCGTGAAGAAATATTTTGCTCTCTTACTACTAATCCTCAGTTTTTCATGCCAAAAGGCAGAAACAAATGAAGAGAGCAATCCTGAACCTCAACTTTTCCAATTACTAAGTCCGGAAAAAAGCCATGTCAATTTTGAAAACAAAATTGAAGAGGGCCTCAATACCAATGTCCTGATGTATGAATATTTCTACAATGGTGGGGGTGTTGCCACAGGTGATTTAAATGGAGATGGAAAACAAGACATTTATTTTTCCAGTAATATGGAAAACAACCATTTATACCTCAATCAAGGTAAAATGGAATTTCAAGAAGTCGCAGAAAAAGCCGGAGTAAGTGGCAGACCTGGACCCTGGAAAACTGGGGTTTCTTTGGTTGACATCAATGGCGACAAAAAACTAGATATTTACCTATGCTACTCAGGAAATTTGCCTCCTGATAAAAAAAGAAATCAATTATTTATCAATCAAGGAAACGATACGACGGGTATACCGATTTTTAAAGATGAGGCCGCAGCCTATGGCTTGGATAGCCCTGCCAATAGTACTCATGCCGTTTTCTTTGATTATGACAAAGACCAAGATCTAGATATGATTTTGGTGAATCATAACCCTAAATCACTACCCATATTAGATGAATCTAGTACCGCTGATTTACTTCAAAAAGAAGATCCCAACAGCGGCTTACGCTTCTTCATTCAAAAACAAAAAGGACATTTTGAAGATAAAACAAGCTCCTTAGGTATTACTAGTTCCACCCTATCCTATGGTTTAGCCGTAGGAATTTCTGATATCAATGCCGACGGCTGGTTGGACTTTTATGTATCCAATGATTATACCGTTCCTGATTATTTATACATCAACCAACAAGGTAAAAAATTCAAAAACGTCATTCAAAAAAGCATGGGGCATACCTCCCACTTTTCCATGGGTAATGACATTGCCGACATTAACAACGATGGCTGGTCAGATATTTTCACCTTGGATATGTTGCCGGAAGACAATTTGAGGCAAAAGAATTTGATGGCTCCAGACAACTACGAGAAATTCAATTTCAATGTAGCTGTTGGTTTTGGCCATCAATACATGAGAAATATGTTGCAAGTCAATCAAGGGATTGACCCCAACACACAAGAACCTAAATTTCATGAATTAGGGCAATTAGCCGGAATTTCCAATACGGATTGGAGTTGGAGTGCACTCTTCGCTGATTACGATAATGATGGCTGGAAAGACCTTTATATCACCAATGGTTATTTGAGGGATTATACCAACCTAGATTTTCTGAAATACATGGGTGATTATGTTCAGAACAATCAAGCTGCTATTCAGAGGCAAAATGTGTTGGAACTCGTTCAAAAAATGCCTGCTTCCAATATTAGCAATTACATGTTTAAAAACCATCAAAATGGTAACTTTAAAGCGGTGACCCAAGCTTGGGGAATGGAAACCACATCCAATAGTAATGGTGCTGCTTACGCTGATTTAGACGGAGATGGGGATTTAGAATTAATTGTAAATAACATCAATAAACCAGCCTTTATTTTTGAAAATAAAAGCAATGAGCTAAAAAAAGAAAACAAAAATCTTCAAATTGAATTGCAAGGTGAAGGTTTAAACACCTTGGGATTAGGGGCTAAAATTTGGGTATACCAGGCTGGTAAAAACCAATATGTAGAACAAAACTTATATCGTGGTTATCAATCCAGCGTATCTCCTCTCTTACACGTAGGTTTAGGAAATAAGAGCATGGTGGACTCTATTGTCATCACTTGGAATTCAGGCAAATCACAAACCATAAAAAAACCACAAAAGACCCTCATTATTTTAAAAGAATCAGAGGCTAAACTAATTGCTAAAAAAGCCCAAATTCAAGAGAATACGTTTTTTGTTCAAACAAAAACACTTCAATCTTTTGAGGATTCCAAAGAGAATTTCAATGATTTTAAACGTCAAACCCAAATCACCTTGCCTTTGTCCTTTGTAGGTCCATGCCAAGCAAAGGGAGATGTGAATGGAGACCAGTTAGAAGATTTATTTGTTGGCAATCAAGGCGGTAAAGGAGCTAACCTATATATTCAAAAGAGCTCGGGTGATTTTACACGTATGCCTTCAGCCATGAATCAAGACCAGGGTTTTGAGGATAGTGATGCCCAGTTTCTGGATGCCGATGCCGATGGCGACCTAGATTTATGGGTGGTCAGTGGTGGTTATGGATTGATGGAAGAGAATGACCCTCACCTAACAGATCGCTTGTACCTAAATGATGGTCAAGGGAATTTCAAAAAATCCCTGGTTCCACTGCCTAGTCAGGGCATAAGTAAATCCTGCATTCAAATCATTGACATCAACCAAGATCGACTACCCGATGTATTTGTAGGTGGTCGCGTAATTCCTGGAAACTATCCTGTTTGTCCTAAATCCTTTATTTTGATGAATCAAGGTGCGGGTAAATTTAAGGATATCAGTGCTCAGTTTCCAAGTATTCAACAAGCGGGCATGGTAACAGACGCTTCATGGGATGATTTGAATCAAGATGGAAAAAAGGAATTAATTTTGATAGGGGAATTCATGCCGATTAAGATTTTCACTTGGAATAAAAAGACTTTTGAAGAAAGTACCAACCAATTCTTTGAAGAATCACCGCATGGTTTATGGAATACACTTCGCGTGGAAGACCTGAATCGAGATGGTAAAAAAGAATTATTGGTTGGCAATTTAGGCTTAAATAGTCAATGGAAGGCATCAAGCCAACAAGCCATGGAACTTCATTTTAAAGACTATGACCAGAATGGCTCCATAGACCCTATTTTGTTTACCTATGTCAAAGGTGAATCCGTACCCTTTATGACGCGAGATGAATTACTGGATCAAATGAGCATCATGCGTACTCGGTTCACCGATTACCAAAGTTTTGCAGAAGCAAAATTATCGGATATCATAACAGAAGAAGAACAAAAAGGGGAGCAAATTTTGAAAGCAAACGAATTAAAAACATCCCTTTATCAAATGAATTCCAAAGGTAAATTTGAATCTGTTGCCTTACCTTGGGAAGTTCAGGCCTCCCCTATTTCAGCCATTGCTATACTTGATATTGATGGGCAAAATGACCTGGATTTGGTACTAGCTGGGAATATGAATCATGCCAAATTACGCATTGGTAAAATGGATGCAAATTCTGGTTTACTACTTAAATCAAGAGGAAACTTAACATATGAGGCTGTTTCTGCACAAAAAACGGGACTTTGGTTACAAGGAGATGTGCGTTCAATGCAAGTCATTGGAAACCAACTTTTCATTGGTATCAATCAGCAAGGCCTATTTCCTTATAAAGTGATAAAACGATGAAAAAAATCATCCTATTTCTATCATTCTTGATCTTTTGGGCTTGTCAATCCGAGTCCAAAAAAATCTCATTTTCCGGAACGGAAATAGATAAAGTTATCCAAGAAATGACGGAAATGATGATACATGATGTCAGTAATCCTCCCTTGGCCATGCGGTTCTTTTCCTATGCCTGCTTGGCAGGATATCAGGTTATGACCGAATCTGATACCAGTTTGAATGCATTCCAACATCAATTCAATGCCTATCCTGCCTTTACCAAAGATAAGCCATTGGAAGCTCCTGAATTTACGGCTATCCTAGCCATGATGGAAGTATCTCAAAAAATGCAGCCATCAGGAGCTCGGATGAAAGAATTTGAGAAAAGGTATATCGACTCATGTAGGCGAGTAGGGTTGTCCGACCAAATCATTGAAGCGTCCACACAGAAAGCTCAAGCTATTGCCAAGCGTATGTTAGCCTATGCCAAAGCAGATGGGTACAATAAGTTAAGTAATTTTCCAAGGTACACCCCCAAGAAAACACCTGGATCTTGGTACAGTACCCCTCCAGGCTATTTTCCCGCTGTGGAACCCTATTTCTATCGAATTAGAAGTTTCAGTTTGGATACCAATAAAATTGAAGAAATTCCTGCCCCGGCGCCTTATTCAGAATCTAATTCCTCGACTTTTTATCAATTAAGTAAGGCCGTTTACCAAGCCGATAAATCGGAAGAAAACCTCAAGATTGCAGCCTTTTGGGATTGTAACCCATTCGCATTAAATGACCAAGGGCATTTATTGATTGGCATGAAAAAAATATCACCTGGTGCTCATTGGATGGGTATAGCAGGAATAGCCAGTGCCCAAAAGAAGGAGAATTTTGGTAAAAGTTTAGAAATCAGAACGGCATTAGCTACCGGTTTAATGGATGGATTTTGGTTATGCTGGAGAGAGAAATACCATAGTCACCGCATTCGCCCAGAAACAGCCATCCGAAAATTGATTGATCCTAGTTGGAAACCCTTTTTACAAACACCGCCATTTCCTGAATATCCGAGTGGCCATTCTACGGTATCGACCACGGCAGCTATTATCTTAACCCATTATTATGGACCTAATTTTGCCTATACTGATACGGTAGAAAAACGATACGGAATAGATGACCGTTCTTTTAAATCCTTTGAAGCAGCAGCAGAAGAAGCAAGTATTTCCCGTTTTTATGGAGGAATACATTATATGGACGGCATTAAGGCTGGACAAACCCAAGGCCGAATATTAGGCAAACATTTTATAAACTTATTGCAACATGAAAATTAAGTTATGGCTCATCATTAGCCTCCTAGCATTTCAGGTAAAGGCTCAAAATCCAAACAAAGAAGCATGGGAATCCATGTTTAATGGTAAAGATTTGACCAATTGGACACCTAAAATCAGACATTCCCCAGCTGGAGTGAATTATGGAAATACCTTTCGGGTAGAGGATGGTAAATTAGTAGTACGCTATGATTCAGCCGCTTATCCAAGTTTTGACGAAAGATTTGGACATTTATTTTACAAAAAGAAGTTTGGCTATTACCGCATTCGTTTGAATTACCGCTTTGTGGGAAAACAAGCCATCAATGGACCTGGATGGGCTACGCGAAATAGTGGTATCATGGTACACGGACAAACTGCTGAGAGCATGGGTTTGAAACAAGATTTTCCTGTATCGATTGAAGTTCAATTATTGGGAGGAAATGGGAAAGATAAAAGAACCACCTGTAACTTATGTACACCGGGAACCCATGTCGAAATGAATGGGAAATTATTTACCCCGCATTGCATTAATTCTCAATCAGAAACCTTTCATGGCGACCAATGGGTACAAGCGGAAGTATTAGTTTTAGGTGATTCATTGATTCGTCATTATTCTAACGGAAAAGAAGTTTTAGCTTATCAAAAACCACAAGTAGGTGGCGGTAGTGTCAGTGGGCAAGATGTGATTTTCGGGAAACCCGGGGAATTAATCAAAGAAGGTAGCATTTCCTTACAAAGTGAAAGCCATCCTGTCGAATTCAAGGACATTGAAATCCTAAATTTAGAAGGCTGTATGAATCCTGAGGCATTGAATTATAAGACCTATTTTGTTAAATCGAAACCAGAAGATTGTCTTTTTAAGAAGAAAAAGAAAAAATAACCGCCTTGATTTGACCATAAAATAAGAAAAAGCTTGTTTGATGCTATCATTTTAAAGAAAAATGAAGATATTGAACTTCAATTAAATTTGCTCTAAACCATTTAGCGATAATATAAAAAAAGTACTATTATTGGAAAACCCGATTGGTAATTTAATACCTGTAAACTTGGTAAAATAAATGAAATTTGGGTAATTTGGCTGTTTGAAAAAAAAAATTCATTTGGCCTAATTAGAATAATTCAATTTTAAATTTTATATCGCATGTGTGGAATCGTAGCTTATATAGGTCATCAAGAAGCCTATCCAATCATTTTAAAAGGTTTAAAAAGATTAGAATACAGAGGCTACGACAGTTCGGGAATTGCCTTGTATGGCAAGCAAATAGAATCCAATAAAAGGAAGGGCAGGGTAAGTGAATTAGAAACATGGGATGCCCCAATTTTACAGGAAGCCCATGCGGGAATTGGTCATACGCGTTGGGCTACCCACGGAGAGCCTACCGATGCCAATGCGCATCCGCATCAATCCAACAGCGGAAAAATCACTTTAGTGCATAATGGCATTATTGAAAATTATGCCTCCCTAAAAGCTGAATTAATCCAAAAGGGTTACACCTTTAAAAGTGAGACCGATACTGAAGTATTGGTTAATTTCATCGAGGATATTCAGATCAATAATCAATCTACCTTGGAAGAAGCCATGCGCATTGCCCTTAAAAGGGTCGTGGGGGCTTATGTAATCATCGTTTTGGAAGAAGGTTTCCCAGACCGATTAATTGCGGCTCGAAAAGGAAGTCCTTTGGTCATAGGTGTGGGTGAAGGAGAACATTTTTTAGCTTCAGATGCCTCCCCTATTATAGAGTATACCAAGCGAGTTATCTACGTCAATGATTATGAACTGGCCATTATTTCCAAAGATGATATCATCTTAAAAAATTTAGGAAATGAGCCTGTAACGCCTTATATCCAACAATTGGATATGGAATTGGCACAAATTGAAAAAGGTGGTTTCGATCATTTCATGTTGAAAGAAATTTTTGATCAACCAGCCAGTTTAACGGATTGTTTACGCGGTCGACTAGACATTTCTAGTTTGAGTTTGACATTAGCAGGAGTGGATCAACATTTGTCGGTTTTCACCCAAGCCAAACGCATCATCATTATCGCTTGCGGAACGAGTTGGCATGCAGGTCTTATTGCAGAATACATGATTGAAACGATTTGTCGGATTCCAGTTGAGGTAGAATATGCCTCTGAATTTCGATATCGCAATCCAATTATACATACGGGAGATGTCATTATTGCTATCTCGCAAAGTGGAGAAACAGCTGATACTTTGGTAGCCATAGAAAGAGCCAAAGAACAAGGTGCCTTTATTTATGGGGTGGTTAATGCGGTTGGATCGTCCATTGCTAGGTTATCACATGCGGGTGCCTATACCCATGCAGGTCCTGAGATTGGGGTGGCAAGTACTAAAGCCTTCACAGCTCAATTAACCGTGTTGGCCATGATGGCTTTGAAAATTGGAAAAGCAAAACAAACTATCACGGATGCTGAATACAAGCATTATTTGGTCGAGTTATCTCAAATCCCAGAAAAGGTGCAGGTGATTTTATCCGGCCATGAATCCATCAAAGAAGTGGCTAAGGTATATGCGGAGGCCAATAACTTTTTGTTTTTAGGAAGAGGATATAACTTCCCTGTGGCATTAGAGGCTGCCTTAAAATTGAAAGAGGTGAGTTATATTCCTTGCTCTGGATATCCGTCGGGTGAGGTTAAACATGGACCTATAGCCTTGGTGGACGAAACTTTACCAACTTTATTCATCGCCACGAAAGACAAATATTACGATAAGATTGTGAGCAATATTCAGGAAATTAAAGCCCGAAAGGGCAAAGTAATAGCCATAATCAACCCAGATGATACGGCCATACGAGGAGTATCTGACCATGTGTTGGAAGTGCCCGAAACGGATGAATTGTTGGCACCCTTATTAACGGTGATACCTACCCAATTAATGTCCTATTACATTGGCGTTTTCCGCGGTTTGGATGTAGATAAACCAAGGAATTTGGCGAAGAGTGTGACCGTGGAATGAATTGTTTGATTTAGAGGTTTTCTAATGGAGATTTTCTTTTTTCTTCCAACGCTGTCAAGGTTTAAAACCTTGCCAGCGTTAGGTGCAAACCTAACATTTTTCAACCAAAAACAAGGTCTTCTCCCAGCAGATTATTAATAACTTGATTATTTGAGTAGCACGATAAGTCATTAAATTGGTCTTGTACAGATCAATAGTGCTTTCCGAATGCGTAGATCAAACAACAGTAAATGGGATTTGAGAAAACCCCAAAAAGGATGGAAAAACTATTTTAAATTAAAATCTAATTTTAATTCCAATACCTTGTAGTTCATTAATCATATTCGGGATTTTGAACTTATTATCATGCAGGTCCAAATATTTCAAATTCTTCAATCCCTTTATTTCTAATGGGACATTTTTAAATTGGTTATTATTGAGGTACAGGGACTCAAATTTATAAAGCCTGAAAATATTTTTAGGCAATTTTTCTAAACCGTCATTTTCTATATGTAGCGATTTCAGATTCGGTAATTTGCTTAAAACAGAGATATTCTTTTCAAATTGAAAATATTTATCATCATTTAGATATAGCTCTTGTAGATTAGATAATTTGTTAAATGATTTTGGTAGTACTTTAAAATCATTACCACTTAAATCAAGGACCCTAAGATTCTTAAGTTCACTTATTCCTTCAGGTATATTTTTTAAATGATCACTTTTTAAACTCAGGTACCTAAGATTGGTGAATTTTGCCCAAATCGAACTATTTAAATGTAAGTTTTGGTTACTTAGGTTCAGTCTAAACACATTTTGAGGATTTTTTAGGGCTTCATCTAAACTTCGGAATTCTTTGTTGATTACTGTTGAATCTGTTGATATTTACGACTTTACACTTTGTATTGAAATAATCAATAGTAATAAAATTACACCGAAATATTTTTTTATTATTTTGTTTTTAGATGGATTAAAAACTTGCTATTTAACCTGTTTAGGTTCCTGGACTTCGGTAAAAACTGAAAGGTCGCGTCAAACGAAATTCAATAGGGTTTTTGTAAGCACAAGTTAAAAATAAAAACTTACAATACGTGTTTCATACAAATCTTGCTTATCACCATGCACCTCTAATTTTACCGAATCCTTGTGATATGAACAAAGAAGAGATTAGGATTATTTGTTAATATGCCAATGAATTTAACAAAGAGCATGAGGCTAAAATAAAGTTAGGCCGACTGTGGATTATCGTTTTTCTTAAGTAAGAATAAGGTGTGCTCAATATCATTTTCAGGAATAAACTCCATTTCAAGTTGAATAAACCCAATTTTTTTAAACCAATCAGCATATGTCTTTGAATCAACATGACTCCAATACATGGCAACATCTTTCATAATCCAATCCTTTTCTACACCCGTCCAATGGCTTGCCCCAACAATACATAAAAAAATACCATTGGGAGTAAGCCACTGATAAATATTTTTCAAAAGTTCAGATTGTTCGCTCGACGGGATGTGAATGATCGAGTATAAGGCAATAATGCCATTAAAAGAATTTGAGGGGTAACTGATGGCTGTCATGTCTTTAGCCATAAATGCTGCATTAGGAACATTCTTTTTTGCATTTTCAACTTGAACCGTAGAAATGTCAATTCCCCAATATTTACAGGTAGGGCTTAAAATTTGAGCAAGGGGTATACCATCTCCACAACCTAATTCTAAGATACTCGGGGTGTTTGGCAACAAACCTAAAAGGGTCTGCGTCCATTTTTTATAAAGTTCATTATGAGATTTAGTAAAGTGTTCTCGATAATGAACAGAAAGTTTATCATAACCTTGCCGTACAATTTCTTTGGGATTATTCATGACTTAAAGGACGACAAGGGGCCTATGACGCGATGATTATTTGACCTACAATTCGACATATAATATTCAACTCACCTATGGTTCTGCGAAAACCGAAGAGGCGTGTAGAACAACAAATTTTTGCTTCAAATTGAATCCCTTCAAACTTTTTATCAAAACTTGGCTGGAACCCCTTGTTTGGGAATACTATGCTTGATAAACGCTCTCAGGTGGTCGTTACTTGTAGCTAAATCTTCTTTACGCAGGTACATCATATGGCCGCTGCGGTAACCTTCCCAAAACATTCTATCTTGAATTTTACCTGCCGGATCCATTTGCCACATATTGTACTTTGCATTAAAATAATCACATGCTCCATCATAATAACCGGATTGGACTAGAAGATTCAGGTAGGGATTCTCCATCATGGCCATACGTAAATCCTCTCCTGTATTATTATTGCTATTATCCCAAGGTTGCACTGGTCCAAAAATATAATAATTCAAATCGGTTTTATATCCCAACTCATCTCGGAGATACATGTTAATAGCCGGGGTAAAGGAATGTTCCCAGGAAAAAAGTTCCACATTATAATCAGGTCTTTGACCTGCATCTTTTTTATCCATTCCAATATACCTTGAATCCAATCTTCCCACAGTTTTACCCTCGCTTCGAAGCAATTCCTTCCAGAAATAATCAAAGGGTATTTCCATATTTTGCTCAGCTACCACGGTTTCATTTAAACCGATATAATTGGCAATTTTTTTCACCATGGCTTTGCGCTTATCTGCTGATAATGCACCGCCTTGCGCCAATGCAGGCATTAATTCATTTATCGCAAAAGTTTCAACTTCAGGGAGAAATTTCTCTAGTTCTTTGGACTGATATACTGGGGCCAATTTTTTATGATGCCACGCCGTAGCTGCCATGTATGGAATGCGCAATGCAGTGCTTGATACTACATCACGTTTTAACCCAAGGTCAGTAGGTGAAACTAAAATCACTCCGTTCAAAAACATCCAATGTTTATTTTGTAATTCTAATGACAAACCTGAAACTCGGTTGGTGCCATAACTTTCACCAATTAAAAATTTGGGTGATGCCCATCTTTTTTGCCTTCCTACAAATGTATTAATCCAATCAGCTAGGTATTTAATATCTGGTGTCACCCCAAAAAAATTGGTCTTGGGGGTTGCTTTATCTAGAATTCTTGAAAATCCCGTATTCACAGGATCTACATAAACAATGTCCGCAACATCTAATAAAGACTGCGGATTATCCTCAAAACCATAAGGTTGAATGGGATATCCTTCGTCATCTATTTTTAATTTTTTGGGCCCTGTATAACCTAAATGCATCCAAACACTAGCAGTACCAGGTCCCCCATTAAATGAAATGACTAAAGGTCTGGTTTCTTTATTGGTGACATTGATTCTTTCATAATAAACGTAGAATAATCCTGCTATAACCTTTCCATCCTCATCCCAGACAGGTTGGGTACTAGCTGTAACTTTATAAGGCACCTTCTGCCCTTTGATGATCACCTCATCTGTTTTTTCGACTTTCTGCTCTAAGTTCAATGCTCTATTCAATGCATTTGGCTTAGCTAAACCCTCTTCTGCTACTTTTTGTGCCAAGGTACTCCAAGAACACATCAGCAAAAAATAAATAAAAAATTGCTTTTGCATAAAAAACTATTGGTTGAATTACAGGAATTTTTCCTCTTTAAATATACAAGGTATTTACTACTTCTAATTGAATTTTTTGTGATGACAAACTCTTTTTAATTAAAGCTGATACTCTTTTTATTAAAGGTATTCTAATAAATACGTAACGATTATATGAATACCCTCCCTAATAAGACATAAACTACCCTATTTAAAGAGAATTGATAGGAAATTGACACATAAACCCCAAAAAACAAGCGCATAAATCTTATAAAGGATACTTTAATTGCTTTTTGGAAGCCTACAACAAATCCGATGATCTTATCAAAATATAAGAACAAAAATTCAACCATTTTCTATAGGAAAATGACTCCTCCCCGCCAACGCTGTCAAGGTTTAAAACCTTGCCAGCGTTAGGTGCAAACCTAACATTTTTCAAGCAAAAAAAGGCTTGATTTCTGCAGATAATCAGTAGTTTGATATATAGAAGCTCCTTTGTAGATGGATGGATTATTCCTATCTTTAATTCCTTAAACCATGACTATGAAATCATTTTTTCCATTCGCTTTCTTGGCGATGATTGGCTTTTTTGCTCAGGCTCAAGTAAGTAAAGCTCCTGCCTATCCGCTCATTACACATGACCCATATTTCAGTGTATGGTCGTTTTCCGATCAATTGAATCAATCGGTGACTCGGCATTGGACAGGTTCAGAACAATCATTAGTAGGTTTAGTGGAAGTGGATGGTAAAACCTACCAATTTTTAGGTGCCTTGCAATACCCCTCTACCAATATCGTGGCTCATGCTGAAAACAATGATGCCATTGAGGTGCAATACACTGAGACTAAACCGGCGGAAGATTGGATGGTACCTCATTTTAATGACGTTTATTGGAATAAAGGTAAATTACCCTTTGGAAAAGGTTGGGGAAATAAATGGAATACGGCCTGGAATAGCAAACATATTTGGGTTCGTAGGGTCTTTGATCTACAAGATTTAGATATTGACCAATTAGTGCTTCAGTTACGCCACGATGATGACGTGGAAGTCTATTTAAATGGTTATCCCATCTATTCCTGTGAAAATTGCCACGTGAAGCAATTAAAAGAATATCCTCTCCATGATTTGATAAAAAGTAATCTCAAAAAAGGGAAAAATATCTTGGCCATACATTGCATGAATCCCGCAGGGAATTCTTGGGTAGATGCCGGCTTTGCCAAACAAACCCGCGCCTCACAATCTAATTTAGCCATTCAAAACTCCGTTCAAATCACGGCCACGCAAACGACTTATCAATTTACTTGTGGACCCATCAAACTGCAGTTGAATTTCCTTTCTCCCCTTTTAGCTTCCAATTTAGACTTACTTTCAAGACCTGTTTCCTATATAAATTTTGGCATACAATCGCTTGATAATAAAGCACATAAGACAAAAATCACCTTTGGTATATCTACTGATTTGGCCAAAAATGAAAAACAACAAATAGTGACCGTAAGTGCAGGAAAAAAAGGGAACATGCGCTATTTGAAAACTGGGCTAAGCCAACAAAAGGTGTTGAATAAAGTGGGTGATGATGTAAGAATCGATTGGGGGTATGCCTATTTGGCTACGAATCAGGCCAAACATCAATTAAAAACGATTTCTCAATCCCAATTGATGAGTTTGACCGAAGGCAAAAAGCCTTCCAATGAATCTGGAAATCCGGATTTTATGAGTGCATCGTGGGAAATGAATGCGACGAAAACGAATCAAAGTTCCACGCTTATGTTGGCTTACGATGATTTGTACTCCATCCAATATTTCCAGAAAAATTTACAAGCTTGGTGGAAAAAGAACTTTGCCAGCATGGATGATTTATTAGTTCGTTCAGCTCAAGAGTATCCGAGTATTTTCAGTCAATGTAAAAACTTTGACAAGCAATTATATCAAGAAGCACTTCAAGCCGGTGGTAAAGAATATGCTGAACTCTGTGTGGTAGCCTACCGACAGTCGCTGGCGGCACATAAATTAGTGAGGGGAGAAAAAAATGAAGTATTATTCCCGCAAAAAGAAAACTTTAGCAATGGTTCTATTTGGACGGTAGATGTGACCTATCCCTCCGCTCCATTAAGCCTCATGTATAATACCAAATTACTAAGAGGAATGGTCGAGCCGTTGATGTATTATAGTGAGAGTGGCCAATGGAAAAAACCTTTCCCAGCCCATGATATAGGCACCTATCCCTTGGCCAATGGCCAAACTTACCCAGAGGACATGCCGGTAGAAGAAGCTGGTAATATGATTCTGTTAACTGCCGCCATTTGCAAAGAAGAAAATAGCAATCAAATTGCCAAAGCACATTGGCCTACGCTCACCCGATGGGTGGATTTTCTGGTCAAAGATGGACTAGATCCTGCCAATCAATTGTGCACAGATGATTTTGCTGGACATTTAGACCGTAACGCGAACCTTTCTATCAAAGCTATTGCAGGAATTGGAGCTTATGCCCAAATGGCCCGCCAAATGGGTTTAAAAAGTACGGCTGATTCCATGCAAAGCATTGCCAAAAAATATGCTTTAAAATGGATGGAAATGGCTGATGAAGGCGATCATTATGCCTTGACTTTCAACAAAAATAATACCTGGAGTCAAAAATATAACTTGGTTTGGGACAAATTACTTGGATTAAATTTATTCCCAAGGTATGTATACGAAAAGGAAATGGCCTATTATTTAGGTAAACAAAACACCTATGGATTACCTTTAGATAGTCGAAAAACTTATACCAAGAGCGATTGGATAATTTGGACTGCTACCCTTTCGGATAAGGCCTCAGATTTCAAAGCTTTGATACATCCTGTTTACCAATTTATGCAGGAAAGTCCTTCTCGTGTTCCTTTAAGCGACTGGCATGAAACAACTAACGGAAAGCAAGTAGGGTTTCAAGCAAGAAGTGTGGTGGGAGGATATTTTATCAAAATGCTAGAAAAACGTTGGGCTAAATCCAAAATGAAATAAAATGATGCAAGAGCTTGTCTGCACAACCCCTTTTGAATGGAAATACCAAGAATCCCCAAAGCCTATTTTACAGGAGGGCATGGCCATTCTTAAAATAAAGCAAGTAGGAATATGCGGTACCGATTTACATGCATTTGAAGGAACACAGCCATTTTTCTCCTATCCACGAATCTTGGGGCATGAATTTGTAGGAGAAATTGTAGAAATAAGCGCTGGTTCAAGCTATCCTTTAGGTGCCTTAGTTAGTGTGATTCCTTATTTTTCCTGTGGAAAATGTGTGGCTTGCCGACAAGGTAAGACCAATTGTTGCCAGCAATTAAGTGTCTTAGGCGTTCATGAAGATGGAGCCATGCGTGATTATTTGCAAGTTCCCATTGATTCCCTCATTTACGATAAAGATCTCAGCATAGACGAATATACCTTATTGGAACCTTTGTCGATCGGGGCGCATGGTGTTAGAAGGGCTGAAATAAAACAGCATGATTGGGTCTTGGTTGTAGGGGCTGGCCCTATTGGTTTGGGAGTCATGGAAATGGCTAGGATAGCGGGTGGACAAGTCATAGCATTGGATATGAATGCGGGGCGTTTGGCATTTAGTCAACAAATACTTGGTATACAGCATGTTATACAAGTTGGTCAAGAAGATGTTTTAGAACGATTGAAAGAAATTACTCAAGGTGACATGCCTCACGTTGTCATTGATGCCACCGGTAGTAAAAAAGCGATTGATCAAAGTTTTCAATACATGGCACATGGCGGCAAATACGTTTTAGTTGGATTACAATTAGACCATGTTCAGTTCTCTCATCCAGAATTCCATAAGCGAGAAGGGACTTTGATGAGTAGTAGAAATGCAACACGAAGTGATTTTGAATGGGTGATTGATTGCATGAAAAAGGGCCTTATTCATACCCAAGCCTTTATTACCCACCGAACCCATTTTAAGGATGTCGCTGCTCGCTTTGAATCTTTCCTTAATCCTGCACAAGCGGTCATCAAGGCGGTTGTTGAATTTGATTCTTAAAACAATATAAAGGGAATGCTGGTTAGAAAGGCATATACCAACATTCATGCCTAAGTCCATCATATCCATACAACACCTATCCAAAAGCTTTGGCTCCTTTCAAGCAGTCAAAGATGTGAGTTTTCAGGTTTTTCAGGGAGATGTATTTGGGTTTTTAGGCCCCAATGGTGCAGGAAAAAGTACCAGCATGCGTTGTATGCTTTCATTAATCAAAGCAGATGCGGGGGAAATCCGATTATTTGATTTACCAATTCAAAAACATCGTGAAGACATTTTGAGAAGAACTGGTAGCATCATTGAAAAACCTGATTTTTATAAATACCTATCTGCCTATCGAAATCTAGATATTTTTGCTCGAATTTCGGGAACCTATTCCAGCAAAAAAGAAATTTATGCCATGTTGGATTTTGTAGGATTAAATGGCCGGGAGCACGATAAAGTAGGGAGTTTTTCTCATGGAATGAAACAGCGTTTAGGTATAGCTCAAACGCTGTTACACAATCCTGATTTGATTGTTTTGGATGAACCTACCACGGGATTAGACCCTCAAGGTATCATTGATATTAGAAACTTGATTTTGAGACTAAAAGAAGAACATCAAAAAACCATCATTCTTTCCTCTCATGATTTAAGTGAAATCGAAATGATTGCCAACCGCATGGTAATTATCAACCAAGGAAAATCCATTGTAGAGGGTTCTGTGAAGGATTTAATGTCGTCAGAAAACCTCTTTATTCGCTTAGAAGCAGAACCAGTGGAAAAAGCCGTAGAAATTCTTAAAAATGCTTTTCCAGATATTAATATTCAACTGAATGCTGAAAATTTGCTGGAATTCCATTTGAGAAGAAACTTGGTTCCAAGTATAAGTCAACTATTAATTTCTCATGAAGTTGCCATTTATTCCTTAGAGTCTAAACGCAGTTTGGAAGATTACTTCATTAAAATTGTTCAACAAGATGCTATTTAAAAGCGTATATAATGAGTTCATTAAGATTGCAGCTAAACCCAGAAGTTATTTGGGTATTGGAGCCATCACGCTATTGGTGGGTGTCATTTTATTTGCCTTAAAATCCGATGGTTTATCCATCTTATCATTTGTAACCTCTTCCTTTGAGCAAACTCTAAGTTTTGAAGGAAACCTTTTAAATGGAAATCTGATAGCCTTCATCATTTTACAAATGCTTTTGGTTCAAATTCCTTTATTGGTTGCCCTGGTTACTGGAGATTTAATTTCAGGAGAATTTGCCATGGGTACCATTCGAATGGTCATGACGAAGCCTATATCTAGGACAACACTTTTATTATCCAAATTTATTGCCGGAGCTGTCTATACCGCTTGCATTATATTATGGTTGGGAATAATGGCTTTGGTATTTGGACAATTATTTTTTGGAACAGGGGATTTGATCGTTTTAAACACGGACGGACTCGTTATTTTACAAGAACAAGATGTATTGTGGCGCTACCTCAGTGGTTTTGCTGTGGCTTTTTTAGCCCTTTTGACGGTCGCATCCTTGTCCATTTGTTTATCCTGCTTCTCGGAAAACTCCATTGGTCCCATAGTGGCCACCATGTCCATCATTATCCTATTTACCATCATAGGCACATTAGAAGTTTCGGTATTTGACTCCATTCGTCCTTATTTGTTCACCACACACATGGCCTCTTGGAGAAACTTTTTTGAAGTACCTTTACCACAAACTGAAATAGTAAAATCAGTTATTATTTTAATTGCCCACATCTTGATATTCTTGGGAATTTCCATTTATACATTCAACAAAAAAGACATCAGCGCTTAATGAGAATCAATTTAACACTCGGTCTTTTATTCTGCTCATTAGCTCAAATATTGGGTCAAGATGCACAAAAAACCATTCAGGCACTTCAACAAAAATGGAGCTTGGTCAAGGATTATTCGGTAGATTTAAATATAAAGTCAAATATCCCATTAATTAAAATCCTTCCGGTAAATGCTACTTTGTTTTTCAAGCAAAAAGATCAATTTCATTTAAAATCTAAGGGAATTGCCATTTTACCTAAAAAGGGCTTTGGTGATTTGGCACAATTATTGGCCCATCAAGATCAATTTAACGCTATTAGTACAGGAAAGGAGACGATAAAAAACAAGGAAACCGAAATTGTCACCTTATTGCCCAATGGAGATAATGGAGATGTTATTTTAGCCAAATTATGGGTAGATAAAACCAATAATTTAGTTTTGAAATCGCAGATTACATCGAGAAGCAATGGCACCGTAAGTACCGAATACAGTTATGGCCAAGATTCCAAATGGGGTTTGCCAGAGCAATTAATTTTCACGGTGGATGTTAAAAAATTCAAAGTGCCCAAAGGGGTAGTTGTAGACATCAATAAAACCCAAACGGTAGATAGCCAAAAACAAGTAGCCAAAACAGGAGATATCACTGTTAAATTTTCCAATTATAAAATCAATCAAGGAATAGCCTCCTCCATTTTCAAAAACTAACTGCATGATAGCTCAGACATTCGACATTGAATCGATGGAGAAATCGTTTCGTACGAATTTAATCAATCATTTATCTGGAGGAAAGGCGGTACATTTAATTGGAACTTTCAATGAACAAGGTCAATCTAATTTGGCCATTTTTAGCAATGTCATCCATGTGGGAGCTAATCCCGCGATGATGGGTATTTTGTTTAGGCCGGTGGGAGCTGATAGTCATACCTACAAAAACATTCAAGCAAATAAAAGATTTACCCTAAATCATATTCCTTTTTCCTTGGCCCAGCAGGCCCACCAGACCTCCGCTCGATACCCTTTGAGTACCTCTGAATTTGAAGCCTGTGGAATCGAAGAAGAGCGTATTCCTGAGTTTGACGCACCTTTTGTCAAGCAAAGTTTAGTTAAAATAGGTTTGATATGGGAAGAGGAACATCTGATTAAATCAAACCAAACCATTTTATTAGTCGGCAAAATCCAATATATTTCCGTCGAAGATTCCATACTTCTGCCAAATGGGAATATAGATTTGGACTTAGCTCAGAGTTTAAGTGCAGGAGGATTGGACAGCTATTACCAATTAAAGAAAGTAGCCCAATTCCCTTATGCCAAGGTTTCGGCAGACCCATCCCATGAACCTAGAAGAAATTCGTGATTTTGCTTTAAGTCTCCCAGAGACGGAAGAAAGTCTTCCTTTTGGTCCAGACAATTTAGTTTTCAAAGTACACCAAAAGATATTTTTGTTACTATCACTAGACGAAATACCCATTCGATTCAATGTCAAATGTGAACCCAATAGGGCCATCGAATTAAGAGAAGAATTTCCCGATAGTGTATTACCTGGATACCACATGAATAAGAAACATTGGAACACCATTGTGGTCAATGGGCAGCTACCTTTTCTGACAATCAAGCAGATGATTGAGGATTCTTATGCCTTAGTGGCTAAAAAATAATCATTCGCTCCGGCCTAACGCTGGCAAGGTTTGGAACCTTGACAGCGTTGCGCGTCACAGAGCGAACGATTTAAAAATTAATTTGTTGTCCAACAATCTGGTAATTATCCCAGTGCTTTTCTAATCAATTCAACACTTTTTCTAACTCCTGAATACGCATTTTCCTTCCCTTCAAATTCAATGGAAATATAGCCTTGGTAATTGACCTTTTTCAAGATATTGATAATCCGCTTATAATCTAAATCCAAAGAATACCATTCTCCTCCACCGTAATAGGTTTTCGCTTGAACAAAACTAGCTTTGGGGGCTATCTTCTCTAATTTATCATAAGGATCTTCTAAGAAATTTCCTGTATCCATCAGTAATCCCAACCAAGGTGAGTTCACCGTATCATGAATACGCAGCATTCCCTCCGGGGTAGAACCCAATCCCCAGTGATTTTCAAGGGCCAATAAAACGCCACATTCCTCTGCCTTAGCCAAGCACCTTTGTATACCCTCAACGCACCATTTATATCCATCATCTTCGGTATAACCTGGAAGGATGGGCTCTATACCCCTATTTTTCATCAAATCATCAAATGATTTAATAGTATTCCACCTTCCTGTGTTTAAACGCAAACATGGAATTCCCATTTTATAGGCCAATTCAATACAATGTAAGGTATGATCCACATGCTTTTTCAACTCTTCTTTGTCCGGAGTAACAAAACCCTGATGAATGGATAAGCAAGTCAAGGCAATGCCATTCAAAAAGGCATGTTTCTTGATTTTTTGTAAATAAGCATTATCCTCACTTTCCATTTGTCGATGCAAAACATCAATCCCTTCTAATCCTAATGCTGCAGCATCATCTATTACCTTTTCTATAGGAAATTTATCGCCCTTAAAGTGCCAATAAGAATAACTGGAAACACTTAATTTAATTTTCGGATGTAATTTAGGGGCAGCTATTTTCTCCTGAATTTGGGGAATTCCCCCTACTAAGCCCGTCATTAAGGAGGATTGTAAAAAGTCTCTTCTTTCCATTTATCTTTTAAGGTATGTTTCCCCAATTTAAAATTTTCCTTTGATCAAATGATTGATTTTGTAGGAAATTTATAACAATGGTTATTTGATAGGTCTGCTTAGACACGACCATTCGGTAATAATTTGCCGAAAATTACCTTTTAATATACGTTTCAACTGGCATTTTAGTAAATTTAAATTCTCACAAGTCTACATGAATCTACTCCATAAAATCCCTGCTTTCCTTTTTGCAAGCTCATTTCTTCTTTGCTCACTCATTTCATTGGGGCAAAACAAAAATGTTGAGACCTGGCAAATAAAAAATTTCAGAAAGCTAGATGCCCATAATCCTATCTTAATTCCAGATCTAAGCCAGAAGTTTTTATGCCCCATTCAAGGGAAAAATATTGGTTGGGAAAATAAAAATGTGCTCAATCCCACTGCATTAATAAAAAATGGTAAAGTCCATTTACTTTATCGTGCCCAAGATTCATTAGGCACTTCTCGCATTGGCTTGGCTATCAGCGAGGATGGAATTCATTTCAAAAAAATGCCGCAGCCCATTCTTTTTCCAGATCAAGATGAATATAAAAAATACGAATGGCCTGGGGGAATAGAAGATCCGCGCATTGTTCAAACTGAGGATGGTAGTTATTTCATTACCTATACCTCCTACGATGGAAAAACAGCCAGATTATGCTCTGCTACCTCCACCGATTTAATACATTGGAATAAAATGGGACCTATGTTGAAAGATCCTAAATACATCAATCTTTGGTCAAAATCCGGCGCTTTGGTTGTTCAACAAGTTGGCACCCAAATGATTGCAAAAAAAATAAAAGGATATTACTGGATGTATTTTGGGGATACTGATTTATTTATGGCTCAATCCCAAGATCTGATTCATTGGACTGTATTAGAAGATGCTGAAAATAAACAAAAGATTTCTGTTTTGCAGCCCAGAAAAGGCTATTTTGATAGTAGGTTGGTAGAACCTGGTCCATTTGCTTTGATTCGTAAATCTGGAATTTTACTACTATACAACAGTAGTAATGCCGCTAATTTCAATGATACAAATTATCCCAAATTCACCTACAGCGCAGCTCAGGCTTTATTTAACATCGAAAAGCCATTTCAAGTTTTACAGCGTTCCAAGCAACCATTCATTTGGCCCAATAAAGAATATGAAAAAATTGGGGAGGTAAATGAAGTTTGCTTTGTAGAAGGATTAGTACCTTTTAAATCTCGATGGTATTTATATTATGGTACCGCTGATTCCAAAATTGCTGTAGCAACTAGCCCCCAATAAAAATGCTGAACAAAATTCCACTCATAGGCATTCACCATGTGGCCATCATCTGTTCGGACTATGCTAAGTCCAAACAATTTTATACTGAAATTCTCGGATTTGAAATTATCAGAGAAGTATATCGTCAAGAACGAGATTCCTATAAATTAGATTTAAGCTTTCAAGGAATATATTTCATTGAGTTGTTTTCTTTCCCTGAAACCCCAGCTCGAGTATCAAGACCGGAAGCATGCGGACTGAGGCATATAGCATTTGAAGTATCTAATTTAGATGAAACAGTTCAAATTTTACAGCAAAAAGGACTTACTTGTGAAGCTATCCGAACCGATGAATTTACCGATAAGCGATTTACTTTCACGAGCGACCCTGATTATTTACCCATTGAATTTTACGAGAGATGAATCGAATAGAAAAGAAACCCATTGCGCAGTTAGGCTTCGAATTTGTCCATAAAACCTATTTAAAAGAGGGAGAAAGTGAATTCGACTTACGTAACAAAAATATCCGACTGTCGGATTATAGGCCTTTGGCTACAAGGGAAATTGAAATTTTAGAAGCCAATTTCAATGAAGCTGAAAACTGGAAAGACATTCAGGTAAAGCCAGGCTTTAACCCTTATCTCATTAAAAATTGCCGATTTTTTGGCATCATTCGAATCGGAATTCTAGAGCATGTCTACCTAGAATTTAAGAACTTACGAATGCCCGTTGGAATATACAATAGTACTATCATCAGTAGTGATATTGGTGACAATGTCAGTATTGACCGGGTAAATCTATTATCCAATTATCAAATTGGAAATGAGGTCATGATATTGCAGGTAAATGAATTAGCCACTACACCTACCGCCAAATTTGGAAATGGTATGGTGAAGGAAGGTGAAGAGGAACGAATTCGAATCTGGCTTGAACTAGGAAATGAAAATGGGGGCAGAAAAGTCATTCCTTTTGTTGGCATGCGTCCAGCAGATGCCTATTTATGGACTCAAGATCGAGACGATGAAGTACTTCAAGCCCAATATAAAGCGCTGACTCAAGCAGAATTTTCCACTAAAAGAGGTTATTACGGTCAAATTGGGGACCGAACGGTGATTAAAAACACAGGGATCATTAAAGATGTCAATATGGGTTCAGATACCTATATCAAAGGCGCCAATAAATTAAAAAACTTAACTATAATCTCTTTCCCAGAAGCCAACACCCAAATTGGCGAAGGTTGTGAACTCGTCAATGGAATTATCCACGAAGGCTGTCGTATATTTTATGGTGTTAAAGCTGTACGTTTTATATTGGCCTCCCATTCTCAATTGAAATACGGTGCTCGATTAATCAACTCCTTTCTTGGAAGTAATTCAACCATTTCTTGCTGTGAGGTATTGAATGCCCTTATATTTCCTGCGCATGAACAGCACCACAATAATTCTTTCCTATGTGCCGCGATCATTAAAGGCCAAAGTAACATGGCAGCTGGTGCAACTTTAGGTTCCAATCATAATAGTAGAGGTGCCGATGGAGAATTACAAGCGGGTAGAGGATTTTGGCCTGGGCTTTCCATTAGCTTAAAGCATAATTCTAAATTTGCCAGTTTCAACCTGATTTCAAAGGGAAATTATCCAGCAGAAATTCACAATCCCCTACCTTTTTCATTGATTGGGAACGATGATGCTTCAGGTGGATTATTAATCATTGCTGCCTATTGGTTTCAATACAATCTGTATGCTTTAGCAAGAAATGCCTGGAAATTTGCCAATCGCGACCAGAGAATAAATAAAAACATGCTCTTGGAATACGATTTTTTAGCGCCAGACACCATAGATGAAATATTAAAAGCCTTAAGCTTATTAGAAACTTGGGTTGGGGAATCGCTTCCAGAAAAGACGCAAGAAGCAGGTAAAAAATGGCTTGAAAATGCAGACAATGAGCATAGCACTTTGGATGTTTGGGCCAGTGGAATAGAGAATTCTAAGCGCAAAAGTAAAATCGCTAAGAGTTATAAAGCATACCACATATTTAAAGATTTAATTTATTACCATGCTTTCCAAGAATGGGTTTTAGCCCATGAAAGAAACCAGAAAATTTTAGCCATAGATTTATTAAAAAACAGTTCTAACCAAGGTATTGCGTGTTGGGAAAATTTGGGTGGACAATTAGTTCCTTCTGACGCAGTGGAAGGGCTAAAAACGAATATTAGAAGTGGTAAGATTACCTCTTGGCATCAAGTACATCAGTTTTATCAGGACCAAGCAGATGTATACCCTGAACTTAAATTTCAACATGCCTTGGCTGCTTTGCAAAATATTCAACAAGTTGATTTACAAGATGAAACATTCATCCGTCTTTGGAAAAATAAAGCCATCGAGGTATCCGAATTTATCGCCAAAGGAATAGAACGTTCTAGGGCTAAAGATTTCCAAGATCCATTCCGACAAGCCATGTACCATAATCAAAAGGAAATGGAAACGGTGATTGGTGATTGGAAAGAAAATGATTTCATTCTTCAAGCACAAAAAACCCATGAAGTGTTTGTTCAAAGAATTGAAAATTTGAAAATTTAGATCTTAATATTTTTTCATGCATCAAACAAAAAGAGCCTCGAAATTTCGAGGCTCTTTTTGCAGGTACTGAAATAAAAGCAATTAAGGCTTGTTGGAATCAACCGGTAATCGTTGCTCTCTATTGGAGATTTCCCATGCCATGTAGAATACCAAACGACCTACTTTTTGGATTTGGTCAAACTCAATTTTTTCTACATCATCGCCAGGTTGGTGATAATCTTCATGAACGCCATTGAAGAAAAATGCTACTGGGATTTTATGCTTAGCAAAGTTGTAGTGATCTGAACGATAATAGAAACGATTAGGATCATTAGGGTCATTGTATTTATAATCCAATTCTAAACCAATATGCTTCTTATTTTGCTCTTCCAACACAGCGCGTAACTGAGACGACAATTTATCCGATCCAATTTCATAGATATAATCTGGCTTACCAATGTGATCATCGTCATAGCGACCCACCATATCAATATTCAAATCACATACCGTATTTTCCAATGGAAATAAGGGGTGATTCGAATAATACTCAGAACCCAATAATCCCTTTTCCTCGCCGGTCACCGTCATAAATAAAATACTTCTACGCGGACGATTTCCTGCGGCTGCCGCCTTACCAAAAGCCTCTGCTAATTCCATCACAGTTACAGTTCCTGAACCATCATCATTAGCCCCATTATTGATGCGACCATCAGCAGATACTCCGATGTGATCGTAGTGGGCGGTGATAACTACAACTTCAGATTTCTTGTCTGTACCTTCCAAATATCCTACTACATTATAGGTATCAACTGGGGATTCTGTATTTTCTATTTTCAGTTCAATGGTACCTGCTTTAAATTTACTTGAGACAGATTTTTTATCTGATGAAACTTTGGCTTTAAAGGCTTCCAAAGCAGCAAGATCCGTTCCAAGTAATTGAGCGGCCATAGCTGACGAGATCAATAAGACAGGAAATTCAGCTTCTTTGTTTTGAGTATCCTCCTTGAAAACCATACGCTCATTTCCGAAACGCTTCATCATTACTTGACGTTGGTTTAATTGAGAACTAAAAGTTTTCTCATCTTTGTCGGTAATTACAATCAAACCAGTCGCACCAGCGGCCTTGGCTAATTTCATTTTTTCTCTCCAGCCAGTAGCTTTACCAAATGCGGAAGGATCTTTCGAGCCAGAAAGCACATAATTTCCTGAGGCATCTTTGGCCTCTCCATCAATAACCACCACCATGGATCCTTTGGCTTTCAATTTATCGAAATCCGTAAAGGCTCCTTGTTGTACACCATATCCAGCAAAAACGGTGGAAGCTTTTGTTCCAGCAGCTACCGGAGCTAATGCATAAGCCATAAAATCGGTTAAATACCCATAGGATTTACCTTTGATTTGAACAGCTACATTGGTCCAAGCCCGATTAACCAGATCTACTTTTTGAAAGTAACTTCCTTGAACAGGAGCTAAGCCAACGGCCTTAAAATGGTTAGCTATGTAGTTGGCAGCCACTTTTTGTTCTGGCGAACCCGTGTTTCTACCTTTCAAACTATCAGATGCAATAAAAGTCAAATGTTTTTTCAAATCTTCGGCCTTAATCGTATAGGCATAAGGGACCGGATTTGATTGAGCTAAAAGGCTCAAGGGAAGAAGTTTTGCGACTAAAAAAAGTGCTAAAACCGAATAGTAAGTCTTTTTCATTTTGTTGAGGAAAAAATTGAGTTCGCAAGATAAGAATTGAAAAATAAATCCCATAAAAAGATTAATTTTACAACGTTTTTTCACACTAATTTCGCCTTCATCCTATGATCCCCAATTTCAAATACAGGGAAGATTTTTCATTGCGTCACAACAATTCTAATCCAACTGATATCGCGTCCATGTTAAAAACCATTGGCGTGGATAGTCTGACTACTTTAATTCAACAAACTGTTCCTCAACCTATACGATTAGCACAAGGTTTACGACTGCCAAATCCCAAAACAGAGTTTGAATTCTTACGTGATTTCAAACAAATAATGGGGCAAAATAAAATATTTAAAAGCCATATAGGTTTAGGATATTACGATACAATTGTGCCTTCGGTTATCTTAAGAAATATTCTAGAAAACCCATCTTGGTATACCGCTTACACTCCCTATCAAGCAGAAATTGCTCAAGGTCGTTTGGAAATGTTATTGAATTACCAAACTATGATCATTGATTTGACAGGAATGGAATTAGCCAACGCCTCCCTTCTAGATGAAGGAACGGCAGCAGCGGAGGCCATGACTATGTTGCATGGACAAAGACCTGCAGAAAGAAATCAAGCAGAGGCCATCTTTGTATCTGAACTTTGTTTACCTCAAACCATTGATGTACTCAAAACTAGAGCAGAACCTTTAGGCATTGAAGTGGTAGTAGGTAATCATCAAAATTTTGATGTTACTGATGCTCAATATTATGCGATTGTTTTACAATATCCAGCTAGCAATGGTGAGGTTTTTGATTATTCAGCACTGATTGAATCAGCCAAAGAAAACGGACTTCAAGTTGTGGTAGCTGCTGATTTATTGGCACTTACCATCTTAACCCCTCCGGGTGAAATGGGTGCAGATGTAGTTGTGGGATGTTCACAACGATTTGGTGTACCGATGGGATTTGGTGGACCACATGCTGCCTTTTTTGCTACGAAAGAAAAATACAAAAGAAATATCCCTGGACGTATCATTGGTGTTTCCATCGATGCAGAAGGAAATAGAGCCTTGCGCATGGCGCTTCAAACCCGCGAACAACACATTCGTAGAGAAAAGGCAACTTCCAATATTTGTACCGCTCAAGTTCTTTTGTCTATCATGGCAGCAGCGTATGCCATTTATCACGGACCAGAAGAGCTAAAAAATAAAGCAACCAAGATTTATGGTTTAACGGAGCTGTTGGCTGCGGGACTTCAAAAATTAGGATTCAGCTTAGAAAATACACACCACTTTGATACCCTAACGGTTATTACGGGTGAGTATACCGAAGAAATTAGGGAATTGGCAGAAGCTTCTGAGCGTAATTTCCGCTATTTCAGAAATGATACTAGCAAATTAAGCATTGCCTTGGATGAAACAACGCAAGAGGAAGATGTTGTTGAAATACTAGGTTTCTTCCAACGAGTTAAAATGGAAGGAATTGGAGGAGAGGAGATGAGTATTACGTGGAGAATACCTGCCAAATTAACACGTCAATCTACTTTTTTAAGTCATGATGTTTTTAATCGCTATCATTCCGAGCATGGTATGTTGCGTTATTTAAAATCATTGGAATCCAAAGATTTATCCATGGTGCATTCCATGATTTCTTTGGGCTCTTGTACCATGAAATTAAATGCCACGACTGAAATGATCCCTGTAACTTGGCCGGAGCTTGGAAAAATGCATCCATTTGCACCAGCTAGTCAAACACGTGGTTACCAGCGATTAATCATGGAATTAAATGATTGGTTATGTGAAATCACGGGATTTGCAGCTATGTCCATGCAACCCAATTCTGGAGCGCAAGGCGAATATGCAGGTTTAATGGTGATTCGTGCTTACCACGCTTCTCGTGGAGATTCCCATCGTAATGTGGCCTTAATTCCTTCCTCAGCACATGGTACGAATCCTGCCTCAGCAGTCATGGCAGGTATGAAAGTGATTGTGACGGGTTGTGATGCCAATGGAAATATTGATGTGGAAGAATTACGTGCTAAAGCCATTGAGCATAAGGATAATTTAGCTTGCTTAATGGTCACTTACCCAAGTACCCACGGAGTTTTCGAAGAGTCAATCAAGGAAATTTGTAGCATTATTCATGAAAATGGAGGACAAGTCTACATGGATGGTGCCAATATGAACGCTCAAGTGGGTCTAACTTCTCCTGCTACCATTGGTGCAGATGTTTGTCACTTGAATTTACATAAAACCTTCTGTATCCCTCACGGAGGTGGTGGCCCAGGCATGGGACCAATTGGTGTTGCTAAGCAATTAGTGCCATTTTTACCTGGTCACGTGATGACAGATTCTGTAGAGGCAAACAGCCATGGTGCTGTTTCTGCAGCTCCGGTTGGATCGGCTAGTATCTTGGCTATTTCCTATGCCTACATTGCTATGATGGGTGGAGAAGGATTAACTAGGGCAACGGAAACAGCCATTTTAAACGCCAATTACATCAAAGCTCGTTTAGAGACCAAATTCCCTATTCTTTATACGGGTTCACATGGCCGTTGTGCACACGAAATGATTGTGGATTGCCGACCTTTCAAAGCAAGCGTAGGAATAGAAGCTGAAGATATTGCTAAAAGATTAATGGATTACGGTTTTCACGCTCCTACCCTATCTTTCCCGGTTGCTGGAACATTGATGATTGAACCAACCGAATCTGAAAATAAGGAAGAGTTAGACCGTTTCTGTGATGCTTTGTTGAGTATTCGTGCTGAAATCCAAGAAATTGAAGATGGTTTAGCCGATAAGAGCAATAATGTTTTGAAAAATGCACCACATACCCAAAATGTGGTTTTGATTGGCGAGTGGAATCGTCCTTACAGTAGAGAAAAGGCTGTTTTCCCATTAGCTTACGTTAAAGCAAATAAATTTTGGCCTAGCGTGTCTCGCATTGATTCGGCCTATGGTGATCGCAACCTAGTCTGTGCTTGCGAGCCAATTAGCAGTTATATGGAGCAATAATTCTTATTTTTTCGTTAACCTTGACAGCGTTTAAAACGCTGTCAAGGTTTAGCGGAGAAGTGGAATATTTTATCAAAAAAAATTAGTATGCTTGCATAACATTTCAAAATTTAATTAACTTTACGCGCTTACGTTTTTTAATTAAAAACATAATTCAAATGAATCGTTCGATCAAAAAAGTTGCCATTCTAGGTTCTGGCATCATGGGTTCAAGAATTGCATGTCACTTTGCCAATATCGGAGTGGATGTATTGCTTTTGGACATTGCCCCTAAGGAACTAACGGCTGAAGAAACAGCCAAAGGACTGAGCTTGACACATCCATTGGTAAAAAATAGGATTGTCAATCTAGCATTTCAACAAACGCTTAAGTCAAAGCCAGCTTCTTTATATGTTAGTGATTTTGCCAAACGTATTAAGCTAGGAAACTTTGATGATAACTTACAGGATATCGCTTCGGCAGATTGGATCATGGAGGTTATTGTGGAGAATCTGGACATTAAAAAATCCTTATTTGAAAAAGTAGATGCTATTCGAACTAAGGGTACTTTGATCAGCTCTAATACCTCAGGTATTCCAATTCATTTAATGGCTGAAGGAAGAAGTGAAGATTTTCAAAAACATTTCTGCGGAACACACTTTTTTAACCCGCCGCGGTATTTACGCTTGTTGGAAATCATTCCTACACCGCAAACTTCAGCAGATGTCATTCAATTCCTTTTAGGATTTGGTCAAACTAACTTAGGAAAAACCACTGTTCTTTGTAAAGATACACCTGCCTTCATCGCCAATCGTATCGGGGTTTATTCCATGATGCAAACCATGAAGGTCGTGGAAGAATTAGGTTTAACCGTGGAGCAAGTAGATAAACTAACTTCTAAAGTAGTTGGAAGACCCAAGTCCGGAACCTTCCGTTTGTCTGATGTAGTTGGATTGGATACTACTGTTCATGTAGCCAACAACTTATATAAAGCGGTATCGAACGATGAAAGTAAGGACATTTTCATCTTACCTAAGATGCTCCAAAAACTTATGGAAAATAAGTGGTTAGGAGATAAAACGGGACAAGGTTTTTACAAAAAGACAAAAAATGCACAAGGTAAAACCGAAATTCTAAGTCTTGATTTACAAACCTTTGAATATAGAGCGGCTCAAAAAGTTTCCTTCGAAACCTTAGATCGTTCTAAAGCAATTGATGCTTTACCGAAACGGTTTGAAGTATTATTGGCTGGTAAAGATTTAGCAGGAGAATTTTATCGCAGAACCATTTTGGATGGATTCCGTTATGCTTCTCACCGTATTCCTGAAATTGCCGATGATTTGGTAAAAATAGATCAAGCTATTTGTGCTGGATTTGGCTGGGAAATGGGAATATTTGAAACCTGGGATGCATTAGGTGTTCAGAAAGGGCTAGACTTAATGCATGAAAATGGCATGGAGGCAGCAAGTTGGGTATTAGAAATGCTTCAAAACGGTTTCACCAGTTTTTATAAAAATGAAGGCGGGAAACGACTTTATTATGATTTAACTTCTAAAAATTATCGAGCCATCGAAGGAATTGAAAATCAAATTTTCCTTTCCAGCTTGAAACCAGATAAAATAGTATACCAAAACGATGATGCTAGCATCTTGGATTTAGGGGATGATATCATTTGCCTGGAATTTCATTCGAAAATGAATACCATGGGCCAAGGCGTTCTAGAAGGAATTCAAAAGGCCATCGATTTAGCCGAAAAGAATTACCGTGGACTAGTGATTGGTAATGAGGGAGTAGAAGCTTTCTCAGCAGGTGCCAACTTAGGAATGCTTTTCATGTTTGCGGCCAATCAAGAGTTTGATGAAGTCAATAATATGATTGCGGTATTCCAAAATACCATGATGCGCGTTCGTTATTCATCTATACCGGTGGTTGTAGCCCCTCATACACTTGCCTTGGGTGGAGGCTGTGAAATCAGCTTACATGCAGACAAGTTAGTGGCACATGCAGAAACGTATATGGGCCTAGTAGAAGTTGGTGTTGGATTAATTCCAGCTGGAGGAGGAACGAAGGAAATGGCTATGCGCATGGGAGATGCTCGCCAATCGGGCGATGTGGAGTTAAATCGACTTCAACAAGCATTCATGAATATTGCTACAGCCAAGGTGAGTACTTCGGCATATGAGGCCAAAGAAATGAATTACATTCGTCCATTTGACCGAATCGTTTTGAACCGCAGCCAACTTATTGCTGAGGCAAAAAGAGAAGCTTTAGCTTTGGCGGATGCAGGATATGTTCAGAAACAGCAGCGTTCTGATGTTTGGGTAGAAGGAAAACAAGGATTAGCACTGTTTAAAGCCGGAATTTTCAGTATGAAAATGGGTAATTATATCTCAGAACACGATTCTTTGATTGCAAACAAACTGGCTTATGCTATTTGCGGAGGAGATTTAGACAGTCCTCAAATGGTAACCGAGCAATACCTATTAGACCTAGAAAGAGAAGCATTTTTATCTCTTTCTGGAGAGAAAAAAACATTGGAACGTATCAGTAGTCTATTAAATGGTGGCAAACCACCAAGAAATTAATCCATTCAAAATCAATTGATTATGAACGCATATATCATTGCTGGTTACAGAACTGCTGTAGCCAAGGCCAATAGAGGAGGTTTTCGTACGGTTCGCCCTGATACCTTAGCTGCCGAAGTTATTAAACATTTGGTCGCTCAAGTTCCTAACTTAGATCCAAGTCGAGTAGACGATTTAATCGTGGGAAATGCTATTCCTGAAGCAGAGCAAGGCATGCAAATGGCGAGATATATTTCACTACTTTCCTTGCCTAAAAACGTCCCAGGTTTTATCATTAACCGCTATTGTGGATCGGGTTTAGAAGCGATTGCACTAGCATCCGCTAAGGTGAGTTCGGGAATGGCAGATTGTGTCATAGCAGGAGGAACCGAATCCATGACCATGTTACCGATGTTAGGACACAAGACGGTCTTGAATTATGACCTAGCATCCGAACATCCAGACTATTATATTGGTATGGGATTAACAGCGGAGGCAGTGAGTAAAAAGTATGAAGTTACTCGTGAGGAACAAGACAACTTCGCTTATCAATCACATTTAAAGGCTCTAAGTGCCATTAAGGAAGGAAAATTTGCTTCTGAAATTGTACCTATATCGGTGACAGAAAATTATTTTGATGCCAAAGAAGGTAAGAAAAAAACTCGCACTTCAATCGTCAGTCAAGATGAAGGACCACGTGCAGATACTACACTTGAGGCTTTAGCCAAATTAAAGCCTGTATTTGCAATGGGCGGTACTGTAACAGCAGGTAATGCTTCTCAAACATCGGATGGGGCAGCTTTTGTCATGGTGGTATCAGAGAAATTTTTAAAAGAATTGAATGTTCAGCCAATTGCTCGAATGGTCAGTTATGCCACCGCTGGAGTAGAGCCAAGCCTAATGGGAATTGGGCCAGTGGAAGCTATTCCAATCGCTTTGAAAAAAGCTGGTTTAGTATTAAACAATATTGACCAAATAGAGCTAAATGAGGCTTTTGCTGCTCAATCACTAGCTGTCATTAAAACCTTAGGAATCGACCCTAGTGGAGTAAATGTCAATGGTGGAGCCATAGCATTAGGACATCCGCTAGGTTGTTCGGGCGCTAAATTATCCATTCAATTATTCAATGAAATGCGTCGTAGAAATCAAAAATACGGAATGGTA
This sequence comes from Cytophagaceae bacterium, assembly GCA_027491315.1. GTDB lineage: Bacteria > Bacteroidota > Bacteroidia > Cytophagales > Spirosomataceae > Aquirufa. The sequence goes on from JAIXWL010000010.1 coordinate 278,803, forward strand.
ACTGCCTGTGTGGGCGGTGGTCAAGGGGTAGCTGGAATCTACGAGCTGCTATAAAATCAAGGAATTGATCAAGATTATCAAGTATTAGGTTCCATTTTAGCAGATAAAATGGAACCTTTGTTTTTGAAGGGAACAGATTTGAAAGAGATTTGACAACTTTTGAAATAGATTTGACAACTTTTGAAAAGTTGTCAAATCTAAAAGTCCAAGGCCCAAAGCCTTAAGACCAAAGTCAAAAGCTTAAAACCCAAAGCCTAAAGCCCAAAAACAAAAAAAGTCCAAATACAAACACCATCGTCCAATACCATTGTACATTATGACATCCCAAGAATACATCGACTTAGAATCAACATACGGGGCACATAATTATCATCCCTTGCCTGTAGTTTTAGAAAAAGGCAAAGGTTCTATCGTTTGGGATGTGGAAGGAAATGAATATCTGGATTTTTTATCTGCTTATAGTGCGGTTAATCAAGGCCACTGCCATCCAAGATTAATCGGCGCCATGATGAAACAAGCAGAAAAATTAACTTTGAGTTCAAGAGCTTTCCACAATAATCAATTAGGTTTGGCCGAAAAAAAACTTGCTGAAAAATTTGGTTACGACAAGGTTTTATTCATGAATACGGGCGTAGAGGCTGGAGAATCAGCTCTTAAATTGACTAGAAAATGGGGCTATGAAATAAAAGGTATTCCCATAAATCAAGCTCAAATAATAGTAGCAGAAGGAAATTTTTGGGGTAGAACAATAGCTGCCATCTCTTCCTCCAATGATCCTCAAAGCTATACCAACTTTGGCCCATTTTTACCTGGATTCATTAAAATCCCCTATAATGATATTAATGCCTTAGAAAAAGCCCTAATAAATCCGAATGTTGCAGGGTTTATGATTGAACCTATCCAAGGTGAGGCAGGAGTAATTTTACCGGAAACTGGCTACTTAAAAAAGGCCAAAGAATTGTGTCAAGCAGCTCAAGTACTATTCATTGCTGATGAAATTCAAACCGGTTTAGGCAGAACAGGTGCTTGGTTAGCATGTGATCACGAAGGTGTAAAACCTGATTTATTATTACTAGGCAAAGCTCTTTCCGGCGGATTCATGCCTGTATCCGCTGTGCTATCTTCCAACGAAATCATGCTAACTCTGAGACCGGGTGAACATGGTTCAACCTTTGGCGGAAATCCACTCGCCTGTGCTATTGCTTCAGAAGCCATTGATATTTTAGAGGATGAAAATTTGATAGAAAACGCCCAAATCAGGGGGAATCAGTTAATGAATTTCTTACAATCCTTAAGCCAAAAAAGCCCACTTATTAGAGAAGTTAGGGGCAAAGGCCTCCTCTGTGCCATTGAAATAAATACTGACGAAGATAGCCCTATTGCCTGGGACATTTGTCTTTCCATGATGAAATCAGGTTTATTAGCCAAACCTACGCATGGCAATAAAATACGATTAGCACCTCCTTTATGTATTTCAGAAAATGACATAAAAAAAGCCTGCCAAATCATTGAGCAGACCATATTATCCTATCAATAAATTGATTATTTTATTTCAAAACAACGCATAGAAATACCACCATACACTAATTCATCATAAGTAAAATGAACTTCTTCTCCTTTTCTAGCCAAAGCTAACGAATACAACATAGGAATGTAGTGATCGGGAGTAGGAACTGATTCCATCCCGCCTGGTGCTCCGTCGTAATGAATCAAAGCGCTTAAATCTTTGTCTTGTATTTTTTGACTTGACCAGGCATCAAATTCTTGAGCCCAATCATAAGCAAATGCCTCTCGTCCATTTCCTAAATTAGCTACACTGGCACGCAGATTATGAACAATATTTCCACTTCCTAAAATCAATACCCCTCTTTCACGTAAAAATTGTAATTCTTGAGCTAAGCTTACATGGTATTCCAAAGCTTGTCCATAATCAATAGATACCTCAAAACAAGGAATATTAGCCTTAGGAAATAAATGGCATAAGACTGTCCATGCCCCATGATCTAAGCCCCACTCAGTGGTGGAATGTATCTTGGCACTATGACTGGCTAAAAAATTAGCCTCTGCAGCATCTCCCTTTACTGGGTATTGATATTGATGTAATGCTGGCGGAAATCCTCCAAAATCATAAATAATTTTAGGTTGCTCACTTGCCTGCACAAATGTTCCTCTAGTTAACCAATGTGCAGATATAATTAAGACCGCTTTGGGCGTGTTTTGCTCCAAAGCGGTCTGTCCTAATACTTGTAAATGCTGCGTAAATGGATTATCGGCTAAGGCATTCATGGGACTCCCATGGCCCACAAACCAAACCGGTTGTAGGTTCGCTGTTTTTTCCAATGAAAATAGCTCCTTAGGAAGAATAGTCATCTATCGATTCATAGATACCAAGAACTCTTCATTCGTCCTTGTACCTTTCATTTGCTGTTGTAAAAACTCCATGGCCTCTACAGAGTTCATGTCGGACATGTGTTTACGTAATATCCAAACTCGCTGTAATACAGCCGGATCCATTAATAAATCCTCGCGACGAGTACCCGATGCCGTTACGTCAATAGAAGGATAAATACGACGGTTAGACAATTTACGATCTAACTGCAATTCCATATTACCCGTTCCTTTGAACTCTTCAAAAATAACCTCATCCATCTTAGAACCTGTCTCGATTAAGGCTGTGGCGATAATGGTCAAAGAACCTCCATTCTCCACATTACGAGCTGCTCCAAAGAAACGCTTAGGTTTATGCAATGCATTCGCATCCACACCACCAGATAAAATTTTACCCGATGAAGGAACTACCGTATTATATGCACGGGCTAGACGTGTGATGGAATCCAATAAAATAACGACGTCATGACCACATTCAACCATACGTTTTGCCTTTTCCAAGACAATACTTGCCACTTTTACATGACGCTCCGCTTGTTCATCAAAGGTCGAAGATATCACCTCCGCACGTACAGAACGTTGCATATCAGTTACTTCTTCAGGACGCTCATCGATCAATAATATAATCAAATATACTTCTGGATGATTACGCGAAATGGCATTGGCAATATCCTTTAATAAAACCGTCTTACCAGTCTTAGGCTGCGCCACAATCATTCCACGCTGGCCTTTACCTATAGGGGCAAAAAGATCCAAAATACGCGTAGAATAATTATCTGCCGATGTAGATAGATTCAACTTTTCCTCTGGAAATAAAGGAGTTAAATATTCAAAGTTGATTCGGTCACGAATCTCGTCGGTAGTTTTACCATTTACCGTCTCAATCTTCAACAGGGCAAAATACTTTTCGCCTTCTTTCGGAGGACGAATCGTACCCTTGATTGTATCCCCCGTTTTCAAACCAAACATTTTGATTTGTGATGGGGAAACATAAATATCATCAGGTGATGCTAAATAATTGTAATCCGAAGAACGCATGAATCCATATCCTCCCTCTTGCATGATTTCCAATACACCTTCATTTTCAATCAGGCCATCCAATTCCTTAATTACTTGATTGTAATTTGAACGTTTGAAATGCGGTTGAGGGGTAACTGCTGCTTCCTCTTTGGGTAATTTCTTCAAATCTTCCGGACTTCCTTGTGTGGAACGAGCTTCCGCACCGTTCTCTTCACCAGTAACAAAAGAAGTATCAACCATAAAATCATCGGCAGGGATGATGGCATCATATTCAATTGGCTCTTCCGTAGTGGCGACAGTATCCGCTGAAGATTGATTAGGCTGAGTATTCACAACAGGTGCCGCATCATCTAGTTGAAAACTAGGTGTTGAAGCATCTTGATCTTCGCCAGTTTTTTTAATTCTTTGCCTTTTGGGGCGCTCAGTAGCAGGTAAATCTTCTTGTACTTTTTTTACTCTCCTGATCGGTTTCTCTTCCATAAAATGGGAAATGATGAATCTTAAATGAATAACAGTCCCGATTCCTTTTCAAAAGGATTTTGTGATATGCAAAAAAGCAGATTATCTACAAAATTTTGAAACAAACAATAGATGGAATGGAATCTGGAATATTGAATAGAGCGCTTACGATATTGAAGCGCAGTGCAATACTACGTCACAACACTGAATTTGTCAAGCCTTTTCTAAGTTTTTTACACGTTTAATCAATATTTTGGATAAAATTGGGGGATAAGCATATTATTTACCCGCTACGGCTCATTATTTTTGTACTTTTATTGCCTGAATATCATGAGCAAGAACCTACCGTTTTTAGTCGATCAATTAGAAATCCGTCAAAAAAATGGCTTATTAAGGAGCCTTCAATTTGTAGATCAATTTATTGATTTTTGCTCCAACGATTACTTGGGCCTAGCCAGAAATCAAGAATTAAATGCATTGATTCGCCAAGATTTTGAACGTTGGTTAGCTGAGAACAAGGGGCTAATTCCAATCAATGGAGCCACAGGTTCTCGATTAATTTCAGGAAATAATTCCTTGACGGAAAATTTTGAAATGGCTTGTGCCCTCATGCACCAAGCAGAATCTGCCTTACTTTTTGGATCAGGATTTGAAGCGAATCTTGGCTTGCTTTCTTCCCTTTGTCAGGAAGATCATGTTATTTTTTGTGATCAACTCCTCCATGCTAGCATCATTGATGGCCTACGCTTGAGTAAAGGTAAAAAGGTGATTTTCAAGCACAACGACTGGCAAAACTTGGACATGGAGCTGGCCAAATACCCTAATCAAATAAAATGGGTCGTGGTAGAATCAGTCTATTCCATGGATGGGGACCTAGCTCCTCTTCAAAAAATAGTTGAACTTAAGCAGATCCACGATTTTGAATTAATTGTAGATGAGGCTCATGCTGGTGGTGTCTATGGACCTCACGGGGCTGGTTTAGTAGCTGAGTTGGACTTGATAGATCATGTATTTGCTCGTGTGATCACCTTTGGAAAAGCTTGGGGAAATGCAGGAGCCGTCGTATTAGGATCACAAACATTGAGACAATACTTAATTAATTTCGCGCGATCCTTTATTTATTCAACCGCCCCCTCCCCTGCCCACGTATCAGCATTATTGACTACCCTTCATTTCATAAAAGGTTGCGATAAGCTCCGAGAAAAATTAAAAGAAATCATCTCCTTCTTTCAAGAACATACGCAACATGCCCATTGGGGAAAAAGCCAAAGTGCCATACAGACCTTACTGGTACCAGGAAATCAAGAAGTCAGACGAATCGCTCAGATAGCACAAGAAAAAGGTTTTGGACTAAAACCAATTGTTTATCCAACAGTTCCTAAAGGAGAAGAACGTATTCGAATCACCTTAAATGCCTTAACCAAACAGCAAGATATCCTTGATTTAATTCAATTATTAGAATCAAACATATGAGTCAGACTTACATAGTAGCAGGAATCGGAACTGAAATTGGGAAAACCGTCATTTCCGCTATTCTTACAAAAGCCTTAAAGGCCGATTATTGGAAACCCATTCAATCGGGTGATTTAGACCAAGGAGATGCTTATTGGATTCAGCAATGGGTCAAGCACCCCGAGCTGACTATTTGGCCTTCTACCTTTCGACTTACTCAACCCTTGTCGCCACATACTGCAGCTGAAATAGATGGGGTTAGCATAAGCTTACATCAATTTCAAAAACCAGCAAGCTCTAAAAACTTGGTGATTGAATTAGCTGGTGGTTTAATGGTTCCTATCAATGATCATGAAACAAATTTAGATCTAATAAAACAGCTTGATGCTCCAGTCATTCTTGTCAGTAAAAACTACTTGGGAAGTATCAACCATACCTTATTGAGCTTTGAAATACTTCAAAAAAGAGGAATCCCTGTTTTGGGTATCATTTTTAATGGGCCTGAAAATCCATCAGGAGAAAAATTCATTCTGAATTATACTCAATTGCCCCTACTTTTACGGGTGCATGAAGAGCAAAAAATAGATGAAAATGTGATAAATCATTATGCCGAACAAATCCAATTATAATTCTTACGTTCAAAGGGATGCTGACGTTATATGGCATCCTTTCACTCAGCACCAAATTGAACCTTTCTCTATCCCAATCATAAGGGGGGAAGGTTGCTGGCTTTATGGTGAAAATGATGAGAAATACTTGGATGCCATCAGTTCTTGGTGGGTCAATATTCATGGTCATGGCCACCCCTATTTGGCACAAAAAATTTACGAACAAGCGCTTAAAATTGAGCAAGTGATTTTTGCTGGCTTTACCCATGAACCTGCCATCACATTATCAGAAAGACTATTAAGTCATTTACCTACACACTTTCAGAAAGTCTTTTTCTCTGACAACGGTAGCACCGCGGTGGAGGTCGGCATAAAAATGGCTCTCCAATTTTTCCATAATCAAGGAAATACGAAAAAGAGAAAAATCCTGGCCTTGCAAGGTGCTTATCATGGAGACACCTTTGGTACCATGAGCTTGGGGGCACCTAGTTCATTCAATGCACCATTTCAAGATATGCTTTTTGAGGTGGAATTCATCGCACAGCCTACTAATTCAGAGGCCTGTTTGAATGATATGAAAACCAAATTAGCAACTGCTCCCGAAGAGTATGCTGCCTTTATTTTTGAACCCCTAGTTCAAGGTGCAGGTGGAATGCTTATGTATGAAGCTAGCACTTTGGATGCTTTAATTCAACTCGCACATGAACATGGTTTGTTATGTATTGCAGATGAAATCATGACTGGATTTGGTAGAACCGGAAAATGGTTTGCCATGGATTATCTACAGGAAAAGCCGGATATCGTTTGTTTATCTAAAGGACTTACAGGAGGTATGATGGCTATGGGGGTAACCTGCTGTTCCAAAGAAATGTTTGAGCATTTTTTATCCAATGACCGTAAAAAAACCTTATTCCATTCCCATTCTTTTACAGCCAACCCACTAGCCTGTGCAGCCGCCAATGCCAGTATGGATTTAATGGAAAAAGAAGAAACTTGGAGCAACATTGAACGAATTAAACAAGCTCATCAAGAATGGGCTGCATCGCAAAAAAATCATCCTATTTTACAGAATATCCGTCAACAAGGGGCCATTTTAGCTTTGGATTTACAGGTAGGTGAAGCAACGGGCTACATGCATCCCTTACGAGATATCGCCTATCAATATTTCATAAAAAAAGGGATCTTGTTAAGACCCCTTGGAAATACCTTGTACATTTTAGCTCCCTATTGCATCAAAAATGAGGAACTAAAACTCATTTATGAGGCTCTAGAAGCATTTGCAGAAGAGTTACGGCTTACTTATTAATCTTTAAAGACTGCCAAGAAAGCATTTGCCAACGACCATTTTCGAAGATATAAATGTCCGTAAACTTTAAGCGATTAACAGGCATCAAAGCTCCATCCTTTTTGTTGGTGACATTGACAATACCGGTATTGATTCCAATATTACCATATACGCGCTGACTGAATTCTTCAGGCTCAATGATGGCATAAATGGTCTTCTGCGAAACGATAGATTCAATGTAGGAAGCCTTGGTATCTTGGGTACCCGATGAGTGAATGTAGACCAAATCTTTGTGCAAAACTTTGTCCAATCCTGCTCCGTCTTGAGCAACCATGATTTTAAATCGATTTAATTCCGCCTCTCTAAGCGTGTTCACATCAGCTTTCTGTGCCATAAGGTAAAATGTTGTGCACATGCACGCAATGGTTAATAATAGGTTTTTCATAATTCGTTTTTTAAACATAAAAACAATATACATCAAATTCTTACTCAAAATCGAAATCCAAAATTAAATCTGCGGCTTTTTCTGCGATTGCCATCACGGCCGCATTGGTATTTCCTGCCACTAAATCAGGCATAACAGATGCATCTGCAACTCGCAAACCCTCTAAACCACGGACTTTCATCGTGCTAGGATCCACCACTGCCTCTTGATCTACTCCCATCTTACAAGTCCCCACAGGATGATAAACACATTCCAAAGCCTCTTGAATATGCTGTAAAATAAATTCATCCGACCAATCCTTACCAGGTGGATAATTTACCTCATCTTGGAGACGTAAAGGTTCAAAAGCTGAGGATAACATGATTTCTTTGGCCAACTTTACTCCTCGAACCAATGTAGCCAAATCTTCTCCACCTTCATCCGTTAAAAATTGTGGATCAATCAAAGGCGCATCCCAAGGATTTGAAGAATGTAAGCCCACATATCCTCTACTTTTAGGTTTTAATAAGGTGGGTAATACCGTAAAACCATCTGATAAGGGCAAGTGATGCTTATCATATAAATCATATGCCCAAGCCGAAGAAAAATGAAATTGTAAGTCGGGGCGATCTGATTGTTGCAGGGAATCAAAAAATGCACATGCTTCTAGTGGACTCGATGACAATGGTCCTTGATGACTCAAAAGGTAGGTTCCAAAATTCTTCAAATTCAAGGCCATATTATAGGATTCTCCATCTGTATTGGCTCTGGTATTCATATTAATAAATACATGGTCGGATAGATTTTGACCCACCATAGGTAAATCATGCCGAGAGGCTATCCCAAATTTTTTCAAATACGAAGCATCTCCTATCCCGGATAAAAGCATAATTTGAGGACTTTGAAAAGAGCCTGCCGACAAAATAACATCTTTCTGTGCTCGATATTCCGTTAATTTTTTTGATTCTCGGTAGTACCCATTTATTCCCAACACCTTCTCTCCCTGCATGATCAAAGAAGCTACGTGAAATTGACTGATTATTTTTAAATTACTCCGCTTCCATGCAGGTTCAATAAATCCTTTGGCAGCAGAACAGCGAACGCCATCTTGTATAGTAAATTGAAAATAGCCTGATCCCACTTGCTTTTCTCCATTAAAATCATCGTTGGTAGGTATGCCAATCTCTTGACATGCTGCCACAAAAGCCTTTCCAAACGGACTAATATGTACCGCATTACTGACTGTAATAGGACCATCTTGTCCATGGTATGCATCTGAGAAATAGGTATTACTCTCTGATTTTTTAAAATAGGGCAACAAGTCTTGATATCCCCAACCCTTACACCCCTTTGCTTCCCATTCATCGAAATCAGCGGAATTTCCTCGAATATATGCCATGCAATTGATTGCACTGCTACCTCCTATGGTTTTACCTCTAGGTTGGTAAATTTTACGGCCATTCAGCTTTGGCTGAGGCTCCGTATAAAAGTTCCAGTCCAAATGGCTCTTTTGCAATAAAGAATAAGCAGAGGGCATTTCCACTCGAGGATCTTGATTATGGATTCCCGCCTCCACTAACAAAACAGAATTTTGAGGGTTAGCCGACAATCGGTTAGCTAATACACAGCCAGCCGTACCCGCGCCCACAATGATGTAGTCAAAACTAGACATAATTAAAAAGGTCGATTTGCATTATTTTCCTGAATTTCAATAATTTTACACAAAAACCACTTAATAATGACCTATTTTAATACCTATTTAACGCTAGGATTACAACATATTTTAAATATTCAGGCCTTAGATCATTTACTATTTATTTTATCTCTGACCTGCATTTACCGCTTTTCTGATAGTAAGAACCTCTTCTTCTTAATTACAGCCTTTACCTTGGGGCATTCCTTGACTTTAGCTTTAGCCACCCTTGGATGGATTCAAGTATCCATGCATTGGATCGAATTTTTAATTCCTTGCACCATCCTACTTTCCGCAATCGGTAATTTCACCTTTATGGAAGCAGGCACAAAAAAACAAGAAAACTCGACCATCAAATATGCATTAGTAGGGGTATTTGGGTTGATTCATGGCCTGGGTTTTTCCAATTACCTTCAAAGTCTCTTAGGTAAAGAAAGTTCCATCATCGGTCCCTTGTTTGCCTTTAACATAGGTTTGGAATTAGGTCAAATCGTCGTGGTCATCAGCATTTTAATCATTTCCAGCCTTTTAATGCGATTAACCAAAATCAAAATGACATCTTGGGTTCTTGTGATTTCAGGTATCGTGATTGGCTTGGTCATCCCCATGATTTTGGAAAGATGGTAAAAAAAATGCCCCTCATTTCTGAGAGGCATTTGAATGAATATTTTTTATCTACTAAAAATCTTCGTCTAAGCTAAAGGACATGGTGTCTTTATCGGACATAACACCCGATTTTTGATACTCAGCCACCCGCTTTTCAAAGAAATTGGTTTTTCCCTGTAAGGAAATCATTTCCATGAAGTCGAAAGGATTTGTTGCGTTGTAATACTTTTTGCAACCTAGAGAAACCAATAAACGGTCAGCTACAAATTCAATATATTGGCACATCAAATCAGCATTCATACCAATCAAAGAAACCGGTAGAGCTACTGTTACGAATTCCTTTTCAATCTCAACGGCATTGGTGATAATCTCATAAACACGCTCTTGAGATACTTTACCTTTAATGTGATCCATGTAAAGTAAACATGCAAAATCACAGTGTAATCCTTCATCGCGAGATATCAACTCATTGGAGAAAGATAAACCTGGCATTAAGCCACGTTTCTTTAACCAGAAAATAGAACAGAATGACCCGGAGAAAAAGATACCTTCTACTGCTGCAAATGAAATCAATCGCTCCACAAAGCTGTCGCTCTCAATCCATCTCAATGCCCAATCTGCTTTTTTCTTAACACAATCGATGGTCTCAATGGCTCTCAACAAACGATCTTTCTCTTTTGGATCTTGAATGTAAGTATCAATCAACAAGGAATATGTTTCAGAGTGAATATTTTCCATCATGATTTGAAAACCATAGAAACATTTAGCCTCCGCATATTGAACCTCTTTCAAAAAGTTATTGGCTAGATTTTCATTGACAATCCCATCTGAAGCGGCAAAAAATGCCAAAACATGAGAAATAAAATGACGTTCTCCGTCATTCATTTTCTTCCAATCAGCTAAATCTTGTTGTAAGTCAATTTCCTCTGCAGTCCAAAAAGAAGCTTCCGCTTGTTTATAAAACTTCCAAATATCGTTGTGTTTAATAGGGAAAAGTACGAATCGGTTGGGGTCTTCCACCAAAAGAGGTTCAGTCATTGTTAGGTTAGATAATTAGGGTAAAACATTAATTCGAAATTAAGCATTTATGCGAGAAAAAAACTGAGATTGATCATTAAAAAAATGAAAAATCTTAGAATCTAAAAGCAATGCCTCTTTCTAGCATGTATACCCTAAAATCAATAAAATGTTTTGAAAATTAAAAGAAAAATCCTCCCACTTGTACAACCAAAGCTGAGCCATAAGGAGAAACCTTACCTGAAGAAGAACCATAATTTAGGTCATACATGACAGACAAGTTAATCCCAAGCTTTGAACCGATTCCTATTCCCACTAATACGGGATTTGAATAACCAAAATAATTACTCACATTGTTGTCAGACAAATTAGAATAATTTTCCACTTGACCCACTAAATAACTTTGTCCTAATAAGGCGGTCAGGGTTGGAATATATTGACGAATGAACAGTCGCTCTCCTAATAAATTACTCGTCAGCTTTCCAATATTTCCACCATAATTAACCGAATAATATTGGTAAGTCAATCCCACTCCAACAATCGTATTATTAGCTAATTGATAGCCCAGCATGGGTGAAACACCAATACTCGTTGGATTTCCAAAGCTCAATCCGGACAATCCACCACCAAAATGTAGTCTTTGACGAAAGCTTAATTCACTAACATCTGGCTCTACATCCAAATCCCCTTTGGCTCCATCTTCTTTGATAACTACGGGTTCTTGCGCTTTGGAATCAAAAACCACACCGCAACTGATTAAAAAACAAAGTAAGAATAGGTGTTTCATAAATATTTTTTTGAGTAAAAACGAAAAAAATGCTGGATTATGATTTTGAAAATACGATTAACAAAATTAAAGGATAATTTTGTTATATGAATCATCCGAATTCGAGTTTGGTAAACACCGAGGGTATTGAAAATTTAGACCCTAGAACACACATCATCATTAAAGGTGCTCGTGTACACAATTTAAAAAATTTGGATGTCGCGATTCCTCGTAACCAACTTGTCGTCATTACAGGATTGTCTGGCTCCGGAAAATCTTCCCTTGCATTCGATACCCTTTTTGCTGAAGGCCAACGCATGTATGTTGAAAGCTTAAACAGTTATGCTAGGCAATTTTTGGGCCGTATGGAAAAACCCGCGGTGGATTATATTCGAGGTGTATCTCCTGCCATTGCCATTGAACAAAAAGTCAATACCAAAAACCCAAGATCTACAGTAGGGACAACTACCGAAATATACGATTACCTCAAATTGCTGTTTGCCCGAATTGGAAAAACATATTCTCCTGTTTCTGGCCTGGAGGTAAAAAAAGATTCTGTTTCAGTCATCGTAGACTGGATTATGCAATTTCCTCAAAAGAAAGTCATTATCCTGGCACCTCTACTTCGCCATGAAGGACGAGGTCTTAAAAATGAATGCCAACTTTTAATCCAAAAAGGTTACACTCGTTTAAAACTTGGGGATGAAATTCTAAATTTGGAGGAATTGGTTGAAGACGATGACCAACTAAAAAAAATAGATAAAAATTCGGCCGACTTGGCCATATTGATAGATCGACTCATCAGTAAAGCAGATGATGAAGAAACGCAGTTTCGATTGGGTGATTCTGTCCAAACAGCCTATTTTGAGGGAGAAGGGATTTGCTGGGTTGAATTAGAGGGTCATCCAAGAAAAATATTCTCTGATAAATTTGAGTTAGATGGTATCTCATTTGAAGAACCTAGCCTCAATCTTTTTTCCTTCAATAATCCTTACGGTGCATGTAAAAATTGTGAAGGCTATGGTAAAGTATTGGGCTTAGACCCTGATTTGGTATTTCCTGATACTGAATTATCCATCTATGAAGGGGCCATTGCACCTTGGAGAAGTGAACGAATGAGTGAATGGCTATATCCACTCATTCGAAATGGCGTAAGTTTTGATTTCCCGATTCATCGACCTTATAAAGACCTGACAGATAAGGAAAAACAATTACTTTGGACGGGCAATAAATACTTTGCAGGATTAACCCAATTCTTTGACCATTTAGAAAAAGAAACCTATAAAATTCAATACCGGGTTTTACTTTCTCGCTACCGTGGCAAAACGAATTGCCCTGAATGCCTTGGTTCCAGACTGCGAAAGGATGCCGCTTATGTCAAAATTCAAGGGCATTCCATCATTGATATGGTACTTTGGCCTATTTCCAAGGTCAAAAACTTTTTTGATGAATTGGAATTGGAGGAAGCAGACCAACAGGTAGCCCGTCGTATTTTAATAGAAATCAAAAATAGATTGGATTATATGAATCGAGTAGGTTTGGGCTATTTGACCTTAAACCGACTTAGTTCTACCTTATCAGGAGGAGAATTCCAACGCATAAAACTTGCTACATCTTTAGGCAGCGCATTGGTGGGATCTATGTACATTTTAGATGAACCCAGTATTGGCTTACACCCTAGAGATACGGAAAGACTAATTTCAGTCCTATTGATGCTCAAACAAATGGGCAATACCGTTATCGTGGTGGAACATGAAGAAGATATCATGCGAGCAGCTGATCAAATCATAGATATTGGCCCAGAGGCTGGTAGGCATGGAGGTGAGCTCATGTTTCAAGGAAACTTAGAGGAAGCGCTAACAAGACATGATTTAAGCAGTCATACCATGCAATTTTTGCAAGGAAAGGATCGTATCGAGATTCCAAGCTTCCGAAGAAAGAGTTTGGCCCACATTGAAATCATTGGAGCCAGTGAAAATAATTTACGCAATGTCTCCGTGAAAATCCCACTGGGAATATTGACTGTGGTAACGGGTGTTAGTGGTTCTGGTAAATCAACTTTAATACGGAAAATATTATATCCTGCATTGCTTCGGCAATTGCAATTAGGCACGGAAGAAACGGGTAAATTCAAAGAGTTGAAGGGCAGTATATCCCAAATTGCTGGGGTAGAAATGGTCGATCAACAGCCCATTGGCAAATCTTCTAGGTCGAATCCTGTAACTTATATCAAAGCCTACGATGCTATACGTGCTTTATATTCAGAATTACCTTTAGCAAAAACCAGGGGGTATAAACCTTCCCATTTCTCTTTTAATGTTGAAGGCGGCCGATGTGAAACCTGTCAAGGAGAGGGCGAGATTACCATTGAAATGCAATTCATGGCAGATATTAAATTGGTATGCGAATCTTGTCAAGGTAGCCGATTCAAGCAAGAGATTTTGGATGTCAAATTTCAGGACAAAAATATCGCAGAAATTCTTGACATGACCGTGGAAGAGGGTGTGGAATTCTTCAAAAGTAAAACTCCGAAAATTGCTGAAAAAATAGATCCATTATTTCAAGTAGGCCTAGGATATATCAAATTGGGACAATCTTCTAATTCCCTATCGGGAGGTGAAGCTCAACGTGTGAAACTAGCGAGCTTTTTGGGTAAAGGAAATCCAAATAAAGGAAAAACCTTGTTTATATTTGATGAGCCCACTACTGGTCTTCACTTTCATGATATCAAAAAATTATTGAAAGCATTAAATGATTTAGTGGAACAGGGTGATAGTGTCATCATCATTGAGCACAACATGGAGGTTATAAAATGTGCTGATCATATCATAGATTTAGGACCAGATGGAGGAGAAGCAGGAGGACAAATCTGTTTTGAAGGTAGTCCTGAAGAAATGGTCCAACTGGAGAATAATCCCACTGCCTATTATTTAAGTCAAAAAATACTTGGCAAAAAACTGTAAGTTTACACTATGTTTTCTCCTGAAATACTGCAATCCATACCACAGAAGCTCCATGGAATTAGTCAAGGACTTTCCTTGATGATACCTGAAATACTCTTGTGCATTTGGATTTTGGTGGGAATATTTGCCGAATTATTTTTACATGGTAGGTCTAGTAAATTCTCTAGCTCATGGCGATATTTCATCACTCAAATAGGTTTATTACTCGCATTTGTGTTAGCCATTCAGCGAATGACTACAGGAATGACAGGCTTCGCATCTTTTTCGATTTTTTGGATTAATGCGGGAAGCAATTCGATCAATGCATTGCTTCTTTTCTTAGCGATTATTCTAATTTTAGTCAATCAAGCCCAACAAAAAAGTTTTCAATTTGAAGAAAAAATGGGCTTTTTATCCGTACTAGGTGGAGCCATGTTGGTTTCTATCAGTAGCCATTGGCTAAGTATATTTTTAAGTATCGAATGGATGTCATTAGGTACTTATTTATTAGTGGGCATTCGTAAGGATGCTGAGGGAGCAAGGGCTATTTTGCCTTATGTTTTATTTGGCTTGGCTAGTACAGCGCTATTATTGTATGGAATCTCCTTCGTATACGGTATTACGGGGAGCATGCATATTACCAGTCCTGAATTTAGTCGCGGACTTTCCACTGCAGATCCCTATTTGGTAGGACTTGCACTTACCTTAGTTTCAAGTTCATTATTATTTAAATTAGCTTGGGCACCATTTCATCCTTGGAGTCCAGATGTAATAGAAAGCTTACCTGCCTCTTGGATGACATGGATTTCAACCGCACCTAAAATAGCTATTACATTTTTAGGCATACGATTACTCCATTTCATTCCTATGTCGCTGGAGGTGCCTATTGCATTTTTAGCCATCTTAACCTTATTAGTTGGGAATTTAGGTGCATTGGGACAACAAAATAGCAAAAGACTGCTTGCCTATTCAGGAATTGCCCATGGTGGATTCATGGCCATGGCTTGGTTATTTCCTAGTCAACAAGCCACGGAGGCATTATTATTTTATGCTTTAATCTATGGTCTAAGCACCCTTTTGGTCTTTTACCTGATTGATGAAGCGCCTGTAAGTTCATATAAATCAAATGATTTAGAAAAATGGAGTGGCTTAGCCAAAACACGCCCATTAGCCTCCTTATTTTTGTTGGTGGGAATGGTGGCTTTAGCTGGTTTACCTCCTGCTGGAAGCTTTATTGCCAAGGTTACTTATTTTTCATTTTTATGGGAAAAATATCAAAATAATTCCCAAATTTTGACCTTAATATTGTTTCTGACAGCAATTTTAACCACAGCACTTGGAATTTTCTATTATTTGAAGATTCCATACCACTTATATTTCAAGAAAAAAACGCAGGAGCTTGGTCTTAGCGTTTGGAATGAAAATGGCAATATGTGGGTTTATGCGGTATTGGTGGGATTAATTTTAGGAAGTTTCTTAGCTCCATCGATGCTTTGGGAATTCTTAAAATAAGGAAATAATTAATGGACATTTCCGTTGAGCCATCATTTTTATTACTTAGTTTTGTATTCGATTTTGAGTAAAAACCTCTTCTGAAACGCATACCAAATGTCTGATTCAATAAAGCACGAATGTGGAATTGCCCTTATTCGATTGCGCAAGCCTTTTCAGTATTATCTGGATAAGTACAAGACGCCTACTTATGGCCTCAGTAAATTGTACTTGATGATGGAAAAACAAGTCAATCGAGGTCAAGATGGTGCCGGAGTCGCCAATATCAAAATCAACGTTAATCCAGGTAACCGATATATCAGTCGGTACCGCTCAGTAGAGCCTCAAGCAGTAGCCGATATCTTCGGAAAAATCAATAAGAAATTCAGGAAAGCACAAAAATTATCCAAAGATGTCAAGCGTGAAACGGGCATTGATCCGAGTCATGATGCCACTTGGTGGCAAGAAAATGTAGCTTTTACTGGTGAGGTATTATTAGGTCACTTGCGTTATGGTACCCATGGCCAAAATGAAATTGAAAATTGTCATCCCATGTTACGGCAGAGCAATTGGAGAAGTCGGAATTTGGTGATGGCAGGAAATTTCAACATGACCAATGTGGATGATTTGTTTGACAAATTAGTATCCTTGGGACAGCATCCGAAGGAGAAAGTAGATACCGTTACCGTGATGGAGAAAATTGGTCACTTTTTAGATGAAGAAAACCAAAGACAATTTTTGAAATACCGTGACAAATATGAGAATCCAGAGCTTTCCGATATTTTGGCAGAACAGATTGATTTAGTTCGCGTATTGGAGCGTTCTTGTAAGGACTTTGATGGTGGTTATGCCATGGTGGGCCTAACAGGATATGGTGCTTCCTTTGTAGCTAGAGACCCTGCTGGTATTCGTCCGGCTTATTATTATATGGATGATGAAGTAGTGGTGGTGGCATCTGAAAAGCAGGCTATTAAAACCAGTTTTAATTGTGCCTATGACCAAATTCAGGAAATTACGCCTGGTTCTGCTTTAGTAATTGACATGGATGGCTCGGTCAAAGAAGCTCCTTTCATTGATCGCCTAGAACAAAAATCTTGTTCCTTTGAGCGTATTTATTTCTCCAGAGGTTCTGATCCAGATATTTATTCTGAACGTAAAAAATTAGGTAGGTTATTAATTCCTCAAATTTTGGAAGAAGTAAATAATGACCTAAAAAATACGGTATTCTCTTATATCCCAAATACTGCCGAAACGGCCTTTTTAGGGATGATTGATGGCTTAGAAGACCATTTAGCTAAAGAGAGAAAGCAGGCTATTATGGGCGGTATTCTTTTTGAAAAAGAATTGGAAGAAATGTTAACATTCCGCCCAAGAGTAGAAAAATTGATTTCGAAAGATGTGAAAGTCCGCACCTTCATCACTAGCGATGAGCAAAGAGATGACATGGTTTCTCATGTGTATGACACAACTTACGAAGTAATTAACAAAGGCGTTGATTCCGTGGTACTAATTGATGATTCCATTGTACGTGGAACAACCTTAGAAAAGAGTATTCTGAGTTTATTAGATAAATTAGCCCCTAAAAAAATTGTCATTGTTTCCTCAGCTCCTCAGATTCGATATCCTGATTGCTATGGTATTGACATGTCAAAAATGAAGGAGTTCGTTGCCTTTAGAGCCGCTTTAGCACTCTTAAAAGAAAGAGGATTAGAAGGTGTTTTAGACGAAGTAAACCTAAAATGTTTAGTGGCCTTAGAAAATGGGACAGCACATACAGAAAATTTTGTTAAGGCTATTTATGCCCCATTTACAGACCAAGAAATCTCTAACAAGGTAGCTGAAATTGTCCGTCCAAAACATATAAAAGCAGAGGTGTCTGTCATTTATCAGACAGTTGAAAATCTAAACGTGGCTTGTCCAAATCATTTAGGAGATTGGTATTTTACGGGCAACTTCCCTACTCCAGGAGGAAATCAAGTAGTTAATAAAGCGTTTGTGAATTTCATGAAAGGAATTGAAGTTCGGGCGTATTAATTTTTTAAAAAATCCTTAACGCTGTCAAGGTTTAAAACCTTGACAGCGTTGTTTTTTTTGAGCATTTTTCAAAAGAAACGAATGAGATTCTTCTCTTATTGCTTAGCTACAATCTTTATCAATTTATTGATTTAATAAGCCACTACGACAGCCCCCCGCAATGTCATAATTCCTTTTTCAGGGAAATTTTCAGGAGTTGATTGATATTGAATAACCCAAGCATAGGTATCAGGAGGGACTAGGTGTCCATTGAATTTACCATCCCAGGATAATTCGGCGGAATTGGAACCTTGCTTAGAAAATAGCATTTCACCCCAACGATTAAATATTTGGACATTCACAATCTGAGTTCTGGCTGGATTCTTTGGAATTGGATTAAATGTGTCATTTTTGCCATCCCCATTGGGAGTAAAAATAGATGGAGCAAAAATTAAGGGTTCACATTTATCCGGTACGGTATAATTACTTGACGTCACACAACCATCTGCATCTTTTATTTCTACTTGATAGGATCCATTACGGTTAATCTTGGCATAATTCAAATTCAAGGCAGAAGTTATGGCTGAATTGGGAGTCCAAGAAAAGGTAAAGTCCCGACTATTTCCTGCTATTTGTAGGATAGTTTGAGGATTTACCTCATCCATACAAATAAAATAGTCCTTTTTAGGGAAGAAATACTCATTTGTCAAAAAGTTCACTTGAGTTTTCTTGGTAATTGAACAACCAGTAGCGGTGTCAGTTACAATTACTTCATAGGATCCTCCAGGCTTTGGTACTACAATTGCAGGTGTTTTATCTTGTGAGCTCCATTCAAAAGTCAATGTTTTTTGTGGAGGTAATTTGTCTAACTGAACTTTGGCATTATCCTTACAAATACTATTATACTCTTCCTTTAAACTTAAAGGTTCCATGATTTGAATATCAAATTCTTGGGCATCCAAAAGGTAGTCTTTAACACATACGTTAGAAATTGCGGCGGTAATGACATATTTGCCCGCCTGTTTAAACTTATGCTTCATAACATCACCTTCATAAGAATAATACAGGGTTCCAGCAGGGTCCAGTGGTACCGTTAAACCGGTAATGGTTGGAAAAGGATTTAAACTTGTTTTATAGATCTTCCACACAATTTTGTCATTGTTCATAGGGTCACATAATTTCTTATCGACCTTATAGCTAAAGGTAGTTCCCTCGCAAGTTTGTTTAATACTTGGTGGGCTACTTGGGTTTGGTGGAGAGGGTATAGATGGTGGAAGTCCTAATTGACTGGTCACATTAGAAGGAAAAGTAACAGCATTAGGTTCATATTTAGCGCGTTTGAGCGAGTCTGCATTACTTAACAAATCATTGGTTTGCGTAATTTTCCCTAAAGTTGAGCTCCCTTCAATGGCCACAAAGATGATGGTATTATAAACAGGATCTATTTGTAAAGCTCCAATTTTAGCTAAAGTATCTAATAAAACCCGCTTGGAAGCCAAAATCGTATCTGCATTATTCTTGGCTATATTGAACTGTAAGATTTGAGACCGAATGGTCTTCCCATCACCTTGCATAGAAACATACAATACTTTTTTATCTTGAGAGTATTCCACACCATATATGGTAGGTGGAGAAGCGCCTAAATCCAATGTGGTTAAGTAAGTTGGTTTCCCTTCACCCGTTGCATCATAATCGAATAAATCCAATTTATTGGTTGGAGGCCCTGGTACCACGACCGCCATTTTACTCCAATCCGTTGAAATTTTGGTATAACCCGCAGAACTGGTAAAGCTGGTAGAACCAGAAGGACTTGTAATAATTGGAGCTGAAATACCTGCATCAGAAACTTTAAAGGTCCTAATCGTATTACTATTGGCATCTTGAGAAATTAACCAATAAAATCCAGAACCTCCTTGAGATGCTACTAATCGTTCAGTACTAGGAACAGGACTTAATAATTGATTTATTACAGACAGGCCTCCTTTCCCTTTATTCAGCTTCATATCCACGATGCTGTAATAAATTTGATTCTCATTCGCGGCATTTTTCTTCAAGGTGAAGATATAATATTCCGATTGACAACCCTTACATGATGTTTTAGGCATGGTGGTTACCCCTTGCGAATTAGTAATATCCCCATTTATCAGAGCACTAGGATCTTTGCTAAAAGTGATAGGGTTATTGTCACGATCAAATACTTTTTGGCCATCCGTATAATAAATAATACTATTGGTTGGGTCCGCCATTACAGCTACCCCATTGGGTACATTTAAACGACCTGTGGTTGGAGTTGGGTTATCAGGGTTTTCAAATTTCACACCAGCACTACTTCCAAAATACCATGCAGGAGGCGCTTTTAATAGCACTTGATTAGGATCAGTTTCTCCACAAATTTCAATTTGCATTTTAGCTTCTGCCGAACATCCAGAAAGAGGTTCTGTGATCTTTACAGAATAACAACCCGATTCCCGAACCTTGATCGTATCCGTCGTTTGGCCCTTGGGATACCATAAGACTTCAATAGGATAGGATGGTCGACCTACTTTTTGAAAGGCATTTAATACCAATTCCTGACCTAAGCAAATTGTCTTTTTAACTTCAGACGTGTCTTTCCCTAAATAGATTTCTGGCAATTTCCCTATGATAACTCGTTCTGTTAAAACGATTGGAGGAGTGCCGGCCAAGGGTCTTTGAATGGTAACTTTAACATTATAAGTACCTGGACTACAATACTGGTGTACGCCAGTAGCCGAATTTTTTTTATCATTGGGAGCAGCTGGCTCACCAAAATCCCACGAAAAAGTTGTACCGGTGGGGAAATTTTCAGTCAACTCAAAAACGGTAGCTAAATTAGGGTCAACTCCCTTTTCACAACTTGCGCACTGGGTTAGGCAATTATTACGAAAAACGATTTTGGGATCCGAAAAAGCACGGAAAGAAACAAGCCAAACCAGAAAAAGAAATAGAAACTTTTTAATCATTTAAAAGTTAGGCAAGTACATGATTTGAACACAAAATAAGGCAAAATATTGGTTTTTGAAAAGCTAAGTACTAAATTGCTGGGCTATGCGACGTAAACTCGGATCATACCGTATTGTTTTTATATTTTTAGGCGCATTCTTTATGTGCACTGGGAAAACATTGGCACAAGATCCGCAGCTTTCTCAGTTCTATTCGGCACCACTTTTGATATCTCCTGCATTTGCAGGTATAAATAATACATCCAAGGTCAATTTCAACCATAGAAATCAATGGCCAAATCTTAGTTCTAGTTATCAATTTTCTTCATTAACGGCTGATATTAATTTCTCCCACATAAATAGCGGTGTGGGAATAGTGATGACCACGGATAAACAATTTTCAAATTTACAAACGACATCATTTGGATTACAGTATGCTTATCACATCAATTTAGCTGAGGAAAGCTCGATTTCTTTAGGAATACAAAGTTCTTATGTAAATCGGGGATTAGACTTTTCTAATCTGATTTTCGGAGATCAATTTGTCAACGGTAGTATTAGTCAGAAAAGTGATGACCCCATTTTGAAAAATTGGGAAAAAAATGGTGCCTCTACAAATTACATGGACTTTTCTACTGGGGCTATGCTCAATCTTAGAAATTCATGGGTCGGCCTATCGGTACACCATTTAAATACCCCAAATCAGTCATTGTCTAGCAGAACATCAACCATTAATTCTCCTGTAGCAATGAAATTCAGCATACAATTAGGTACTAAAATCATGCTGGAAGATAGTTATTTTGAACAAAACTCGTATCGAGCACGAAACACCGAAAAAAGTATAAGTCCTGTTTTAAATTACAAACACCAAGGTACATTTGATCAATTAGATTTAGGGGCCTACCTAACCCTTTCTCCAATTGTTTTAGGAGCTTGGTATCGAGGAGTTCCTATTAAGAAAGATAATAATGGCATTATGAATAGCCGAGAATCCATTGTGGCATTAGTAGGATATCGTCAAGACAATTTCTCGGTAGGATATTCCTATGATTTAACCATTTCAAAGCTTGGTCTACCCTCTGGAGGCGCCCATGAAATTTCGGTAGCCTATTTATTTGATTGGGATATTTCATTAAAAAAACCTTACCTGAAGTTAAAAAGGACCTTGGCTTGTCCCAAATTTTAAAGATTTGCCCATTGGGTAAATTCTGATTAGAATATCCAAATGACAAGTAAAAAAGGTTTAAATTTGTAGATTGTTAATTATTCTTCCCGATTTATGATGAGATTTTTCCAGAAAATCCAGGTTTTCCCCATACTGACAACATTTGCATTCGTATTCTTTTTAAGTTTTTTATCAGTTGCCCAAACTGCTCAACAAGGGAAAAAAAATGTAGATGAATTAACGGAAGATCAAATTACCCAATTTTATCAAAAAGCTCAAGCTAGTGGCATGAGCGAGGCTCAAATAGAAAAAGCGGCCAAAGCACAGGGTTACAATGCCTCTGATATTGCTAAAATGAGGGAGAAGATTAGTAATCTTCCGGCCAGTGTAAACACCAAAACCACAACCAAATCAGAAACAGAAGGGAATAACCGGGTTACTAATGGGACACTTAGCAATCAAAAAAAGACAGAAATAAATCCAACAGGAGCCCAAGCTAACCCAAATCAAAAAAAGAGTATTGAAGAACAAATTTTCACATTGGAAGAACGTATTTTTCTTTCTCAACCGCTAAATGTTTATAGTGATAGTTTAGTAAAAGTTTATAAAGCACTTCAATTGAGAAGATCTTTGGCACTTGAAAAAGAAATTTTTGGATCTAGTTTGTTTGATATCGAAAAACTAAATTTTGAACCTGATTTAAAGATAGCTACTCCTCTGAATTATACCCTTGGGCCTGAGGACGAATTAAACATCGATATTTTTGGGGATGTCTTGGATAATTTCCGAGTTAAGGTTAGTCCAGAAGGAACTGTCAAAATACTGAACCTAAGTCCGATTTATGTCAATGGTTTAAGTGTAGATGCCGCAGCAAATAGAATTATCGGTAGACTTCGCCAATTATACCAAGGTTTAAATAAACCTGGAAGCGGGTCTTCAGCCCAAGTAACCCTAGGTAATGTTAAAAGCATTAAAGTAACCTTAACGGGTGAGGTTAAATTCCCTGGAACATATACCGTTTCTTCCCTAGCCACGGTATTTAACGCTTTGTATTTAGCTGGTGGACCTAGTTCCAATGGATCATTTAGAAATATCAAAGTAATAAGAGCTAATAAGGTCATTAGAACTTTAGATCTCTATGATTTTTTATTAAGAGCTGATCAGAAAGATAATATACACCTGCAAGATCAAGATGTTATTCGAATTTCAGATTATGAAACACGGGTAGAACTTATTGGAGAAGTAAAAAGAGCCATGATTTTTGAAACTATCAAGGGAGAAACCCTAAAAGATGTTTTAAAATTTGCCGGTGGATTTACCAACAAAGCATATACTTATTCTATTCCTGTAACTAGAAATACCTCCAGGGAATTAAAATTAATGAATATCACTCAAGATGAGGTGAATTCATTTATTCCTCAAAATGGCGATAAATTTGTCATTGGAGCTATTATTGAACGATTTGAAAATCGGGTAGAAATTGAAGGGGCTGTGTTTAGGCCTGGCATGTATGCTTTAGAAAACGGACTAAGCACCGTAAAAGAATTAGTAAAAAGAGCTGAAGGTACCCGAGAAGATGCCTTTTTAAGTAGAGCCACCATTACAAGAAAATTAGAAAATTTCGAACCTTCCATTATTTCGATTGATTTAGGAAAAATTTTAAGGGGAGAAATTGCGGATTTCCCATTACAAAGGGAAGATATCGTTAAAGTATTTACGGTTTCTGGATTAAAAGAAAAACGAACTGTAAGTGTTTTTGGTGAGGTCAACCAAGAAGGCACCTTTGAATATAAAGAAGGAATGAAAGTTGGTGATTTAATATTACTTGCCAAAGGATTTAAAGACGGAGCAAGTTTTTCAAAATTAGAATTAGCCAGAAGAGTTGTTACCCATGGCGCAGGTTCAATCTCAGAGGATAAAATCGAAATTAAAACCTTTAATATTGATGGAAATCTTCAGATTTCAAATGAAGGAAGTCAATTTACATTGACACCATTCGACATATTATCCATTCGTCGAGCTCCTGATTACGAAGATCAGCGCTATATTAACATCCAAGGGATGGTTAATTATCCTGGGGTTTATGCAATAAAAAATAATAGCAAAAGGCTATCCGATTTTGTTGAATTAGCAGGAGGATTAAAGGATGGAGCATTTTTAGAAGGGGCTGAATTGTATAGAAATTCAGAAATTGTTGGAATAGATTTAAAAGAAGTTATTGACAATCCTAATTCCAAGAATAACCTGTATTTAATGGCCATGGATTCTTTGGTTATACCTAGAATTAATCAAACAGTAAAACTATCAGGTGCAGTACAAAATCCTATCTCAGTGACTTACAAGGAAGGCTATAGCCTAGATGATTATATTTCAGAGGCAGGTGGATTTGCTTCAGATGCGATAAAAAAACTTGTCTATGTTAAATATCCAAACGGCGTATCTAGTAGAACAAAAAAGTTCTTAATTTTCAAGGTTTACCCTAAAGTTGTTCCTGGGTCTGAAATCATTGTAAATAGTATTCCTCCAGGTACAAAAAAGGGTTTGACAACAGCTGAATTAATTGGACTAACCTCAAGTCTAGTTTCATTCTCCTTTACCATTATTACCTTGGTTAACCAACTTTCAAAATAATTATCTAATGGAACAAGAGAACATTAAAAATTCATTTGATAATGAAGGTGAAATCTCCATAAATCTTGGAGAAATTTTAAAAGCAATTAAATCAAACATTCTATTAATTGGAATTACCACAACTTTATTCACCATTGTTGGAGTTTTATACTCACTAACACAGGTTAATGAATACGTTTCCACTGTTAAATTATTACCCGAAATAGATTCAAAATCTGGAGGAAGTAGTTTAGGTGGCCTTAAATCATTAGCGGGTTTAGCTGGGGTAGACATTGGTGGAGGAGCTGGAGTAGATGTTATAAGACCTGAAATTTATCCTAGTGTATTACAAAGCACCCCGTTTCTACAGGAAGCGTTGAAAAGTAAAGTTTTTGTTCAAAAAAGAAAAAAATGGCTTACTGTTTACGATTATATTTTAACCTCGCCTGAGCAAGCTCCACTACAAATTTTTCCCAAAGATAAATCTTCCAAAGAGATAAAGGAGTCAAGTATTACAATCCCTAAGGAAGGGCTATCTACTGAACTAATAAATTTAACTCAATCAGAATTGGCAGGAGTAAACAATTTAAAAAGTAGAATCTCAGCAGAAACAGATAAAAAAAATGGCATGGTGACCATTTCTGTTAAATTAACAGACCCCGTAGCAGCTGCCATGCTTCTTGGATTTACTCAGGATTATCTAACTAAATATGTTTCAAATTATCGAACTGAAAAGGCGAGAAAAGAACTAAAATTCCTACAAGAACGACATGCTGAATCGCGAAAAACATATGATAATGCCTTAAGTAGATTATCCACCTATAAAGACCAGCATCGCAATACATTCTTACAGGTAGCTAAAGATCAAGAAAAGAAACTTCAATATGAGGTTGATTTAGCTTTCAATATTTATTCCAGCATTAGTACTCAAATGGCTGATGCAGCTGTAAAAATTCAACGGGAAACTCCAGTATTTAAAGTATTAGAACCCGCACAAATTGCTTTACAAAAATCAGAACCAAAGAGAAGTATAATAACCATTGGATTCTTATTCTTCGGATTATTTATTTCATTGGTCATTGTATTTTTCAAAACTGCAAATCTTAAACAGATATTTTCTTAAAAAAGGTGTTTTTAATTCAAAATAAAAGGCCAGTTCTCTCGAACTGGCCTTTTTGATATAAGCATACTTGAGTTATTATTTCAAGGTACGTTTTACTTCTTTCATTTCGTAACATTCAATCGTATCTCCTACTTCTAGGTCATTGAAGTTCTTTACTGACAATCCACACTCATAGCCAAACTTGACTTCAGCTACATCATCTTTGAAACGCTTCAAAGCTGATATTTCTCCTTCATGAACAACCACAAAGTCGCGAATCACGCGGATTTTATTGGCACGCTTCACCGTTCCATCTAATACATAGCATCCAGCTACGGTACCAATTTTTGAAATTTTGAATACATCGCGCACTTCGATATTTGAAGTAATAACTTCTTCAAAAGTTGGTGCCAACATACCTTCCATAGCAGCTTTGATTTCATCAATTGCTTGGTAGATAATGGAGTAGTTTCTAATTTCTATTTGCTCAGCTTCAGCCAATTTACGGGCATTCACAGATGGTCGAACTTGGAATGCAATAATTACCGCATCGGATGTAGATGCTAAAGCCACATCTGATTCAGATACTTGACCTACACCTTTGTGAATAATTCTTACTTGAACTTCTTCAGTTGAAAGCTTCAACAAGGAATCTGAAAGAGCTTCTACTGAACCATCCACGTCACCTTTTACAATTACATTCAATTCACGGAAAGTACCAATAGCCTTACGACGACCAATTTCTTCCAATGTAATGTGTTTCCTAGTACGTAAAGACTGCTCACGTAAAATTTGCTCACGCTTGTTCGCAATTTCACGAGCTTCACGCTCATTCTCTAAGCAGAGCAATTTATCACCTGCTTGTGGAGCTCCATTTAATCCTAAAACCTGAACAGGTGTAGATGGCCCCGCTTTCTTAATCTTATTTCCGTGGTGATCAAACATGGCCTTTACACGACCATAATTATCTCCAGCCAACATCATGTCACCGATATTCAAAGTTCCTGCTTGGATTAATAGGGTCGTTACGTAACCACGTCCTTTATCCAATTCTGCTTCAATAACAGAACCTACAGCTTTCTTATTAGGATTTGCTTTTAGATCTAATAATTCAGCCTCTAACAACACTTTTTCCAATAAATCATCGATACCTAATCCTGATTTGGAAGAAATTTCTTGACATTGGTATTTACCACCCCAATCTTCCACTAACATATTCATGGCAGCTAGCTCCTCACGAACTTTATCTGGATTTGCTCCATCCTTATCCACTTTAGAGAAAGCAAATACGATGGGTACTCCCGCTACCATTGCATGGTTAATTGCTTCTTTTGTTTGTGGCATAACAGAATCATCTGCCGCAATCACAATAATAACCACGTCGGTGATTTTAGCACCCCTAGCACGCATCGCAGTAAAGGCTTCGTGACCGGGAGTATCTAGGAAAGTAACTTTTTTTCCTGATTCAGTTTGTACTGAATAAGCACCAATATGTTGTGTAATACCACCTGCTTCACCAGCAGCTACTTTGGCCCGACGAATATAATCCAATAAGGATGTTTTACCGTGGTCAACGTGACCCATGATGGTTACGATGGGAGCTCTTGGAACTAAATCAGCTGGATCATCTTCAATTTCTACCTCAACAGCATCAATTTCTTCTTCCGCTGAAATAAAACTCACTTCAAACCCAAACTCATCTGCTATAATAGTTATTGCTTCAGCGTCCAATCGTTGATTGATCGAAACGAACATACCCAAACTCATACAAGTAGAAATCACTTCATTGACGGAAACATCCATCAAAGAGGCTAAATCACTAGCTGAAATAAATTCTGTTACTTTTAAGATTTTTGATTCTTCATCTTCAGCTAATTGACGTGCTTCATCCGCTTCTGCCCGCTCCCTACGTTTAACACGGCGCTTATCAGCACCAAAGCTCTGCTTGTTCGTTGCACCTTGCAAACGAGCCATGGTTGCCTTAATCTGTTCTTGAATATCTTTATCGGAAAGCTCTTCTTTAGGCCCTCCTGGCTTTGCACCCGGAGCAGCTGGTTTCTTTCCAAAATCCTTTTTCTTGAAATCGCCTCCTCCTGCTGGTGCCGGACGATTGGCTGTATCGTTAGAAACAGGTCGTTTTTCTTCTTTAATTATACGCTTTCTCTTGTGCTTTTTGTCACCCGAGCGATCACTAGGAGTAGGTAATTCAATTTTACCTAAAACTGTTAATCCTTTTAAAGTTTCACCCTTTGCTTCAATTAACTCAATATCAGGAATAGTTGACTCCACAACTGGAGGAACAACGGGTACTTCTGGTACAGCAGTTTTAGGTTCCTCCTTTAGGGGTTCAACCACTTCTTGTACTGGCTCTACCTTTGCTTCAGGCACCAATGGTGCCACTGGTTCCACCACTTTTTCCTCTACTTTTGGGGCCTCCACTGGTTTCTCAACGGGTTTTGGCGCAACAGGATGACCTTTTTTGTCTAAATCGATTCTACCCACCACTTTTAAACCCATAGGTCTTGGTTCCTCCTCTTTCACAGGTTCAGGTTTGGCAACCTCTACCACAGGAACTTCAACAACTTTTTCTGGTTCAGGAGCTGGGGCAACAACCTCTTCAACAGGGGCTGGCTCAGGTTTTTTCACCTCGACAACCACAGGTTCTGGCACAACTACTTCTTCAACAGCTTTTTTGGGAGCTTCTGATGCTTCCAAAATATGATTCGCATCATATTCTCTAGCCAATAAGCTAAGCTGCTCAAAATTTAATTTGGCATTTGGGTTATTATCAATTTTGTGACCCTTAGCAGAAAGAAACTGAAGGATCGTAGACGTCCCCACGTTTATTTGTTTTGCTACAAGGCTCAATCGCATTGTCTTTTCTTCTGCCATAAAAATTACAAAATACTATAAATCATTCAATGTGTTACAACTTACTCAAATTCAGCACGAAGAATCGATAAGATATCTTCGATCGTCTCCTCTTCCAACTCCGTTCTACGCTCTAATTCTTCTTTAGATAAAGCTAAAACCTGCTTGGCTGTATCCAAACCAATCTTGTGTAGCTCATCCAAAATCCAAGCGTCAATGTCGTCAGAGAATTCATTCAATTCTACATCTTCCTCGTCCAATTCATCTTTAGGCACATCACGGAAGACATCAATTTCATATCCGACTAACTTACCAGCTAATTTAATGTTTTGACCTCCACGACCAATGGCCATAGATACTTGATCTGAGTTTAAAAATACCGAAATACGTTTACGCTCTTTATCAATCGTCATCGAGTTTAACTTCGCAGGACTCAAGGTTCTAGCAACTAATAACTCTAAATTATCTGTGAAGTTAATCACGTCAATATTTTCATTCTGTAATTCACGAACAATACCATGAATACGGGATCCTTTCATACCTACGCAAGCCCCTACTGGATCAATACGATCATCATATGATTCTACAGCTACCTTAGCGCGCTCACCTGGTTCACGAACAATCTTACGGATAGTAATAGTGCCATCATAAATTTCTGGAATCTCTTGTTCAAACAAGCGCTCCAAAAATACAGGTGAAATACGTGATAAAATGATACGTGGCGTACCATTAGCCATCTCAACCTTGTGAATGATTGCTTTAATTGTCTCTCCCTTTTTAAAACGATCCTTTGGAATCATTTCAGTTTTAGGTAGAATCAATTCATTGTCTTCACTGTCTAGCAAGATCAACTCTCTACCCAAAATTTGGTATACTTCAGAACTAACTAATTCACCCACTAAATCTTTATACTTATCATAAAGACTTTCTTTTTCAATGTCCTTTATTTTTTGAATCAAGGTTTGACGAGCTGTTTGAACTACGCGACGACCGAAATCCTCTAACTTGATCAATTCAGCTACCTCTTCACCAATTTCAAAATCGGGCTCGATTAATTTCGCCTCTGACAAAGGAATTTTATCAAAATCCCAAATATCTTCCGAATTATCGTCCACGATTTCACGTGTACGCCACATCTCTAAATCGCCACTCTCGGGATTGATAATCACATTGAAGTTTTCATCGGAACCAAATTTCTTACGAATCATGGTACGAAATACATCTTCTAAAACCGCTATCATCGACGGCTTATCAATGTTCTTTTCCCGAGCAAACTCTGCAAATGACGAAATTAATTCAACACTGTTCATTGCTATCTCTCTTTTTTTATTGAAATGACACTTGTACTTTAATTTTATCTATTTCTGCTAAGGAAATCCAAGTAGACTCCTTAGCCACTATTACTCGATGTTTCAGCGTTTTTTCAGTTAAAACCTCGATCGAATCTTCATTGTAAGCGAGTAAAACTCCTTCAAATTGCCCCTCTTTCTTCATCCAAACTTTAACCTTTCGACCTATATTTTTTTGAAACTGCCATCCTTGCGTTAATGGAAAATCCAAACCAGGAGAAGAAACTTCTAAATTGTAAGCCTCCTCAATCCACAAATTTTCTTCAATATGATGTGCCAACTTACGGCTCAACAAAGCACATTCATCAATGGAAATCCCTTCTAATGTATCGACTAAAATCGTTACGAGACTGCGTTTAGCTCCTTGTGAAACCTGCAAATCCACTAAAAAAATAGGACCATCTCCCACATAAGCCAACAACCACTCCCTAATTTTTTCTGATAAATCACCCATGCTTTTCCAATTGAAAACAAAAAGAGGGATTAAAAACCCCTCTTCATTTCTTAAATTTCCTTCGCAATTTACGCATATTTTTCTAAATAACAACCTATTCAGCAAATAGAATGGTATTTGAGATAGATAAATCCATTCTATTCTGAGAAAAAATTCGTTACTTTGGAGGCAAAATCACAAAAATTCAATCGATCTAGATCGCTTCATATGGCATATCAATTACTTAAAGGAAAAAGAGGTATTATTTCTGGCGCATTAAACGAAGATTCCATCGCCTGGAAAATTGCAGAAAGAGCTCACGAGGAAGGAGCAACTTTCACCTTGACCAATGCTCCACTCGCTATGCGCATGGGAGAAATCAATCACCTAGCTGAAAAATGCGGAGCCAAAGTTATCGGTGCTGATGCCACTTCGATTGAAGATTTAGAAAAACTTTACGATGAGTCCATCGAATTTTTAGGCGGGCCAATCGACTTTGTATTGCATTCCATTGGAATGAGCACGAACATCCGCAAAGGACGTGAATATGGAGATTTAAATTATGAATGGTTTTTAAAATCATTGGATGTATCTGCTCTTTCCTTCCACAAAATGCTTCAGGTAGCTCAGAAAAAAGATGCTATCGCTCAAGGAGGGTCTGTTGTAGCTTTATCATACATCGCTGCTCAACGTTCTTTCCCTGATTATACGGACATGGCTCAAGCGAAAGCCATGTTGGAATCCATCGCGAGATCCTATGGTTATCACTATGGTAAAGCTAAAGGAGTACGTATTAATACAGTTTCTCAATCTCCAACCAAAACAACAGCTGGAACAGGGATAAGTGGTTTCAATGCATTCTATGAATATGCCAACCAAATGTCTCCATTAGGCAATGCTACTGCTGATGATTGTGCAGATTATGTTATTACCTTATTTTCTGATTTAACTCGTAAAGTAACTATGCAAAACTTATTCCATGATGGAGGTTTCTCTTGTGTAGGTATTTCAGAGGAAATTGTTGAAAAGATGGAAAAACAATAATCATTTTCGTATTTCAGCTAAGCTTTACCTTGAGATTACTTTCAACTTTTATTCGGATTTTTTTGTGGCTAATTGTAGGTACTTTCCCGGCATTGGCCACTTACGAAGTTTTTCCTAATCCCCCAGAAAGTGCTATTAGGTTATTCTACATTCAACGTAGTTCTAATTCGAATGTGGTGGTCTATGACGCTAATTTAACAAGTTCTAAAGCCTTAAATTCAAAAAATCCGGTACATACTTATTGGATTAGGTATGCAGAAAAAGGCCAACAAGAAGAATTGTCTTCCATTCAGAAAACCTTAGCATACGGCTTATATACCAACAAAATTCCAAGTGAAATTGAACCTGCTTATGAAGCCTATTTTTTGGCATACAGGAAAAGGAAATTTGTTGTCAAACTAGACCCCAAAGGTCTACCCATTGCCTTATTCCCAATCAACGGAAAGCTTCAAGTCCTAAAAAGAGTCTTTGTGAGCGTAGACGAAAGTAAATTTATGCCTTCGGTCAATTACATTGAATTATTTGGTAAAGACCCCATATCAGGCAAAGAAGTCTACGAGCGCTTTAAACCATGATTTCTTAACGCTGTCAAGGTTTAAAACCTTGACAGCGTTGGTAAAATTGGCATTTTTATTTTTAAAATCCCTCCAGTTTTTTGATAAATTAAATTAAAATCAATCTGTTGATTTTATGAGAAAAATATCAATTTTTAAAAACAGATGTAAGCAAAGAAAGAATAGCTTTGCCTAACGCTGTCAAGGTTTAAAACCTTGACAGCGTTGAAAAAAAATCCCAAAACTTACCACTGATACTTCAAGGCAAGCAATAGATTCCATGGCTGAGTTGAATATCCATACGATTCAACAAATGTTTGATTGTACAAATTTTTAATCAAAAGATTGAATTGCAACTGCTTACTTATCTGATAACTACTTTGTAACTCCGACCAGACATAGGGTTTCAATTGCTTAGAAACCACGCTGAATGATGCCTCATCATAAACAAAATCAGTTCTTTTAGCTTGCCAATGATGCATCCATGACACTTGCCATTTCGCATTAATTTGGTAACTCAAATTTAATACCACAGAATGCGCAGGCCGCCTTATTAAGGAAGAATAAGTACTATCCTTCCCTGCGATTTTATTTGTCAGATTTCCATCGAGAAAAGTGTAATTCAGGGACGAATTAAATCGCCCTGTTTTATAGTTACCCTCCAATTCAAGCCCTCGAGTATTTTGTTTGGAAACATTGACATATTCTCCATAAGGATCTACGCTTTTCGATTGAAAAACAATCCCATCTTTCACTGTGTTTTGAAAACCGACTATCCTAGCCGACCAAGCTGCCTGTGCGACTGACAATCCAATTTCTAAAGTTGATCCTAATTCTGGCTTCAAGGCACTATTTCCATAAGGAGAATATAATTGATACAAGGAAGGAACCTTGAATCCGGAATAAACATTAGAAAACAACTTCAAGTCCTTCGTTAAAAATAAATAGGGATTAATGGTAAAGGTCGTAAAATCACCAAAATTGGAGGGCTTATTCCATCGAGCACCTAACTCAATTCCTCCCCTTTCCCCATGCTTCTGCACCGTAACATAACTTGCCCAAATGGATTGATTGGCTTTTTCAGGTGCTAAAGCAGGCGAGTCATATCTTCCAAAATTACTAATCGAGTAATCTGTTTGTAAGGTATTTTGAAAACGATATTCAGTACCGGCTAATAGTATCAATTCTTTACCTAAAACCCATTTACCATACCATTCCAATCCTTGACTTTTACCTTCATAATTGGATTTAGAAAAATTGGTCCAAGCATTCGCAGCAATAAAACTGGAGTCGTTAGTAAATTCACGGTGAATAATTTCATGAAAAGCCCGAAAATACCAGGTTGTAACCTTTCCCTTATATTGATACTGCAAACGTAAAGAGCTAGAATTCGCTTTAGCTGTATAATCTTTTTCATCGACATACGGACCTGCATCTAAATGACTCTTGTTGGCATTCCATTGGTAATAAACATCCAACCAAGACTTTTCCCCAATGGGTCTAGACCAAGCCAAATGTACCTGCTGTTGACGAAATCCGTCCTTTTCAAAATTCCCCAATGTATCCTTTGCAGCGGAATATCCTTGACTTATAAAATCTCGAACTTGAATATTCCACAAATTTCTGGCTAAGGATCCGCGAACTTGAGCACTTGTGTTTAATTCACCGATACTTCCACCTTGTACTTGAACTTTCCCTTGTATTTGTTTGGAACTCGGTTTTTGCGTCACCAAATTAATTACCCCTGCCATGGCATCTGAACCATACAGGGTAGATTGACCTCCTTTTAATATTTCAATTCTCTCCAATGAACTGATATCCAATAAATTCCAATCCATTACTTGAGAAATATGCGAGGGGTCATTTACAGGAAATCCATCTATCAATAATAATACATGTCCCGTGTTAGCCCCTCGGACGTAAATTTCTTGATTTGACCCGGGTGCACTTCTTGCTCCATTGATGGAAATTCCGACCTGACTTTGTAGTACTTCGGCCAAACTTTTACCTGCCATTTGATCTAATTGAGTTCGACTGATCAAACTTACCACCTTTCCCGTTTGGCTTAATTTTTGGGGATACTTTGGGGCAGAAACTTGTACTTCGGATAATAATTGAGATTCAGCTGATTGCTGAGCAAAAGCCAAAGCGCTAGGGAACAAAATCGCCCCCAATGCTAAGCATTGCGATTTTAAATGAAACATGATGTGTAGCCTCTCGGCTATAAAATTGAAAAAATACTCGAACGCTCGATCTCGTCTCATCCTCCGTAATGCGACATCAAGAATCGAAAAAGGCAGGTCTCCTGACTCGTTTTCATCATCTATCTACCTTCCCAGAAAATCCAGTGGCTTTGATTTGATAAATGCTTTACAAAAACTTACAGTTGCGGGGACAGTTTTGGCTTTGACCAAATTCCCTATTAAGTGACAATCTTTAGGAAAGATTTACACACCTTTATCTAAGGTCAAAGGTAGAAATTTTTTTGAAAGAATTCAGTTCTAATAGCAAGAGGAAAACTTCATTTATGAATTTATCAGTTTTTAACAAGGCTATTCCCCATAAATTCACTTGATTGCAGGCTAATTGAATGATATGACGAATCAAACTCGATGTGCCTGGGTTTCTTCCGACCCTCTTTACATAGACTACCATGATCAGGAATGGGGAATACCTCAACATGATGAACAAAAACTGTTTGAACTTTTAATCTTAGAAGGATTTCAATCAGGATTGAGCTGGATTACCATTCTTAGAAAACGTGAAGACTTCAGAGAGGCCTTTGATCAATTTAATTATCAAAAAATTGCTCAATGGGAGGACCATAAGTTTGAAGAATGCCTTTCAAACCCAAAAATTATCCGAAATCGATTAAAAATCAATGCCCTAAAAATGAATGCTCAAGCATTTATCAAAATTCAGGAAAAATTTGGTAGCTTTGACCGCTACATTTGGGAATTTGTAGGGTTTACGCCCATAAAAAGCCACTTCTTCAGTCATCAAGAATTACCTAGCAGTACGGAAATCTCATTAGCCATGAGCAAATCCCTGAAGAAACACGGTTTTAAATTCGTCGGTCCAACTATTTGCTATTCATTTATGCAAGCTGCGGGCCTGGTTAATGACCATATTACCGAATGTTTTTGCTATCAAAAAAAATAAATTTATGAATTCGAGGATTGTCATCATCCCGACCTACAATGAAATTGAAAATATCCAAGCCATTATCGAAAAGGTAATGAGCCTAGATCCTTTATTTGATGTGTTAATTGTAGATGATGGTTCTCCAGACGGTACGGCACAAGCCGTAAAACAATTACAAGTCGATTTCCCCAAAAGAATTCATCTAATCGAACGCCAAGGAAAACTGGGATTAGGAACTGCCTATATTGCTGGTTTTAGCTATTGTATCGAAATGCAATACGATTTTATTTTTGAAATGGATGCGGACTTTTCTCACAATCCTGACGATTTAGTACGCTTATACCAGACCTGTGAACAAGATGCTGATATGGCTATTGGTTCTAGGTATATCAATGGCGTCAATGTAGTAAACTGGCCCATAGGACGCGTTTTAATGTCCTATTTTGCTGGCTTTTACGTACGCTTTATCACAGGAATGCCGATCCAAGATGCTACCGCCGGCTTTGTATGTTACCGTAGAAAAGTGCTAGAAACAATACCTCTTCACGAAATCAAATTCATTGGATACGCTTTCCAAGTAGAAATGAAATTTACTACCTGGAAATACGGATTTAAGATCGTTGAAGTGCCTATTATCTTTACCGACCGTACGAAAGGGGAAAGTAAAATGTCTGCCAATATTTTCAAAGAAGCTATCTTCGGGGTAATTCAACTAAAAGTAAATAGTTTTTTCAAACGGTACCAAAGATCATGATCTATCCAATATTAAAATCACTGCACATCATTTTTGTGGTAAGTTGGTTTGCTGGATTATTCTATTTACCTCGTTTATTGGTCTATCACGCAGAATCTCAAGATAAAGCAGAACCTGAGCGCAGCATTCTTTCCTCGCAATTCGAAAAAATGCAAAAGTTATTATTCAATGCCATCATGATACCAGCCATGTTTTTAACTTGGTTGACAGGGCTGAGTCTTATTTATCTTCAGTGGTGGGATGGTTTTGGGCAACATACATGGTTGCACCTAAAATTGGCCTTTGTGGTTGGTATTACCATTTACCACTTCTATTGTCGCCACATAATTTTAAAATTCCGACAACAAAAATTTATTTTCTCTGGTCCCCAGCTTCGACTGTTCAATGAGATTGCCACCATTTTATTGGTGTCAGTGGTGTTTCTAGTGGTAGGAAAAAATAGCCTGGATTGGCTTTATGGCTTACTTGGATTTACCTTGTTTGGAATACTGATCATGGCAGCAGTAAAGCTTGCTAAGCGCTTTAGAAATAAAGCTTAGGATAATTGCCTAGCCATTTCTCGCTTGACATCTTTTTCCTTAATATCCTCTCGCTTATCAAAACTTTTTTTACCCTTTGCCAAGGCAATATTCAGTTTGGCATAGCCTTTATCTGAAATAAATAATCGAGTAGGAATGATGGTTAAGCCTACATTTTTTAACTCTTTTTGAAGTTTTTTCAGCTCCCTTTTAGACAATAACAACTTTCGATCTCGAAGTGGCGTATGGTTGAAATGAGTACCCTCTTCATAGGTGGAAATATGCATATTTCTCACATATAATTCGTCCTGCATGAACAAACAATAGGCGTCTGTGAGGTTGGCTTTTCCTTGACGGATGGATTTAATCTCCGTGCCTGTCAATACCAATCCTGCGGTCCAGGTTTCCAAAAATGCATATTCAAAAGAAGCTCTTCTATTCTGTATTTCAACTTTCTTTTGAATTTTTTCTCTTGCCATGTTGGTACAAATAAAAAAGCCACACAGATGCACTGCGTGGCTTTTTAGCGTTTAAAAGATTACTTACCCGCTTTTTTTGCAGCGTATTCTTTGTTCAAACCTTCAATCATTTTTTGAGTTACATCCACAGAAGCATCAGCAAATAAAATACCGCCTCCTAGTTTAGAATAACCCAAAACGAATTCATACTTGTTCTCTTTGTTCACCTTGGTGATATACTCACGAATGTTATTATATAACTCTTCGTTTTTCTTAGCTTGTTCTTGACCTAACTCAGCTTGCTTTTGCTGGCTATATTGTTGCAATTCTGCACCCTTCTTTTTTAAAGTCATGTCAGCGGCTTGCAATTCTGCTTGAGTCATAGCAGAAGCACGTTGTTGGATAGCTTGCAATTCCCCTTGAAGTGCTCTTTCTTTTTGACCTAAATCAACCTGTAAACGGTATCCTTTATTTTCAAACTCTTTTTGAGCGTCTTTGTAGAATTGATAATTATTCAAAAGTGAATCTGAATTAACGAATACAATTCTCTTTCCGTCAGAAGTAGTGGCTCCAATTCCTGCTGAAGACCCTGATGGTTTAAAATACAAATAAGCAATTGCAAAAGTTAAAACTACTAACCAAGCATAATGAAGATTTTTCACGGGGTATAATGTTTAAAAATGACTAGGACGCAAAGATACAAGGTCTTATTCAGTTGTCCTAAAAAATTACAATTTTCAATGATTTCCTCTCAATTTTGAGCCTGCCCAGGACCATAATGCCCCAGTTAAACCTCCAAAAACACCTGTAAGCAAGTATAAAGCCAGCACACTTCCACCTAGAGGTAAAATTTGTGCCATGCGTGAAGGCAAAGTACTTGGGAATTGGCTATCCATCCAAATCGCAGAAACGCTCCAAAGGATAAATCCAGCCCCTAATCCAATTAAAAATGCCGATCTACTCGGTAAAGCCAAAAAGAAGGAAATTATTCCAAACACAATTCCCATGGCATACCAAGGCAAATATATTTGAACAATTGCGCCCAATATTACCAAAATGAGAATTGTAGTAAGGGCAAAAGATGTACTCACGTTACGCTGTGCCATAATTACTTAGTTAAAATCATTTTTTTACGAATTCGATTGGTTTTTTGATCAGGTTGATTCAAAAATAATAAGGGTCTTAACTCTCCTTTGGCCCAGGTATCAATTAAATCATCATAATGTGAACTACCCGGATTTCCTGACTGTCCGCCTGGATAAACGCCATAGGCATTCGGATTTCCTGATTTAGACAATTCAACCACCAATCTCCAAGAAGGTCCTGTTTTGGTAGTTGAAGCATTCACTATGGTACCACCTCCGCCAATGGGAATATTAAGTCGGCTCAAGGCATCCATGCCTGGAATTAAATGACGAACACCTGTCTGCTTATGTTTGTACCAAACCCAATCAGCACCTAATGGTCCATGTAGCTTAGTTAAACTATCTACGTTGGCTTGGAAAGAAGTTCGAATGATATCATCCATACTTTCCTTCTTATTCTTGGTTTTCACATTGTCCCACCAAATTGCTGTCGGTTCTTCGATGATCAATTTCAATGTTCTATCCACCGTTGGAATATTCATAGGCGCCTTTTCATCACTATTGAATTCATCATCCCAAAGGAAAGACTGCAATAAAATCACCCAATTTTCAAAAATAGTAGCACCAATGGATTCCTTCGAATTCTGCAAGTCCCATTTCTTCAATACATCGATGGCTGATGCCATGGCTGGACTAGGATTGGTAATATGAGGCAATAATAATGGCAATAATCTACGGGCCCTGATATTAAAATTATCATTTTGCAGCCCCCTCAATGAATCAACTGTGGCTTTATTCATGGCTGTTAAGCGCTCATTAATTCTTCTTCCACGCTCAGAGGGAGCAAACTGCCAGCCCAAATAATATGGATAACTTTTATCCACCGAAAATTGGTTTGCTGAGCTCACAAATCCTCTAGGCGGGTTTTTAACATGCGGATCATGATCATGAGGAATATAGCCCTTCCAATCAGCTGCTGGATCCGTTCCATCCAATAGATATTTACCTTGTAAAGGAGATTTTAAAGGGAATTTTCCATTGACCCAAAGAGCAATATCTCCTTGATTACTAGCAAAAACAAAGTTTTGCGCTGGTGCAGAAAAATGGGTAATTGCCGCTTTATATTCCTCATAATTGGCAGCACGATTTAACTGATAAAAAGCAGAAACTTCGCTCGATTTTTCCAAGGCAATCCACTTTAAAGCATGTCCAACCGGTATATTCGAACGGAATGGTTTTTCGTGACTCAAATAAACCACCGGACCATGGTGCGTGAAAAACACGGTATCAACAAAATCATCCTCCCCTCTTACTTTAAACCTCTCTATGCGCATGGTCGTTTTTTTCCATTTTCCATCATGCCAATACTCTCGCTTAGAAGCATCTTTGAATTTAATTTGGTACCAATCCAACACATCCGAACCCACATTGGTAACTCCCCAAGCGATGTTCTTATTAAAACCGGCAATCACATTGGGTGAACCTGGCATGGTAGATCCATAAACATTGATACCTGGTGCTACCAATTGCATTTGATACCAAATGGAAGGCAATGAAAGCGTCAAATGGGGGTCATTGGCTAAAATTGGCATTCCAGATATCGTTTTATTCCCTGCTACTGCCCAGTTGTTCGATCCCGTATTCGGATCTTTTTCTGGAGTTTTCATGGTACTTCCTAAACCTATAAAATCTGCAGGAGCTGCCGGAATAGGCAAAGGCTTGAAATCTAAGGGAGTCCCTTCGGGGATAATTGGACTTTCTTCGAAGGGATAATTTGGGAATAAATGCTCGGCTACTTCACGACCATACTTTCTCAAAATATTAGTCATCTTTAAATCATCCGTACCTGATGCCAAAACAAATGACATATTTTTTAAAAATAAGGCACTTTTAATTGGTGCCCATTTTTCAGGACGATAATTCAATAATTTATATTCTAAGGGTAATGTTCGGTCATTTAAGCTTTCTATGTAAGCATTAACTCCATCTGTATAAGCTTCTAGCGAGGCTTTAGCCACTGGATCTTCCACCATACCTTTTAAGGATTGCTCCGCACCATACACAGCCCCCATTCTTCGTTGAAATTGATCCGAGGCCATTCCTTTTGAACCGACGATTTCCGAAATTCTTCCACCAGCAAAATGGGTTTGAAATTCCATTTGCCACAAACGATCTTTGGCTGTTAAATAACCCTGAGCCAGGTATAAATCGTGGTCATTTTTAGCAAAAACATGGGGAATAGCCATTTCATCGTACAAGACTTGAACAGGCTCAATTAAACCAGGAATTTGTAGGGTCTCCTCCGTTTGCTCTGAGGCATCTGCTTTCTCAGCATTGACCCAGAAACCGTGGAAAGGACTTAGTAATTTACCCATCGGAGGTAAGGTGCCCCAATTGGTATGCAAGGCATAAGTCCAAATTAAGGTTACGATTAAAGGGAAAAAGGATTTAAATTGTCTCATTGATGCGTTGGGCACTCATTTGAAGATGAAAATTCAAAGATTTTATTTTAATTTAGAAAGACAATTTTACACATTTGTTATTCAATCAACAAACAAAATTAATTCTTAAGTGGGCGAGGCCATAAATATTGAATGAAAAGAAGATCATTTTTACAAACTACAGGAATTTTAGGACTTGCTAGTCCTGCTTTACTAGAACAGCAAAGCATCCCAGAACCCATTATCATAGCTACTTGGAAAAATGAAAAAGGTACCCAGGCGGGGTATCAAAAAATCATGGAAACAGGAAAAGCCTTAGATGGTGTAGAAGCGGGTGCTTGGGTACCGGAGGCAGACCCCAATGAAACGACGGTGGGGTATGGAGGATATCCTGACCGAGATGGACATGTGACCTTGGATGCTTGTATCATGGATCACTTGGGCAATGCCGGATCTGTTACTTTTCTAGAGCATATCATGCATCCTATTTCGGTAGCTAGGGCCGTAATGGAAAAAACACCCCATGTCATGCTTTCTGGTGCTGGAGCTCTGGAATTCGCCCTTTCGCAAGGTTTCAAAAAGCAGAATTTATTGACAGAAAAATCTAAAAAAGCTTGGCTTGAGTGGAAGAAACAAGCTAAATATGAGCCAAAAGTAAACATCGAACGACATGATACCATCGGCTTGTTGGCCTTAGGAAAAGCCGGTGAAATAGCGGGGGCATGCTCCACAAGTGGCATGGCCTTTAAAATGCATGGTCGCGTGGGGGATTCTCCTATCATTGGTGGAGCTGTATTTTGTGATGATGAAGTGGGTGGAGCCTGTGCTACCGGCCTCGGAGAATTTGTGATGAAAACATTGGGCTCCTTCCTGATTGTCGAGTTTATGAGACAAGGTAAAAGTCCACAGCAGGCTTGTGAAGAAGCCATTATGCGGATTGTTAAACGATATAAATACCAAGAATTTCAAGTTGGCTATTTAGCCATGAATAAAAAAGGAGAATATGGTGCTTATGCTATTCAAAAAGGCTTTAATTTCACCATTACCAAAAATGGAAAAACGGAAGTCATTGAAAGTGCCTCTTACATGTCTTAAATCATTTCACTATGACGAACGAAATTAAAACAAGAAAGCCCGTAGTTAAAAAGAAATTCTTAGTCGAAGTAGCTTGGGAAACATGTAATCAAGTAGGTGGAATATATACGGTTATTCGTACCAAAGTTCCTTCTATGGTGGAAAAATGGGGAGATGACTATGCCTTATTAGGCCCCTATTTTCCTCAAACGGCTGCAGCTGAATTTGAGGCTCTACCAGTGGGAGAAGACACCCCAATGGAAAGGGCCATTTTGTGGATGAGGGAGCAAGGATATCAAGTGCATTATGGTAATTGGTTAATAACCGGTAAACCAAAAATCATTCTCTTTGACATAGCTTCCATTTATGACCAAATAAATGCCATCAAAGGTAGAATTTGGGAAAACCATAAAATCTCCACCTTAGGAGTAGAAGAATTAGTAAACCAAACCATTGCTTTGGGGGAATTAATCCGACTATTCATCACGAAATGGGCACAAGAAAATCAGAATAAAAAAGACCTAATCGTTCATTTTCATGAATGGATGGCTTCCACTTGTCTACCTGATTTAAAGAAAGATAAAGTAAAAATTTCAACGGTATTCACGACACATGCTACCATGTTAGGGCGTTACCTCGCCGGCAATGTTCCCAATTTTTATGATGTCATAGATACATTTGACTGGTATAAAGAAGCCGTTAATTATGGCATTGAAGCTCAAGCTAGCTTTGAAAGACATGCCGCTCAAAAAGCAGACGTTTTGACTACCGTCAGTGATATCACGGCCAAAGAATGTCAATATTTTTTGGGTCGAATACCTGAATTGATCTTGCCAAATGGATTGAATATCCAACGCTTCGCAGCCTTGCATGAGCATCAAAATTTGCATTCCAAATACAAGCAGAATTTATCTGAATTTGTCATGGGGCATTTTTTCCAAAGTCAAGCATTTGACCTGGATCAAACCCTCTACTTATTTACCTCTGGTCGATTCGAATATAGCAATAAAGGATACGATTTAACGCTTGATGCACTCGCCTTGTTAAATCAAAAAATGAAGGACATTGGCTCCAAGAAAACGGTGGTAATGTTTTTTGTCACCAAGCAGCCATACCATTCCATTGATCCAGAAGTATTGCATTCACGTGCCGTATTAAATGAAATTCGAGAGAACTGCTCAGCCATTGAAAAAGAAGTAGGGGAAAAACTATTTTTAGCAGCTGCTTCTTCCAACAACCTACAATTACCTGATTTAAACAATTTTGTTGATGAATATTGGCGACTTCGTCTTAGAAGAACAGTTCAAACTTGGAAATCTGGTTCTCGTCCTAAAGTGGTTACTCACTTATTGAAACAAGAAGATGACATCATCCGCAATTTGCATCGCACCAACTTATTGAATAACCCAGATGATAAAGTCA
This sequence comes from Cytophagaceae bacterium, assembly GCA_027491315.1. Classification (GTDB taxonomy): domain Bacteria; phylum Bacteroidota; class Bacteroidia; order Cytophagales; family Spirosomataceae; genus Aquirufa. Next base: position 321,951 of record JAIXWL010000010.1, read on the forward strand.
AGATTGTTTATCACCCTGATTTTATTGTTTCTACGAATCCATTATTTGGTTTAGATTACAGTCAGTTTGTACGAGGATGTCATTTAGGTGTATTCCCAAGTTATTATGAACCATGGGGGTATACTCCATTAGAATGTATGGCTAGAGGTGTGCCTACAGTTACTTCCGACTTATCTGGTTTTGGGGATTATATCATGCAAATCATGCGAGATTATGAGCAATGGGGCGTAAGCGTAGTGAATCGTAAAAGCCAAACTTACCAAGAGTCGGTGGAACAATTGGCCAACAATTTATTCAAATTTACCCAACAATCTCAAAGGGAAAGAATTACGCAAAGAAACCGCGTAGAGAGTATTGCGGATACCTTTGATTGGTCCAATTTACGTAGCTATTATGATACGGCCCACGAATTGGCCCTAATGAAAAAAAGGAATAAGGCATAACAACTGATGCCATTTCATTTTAAAAGCCTTGTCAGAATAGAATCATTCCGACAAGGCTTTTTCTATAAATGCTTCAAAGCTTCCCTCCTACTCAAGGCGGCTAATTCATGGGATTTGACAAAATCTTTCACCCAAATGCTATCCACTCGAGCATATTGTCTTAATGACCAACCGATAGCTTTTTGGATGAAAAATTCTTTCTCCCGAGAAAGTTCCAAAATGATGCTGGATAATAAGTCGATATCGGTCTTTTGCTTATATGTCAGCTGAAACAAAACACAAACCCGGTGAAGCCAAAAATTACCCGATGACATCCAACGACTAATCCAAAAATCTCGTTGAGCAGGATTTTTCAATAAATAATGCCCCATAACATGCGGCCCCAAAACATCTACAACATCCCACCAGGATTGATTTCCAATCCAATTTTCCACTAATTCGGGAATTCGATCATCCCATTGTTTTTTCTCCAAAAAGAGGTAATCCAATGCGAGGTATTGAAATTCTCGTTCCCTCATTTGAAATAATTCATTGGCTACCACAAACCAATCTAAACCTTTACCTTCCTGCTTGTACCATGCCTGGAGAATTTGATGCCTCAGCGGTTTCTTAATCCCTAAAAATGGGAATTGATCCCGCATGTATTTCCTCATCCAGAACGAATTTTCTTCCTGGGCATGGGCATGCATATGCTCAGATAAGTGGGCTAATGGAGCATTCATCGATTACTAAAATAGATGTTACCTTGCAGGCCACTGTCCGTTATGGGCCAATTAGAAGCATCAAAAGGATTATATCGAATGTCCACAAAATTAATCTCATAGAAATTTTTCCATTTCCCTCCCTCTTTATCCAACTGGCGGATTCGATTAGCTGATACATTGGTTACTTCCAATTCGATGTGGTTTTCTTCTTTCAATATTCCTGCAGGAAGCTTTAATTGAAATGGAATTGACCAAACTATTCCTACATCTTTTCCATTTAACCGCACCTTTACCCAATCTCTAACCTGATCAAAATGAAGGATTTTAGCTGATTTTAATTCTTCCGCACTTAAAGAAAAATCAAAGGAGTATTTCGCAGAGCCACTAAATTGATGCGTAGATGAGTCCTTCGTCCAATAGCCTAATTCCTTCATTTTAAGGGAAGGAGGTAAAAAGGGCGAACCATGTAAAAAATCTACTTGTATGTTACCCTTAGGCTGGATAAGGACTTCTTGTTTTTCTAACAAAGCTTGAATTTCCCCTCCTTTAAAAGTATTTGACACCTTGATAATCCGGCTTTCACCTGGCGCCAAGACTAAGTTTAAAACTTTAGATTTCGGTAATTTAATTTTCTTCAACTCCAGTGTCAATGGATTCAAAAGTTCAAGGCTCGAACCAGATTTTGCTAGGGAAATATTTCCCTCTGAAAACTGATGGGATAAATTGCTAACAAAATAAGCAAAACCGTTTTCCGTCCTTTTACGGATAAAAGAAAGCCCTTGCTCGGCCATCGTTTCCTTACTGACAGCGTGACGAGTTAAGGCATCAGCAGGATCAGATAATACCTTTAATAGAAAACTTTCTCGGGCCTTATTCCAGCGCTCCTTTTGTTCATCTGAATAATTCCAAGTACTAGGCACTGAGGGAATATGTTCTAAAAAATAAACGGGCATACCCTGCTTAACCCATCCGGCTAATAATTCCATAGTTTCCAAAGACAAATGGGTACTAGGAGGAATTAATAACATCTTATAGGTATTACCCGAAGGGGCCTTCCATCTCTTTGGAGCTACTACCTGTAAAGTGCTAAGTAAATGATCAGATACATAATCGACCTGAAAACCACGGTTTTGTAAGGCATTGGACCACTTACCAAATGGGGTTTGAATCATCCAATCACGACTATTGGCATGCAAATCCAGCGCATGTGTTTTACCGGATGCATTTCTTTGATGCCAAATATCTTCCATGGGAAAATACAACAACAAGTCAGCGTCGGTCGGATACTTCTGCAACATGCTTTGACATGTTTCAATGTACTTGTTCAATTCGGGCAATGCACCCCAAAAATGGCTTTGTGGGTTAAAATTGGTACTAGCATAAAATAACCAACCTGGCCAGGCTACTTCGGGTGGTGAATAGGTAGCACCATGGTAGAAAACATGGTTGACTCCACCAATAAAAACTTCATCAATGATGGGTTTTACTTGAGCCAATGAAACTTTAAAATGGTTACCTAACCAAGTAGCTGTTTCACAAGAAACAAGTTTTTTACCCATGATATCAGCTGCCGAAGAAGCCAATTTGATATTTCGTAGGTCAGGTATTCCAAATCGAACGCTATCATAATCAGGATCAATGCGATACCCTGGAATGGTATAGGGCTTACTACCAAAAAACTCGGTTTCCGGAATGTCCACTGAGGCATATAAATCAATTAAATTTCCAGGGGATCCATGTGCTTGATCCCGACTTATAAATCCTTGACTTTTAATCCATTGTGCCCAAGGTTTGGTAAACTGATTTAACAATAAATCAGCTAAGGTACGGTGATAATCCGCCCAAACTTGGTTTTGGAATTCGCCTTCTGCTTTTGCTTCTGCCAAAACGGGTAAATAATGGCGTAAATCGTAGCCGTTTATGCGCTTAAATTCATCAAATAAACGAGGACTAAAGTTTGCTCCATAAACTTCATAAGAATCGGTATAAATGGCTCTTAAGGGGGCATGCGACTTTTTTAAGACAGCCGCAAAAGGTTGTTTATAAACATCCCAAGCTTCTTGAGAAAAATGATCCATGACCAAACCTTCCCCACCCGGAGCGGCGCGTTTCACCTTTTGTTGGGTTAATGTCTGGTAAAACAAATAAACAACGGTATTAGAGACTTTGGCTTTCCAGTTGGCTAGTTGGCCCTGTTGATATAATGGCCATAAATCTTCTTGAAAATTCTTAGCTTGATAAGCGGTGATGGATACCAATTTAGCATTGGGAAATTTATCAAGCGCGGGGGAAATTGGGGCTAATTTTTCTCCTTCAGATAAAGTTATTTGTTGAATTTTATACGATTTGGCCGCTTCGGATGCTCCAATTTGTGGCCCTCCATACGGCCAGCCGGTTCCTAAGGTTAAATCAATCCCCAAGTGTAACCTTTTGGCTTCCTTCAAGACAAATGCCAATTTACTATTCCACTCAGGACTTAGGTAATTCAAAAATTGCTTCTCATAACCTTTAGCTCCGTAAATAGGAATGATATGTAAGCCCCCAAAACCTGCTTTAGAAAAAGCCTCCAAGTTATGCGTAATTCCTTTTTCAGAAACAGCATTTCCAGGCCACCACCAATATGCCCAGGGTTTGGCACTTGAAAAAAGAGCAGGGTCTTTCGGCCCTGCTGCTTTAACATTGCTGCCAATTAACAGCAATAAAAAGAGAATTTTCTTCATTTTCTTAGACAAATCTGCCCAATAAATTTTCTAAATATTCTTGCTTTCCTGATATCAAGGCTGGCTCACCAATTTCAGTGGCAATTTGATATAAGTCTTCCAATTTCAATTTTCCTTGCTCAAATTCCGCTCCTTTACCTGAATCAAAGCTGGCATAACGAGCAGCTTTCAAACGATCCATTTCTCCGTGAGTTAAAATCTTATCAGCGATCAATAAAGCCCGAGCAATGGTATCCATTCCACCTACGTGAGCATAGAATAAATCAGCCGCATCCGTTGAATTTCTACGACGCTTCGCATCAAAGTTAATTCCTCCTCCAGCTAAACCACCTTGACGTAATACGATGGCCATAGCTTCAGCCCATTCATAAATATCCGTTGGGAATTGGTCAGTATCCCAACCATTTTGATAATCTCCGCGGTTAGCATCCATCGAAGCTAGCATTCCATTATCAGAGGCTACTTGGCACTCATGTGCAAAAGTATGACCAGCTAAAGTAGCATGGTTAACCTCTAAATTCAATCCAAATTCAGAAAGCAAATCAAACTCTCTCAAGAAACCAATCACCGTAGCTGAATCATAATCATATTGATGCTTTGTCGGCTCACAAGGTTTTGGTTCAATAAAGAATTTACCTTTAAATCCATTTCTACGAGCATATTCCACACAAGTATGCAACATACGAGCAAAGTGCTCACGCTCGCGTTTCATGTCCGTGTTTAATAATGACATATAACCTTCTCTACCTCCCCAGAAAACATAACCACGTCCTCCCAATTTTATCGTTGCATCAATCGCTGATTTTAACTGAGCACCCGCATGGGCCACTACTTCAAAATTTGGATTGGTCGCTGCACCGTTCATATACCGCTCATTTGAGAACAAATTGGCCGTTCCCCAAAGTAATTGAACGCCACTTTCCGCTTGTTTCTTGGCAAAAATATCGGAAATGTATTGCACGCGACTGCTGAATTCTTTCGGATCATTCGACTGATCGATAGCATCCACGTCGTGGAAACAATAAAATGGTGCACCTATTTTGGTAATAAATTCAAATGCTGCATCAGCTTTATCTGCCGCGCGCTGACGAGGATCAGATGCTACATCCCATGGATAGTGATGCGTGCCTGGTCCAAATGGGTCTGAACCATCTCCACAAAAAGAGTGCCAATACGCAATAGCAAAACGAAGGTGCTCCTTCATGGTTTTACCCGCTACTATTCTATTTTCATCATAGTAACGAAATGCTAAAGGATTATCAGAATCAACTCCTTCAAATTTAATTTTTTCGATGCCTTTGAAATATTCTTTTTGGCCTATAATCACACTCATGGTTCAACAGTTTAAATTATATCTATAAGCTTCAAAACTACAAAATCTACCTAAGACTAAAATAGCAATCTATCCTTTTTTTTTAGTCTGTCCTGCCTGATAATCAACGAAGGCTTAAGAATAGATGAACAAAGAGTAAAATCTTTTTTCTATTTTTGAAAAAAAAGAGCTCATCAATGACAAAAAAACTATTTTTCATCCTCCTTTTAGGACTTTTTTCCCAGTCTGTTTTGGGTCAATCTTCCACAGGTACCTATAATGCAAACAATCGATTCGAACAATTAGAATCAATTTTGCCCACACCCAATTCCTACCGTACAGCCAGCGGATCACCCGGTAAAGATTATTGGCAGCAGCGTGCAGATTATGATATTAAAGTTGAACTAGATGATATCAATAGAAAAATCACCGGTTCTGAAACAATCACCTATTTCAATAATTCACCAGATGAATTGCCCTATTTGTGGTTACAATTAGACCAAAACTTATTTGAAAAAGGGGCAGCAGGTAATACCACTAAAACTGGCGACATTAAAAATGGTATTTCAGCAGCGGCGTTTAAAGAACTAACAGATCCTAAAAGTTACGGCTATAAAATCACTGCTGTAAAAGACATCAAAGGAAATGCTTTGCGCTATACCATCAATCAGACAATGATGCGGATCGACTTACCTACACCGGTTAAATCTGGGGCTAGCGTGAGTTTTGCAATTGATTGGAATTATTTAATCACTGAATATTATGGCCGTTCTGGCTATGAATTTTTTGCCAAAGATGGTAACGCCAATTATTTCATTGCTCACTGGTTCCCAAGAATGGCCGTGTACAATGATGTTTACGGATGGCAACACAAACAGTTTTTAGGTCAGGGAGAATTCACCCTGAACTTCGGAAACTATAAAGTAGCCATCACTGCGCCCAATGACATGGTAGTAGGTGCTGGAGGAGAATTATTGAATCCAAATCAAGTGATGACCGCTACCCAATTAAAACGTTGGGAAAAGGCCAAAACGGCTACTCGTCCAGTAGAAATCGTGAATCAGGAAGAAGCAGAGTTAGCGGAAAAAGGTAAACCGACAGGTAAAAAAACTTGGATTTATAAGGCAGATAATGTGCGTGACTTTGCCTTTACAGCTTCCCGTAAATTCATTTGGGATGCCATGCAAGTAGATGTAGAAGGTAAAAAAGTTTGGGCCATGTCCTACTATTCCAAAGAAGGAAATCCACTTTGGGGGAAATACTCCACCATGGTCGTAGCCCACACCCTGCGTTCTTATTCCAAAAGAACCGTAGCCTATCCTTATCCTGTAGCCATTTCTTGTCATGCTACCTTGGGAGGCGGAATGGAATACCCTATGATTTCATTTAATGGCGGTCGTCCTGAAGCAGATGGTACCTATTCAGAAAATGTGAAGAATGGTATGATTGGGGTTATTATCCACGAAGTTGGCCATAATTTCTTCCCAATGATCATCAATTCAGATGAAAGACAATGGTCTTGGATGGATGAAGGATTAAATACTTTCTGCCAATATTTAGCTGAGCAAGAGTGGGATAGAAATTTCCCAGCTAGAAGAGGAGAAGCTCAAAGCATCGTTCCTTACATGCGTTTAGATTCCAAAAATCAAGTTCCGATCATGGCGAACTCAGAAAACATCATGGATTTTGGAAACAATGCCTATGCCAAACCTGCCGCGGCTTTGAACATTTTACGTGAGACAGTTATGGGTCGAGAATTATTTGATTATGCCTTCAAAGAGTACGCTCGTAGATGGGCATTCAAACAACCCTATCCAGCTGATTTCTTCCGTACCTTGGAAGATGCCTCTGGAGTTGATTTAGATTGGTTCTGGAGAGGTTGGTTCTATGGAACAGAGCCTGTTAACCAATCGATTGAAACCGTAGAATGGTATGGAATTGACAACCAAGATCCTATTGCCAAAAAGGCTAAGGATAAAGCAGATTTTACAGCTAAAAGAGAGACCATTTCTAATATCCGAAACAAAACAGATATCAAAGAAACGGTGGTTGAAAAAGAACCTGATATGAAGGACTTTTACAATAGCTATGACCGCTTTGCAACTTCAGATGCGGAAAAAAAGAAATACCAAGATTACCTGGCTTCCTTATCAGATGATGAAAGAAAATTAGTAGCAGAGGGTAAAAACTTCTATGTAGTCAATTTTAAAAATAAGGGAGGTTTACCTATGCCGGTCATTGTTAAATTGACTTTTGAGGATGGAACAGAAGAAGTACTTCGTTTTCCTGCAGAAATTTGGAGATTAAATGATGTTCAAGCGAAGAAAATCATTCCAACTAGCAAGAAAGTAGCTAAGTGGACTTTAGACCCTTACTATGAAATTGCGGATATCGATACGGATGATAACGCATTCCCAAGGGAGCCTGTACAACCTACTCGAGTTCAATTGTTTAAGGCTCAACCAAGAAGCTACGGAGCAGGTCAGGCCAACCCTATGCAAGAAGCTCAAAATGCTAAAAAAGCGGCAGGAGCAGTGACAGGTTCAAAAAATTAATTGACCGATTTGGTTAAAATGAAAAATGTCAACCCTAGTGGTTGACATTTTTTTTATCCTATTCTTATCATAATGGGATTAGGCTAAACCACATTTTAGTTTAACAAAAATCCATAACTTCTCTAGGTCTGGAACTCGAACACGTTCTTCTTTGATTAATTGAAGTGGTGCCTGTTTTATATGCTCAAATAAACGGGTGTAGTATAAATAGGCCAACAAAACTCCATTTTTGGCCTCTTGAGGAAGTCGATTGATACCACGCAATCCAGCGTCAAAGTCCAGTTGAATATCAGCCTCAATGGCTTTTTTATCGTTCTCCGTCATGGTCAAATAATCGACTCCCGGGAAATAAACCCGACCTCGTTCATCAAAATCTGATTTGATATCACGTAAAAAATTGATTTTTTGAAATGCTGAACCCAAGGCACAAGCATCGTCCCTTAATGAGTGATATTGTACTTTATCCCCTTGACAAAAAACATGTAAACACATCAAGCCAACTACCTCTGCTGAGCCATAAATATATCTTTTATACCCAGCTTCATCGTAGTTAGTCTCAAATAAATCCAACTCCATGGAATATAAAAAAGCATCCACTAATTCTTGCTCCATGCCAAACTCATGATACACCCTTTGAAAAGATTCTAGAATAGGATTCAAACTGATTTTTTCCTCAAGTGCCCAATAGGTATCCTTCTTAAAACGTTCAAAAAGCACTTTTTTATCGTGCTCATGAAAGGTATCTACAATTTCATCCGCCAAGCGTACGAATCCATAAATCGCATATACGGGATCGTGAAATCGACTAGACAGAGTCTTAATGCCGGATGAAAAAGAAGTTGAATAGGCATTCGTCAATAATTTAGAACATGCCAAAGAAACACGTTGATATAAATCTATCTGGGTCATGCTATTTTTTTAGGGATTTATCCACCTCATTAGCTACCACCAAGCCTGAAATCAATGAAGGAGGAACGCCAGGGCCAGGCACTGTGAGCTGACCAGTGTAATATAAATTGTCCAGTTTTTTATTTTTCAGACTAGGTTTTAGAATAGCTGTTTGTAATAAAGTATTCGCTAAACCATAAGCATTGCCCTTGAATGCATGGTAGTCCGACATAAAATCCTGATGCGCATAGGAACGCTTGTAGACTATAAAATCCCGAATATTTTCTCCACAATATGCTTCTAAACGATCCATTAACTGGTGAAAATATTTTTCACGATGCGCCTCTGTATCTTCTAAATTAGGAGCTACAGGAATCAACAAAAACAGATTCTCGCATCCCTCAGGGGCTACACTTGGGTCAGTTACCGAAGGAGCACTGGCATAAAATAATGGATCTGAAGGCCAAGAAGGTTCAGTATAAATCTCGTGGGAATGCACTGAAAAATCACGGTCAAAAAATAAGTTATGATGTTTCAACTTCGGTAAACGTTTAGAAATACCTAAATAAAACAACAAAGACGAAGGAGCCATTACGCGTTTATCCCAATACTCTTCGTTATAATTCCTAAAATCATCACCCAATAACTGTTCCACCCAATGGTAATCAGCACTTGCTACCACCATGTCTGCCTCCATTAAGCCATTGGCTGTCTTTACACCTCGAACATGATTATTGAAAATTTCAAAACCTGTCACTTCAGCATTATAGGTGAATTTTACCTGCTTTTCCTCAGCTAAAGCTACCATTCCTTTGACAATTTGATGCATACCACCCATGGGGTACCAGGTTCCCATGGTTATTTCTGCATAATTCATCAAACTATACATAGCAGGGGTATTTTGTGAAATTGCTCCTAAAAATAAAATGGGGAATTCCATCAATTTTAAGAGGGTACTCGACTTAAAAAATTTACGAATATGCTTGTAAAAAGAAGAAAACACATCCATTCGAATGGCATCAATAAGTATTTTGATGCTCAAAAATTCGGATATCTTTAGGGAAGGACGCCACACGAAATCTTGAATACCGACGCGGTATTTATACGCTGCTTGATGCAAAAATTTATCCAATTGAGCCGAAGCCCCCTCTTCATAGGATTCAAACATGGACTTAATACCTGCTAAATCCGCAGGTACATCAATTACTTCTGAGTCAGATAATATTACGGAATAAGAAGGATCTAATCGTTTTAAATGGTAATAATCCGAAGGCTTTTTACCAAATTTCCCAAAATAAGTCTCAAATATATCCGGCATCCAATACCAGCTTGGCCCCATATCAAATACAAATCCTTGCTCTCGAAAAACGCGAGCTCTCCCCCCTGGCTCAGCATTTTTCTCTAAAACCTGAACCTCATATCCCTTGTCAGCCAAAGCCGTAGCTGCCGAAATTCCTGAAAAACCTGCACCAATGACAATTACCTTTTTCTTTTTCATTCTTTCCATTTAGTCGAACCTAAACAAATATAACCATCTTTTGAAAGAGCTAAACAGACTAAAAGAAAAAGTCAGATAAAATCTGACTTTTTGCTTGTTTCTTCTGTTAACCAAAAAACTAATCAATTGTGAAAAATCTATGCGTACATGTACAATTTTTTCTTTAATTCTTTACGAGCAATGTGGATGCGATTCTTAACTGTACCGATAGGTAAATCCAATTCTTCTGAAATCTCGTGGTATTTAAATCCTCGGAAATACATCAAAAAAGGCAATCGGTACATCTCGTCTGTTTGTTGCAAGGCTTTTTCTAAATCTTCGCGAACAAAATCGCTTAATGCCCCATTATACTGTAAAGATTCTTGTGAGTTGATGAAATGTAAATTTTCTGTAGTATCTATAAAAGTATTTCTACGAACCATCCGCTGGTATTGCGTGATGAACGTGTTTTTCATGATGGTAAACAACCAAGCTTTTAAATTGGTCCCTTCTGCATACTTGTCTCTGTTGGAATATGCCTTGACCAAAGTATCTTGAACCAAGTCATTGGCATCATCCATATCTTTTGTTAAACGTAAAGCAAAGGGTTTCAAAAACTTAGAAAAGCTTCCAACCTGGTACGTAAATTCAAGAGCTGTCATATCTGAAGTGTTTGTTTTGTTTAACAAATTTATAAAAAGATTAAACAAAACAAATTATTATGAAAAAAAATTTATCGTTTTATTTTAAAGACTGGTCGCCCCATATGGCTTGATCATCGGTTATATCCTATCAAAATTGGGCTAAAAACGAAAATGAGTGTATATTTAAAGTCTCATCTTATATAGATGGCCTACCCATGAAATTAAAATCCCTGGTCATATTTTTTTTGTTTATACTTCCATTACACGATAGCTATTCGCAGAAAAATTGCTTTTGTACTTTACAAGGGAATGTATTTTCCAAAGAAAACAAGGAAAAAATCAAAGGGGCCTATGTTTATTTAAAGGGGACAAATATTGCTGTCCAAACCGATTCTCTTGGATTTTTCTCCCTCAAAAAAATCTGTCCTGGTTCATATACCTTAGTTTGTGAAATGAGTAGCTATGACCCGGTGGAAATTAAGGTTAATCTTAGCAACGAGCATGAAGAAAATATTGCCTTGCAAGTGCATGATGAGCACCTACAAGAAGTAATTGTAAGCGGCAAAAGGAATGAAACCAGTGCGCAAATGCGTGGTACGCTAAGTGCGGAGGAAAGAAAAGAAAGGGATGGTCTCAATTTAGGTGAAATGTTGAAGGGCATCTCGGGGGTACAAAGCTTACAAACAGGTAGTACTATTTCTAAGCCCGTGATTCATGGCATGCACTCCAGCAGGGTCATCATATTAAACCAAGGTATAAGACAAGAAGGGCAAAACTGGGGCAGTGAACACGCTCCTGAGGTAGATCCATTTGTGAGTAAGAATATCCAAGTCATCAAAGGACCTGCTGGCTTACGCTATGGCGGGGACGCCATTGGAGGAATTGTGATGTTAGAACCTAATGCCCTTCCAGATACAAGCGGCATCAAAGGTGAATTACAAAGTATCTATTTTACCAATGGTCGACAATGGGTTGGTTCAGGTAGTCTAGAAGGTGGTTTCACAAGAGCCAAAGGCTGGGGCTGGCGTGTGCAAGGAACCATCAAAAACGGAGGAAATATTCAGGCGGCTGATTATTATTTAGCGAATACTGGAGTGCAAGAGCAAAATTTTTCTACCCAGTTAGGCTACAAATCTCGCCAATTCGGGGCGGATTTATTTTACAGTCGTTTTCATACTGTATTAGGTATCTTTCTGGGTTCTCATATTGGTAATGTCAATGATTTAGAACGATCTATTGCATTGGCTAGACCTTTAGCACAATTCACTCCAAAGGATTTTATCCGCAACATTGACCGCCCAAATCAAGATGTCATTCACGATTTATTAAAGTTTAAAAGCTTTTACCAAGTTTCTAGCCAATATAACTTGCGCTTAACCTTAGCCCATCAAACCGATCAACGCTTGGAATTGGATGTGCTCCGTGCAGGAAAAAACATTAATACCTTAAGTTTTCAGTTAAGTACCTGGAATGGTGAGTTAATATTAGATGGGTCTAACGCTAGCCAATTATGGAAAGGCCAATTTGGCCTAACTTTTTCCTTACAGGATAATATCACGTCTGGAAACCGAGTTAACTCACCTACGCTCGTTACAAGCCTTTTACCCAATTATGAACAAAATAATTTGGGCTTATTTGCCATAGAAAGAATGGTTAAAGAAAAATGGGAATTGGAATTAGGCCTTCGCTTAGACCAAAAGCAAATTATCACCCACCGTCCTATCAAAAATTATTCTTTCATCGTGGACCGAGATGAAAAGCGATTTACAGGCCTATCAGGTAGCGTAGGAATTAAATACCACTGGACAGATCAGCTAGAAAGCCACTTGATTTTAGCCCGGGCATTCCGTGCACCAGGAGCCAATGAGCTTTTCTCCAATGGCGTTCACCATGGTGCTGCTGCCTATGAAATTGGACAAATAAACTTAAAAGGTGAGACAGCTACCAATCTAAGCCTCAATACTCAATACAATTTAGATAAGTGGGACATTGAATTAGGCTTATATAGTAATCAGATTCGTGACTTCATTTATTTACGTCCCATGGTAAACGATGGTCAAGCTTTCTATGTCGTGACCCTGCGAGGCATTTTTCCTGGATTTACCTATGAACAAATCAATGCCAGATTCAATGGATTAGATGGTCAAATTACCTACCATGTTAATCCTAAAATTTCGTTCCAACATAAAACAAGTTTGGTCAGGGCTTACAATACCAAAAACAGGGAGTATATGGTCAACATTCCAGCTGACCGTTTTGAATATTTAATCCGTTATCAATTCAATAGCAACAAACAGTACCTCAGTGCTGGTGTTACCCAGGTTTCTCGGCAAAGTCGGGTGGAACCCGGCTCAGATTATACAGACCCACCTGCCGGCTACCAATTGGTGCAAGTTAATTGGGGCTATCAATTCAAAAATGTAGATGTGGGAATCAGAGTCACCAATGCCTTGAATGAATCTTATCGAGATTATTTAAATAGATTTAGATATTACACGGATGACCAAGGGAGAAATATCCAGTTCAGGGTAGCCTACAAATTTAGCTGATTAGCGTCTTAACCATTGTTCAGGATTCTGTCGAATGGTATTTTTCCAAACCTGAAAATTTATTTCAGCAGTACCATCATCATCTGAGGCTACACTTCCTATGCGCTGACCTGTTCTAACTCGTTGACCTGTGGAAACAGACACATTATCCAATTTACTATATACGGTAAAATAATCTCCATGTTGGATAGCCACCACCATGTTAATACCTGGAATATTCACCACGGATTGTACTATACCTTCATATACAGAATGAACTGGAGAACCTGGAGCTGTTTGAATATCAATACCATTGTTATTGATCATTACCCCTTTTAGTATGGGATGCTTATGTACCCCAAAGTGATCTGAAATAAAACCGGAAGGTACTGGAAATGGCATTTTCCCACGTAAGGCTCCAAAGGAATTAGCCAATTTAGCTTCTTCCGCATTCATATAATATATATTCTTCTCTAGTGGAGCAGTTTTGGCTTCCTCAGCCTTTTCTGCTGCTTTGGCTCTGGCTACCTCTTTTTTATCTTCAGCAGCTTCCACCCTAGTTTCAGATTTAGTATCATCATCTTTGGTAGACCTATCACTCAATTTCGGTAAAGTGCCATCACCTTTCAAAGTAGGTAAAGCGGGTTTATTAACCTCCAATTTTCGAGCTTGCTGGGCTAAACGCAAACGGCGCTCTCTTTCCTGACTTTTCTGAATTTCACGCGCAACGATACCTGCAATTAAATTGTCCAATTTTCGAATAGCAAGTTTTTTGCGTTCTAGTTCGATCCGTAATTTCTTCTCCTGCTGGGTTAGTACCGTAACAACTTTGTCTTCTTTGGTTTTAAGCACTTCCAAATTCTTCTTTTCTTTCTCTTTTTCAACCAACACTTTCTTCTCCTCTGTCTTCTTGAAAATAACCTGCTGTTCTTTGGACATTAAGTCTTGACGAGTCTGAAAAATTTTGTGGGCTTGTGCCTTACGGTTGCTTGTAAATTGACGTAAGTAATCAAAACGCCGAGTAAATTCACCCAGATTAGAGGAAAGAAGTAAGAAACTGAGCTTATTGTAAACGGTAGAAGTTTTCTGAGCTTCAAATAACATTTGCGCATACATACGCTTTAATTTTTTCAATTTAGCGGCTAATATGTCACTTTCTTGCCGCAATTTATTGGCTTCTTGTGCTAATAATTTTTGATTTTCACTTAAAATACCAATCTGCTTTTTCTGTACTCCAATCTGCTCTTTTAGCACATTCAGTTTCCCCAATGAGGCTTTTTTCTTTTTGGAAGTACGGGATATGATGCTGTTTAATTCTTTAATCTTAGCTAAGTTCTCCTTCTTTTGACGCTCCAATTGCTCTCTTTTATCCACTTGGGCATCCAGGGAAAAAACGAATAGAAAACAGATTAAAAAAACAATGTATTTCAAGGTTGCAAGATTTATTTGTTGAGGTATTTTGCTGGCACTTTAAAAGGGAATTCTAAAGGGGTATCCAATAATTCTACTTTGGAATATTTTATACTAATGAGTGTTTTAACCAATTTATTGTCCTTGTCCTTCACATCTAAGGTAATTTGGCTCGAAAAAGGAAATAAAAATTGATTTATCGAAGCAAAATCTTCGTAATCTAAAGTCAATTTATTTTCGGTTGGTCCATCATTCACTAATAATTTTTTTAGTTTTCGATTGGGACCCACATAATTATCAATTTGAATTCGACCTTCATCTTGCTTCAAAATGTAATTTTCATTCTCGCGAATCACCCTGGAATTCTTCTTTTTGAATGGCTGATTTCCCACAATGAGTGATTGAAGTATTTCGTAATTAATTTTAAAACCCATTTTGGTACTTAAACTATCATAGGTCAAATTAAAATATTCATTATTGATCTTATGAAAAAACTGAACGCGGTCTTTTGAAAATAAACCAGTGGCTCCTGTAATCATTGAAACCGAAATGTTCATCCAGATTAAACTATCCTTTTTCATTCGAATATCTACCGTGTAGGTATCAGCATTTGAATTTGTTTTCCAAAGCACCTTTGACTTAGCTTTTAAATAATTGAAATTCAAATCTTCTGAAACTACTTTATTGTCCTCTTTAGGCTCTTCTACGGGCGGCTGAACTTCAACTGGCACGGGTTTTATTTCTGCCTGTACCAGCGTGTCTTTAGGAATTAAGCTATCCAAAACAGCCACATTTTCTACCAGAGGGGCAGCTACCTTTTTTCCACAGGATTGGAAAAGTATAAACATAACAACTAGTAAAATAGTATTCCTGTGGCTTATATTCGGCATGCGATTATTTTTACAGCACAAAATTATCTCAATTTTCGATAATTTGCCTCTTCTCTATCTTTTTAAATAAATTAGGACTGGCACCTTCCAAGGTTTTGGCCTTTTGCCAGGCATTCATGGCCTCATCAGTCCTACCCAATCGAAAAAGGATATCACCATAATGTTCCCAGACTGTTGAACTGTTTTGCTTCTCATCTTTCAATGCGAGTTCCAAGTACTGTAAAGCTTTGCTGTAGTCTTTTTGCTGATATAAAACCCAAGCATAGGTATCTAAATAAGTACCATTTTTAGGGAATTTATCCGTTAACATTTTGGCCATTTTGGCGGCTTTGTCCAGCTTTTCCTTACGAAGCGACAAATAGTAACTATAGTTATTTAATACATGTTCTTCATCGGGACTTTTCGCTAATACCTTTTCAAAACTCATATCGGAATCACGGTAATTACCCACAGCATGATAGGCATCCCCCATCAAGGCAAATAATTGAACGTACCATGAATCTTTTTCTTGCACATAAGGATTTGCTGACTCAAATGAGGCTAATGCCTCTTTACTTTTTCCTTGCATGTATTGAGCAAAACCCATTTGAAACCATAAAAACCCTTGATTCGGATAAGCCTCCAATGCTTCTTGAGCATGCACAATGACACTATCCAGCGTATTCATTTCAAAATCTAATTGGATGATTCTAGTCCAAACCTCAAACTTACCCCCTCCATTTCTGGCTGCTTTTAAATAGGATTTTTGACCTTCTTGAAATTTGGAAATACTCATCCACAAATCACCTTGCATCGCCACAAAACGAGGTTCTTTAGGGAAAGCCGCAACCGCTTTTTGAAGAAAAGCATAGGCTTTATCCCAATCCGTTTTCCCGGACATCAATTCAAAAGTTTGTAATGTTACTTGACTGAATAACTCGATGTGCATATCAGCATCTGCCAAACAACGCTCCAAAAAGTCGAGTGAACCAGCAAAATTCTTCTCATGAACGCGAACATTGGCATTCAATAAGGCAACCTGACCATCATTTGGGAAATCTATTGACAATTGCTCCAAGGCTGATTTTGCTCCTTTCCAAGTACTTAAATGCCACCAATATTCCATTTGTTCCCAAGCAAACAAAGGCTGTTCAGGATTATTGGCTACAAAAGCTACTCCTTCTTGAATAGCCTCCTCCCATTGTTCATTTTTTAAATAAATGTATTGCTTAGTCCGAATGATTTCCGGAAAATCACCAACCCATGGCTCCGCAGATTTTAATGCTTTCAAAGCCTCGTCACCTTGATTATTCCAAAGATAAGCTTGTGCCAATCGAAGATTTACATCAGGCTGCATGGAATCATATTGAATCAATTTCAAAAAACAGGCAATGGCCTCCTTCGACTTGCGCTCCTGTAAAAGCAAGTCTCCGTATAACAAACCGTAATCTAAAGAATAAGGTGAAAGTTCATTGGCCTTCTGAGCATATTTAAGGGCATTAACAGACTTCCCTTGAGCCAAATACGACTTAGCCAAATAAAAAGAAATAGAGGCTTCCTGAGGCATTTCTGGCAAAAGCTGCTCCCAAACTAAGATGGCTTCATCATAATCCTCTTTTAAATAATGACGCATGCCCTCAGCCATCCATTCCTCTGCTCGTGCAGGAGAAAAAGCGGTGCTTTCTTTCTTAGCTTTTTTACCAGTATCCTGTGCCAAGAGTGGACTGGAAAGCAACAAAATATAAAGTATTAGATTGAGGTATTTCATAAAAGTTCGAATATACCGAAATACCCTGAATCCTTTTCAAAATTCTCTATGAAATGCGCTGTATTTGAACAGAATTGAATAGATTCGTTAAAATTATTAAAAAGATGAAATACCTATTGTTCTGCACATTACTAATAAGTAGCTCTATTTTCGCTCAAGAAAAAACCATGAGTTTCGAGGAATATGATCCAATTTCAACCTTGAAAGTTCCAGAGCATCAAATAAAACAAGCCAAATACCCCTTCATTGATATTCATAATCATCAATTTAATATGCCTAATCAAGATTTGGCCTACCTATTAAAACAGATGGATAGCCTCAACATGAAGGTCATGGTCAACCTAAGTGGAAAGGGCTCACAACGAGGGGCCGATATCGCTGCGGGAACCGAATATTTGGCACAATCGGCGCGCGCTGGCCGTGAAAAAACCAATAATCGCGTGGTGGTATTTACCAATTTGAGTTTTGCCAATATTGATAGTCCCGATTGGACGGCCAAGACAGTTGCAGCCCTTGAGGCCGAAGTAAAAGCTGGGGCTATGGGATTAAAGATTTATAAAGACCTAGGCTTGGAAGTAAAAGACTCCAAAGGAAACAGACTACGTACCAATGACCCTAGATTAGATCCAGTATGGGCAAAATGTGGGGAATTGAATATACCTGTGTTAATCCACACGGGAGAACCAATCTCCTTCTTCGATGTGCACGATAAAACCAATGAGCGCTGGCTGGAATTAAAACAATTCCCTGGAAGAGCCCGTCCTGCCTCTAAATATCCTTCCTGGCAGGTGGTGATGGATGAACTTACTGACATCATTCGCAAGCATCCGAAAACAAAATTTATAGCCGCACATTTGGCTTGGAGAGGTAATGATTTAGCTGAATTAGGCCGTCTATTGGATACGTATCCTAATATGTACACAGAAATAGGGGCCGTAATTCACGAACTAGGAAGACAACCCAAAAATGCCCGCAAATTCATGATTCAATACCAAGATAGAGTTCTATTCGGTAAAGATATTTGGGCTACATCCGAGTATTACACGTATTTTAGGTTGTTAGAAACAGATGATGAATACTTTCCATATTACAGAAAAAGACACGCTTTTTGGCGAATTTATGGACTAGGTTTACCAGATGAAGTATTGAAAAAGGTCTATTATAAGAATGCTCTGAGTTTACTACCTAAATTAGATAAAAGCTGGTTTCCCAAATAATTAGGGTAATTTATCGAGCACTTGATTGAATTCCTTCAGCCATATTTGTGCCCCTCTGAGGGTCCAATGAGAGTCCGACTGATAAAAATTCATGCGAGCGTTTTGCTTCAAAGCTTTACTAGGGTCTAATAATTTGACGCCGAGTTTGGGATGTAGTTTAATCTTTTCCAATGCCAAATTAGGTGCATTCAGTTCCGTTCCTAATACAGCCACGGGATTAGGAATCAAAGAAAAGATAACCTCATCATAGCCATTTGATAAATAATAAGATTCTATTTCTTGAAGGTTTTTTACCATCAAATCTACCTGATTTGGCTCCAAGGGTCTAAAGGAAGAAGTCTTTTTTTCAGGATTGACTGTCTCTTCCAAATATAGAAATTTTCCATCCTGAGATACACAGACATCAGGATTTGTTCGTCCTAAAATCCTCCAAGTAAAATCCGCTTTTAGCTCTTTTATCCAGCCTAATATCCCAAGATTAAATAAAACAAAATCCAAATTAGACTCTAAGGTAGGGTGGTAAATGGCTTTTTTAACCCCTGCATCAAATCGATCTAATTGATACAAAATGGATTCTTTGACTGATCGATCTTGGACTAATTTCTCTGGCATTGGGTGGTCCAAACGTAACCTAGTGTCTGCCAAATTCATTCGATCCCACATATTTCTTTCAACACATTCAATCAACAACACCTGCTTATTTCCCATTTTAGCAGGAATTAGATGTGTTTGAGTATCTGACCAGCGATAAAATTGAAGGGATTTGACCCGATTAAAATAGGCAGGATTAACTTGAAATGAACTGTACAAATAACTATCCCCTAAGATGGTTAGGTCATAATCCTTTAGGGCTGAATCAATTTTTTCAGGCAAGGGCAACAATTGCGTATCCTTTTCAATCCGAAAATCAGATAAATATGAAATCCCATATAAATCCCCAAAACGATATTTATCTGCACCCCAAACATCGTTTCTGGCATATCGCCCTTGGGTAATCCAATGCATTCCCTTTTCCGAACTACTGATTATCAGTATGGCCGAAGAGAAAAGAAATACAAAAAGAGCTATTATCCGACGCATCTTAAAATTGGAAGTAGATAAATTGTTTCAAACTAAATACTCCTAAAAAATAAATGGCAAGTACTAAAAAACTAAACTGCCAGGCAAATGAGCCTTGGTTAGCCTTATGCAATATGTTTTGTCTGTATTCCCACCAGCACAAAGAAATTATTAAGCATAAAGACAAGATAATTTCCTGGAGGCTCATGGCCAAAACCAAGCCTTTTTCTGTACCAATAACTATGGTTGAAAAAAACTGTTTTACCTCCGTAAAGTGTTTTAACCTAAAAAAGACCCAAGCAAATGTCACCAAGGTGAAAGTCAAGATGCGATACAGCCATTGTACCCAAATCTGCTTTTGTGCCTCTGCAGCCAAACTAGGGAACACTCGGTTGATACTTAAACCTATCACCTGAAAAATACCATGCAAAGCCCCCCAAATAACAAAATTCCAACTTGCGCCATGCCAAATCCCCGATAAGATAAACACGACCATGATATTAAAATACCATTTGGGAACAGCCACTCGGTTTCCTCCTAAAGAGAAATAAACGTAATCTTTGAACCAAGTAGATAAGGATATATGCCAACGACGCCAAAATTCAGGCAAGGATTTAGCAAAATAAGGAGCGTTAAAATTATCCATTAATTTAAACCCCATAACCCTGGCAGCGCCAATGGCCACATCCGAATAACCTGAAAAATCACAATAAATCTGAAAGGAATAAAAAAACGCGGCTAAAACTAAAGCTCCACTAGATTGATCCTGAATATGTTCATAAGTTGGATCAACTAACAAAGCCAATCGATCCGCTATGACTACCTTTTTGAAAATACCTGCCGCCATTTGTAAAAGGCCTGATTTGACTCGATTCCAATCCCAAGCATGCACTTCGTAAAATTGGTGCAACAAATTTTGAGGTCTTTCAATGGGGCCTGCTACCAGCTGAGGGTAAAACATGACATAAAGACTATAAATCCCAAAATTCCTCTCAGCTTTTTGATGGCCACGATACACTTCTATGGTATAACTCATGGCTTGAAACGTATGGAAGGACAATCCAATGGGCAAAATCATTTCCAAAACCGGAAGCTGAACATGCGTCCCCAAACTTTCGGATAACCATTCGATGTTTTGATCAATGAAATGATAGTACTTAAATATGGCCAAAACACCAATATTGGCTAACAAACTTGCCGCTAAAAATAACTTTTTTTGAAGCCCTTCAAAACGTTCTAGGTAAATGCCAGCAAAATAATCGATGAAAATGGTGAAGCCTAAAATGCCCAAATACATGGGCACAAAAGCCATATAAAAGTAGCATGAGGCCACTAAAAGTAGGAGCCAACGAAATTTGGGATGTAATAAAAAATAGGCACTGGTAATAATTCCAAAGAAGACTAAAAACTGCAAGGAATTGAATACCATAGCTTCTTATTTATGAACCGTCACCTTGACCGATAAAATGGTGTCATCGATGGAAATTTCAGACGCTTGGTCTAGCGACTCCTTCCAATCAATACGCAAAGCCTGCACTTCTTGACAAATATATGACTCAAATTCACGGATACTTTCTTCCCATGCCTCATCACCCTGGAGCACCTCGATGTTTATCTTATCCACCACATCAAATCCCGAATCTTTTCTTAGGTTTTGTATGCGGTTTACGAATTCACGTGCTCTACCTTCTCGAACCAATGATGGGCTCAATTGATTATCTAGCGCAATGGTTAAACCCGATTCACTGGCCGTTAAATAACCTGGCATATCCTCAGTCAAAATCTCCACATCCGCTAATTCAATAGAAAAACCAGCCTTTGAAATGGTCCCATGTGCTTCCAATGATTGTAAATCATCTGAACTCATTGAGCTAATTGCTTCCGCAACAGCCTTCATATCTTTACCAAATTTAGGACCTAGGGCCTTGAAATTAGGTTTCACTTTTTTGCTCAATACTCCCGCTGCATCGTCTAAATAATTGACTTGCTTTACATTAACCTCCGATTTAATCAAATCTTCTACTCGACGAATTTGATCCCGAACTTGTTCTTGTAAAACTGGCACTAAAACCTGTGCCAATGGCTGACGTACTTTCAATTTATGTACTTTACGAATAGAATGCACCAAAGAACAAATTCGTTGGGCTAGGTCCATGGAAGCTTCTAAATCTGGATTAACCCAAGACGGATTAACTTGAACAAAATCCGTTAAATGAACAGATTCCTTTTGGCTTAGATTCTTGTATAACCAATCTCCATAAAAAGGCGCTATGGGCGACATCAATTGAGCAACTGTCTCCAAACAAGTATATAAAGTTTGGTAAGCCGCTTGTTTATCCGGATTGATTCCTTTTTCCGTAGACTCTGGATTCCAGAATCTTCTTCGAGATAATCGTACATACCAGTTTGATAAATGATCACATACAAAATCTTGAATTGCTCGACCCGCTTTGGTTGGCTCATAGGTAGCATAAGACTCATCTACCTCTTGAATTAATTGCATTAATTTAGATAAAACCCAACGATCTAATTCGGTTAAATTAGCTTCTACTAATGGATTGGCCTTCGGGTCGAATCCGTCTAAATTAGCATATAAAGCAAAGAAATTATACGTATTGGTTAAGGTGCCAAAAAACTTATTTCTCACCTCGGTGATACCCGCTAAATCAAATTTTAAGTTATCCCAAGGCTGTGCATTGGTAATCATATACCAGCGCGTAGGATCAGCCCCATACTTTTTCAAGGTATCAAAAGGGTCAATGGCATTACCCAAACGTTTGGACATTTTATTGCCATTTTTATCTAATACTAAGCCAGTAGAAACGACATTTTTAAATGCAACAGAATCTTCTACCATGCTAGAGATCGCATGTAAGGTAAAGAACCATCCCCGAGTTTGATCCACACCTTCTGAAATAAAATCGGCTGGATATGATTCTTTAAATATGTCTTGATTTTCAAATGGGTAATGCCATTGAGCAAAAGGCATAGCACCAGAATCAAACCAAACGTCAATCAGATCTAATTCCCTAGATAATATTGCTCCTTGAGCACTAATCAAATAAACCTGATCAACAAAAGGACGATGAAGGTCAGCCGTACCAGCTTGTATGGCGGCTAAAAAATCTTGATTCCCTTGGGCTTGCTCTGCATTTAATTTACCTGAAGCTAAAGCCTTCTCCAATTCAAAAGTCAACTGCTCCAAGGACCCAATACAAATCTCCTCAGCACCATCTTCCGTTCTCCAAATGGGCAAAGGAGTTCCCCAATACCTCGAACGCGAAAGATTCCAATCCACTAAATTCTCCAACCAGTTTCCAAAACGACCCGTACCAGTAGATTCAGGTTTCCACTGGATGGTTTGATTCAAAGCAATCAATTTATCTTTTACTGCTGTGGTTTTAATAAACCAAGAATCTAATGGATAGTATAAAACAGGTTTATCTGTTCTCCAACAATGTGGATATGGGTGATCAAATTTCTGTACGTTGAATGCCTTGTTTTCCGTTTTCAATTGAATGGCTATTCGCTCGTCCACTGACAAATACTTATCGCGGCCTTGTTTAATTCTGGCCTGCTCTTTTCCTTCATCCGAAAGGTAAGCTTCTTTAACTGGCTCTAAAGCATAATCACTTACTTCTTGAACAAATTGACCTTGGCGATTCACCAAAGGCACTTCTTTGCCATTGGAATCCAATACCATGATAGCAGGAATACCGTTTTGTTGTGCAACTCGGAAGTCATCTGCCCCAAAAGTTGGAGCTGTATGAACGATTCCCGTTCCATCTTCAGTCGTCACGAAATCACCTAAAATCACACGGAATGCCGGTGTAGCAGGTTGCACATAGGGCATTAATTGTTCGTATTCAATTCCTTCTAAATCAGAGCCTTTACATTCCCCTACTACCTGATAAGGAATGGCTTGAGGTTTTTTCTCTGCAGCTAAAAAGGCATCAAAATCCCCATTTTCAGCCGAAGCGGTAAAATAGTTTTTAAGTAAATCCTTAGCAAGTACTACGTGTACAGGAAGAAAGGTATAGGGATTAAAAGTCTTTACCAGCACATAGGTAATCCCTTTCCCTGCGGTTAAGGCAGAGTTGGATGGCAAGGTCCATGGAGTTGTAGTCCATGCCAAAAGATATACAGGATTAGCTTGACTCCATTCAAATAAAAACTGAGATTTCGCATTCTGAATCGCTTTGAACTGAGCCGTTAAAGAAGTGTCTTTAACATCTCGATAGCAGCCAGGCTGGTTCAATTCATGTGAAGATAATCCCGTACCAGCAGCAGGAGAATAAGGCTGAATGGTATAACCTTTATACAGCAGGCCTTTGTCGTAAAGCCGTTTCAATAAATTCCAAACACTTTCTATGTAGGGCGTTTGATAGGTAACATAAGGGTTTTCCAAATCTACCCAGTAGCCCATTTTTTGAGTTAAATCATTCCATTGTCCCGTGAATTTCATGACAGTTTCACGGCACTTTTGGTTATACTCTTCTACGCTTATTTTCTTACCAATATCTTCTTTGGTAATACCCAATTCTTTCTCTACTTGCAACTCCACTGGTAAACCATGGGTATCCCAACCGCCCTTACGCTTTACTTGCTTTCCTTTAAGTGTTTGATAGCGACAAAAAATATCTTTGATAGCACGCGCCATCACATGGTGGATACCCGGAGTACCATTAGCGGAAGGGGGGCCTTCGTAAAAAGTAAAGCTTGGGTGACCTGCACGTGTGGAAATTGATTTCTCAAAAATCTGTTCTTGATTCCAGAAATTTAAAATCTCATCGGCAACTTGCGCGTAATCTAAATTTTTGTATTCCTTGAATTTCACGTATAAAGGGGATTTAATAGTATATGCTAGGCAAAATTGAGGCAAAAATAGTAAAATTTGGGCTGATTTCGTAATAAGATCATGTAGCTAAGCCAATAAATCGAATTTATATCTGGCTTAATTTACTTTGATTTTCCAGCATTAATATCCTAATTTGATTCTACTTTGAATTATGAAAAAGAGTGACATCAGAAATAGGCATGCTAGCCAAAGAAAATCCTGGTCTCAGGAGGAATGGTTGCTGCGAAATTTACGAATACAAGAAATTCTCTTTGACTTTTTAAGACAAGTCCCACCGGGCTGCTTAATGCTTAGTTTTCAATCCATCGAAAGTAAGCGAGAAGTGGATACCAAGACCATCAACGAAAAATTGCTTCTTCCTCCTTTTGAATTTCAACTAGCTTTCCCTCGCGTGGAAGGAGATGGAATCATATCTGCCTACCTCTCGGATGAAAAAACAATTTGGCATAAGTCCTCTTGGAATATTCTAGAACCCGATCCCACTACTTCCAAGAAAATCAAGCCAAGCACCCTTCAAGCTATTTTAGTTCCTCTAATAGGCTTTGATTTGCAAGGTCATCGCGTAGGATTTGGTAAAGGGTTTTACGACCGCTTTTTAGCACTTTGTGATCCTGCCTGTTTAAAAATTGGTTTAAGTTTAGAAGAACCTGTGGCTCAAATAGAAGATTTACATGCCCATGACATCCCATTGGATGTTGTGGTTACTCCCGAAAGACTTTATTCCATACATGGAATTAGTCCAAAAAATCCTTTCTTGTTCAAGATATAAGACCTAATTTTGCGTTCCTTTAAATATTTTTCTGTGAAAATCAGGCTATTATTGGCACTTTTCTTTTGTTTGTTGACTTGTAATTTATTAGGTCAAGAAGAAGTCAAGGGCAAATTATATCCTATTGAACAGATTGAAGGAGGTTGGAATAAAAAGTATTCCTACAAAAGGCAAATTATTGAAAGTCCCTTGGCCTTACAAATTCCATTATTGGAAGCAAAGGATCCAGAAGTGAGCTATGAGTTTTTGACCTATAAACGTCAAAAAAAGAGTGCAGAAATCATTTCAGCTTTCACGACGGGATTTTCGGTTTATACTTTTTTGAGTAAAGGAAAGGTATCTGATGGCTTTTATTGGACAGTAGTAGGAAGTGCCGCCGTTTTAAATTTGTATTTAGGTACGGTAAGTATCAAGCATTTCAAAAAAGCATTGAAACGCTACAATGAAATAGCACAAACTGACAGTAAAATCAGTTTACAAATTAATTCTCATGGGAGCTCAGGGGCTTCGATGGGTTTAGCATGGAATTATCAATTTTAACGATTATACAATGAAAGTTGCAGTAGTGGGCGCCACAGGCTTAGTTGGCGGTGAAATCTTGAAAGTTTTGGCGGAAAGAAATTTCCCGGTTAGCGAATTAATTCCGGTTGCATCGGAGCGCTCAATCGGTAAAAAGGTAAGTTTCAAAGGAAAGGAATATGCTGTTGTCGGATTTGATACAGCTATTGCCATGAAACCTAACGTGGCTATTTTTTCAGCGGGAGGAAGCACATCCCTAGCTATTGCACCCAAATTTGCCGAAGCGGGAATTACGGTGGTGGATAACTCTTCTGCATGGCGCATGGATCCTAGCAAGAAATTGGTTGTTCCAGAAATCAATGCCTCCACTTTGACACCTGAAGATAAAATCATTGCAAATCCTAATTGCTCTACCATTCAAATGGTGGTTGTGATGAATCCATTGCATAAAAAATATAAAATCAAACGAGTGGTTGTTTCAACCTACCAGTCGGTTACAGGAACAGGTAAAGCAGCCGTAGATCAACTTTTCAATGAGCGTGCTGGTAAAACAGATTACGATAAGGTTTATCCTCATAAAATAGACTTGAATGTATTGCCGCACATTGATGTGTTTTTAGATAATGGTTATACCAAAGAAGAGATGAAAATGGTCAATGAGACCAAAAAAATCATGATGGATGACTCCATACAGGTTACAGCAACGACTGTTCGTATTCCTACGATTGGGGGTCACTCAGAATCGGTAAATATCGAATTCGAAAATGATTTTGATTTAGATGAAGTTAGACGCCTATTGGAACAAGAAGAAGGGGTTATTGTGCAAGATGATCCAAAAAATTTCTTATACCCAATGCCTATCACCGCTCATGGAAAGGATGAGGTTTTTGTAGGACGTATTCGTCGCGATGAAACCCAAGCGAATACCTTGAATCTGTGGATTGTAGCAGATAATTTAAGAAAAGGGGCCGCTACCAACGCCGTTCAAATTGCGGAGTATTTGGCCAAGCATCAATTAATTTAAAAAATTGGCCGGTTTATCCGGCCTTTTTTATGATATGACTAGACTTAGTGTAAACATTAATAAAATTGCCACGCTTAGAAATTCTCGAGGTGGGAATAATCCTGATTTAATCCAGGTTGCATTAGATTGTGAGCGTTTTGGAGCAGAGGGAATAACCGTTCATCCTAGGCCAGATGAAAGACATATTCGATATGCTGATGTTTACGCATTAAAAAAAGTCATCCAAACAGAATTCAACATTGAGGGAAACCCTTTGGAAGAGAAATTCGTTGAGTTGGTTTTAGCGGTAAAACCTGAACAAGTAACCTTGGTACCAGATGCCTTGGGGCAGATTACGTCCAACCATGGTTGGGATACGGTAAAACATCAGGACTTACTTATTCGATTAATTGCCCCTTTCAAAGCGGCCGGGATTCGAACTTCCATATTTGTTGACCCAGTTCTAGAGATGGTTGAAGCGGCTAAAACCACTGGCGCAGACCGCATAGAATTATACACAGAGCCTTTTGCTGAGGAATTCCCGAATCATCCAGATCAGTCGGTGGCTGCTTACAGAAAAGCTGCATTTAGGGCACATTCTTTAGGCTTGGGCGTAAATGCGGGTCATGACTTAAGCCTAGAAAATTTAGCCTTTTTCAAGTCCCAAGTTCAACCTTTAGATGAAGTCTCGATAGGACATGCCTTGATTTGCGATGCTTTATACTATGGATTGGAGAATACAATTCAACTCTACAAACGTCAGTTGATCTAGGACATTTCTGTTATTTAAAGCGTCCTTTAAACAACAAAAACATCCTTTAAAAATGATTGAATTTAAAAAATTCATCATTCTACATTAACCGTGGTTAGGTATTCCAAAGAAAACCTTAATTGTTCAGCCTCAGCTGATTTCCTGTTCTGAGTGATACAAAAGTGAGGATAATTAAAATAATTCAACTTGCGAATAATCAATAAATAAAATTGCGGCCTATCAATTAAACTGTGAAAATCTATTTCAGATGAATCTAAAACAGTATTTTAGGTTGAAGGCATTTAGATTGATCGATTCAAAATATTGATAAAAAAAAGGGGGTAACCTTTCGATTACCCCCTAATTTATAAGTTCTAATGGCCTATTAATCTCTTTGACCCGTTAAAACTACGGCACCACCTGCTACAGATAATTTGATAGCAGCTACTTTTCCATCTGTTCTTGAAAAAATAATATCGGCATCATATCCTTGAATCGTGGCTGTATATACATCAGCATCCTTGGATGGTTTTAATTCAGCTGGCTCACCACCACCTGCATCTGAGCTTAAGAAAAGTTTACCTTCTTTAGCTGCAATTAAGATTTTCTTTACATACTCATTCTCGGCCATTTTAAAAGAACCAGCATATTCGTCTGAAGCAGATTTTGCCGCTTCTTTTTGACCTGCTAATACTTGTCCTTGCGCATCAATTTTAATGACACTTACCTGACCATTCACACGTTCAAATGTGATGGTAGCACCCATACTTTCTAATACAAACTCATCCGCTTTTTTACCTGCGGCCAATTCAGTATCTGGGAAACCTTCTGCTGACATGACCAATTTTCCTTCTTTGGTGGTCAATTTTACTGACTTCACGTATGGATTATCTTGTAATTTATAATTACCAGCATAATCTGTCACGGCGGTTTGGGCATTGGCGGTAAATGCAAAAAATGCCAATGATAGTCCTATGGCAATATTTTTTA
Source organism: Cytophagaceae bacterium (assembly GCA_027491315.1). Taxonomy (GTDB): domain Bacteria; phylum Bacteroidota; class Bacteroidia; order Cytophagales; family Spirosomataceae; genus Aquirufa. Next base: position 350,435 of record JAIXWL010000010.1, read on the forward strand.
ATTTTTTCATTGGGTGTTAATTTTGATTTGTTTGGCAAATCTAATAAAAAAATGATGCTTGCATCATACTTCTTAGCTTGAAATGATAAAAAATAATATAAAAAATTTCATATCAATTTGATTAAGGATTTTGATTTATAAAAGTTTTATTTACTTTTGAAGCGAAATCAATTCGCCAACCAAACAATAGGAGACCCTGCATGAGATAAAACTCTACGTTAACAATTTTGAATTTTTATGATCAAAAATCAAGTTAACGATGCAGCGTTGGTGTCAGCGTACATCCAAGGCGACGACCAAGCGTTTGAAACGTTGGTTAAAAGAAGCAAATCAAAAGTCTACACAACCCTTTATTTAATTGTTAAAGATCGCTACATAGCAGAAGATCTGATGCAAGAAACCTACATTAAAGCCATCGACGTGTTGAAGTCGGGCCGCTATAATGAGGAGGGTAAGTTTCTGCCATGGGTAGTCCGAATTGCTCACAATTTGGCTATTGATTATTTCAGAAAAGACAAGCGTTATCCAACCATTGTATTGGAAGATGGCTCAAAAGTATTCAACAGTTTTGAATTTGCAGAAGATTCTGCAGAGGAGATACAATTAAAAGAGGATCAAATCGTTAATATCAGAGAATTAATTAAAAAACTGCCTGATGAACAACGAGAGGTCCTTGTCATGCGTCATTACGAAGAATTAAGTTTCCAAGAAATAGCGGCACAGACTCAAGTTAGCATCAATACGGCCTTAGGTAGAATGCGTTATGCGTTAATCAACCTAAGAAAAATGCTAGAAAAACAAGAGAATGCCTATGACGCAAAGCTTTACCACAAATGACCTAGTTAAAAACCTTTACGAACCCAAACCAGGGTTTTCACCCGTTTTAAGCTTGGAAGACCAATCGGAATTGGCTTCCCTGCAAAAGGTCAAATTGTCATTAGACAATGCCCTGCTAGAACCTCCTAGTAGAACGATTGAGGCTATTTTAGCCTATTCAAAGCATCAGATGCCCATTCAATCCTAATGGATGGGCATCCTAGCTTAAAATTTTTCTTACCTTTGTAGAAAGCCTTTTTCATGCAAAGAAAAGAACGATTTCAAGCGTTTGTTGATCATTTTTCCAGCTCTTTTCCAGAGGCCGAAACCGAGTTACACTACCGTAATCCATATGAATTATTAGTGGCCGTAGTGTTGTCGGCACAATGTACAGACAAGCGAATCAATCAAGTTACCCCTGCCCTTTTTAAACGCTTTCCTAGTCCTAAATTTTTAGCTGAATCCAATGTGGATGAAATATTCAGCTACATTCGATCTGTTTCCTATCCCAATAATAAAGCCAAGCATTTATTAGGCTTAGGTCAAAAACTGATGGACAACTTTCAGGGGGAAGTACCTGAATCTTTGGATGATTTACAAACACTTCCAGGAGTGGGCAGAAAAACCGCTAATGTAATTGCCTCGGTAATTTACCATCAACCAGCTATGGCGGTGGATACTCATGTATATCGCGTTTCCAGAAGATTGGGCTTAGTGCCTCAAACCGCCAAAACACCTCTAAAAGTTGAACAAATTTTAGTCAAACATTTACCCAATGACGTGATAGCCAGGGCACACCACTGGCTCATCCTACATGGTCGATACATTTGTTTAGCCCGTAAACCTCAATGCTCAAGCTGTCAAATTAGTAGTTTTTGTGCTTTCTTTGAAAAAAATAAGCTCAAAGCATGATCTTCCAATGGCTGCGTGAAAACTTCTGGGAGTTTGGTGGTATCATTTGCTCCCTTTTGGGAGTTTATTTTTCTATTCAACAACATTTGTCGTCTTGGATTTGGAATATATTAGGCTCTTTCCTGTTTGGAATTTTATTCTATCAACATGGATTGTATTCCGACATGGAATTGCAAGGTTTTTTTATTGCGATGGCTGTATATGGATATTATCAATGGAATAAAGAGGAAAAAATTTGGAAGGCAGAGAAAAGCTCCAAGAGCTCCCTCCTATGGGGGGCAGTCTTATCCTTGGCTTATGGGATTTTCGTAGGATTTCTTCATACCCGATTTACCCATTGGGTTTCCTTTGCCTATGTAGATGCTACTTTAACAGGATTAAGTATCTGGGGAACTTGGTTAGCCATCCATAAAAAAATAGAAAACTGGATATTATGGATGATTGTAGATATAGTGTATGTCATCATCTATATCCAAAAGGAACTTTGGGGAACCAGTTTACTTTATGTGCTGTTTATCTTTCTGGCTATCAGGGGCCTATACCGGTGGAGAAAAAACCTCTAGGTTAAAAATTTAAATTCAATTTTATATAATAATTATCTATTTCGAATAGATAAATTTATATTTGTGCTACCATTATTAGAAACGAAACTAAATCACTGATTAACAAATACTTGCAAGAGCAAAATATTTATTCAACATTCAGATTAAGCATTATTTAGAACATGGGAAACGAAGAAAAGCAAAGGTATTCAGCCGAAGAATTAAAAGAGTTTGAAGACATCATTCTTAAAAAACTAGAAGAAACAAAAGCCGAATTAACTTATTTAAGAGAGACCTTAAGTAAAAAAAATGATCCTGGAACAGATGATACTGCGGGGAATTCCAAAGTAATGGAAGATGGCGCAGATACGGCCGAAAAAGAAAACATGAACCAATTGGCAGTACGTCAGCAAAAATTTGCTAGTAACTTGGAAAAAGCTTTGATGCGAATTAAAAATGGCACTTACGGGGTTTGTGTAGAAAGTGGTAAATTAATTTCTAAAGAAAGGTTACGTTTGGTTCCTCATACGCAGCATTCCATTGAAGCCAAACTTAAACAAAAGTAAATGGGCCTATTCGATAACAATAAGTTAATCGATCTCTTGAGCAATTACCTCAAGACACAATTCGAACTGGTGAAGTTAGACATCCAAGAGCGAATCGAAGAACTATTGACTCGAATTTTCACCTTTTTCTTAACGGCTTTTGCGGTATTGATTACCCTGTTTTTTGCCTTAATGGGTATGGCCAACTTTTTAAACGAATATGTAAAAAGTACTTATTTAGGTTATCTCATTGTGGCGGGGTTCACAGCTATAGTTAGTATAATTTTAGTGAGTAACCTTAAAAAACAAGGTAAAAAAGAAGACGCAGAGGAAATTGACAGCCCATCAACTGAAGACGATATTGAACCATGAGCCGAGAAAAAAGTAAAAAAGAAGTTTTGCTTGCCCAAGCGGAGAGCTATGAAAAAGAACTTTCTGAGGAAGTGGGTGAAATAAAACAACAGATTAAAGAAAAGGGAAGCCAAGTATTACTGATTGGTGGCGTATTACTTGGTTCCTATTTGCTGTATTCCCTTTTATCGGGCTCAGAAAAAAAATCAAAAGTAGAAGATAAAGAAGGTGGTTCTTTCATCGGAGGAGCCATCAAATCATATGCCATTGCCCTGGCGCTTTCTCTAGCAAAAGATAAGTTAGTTGAATTTCTTAGCCAATTGGAGGAAAATAATCAACAAGCTCCAACTGAAAAGTAGGAGGAAGTGATCACTTAGGTTTAGATTTGTCAAGTTTAATATTTGTTAGCATTCAGATTTGGTAACATTGGGATTTGGTAGCATTTAGATTTGTCAACTTTTGAAAAGTTGACAAATCTCTAAGACAAATCTCTGAATGAAACCACTGATGCAAATCTCTAAGACAAATCCCAAAAAATTCCCTAGCTAATCCTACCCACCGCCATCAATTAATTTCCCATCAAATAAGCTTTGATAAACTCATTGATTTCACCATCCAAGACGGCATCCGTATTGGAAGTTTGATGATTTGTTCGATGATCCTTTACTCTTCGATCATCCAATACATAACTTCGAATCTGGGACCCCCACTCAATCTTTTTCTTTCCAGCCTCTACCTCAGCTCGTGCAGCATTTCGTTTATCTATTTCAATTTGGTATAATTTCGACTTCAATAAACGCAAGGCTACTTCCTTATTTTGCAATTGTGATCTTTCCTGTTGACAAGCAATTATGATTCCTGAAGGCCTGTGGGTTAAGCGCACTGCTGTTTCTACCTTATTTACGTTTTGCCCACCTGCTCCTCCTGATCGGAAGGTATCCCAGTCAATATCTGCTGGATTCACATCAATCTCAATGGAATCATCCGCTAAGGGATAGACGTAAACGGATGCGAAAGAGGTATGTCGACGAGCATTGGAATCAAAAGGCGAAATACGTACCAAACGATGAACTCCATTTTCAGAACGTAAATTTCCATACGCAAATTCGCCTTCTATCTCAATCGTCACTGATTTTAAACCAGCAACATCGCCATCATTGGAATCTACCAAACGAACTTTAAAGCCATTTTTATCTGCCCACATGGTATACATGCGAAGGAGCATACTTGCCCAATCTTGTGATTCTGTTCCTCCAGCTCCGGCATTGATTTCTAAAACAGCGCTCATTTGATCGCCCTCTTCTGACATCATTTTACGAAACTCTAGAGCCTCTAGTTTTTCTTCTAATTTAGCTCCCTCGATATCTACCTCTGCTTCAGTAGCATCACCAGACTCATAGAATTCCCAAATGGTTTCTAAATCTTCCATAGAAGCATTAAGTTTATCGAAACCCTCTGTCCAAAATTTCAAGCCACGCATCTCGCGCATGGTGCTTTCCGCTTTGTCAGGATTATTCCAAAACTCGGGATCCATGGTCACCGTTTCCAATTCGGAAATCAAATATTTTTTGTGATCGTAGTCAAAGATACCTCCTTAAAGCCTCTATTCTGGCTTTCAGGTCATTGAACCTGTCTTTTGTCATACCTAAATGTGTAATTAAGCTACAAATATACCCGCTTTTGTGCTAAATTGCGGACAAATTCATTTAATTCAAGCAATACAATGGCGCAACAATACGATTTAATCGTGGTAGGATCAGGCCCGGGAGGGTATGTAGCCGCGATACGAGCTTCTCAATTAGGCTTAAAATGTGCAGTCGTGGAAAAAGAATCTCTGGGCGGAATCTGCCTAAATTGGGGTTGTATTCCTACCAAAGCACTTTTAAAATCTGCTCAGGTTTTTGAATACATCAAACATGCTTCTGATTATGGAATTACGGTAAAAGGAGCAGAAGCAGACTTTAATGCTGTTATTCAACGCTCCCGTGGTGTAGCTGATAGCATGAGCAAAGGAGTTCAATTTTTGATGAAGAAAAACAAAATCGATGTGATCATGGGTTTTGGTAAAATCAAACCTGGCAAAAAAGTTGAAGTAACGGATGCGGAAGGTAAATCAACTACCTATGAAGCCAAAAATGTAATGATTGCAACTGGTGCGCGCGCAAGGGCATTACCTAATATTCCTATCGATGGAGAAAAGGTAATCGAATACCGTAAGGCAATGAGCTTAAGTAAAAAACCCGATTCAATGGTGATCATTGGATCAGGTGCCATCGGGGTTGAATTTGCTTATGTATATGCTGCCATGGGAACCAAAGTGACCATAGTGGAATTCCTTCCAAATATTGTACCCGTTGAAGATGAGGACGTGTCCAAAGAGTTGGCTAAACAATACAAAAAAATGGGTATTGATATTTTAACCAATTCTAGTGTTGAAAAAGTAGATACAAAAGGAAAAGGGTGTAAGGTTTCTATTAAAACGCCAACGGGCAATCAAGAAATTGAATGTGATATCGTTTTATCAGCTGCTGGAGTTATTTCAAATCTTGAAAACATCGGTTTAGAAGAGGTTGGTATCATCGTAGATAAAGGCAAAATTCCAGTGAATGCATGGTATGAAACTAATATGCCAGGCTATTTTGCAATTGGTGATGTTACCCCAGGCCCAGCTTTAGCCCACGTAGCATCTGCCGAGGGAATCATTTGTGTAGAAAAAATAGCTGGACATAAAACAGAAGCCTTAGATTATACCAACATTCCTGGATGTACTTATTGTACACCTGAAATTGCCTCTGTAGGTATGACGGAGAAAAAAGCTAAAGAAGCTGGCTACGATATTAAAGTGGGTAAATTCCCATTTGTCGCATCTGGAAAAGCCACCGCAGCTGGTGCTCGCGATGGCTTTGTCAAAGTAATCTATGATGCTAAATACGGAGAATTGCTTGGAGCACACATGATTGGTTATAACGTAACCGAAATGATTGCTGAAGCAGTTGTCGTACGTAAATTAGAGAGTACTGCTTATGAAATCATGAAGTCAGTACACCCTCACCCGACCATTTCTGAAGCATTTAAAGGTGCAACAGAAGCGGCCTATGGTGAAGCAGTTGATTTATAGAAGTCGAACTTTAATCGACTTATACATTACTTTAGATTTGGGATCATGTGCTTGTATAGCGATGGTCCCATTTTTTATTAGTCTTAATTCTTGACCTTTATTTCTCAAAGGACTAGCTGGTTGCGTATAATCCACCACGGTGATTCCATTGAGTTTAGTAACGATACGGTTACCCTTTACAGTAACCACCATATCATACCACTCATTATCTTTCACATACACTTCGGCACAATCTACCACATTGTACAAACTAGCTGACCTTCTCCAATCGGTATGGGAATTGTTAACCTGAATTTCATAGCCTTGTTTTGGCCAATCGCTAGGTAAAAAATCAGTATGCACATATAATCCAGAGTTTGCACCAGGGAATGTCATAATTCGAGCTTGCACCTCGAAATCTTTGAAATTATGGTTATTAAATGGACCATCATAGTATAGGTGAGCACGTTGCCCTTCTACTACTAAATTTCCATCTTCTACACGGAATGACTCCGGTCTTTCGCTGGCTTTCCAACCATCCAAGGTTTTACCATCAAATAATTCTACCCATTTCCCTTTTTGTGAGAATCCTACTGAGCTAGCCAATAAGCCTAGCATAACGGTCAATACAATCTTTTTCATTTTCATAGTTAAATTTTTATACCCCAAGTTTTGTTCAATTTTCTACCTAATAATGCATTGGCCTCGGCATCATTGAATTTTTCCGTTTTTGGATTCCATTCCAATGATTTGTTTAAGGCATAGGCTATATTTCCTATGTTACAAACCGAAGCTGTCCTATGGCCTATTTCCACATCGCAAATTGGCATAGTTCTGTTTCTAATGGCCTGAATAAAGTCTGTATAATGATTTTCACTCTTATATACGTGCTTTTCATTTGGACCAATGATACGGTCTTTCAGTTCAGGCTTAGATGTTTCTAGTTTTTTTCTAGCGCTACGCAATGTTCCTTCCGTACCCACAAATTCTATCCCATTATTCCATTCCCATGGTTGATGGGTCATGGTAATACCATTGGCATAGGTATAGGTTAAATAAGGCTGATCTTTTCCTTGAGGTGCACTAACCTTCACCGGACCCGATTGATCCATATCCAATGCCCATTGAACGATATCAAACATATGAGCACCCCAATCTGTCATACCGCCTCCACCGAACTCCTTGTATTTTCTCCAGTTAGGAAATACATCCTGAGTAATTGGAGGTGCTAATTCCGAATTAAAGGCCACTACCTCATTAGGTCCTAACCATTTTTCAAAATCCAAACCCTCTGGTACAGACTGTGCGGCCAAATGATAAGCTTCAGGCGGTGGGCCAACATTGACTTTAATGGACTTAATCTCACCAATATATCCATTACGAATTAATTCAACTGCTTGACGAAACTCGGGCCAAGAACGTTGCATACTTCCTGTTTGAAATACTCGCTTATGTTTACGAGCAGCATTCACCATAGCTCTACCTTCTTTAACAGTCAGAGATAATGGTTTCTCACAATAAATATCCTTACCTGCCTCTGATGCTCTAACGGCCATGGCTGCATGCCAATGGTCCGGAGTAGCAATGACTACGGCATCCACATTTTTAGAAGCCAATAATTCTCGATAATCTTGGAAAACAGGAATGGGCGAATAGGCTCCCCAAGAAGGATTTTTGGTATAGTTTTCCTTAACACGGTCTAAGAATAAATTGGCCTTAGCTTGATAAACTTCGCTGATAGCACTGATTCTTACCTGACCAGTCGACAAAAAAGAGCCTGACAATCCTCTGCCTTGTTTACCTGTTCCAATAAATCCTAAATTAAGTACATCACTAGGGGCAAGGTAAGAACTTCCATCCGGACGCTTCCCTCCTAACACATGCCTGGGAACAATCATGATTGAACCAAAGGCTAAACTGGCTTTCGAAAGAAAATCCCTCCGATTTAAGCCATCGTTATGCTTATTTTTCATTTGCAAATAGGTTAATTAATTGGCATAAATGTAAACGAATTTCACCAAATAAAAAACCTTATCTGTCTGCCGATAAATTGATTACGAATTTGACCTAGATGATTCTTAAAAAAATAATTCCAATCAAATAAAATTGGCCACATCCTCACCCAAAACCTGGTGATAACTGAAAAAATAAAATTTCCCTACAAAAATATTTTTGAAAAAATGGAAACCTAAGGTCAGGGAAAATCAAGTATGAAATTCAAATTATTCAAGTAATGGCTCCGTGTTTACTTTGATTTCCTTTCCAGATTTTTCATCATGTAATCGGCGATGAGTTTTTCTGATGTAGTGGAACTTTGAGACAAAGCTTGCACAATTTGCCCCTGTTCTTTTTCTGATCTGTTCTGACTTATCTTTTTCTTCGCTTGCATGTTGGAAACAATTATTTCAAAAGCCACTACCCCTTGAATCATGTTGGATTTATAACTATCCGACAGCGTATTCCATTGTTTTCTATAAGCACTATCAAAGTATTCAATACTAGATTCCAAGAATTCCAAGGTTTCCTCGGGCTTTACAACTATTCTTGCACGACCATAAAGATGCACAGAAATATAATTCCAAGTAGGTACATTTTGTTCTTTCTCATAATGACTAGGAGAAATATAGGCGTGTGGCTCTTGGAAAATGATTAAGTTATCTTGCTCTTCCACATACTTCCATTGTTCATTCGCTTTCGCAAAGTGCGCTTGTAAAATGATTTGATTTTCTCTCTGAAAAGACACAAAGGGCAAATGAGTGGCTTTGGGTTTTCCATCCTCGAAGGAAACAATGGTTCCGAAACTGAACCTTTGAATAAAGTCCATAATTTCGGTTAAATCTGTCAATTGATTGACCAAAGGAATATACATCGTTCTGCGGATTTACTTGAACAAATGTATTCAAATCTGCTGGAGATGACTTGATCCTAAAATAAAAAAGACAAATCTACATTAGATTTGTCTTAGAGCAGAGGGGAAGGGATTCGAACCCTCGATAAGCTTGAGGCCTATACACACTTTCCAGGCGTGCTCCTTCAACCACTCGGACACCCCTCTGTTTGGGAGGGCAAAACTAATCAATTCTTTTGAAGAATGGAAACAGCATGTTACATCCTTCCTGCATTAAACCAAATTCTTTTATCCAATGGGACCAGACCTTGGTAGATTTTTTTCCTAAAAATCATTTTAAATCTGGTATTGGGAACTATGACCAACCGAATTCATCAGGGTATAATTATTGCTTTACATCCAAAATTCCCGCTTTTTTTTGATATTCGAATTAAAAATCCTTTGTCGAATAAGGTCTAATGTGTAATTTTGCTTAAAATCTATATATTATATAGAGTATATAAGATTAAAACCATGCCATTATGCAAAGCTTCCGCTCAGAAATAGAAAATCCTATAGTAGAAAAAGACATCATCGATCTTGCCAAGAAAATTGCTCAATTTAGAGCGGGTGAGATTCATGAAGAGAAATTCAGAAGCCTTCGTTTGGCTCGTGGAGTATATGGCCAGAGGCAGCAAGGAGTTCAAATGGTTCGTATTAAACTTCCTTATGGTAAAATTAAATTTAACCAATGGAGACGAATAGCAGCCATATCTGATGAGTATTCTACGGGAAATTTGCATTTAACTACACGTCAAGATATACAAATTCACTTTGTTTCCTTAGACCGTACACCTGAGCTATGGGCAAAATTAGAGCAAGATGATATCACGCTCAGAGAAGCTTGTGGCAATACGGTAAGAAATATTACCGCCTCTCCTACTTCAGGAATAGATCCATTGGAGTTATTTGATGTTAGCGCACATGCTGATACTGCATTTCGCTATTTATTGAGAAATCCGATTTGTCAAGAAATGGGAAGAAAGGTAAAAATTTCTTTCTCCAACACCGATGAGGATACCTCTTTAGCTTATTTGCACGACATGGGCTTTATCCCTAAAATGAAGGATGGGATCAAAGGATTTAAGGTGGTAGTAGGCGGAGGTTTAGGGGCCCAACCAATGTTGGCTTATACCGCTTATGAATTTTTAGCTGAGAATAAAATTATTCCATTCATGGAAGCGGTTTTACGTGTTTTTGACCGTCATGGCGAAAGAAATTCTCGTCATAAGGCACGTATGAAGTTTTTAATTCAAAAAATTGGATTCGAAGCTTTCATGGATTTAGTAAATGCTGAAACAAAAGCATTAAAAAATCAAGTAGTTGAAATTCCCGCGGATGGAGTTTGGGAGGTTTCTATTCCATCTAAATTAGCCGATGTAGCATCCGATGGTTCGGAAGCATACCAAACATGGTTAAGTTCCAATACCTTTGAACAAAAGCAAGAAGGTTATTTCGGAGTCTATGTACGTATATTAAACGGCAATATATCCAGTGATACTTCTCGTAGCCTCATGGAAGCCTTGGAAGGATACATTGGAGATGATGTGCGTATCACGATTAACCAAGGCCTTCTATTTAAATTTGTTCCTCAACAAAACTTGGCATATGTATACCAAGTGCTTAAAGAACATAATTTAGCTTCACCAGGAGCTAATTCTGTGGCCAATATCACTGCTTGCCCTGGTACAGATACTTGTAATTTAGCTATTTCAGATTCAACCAACATTACGTCCAAATTAGAGGAGGTGATTTCACAAGATTTCCCTGAGTTAATACATGACAGCCAAATGAAAATTAAAATTTCTGGTTGTATGAATGCTTGTGGGCAACATAGCATGGCAAGTATTGGTTTTCATGGTTCGTCCTTAAAGGCACCAGACAAACGTGTACTTCCTGCCTTACAAGTGTTATTGGGAGGAGCCACCTTAGGAAATGGAGAAGGAAAAATTGCCGACAAAGTCATTAAAGTTCCTTCCAAAAGAGGTCCAGAGGTGTTGCGTGTAGTATTAAATAATTATGAAGAGAATGCTTTGGAGGGGGAATATTTTCATCAATATTACGACCGTCAAGGGGAAAAATATTTTTATAGCCTTTTAAAACCGATCGCTGATTTACAATCATTGGTAGACGATGATTTCATTGACTGGGGGGCAGCAGAGGCATTTCATACGGAAATTGGTGTGGGTGAATGTGCTAGTGTTATTATTGATTTAGTAGCAACCTTGCTTTTTGAATCAGAAGAAAAATATGATTGGTGCAAAAGCGCACTTGAAGACAAGCGCTGGGCAGATGCCATTTACCATGCCTATAGTGTATTTGTTTCAGCCGCCAAGGCTTTACTATTAGATAAGAGTGTACAAGTTTCCACTCAGCATGCCGTTATTACCAAGTTCGACGAACAGTATGTGCAGACTGGAGATTTTGCTTTAGAAGCAGAAAGCTTTTCGGCAATGGTACTTCAAATCAACCAACATGAGCCAAGTGAGGCATTTGCTAAAGCCTATGCTAAGCAAGCTTTGAGCTTTTTGGAAACTGCCAGTTTATTCCGCCAATCTATTGCTAGTAAATAAGATGATCCAACAATTAAGTCGATTTAAATCATTAGAACCTCAACCGAAACTTAGTGTGGTTGGTGCTGGACCTGGTGACCCTGAATTGATCACTTTAAAGGCCATTAAGGCTTTACAAAGTGCTCAAGCTGTTTTATTTGACGCCTTAGTAGATGTAAGTTTGCTAGAACATTGTTCTGAGCAATGTGAAAAAATATTTGTTGGAAAAAAAGCAGGAGAAAGTCATTCACAAGAGGCAATCAATGAGCTTATTGTAAAAAAAGCCTATGAATTGGGTCATGTTGTTCGGTTAAAAGGAGGGGATCCGTTTGTTTTTGGAAGAGGCCAGGAAGAAATTGAATATGCAAAGCAATTCGGCTTATTGACCGCCTATATCCCTGGCATAAGTTCATCATATGCAGCAGCCGGTGCAGCGGAAATCCCTTTAACTATCCGAGGGGTTAATGAAAGTTTTTGGGTAATGACTGGGACAAAATCGGATGGTAGTTTGAGTAATGATTTACAACTTGGCTTACAATCCACAGCCACCATCATCATTTTGATGGGTATGCATCGTTTAGCCGAGATCTCCAAGATTTGTCAGGAGGCTGGTAAAGCTCATATTTCGGCTGCTATAGTTCAAAATGGAACCATGGCACAGCAAAAAGTAGGATTAGGTATCGCCGGAGAACTTGAAAATTTGGCTAAAATTGAAGACCTTCGCAATCCCGCAGTTATTATCATCGGCGAAGTGGTTCGTCATGCCAAAAAGGATATCTGGGAAAAAGTATCTCACCTAATTAATAAAAATGAGCAATAGAATTTCAATATCAAGTGGCTCTCCATTTGAAGATGTATTTGGTTACTGCAGAGCAGTAAAAACAGGAAATTTACTTGAAATATCGGGCACTGTGGCTCTGGTAGATGGAGATAAAGTAAAAGAAGATGATTTATACGCCCAAACGTACAACATCATTGAGCGTATTGCAGTGGTGCTCGAAGAAGCTGGTTCTTCCTTGAATGACGTAGTTAGAACTCGAATATTCACTACGGACATTTCTAAAAACTTAGACATTGCTAAGGCGCATGCTCACTTCTTTGGAGCAATTAAACCTACCACGGGTATTTATGAAATTTCAGCGCTGATTGCACCTCAGTACAAGGTGGAGATAGAATTCACGGCTTGGGTCAAAGAATAAGTTATCAGTTTTTTGATACAATAAATTTTAATTCAGCCGTTAGACAAACGCTGTCAAGGTTTGGAACCTTGCCAGCGTTATAAAAATCTACTTACATCAAGTGGCTTTCTGCCTCTTTTTTCAACAAATCTTTGTCGATAGGTACTACACCTAATGATTCACAAACTAAGCCTCCTCCTAAATTGGCTAAGGAAGCAATATGTCGGGCAGGTAAACCCAAGGCTAGGGCGCAAGCAGCAATGGATATTACCGTATCTCCTGCTCCTGAAACATCTGCAATTTGCCTAATATGAGCAGGAATTCGAACTTGTTCATTTCCAAGATCCATCAATACACCCTTTTCAGACAAGGTTACAAATACTCCATCAAATCCTTGACTTTCCTTAAATTGATGAACTGTCTCCAATAATTTTTGACCTTCAAGGTCTTCAGGAAATAAACCTAATCCATCTCTAAGTTCATGTAAATTAGGTTTAAATAAGGTAGCTCCGCGATAATTAAAAAAGTTTCGCTTTTTAGGGTCTACAACCGTAGGAATCCCTTGCTTTCTAGCTAGAGTAATTACCTCTTGGATCAGTGGTTCGTTTAGTACTCCTTTGTCATAATCCTCAAAAATAATAACATCGACCTCCTTAATACAGGCCTTTACTTTTTCCAATAAGGCACGAGAACTTTCCTGATTCACTGTTTTGTCCGTTTCAGAATCAACACGCAGCAATTGCTGAGAACCCGCAATAACCCTTTCTTTTATGGAGGTAATTCTTCCTTTTTCCTCTACAATTCCATGTAAGGATATCCCCTCTTTCTCCAACAATCCTTTTAACTGGGTTCCAGCCTCATCATCCCCTACCACAGAAACGACCCATGGCTTGGCTCCTAAACTAGCTATGTTCATTACTACATTACCTGCACCTCCCAACCTAGCTTCTTTCTTGATAACTTGAACCACAGGAACGGGTGCTTCAGGAGAAATCCGACTCACCTTTCCCCAGGTATAGGCATCAATCATTAAATCACCAATGACCAAGACCTGTAATTCATCAAAACCCTTAAATATTTCGTTCACTGTTTTCATAACTAACCCCCAATACTCGTCATTGACTCGTTAATAATTCCTTTTCTATTTTTTTCTGCTTCAAAACCGTCTTTGGGTCTACTTCCAAATAAGGTTATAAAGGTCTGTTTTATCTCTTCATCGCATACGCCCTTCCGAATAAAAGATTTCAAATCAAAAACCCCATCATCGTATAAACATGTTTTTACCTCCCCCAAAGCGGTTAATCGAATTCGATTGCAAGTTCCACAAAATGTCCGACTAAAGGCTGCAATCACCCCTACATCTCCAAGATATCCTTGGATTTGGTATCGCATAGCTGTCTCACCATAACTTACATTCATGGGCTGTAAATTCCCGAAATGATCTTTCAGATGATCAACTATTTTAATGAAATCCCATTTCAAAATAGCAGGCCCTTTACCTGAGCCGTTAAATGGCATTTCTTCTATAAATCGTACCGAAATAGGATATTGCTCAGTTAATTGGGCTAAGGCTAAAATATCTTGCTCATTCTTTCCATCCATCACCACCGCATTAATTTTAACCTGAAAATTTGCCTCAATCAATCCTAATAAGGCTGAATAAACGACATCGAAATCATCTCGACGAGTAATTTGGCGAAAGCGTTCCTTGTCCAATGAATCCAGACTCAAATTGACAGACTTAACGCCATATTCCATCAGCTGTGGGATATGCTTTTCTAATAAAACGCCATTACTTGTCAAACAAATCTCTAAACCATCTAAGCGACTAAGTTCTTGGAGAAATTCCATGATGCCATGACGAAGCAATGGCTCCCCTCCCGTAATTCTAACTTTTTTTAAACCGAGTGCATACAATTGCTGCACAATCCGCAACATTTCTTCCCACGTTAGCAATTGCTTTTCAGGCAAATAGTGAATTCCCTCCGCCGGCATACAATAAAAACACCTTAAGTTACAGCGATCTGTAACTGCCAAACGCAAATATGTCATTTCTCTACCATGATTATCATAGAGAATAGGGCGAGAGGCTGGTAAGCTTTGAGAAATATCCAATATATTTGTATTATATACAAAGGTACAAAATCGCCCTCAAACGAATGCCAAACTATCGAATTCTACTTTTTGGATTAACCCGAGATTTACTTCAAAATAGGGAAATTGTATTGAGTTCGGAGGAAAATTTAACAGCAGCCCAACTTTTACAGGAGGTAAAATCTAAATATCCCGCATTATCTAATCTTCCCTCCCTTAGAATTGCGGCAGAACATCGTTTTCCAGAAGATGATTTTATGGTACAAGAAGGCATGGAAATTGCCCTAATTCCACCGGTAAGTGGCGGTTAAACAACAAAGAACTGTATATTTGTATAATAAACTCGTGTAACCCGATGGGCTTAACCCCCTTATTTATTGGCCTTCTCCTATTTCCTTGGATTTCGGCCATGCTCATCGCACTTTGTTTTCGAATTCCCAAAGGTATCTTAAGTAAACTTTCTAGCTTTTTTTCATTCCTACAATTAGTGGGCTTGGCTTATTTTATTTATCAAGTCAATTCCCAAGAAATAGCCATTCATATACAATGGTTTATGCTAGGAGAAACTGCATTTAGGGCTAGTTTTATAGCTTCCTCTTCCGCAAAAATCATAAGCCTATTGGTAGCAATTGTTGCATTTTTTGTGCAAATTTTCTCCAGTTCTTACCTTCATGATGAACCAAAATTAGCTACATACTATTTGTATTTAAATCTGTTTGCAGCGGCCATGTATGCTTTACTTTTTGCCGATCAAATTTGGATTTTCTATGCTTCTTGGGAATTGGTGGGTGCCTGTTCATACCTTTTAATAAGCTTTTGGCATCAAAAAGAAATAGCCATTAAAGCCGCCAAAAAAGCATTTTTATTAAATCGCTTGGGCGATATTGGCCTCCTTATTGGCTTAATTGGACTATCAGTTCATTTTAATACCATGGAATTTTCTTCGATGCAGATTGGTTCATTCGGGCCAGCTCCAATTGCCCTGGGTATCGCTTTATTAGCTGGAGCCATAGGAAAATCTGCTCAATTCCCCCTGATGTCTTGGCTTCCCGATGCTATGGAAGGACCAACTCCCGCCTCCGCACTCATCCATGCCGCTACTATGGTGGCAGCTGGAGTCTATTTAGGAATTAAAATTTTTCCAATTACAGGTGAAGACACACATTTATTTATGGCTTTAATCGGTGCCATATCCTTAGTCTCTGGGGCTATTTTTGCCTTATTTCAAAATGATATCAAAAAGGCCTTGGCCTATTCGACCATATCTCAATTGGGCCTCATGTGGATGGGCATGGGATCTGATGCCTCCCTATTGCATTTAGTCGTACACGGTATTTTTAAAGCCGGGTTATTTCTTTCAGCTGGCTCAGTCATTCACTACCTTCACCATCAACAGGATAGTCAACACCTCGATGCCCAAAGTTTAGATCAAATGGGTGGGCTCAGGAAGGTTCTACCCTGGACCGCCATCAGCTATGGAATTTTTGCCGCAGGTTTAATGGGTCTACCGTTTACAATTGGATTTTTCAGTAAAGAAAACCTGGCAGGCCTTCTCTGGGAGAATACCCAAAATAGTCCTTACTTCCCCATTTACTGGACATTATTAGCGTGTTTGGGGCTAGGTATGCTATTGAGTAATTGGTATATAAGTCGACAATTCTACCTTATTTTTATGGGGAAAAATAGACAAAATTTAACCTTAGAAAAAGTAGGTTCTTGGGATGTATCTCAAAATATCCCCATCCTTTTACTAGCCTTTTTCAGTTTATTTTTCTGGACAAGCACTCAAATTTTTCATATCCATGACTCCATCCTTTTGGATAGGTTTCGAATTAAACAATGGGAAGTGCCCACTTTTTGGTTAGTGGTAACTGCTTTCAGTTGGATAGTCGGCATCAGTTTAACTTGGATTAGTCGAAATTGGGTTCCCCAAAATAATTACCGTTTTTGGCCTTCATTTTGGCCATCTATTTTTCAATTTATCACATGGAAAGCACGCTGGACTCAAATTCTTGATCATGTACTACTTGATCGTTTCTTGATATGGCTAGCCCAACTGCAGGTAGTTTCAGGGCATATAGTGGCCTGGTTAGATCATTCTTTGGTTGATGGTTTGCTTGTTGGAGCTAGTACAAAAATCAGTCGAATTTCAGGTCATTTTTTAAGTAGATGGCAATCAGGAAAAGTTCAACAATATTGGATATTGGTATTTTTAACATTTGGTCTATTTTTACTTTACGTTTGCTTGTAGATAGTCCTCTTAAAATGAAATAATGGGTTTACCGCTTTTATCATTTATTATTCTTTTACCCCTACTTGGCTCCATAGTTGCAGCCCTGCTGAAATGGGAAAATGGAATTAAACATTGGGCCACCGGCATATCTGTCATTCAATTGTTTGCCCTTTTGTATGCAGGCACGAATTTTGACCAATCAGCCACTTCATTTCAATGGACAGAGGAGCTTACATGGATTCAATTGCCACTAGGATCATTAGGTGAATTTGTCATCAAATATTCTTTAGGCTTAGATGGATTAAGCTTTTTGTTAATTGCCTTAACTGGTTTTATATCGTTTTTGGCCATTATCAATTCCCACACGATTCAAGAGAAGAAAGGAGCCTATTTTTCTTTAGTATTATTGTTAAATGCCGCCTTAATGGGTTGCTTTTTATCGCGCGACCTCTTCCTATTTTATGTATTTTTTGAGTTTATGCTTTTACCCATGTATTTTCTCATTGGTATTTGGGGTGGACCTCGTAAAAATTATGCTTCCATTAAGTTCTTCCTATATACCTTAATCGGCTCTCTTTTTATTCTCATCGTCATGCTAGGCATCAGTTTGGCCTACATCGATCCGTATGAAACAGCTAGACACCTTAACTTGATTCAAGAAGGTCAAAATTTTGATTTGGAAGCATTAAAAAATATACAATCGGCCCTATCCAATAAAGAAATTAGTTCCTTTGATTTGGTTCATAGTTTTGATATGCAAGCCTTAAGTGATGTGAATAATTGTCAAACTAGTAGCATTTTACATCCAAATTCAGGTTGGTTACTGAATGGGCTTAGTGCCAGAACTTGGGGTTTTTGGCTTTTATTCATTGGTTTTGCCATCAAACTACCCATGGTTCCTTTGCATACCTGGCTTCCAGATGCCCACGTTGAAGCACCAACACCCATTTCCGTTATATTAGCCGGGGTACTTTTAAAAATTGGAGCTTATGGTTGGTTGAGAACAGCAATCCCCTTCTTCCCTAAAGAAGCGCTGGAATCGGCCAATATCTTGGCTGCCTTAGGTGCCATTTCCATCATATATGGGGCATACAATGCCCTAGCTATGAGTGATTTAAAAAAACTCGTCGCCTACTCATCCGTGTCTCACATGGGTTTTGTCCTGCTGGGATTAGCCTCCTTTCAAGCGGAAGGGTGGCAAGGAGCTATTTACCAATTAATATCTCATGGTATCCTTTCTTCTCTTTTGTTTCTAGTAGTTGGGGTTTTATATGAAAGGACTCATGATCGTCAAATAGACCATTACTCGGGAATTGCAAGCTTGATGCCCCAATTCACCATCATTTCAGGAATAGCCATTTTTGCTTCTTTAGGTTTACCTGGATTCTCCGGATTTATAGGAGAATTTTTCAGTCTTCTAGGAGCATTTACCAGCCCTTACATACATCCAGCTTGGGCTATTTTAGGGGCTTTTGGTATCTTATTGGGAGCAGGATATTTCCTTTGGACATTCCAAAAAATCTATTTAGGCAAGACTCATTTATTTAATTCTTCTTGGAATTTGACAGATTTAACTCCTTTAGAAATATTTAGTTTATTCAGCCTTGGTATATTAAGCATCCTTTTCGGTATATTTCCACAATTAATCTTGGATTGGTCCAAATACTTTGTTTCCAATTTCTTGACAACCCTACCTTAAAGCCAAGCTTATGAACCCTAAATTTTTGCCTTTAATTTCTCAATTTGAAATGGAGGAAATGATTGCTGTGAAACAAAAATTGCAAGATTTAAGTGATAGTCAACAAGAGCAATTTTTGGGTATTTACTTAGCCAGAAGAAGAGATACCTTATTGATTCTTTTGTGCACCCTAATGGGTTTTGTAGGCTTTGCGGGCATTCAACGATTTGTCACCAATCGAATTGGATTAGGACTCCTCTATTTTTTTACGGGAGGTTTGTTGCTGATTGGAACCATTGTGGATTTAGTCAAATACAAAAAAATTGCCTTGAATTATAATTTAAAAGTCTTAGAAGAAACAGGTTTAATAATTGGTACTTGGAGAGGCTAAACATATTTAAAAAGAAAAACCATTACAATGAAAACTACATTTACAAGAAGAGATGTCATCAAGAATTCCGCAGGATTGGCAGGTCTAGGTTTCTTGGGTAATTCCATGGAACACCGATTTAAAGAAGCTGATACCCAAGTAGGAGCGGAATTAAAAGGTAAAGTAAATCACTCGGCATGCCGTTGGTGTTATCAATCCATTCCTTTTGAGGAATTAGTGGTTAATGCGAAAAAAATCGGTTTGCAGTCCATCGAACTTACTGGCCCAGATGAATGGGACATTTTGAAAAAACACGATATGACAGCCGCTATTGGTTGGGGTAAATATCCGGATGGAATGGGATTGCCTAATTTTTTCAATAAGGTAAAAAACCATGACCAATTAGTAGCTTTTTATGAGGATTTAATCCCTCGAGCAGCTAAAGCTGGTGTTAAAAACCTAATTACCTTTTCTGGAAACAGAGACGGGATAAGTGATGAACAAGGATTGTTGAATTGCAAAAAAGGCCTTCAGCGCATCATGAAAACCGCAGAGCGTCACGATGTGACTATCTCGATGGAATTATTAAACTCCAAAGTAAATCACAAAGATTATCAGTGTGACCATACAGAATGGGGAGCTGTCCTTTGCGAAATGGTAGGGTCAGATAAATTTAAATTATTGTACGACATCTACCACATGCAAATCATGGAAGGAGATGTAATTGCAACCATTAAAAAGCATCATCAATATATTTCTCATTACCACACCGGTGGTGTGCCAGGAAGAAATGAAATAGATGAAAGCCAAGAATTAAATTATTCAGCTATCATTAAAGCCATTTATGATACGGGATATAAAGGCTTTATCGGTCAGGAGTTCATTCCTGCTCGTGCCGATAAAATGGCTTCATTGGAACAAGCAGTTAAAATCTGCGATATTTAATTACCAAACTTATGATATTTACGCAAGCTGCTGACATACAACAGCTTGCGTATTTTTTTTGCCAAGGATTTTATAATTCCATGGACTCAGGCCATCTAGGCTTTATCACTTCAGATTAATTCAACTGTTTTGAACTCAACCATGATGAGTTCAAAATGAAAAGGTACTTTATTCTTATCCTATATTGGTTCATTGTTTGGGAAACATGTGGCCAATGTCCTATTATTCAAACCCAACCTTCTTCTCAAACAGATTGTGAAGGAAATAGTATCCGAATGATCGTAAAAAGCGATGGGGATACCTTTCAATGGGAAAAGAAAAGGCCCAATGACAGTCAATTCACCGCAATTTCAGGGGCTAGTAGTGCCAATTATCAAATCAATCCTAGTGGAGGTACTCTTCATCCTTCTGGTACCCTATATCGCGTAAAGGTAAGCAAGAAATCATGCCAGGTTTATTCTCAAGAAGCAAGCATAAGCTTACACAGCATAACATCTATCCTTAACCCAAGTATTTGCGAAAGAGGCAACGGGACCTTGAGTCCACAGATCCCTAGCTCCTCTTTAAGTCAAGTTCAACAATACCAATGGACGCGTTCAATTAATGGAGGTCCATTTGAAGATCTGGTGGATGACGCTAATTTCAGTGGAACCAAGACGAAAGACCTTGTGATTTCTAAGGCCCAAATGGCATGGAATAGTCAAAAAATTAAAGTTCGAATTCATTTTGCGATCAGTGCCAATAATGATAATGACGGCTCCATTAATAATGAAAATCAAACCCCTACTTGCCCTAGAACTTCATCAGAAGTAAGCTTACAAATAAAAAATGCACCTATTCCCTCGCATGCTTCCAATCTTTATAAAGGTTGTGTCGATAGCCCTGTAGCCGTTAATTCAACAGGTTGCTCCCCTTACAGTACCTTTTGGTACAATGAACAAGGACAAAAAATAGGAGAAGGTGCTCGAATTATCATACCAAGTGTGGATAAATCACCCCAGCTATTTAAAGCTACTTGTTTTAAAAATGGCTGTGAGAGTCTTGCATCTACGGGTACCTATGCTCAAGGATTCCCTATTCCTGAGGCTCCGCGAAATCTTGGGACACCATCTCAAGTATGTAGTGGCACTCCGATTACCTTCAAAGCTTCCGGCGGAAGTAATAATTTATGGTACCTCAATTCCTCAGACAAAAGTCCAATAAGCACAGCTACCACTATTCTTGTATCTCAAACAACAAATACTGGCCAAGAGAACCTAGAGATTACTCGATGGGTTTCTCAAAAAATCAATGAATGCGAAAGTCCCAAAACAGTAATTCGAGTGAATATTGCCCCAGCTCTGGTAGCAGATGCAGGTGAAAACAAACATATAAAAGGTGATGAATTATATGATACTAAACAATATTCTACGGCGATTCGAGGCAATCCTCCTTATATTTTTAGTTGGTCTACCAGCAATAATACACCGTCGAGTGGCTTACTTGAAAGTAATCCCATCTTTGGCCCATTTCGCTCTTCAGGTTTTGTTACCGTCCAAATCAAAGATCAATCGAATTGTATTGCCAAAGACTCCGTTTACATTCAATGGGAAAATCAAGTCATTAGTCTTCCAAAAGATAGCCTCATCACTCCTACTCTTCCCTCAGATAGTACAACGATAGTCCTCCCTGAACAAAATATAGACCCAAAGGATCCTAGCAATCCTATTTCAGAGGAGAAAATGGACGAAAATTTGGAGCCTCCAATCCCAGTTTGGCATGAGATTTCTTATACCATGGAGCCATTGTGCCAACAGGATGCTTACAAAATACAGGTCCAAGGCTGCCCGGGAAATGTCATGTATTTTAATCAATATGGGCCAGAACAAATGCGTGCACAGGGTGCCGAATGGATTGTAGATGCCCGTTATGAACTTTTTGTCCAAATCCGCTGCTCTGACCCCAATAGTAATACCATTAACGTAAGAATCCCCGTCTTAAAAAAACCTAGTATTCCGATTATCAAAAATTTTGATGCCTATGTTTGTCAAGGCCAAATAGCTCAGATTGAAATTGATTATTTGTACAAAAATCAATTCATTGGCTGGGAAAAGGATGGACATTTTTTTTCGGAAGCCTTTATTCTACATCAAGAATTAGAGCAAGGACAATACCAGGCAATTATTCAGCAAGGAACTTGCTTTTACCGAAGTGAGCCATTAGATCTCATCGTCCGAATTGCCCCACCTGCTACTCATATTATTGCTACTAAAATATCGCTTTGCCTTCAAGATACTAGTCGCTTGTCCATACGTCAGGATTATCCTCATGTCCGATGGCAAAATGGCGAAAGAGATAAAAGTATTAGTTTTCTAGCCCAAAAAACTGGCCCATTTGAATTCCAAGTTCAAATTAGTCAAGACCAGCAATGTTGGTCTGATTGGTCAGACCCTTTTCAAATTATCGTACATGAAAACCCCAAGCCACCAAGCATTTTAGCATCTCCATCCTTGGAATTTTGTCAAGGTGATTCCATTCAACTACAAGTACCTTCCCATTTCACTAACTATCAATGGAATACAGGTAATTCATTGCCAATAAACGAGGTACGTAAACCTGGATGGTATTGGCTGAAAGTACAAAATCAATTTGGGTGTTGGTCCATCCCAAGTGATTCTGTACATACCTATTTTTATCCAGAAGAACCTAGCCCTATTATACAGGCGATACCCTCTAGGCAATTTTGTTCTGGGGAAAGCATTGAATTAATAAGTAGTACAGCTCATGCCTATAAGTGGAAAAATGGTGATACAAGCGATCGAATTAAAATCACTGACTCTGGAAGTTATTGGCTAAAAACCCGCAATCAATATGGATGCTGGTCAAATAGAAGTGAAGAAATTCAAACTTACCGAAGAGAAAACCCATTAATACCCGCCATTAAAAAGAACGGGGTTTATTTCCTTGAGGCTATCAATATTGATCAGCCAGACCGCTATGAATGGAAAAAAGATCAACAACTTTTACACGATTTCGCTTCCATCATAAAAGCACGAGAAGCGGGGCTTTATGAGGTTAGGGCACTAAAACAATTTGACCTTTCAGAGACAAAAAGCATCATTTGCTATTCTCCCTTTCAAAAAATCAGTATGACCATACCCGAATTTTTTCAAGGATTTTCGGTATTCCCCAATCCCAACAAAAATGGATTATTACAATTAGAACTACTGGAAGATATCTCCGATGCCTCGGCTTATATTTTCGATTTCTTAGGAAATGAAATCATTGCTTACCAACTTCCAGCAAGCTCACAACCCATGGCGGTACAACTACCTAAAATTCCTGCTGGAACCTATATATTAAGAATCATTGCCCCAAATTTTAGCAAAGATAAATTGATCATTATTAGTCCTTAATCATCCACCAACATGCCCATAAAATAAGCGTGGCCCCTGAAGGGCCACGCATGATCTAATTCACTAGATGAATATGAACCTATTCATAAATTCCTTTAGCTACTTTCTCGCTTAAGGATTTAGGCATCAACCACGCTAAAGTGGCACCCAGTTTATTGATAAAACCTGTAATTACCTCAGGCTTATGAGCAAATAAGCCTTCCACAGCCAGACGAGCTACATCCTTGGGCGTCATGACAACCTTTTCCGCAGCCTTTCTAGCCTTAGCCTGTAAATTAGCTCGGTCATTGAAATTCGTAGAAGTGGCGCCTGGGCTAACCACAGTAACTTGAATTCCTTTAGATTTCCATTCATGGTATAAGCCACGAGAAAAATTTAACACAAATACCTTACTGGCGGCATACAAGCTCATCAAAGGAATAGCTTGGTAAGCCGTGGAGCTTGCAATATTTAATATATAGGCTTGGCCCTTACCTTGTAATAGTGGGAAAAATCGATAACATGCTTCCGTCAATGCATTCATATTAACCTGCATCATTTGTTGATTTTCTTCCCAAGTATAAGATTCAAAAGCACCCACTAAACCATAGCCTGCATTATTGACTAATATCCGTACATCAACTTGTTTTTCTAGTACCCATTCATAGAGCTGAGACACAGCACCAGGCTGAGATAAATCCAATGGCAAATAATCAACATCGAGAGAAAATTTCGACTTGATTTCATCGCTAACTTGATGTAGCTCTTGGGCATTTCGGGCTATTAACAATAAATGATATCCTCTGGCAGCTAATTCCAAAGCTATTTCTTTTCCTATTCCCTTGCTAGCGCCGGTAACAATTGCGTATGACATAATGTATTTAAATTAATTGTTGATCGTGTTAAAAATAAAAAGCTGCATGAAGCAGCTTTTTATTTCATTTATTTCTTCGGTGCGGCAGCTGGTGCAGCTGGAGCAGGATTGAAATAGGCTTTAATATCTGGATCATCTGGTTTGATCTCCTGAGCTTTTGTAAATAACTCTTTTACTTTAGCTTCATCTTTGGTAACCGATAAATGATAACCACCTAAGAATTTAAGTGCCTCAAATAATTGGTTTTTATCTTCTTTGTACTGAGTACTTTTTTCAGCTTTTTGTTGCTCTACTGAAGCTAAAAACTTCTCGTAGTAAGGAGCACCTAACCATTTAGTACCTGTGTAGTCGATGAAGTTATTGGCACGAGCACGATTAATATAGAATGGAGGCCATTTGTCATTAATCTCAATCGCTTTAGCAAACATAGAATCAGCTCTCATAGCCATAGCCGGACGACCTAATGTATCTGCACGATCCATGTAAGCAGAAGTCAAATAAAGATCCATAGCAACTTTAAAATAATCACCAGAACCTACAGTTTGATTTTTCTTCTTCTTCCAATCGATACTTCCTAATCCTGCCTTAGCAGCATCTGCATATCTTTTTTGCTTGTAACGAACATCGTGGATGATAGAATACACATTGTTATTAGTATCTAATGGAGCAGCTCTCTCAAGATAAATTAAGGCAATAGAATCTTTACCTAAACCTTGATATCCTTTTCCAAAATACAAATCATCCATAAAATAAGGCTTAACACCCTTTTTCACCATACCATCAAGGTTTTCAATACCTTGTTGGAAATTACCCATTTCCACGTTAGCATATCCACGCATACGGTAAATGTCATTGTCTTTTACCCCTTTCTTGTCAGCCTCATCAGTAAACTTCATAGCTCCTTCATAGTCCTTAGAAAGGAATAATAATTTGGCCGTTTCTAAGGTAACCTCAGGAGTAGCTTCTGCCTTTTCTAAATACTTTCTGAAATAACGAGATGCGTTTTTGTACTGGTTACCTACGATTAAATATTCACCATAACGACGGTGAGCTGGAGCAAAGTTAGAGTCTAAATCAATAGCCTCTTTGTAACGAGCTTGTGTTTCTTTGTAGTTTTTACCACGTAAATACACAGTACCAATCTTCACTTTTGCCTTAACATTTCTAGGATCTTGCAATAAAGCTTGCTCATAAGCGGTAACAGCATTACCACCATCATTCTTAATTAAGTAAGCATCTCCTTTAACAATGTATTGCGCCGGGCTAGGTACCTTTTTCGTTTTCTCTTGAATTAAATCAATCAGACGAACAGCCTCCGCTGGATCATTGTTATTAGCATTGAAGCTATCTTCTTTACCTAAGACATAAAACATCTCGTAAGCTTCAGCGATACGGTGCAATACATCTGGATTTTTTTCTTTGGTCTCTTTGATAATACGATCAAATTCAACCTTGGCTGCAGTCACATTATTTTGACCTACCAAAATAGATGCTAAACCTACTTGATTCAAATAGTTTTTAGGATCAGCTGCTTTACCTTTTTCAAAGGCGGCTTTCGCATTATCCCAATCACGAAGATTCAAGTAATAATAGCCTAGGAAATAGTAGTTCTCACCAGTAGGAGCTGAAGCCACTAAAGATTCAAATACCTGTTTGGCTCTACTTGGCTGATGACGATCTAAAAAATGCAAACCATCTTGGATTGTTTGCCCGAAGGCCACATTGGATACTAATAATCCCAAACCCAGTATCCACGATTTCATTTTCTTCATTGTTAATTTAAATTAATTGCGATTCTTAATAATTATCAGGCCTTAAATTGAAATAATTCAATAAAATATCGTAAAAGTTTAGTTTTTTACGAACTACAAAATTAATTATAATTCTTCAATATTTTATTAGACAATGTCAATTAAATATGTCCTATTGGCTAATTTGATACTGTCTAATCGTGATAGGTCGGGTCAGAGGGATTAATCCAGCCTTCAAAACAATCAGCTGGCCCATATCTCCACACACATAATTAACAAATCCAGTACCCAATCCCATGTGTGACTCTTTCAGAATAATTTTCACATCTCTACGTAACGGGTATTTTTTCAATGCCAAATTATAGCCAAAGGGTTGATAAAAATCCCCCGCATTATGACTATTTTTTTCGCCGACGGACATCACATTGACAGAACGAATAAAACCCAAAGATGTTGGATTATCTCCATCGCTAATCCAATTGGAGCCAATGATTCCAAGGGCATTTTTATGAGATTTAACGTATTCAATAACTGCTTTATTGGAACCTGCAGCAAATATGGGTAGTGGTTTATTGGTATCTAGTCCAAACTTGTCGACCAAAAATTTAATATTACTGGAATTAGCTTTATCTACTACGAGCGCAACTTCACCTCGGATGCCTTTAGCTCCTAAAGACTCCCACGTTTTATTCTCTCCTGTCAACAATGATTTTAATGCAGGCAAGGCAATTAAGGTATCCACATTTTGAGGATGTACTAACAAAGCAAGCCCATCAGCCGCAAAATTAAAACTGCGGTAAGTAACTTTTTCCCTAGTAAATATTTCCTTTTCCTTTTCTGTCAAATCACGGGTAACTACTACGGCACGCACTTTCTCATTCAGCAAATCGGCGATGGCCTCATTTTCTGCATGGAAATCAAAATTAATTTTAGCAAAGTGGTAATTATTTTCAAAGGCGGTTTTTTCAGCCAACAACAATGGTTGAAATGATTCATCAACAGCTACTGAGATTTCCCCTTGAGCTGGGCCATCAGAAAATTTATTTTCCTTGGATTTGTTACAAGAAAAAATAGGGGCTAATAGTAACAAGCAAAGCCCAATTGATTTAATCTTCATAATTGCAATAATCTGGATCTTTTGTTTCACTAACATATAAAAAAGCACGCCAAATACGAAATAATCCGTAAAGCATGAACAATATACCCAACCAAAAAGTGGTTGGCATATCCATCAAAATACCTAATTGGAATTCAGACCAGAATCCAATGTAATAGCCTAATAAAAAATAAGCAATTGCGGCAAAAAAACGAAAAAAGACGTTAATCCAAACTGCAACAGGACGAGCCATGATTAAAACGGATAATGGTTAAACAATCAGACCTGCCAAATAAGAAATTTAGCAGGTCTGAAGTATGAATGGAAATTCGATTATTCGGAAAGTACGAATGTAATCGGTTGAGTGAATCGTGAACGTACCGCACGACCTGACTGTTTACCAGGGGTCCATTTAGGTACAGACTTAATTACACGTACCGCTTCTTCGTCGCAACCAAATCCTACAGATTTCAATACAGTCACATCTTGGATAGAACCATCCGTATTAACTACGAATTGAACATATACTTTACCGCCTACGTTAGCACGCTGAGCAGCAGATGGGTACTTTAAGTTTTTCTGCAAGAAACGTCCGAAAGCCGCAGGTCCACCAGGGAATTCTGCTTGTTGCTCTACCGCTGTAAAGATTTCATCTTCAGCAGGTTTTGGCGGCTCAACTGGCTCTTCTTTTCCTTTAGCATCTGGATCCACTGGAGGTTCGTAATTCTCCGTTTCACCTTTTACTGTTTCGTTAGCTGTATTACCACGTACCTCTTCTGGTGGTGGCTCCGGCTTAGTTACCTCTTCATCATGCTTGATTTCAGGAGGTAAGAATTTAGTTGTCGTCACCTTTGGAATTTCTTTTGGTGGTGGCGGCGGTGGTGGCGGTGGCAACTCTACCTTCTTTTGTGGAGGAGGAGTGTCCAATTTCATTACTTCGGCTGTCACCTCTGTTTTCTCAGTATTAGAGGCAGTTAACTGTTTCCAGAATGCTGCCAATAACAATGCACCAACAAAAAGTGCTGAGCCTAGTAATACAGACCGCTTGATGACCTTAGGATACGTCGTCCTTAAAAGAAAAGCACCATACTCACGGTTCTTATCTTTAAAGATAATGTCATCTAATGTAGCATCTTGGCTTATTACTTGTGACATAGTTTATGTTATTTAAAAATTAATTTAAAAGGCTTTCGACCTAATTACTTACCTGAACGTTTGATTAAGGCTTCAGTATCTGGATCAATTTCTAATAGCGCGTAACGCTTGTTATTAGTAATTGCACATTCATCCAACATATCTACCATATTACGGTATTTTGCTTTTTTTGTTGGCTTAATTACCAGAGTAAAGTTGCTACCAACTTTAGCCTTCAAATCCGCGATAACTTTACGGATTCCCGTGTCAGAATAATCGGTCACCTCTAACTTGGTGCCTGCTTCAGTTGGGATACCTTGGTAGTAATACACCTTGTTCTCATCTGGACACACAGTAAGTGTTTCAGATAATTTTACAGGTGATGTTTCCTTTGTATCCGTTTTATCAGGCATGTTTAATTGCATGGTAACGGGCTTTGCCAACGTAGTCGTCAACATAAAGAAAGTGATAAGAAGGAAGCCTAAGTCCACCATAGGTGTCATGTCAATTTTGGTTGACATTTTTTTACTTCGCTTCTTCCCGCCTTTCTTACCCCCACCGGAGCTATCTATTTCTGCCATTTCTTTTTCGAATTAGAATGTAAATTATTTTGGTTTATTCTCAGGAGCTGTAATCAACTGGAAGATATTAATGTTCTGAGCTTGTAATGTACCGATAATATCAGCAAATACTTTGTAGCTAGAATTTTGATCTCCTTTGATAGCAACCTTCAACTCTGGATTTGATAATTTCGCGTATCCAACCCAATAGGATAATTCATTATTCGATGAATCAATAGGGATACCCTTAATAAATCCTTTATCCTTAGCTTCTGAAGGTTTCATATTCAACACCTGACGCATCGCACCAGCAGGGTATCCGACGATTTCAGAACTCATGTAGTTCTTCTTCATTTCGCCTGTCAAAGCAACTCCATAGCGATTAGCCATGCGCTCTAACATAAATTCCCTAGCCATTTGATCATCAGTTGCCAAATAAACCCCTCCCTCATTGGAAACACTGATGGTTAACATACCATCCTTCGTATTCAGAGCTTTCTCTGAAATAGATGATGGTGGTGTAATCGTAACTGCCTCTTCTGGACGGAACTTCGCGGTTAACATGAAGAACGTAAGCAGAAGAAAAGCCACGTCACACATCGCTGTCATATCGAGTGAAACACTATGTCGTTTGGCTTTAACTTTTGGCATAACAATTTTTATTTTGAACGGTGAAAAAAATGATAAATCGAAATGAATAACTCATTTCGCATTGGTTCAAATATTAATTGTGATGCGTAGCATAGTTTTGGTTAACGCTCAAACCAATCTCATCAATGCTATAAGTTAACTCATCAATTTTAGATGTGAAAACGTTGTAAGCAATGATACAGATAGCTGAAGTACCAATACCCAATGCAGTATTTACAAGAGCCTCAGAGATACCGTTTGCCAAAGCAGATGCATCTGTTGATCCTCCTGAGTTACCTAATGCAGAGAACGCCTTGATCATACCAACTACCGTTCCTAATAGACCCAATAAAGTTGATACAGACGCTAAAGTTGCAATGATAGTCAAGTTTTTCTCCAACATTGGTAATTCCAATGAAGTAGCTTCTTCTACCTCTTTGCTTAAAGCTGATAATTTTTGCTCTTTATCTAAAGAACCATCAGAAATCAATTGCTTGTACTTCTTAACAGCAGAAAGAGTTACGTTACCTACTGAACCTTTTTGTTTTTCGCAAGCTTTCAAAGCACCTTCAACATCATCTTTATCTAAAGATGCTTGGATACCACGAACGAATGCATTAACATCACCAGTTCCTTTTGCTTTACCAATTGTAACTAAACGCTCAATTGAGAATGTTAAAGCTGTCAAGAAACAAGTCATTAACACGGGCACAATCACACCACCTTTGTACACGATACCAAAGTAATCGCCTGGAATTGGGTGTCCTTCATTGGTTCCACCTTCGAAGTGAGAGCCATCACCCATAATGAATTGGAAAATCAATAATGCAATGACAAATAGGATGACAAGAATTAAACCTGCTGGAATTCCGCCAGATTTTTTTTGGGGTGCAGCTGGCTTAGCAGCTGGCTTTGGTTGTTGTGTACTCATTAGTTTGGTAATTTGGGGTTAAAGAATTATTTAAAAATAAAACTCGCGAAAATACAACGTAGCAGTTTTCATAGATTTCTAAGCGTCCGCTGTTTTTTTCAGTAAAGGCAAAAGTAATGCAATTCTTAATTAATTTTTACACGGGTTTATCTAAAAAGTTCTCATTTTTTTCATATCACCCAAGTGCCTATTGTACTATCCTGATATTTTAAACTAAATATGTCACTTTATTAGGTACTTTTTCGAGAATTAAAAAATTAAAAAAAAATGAAAAAAAATTAATTTAAACCCCAAATTCAATGAAAGTCCCCCATAAAAATTCTAACTTTAAACACTAAAACAACCTTTTATCACATGGATTCTCCCTTTTATCCAAAACGCCTCAAACCCTCTACACGCAAGGAATCTAGTCATTCTTTAAAGGAGGTAATTGAGTCCATGCTCAAGGTGTATCAAATACAGGGGAAATACCAAGAAACGTTCGTTAGTGCACACTGGGAGGAAATCATGGGGAAACCCATTGCTGCCCGTACCCAAAAAGTCTATGTTCACCAACAAAAATTATTTGTTCAAATCAATTCAGCACCTCTTAAAAAGGAGCTGATGATGGCCAAAGAAAAAATGATTGACCTCATCAATAAACACGCTAAATCTGATTTAATTAAGGATGTAGTGTTTCTTTAGGCTCTTGCCTGACTAAATCCCAGGCAATTGAGAGCCAAACCATGAATAAAGGCAAAATCATTAAGCCCAAAGGATTTATCCATTCATTTCTCAACCAGGTAGGAAATAAATCCGTTGGTGAAAAACTCGAAATCAACAAAGTAAATACCAATAAGGTCCATCTGGCTTTGCTTTTTTCTCCCAAAACAAACCAAATACCGACCCCTGGAAAGGCCATAATCAGCGTCGGAGATTCTGTACCGGTACTCGCTAACATAAGATAAATGCTCACAAAGGCCACCATCCTCAGCTGAAATGCCAGATCCTTCCATTTGCTTATCTGAAAAAACACCAGCAGATTTACTAGCATAGAGGGTAGTAAAAACCATAAATTGGATAGGCTTCCGTCTCCCGTCCAGCGACGAATCATTCCCATCACGCATACATCTGTACGTAAGTTCTTGATGTCGACATTTAGGTCATTTTTATGTGCCAATACTTCTTTCCAACCCCAATAAGTAGACAAGCCATAATCCCAACCTCCCAAAATCAAGGGGATAATCAAAATCAGTAACATCCAAAAAATCAAATATCCTGCCAAACGAAGCGGATTTTTAGAAAAAAAGAAAAAAGCTAAGCCTACTATTCCGTACAGCTTGATGCAAATTCCCAACACAATCCACAAGGCAGCCCAAGAATCTTGCCCTCGATTGATGCAGATATAGCTCCAAAGAATCAGGGCTATACACAGGGGATGAAATTGCGTATTCAGCAGTGCCGTCATGGTGGAATTCAAGATAATCCAAGCAATAGCCACTCGTTTTTTTTCATCCAAGGGCAAATTCCAAACTGCCAGAAAAAGCACCAATGCATTGACCATATTCCAAACACTCACACTTACTACCGTAGGTAAAAAGGCAAATGGTGCCATCAAAATGGCAAAAATGGGGCCATATAGATATAAATCGAAGTATTCCTTAGGGTATTCCAAGTACAAAGGTATTCTTTGCAAAAAGTGTCCGTAGCTCGATTTGAAAATTATAAAATTGTTGATATGCGAATGAAGCTCTCCTTGGTAATACTGCTTGATGCCTGTAAAAAGACCTGCCAATAACCATAGACCCAATAAAAACTCGTAACGAGCATAAAAAGCTGGCTTATTTTCCATTTTCCAATTGCTTTACAAATTTTTGCATCGTCATGAACTCTCCCAATCCTTCCTTTTGGAGATAT
The DNA here is from genome assembly GCA_027491315.1 of Cytophagaceae bacterium. GTDB lineage: Bacteria > Bacteroidota > Bacteroidia > Cytophagales > Spirosomataceae > Aquirufa. The sequence continues at coordinate 382,881 of JAIXWL010000010.1, forward strand.
AAAATCAACGATTTCAATTTGGCTACTAATTCCCCTTGAGAACCTCGACTCAAATGAGCGGGTAAAGGATATTTAGACAAATCCGCAAACTCCCAAGGATGAAAATATAAATTGAGAAAACCATGCTTCTTTAATGTATCCTTACAGAGTTGCTTAAAAACAAACAATGGGAAGTTTTTAAAAGCCAACCAAAACAGTGGTATTCTAAAATTAGGGCTTACTGAAGCTGGGATATTCCAAAGTCCCTTTTCAAAAAATGGTAGCTTCGAAGCTTTTAAATGATTATACCTTCCGGGAATCCAAGTTGGGTTTAACGAAGAATGATATTGGTAGCCGGCTTGTAAAATATCTGCCTCCTCTACATGTTGCATTCTGGCCATTCTAAAACCTATTACTTTTCTAGCACTTAATTCTTCCAAAAGTAAACGGGAAGCCAACAAATCTGTTTTTGGGTCAAACTTACTATGATAAAATCCATGGGACGCCAATTCATGTGAAGCATCAAGATCTTTTATCCACTCTGGATGATGCTGTGCATAAACTCCCGTGCAAAATATGGTGCAGGGCACATGGGTATCTGAAATAACCTGCATGAATTGTTCCAAACCTTTTCTGGATTGAGCCAATTGCTCTTCTAAGCCAATTTCATAGCCATATTCTAGAGGAATATCACATTCTTCTACATCAATTGTCAAAAGTATGGCTGGGCTTGATTTCATTTAGAGAAGAATCCTCGGATTAAAATGGAGGCAAAATTGATTAATTCCGTAAGTATCGTTTTAGGCTTCATGGTTGAAAAATGAATTCCTTCTCGCACCTGGACATAAATCCACTCCATTTGTATATCTTTTTGTTTGGACACTAAAACCAAAAATTCCATATCAAAGAGGAATGCGGCAATCTTAGTTTTCAAAAACAATTCTTTGCCTTTGGCATTAAATCCTTTAAGCCCTGATTGTGTGTCCTTCACTTTTAATCCTGGGAAAAACAAATAATTCATCAATTTTAAGGATAGGGAAAATATTTTTCTCCAAAAGGGTAATTGATCGTAATATTGCTCATCTCGAACACCAACTACAACATCTACCTTACCTTCTGCTAATCTTCGACACATTTCCCAAGCATTCTCCATTTTGTAGGGATAATCTGCATCTGTGTAAATGACTAAATCACCTTGACATTGTTTAATCGCGTGCCTTAAGGCTCCACCCTTTCCTAAATTTTGACTTAATTTAATAAATGTAAAATGAGAGATAGATTCCTGTAATTTCTTAATGTCTTCCTCATACACCCCATGCTTACTCCCATCATCCACCACATAAACAGCTACCATTAGCCCTTGAGGAATTTTTGACATAAAAAGGGCATAATGACCTATCAAATCCTCTGCCCATCCAGCATGGGGATTGTAACATGGATGTACCATGTCTAGGCTTATATTTGTGTTTAAAGTAGTCAAAAAAGGATTCTTTTTGCAATAATACGAAAATTAAACCTTGGGTTGAAAAGAAAAATAATTCATATTTGTCTACCATTCTAATAATTATGAAAACTCCACCTCTATTACATCCTGGCGATGAAGTGATTTTGGTATCCCCTGCGTCTCATCCAAAGAGTGATCAGTGGAAGCAAGGAGTGGAAGTTTTAGAGTCTTGGGGTTTAAAAGTCCGACTAGCGCCGCACGCCTTATCTCATTATTTTGGATTTGGTGGAAGCGACGAAGAAAGACGTAGTGATTTTCAATTGGCTTTAGATGACCCATCCATTAAAGCAATTTTCCCCATACGGGGAGGATATGGTTCTAGTCGCATTATAGATCAATTAAACTTTGATTTATTTGTAAAAAATCCAAAATGGATTGTTGGCTTTTCAGACATTACTGCCATCCTGAATCATGTGGCTAATTTACAAATAGCCAGCATTCATGGACCCATGCCACATAATTTCTGCCAAGTGGGTGGAGATGAGGCTTTGGAAAATCTCCGCACTTTACTTTTTGAAGGAAAAACCCATATCGAGATTGATGCCGAAGCCGATAATAGAATAGGCCAGGCAGAAGCTGTCATAATTGGTGGGAATTTATCACTCATCGTTCACCTCATTGGTAGCACCAGCTTAGCCGAATTCAGCAACAAGATATTATTACTAGAAGATGTCGGTGAAAATTTATACCATATTGACCGCATGGTATTGCAATTAAAAAGAGCTGGATTGTTAGACCATTTAGCTGGTTTATTGGTAGGAGGATTTAGTGATTGTAAAGAAGCTGGCCTTAGTGTAGGTAAAAATCTCAATCAAATTATTTTAGACCATACCGCTGGGACTTCATATCCCATTGCATTTGAATTTCCTTCTGGACACATAGCCCAAAATTTTCCCTTGGTATTTGGCAAAAAAATCAAGCTCTTGGTAAATGAAAGCAAAGTCCAACTAACTGATTAAGTCGCATTACTTTTCCCATTAATTTTCCTAACAAAAAACGATGTTAGCTAAAACGTATGGGTGCGCTGTATTTGGGGTATCTGCCAACCTCATTACCATAGAAACACATGTAGGACAAGGAAGTAAATGCTATTTGGTAGGTCTTCCTGATTCAACCATCAAAGAATCGATTCAGCGGGTAGAATCTGCCTTGAAAAACACAGGATTTTTTTTCCCAAGGAGAAAGGTCATCATTAATTTAGCCCCTGCTGATATCCGCAAGGAGGGCTCTGCCTATGATTTGCCAATCGCTCTCTCTATTTTAGAGGCATCAGAGCAAGTGGAATTAAAAGGATTGGAAGAATACGTCATCATGGGTGAATTAGCGCTTGATGGAACTATTAGACCTATCAAAGGTGCATTACCCATTGCCTTGGAAGCTAAAAGCAGAGGCATCACTAAACTTATTTTACCGGAGGAAAATGCCATTGAAGCCGCTATGGTTGAGGGCATTGAAGTATTTGGATTAAGCCACTTGAGGGAAACGGTTCAATTCATTCGAAATAAAATTAAACTAGCCCCTACCCAAGTAGACGTGCAAACTTTATTCAGCCAATCGCATGATTTATTTGATATTGATTTTTCTCAGGTTCAAGGTCAAGAGGGCGTAAAAAGGGCCTTTGAAATTGCAGCAGCTGGGGGCCATAACCTCATCATGATTGGTCCTCCTGGAGCTGGTAAAACCATGTTAGCCAAAAGACTTCCAACAATCCTCCCTCCTTTTTCATTACCTGAGGCCCTAGAGGTCACCAAAATACATTCAGTAGCAGGAAAATTAATGGGAAAGCATTCATTACTAACTCATCGACCTTTCAGAAGTCCACACCATACGATTTCCAATGCGGCCTTGGTGGGTGGGGGTTCATTTCCTCAACCAGGAGAAATTTCATTAGCCCATCATGGCGTGTTGTTTCTGGATGAGCTTCCTGAATTTAACCGAAATGCTTTGGAAGTAATGCGCCAGCCCTTAGAAGATCGAAAAGTTTTTATCTCTAGAGCCAAATGGTCATTGGAATTCCCAGCCAATTTTATGCTGGTCGCTAGTATGAATCCTTGTCCATGTGGCTATTACAATCATCCGAATAAAGATTGTGTTTGCGGGCCAGGTCAAGTGCAACGCTATTTAAATCGAATTTCGGGACCTTTACTCGATCGGATCGACATGCACATTGAAATAGTACCGGTGCAATTTGAAGAAATGAGTACAGGACGTGCCGCGGAGCCCAGTGAGCATGTTCGAAAAAGAGTTATAGAAGCTAGAAAAATTCAACAAAATCGATTTATCCCATTTCCGAAAATACATTCGAATGCCATGATGACAAGTTCGCAAGTCAATGAATATTGCCAACTGGATGAATCATCGCAGCAATTGCTGTCTGTAGCAATGGATAAATTACAACTTTCAGCTAGGGCCTTTGATAAAATAAGAAAAGTAGCTCGAACAATCGCTGATTTGGCTATGTCTGAGCAAATTAAAACGGAACACATCGCCGAGGCAATTACCTACCGAAATTTAGATAGAGAAAATTGGGCGGGATAATGTATTTTTGAAGAAAAATATTCCAATATGCGCCTGTCCTTTTTGATACTTTTCGCTTGTTTGAGCATTTCAGCCCCTACTTGGGCACAGAAAATTGATCAGAATAAGTCTTTCCGACCGATTATTCCTATGGAGGAAATTTTCAAAAAGGCAGAAAAGGAAAATAAACCCATCTTTTTTGAAGCTTTTTTACCTTCATGCTCGCATTGCATTGCCTACGATAAAACCTTAGGTCAGCCTGCCATCAAGACATATTTGGATTTGAATTTTCATGCCTATCAATTGGATTTAAGCAAACGAGAAAATAATGCCTTTTTACGTTCTCGAAAAATCTTTATTCCATCTACTCCTTCTTTTATTGTCTTTTCTCCCCAAGGAAAAGTATGGAACATTGAACCAGTTGGAGAAGCCACCAATTCGGTGAATGGTATTATTCAATTATTGGATGCTGCCAAAAATCCTTTAAAAAACCAATCTCAATTGTTGGAGCGCTACTTAGCAGGCGAAAGAAATAAAGAAAACATGATTTCCGCCGCCTATTTCACTCGCTTGAGTTTAGATACCATGAAAAATGTGGGATTAGTGAATGACTTGGTTAAAATGATAAAACCTGAGGAATTTGAAAGCCAAACTAGCTTTCTATTGATCCAAAAGGTCATGATGGATGAAGAAAATGCCTTGTTCCAACATTTCATTACCCACATTAAAAACTATGAAAGTAAATATGACAGTATGGAGGTCAAGCAGACGGCCGAAAATACCATCATGACAAGCATATACAGTAGTAGGGCAAGGTCTTTTAGCCCCGAAAGACTACAAAAATTAAAGAGTGGTTTACAAGCTATTGGATTAAAACCGCAGCAAATTGCGGCACGTTTTATCTACCTCGAGGTTTTGATTGATTTGGATAAAAAATTAGTCGAGCAGGCAGTAACTAGAGTAAAAAACTTTTACGGAGGTAAGGCCATTCCTGAGAAAGAAAAAGAGTTTTGGTGTAAACTGTTAAAAAAGCCAGGAAGCACGGAATGCTTACTTCCTTAAATCCACTCAAAATACATAAAAACCTAAGGAGTTGAATTGTTATTTTGCTCAAAAAAAAGTAAATTTCTGAATCGTAAACTCTCATCCTATTTAAACTAATCCATGAAGAGAAGTATATTATCCATCTTGGTCTTTATTTTCTTAATTACTTCATTTGGTTTCAGTCCATCATTGGGTGGAGAGGAAAGTTTAGAGTCGGTTTTTAAACGAATCAAAGATGAAGTAGATCAAAACTCTTTGGCATATTCCTCTTTGGGCACGGCATGTAAAACTGTGGGGCATCGACTTACAGGAAGTGAAAAAGGGAAAAAGGCTGAAGAATTCGCCTTTAATCTTTTTAAAAAATACGGATTCCGTGATACCAAATTTCAAGGATTTCAAGTGGAGGCCTGGGCTAGAGATACAGTAACTCTTTCCATTGCCCCTCCCAAATCCGATGATTTCAGAGAGGTTCCAGTTGTTTCATTGGCTATGACTCCTGTGGAAGCCAATATAACAGGGGCAATGGTGGATATGGGAAATGGGCTTGACCTTGATTTTGAAGCAAAAAAAGAACAAATCAAAGGCAAAGTGGCAGTCATGAATATTGGTTTGGTAGACCCTAAGACAGGACAAAAAAACCTTCATCGTTCAGAAAAAACAGCTTTGGCTATCCAATATGGCGCCATTGGGGTCATTTTTGTAAATACCGTTAAAGGTCAAGTTTTACTAACAGGAACCGCCTCCGTTACTGGAAATTTAATATCCATTCCGGCAGTTTGTGTAAGTTGGGAAAGCGGTATGGAAATTCGTAAATGGATGCTTGAGCAACCTGGTTTATTGAGTTTAATTGAAATGCATAATGTAAGTAAACCTATCAAAGCGCGGAATGTAGTAGCTACTTTGAAAGGGGATAATAAAAAATTTCGCAAGGAAAAAATCATTATTGGTGGCCACTTAGATTCTTGGGATTTATCTACGGGGGCTATTGACAATGGAATTGGTTCCTTTTCAGTCATTGATATCGCTAGAACCTTTAAAGCCTTGGGCCTAAAGAGTAAAAGAACCATTGAATTTGTCGCCTTTATGGGGGAAGAAGAGGGTTTGCTAGGTTCAAAAGCCTACATTGAACGTGCAAAAAAATCAGGTGAAATCGATGAAATAGTTTACATGATCAATTTGGACATGACTAATAATGTCTCTGGTTTCAATGCAGGTGGAAGGGATGAATTACTTAGCTTGTTGAAAGATATTGGTAATAAAATCAAGTCGATTGACCCTGCATTTGGCAATGAGATTAGCAATAGTGCTGGACTACATTCAGACCATCAATCTTTTTTAATGGAAGGTATCCCTGCCAGCGCGCCTATAGGACGTTTGGAAAAACGAGTATTGGATTGTTACCATGCAAATTGCGATTCCTTTGATTTGGTCAACAAAAAAGAATTAGAAAATACCGTAAAATATACAGCTATGTTGTTGTACGGATTGGCAAATGCGAATACTATACCAGCCAAAAGGCTAGACTTTTACTCTACGCGAGATTTCTTCATCAAACAAAACCTAAGAAGAGATTTAGAATTGGGTAATGAGTGGCGCTGGGGTAAAGATTAAGCAAGCCATTTTTATTTCAATTATTAGATTATTCCCTAAAAGCAAAGTAACCTTATGAATAACCAGAACCCTTCCTTTTTCGACCATAAAATGGAAATTGTTCCTGAATCATCTTTCAAATCCATCATCAAAGTTATTGGTATTGGTGGCGGTGGCTCCAATGCGGTTCGCCACATGGACAACATGAAGATCAAAGGAGCGGATTTGATTATTTGCAATACAGATTCTCAAGCATTAGCTTCCAACCCAGTTAAGACCAAAATCAAATTGGGTGAACAAGGCTTAGGAGCAGGAACTGATCCTGAGGTTGGAAAATTAGCTGCCCTAGATAGTATTGAGAAGATCAATGCGGTATTAACCAATGGTACAGAAATGCTTTTCATTACTGCAGGTATGGGAGGAGGTACAGGAACTGGTGCAGCCCCAGTAGTAGCTGAAATTGCAAGAAAGCGAGGTTTATTGACGGTTGCTGTCGTAACTGCACCTTATGCTTGGGAAGGCCGAGAGAAAATTCAATATGCACTAACAGGAATTCAAGAATTAAAAACCTATTGCGATACCGTTCTGGTAGTTATGAACGACAAGCTGGCTCAAATATATGAGAAACTAGCTGTGAAGGATGCCTTTGCAAAAGCAGATGACGTATTAGCCAAAGCCGTTAAGAGTGTGGTTGATGTCATTGCAAAACCCGGCGATATTAATACGGACTTCATGGATGTGAAAAAAGTATTGAAAAATGCGGGACAAGCTATGATGAGCTCCGCTTTAGGAAAAGGTGAAGATCGTGCATTCCAGGCCATCGCTGAAGCTTTGGAATCTCCCTTATTAAATTCACAAGAAATTAAAGGGGCTAAACGTATTTTGGTTACGGTATCAACAAGTTCTGAGCATGCTTTAGTCATGAGTGAACAAAATATCATCATTGAATACCTCAATGCTCGCATCAATGATCAAGCCGACATGGTGAAATTTGGTTTTTCAACCGATGATGATTTAGGTGAAGATCTATATTTAACGGTAATTGCAGCAGGATTTGAACATGAGCAAAATGCCTTGGATGATTTCTTGTTCAGTGATACCAGACATTATGGAACTGCCAATAAACCTGCTTCTTTGACCTCCGGGGCAACTGTAGAATTTGATGAGTTTGGAACTACTAGTTCGGCTCCCACCGAAAGCGAAGAAGTCCGATTCCAAAAGATGGTTGACCATTATAAAAAGGGTGGACCAGATGAAAGTGATTTCGCCATCCCTACCTACCAGAGAAATCAAATTCCACTGTATGATTTAAGCCGTATTCCACAAGATGAGTGGATTGAAACTCCTTTATATGAGGATTAACAATTTCTGATTTTTTGAACGGCTTCTCGAATGATTTCTTCGCTAGAGTAGGCTACCTCGAATTCTGAAATTTCGGCCACGCCACCCATGGAAATACCCGGTCTTCGATAAATCATGTCGGATTCTCGGGTCGTACGGGCACTTAGGTGGATGGCATCTACCCCAGCATCTACCAATTGTAGGCAATTTTGTGGATTCACTCCGCTTCCTGCCATAATTTGTATGCGACCTTGAGCCGCTTCTACCATGGTAGCGATGGCCTCAATTCCTTCCATGGCTTTGTTTTTTTGACCTGAGGTCAAAATACGGTCAAAACCTAAATCAATCAAAGCCTCTATAACTTCTAATGGCTCTCTGGATACATCTATGGCTCGGTGGCAAGTTAGTTCTGCAGATTCTCCTACGATGTATTTTATTTCTTTTAAAAAGTCAATATCAAGATCTCCTTGGGGAGTTAATGCGCCAATAACTATGCCATGAACCCCCAAAGTTAGGTATTGGTCAATCTCCGCTAGCATGGTTTTTTTTTCATAGGAATCATAGCAGAAATCCCCTCCTCGGGCTCGCACCATCACATGAATTCCCAAAGAAGTTTGCGATAAGGCCTCTGAAACAAGACCCGCAGATGGGCTCGTTCCTCCTTCCCAAGGAGAGGCACATAATTCAACTCGATCGGCACCTGCTCGATCGGCTGCCAAACAAGAAAATAAGGAGTAACTACAAACTTCAACTGAGAGTGCACGGGATTTTGACATAAAAAATAGGGCTCTATAAGCATTAAAACCAGTTTATTTTTATTTATTCAAAATTTAAAAAATAAATCTTTCATAAATATTTTTTTATTTTACTTTTGCAGTCCGATAAATCTTTGATTCTTAAGAATCTAAAAGAGAATAAGGGAAAATTTGAATCTTTAAGAATTAAAATTAAACATATGTACTGGACACTAGAACTTGCCTCCTATTTAGAAGATGCACCATGGCCTGCTTCAAAAGATGAATTAATTGACTACGCAATTCGTACAGGATCTCCCCTAGAAGTAGTAGAGAACTTGCAAGAATTAGAAGACGATGGACAACCTTTTGAGAGCATCGAAGAGATTTGGCCGGACTACCCTACCAAAGATGACTTCTTCTTCAATGAGGACGAATATTAATGAAAGGAGGCGAAAGCCTCTTTTTTTATGTCCTTTATCAATTGCCCCTTGGCTTGATCTCTCAAACTAATCCCCCAACGGCGATATAAAATATCCTCCCAACATTCCGCCATTTCGTAGTTCTTCAAATAATTCAGCTCACCTTGCAAATAGGGCAAATCTTTATGAATTAATTCCAATCCTTCTTTTTCTTTTTCACAATACTCTAGCACCTTGATGGCATGAAATCCATAAACCTCTCGAAGGTGAGTAGCAGTCATTTCATTGATTTTCAACGAATTGATACGTTGTTGCCAAGTCCCTTCATCCATTTTTTCACCTCCGAATAATACGTAGTCTTTGGTCTTACAGACTTGCTTGGAGCGGTGAAGTACTTCTTCCTCTAAAACGTCCATGGTATCTTGGGCCATCACTCGGTAGGTAGTCCATTTCCCCCCCATAATACTGACCAATTTACTTCTTTGATCCACTTCTACTTCATGATCTCGCACCAATGATTTGGTGTCCGATTGCATGGCATCGGATAAACCAACTTGCAATAAAGGTCTTTGTCCAACAAAGCCCGAACTTATGTCTTGCTTAGTCGCCTTATTAAGGGCAAAACGATTAAAATAATCGAGCAAATATTCCTCTTCTTGCGCCTGAATAGCAGGATCTTCTTGCAAGTCATCGGGTTCGTCCGTTGTACCAACTAGTACATAATCCCTCCATGGAATAATGAATACCACCCGACCATCATCTGTTTTAGGAATCAATAATGCAGTATCTCCCGACCAAAAAGCTTTAGGTAAAACTATGTGGGCTCCCCGAGAAACCTTCATTCTTGGTTTCAGTTTAAGGTTAGCCAAATGACGAATATGATCGGTAAAAGGTCCCGTGGCATTCACTACCACTTTACAAGAAACCTCATGCTCCTCTCCCGAAATTAAATCTTTAAAATGTACCTTTTTAATTTTTAGACTTTTAGGACTTAAACCAAAATGGCTTAGTTCACAATAATTTAAAATAGCCGCACCCTCTTTTTCAGCCGATTGAACTATGGCCAAAGCATAACGAGCGTCATTTAGCTGGCCATCATAATAAAGTATACCTCCAGACATCCCTTTCACCTGAAGATTAGGCACCAGTTGCTCCATTTGATGCTTACCAAGACCCTGGCTATTTTTCAAATTGGTCACACCAGAAATACGATCATACAACCACATGCCAATTCCATAGTAAATGCGATCCCACCAAGAATAGCATGGAGTTAATAAGGCAAGTGAATGTGCCAAATGAGGGGCGTTTTGTAGCATCACTTTTCTTTCATGTAATGCCTTATAAACCATTTTAAATTGTTGCCAATCTAAATTGCGGACAGCTTGTTCTAAATAGCGAACTCCCCCATGAACCAATTTGGTTGATTTGGAAGAAGTTTGACCAGCAAAATCGCCCTTTTCAATCAATAATACTTTATAGCCCCGCAATACGGCATCCAAGGCCACCCCTGCACCCGTTGCTCCACCCCCTATGATACAAATATCATATTCAGACTCATTGGCTTTAATTTTTTGAAATTGATCTATTCTGGAAAATGCCATGTACTAAATTTATGCTTGAAAAATCCGCAATCCGACGAATTTACTAAAGATTCAGGAAAATAAAACCGAAAAGATTCCATTAATATTGATATAAATGAAAGAGATTTTATAATTTTGCAAACCTTTCATGGGCCTATACCCATTTGAATGAAAGGGCAATACAATTAGACTCCTGGAATAAGGACGTAATATGGCAAAGAAAGAAACTAAAGAAACGATTGAAATTATTGAAAGCCCAGAGGCATTACAACAAGAGTTGAGCAAGGTCACTGGATTTTTTGAAAAAAATAAAACCTCAGTATTAGGATTAGGTGCCATTATCGTGGCCCTAGTGGTAGGAACTTTAGGTTACAAGTGGTACACCCAGACACAAGATGAGGAAGGTGAGAAGAAATTATTCAAAGCGGTTTATTCCTTTGAAGCTGATTCTTTATCCAAAGCCACGAAAGATTTAGCCAAGATTTCTGACGAATTTGGAGGAAATACTCAAAATTTAGCGGATTTATACCAAGGAATTGCCTTATTGAAACAAGGTAAATTTGACCAATCCATTGAAAAGTTGAAAAACTTTAGCAGTGGAGATTTATTGGTACAAGCTAGAGCCTATTCCTTAATCGGGGATGCTTATGTAGAAAAGAAATCGTATGCAGAAGCCATTGATTATTATAAAAAAGCAGCTGATTATAAGCCTAATAAATTCTTTACTCCTACTTATCTGTTAAAATTAGCTACGGCCTATGAAGCTAATAAACAAGGAAAAGAGGCTTTAGCTGCTTATACTGATATCACGGAAAAATTCCCGGAGTCGGCAGAAGCTGTACCTGCTAAGAAATATAAAGCTCAATTAGAAAGCTCTATCTCTGAATAATTAGATAAATTTTTATATCAGGAAGGGATAAGAGCAGCAGCTTTTATCCCTTATTGTTTTAACCCATTCAAGATGTCTTCCCAACATAAAAATTTAAGTGATTTTTCTACAGAAAGTCTACCTGACATTCAACAAAAGCAATTCGCCTTGGTCGTGTCGGAATGGAATACGGAAGTAACGGAAGCATTGTACCAGGGCTGCGTAGACACCTTATTAGCCCATGGGGCTCAAGAGGAATTCATCCATCGAGTTCAAGTACCTGGCAGTTTCGAATTAAGTTTAGGGGCTCAAAAATTGGCTCAAAAACCAGAAATTGATGCTGTCATTTGTTTAGGTTGTGTCATTCAAGGTGAGACTCGTCATTTTGATTTTATCTGCGATGCCGTAGCCAAAGGAATTACGGATGTAAGTTTAAAATATGATAAACCTGTGATTTTTGGGGTTTTAACACCCAATAGCCAGGAACAAGCAATGGATCGAGCGGGAGGAAAACATGGAAACAAAGGCGATGAAGCGGCCATAACTGCCATTAAAATGCTAGCTATATAAACCCATAATACAACACCATATGCAAGTTTGGAAATTTGGAGGTACCTCCGTTGGAAAACCAGAAAGAATGAAGTCGATCCGTCAACTTATCACGGAAGATGGAAAAGCCAAAATCGTGGTATTATCAGCACTTTCAGGAAGTACTAATTCCTTATTATCTATATCAGAATCTTTATTGGCTGGTCAAATTACGGAAGCTCAAAGCAAGGCAAAAGCATTGCGTGATCATTATGATGTTTTTTTATCAGAATTATATCAAACAGAGCAAGGCTTAGCCAAAGGGAAAGCCATTGTCGAAAAAGAATTTACTTTTATTGATCAATTAATTGCAACCAAGCCCTATGGCACCAAGCAGGAAAAGGAAATGGTCGCCTTAGGTGAATTATTGTCCACACAAATATTTGAGGCATATCTACAAGAAGAGGGGGTGAACTCCCTATTACTTCCTGCTTTGGATTTTATGGTGATTGATGCCGATAATGAGCCAATCTTAAAGAAAATTGAAGAGAATTTAGGTGCTATTTTGGCCAAAGAACCTAATAAGCAAATTTATATTACCCAAGGTTTTATCTGCCGTAATCCCCAAGGAGAAGTGGATAACTTGAAACGTGGTGGGTCGGATTATACAGCTTCATTGATTGGAGGAGCCATTGCTGCGGAGGAGGTTCAAATTTGGACGGATATTGATGGAATGCATAACAATGATCCGCGTATCGTGAAGAACACCTTCCCAATCAGAGAATTATCCTTTGCCGAAGCAGCAGAATTAGCCTATTTCGGGGCCAAAATTCTACATCCAAGCACCATTACACCTGCCAAATTAAAAGGAGTACCGGTTCGTTTAAAAAATACGATGGAGCCAAGCGCCTATGGTACATTGATTTCTGAAAAATCTACGGATGTTGAAATTAAGGCCATTGCTGCCAAGGATAATATTACCGCTATTTACATTCACTCAACCCGGATGTTGAATGCCTATGGTTTCTTGAAACGCGTATTTGAAGTGTTTGAAAAATATAAAACTCCTGTGGATATGATTACCACTTCGGAGGTTTCTGTATCGGTAACCATAGACCAAACTACCCATTTAGATTCCATCATGAGTGAGTTGAGGGAATTTGCCGAATTGGAAGATCCCGATAAAGACCAAGTGATTATTTGTATTGTAGGAAATTTCTGGGCAGACAAAGAAGGTATTGCCATCAAAGTATTAAATGCCATGAAAAACATTCCAATTAGGATGATTTCTTATGGAGCTTCTGAGCACAATATCTCCCTTTTGGTAGATGCCAAACATAAAAATGAGTCTTTAAATGCCTTAAACGAAGGTTTATTCTTCTAAAATCAATCCTATGCTAACGCTAGCTTTTATCCGTGCTAATACTGAAGTAACCATTCAAGGTTTACAGAAAAAACGTTTTTTTGAAGCTGAAAAGGTTGTTGAGCAATTGATTTCCTTAGATGACAAACGTAAAACATTATTACAACAGGCAGAGCAAGCTTTAGAAAAATCCAATGCCGCCGCCAAGGAAATTGGCGCTTTAATGAAAAATGGACAAGCTGATTTGGCTGAATCCAAAAAAGCAGAGACGGCCGTGCTAAAGGCTAGTATCAAAGAATTAGGTGAGGCTGCCAAAAGTGCCGAGCAAGAAGTATATGAATTACTTGTCACCTTACCAAACCTTCCCCATCATTCTGTGCCGCAAGGAAAAACAGCAGAGGATAATGAAGTGGTTTTCAGCTGGGGCAACATCCCTTCTTTAGGGGAAGCAGCTCAGCCGCATTGGGATTTGATTAAGCAATATGACATCATTGATTTTGAATTAGGAAACAAAATCACAGGAGCAGGTTTTCCTGTATATAAAGGTAAAGGGGCGCGCTTACAACGAGCTTTGATTAATTTCTTTTTAGATGAGGCAATCAAAGCCGGCTATTACGAAATTCAACCTCCTATTTTGATAAATGAGGATTCCGGTTTTGGTACAGGTCAATTACCCGATAAAGAGGGTCAAATGTATGTGACCAAAGAAGAGGGGCTTTATTTAATCCCAACTGCAGAAGTTCCTATTACCAATTTGTATCGCGATGTAATTGTGAATGAGAAAGAACTACCCATCAAAAATGTGGGTCATACACCTTGTTTCCGCCGTGAGGCTGGATCATGGGGTGCCCATGTGCGTGGTTTAAATCGTTTACATCAATTTGATAAAATTGAGATTGTACAAATTCATAAACCGGAGACTTCTTATCAGGCCTTGGAGGAAATGTCTCAGCATGTTCAAGGCTTATTGCAAAAAATGGAATTACCATATCGAGTATTACGTCTTTGTGGTGGCGATATGGGTTTTGCTTCGGCTTTGACTTATGATATGGAAGTATGGTCTGCGGCTCAAGGCCGTTGGTTAGAGGTTAGTTCTGTCTCAAATTTTGAAACTTTTCAAGCAAACCGCTTAAAATTACGTACCAAAGTAGATGGTAAGTCTATCTTATGCCATACTTTAAATGGCTCTGCTTTGGCACTCCCTCGCATAGTAGCAGCTATTTTGGAAAATAACCAAGGTCCCAATGGCATAAAGATTCCTGCCGTTTTAGTTCCTTATTGTGGTTTTGAATACATTAACTAAGACCTTCCACACTTAATCGAAAACCTTCGCCGTGCAGATTAATCAGCTGTACGCGAGGGTCTTCTTTCAACATTTTACGGAGTTTGGTCATGTAAACATCCATACTTCGAGCGTTGAAATAAGTATCATCTCCCCAAATCAATTTCAAGGCATAACTTCTACTGACTGGCCTTCCCAAATTTTCACACAGCAATTTCATCAGGTCATTTTCTTTGGGAGTAAACTTTTGTTCAGTTTGACCCAAAACTATTTTCATTTTTTGAGGAAAATAAACAAAATCGCCAAGATTGACCTCCTCGGCTAAACTTGGCACCGACTTCCCAGAATGCGTTCTTCTTAAAACCGCTTCAATTCGAGCAACCAATACATCCATGGAAAATGGTTTAGTCAAATAATCATCTGCCCCGACTTTAAAACCTTGAAGGGTATCTTCTTCCATGGATTTGGCAGTAAGAAAAATTATAGGGACATCCAAGTGAGTAGCCCTAATATCCTTAGCTAAAGAAAACCCATCTTTTTTAGGCATCATGACATCTAGTAAACAAATATCAAATGCCTCTTTGACAAACTTATCCAATGCTTCATCTCCATTTTGAGCCCATTGAACTTCATAACCCTTCTTTTTTAAGAATTCTGACAATAACAATCCTAGATTAGGATCATCTTCAGCTAATAAAATGGATGGTCGACTATTTTCCATATTAAATGAAATTAAGTTGTTGGATGAAATGGTAAGCTTATTTCAAAAGTACTTCCAATTTGAGGTAAACTAGAAACCTGAACGGTACCGCCGTGAGCTTCCACAATTTTTTTCACATAACTCAATCCTAGGCCAAAGCCTTTAACATTGTGAATATTTCCTGTAGGAACCCGATAAAATGGTTCAAATACAGAACCTAACACCTCTTTAGCCATACCAATACCTTGGTCAGAAATACGGATGCTTAGGAAACTTGGACTAGAGTTGGTACTTATCGTGATCTCTGGTTTCTCTTTGCTGTATTTAATCGCATTGTCTAAAAGATTAAAGAGCACATTTGAAATATGAACCTCATCTACTTCTATCTGAGCCTGAGAGGCGTCTAATAATAAATTCAAATTTCCTCCTTGAGACTGAATCAATGGACCATTCATCTCGGCCACTTGTTGAATTAAGGTATGTAAATTGATTTCCTTTTTCTTCAAAACAATCGTCTCTTTTTCCATTTGGGCAGTTTGTAAGACTCTTTCTACTTGTCTACCTAAACGAATATTTTCTTCCTTGATAATACCTACATAACGACTAATAGATTCACTTTTTAAACCCGTAGATTCCTCTTGAATTAATTGAGCCGCTAAGGAAATCGTAGAAATGGGCGTTTTGAATTCATGCGTCATATTATTGATAAAATCATTTTTCACTTCGGCTAATTTCTTTTGTTTCAAAATGGTGGTAACAGCTATGTAAAAACAGCCCAACATGATGAGTAAAAGTAAAGCTGAGCCTAAAAAACTAAAGCCCATCGCTTTCCAAACTAAAGCCTCCTGATTAGGGAAATAAATTTGCAAATATTGACCACTCGGTCTAAGGTCATTGGGGAATAAAGGAGTTATAAATGAGGCAGTTTGAGCCCTTGGGGTTTTCATTAAACCAGCAGAGGTATAGACCCATTGTTTCGATTTACTAGAATCTTTAGGCCCAATCCCAAACACATAGGGCATCGAAATCCCCTTTTCTGCTAATTCTTGCTTAATTAAGCTGTCGATATGTTTGGTCGAGACACGCTGGGTTATAGGCCTTTCTTTGAAAAGGAAATCAGCAAATACTTCCTTGGCCATCTCCGTCTTTTTTAACACTTTTTGAAGTTCCGCTTTCTCTTCTTTCAATTTTTCAGCGTCAATGGTAAGTGCATTTATCTTCTGCGTTTTTTGTTGATCTTCTTTATGTAATTGTGCCAAAAACTTAGGTCGCATTCGATTCAAATCAGCTATACGTTTAGCTTCTCGAGCTTTCGAACGATTTAATTCTTTAATTCTGTTGAGCTCTTGTAAAACCCGAGGTTTCACTGCTCCCATCATGTCATTGAGTTGCTTCTCTTCTCGCAAGCGACGATTGATCCCTTTTAAATCGGCATTAATTTGGTATTCTTCTGTCACCTCAGCAATTTGCCCATTAGGTAGCATATAGGATTTTCTAACATACAGGATATCATTAGGCATTTCATTTTGTTGGAACTTTTTGAAAGCCTGAAGTTCTCCTGGATTAAATTTAAATTCATGCGAGATTTCCTCTGTAATCAATTCCATGGCATCATGTTGCGCCAACATAGGATCTTTAGCTTGCGGAGGACGTGGTGGTCGAGGAATGGCTTTAGAAGCTAGCTTCTTCTCAAGTGCAGCTATCTCCTTTTGCTGATTTTCATATTCTCTTTGTTTTTGTGATAAAACGTAGAGTTCTTGTTTTTCCAACTTACGAACCACTTTTTCCATACCATCACGAATGTCGGCCGCTAATTGTTCTTTTTTGGTTTCCAACATAAAACCAAGCCAATAAGACTGAAAGGAAATTAAGCCAATCAATGCCAAAGTCATTAAGCCAATAATGAGTCGTATTTTCTTTTGGGACATATCTTTTCAAACCATTGAATAACAAAATTAAACGATTTATTGTACCAATTTCCTATTGAACAGCCACTTAACATTCTTTAACAGTCAAGTTTTGAATGCTTTATCTAAGTTTGTGCCATCACAAAAATTAAACTGGTATGAAAACATTCATTTTATCGGCCCTTTTAGGAACGATGGGGACCTTTGCCTTGGCACAAGACGCGCCAAAATCGGAGTCTACAATTAAGGTTGTTGTGGAAGAAAATGGAAAACAGAAAGTCATAGAGAGGACATTCTCTAATCCAGACTTGGCTGAAGCTGGCATGAAGCACTTGAACGACTCATTAAACAAAGAAATGGGGAAATCAGATGGCAAAACAAAAATCATCACCATGAATATTCGAAAAGGAGGGGGAAACAGAATGCACTTGGATGGAATGGGACCTATGACACCCTTGGATAGAAGGGCTATGGCACGAGTTGAAAAACGCATGAGGAAATTCAAGGACGAGCTAGACGATAAACAGGTACGTATTTTTAGACATGGGCCAGACAACATGGAAATACATGTTGAAAAATTACCTGGTGAAAAGAATTTCAAATTTGATTTTGATGAAAATGGTCCTGAGTTACGAGGCTTAAGAAGGCTTCAAGAAGAGGGTTTTCCAATGGGTGGAGGTAATATCGCTTGGGGAAAGGAATCTAGTACCATTAAGGGGCTATTCGCTAACCCGAATCATCCATTTAACGGGAAAATAAATATTCGCTTTCAAGCTCCAGAAAAAGGTACTGTCAACATTAATGTAAGAGACGTAAATGGCAAAGAAGTTGGATCAGAAACTGTAAAAGATTTCCAAGGCCGGTATTTAGGTCAAGTTGATTTGAAAAAAGCTAATCCTGGTGTCTATTTCGTTCAAGTCACTCAAGGAAATGACGGAGCTGTCATCCGAGTAAAAATAGATTAATATTCAATTCGCCTAGTAGAAATAATCCAAATCCTCAACGCTGTCAAGGTTTAAAACCTTGACAGCGTTAGGCAAATCTAGCCATTAATTCCTCCTTGAATTCACTAAAATATTGATAATTTTTCCTGATAATCAACAAACTGATTTAATTAGTAGAATATCAAGGAACAGTTTAAAATTACAGTTAAAAAGTCTGAATTTTACCAACGCTGTCAAGGTTTAAAACCTTGACAGCGTTCATGTTATTTTCCCATATTGTATAGCACAAAGGCATACGAATCCGCCGTAAGTTCAATCAATTTTGCCGTATTTGATGAACCATGTCCACTATTGGTATCGATTCGAATAATCATCGGTTTTGATGAGGTATTTTTCTCTTGCAAAGTTGCAGCATACTTAAATGAATGAGCTGGCACTACCCGATCATCGTGATCTGAAGTAAAGACCATGGTTGCTGGATAATTCATCTCTTTGATATTATGTAATGGAGAATAGGCATAAAGCGCCTTGAATTCTTCTGGATTATCACTACTACCATAATCAGCTACCCAGTTCCAACCAATGGTGAACTTCTGGAAGCGCAGCATATCCATAACACCTACTCCCGGAAGAGCAGCTGCAAATAAATCTGGTCTTTGGTTAATAACTGCACCAACTAATAAACCCCCATTGGAACGGCCAGATGCTGCCAAATAAGCAGGAGAAGTGTATTTCTCACGAATTAAAAATTCCGCGCCAGCTATAAAATCATCAAACACATTTTGTTTCTTCAATTTCATTCCTGCTTCGTGCCACGTTTCCCCATACTCACTACCACCACGTAAATTAGCAACCACATAAATTCCTCCCTTTTCTAACCAAGGGATTAAACTCGCTGAGAAAGCAGGGCTGGAACTAATATTAAATCCGCCATAACCATACAAAATGGTTGGATTTTTACCAGTTAATTCAATTCCTTTTTTACTCACAATAAACATCGGAACTTGAGTGCCATCTTTTGATGGATAGAATTTTTGAACGACGGAATAATCCGACGGATCAAAAGATAGACTTGGTTTACGGAACAGGGTAGACTTATTTTCCGCGATATCATATCGGTAAATCGTTGGAGGAAAATTAAAAGAAGAATAGGTATAAAAAGTAAATTTATCCTCCTTTTCGCCACCAAATCCTCCCGCATTTCCAAGACCAGGTAAGGTAACTGAACCGCGTGGTGCCCCTTGGTAATCATAAATCAACACACGAGAGCTAACATCTTTAGAATAATTCAAAAACAAGCGTTTACCAACAGTATTCACATCTTGTAATGGCTCTGGCTTTTCTGCCACAATGGTCTTCCAATTTCCCTTGGCTGGATTAGTCGGATCAACACGTACAAGTTTCTTATTAGGTGCTCCCTCATTGGTTTCCAAAATTAAGATATCACCATCATTATCCACCACACTGAAATCGTATTTTCCAGGCTCGGCCACCACTGGCTTAAATTTCGTCTCCCTTTTTGAAGCATCTAAAACCCAAAGCGCATTTCCATCCAAACCTTTGCCTCGATCCGAAATCGTTAAAAATGCAAAACGCTCATCATCCGAGGTACTCACCGTGTGGAAGCGTTGTGGATTTTTCGCATCTTCATAAATCAATTTATCCTGAGATTGAGACGTCCCCACCTTATGAAACCATACCTGGTGGTTCTCGTTTTTTGTACTTAATTCCTTCCCTTTGCCAGGTTCTGGATACCGCGAATAATAAAACCCATCTCCCTTCCAAGCTACTCCACTCACTTTCACCCAACTCAATTCATCAGGCAGATTTTTGCCCGTCTCCATATCACGTACATAAAAGGTTTGCCAGTCACTACCACTCAAGCTTAAACCTACGCAAGCATATTTTCCTGATTTATTCAAGGAAAATACGGTCAACCGAGTAGTTCCGTCTTTGGATAAGCTGTTTGGGTCAATAACTTGCTCAGGTTTTCCTTGAAGGCCTTTTTGACGATAAAGTACGGATTGATTCTGTAAACCCGAATTTTTATAAAAATAAAACCAATCTCCCTTGCGAAATGGAGCTGAAATTTTTTCATAATTACTAAGCGCCTCAATACGCTTTTTGAATTCCTCCCTTAACGGAATTTGGTTTAAATAACCAAAACTTACCTCATTTTGAGCCTTCACCCAAGCTTTTGTTTCTTCACTATTATCGTCTTCAAGCCAGCGATATGGATCCGCAACTTGGGTTCCATGGTAATTATCGATGAGATCGATTTTTTTTGTTTTGGGGTATTTCATTTGGGCAAAAGTAGACACTGAAATTAGTGTCATTACTGCAAATAAGTTTGTTGTTGACATCATGTAATTTAAAATAGAGATCCTGTCTCGGATCTAGGTGCAATCCCCACGTGGCGGTAGGCTTTCTCGGTAGCCTCCCTTCCTCGGGACGTTCTTTTCAAAAATCCTTCCTGAATTAAAAATGGCTCATATACCTCTTCAATGGTCTCAGCCTCTTCTCCACAAGCCGTAGCAATCGTCGTTAAACCCACAGGGCCTCCCTTAAATTTTTCAATGATCGTTAGCAAAATGCGATTATCCATTTCATCTAAACCATTCATATCCACATCCAAAGCCTCTAAGGCGAATTTTGCAATCTCCACATCAATACTCCCTGTCCCTTTGATTTGAGCAAAATCACGCGTACGTCTAAGTAAATTATTGGCAATACGCGGAGTTCCCCTACTTCTTCTAGCTATTTCAAATGCCCCGCTTTCATCAATTGGCATATTTAAAATGGTAGCCGAGCGTTTTACAATGGTGGTCAATAATTGTGCATCATAATATTCCAATCTCGCATTTATTCCAAACCTTGCGCGCAAAGGCGAAGTAAGCAAACCAGCTCGGGTGGTAGCCCCAATCAAGGTAAAAGGATTCAAACCAATCTGAATACTGCGAGCATTAGGGCCTGAATCCAACATAATATCAATTTTATAATCCTCCATGGCGGAATACAAATACTCCTCCACAATGGGGTTCAGGCGATGAATCTCATCAATAAATAAAACATCGTAGGGCTGTAAATTCGTAAGCAAGCCCGCTAAATCAGATGGCTTGTCTAAAACAGGTCCTGAAGAAATTTTCAAAGTTGAGCCTAATTCATTCGCAATGATATGGGAGAGCGTGGTCTTACCCAAGCCTGGAGGACCATGCAATAATACGTGATCCAGCGCCTCCTCTCTTGCTTTGGCAGCGCCAACAAATATTTTTAAGTTCTCAACGATCTTCCCTTGACCCGTGAAATCAAAGAAACTCAAAGGCCGTAATGCCTTATCAATTTCCTTTTCCTGCTGAGGTAATGACTCAGAATCTCCCTTCAAATAGTCTTCACGCATAAAACTTGAAAATTTATATTGTTAATCAAAGATAATTTTATGCCCGCAATAAATGAGCATTTGGGTCAAAATTAAATTCGAGAAATAAAATCTAGCTTCACGAAAAAAGCCTATTTATTATAGATAAATTTCATATTTTTGAAGGTATTTAAACCTTAAACAATGAGTTCTATTTTTATTGGAGAATTAGCCGGAACTGCCACCTTGATTTATTTGGGAAATGGTGTAGTGGCTAACGTTTTATTAAAAGGCACCAAAGGACATCAAACAGGCTTACTAGCCATTGCGGCTGCTTGGGCATTTGCTGTTACTATTGGCATATTCGTTTCAACTTATTTTGGTAGCCCGGGGGCTCATTTAAATCCCATAGTTACGATTGCCGGATGTGTCAAAACGGGAGATTGGGCACTCTTTACTACCTACGTAGGTGGGCAAATCTTGGGAGCCATGTTAGGGCAACTATTGGTCTGGCTTCATTACCACCCTCATTACCAGGTAACAGAGGATGCTGGAGCCATTAAAGCTACTTTTTGTACAGATCCAGCCATCAAAACATGGCCATTCAACTTTATCTCTGAGGCTTTTGCCTCCGCATTAATCATTGTGGCTTTGGGAACATTTTCTACGATTGAACATGGACTTGGACCCTTTTTAGTCGGCATACTTGTTTGGGCAGTTGGTTTAGCTTTAGGAGGTACCACAGGTTATGCTGTCAACCCTGCAAGAGATTTAGGTCCTCGTATCATGCATTTCATTTTACCCATTCCCAATAAAGGAAAAAGCGATTGGGAATATGCCTGGATTCCTGTATTAGGACCTTCGGCGGGCGCTTTGATTGGCGCATATTTACTGACATTAAACTAATTTTTCCCATGTATATCGGATCCATTGACCAAGGAACAACAAGTTCTAGATTTATTATTTTCAACAAAGGTGGAGAAATCATCTCCATGGGCCAGAAGGAACATGAGCAAATTTATCCGCAAGCAGGCTGGGTAGAACATAATGCCGAAGAAATTTGGCAAAATGTACAAGAGGTCATTGGGCTAGCCCTGGGTAAAGCTGGTTTATCTGCCCGAGATATTGCCGCTGTTGGAATTACAAATCAACGAGAGACTACGGTCGTTTGGAATAAAAAAACAGGAAAACCCTACCATAACGCCTTGGTTTGGCAAGATACCCGCGTCGGATCTGAATTAGCAGAGCTTGCCCAAGAAGGTGGAATGGATCGCTTCCGGGCTAAAACAGGCTTGCCCTTAGCCACCTATTTCAGCGGTCTAAAATTACGTTGGTTACTGAATCATGTACCTAGCTTAAGAGAGGATGCGCTAAAAGGAGATGCCCTGTTTGGCACTATGGATTCCTATATATCTTGGCAATTAACGGGTGGAGTAGAAGGGGGAATTCACATTACCGATGTGACCAATGCTAGTAGAACCCAATTGATGGACTTATCCACTTGTGCTTGGGATGATGAAATATTGGAAGTTTTAACTATTCCCAAAGCTATGCTTCCTGAAATTAAAGCTAGTTCCCAAGTATATGGAAACGCCAAAGGAGTTTTAGATGGAGTACCTTTAGCTGGCATTTTAGGTGACCAACAAGCTGCCTTGGTTGGCCAAACTTGTTTTGATCCTGGTCAAGGAAAAAACACCTATGGGACAGGATGTTTTCTTTTGATGAACACAGGTCAACAAGCCATTCCTTCACAATTTGGTTTATTAACTACGGTAGCTTATCAATTGGGTAACGAACCAGTGCATTATGCACTGGAAGGCTCCGTTGCCATTGCTGGCTCACTGGTTCAATGGTTACGAGATAATTTAGGCCTAATACAAAATAGCCCTGATATTGAAAATCTTGCTAGGGAGGTGGAAGACAATGGAGGCTGCTATTTTGTGCCAGCTTTTTCTGGACTTTATGCTCCATATTGGAAACAAGATGCCCGTGGCGTTTTGGTTGGCCTAACCAGCTATGTCAATAAAAGCCATATTGCTCGAGCGGCCTTAGAAGCCACCGCTTTTCAAACATGGGAAGTATTAGAAGCCATGGAAAAAGATGCTGGTATCCCGATTACTTCCTTACGGGTAGACGGCGGCATGGTAGTTAATGAATTATTGATGCAATTCCAATCTGATATCCTGGGACAAGAAGTCATTTGCCCTAAAATTATTGAAACTACAGCCTTAGGTGCAGCCTATGCGGCCGGTCTTGCCGTTGGATATTGGGAAAACTTAGAGGATCTGAAGAAAAATTGGGCCATCCAACATCGCTGGAATTCCCAAATGGATGACAGCCTACGATCCCATATGAAAAAACAATGGAAGAAAGCTGTATCTAAAAGTTTCAACTGGGAGGATTAACCTCTTTTCACTTTCGGGGCATCAGCACGGGTAGTACCGTAAGCTGGACAATTGGTATTTTGTGAACAAGCTGCACATACAAAAGTGGCAAGCAACACGATGGCCAATACTTTTTTCATATAATTAGTTTTAAACAGATGCTAATTTAGTTTTTGCTTTTATCTCAAGCTCTATTTTCGTATTTAATTCTTCCTCTGAAGTAAGCGTGTTTGGTTGGTTATAACCCAAAATATTCAACATGGAACTACTATTTTGCTCCTCAGAAAACAAACGGGTTGTCACCGTTCCATCTTCTAAACGATCAATAATCACATGCTTAGGCGCAGGAATCAAACAATGTTGAATACCTCCATAACCTCCTAAGGACTCTTGGTAAGCTCCTGTGTGAAAAAAGCCAACGTACTGTCGCTCAGTCGCTTCCTCAAAAATAGGTAAATATAAATCAGAACTATGCGCTTCCGTATTATAAAAATCCATGGAATCACATGTCAAGCCTCCTAAATTCACTTTTTGGTAGGGAGAGCCCCAATTATTAACCGGTAACATGATGTACTTTTGGTTCATTCCCCATGAATCAGGTAACTGAGTGATGAAAGAACCGTCAATCATATACCAAAGCTCTTTATCATTTTGCAATTTTTGATCTATAATCTCATACAAAACGGCCCCACTCTCTCCTACTGAATACGAACCAAATTCCGTAAAAATATTAGGAACAGGCACATTGTTTTTATTACAAATCCATGAGATAGATTCTACTATCTCATCAACCATGGCTTGGTAATCGTAATTAAATTGCAATGAAGTTTGAATCGGAAGGCCTCCTCCTAGATCAATGGAATCCAATTCTGGGCAAATCTTTTTAATCTCACAATACTTGTAAATAAAGCGACTCAACTCCGACCAATAATAGGCACTATCTTTAATGCCTGTATTGATGAAGAAATGTAACATCTTCAAATTAAAACGTGGATTCGGCTTGATTTTATCTAAATAAAGTGAATTCACATCAGAATAACGTACCCCTAAACGAGAAGTATAAAAGGCAAAATCCGGTTCCTCATCAGTAGCAATACGTATGGCCAAATTAACTTTATCTGCCGTAACGGATTTCTCGTAAAAATCAATTTCCTTTAAATTATCTAATATTGGAATACAATTGAATCCTTCATTGATAAACTCTGAAATATATTGAGTATACAAAGGCTGCTTATATCCATTGCATAAAATATAAGTCGATTTAGAAATTTTACCACGCTCATACATATCCCGAATTATGGGTATATCAAAAGCACTGCTCGTTTCTAAATGAACATGCTGTTTAATGACCTCATCCAATACAAAGGAAAAATGGGAGGATTTAGTACAATAACAATAGGTGTAATTTCCCTTGTAATTGTATTTCTTGATGGCATTTCTAAACAATAATTTGGCATTATCGATATGCTCCCCAATCTTGGGTAAATAGGATAATTTTAATGGTGTACCATATTGTTTAATGATCTCCATCAAAGGGACATTATTAAACAATAACTCATTGTTCTCATTGATATTGAATTCCCGAGTAGGAAATTCAATGGTTTGATCAATTAGATCGATGTAATTTTTCATGGATACTTACCAAATTAAAAAACGAGTACTCTCGAATTGTGGAAAAACGTGCAAAACTGCAATAAAAGTATGTACTTTGCAAACTATTCTATACAATGTTACATGCCAAAAATTCATTTTATCGCTATAGGTGGTGCGGCGATGCATAATCTAGCCTTAGCACTTCAGGTTCAAGGTTATAAAATTTCAGGTTCAGATGATGAAATCTACGAACCATCGAAAAGCTTGCTAGAGAAACACGGCATTTTGCCTGAAAGTTTTGGTTGGTTTCCAGAAAAAATACAAAGCGATTTAGATTGTGTCATTGTAGGCATGCACGCCCGTGCTGATAATCCCGAATTACTCAAAGCTCAAGAATTAGGAATTCGTATAGAATCTTACCCTTCATTCTTGTATGAACATAGTAAAAATAAACAGCGCATTGTCATAGCTGGAAGTCATGGAAAAACCAGCATTACTTCCATGGTATTACATGTTCTTAAGACACTCCATAAAAAATTTGATTACCTAGTTGGAGCCAAAATTGAGGGATTTGACTTAATGGCCTCATTATCCGACGCACCGATAATTGTCATTGAAGGAGATGAATATTTGGCCTCCCCCATCGACAGAAGAGCTAAATTTTTATTGTACCAAGCTCATATTGCGTTAATTTCTGGGATCGCTTGGGATCATATCAATGTGTATCCCACTTTTGAATCCTATACAGCTTCTTTCGAAGAATTAATCAAATCCATGCCCAAAGCAGGCAGTCTATTCTACGATCAAACAGATAGAACCTTAGAACAATTAACGGACTCTTGCCCGGACCACACGGAAAAAACAGGCTATGAAGCACATCCATCTTATATTAAAAATGGACTAACCATTTTAAAAGGTTTAGATGGGAAAGAATATGAAATTCAAATTTTTGGTGAGCATAGTTTAAAAAACCTGAATGGCGCTCGTTTACTTTGTGAACAAGTAGGTATTTCTACCAGCGATTTTTATTTAGCAATTCAGTCATTCAAAGGCGCTGCTAAACGCCTGGAGCTGGTTGGCAAGTCCGACTCCACTTTATTTTACAAAGATTTTGCTCATGCCCCTTCTAAGGTAAAAGCTACCACAGAAGCACTTAAAAGCCAATATCCCCAAAGAAAGCTGATTGCTTGTCTTGAATTACATACTTTCAGCAGTTTAAATCCTGCCTTTCTGCCTCATTATGCCAAGACATTAGATGCAGCAGATGCTGCTGTCATCTATTTAAGCGAGCATGCACGGGAGATAAAAAAAATGGAGCGAATGGAAGATGATCAGGTACAACCCTATTTTCAACACCCGAATTTGATTATTCTAAGAGATCCGGCCGCCATGAAAGCTTACCTAGCACAGCAAACTTGGAACCAATGTAACCTGTTAATGATGTCCTCAGGTACATTTGATGGGCTAGATTTTTCAGGTTTAGCCCATCAAATGGGATTAAGCATTGAGTAATTGATCCAATTCTGTTTTAAAACCGGTTAAAAGAATTTCCTTCATACTGATTTTACGCTTTTGCGTATTAATCTTACTTTGTATCGGTTTTTCTTCCATTTGGCGATCCTGTTCGGCTTGGGCGATAAAGCTTTCCAATTCACTGCGCTCTTTCTTTGTCATGTAATCCATTTGATTAATCATGATTTTCAATTGCTCAATTCTTGGTTTATCGTTTAAAGCAGGATGACGGTAAGAAATAACCCTCAATAAATAATTCATCTCAAAAATCTTATCGCAAATGGTTCTGAAACGTTCTGCCAAACTACGATCCAAGGATTTCATTTGTGCTGTAATTTCTTTCCACTTCACTAAATAAGCTTTCGCTTTATCTGCCGTAGCAGGCATATTTACCTGATCTCCCAATTTGGATTCTAGCTCCTGGGTCATCGCCATTAGCTCTTGAACGCGAGGGTCAATACGAGGTTTAACCTCAATACCTTTAATTCGATTGTACTTTTCAAAAAACATATCGTTTGCCTTTTTGAAATTCTTCCAAAGCATCGATTGTTTTTTCGGAGGTAAACCTAATACGGTTTTCCACTCCTTTTGTAATTCTTTTACCTTACCCACAGAATCATCAATATCGGGTGCTTTTCTCAATTGATGCACCCCATCAATAAATCCTTGTAATTTGGCTATTTTCTCATCTATGATTCGATTCTTCTCTTCAAAATACACCCTTCTTCGTAAGAAAAATGCCTCTAAAATTGCTTGAAAAGAATTCGTTAATTCGTCTTGATATTGGCGATCTACCGGCCCGGTTTTAACCCATTTGGATTTTATTTCTACCAATTGCTCCGTAGCCACTAAAACATCTTCCCCGTGAGCAGCATTTTTTGCGTCTTCTATTAAAGCGCGTTTAATCTCTAAATTCTTAACCTGATTTTGTTGAATCAATGAGCGTAAAAACTCTTCAATTCTATCCAACTCATCAAATAATGGTTTAAAATCACCTAGGCCATCAAACTCAGACAAATAAGCCTTCATTTGAACTACTTTTGTCAAAAATGAACCTTTGTTTTGAACTTCCTTGACTTCGTTGGATAAATCCGCGACTTTTTTCTTGGCTAATTCAAAACGGTTGACAAAATACTGCAATGCTTCTTGTTCCGTATTACGAACAAAACCAATCTCACGCTCGGGAAAGTTAAGAAATGCTTTGATATAGACTTTGCCATCTCGACAAAATCCAAATTCATTGGAGGTGGTTGCTTCCATCTTTTTTGATATAAGAGAGCTTCAAGCAAATGCCCTGGCTCAAAAATTAGGTGTGGTTTAAATAATCTTTTTTACAAAGCCCTAAATTATTTAAATTTTAATAAATCTCTAAACATTTTGGATTAATAATCTTTTTAAAAATCACTAAAACAAAAAATAATCCGGAAACAGTTTCAGGCTTTTTACGATATTTGCATCTTATTAAAATTCCAAACGCCGCATGAGCAACGAAACAATCATATTTTCGATGGAAAGGGTCTCTAAGACCATCCCTCCACAGAAAACTATTTTAAAAAATATTTACCTGTCATTCTTTTACGGAGCCAAAATTGGAGTCCTGGGTCTTAATGGTTCCGGAAAATCAACTTTGCTACGCATCATTGCAGGAATCGATAAATCATACACAGGCGAAGTTGTTTTTTCTCCAGGTTATACCGTGGGTTTGCTGGAGCAAGAACCCCAACTTGATCCCAATAAAACTGTGTTAGATGTGGTGGAAGAAGGGGTAGCTGAAATCAAAAACCTTTTGAGAGAATTTGATGAAATCAATGAAGCTTTTGGTGATCCGGATGCTGATTTTGACAAATTACTTTCCCGACAAGGTGAAGTACAAGAAAAATTAGATCACTTCAATGCCTGGGAACTGGACAATCGTTTAGAAAAAGCAATGGATGCTTTGCGTTGTCCTCCGTCCGATGCGCTCATTAGTACTTTATCTGGAGGAGAAAAAAGACGTGTTGCTCTTTGCCGATTATTATTACAAGAACCCGATGTTCTATTGTTGGACGAGCCTACCAACCACTTAGATGCTGAATCCGTTTGGTGGTTAGAAGAACATTTACGCCAATACAAAGGAACGGTGATTGCCGTTACCCACGACCGTTATTTCTTAGACAATGTGGCAGGATGGATTCTAGAACTTGACCGTGGTGAAGGGATTCCTTGGAAAGGAAATTATTCCTCATGGTTGGAGCAAAAGCAAAACCGTTTGGCTCAAGAAGAAAAAACTGAGTCTCGTCGACAGAAGACTTTACAGCGTGAGTTGGAATGGGTAAGAATGGCCCCAAAGGCTCGTCAAGCTAAATCAAAAGCACGTATTGGGGCCTATGAAAAGCTCCTTTCGGAAGAAAATAAACAAAAAGAAGACAAATTAGAGATCTACATTCCCGCAGGTCCACGTTTAGGAAATAAAGTGATTGAGGTACAAGGTGTTTCCAAATCGTATGGTGATAAGTTACTTTTTGAAAATCTAAGTTTTTCCTTGCCTCCTGCAGGAATTGTCGGCATAATTGGCCCCAATGGTGCGGGTAAAACCACCCTGTTTAAATTAATCACTGGTCAGGTACAACCCGACTCTGGTAGTTTTGAAGTGGGGGAAACTGTTCAACTGGCCTATGTGGACCAAGAGCACCATCAATTAAAAGCAGAAAAATCAGTATTTGAAACGATCTCTGATGGAAACGATTGGGTCATGTTAGGTGGAAAGCAAAGCAATGCCCGCGCCTATGTGAGTAAATTCAACTTCAATGGGGCTGATCAAGAGAAAAAAATTGGCAACCTTTCGGGGGGAGAGCGAAACAGAGTGCACCTTTCTATGATGTTAAAAGAAGGAGCCAACGTTTTATTGCTGGATGAACCTACCAACGATTTGGATGTAAATACGCTTCGAGCACTCGAGGAAGGTTTAGAAAATTTTGCAGGATGCGCAGTTGTCATTTCCCACGATAGATGGTTCCTTGACCGAATTGCAACGCATATTTTAGCCTTTGAAGGTGATTCCCAAGTTACTTGGTTTGAGGGCAATTATTCCGAGTACGAAGAAGCTAGAAAGAAACGTTTGGGCAATGACATCATTCCTAAACGAATCCGATATAAAAAATTAAATTAAATGAGAGCTGGCATTACCGTGGCATTGCTCGTTCTATCCAACGTCTTTATGACCTTGGCGTGGTATGGGCATTTGCAATGGAAAGAAAGTTCCTGGCTGAAACATGCAGGAATTTGTACCATCATACTATTCAGCTGGGGACTCGCTTTTTTTGAATATGCCATACAAGTACCTGCCAATCGACTAGGATTTAAGGAAAATGGAGGGCCATTCTCTTTTTTTGAATTAAAGACTATTCAAGAGGCCATTTCCCTCATAGTCTTCACCCTTTTTCTTATTTTCGTGGTGAAGTCTGAAAAACTAGCCTGGAATCATTTCTTAGGTTTTGGCCTAATACTTCTGGCGGTTTATGTTATTTTTAAAAAATGGTAAACCCCAAAGGGATAAAAAACGATTGATACGATGGATTCTAGAGAAAAAATAAATGCCCTTTTACATGAGATGAGTAAGGTGGTAGTAGGGCAAGAAAGGTTGATAAATCGACTTTTAGTGGGTCTATTTACCGGTGGACACGTGCTCTTAGAAGGGGTACCTGGATTAGCCAAAACATTAACCATCAACACCCTAGCAAAAATCCTTGATCTCCATTTTCATCGCATCCAGTTTACGCCAGATCTATTACCAGCTGATTTGGTAGGAACCATGATTTATAATCCCTTAAAAAATGAGTTTGAAGTAAAAAAAGGACCCATTTTTGCTCAAATCATTTTAGCCGACGAAATAAACCGTGCTCCTGCCAAAGTGCAATCAGCCTTGTTAGAAGCCATGGCTGAAAAACAAGTAACGATTGGCGATACTACCTATCCATTAGATAAGCCCTTTTTAGTTTTAGCCACTCAAAACCCTGTTGAACAAGAAGGAACTTTTCCTCTTCCAGAAGCGCAAGTGGACCGCTTTATGCTTAAGGTATTCTTGAATTATTTAGATAAAGAACAAGAATTAGAGGTAATGCGGAAAATGTCCAACATGGACTTTGAATATGAGGTAAAGACCATCATGAATTTGGAAGATATTCAGAAAATCAGGAAGGAAATCAACCAAATCACCATCAGTGAAACCTTAGAAAAATACATCATTGAATTAATCTTTGCAACACGTAATCCTGCCGAATATGGATTAGTTCAAGAGGCGAATTACATTCAGTTTGGCGCATCACCCAGAGCCAGCATACACCTCAATCTAGCCGCAAAAGTAATGGCTTACCTAGAAGGACGCGACTATGTTTTACCAGAAGACATCAAAGAAATGGCGCCAGATGTATTGAATCACCGCATCATCCTCAATTATGTGGCAGAAGCAGATGGCATAAGCACCCTTCAAATTATCCAATCTATTTTAAGTAGTGTGGCTATAAATCGCTAGGTAACGGGTAAATTTTATTGACATTCCCCTTTTAAAGTCAATGAAATCCGAATACATGAAAACTCGCCTAGCATTTCTTTTGCTTAGTATTGCCTTGTTTAGTTTCCAAACCGCTGAACCTCTGCGTGTTTTTCTCATTGGTGATTCTACCATGGCAGATAAAGTCCCTGCCGATTATCCAGAAACTGGCTGGGGAATGCCTTTCGCTCACTTATTTAACGAGGCCGTAGAAGTACAAAACCATGCCTATAATGGTCGGAGCACCAAAAGTTTCCGAAAAGAAGGAAGGTGGGCTAAAGTCTTTCAACAAATCAAAAAAGGTGATTATGTTTTCATTCAATTTGGGCATAATGATGCCAAAATATCCGATACCAGTAGATATGCTGCGGCGCAAACTGATTATCGGGAAAATATCACTCGGTATGTCAAAGAAACTCGATCCAAAGGAGGGATTCCCGTTTTATTAACATCCATCCAAAGGCGAAAATTTGATTCCACAGGGGCCTTTGTGGATCAGCACGGCGAATACCCGCAAGTAGTCAGAGAAGTAGCTAAACAAGAAAAAGTCCTCCTGATCGACTTAGAAAAAATCAGTAGGGCACAAATTGAAAAATTAGGCCCCGACTTATCTAAAAAAATATACCTGCATTATCCTGCCGGAATCTTCAAAAAATTCATGAAAGGAGTCTCAGATGACACTCACTTTTCAGTTTACGGAGCCTCTTGGATGGCACAAGCAGTAGCTTCAGCCATATTTGATTCCAATGAAGCGCTCAGAAGCTTTCTCAAAAAATCAGCCTTCAGCCAAAAATACCAATATGAATTACCCCTGGTAGCAGGCACAGCATTTAAATTAGATACTTTTTCCATCGTTCGCTATGGGGCTATTTCTTCTCCAAGTCAACTTAATACCACCGCTATTCAACAGGCCATAGATGTTTGTTATGAGCAGGGTGGTGGAGTGGTTCACCTACCAGCTGGATTTTGGCTTAGTGGCCCGATTGTTTTAAAATCAAATGTCAATTTACACTTAGCTTCTGGTGCCTTATTACAATTTAGCCGCCAAAGTAAAGACTATCCACTGGTGAAAACATCTTGGGAAGGAGTAGAAGCCATTCGTGCGCAATCTCCCATTTCAGCCTTTCATGCTACGAATATTGCCATCACTGGGCATGGAATAATCGATGGGGCTGGTGAAGCCTGGCGACCTGTCAAAAAGGGTAAATTAACAGCTAGTGAATGGGCTGAATTAGTCAAATCAGGAGGTGTCTTAAACGACACAAAAGATACTTGGTACCCAACTTCCCGAGCTTTAAAGGCCGCCAAAATGGACCGTGCAGGTGTGGTAGCTGCGGGTTGGACCATCGAAAAGTCAGAGGAAATCAAAGAGTTTTTGAGACCCAATATGATTAGCCTGATTGAATGTGAACAAATCTTATTGCAAGGTGTCAGCTTTCAAAACTCCCCTGCTTGGAATATCCATCCATTACTTTGTAAGCACCTAACAGTCAACGAAATAAAAGTTAAAAATCCATGGTTTGCTCAAAATGGAGATGGGATAGATATTGAATCATGTGAATATGTCTTGGTTAAAAATAGCAGTTTTGATGTAGGTGATGATGGTATTTGCCTCAAATCGGGTAAAGACGAAGAAGGGAGAAAAAGGGCTAGGCCTAGTGCACATATTTGGATTGACCAGTGCCAAGTATTTCACGGGCACGGAGGCGTGGTGGTAGGCAGTGAAATGTCTGGAGGAGTTCATGATTTATATGTTTCCAACTGTCAATTTTTAGGTACAGATGTGGGACTTCGTTTCAAAACAGCTAGAGGAAGGGGTGGCATTGTGGAAAATGTGTACATTCGAGATATTCTGATGAAAAATATTGCTGGAGAAGCTATACTCTTTGACATGTATTATCAAGGTAAAGATCCACTAAGCACTTTTGGCAATGGGGAAGAAAAACCCGTCATTGCTAGTATTCCAGTCAATGAAGGAACTCCTCAGTTTAAATCCATTTGGGCAGAACGCATACGTGTAAAAGGTGCTCAGACAGGCCTTCTGATTCGCGGATTACCCGAAATGCCCATCAGGCAAATCAAATTGCAGGATGTACAAATCGAATGCGATCAAGCCTACCGGGCAATTGAGGCTGATGACATTGATTTAGAGCAAGTTATATTCTCCAAAACAAAAGATATCAAAAGTGAACTTTACCACGTTAAGCATTGGAAATTTGCGGGCAAAGAGCTAACATTATTACCTTAAAAGAACCATTATGCCCTTGCCATCTATTTATAAATCAGAAACAAGCCAACAATTACTTGCCAGAATTGATGCATTAAAGCCTGACTCCAAGGCCCTATGGGGAAAAATGAACGTGGCTCAAATGTTGGCTCATTTATGTGTTCCATATGAACAAATCAAAGGGGAAAACACAGAGCAAGTTCCTTGGTACCTTAAATTATTCTTGAAATTATTTCTAAAGAACCTCTTAACCAATGAGGCACCTTACCTAAAAAATGCCCGCACAGCTCCATCATTCCTCAAGGTGAATGAGCATGATTTCGAAATAGAAAAAAACCGTTTAAAGACCTACATCCTAGAGATTGAAAGAATGGGTGCGCAAGAACTGTGTCAACGACCTTCTCTTAGTTTAGGAATACTCAATGAAACCGAGTGGAACAATATGCTTTACAAGCATTTAGACCATCACTTACGACAGTTTGGAGTATAATTAAAAAGTCCTGACCGCTAAAACTCGCATACTTAGACGTTTAAAATAGTTGGTTTGCATACCCGTGTTCAAATTATGAGTCACGGCATGTTCTTTATCTATTTCTGTGGAAGTCCAGTACCATGCAGATTTGAACACATTATTGGACTTCATTTTTTTAAGATTCAACTTTTGATGAATTAATTCAAATTCCTCCTGCGTGGGTAATCGCCAATCATCAAAACCGTTTAAGTTGAGATTTTCACAGGCAATGAGCGCATTAGGATAATCAAATTGTCCGATATCCTTGGTCGTGGCAATCAAACCATGGTTATCTTTTTCAAAAATCACATAACCTCCCAATTTTTCCTGAGGGGCTTTTATCGTAGCCCTTTGACCTAAGGAAATAAAAGCAGCACTACAAATGAATAATACGATGGCAAAAAATTTCACTAGCATAAATTGATAATTCCATTTCAAAGTTCTGAAATTATTCCTACAATCATTTCATTTAGGCTTTAATTTGAATGTTTTTATTCCAAGAACTTACCCGACATAATACCCTAGGCTGTGCTAAATTTAGGTCCATTGGTCTATTCATCTTGCAAATAAGGGCAAAAAGCCGTATTTTGAAGTAATTTTACTTTGAACTTAACAAAAACCAATTTAACCATTACCTAGCATATTCCTGCCTACGAAAATTTAATTCAGGAATACTACCATGGAGTGCTTTTTCTCTGAGGGGCAAATGGGTAAATGTTCCTATCATAGAACTGAGAAATTCATCATTTCTCCTGAACATGATACCACAAAAGTGTCAAAGGAAATATGTCAAGGATGAATCGTTTTATTTCATAAAATGAAAAAATAAGCACCTTGCACAATTTGTTAGCCAGATTAATTATGTCAATCCATATAGAAGAACATACTACTTTAGATGAAATCGTATTTCAGAATAGAAATCAAGAATACGGCGCATTTCAATTAAGGGCTATTTATCCTTCTACTTTAAATAAATCAGCTCTAAAAGGATCCCTCCTTTTTACCCTGGTCATCGTATTGATGTTTTGTTACCATATCTGGGAGGATGCTCAGTCCCAGAAAACAGATGTAGGCAAAGAGGTGATGGCAGAAGTAATGCGATTAGCTCCTCCCCCTCCAGTAAAAAAACAGGATGAGTTAGCTCCACCTCCGCCCAAAGAAATTCCAAAAGTTACCACAACTAAGTTTTTACCCCCAGAAATTAGACCTGATGATGACCCTGAGCCAGTAGTTAGGCCACCAGAGCAAGATAAAATCAAAGGTAATCCAGGAAGAGTGGATGCCATAGGAGATGTTACGGAGGGGCAAGCAGACGGAGCAGAGATAGAAGCAGAACCTCCGGCCATAGCTTACCCATTCAATAATGGGGTTTGGGAGTGGCCCAGCGGAAAAAGTCTGCAAAGCCTGATTCCGGTAGGCTCCACCGCTTGCTCTGTTGACTTTAGAATCAAAATTAAAGCGGATGGAACGGTGAAAGAAATTCAGACCAACAGTGATTGCGAAAGTAATGTGGAGGGAATTCTCACAAATTATTTTAAGAACCATCGTTTTGTATTACAAAACTCCAAAAAAGTGGGAATCGGTGCGGCAGTGACTTCAAAAAAAGAGTACATTTTGAATTAAAGTAAGATTCCCTATTGAAAATTGACATGATGACGGCAAATAAATCAGCCCATTTTTACACACCTATTTACCTATTCTTCTTCATTTTGGGAATAGGTCTTCTGATGACGCTACCGGGTTTTTCACAAGACTCCAACATCAATAAAAGCCCAGCAGAGCAATTTAGAGTAGCCAAAGATTATTACAATGCCGCCAATTACGCGGCGGCTAGAATGGAATTTTCTTTGTTCTTGGAAAAAAATGCCAAAGATTTCGATCGTAATTCCAATGAAATTGTTGATGCAGAATTCTTTATCGTATTATGTGATTTTTACATCAACACCACACGAGCCAAGGTGGCAGTGGAACGTTTTATTGCCAACCATCCTTCAAGTTTAAAAACATCTATTTTGGTTAAGGAAATTGGGAGCTTTCTCTATAAAGCAGGTCAATACCAAGATGCAATTCAATACATAGAACAACGGGTATCCATCTTAGATCCTGAAATACGATTTCAATTAGCGATTTGCTATTTACAGGTGGGCTTAAATACCAAAGCGCTGAGCTTGTTTGAATTATTGAGTAATGATGACAATGAATCTGTGGCCTACGCTGCCTCCTATTATTCCGGATTATTGAAGTTAAATCAAAAACAATTTTCTTCGGCCATTTTTGATCTAAAGAAGGCTGACGAAGCCCCTTTTCAATTAGCTCAAATTCCCCTTTCGGATTCGGTTTGGGTCAGAATTAAAAGACAAATTCCCACCATGATTACCCAGGCCTATTACCAAATGGGACCTGAAAAATACGCTGATTTAATTGCTTACGCGGAGCCAATTGTATTAAATGACCGTAGAGAGGTAGAGAAATCTGATATCGCTAGGTTGTTGGGGGACATCTATTTTAACCAAGGAAAATTCAGCAAGTCGGCTGAAATTTATGCCAAATATTTAGTGATTAATGAAAACAAAAAAACGGTGTTGCAAAGTAACACCGAGGATATTCCGCTGAAACAGGCCTTTTCATTCTTCAAATCTGGGCAGTATCAAGCCAGTGAAAATTTACTCAACAAAATTATTGGAAATGAAAACTTGACTGATTCTTTAAGTCAATTAATTCACTATCAAATAGGGATGTCTCAATTTCATCTCAAAAACTATACTGCTGCAGTTTCTTCCTTAGAAAAAGCCATTCAAGTTAATTGGAATAAATCTTTGTCAGAAGATGCCTCTTTCAACTTATTGGTAAGCTTGGAAAACCAAGGGTCTTTTGATGCCTTGTTAGGTAAAATAAAGGAATTTGTTCGTCAATATCCTCAAAGCAAGCACCTGGTACCGCTAAATACCATGATTGTTCATGCCATCAGCGAATGTAGCAAAGAAGGCACTGGCATTTACCAAGTCAAGGAATTTTTCACCTTTAATATTTTTGCTACCGAAGAATTTAAAAAAGCCTATCAAGAGAGAGCCTATGCCCTAGCCATTGAACTTTTTGATCGCCAAGACAATCTCGCTCATGTCGATCAAATCCTGGGGTTAATCGAAGAAGTAAAAGCATTTCCATTCAACCCTCAATTGGTCTTTTTAGCCAAGGTTTTACAAGGTGAAACCTATGGTATTTTAGGCAAAGCTTACCTTCAAAAGAAAAAGTCTCCCCTAAATAAAGAGGAAGAAAAAGTGTACCAATACTATTTAAACCAACTTATTGATATTTATTCCTCCATTCATCAAATCCCTGTACCGAAAAATCCAGGAAGAGAATTGGCTTTGGATAGCTTAGCGCTAAAATTTCAACTAAAATCAGCCTTGTTAAATACCTTGATTGATTTAAATCAACAAAGACCGACACAGTTAGCTTTGGCAGAGGAATTGTTTAACTCCCCATTAGCAGAAGCATCTACCCGAAAAAAGGTGATTGAAGTATGGAAATACAATTCGACCAAAGAGGCATCTGAATACCAAGAAAATAATATTCTTGCTCAAACCATCGGCTTGTTGGAAATCGCCTATAACAAAGGGAGCACTTCAGAAAAAGAAAATTATTTGTGGGATAAAATCAAAATCCTAGAAAAGCTTCGTAGATACGAAGATGTAAGTGATTTATATGGGAAGTTCCTGAAGGAATTCCCCAATTCCATTCATAAGGAAACGGCTACCTTGAATCAATGGATTAGTTTATATCAAAAAGGAGGCCGTGAAAATTTAATTCAAGCCATAAAAGGCTTCTCAGATATTATAGGAAAAAATCCACCTACTGCCCTAAACTATAAAAGAGCTCTGGATTTTAGGTCGCAGACATATGATAAGCTATCCATCCTATCCCAGGGTGAAGAACTCATGAACTTTGGACGATTAGCCATTCAGGATAAGGAGGAGCAATTGGGTAGTAGCCAAGGAGACACCATCCGAGTGAGTGTGGTTAATAAGCTTAAAAACATTTACAAAAGATTAAATCTTGAGGTAGAATGGGTGAAAAAGCATTACCAGGAATACGGAAGCGAGGAGAAGTTTTGGGAAGATTGCATGGAAATTTACCAAAGTAAACGCTGGGATATAGCCCGAACTACCCTTTTAGAATTTCAAAAAATCTATCCTAATTCGAAGAATAGTAATACCCTTTTAAAAAATCTAGCTGCTAGTTCAGATAGCTTACATGATTATCCAAAGGCTATTGAATTTTATCAACAAATTATCAGCAAAAAAGATAAATTTAAAACAACGGAGGTTATTAATGCAGCGAAAAGAACGGGGGAATTAGCCCTGACAAATAACCAATTACATGTGGCGATTCATTCTTTTCAGTTTATCAAGTCGTATACTAAAGTTAGCCGTTATCAGAAATTAGCCAATGAAAATTTAGTTCAAATCTATTTACAATCGAAGCAGTTGGATTCCTTGTATCAATTAACGTCCACCTGGGATGACTTGTATGAAGTGGATGAGAAAAATGAATTCTATCAACAATATGTACAAATTTCAGAAGAAGCCCAACAGCCTGAATTAGTTAAAAAATGGTTACAAAGAATCAGTGTTAATAACCATTTAAGCCCGATTGTTCAACAGATTGTAATAGGTGCTGAAGCTGAATTGAAATATGCTCAGCTCTTATACCAAGAAAAGAAACACGCTGAATTGGATGAACTATTAGACAAAACCTTGATTCGGAAAGTAGTTCCGACAAACATACGGACGAAAAAAACCTATTTCAGAGGGCTATTATTATATGCTGACAATTTAATGGCCATAGATCAAAAAGATAAAGCCATGGGATATTATATGGCATTAGCCAAAAATATGACCAAAGAAAATGATGTAAGAAATTTAGCCAAGAATCGATTAAAATAGATGAAAACCAGCACAAGAAATTCATACTTACGATATATTCTTCTTATCATTGGCTTTATGGTAAAGACCGAAATGGCCTTGTCATTTGTTCCCCAAACGGCAGATACCATTCGTATTAATCGAGAAGTCAATTTAGGGGAATTAAAACTTTCCCAAGAGAAAATTAAATTACCCACTTTTCAGGATAAGAAAAGCAGCCAAAAGCCAGTGGATGTGCCCTTAAACTGGAGTAGCCAAGAGGAACATCCTTTGAAATGGTCTAAAATCAATCCGAGGGACGGGGAGATTTATGGATTGGATTCTCTGAATAACAACATAATTAGGGTAGGTGCCGGAAATTTTGGATATACCTATTTGAATTTAAATCTGAATAAAGCAGATCAAAGATTAGGCTTTTATTTATCCCATGATGCCTATGCGGAAGGGCCTGTGGCTGATATCTTTTCAAGAAAAAAATTGAACAATGTCAAAGTCTGGAGTCGCTCTCGAGCAGATAGCAAACTAGAATTGGAGACGCATGCCGCTTATTCCCAACTGGGAACTAATTACTACGGTTTTGAACCCGGACAAAAAATCCCAAGTTTCCGTGATCAGCGATTAGTGTACGATACCTATAACTTTTTCGGAAAATTTGGCACTAATATCCCCCGATCAACCTTTGATTTTAATGCTAGCCTAGATGTCTCAAGGATAAGTAATCTGAGTGAAGTCAGCGAATTAACTAGCAATGGCTCCTTCTATTCTAAGATAAAATTAAAGTCCAATTCATTCATCAACTTAAGTGGGGAAATGATACTCTCAGAATACAAAACTCCTGCTCTGACCCTGACGAGGAGTTTTTCTAGGCTTAGACCTTTTTATACTTATTCTAATTACTTTGTAACCGTTTCAGCAGGAGCCCATTTCTTACAAGAAACAAG
This sequence comes from Cytophagaceae bacterium, assembly GCA_027491315.1. Taxonomy (GTDB): domain Bacteria; phylum Bacteroidota; class Bacteroidia; order Cytophagales; family Spirosomataceae; genus Aquirufa. The sequence continues at coordinate 423,160 of JAIXWL010000010.1, forward strand.
TGACGGCCCTGAACCAGCTAAGACAAGCTTTTTCCCTCAATTTTTAATCGACTTTTCAAGCCTAGACTATATCCATTTTTTTGCTGGATTAGGTGGAGATGTGCAATTCAATACTTATGCCAATTTTGTGAAACAAAATCCATGGGTTTCTCCTACTATTTTATTGAAAAACTCATCTCAAGTAGGTAACCTTTATGCTGGAATTAAAGGTACCAACCGTACCGATAAAGATAAAGCAGGTGATATTGATTTTGAATTTAAGATTGCTTATTCAGAATATACAGATTTACCCATCATTACTAATGCTGCATCAGATCCTACCCAATTCGTATTAAGTTATGTTGGTGGCTTAAAAAAGGTACAAGTCACTACCTTCTCAGGAAATTTTGACCTACAAATAAGTCGATCCATCAAAAGTGCCGTCCGATTTAATTATGATAGCTACGAATCCTTAGGAGATTTGGAGAAAGCATTTCATAGGCCTGCCTGGAAGATAAATTGGAATGGGACCATCTTATTAGGTAACAAACTTTCTCTTATTCCTACCATAGAATACATTAATGGATTATATGCTTGGAGTCCAAAGGATTCAAAAGCCATAGCCATGGACGAGATTTTTGATTTAAATTGTCATATCAATTTCAAGTTTAATGATAAAGTAGCCCTAGGAGTTAATTTGAATAATTTATTGAACAGAAATTTCCAACGCTACCTGAATTATCCTAGCCTAGGTTATAATTTTGGAGGAGTACTGACTTATTCCTTTTAAACCAAACTCATTCCATCTTTTTAAATTAATTTTGTGCTATGAGTCAAATCGAGGAACTAAAGAAAAAAATCCCTACCCACATCACGGTATTGGGAGGGGGAAGTTGGGCAACAGCTCTAGTCAAAATCTTATCCGAAAATCAGGTTAAAATCAAGTGGTGGATTCGAAGAAAATCGGACGTAGACTTTATCAGAAAATACAACCATAATCCTAGTTATTTAACCGATGTAGCCATAAATCCGCGGAAAGTAAAGACATACCACAAAATGTCTGATGCTTTGAATGGAGTAGAATACATCATTTTGGCAGTTCCCGCAGCTTTTATTCCAAGTACGCTAAAGGACCTAAATAAAAAGCATTTTGAAGGCAAAAAAGTAGTCTCAGCTATCAAAGGTATGATACCTGATGAAAACATGTTGGTTACTGACTGGATAGAACGCGAATTCAACCTGCCTTTGGGGCAAACCTGTGTAATCGCTGGACCATGTCATGCAGAAGAAGTAGCTTTAGAAAAACAATCTTACCTGACAATTGCATCTCCCAATTTGGCTTTAGCTCAGACTTTTTCTAACCTCCTAAATAGTCGTTTTTTACAATCTCATGCTATTGAAGATTTATACGGAGTGGAGTATTGCGCCGTTATCAAAAATATTATAGCCATGGCCTGCGGTATTACGCGAGGATTAGGTTTTGGTGATAACTTTCAAGCCGTTTTGGTTAGTAATGCCATGCAAGAAATTAAACTTTTCTTGGATGCGGTATATCCTGAAACAAACCGCGATTTAAATAGCTCTGGATATTTGGGCGACTTATTGGTGACCGCCTATTCGCAGTTTTCCAGAAATAGAACCTTTGGAAATATGATTGGAAGAGGGTATTCTGTTAAATCTGCTCAGATTGAGATGAATATGATTGCAGAAGGATATTATGCTGTGAGAAGTATTTATCATATATCAAGACAACATAACATCCACCTACCGATCATTGAGGCAGTATATGCCATTGTATATGAAAAAGCGAATCCTCAATTAGAGATGAACAAATTGAAGGGCTTTCTCAAGTAATTACAAAAACGAACGAATCTGTTCGGCCGTTTTTGCCAAGGAATCCTGACTAACTTGTAGCTTAGCTTGCGTGAAATTCAAATCGTTGGCTGTGTTCATAGGTACTAAATGTACGTGCGCGTGAGGCACTTCCAAACCAATAACTGCAATACCTATGCGCTTACATGGAATAGCCTTTCTGATGGCTGGGGCGACACTTTGAGCAAATTTCATCAGGTCACCCAACATATCTGGTGACAGATCAAAAATATAGTCAATTTCTTGCTTAGGCACCACCAAGACATGCCCTTCTACCAAAGGCATTACATCCAAAAATGCTAAAAAATGCTCATTCTCAGCTATTTTGTGACATGGAATTTCTCCTGAAATAATTTTGCTAAATATTGTACTCATATTAGTCTATACGTCTCAAATTACACTTTGAAATAGGTTTGATGATTAATGGTACTTTTTCTAATTTCACCGCATCACTATCTAAACCAAACCATTTATCTTCCGAATTCATGAACTGTTTTAAGAAGAAATAAAACTTCATAACCAATCTGTCCATCAGAGGTAATTCATTATCAAAGGACAAGAATTTCTCCAATACAACAAAACGGAAATCACCAATCACATTTTGCTCATTTAAGGATTTATAACGAGAGGTAATATCCACCTCTCCTCGGGCAACCATTTCCTCAACTACTTTTCTAAAGTATAAATTGATTCTTTGTTCCACCCGAAAACCCAATTTAAAATTCACTTTAATGATATCATCAGGTTCTATCACCGTTACCTTATAATCCATAGTATAAGGTTCATCTAGTGTATCTACGTGTACAAACCAGTAAATATCAGCACGTTTGGGTCTGCGTTGAAAAATGGAATAGATAATCTTAGATTCAATGTCAGAAACTCGCCCTGCATTCGACATAAAGACCAAATGGGTGGCATATTTTGGTATGGTTTCATCTCGACTAAGTTCCTTCAAAGGTTCTACGTAATCAGATAATTTTTCATATTCCGTCAAGTCTTTCTTAATACGTGTAGCTCTAAACCACACATACATAACCAATAAAATCACCCCAGCTATAAACAAGGAAACATAACCCCCATGCGAGAATTTCTGCAAGTTGGCTACTAGAAATGCTCCTTCTAAGGAAATATAAACGACTAAAAATAGGAGTATCCACCACATGTCGACTTTCTTAATGTGAAGGTAATAAGCCATCAGTGAGGTCGTCATTAGCATGGTTAAGGTAATCGCTAAACCATAGGCTGCTTCCATGTTAGATGATTCTTTGAACCAAAGTACCACACCTACACAACCCATCCATAAAAAGATATTAATGGAGGGCACATACAATTGTCCCTTTTGATCTGAAGGATAAATCAAGCGAACTTTTGGCCAGAAATTCAAGCGAATAGCTTCCGAAATCAAGGTAAAAGAACCAGAAATCAAGGCTTGGCTAGCAATGACAGCCGCAGCCGTAGCGATACAAATACCTGTGAATAAGAATTCTCTAGGCAGTAATTCGAAAATAGGTTTTCTGCCATCCAATAACATTCCTTGATGATGCAATAACCAAGCCCCTTGTCCGAAATATTGCAATAACAGAGCAATTTTAACAAAAATCCAACTGATTCGGATATTTTCACGACCGCAATGACCTAAATCTGAATACAGTGCTTCCGCCCCTGTAGTACATAAAAATACGGCTCCTAAAGTCCAAAAACCAGCTGTCCCGGCTTGATGAGTTGTCAAAAGTTCCCATGCATAATGCGGTGATACGGCTCTCAAAATACTCCAGTCATTCTCAATCCACATTAAGCCTGTGAAAGCCAACATACTAAACCAAAGCAACATAATAGGGCCAAATAACTTACCCACTACCTTGGTTCCTAAAATTTGGAAAATAAATAAAGCAGTTAATATAACGATTACGATGGGAACTGTATCCGTCACATAGGGTAGTCCTTCTTTTGTTTTCAACATTTTTAAACCTTCCACAGCCGAAGAAACCGAAATTGGGGGCGTAATAATTCCATCGGCCAATAAAGTGGCTCCACCAATGATGGCTGGTAAGGTTAACCATTTAGCATGACGGCGAACTAAAGCAAATAGGGCAAAAATACCCCCTTCTCCTTTGTTGTCTGCACGCAAGATTAAAATTACATACTTGAGGGTAGTTTGGAGGGTCAATGTCCAAAAAATACAGGACAATCCTCCCAATATCATCAGCTCATTGATAGGGTCATTTCCTATGATGGCCTGCATAACATACAAAGGAGATGTCCCAATATCTCCGTAGATGATACCCATAGCTACCAGCAGACCAGCTGCCGTAACAGTATTTTTGTGTTTTTGTTCCATTATAATGTGTGGGAGCGTAAATGTAATACCAATCGAATGTGTTTATCGTAAGAATGCAATAATTGCAAAAAATTGTACTATTATCGGTTGGTTTCTTGAAATATTTCAAGAAACGGCAGCAAATATACCTTCAATTTTCATATAAAAGACAGCTATTTTTTATTTTCTTATAATTGATGTAAAAATTTGATTTATAGCTCCTAATTGCCACATATTCAGAACAAAAAAAAATTGCTTATCAGATTACTCAGTTAATTTTTCGTGTCTAATCCTCTTCCAATACTATGGATAAAAAAAGGGAAGCACACTGCTTCCCTTCTGTATGATTATTTCAATGTTTGGTCAAAAAGACCCATGGTTCTTGACCAAGCCAATTTGGCCACTTCAGCATTATACCGAGCTGGGGAAGAATCATTATTAAATGCATGTTGAGCTCCCTCATAAACAAAGATTTGATAATCCTTTTTATTGGCCTTTAATGCCTCCTCAAAAGCAGGAATGCCGGCATTAATTCGCTCATCTAAACCAGCATATTGCAGCATTAACTTAGCTTTTATCTTGGGAACATCGGCTGCTTCAGCCTGTCGACCATAATAGGCCACGGCCGCATTTAATTCAGGATCCATAACGGCCATGGAGTTCACCATGCCTCCACCCCAACAAAATCCTACTACCCCTGTTTTCTTATTACTGTTTTTCAACCCTCTCAAATAATCTAAACCACTTTTTATGTTTTCTAGATTTTGAACTGCATCCAATTTGGCAAATAAGGCTCGTCCTTCATCCTCATTGGCTGGCGTTCCACCAAAGGGAGATAAGGCATCTATACCTAAAGCAATGTAGCCTGCCTTGGCAATGCGACGGGTTACATCCTTGATGTGGGGAGTTAATCCTCTATTTTCATGAATGACTAACACGGCGCCCAGTTTTCCCTTGGAAAGTTTTGGTTGGACTAAATAACCTTTCATGGTGCAATTTTTAGCAGGATAAGAAATATCCTCCATCAATAAATCTGCATCTTGAACCGACACTTGATTGGCCATGGCATAATTGCCTTCTAACATCGGCAAAATAGCTAAAGCAGCGGCTGTGCCCCCCGCTAATTTGCTCAATTTCGCTATAAACACTTCCCGTTTTAATGGTTTGTGGGTGTACTCATCAAACAGGTTAATAATTTTCTGATCCATAAAATTTTAATTTAAGCATGTGAGTGAAATTGTATCTAGGGCTCTGTCTTAAAGTGCGTAGTAATATCCAAAAATAATGTTCATCTCATCTTCTGAGGTTAAACCAAATCGAATGGTACGGTTGGTATTATTTTCATAAGTAACCACCGAAGTTAATCCTTCTCCTGCCTTTAACTCTATCACCTTGGGGAAATTAATAACTGTAGGATGGGCCCAGTCGGTACTTTCATAAATAACCTCCCCATTTCGGGCTCCACCTTTGATTTTAATCTGAAATAATTTTCCCCACTGGTGGGTATGCGAGGTCAATGAGACAATGGCCACGGCCTTGTCAAATGTAAAATCTTTTGAAATAACCGTTTTTTGGTTGGGGGCGATGGTTAAGTTGGTATTATTGAAATCAATCATTTGTACCACTTTTTTCACCTGTTCAGGCTTAACCGTGTACAAATTCACATAATTTTCCCCAAAAATGACTTCATTCGTTTTGTTAAAATAATGTGGATTCAAATCAATGGAGCTATTGGCTGGTAGCATCAAGGCTGTTCCTTCAGGAAAGGAATAATCCGAATTCGGATCTGTCCCTCCACCTAAAAAAATATGATTTTGCATTTGCAAAAAGGTAAACACATTAATGCTATTGTCACTGTTTCGCAAATCTCTCACCTCGTTTAAATTGGGTAAAACTTGCTTATTTTGGAAATCATATAAAACCATGTGGTGACTATTAGGTCTGGATTTTAATTTGATTCGAGAAATATAAACAGGCACCGCATTATTTAATGGTTTTCGAACAAAAAGCTCCCGCTCAAAATTAGGTGCTATGGAGAACTTCTCAACCTTCAATTGAATTCCTTCTTTGCCTTCTACCGATGGTTCACTCAAAGGACTAAATTCTGAACTAACAGCATAACTAGGAGTCGTATCATCCAATAGTTTGGCATCAGCCACTTCCCCTTTTTCAGGAGCTCCTGCTTCTATCCAATTTTGAATAAATTTCAACTGCCCAACCGACAAAGGCTTGCCGCCCAATGGCATAGGCACACCGTAATCAATGCTGGAATGATGTGCTGCATCCCAATTTAATTTATGGTATAATAAACTTTGTGTGGATTGAAATTTTGTAACTCTCAAAATCTTATTGAGTACGGCATTAGGGTTTTTTGCTGTCACTCCTACAAGTTGTGAATAGGCCGCGGATTTAGCCAAAACTAAGCCATGCTGGGCAAAAGAAGCATCCGTTGCCGCCAAATGGCACCCCGCAGTAGCACAGCTTGGCGTAAAAATACGATCTTGAATTAAGTCAAAAGAAGAGATGATGGAACCCGAAGGATTGGGGGATAACTCAGGTTCCACTGCCTGTTTACTACAAGCAGAAAAAAGCAAACTTAAAACAATAAGTATCCGATAGTTAGTTTTCATCGTAAGGTATAAATATCATATACTTCTCCAGGCAAAATGCGTAATACTCTTGCCAGAACTAAAAGTACCAATTTCCTAGAAGCAAGCCATAAAGGCAAAGATTGCTTCTCAGCAAACAAAGCTAATGTAATCTGTTGATTTTCATGCAAATACTCCATTAACCATTTTTCAGATGCTCCAAAACTAAACTGAATTCCCTCCTCATGCTCCCTTCGTAAAATTTGTTTCATTTCTTTACTTGCCTGAACAGTCCGGTCCTTGATTCGAACATAACATTTTGGCTGAGGCTCGTCTGATAATTGGACCATGTGCGGTTTATCAATACTAGGGAAAATATGGTATACCAAAACAGCTCTATGGGCATCTATTTCTACTCGGTAATTGGTATATGTAAAGACTGGAAAACAATATTTTTCAATGGCACGATCCAGCAGAAATTGCTCTTCGTCAACAAATTTGACACCTTGAACCTGACCTTCATCACTTACTCCTACCAATAAAATCCCGCCGTCTGTATTAGCAAAGGCCACCATTTCCTTGACAATTTTCTCGGGAAATTTCACCTTCATTTTAAATTCCAATCGCTGACCTTCTCCCTGCTTAGCCAAATTTTTTATAGCTTTCAAGTCCAAAAAAGGAGATTTTTCTTCCTCCATTCCCTCATTCCACCAAATCTCTGAGCCTTGATGCATCCTTTGTCGTTTATCGTTATGAATTTACAAAAGATTTATTTCCCAAATATGAAGTCTTGTAAATCTTTTTAAATTCAAGTATAGTAATTCAATAGACATTATGTATTTTTGTGAAAATTTTAAGAGTATGGATATTTCAAGCATTGAAAAAACCTTATTAAATCTACCTCTAGAAGAACGGTTGCGGGTATTGTCTCAATTATTCGCTGAGGAGAAAATGGTATTTTCTACATCTTTTGGACAAGAAGATCAAGCCATATTATATGCCATTGCTAGTCAGTCACTTCCTATTCAAATATTCACTTTAGACACGGGAAGGCAATTTCAGGAGTCATATGAATTAATGGATTTGACGACGAGAAAATATCAAATTACGATTGATACATTTTTCCCAAATACTCACTCTGTTGAAAAACTAGTTAAGGAAAAAGGCTTTAATTCCTTTTACAGCTCAGTAGAGAATAGAAAAGAATGCTGCTTTATTCGTAAATTGGAACCATTATCCCGAGCTTTGCAGGGTGCGAAGGTTTGGATAACAGGTTTACGCGCAGAACAATCTGAAAATAGGGCCAATATGCCGATTGTGGAATGGGATGAGCAAAGACAATTATTCAAAATTAACCCATTGATTGATTGGACATTCGATGAATTAAATCAATATTTAGTAGACCATAAAATACCACAAAATCCCTTACACAAAAAAGGATTTATCTCCATTGGTTGTGCGCCTTGTACGCGGGCCATAGCGGAAGGTGAACATCCTAGAGCCGGCAGGTGGTGGTGGGAAAACTCCCAAAAAGAATGTGGTTTACACGCCTAATACAAGACGCATTTTATGACAAATTCAACCATTAAAGACAAAATAGGGCAGTTTCCAAGAAAATTGGAGGATGAGTCTATTTATATCATGAGAGAGGTAGCTGCTCAATTTGAGCGCCCTGCTTTGCTATTTTCTGGAGGTAAAGATTCTATCACGCTAGTTAGATTAGCCCAAAAGGCCTTTTTCCCAGGAAAAATACCCTTCCCTTTAGTACACATTGATACGGGACATAACTTTCCCGAAACCATAGAATTTAGAGATTGGCTAGCTAAAGAAACGGGGGCTGAACTCATAGTCCGTTATGTACAAGATTCCATTAATCAAGGAAAAGCTAAGGAAGAAACAGGTAAATATGCCTCTCGCAATGTACTTCAAACGGTCACTTTATTGGATACCATCGAAGAATTTAAATTTGATGCTTGTATTGGAGGAGCGAGAAGAGACGAAGAAAAAGCTAGGGCAAAAGAACGCATTTTCTCCGTTCGGGATGATTTCGGACAGTGGGATGCCAAAAGACAAAGACCCGAATTATTTGATATGCTTAACGGACGCATTGCCGTAGGTGAAAATGTTCGTGTTTTTCCTATCTCCAACTGGACAGAATTGGATGTTTGGAATTACATTAAGGAAGAAAAAATGGAAATCCCAAGTATTTACTTCTCGCATCAAAGACAGGTCATTGAACGGGATGGTATGCTTTGGGCCGACTCGGAATACTTGAATAAAGAAGCCGATGAAATTCCTTTTGAAGCTACTGTTCGTTTTAGAACGGTAGGAGATATGACTTGCACCGCGGCTGTTGAATCAGATGCGGTTGAAATAGATGTCATCATCGAAGAGATTTTGTCTGCCGAAATCTCAGAACGCGGTGCTCGTATCGACGATAAACGCTCCGAAGCCGCCATGGAAAAAAGAAAGCAACAGGGATATTTTTAACAGGAGAGAGAAAGGAATATGGATATTTTACGTATAGCTACTGCAGGCTCTGTAGATGACGGAAAAAGCACATTGATTGGTCGTTTATTGTATGAAACCAATTCAATTACTAAAGATAAAATTGAAGCCTTAGAAAGTGCTTCTAAAAGAAAAGGTTTGGATTTTTTGGACCTTTCTTTATTAACTGATGGATTAATTGCGGAAAGAGAACAAGGTATTACCATTGATGTAGCCCACATCTATTTCTCTACGCCAACTCGTAAATACATCATTGCGGACACACCTGGCCACGTAGAATACACGCGCAACATGGTTACTGGGGCTTCTAATGCCAAAGTATCACTAATTTTGGTAGATGCTCGCCAAGGTCTTGTAGAACAAACGGCTCGTCACTTATCCATTGCTGCTTTATTACGAATTCCAAAGGTGATTATTTGTGTCAATAAAATGGATTTGGTTCAATATGACCAAGCCAAATTTGAGGCCATTAAAGCTAGTCTCACCTCCCTAGTGGCTCAAACTACCTTTGAGGGACAAGCCGTAAGCTTTTTACCAATATCCTCTTTATTTGGTCAAAATATCACTCAAGCAGCCGATAAAATGCCATGGTATCAAGGAAATACTTTGTTAGGAGAATTAGAGGCATTTGAATTTGCCGAAAGTCTGGCACATGCTCCTGCTCGTTTTCCTGTTCAATGGGTGATTCGCCCAAAAACAGAAGAATATCATGATTACCGCGGATATGCTGGCAAAATAAGCTCTGGTACTTTCCGAGTAGGTGATGTCATTAGAGCATTACCTACCGGTCAAGAAAGCACCATCGCTTCCATTGAAAAATTTGGAGAGCCATTAGACCATGCGGTCGCTGGAGATTCTGTGGTTATTACCTTGACTACTGACGTCGATATTTCCCGTGGAAATTCTTTGGTTTTAGCTTCTGATGCCCAAGCTCCACAGTTGAAAGATTTTGCAGCACATATTTGTTGGTTAGACCACCAAGCCTTGAGTCCTGGTAAAACCTACCTTTTAAAGCATGGGGTAAATCTTACCAAAGCCAAAATTTCACAAATTACAGAAAGATTGGACGTGGTAGCACAAACGTCTAGCCAAAATGTAGATTCATTAAAACTAAATGAAATTGGCGGCATACAATTGCGTACCGCGCAGCCAATTATGGCCGATGTTTATGCCCAAAATCCATCCAATGGAGCATTTATTTTAATAGATGAATTTTCTAACTCAACGGTCGGAGTAGGTTTCGTTAAATAAACCTATTCATATTTTTTGGGGGCGTACAAGAAACCAAAAGCTTCTGCGCCCTCTTTTTCATGCACCTCATGGTGCACATAATGGGCTTTAATCAAGCGTTTTAGGTAGGTATTTTTGGTCTTAAATTTGACTTTGATTCGTCGATGTACGATGATATCATGAAATACAAAATAGCATAAACCATAAGTCGCAATTCCTAAACCTATCCACAATAAGGGCCTGAAAGCTTCTATTTCAGCACCAATGATGATGGTTAAAGTGGATAAGATCCCAAATACCACCGAAAACAAATCGTTTTTTTCCAATACGTTTTTATGGTGGACATGGTGCGATTGGTGCCAATTCCACATGATTCCGTGCATGATGTATTTATGGGTAAACCAGGCCATTCCCTCCATCAATAAAAAAGTCCCTAGCCAAAGTAATATTTCCATGATTTCTGTTTTCATTTTCAACCGAAATTACATCGAATTGTTTTAAAATTCCACCTTCCTCTTTGAGCTAAATCAATTATCTTTGTAGGCTATAATGAAACCGTAGCTAGAATACGGCAAGAACTTTCCTTTATGATTGACAAAAATTACGCCCCGCAAGAAATAGAGCAAAAATGGTATGCCTTTTGGTTAGAGAATAAATTATTCGCTTCCAAACCTGACCCAAATAAAGAGGCATATACCATTGTCATCCCCCCTCCCAACGTAACGGGAGTTTTGCACATGGGCCATATGTTGAATAATACCATTCAAGATGTTTTGATTCGTAAGGCTAGGATGGAAGGGAAAGAGGCTTGCTGGGTTCCAGGTACTGACCATGCTTCCATTGCGACAGAGGCCAAAGTGGTGGCCATGCTCAAAGAAAAAGGAATTGAGAAAAAGGATATTAGTCGCGAAGAATTCCTAAAATATGCCTTTGAATGGAAGGATAAATATGGTGGAATTATCTTAGATCAGTTAAAAAAATTAGGTGCTTCCTGTGATTGGGACCGTACTCGGTTCACCATGGAACCTAAATTATATGAAGCGGTAATTGATACCTTTGTTCGATTATATAACAAAGGTTTGATTTACCGTGGCGTTAGAATGGTCAATTGGGACCCGCAAGGAAAAACAGCTCTTTCTGACGAAGAAGTTATTTACAAGGATGTTCAAGCTAAATTATACCATATCCAATATCCCTTGGTAGATGGTTCTGGGCACGTGACCATTGCTACGACCCGTCCAGAAACCATCATGGCAGATGCCGCTATCTGTGTAAATCCGAGCGATGAACGTTATTTATCCCTACATGGTAAAAAGGTTTTCATTCCTTTAATTAATCGTGAAATCAGTATTATTCCTGATGAATATGTTAGTACTGACTTTGGAACGGGTTGCTTAAAAGTTACACCTGCTCATGATTTGAATGATTATGAATTGGGGATTAAGCATAAATTACCCGTGATTGATATCATTGATGACAATGGTGCCTTGAATGAAAAAGCTGTGTTATTTGTGGGCGACGATCGTTTTGAAGCCAGAAAACGTATAGTGAAACAATTAACAGAGGAAGGGTATTTGATTCAAACGGAGGAATATAAATCTACCATTGGTACTTCGGAACGTACAGGTGCGGTGATTGAACCGAAGCTTTCTTTACAATGGTTTTTAAAAATGGAAGAGATGGCCAAGCCTGCTTTGGAAAATGTCATGAATGACAATATCCAATTGCATCCAGCCAAATTCAAAAATACCTACCGTTCTTGGATGGAAAATGTACACGATTGGTGTATATCTCGACAATTATGGTGGGGCCAACAAATCCCTGCTTTTTACCTTCAAGATGGTACCTTGATTGTGGCAAAGGATAAAAAAGAAGCTTTGCGCATTGCCCGAGATAAATACCAATTATTTGCCTTGGTGGAAGATGATTTAACCCAAGACCCTGATGTATTGGACACTTGGTTCTCTTCTTGGCTATGGCCAATTTCTGTTTTTGACGGCATTGAAAATCCGGATAATGAAGAAATTAACTATTACTACCCGACCAACGATTTAGTAACTGGACCCGATATTTTATTCTTCTGGGTTGCACGAATGATCATGGCAGGATATGAATGGAGGGGCGAATTGCCTTTTAGAAATGTTTATTTGACGGGTATTGTTCGAGATAAACAAGGCAGAAAAATGTCTAAGTCTTTGGGCAATTCTCCGGATCCTTTGGAATTGATTGAGAAATTTGGAGCAGATGGAGTTCGCTCGGGTTTACTATTCTCTGCCCCTGCTGGAAACGATTTATTGTTTGATGATAAATTATGTGAGCAAGGCAGAAATTTCTCTAATAAAATTTGGAATGCCTTCCGCTTATTAAAAGGCTTGGAAGTAAAAGAAGGTCAATCATTACCTGAACATGTTTTAGCAAGCGAATGGTTTGAGTCCAAATTATCTCAAACGATCTTGGATGTACAGGATCATTTTCAAAAATTCCGTATTTCAGATGCTTTATTAAGCATTTACAATTTAGTGTGGGATGATTATTGCGCTAAATATTTGGAGATAATTAAGCCTCCTTATCAAAGCCCTATCGCTTCAGAAACATTAAATACTGCCTTGGGCTTGTTTGATCAATTGATGCGTTTATTACATCCTTATATGCCGTTTATTACAGAAGAAATATGGCAAAATATGGAGGATAGAAAAGAAGGAGCCAGTATTTGTAAAGCTGAATTTCCGCAAGCAAAAACAGTTCAAACGTCAATCATTGCTCAATTTGATGCCATGTTTGAGATTGTCACTAAAATCCGAGAGATTAGAAATACTAAGCAAATTTCGCCTAAAATGGCACTTAGTTTATGCATCAAATCAGACCAAGCGAGCGCCTATGATGCCATTAATCCTATCTTGATTAAGTTGGCTAATTTGGAATCGGTTTCATTCATTCAGGAATCTATGGCAGAGGCACAAACATTTGTGGTCAAATCTGATCAGTTTTTTGTTCCTCTAGCCAACGATGAAGACCCTGCGGTATTAAAAGAAGAATCAGAAAAAGAGTTGATTTACTTAGAAGGCTTCAAAAAATCAGTAGAGGCAAAATTAGCCAATGAAAAATTCGTTCAACATGCAAAAGCTGATTTGGTAGAACGAGAAAGACAGAAACTTTCTGATGCTGAAAATAAAATCAAATCATTGAAAGAATTAATAGCCCGTTTAAGCTAAATGAAAATCACCAGCTGCTACGTAGGACTTTTCGGCATATTACTTCTTCCCTTCTTTTTTGGATCCTGTTCCAAAACGGAGGAAAGCAAAGAAAGTAAGCCCAAGACTACAGTTATCCGCTTGGATATTCAACGACTAGATCGAGCCATAGCGAATAGCGAGAATGCTCAAGAAATAGACAGCATCCTTCAAAAACACCCTGAAGTGTTACAAGCTTACTTTTCCGTTGGAACAAATCGTTCTTTGGAAATAGCTAAAAACTTCTATTCCCTCTTCCAAAATCCTGCCTTGCGCAAGTTTTATGATCAAAGTCAACAAGAGGCATTTTTTGGAGCTCAGGTTCTGGAAAAGGAATTACAGTCTGCCTTTCAGGAAATAAAAAATGAATTTCCTCAAGCAAAAATCCCTAAAATCAGAACCGTATTTACAGGATTTGGCGCTATTGGAAATTTCAAGTCAGAGCATTTAGTCGTGAGTGATAGCTTAATTATCATTGGCTTGGATTATTTCATGGGTAAAAAAGGCTTGTACTTACCTCAAAATGTATATGATTATCAGTTAAGGCGACTGGAACCCAGGGCACTTGTGGGGCAAATATTATTATTGTATTCTGCCTATTTCAATAAGCACATGGCTGAAAATGCCACCATGTTAAGTGATATGATCTGGTATGGTAAAAGTTATGCTTTTGCTAAAAAAATGGCTCCAGCCTTGGCTGATAGTTTATTGTTTGGATATACCCAGAAAGAATTAACAGAATCTGACATGTTCCAACAAGAAATTTGGGAACATTTTATCGATCAATCCTTGTTGTACAAGCAAGATGAATTTACCAAAGCCAAGTATTTGGGGGAAAGACCTAAAACCGTAGAAATTGGTCCGGCATGTCCAGGTTCCATTGGTCGTTGGCTTGGTTGGAAAATCATTGATGCTTATCAAACAAATCATCCACAAGAAAGTTTGGCAACAGTAATGGCAAAACCTGATGCCAATCAATTATTCCAAGCCTCAGGATATAGAGGCAAAGCGAAAGAATAAACATATGGCAAAGAGACACGAGAAATTTGGAGCAGGAGCAGATCCTAAAGATGCCAGAAAAGTCAATAAAGAAGGAATTCGCAAAGCACTTCGCATTTATAAATTTATTTTACCCTATAAATGGACATTCATAACAGGAATGTTCTTTTTGTTTTTTTCTAACTTAACTACCTTAAGTTTCCCACTATTAATTGGTGAGATGACTAAAGTGATGGAAGGGAAATCACAATTTTCTATCAATCAAGTCACCATTTTCTTCTTTTCCATCCTAGTCATTCAGGCCGTTTTATCCTTTTTCAGAATTTATACCTTTGCTCAAGTTTCTGAAAAGGCCATGAGGGATGTAAGGCAACATCTTTACACGAAAATCATCACACTCCCAATTTTTCAATTTGAAAAGCGCCGTGTGGGCGAAATGATGAGTCGAATTACCTCTGATATCACGCAGCTTCAAGACGTACTGTCAATTACCTTAGCTGAGTTTTTTAGGCAAATATTCACCTTGGTCGGGGGTATCGCCTTGATTACCTACATCTCTTGGAAACTAACCTTATTCATGTTGGCCACATTTCCTGTTTTAGTCATTGCGGCCTTAGTATTTGGAAGGTATATACGTAAAGTTTCAAAAAAATCTCAAGACGAATTAGCTTCCACTAACATCATTGTAGAGGAAACTTTCCAATCCATTCAAGCTGTCAAATCTTTCACAAATGAAAAATGGGAAGTTAATCGTTACACACAATCCTTAAATTTGGTAGTAGATCAGGCTTTAAAAGCAGCAACCTTCCGTGGGGGATTTGTTAGCTTTATCATTTTTGCCCTGTTTGGAGGAATCGTTGGAGTTGTTTGGTATGGAGCCCAATTAGTTTCATCTGGAGATTTAATCTTGGCGGAATTATTGACTTTTATTTTTTATACGGCCTTCATCGGCGGATCTGTGGGTGGCCTTGGGGATATTTATGCCCAGCTTCAAAAAACCATTGGAGCATCAGAAAGGATCCTAGAAATTCTGGACGACCATTCGGAAATAAATATTGAAAAAGAATCTATCGAAGAAATTCCTTTTGGAAAGATTGAGGTTAATGATTTGCATTTTACCTATCCTGGTAGACCGAATGTCCCAATTTTAAAGGGAATCAATTTCACCATTCAACCAGGTGAAAAAGTAGCCATTGTGGGTAGCTCAGGTACGGGAAAATCAACTTTGGCTCAATTGTTCATGCGCTTTTACGAACCAAATTCAGGTAATATTCTATTGAATGGACAAGATATTCAAGGCTTTATTGTAAGCGATTGGCGAAAATTAGTCGCCCTGGTTCCGCAAGAGGTTTTATTATTTGGGGGAAGTATTCGAGAAAACATCGCTTATGGTAAGCCGGGTGCTAGTAAAGAAGAAATTGAAAAAGCGGCAGAATTAGCCTTTGCGAAACAATTCATTGAATCCTTTCCTGAAAAATGGGATACCTTGGTTGGAGAAAGAGGAGTTAAGTTATCTGGAGGACAAAGACAACGCATAGCCATTGCCCGAGCCATTTTGAAAAATCCTAAATTTCTTCTTTTGGATGAGGCTACTAGTGCTTTAGATTCAGAATCAGAAAAATGGGTACAATCTGCTTTGGAAGAATTAATGAAAAACCGTACAAGTTTAATCATTGCCCATCGCTTGTCAACCATACGCTCGGCTGATAAAATCATTGTGATGCAGGAGGGACAAATTGTGGAGACCGGAAATCATGAGGAATTGATGAACTTGAAGGATGGAATTTATCAAAAAATGGTCAAATTGCAGTCTGATCATGTCTAATTAAATGGAGCATAAAGCACTTAGTTTATCTGATTTTGACTTACGCCCTACACCTTGTAGAATTGAGGTCTTAGGCTTATTGCAATCACATGATTATGCATTAAGTCAGGGAGATATTGAACAAGAATTGAGCAGCCAATTTGATCGCGTAACTGTGTATCGTACGCTAAAGACTTTCTTGAGCCAAGGCCTAATCCATAAGGTATTAGATGATATTGGAGGTATCAAATATGCGCTCTGTAAGGAGCTTTGTCATCAAGGAGGACATGCACATCAACATGATCATGTACATTTCAAATGTGACCAATGTGGCCAAACTACCTGTTTAGAATTAGTTCATATTCCTAGTATAAAACTACCAGCAAATTTCACCAAAAAAGAGAGCAATTTATTGATTCAAGGAATTTGCAATTTGTGCAATCAACTTTAAAAAGATACCTTCTTGCGGAGGAGTTCGAAGCAATTTGGATTTATCTTATACCGCTTTTGTCTTCTATCCTCTTCTGAATTCTCCCGAATAATACTGTTCCTCTCGCCAGTTAACAAAGTAAGCGTTTGGTTCACTTGATTAATCATAGCACTTCGACGATACCTTTGCGTATCAAAAGCCAAGTTTTCAATTTCTAAAATACGGTTAACCTCTTCTATGGCTAAACCACCTTGACTTTGATTATCCAAAATAGATTGAAGAAGACGTAAAGAAGTGGGGTCCATATCCAATTTCACTTCTTGCATGATAGATAAATTTATTTCCTTATTGCTCCGTTTAGGGACCAATCTTTTTAATACATAAATAAGGACCAATGCTAGTATTACTAAGACAATGCCATAAAACCAATCCGTTTGATACCAAGGTAAGTCGGTCAATAAACCAATGAAAGTTGCATTTTTAGCTATATCATCAAAATTCAATAAAATAAAACTATCATTAGACTTTGGATTAGCGTTTTGTAGAACGGTTAACAACCAAGGTCCATTCGTAAACATACTTGGGTTTTGGGGCTGAGAAGCACCCAAAGCTATTCGAGCATATTTAAGTTCAAGATCATTGTATTCAAAAATTTCAAGGGTTCTTGGGTTAACAAAATAATATTGGTGTATACCATTTTTATTGGTAGATGGTTCAAAAACAAAATATTTACCGGTATAGAATAAATGTTGGCGATCTTCGTAACTAAATTCATCCAAAATTTGCTTGAATTTTGGATGAGTGATTTCTCCCAATTTCTTCCAGGTTTTAGTAAAAAAGGAAAATTGGTAAATGCTTTGATCCAAATTCAAACTACCATATTCCATACTTACATCGGTTGAGTAATTGGAAAAAGAAATAATCTCATCTTTTTCAGGAAGATAAGTTACAAAGCCATGGTACATTCCTTTAGGCGATTGGCCATTGGAATTAACCGCTTCCCATTCTTTGGTTTTTTTATCAAAAAAAATCAAATGATTATTGGTTCTCCAAAAACCATACCCCCCAATTGAATAAATTACATCCCCTCTAAAAAAACGATAAGCCTTACAATTATCACCACGGTAATAGGTATCATCTTGTCGTTTTATTTGAAAATCAGTTAAATCAACTACATAAACTTGATTCGTACATTCTTGAAATATATGTAAACGATTGGTATTCTTCTTTTGAATAACAGCCAATTCGCCTGTTTTCATAATATCTGCTTGATAAGTAGAATCCGACGTTAAGCTATGGTAAAAAACCCAATTAGAAGTAGAATCCAGCCGAGCAATTTCCTTTCTAATTAAATCAACTCGATACACCTTATGGTCTACATTATTCAGGAAATAGGCATATTGATTTGCTTTGACTGAAGCAGGCCAAATAAGAAAAATAAGAAAAAGCCGAAGAAACTTCATACAACAAATGTATTAAATAAATAAAAATAGCCTTGATTTGAATTGATTAAAAGGTAAGAAATTATTAAATCTAGACAACAGATTGCTTTACAAGGGAAATATTCATGATAATTGGTGGTAAATACTTTAATTGAATTATTCTTATTTAAACTGGCTATTTGACCTGCCCCTGCGGAACATATCGAACAGCACGACATCTAAACACTAATCACAAACCACTAATCACTATTATTCTACATTCTTCATTCTACATTCTTCATTCTTCATTCTACATTCTTCATTCCTGTCTGGCATAAAAAAAGCCCACTAGAATCTAGCGGGCTTGATAATAATAACTTGGAGCTTACTTACTTTCCCGGGTTTGATCCCAGTATCATCAGCGGTGCGGGGCTTAACTTCTCTGTTCGAGATGGGAAGAGGT
>JAIXWL010000007.1 GCA_027491315.1 Cytophagaceae bacterium
CCCCAATCACTAACCCCTAACCCCTACCCCCTCACCACTACCCCCTAACCCCTAACCCCTAACCAATCCCTAATCCCTAATCCCTAATCCCTAAATAATCCCATGCTTCCTCCATCAGACCGACTAAAAGAAATCAACAATTTATTTTTAAGAAAGGCTTTTCAGGTGAATTACCTTCAGGTGAATCAGTATTTGCTTGATCAATATGATGTGAGCAATTATTCTGAACGAAGTTTTAGTCGAGATATAAGCAGCTTAAAAGAATTATTGAAAGAGCGTTATCCCAGTTTGGAAGAAGAGCTAGGGGAATTGATTCGATTTTCTCGTTCGCAGGCGTGTTTTTATTATGTTCGACAAGACATTTCGGCTTTTCCTTCCTTTTCTGAAAAGGAATTGAATCAATTGGCCTCCGTGATTGATTTAAATCAACATTTGTTTACTGACGGAGCAGGGCAGGGGATAGTCAACAAGTTGAGGGCTATCACCTTGGAAAATAATTTGACGAATTATCATGAAATCAATTCTTGGCCGAGTATTCAGTTGATTAAAGACGGAGAGAGGTCGGGTTCAGATAAAATTAAAGTGATATTAGAGGCCATTGCTGCCAAAGAGGCCTTGGCATTTTCCTATCAATCTTTGTCGCAAAGTTCCCGACCTAAACCTTATCAAGGTATACCTTTGATGATCAAAGAGTATAATAATGGTTGGTATACCGGGTGGTATGTGTTGATGCAAGAGGTAAATTCAACAGAGAAAATCGTGAAAACGAGTATCAATACCTTGCGCTTATTTGCTTTGGACCGTATGGATGAGTTAAAAAATTTATCGCAAAAGTTTAGCTTACGATACGCCCCAGATTTTTATCCTCCAGACTATTTCAAGAATATGCTGGGGATTTTACGGAATAATCTGATTTATCCAGACTTAAAGCCTGAATTAGTACAAGTAAGGGTCTTGAAATCTAGTTGGATTATCGATTATTTAAGTCAATACCCGCTTCATGCTAGCCAGACCATAGAACCCATGAAAGAAGATCCTAGCATATTGATTATTTCATGGAATATCGAAATCAACCTGGAGTTGGAGAGTTTTATTTTAAGCTATTCCCAAGAAATAAGCGTGATATCCCCAGATAAGCTTCGTAAGCGAATGAAGGAAAATTTGCAAAGGGCGCTGTTGGGGTATTAGTTATATAATGGGTAAAATAGAGCTTTGGGAGATATTCTAGATTAAAATTTGGACTTTATGTAGACAAAATTTCTAATATCAAGTTTTATATATTTGAATTTGCCTTTATAAAAAGTTAATGCCAAGCTAAAGTTTACATGTTTTTTGACTTAAGTTGAATTTTTCCAAATTTGTCATTTAACTATTTAACTTGCTTCCTAAATTGTAGTATGATTAATTGAAATTAACCCTTATTAAGTTTTAATATGGAATAAATAACCTCATAATTGAGATAAGTATTCCTTAGGTAACATACCTGTTCTTTTTCTAACGGCTGCTATAAATGAAGTTCTTGATGCAAATCCAACAGAGTTACCTATATACTCGATTGAGTAGTTGTCGAAGTGAGGATCGCTATCCTTCATTTTTTTTAAATAACTAAATCTCGCATCGTTGATGAATTCACTAAAGTTCTTTCCTAGTTCTTGGTTAATAACAGCTGAAATTAAGTACATAGGAATATTTACTTCATTAGAAAGGTCAGTAATCGTATATCCTATCTTTGTGTAAGGATTTTGATTTTCGAAGTGATTATTAAGGGTAAGTAAGATATCTCTGCCTTTATGAATACTCACATGTGAAATTTCCTCCTCTTCTTCTTGTTCTTCTTTTTCATCAGCTTCATTCAGTGTTCTTGTAGGATTTTTTATTTGAATCCAACCGGTTAAACCATAAAGAATCTTAGGTTGAGTAAATAAATAAATGCTAATTACTAGAATTTCGATCCAAATACTTATTAGTATAACCCTAGTAGCTTGAATTTCATATTTTAGTTGGAATAAGACTCCAATAATAGCGGTAATAACACCAGTAAATAATATTGAGGTAATTACCCAATGGAAACGATAAATTTCTTTATTATTTTCACTTATTACCTTTAAGTTATATATTTTATCTCGATACCTGTTCAGTTCCCAAATGGTCATAATTGAGAGTGTAATTAGGGATAAAAACCGCATTATTGGTGCCCATTGAATGGGAAGTAGCCCTTCAGGTTCTAAGATATACAAAGAATTGTCCTCGAAAGTACTAAGTATAAACTGTCGCTTTTCAAAATTGGAAAGTAGATAGAATGGAATTCTATTCAGCATATAAAGTATTGAAGGAAGAAATAATAGTAATTCCTTACGTGGTAATCGAACAGATTGATGAAGAACTGATTTTACGTATAAATACGCAAAGGGTCCTATACAGAAAGGGGCCCATGAATAAATTTTGAAAGTGTTTGGATAAGTAAGATTTAACTCGGTATATGGAATTACGTTACCAATTGAGGTTAAAACCAGTGATATTATTAAACCAGCTAAAAGTTTTGAACTTAATGAAGGAATAGCTTGTCCAAAATAAAGTATTAAGCTTATAATTAGGCCTAAAAATGAAATTATTACTGAAATCAGAAAAAATGTAAAATCACTCAAAACTTATTCTATTTTAATATTTAGAAAACGATTCATTTGCTTGACAATTGTCAAAAAATGTTAAAAATATTATAGAACAAGTTTTTAAAGTAAAACTTAATTATTTTAAAATGTGATACCTAAATGACAGAGGGTAATAAAAGTGTTTATTAAAAGGTTCTCATAATGAGATAGTTAGCAAATGCGAAGATACCTATTTTAGGTGTAAAATCAAGGTATTATAAGTAAATATACTTACTCGAGTATTTCAATATTCTAAATTTTGTTCAATATCGTTAAGAAATAACTTTACAAAATTTACTAATTGTTCAACTTCAATAGAAATGAACCTAAGCTATTTTTAAACCACCTAATACACCTCTATATTTGGATCCCTTTAAGTTTTATATTTAATCGGAACAGAATAGAACACATGATTTTGGTAATCCTTTGGTCGTCTGACCAAGGGATTCTTATTTTTATTCTGAAGGAGTTTGATACTCTTTAATATTATAAAATAGTTTAAAGTATGAATTTATTATTATCTGTAAAGGGCAAATTGAATTAGTTTTGAGTAATTTCAAACAAAACCATTTGATCAGTTCCCGAAAGCCAACTTTAAATAATTTAAGAGAGGGAATTAAAGATTTTCAATACCTGCCATTTATACTATGTAAGTATCCCTTTATTCATACGAGCAAAACTGTGGAAATTTGGTTGTTTTGAACTGAGCCCAGTGGTGTAGTCATTCTAATGTTGAATTTCAGAATGATTTTTAGGCCTTATTGCTAAATTCGCGAATTATGTTTGAAATAGACTAAACTTGTCAGAAAACACTGCTAAACCATGTTTAAATCAATGAAGCCCAACATTTCTGTTGAGCTTTAATGAGCCTCCTATCGGGATCATCGGGGACGCCTAGTCGGGGACGCCTAGTTATATTAGCTTGTAAGAAAGTTTGGAAATTATTTCTTGAAAATCATCTTTTATAAATTCCCAATATTTACCTTTCAAACAAACTGGATTTAAGTCATAATCCGCATGGTCGAAATGGGTCAAATTCTGAATAATTAGGTTTTTATTATGCGTGTATGGGTATCGTTTTTCGTGAAATTCCAACATTTGATTTAGGTTGTATTTGGGTAATAATTCATGTAAATCCCAAAAATCTTTTTTTCTTCCCCCTCTTTGTACTACATCCATTTTCATGGCAATAATTTCTTCAATAGAAGCCATCCTTATATTATCAATTTCTATGCTAGGAAATACAAAGGAATCTGTGTAGTAAATATCTAGTTTAATTGCATTTTGTTGATCTTTTCCAATGAAGTATGATTTTCCCATAGCTGGAGGAAGCTGATTGGAAGAGACGTAGTTAAAATTTTGTTTTAAAAAATGGTCAATTTCATGAAAATTGATTGTTCCATAGGTCGTATCACTAAATAAATCAATATCTATTGATTTTCTGTGTCCAATTTGTAAACTAAGCGCTGTTCCACCTACTAATCTAAAAGGATTAAAAATTGTAGCATTCATGACAACATGAAGGCTATTTTTTAACAACTCATTAATTGTGTTGTAATATAGCATCTGAATTTTTGTAAATCATGTATGGTTCTACTGAAGCTTTTTTAAATGCCTCATTTATCGTTTTTTGACCGTAGAATCTCTTAATTTCATTTATTTCAAGCTCATTTCCTCTTTCAAATACTCGTTGAATAATCGCTCTATATTGTTTGCTCCAATCAATTTGATCGATATCTGTATCCCAAAATAATGATTTACGTAGGATTCCCATGTTTGGGGTATTTTGTGTAAGCTTTTTCTTTACCTCTTGAATGTCAAAAAAAGTTTGAAGAAGGGCTAATGTACCTTCCTCTAATCCTAGTTTTGATTCAATTTTTAATGAAATAGATGTATTTAAATTCCTTTTGCCCTTGGTAATAGCATTTAGTGTTTGAGGGTGTTCTCCAATAGAAAGTGCAAAAGGACGCTGTGACAGAGCTCTTTTTTTTAACTCTCTATCCAATACAATACCTGGATGTATACCTTTAAATTTTTCGATGTAAAAATTCATTTTGCAAATGTAAACAAATTTGTTTACATATTGTGACACTCATTTCTCACTTAGATTTAATAATAAGTTTTAAATTTTTTTATAAAAATGGCTATTTATGGTTTTCTTATTGAATTCTAAACTATCTGTTTTTAGGGACACTTACATATGCCAATCCTAATAATTAGCTCTTTACTTATTGCAATTTATTTGTTTAGTTCTCCAAATTTATTTTCGACAGAATCTTAAAAGCCTTCTCTTCTAGGCAGTAATTAAGATTACGTTTATCTGCTACCGAGTTCTTCCTTTGTATAGCATCTTTTATATTATGATGGATTTCGAAAAAGTCATTTATCGCTTTAATATCTCTAGATCTTTGCTGTCTAGTGGTCTCAAAGGAATTGGACTTGATACCCAAGAGCTCGTTCATCTGATTGGTGGACAAGGTCGTGTCTTTACCATTGGTTTGAAAATGCTTTAGGAGATGAATCAAATGCTCTGGCAAATCCTGGATTCTTTCAGACTTCTTAAACCAAAGATACATCTTCTTATAACGCTTCATAAGGAGGAAAAAGAATAAGGCTACCAAAAGGGAGAATAATAATGTAACTGAAATTATGATAAGCCAAGGTATCTCAATTTTTTTGGTGTACATCTTGCCTATCTCCCTAGAATCATCGAAAAGTTCTTTTACGCTAACAGAGTCCATTAAAATTCCATTACTTTCTTTACGATATATAAAGAGTTGGTCGCCACCCCTGGTGATTTCATTTGTGCCTAGTTTAAGTTGGGAGTGTTTTCCCTCATAAATTAAGATTTTATTACGGATGGGATCAAGAATAAAGACATTCGGTTTGTCACCATCCAAGAGTATAAAGAATCCATCTAGCCAGTGCAATATTTTATCTCGAGAGTATTCAATATTAATACTTCCTAACTCTTTCCAAATTAACGTTTCTAAGTCTAGGGAATAAATGGCCCTTTTTTTAAATGAGTTATCCTTAAATTCTTCAAATCCATTTAGTGAATAAAAGGTATTATTGGAGGTACTGAATCCTCCGAAAATCCATTCTAATGAAGCAGGGCCTTTATTGGCTGTAATTACCTTCTCCCATTCTCTGCTCTTGAAGTCAAAATATATTAAAGTACTATTAGTACTCCAGAAGCCTTCTCCACCGATAGAGAACAATGTATCCTTCCTGACAAAGGAAAAGGAGTGGAAGTTAAAACCTCTATAGAAGGTTTTATCAATCCGTTTGAACTGCTTGTTATTTGAATCCAAAGAAAATACTAGGCCAGTACCAGGAACATTGAAGAGGTAACCGGATTTTACCTTATGTGCATGGATGTTATATTCCTCTGGAAAATCAGAAAGATTAACACCTGTAAGTTCAACTTGCTTGACCTCTGACCATTGACCAGGACTTTTCTCTTGCTGAAATCGACCTGTTATCAAATCTAGTTGGTTGTGAAGATGATTGCTATCAGTCCATTGTATAATATGGTGATCTGTTGCAGCTTGTACTGTATAAGTGCTAACAATTATGCAGAATAAAGAGGTTATAAAGTAGAACCCAAAAGTTTTTGGCATATGATTAAGGTGGTTAAAAATAAAGGTATCAAGATATGTCATTAATTGACATTATCAAATAGGTAAAAATACGTCCTGAACACATTAATCTATTTGAATCAATATTCACCATCATATTTAGAGCTAGCAAAAATTGTATTTCAGTAAAATATAAAATGTCAAACAATTGGTTAAAAACATAATCATACCTATTTGATGATCCGGCTTTGATAGGTCCTATATACTATTGTGGAATGAGTCTTAATTATAAAATCTTTTTTAATATAACCCAAAGTAAATACATGGCAGATCAATTATTAAAAGACATACATAACAGGCCTATTGCAGTCATTAAAACTAATTACAACGGACAAATAGAAATTTATGATATTGGATATAAGAGATTAGGTTTTTATGATCCTAAAAGCGATCAAACTTTCGATAATAGCAATAGAGTTATTGGATATGGCAACCTGCTTACAATGTTGCTAAATTAATTATAACTGACTTTATTATTCCCAAGCATTTGTCATAGTATGAGGGACTCAATTAAACAGAACATAAAATTGGACATAGGAAATGAAGTTTCGATTGTTTGGTCAATCTATTCTATGTCAATTCTGATTTTTCTAGTTCTCTTGTTCTCATTAGAAAAGGATATTTTTCAATCAATGAGTCCAGTATGCTACAACATAATGCTTTACAATAAGCCATGCTTCATGTGCGGAATGACAAGAGCATTTTTGGAGATCAAGAGATTTAAATGGACTAACGCTCATAATTACAATAACATGTCGATTATGTTGCTTACCCTTATGATAACTAATACACTATTTTATCTTAATTTTTTAACTAAAAAAATATGCAAACAGCTAGTTTAGTTATTGGTCTCGTGTCTGTAATATTAAGCTTAATTGGGTTTATTCCATGCCTTGGTAGTATAAATTGGTTATCAATACCAATAGCTGGGGTTGGTCTATTAATATCCATCATCGCCTTTGTTCAAAAAGATAAAAATGAAAACAATAATAAGCTTATTGCAGGGCTTATACTTTGTATTTTCACAATTATTTTTGGTTCAATGAGGTTAACAATGGGTGGTGGTATTCTTTAATTTTTAATAATATAAATAACTAAAAAATGAAAAATAACTTAACTATTTACATTCTCCTTTCTACCATATTATTTTCATTAACAAATTGTTCAAAGGAGCCTAAAAAATTAGATACATGTGACTGTGTCAAACTATTAGAATCTACAAATTATGAGGATGTAGAAGTTTTGAAAAAGAATACCAGTGAATGTAATAAATTTATTAATAGTAAGGATAAATTGATTCTTATTAGCGAAAATCTTGAACAATTTAAAATTCTGAATTACGAAAAGTACGACAAACTTGTTTTTGAATGCACTGGCAAAAATATTCCTGTAATTATAGAGGGAACTTATAGCAACGGTAGAGTAACTTGGACATTTGATAGTCAATATGCTACTGCAACTAGTGGTCCTAATGATCCTGAGATTATTTTTTCTTGGAGCGGTACAGCAGATAATCTTACTTTAGAATCTACGGTTCCTCGTGGATTTTTTGAACATCCAACAATCTCACATAAGGGTCTAAAGATGTCTGGGGGATTTTTCAAACGACAATATTCAGAATAAACAGAAATAACAAACAAAGAAAAAACATGAACACTTTTCAACTAGACCTTGGTAATTTACAAATCAACCTTACAGACGAAAAGCTATTTGTTAACACATTTGCTTCAAATGAGACATTCGCCTTGAGATCTGTTAATGGTCTTGGGGTAATTGATTTAATAGAGGCTTATAACAAAAACTTAAATGATTGGAGATTAAGACGAATTATTTTAACAATACCAGTTTCTATATTTTTGATTGCCGGAGTCGATAAACTTATTTTTGTGAACAACGAAAACATAAAAGAATTATTTTTATTTGTTTATATCGGTATACCATTTGCAATTTATAAAATTTCATATTATCTGTTAATTAAACCTGTTTTAATGTCAGCTGTACGCATCATGCTAAATAGTGGTAATCGAGATTTTCAATTTGATAAAGCTGGTGTAGACAGTGAAGCTGTAGCAGAGTTTGTAGCCAGAGTAGAATCAACATTAACAGCCTATCATAAAAAAGATTGATATGGGGTTTTGGAAAACTTATAGACAAGTTTGGAACGTTAGAACGTCCATTTGGCTCCAACAAGGACTAGAAAATTTATTAGGAAGGTGGATAGAAAGATTAGTTACCAAATGGAATTCAAAAGATATCATTGAAGTGTATATCCGAAAAAACAGTCAATGGAAGAATAATCTTGAGAAAAAAAGAAATGATACAGAATCCTAACCATATGACAGTATCTATTTTATTAAGAATAAACATAACTATCATGCTGTTTGGCTTTAACTTTTGGACAGACAAAAACTAGTTTATCAACATGAAAATTATCGACTATAAACTTGTTTCAAAGATTTATTTAATTAGTCATGTACTAGATGATGTTGAAGATGGTTTTACATCATCTAATATGCATTTTGAAAAACTAATAAAAAAACATTTAGAAAATGATTATACTCCGTTAGGTGGTGTATCAGTAATTGTAAGTGATATAGAATTATCACCATATGATAGTGAAAATACAGAAGGAACGAACTACATCTTAATGCAAAGTTTAGTTTTATATGGAAAATAATAAAACAAATTATTTAATATTGATTTATAGTAATAAACTGAAATGAAAATATTGTGCTAATACTTTCCAATTCATAAAAATACCTTAAATACCTGCAATGAATCAGATATGTAGCTAAACTTTACCTTGAACTACTACAGCCCTAAGGCGTTTATACCACTAACTTTTCTTCTATCACAAAGCATTCCTGGTTGGCAACTTACAAATGCATCAGCATCAGTAGTCATCTTCAAGCCTATAGAAACCTTAGATCCTACTGCTGGAATATACTTTGTACCCAGGGAAGACAAGCCTGAAAGGGTCTTTGCAATACTACAAGGGAATGGGACTCAACAGGATCTTATAATACAGAAGGAAATAGATCCTTCTAGCTATCTTGCCGTAAGCGTTAGCATGTGGGAGCTAATGTTTATAGATGAGGGATTCGAATTGTAATACTGATCTTTTACATGGATAGATCTCTTCGTCATAGAACATAATATTACCTTCTTTAGAGCTTCATTGCTGACCTTCTGAGACCTTCGAACAAGCACTCCTAAAGTAATCTATAATCAATACTAGAAGGCTCCTAAGGGCAAATAACCAGCCTTTCGGTAGGATTCAATAGAGCGATTCTGGAGCATCATTTCTGGTCTCCTTAAGCAATTACTTCAAGCACATTTACAGCTCTTCTAGGGATCAAGAATGAGCCTATAAAAGTAGGGACTTTCGGTAAACATGGCCAATCTTTTTGGAATCAATAGTAAACTGATAGGCTTTAATGGGAATCCTATTTTTAAGAATCTAGGTAAAATATATATGAAAGTAAATTAGTGTTCTAGAATTAGATTCTAGCAAGAAATATGGACAGGTGAGTCACAATAATTATTTTTGAAGTGTAAATAAGCCTTTTATACAGCCAATTAGGAGTTTTTCTAAGGTTAAGCGAGTCACTAAGTGAGTCAGTAGATGAGTCAAAAGTAGAAGAAATGGCTATAAATATTGTATTTGCTTAGGATCTTACTAATTTCGAAAAATTAATGTTTAACAGACAAAACTTATCAGAAAACACTGCAAAACCCCTTTAAACAAAAAAAGCCCAACATTTCTGTTGAGCTTTAATGAGCCTCCTATCGGGATCGAACCAATGACCTACTGATTACAAGTCCTAATTAATATTTTTAATTATTTATAATTTTTATTAATAATTATCTATTAATCAGGTAGTTGTGAAACAAATGTGCTTAACTATTTTGTTGGTTTTTTCACAATGTTTCACCAACCTGGGTGCAAATCTGGGTGCAAATTTTTAATTAAAAATGGGAATTTCATTAAGTTATTTTTTAGACACAAGAAGAAGAAGAAATGATGGAACCTATCCAATTAATATGCGGATTTCTCAAAAGGGGAAAAAGTGTATTTATAAAATTGGAGAAGGCACTAAGGAGGATTTTGAAGCATTTTCAAGAGGATCCAATAAAAAAGGAGCTCAGGAGATTAAACTCATGATTTCTGAACCATTTTATAGAGCTGAGTCAATCATTTCCAAAATGCGCATTTTCGATAAGAATTCATTTGAACGGTTGTTTTTTAATAAAATAGATGAAGTACCTATAAGTCGAACTGTTGAGACAATGTTTAAAGAAATGATCCACTCATTGGAGCTTGAGGATAGAATTGGGACAAGGGATTCCTACAAGACTACTCTAAGTAGTGTTTTAGCTTTTCACGGTAAAAAGCCAGCTAAATTATATTTTGAGGATATAAATAAAGATTGGTTAGTGAAATTTGAAAAATGGCTACTAGCGAAAGGAAGATCAATTTCAACAGTTGGGATTTATACTCGTACAATTCGATCTGCTTATAATAATGCAATTCACATGGGTTGGATTGATAAATCATTTTACCCTTTTGGCAAAAGAGACTATAAAATTCCTGCAACAAGAAACGTGAAAAAAGCCCTTAACATAAATCAAATTCGATTGATCCGTAATTATGTAGCTCAAAACGAAAAGGAAGAATTTGCCAGGGATATGTTTATTATGACTTATCTGTGCAATGGTATCAATTTTAAGGATATTTGCTTACTGAAATTTGAAAATATAGGAGAGAAAATAATCACCTTTAACAGGTCAAAAACCTTACATTCAATTAAAGTTTTGGAACCAATTAAGGTAGCTCTTCTTCCAGAAATTAAAGAAATAATTCATAGGTGGGGAAATTGTTACCCTAATAAAAAGCCAAATGATTATGTATTTCCATTTTTGCTGGGTGGAGAATCTGGACTTCAACTGAGGGATAGAACAAGGAATTCTCTAAAAAAAGTAAACAAGCACATTAAAGTAATTGCCCAAAAATTAAATTTAGGGATAGATGGCATTGGTACATATCATAGTAGACATTCATTTGCATCTATTTCAAAAAATGCCGGGATTTCAATTCAAGATATTAGTGAATCTCTGGGACACTCTTCTCTTGCAGTAACTAAATGTTACTTGGCTTCGTTAGAAGATGATCAAATTATTCTTAACGCGAGAAAGTTATTGTGAAGTTTAGTTTAGCATATTTTACCTGTGGATAAACTGTTTATAACCATATTGGGAGTTCAAATTATTTTGCAGAATTTTGCAAACACATAACAACAGGTAAACTAATTATGAACAAAAAAATGAGAAATTTTAAAACTGAAGCAGAGAATGAAGAAATTTCGTCTGTTTCAATTCTTGGGGAAGTACAGGATATTTCCCAAAAATTAGATTTTTTAATAGCTTCAATGGGTGCTGAAAAATTTATTCGAACTGAACCCTCCCAAACTACTAAGCTTTACAACATTAATCAAATGGCAAGGTTCTTAGGTGTATCACCAGGGACGCTGTATAATAAGATCTCAAAAAAGGCAATTCCATTTACAAAAGTTGGTGGAAGTATTCGTTTCACTGAAGCCCATCTAAAAGAATTACTAAAAAATTCACTGAATTAACAAGACTAATTAATAAATATTGAGGACCAAAAGACTAGAAGAGCTATACATTCAAACTATCAAATCAGAACTTAAGAACTAACCAGGAATCAAACTAAGCAATTTCCGATACTGAAGCCAAATCAAATTCTCAGTTAAGAGATAACACAGAAGCAACATTCAACAAAGAAGCAAAATCTGACACTTCAGCGAAATCCAACACTCACGCAAGTTGGAATTATTACCTAACCTACTAAGATTAATATAATTTTTATTGGCTAGTTACTTGTATTCATCAATGAATACAAAATACTATTAAATTTTTCAAAAAATGAAAAACCACCTTTTAGTGCCCAAAACCGAGGTTTTGGATGATGTGGAAAACTCCACCAATGTATTAAATAAAAGCGATGAAGAGTCATTTAGCTTTTTACTTAACTATTTTGTGCCAATTGATTTTTATTCAAGAGCTAAGCTAGTTTCTGGTCAAAAATTGACGACAAAGCATTACGTAGTTTTAACCATAGACGAGTTATTGGCTAAACTAAAAACCAATAAATTAGGTATGGCCTCCTTTAATGGACAAGTATATATTTTTAAAGGGGAGTATTGGCAGATTTTAACCAAGGAAGAGTTAAAGAATTTTCTTGGCTGTTTATCCTTCAGGTTGGGTATTGAGGTGTGTACATCAAAATATCACTCATTTAAGGATGAGCTACACAAGCAATTTGTTACTTCTAGTTTTGTTAAAATAACAAAAGAGAAAACTAGTTCATTGATCAATTTCAGAAACGGTACCCTAGTGATTGGATCTGATGGATCTCTTGTTTTAAAGGATTTTGACAAACACGATTTTTTGACTTTCCAACTTCCATTTGTTTATGATGAGGGTCAAGATTGTCCATTATTTATGAAATTCTTGAATAAGGTATTACCCGATATCGACCAGCAAAACATTATTGCCGAGTTTATTGCTTATTCGCTTTTACCCAATTCCTTATTAAAACTTGAGAAAAGTCTGATATTGTATGGTGTTGGATCTAATGGAAAGAGCGTTGTCTTTGATTTGATTATTAACCTATTAGGAAAAGATAATGTATCAAATTACACTCTTCAGTCAATTACAAATGAAACAGGTTATCAGCGTGCAATGCTTGCCCATAGGTTATTAAATTATGCGAGTGAGATATCCAGTCGGATGGATTCTACTATGTTTAAAGCTTTAGTAAGTGGAGAGGCCGTAGAATGTAGACTTCCATATCAAGAACCAATGATTATCGATGAATATGCAAAATTAATGTTCAATTGCAATCAACTACCTGCTGATGTGGAACATAATAATGCTTTTTATAGGAGATTCTTAATTATTGAATTTGCTGTAGTAATCAATGAGGAAGAAAAAGATCCTCAGCTTGCACAAAAAATAATCTTGGATGAGCTGCCTGGATTGTTTAACTGGGTTTTAGAGGGCATGAAGCGATTATTAAAGAACAAGAAGTTTACATATTCTAAAAAATCTGAAGACTTATTAAAAGACTATCAGCTCCAAAGTGATTCTGTTAAATTGTTTTTGGCAGATGAAAAATATAGTCCTTGTATACTAGGAGATATGGCACTAAAATATCTCTACCAAACTTACAGGAATTATTGTCTAGATTCTGGCTATAAACCTTGTTCTAATCGAATCTTTGCAGATAGGCTTAGGAAAATAGGATTTGGTATTGAAAGAAAAAACATTGGCATGATTGTTCATGCATGTAATGATCAGGTAATTAATTAATTTTTTAATCAGCGTCACATTGTACACGTCATTCACTTTTATTAAGAAAGTGAATGACGTGTAGAAAGTGAGGTACAAAACAAACAATATAACCCATGGCACAACCAATTTTGTCTTATAAAAGCCTTATTACATCAGAATCGATTCACTATGTTCGAGATAAACATAATAATGGGGAGGCATTCTTCTATTTTAAGGAAATTTCTAAAATGAAGTTATCTAAAGACAAAACTCAGCTCCTTAGCATTCCAGTGCTTACCTTGGCAAGGATTTCTATGAGTTCTCCTGAACGAGTCTACCACCTTGCTGGAATCGTTAATCATTTAAATCCAGGACTTAAATGGGATTGGGAAAAGTTTTTTTTAAAATTTGAAAAAGCAAGGAGGGATAAAATGTTATTTCCAGATGAATACAAGGCACGGGTACTTAGATCTGACATATTATTTAGACAATTATCCGAAGAAGAAATATTGGATGATCCAAGTTTGCTACCTTTAGAAGGATTGAGCGAAGTATTGTATGACCCTTCTATTCAATTGCCGATTATTGAACAAGAAGGCTTAAGAGAAGAGGATTTACTTGTTGAAATAAAAAGAAAAATGGATTTCTTTTTCAACAATATCGTTCTTCCTGATGATATTGTTTTTTAATTAGATTTTAAAGTATAGATAGGTACACAAAGGAGGTCAAAATTGATAATTTGACCTCCAAATTGTGGTGATTGGAAAAAAATGGTTTTACCGATTAAATTGGTACACCATCGATAAATGTGTGTAAGTAGAAAATTGTGCTGGTTTCAGCCTTCACTATTTTTTTTACATTTAAACACCAAACACGATGGAATTGGAATTACCAGATTCATAAACCGATGCTTTCTTAAAGCAGCTGAAAACGGGAGAGGAGCTACAGGCTTTTCTACGTGATCTTCACAAGCGAGGCTTGGAGAAGATTTTAGAAGGGGAACTCGATGCCCATTTGGGTTACGACAAACACGAGAAAACTCCTAGCACCAATGCCCGTAATGGGACACAGAAAAAGGTCATTAAAACAGACTTTGGCGAAACCCCCATTGAAGTGCCTAGAGATCGAGAGGCTAGCTTTGATCCTGTTTTAGTCCCCAAGCGGAGCCGTTATTCAACTGGTTTTGAGAACTTGATTGTATCGCTCTATTCAAAGGGAATGAGCGTGAGTGACATCCATCAAGAGATCAAGGAGATTTATCAATTTAAACTATCTACATCCGCTATTTCACGGGTGACAGAACGCATTATAGAAGACACTATCTAGCCATCGAATTAAATCGAGAGGGCAGAAAAGAGGTGCTAGGTATGTGGCTGGGAAAGAATGAGAGTTCGAGCTTCTGAATGGGTGTTATGACCGATTTAAAGGCTCGAGGGGTGGAAGATATCCTAATTACGGCTACCGATAATTTAAATGGTTTTACGCAAACCATTCGGGCCGTGTTCCCTGAATCACAAACCTAAATCTGCGTTGTCCACCAAATTCGAAATGCGTGTCGCTATGTGGTTTGGAAGGATAAAAAGGAGTTCAGTCGGGATATGAAAGACATTTATGATGCTCCTACCAAACAATCCGCAGAGGCTGCATTGAAAGATTATGGAGCTAAATGGGGAAAGAAATATCCTTATGCTATTCGATCCTGGGAGGATAATTGGGAAGAATTAACCGTCTTCTTTGATTTTCCACTCGAGATTCGAAAGATCATTTACACCACAAATCTGATTGAAAACTTGAATGGAAAGATTCGTAAATACACGAAAAATAAGCTCTCGTTTCCAACAGATGATGCTTTGATGAAATCCGTTTTTCTAGCTCTAAACGAAGCCACTAAAAAATGGAGTATGCCAATTCATAACTGGGGAATTATTTTAAACCAGTTTTTGGCTATATTTGAAAAAAGGGTCCGAATTTTAAAGAAAATCTGAACCCCTAATTTTCTACTTACACAGTAATGAGATAGTGTCAATTTATCAAAATAAGTTGTATTAATTTAAAAACAAATGTAATATTGACTAATTAGTATTCAAATATTTTCCTTAAAATACCATACCTTTAAATCTTAAAATTCCTTTTAAGAAGCAGTTTAAACACCTTTTTTCCTCGTAGGTTGGTTTGGGTGAGTACTGGTTCTACTTACCTTGCTTGTCGAATAAATGATAACCATTTCCCAAGTCTGTTGTTTTTAATACTTTTGAAGGATTGTAAGAGTTCGATAGAATTATCTTTTCATGATACATACTTCCTTTTATCAAATTAGAGCTTTCTTCTCTTGATTTCAAGGGTTTGGCATTATATTTAAATTGCTTTGGCATCATTTAAATCATTAATAGTAATTAGATAGAATTACTGTTCAATGCTTTCTTAACAAGCGAATAAGCTTTATCAAATGTAGTGTTTTTTACACAATATTCAGTTATTTTACGTTCATTTGCACCCGATAAGCCTCTTTTGGTAGTTTTTAATTCAGCGGATTTATCATTCTTGCCTATTATTGAAATATTATACTCTTTATCATCTTTTACACATTGCCAAGTGCAACCATTCACTTGTGGAATCATTTGCCAATTGTGAGATATTTCAATTTTAGCAAGGTCATTTAGAAAATCTAATACATTTTGATAGCGATCCACTAGATTTGGCTGAAGAGCTTTGCGAATATAATTCCTAAGTACTTGTGGGATATGATGTAAATATTTACTTCTATCAGGAAAATTACCTTCAAAAATTGCTTGAAGAAACTTGTCATTATTAAAAACACCTGCCCTGTTCATAAATTTATTTAATTGGTCCTTAAAAAAAACATTGCCATTGCATAAACGATAAACTGTTAAGCCTGCTTGAAATATGTCGCTTTGATGGGTAATTACATTAGATTGGATTGTTTCTGGTGCTCTATGTAAATGATAAAACTTATCAATCAAGGTTAATCCCTCTTCATTAAGATAACGAGCTAATCCAAAATCGGTAAGTAAAGCATCATTACTATCTGATACTAAAATATTTGTTGGTTTAATATCACAATGCAATAATCGTTTTGAATGAATATGATGCAAGCCACTTAAAAAATCAATACTGTATTTAACTATTTCAGCAATATTAAGTGGTCTTTGATTTATAATGCTGTTCAGTGAGCCTTTCTGAAACAAAGGCATTGTAATATAAATATAATTTTCATCTTGACAAGAATACTGAATTGGAGCAATATTGGGGTGATTTGAACTGTACAACATTTTTGCTTCGTCAAAGAATAATGAATCGTTTTTGAAATCAGATTTATTAATTTTTTTAACTACAATTTCAGTATCCAACTGGTTGTCGTGAGCTATATGAACTGTTGAGTTTTTACCTTCTTGACCAATATCTTTTATTATTTTGAAGTGTAATGATGTTTGTGTGTAATCAAGCATATTTGAAGTATTATAAAGTTAATGAAGCAAAACCTACTAAAATTGATTCTCTATGTTCTACTGAAAAGGATTTCCAATCAGTTATATTATTAAAATCCTGTGAGCCATCAATTAACAAACCAATAGTTCCATCATTTCCAATTCCTAATTTAGAAGCAATAGAACCCTTTACTCCTGTAAAATAAAACTCTACGTTACTACTTGCAATCATTTCTTGAATAACTGCTTCTAACATTATTCTAAATAAGTCAGGAGACTGAACATTGTTTTCAGTAATACGTATTCCTGCACGAAATACTTTATACTCCTTGAATATGTCAAATACAGTCTTTCTAATGTATTTTAGTTTATTGGGAATATCAAACGACTTTGGTATTATCAATTCTTGATTAACCAATGAAAATGAATGATCAACCTTTAGCTCAATAATGGTGTAAAATACCTTTTGAGGCGTACATCTAATTCCTGCTGCTATCATATCTATATTTTAAAAATCTACTTCTAATAACTGCCCATTATTTTTTAACCAATTCTTTGCTTTTTCGTAATTAGGTACTTGTATTGAAAGAATATTCCAAAAACGAGTATTATGGTTATCTTCTAAAAGATGTACCAATTCGTGTGCTACCAAATACTCTAAAACATACATCGGTGCTTTAATTATTCGCCAATTGAAAATGATATTATTTGCAGGTGTACAAGAACCCCAACGGTATTTCATTTCGGAGGTTTTAAACTCATTATATATGACACCCAAGTTCTTTGCAAAATTGGTAGCTAATGGTTGAATTAACTTTAAAGCTTGATTTAGGTACCATTGTTTGAATAAAGCATTTGCGATTGGTTGATTGGCTTTTGAAATTCTAAATCTTTTTTCAAACTCAACACCTTCAATTGCTTCATCAACCACCAATAACTGATAGTTTTTACCCAAATACAATAAAGATTCACCTGAAATAAATTCTTTTGTCTGTATATCAACTGGGTACTTCTGTGTATGATTAATTTTTTCTTTCAACCATTGCTTTTTTGAATGTAATACTTCTTCAATTTTTTGTACAGAAGTATTCTCTGGGGCACGGACAATAATTTTCCTATCACGTTCAACAGTAATGTTAACCGTTTTGCGTTTACTATATTTTATTTCATATTCAACCTGCATTAGTCTGTAACAATTTTAAAATGATTAGTTTTTGCTAACTCCATTATTCTTGAAATCAACTCGTTTCTTTTAATTATTATGTTGGGTAATTTGTTGAAGTCGGGTGATAATAACACTTTCTGCAACTCTGCTTTTAGTTTTAGCTGTGCCGGTGGGCTATCCCAAAATCCTGCCAATTTTATTTCGGTAGAAACTAAATTGAAAATATGCTGTGTTAGATATACGTTCTGTGCAATTTCTTCTTCGGTTAATTTTCTATTGTTAAATATATGCACTTTAAAAGAATTGAAGAAAGGCATATGCCTTTTGCGGTCTAAACCATAGGTTTCTTCCTTTTCACTATTCTTAATTTTTTCCCGTAGTTTTTCTAACTCTTCATAAATGGCTTTCCAGTTGCCTTTGAAGTTTTCTAAAATCTCTTCTAAGGTTTTGGCAAATGAAGCAAACAATGCTGGGTCTTCATCCAAATTAATATCAATGTAATGGCGAATGGCGTGTTCTACTTCTGCTGCTTTAGTTTTTTCTCTTTTCTTGGTATTGACTCCCTTTTGAAAATCATCTGCAATAATTGATATTGGTGCAATAGTTTGTTCTAAGCCTCTACTCTTTAAAAATTCATCTGCGATACCTCTTAATTTTGGTGGAATACCTTTCATACTGAAACGAGCATCCCTAAAGTGTTTGAGTGCTAATTCGTTAATTTCAGTAAATGTTTTCCAGTCATTAAAAAAGTCTAATGCTTCCTTACGTGGCAGAACATCGTTAAAACAAGTGGTTAGTTTTTTATAAAATTTAATGTACTCAAATCGTATATCCTCATCATAGAATACATCAAAGAAAGCATCGCTGTCTGAAAGGTCTTCCAAGCCTTGTTGCTTTAAATATTCCAAAATGTCTTTATGTACTTTTATAAGTTTGTTTAGTTCCGCTTCATCGTTTGAAATACACCCTAATATATCTTGCAATTCTTTTTCAGCATAAGTATCTAAAGCTCGTTTTAAATGATGCCCTACACCAACATAATCAACAATAAAGCCTTTGTTTTTGCCTTCGGGACCAATGCGGTTTACCCTTGCTATGGTTTGTAATAGATTGTGTTCTATAATAACCCTGTCTAAATACATTACTTGTTCAATAGGTGCATCAAAACCAGTGAGCAGCATATTGTTTACTATAATGATTCCTACATTTCCATTTAGGGCTGTATCTTCTTCAGATGTTTTGCCAAAAGGAAGTTTGAAACACTTAATACTCTTTTTGTGATAATCGCCATTAGTAAAAGCCTTTATATGCAAAGCATCATTATGACTGCCCGATATAACTACTGCTATTTCTAATTGCTTTAACATTTCAATATTTACTTTCATTGGATTATTGATTTCCAAATCAGCAATTTTTTGTTTTAATGATTCTTCAATAGCTACTTTATACCTTACTGCTGCTTCACGACTATTGGCAACTATTTGAGCCTTGAAACCACCTGTAAAGATTTGCTCTACATAGTGCGTTACCATATTTTTTGCCTTATCTCTTATGGTTTCAATGGCTTCTAAATAAGCATCCCGACTGCCAAAACCTAAAATTTGTAAGCGTTCTGTTAGTTGATAATCACTAAATATGTCTTCAAACTTTTTATCCATTCCTTTCTTATCAGGAATTTCAGCATTGTGAGTAAAGCCTTCATATACTATTTCTAAAGTAACCCCATCATCAATTGCCTGACGCATTGTGTACTTATCAATATAATCTTTGTATTTTTTTTCTGTTTTGCCTGTTGGTGTACCTGTAAAGCCGATTGAAGTTGCATTGGGTAATGCCTTATCTAAATTGGCTGCAAGCAAAGAGTATTGAGAACGATGAGCTTCATCGGTCATTACTAAAATGTTGGTATTGGGATTTAATTCGGGGAAAATTTGCAAGCCTTCTAAATCTCCATTTTCTTGAAACTTATGGATCATTGCCATTACCATATCTGAATTATCGTTGCTTAATAATTCCTTTAAACTCTTACCGTCTGGTGTGGCTTTCGGATTAATGAAGTTTGCATTTTTTATAGTGAACCCAATGCTGTGTCCTGTTTCTGATAGTTGTTCCTCCAGTTGTGTACGGTCGGTAATAAATACAATTTTCCAAGATTGCAAAATTGGCTTTAATCGCATTTCACGAACCATAAACATCATTGTTAATGATTTGCCAGAACCTTGTGTGTGCCAAATAATACCGCCACGTTCTAAAGGATTTTTACCTTCAATTAATCGCTTTGTGGCTAACTTAACTGCTCTAAATTGTTGGTATCTGCCAACTACTTTTATTTTCTTGCCTTTATCGTCTATTTGAAAAACAGTGAATACCTGAATGATGTCTAAAAGGTTTCTTAAATCTAACATACCTGCAACCATAC
Organism: Cytophagaceae bacterium; assembly: GCA_027491315.1. Lineage (GTDB taxonomy): Bacteria > Bacteroidota > Bacteroidia > Cytophagales > Spirosomataceae > Aquirufa. The sequence continues at coordinate 20,676 of JAIXWL010000007.1, forward strand.
GTTGTTGGTCGTTTGGGCTACTTGCACCGTGTTCTAAATCATTTAATGATTTTGGATATGGGTCTGTCCAACGGTAAAAGTGTTTTTCAATACCTGTGGTTATTGTGCCAAACTTAGCTTCGGTTCGGCAAGTGGTAATAATAAATTGATTGTAAAAGAATAACTCTTTGTTGCCTTCTCCTGTATCACCTCTTTGTTCGGAATATCGCATTAACTGGTCTATGGCTTCTGCAATGGGTTCTTTTACTTTAGATGATTTGGCTTCTACTACAACAATTGGTAAACCATTTACAAACAATACTAAGTCGGGAATAATATGGTGGTCTGTGCCTGTTACTTTTACTTTGAATTGCGAAATGGCTGTAAATACATTTTTCTCTATGTTTTCAAAATCTATGAAACGAACTGTTGGGCTTAATTCGCCTGTTAGCTCATTGGTGGAAACGGTTGTATTTTCCAGCAAATAGGTTAATATCTGCTGATTGTTTTCTATTAGACTGTTTTTTTGAAAGGAGGTTATTTTCCGCATTACTTCATCTACTTGCCCATCGGTTAAAAATGGATTGATTGAAATTAATGCTTGGCGAAGTTTAGGCTGCAATACCACTTCTGAAAATGAAGTACGATAACTCTGCTCGGGTGTTTGTTGCATTTCAAGCTCCAACACTTGGTTCTTGCCAGTGTTCCAACCTAAGCCTTTTAATTGCTCTATAAAAGGTTTTTCTACGTGGCTGTATTCATCCAGTTTAAGAGATGAACCAATATTGCCCCTGTATTTATTATCGTTACTTAATATCATATTATTGCATGTTAAACTTCTTATTAATCAAAGGTTGGTTTCTTGCCAATTACTGGTTTTTTGAATTTCGGTTCTTCGTGAATGTCTCTCAATAATTCGTGTACAAACTTTTCTTCAAATTCTGCATCAACTCTCATATCCACATATTTTCTACCTCTTAAAACTGTAGGGATTGCATCTGCATCTGTTCCGTTTCTAAACAGAGGAATGAACTTTGAAGTATTTATTCCATCTGTAAATATTTCAGCAGAAATAATTGAATATTCATAACCAACACCACCTGCAAGATTTTCAGTTTTCTTTTTGTAATTGGGTGTCATTACACAAATTACCCTTTGTGATTTTGTAATGGCATTTTCCATAAAGTGAGGCAGTGGTTCCCCCAGTGATCCTAAATCCCATTTATCCAAAATGGCATTTACACCATTATCACAAAGTTTAGTAGCCAAATTAATAATCCATTCTTCGTGTTCCTGACTATCCCAAGAATAAGAAATAAAAACATTAGGTATCACTTCTGTTGGTTCAGCTTTCATTACTACACTTGCTTGATGAACTGGTTTTACAACTTCTTCCTCTGCAATTGCATCGGTTGTACTAAAAGGTGTATCAAAATTAAAATCATCGGTAGTTGTATTTATTACAGAAGTATTATCTTCCAAATACAACTGAATATTTACATACAACTCTTTTCGTTTTTCTTCATCCAAAAGATTAATCAAATCGTTGTAATATTCCATCCGGCTTGTAGATAAACCTTTCTTTTTTCTTTGTTCAATGTATAGTGTGTATGATGGTGGTATATCATCGCACAAAGGCATAATAAGCTTATAAAATTGTGGGCCACCAATGTAATCAGTGTAGGTATCTTGTGGACCAATAAACTTCCATAATTTATAGAATGCTTTATCCCAGTCTGTTTTATCTACTTGCGGAATAACCCACGGCTTTTGAAGCATTGCTGCCACCTTATCATCATCATAAATATAATCGTAACCCTTTTCAGTTAAGCGAATACACTCTGGACTGGTATTTTCATAAGTAAAATAGCCTGTAAAAATTAACCCATTGAAAACTATAAAGAATAACTCCTTTTCCTTTGGATTAAGTTTGTCAATTAAAGTGTGTTGCAAAACACTGAACATAACAATATGTCCAGCTTTACAATTAGCTGACCTGAATTTATCAAAAATGAGTTCTGCTATTTCTCTTTCGTTTTTCATATTTTCACTCTTACTTTTCCTGTTAGTAAATCTTGCATCAAACCTGTTTTTATGGATATAAGTTTGGATAGTTCAATTCCATATATTTTCAAGTTTTCTTCTACCTTATCAAGCGTTTCAATAATTTGTTTTTGTTCTTCAGGACTTGGTAATAAAATATTTAAAGCCAAGACAATTTTTTGAGAAATATTAGTTTGACTTTCCGCCATACCAGTTTTGAAATTTGATAAATGCCTTTGAGTAAACTGACTTGAAAGTGCCAATGCCAAATATTTATTTAGTAATTTCTTTTGTGGAATTAAACGATATATCTTATCGCTAAATATTATTTTATCTCTTGTTTGTTGAACATATGAAACAACCCCCACTCTTGAATTAGGACCTGCTCTTGTAACTAACACATCACCATTTTTAACTTCATACTGATATTTAGGTGTTAAGGCAATTGGCATTTTTTTATTTTCATTTGCATCATAGCCATTCCAAGTGACAGCAGTTGTTTTTAAGATACCCCATTCATTTGTTGATGCAGGGTCACTTTCACAATTTGGGCTCCAACCTTGTTCAATGTTAATAATACATTTTTCAATTGTGGTCAACTCCCATTCTTTTGGATATTTAAAACCATTTTCCTCAGTAAATCCGTGGGTTTCTTCCGTTCTTATGTTTCCATTTTCATCAATACCTTTAGTAAGGAGGTCTTGCATTAAGCCTGTTTTTATTTTGCTGTATTTGGCTATTAATGCTTCTGTGCTCGCAATGGCTCGGTCGGTTTTAGAAAGAATGCTGGCAATTGAGGTTTGTTCTATTTCAGATTTAGGCAAAGCAAACAAATGCTTTTTAAAGTCCTTTTTTTGCAAGTGCTTTAAACCACTTCCTTGAAAATAATTTGTATTGATGTAATACAGTTGGTCAAGGATCTTGAAATATAAAAATTGGGTACTAATATTTTCTTTGCCAACGATTACATAGGTATCTGTTGAGTATGCTACTTTACCATTATAAAACTTTACATTAGCAAGACCACCAGTAGCCAAAAATATATTTTCGCCATCAGTCTGTATTTGATTATGTTCTAAAACAGCATCACCACTTGTATAAAATGGTATGCCTCCGTAATTGGTAGCATCAGATACTTTAAATTTAGATTTTCGCTTTTCTAAATACAAAGAGCCCAACTCCCTGCCTTCCCAACCTTCTGGTATATGTAATTGACTTTCCTCCATATTAATTCAAATAGTTTAATTGGGTTAGAAAATCATTTAAAACAGCCATCGTTTTATTACGGCTTTGTTCTATGCTTTGAGCAGAGGTGTAATACTTATCAAATAGGTTTTCGTAAGCACTTATTAATATTCTTTTTTCGGCATTTAGGTAGCGTTGTAGTTGGTTGTTTATTATATCAAAATGCTTTTTCAGTATCAGCATTTGTGCTTGCTCGGTGGTAATAATGCCGCCTATTTCTTTTAATAAACTATCCAACTTATTTAATTTGGCTTGTATAATGCCTTTGTCTTTTATTAAAGCATTGTAGCCTTTGTTTATTTCTTTAAACTGTTTTTGGGCTTCGATTACTTTTGAAAGTTTGTGCAAAGTTTCGGCTTTGTTTTCTTTATCAGCCTTTAATGTTTTTTCTAATGCTGTGGTGGATTTTTTTATTTGGTCGTAATCGGCACTATTTTTTAAATCCCCAATAAAACCAACAATTTGGTTTTCAATAGCTGCATTCAGTTTGTCAATTTCAGTATTAGCTGTTAGCAATAGTTTTTTGCTTTCGGCTTTTTCATCTTCCGTACCGTAGCGTTTAATGATGAGTTTTAGATCCAGTTCGGCTTGTTTGGCTTTTAGTGTAGCTTTTAGTTCTTTAATTTCCTTTTCTGTGTCAAGTATTTTCTTTTCAGCTTCCTGGTATGGTTTAGCTTCCTCGGGCTTTTTCTTTTCATCTACCACATAAGCAATTTGCTTTTTTAGTTGCTCTTTTACTTTGGCAGTTGGTATTGAAGTTTCTTCATCTTCGGGTATTAATTCTAAAAGGTTTATTGCTTCTTCAATGGCTTCATTCAAAATGGTTTCTTTTTCGGATTGTGCTATTTCTAACGTTTCTATCTCTGTCTTTTCTTTTTGGAAAAACTCGGCTATCAAATAATCATCAGGTATTAAACCAGCCTCCCATCCATTTTGCATAATGGTTTTGAGGTCGTACTTGATATTATCCCACCAGTTTACAAAAACACCTGCTACCTGAAACTTATCTAAGACTCCTATGGGTACAAACTTTTCTTTGATAGTATCTAATAACTCCTTGCGAACTTTGGGTATTTTATCGCCACCTGATGTTACACAGGCTATCATTTCTTCCTTTGCTTCATTGTCTTGTACCGGCTCAACAATGGGTGCTAATTTTGAGAAATCTTCTTTTGCAATTTGCCACCAGTCGGCAAGGTTTAAGCCTAAATGCAATAGTGTTTCTTTTACATTACTATCATCATCAATATTAGTTTTGATGGCTGCTTTTTCAGTTATGGCAAATTCTTTAAAGGCTTCGTTTTTATCTTTAAACAATACGCTACCATCGTATTTGAATTTGAGGCATTGGGTAGTTTGTATAGCTTCTATTTCTGCTATTGGTATACCACCCACCAAATGAGCTTTTACATTTTCGGGTTCGGGCTCTGGGGTATTGTCCACATAACGCCTAATATTTAAGGTGTATTCATTCTCAGCAATGGTTTCTAAATCAACCAACTTTGAGTATTGGGCTTCAATGGTTCTGGTGGTAAATACAAAGTCTATTTTCTCAATGTCTTCTGGTCGTAACGTGTTTTGTTTTTTGCCTTCAGCAAAGTCTTTATCAGCATTTATAAAAAACACCTTGTTCTTTAATTCATCGGGCTTGTTTTTATTCAATACAATGATACAAGCAGGAATAGTAGTGCCGTAAAATAATTGTGGAGGTAGGCTAATAACACCTTCTATCACATCAGCTTTCAACATTCCTTCTCTAATGTCTTTTTCTTTTCCACCTCTAAACAATACACCGTGAGGCATTACAACTACTACCTTTCCCTTTTTATCGCAGCTTGCCAACATATGCTGCACAAACATTAAATCTGCTTTCTTGCCATCTTCTGGAGCAAAGCCATAAGGAAAACGTTCCTTGTGCTTCATTGTAGCCAAACCGTAGTTTTGAGAAAATGGTGGATTGGCAATTACTCTATCAAATTGAATAAGCTGTCCGTTTTTTTCGTTTAAAGGATCATCCAATGTATCGCCATACTCAATAGTGTATTTGGCTATGTTGTGCAAAATGATGTTCATTTTACAAATAGCAACTACCGTTGGATCATTCTCTTGGCCAAACAATTGAAGATTGTTTGCATTTTGACCTTGCTCTTCTACATACTGATGCGATTGGATAAGCATACCACCTGAACCAGCAGTAGGGTCATAAATACTCATTCCTTCCTGTGGCTTTATCAATTGCACCAATAAACGTACTACTTGGTTTGGCGTATAAAATTGCCCTCCCTTTTTGCCACTTTCATCAGCAAAATGCTTTAACAAATACTCGTAAGCTGCACCCAACAAATCGGGGAACTCAAAGTTTTCATTAATCAAATCGGAGAACTCATTGAAGTGGTCTATCATTTTCTTTAGGTCGGCATTTTTTACAATAGCCTTTCCATCCACTTCTTTAATAAAGTTTATTCTGCCTTTAAAAATTCCTGAAAGTGTATCGGGGTTTGCTTCTTCAATGGCATCTAAAGCCTTGTTTAGCATTTGCCCAATATTATTTTGCAAGTGTTTTATAGGTGGTTGCAATACACCGTTTTCATCAGTAAATTCTTCATTCCATCTTGCTCTTTTTGGAACAAAAAAAGTTTCACCGTAGGTGATTTTATCTTCTAAGATTTCAGCCAATACAGCTTCATCTAAATCTCTATAATCCTTCTTTGTAAACTGCTCTCTCTTTTGGTCAAAAACATCACTCATTCTTTTTAGAAACAACATTCCAAAAATGAACTCTTTGTATTCTGAAGCATCCATTTTACCTCTTAATATATCTGCCGCCTTCATTAAGAAGCCTTCTAACTGGGTTAATTTAATTTTGTCGGTTTTCATCTATTTTTTTGTTCTTAAATACTCTGTATTACTGTGTTTGATCATTGTATTTCTGAAATTTAAAATATGCTTATTTAAATAATTTTTATTCCTAAAAATGTGTTTTTAATTCATCAACTTTCATTATTAAATACTATTCTAAGTAAATATAGAGATAATATATATTTTATTTTAACTAATTATAAGCGATCAAATATTCGGAAAATCAATTAACTATGAATACAATTTTGAAGTAATATTTCAAATTAAATATGGCCTCGAGTAGAAATTAGTTTAAGTTCAAAGTTGTATTATTAAGCCATCTTTACTGAATTTTATAATAATGCCTTATATTGCAATTCACTCACCACATTACTTCCAGTGATTTTCAGATATAAGTTCTACAATCTCGGCAGTTATTAACCCATTTTCTATGTACTTTCCAAGTGGCTTGACTATGTTATTTTTTACTAAAAAATTTAGCACCCCCTCATTCTCACTATAGTCTTTAATAATAAGTTCATTCTTTTCCAGAGCAATTTCAGGTACTGAAATGGAAGCTGTAAGAACAGGTGAGCCATCAACTGTGTCGATCAGCACTAAAGCAGTTTGGCTGTTTCTATATTCTCCTACTTGAGGGAATACCTTATAAGTGCCTCCATCAGAGGAAGTAAATATGTAAGTTTTCATTTGATATAAAATTTAGTGAGAGCCTTTAATATACAAAATAATACTACTGTAGTAACCCTTATTTTAGCCCCCATAGCTATTTATTCCGTATTAGAGGCTTTGTTTTGATACAAGCGGGAAGTTAATTGAAGTAACGTAATTGGAGAGCCACAGTCACCCTCTGGTACACCTATGAAGGATAATAAATACTAAAATACCTGTCAGTAGAACACGTTAGATGTCTACTATTTTTCATTTATGCTTCAAATAGTATTCTCTTGCAGGAAATATGGAACCCCACCAGCCTAGTAAAAAAGTGTAAGCAGAGAACCACCCTTGGTCCATAATAGTGTCTTGATAGGAAGTCCATAATATACCTGCTGTATTATACCTGCTGTGGAAAACAGTAGAAACAGTCCAAAGAATGTCACGAAGTAAATAATTACGCTATAAACTACTTTCATGCTTTTTATATGTTTAATGTAGTAAAAATATATGGAATGAGCAGTTAAGGGTTAAACAAAGACACAGGCAGGAGTGATATTTCTTAAGTTATTAAAATTTGAAAAAGCTCTCAAGGAGGTTGTCACTAACTTTACTGGTGGTAGCTTTGGCCACTTCTTTTTTGCAAATAGATCACAAAGCCTTGGGCTGTTTATCCATGTTAGACATTTTACCTCTAACATCTCTCATAATACAGGGTTTACCACTATTGCAGTGATTAAGCCCCAGTCCATGGCCAAATTTTTAACTGTACGCTGACGATTATGCTTAGTCCTGTAAACAGACATAACAGCTACTTGCTCACCCACAATAGAGTAACCAAGTATTCCCCAATTTGCACCTGACCTGCTACTTTGTTTATTAATACCAATATCTCTAGATGTAACAGCAATGGTGAAGTAATCAGGGTAGTTTTTCTGCTGATAATCTAGAATCTTACCAGCATTGTACCTGTGGTAGTTACTGTCATAAGCCTTACTGGTAATGTTTTGCTCTTTTTTTACCATACATTTCACATGGTAATATTTCTCTAGTTCCTTCTTTAAATACTTAGCGTCAATTTCTCCATTGAATGCCAAAAGTAGAAAAAGCACCGGTTTCAAAAGGAGTATCATTTGCTTGTATTTAATGGAAGGTTATCTCTTGCAGGTATCAGATATTATGCATTTTCAAAGAGGTAAGTTAACCAGAATGGTCTTTGGGACCCACACATAATGGCAAGAACTTATCAAAGAGCCAAGCTTTACAGCAGACTAACCTTTTCATGGAAAGTATAACCAAAGTAATTACTCTTTCAAAGTAAGTATCATGGTTGAAAGAAGGAATACAACAATAGATATTGTCACCCAAAAAACTTCACTTGCCTCCTTTTCCATAGTTAGTTTAGCTATAAGGTAAAGGATTATACGTGCAAAAGAGATAAGACTAAGTATGGTGAGTATACCACTAAATAATGAGGTGAAAAATTCCATGTGCTTTAACTAACTAAGTAAGGAGTTAATGTGATTTTGGCTTTCTCATATTCATCAGCAGTAATTACACCCAAGTCTAGCAAGTCCTTTTTCTCTTTCAATATGGCCATGGCTTGACTTTTGGTAAGCCTCGATTCACTAATAGTTTTTACCTCAAGCGTACTTTTGAGCTTTGGAATATATTTCCAAGAAAGAATTACAACTGCTATACCCACACTAAATAAAATAATCCATGGAGCTGCTTTTTTCCTTGCACTAGCACCCACAAAACTCTTGGAAACAGTGGAGTTATTAAGTGTGCTAGGGTTGACAGCAATAGGCTGTAACATTTTATTTAACGTAGGTCTATTGAAGTCTTCCTGTAAATCGTCAAATATTTTGTTCAGCTCTCTTTGGTAGTTTACATCATTTGCTGCACTGTTATTTCCATAATTAGACCTACTGTTTTCATAGGGGTTATTTATAGGATTAAGGTTTATGTCTTGGTCTATTTTTTGGTCAAAGTGAACAGTTCCCTGTATATCTACCCAAGGCTTTGGCTTTTCTCCAAATTGTATATTACCCTCACTATCAATATATGTAGGTTCCCCAATTTGTAATGAGGAATGCATACCATAAACTGTTGAAGAAGAGGTTATGGCAACTATTAACAACAGTTTTGCTAATAGTGCTAAGTTTGAAAAAGTTGAAGTATGCATGGCTAATTATACTTTATTGTTTACCAGTAATAATAGGTGTAAGGTTTGTTCTGATCTCGTCAAACTCTTCCTTGGTAATTACTCCAAGGTCAAAAAGCTCTTTTTTTTCTTTTAAAATAGCAAGTGCCTCACTCTTAGTCATCTTCCTATTTTTAAGATAAACTTCTCCAACCTCCAATGCTTTTTCATAATTGGAGATAATTCTTCTATCATTACCCATAAACTTGGCAGAACGTACACTCTTTGCTATGATAAATATATCCATAGGAGACTTTTTAGAGTTTCTTACATGTTTTGCCCCTATCTGGGAGACAATTAATACAGAGCCCACCTCACTATTTAACATACCTGCTCCAGTGTTTTTAAGATATTCTCCAGTTCTAACATACATGTATATGCCAGTATTTCTTGTCATAACAGCTGGTGCGCTGGTATTATTAGAAGAAATAGTACCTCCAACTGAATATGATGCATTGCTAGAAGGAGGACCAACAAATAAGGTGTCTCCAGCTTTAATTTTATTACCATGAGAATCCACATACACTTTAATCTCAGTTGGTGTAAACCAACCCATCTTTTGTGTAACATTTTCATCTTGAGTCATACTGTAGGTTAATGAGTCTATATCTTGTGCTATTAAAGCTCTCATACAGCCAAGTATTAGTGCCAAAATGATAGTTATTTTCTTTTTCATATACGGTTGAGTTAAAAGATGTAGGGGAATAATTTATTTTTTACCAACAAAAGAATACCTAAGTCGTGTAGCTGGACTTCCTGTTGGTTGAAGCTCTTGGTTAATTTCAATAGTCAAAGTTGTACCATTAAATGTCCCACCACCATATTCTGTCATTGAAATTTGCGAAACTTGACTTGTAACTGTTCTAGGAATAGTAATTGTATTCCCAGAAATTGTCGCTTTAAGAGTAACTGAAACTGCGGTAAGTATAGATACTTCACCTTTTTTATTAGTTCCAACTATTGAAAGTTGTGCATTATTAGTGGTTGATACGAATTTCCCATCTAAATAAACAGATAGACTTCCAAAGTAATTACCTGTCCGATCCACCTCAGGTACCGGGTCAGAACTTTTACTGCATGATAATAGAAGTGAAAAAAGCGAAATAATAGTAAGTATGGTGAATATTCTATTTTTTAAGTTCATAATGTTAATTGATAGCAAAAAGCACGAGTAAGCTTTTTTTATCAATTACTTACTCATGCCTTTCTGGGTTTAACCTTTAATAATAAATTAGTTAATGTAATAGTGCAAGCCTACGCCCAAGGTTGCAGAAGAGACACCTATTCCGTTGGAAATATCAATTTTACCATAACCTATATCAGCTGAACCTTCTAACTTTTCAACTATTTTGAATGCAAGTCCTCCACCTGCAGAATAGCCAAAAAAGGAGTCACTGTAATCTTTTAATATGCCATTACTTAAGGCACTTAGTTTGTAGCTAAAAGTTATTAGGCCTGCTCCGCCAAATAAATAAGGTTTTAATGGAGAATCTTCCTGTGGAAAGTGGTAATAGTACCTAGCTCCATAGAAATTCATATTAAGTGAGTTGGCTGAAATGGGGTTAATTGTAGCCTGAACAGATGAGTTTATATCGATATTATACTTAGCACTTAACCCGTAAGTAAAAGCCTGGTATTGCAAGCCAATCCCTAACTTTTCATTTTGTGCAGTTACATTGTGCATGATTAGCATGAACACAATTACCAATACTGATAATGTTAAAATAAATCTTTTCATAGTAAAAAAGTGTTTAATTAAATAGTTGCTCCTACTCTTAAGGATTTTCGGAATACTCCATTACGCATGTAAATCGTTGAATAATTCTGGGACTGGTGTATTTAGGTAAGTTGCTATTAGGTAGACATGAAATATGCTGGTATTTATTTTTCCTAATTCTATACGGCTTACTTGTGAATATTCCATATTAAGCTCATTTGCAAGCTCTTCAATGGTCAAACCTTTATTTGTTCTTACCTCTCTTATCTTATTACCAACCCTTTTACAAACTTCTTTTTTGTCAAGCATAATCTTGCAAAGTTGTTGTAAGCCAAATACCTCTGCAATGGCAAATATGCCTTATTAGAGTAGGCCCTCATCTGCAAAACTCAAGTATGAGGGCCTATCTGGACTAATTATAATATGATCTAATAGTTTGATGTTAAAATAGCCTAGAGCTTGTTTAAGCTCTCTGGTGATGTCCTTGTCTGTTCTTGATGGTTTGACATTAGAGGAAGGGTGATTGTGGCAAATGACCACGTTACTGCAAGCACAGGACAAAGCTGTTGCAGCAATAAGTTTGATATCCACAACCGTACCAGATACACTACCTTTTGAGTGAAAATGGTATCCAATGATCTCACAGCCGTAATTCAAGTAAACGGCAAGAAATTCCTCTTGAAGCCTGATTGTATCAGGGTTGAAGAGTTCAAAAACAAAGCTGTAGGCTTCAGGAGAGGTCAGTATCTTACCCAAGCTAGTGACCCTCTTATTTTTCGGGACGTACCTTAGCTGTATTTCAGCTACAAAATGTTCTTTTTTCATAATAAGAAAAGCCACCCATTTCTGAGTGGCCGTGTTTTAGTTAATTACGTTAATGTGATAATAAGGAATCCATTTACCTAAAACCAAGTATATGATTTTGTGTTCCTTGGATTGCATAATAGCCTCTATCCATACTGTTGTACCCTGCTTTAATGTACCTGACTGTTTGATGACAATTCCCTTGATGGGAGTGAAAAGCTGAATTAGTAAGCCTTGAGGTGTCACGAGCAAAAGTAAGTTTGGATGGAGAGCTCCAACTTGTTGTTTATTCTCCATAAATGCTAGCTTAGATACCAGCTTTCCTGCTTACCTTCTACTGCATTTGCTATTTGCTGGGTAAAATCGAAAGCATTTACAGCTCTGCTCAAGAACTGATCAATGTAGCTAGCCTTATTGGAATTTGTCAAAAGATTGAATACTTTCCATAAGCTGATGTCTCCTTGCTCATTTCTACAAAAGCTATGGTCTAGAAAATAGTCCTTAGCCACATTACTAATCTGAGTGTCAGTATAAAGCAAAGATGGAATTTCCTTTTTAAGGGCATAGGGTAGGAAGTTATACAGCCTAGCCCTTCCAAGCATCAAAGCAAATTGCTTTTCAGTCAAGGAGTAATTGGTTAAGCTATTTAACTGCTCAATATGTTTTTTTGGATTGTAATTATTGAGCATTTCCATGGTAGTGTCCATGAGCTCACCAATAGATCTTACCTTGACTCCCAGCTTAGCCCCATCTGTCCAAATGCACATGTTATTACAAACCTGAACTTGGAAACCTACAAATAGCTTGAAGGACTCAAGTGCACCTTTCTTGGCATTAAAATTATCTTCTCCATAGGACTTCACTCCCCCAATACTTAAGTGCATTGGCTGGCCATCTATTTCTTGGGTAATAGAAGGGATATCTATGACAAACATGGCTCGCTCATAAAAGATAGTCCTTTCATGTTCATGTAAATCAGAAGCCTGCTTGTGTCTTGCCTCTGGTATACGACCTTTGATAGGGTGGCTAAGCCGAATGCTAGGAGCAAGTATTTCTTCTTCCTCAAGATAATGCTTAACCACATCATAGGTAGATTGAACAAAGTCCCCAATGCTTATTAGGGGCTCATAATCTTTGGTATAACTTGGCACTATATGATTATGCTGTATGTCTTCTAAAGAAGCCTCAATCGTATTGGCTCCAATGAAGCATTTGCTACTGCTTGTAGCTTGTTCTGTTACAATTTCTTGTATGATATTATCTGTTAACATATTCTTGCTGTTTTTTAGGTGTTACTTGATGCGACAAAATCTCCTGCTTCCTGCTCTCAAAAAAGGGCAGTAGCAGGTCGCGGTACTCCGGAAATTGGTTATACAGGCCTAAAAGCTCAAATGAAGTATTGCAGTTAGTAATTCGTGTTTTAATATGTTCTATTCTTGGCTGTAAGTCTTCCATGGCCCATTTGGAAATGTTTATTCCTGCAACGGGGGTAATTTTAAACTCTGGTTTGTCAATGAATAGGCCAGTTCTATCCTTACTAGCTGTGGCATTATGCCTGATGTCAAGGTCTAGAACAATAATGAACTCATACTCAATATTTTCGCGTTGTATACTTTTCATGCCTACTTTCTCTGGCACCATTTTACCATTTTTTTCTGCTAGCACATATTCTGTTTTTGTCGGGTTGTCGCAATGATGTGAATAGGTGATTGAAGCATTTTCTGTATGAAAGCCTGATGGCGTGGATTTACTTTTCCCCAGGCAGTAAAACTGTTCCCGGGTAGAGAAGAATGATATTCCAACAAGTATTCCCACTCATGTGTAATTGAATCCAGTATAATTACTTCCATGCCTTTTGAAACACATAGCTCAATGGCTTCTATGTACTTTTCAGGGGTAAATGGTGCACCAATACTGACAACCTGATAAGGTCCAAGGTGAGAATATAGATGCGCACTTTCATTTTCTGTATCAATGACGGCTATTTTGGAGTAGTCTGGGTACAGGCCACTTGCTAAGAGTAGACTTGAATAGGTCTTACCTGAACCAGATGGCCCAGTTATACACATCTTGATCTTAGCCTTTTTCTTTTCTGCTGTAATAAGTTCCATGTGATAAACTTTAAAAGGTTAAACAAAAGAGGTGTAACAGATAAGTGCTACACCTCATATTACGTGCCTACTTCTTTAGAAATGATAATTTCCTAGCCCCAAGACCTGAAGCTGTTTCAGGTATCTGAGGGGTCTCAGTTAGCATGTAACCTGTAGGTCGATACTCGTACCTATGGGCTAACCTCATGATTTCCCCAGTTTCTGGGTTGATGTAGTCATAAGGCTCGACCTCCACACGTTCTAGTGTTCCATCTAGCTGTTTACCAATCATTCTCTCAGCTACCTCTTTAGTTAGCGTAGAACTGATGCGCGCTTTTCTAGTTGTGGCGTACATCTTATTAGTTGTCTTTGATTGAACCAGTTCCAGGTCTCCGGACAACTCAAGCGAAATGTAGGTACCTCCGTCATTGGAGTCTACCTCAAAGTAATTTGTGATAATGACCATGATAATAATGTTTATAAGGTGATTGGGAAAATAAGTTTGACCCTCAAGACTGAGCGGGGGTCTCCCTTAAATCAATCAATGGGAGGGGTAGTTGAGGGAGGCAACCATCAGAAAGACATACGCACCCAAATTATTTTCAATCCTATTTTCAGGAAAAAAAATATTGTAATTGAAATCTATAGCTATTTAATTCAGTATTTAGATATTCAATTGTTCCAATTTCTGAAATTTCAAAATTTATTATTGTGGATTTAGCACTTAGACCTATACACTTATTTGTATTATTGAATCTTTAAAAACAATTAAATGAAATTGAGGATATTGGCATTTATTATTTAACTTAACGTCAAAATGTTAATTTTGGTTAAATAATAGGTGGGTGCAAATCTGGGTGCAAATAAAAAACCCATTACAATTTTTACGTCGTAATGGGTTGATTTTCAAGAGCCTCCTATCGGGATCGAACCAATGACCTACTGATTACAAGTCAGTTGCTCTACCAGCTGAGCTAAGGAGGCTTGAATTGGGTATGCAAAAGTAAGCATCTAGGCTTAAATTGGCAAGTGTTGCCCCAAAAAAACTTATATTTTTTTATTCTTTTTTCAGTTTTTCCAATTCCATTTGAGCCTGCGCAATCTTCTTTTCTACCTCGGCACGCAATTTATCCGCCCCTTTTGATTTAGCGAAAAACTCTAAGTTATTGGTTAACACAGCAATATCATTTTCCAATGCCTGGATCTTCTTACGGCTATCTCCCGAATGAATCTTACGCTCATCAGAACCACCACTCGTTTCAGCTGGCAATGATTTAAGCTCAAAGCCCCAAGCAGCCAATTGCTCCTTTGGTTGGGTTCTAGCCAAATCAATCACCGCATTCCAAGTATTGCGGAATTTTTCTTGTACCTCTTTGACATTTTTACGCGGAACAAAGCCTATCGCATCCCATGCTTCTTTCTTAGCCTTTAAATTGGCCAATAAACTTGGATCCTTTAATATGGCTTCTAAATCAGCTAAAATAGCTTGCTTAGCCAACAAGTTTGCTTCAAATTCCTCATCTTGAGCACCTTTACCTTTGCTGCGCTTTAAATTGAAATAAGCATCACAAGCGGCCTTGAATTTGGTATATACCTGATCCTTTTGTTTCTCTGGTACATGGCCTATTTCTTTCCACTTCTTTTGCAAATCAATCACCTGCTGGGTAATCTCTTGGGTTTCTGTCCCAACCGCTACAATGCCTTCTACCTGCTCAATTAACAATAATTTGGCAGCTAAATTGGCTTTTCGTTCGGCATCAATCTTAGCAAAAAACTCACTTTTATGCTTGAAGAATAATTTCAGGTCCGACCAAAACTGATGGCTCACTTCCTTGCCACCCTCACGAGGTAATCCCCCTTTCAATTTAGCCCATTGATCCTGTAAGGCTAAGACCGCTTTACTGGCTTGATTCCATTCAGCGATACTGCCCGACTGGAAAGTAGCATGGTGGTGCATCAAATCGGCTAATTCTTTCTTAATCTTTAAATTTTCTTCATAAACGGCTTTTTGAGCTTCATTGACTTGTCTTTTCTGTTCAAATAAGACATCCAATGATTTTTTAACTCGCTGCCATAAGGCTTCATTTTCTTCTCGATGTGCCGGGCCAATATGCTTGTATTCCTCAAACAATTCCTCCGCATCCTTCATAAGCTTTTGTAAAGGTGCGTTTTGTTTGACCAGTTCAGCTAGGCTTTCCAGCTTCACAGCAATGGTTTCCTTAGCTTGTAAGTTTTTCTTACGATCTAATTCCAACAACTCAAAGAAAATACTTCTGTTACTGTAAAAACGATCCACTAGGGCATGGTAACTCTGCCATAAGGTTTGATTCATGGGCCCTTGGACACTGCCTAAGGTTTTCCATTCATCTTGTATTTTTTTGAAAGCTTTAAAACTAGCATTGACGTGGGCTGGATCCGAATTGTCATCCGCATCTACCAAGGTGCGCAATTCATTGATCAAACGAGTTTTGCCTTCTAAGGCTTTTTCACGTACTTTTTCTAATTGTTGGAAAAAGTCTTGCTTGGCTTTTTTAATGCTGTGAATAGCCGAATCGATTTCTTGAGTTAGGTTGTCTCCTTTGTAGGTAAATCCTTCCTCAGAACCTTCATTGGTTGCTTTGAAACTATCTAAAGCTGATTGACGCTCGGCTTGTTTGATGTTATCCCAAGATTCCTTAGCTTCTTTGATTAATTCATCTACTTTTTTATACACGGCTGGCCCCGCATGATGCTGTACCAAGTCTTTTAGTTTCCCAAAAAAGCGATGCAAATGCTCTTTTGAATGTCCGTCTTCCAATATGGGATATTCCACTGATTTATCATCTGTGTGGAAAATGGCTTCGGTAGGACTACTTAATTCAATCTCAGCACTGCTTTCAACTGCTTTTTCTGTTTCCTCCAAGGGGGCAACAGGGGTAGGGTTGACTGCTTCTGCAGAAATCTCTTCAGCTTTTGGGGTCTCTTCGGTCATCATACTCATCGTTGTTTGCGTGTTTAAACAAAAAAAAAAAAAAAAATACGCTCCATCGATACAGCATAACCTAATTTTTCTTTAAGGTCTGCTATAGAAATGCGCTCCTGACTCATTGTGTTGCGATCACGTACGGTTACCGTATCGTCTTCCATCGTTTGGTAATCAATCACCACACAATAAGGGGTTCCTATTAAATCCTGACGAGTATAACGCTTTCCAATGGCGCCACCCTCATCGTAGGTAGTATTAAAGGCAAATTTCAGTGAACGGTTGATTTCCTGAGCTTTTTCAGCGAGACCATCTTTTTTCACTAAGGGCAATACCGCCACCTTGATAGGGGCAATTGCTGGGTGTAAATTAAGGTAAATTCTTTGTTTTTGTTGATCTCCTTCACCAACTATTTCTTCTGTGTAGGCATTACATAAGACAGCCAAGAACAAACGGTCAGCTCCAACCGATGTTTCAATCACATAAGGAATGTAGTTTTCGTTGATTTCTGGATCAAAATATTGTTGTTTTTTTCTAGATAAATCTTGATGTGCTTTCAAATCAAAATCTGTTCTAGAGTGAATACCTTCCATTTCTTTGAAGCCAAATGGAAATTCATATTCAATATCCACTGCGGCATTGGCATAATGCGCCAATTTCTCATGGTCATGGAATTTCAACTTCGACGCAGGTAAACCTATGGCCTGATGGAATTTCATACGTACTTCTTTCCATGCAGCATACCATTCCATTTCTGTACCAGGGCGAACAAAGAATTGCATTTCCATTTGTTCAAATTCACGCATGCGGAAAATAAAGTTTCTCGCTACAATCTCGTTACGGAATGCCTTTCCTATTTGAGCAATACCAAACGGAACCTTCATGCGGCCCGTTTTTTGTACATTCAGAAAATTAACAAATATTCCCTGTGCTGTTTCTGGACGTAAATAAATTAGGCTGGCATCTTCGGATACGGCTCCCACTTGCGTAGAAAACATCAAATTAAATTGACGCACCTCAGTCCAGTTAGCTGTATTGGATATAGGGCAGGTGATGTTTTCATCGATGATGAGTTGCCTAACTGCTTCTAAATCTCCTGCATCTAAAGATTTGGCCATTTTTTGTAGGAGGGCTTTGCCAACTTCCTCTTTTCCTTCTGCCTCATATTGGGCTGCACGGTCCTCTAATAAAGTATCTGCCCTGTACCTTTTCTTGGAATCTTTATTGTCGATCATCGGGTCATTGAATGAATCCACGTGACCGGAAGCTTTCCAAGTAAGGGGATGCATGAATATAGATGCATCGATACCTACAACATTATCATTTAGCATGGTCATGGCTTTCCACCACACCATTTTTAAATTATTTTTTAGTTCAACACCATTTTGGCCGTAATCATATACTGCCTGTAAACCATCATAAATTTCTGAGGAAGGAAAAACGAAGCCATATTCTTTGGCATGCGATATAATATCCTTTAAAGCTGAGGCGGTGTCTTGTTTTTTATTTTCCATTAAAGCAATCAAATTAGGGCGCAATTTACCGAAAAGAATGAAAGTATGAGGCTTGGCTATTGAATTTTCTTAATTTTACGGCGCTATTTGCGACCAATGGACAAAATTCTCTGCATTCGTTTTTCATCTTTAGGTGATATTATCCTAACAAGTCCCATCATTCGGGCCTTGAAACAACGATATCCGCAAGCAGAAATTCATGTAGTGACCAAACAAGCCTATGCCAATTTGTGGGATGGAAATCCCTACGTTCATCAAGTGCATACCTACCAAGGTAGCCTTTGGCAATTAGCCTCTTCCTTACGAAAAGTGGGTTTTGATGCGGTCGTTGACTTGCACAAAAATGTACGTTCCCATCTTTTATGCCTTTTATTGGGTAAAAAACCTTTTCAGATTGACAAGTTTACTCGGGAGCGCAAGCTTATGGTTAAAAAGAAAATCAACCTTCTCCCTAAAAAGCATTTGGTCGACCGTTATTTTGATTCCTTGCATGAATTGGATATTCATTCGGATGGACAAGGACTGGATTATTTTATACCTGAGGGGCAGGCGGTTAAACCTACTGATTTTGGAATAGAAGGTAAATATGTTGTGTATGCCATTGGAGCTCAATATGTTACCAAGGTGTTGGCTTATCCCAAAATGATTGAATTGTGTGATAGGATAGAAGGAAAGCTGGTATTAATTGGGGACAAATGGGATGAAAATTTTGGATATCGATTATCCACTTTGTTTCCAGATAAGGTGATAAATTTATGTAATAAAACAACTGTGGCGGCATCTGCCTCGTTAATGCAACAAGCCGAATTTGTCATAGCTCATGATTCTAGCATGATGCATATTGCCGCTGCTTTGAAAAAGCAATTGTTTGTATTGTGGGGTGCGACTCACGCAGATTTTGGTTTTTATCCATATCAAACTGAGTTTACGTCCATTGAAAATACCGAAATTACTTGTCGGCCCTGTTCCACCCAAGGAGCAAATTATTGTCCATTGGGACATTTTGACTGTTTAAATAAGATTTCTTTAGACCCCATTATTAGCGCTTCTCAAAAATTATGAAAAACGTATCTTTTGCCTTAGTTCAATTGTCTGTTTCAGAAAATTTAACTGAAAACTGGAATAAAACTATACAATCCATTCGTGATGCCGCTGCAAAAGGGGCGCAGGTGATTTGCTTGCAAGAATTATTTAAATCGATCTATTTCTGCTATGAAGAAAATCCTCGGTTTTTTGAATTGGCGGAAGCCATACCAGGGCCTAGCACAGATGCATTAGGGGAATTAGCTAAAGAGTTGAATGTGGTGATTATCGCCTCTTTGTTCGAGAAAAGAGCGGCCGGTTTATATCATAATACCACAGCCGTAATTGATGCAGATGGTGCCTATTTAGGTAAGTATAGGAAAATGCATATTCCGGATGATCCGGGGTATTATGAAAAATATTATTTCACCCCAGGAGATTTAGGTTATCAGGTGTACCAAACAAAATTTGCTAAGATTGGTGTTTTGATTTGCTGGGACCAATGGTACCCCGAGGCAGCTCGTTTGACGGCATTGAAAGGAGCTGAGGTTTTGGTTTATCCAACGGCTATTGGTTGGGATTTGGAAGAGAGAAATGGGGAAATCAATCGGGAACAATACCAGGCCTGGCAAACGATTCAACGCAGCCACGCGATTGCTAATGGCATTCCAGTAGTTTCGGTGAACCGGGTGGGTATAGAAAATGGACAACAATTTTGGGGTGGGAGTTTCGTCTCCAACGCATTTGGGAGGGTCATCTACCAAGCACCGCATGACCAAGAAGAGATTGCTGTGTTATCAGTGGACGTAGAGTCCAGCGAGTATTATCGTAAAACCTGGCCTTTCTTCCGCGATAGGCGAATAGACTCCTATAGTGAAATTGTTAAAAGGTTTGGGGAGTGAGAATGGAGAATTAAGAATGGAGAATGTAGAATGTAGAATGTAGAATGGAGAATGTAGAATGGAGAATGTAGAATGGAGAATGTAGAATGTAGAATGTAGAATGTAGAATGTAGAATGTAGAATGGAGAATGGAGATTGTAGAATGGAGATTGTGGATTGTGGAGAGGAGTAATAAAAATTCTACATTCTACATTCTTAATTCTTCATTCCAAAAGATCCCCCAAAAACATCAAATACGGTGCTAGGGCTTCTGAGTCCATATCCTGGAAGCGATGGTAATGACCACCTAGAAGATTATGAAGTGTAGGTTTTAGTCGCTTCCAACGAGCTTTGGGTAGATGTCCTCTTCTTTCTAAATATTCGATTTTGGTATCTAATGGCTCTAAAGAAAGTTGTGGATTGCTTGCCAGCATGGCTTCCCTAACTTGACAAAGGAATGCCCAGCTTTTCTGGTAGGGAGCTAATTTATCCTCATGAGAGCGACTCATTCGATCAACCATGGTAGGAGGT
The DNA here is from genome assembly GCA_027491315.1 of Cytophagaceae bacterium. Lineage (GTDB taxonomy): Bacteria > Bacteroidota > Bacteroidia > Cytophagales > Spirosomataceae > Aquirufa. The sequence continues at coordinate 41,181 of JAIXWL010000007.1, forward strand.
TTTCCCTCTGAACCTTTGACGCCTACTTGCTGCTCTGAATGCAAACGGTAGTGAACATAGGTAGCTGGAATAAAATCAATTTTATTTTCTGCTGCTGCCATTATTCCCAACCAAGCATCATGTAAGAAGGAGTCTGGAAGTGAACTAGGGAAGGGGCATACTCTTTCAAAATAGGACTTTCTAATTCCCATGGTACATCCTGTTACCCGATTTCCATCTAACAGAATTTCAAGGGATTTACCATTTTTCCATTCTTGTTGCTGCTTGGGCCGAAAGCGAAAAGATTGCCAGAGTTGCTTTCCTGAGGTTTGACCAAATTCATCTACCAATAGGGCATCGGTGAATATGGCGTCTACGTCTGGATGTAAATTAAAATAGGTATACACGCGCTCCAGCTTTTGAGGAACCCAATAATCATCTTGGTCAGCTGGAAAAATAATGTCACCCTGACAAAGCGACATGGCCTTTTCGAAGTTACGGTAGGTACCTAATCTTGTAGGGTTTTTATGAATTTTAAGGGGTAATTTGTCGGAAAATTGTTCTAAAATAGCCAGCGTTTGATCAGTAGAACCTTCATCGCAAACGATGATTTCATCGGCTTGCAAGGTTTGATCTACAAAGCTACTTAGTTGTGTTCTTAAAAACTTTTCCCCATTACGGGTACATAATGCGATGGATATTTTCACAATTTAAACTTTAATGGGCCTCCAACCAATTTGCTCCAACTCCAATACCCGTTTCAATGACTACGCCCAAATCAAGGGCTGAACACATGATTTTGTCAATTCTCTCACGAAGGTAGCCAATTTCATTCACATGAGCATCAAATACAAGTTCGTCATGTACCGTCAATATCATTTTCGATTTTAGATTTTCTTTCCACAAAAAGTCTTGAATTTGTATCATCGCTACTTTTATCATATCTGCAGCAGAACCTTGAATAGGAGCATTGATTGCATTTCGCTCAGCAAATCCACGTTCATTCATATTAGGCGAAAGAATATCCTTTAAATACCGTCTTCTTCCTAATACTGTTTCTACATAGCCCAAATCCCTAGCTTTCGCTATACTCTGGTCCATAAACGACTTTACTTTGGGAAACTCAATGAAGTATTGGTCGATAATCTCTTTGGCTTCTGTTCTTGAAATACCAATTTGTGCAGCTAAGCCAAAGGCAGACACACCATATATAATTCCAAAATTGACCGTTTTGGCTTTCCTTCTCATATCCGAACTTACCTCTTCCAATGGAACTTGAAATACTTTCGCAGCAGTTGCTTTATGTACATCCAATCCTTTATTGAAGGCCTCACACATGGATTCATCCTGGGAAAAGGCCGCCATGATCCGCAGTTCAATCTGAGAATAATCGGCAGAAAGTATTTGATATTCCTCATTTCTAGGAATAAAAGCCTTCCTAATTTCTCTTCCCCTCACTGTGCGGATCGGGATGTTTTGCAAGTTGGGGTCCTTGGAAGATAATCGACCAGTAGCAGTTACGGCCTGCATGAAGGAGGTGTGAATTCGGCCTGTTTTAGGTGATATCAATTGAGGTAAGGCATCCACATAAGTGGACTTCAGTTTTTGTAACTCCCTGAAATCCAATATTAAAGAAGCTATTTTGTGTTCTCCCTCTAATTTGGAAAGAATCTCTTCCCCAGTCATATATTGACCAGTTTTGGTCTTTTTAGCCTTGGGGTCTAATCGAAGTTTTTCAAATAATACTTCGCCTAACTGTTTAGGTGAAGCGATATTGAACGATTCACCTGCTAATTCAAATATCTGTTTTTGAACTTCCTGGGAATCTTTTTCCAGGGTATTCGACATGTCTTGTAAAAAGGGAATGTCCAATAACACACCCTCTCTTTCAATAGTAGACAAAACCCTTGCCAAAGGCATCTCAACCTCTTTAAATAGCTGAATGGTTTTATCGTTGCTAGCCAGTAACTTATCTAAATGGGGCTTAATTTGCCAAGTGATATCGGCATCTTCAGCCGCATATTCTTTGACTAATTCCACATCCACATCACGCATATTGCCCTGTTTTGCCCCTTTTTTGCCAATTAATTTTTCAATGGACATAGGTTCATAATGCAAATAGCTCATGGACATGGCATCCATATTATGGCGTTTTTCTGGTTCAATCAAATAGTGGGCCAACATGGTATCATAGGTTTCACCTTTGATTTCTATACCATAATTGGCCAACACACTCATATCGTATTTGATATTTTGGGCAATTTTTTGAATTTGTTCATTGGCAAATAACTCTTTAAACAAGTCAATTTGCTGCTGACAGGCTGCTTTATCCTCAGGAAAAGGGATGTAAAAGGCTTCTCCCTTGCGATAGGCAAAAGACATTCCCACTAATTCCGCATCGATGGCATTGATGTTGGTCGTTTCTGTATCAAAACAAAAGGATGATTGTCTCGCCAAATAGGAAATCAAGCCTTTGATTGCCGCTTCACCTTGAACTAAATGGTATTGGTGCGGGGTATTTTCTAGGGTATTGAAGGACTGATAGGATGATGAGTCGTCCTCATCGTTTGAATCACTTTCAGCTGAAATAGCTGGGCTAGGCGATGCAGGGCTAGGACTACCAAACATATCCATTTGATTGGCCGCTACTTTCGGACCAGCCTTTGTTTTAGGAGCTGCTGGTTCAGCATTGGCATCTTCACCTAAGATTCTTTTTCTCAAAGTTCGGAATTCCAACTCCTCTAACAATGGCTCCAACAAGGCTTTATTGGGCGGTGTATAAAGTAATTTCTCCTCCTCATATTCAAGCGGAACCTCACATAAGATTCTAGCCAAATGCTTGGATAAAATACCTTGCTCTTTGAAATTAACGAGGTTTTCTTGTAGTTTTCCCTTCAGCTGATCCGTATTTTCTAATAGGTTTTCCAGAGAACCAAATTGCTCAATGAGCTTTTGAGCTGTCTTTTCTCCTACACCTGGAATGCCTGGAATATTATCTACTGCATCACCCATTAATCCTAGCATATCGATTACTTGATCTACATGCTGTATATTCCAACGGGCACAAACTTCCTCTGGACCTAATATTTCAACGCCTTTACCCATGAAGGCAGGCTTATACATTTTAATTCTTTCCTCGACCAATTGCCCATAATCCTTGTCAGGTGTCATCATGTAAACCACGATATCCGGATTGGCTTTCACCGCTTTTTTTGAGATGGTTCCAATGATGTCATCTGCCTCATAGCCATCCATGATTAGGAGCGGGATATCCATGGCTTCAACCAAACGTTTTACATAAGGAATGGCTATGGTAATGTCCTCTGGCTGAACCTGACGCTGTGCTTTATAAGGCGTGTATTCCACATGGCGAAAAGTAGGAGCCGAAGTGTCAAAGGCAACACCCAAATAATCAGGCTTTTCCTTTTGGATAACTTCTAAAATGGTGTTTGTAAAGCCAAATACGGCACTGGTATTGATTCCTTTTGATGAGATTCTGGGAGTTTTAGCAAATGCAAAATGGGCACGATAAATCAAGGCCATTGCATCAAAAAGGAATAATTTTTTCATATATTTAATGATTATTAGATAGGCTTTTGGAGCCTAAACAAAGATAAGGAATAAATACTCGAATTATGAATTTAGCAGCCCTAAGAGAAAATTATCAAAAAGGAGAATTGTTAGAAAGTAAAGTCCACCCAAACCCATTGGAGCAGTTTAAAATCTGGTTTAAAGAAGCTCAAAATGCAGAATTACCAGAGCCAAATGCCATGTTTTTAAGCACTTTGGGAAAGGATATGCGTCCATCTGGTCGCATTGTTTTATTAAAATATGTTGACCGAGGTTTTTCCTTTTTTACGAATTATTTTTCAAGAAAAGGGCAAGATATGGCGCATCACGACAAAGCTTCCATCACTTTTTTCTGGCCCGAATTAGAGAGACAAATACGCATAGAAGGGCATGTAGAAAAAGTAGATGAAAAGTTATCGACCGAATATTTTCAATCTCGTCCAAGAGCTTCGCAAATTGGAGCTTGGGTTTCTGAGCAAAGCGCCAAAATTCCGAATCGTGAATTTTTAGAGGAGCGTTACTCAGCATTAGAAAAACAATACGAAGGGCAAGATGTTCCTAAACCAGCGCATTGGGGAGGATATGAATTAATTCCTGATTACATGGAATTTTGGCAAGGTCGCCCTTCACGCCTTCATGACCGTGTGGTTTATGAACTGCAGGATGGAAATTGGGAGAGGTATCGGATTGCGCCATAATACAGTCTTTGCGGATTAGCGGTAAGGGATTGGGGTTTAGGGATTAGGGTTTAGGGATTGGGGTTTAGGGATTAGGGATTAGGGTTTAGGGATTAGGGTTTAGGGATTGTGTAATTTTACTTAATACCTTTGGCCTTTTTAATTATACTTGTTAGAATTTTTATGATTTCAATTCCACCCGATGTAAATATTCTAAATTCTTCAATTTTTAAGTAATTTGATTGGTACAGTAATTCCAACCAATATAAAGATTCATTGATTTCTTTTTGGGCTATGGCCATTTTATGAATAAAATCGGGTTTGGATTCTGCATATTCGGCCTCTCTTATCATGGCACCTACGCTAGTGGAACTTCTAATAAATTGTTTCGAGAGTATAAATTCTTTTCTCTTTTGAATTAGACATTGATATAGTCTAACGGATTTCAACGCAAATTGAAAAGTTTTATTTTTAATATTATTTGATTCCATGGCATTTATTTATGAAATCAAAATTCACTTAAAATTGTTAATTATTTTAGTTTGTCCAATAGATTATCAAGTCCTTGATTACTCTATACCTAATAACTAACCCCTAATAACTAACCGCTAATAACTAACCCCTAATAACTAACCCCTAATAACTAACCCCTAATAACTAACCCCTAATAACTAACCCCTAATAACTAAACCCTAATAACTAAACCCTAATAACTA
>JAIXWL010000011.1 GCA_027491315.1 Cytophagaceae bacterium
AGAATGTCTTGTCCTGAAATAGGTTGACAGTTTGGTTTATTAATAACTCATTGTAAATATAGATTAAGCTGCATATAAATCCACTGGTTTCTTCATTTTTATAGCTAGGTGTGGTCTTGATTCATTATACGTTTTAATGGCTTGCGAAACCGCTTTTTGAGCGGTTTTCAAGTTTTTATAAACGGCATCTAAATTGAATTCATTTTTTAATATTCCATTCACTCTTTCTGCCAAGGCATTATCGTAACAATTACCTGCTTCTCCCATACTAATTTTTACTCCGTTCCTTTCCAGCAATTGAATATATTGATTGCTACAATATTGAATACCTCTATCAGAATGATGAATCGTATTCTTTCCAATTCTGCTCTTATTTGCCATTTTTAAGGCATTGATACAGCCCTTTAACTCCAATGAGCCGCTAACATCATAACCAATGATTTTACGGCTGTAAGCATCGGTTATTAAAGCTAGATAACAAAAGCCTTTTTGCATTCGGATGTAAGTGATATCACTTACCCAAATCTGGTCTGGACAACTAGGAATTTGTTCTTTTATTAGGTTTCCGTGCTTATAAAAACGATGAAAGCTATTGGTTGTCTTAGTATAACTCTTCTTGGGCTTTACTAATAAATCCTGTTTTTTTAACCAGGAGAAGAATCTATCTCTACCTACATATAAATTACATTGCTTTAGACTTGGAGTAATTAAATGATGTAATTTCCTTCCTCCTAGTCGCGGCATTTTCTTTCTCTGTTCTAAAACAAGATCAATCAAAATAGGCTCTTTCAAATGTTTAGAAATATAAGTCTGTCTTCTATGTTTATAGAAGCTAGCTCTCGCTTTACCTAGTTTATCCACAATAAGAGTTACTTTTCCCCCTTTTTGGACGGCTTTGAGGCTAATATCGTACCAGCTTTTTTTTTAACTTCATCGATATCCAATCCTTGTTGTTCGCAAATAACCTCTAAGGTACTTTCTGCAATAACACGGTCGGTAACAATATCCGCTATCGACATTTTTAAGCGCCTTATTTCAAGTTTTAAGGCAGCAATTTCATCTTTTTCTTGGGGAGTTTCCACACGAATAGTTTTTGGTAATAGGTTAAAATTACCACTTTTTTTTGCCCAACAAGAAATTGTAGTTGAACCTTTAATTCCATAACGACGCTGTAATTCATTAGCACTATAAATGCCTTGTGAAAGTTCTTCTAAAACTTGTTGTTTGAAACTCTCACTGTAACGATAAATTCTTTTAATTTTTAGCATAAGTATTCAGTTTTTAACTGTCTACTTTTTTCAGGACGGAACAGAATGAAGAATTTGGAATTAAGAATTTGGAATTAAGAATTTGGAATTAAGAATTTGGAATTAAGAATTATTTGTTATTAGGATTGTTCTTTTCAATTTCTGGTAGCAAAAAAATCTTAATTCTTAATTCTTCATTCTACATTCTACATTCTTCCCCTAGCCCTGCTTCCCAACTGTAAGCCCTAATCCTGTTCTGAATTCGCCATCATAGTAAAATTCAAAGGCATATTTACCTGGTACATCAAATTTGGAATGTACTAAATTCCAAATAATATTTAAGGTAGTATGTTCAGCATTCGGATTCTTGACTGTAGTAAACTCCCCTTTAAAGGGTTCATGAAAATTATCACCTTGGGGGTTAAGCGCATCAATTTGAAAATAATGCAATCCTGCTTCTGAATTGGCAATACGAATTCGAGCAACTACCGCACAAGAGGGATGAATAGCGGGAAAGTCCTTGGCAGAGATATTATCAAATGTGCCATTTATCACTAATTTCCCTTGACCGTAATCAGCAGCATAATCCGCCAACGTAAATATTTCTACTTCCATAGTTGTTTCATTAAAGCAATAATAACACAATGGCAATACATCCTAAGCTTATGCCTATGCTCTGGCGGCCACTAATTTTCTCCTTAAAAAATAAATAAGCTACTGCCGTAGAACCTACAATGACACCTATGTTAAAGATAGGTAAAACTATGGCTCCATTATTTCCAAAATAGTCTAAAGTCTTCAATAAAAAATAAAAGGAGAAAAAATTAGGCAAACCCAAGGGGATAGTGGCTAATATGGAGGATTTGTTCCAAGTAAACTTTCCAAGGATTGTTCCGCGAATCAATTCTAAGATGGAGGCAACAATGGCTCCAGCAACAATCATCAGCATAAAGGGAATGGTTCCTCCGGCTTCATTAGCCACTTCGGCATTTAAAAAATTGAAGGCGGTATTGGTAATACCATATCCAACAAAAACTAACAATAATGCTGTCAATGATTTATTCTGCTCTTTTCCATCCATTGGCGGACTACAGAAATAAATAGCTCCAAAAGCCAAAATCAAACCCACTATAATTTGCCATGTCCAGCTTGCCCCTCCTCGATTCCAAATCAACAAATTAAACAGCACAGGAATCACCAATGATATATTATTGGCCAAAGAGGTGGTCGCCATACCATTTTTCTGAGTCGAAAAACCCGTCAGCAAAAAAGTAGCCACAAAACCCAAGCCTAGTGCCAACATACCCATGGAATAAGGCATAGCTGGCCAATGAAATGGCAGGGCATTGGGTTGAACTGCCCAACCTGTCAAAAAACAAATGGGATAATTTAATAAAATGGTCAAGCTGGTGTCAACCTTGAATTTGGCATGCATCCGAAAATTGACCAGGAGCAATACCGAAAAGAAAACACTTAAGATAAAGTATAGCATGTACTTAGTATTGATGCACCAAATCTTTCAAGAACCTAACCCATTCTGGTGAATTATTTAAACTTTCCACCAATTGCCAATGCTCTCCACCTGCTTCTTCAAACAATTCCTTGTATTCCTCTCCTACCTCGATGGTAGTTTCCAAGCAATCTGACACAAAAGCCGGAGAAAATGCCAAGATATTTTTCTTGCCTTCTTTCACCAATTTTTTGATCGTCTCATCGGTATAGGGTTGAAGCCACGGATCTCTTCCCAACCTACTTTGAAAGGCTGTTCCATAAGTTCCTTCCTTCAGACCCATTTCCTTGGCTATAAGACGTGTAGTTTCAAAGCATTGTGCCCGATAACATCCATGATTTTTCTCGGTGATTTGCTCACAACATGTCCCAAAAACACAGGTATTTTTCGTGATATCTCCATTTCTGATATGTCGCTCTGGAACACCATGATAGGAGAATAAGTAATAATCAAACTGATGTTCCGCTTGGTACTTCTTTGCTTTATCCGCAAAATATGCCGCAAATCCAGGTCGATCATAGAAATAACTAACCAAGGAAACATCGGGCATAATTTGCCAAGAACTCATTAGTTCCATTACGCGTTCATATACAGAGCCTGTTGTAGCAGATGCATATTGCGGAAAGAAAGGAATGATGATCATTTTTTTCAATTGCATCTTTTCCATTTCCTTCAAAACAGACGGCAAATCGGGATTTTGGTAGCGCATGGCTAATTTTACCACATATTCATCGCCCAAACTTTTTTGAAGCTCATCACGTACATCCTCTCCGTAAAATTTCAAAGGAGAACCACGCTCTTCCCAAAGTTGTTGATAAATTTTGGCCGATTTAGGCGCTCTAAAGGGAGCAATGATGCCATTGACCAATAAGAATCTAAAAGGATAGGGGATATCTATGACCCGACCATCCATTAAAAATTCCCTTAAATATCGACGTACTGAAGCAGTATCCGGGGCATCCGGCGTACCTAAATTAACCAATAAAACTCCTACCATTTGTTCCTAATTTGCCGCAAAGATGATGCAAAATTCTTATAAAGTCCACCCTTCTGGTGTAATCTTTGTTCTTGAGGGTCCTTCCACGCAAGGAACTTTGTCTTGGCATCCTGGAGAAACACCTGGACAATAAAACATTTCTCCCGGAACTTGAGGGATATACGCCTTTTCGCCCGGAGGAATTCCTTTGGTGCGATCTATGTAAAAGATTTTCTTACTGATGGAGAAAACGTTGAAAATTCCTAAGATTTTTTCTGTTGGGTTGGTAATCGATTTCATATTGACCGAGAACCTAGTTTCGGCAGGAACATCAAACAAAGACCCGCTAGATTGAACTTGAGCGATTAAACTTTGGTAGAAGGTAAAGGCACTTTTTGAAATACCTCTTTGCTCCAAACGAAAGTAGTAGGGAGTATAATTATCAAATGGCGCACGAGCCACTTGCCTTCCCACAACCCGCTGGCCATTGGTCAATACATCCGAAAACACGTTCAAATCATTATTACTGGTAATATCCCAACATTTTCCGTTACAACCATAATTTAGGATTTGATCTGTAGCCACAGCAGGTGTAATACACATGTTTGTCCTAAAATTCCAAGTTCCACCACCATCACAAGTAGCACAAATAGAAATAGGTTCATAATGTCTCCAATTCCACATGTAATAATCTCCTTCTTTGGGACTATCTTGAAAGTCTAAATAAACAGTATATCCTACCCTACGAATATCACCTTTGGAATATTGGTCTAATACCTCAAATTGAGTGACAATATTTTCAATCTCAGGCACGGCATTCATGACCTCTGGATTACTTTGATATTGTCTACCGTCCAAGGTTTTGATGAAAAGCTGGTAGGTTGAACCTACCTTTCCTGCAAAACCTGTAGGTGGTAGGTAAGTACCCGTGGTTCCTCCCGTAACTTCCTTGAAAGTTGTTCTAAGGCCATTTTGGTCAACAATGTAAACATCCGCCTTAGTCACCGGCAAAGAAAGCACCGACATGATTTTATTGGCTGAATTGGTGATACGAATCTTACACATGGAAGGATCGTTTACAATGTCAGCTTCAATAGTCAAGTAAGAAGTAGAGTCTATTTGCTTAAAATCCTTGATCGGATTTATACAAGCCCATGTCATAAAAAACAGGGAAAAACTCAAGAAAATATAGCTAATTAACTTATTAGGCATTTCTATAAAAATTTAAAATTATAGGTCAAGGATACAAATGGAGCAGCAAATACGCTTAGCTCATAGGGCTGTAAGGATTGTTTATTCGATTTAAAAAACACCGAATAAGGGTTTTGTCTTCCGTACAAATTATAGACGGTAAAAACCCAACTGCCTTCCCATCTCTTTTTAACCATAGATGGGTTACTGATGGTCCAGGAGAAATCCAAACGGTGGTAATCACGAATACGGTCGTTGTTCCTAGCCGCAAAAACAGGATAACGTTTACCTGCAATTTCATAGCTTCCTGAAGGAGAAGAGAAAGGTCTTCCTGTATTGTAGGCAAAGGTAAAGGAGAAACTATGGTGCGTCGTTGGCTGAATATTTAACATCATGTTAAAGGTGTGAGGCTTATCATAATTGGTGGCAAACCATTCTCCACCATTGATGGCTTGTACCTCTGGGAAATCGCCAATCATTTGATTAAATGCTCGAGCATAAGTATAACTCACCCATCCCGAGACTTCGCCCTTTTTCTTTTGAACCATTAACTCCATTCCATAAGCCTTACTCTTACCCGTAATCAATTGAGTCTCTATGTTCGGGTTCAATTGTAAATTGGCTCCTGAAACAAAATCCAAGGTGTTTCTTACATCACGGTAATAGGCTTCCAAAGAGGCTTCAAATACGTTTTCATTGTAGGTTTTGAAGAAACCTAAAGAATAAAAGTCGGACTGCTGTGGTTTAATGAAAGAGTCGGCCGTTTTCCAACGGGAAGTAGGTAGTGGCGTAGTATTATTGGAAAGCAATTGAAAAAACTGCTGCATGCGATTATACCCAAATTTCATGGTGGTATTTTCTGCCAGAGAGTATTTCATGGTCAAACGAGGTTCTAGACCGCCATAGCTAGCCATCACCTCGCCGTCTCCGTACACCTTTTTGGCAATAATTGTATTGGCTGCTGGCATTCGACTTGGATCATATTGATTAACGACTCCTGCTCCTATTCGCCAATATTGTGCATATCGCAAACCTGCCTGAATGGTAAATTTAGGACTCACAGTCCATTCATCATCCGCATAAATGGCGGCTTCAATGGATTGTTCATCTGGTAATACCACTTTAGCTACCCGAGAAACAACCCCATCATTTAAGGAACCTGGCTTGACATAATAGCGGGTGGCCATAGCCCCAAAATTCATTTTATGATTTTCTATCGGTTGGTAATCAAAACTCAAGTGTACATTTTTATAATCAATGGAGCTTTGTAAATCGATTGCATTGACCGAATCAGGAGAATACGTTTTTGTTTTATACAGGGTACTCGTGGCGCTTAACATCATATTAAGCTTGTCTGAAAAATAATGATTCCAATGTACAGCCAAATTATTATGTCCATAATCAAAGGATGTCCGCTTAGCCACGACGTTTTCGATACTAAATAAGGAGTCTACTCGGTAGTAATCCTGACTCAAATAATTGGAAATAGAAATGGTATTCTTATTATTGGGGCGATAAAAAACCTTGGTAGCCACATCCATGAAATTGGCACGAATGTTTTTCAACTCGGTCGGAGCAAACCATTTGAACATAAAATCATTCACGGACAATCGACCCGCCACTAAGATGGATAATTTCTCTTTGATCAAAGGAATCTCTGCCATGACACGGTTGGAAACCAAACCTACCCCTCCTTGCATTTTAAATTTATCGGTATTGGGTTCAATCATTTTGATATCCAAAACTGCTGCCGTTCTACCTCCAAATCGCGAGGGTACTCCTCCTTTGTATAATTCCAAATCACGAATAGCGTCTGAAGCAAATACCGAAAACAAACCAAACATGTGTGTTGGATTGAAAATGGGTGTATTGTCAATGAAAATCAAATTCTGATCCACATTAGATCCTCGGATATTCAAACCATTGGCGCCCTCACCTACGGAAGATACGCCGGGAAGCGTTTGTAAACTTCGGATAACATCCACCTCCCCCATCATGGTAGGTAGCTTTTTGATACCCTTTAAACTTAAAACGGTCACTCCCAAGGAAGGTGTTTGAATGTCTCGCTTGGTAGCAGCACTAGAAACAATAACCTCTTCCAATTGCTTGGTCACGTCATTCAATTGAGCATTCAGGGTCGTATTAGATTTGATGTATACTTTAGTCCGATAGGGGTTATATCCTACATGACTAATTTTAACCACAAATTCACCATAGGGCAAATAAATACGGTACTGACCTAAAGAGTCTGTGGAAGTTCCTGATTTCTTGAAATCAACAGATATATCCGCACCACGGAGGGGTTCTCCTGTTTGTGCATCAACTACTTTCCCTTCCAAATAGGGTAAGGTAGTTGTGGGGGACTGGGAATAGCTTTTGTGAAAGATGAAAAGACAACATAAAACGCAAAAGACTCTGGTAAAGAGTTTTATCATACTTTGGTTTGAGGTAATAAAATCAATGTTACGTATAATCCTTGAGATGGGGAAATGGAATTACATGAACATCGACCAAATGGAGGATATTGCGACGAAAACCAAAGCGGCTGGAGTTAATACTTTCCAACACAAATACATCAATTGGTCCACACGTAAACGTGGCAAGGTCCAACGAACCCACATTTGTAAAGCAATAAACAAGTAAGTTTTTAGCATAAGCCAAACAAAACCGATGAGAGTGGCACTTAAAGTCCCAGGAGTTCCATTGGTCCAATCAGCTAAACGCAGACTTCCTACATTGGGAAAAGGAGAATACCAGGCACCCCAAAAAAGGATAACACCCAGGACACTAACCAGCAGCATCATTCCGTATTCTGACAAAAACAATAATGCCCAACGCATACCAGCGTATTCGGTATGAAAGCCGCCTACCAGCTCAGATTCTGCCTCAGGAATATCAAAAGGAGCCCGATTAGCCTCGGCTAAACTAGCGATAAAAAACAAAATGAATAGAAAAAAAAAGAAAGGTACACGTACCACATTCCAGGTTAATATCCCGCCTACCTGGGTAACATCCCAGTTTAAAAAAGACAAGCCAAAAAGGTAATTGACCTTTGGACTAAAAATCCCTTGTTGCATGGCTATATCTTGCAAATTCAGACTAGAGGATATTAACACCACACAAAGAATACTTAATCCCATGGGGATCTCATAAGAGATTAATTGAGCGGCTGAACGAATAGCTCCAAGTAAGGAATATTTGTTATTGGATGTCCAGCCCGCCAATAAAATCCCCAAGGAATCTAGAGAAACGATGCCCATGAGCAACATGATGCCCATTTCGGTTTGACTTCCTTGCAAAAAACTACCGGAACTGAGGGGAATCACTGAAAATGAACCAAATACCGCTAGAAATATGATCCAGGGAGCAAATAAGAATAATTGCTTTTGGGCGGATGCGGGAACAATATCTTCCTTTTGAAATAACTTCAATAAATCAGCAAAAACTTGCAATAAGCCCCACTTCCCCACTTCCATTGGGCCCAAACGGTCCTGCATAAACGCAGAGAGTTTACGTTCTACGTAAACACCTACGACCACATTGATAGTCAGTAATACCAAACATACCACTAGGGCTATCCACATGGATTAAAGCTGATTTAACGCGTTTAAAAAATCTTCTTTTAAATCTACAATCGACTCCAAACCTACCGCCACTCGTACCAATCCATCGGTGATGCCTACAGCAGCCCGATCTTCTGCAGTTAGCTTGGAGTGAGTTGTTGAAGCAGGATGAGTTAATATAGTACGTGTATCTCCCAAATTGGGTGAAATAGACACCACTTGAAGCAATTGACTTAGTTTTTGTACTTTCTCAAAACCACCTTTGATATCTAAAGTGAGAATACCTCCCCCATATTTCATTTGCTTTTTAGCCAATTCATATTGTGGATGGCTTTTCAAGAAAGGATATTTTATCGCATGGACGGCAGGATGGCCATCTAAGGCTTCTGCCAAGGCTAAGGCATTTTCAGCGTGTTTTTGCATGCGTAGATCCAATAATTCCAAACTCTTGGACAATATCCAAGCGTTAAATGGAGATAGTGATGGCCCTGTATGGCGAGCAAAGAAACGAATCTCAGCAATGTATTCAGCTTTTCCGCAAATGACTCCCCCCAAAACACGACCTTGACCATCGATGTATTTAGTGGCTGAATGTATGACTAAATCAGCACCTAAATCCAAAGGAGTTTGTAAAATTGGGGTAGCGAAACAGTTGTCTACGGCAAGAATAATATCCTTTCCTTGCTTTAACGCAGCTAATTCCGCAATATCGATTAAATCCAAACCGGGATTAGAAGGGCTTTCACAGAAAAAGAATTTTGTATTATCCTTGATGGCAGCTTCCCATGCTTTGATATCATGACCATTTACAAATGTGCATTCAATGCCCCATTTGGCAGTAATTTTTGTTAAGATTTGAATCGCCGAACCAAAAAGCGCATTGGATGCAATCACATGATCTCCTTGCTTCAACAAACCCGCCATGGATGAAAAAATAGCCGCCATTCCGGTAGAAAAAGCCAATCCAGCTTCGGCATTTTCCAACATACACATCTTCTCTACAAACTCATCCACGTTGGGATTTTGATAACGAGAATAAATATTCCCTGGAATCTCCTCCGCAAAAATAGCCCTACCTTGCTCTGAATCCTCAAAGGTAAAACTAGAGGTCAGGTACAATGGCACTGAGTGCTCACGGTTATGTGAACGCTTAGCTTGAATACGGATGGCTTGAGTTTGTTTCTTCATATAGGCAAAATTTAATCTACAAATTTAATGGAATAGACCGAATATCAAATTTAATATTTCTGAAGCGGGCTGTTATAAAAAGAAGCTCAAAATGGAATAAGGTCAAGACCCTACAGAAAATTAAGAGGATTAATTCCCGGAATTTGAGTAAATCAATTCTTTTTTGGACTTTTACGGGTAATTAATACATTTAAAAGAAACTATGAAGAAATTATTTACACTACTCCTTGCTTTAGGGGTAATGATGCCAGTTTTGGCTCAAAATGAACAATGGAGCAATCTTTTTGATGGTAAAACGTTCAAAGGATTCAAACAATTAAACGGTCAAGCCAAATACGAAGTCAAAAATGGCGTCATGGTGGGCACAACCGTAGCTAATACTCCCAATTCTTTCATGGCCACAGAAAAAGAATATGGTGACTTTATTTTAGAAGTAGACCTAAAGGTTGACAACTCCATGAATTCAGGTATTCAAATACGTAGCCTTTCCTCTCCAGATGTAATGAATGGCCGCGTACATGGTTACCAAGTGGAAATAGATCCTTCAGATCGTGCTTGGTCAGGTGGATTGTATGATGAAGCCCGTAGAGGTTGGTTATACCCAGTTGAGAAAAATGTAGAGGCTAAAAAAGCCTTCAAAAAAGGAGAATGGAATCACTATCGTATAGAGGCTATCGGAAATACTATTCGTACTTGGGTAAATAATATCCCGGTTACCTACTTAGTAGATGATATGACTGCCAAAGGATTTATTGCTTTCCAAGTACATGCTATAGGTAAAGATCAAAAAGAAGGAACGCAAGTGATGTGGAAAAACATTAAGATTCAAACTGGAAGTCAGATGCGTCCTCGTCCATTGGATAAGACTACTCCTGTTGAAAATTATACCCTAAACACGCTTTCTCCACAAGAAGAGGCTCAAGGTTATAAATTATTGTTCAACGGTAAAGATTTGAGCGGCTGGCGTTCAGCTTTTAAAACAACAGCACCTCCATCGGTTTGGACTGTTGAATCTGATGGTACTTTGCACGTAAATAGTAAAGGTGGAAAAGAATCAGGAAATGGTGGTGATATTTTAACCAATGAACAATTCGGAGCTTTTGAATTGGTTTTTGATTTCAAATTAACCGAAGGAGCCAATTCGGGGGTGAAGTATTTCGTAGATGAATCGTATAACTCAGGTATGTCAGCCATTGGTTTAGAATATCAAGTATTGGATGATGAAAAGCATCCAGATGCTAAATTAGGTACCGAAGGAAACAGAACTTTGTCTAGTTTATACGACTTGATTCCTTCAGACAAAGACAAACGGTCTATCAAAAAGATTGGTGATTGGAACCGTGGACGAGTAGTAGTTTATCCGAATAACGTAGTACAGCATTGGTTAAACGGATATAAAGTGCTTGAATATGTTCGCGGAAGTAATATTTATAAAGTATTAGTAGCTCATAGTAAATACAACAAATGGCCGGGTTTTGGTATGAAGGCAAAAGGTCCTATCTTGTTGCAAGAGCATGGTGATTCGGTATTTTACAAGAACATCAAAATCAGAGAAATTAAATAACAAACGATACCTCAAAAATAATTTTTAACATGAAAAGAAGAGATTTCATCCAAAAGAGCGCTGTTGCCTCCCTTGGAACATTTGCCTTCAGTCCAAAATCTTATAGCAAGATTCTGGGAGCAAATGACCGTGTTCGTGTAGCCTGTGTAGGTTTTTCTGACCGTCACCGTTCTTCCCACGTTCCTCCATTCAAAATTTTACAAAAAGAAATGAATTTTGAAATGGTAGCAGTATCTGACCTTTGGAACCGCAGACGTGAAGAAGGTAAGGCTTATTTGGAATCCCAATTAGGAAGCAAAATCACTACTTATCGAAATAACGACGAGTTATATGCGGCTAAAGGAGTAGATGCCGTATTTATCTCCACTGCCGATTTCCAACATGCATTACACACCATCGAAGCCGTAAAAGCAGGTTGTGATGTGTATGCAGAGAAGCCTTTGGCAGAAACTATGGAAGATGCTCGTGCGGTATTAAAAGCTGTAAAAGAATCGGGTAAAATTGTACAGATTGGTTCTCAACGCCGTAGTGGTGCCAACTACTGGGCTGCGGATGAATTCATCAAGTCAGGCAAATTTGGCGATATCAAAATGGTGGAATTGATGTGGAACGTGAATCAGCCAGGTCGTTGGAGAAGAGTGAACCTTTGCAAAGACTTAAAAGAATCCGATATCGATTGGAACCGTTTCTTGATGAACCGTCCTAAAGACTCATTCGATCCTCGTAAATACTTAGAGTACCGTTTATTCTGGCCATATTCCTCAGGAATTCCAGGTCAGTGGATGTCTCACCAAATTGATACCGTACACTGGTTCTCTGGCTTAGCTCATCCACGTTCGGCGGTTTCTAATGGAGGTATTTACCAATGGAATGACGGACGTAAGAATGCAGATACCATGACTACTGTATTTGATTACGGCCCAGCAGATCAACCAAACAAAGGCTTCCAAGTAAGCTTTACGTCTCGTTTCTCCAATTCAGCAGGTGGAACGAAAGAAATTTACTACTCAAATGGTGGTGAATTAAACTTAGATACCAACATGATTTCTCCTAATGGAGGATTGACAGAAGGTGAAGCTAGAGGTATGGGTATGCAAGCGAATTTGTTACCTACTCTGAAAATTGAAGGCCCTAAAGTAGAAACAGGTTCTAACACGGGTGGTGATAGCTTGACTTTTGAGCACATCAAAAACTGGATGCAATGCGTACGTTCACGTAAAACGCCAAATGCTCCTATCGAAGCAGGTTACCAGCACTCAATTGCTACGATCATGGCCAATGCGGCTTACCGTACAGGAGAGCGTGTTACTTTCAACGAGAAGACACAAGAAGTAATGGCAGGTTCAAAAGTATTCAAATACTAAGAATAGCTAATTTTAATGAACCGGGTGGTGAAACACTACCCGGTTTTTTTATGTCAAATTCGTAGATTGGCCTAACAAAATGGGTTTTTGTTTTCCCGACAATTCCCTAACTTGCATGCATTATTTGAACGCATCCCTCATGATGAAAATCCCTACCCAAACCAAAAAAGATCTGTACACGCACATCGCGATTCTGATCTCCTTATTTCTGGTTTTATTTTTCGGGTTCTTTTTTGTGTATTTACCTTGGAGCACCCACCATGGGGAAACCATCAAAGTGCCAAATTTGAAGGGAATGACCATGGAAAAAATGGAAGAATTGGTGGATGCTAATGATTTAACCTACGAAATTTCCGACTGTACTTTTACGGCAGATAAACCTCCATTGACGATTTTATCCCAATATCCTTTGCCTAATGCCTTGGTGAAATCGGGTCGTAAAATTTACATCACCATCAATTCAGAGACCCCTCCTACCATCAAAATGCCAGGCTTAATTGGACTATCAGTAAGAAGTGCGGAGCAGCAGCTGTTAATTTCTGGTCTGAGAAAAGGCATAGTGCATGAAATCAATGACCCACGAGTGAAGGAAGTGATTGAAATGCAGGTGAATGGACGTAAGATTGAAGCTGGAGCTACCATTCCAAAGGGTACTATGGTTGATTTGTTTATCGGAAACGGAACGGCCAATGTAGAAATGGAATTACCCGATTTAGTGGGTAAACCTTTGGATGAAGTCAATATTATTTTGGCAGGTATGAACCTGACCGTCGGTAAAATTTATTACGAGGCCAACGAAGAATTTCAACCGGGTGTTGTATTTAAACAGGTATGTGCTACCTGCACCGGAACAAGTATTCACCCAGGAGATACCATCGACTTATGGGTCGTTGGCGGAGGAGAAAACCAATAATCACATGGATATTACAATAGAAGAATTAAAGGAAAGAATGGATAAAAATGAGTCTTTGTACATCATTGACGTCCGTGAAGAACATGAATTTGATGAGTTCAATATTGGGGCTCAATTGATTCCTTTGGGAGAATTACCGGAGCGTTTGGATGAGATTGAAGCTGATAAAGATGCGGAAATCATTGTGCATTGTCGCTCAGGAGCACGTTCTGGTCGTGCCAAAGAATATTTAAGCAGTGAAGGGTACAGCAATGTCCGTAATTTAATTGGCGGCATGCTCGCTTGGCAGGCAGCTGGATATTAAGATGCAATCCATTTCGGCGGTTCAATTCAAAGAACAATTCAGCCATTTACACCTCCTAGATATTCGTACGCCCCGCGAGTGGGATGAATTTAATCTGGGAGGTGTTCATATTCCATTAGATCATTTATTGGAGCGCATCGAAGAGCTCCGACTGATTCCTCAACCCATCACCATTCTTTGCTATAACGGCACCCAGAGCAGCATCGCTTGTCGACTTCTTTCAGCGAAAGGTATTTCATGCCAGAATCTGGAGGGTGGATTAGAGGCGTATTTGGGCTTATGAGGTAATGTGAACTTAAGATTTGTCAAATTTTGAAAATTTGACAAATCTGCACCGCCTCCATTCTACATTCTCCATTCTACATTCCCATCCTCCTCAAAACTTCCCCCTTCACATCATCCGGATGTAAAAATTGAAACTCTCCTTGGTGTCTGAACCAAGTCAACTGTTTTTTGGCATAATGACGGCTATTTCGCTTCAGTAAGCGAATCATTTCTTTTTCATCGTATTCGCCTCTCAAATGCGCATAAACTTCCTTATAGCCCAAGGTTTTGAGCGCATACAAATGCTGGTAATCCTGATAGTGCTTGGCTTCTTCCACCAAACCTTGAGCCAACATCATATCCATTCGTTGATCGATACGGGCATACAATTCTTCTCTTGGCCTATCCAAACAAATTTTTATGGCGTGGAAAGGGCGTTCTACGGATTGTTTTTTACGAAAATCAGAATATGGTTTTCCTGTCGAGAGGCATACTTCCAAAGCCCGAACAATACGTTGAGGATTTTGGGCATCTACTTGAGCAGCGTATTCTGGGTCTAAATCCTGTAACTGTTTCCTCAAAGGCGCTATTCCCTCGGTCAATAATTGTTGATTCAATTGTTCTCTCAGGGCTAAGTCCACCTCGGGCATTTCATCCAAACCCTCCAATAAGGCTTTGATGTACAAACCTGAACCACCCGTTAAAATCACGACCTCATGCTGTTGGAATAATTCCTCCAACAGAATTAAAACCTCTCGTTCAAAATCTCCGGGTGAGAAATATTCTTGTATCGAATGAGAATCGATGAAATGATGTTTGATTCCACCTTGTTCCTCTAGACTGGGTTTAGCAGTACCGATGGACAATTCCCGATAAAACTGGCGGGAATCCGCGGAGATGATCTCTGTTTTTAACTGTTTGGCTAACTCCACACAAAGAGCCGTTTTACCCACCGCCGTAGGGCCTGCAATCACCAATAAAATGGGTTGTTTTACCTTCATTGAATCTTCACTTTTTGGGTATATTTCCTGACAAAGCGTCCAATCAATGGACCCACGATGATGCCAGGTAATAACCAAAAAACAAAGGAAGGAATAAATTGAGGGAAAATGGAACTATTCACCACTAAAAATGCAGTCAATGAAGCAATGTACGTCCCCATCATCCGCTGAATGTGGTTGGAAAGCCATGCTAGCTTGATACTATAAGCTGATTGTTTAAATCGGTAATCTTGATAGACAAAACGCAAGCCAATAAAACCGAATGTAAGAAAAACCAAACCGAAAATTTGGGATTTAAAAAGTAAATAAGCTCCAAATCCGATGAAAATCAGTCCAAAAATGAGCATAAATACGCTTATCACATAATCAAAAAACTGAGCCTGTTGCTCTTTCTTTTTAAACCGAAGGTAGCGTTTGGCACTCAAATTCATGTATAAGGTAAAAATCCCGACTATGAATAAAAAGTAATTGGGATGAATGATGGCCATAAGCAAAGATGTAGCACCAGCAAGGCACATACCACCATAAAAAAGAAGGCCCAGCTTCCGATGGTTCCGATCCCCTTTTCTTAGAAAAAGTATCAAAGTTCCCACCAACAAGCCTAGGCCTCCTCCTGCAATATGTAAACATAAAAGAATTTGAAATACTTCTTTCATGTTTTGAGTTTACCAGAAATAGGTATATAAGAAAGTCAAAATGGTACAAATAACCACCGATCCTACAATGAAGGAAGGAGATAATTTGAACATACTCGCGTCGATTTCTAAGCCCTTTGGATTATTTTTGCTTTCTGGATCTGCCAATGAAATAATCACCATACAAGTCACACAAAAGATAAATACCCAAGCCATACGATCCATGAATGGAATCATCATGCGGCCTGTTTCATCTGGGAAAGAAGAATAGAACATACACTCCGTTACACCTGTCCAAGAAGGTATGTATTTTGTCAAAATAGAGAAAGTAACTCCACCCAATAATGCAACCAATGCTGCTTTAGATGTGGCACGCTTCCAGAAGAAACCTAAAGTAAACAAGGCAAAAATACCTGGAGAAACATAGCCCGTATATTCTTGAATAAACTCAAAACCACCTTTTTTATCGATTCCCATCATAGGAGCCACAATCACCGATGTAACCATAGCACCTACTACCGCAAAGCGACCAACGTTCACTAATTTCTTTTCAGAAGCGTTCGGGTTGATGTATTTCTTATAAATATCTAAGGTGAAAATGGTAGAAATGGAATTGGCTTTACCTGCCATAGAAGCTACCACCGCTGCCGTTAAAGCTGCAAACGAAAGACCTTTTAATCCTGTTGGCAACAAATTCAATAATACAGGATAGGCATTATCCTTATTTAAGACACCGTCTTTTAACATCTCTGTTTGGAACATCCCGTCTTTGTATAATAAATAAGCGGCAATTCCAGGTAATACTACAATGATTGGCATCATCAACTTCAAGAAAGCAGCAAATAAAATACCGTTTCTAGCCGTTTTTAAGTCGGCACCCAAGGCTCTTTGGGTAATGTATTGATTACATCCCCAATAGTTCAAATTGATAATCCACATACCACCAATCAAAACCGCTAAACCTGGTAAGCTTGGGTAATTTGGATTTCCCTTTTGTAAAATCATGTGGAAATGCTCAGGAGCCTTGGTCAATAAGTGATTAACGCCGTCAACCACACCTGAACCACCGAAACGGTCAGTCACCATATTCAAGGCTAAATAAGAAGTTGCCAAACCTCCTAAGACCAAGAACACCACTTGAATCACATCGGTATAACCAATTACTTTCATACCTCCCAAGGTGATGAAAATAGCAAACACCGACATACCGATCATACATACGGTAAAGTCAACACCCGAGATGGTAGTTACAGCCAAAGCCCCTAAATACAAAATAGATGTTAAGTTAACGGTAATGTATAACATCAACCAGAACACGGCCATGATCAAACTAACCGTGGGGCTGTAGCGTTGAGTCAAGAATTGAGGCATGGTAAAAATCTTGTTCTTCAAATAAATAGGCATGAAGAAAATCGCCACAATTAACAAGGTGGCAGCAGCCATCCACTCATAGGTGGCAATGGCTAAACCTAATCTAAAACCATCTCCTGAGGTACCAATAAACTGCTCTGCAGAGATATTAGAGGCGATTAATGAAGCTCCAATAGCCCACCAAGTCAATGAACCTTCTGCTAAAAAGAAGTCGTTGGAATTAGAAATTTTTGATTGTCTTTGTTTATAAATCCAGTAACCATATCCGGAAACAACGATAAAATAAAAGAGGAACACGAGGTAATCGAGTAATTGTAAACCTTGAGATTGCATAGTTTTTCTTAAAGTGAATGGGTCAAAAGTTTACTAATTTAGAGGAATCCGAAGGAAAATAAAAAAATATTGCAGAATAGTTAGACAAAATGTAATTTAATCTATTCTAGTAGGTGGTACTAAAATTACTTCTTCTCGGTCTACAATCACTTGACCGGGTAATAAATCTTTAGTCTTTCTAATGTACTTTTTTGAGCTGATAATCACCGGGCACAAACTCTCATGTTGCCTTTTAGAAAAATGCGCCGCCAAGCCAGCGGCCTCCTCGATAACTGATTTGGGAACTACCTTTTGTTGGGGATTGCGAATCACCACATGAGAACCTGCAACATCCCGAGCATGCAACCAAACATCCTGACGCTTGGTATACTTCATGGTTAACAAATCATTGTTTTTAGCATTTCTTCCCACCCAAACGGTCCAACCTTGTATATCAAAAACTCGAAAAGGAATTTCTTCTGCAGCTTTTTGTGATGTATCCTTAGTCAACAATGGAATGAAAGCCTTCAATTGTTTACGAGAAGTGGCTTGTTGAACTTGTTGCCATCGCTCCTCCCAAACTTGAATTTCGGCTTTTTTACGGTCGACTTGTTCCTGCCAATGAGCTAACTCTTTGGCAAAGTTTTTCGACTTCCTGTAATAATTCTCAGCATTTTGAGAGGCCGTTAAACTAGCATTTAGTTTAATTTTAATGGTGGTATCGCGGTAAAAATCAGGTAATTCCACCGAGCTAACATTGGCAGGAATCAAATGCAGATGGGCCATAATGATGTTAGCCATTTCATCATAAGGAACACTAGCGCCTCGTTTATTACCTTGATTTTCCAAATCTTGAAGGTAGAGCCGCGTTTTATCCTGCGCTCTTTGAAAAAATGCCAGAAGCTGATTTTTCTCTTTAAGAAACTCCCCAATGGAATAATGAAATTTATATAGTGCATTTAAAGCCTCCAAAGGATCATGGCCAACATACAAAGCTTCGCCTTTGGATTTTAATAGACTTAAATAGATTCCATCCTCACGATGATACACGTATATCGTAGATTCTTCTAATTCGGCAAGCAAAGATTGTATGAGTTCCCAACGAGATTTCAAATTAGCCTCCTCAAAACCCAAACCTAACAAATGAGATTTTATCTCCTTTCCAAAAGTAGGAAAAAGGGTTTGCCACTCCCCGTCTTGGTTTTGAAAGGCCTCCCAACTTTGATCTAAAGGCCGATGAATAGAAGCCAAAGATAATTCTGAATCCTTTTTTAGGCGAGATTGAAAAAGACTTTGGTACTCACCATCACGGTACAGGATGATATTTGCCCGATTGCCATACATTTTAAACAAAAGCACAAAATCTCCTAAAAAATGAATGCTAAAAGCTCTTTCATTCTCATACATTTCAACTTCCTGTACCTCAGCCAATAAAACATCCGAAAACAAATCAACGGAATTCCTTCCTGCTCTGTGAAAGGTTTCTGGAAACTGAAAGCAAGAAAAAGTTGGGCCCAAGCAACATTTGATCCAAAAATCTTCGCCATTCTGACGTTCAAACCCCAACACCAATTCATCTTTTTCTTGAGAGAAACATTGCTTCAATCGTGCATACATCAATTTTTGACGTAAGTTCGATGCCAATACGCGCAAGAAATAATAATTATTGTGCATAAATTGCGGGGAATTTAATCGTCTTCATGTCTCAGCAAGATTCCTTTTTAACAATTGCCTCTCCTTCTGAAGGTCTATACAAAGATAAAGGAAGTAAATTCATCGGCATGGCTTATCCCGTGAAAGATCTGGAAGAAATTAAAATGCGTCTGCAAGAATTAGTGGTACTGCACCCTAAAGCTCGGCATATTTGTTATGCTTATCGCTTAGGATTTAGTCCAGAAGAAGCCCGATCCAATGACGATGGAGAACCAGCGGGAAGTGCCGGGAAACCTATTTTGAATACCATTTTGTCTCAAAAATTACACTATGTTTTCATTGCCGTGATTCGTTATTTTGGAGGTACCTTACTGGGAGTTCCTGGCTTAATACATGCTTACAAAGAAGCTAGTTTGGATGCTTTGTCTCAAGCGGAAATCATCGAGTATGAACCCTTAGTGGAAGAAGAAATTCGATTTCCGTATTCTGAATTAAATGAGGTGATGAAAATCTGTAAAAAATTGCCAATTCGAATACTAAATCAAAAAATTGACAATCTTTGTACTTTCAATCTTTCATTCACTCAAAGAAATGCTTCCGAAGTCATGAAAGCCCTTGAAAAAATAAGCCGACTATAATACATAAACCTATTTCAAATGAACTATTTTAAACTGTACCGTACTCCTCACGGACATGTCATTCAATCCAGTAATTCGGATAAATCCATTTTTCATCAAGCCAGCTCTTGGGATGATTTCATCAATCAAGAAAACTTATTTGATGCTTGTGCCTCCGCTTTTGCCCATGGTACCGAAGTGAATTTTGGTGATATTCATTTATTGCATCCAGTAGACCAGCAAGAAATTTGGGCGGCGGGAGTTACCTATTTGCGAAGCAAAGTGGCTAGAATGGAAGAATCCAAAGATTCAGGAGGAGATACATTTTATGATAAGGTATATTCTGCTCCAAGACCAGAGATTTTTTACAAAGGAAATAGCCATAGGGCCGTAGGTCATGGAGGCAAAGTAAGAATTCGTAAAGATTCAGCCTGGAATGTACCAGAGCCAGAATTAACGCTTTTCATCAATTCCCAAGGTAAATTAGCCGGCTATACCATAGGTAATGACATGAGTTCGCGTGATATTGAAGGCGAAAACCCTTTGTATTTACCCCAGGCTAAAGTTTATGATGGTGCAGCGGGAATTGGACCCTGTTTATTGGTGACCGACCAAGCCTTGGCACCTGAGACAGTGATTGACATGCGTATTTTCCGGGATGGTATTGAGGTTTTCCAAGGTGATACTCAAATATCTCAAATGAAAAGAACTCATGCGGAATTAGTGGAATTTCTGACCAGAGAGATGAGCTTTGCAAAGGGTACTTACCTCATGACCGGAACCTGCGTGGTACCTGATCATCCTTTCACCTTGCAGTCTGGCGATCGCATTGAAATTCAAATTGAACCCATCGGAACTTTAATTCAAATTGTAGCATAATGAACCTTACAGGTGAACAAATCATAGGAAAATCATTTTCCAAACTAGGTACAAGTACATTTCAAGGCATGCAAGCTGATTCTGGCATAGCCATTTCGACTCCATTTTATGAAGCTACCAAAGCTGAAATTGACTTGGCAGTAGCCAAAGCCAAATCGGCATTTGCTAGCTTAAGAAAAATATCGGATGAAAAAAGAGTCGCATTTTTAGAGGCTATCGCAGAGGAAATCAATGCCCTTGGAGATCCCTTAATCGAAATGGCCTGCCTTGAAGCAGGATTACCTACGGCACGTATCCAAGGCGAGCGTGGTCGAACTACAGGACAGGTCCTGGCTTTTGCTAATTTCATTAAAAATAAAACTTGGGTAAATCCCATAGATGACCCTGCCCTTCCTGAGCGTCAGCCATTACCTAAACCTAGCTTATTTCAAAAACAAATCCCCCTAGGTCCTGTAGCTGTGTTTGGGGCAAGTAATTTCCCATTGGCCTTTTCTGTGGCAGGTGGAGATACCATGTCGGCCTTGGCCGCTGGCTGTCCAGTGGTATTCAAAGCACATCCTGCTCACCCTAACACTTGTGAGATGGTTGGAAGAGCTATACAGGCTGCTGCCCAAAAAACGGGAATGCCCGAAGGCATATTTTCTTTAGTGCATACCACGTCCCATGAATTAGGAGGCTATTTAGTACAACATCCCGACATTCAAGCCGTGGCATTCACAGGATCTTATCGTGGAGGAAAAGCCTTATATGATTTAGCGGTGAGAAGACCGAACCCAATCCCAGTTTATGCTGAAATGGGCAGCATTAATCCGGTGGTTTTACTTTCTGAAGGATTAGCTGCAAACGGTGCTAGCCTTGCGGCCAATTTCAGTCAATCTGTTTGTTTAGGTCAAGGTCAATTCTGTACCAATCCAGGCCTAATCGTCATCAAGAAAGCAGACCAGGCATTTTTAAAGGATTTGGCAGCACAATTAGACACCATGCCTTTGAATGCTTTTTTAACTCAAGGAATAGCCCAAGCATATAAAAATGGCTGTCAAAAGTTAGACCAGCATGCTGACGTACAACGTTACACGACTCAGGATATCCCTTCGCCCAGCTTATTTGTGACTACCGCCAAAGCGGCCATGAAAGACCAAGAAATTTTAGAAGAGGTTTTTGGTCCAAGTACCTTAGCTGTGTTGGTAGAAGACGAAGCAGAGCTTATTGCCTTTATTGAATCATTGCCAGGTCAATTAACAGGAACTATTCATGGAACCTTGGAAGAGATTAAGGCATTTCCCGAATTGATTGAGGCATTAAGCCTTCGAGTGGGCCGAATTTTGTTAAATGGCTTCCCTACGGGTGTGGAAGTTTCTCCAGCCATGGTGCATGGAGGACCATTTCCTGCCACCAGTGATTCAAGAGGAACCTCGGTAGGAACACAAGCTATTTACCGCTTTACACGTCCAATTTGCTACCAAAATTTTCCAGCTGATTTAATCAATTAATTGATACAATAAACTCGATTTTCCCAACGTTGGCAAGGTTTGGAACCTTGACAACGTTACAAAAAAAATAGCCTGAGAATTTATTCTCAGGCTACCTATTTTTACCTCAATATGTTAGACTACTTCAGGATTGGGTACATTTTCGAAGACAATATTTCCAGCTGCATCTAAATCCATCAATACGGCTGAATCCTTTTTCACCTTGCCAGAAAGTATCTCTTTCGATAATTCATTTAAAACCGCACGTTGAAGTACTCGCTTCATTGGTCTTCCTCCATAATTAGGATCATATCCATCTTTGGCCAATTTAGATAATACTTCATCTGTAGCCTCCAAGGTGATTTGTTGATCCGCCAATCGACGTTGGATTTCTTTAAACTGAATACCCAAAATCTTACGAGCATGTTCCTCTGACAATGGTTCAAACAATACCACCTCATCCACTCGGTTCAAAAACTCTGGACGAACTACTTGTTTCAACAAAGTCATCACTTCTTCCTTCGTCTCATCCATTATTATCTGGTTATTCCATCCTTCCATTTGTCCCATCTTCTCCTGAATCAAATGACTACCAATATTGGAGGTCATAATGATGATGGTATTCTTGAAATTGGCAGTTCTTCCCTTATTATCGGTCAATCGACCCTCATCTAAGACCTGCAATAAGATATTCCAAACATCCGGATGGGCCTTTTCTATCTCATCCAACAAGACCACCGAATAAGGTTTCCTACGTACGGCTTCTGTCAATTGTCCCCCCTCATCATATCCCACATATCCCGGAGGCGCTCCTATCAAGCGACTCACCGCATGACGCTCTTGGTACTCTGACATATCTATGCGTACGATAGCATTCTCATCATTAAATAAATAAGAAGCTAAAGACTTCGCTAATTCTGTTTTACCTACTCCCGTTGTACCTAGAAATATAAAAGAGCCAATCGGTTTACGAGGGTCTTGTAAGCCAGCTCTGGATCGACGAACCGCATCTGAAACCAACTCAATCGCTTGATCTTGACCAGCTACTCGCTTGTGCAATTCATCTTCTAGGTGTAAAAGCTTATCGATCTCCGTCTGCAACATTTTACTTACCGGAATTCCCGTCCATTTTGCCACCACCTCTGCTACATTCTCGGCAGTCACTTCTTCTTGCAACATGGTATTCTCTCCTGAAGAAGCCGATTGTAAGTCTTTTAATTTTTGTTCGGACTCAACCAAACGGCCATAACGAATCTCCGCAACTTTACCATAATCACCTTGACGCTCCGCTTGTTCTGCTTCCAACTTCAACTTATCTATCTTCTCTTTTTCAGAACGAATGGTATCTAAGACCGATTTTTCTGATTGCCAACGAGCCTTTAAAGCATCACGCTTTTCAGATAAATCTGCCAAATCCCGACTTAAAATCGTTTCCTTTTCTTTATTATTCTCACGGCGAATGGCTTCTCTTTCAATCTCCAATTGCATGATTTTACGTTGTATATCATCAATTTCCTCTGGAACAGAATCGATTTCCAAGCGCATTTTTGCAGCAGCCTCATCAATTAAGTCTATGGCCTTATCGGGCAAAAAACGATCGGAGATATAGCGATTTGATAATTCCACCGCAGCAATCACGGCATCATCTTGAATACGCACCCCATGGTGTAATTCATACTTATCTTTGATACCACGTAAAATGGAAATCGCATCAGCCACATCAGGTTCCTCCACCATCACTGATTGAAAACGACGCTCTAAAGCTTTATCCTTCTCAATGTACTTTTGGTATTCTTTCAAAGTAGTTGCGCCTATTGCATGCAATTCACCGCGAGCCAAGGCTGGTTTCAATAAATTGGCAGCATCCATGGCTCCTTCTCCTCCTCCACCCGCACCAATCAAGGTATGAATTTCATCGATGAACAAAACAATCTCCCCATTGGAGTCCGTCACTTCCTTAATGACCGCTTTTAGACGCTCTTCAAATTCTCCCTTGTATTTGGCTCCTGCCACCAATAAACCCATATCCAAGGACATGATAATCTTAGATTTTAGGTTTTCTGGCACATCACCTGACACAATTCTTTGGGCTAAACCTTCTACAATCGCCGTCTTACCTACACCCGGCTCTCCCAATAAAATAGGGTTATTCTTCGTTCTGCGGGATAAAATCTGCAAGACACGACGAATCTCCTCATCCCGACCAATCACCGGATCTATTTTCCCAGCTTTGGCTAAATCATTCAAATTCTTACCGTATTTTTCTAAGGATTGGTAAGTACCCTCTGCATGTGGATCGTTCACTTTTCTATTTCCTCTAAGTTCTACAATGGCATTTTTTAACGAAGTGGTATTGAGGCCTAAAGATTTCAAAGCATCCGCTACGGCGTCATTACCATCCAGCAAAGAAATAAACAAAACCTCTACGCTGACATAGGAATCCCCCATAGTCTCTTTCCATTTCTCCGCCTTTTGAAGGGATTGTTGCAATCCATTACTCAAAAAGGGCTCTCCGGAAACCTTGGGATAAGAACTAATAATTTTACTTAGCTTTTCTTGAATTTGATGAGCAGCTACACCCAACTTTTTCAGCAAAAATGAAACCGTTTGGGTATCATCTTGCAAGATGGCCGCCAACAAGTGACCCGTTTCAATGGCTTGCTGGCCAGCATTGGTAGCCAATTCCACCGAATTTTGAATCACTATACTCGCTTGGGAAGTGTAATTTTTAGGATTCATCTGTTTATTTACAATTTGACCTCTACCAATCAAATGTTAATCCACAGTACTAAATCGGAAATAATGACTTATTTATCCCTTGAATTATTTCAAAAACGCGCCATTTTGTCCGAAAATCAAGCATATTGAACTTGAACTGCCGATTCAAATCGATTAAGCGCTTGCTTTAATAGCGCTATTTCCAATTCAAATTCCTGGAAATCACAGACCTTGGCTTTACCCTCGATTTTCCTACATAAGGCGTAAACCTCAGCAGCTCCTAAAGTCCCTGAATTACCTTTTAAGGTGTGTAATTCTGATTGAACTCCCTTACAGTCATTCTGATGGTAAAAATTTTCAGCATCGACAATCTGCTGCTTAGCCTCATGAATAAAATCACATAACATACTTTTCACAAATCCTTCATCACCACCCGTAGCTTCCAATAAAGAATCTAAGGCTTCCTGATCCACGGGATTTAAGGATTGAGTTTCAGAAACAGTCACCTGCTTTGCATGAGGTTTCACTCCTTGCCTAACCCAATGATTCACCATTTGAATCAATTGTTGAGCGCGGATTGGTTTAGCTAAATAATCATCCATTCCTACCGCCAAAAACCTCTCTCTATCCTCTTTCATGGCATAGGCTGTCATGGCTACTATCGGAGGTAAACTTGCTAAACCCAATTGTTTCAAATGCTGGGTCGTCTGCATTCCGTCCATTTCAGGCATTTGAATATCCATCAAAATCAAATCAAACTCATGCGTCTTACTTAATAAATTTATAGCATCCCGTCCGCTAGAAGCTGTTTGAACAGTACATCCCGCCTTTGCTAAAATTTGAGAAGCTACCTTTCGATTCGTAGAATTATCATCCACCAGCAAAACATGAGGCTGAATATCTTCTAATTTGCCTTGTATCACAAACTTATCCGCCTCCTTATTTCTTTGGACCAACTCCTGTTTACCTACCTTCAAATGGACTTTAAACCAAAAAGTACTTCCTTTGCCCAAAGTAGATTCTACCCCAATATCGCCCTGCATCATTTTACAGAACTCACGAGAAATGGCCAAGCCTAATCCAGTACCCCCATACACTTTGGAGGTAGAATTATCCAGCTGCTGAAATGCGTTGAATAATATTTTTAAATTTTCTGGACTGATTCCAATGCCCGTATCTTGAACCTTTACGACTAAATCCAAAGACTCTGCTGTAATATTCTCTCCCGACACATCGATACTTACCTTGCCATGCTCCGTAAATTTTAATGCGTTGGAAGTCAAATTGGACAGAATTTGCAATAAACGGGTCTCATCGGCAATAACTACTTCGGGTAAATCCTTGGACAAATGATATTCCAAAGTATTTCCTTTCTGACAAGCTACCTGAGAAAATAAAGCCATCAAACGGTCAAGCACATCATCTAAAACAATGTCACTTGGATGAAGAACCATCTTACCTGCTTCAATTTTGGCTAAATCCAAAATGTCATTTAAAATATGAAGTAGCGTTTCTGAGGATTTCTTAATCGTTTGAACATAATCTACCTGATCTTCATTTAATGGAGTATCACTCAATAAATCCACCATTCCTATCACCCCATTCATGGGCGTACGAATCTCATGACTCATGTTGGCCAAGAATTGTTCCTTCACTTTTAATGAACGCTCTGCTTGTTCACGTGCCTCCACCAAGGCATGTTGGTACTTCTTTAAATCCGTAATATCACGTGCTATTCCTGAAACCTCTTCAATTGTACCATGTTCCAAAAAGATAGGATTTAAATATATTTCTAGCCATTTCTCCTCCCCTGTTTTTGTCAGCAATTCCAATTCAAAATGTTGCTTCTGCCCTCTAAAGGCCATCTTGTATCCTTCCTCCATGCGGCGACGCTCGGGTGGGGCCAACAATTGGAATCCCATTTTTTCGGCACTGATGTTAATTTGAGGACTTATACTGATTTGCTCTACCAATAAATCTGAATATTCATGGTTAAAACTGGTCAAGAATAAACGTTTATTTACCGACCACATTAAGTGAGAACTACCCTCAAAAATGGCGTTTAAACGTGCTGTCTCACGTGCTAAGGCTTCTTCTGCTTGTTTTCTAGCAATGGCTAAAGCTACCTGTCCTGAAATAAAGTCCAATAACTCTAAATCTCGGTTTTCGTATTTATTGGAACGCTCATAGGATTTCACCCCAATAATCCCCGTCACTCGATCACCAATACGTAGAGGTACGCATAACATCACTTTAGGAACTACACCATACAAGTAAATTTTCTTTTCATTGGCCAATTGATGGATGTCATCATCATGCAAAATCAAAGGCTTATTGGCCATGATAGCATATTCTGTCAATCCATTACCTAATTTTCTTTTGGTAAAATGTACCCTGGAATTAAAGTATTCATCCACATAATAGGGGAAATACAGAAAACTTTTTGCGGGGTCATATTGAGCAATAAAGAAGTTTTTTACATCAATAACCTCCCCTAATTGCTTATGGATATTGGAATATAAATCATCTAAATTGGAGGAATTGATGGTAACCTGAGCAATTGACGAGTATAATTTACTGGCTCGCTCGGCACGTACTTTAGCTGTGGAGTTATGTAAAATACAACGAAATGCAGTAGGTACCCCCTTTTCAAATCGACAAGTTGCTGATCCACTGACATATAATCGACGGCCATCCTTTCGTCGGAATACTGCAGTAAATTCAGGTATTTCGTCACCCTTACTGAGCAAATCAAGTTGATTCAGGGTATTGGAAGCAAACTCAGGGTGCAAAACATCCGTCAATTTCAAATCTCGGGCCTCGTCTTCGGTATAGCCCATGGTTTCCAACCAAGCTCGGTTAACAAATAAAAAACGTCCTGTAATACCTGTGATTTGGATTAAGTCAGTCGTATTATTTATCAAATCCTGCAATTGAGCATTGGACCTACTTAAAGCTTCACTAACCTTTTTTCGTTCGCTAATATCTTCACCGATGATACTTAAATAGGTTTGCTCGTCTAATTCACTAACAATCGTGGAATTTACTTCCACCCATTTAATTTCTCCTGACTTGGTTACATAGGTTCTTTCCCTCTCTTCAAATAATCCTCCATTGGCTACAGCTTGGTTAAAAGAAGTTCTTCTACCCTGCCTCTCCTCCAAGGGCAATAAGGTGGTAAAAAAATCTTTTCCATTCAATTCGTTTGGCTCATAGCCTAACAATTTATGGGTATAGGCATTGGCATGGGTAATGGTCCCATCCAAAGCCATGATGATTCCAAATAGCTTTAAACTCTCTAGGGTACGGATTAGATTCTCTTTGGCGGAGGTTCCACTGAAAGTCGATTCCGTCATTTCGAGTACATCCAACTGATTTTTCAGTTGCCTAATTTCCTGAATTAATTCATCCTTGGATTTCTGTGCCCAACTTGCCATGGCTTTATTCACAATTTTGCTTACAATGTACAAAAAAGGGCGTAATTTTACTTCCTTAAAGCCCCAAGAGCACGTGCAAGTAAGAGCAAAAAAGAGTTTAGGACAACATTTTTTAAATGATTTAGACGCAGCCCAGCGAATCGTCAATGCCCTGAATCCACAGGGTGCTTACCATAAAGTATTGGAGATTGGACCTGGAATGGGTGTTTTAACTCAATATTTGGTAAAAAAGAAGGATTACGAGACCTATTTAATTGAGATTGACCAAGAGTCAGTAGCTTACCTAAGAAAAAATTATCTGGAGTTTACTGGACCCCGATTAATTGATGGTGACTTTTTGAGATATCCATTAGAAAATATTTTCGGTGAAGAAAAATTCGCCATTGTCGGAAACTTTCCTTATTTCATTTCTACCCAAATATTTTTTAGAATTCTAGATTACAAAGATCAATGTGTGGAAGTAGTAGGAATGCTTCAAAAAGAAGTAGCTGAGCGACTAGCCGCCAAGCCTGGCAATAAAGATTACGGGATTTTGAGTGTTTTACTTCAAGCCTTCTATGACGTGGAATACCTATTCACCTTAGGGCCAGAGGTGTTCACTCCTCCTCCAAAAGTCAACTCAGGTGTAATTCGTGTGGTGAGAAATTGGGATAAAAAATTAGACTGTGATCCACAGAAGTTCAAACAAGTAGTCAAAATGGCCTTTAATCAGCGTCGTAAGACCTTGAGAAATGCACTGAGAGCCATGCAATTACCCGACCATCCACTTTTAACGAAGCGCGCAGAACAATTAGGTGTAGCTGAATTTACAGAACTAACCGAATTGTGGAAAGCCAATGGATATGTAGGTGCATAGGCGAAATCCAGCAAATATTTCTTAATTTAGATACGAAATTTTCAAACCTCAGCGAAATCCATGGAAGTAGTCAACCCACAACACCTTCCGTTTGAACTCACCAAAGAGTTTTTAGAGGAAATCAAATTACTCATCGTTGAGCAATCCAATGAAGCTATTTTAGCCAAAATTGAAGATTTATTTGCCGCAGATATTACGAGTATTTTGGATGAATTAACTGGGGAGGAAGCCAAATACATCGTTCAATTACTGGACACCAAATTAGCTGCTGAAATTATTTCCACCCTAGATTCGGATGACCGAATCAAGTTTTTGAAGAATTTCAATTCCAAAGAAATTGCAGGCTACATCAACGTCATTGATTCCGATGATGCCGTAGATATATTGAATGAACAACCCGTGCGTGTTCGCGAGGAGGTTATTGCCTTGTTGAAAGACCGAGAACAAGCCCGCTTTATCATTGATTTAATGCATTATGATGAAGATTGTGCGGGAGGTTTAATGCAAAAAGAGTTAATAAAAATCAATGTCAAACAAACTGTTACCGAATGTGTAGAGGAAATTCGTAGACAAGCAGAAGACGTTGAGAAAGTATATGCCGTTTATGTGGTTGATGATGATGGTTTATTAATGGGTACCGTTTCCTTGAAAAAAATCATCTTAGCTAAAAGAGGCTCCAAAATTCAGGATGTTTTCGATGCAGATGGTATCGTATCAGTTCAAACCTATGTTTCTGGTGAGGAAGTAGCCGATTTAATGCAAAAATACGACCTAGAGGCCATTCCTGTAGTCAATATACAAGGTCGTTTATTGGGTAGAATCACCATTGACGACATGGTCGATTTTATTACTGAATCGGCACAGGAAGACATTCAAGTCATGGCCGGTATTTCGGAAGACGTAGAGGAAGATGACTCCATTTGGCTCTTGGTACGTTCGCGTTTACCTTGGTTGATTGGTGGTATGGTGGGTAGCTTTTTAGCCGCCAAAATCATTGACCGTTTCGACAGTTCGATTTCATTGATGCCAGCAATTTCTGCATTCATTCCATTGATTGGGTCTACTGGCGGTAACGTAGGAATTCAATCCTCTTCCCTCATTGTACAAAGTTTAGCCGATAAAAGCGGTTTAGATACCACACTTTGGAAACGTCTTCAGAAAGTGTTAATCGTAGCCTTAATCAATGCCTTGATTGCCGCTGCCTTCGCATTTGGCTGTTCTATGTTAGTTGACCACGGTGCCATCATGCTATCTGTTACCGTTTCCCTTTCCTTATTTGCGGTGGTTATGTTAGCTTCGTTGATGGGTACACTTACTCCCTTGGTATTGAATCAATTAAATATTAACCCTGCGGTAGCCAGTGGACCCTTTATTACCACTACCAATGACATATTAGGCTATGGGGTTTATTTCCTCATCGTCTATTTATTGCTGTAAAATGCTAGCGCTTATTCAACGTGTTTCCGAAGCTAAAGTTGAAATTGAGGGTAAAATCAATGCCCAAATTGATCAAGGATTTTTGATTTTATTAGGTATTCATCAAGCTGACACCGAGGCAGATTGTATCTATTTGGCCAATAAAATAAGTTCATTACGCATTTTCTCTGATTCCGAGGGCAAAATGAACTTGGATATAAAAGCGGTGAATGGCCGTATCATTTTGGTAAGTCAATTTACCTTACATGCTCAAACAAAAAAAGGAAACCGACCAAGTTTCATAGAAGCAGCTAGACCCGAACAAGCCATTCCTTTGTACCATCATCTGATTGAACTATTGGAAAAAAATTTGGGCTTTCCTATTCAAACAGGTCAATTTGGAGCAGATATGCAAGTAAGTCTTGTCAATGACGGACCCGTAACAATCATCTTAGATTCTCAACAAGCCAACTCATGACGATACAAGAAGCACAAGAACAAGTAGACCAATGGATCAAGACCGTAGGAGTACGTTATTTCAATGAATTAACCAATATGGCCATGCTGACCGAAGAAGTTGGGGAAGTTGCCCGAATTATTGCTAGGAGGTATGGAGAGCAATCAGAAAAAGAGTCTGATAAACAAAAAGACCTGGGAGATGAAATGGCTGATGTATTATTTGTTTTAATTTGTTTGGCCAATCAAACAGGGATTAATTTAGAAAAAGCATTGGAACAAAACTTAGCTAAAAAAAGCATCCGAGACCAAGATCGCCACCATAATAATCCAAAATTAAAAGCATGAAAATCGTTATTCTAGATGGCTTAGCCTTGTTTCAACATGATATTTCAAGAAATGCTTTATGTGCCTTTGGGGAAGTGGATTTCTATGAAAAAACAAGCGAAGATGAAATCACTTTACGTGATGCTAAGGCCCAAGTTTTAGTAACCAACAAATGCCTAGTCAATGAAAAAGCATTAGCCCATTTTACCTCCTTAAAACTAGTTTTAGTGGCTGCCACAGGCTATAATTCAGTGGACGTTGCTGCTTGTAGGGCTAGAGGTATACAAGTTTCTAATGTACCCGCCTATGGTACTTATTCCGTCGCGCAGCACACACTTGCTTTGTTGTTAGCTTGGAGTAATCGGGTGGAACAACATAATCGCTCGGTTCAAGCGGGAGATTGGAGCCAGAATGATTGGTCATATTCCTTAAGTCCCTTGACAGAATGGGCTGGTAAAAAATTGGGGATCATTGGAATGGGGAATATCGGTAAGTGTTTTGCTCACATGGCTGAAAGTTTAGGTATGAAAATATACTACCACCATACGCGAGATTTACAAATACCTGAATATACTTTTTTATCTAAAAAAGAATTAGCCCAAACTTGTGATGTCATAAGCCTACATTGCCCTTTGACCCCACAAACAAATCTATTGGTCAATAAGGAATTCTTAAGCTGGATGCCAGCTCATGCGATCCTAATTAATAGCTCCAGAGGAGGACTCATTGACTCCACAGCCTTGGCCAATGCCATGCAAAAAAAACAGATTGCCGCAGCGCTATTGGATGTTCTTGACCAAGAACCACCATCAAGCAATCACCCTTTGATAGGAATACCGAACATCTATATAACACCTCACAATGCTTGGCTAAGCCAAGAGGCAAGAATCCGAATCATTCAAAGTCTAAGCAAAACATTAGAAGGATACATGGCAGGAAAAGCCATTAATCAAGTCAATTAAGGCTTTTTCTTTACTTTAGGAATTTGAGTTTTAGTAATATGTGTACCCATGGACTTACCCTCTGATTGGCTAGGCACATAAGGTTTTACTAAGGCCAATTGATCTAAACTTGGATTTAGTTTTTGAATCAATGGATGACGAATGTCAAATTCTGCCTCACCGGAAATCTGGCTATATTCCATATCAGAAAGGCCCTCATGTTTATTTCCTTCATTACTAAATTGAACCACATGAGTTAATTGATCACCACCTAATTTTCCGCCCTCCCAGCTCACTACCATACCACCATTGATCCAATTAAAACCGGATATGGTAAAATTCTTTTGATTCAACTTTTCAACATCTAGCATTTTCAAACCCAGGTATAAGCCAGAATTTGTTTTCCATAAAGATTGTTTTCCAACCACAGAAACATCCAGTATCTGTCCTTGATGGTACATAACATATACTTGTTTGTTCGTATTAGGATATAAAATAGAGCCCCTCAGGGTATCTTCATTTAAAATCCAGCTGGTATCAGCTACAATGGATTCTTTACCGTATTTCGTCTTAAGTCCCGCTAAATCTTGACAAGCTAAGACATCATTCAACAATAAATTCGGGACAAGGGTTTCTTGATTTTCTGAAGTAGAAGATTGGCAAGAAAGTACGGCTAGTAGAACGAAAGAATACAAGAAATTTTTCATATAAAATTAGATACGGTCAATCTAAATTAGAAAAATCTATTTGATGAAACAATGACTTGCATCAGTCGAAGTAAAAACCAACCTGCTCTTAAAAAAGTATTTGATCCAAAACCAAAACCCCAATCAATCCCGTAATAGAGACCAAGGTGTCCATGAGTGTCCAAGACCTAAGTGTGTCTTTAAAATTTAATGAAAAGTACTCCCTGAATAACCAAAAACCCGTATCATTCACATGAGAAAACATCATACTCCCTGCCCCCAATGCTAAAACCATTAAATTAGGATCCGCGGTGGAATTGATCAATATTACCTTCATAAAACCTGCAGCTGTTATTCCGGCAACTGTAGATGAACCAACACATACGCGAATGATAGCAGCCATGGCCCAACCCAAAACATAGACATTCCAGGTAGATGAACCTAAACTATCTGCTACGGCCTGACTTACGCCCGCTACGACTAATACTTGTTTTAAGGCACCTGCCCCACCAAAAATCAATAAAATACCTGCAATATCTTTGATGGATACCATGGAAGAACTCAACAATTCGTCAGCACTAAAACCGATTCGTCTTAAAAGTATTCCGGCTAATAAAACAGATAGAAATAAGGAAAAAACGGGATTGGATAAATAACTCGCTAAGACAGGAAAATATCCTGCTCCGAATGAACCCGCTGCTAATAAAATGATGGGAAAAAGGACAATCAAAAAGCTAGGAAAAGTGGATAAAGTTCTCTCCTCAGCCTGATTTTCACCTTGCACAAATACAAAAGCGGGGTTAGCAGGAGTTGTTATATTTTTAGTTGTCAAGCCAAACCATAATCCTGAAACAAGTATGGCAGGGATTGCTATTATTATACCATAAGCCATGGTTTTCGACAAATCAGCACCAAATTCCTGCATGATGGCTAAGGGTGCTGGATGAGGAGGTAGATAACCCTGGGTAACGGTGAGGGAAGCCAACATGGGTAAGGCTAAAAAAGTAGCGGGTTGTTTCAATTTGGCTGAAGCCGTAATGACTAATGGCGCCAACAACATGAAAGCAACCGAATAAAAAAGAGGTAAACCAACTAGAAAACCAGCCATCATAAACGCAATTCTGGCATATCGAGTACCCGAAATTTGCAATAGTACTTCCGTCATCCTTTGTGCTGCCCCGCTGATGCCCACCCATTTTCCTAATATGGAACCAAAAGCTAAAATCCCTGCAATGGAACCTAAAGTACTTCCCATCCCATCTTGAATGGCCTTAAAAATAAATTCAGTACTTAGCTGAAAAGCTAGTCCTGCAAGTATACTTACGCCAACAAATGCTACAAAGGGAGGAAATTTTAACCAAGTCATGGCTAAAACTAACGATACAATGGCCCCTAAGGTAATTAGAAATAGCATAGGCTATCTATTTTCTTGCAAGGCAATTAATTGTTGCCACACGTCATCAAAAGCTAAGCCTTCTGCTTTACCATCTGGATTAAACATCACTTTCGTTCGATTACTTTCCTGATAGAAGCCAGAATAAGACATATATTTTTTAAAGTAAGTAAATTCTCCACAAATCACCAATCCAGGAATTTGAAATGCATTAGCCATGTGCGTAGGGCCAGAATCTAATCCAATAAAAAAAGAAGCTCCCTGAATGATTTTCATGGTTTCCATCAAATCACATTGGCCAACCAAAGATGTAAAATGAGGGTGCTGAAAAGGTAATGGATGCTTCATCCCGATTTCTACCACTTGTACTCCCCATTTTTCGATAGCCCTCAACAATAATTCACTCCATTTTTCGTCTGTCCAATCCCTCCAACCAGCATTGGATTTACAATGAACCAGCCAATAAGGTTTTTTGATATCCAATTTAAAAGCTTCCTGATCCACATAGAGATGGGGTTGCCCTTTTATCAAGCCAAGGTCAGCCAATTGAGAAGAAATTTCCAGCAAATTAAAATGGTGGTAATAATTGTTTAATCGAATTCCTAAATCGTCGGCTTTCTTGTTTTTCAAGGAAAAATTAAAAACCGGGTCCTTTCTAAAATCACTTAATTGCAAGAAATAAAAATGTGTAAAGGGATTCCATGTTAATAAGAATCGGGCAACCAATATACTATTTTCATCCACCATTTCCGTAACTAATGGATGATGTTGAAAAATAGGAAAATATCGTTTCTCTGTAATCCAATAGATCGCCACATGTCCAAATTTCTCCTTCAAGGCTGGTAGAATTGGTTCTGAAGCAACCATATCTCCTAAATCCCCATCCATAAGAATACCAATATGAATAGTATTAGGCTGGTAAATACGTTTTAATAGAATTCGAAAACTCAGGCTGATAAAATACGCCAATGAACCTATCGCATAGGTCACTCGATGAAACATGATTTATAGTATTTAAATAGGTTTAATGAGAACGGAATTTATCATCCCATTCCTGATAGGTGCTCAAAATTAAAACTAAAATATGAGAACGGAAGTATACGAGGGGAAATATGGAAAAATTTTCAAGGATTCAAATATTTAATTTTTCCCTAAATTTGTACATTAAGATAAAACATGCACAAAACCCTCTCAACTATTTCAAGCCTTGTCATATTGTCATTGATTGGGATATTTGTGTTTTACGTGTTTAATTTCAGTTTGGACTTCCCTTTTCAAGATGATGTAACCTTATTGGAATTCATTAATAGTACCCAAATTTCTCCTTGGGACTGGTCACGTTTTTTTCAAGCTTTGTTTCGAGTAGATAACGATCATTCCATTGTTATACCTAGGTTAATAGCCTGGTTTGATTACCTAATTTTTGGTCAGGTAAATTTCCAGCACCTAATTTGGCTTACTTTATTCGAGTTAATTGTCATTCTGTACTTGTTATTTCGGCTTTTTAACAGACAAAAAATCCACCTAATATATTTCACTCCAGTAGCATTTTTGTGGTTACAACCCCAATATCACGAAGTCTCCAATTGGGCCATTACAGGCTTACAACATGCCCATGTTAGCCTTTTTCTACTGGTCAGTCTAACTTTAATTACGGAAAAAAAGTCATTTGCACTAGCCTGGGCAATTTTATTGGCATTCTTGGCTTCATTTACCTTTGGAAATGGATTTATTGTATTTATTTCCATAGCCTATGTGTATGCACTTCAAAAGAATTGGAAAAACGCATTGATCATTTGTTTTTGCTTAGTCCTTTTCTTTGCCTGTTATCTACAAATTTATCAGATGGGACAAGCCGCTAAATTCCATTGGAACATTCAGCACATCTTCTTATCCTTTGTAGGCTTTATAGGGGCCACGGCTATGGAATTTCCCAAATTAGGACTTAGCCTTTCATGGGGTATTGGCATAGGCGTTGTGGCTTTTTTTATATTTTATAGTCTAGACTTCTGGAAATTTCAATTTAAATATCAAGACCAAGCCACCTATTTAGGCATATTAGCCTTTATCCTATTTTCAGCGGGATTAATTGCCTTGGTACGATCCGCAGAAAATTATACCATTTATAGTCGGTTTCAATTATATGCGGCACTATCCATGATAATTGTTTATTTATTGTTGCTACCTCAAGTAAATAAACCATACAAACGCATAATTTTAATCATTTCACTATTGTATAGTATTTCATTTAATACCTTAGCTTATTTCAACCATATTAACAGTCAACAATACCAAAAAATGAGCTTCATTGCTGATCGAATTAATTGGCAGAACAACCATAGTCAATTATCCGTTAGCTCTGGATTTCTATGGAATGCCAAACCAATCTTTGAATTAGCTGAAAAGAATAAAGTGTATTCTATTAACAATACTTGGACTAGTCCTAGCCAACTAAACAAAGCCAAAAGCCTTTCTAGACAAACATTTAGCCTACAAGCGAAGGAATATCAAGTGGTGATGCAACAAAAACACGCAACTTGGTTAAATCATTACTATTGGCTGGAATTTCAAAATTTTCCATTTTCAACTGAATTAAATGCCCAGTGGTTTATTTGCTTACAATCACAAACTCATCCTAAACTCAGTTATATTTTACCCATACAGTTTGCCTTGAATGGTAAAAAGAATTTCCTGATGATGGAAAATTACCGAGCCTCCTATGGTTCAATAAAGATTAACCATGAATCAATTCAAGCGGGTGAATTTGACATGTATTTATTACTTAGAGAATCTAATCATCAAGTAGGCAAGCAAGAATTATACAAATTAGATCAAACCATTCTAGTGGACTCCCAATCGCATAAGCTAAGCTTAGAATAATCTCCCTGAGTACAGGGCACAAAAAAATCCAAGATTCAATGAATCTTGGATTTACATTACTCCGTGTTCTAAATTATATCAACATCCGGGGTTATAAGAAAAAACCTAAAGGAACCACACTTACCGTCTTTAGATTTTTTTGACTTTTATAACACTTCAAAGGTACAGCAATATTTTACAAACACAAAAAGATAATTTTGAGTATATGTAAAGAAAAATTAACCTAAAAACATTCTTTACGAATTTAAAAAAGAGAACAATGTATTCGTTAAAATTTTAATTAAAATTTAAACAAGAGAACATTAGTTTAAGTACTTAGCGAAGTACTGACCAGGTGAGACACCTTTAAGCTTCTTTACCGCAGCATTAAAACTCTGCCGGGTACCAAAGCCTGATTCTGTGGCTATAACCTCGATTTTGTACGTTTTCCAGCGTGGATTATCTCGACATTGCTCTTCTGCATATTGAATTCTCCATGAATTTACATAGTCTGTAAAGGAAAAATCACGCTCTTCTTGTAAGGATATACGTATCAATCTTGGTTTAATTTTCAAACTTTGTGCCACCAGATTTAAAGAAATGTTTGATTTTAAAAAAATAAATTCAGATTCAAAATATCGATCCAATTTTTCCAAAATTGATTTATTCTTTACATTGATTTTTGATTTTTCTAAATTAAGGGCAGAATTTGATAGGGTATTTTCAGGAATTTCTCGATAAGAATGCTGAAAAACTAGACCTTTTAAATAGGGGCCATCCAATAATCGAGGATTCAAAAATAGAAACAAGGCCATGAATGCGAATTCCCCTGCATAGAGAAAATCCCTTGCTGTGGTTTGCACCTGCTCGGGATACATGAAATTAAAAGCGATGTGAAAGCACAAAACGACAATTTTTAAGAACAGATCTCCAGTCAGCCAGAATACAATCAATTGATTCTTTAGTAAAAAGGATTTGGAGACGGACTGATAATATTTAAACAACTCATAAGCCGTCCAAATCATGTAAGAAATATAGGATATGCCCTTTAGGTAAAAATGAGTTCTCATGGAGATCAATCCAAAATTAGAATGGTAGTTATTAAAGGTACTTTCCTTAATAACCGCATTAATCTCGGCCAATTTGCTTGCCTCAGAACTTAGATATAAGGGCAAAAACTCCAAAAAATGAAAGAGAAAAGGAAAAAAGTGAAGAAAATAAACCTTGGTAAATTTCCTTTCTGGATACAATAAAAAATGTTGGAATAAATAAGATAATGGCCCAATCAGATAGAATAGAGGCGATATTATCCTAAAATAATTCGGATGATCATAAATAACGGGTAACTGTATATAATAACTACAATAGAGTTGTATACCTAATTGCAAAAACTGTAGCCCCAAAAGTCGAGTAGCTAACAATCCTTTCTTGATCAACAAGCTAGCCCCAAATGCAAAAAACAAAAATCCCAAAAAATACAGGTAATAGTTTATGGTTATTTTTTCCATAAGCAAAGAGAAATCATGAGAATGACCTCATTGATTGATCGTTTTAAGAGTAGTGTGTACAAGACAAAGAATAAATATGGGGAATTTTACTTGCTAAAAAATAAAAAACGGCCCCGTAAAGAGGCCGTTTTCATTAAAAGCAAACTAATCTTCCATGGGATGTTCCGAAAGGAGCTTATCTACTTGATAAAAATCTTTTTTACCAAGGACACTGGCTCTAACTTCCTTCACTTTTTGAGGAGTAACTACGGAACCTTTATTTCCGAATGCATTTCGGATAT
Organism: Cytophagaceae bacterium; assembly: GCA_027491315.1. GTDB lineage: Bacteria > Bacteroidota > Bacteroidia > Cytophagales > Spirosomataceae > Aquirufa. The sequence goes on from JAIXWL010000011.1 coordinate 38,900, forward strand.
AGGTCAAGACATCGGCTATTTCCTTATCATTCATCAATCCACCAAATGGAGTCATAGGAACTTGTCCTGAATATTTAACACCGTTCACCGTCATTGGTCCCATTAATCCCTTTAATACCAATTTTACCAAACGATCTTGATTTCCTGTTACCCATTTAGAGCCCGATAATGGAGGAAAGCCTGAGGCCGTTAATCCTTTACCATCTAATTGGTGACAGGTACCGCAATAGCCCTCTTTTCCGAACAAAGCTCCACCAGCAGTATAAGATTCCAGATCTGCCCCTTTTAAATTAGTGGCCCCATAAACTTCTTTCTTACGCTCCACGCCTTTTCCGCTAAGGTGTGCGAATGCTGTTTCATAGGTATGGATCATCCAATCATCTAATGGCTTCGTTTTGGCCAGAGCTAAAATTGGCAAACCCTTTGCTGGACCAATCCAAGAGGCCGCTACGATGGCTTCCAACCTTACTCGACCATGTTTATCTTGAGCAGCTTGAGTTAACAGCGCAGCTTGATTCGGCAATTGATGACCATTATAACGAACAGCACGTACCGCCGCTGCCCGAACATGGTAATCTTTTGCTTTTAATAATTGGCTTAATAAAGCTTGGTCAATTTTATTCATCCCCCAAGTAACCCAAAGTGCTTCTAGTGCATGATGCTCATAATTAGGGTCATTTTTATCTAATTTAGCTATCCATGCCTTGGTTTTACTGATTACCTCAGCCACCTGACGGCCTCTTAATTCCCGACGAGTACGGTATCTAGTTCTATATTCAGGCAACTTTAAATTTTCTAATAATTCATCTATTGAAGCTCCATAAATCTTAGCAGGCTTAAGTAATGGACGAGATGGATAAGTAATTCTATAGATACGACCATGTGTATGGTCTCTCAATGGATCACGAGCATTATGTTGCATGTGACCAATCAGAATATTATGCCAATCAATGAAATATAAAGACCCATCTGGCGCAAATTCCATATCTACCGGTCTAAAATTACGATCTTCACTCTTGACCAAATCCACACGGTGCTTGGACTTATATCCTGTACCATCATCCCAAATTTGATGCTGCTTCATTCCTAAGAAACCAATGGTATTGTTAATTAACATATCACCTTGAACTTCATCTGGAAAATGTCGGCTTGAAATAAACTCTAAACCAGAAGTAGGTCTAACCCGATGTGCCTCCTCTATCAAATTATATGATTTATGATTGGCCTCACCATAACGGTTTAAAACACTACCAGGCATCATCCAACGAACATCTGGTCCCGAAGTTTCAGCAAAGAAATTTTGTCCCCAACGATCAAAAGCGATACCCCAAGGATTAGGAATCGATAACTGAGCCACCCTTTCTAAATGACGACGAGTAGGATTAAAACGATAGAAACCACCATTTGTAGCACGAACTGTTCCATAAGGAGTCTCTACATTGGTATGTAAAAATACCCCTTCTCCCATATAAATAGCTCCTGATTCATCTGAAACAAAGGCATGAATCTCATGATGTGAATCATGATCATCAAATCCACTGTAAATGATTTCTTTGCTATCTGCTTTATCGTCTCCATTGGTATCTTTCAACAAGACCAAATTGGTACCTTGGCTAACAAATACCCCTTCTTGCGTAATTTCAAATCCTACGGGTAATTGTAAGTGGTCGGCAAATACAATTTCACGATCCGCTTTTCCATCTCCATTGGAATCTTCATAAATCAAGAGCTTATCATTCGGCTTGGGGTCTCCTGGCTTATAATGAGGATAGGTTGGCATAGCTGCCACCCAAAGTCTGCCTTTGTTATCAAAAGTCATTTGAGATGGCTTAGCTAAATTTGGAAATTGCTCTTCTGAGGCAAATAACTCCAATTTATAACCTGCTGGAACTTGAATGGATTTTAAAGCCTCTTCGCCATACAAATACCGTAAACTTCCGTTTTTCTCTGGATTATAATTCGTAGTCACCGCAGGCAAGGTCCTCGTTTTTTTATCTTCTGCTTCTACATCCAAAACTTTACCTTCTCTAGCCGCCAACCAGATAGCCTGCTGGCGAATCTGAGTCATCTGGCGAATCTTCTCAATTTCAGCGGGGTAATTATCTGGACCGAATGGATTATATCGTCTACCATATACGTGAACTCCATTAGGAATCTTAAAATCATTATGCCACATCCAGTTCTTCTCATCTACCGCCGCTTGAACCATCGCTCTGCGAGATTCTACCTCTGTGGATTTCTTACCAAAAAGTTTATCGGCTAAAAACAAAGAAAGGCGCTGGTATCCAGCATTATTTAATTGTAGTCCATCTATGGTCAAAGGTTCTTTACTTTCCTCATACCATTTTTGTGAGATCTCAAATACATCTAAAAACAATACATTATTTTGTTCCGCCACTTCCTTCATGGCTTTGGTATAAAGGGCCAAATTCTCATTTTCTTTCTTACCATTAGGTAAATCCCTAAGAGAACTAAGGTCTTCAAAAGCGATCGGAGAAACCAAAGCTAATTGAGGCGAAGCAAGACCATTGTATTTTTGATTTTTTGTATGTTTGATGAAAGCGTTTAACTCAGCCTTATAATTTTCAACCCTCGCTGGTCCTTCCGTTGATTCAGAATATCCAAAAAAGGCGATGACAATGTCCGTTTTTAGTCGGCTTAACCACACATCATGCTTTTCCAAATGCCCCTCACTTGCGGAATTTTTGGCAAATTCCAACTGAAATTTCTCCGCTCCAGGGAATGCCCAAGGATCATTTCTAGAGGAATGAGGCCTAAATCCAGGTGTGTCTCCACCATCGCACAGGTTTCTTACAGTCAATAAACTATCAGGGTAGCGTAATTGTAATTCGGTTTCAAAATGGTCAAAATTGATCATTCGTGAACCTAGGTTATTACCTACCAAGGAAATGGTCGTGTTTTTTTTGATTTGTAAGTATGGTGAATTGGAAGGTTGAAAAGAGCTAAATGCTATGATAGCTATTACAATACCTAATATCCCTAATCTGATTTTATAGGACATAATCTAATATTTATTGTTTAATGTAGTAGGGGTAATTTCGAGGGTAATCTTAAAAACAAAAAAAAGATGGACCCTGTGGCAGGATCCATCTCTGAGGTTTTAATTTCCAAGTGTCCAGCCTTCGCGATAGGTTCTCTTGACAAAGGCATTGGCAGCGTCGTAATTGGTAACGCGCATGTTTTGATTATCCCATAACAACTTCGTGTTTGATCCTGGATAATGCATTCCATTTCCTGTTTTTCTAGGTACAGGGATATCCGCAACACGGATAGCCAAGTTAGCCATCAAAATAGCTTCTGTCAAAGGACCGGCCATTTCAAATGGTGAACTTAATTGCTTTTTGCCATATCCTGCAATACAGCCTTCTACCCATTGAGCATAGTGACCGTCTGCACTACCTGGTACTCGCTCTAATTTACGAGGAACTTTTACTTCTTCGTTTCTAGATAAAGGTAATAAACGTGGGTTAGCTGCATATTCGCTTGCCATCATTTTTCCTTTGGTACCTATGAACAAGATTCCTGAATTACCATCCCCAAACATTTCATCTGGACCTAATTCTTCTGGTCTTTCTGGCTTAATACCACCATCCATCCAGTGCATGGTAATAGGACCTTGAGTACGATCCGTTTTAGGGAAAGTTAAGGTAGCATGACTTGAAGGAGGGCAACTATCTGGGAAAAATCCACGCTTTCCAAAAGCAGTAAATACACTACTTACAGAAGCTTGTACGTCTGATGCATATTTCAAATTCAATACACGGAAAGGAGCTTCCATTAAATGGCAACCTAAATCACCCAATGCTCCTGTACCATAATCCCACCAACCTCTCCAGCTACCTGGAATTAAGTTGTCTACATAATCCTTATAAGGAGCAGTTCCTAACCATAAATCCCAATCCAATCCTTGTGGAACAGCAGGCTTATTGCTTGGCCATGGGATACCTTGTGGCCAAATAGGACGATTCGTCCAGATTTGTACTGTATGTACATCTCCAATGATACCCGCATCAAACCATTCTACCAATTGACGAACACCGTCTCCTGAAGAACCTTGGTTACCCATTTGGGTTACTACTTTATATTTTTTTGCAGCTTGAGTTAAGGCTCTTGCTTCATAAATATCATGCGTCATTGGCTTTTGCACATACACGTGCTTACCTAATTGCATGGCAGCCATAGCCTGAATAGCGTGGTTATGATCTGGTGTAGAAACAGAAACAGCATCAAAACTTTTTGACTCCTTTTCTAACATCACACGCCAATCCTTATAATACTTAGCTTTTGGATAAGCTTCTACGGAATCCTTAGCCTGACGATCATCTACATCACATAGAAAACCAATGTCAGCCTTGCCACTTTGAGCAAAATAACGTAAATCTGATTTTCCTTTACCTCCTACTCCGATACCGGCAACAACGATTTTATCACTGGGAGCTGTAAAGCCTTTTCCGCCCAATACGTGGCGAGGAACAATCATAAAACCAGCAGAGGCTAAACTGGCAGACTTAATAAACTCCCTTCTGGAAGCATCGGATTTTTTTAGTTTCATAGGTCTAATTTTATAAGGTAATTGGAATTGTCAAATCCTACATGGCAATTCAATCTTCAAAGCTATAACAATTTTGCATTTGAACAATTCAATTTAAACTATTTTTAATCCTACGATGACTTGTAGGCTTTTGGGCTTTGGATGCTAAATCGATTAGAACTTGATAAGGAACAGAAACTGATGTCATGTAAACAGGGTTTTGTTGGCTTGTATCCGTAAAACACTCCCAGGGGGCGCCAAATTCCATTCCTTTTCTAAAATCTCCTTGTTTTAAATCTTGGATAAACTCATCAATCAAGTGCTTTGCTTTTGAATTCGGGCTTAAAGACATGGTATAGGCTACCCAAGCAGTGGCAGTAGACCAATAGGCCCCATTTTGATAGGTATCTTTTTTCACTAAACTTCCTTCCCAAGCTGTTTTTTCACTAAAATCGTCCGATTTTAAAACATGCCTCACAGCTCCGCGATAGGCCAATTCTTTGTCTAAATAGGCACTATTCAATCTTTGAGAAGCCTTCATTGCATCTTTTCCATGTAATACTCCCAAATAAACTGCCCAAGCTGTGCTCCAAACATCTGACTGGGCACTTTTCCCAGTGGAGGCTTTTAACATTCCGGTGGAATTCAGAAAAACACGAATGATTTGTTGTTTTACATAACCTGCGCGCGACTGCATTTGTCGAAATTCAACCCGATTTCCTTTCCATTGATATAATTCAGCGATTTGTAATAATGCCTGATAACGTAGTAAGGAACTAAAACATAAATCTCCTGTGATGTGGATGGCATCCCGAAAACCAAAATCTACTCCCCTATTCTTTTCATGCACGCTAACCAATTGATTGACAGGATTAATAGGCACAGCCTCCAAAGCTAGGAGCAAGCGTTGAAACAAGCTAATTCCTCTAATGGGCTGATCTAGTATTGTTAGGTCTTTGCTTTGTTTTACATATTCGTAAGCCATTTGAATAAAATAAAACACATCATCTAAAGGTGGTTGATAGCCCCAACGAGTTTCTCCTTGATTTTCAACCGAATAGGTTCCGGGGAAATAAATAGCTTGCCCATCGTCGATTCGGATATGGTCAGCTATCGCTCCTCGGGGAATTATCGAACCAAATTTAGTCTTCCTCAATACGTCGTTTTGTGTCGTTGCCGTTAACATCAACATGTGTTTTTGTTCTTCCCATGACATCATCCCTGTTCCTACCGACATGGCATAATCACGAATCCAAAAAGCAGGATAAGAAGACCTCCCTCCTGGACGAATTAAGGTTCCACCGGTTTGATTAGGTCCAAAATCTGGGGAAATACGCTGGTTGGGTAAAATCCTTGAACTATCAATTACCGCTTGAGTCAATTCTTTTAAAAAATCTAAATCAGATTTGCTAACCAAGCTTTGTGCGTGGATTTGTAGGGACGAAAAAAGGATGAATATGAAAAGAAAACGCAATTGAAAAGGATAAAGAGTGAAAGGTAAATTTTAGCTTTTAATTAATTTATTTGATGGCATACAAGTTTCTACAAGATTGTTCGCTTATCCAAATATTTGTAGCTCCAAATTCTTATTTCTACATTTCAAATCAGGCTTGCAAAAATGCTTGCAATTGATAACTTTGGAAATGAAATGCCTCAATGGCTCAAAAAAATAAACCTATTTTAACTCAAGATAATGAAAAATTCACGCAGGAACTTCATTAAAAAGGCATCTACGGGAGCAGCCGTATTATCCATAGGAGGAATTCTCCCAAGCTTTTCTGCTAAAAGTTACAGCCATATTCTTGGTGCCAACGAAAAGATCACCGTGGCTTGTATGGGGGTGAATAGTAGAGGTTTAGCCGTTGGGAAGAATTTCGCTGCACAAAAAAATTGTGAAGTATTGCATGTCAGTGATGTGGATTCCCGCGCAGCTGATATTTGTATCAATGCCATAGAAAAAATTCAGCATAAACGTCCTAAAGCTACCCCTGACTTCCGAAATGCCTTGGAAGATAAAGATGTTGATGTCCTGATCGTCACCGCTCCCGACCACTGGCATGCCCCAGCTGCCATATTAGCTTGTTCAGCCGGGAAACATGTGTACTTAGAAAAACCTTGTTCGCATAATCCCAATGAGGGGGAACTTTTAGTAAAAGCGGCCGCTAAACACAAAAGAATCTTGCAAATGGGAAACCAGCGTAGATCATGGCCCAATGTAGCGGCAGCCATCGCTGAATTACATGCGGGGGTAATTGGCAAACCATATTACGCTAAAACTTGGTATACCAATAACCGAGCATCCATTGGAATAGGAAAAGAGACTGCAGTACCTTCTTGGCTAAATTATGATTTATGGCAAGGTCCTGCGCCAAGAAAGGCCTTCAAAGATAATTTAATACACTATAACTGGCATTGGTTTTGGCATTGGGGAACTGGAGAAGCTCTAAACAATGGCACCCACATGGTTGACTTGGCTCGGTGGGGTTTAAATGTACATTATCCTACCAAGGTTAGCTCCAATGGAGGTAGATATCGCTACCAAGACGATTGGGAAACACCTGATACCCAAATGATTAATTTGGAATTCGAGAATAAATCATTGATCACTTGGGAAGGAAGAAGCTGTAATGGGAAATCCGTAGAAAGCCAAAGTGTTGGAGTCATTTTTTATGCCGAACAAGGTTCCATGTTGATTGAAAGTGGAAATTCTTATAAAATATTCGACCTAAAGAATAACCTAGTGAAAGAAGTCAAAAATGACTTTGCCGTGGATGCTCGTAATTTGGCAGATCCTGCTTCCAATCTGGATGCTTTGCACATTCAAAATCTATTTGATGGAATCAAAAAAGGAGTGGCTGTTAATTCAGATATTTTAAGCGGTCACCAAAGTACTCTCCTTGTCCAATTAGGTAATATTTCTCAGCGCATCGGTCGAAGTCTTCAAATAGACCCTCAAAATGGCCATATTTTAAATGATAAAGAGGCCATGAAGTTCTGGAGTAGAACTTATGAAAAAGGTTGGGAACCTAAAATTTAAGCCGATGGCTAGTCCAGAAAAAGATTCATTTATCAGTCAGCGCTTACATTCCTTGGATGCTCTGCGGGGCTTTGATATGTTTTGGATTATGGGGGCAGATGAACTCATCCATAAAATAGCAGAACAAAGCCAATCACCTTTTTGGCAAGGTTTAGCCCATCAATTTAAACACGTAAAGTGGGATGGATTCCGAGTATACGATTTAATCTTTCCCTTGTTTATATTTTTGGCAGGAGTATCTACCCCATTTTCCATTGGTAGATCTTTGGACCAAGGAAAAAGCAAGGCCGATGTATTAAAAAAAGTAATAACAAGGGGCTTAAGCTTAGTTATTTTAGGAATCATTTATAATGAAGGTTTAGAGATAAAGCCCATCGCTGAAATTCGGTTTTCCAGCGTTTTAGGAAGAATCGGTATAGCCTATATGATGGCTAATATCATTTATTTATACACCCAAGAAAAAGCTCAAATCATCTGGTTTTCAGGATTGCTATTGGCTTATTGGCTCATACTTAAATTTACCTCTGCCCCAGGTTTCCCAATGGGTGATTTAAGTGAGCCAGGGAATTTCGCCTCCTACGTAGATCGAAGTATTTTGCCAGGCAGACTATCTCGAGGAATACATGATACCGTAGGTTTTTTCAACAATATACCAGCCATCAGCACCGCATTGGCTGGTATTATCACAGGAATATTCCTCAAAAAACAGGAATATCAAGCTATACAAAAGGTTAAATGGATGTTGTATGCAGGGATCACTTCACTCCTCATTGCCCAAATATGGAATCTAGATTTCCCTATCAATAAAAACCTGTGGTCAAGTTCATTTGTGATGCAAACCACTGGGCTAAGTCTATTATTATTAGCTCTATTTTATTATATCATGGACGTAAAAGGCTATCAAAAATGGGCCTTTTTCTTCCAAGTTATTGGAATGAATTCCATCCTCATTTATTTATCTGGACATTTTATCGATTGGGATTATACCAATAATGCCCTATTTACCTGGTTATTTCAACTCTTCGGAGAAAGCTTTTCAGTTTGTCTCTCCGTAGTTTGTGTGATCTTAATTAAATGGGTATTTTTAAGATTCCTTTACGAAAAAAAGGTCTTTTTACGCGTCTAAAGCCTATTACATTGAAACTACACATTTTTTCTTCTCCTAAAAATTTAGGACAAGCTTCTGGCAGCTTAGCTGCAGAACATATCAAACTGGCCATACAAAGTAAAGGTCAAGCTAATATCATTTTAGCCACAGGTACAAGTCAGTTCGAAACCCTGAATCAATTAATTCAAGAAAAAGACATCGACTGGAGCAAGGTTGTCTTATTTCATTTAGATGAATACATTGGCTTATCCATCGAGCATCCAGCTAGCTTTAGAAAATATTTAACAGAACGCTTTATTCAATTAGTTCCAACTTTACAAGCTGTTAATCTAATCAATGGAGAACATGATGCAGAAGCAGAATGCCAACGATTAAATAGCATTATTTCCCATCATCCTATTGATGTGGCTTTGGTGGGCATCGGTGAAAATGGACACTTGGCATTTAATGATCCTCCCGCAAATTTTGAAACTAAAGATCCCTATATCGTGGTTCAATTGGATGAAGCATGCCGCAAACAACAAATGGGTGAAGGGTGGTTTCCTAGTTTAGAAGATGTTCCCCAGCAAGCCATCAGCATGTCGATTCAACACATCATGGCTTCCAAGAAGATCATTTGCTCTGTTCCTGATTTCAGAAAAGCAGAGGCCGTAAAAAATTGCTTGGAGAATGAAGTAAGTCCTTGGTATCCTGCCAGTATCCTTCAAAAACATCCCGATTGTTCCATGTATTTAGACCAACATTCGGCTGAATTACTTTCTCCTTCCATTAAAAAACAAGCCTTTACTGCCTAATGAACTCAAAACTTTCCCGATATAAAATCCATGGCGGTGCAGTCATTTTAAGGAATGAAATCCTTTTGAATGGGACGGTATTGGTTGAAAATGGGAAAATTCTTGAGGTAGTAGCTGGGAATGTGGATTTTCCCGATTCCATTGAAATAAATGCAGCAGGAAAGTACATTTCGCCAGGTTTTATTGATATACATATTCATGGCGGTGGTGGCCATGATTTCATGGATGGAACGGTAGAAGCTTTTTTAGAAATTGCCAAAACGCATGCGCGCTATGGCACTACAGCGATGCTTCCTACCACCTTAACTAGCGAAAAAGAAGATTTACTTTTAACCTTAGAGGCTTACCAAAAAGCCCATAAAATCAATACTGAAGGGGCTAGTTTCATTGGCATGCATTTAGAAGGGCCCTATTTTGCTTTAAGCCAACGTGGGGCACAAGACCCAAAATACATTCGAAATCCAGATCCTGAGGAATACCAATTCATCCTTGAAAATTACGATTGTATCAAACGCTGGTCGGCGGCACCTGAACTTCCAGGGGCTTTGGAATTTGGGGATTATGTAAATGCTCAAGGTGTTTTAGTAGCCTTAGCTCATACTGATGCCATATATGAGGAAGTCGAAAAAGCTTTCCAACATGGCTATCGATTAGCCACCCATTTTTATTCGGCTATGTCGGGGGTAACGAGAAAAAATGCATTTCGATATGCAGGAGCAGTAGAAGCAGGGTATTTAATCGATGACATGGATGTGGAGATCATTGCAGATGGAGTTCATTTGCCCTCCCCACTTTTGAAGCTCGTATACAAAATCAAGGGTGCTAATAAAACAGCTTTAATCACCGATGCCATGAGAGCAGCAGGTTTGCCTCCAGGAAATTCTATTTTGGGCCATAAAGATAAAGGTTTAGCAGTTATCATTGAGGATGGAGTCGCTAAATTACCAGATAGAACTGCTTTTGCCGGAAGTATTGCTACCACCGATCGATTGGTTAGAACCATGTTGCAAATGACGGATGTACCCTTATTAGAAGTTATTCAAATGATTTCTGCGGTTCCAGCTAGAATCATGAACATAGAGGAGCAAAAAGGTAGTTTATCAAAAGGGAAAGACGCTGATATCCTCATTTTTGATCAGGATATCAACATCCAAATGACCATGGTGAATGGTCGAATCGTCTATTCCTTATAGTTCTTTAATCTTGATATTCTTAAAAGCGACATTATGTCCATGGTCCTGCAATAAGATATGTCCTTCTTGTATGGTAGGGTAATTGGGAAAAGTCTTGAATTTACTTTGCTGAAAACCCTCTAAAAATGCTTTAGATTTTCGGTTGATGGAGACAATCAATTTACCATCTAAATAATGTTCAATCTGATCATTATTAAAAACGATACGTGATGTATGCCAAATAGAAATATCAACATCAGGCTTTTGAGCGGCCGCAATTTGGTATAGTGAACCTGTTTTAATCTCAGCAGGTAGATGTTTATCATTGTAGATAAAGTCGGCATCGTCTATTAATTGGTATTCATAGCCTGGTTGCGAGCCACCAGAAGCTTTGGGCATTTTTTCCTCGACCAAATACTTGACGCCCGAGTTACCTAGTTTACCCAATTTCCAATCGAATCGTAAATCAAAATTTCGGTATTTTTTTAAACTGACTATATCTCCTCCATCGGCTGCTTCTCCCCCATTACTTAATTCCCCCAGCAAGGCTCCATCACGAATCACCCATCCTTTTTTTGGAAAATCATTCATAAAAGCACCACGCCACCCTTGGGTAGTTTTACCGTCAAACATCAAAGAAAAACCAGAGGACTTTTCACTTTTAGTTAGTGTATTATCCCTGGAACAAGAACATAAAATACAAACAATCAATAAGCTATATAAAATTTTCATCGTTTTAAAGAGGTTTATTTTTTAGAATACATATCAGCCAAGTTAACCTTAGCCCCTTGTTGGTTTTTACTCGCATCTGCTGCCTCCATGAAAGCAAATATCTCTAAAGTTTCTTCTTTGGAAACAGGGGGAATTCCTGTTTGAAAAAACTCGATGATCTTAAGTAAAAGAGGATCATAGCCCCCGTATGGACCTAAATGAATCACAGAGTTTGAACCAAAGGCTGTCCCGCCATATTCCTGCTTCCCATTTTTCAATCCTCTAAACGTTCCAATACGTCCATCCTTCCAAACTCCCACCACCACCTCTTGATCATCATTGATGTAGCGATTGACCGATTGACAACCGGTACCCATCATAGTGAATAAGGTTTCTACTCCATGGATACCATACCAAAATAAATCAGGATGAGTCTTTTCTATTTTCATAGGACTGTAAGCATCTGCTCCCACAAGCTTGCCAGCTTTTCCAGCCCTTACTTCTTGGACACTGGCAGAATACCGTAAGGAAGAAGCTGAAAAGATGGGTACTTGGTACCTTTCAGCTGCCGCAAAAATAGCTTGCGCATCTTTCAAGGAAGCGGCAATGGGTTTGTCGATAAACATTCTTTTCCCAGCTTTAAATACTTCCAAGGCTTGCTCCAAGTGTAAGCGACCATCATTGGTCTCCAACATCACTACATCCACTTTGGATAGTAATTCTTGAATCGAATTCACAATTTCTACGCCATATTTCTGAACTTCAGCTGTATAGCTAGGAATTCGCTCAGTACTTGAAACAATATCTTTACTACCTCTAGGATAAGCTGCCACAATCTTATAACCTGCATATTGGCTAGCCTCGGGAGCATTTAGGGCCTTGGTAAATGCCGTGGCGTGAGATGTATCCAAACCGATGATACCAATTCGTTTACCCACTTCTGCCTTTTGTTGCAAATGAGAAACTGGTTGGCCATTCATCATGGTATTTGAAGTGATAATGGCCAGGCCTGCTAAGGAACTTTGCTGAAGAAATTGTCTTCGAGAATTTAATTTATGTTTCATAAATAGGTGATTCAGAATATTTATTTTCTGATTTTATGGCCATAGACCGAGTAAAAAACGAGGTATAAATAACATGGGAATAACACCCAATAGGCTGATCGTAAATCATAAGTATCGGCCAAATAACCATAAAATAAGGGCATAATGGCATTTCCACATAGGCCCATAATCAGAATGGAAGCCCCTAATTTGGTGAATTTACCTAATCCATCTAGGGCTAATGGCCAAATACCCGCCCATATCAAAGAATTGGAAAGACCCAATAAAATCACAAAGCAAATGGAAATGTCTACCTGGTGACCTAGAAATTGGACTGTTCCATGACCAAAAATGATGCCTAAGGTAAATAAAGTTCCCAATAGCGTACAGATTCGGAAAGCATTCACTTGAGAAAGGTATTTGGGGATAAAAATGATTCCCAAAATATAACCAGCTATGGTCGCTAATAAGGTATAAGAAGGAAATACCTTCGCCTCTAACAAGGCAATGTTCATGGATCCTGCATAGCCTATGATGGTATCAATAGCAATTACTTGGGTGCCAACATGTAAAAAGATGGCGATAGCCCCTAAGATCAAATGCGGAAATTGAAAAATGCTGGTTTTACCGGCATTGGAGATGGCTTGCTCCTCCGACTCTGAGTCGGTATCAATCTCGGGTAAGGGAGAATAACGAACGACTAAACCTAATAAGAACAAAACTGTACCCACAATGGCATAGGGAATGGTAACCCGGCCGACTAATTCATCCAAAGCGGCATTACGGGCTTCGCCTGTCATAGATGCCAAATTTTTAAACAAATCACTATCGGTAGCCTTTAAGATAACTGCGGCGAAAACCAAAGGGGCCAAAACCCCAGCTCCTTTATTGAAAATCCCCATGATGGAGATGCGTTGCGCTGCACTTTCTTGAGGGCCTAATACGGTGATATAAGGATTAGCAGCTGTTTGTAAGATGGCTAATCCAGCACCTAATGTAAACAGCCCTAATAAAAATATGGGATAAGTGCGTGTTAAGGATGCAGGTAAAAAGATGAATGCCCCTAAAGACATAAGCCAAAAGCCCAACATCATTCCCCGTTTAAATCCAACCTTTTTTAACAAAAAAGAGGCTGGAACTGACATAACAAAGTAAGATATGTAGAAAGCAAAAGTGACAAAATAGGCCTGAAAATTACTCAGCTCACAACCAATCTTAAAATAAGGAATCAAGATGGCATTTACCCAGGAGACAAAACCAAAGATAAAAAACATGAATCCAATGATCAGGATAGAGACTTGAGTGTCTCTCCTACTCAAAGCAGAAACGGAAACCGCTTTATTCATAATTAAGGAAGATGAAGATTATAAACTGTCTATGACAAAAGAAATATAATCGTTGATTTAAATAGGTTTTAGGTAGCCAATTTAAGTGAAATACAATGAAAAACAAACCTGAACAATGGGCATGAATGGCTACACGGATTTTAATATTAGCATTTTTACCTCACAATAAGCTATATGATGCGTTGAAGCCATCTATGCCAAAAAACAGTAATCTATCCTACCCTGATTCAAACAAGCCTTTTTTCATGAATCGTATAAAATTTATGAATATTCATTTATCTTGCTATCAACAACCTATTTAATGATATGAAATCCTCCAAAAGACGTCAGTTTCTGATGCAATCAGGTATTTTGAGTGCCGCTGCTGTGATTCCATCTTGGCAAAAAAAAGGCTTCCCCCCTCGTTCTTCCAACACACAGATTCCCGCCATTTTAGGAGGTAAATCAAATACATTACTTAGCAATTGGGTTAATTGGCCCATTTGGGATGCAGAAAAGGACGAAAAATTATTGCTGGAAGTTATGAGAAGTGGGGTTTGGTCCAGAGCCCAAATGGTGAAACAATTTGAAAAAGCTTGGGCTGATACCATTGGTACTAGCAGGTGTTTAACCTTAGTCAATGGCACTCAATCCCTCATTGTGGCCATCAATCAAGCTAAGCTAGGTCCAGGTGATGAAATATTAGTAACCCCCTACACCTTTGTTGCTAGTATTCAAGCTATTTTGGCCAATGGTTGCATTCCCGTCTTTGTGGATGTGGACCCTGAAACATTTCAAATGGACAGCCACAAGATTGAGGCGAAAATCAACCGCCGCACCAAAGCTATATTGCCCGTCCATATTTTAGGATTACCCTGCGATATGTTGCATATCATGGAAATAGCTAAAAAACACCAACTTTTGGTGATTGAAGATGCTTGTCAAGCACCCTTGGCCGAAATCAATCATCAAAAAGTAGGCAGCTTTGGATTAGCGGGTTGTTTCAGTTTTCAAAATTCAAAAAATATTGCCATTGGTGAAGGAGGAGCTATCGTTAGCAATGACGAAGCCTACATGGATCGCTGCTATTCCTACCATAACTTAGGTTTTCCTTATGGGGTGGCCACTGGTTCTATCAGTGCTGGAAGTGTTATGCAAGGTAGTAAAGTACGATTTACGGAATACCAAGCTGCCATTGGTCTAGCCCAATTAACTCGTTTAGAAGCGCAAACCCAAACCCGAAATGAACGCGCTAGCTATTTGTCTTCCATGTTGAAAACCATCCCAGGTATTCAAACCTATCGACTTTACCCCTCTGTCACTAGAGCGGCTTTTCATTTATTCCCTTTTCGATATAATCCAGAAGAATTTAAGGGATTAAGTCGCGCTCATTTTTTACAAGCTTTACAAGCCGAAGGAGTTCCATGTTCGGGTGGTTATACGGCATTAAATACCCAAGCTTTTATCAAAGAGACTTTTGAATCTAAACAATTCAAAAAGCTATATTCCAAAAGTGAATTAATGTATTCGAGCTATATGGAACAAAATCAATGTCCTTTGAATGATCAATTGTGCCAAGAGGCAGTCTGGTTTACCCAAAATCTTTTATTAGGTTCTAAGGAAGACATGGAACTCATTTTCCATAGTATTCAAAAAATACACCGTGAAGCTGAAGCCATTAAAAAGAAATTGCAGCCTTAATTTAAACCTACATGCCAATTCCATCTCATTCATTGCAAGCTAAAGCGTTTAATTCGGGTTTTTCAATAGCTCATGATAGTTATAATGCCATTTCATTGGCATCCAATGGTCGAATTTATTACGTTCTTTCCTCTGATCAATTGGTGGCCGCTGGACAAATGTTTGAATTCGATCCAAAAACGAATCAAATCACCCATTTGGCCGACTTAAATACCATTTGTGGAGAAGGACATTTTCCACATATCCCACAAGGTAAAAGTCATGTGAGTTTCTATGAATATGACAAGAAACTCTATTTTGCTACTCATGTGGGTTATTATCAATTGATTGATGGCATGGATCGATTGCCCATTGAAGCACCTAATAATTATGCCTTATACCCAGGTGGCCATTTGCTTAGCTATGATCTTGGCTCTGGTAAATTTGAAGATCTAGCCATTCTTCCAGATGGCGAAGGCTGTGTTTCCATGACCATGGATACAGAAAGAGGGATGCTCTTTGGTATCACTTGGCCCACAGGGAAAATTTTTCAATTTGATGTAAAACATCGTCAATTACACCTTTATCCTTCTGTAGCAGGACTAGGTGAAGCTGGAACACCAGGCCATGATTTTAGATCTCTGTGCCGTTCATTATTTGTGCATCCTTCAAGCGGAATAGCCTATTTTTCCACGGCTGAAGGTGATATATATCAAATTAAGCCCAAATCAAAGCAGCTACCTGTATTAGAACAGGCTCATTTACGATTAGATTATTTTGGTCAATACAATCCTACCTATCCGGGAAGTATGAGCTATAATTGGCGACAAATTTGTTGGTATGAACCCGAACAAGTGGCCTATGGCGTACATGGAAATTCGGGATATTTATTCCGATTTGATCCTATAAAACAGCAAATAGAAGTACTAGATCGAATCACTTCTTTAGCTTCCAAAAGATCAGGAATGTTCGATCAGTTTAGTTATGGATATTTAGGATTCCAATTGGGTCCCGATCAAGAAACCTTGTATTATTTAACAGGAGGACCCATTTACCAAGATGGCAAACGATTAGAAGGTGAAAAAACGATTGCCAAAGGGGCGGCCAAAGGTTTGGAATATTTGCATCTGGTCAGCTACCACATTCCCACTCAAGAGTATCAAGATCATGGTCCAATTTTTTATGAAGATGGAAATTGGCCTCAATATGTCAATTCCATTGCCATCGATTTTGAGGGCAAGATTTATGCCCTAGCAAGAATTTCAGAAAATGGCCAAATTCGCTGTGATCTCATTCAAATAAATGCTCCCCAAATCGGACAAAAACTATGAAAAATACCTTGAAATTATCCTTTCTGATTTTCATGCTTCTTATGGAAATGAAGACCATGGGGCAAGATATGTTCGTTGGTTTGGCAAAAAAAAGCATCACGCCAAGTTCTCCTATTTGGCTTACCGGTTATGCCAGCAGAACCACCCCTGCTACGGGTATTGTCCATGATCTTTGGGCTAAAGCTATCTATTTAGAAAGTTCCCCCAAGGAAAAAGCCATCATCATCAGCACGGATTTATTGGGACTCAGTCGAGAGGTACATCAAGGTATCGTTCAGCAATTGGAAGAAAAATATGGTCTAAGTCAAAAACAAATCATCATCAATTCATCTCATACTCATTCTGGACCAATGATTTGGCCGGCATTAAGTGGTATAGCTGATTATCATTTGGAAGAGCAAAAAAGCGTATCCAACTATACCTTAGGTTTAATTGATAAGCTGGTGGATTTAGCAGAAGAATCCATCGCGAAGAAAGAAAAAATGAAATTATCCATGGGGCATGGTCAGGCAGATTTTGCGATAAACCGTCGACAACTTGCCGCCTCTAAACTAGGACAGGACTTGCCTGGCCCGGTTGACCATGATGTACCTGTGATTCAAGTAAGCGATTTAAAAGGGCAAATTAAAGCCGTTCTGGTGGCTTATGCTTGCCATAACACCACGGTACAAGGCGACAATTATTTAGTCAATGGAGATTATGCAGGATTTGCTCAAATTGAAATAGAAAAAAAATATCCTGGAGCCTTGGCCATGTTCATACTAGGTTGTGCTGGTGATCAAAATCCTGAGCCAAGAGGGACTATCGCCTTGGCAGAGAAGCACGGTAAAAAATTAGCCGAGACGGTTCAAAACGTCCTACAAAAACCCTTAAAACCCCTAGGAAATTCTCTACGCTATGATACGCAACTAGTAAGCCTAGATTTTCAAAAGGTGAACATCAGCGTTTACCAAAAGGAACTTGTAGGGGACGATATATTTAAACAAAGAAGGGCTAAATTAATGCTGGAGGCGATAAATAAGGGCTGGAACATTCAACAATATCAATATCCCATACAGGCCCTCCGAATTGGAAAAGAATTTACTTTGGTGGCATTGGCAGGAGAAGTTGTAGTGGATTATTCCTTGAGAATCAAAAAAGAATTCGCTCAGCACGATATTTTTGTGGCAGCTTATAGCCATGAAGTAATGTGCTACATACCCTCAAAGAGAGTTCTACAAGAGGGTGGCTATGAAGCAGAATCCAGTATGATATATTATGGGTGGCCCGGTCCTTTTACCGATACGGTGGAAGAAAAAATTATGGGCGGAGTTTATCAATTGATGAAAAACATAGGACTTTAATCATCCCCCCAGTTTCAATATTGGCTTATTGCCTATTCCATTTCTACTTATTTAGTTCAAAAAGTCTTGTCAAAAATTTCACTTTATTTAGTTGGAATTTGAAATATTAAAGAACTTTTACAAATACTATACTAAAAAGGTATACTAAATAGGATAATGTATTTACTTTGCATGCATAATTGAAAACAATAGCCCCTCAGACATACATCTGAGATTTTTTTAAACCAATTAGTATACTTAATACATAGATTTAATTATATAACGAACATCTTAACCCATAACGACCATCTCATGAAACAAATTTCCGCCTTATTTTTACTAATAGCAGCCATTCTTTTGCCGAGCCTCACTTTCGCCCAAGATAAACCAACCATTAATGCCAAAGTTTCTGGTAAGGTCATCGATGCTAAAACAAATGAATTTATCATCGGAGCTTCTGTTGTTATTAAAGGTACAACCAACGGGTCTTCGACAGATGCCAATGGAGAATTCACCCTTATAACTGGCCAAAAACTACCATTTACGTTGATTGTTTCTTATGTAGGCTATCAAAAGAAGGAGGTCATCATCAACAGCAACAAAGTGGAAATTTCCATTGAAGAAAGCACGAATGAATTAGGGGATGTCGTGGTAACTTCAAGAAGACGTCAAGAATCCATTCAAGAAATTCCCATTCCCATCTCAGTCATCCGCGGGGCTGTTGCCGAGGATGCAGGTGCATTTAATCCAAATCGATTAAAAGAATTGATTCCTTCAGTCCAGTTATATTCATCCAATGGACGAAATACAACCTTAAATATTCGTGGACTCGGTTCTTCCTTTGGCCTAACCAATGATGGTATTGACCCAGGTGTTGGATTTTATGTAGACGGAGTTTACTATGCTCGTCCAGCAGCTACGGCCATTGACTTTGTGGATGTGGATCGGATTGAAATATTGCGTGGACCACAAGGAACTTTATTTGGCAAAAACACTACAGCAGGAGCTTTTAACATCACGACTAGAACTCCAAGTTTTACCCCAGGTGCTAGTTTTGAGGCTAGTTACGGTAACTTAAATTATATCCAAGTTAAAACATCCGTTACTGGCCCAATAAGTAAAAAATTGGCTGCTCGCGTTTCCTTTTCAGGAACACAAAGAGATGGTACTATTTTCAATTTGACCACCTTGAAACCGACCAATACCCTTAATAATGTAGGATTCAGAACCCAATTATTATACACTCCCTCAGAAAATGTAAACATCACATTTGCTGGTGATAATGCCCGCCAAAGACCCGATGGCAATGCAACCTTGGTAGCTGGGGTAGTTCCAACCAAACGTGCTGCATACCGCCAATTCAACTCCATCATTTCAGATTTAGGCTATAAATTACCAAGCAATAATCCTTTTGATCGAATAACAGATGCCGATTCCCCTTGGAGGGTAAACAATGATTTTGGTGGTGCTTCCATTAACGTTGATGCTAAAATCGGGAAAGGTACCCTAACCTCAACTTCGGCTTGGCGCTATTGGATTTGGGATCCATCCAACGACCGGGATTTCATAGGCCTACCCGTGTTAACTAAATCACAAGGAAATTCAAGACACGACCAATGGACTCAAGAAATTCGCTATGCGGGCCAGTTTTCTGAAAGACTAAGTGGTGTTTTTGGTGTATTCTTAATTGATCAAATCTTAACCTCTGATCCGGTTCAAACGGAAGAATCTGGTTCTGCTCAGTGGCGATTCGCTCAAAGCTCCACTTCCCCACTTTGGAAAACACCTGGTTTATTTGATGGTTTTGGTACTAAAACTACCTCCAGACTACATACATTAGGTGCAGCAGTATTTAGTCAAATTGATTGGAAGATTACTGACAAATTGCACGTCTTACCCGGTATTCGTTTTAACTACGATAAAAAAGATGTGGATTACAAAAGAGAGACTTATGGTGGCTTACAGACAAGCGACCCAGCTTTAGTCGCCTTGAAAAATGGTTTATATACCAACCAAGCTTTTACTTTCAGTGTGAATGAAAATAATTTTTCAGGACAAGTTACTTTGGCATACAAACCTAGTAAATCCTTGAACTTATTTGGAACAATTTCCAATAGCTACAAGCCCGTGGGAGTAAACTTAGGTGGACTACCGACTGCCAACGGAGCTGTGCTAATAGATTTAGCTAGAGTCAACCCAGAATATGTAACTCACTATGAATTAGGCCTAAAAACTAAGCCAAGTGCTCAATCCAATTTAAATATTACGATATTTAATACTGACATTAAGGATTATCAAACCCAAGTTCAAACCGCGGAAGTTGGGGTAAACAGAGGTTATTTGGCCAATGCGGAAAAAGTTCGGGTGAAAGGTATAGAGATTGATGGTAGCATTCGTTTAAATAATCATTTATCCTTTACAGGTGCACTATCTTATACAGATGGTATATACGTATCATTCAAAAATGCACCTGTACCTTTAGAAGAAACCGGTGGTACATCTGCTTTCAAAGAAGTATCTGGAGGGACATTACCAGGTATCTCCAAATGGGCAGGTTCATTGAGCGGAGAATACATACAATCTGGAAAGTTCTTATCGCTAAAAGGTAATTATTTCATAGGATTAGATACCTATGCTCGCTCCACCTTTTCATCAAGTGCCTCACCTTCTCAATACCTAAACATTGCAGGATATAACATTGTCAATGGAAGAATAGGATTCCGTGCTTCCAATGGTTTCTCCGTTTTACTGTGGGGTAGAAACATTCT
The DNA here is from genome assembly GCA_027491315.1 of Cytophagaceae bacterium. Classification (GTDB taxonomy): domain Bacteria; phylum Bacteroidota; class Bacteroidia; order Cytophagales; family Spirosomataceae; genus Aquirufa. The sequence continues at coordinate 59,743 of JAIXWL010000011.1, forward strand.
TGATCGAGATTATTTTGAGCAATTATTACCAGCGGCAGGAAGTGCAGGACATTATGCTGCCGTTTTAGGTGACCCAGCTACCTATGGCGTAACGCTTCGCTTTACTTATTAAACTTTTCATCAACAAAAATCAAACAAAGCCCCAGTGTTTACTGGGGCTTTTATTTTGCAAAAATCCTATTATTTAAATTCCTTCACAACAATCACCCGCTCCTCTCCTTGCCATGATTCATAGGCCAACATCCAAGATTCACCATTCCATTGTATAGTGGGATAGGAACAATCAGCCAATGGATTTGAAACCCACTGGTGCCGTAATTTTCCTTGCTTATTTTTGACATACATTCCTATTTGCTTAAAATATCGCTCACCTTCCTGTTTTATCTGTGCGTATACCAAAGCCACTTCTCCATGTGGATTGCTAGCCAATTGTGCTTGTCGATATTTATCTCCTTTCAAATGCAGAATCAATTCCTTTTTATCTTGATAAGCCCACTTTATTCCCGATCCAGTACTTGCTCCGGTATACCATGTAGCTTCTAGGCCATGTGGACCTCGAACTAAACTTGGGCCTGCATGTGGACAGGCATTCACTTGCCAATGATCTGCCATCCAAGTTACCGGGGTAGAAAATGACTGACCAAAATCAGAAGAATGAATATAGGCCATGTCCCTTTCGCCTTGATCATTTAAATCGCGATAAATAAGATCAATATTCCCTTTGGCATCTGCTAGGGCATCAATCCGACAACATTCACAGGTTTGTTTATCCAAAACTCGCATTTCTCCAAAACCCTTGGCTGCTGAGGTCTCAGCATAGACCAAGGTTCTTCCTTTAGGTCCAAGTTTTACATCTAGCCATAGTGCTCCCACTTGGCCATTGGCTAATGGAAATATTTTTCCAAAAGAATGACTCAATCCAGCCGAAGTATCACGATGTATGGTTTGTGCTTTTGTCCACTTACCTTGGTACTCCATGGCATAATACAAATCTCCGCTAAAACGTGTTTTCTCACTGGGCTTGTTTACTTCAAATAATAATACGCAAGTTCCATCCGACTTGTAGGACAGTTTGGGCATCCCTTCCGCATGCGTAGATGCTTGAGGGTGAATGGGAATGGATTCACTAGCCCACCAAGTTTTACGGGATTTATCCCATACTTTTCGAAAAAACAAGGTGCTATCTCCCTGCTTCTCAACCCAGGAGAGCACTAAATTTCCATTTTGTTGGCTAGTAAAAGAAGGATCCATTGCCATACGTTTAGGATCTGAGATTTGTTGACCTATACCCACAAATGCCAACAAAATAAAGCTCAAAAGAAAAGAATATTTCATAATTATTTCGATTTAAACAATTGAAAAACATCTACTTGCAAACCTAGATTGATGGTCCTAGGGGCAGCAGGTGTATAGGTACTTTTATCGGAATAATTATTGCCTCGACTAGCAGAATTAGCATATAATTCATTGCTTAGGTTCATAACATTCATGAATACCTGATAGGCATGCCATTGATACCCCAAGCGAAGATTTAATACAGAAACACCCAATAATCCTCCAAAACCAGCATCCGAATAAGAAACCGTGTTCACTTGATTTTGATACCATGAACTAATTCTTTGCCATTCTAAAGCTAACCTTGCTCCTTTTAACCAATTGGGTTTATAGCTAATCTCCGCATTGGCAATAAAATGTGGTGCTTGCGACATTTCTTTATTATTGACATTTTTTAAGGCATCACCGGTTTTCTGACTTAGGACAAAATCCACAAAAATATGTCGGGCATTCGTGCCACCAAATCGGAAATTCCATTGAGAATCTGGCCGATAGGAAATCGCATATTCAATCCCTTCATGCAAGGTTTTTCCTGCACTTTGATAATCAGTAGAATTATCAGGTTGGCGAATACCTAATAATTCATTTTGGCCGTTCAGGCGATAAATGGAATAGTCTAAAAACAACTTAGATTGAAATAAAGAAGCCCAGCCTCCTACTTCATAATTATCAAAAACTGCAGGTTCTATACTTAAATAAAATTTTTCCCCAGTAGCAATAGCTTGTGTAGCTGGGCGGGCCCTAAATACAGCTGATAAGGCTGGAGGTGAGAAACCTTTGGAATAATTGGCATAAAATCCCACTTGTTGATTAGCCTCATAGGTCATACCTATTTTTGGAGAAAACTGCGTGTAGGATTTGGTCCCTATACTTTGGTCGATATAATTGGTATAATCAAAGGACATATCATCCAATCGGCCACCGAGGGAAATTCGTAATGCTTCTAGGGGATGAATATCCCATTGAGCATATACGGCTTTATTCCAAATAACTGCCTGGTAATTAGACAAATATGAGTTAGGCAAAATTGAGGCTATTTCATATTTTTCTACCGACTTTTTATCTGGACGAAGTGTTGCCTTTAAATTAATTCGATAAGCCCAATAGCTGTTTGGAGAGCGATCCAGAAGAAAGCCTAAAATCAATTTAGAATTCAACCAAGAAAATGGTCGACTATGCTGTCCCATAATACCTAAACTGGTAAAATCATTGGAATTAATTTGTCCAGATGCCGAAGTGGATGGACTTGTCCAAGAAATACTGTAAGCTGGGTTTTGGCCTAATGAATTTTCCCGATAAAATGCAGTCAAACTTGACAATGAATTGTTGGCACCTTTGTGCTCCAATGTTATTCGAGAGCGTGAGGAGAAAGAACTTCTGTATGTAAAATTAGCAGGACTTTGGTAAGTCCTGGAATAAAATCCAACACTATCAATATTCCCTCCAGTTTGGGAGAAATAATCATTGTAGACAAATGAAGACCAAACTTTGGTCTTGGGAGAAATTTGAAAGTCTAAACGAACATTGATCGAGGACTTATCAAAATCGGAATTGGAAGCCCACGCATTTTTTTGTCGGGCTATATAGCCACCTGTCATCAAAGCCCATTTTTTACTCAAAGACCCCCCCGCTGTGAATTGAGTTCGAGCATAACCCCACTCATCCGCTTGAAAACCAATGGATGCGGTAGGAATTCCAGGGGCCATTTTGCTAATCAAGTTGATTGCTCCTCCAACAGCTTCAGGTCCATACAAAGAAGAGGCGGGACCTTTAATCACTTCTACCGAATTTAGACCTTGTAAATTAGTTTCTATCAGCGCATTGTGATTAAAAACTCCCAATGGACGTAAAGGAAGTCCATCTTCCATGTATAAAAAATAGGGTGAGGTCCCAAATGGCTGACGAATACCCATGGCATGCTGTTCGTTATTATAATTTAACATGATGACCCCAGGAACTTTATTGATGATTTCCGTCAACTGAATGGCTTTGGTATCTTGCAGTAAAGTAGCGCTTATCTTATGGATGGCCACGGGTGTTTCCGTTCTTACAGCGGCTTGCCTAGAGGCTGTCACGACCACCGTAGCTAAATCCAAGGATGCTTCTTGCAATTGTATGACGGGATTGAATTCCTTTCCTTTTAATCGAACAGCTTGAAAACCTAATGAGGAAATAATATATTCTTCATTGGCTAAAATGGCTTTTACCACAAACTCGCCCCTCTCGTTACTTAGGGCAATTATTTTGTTAGAATGTGTCAATGAAGCACCAATGATGGGTTCCTGGGTAATTGCATGGAGAATTTTATAGGTATATACTTGCGCATTACTTGCTAAAGAGAGCAAGCAAAATAGCGCGATAATCATCGCTTTCATTTTAAACTAATTTACATGAGAAAATACGCTTGACGGTTTTCATCAAGCCTAATGGTTCCAGAAATTAGCTATACTTAGGGGGGTGAAATGGTAAATGAATGGAGGACTGAGCAAGCATTTGGTCTTGCACAAAATGATCTTCTGAAAAATCAATCAAGGAAGGATGAAAAGCTAGCATGGGTACTTGTTCACAAGCTAGTTGAATTTCAGGCATTTTTTCCAAACGCTCTGAATTCGTTTTTTGCTCTTTATCTTCGGCAGCCTTTAATTTTTTAGCCAAATAACATTGACCGTTGCAATTCAACTTAGGCTTATCCCGATTTTCACAAAGATTTTTAGCAATATAATTTCGATTTACTTGATAATATGCCACAGATGCCCATTGACTCATCAGAGGCAATTGAAGGGCAATCAATAAAAGTATGGCAAGAAATCGATTCATGGTGAAAGACAAAATTACAATTTGGCAAATAACTTAGCCCCCATATCCAATTATTTTTTTAATACTTGACTATAGAAAATACCCAAAGCTACAGAAAAAATGGGTTTAACTATTACACCCAAAATTTAAAAACCAATTACAATCTGATTTAAAATTAAGAAAATATCCTTCGCGAGATGTAAATGAATTGATTGAAAAATTTACAGGGAGCAAGTAATCATATTGCCTTTTAAACACCCATTTGAGGGGTCGCAAATCTAAAAAAAATCATTAAACTCAAACGTATAACTAAAAAATTAAAATATACCCCCAAAGGAATAATTTATACCAAAATTTAAGGAAATACCATCCAAATTGGGGCCCTTGGGAGTCGAATTGAATAAGGTCATTCTAGCCGCTTCAGCATTTAAAGAAATCCGATCCGTCACTTTTAGCTCCATCCCAATGCCTGCACTATAGCCGTAAAGATTAAATAAATCGCTGGGATTTTTCATTTTGCAAGCGATGTGTTTGATTTCACTTTGTGCATATCCAAAACCTATGAAAATATAGGGATTGATTGGAAAATCTCTTTCTTGAAGAAATGTATGTAAATAACGTACACCTAAAACAGAAGTTCGCTTATTGGGATCATTTTCAATAGGTCCAGCAAAGGCTTCTAATTGTGCAGCATCCGCTACCTTCATTCGAAAGGTGATACCTTGGCATAAGGTGGTGTACTTGTAACCAATGGCATGCTTATACAATTGATTGGTTTCTTGCGCTAGACTAAAATAAGAAATACAGCAGGCAAAGAGCCAGATAAAACATTTACTAGTGGTTTGTCTTTTTTTTGTGGTTGGTAAACTTACAGGCAACATTTTAGGTCAAATAATAAGACCTCTTAGGTCTTTAGTGGATAATTTTTTTCATTTTATCAGATTTAAATTAGTAATAATAGAAACAACAGTATGGCACTCTAAATATCTAAAAAGGCTCTAAAAAGCCCGAAACTATCTTTTTTTAATTTTAGTTACATAATCATACACATTAATACCCTCCTCTTCAACAAAGGCGCGGTTTAGGCTTTGAACAGAACTGTAGCCCGACTGCTGAGCCACTAAATCCAAGTCCATCTCTTTATCGTTCTTTAATAAGCTTTTGGCATATTCAATACGCAGTTGGCTACGCAATGAAGTGAACTTAGATTTGATGATGTAATTAAAGCAATAATAAATGTGGTGTTTGGGAAGGTCTAGTTTAGAAGCCAACATATCCACATTAAATTCTGGGTCCAAATACCATTTCTCATCATGGATGCTATCTAATATGCGAATCGCATCCTCTTTAAGCGGATCGTCAGATTTATGGACATATTTGTATATTTCTGCGGCATTCAAAAAATGATCAAATGATTTCCTTTTCTTTTTGACAATCGGAATTCCATATAATACCTGAGGAAAAATGACAATCAGTAAAGGAATCATCAGGAAGGCAATCATGACGATTAAAGTCAGCGGTGAATGCATGACTGTTTGCTTTGGAACATTAGGCGTATTCATAAAGACTAATGCTCCCGCCAGGTAACTCAATGCAGCGAAGGTAACTACCGTCAAAAGTAGGATTAACCACTTTTTCATTAATATACGATGGCTATCCGGCAACGCATTTCGGTATAACTCATTGCTATGCTCACGGTACATTTTGATGATAATAATGATATAAACCAACATAACAATGGGTCTTCCAATCATATTGAAATTACTTGGATATAACCAACCCAGATTTAAATTTTTCAGATAATTGGGATCAGCTAATATAGCATTTGCCAATTCTAATGCTTCACTCCATGGGCGTAAAAAACTGGGAAATACGTTAATCAGGGCAATGAAAAAGGGTAAATAATGTAGGTAATCTATTGGATAAATTTTGGAATTATCTAACAAGGTACTACGGAAGTAGAAATATAAAAATGGACCTACTAAATAATAGGTAGGAATACTATACACCCCCATGAAAATCAACATGGTAGGGGAATTGCTAGCAAAAATACTATAATGTAGTAATCCAAAAAGTGCAATCACAACCAATACGCCAGACAAATAAATCGTATTTCGGTTGACCCTAAAATTAAAGACAGCCAATACCAGTGAAACCACTAGTTTGAAAAGGACCAAGAAGATCAACATGCCATCCATAAAATGCAAAATTGTTATAATTTTATTTTATTGTTTATTCATCATGTGAAGCAATGGGGCATAAATGCTTCATCATGATGAAAAATCATTCCAAATTAAATCAAAAAAATTAAGCTAGAACAACAGGTGAATTTGCAATTCTTTTATAAAATGTCGGATCCAAATACTGGAAAGACATATTAAACGCTAATAAAGAACACGGAGTATAAACCCCTTTTCAAATTACCAAAGCAATAATTGTCAAATTTAGGTGACAATCTTTGTTTAGACTAATTTTAGTTACTGATTTTTGTCATCAAAAATACATTTTGACTTATTTTTTACAGAAGGATAATAGGTTTAAGCTAGTCATTACCAAATTTATAAAGGCGAATTATCTAAAAATCAAAATTTAATAATGGATGTAAACCCAAAACCCAAGATTCAAGAAAATAACAATACGCTATGTTAATTTTTACCTATAAATAAAAAAAGCCTGTAAATGTATTTACAGGCTTTTGATTCATCTAAGTGTGGTCGCGTAGGGATTCGAACCCCAAACCTTCTCATCCGTAGTGAGATGCTCTATCCAATTGAGCTACGCAACCAATTCCCATTCGGGACTGCAAAGGTAGAATTTCTTTGGGAATATGAAAAGACCTTGGTGAAAAAAAATGAATTTTATTCCAATTTTACTTCCCAATAAAACGAGGAGCTCGTTTTTCTAAAAAGGATTTTACCCCTTCTTGGAAATCTTTGGAATAACCCGCTTCTCTTTGAGCTTCAGCTTCCATTTCTAAAATAGTTGCTAAGTCCTGATGATGAGCCTTTTGCAATTCCCTTTTCATTAAGGCCAATGCCAAAGTAGGTCGACGGGCAAATTCTTCTCCCAGCGAAATTACTCGTTGGTCCCAATTTTCCTCCTTAACCACCTCAGATACCAAACCCAAGGATTTGGCTTCTTCCGCACTAATTTTTCTTGCTGTTGCTGCTAATTCAAAGGCCTTGTGATATCCTAAGGATTGCATCAAAAATGCTGTACTGCCCGCATCTAAGGTTAAACCTATCTGTACAAACAGTTCTGCAAAATAAGCTCCTTCCTTCGCTATGATATAATCACAAGCTAAGGCTAAAGAACATCCTGCCCCCGCAGCTGGGCCATTGATCGCGCCAATAACTGGCTTATCTAATCCTCGCAATGCCAATATCATCGGATTATAAGTCGATCTCAAAACTGCCGCCAAATCCGAATCGCTCGTCCCTGATTTTAAATCGGCACCCGAACAAAAGGCCTTCCCTTCTCCACTTATAATAAGCACCCTAGCAGAATCAGAAGCTTTGGCCTTTTCTGCCACATCCCGAATCTCATGAATTAAACCTGCATGCAATGCATTGTAAACCTCAGGCCGATTTAAATGAATAGTCCAAACACCATTCACATCAAATAGTTTAAGAAATTGGTAATGCGACATCCTATTAATATTAGTTGAATGAATAAAAATGACCCAAGTATACTATAATTTCTTCCTTAATCTTGCCACCGGTATTCCCAATTGCTCCCGGTATTTTGCCACCGTTCGCCGCTTTACCACAAAACCTTTTTCAGCTAACAACAATTCCAAGGTTTCATCTGGATATGGTTCATGGGCTGGCTCTTGCTCAATGATTTCCTTTAATATATTTTTGACTTCCCTAGTAGATATATCCTCTCCTGACTCATGGGTGATTCCTTCTGAGAAGAAATATTTCAAAGGATAAATTCCAAAATCCGTTTGCACCGATTTGGCGGAAACTACACGAGATATCGTAGAAACATCCATTTCAATCAAAGCCGCAATATCTTTCATCTTCATAGGTTTCAAAGATGAATCATCTCCGGTCAAGAAAAATTCATATTGCTGGGCCACAATGCTATGCATGGTTTTCAATAAAGTTCCTTGTCTTTGTTGTATTGCTTGAATAAACCATGAAGCAGCATCCAATTTATGTTTGATAAAAGTAACCGCCTCCTTAATTTCTCTTTGCTGCTTATTTCCTTGATCATAGGTTTGCAGCATCTCTTGAAATGACTTACTTACCCTTAATTCAGGAGCGTTTTTACCATTCAACTTGATATCCAATTTCCCATGCTGGTTGGTGACCACAAAATCCGGTTGTAAATATGGGGCTAAATTACCCCCTTCTGAGCCTCCCGGTTTAGGGTTCAATCGCTTTATCAGGTTGATCGCTTTTTTAAGGTCAACTTCATCTATTCCAATTTTTTGCTGTAGCTGCGTAAAATGCTTCTTAGAAAATTCATCAAAAAACTCATCTATTAACCGAATGGCTAACAAACAAGTCGGATGATCCGATTCTCGACGGTGCAATTGTATCGACAAACATTCCTGCAAATCCCGAGCTCCAATCCCAGCAGGATCTAAAGCTTGGATTTTCTTCAAAACACTTTCTACCTCTTCAAAATCGGTGGTAAAACCTTGAGTAAATGCCAAATCATTGACAATACTTTCAACATTCCTTCGCAAATAGCCGTCTTCCTCCAAAGAACCTATTAACTGATGAGCTATAATTTCCTCTCGCTCATTTTTCAAAACGAAACCTATTTGCATCAATAAATAATCCTCCGCACTGGAAACTGTGGCCATCGGCCTCTCTTTCGTTTCCTCATTGGAATCATAAGAATCTCCAGCCATTTTATAACCGGCATAGTCATCTTGCAAATAATCCCCTATTTCTAATTCTTCACGCTCTAAATCCTCAACAGTCTCCCGCTCTTTTTCATCAAATTCATCTGAATCCTTTATTTCTAATCCTTCCTCCAGAGCTGGATTTTCCTCCAATTCCTCTTCTATCCTGGCAGCTAGCTCAGCCGTAGGTATTTGAAGCAATTTAACAAACTGAATTTGTTGTGGAGAAAGCCGCTGTTGCTGAGAAATTTTGATGGATAATCCCTGCATATCTTTAATCTAATAAACAAATATACGTCGATTTGACGGCCTGTTTTTAAAAATACTGGTAATTCACAAATAAATAAAATTATTCCGTTTTTTGTACGTAATTTTGAGACTAGTTTGCCCCAAATGGGGGCCATTTGACCATTTATTTATATGCAAATTAAAGAATTACTTCTCCAATCCCCGAGCCAACAAACAGTCACGGTCAAAGGATGGGTTCGTACCAAACGTGTATCCTCTTCCGTAGCATTCATCGCGATGAACGATGGTTCTACAATTCATAATATTCAGGCCGTTGTATCTGATGGTGCCGTTTCGGAAGAAACGTTAAAATTAGTTACTACAGGCTCATGCATTGCGGTAACAGGTATTTTAATTCCTTCCCAAGGACAAGGTCAATCTGTGGAAGTTCAAGTTTCTGCCATCCAGGTTTATGGTACTGCAGATCCTGAAAAATACCCTTTACAACCCAAGAAACACTCTTTAGAATTCTTGCGGGAGATTGCTCATCTTCGCCCTAGAACCAATACTTTCTCGGCAATTTTGCGTATTCGTCATGCCTTAGCCTTTGCTATACACCAATATTTTAACGACCATGGTTTCTTCTACTTGCATACACCTATTATAACTGGGTCTGATGCGGAAGGAGCCGGTGAAATGTTTCGTGTCACTACATTGCCTGCCATCAACCCTCCCCTAACAGAGGACGGAAAAGTAGATTACAAGGAAGACTTTTTTGGGAAAGAGACTAATTTGACCGTTTCGGGCCAATTAGAGGGAGAATTAGGGGCAATGGCTTTGTCAAAAATTTACACCTTCGGTCCTACTTTTCGGGCAGAAAATTCCAACACCACAAGGCACCTGGCTGAGTTTTGGATGGTGGAACCCGAAATGGCCTTTTTTGAGCTTACTGATAATATGAATTTGGCAGAGGATTTCACCAAAAGCCTAATCAGTTATGCATTAGAAAATTGTGCGGATGATATTGCCTTCCTTGAAAAACGCTTGTTGGAGGAGGAAAAAATGAAGAAAAAAGAAGAACAATCGGAAATGACTCTTTCTGAGAAATTAAGATTTGTTTCTGAAAATACATTTGAAAGATTAACCTATACGGAAGCTATTGATATTTTATTGCAATCTAAGCCACACAAGCAAGGTAAATTTAACTACCCAGTAGCTTGGGGAATCGACTTGCAAAGTGAACATGAGCGTTATTTGGTAGAAAAACATTTTAAGAAACCTGTCATTTTAACCCATTACCCTAAAGACATCAAAGCATTCTACATGAAATTAGAAGATGACGGCAAAACGGTACGAGCCATGGACGTTTTGTTTCCGGGAATTGGAGAAATTATTGGAGGATCTCAAAGAGAAGATAACTACGAAAAACTTCTTCAGCGGACGAAAGAAGTGGGAATTGAAGAAGATTCCATTTGGTGGTATTTGCAAACTAGACAATTTGGTTCTGCTCCCCATGCAGGTTTTGGACTAGGTTTTGAGCGTTTGGTCTTGTTTGTAACAGGAATGAGTAATATACGAGACGTTATTCCATTCCCAAGAACTCCTAAATCAGCAGAATTTTAATATGTTCAACCTATCCAAAGCTTTTCGCAGTATTTCCATTGCTTGGTCAGGAATTATCACCTTGATCAAGGAAGAAAATAACGCAAAAATTCACCTAGCTTCGACTATCTTAGTTGTTGTGGTAGGTATCAATGTCGGCTTCATGGCGATAGAATGGCTTTGGATAAGTTTAGCCATTGCAGGAGTATGGATGGCAGAATTGATAAATTCAGCCTTAGAAAAGATTACCGATATTGTAGCTCCTGAACACCATGCTTTGGCTAAGAAAGCAAAAGATTTTGCAGCAGGAGCTGTTTTGGTGATGGCTATTTGGGCGGCTTTTGTATTTTGCCTTATTTCCTTTCCACATCTTTGGATGCGATTGGTTTTTAGTAATTAAGATTGACACAACATTATGAAAGAATACGGGTCTAGTGTACAAAAATTGGTCAACTACATTCTGACGATTCAGGATCGTGAGAAAAGAACCAAATATGCCTTTCTCATGATTGAACTCATGAAACAGATTCATCCAGGCATGAAGGATAACAGCCAAGACTATTCCAAAAAGCTTTGGGATGATTTGTATATTATGTCCAACTTTCAGTTAGACGTACAAGGCCCTTATCCACCTCCATCACCAGAATCTGTTGGTAAAGCACCCAAAAAAGTGAATTATAACCAACATCACTTAAAGTTCAAACACTACGGGCGTAATGTGGAATTATTAATTCTGCGGGCCATTGCCGAAGAAAAAATAGAAGATAAAAAGATTTTAGTGGCCTACATAGCTCGCTTAATGAAAGGCTTTTATGTAACCTGGAATAAAGACACGGTGGATGACCAAGTTATTTGGCAAAACATCAAAGAAATGTCTGAAAACTTGTTAGGATCAATCGTTGACGAATTATCACAAGAAGGATTAGGGCATGCCAAAGTGGCCAATAATGCTCGAAATGCCTACAATGCTCCAGAATATCCAAACGGATCAAACAATAACCGTGGCGGAAATAATTATAGAAAAAACTTTAGAAATAATCGGAATTTCAATCCAAGAAATCATAAAAAATAGTTGACCCATATGGCCTCATTTAAAGTAACAGGTGGTAGAAAATTATCAGGAGAAATTACTCCTCAAGGAGCAAAGAACGAAGCATTACAAATTTTATGTGCTGTAGTTCTTACTGCTGAACCTGTCACCATACACAATATTCCCAATATCCGTGATGTCAATCAATTAATTGATTTATTGGGAGATATGGGTGTAAAAATTCGCAGATTAAGTGAATCTAGCATTGAATTTGATGCATCCCAAGTCAATATAGAATACCTAGAATCTGAGACATATAAAGCTAAGGCAGCCGCTTTACGTGGTTCTGTTATGTTATTGGGACCCACCTTGGCTCGTTTCAAAAAAGGCCGTATTCCTTCACCAGGAGGTGATAAAATAGGTCGTAGAAGATTGGATACTCACTTTACTGGATTCATGAAATTGGGGGCAAAATTCAATTATAGCGCCGAAGATGGTGGATTTTATGAAGTAGATGCCTCACACCTTACCGGGGCTTATATGTTATTGGATGAAGCATCGGTTACTGGAACCGCCAATATTTTAATGGCTGCGGTTTTAGCCAAAGGGACAACCACCATTTACCATGCTGCTTGTGAACCATATATACAGCAATTATGTAAAATGTTGAATCGTATGGGGGCCAAGATTTCGGGAATTGGTTCTAATTTATTAACCATAGAAGGAGTTGAAATCTTAGGAGGAACCGAGCATACGATGTTACCTGATATGATTGAAATTGGTTCTTTCATTGGAATGGCTGCTATGACTCAGTCAGAAATTACCATTAAAAACTGTAAAATTCCTGAGCTAGGTATTATTCCTGATGTTTTCCGCAAACTTGGTATCAAACTGGAATTCCGTGGAGATGATATTTTTGTTCCGGCACAAGAGCATTATGAACTAGAAAACTTCATTGACGGCTCCATGTTGACCATTTCTGATCATCCTTGGCCAGGTTTTACACCCGATTTATTATCAATCATTTTGGTAACTGCTATTCAAGCAAAAGGAACCGTATTGATCCACCAAAAAATGTTTGAAAGTAGACTTTTCTTTGTGGACCGTCTAATAGAAATGGGTGCTCAAATCATCCTGTGTGATCCTCACCGCGCTACGGTAGTAGGTTTTGACAGAAAACAAAACTTGAAAGGCATACGTATGTCCTCTCCTGATATCCGTGCTGGGGTTTCTTTATTAATTGCAGCTATGTCGGCCACAGGTACTTCAATTATTGATAACATTGAGCAAATTGACAGAGGATATCAAAACATTGATACTCGCCTAAATGCTTTAGGTGCAGAAATTGTTCGAATCTAATACATGCAGGAAATTAGTCTTAGCGACAAAATTGTCAGTACGATAAAATTAGCATTACCTATTGTTATCGGACAATTAGGCGTGATGCTTATGGGTTTGGCTGACACCATTCAAGTAGGACAAATGAAAACTCAGGCCGCAGAGAGCTTGGGGGCTTCTGGCATGGCGGGTTCGATTTTCTTCACAATTGCCGTGATTGGTTTAATCTGCTTGCAGATTATTTCTCCCATGATTTCTAAAGCCGTAGCCGAGAATAATGATGCTGAATGCGGAAATCTCTTGCGAGCTGGTATTCGAGTATCCATATTCTTATCGGTCATTACTATTTTCTTAATTGGTATTATTGGCTGGAATTATGACTTATTTCAACAAAGTGCTATCAACAAAGAATTAACCCTTCCCTATTTGGTATTAATAGCCATTTCGGTAATTCCTACCTTCCTTTTCTCAGCTTTCAAAAGCTTTTCCGACGGATTAAAACGTACGAGAATCGCCATGAATATTACCATTATCGCCTTAGTATTAAATGTTATTGGTAATCATATCTGCATTAATGGATTAGGGCCAATTCCTGCCATGGGTTTATTTGGAGCAGGTATTTCAACTTTACTTTGTCGTATATTCATGGCTGTTTGTTTAGGATTTTATATTTTCAAATCTGGGTCATTTAAAAAATATTTAGCTAAACAAGGTACAGAACATCATCATTGGGTTTTAGAAAAGACTATTCTGAAAGTGGGTATTCCATCTGGTTTTCAAGGATTTTTTGAAATCGCAACTTTTGGAATGGCTGTAGTCATGATGGGTTGGATTTCTTCAACGGCACAAGCTGCCCATATAGTGGCTATTAACATGGCATCTTTGACTTACATGATGGCCACAGGTATCGCCGCAGCAGGTGGAATTCATGTTGGCTCAGACATTGGAGAAAAAAATAGGATGGGAATTTACAAATCTGGTAATGCCGCATTACTACTTTCCATAGCTTTCATGGGAATTTGTGCCATCATCATGTTTACTGGCAAACCGTGGTTAGTACGTGGATATACCCAAGAAGCTGGAGTGATAGCTATTGCCGTCAATTTAGTTACCTGGGGAGCTATATTCCAATTATTTGATGGCATACAAGCTGTTTCCTTAGGCTTACTTCGTGGATTACAAGATGTAAATATTCCAACAGCCATAACCATATTTTCATACTGGGGGGTGGGTATTCCACTCAGTTATTATTTAGGTATTTATGGTGACTTGGGGGCTGTTGGCATATGGATAGGATTAACATGTAGCTTAATTTGCTCCGCGACATTACTCTCTTGGCGTTTTTATGCCCGTACCAAAGTCATTGATTTCGATTCTCTGAAAGTAGAAGAATAATCAAAAAACTGGTAATCTAATCTATTGTATATTTTTTTAACGATTTCAATCGTTTGGCTAAGGACGCTTCCTTACACTTAACTGAGCTAAATCGCTAACGCTGGCAAGGTTTAAAACCTTGACAGCGTTGCTGGCCTTAGCCAAAAAATCCAATATTTACTCCCATTTTATACTGACAAATGCTATCTCCGAATAATCATTTCGCTCATATAAAACGCCTATTCGATCTTCCTCTAATTTAACAATGTCTGAGTATGCCGTAAAATCAGGAAATTTTATAGGATCATTTGTGGCATCTATTTCATGTTTGATTGGCCAAGTTAAACCTTCATCAAAACTAATTCGCAAGGTTAAATGATTTCGATTTTCGGGATCAGCAGCATTGGAAAAAGCCAATACACTTTTACCTTGGCGATATCCTAAGGATAATAAAGAACCTTCACATACCGGATCTGGCAAGGATGTTTCATAATAGGTTTTATCCCACGTTTTACCGCCATCTGAACTAATGGCTGCAATTCGGGTTTTTACATCTCCTCTTTGATTTCGCGCATTCAACAGTAATCGATTATCTGAAAGTTCAGTAGCAGTGGCCTCATTACTTCCAGGAAGTCCCAAAGACTGGCTCAATTGAAAACTTTCACCATGATTATCGGTAAAAAATCCATGTGCAACATAATCACTAAAATCTGACTTAGGCGCTCCACTAGAATGATTGGCAGCCACATATATTCGACCTCGGTATTTACCTGAACTAATTTGCATGGCATGACCAGGCGTATTAGCATAGGAACGCCAATCTTCCGCAAAATTATAAGGTTCTTGACTAGGACGATGAACAGATTTAGTCAAATTAGTAGGCTTTGACCAAGTCTTTCCATCATCTGTGGATGTGATATACCACACTTCCCTGAGACCTTTTCCTTGTCGAACTAAATTTTCGTGATTATTCCCTGTATTATAAAATAAAAAAATCCTTCCTTGAGGATATTCAGGATCCCAATAATCAACCACTGGGGCTGGATTCCCTGCTTGTAAGGAATCTACATCGACGACTTTTTGTATAGCAGACCACGTCTTTCCTCCGTCTTTACTTCTTTTGGAAACAATATCAATATTCCCAAAATCGGCCGCACTTTTTTTTCTACCTTCTGCAAAAGCCAAAAGTTCGCCATGAGGCAATTTGATGATAGCTGGAATTCGAAAACTAGCATAAGTATCTTGGCCAGATTGGAAAACCGTAACTTTCTCAGACTTTTGAGCTAAGAGTCCCGAAGAAAATAAAAAAATTGACAAGAAAATAAGTGGTGTTTTCATGGCTATAAACGATAAAATCAAATTTACTCATTTATTACTTATGAATTTGTGCAAACAATTTTCATCAAGCGATTGAAAATTAAAAAAAAATCAAGTATTTGGACTTGAATTTCGAAAGATTGATCCTTGTCGCCAAGTTGAAATCTAAGCGCCAGTGGGTGTATTCGAAAAAGTTCTAAATATTTCCAGCAAATAATTTCAAATTAAATCTCTTCAAAACATGAGTATCATTAAAGAATTTAAAGAATTTGCCATGAAAGGCAGTCTAATCGAAATTTCAGTTGCCTTTATCATGGGAGCTGCATTCGGTAAAGTCACCACCGCTTTCATTGATGGCGTCATAATGCCAATTGTAGGTGAGTTAACGACAGGTGTAGATTTCAAATCAATGAAATATGTCCTTAGAGAGGCTCAATACGATGCTAGTGGCAAAATTTTAAGTCCGGAAAACGCTATTCAATACGGTAATTTCATCACCATTTTCATCGACTTTATTTTAGTCGCGTTTGTGATGTTTTTACTTATTAAAATGACCAACCGATTTAAATCTTCAGAAGCAAAGGCAAGCGAGTAAATTAAGCGTGAATAGCTCGTTTGCTAGTTGCTGCTAAACAAGCTTCTTTCATGGCTTCCGTGTAGGTAGGATGGGCATGTGACATACGTGCCACATCTTCTGCACTTGCCCTGAATTCCATTGCTACCACTGCCTCTGCAATCATATCGGCAGCACGAGCACCAATGATATGAACTCCTAAGATTTCATCTGTTTGGGCATCAGCTAATACTTTTACTAGACCATCTACATCCATGGAGGCTACGGCGCGTCCCAAAGCCTTAAATGGAAAAGACCCATCTTTGTAGGCAATACCTGCCGCTTTGAGCTCTTGCTCTGTTTTACCCACAGCGGCTACTTCTGGCCAAGTATAAACTACTCCAGGAATCAAATTATAATTAATATGGGGCTTTTGTCCAGCAATTACCTCAGCCACAAATACACCTTCTTCCTCTGCCTTATGTGCTAACATAGCTCCTCGAATCAAATCACCAATGGCATAGATGCCTGGAACGGATGTTTGTAAAGTATGCTCATCAACGGCAATTCTTCCTCGTTCATCGACTTGCAGACCAGCCGCGGCTAAATTCAAACCTTCTGTATAAGGCTTACGACCAATACATACCAAACAATAATCTCCTTTAATTTCTACGGCTTCACCTGCCGCGTTTTTAGCCTTTACCACTACCTCTTTCCCTTTATTTTCAGCCCCAGTAACCTGGTGAGAAAAGTAAAAATCAGCTCCCAACTTGGCAATTGATTTCTGTAATTCCTTTCCCATGGTTCTATCCATGGTTGGAATCATGCCTTCAGCATATTCCACGAAACTAACCTTAGAACCTAAACGAGCATAAACAGAGCCTAACTCTGCTCCAATTACACCTGCTCCAATCACAATCAAGTGTTTTGGTATTTCTTTTAATTTCAATGCCTCAGTTGAGGTAATGATTCGCGTTTTATCCACAGGAATAAAAGGCAAAATGGTAGGTTTGGAACCAGTTGCCACAATGATATTCTTGGCACTTAGCAATTCCTCTTTTCCATCAGCTTGGCTAACCTTCACCACTTTGGCACTTTCAAATGAACCTAAACCATGAAAAACCGTTACCTTATTTTTCTTCATTAAAAATGAAATACCACCATTCATTTTTTCCACCACACCGGCTTTTCTGGCAATCATTTTTTCCAAATCAACTTTGGGTTTCCCTCCTACTATTCCATGTTCTTCAAAATGATGAATGGCATTGTAATAATGTTCTGAAGAATCCAATAAAGCTTTGGAAGGAATGCAACCTACGTTTAAGCAGGTACCACCCATGACAGCATATTTTTCAATAATGGCAGTATTAAACCCTAATTGGGCCGCACGAATGGCTGCAACATAACCACCAGGACCTGAACCAATAACGACAACATCAAATTCTAACATAAGGCAATGGAAAAAAGGAATAGGCCTCTAAAGGCCTATTCACGTTGTTAAATATCTAATAATAAACGAGCAGGATCTTCCAACAACTGCTTGACACGTACTAAAAAGCTAACCGATTCACGACCATCAATGATGCGGTGATCATAGGATAAAGCTAAGTACATCATAGGTCTAATCACAATTTGACCATCCACCACAACAGGACGCTCCACAATATTGTGCATACCTAAAATAGCTACTTGTGGGGCATTGATAATCGGAGTGGACATCATAGATCCAAATACACCACCATTGGTGATAGTAAAGGTTCCTCCCGTCATTTCTTCTAAACTCAACTTATTATCTCTTGCTTTCACAGCTAAACGAACTACTTCGGCTTCGATTCCAGCTAAACTTAGGTTTTCAGCATTGCGAATAACAGGGACTACTAAACCTTTAGGTGCAGACACTGCGATGGAAATATCACAAAAATCATGGAATACCATTTCATCTCCATCAATCTTCGCATTGACAGAAGGAAACTCCTTAAGCGCCACACAAACGGCTTTAGTGAAAAAGGACATAAAGCCTAAACCAACACCATGCTTTTCTTTAAACTTATCTTTGTACTTCGAACGCAAATCCATTACTGGCTTCATATCCACCTCATTAAAGGTAGTCAGCATAGCCGTTTCATTTTTTACAGCTACCAATCGACGAGCCACTGTCTTACGTAATGAAGACATTTTTTCACGACGAGAAGCCCGAGCATCGCTAGATGAACTAGCAACTACAGCAGGTGCTGGTGCAGAAGCTGCTGCTGGTGCAGGTGGGGCTACCTGGGCATTTTGAGCATCGTCTTTCGTAATTCTACCACCAACTCCTGTTCCTGCTACTTGTGAAGCAGCAATTCCTTTTTCGTCCAATATTTTCGCAGCGGCCGGAGAAGGATGTCCTGCAGCATAAGAAGCTGCTGTAGAAAGAGTCGTAGCACCTGCTACGACTGTAGCGGGTGAAGAAGGAGTCGTAGCAGGTGCTACGGCTGTGCCAGATGCTCCAACTGTGATGGTAGCTAAAATACCACCGATAGGCACTACTGCCCCAGATTCTGCCACGATATTTAAAACACCAGCTGATTCAGCAGGTAATTCAAAAGTAGCCTTATCTGATTCTAATTCACATAAAACCTCATCTAACGCAACAGTATCACCTGTTTTTTTATTCCAAACAGATACGGTCACTTCAGAAATGGACTCACCCACTGGAGGTACCTTAACTTCCAATACTTTACCTTCGGTATTAGCAGCAGGAGCTGCAGGAGCAGCAGATGCTACTGGTGCTGGACTTGGAGTTTCTACCGCGGCAGGCACTGGAGCTGGAGCAGAGGCTTGAGCGCCAACTACTTCAATGGTGCAAATAACAGCGCCAATTGGTAAAACATCACCTTCTTTCGCTACTATATGCAGTACACCTTCCGCTTCTGCTGGCAATTCAAAAGTTGCCTTATCTGACTCCAATTCACAAAGAACTTCATCCAACTTCACTACATCACCCTCTTTCTTATTCCATGTAGCAACGGTAACTTCCGTAATCGATTCGCCCACAGCGGGCACTTTCATTTCTATGGCCATTGTTGTTCGGCTTTTATTTTAATTATTCAAACGCTTTATTTATCAAGGCAGCTTGCTCTTCTGCATGTACCTTTAAGAATCCTGTGGCAGGAGATGCACTCTTTTTACGTGCTACCAAACCTTTGAATTTAGTCCAACCAAATTCACGAATAATATAAGACCAATAGCCCATGTTTTCTGGTTCTTCCTGAACAAAATACACATCGGCATTTTTGTATTGAGCTATTTCCTTTTCTATTTGAGCCGTTGGTAGTGGGTGCAATTGTTCAATTCGAATAATCGCCACATCTTTACGAGCATCTTTTTCTTGTTTTTCTAGTAGGTCAAAATACACCTTTCCACTGCACAATA
Source organism: Cytophagaceae bacterium (assembly GCA_027491315.1). Taxonomy (GTDB): domain Bacteria; phylum Bacteroidota; class Bacteroidia; order Cytophagales; family Spirosomataceae; genus Aquirufa. The sequence goes on from JAIXWL010000011.1 coordinate 79,588, forward strand.
ACACTTTTTTAACCTTTGCTTTTTCAGCAAAACTATCCCCAATGACCTCTTGGAATTTACCTTTAGTGAAGGCTTCAATCGGAGAAACCACCTTAGGATGACGGAAAATCGATTTAGGAGACATAACCACCAATGGTTTACGGAATTCCCAAGTCAATTGTCGACGTAAGGTATGGAAAATATTGGCAGGTGTTGTCAAATTAGCAACCACCATATTGTTCTCTGAAGCTAATTGCAAGAAACGTTCTGGGCGAGCATTGGAGTGCTCGGGACCTTGCCCTTCATAACCATGAGGCAATAGCATTACCAAACCATTTTGTGTTCCCCATTTTGATTCATGTGAACTTACAAATTGGTCAATCATGGTCTGTGCGCCATTGGCAAAATCACCAAATTGGGCTTCCCAAATAACTAAAGCATCTGGATTAGCCAAAGCATACCCAAACTCAAATCCTAAAACACCATATTCAGAAAGCAAGGAATTGAAGATTTGCATCTTCTCTTGTCCTTCTTTTATATGATCTAAATTACAATAATTACTATTCGTATTGGCATCATGCAATACCGCATGGCGATGAGAGAATGTACCACGTTGAACATCTTGACCTGATAAACGTACCGTCTTTCCTTCGGCCAAAATAGAGCCATAAGCTAATAATTCAGCTGTTGCCCAATTTAATTCTCCCTTTTCAAAATACGATTTACGGTCAGCAATAACCTTCTCTATTTGCTTCAATGCAACAAAACCAGCTGGTAAAGTGGTTATAGCCTTGGCCACCAAATCAATCGTTGATTTATTTATCGCTGTATTGGGTGAGCTAGCAAAATCTCCTTCTTTGGAGAAACGCAAAGTAGACCATTTGTTGTCCAACTTTAAGGGAACATAGGGAGGCTTTACTTTTTGTTTGACCATATCCAAACGAGCTTGCAATTCCGCTTTAAATTCGGAATCCATCTGACTGGCTAATTTGGCATCAATATCACCACGCTTGATTAATGTTTGTGTATAAATCTCTCTTGGATTTGGGTGATTGGTGATGTTGGCATACAAAGTAGGTTGAGTAAAACGTGGCTCATCCGACTCGTTGTGACCGTTTCTACGGTAACATACCATATCAACAAATACATCACGACCAAACTCCTGACGGAATTCTGCTGCCATGCGTGACACAAAAACAACTGCCTCAGGGTCATCGCCATTTACGTGAAATACAGGAGCATCGATGATTTTAGCAACATCGGTACAATATATGGCCGAACGAGCATCCTCAAAATCCGTTGTGAATCCTACTTGATTATTGATGACAAAGTGAATGGTTCCTCCGGTAGAATAACCCTTCAATTTAGCCATTTGAGTTACCTCATAAACAATACCCTGACCCGCTAAAGCCGCATCTCCATGTATTAAAATGGGTAATACTTGGGAATAATCTCCTTCATAATGGGCATCAGCACTAGCCCGACAAAAACCTTCAACCAAAGGATTAACCGCTTCTAAGTGAGAAGGATTGGGTGCCAATTTCAAAGAAATCTCATTTCCATTAGGGCTTGTATGCTGACTAGAATAACCTAAGTGGTATTTTACATCACCATCTCCATGAATTTGGTCAGGAACATTTCCTTCAAATCCATCAAAAATAGCCTCATAAGATTTATGCATGATGTTGGCCAACACATTTAAGCGACCACGGTGAGCCATACCTATCATGGCTTGCTTCACCCCAGAATCAGCCGCTTTGTTGATGATAGCGTCTAAACCGGCAATCGTGCTCTCTCCTCCCTCTAAACCGAAACGCTTCTGACCTAAATATTTAGTTCCTAAGAAATTTTCAAATACAACCGCCTCATTCAGCTTTTGTAAAATTTGCTTTTTCTCTTCTATCGAAGGCATAAATGACAATGCCTCTTTTTCTATTTTATTTCTTAACCACTCTTTAACACGAACTTCACGAATGTAGGAATACTCAAAACCAATGGAGCCTGCATATATTTTATCTAAAACTTCGCAAATCTTTCGTAAAGTAGCTGGACCTATACCCAAGAAACTACCTGCCTGAAATACGGTATCTAAATCTGCTTCGGAAAGTGAATAATCCTTAATTTCTAAGCGAGGCTGACGATCTTTGCGAGCACGAACCGGATTGGTTTTAGAAAGCAAATGTCCTCTAGAACGAAAAGCCTTTATCAAGCTGATAACTGACATTTCTTTTTGAACATGCGAACTATCCAAGGCAGCACCTGAAGACGAAGCGCCCTCTCCTTGCCAAGTTTGAGCAAACTCAAAACCCTTGAAAAAATCTCTCCAAGAACTGTCTACTGAATTGGGGTCAACTCTATACGCATCAAACAAGTCAGAAATAACCTGTGTATCAGCATTGGCAACGTAGGAAAATGAATCCATAATGTAAAATCTGGCCTATATCCAGAAAAGTTTCAAACGTTATTGATTGGATAAATTTATTTAATCTTGTCTAAAAAAATCTTCGCAATTTACGAAGGGGATTATAATTATCCCCAAAAAAATTGGGGTTTTTTCCCGTTTAGAGCACAAATTTCCAAGGATTTATGCCGCAACTTGCAAGGCCAAAAAAAATCTTTAAATTTTATTATTATATCTACGGATAATCAAATTATTTACCCGAATACCTAGGGTCTAAAATTTGCTATCTTCCCATTCCCTAAATCTATCTCATACCTCATAAAAATTTGATGATAAGCAGAGACTGCCGTTTGCGTCGTACTAGTTACTGTATTGTTAGTACCTGGCGCATAATACACCGAATTCCTTCCTAAAAAATCATAGGCATACCCCACTCGGAAATTTCTTCCCAATGGAACTTCCACACTGCCCAACAATGCCTCATTGGAAAACTCAGATCCGGTATTTTGCCACCAAATACCTAAACCTACTTTTTCTTGCCACCAAAAAACGGCCTGTAAATCTACCCTAGTCTCCTCGTATTGTTGACGAGCAAGTGCTCCCAGTTTCAGCAAATTCCCTTTTCCTGCATCCAATTGATAAGCAATTTTAGCATAAATGGGATTGGGATTTGACCATCCTAAATCTCGTAAACTTTGAGTTGGACGACTAAGTCCTAACTCCAATCGGTCATACTGATAAGAAATACCAAAACCGATGCTTCCTCCAAACTCAGATGTCCCATTTCTTCCCAAAATAGGATATTGATTCAAACCTAAATTAAGACCTAGTTGTAATCCCTGACCTTTTCCAATGACAAAACGCTTGGCTACCAATCCAGCAAGACCTAAATTGGCTGCTACTCCGCCTCCCAAAGGTCCGTAGGATTGATCCGTATTGTAGGCCAAGAAACCTATCCCCCATTTTTCTTGTCGGATGGGCATATCAAAACTGAAATATTGCTGCGATGAAGTTGCTCCTCCGGTTTGTTGGAATAAAGGTTTTCTACGAAATATACCCGTCACAGAAGCCACACCTTTTCCACCTGCATCAGCAGGATTAATGGACAAGGGAATAAATGGGTATACCATGCGTAATGATTCTTGCTGAGCCTTCAAACAGACCCAACTTAAACAAAAAACTCCCAGCAGAATGAGGCGCATATGCTTGATTTATAAACTAAAAAATGAAAATAGAACCAGAGAAATAAACAAAATGAAAACAAATACGAATTGTAAACTAAAAGTTGCTGCAAACAATCCAATCGACTTAACGCCTTTCAATTGATAAAAGTTTGTAAAACTTCGATAATAAAAATATATCCAAGCGATCACCAAGAAACTTTTTACCACATCAAGGAAGTCCCATGATAAGGCTAATTGAATTAGGTCAAATACATTTCTTAAAAACAGAACAATGAACCAACTCGTAGCCATATGTAACACAAATATACCATGGTGCATGAAGTAAAAATGTTTCCTTCGAATAAAGATGCACTGCAAAATCAAGGCTAGGATGGGTATGGTTACAAATAAAACTTGGGACATTTTGTGGGTAACGCCATCATACAAAGCACGGTAAAACTGCTTACTGTCTGGATACTTATTTTGTAACTCAAAATAATGAACAAGTATATTTTGAAAAAGTGTAGAATCTCGCGCTGATTCTGGCTTATCTAATTGGCTTTTTTTATAACGCTGAAGCTCATTTGAATTCAAATAAGTATCACGTTTATCTACCTTTACTTGAAAGGAGGCCACCTCTATGGCCTTGGTATCTTTACTCCAAGTAAATTGTAAGGGCTCAAAGACATAAAATAAAGTCAAAAAGAAAAAGGCTGAAGTAAACAGGTAAAAGCGGATGGGATGCAAATAACTACTTCGCTTACCTAATAAATAAACCTGGGTTAAACTTCCAGGTTGTAAAAATAAGGTTTTACAAGTCTTAAATAAGGCCCCATCAAAATGGGTGATATCTTCCACAAAATGAATCATTAAAGACAAAAATGATTCATAGGGTTCCCTATTTTCTTGTCCACAATGAGAACAGTAACGAGCTGTTACTTCTTTCCCACAATTGAGACAATTGCTTTCACTTCGTATGATGCTTTTCGACATAATTACTGACAATATGACACCTCCATCAAATTTGGATTCGTTTTTGTTATTCCTCTAACAAATTAAAGATTTTTAATCACTCCTCATGAACGATATGAAAGAAACAGGTAATATCTCCATTCACACCGAGAACATTTTTCCGATCATTAAAAAATTCCTCTATTCGGATCACGAAATTTTTCTTCGTGAATTAGTCTCTAATGCGGTAGATGCCAGTCAAAAAATCAAGAGATTAAGCTCCATTGGAGAATTCAATGGCGAATTAGGTGAATTGAAAGTCAAAGTAAGTTTTGACAAAGAGGCGAAAACTATCACCATTTCCGACAATGGAATTGGTATGACAGCCGAAGAAATAAAAAAATACATCAACCAAATTGCCTTTTCTGGCGCCACCGAGTTTGTAGAAAAATACAAGGATAAAGGTGACGACAAAGGAATCATTGGCCATTTTGGTCTAGGATTTTACTCTGCCTTCATGGTAGCATCCGAAGTGGAAATTATTTCAAAATCACACCAAGAGGGCGCTGAAGCTGCTCAGTGGATTTGTGATGGATCTACTGAATATAGCATCAATTCCGCTGAAAAAGCCGAAAGGGGTACCGACATCATCTTGCACATTGCCGAAGATTCTGAGGAATTTTTAGATGAGTTCCGTTTGAAATCCATCCTAGAAAAATATGGTAAATTTTTACCTATACCGATAGAATTCCAAGATAAAATCATCAATAATCCTTCTCCACTTTGGACTAAATCTCCGTCTGAATTAAGCGATGAAGATTACTTGAAATTTTACGAAGAATTATATCCATTTCAAGAGAAACCATTATTTTGGATTCATCTCAATGTAGATTATCCATTCAATTTGACTGGAATTCTATATTTCCCAAAAGTGAAAAATGAGTTCCAATTGCAGCGTGAAAAAATTCAGTTGTACAGTCGCCAAGTATTCATAACAGATGAGGTAAAAGACATTGTACCAGAGTTTTTAATGCTCTTGCATGGGGTAATCGACTCCCCAGATATCCCTTTAAATGTTTCGAGAAGTTTCTTGCAGGCGGATTCTAATGTAAAGAAAATCAATAGCTATATCACAAAAAAGGTAGCTGATAAATTACAAGAGCTATTCAAATCTGACAGACCTGGCTTTGAAGAAAAATTTGCTAATATTGGCTTATTCATCAAATATGGAATGATTTCGGATGAAAAGTTTTTTGAAAAAGCAAAAGATTTCTGCTTGGTCGAAAACACGGCTAATAAGCTTTTCACCTTGGATGAATATGCCGAGGAAGTTCAAGCTTTACAAACAGATAAAGATGGTCGGAAAGTGTATTTATACACCACAGACATACAGCAACAAGATGCCTTTATTCAATCCGCCATTCAAAAAGGGTATTCCGTATTAAAAATGGACTCCATGATTGATGCCCATTTCATTAATCAAATGGAATCAAAAATTGAAAAAATGCAGTGGAAACGCGTGGATGCAGATTCCATTGATAAATTAATCGACACAGGTATCCAATTGGAGGCGGTGTTGACAGATGATCAAAAAAATACGGTAAAGGCAATTTTTGAAGAAACGCTGAACGACAAACAAAAACAGGTGAGTGTTGAGGCTATGTCGCCGGATGAATTACCTGCCATTGTAACACAAAATGAATTCATGCGTCGAATGAGCGATATGTCTAAAACAGGTGGTGGCGGTATGGGTATGTTTGGTAATATGCCAATGACCTATCAAATTACCATCAATGCCAACCACCCATTGATCAATAAATTGATTGAATTACCATCAGAGGATGAAAAGAAAAATTTAGCGAAGCAAATTGCTGATTTGGCTTTATTATCTCAAAATCTATTAACTGGAGCGGATCTAACCGCATTTATTAAGAGGACGGTTAGTGGATTTTAATGGGTTAAAAAACAACGTCGTCAAGGTTCCAAACCTTGACGACGTTGTTTCAAACGAACGAATTTTTCGTTAAAATTATTGCTTATTGCTTTCTAACTATCAACTTCTTGGTAACAATAGAGCGACCATCGATCATTAGTTGATACATATACATCCCACTGTTGAATTCCCGCAAAGAAATACGCGCATTGCGTTGATCTTTATCTAATACCAACTCCTTGATTTCTTGACCTAAAATATTATAGATCACAATCTTTACCTCTTGGTTGGATGTATTCATTTGAAAATCAATATCGGCATACTCACTTGCTGGATTGGGATATAAATTGGAAACCACTAGCCGGTCCGATTGAAACAAAAAATTATCGTTAGTTCCAGCCTCTTCTGTCAGCTTACGTTCCAAATTCATTGGTTCCGCTGTTTTCTGAGAGCTAGGCTGAGCATAACTACTCTTTAAAAACTGGCTGATATAAGTATTCTCGTGAATGTTTAAACTCGTTTGCAATTGGGGATTAATATTAAAGCTTCTTTTAGCTAACAAAATCGGCAAACGAACAGGACTAGGTTTTGATTTCATCTCCAAACGAGATCTAGATTTACCTTCTCCCTGTGCGTTCACATTCCATGAACTCTCGATTAAGAGTAGCATCATGATGCAAGACAACATAAAGGATAAGTATCGATTCATTTCAAGATTAATAGAAAACAAAAATAAGACAGATATTGTCTTAGAAAAATTGAAATAGGCCAAATGGTACATTATGAATGACCAAAGGCTCTATTTTAAGGATTTTTAACAATTGGTATGGATAATTCCGTTGCATTCACGGCATCCATCAGTTTTTTCAAGCTTACTTTTTCGTTGATTCGCCAACGATATCCATCCAAAACTTCCAAATCTTCATTCCATTCTTTTGGTGGAACAAATTTTGCCTCGGGCTTCGTAATAAAAGTTATGCGTTTGACTTTATTATCATCGAAAAATAGATTCATTCTACTGCATTCGACACGATTTAGACCAGTCGTTACTTTTTTGTCGTCCATCACATAATAAATACTCTCACCATTTCCTTCCACATTCACCCTCCTCAGTTTGGAATCTTCCTTAAAAAACACCCAAACCTTTCGACCTTTTATTTGATTAAAATGAGATGCCGAATCTGCCGAAATCACAAAAGAATGCCCCCTGAGACGCATTTCTCTCAATTTCTGATTCACCATAAATAAAGAAATTGAATCAGCTGTTGACTGTGAATCATTGGTCCAAATGATGGGCTTTTGATAAAAATGAATGACTGAATCTCGCATGTCATATCCCAAGGAGTCACATCGGGCTGATAAATCAGATTTATAGATTTGAACGTGCTTATAAGCATATAACTTGCGAACAGAATCTTGTTTATTATCAAAGGAAACGAGGGTGTCAGCAGTTAAATATAAGGTATCCTTTTCCATAATATTTCGCATGAGGGCATGGCCATATACACGAGTAATTCCTGTTTTACCATTGTAGCGACCATTTTTTCCCGTCAATACGACTTTATCTTTTTGGCTTAAAAATTCAACATTACCTATGGCTACTCCAATTTTAGTGGGACTATCATAAAACAAGGTATCTGCAGTTAAGGTATAATCTTCCATCTTGGCGGTAGAACGCCCAGTAAAATTGGAGACTTTCGTCTGGGTATTATAAAACCCGGATTTGGTATAAACCGTATCCTTTTTATTGATTATTTCTGTCGGACAGATGAAAAAAGCTTCTTTAGTCGCAGTATTATATCGTAAGGAATCGGCTTTCAGGGCCCCTCCTTCCTTGTCCACCACTCGTACTTTTTCTTTAAATAAAAAGTTCTTGGTAACAGTATTATAAAAACCTTCCTTGCTTGTAAGTGTAGTTTTCTTATCCAAAATCTTAGCCCCTGTATGGTAAACCGCCATTTTGGTATTCATGTCGTAATCCAACTTATTGGTATTCAACACAATGGTATGATCATCCAATTTAACACGGCCCAACATATAGGCTTGTCGGAGATCGCCGTTATAAAGTGCAGAATCTCCAGTAATGGTAACAGTATCAGCTTGTATAATTTTCACACGACCATAGGCTTCCACGTTATTGGTACTACTATTCAAAATCGCTTGATCGCAAGATAAGGTAGTTGTTCCTTGACGAAGCACGACTTTCCCAATCAATTTCTTGATCATGTTAGATTCCACCTGAATACCATTTAAACTATCCGCAGAAATTACTTGTACCTGACTTTGACACCAGGCCAAGGCAGGTAATAACAAGAGAAACAGTAGGAAAATGAGCGATTTATAACGCATGTTGAAAGCGAATCGTTAATTTCGTGGCTTTATCACGCAATTTACCATTTTTATGCTGGAAGATTTCATCCAATTTGTTCGAAAAGAGAATTTATTCCAGGCCGATCAAAAAATTTTATTGGCTGTGAGCGGCGGAATAGACTCCGTAATCATGGCTAAACTGTTTTCATTGGCCAAATTTAATTTTGGAATAGCGCATGTTAATTTTAGTTTGAGGGGTGAAGAATCTTTAGCAGATGAAGTATTTGTTAAAAAAATGGCCAAGACCTTGAAGGTTCCTTATCATACGATTTGCTTTGATACCTTGGCCTTTGCTGAAAAAGAAAAATTATCCACTCAGGTAGCTGCTCGGATCTTGCGTTATGATTGGTTTGAAGAAATCCGTCAAAAAGAAGCATATGACTATATTGCTACAGCTCATCATCAGATGGACAGTGCAGAAACGGTATTGATGAATTTGAGTCGGGGTGCAGGTTTAGCCGGTTTTCATGGAATTCCAATTAAAAATGGCTACATCATACGGCCTATGGCTTTTGCTAGCCAGGAGCAGATTTTTGATTTCGTAGTTAGTCAGAAATTAGCCTGGAGGGAAGATTCTTCGAATGCCTCGAACAAATACCAAAGGAATTTCATTCGACATGAAATTATTCCCAAGTTCATCGAATTAAATGCACATTTTGAACAAAGTGTAGCACAAAGCAGTGCTAATATTGCCAGTATAGAACGATGGATGCAAGCGGAATTAGCCCTTTGGAAACAAGAGCGTTGTAGAACGGATGAAACGGGAAATGTATTTGTACAATTATCTGAAAACGGTTTCATGGAAAAAGAAACGGTTATGCGCGAGCAGTTTCTATTATCCTATCACTTTCCTTCAGATTCCATTCATCATATTTTAGCAGCAGATGAAAAACAAATTGGTAAATTATTTGAATCCCCAAGTCATATCTTAAATATTGACCGTCAACAGTGGGTGATAAGTCCAAAGGATCAATCGGAATTCAAGCCAATTTTGGTTCAAGAGGAGGATGAAACTGTGGATTTAGGAAAACATTATCTACACATTGATTTTGGAGAAAATGAGAAAGGATTTATTCCTCCAACGGGAGCACATGTAGCTTGCTTGGATGCTGAAACACTGACATTCCCTTTAGAAATCAGAAAATACCAAGAGGGCGACTGGTTTTGTCCGTTGGGGATGAATCAAAAGAAATTGATTTCGGATTTTTTAACAGATAAAAAAGTACCATTAAACCTGAAGAAAAATGTGCAATTGGTATTGAGTAAAGGTTCAGTGGTTTGGGTAATAGGTCACAGGATTGATAACCGAAATAAAGTAACAGAGAAAACAGAGGGGCTATGTATTTTAACTTTGGAGAACAAGGTTTAGGAATATTAATTAGTGAGAATTTAGATCTGAATAGCCTTGTATTCTATATTCATGGATGTCAAATTACCGAATATTTATCATTCTGTAAATTTCAGGGAATACTATCCACTTTGGAAATGAAAAGTTCAATAAATAGATAATTATCAGCAATTGAATAAAAACGATTGAAATTGACCGCTGGGTCGATTAGATTTGACAAATCTTCAAGATTTGTCAAATCTCTGAGAAGAGAATTAAAAAGAAATAATAAAAAAGAATAAAAGAGAAGAATAGGATTGAATTAGATTGAATTGAATCCAATCCATTTGAAAAGTAAAAAAAGAATCAACAAAAAATTATTCCCTACCGAATCAATTTTCTATAAGTCTCAGTTCGGATGGGATCCAATAAACTCAAATAGGCAAAGGCTTGTTGGCGCTCGCTAGGTTCTGCCTCATCCATGATGGAAAAAATCTCATCAGCTTTTGCATCAAAGAAAATACGGATACTTGCCGCACCTGGTCGGATTTGATTGATTTGACGAATCTGATTTAGTAGTTCCAATATTCCTTTTCTGGTCTCATCGGGTTGGTCTTTATAAGTATCCAATAATAGTCTGTGGTAGGTATAATTTACTTCGCGAACACCTTGTAACTGTTGGTTCATCAGACTTTCGGAAATGGCTACCCGACTACGAACATCACTCACTACACCCCATCCAGTACCCGAAGTTTGGGCTAAATTAGTCAAATTGAATAATTTCTGAGCAAATACATCACCTCCCATTTTTCCGAATGAATCATACTGAAAGGCACATGCTAAATAGGCATAATAGGCTAGCATAGCGCTTAAATTATCAATGTACGAATTGTCATTATAGGTTAAGGGCATGCCTAATAAATACTTGAAATTGAAACTCTTATCGATGATATTCAATACAATGGTTTCATAAGAGGTCCCAAAGACCGGTCGTAATACTTGCACACGAGCATTTGCTTCAAAGTCACCCTGTGAAGTTGCTTTTGTTAATAATAAATTGATATTGACCTTGATTTTTTCTTCCGGAGCAAAATTATCATTGGACCAGCGTCTTCCATTAAGAAAGTCTTGCATGGTTCTTTGTAACTCTGGATAAATTTGATTGCTTCCGCGCTGTTGGTCGAGCTGCAATTGCTCGGTATTGATGGTCACCGTTGCCTGTAACTCCTGGGCACATAGTCCCCAGGAAGTTAGCAACATGATAAAGCTCAGAATAAAGGGAGTAGATTTCATGGTTAGAAATCAAACGAAATAAAACTATTTTTCGTCTGTACCTTCTTCACGTACACGATAGTCTACCTTATCGGCCATAAAATCGTCGATAGCTAAAGCAGACGGCTTTGGCATACGCTCATAATATTTTGAAATTTCGATTTGCTCACGGTTCTCGAAAATTTCCTCTAAATTATCAACTGAAGAAGCAAACTCAGATAACTTACCTGATAATTCCTCTTTCATCTTACTAGAGATTTGACGAGCTCTCTGCGAAATAATGGAAATCGATTCGTACACGTTTCCCGTCTTTTCGGCAATTTTATCTACATCACGCGTAATGATGGATGGATTTGTTTGGATCTTAGACATCTCTATAAATTTAAGATTGCAAATTTAGACTAATTTTTTGGTAAAAACTACTGAGGACTGGTGGCCAATTTGGATGTTTTTGCTTTCTCCTTTTCGACAGTAGCTTTGTACTCGTCTTCCAATTTGGTAATACGAGCCACCTCTTCGATACTTTTGGTATACATCTTCTCAGCCAATTTCAGATAATTACTGTTGGGGTATTTATCCACCAGCTCCAAATAAAACTTAGAAGCATCAGCATAACGTTCTTTTTGTTTTATTTCGATGGTACTATTGGCCAACTCAAATTGAGATAATACCTTTAAATAAGCCATTTCCTCATTATAATCCGAATCAGGAAAATCACGTTGGAAATTGGTTATCTCAATCACAGATGATTTTAATGTCGCAATGTTAAAAGGTGAGGTTTTATAATACAAACGCGCCTTTTCATAGGCCTTACGCTCTAATTTCTTCCTTAATTCCTTAATGATATTGCTACACTCTTCCTTAAACTTGGTGTCAGGATAATTATTTAAATAACTCTGAATTTCATTGATGGCCGACAAAGTTCCCGTTTGGTCCAAATTATAATTTGGGGAATCTTTGTATAAAGAAAAAGCAGACATGTATATAGCCTCCTCTGCATATTCACTACGAGAAAAGACTTCTGCAAATTTCTTAAAATGCGAATTGGCAAGCGTATAATTTCCCGTATTAAAATCACAATAAGCTTGATAAAAAGTGGCTAATTCTTGCGTAGAATCACCTTTTAATAAAGGTAAAATCTCATCAAAAAGAATACCAGCCTTGGCAAAATCCTTCTTTTTGTAATAATCAACCGCAGCTTTGTATTTAATAGGCACACTAGCACTCTTACGGAATTTTTCAAATTTTCCACAAGAACTTAAGCCTATTAGGGCTACGAAAAGAATCAATCCTAAATTTTTCAACTTCATAAGAGCTCAAAGATAATCATAATTGTGCGTACCTCCGAATTAAACTGCTTTACTAAATTGCAAATGGTATAATTGAGCGTATAAACCGTCCTTTTTAATCAAATTTTCATGATTTCCTCTTTCTTTAATCTCCCCTTTTTCCATCACCAAAATCTGATGAGCATGTCGGATTGTCGATAAACGGTGGGCAATCACCACGGCCGTGCGACCTTTCATTAAAGTTGCAATAGCCTCTTGAATCATCAATTCAGTTTCCGAGTCCACCGACGATGTAGCCTCATCCAAAATGATGATTTTAGGATCATGTACCAAAGCCCGAACAAAAGAAATCAATTGCCTTTGACCCACACTAAGCGTGGCCCCTCGTTCCATCACTTGATATTGATAGCCTCCCGGCAAAGACATAATGAATTCATGTACACCTACCGCTTTAGCTGCCTCCTCCATCTTTTCTTGTGAGATGGATTCATCGCCTAAATTAATATTATAGGCAATGGTCGAACTAAACAAGAAAACATCTTGTAAAACCACAGCAATATTTTTCCGTAAACTTCCTATTTCATAGTCGGTCAATGCCGTACCGTCAATCATTATTGTACCTGATTGACAATCATACATTCTACTCAGCAAACCAATAATGGAAGATTTGCCAGCTCCCGTAGCACCCACAATGGCGAGCGTCTTTCCTGCCTCCACTTCAAAACTAACATTTCTCACTACCCACTCGGGTTCATTGTAGGCAAAAGTCACGTCTTTAAACTCAACTTTACCCTCCAATTTATCCGCCAAATGGGTACCATTATTTTGAATATAATCCTTGGAATCCAATAAGCTTAAAATCCTTTCGGTAGAAACAATCCCCATTTGCAAGGTATTGAATCGGTCGGCCAACATCCGAATAGGTCTAAAAAACAGGTTGATAAACATAATAAAGGCAGTCAAAGTACCTACACTTTGTTGTTCCTTTAATATATATGTAGATGCCATCCACACCACCAATCCTGTCCCCACAGCTGCAATCACATCCGCTACGGGAAAATACACGGAATAGGCCCAAATACTTTTAATATTGGCATCTCTATGCTCTTTATTGATTTCCTGAAACTTCAACATTTCCCTTTTTTCAGCATGAAATAACTGAACTATCATCATTCCTGAAATATGCTCCTGAACAAAGGAATTGAGATTAGCTACCGCCAAACGTACCTCGTTGAAGGATTTTTTGATATGTTCTTTAAAAATATAGGTGGACAAAACCATGAAAGGAACAGTAGCCAAAATAATTAAGGTCAAGCGCCAATCCGTATAAAACATGACGGCTACAATCAAAAACAATTGCAATAAATCACCGGCAATAGAAGCCAAACCTTCTGAAAACACGTCGTTCAATGTTTCAATATCAGAAACAGTTCTCGTTACCAATCTTCCAATGGGTGTAGAATCAAAAAAAGCTAAACGTAGATTAATGATTTTTTGATACAGAGTCACACGAATGTCGCGTATTACGGTTTGACCTAAATAACCGGCTAAATAACTGGTAGAAAACTGCAAACCGGTTTGCAGGAACAAAACGGCCAACATGATAAAAAACATGCGTAAAAGATCTTGAATGTGGGCAATATCCACATAATGATCTAAGGTATAACGTATAAGCAAAGGAATAGCGGGTGATACACCAGCCATGCATAGAATTAGAAATACCAATAACCAAAATCGGAATTTGTATGGAACAATAAATCCATAAATTCTGCGAATGATTTGCAGGTCGACGATCTTACCGCTGGATGTTTCTTTCAAAGCTTATACAGGATTGTTGGTTTCCGTGGGCATGGCAGAACAAGTTCCACAACCTTTGGCACAACCCACTTCTTTGGAAAAAAACATCCGATAGACTAATCTCCCTAAATAAAATAGCGCTCCAACAAATACGAGACTGATGATGATCTTTTCCATTTGTCTATTAGTTTTCCCAATGCATTTGCAAAGTTCCTAAAAATTCTTCAAAAATAGCCCCTGCACCTATGATTTGACCCGTAAAAATAACATCCTCACCACCTGAAAAATTAGTTACCTTCCCTCCTGCTTCTTCTATGATAATTTTACCGGCAGCAACATCCCATGGTTTTAAATTAGCTTCAAAAAAGCCTTCAAAGCGACCACAAGCGGTATAGGCCAGATCGATGGCCGCTGCACCCATTCTACGTAAACCATGACTTTTCTGCATGAGTTCCTTTAATAAGGCCAAATACTTGTCTTGATAAGAGAAATCATGATAAGGGAATCCGGTAGCTAGTAAGCTTTTCTCTAAACTAGCTTGAAAGGAAACATGTATCGGCAAACCATTTAAATGTGCCCCATGCCCCTTAATAGCATAAAATAATTCATCCCGATTAGGCTCATAAATCATGCCTAAAATGGGCTGTTTTTGATAGATTAAACCAACAGAAACAGCGTAAATGGGCAATTGATGCAAAAAATTAGTAGTGCCATCCAAAGGATCAATCACCCAATAATAGCCATCTCCAACATCCGAAAAATCAGAAGCTGACTCCTCAGCAATAAATCCAGCCTCAGGAAAAATGGCAGCAAGACCTTCTTTCAAACGCGCTTCGGCAGTTTGATCCACAAATGAAACGAGGTCATTTTTGCCTTTATATTGAATTTGCTCAATCGCAATCTGGTTCACCATGGATTGGATCCATTGGCCTGTTTCCCTAACCAGAGGTAGGGACTGTTCTAATATTTTCTCTAAATCAGCCATTATTTTTTAGCTGGTGTTTTTGCCGCTAGTTTGGTAGGTAAAGGCCCTAAAACCCAATCCGCCAATAATTGTTGAGTTTCTTTCAAATACACATCTTTAGCATGTTTATCAGCAGTGGATGCTTTCTTATCTTTTTCTGTTTCTGGTGAATCTGCCGCTGAGCCTGCAATATTTTCCATGACAGCTTGTGACTCATCTGGCTTTTTCTTTTGCTCATCCAACTCCTTTTTACGCTTATCTATTTGTAAGGAAATAGAATTCTGCTCTTTGATTTTTTTCCAACGCTCAAAATCATCTTTCAGCTTAATTAAATCTGGTTTGGATTTCAAACGAGCTTGGAAACTAGCCTGCATCTTATTGATTAAGCCTGGGTTGATGTTGGAAGTAATTTGATAATTGGTTGGTGAAATCATATCCCAAGGCAATGCACTTGGCTGTGAACTTTCTCCAAACTCCTCTGCGGAAAATGCAGAAGGCAATGCAAAGTCAGGACTCACCCCTTTATGCTGAGTGGAGCTACCATTGATGCGATAGAATTTCTCTAGGGTAATTTTCAATTGCCCTACAGGTTCTTTCTCGTTGTTCATGTAATTGTCCAAATCAACCACCGACTGCACAGTTCCTTTACCATAAGATTGCTCTCCTACGATAATTCCTCGCTTATAATCTTGAATAGCCGCAGCAAAAATTTCTGATGCAGAAGCAGAGAAACGATTAATCAATACCGCCATAGGTCCATCATAAAACTGTTCTGGGTCTTTATCTACTTCCTGGCTAATACGGCCATCCGACTGTTTTCTTTGAACCACTGGACCTTTTGGTATGAATAAACCGGTTAAATCAACAGCTTCAATTAAAGATCCTCCACCATTATTACGTAAGTCGATGATTAGTCCATCTACTCCTTCTGCTTTGAACTCAGTCAAGAATTTCTTTACATCAGCTGAAGTAGATTTGAAATCGGATTCTCTTTTACGAGCGCCTTCAAAATCACGGTAGAACATTGGGATCGTAATCAGTCCCAACTTCATTTTTTTGTCTCCTTGGTTAAAGGTCAAAATCTCTTTTTTAGCCGTTTGTTCTTCCAATTTAATCTTCTCCCTAACCAAACGAACTTCAGAAGTTGGGGCACCTGTTCCACTACCAGCAGGCAATAATTTCAATCGAACTACGGTATTTTTAGGCCCACGAATTAATTTCACGGCATCATCGGTGAACCATCCAATCACATCAACGAAACTCCCATCATCCCCTTGTGCAACTCCTACGATGCGGTCCTTGGGATTGATTTGTTTACTACGAAATGCAGGTCCACCTGGAATCAAGTCTTGAATCGTTACGTAATCCCCTTCTAAACGAAGTGTAGCACCGATACCTTCAAAACTCTGAGCCATATCCGTATTGAATGCCTGAGCTGTACGCGGAATCATGTAAGAGGTATGCGGATCAATACTTTCGGTGTAAGCATTCATGAAAACTTGAAATACATCTTCAGAGCGCGTACGAGCCATGTATTTTTCAGAACGCTTGTAACGCTCTTTCAACTCGCGCAGGGCCGTAGTATCCGCTTTTCCAGAGATTTTCCAATCCAACAATTGTCTTTTTATGTCTTTACGCCAGTAATCATTTAACTCTTCCTTGGAAGCAGCGAATTTGGCTTTCTCTCTACCTGGCTGGTAATTCTCATCGATGGTAAAGTCAGGTGATTTTTGTAGAATCTGATCAATGTAGGCATAACGCTCCTTCATTCGTTGCTGGTAGCGGTTATAAATAGCAAAGGCAGATGTCAAATCACCCTCATTCAATTGATCGTCGATCGTTAAACGGTATTTCTCCAATTCATCGATATCAGAAGCAAGAAAGAACACTTTGTTAGGATCAAGTTCTTTCAGGTAGGCATCGTAAATTTTGGATGATAGGGAGTCGTTTACCGGAATTTTACGGTAATGGTAATTACTTAAGATACCAAAGACCAAACGCTCTACTTTACGTTGGGTATCTGTGGGTTGCAAATCTCCATCTTGATAAACCACCGTATTGTTCGATGGAAAGGATGTTTGATTTTTGCCGTGTAAAAACAATACCACCAAAAGTGATAGAGGGATTAGAATAGGCAGTATCTTTTTCATATACCGTGCTGTGTTTTATTATTTTTCAATAGCAATAAGTTCTACTTCAAAAATTAAAGCAGAGTAAGGTTTGATGGCTGCTCCACCACCGCGGATACCATAGGCCAATTCTTGAGGAATGTACAATTTCCATTTAGAACCTACCGGCATCATTTGCAAAGCCTCTACCCAACCAGGAATAACACCTGTTACTGGAAAAGAGATAGGCTCTCCACGATCTACTGAGGAATCAAACACGGTACCATCAATCAGAGTTCCATGATAATGTGTTTTAACTTTATCAGAGGATGTTGGCTTAGGACCATCTCCCGCTTTGATGATTTCATATTGTAAACCGCTAGGAGTAACCTTGACGCCTGGTTTCTTTTTATTTTCTGCTAAAAACTTTTCTCCAGCTTCCTTATTAGGCAAAAATTGTTTGGCTCCTTCTGCCATTTGTTTCTCCTGGTTACGCATCATAAAGTTATTAACTACTTTTTGGCATTCTTGTTCGCTGAGACTTAAAGTACTACCTTGTGTAGCTGCGGCAAAACCTTTGGCAACGGTCTCAGGATTTAAAACCACATTTTGTGATTTAAAATTTTGAGCAACCAACACACCAACAGCATAAGAAACAGAATCAAGCGTGCTTGCAAAATGAGCGCTTGCATGTGGAGCGGCTTTGGCCTTAGGAGCTGAGGCAGCAGGTTTAGTAGCTACTTTAGCTTTGGCAGCAGGTTTTGTCTGAGCAAAAGTGGAAAAAGTAAGAACAGTAAGAGTAAGAATAGTAGTTAATCGAATCAAAGGAAATTTCATAGAATTTATTAATATAGTCAAACAAAGCCTCTAAGATACAGAAAAATGGCTCTTTCTCAATTATTTTAACGCCATTTAACGGAGTCTATATTGACCTAACGGTAAGTATCTAAAAAAAGTCTTATGAATTCATACATTTTTTGCAGAAGTTATGGGAATATTGAAATTTCATAACTAATTTTGCACCCGAAAATTTAGTTCAAAATAAGTATTTAACATCCCAGAAAACTCCATTTTAACATGGCATCAGTAAGACCAGACGAAGTTTCAGCCATCCTTAGGGAGCAATTATCTCAGGCTAAGACCCAAGCAGAATTAGAAGAAGTAGGTACCGTACTCCAAGTGGGTGATGGTGTAGCTCGTATTTACGGGCTATCCAATGTACAAGCAGGTGAGTTGATCGTATTTGAAAACGGATTGAAAGCCTTGGCATTGAACCTAGAAGAAGACAACGTGGGAGCCGTATTATTGGGCGAATCCACTTTGGTAAAAGAGGGTGATACCGTAAAGAGAACCAAATTAATTGCTTCAGTTAAAGTAGGTGATGGCATTTTAGGTCGTGTAGTGAACACTTTAGGTGAGCCTATCGATGGAAATGGTCCAATCACTGGAGATTTATACGAAATGCCTTTGGAGCGTAAAGCGCCAGGTGTAATTTTCCGTCAACCAGTAACAGAACCACTTCAAACAGGTATTAAAGCGATTGATGCAATGATTCCTGTAGGACGTGGTCAGCGTGAGTTAGTTATTGGTGACCGTCAAACAGGTAAGACAGCTGTTTGTATCGATACCATTATCAATCAAAAAGAATTTTACGATAAGGGAGAGCCTGTTTTCTGTATCTATGTAGCCATTGGTCAGAAAGCATCTACCATCAAACAAGTTGAGCAAACCTTGCGTAAGGCAGGTGCTATGGATTACACGGTAATCGTTTCGGCGAGTGCGGCTGATCCAGCTCCAATGCAATTCTACGCTCCGTTTACAGGTGCTGCTATTGGTGAATTCTTCCGTGATACAGGTCGTGCTGCTTTGGTTGTTTATGATGACCTTTCTAAGCAAGCCGTAGCTTACCGTGAGGTTTCCTTGTTACTTCGTCGCCCACCAGGACGTGAAGCTTATCCAGGAGACGTTTTCTACCTTCACTCTCGTTTATTAGAGCGTGCTGCTAAGGTCAATGCTTCTGATGCTATTGCTCAGTCGATGAACGACCTACCAGATTCTATTAAGCACTTGGTAAAAGGTGGTGGTAGCTTAACAGCCCTTCCAATCATTGAAACTCAAGCGGGTGACGTATCTGCTTATATCCCTACCAACGTAATCTCAATTACGGACGGTCAGATCTTCTTAGAGTCTAACTTATTCAACGCAGGTATTCGTCCAGCGATCAACGTAGGTATCTCAGTATCACGTGTAGGAGGTAATGCGCAGATTAAGTCGATGAAGAAGGTTGCGGGTACCTTAAAATTAGATCAAGCTCAATTCCGTGAATTGGAAGCTTTTGCTAAGTTTGGTTCTGATTTGGATGCCTCTACTAAATTAACGATTGACCGTGGTCGTCGTAACTTAGAGATGTTGAAGCAACCACAATTCTCTCCTCAACGTGTAGAAGATCAGGTAGCGATGATTTACTTAGCTACTACTGGTAACTTAGATAAAGTACCAGTGGAGAAAGTACGTGAATTTGAAAAAGATTTTATTCAAGTATTACGTGCTACCGAAAAAGCTACATTGGATGCTTTAGGAGCAGGTAAATTTGATGATACCTTGACGGCTACACTTAAGCGTGTAGGAAATGAAGTAGCAGCTAAATACGCAGTATAAAAAATTAGAATGGTATGGCTTCCTTAAAAGAAGTAAGAAATAGAATCGTTTCAGTTAATTCGACGCAGCAAATCACCAAAGCTATGAAAATGGTTTCGGCAGCGAAGTTGCGTCGTGCTACAGATGCCATTGTCCAAATGCGTCCTTATTCTAAAAAGTTATCAGAAATGATAGCGACTGTTTCAGGACGTACGGATGCAGGAAAAGAAAATCCATTTACTGAAGTACGTGAAATTAAAAACGTATTGATTTTAGTGGTGACCTCTGACCGTGGTTTGTGTGGCGCTTTTAACGCGAATATTGGTAAAGCAACCATTGCTTTGATTCAACAAAAATATGCGGCTTTGCAGCAGGCTGGACGTGTTGAAATATTGCCATTAGGTAAAAAAGGGGGTGAATATTTGGGTCGTAGAGGGTATAAAATCAATACTGCTCACCAAGATATTTATACTAAATTAAACTTTGGCAATGCTCGTTTGATTGGAGAAGAAGTATTAGCTGGTTTTGCAGAAAAACAATATGATGTAGTTGAAATTGTGTTCAACGAATTCAAAAACGTAGCAACACAAATCATTCGTACTGAACAATTATTGCCTTTGCAAGAAAGCAATACTGGTGATGTAAAACCTTCCGCTGTGGATTATATTTTTGAGCCATCTGAAGCGGAAATCATCAATGAATTGATTCCTAAATCCATTAAGCTATCTATTTTCAGAGCCCTATTAGAGTCCAATGCCTCAGAGCATGGTGCTCGTATGACGGCTATGGATAAAGCTACGGATAATGCGGGTGAATTATTGAAAGCATTGAAATTAGAATATAACCGTTCACGTCAAGCCGCTATCACCAACGAAATCCTTGAGATTGTGGGTGGTGCTGAGGCTTTATCTGCTTAATCCTATGAAAAAGATACTTTTAGTGTTGGTTTTGGCTACTTTAGGAATGAGTGCTCAGGCACAATCATTCAAAGTTCCTACTCCTAGTCCATCTCAAACCATCAAACAAGAGTTTTCTTTATCTTCGGTAGAGATCACTTATTCACGTCCTGCTCTTCGCGGACGTAAGATATTTGGTGATATCGTGCCTTTTGGAAAATTGTGGAGAGCGGGTGCCAATGCTCCTACCAAAGTAACTTTTGGAGAAGATGTCAAAATTCAGGGAAAAACCTTGAAAGCAGGTTCTTACCAATTGATGATCAATCCTTCTGAAAAATCATGGGAGATTATCTTCAACAAAGGAACTAATGGAGTTTTTAATTATCATCCAGAGGAAAATGTGTTAAGCACTACGGTTCCAACAGCTACTTTACAGTACCCGGTGGAATCTTTGGCATACCAATTTGAACTAGTTGCTGCCAATAAGATGTTTATTCAGATATCATGGGAAAAAACAACAGTTTCTATTCCAATAGAAACGGAGATTGATGCCAAGATTGCGGCTTCCATTGATCAAGTGATGAATGCGGACAACAAACCTTATTTTGAATCGGCTTCTTATTATTTTGAGACGGGTCGTGATTTGAACAAGGCTTTGGAGTGGGCTAGTAAAGCGACAGCGGCTAACCCTACTGCGTTCTGGATTTTCCATTTAAAAGCGAAGATTCAAGCGAAAATGGGTGACAAAACGGGTGCCAAAGCAACGGCTTTGAAATCCATTGAATTGGCGAAAGCTCAAAAAAATGACGATTACGTAGCGCTTAATGAGAAATTAATTAAGAGCTTATAAAATAGAATTGCTTAATTTGAAAAAGCCTTTCTTAACAGGAAGGCTTTTTTTAGCTTATATATGGGAGAAGAAAAGGGATATAGTACCGATAAAGAGCAAGAAACCGCCGTTTTAGTGGCCGTGACTTCGCAAAAACAGAATGCACAACAAACGGCAGAATACTTAGCCGAGTTAGCATTTTTAGCCTCTACCTCAGGGGTGTTGACCTTGCATAGCTTTACACAAAATTTAGCTAAGCCAGATAACCGTACCTATGTGGGTAAAGGTAAATTAGAGGATGTGATTCGTTATGTGATAGACAAAGATGTGGATATGATCATCTTTGATGATGATTTAAGCCCATCTCAGGTTAGAAATATTGAATATGAGATTTCGCTATGCGGCAAGGAGATGAAAGTCTTGGACCGCAGTTTGTTGATTTTGAATATTTTCGCACAAAGGGCCAAAACGGTACAAGCGAAAACACAAGTGGAATTGGCCCAGTACCAATACATGCTTCCACGTTTGACCCGTATGTGGTCTCACTTATCCAAGCAGCGTGGTGGTGTGGGTATGCGTGGACCGGGTGAGAAGGAATTGGAGACTGACCGACGTATCGCCAATGACCGCATAGCCTTTTTGAAAGAAAAGTTGGAGGCGATAGACCGACAAACCTTTACTCAGCGTAAGAACCGTGACCGTATGGTACGTGTATCTTTGGTGGGTTATACCAACGTAGGCAAATCTACCTTGATGCAAAAGTTGGCCAAAGCGGATGTCTTTGCGGAGAATAAATTATTTGCTACGGTAGACTCTACCGTGCGTAAAGTGAGTTGGGAAGGTATTCCGTTCTTATTAACGGATACGGTAGGATTTATTCGTAAGCTCCCTACCCTATTGATTGAATCCTTTAAATCGACCTTGGATGAGGTAAGAGAAGCGGATATATTATTGCATGTGGTGGATATTTCACATCCAAACTTTGAGGAGCAAATTGAGATTGTTCAAGGGATTTTGAATGAAATGGGCGCAGGTGACAAGCCAACAATCTTAGTTTTCAATAAGATTGATTTATTCCCGGTGGAAGATGTATTCTTTGAAGGAGCGGCCTTGAATGAAGATGGCGAACCGGAATTAAGTAAAATGGACCGAGTAACTCAGTTCTTGAAGCAAACTCACTGGCAGACCAACCAACCTAAAACGGTATTTATTTCGGCAGAACAAAAAAGCAATTTGAATGAATTGCGGGATACTGTTATGAGTCTAATCAAAGATAAACACTACCAAATTTTCCCGAATTGGTTAGGTGGTAATCACTTGATGGGGCATAGTGATGAGTATGTGCCGGAGTAAATGGTAATGTAGAATTAGGAATGTAGAATGAAGAATTTTTTAGGATACTATTCTCGACATTCAACACATTTCGATAGAGTTGAATTAAAATTGTAAATTGATTTCAGAGCACCTTTCTACATTCTACATTCTACATTTTACATTCTACATTTTATATTCTACATTCCTAATTCTACATTCTACAATTTACATTCTACATTCCTAATTCTACATTCTACATCATAACGCTTTCCCTCTCAACCTTAAGGAATTCGAAATCACGGACACGGAGCTGAAGCTCATGGCGAGGGCGGCGAGCATGGGGGATAAAAGTGTACCAAAGAAAGGATATAAGATACCTGCCGCAATGGGAATGCCTAATACGTTGTATCCCAAGGCAAAAAACAAATTCTCCTTAATGTTACGGATGACCATTTGGCTTAATTTTCTAGCCTTAGCAATATCCCGTAAATCTCCTTTAATGAGGGTTATCTCCGCACTTTCTATGGCCACGTCAGTTCCTGTTCCCATAGCTATTCCAATATCCGCCTTAGATAGGGCAGGTGCATCATTAATGCCATCTCCTGCCATAGCTACTTTTTTACCTTCGGCTTGCAAACGAACAATTTCATCCAGTTTCGACTGAGGCAACATCTGTGCTTTCCAAGCGTCTAATCCCAGTTTTTTACCCACCAAATCAGCCGTTTCTTGATTATCCCCTGTCAGCAGAATCACTTGTAAACCTTCGGATTGTAGGTCTTGAATAGCTTGCTGGCTGGATTCTTTGATTTTATCGCTAATAACCAAAGCCACTTGAGCTTCTTTTTCATCCGCAAAATAAGAAATCGTTTTACCGAGTTTTTGCTCCGCAATCACCTGCTTGAACAAATCCACTGGAATATTGATACGGCGCTCCTCTAGCAATTTTTGATTTCCTATGACGTAGGTTTTCCCTGCAATTTGCCCCAATACCCCTTTACCCAATAAGGCTTCAAAATGATCGACTTTGATGGCCGTAATTCCCAAATTCTTAGCAAAATTGACACTAGCTTTAGCCAAAGGATGCTCACTCAGCGAATTCAGTGATACTATTTTTTGCCAAACATCCCTCTCGATTACCTCCTCTGAACTGACCAACATTTTTTCCAGTGAAGGCTTGCCCTCAGTAACGGTTCCTGTTTTATCGATTATAACCACATTGACTTCGGCTAATTTTTCCAAAGCTTCGGCATTTTTAATCAATATACCATGTTGAGCACCCTTCCCTACTCCTACCATCACCGACATCGGTGTGGCTAAGCCAAGGGCACATGGACAAGCGATGATGAGCACCGCAATGGCATTCACAAAGGCAAAAGTGTATGCATTTTCGTCGGCCAACAATGCCCAAGCCATGAAGGTTAAAAGCGAGGAAAGCACAACAGCGGGTACAAAATAGGAAGAAATGGTATCGGCCATTTTTTGAATGGGCGCTTTAGAACTACTTGCTCGGTGTACCAATTCAATAATTTGAGATAATAAAGTATCTGCCCCAATTTTATCTGTTTGAAGTACAAAACTCGTATTTCCATTAATGGAACCTGCCCTCACGATATCTCCAGCTTGTTTATCCACAGGAATAGGCTCCCCGCTAATCATGGATTCGTCAATGGAGGCATGACCATCCTGAATATGTCCATCTACAGGAATTTTCTCACCAGGCTTCACGCGGATTAAATCTTGAACTTGGATTTGATCAATCGAAACGATAACTTCTTTGCCATCCTTAATCAATGTCGCCTCATTGGGTACTAGTTTCAATAATTCTCGGATAGCTGCATTAGTCTTACCATGAGCTCTAGCTTCAAGTACCTGACCTAATAAAACCAAGGTTAAAATCACAGTAGCTGCTTCAAAATACACATAAACAGTACCATGATGCGAATGAAATTGATGGGGGAAAATGGATGGAAAAAACAGAGCAATGAGCGAAAACAACCAAGCAGCGCCAGCGCCAATGCCTATTAAGGTAAACATATTGAAATGCCGACTAATCAATGATTGCCAAGCCCGTTCAAAAAACATCCAAGTAGCATAAAATACGACAGGGATAGATAAGGCAAGCTCCACCCAATTCCAGGTATTCATGGAGGCCCATTGAAATAAAGGGTTTCCAGGAATCATATCCGTCATGGAAATAACAAAAATGGGTAAGGTAAATGCAATGGCAATTTTTAATTTAAATAATAAGTTCTGATAGGTACTATTTTCATCTTCGATACCAGTTGCTTGAGCGACCAAATCCATGCCACAAATAGGGCAAGATCCAGGTTTAGCATAGGTTTTATCTCCCTCACAATGCATGGGACAATAATATAAAGCCCCTTGAATGGCTACGGGTTTTGGTTTGGCCAACAAAGTTTGGGGATTTTGACCAATGTGGTAATTTCCCCCGCTAGCTTGCAAAGCCTTTTCAAAAACGTCGGTGGAAATATGATGTTCCATCTCAATGATGGCTTCGGCTTTTTCCAAATCAACGGTAGCTTTGGCCCCTTCTACGGAGTTTAAGGCTTTTTCAACGTGACTTCGGCAGCCTTGGCAACTCATGCCAGTTATAGGGTAGGTATGTTTCATTTCAATGTAGAAAGAGGAATGTAGAATGTAGAATGTAGAATGTAGAATTGTCGACTTTATCCTGTAAAACAAATATTTAAGGGGAAGCATTCAAATATAAGCAAGTATTTTGCTCTTGAATGATAAATTTTAATAAGCTCCGTTTCTATCTTTTGTTGGGATTAACCTCTGAATGTAGAATGTAGAATTTTAGATCTGAAGGCTATTCCTTAAGCTTGAGCTAAAGGGAATGAACGAAGCGGGAATCGAGTCGAGCGCAAACTGGCTATTAGACATGACACTTCAAAGAATAACTTTTGATGTTGGCTTCGAGAGCCTCAGCCAACTGTAAAATTCTGTGGTAAGACACAACTACTCTTTTTAAAACAAGTTGATGAGTTGGCTGAGGTTCTCGAAGCCAACTATTGCCATTGGAATTGCATGTGCTATTCGACATGTTCCGCAGGGTCATGTCGAATGATAGATTATTGGAATTTGTAATTCCATTCTATTTTGAAGGCCTCAAACAAATACTAAATTATCGCTAATCTCAAGGTATTTCTTTTTTTGGAGAAAAAAAGAAACAAAAAAACTTGAAACAAATCGGTTAATCCTAAGACGAATTCCGCTTTCGCGGAACCGATGCTCACTTCGCATACGGCCCTAATTTTTGACTCTTGGCTATTCCCTTTGCACTGTGTCAAAAATGCGCCTACCGCTTCGCTCATGCTCCGTTCTCATCTTTCGTTGGGATTAACCTCTGAATGTAGAATGATGAATGTAGAATTTTAGATCAGAAGGCTATTCCTTAAGCTTGAGCTAAAGGGAATGAACGAAGCGGGAATCGAGTCGAACGCGACCCCGGCACATCTAACGTTTAGGTTCACCTTTGTTTGAGAGAGATACTCGTAGTGGCCCCAGCGGGAATCGAACCCACATCTAACGTTTAGGAAACGTCTACTCCTTAACCAACGATTTTTTATGTCTTTTTGACCTTAAAACCACGTTTAGTGTGTAGTAGGTGTGTAGTAAATCAATATTTTGCTACACACGGTGCTACACAAATATTGCCTACTAAAAGGAATATTCCCAAAAGTTTGAAAAATAATTGATAAATAATTTGGTAGTACAAAACAAAAGTCCTTACCTTTGCATTGTTAATATAATAACACATGGCAAATTCAAACAGTGACATACTAAAAGGAGACAAATTCAACCCACAAGTTGATGATTATTCATTGTTCATTGAATCAATGAAAGACCAAAAGATGAAATTTTCTGGATTGAAAATTCTTGATAAGAAGGTGTTTGATAAAATGGGTAGAGAAGATTTTGGTCAGTGGCTAAAAAGTACACCAGAGGATTTTGATGGCTTCAAGGAAGAATTTGAATTGATTGAGAAACAAATATCAAAGCAATATGAGATTGTAAATAACTTATACACTTCTAAGAATAATTTAGTTAGTACAGTAGGTAAAGGAAGGTCACTAAAAGAAATGATTCATGAATTTGAATTAGCTCTAATTCCCTTAAGAAAATTGAGTTTAGTATTAAACCCATTGAAAACATCTAGTACAACAATTCACCCAAGAACTAAAATCACCTACGCAGTGATAAAAGCATACTGGATAAGTTCCGATGGAGAAATGAAAAGAAGTGTAAATAGGAATGTTGGTTTACAAGATTGGAAAATTGCGGAGCTTGTAGCAAAAGTTTTCTCAACATTTGGATTTAAGTCTTATGTACCTGCATTTCAAATGGAAAATGGGGCATTGGTTGATATGGTCATCAGTAAGGGAGATAACTCCTGGATTGTCGAAATTAAGGAAAATTTGAAAGATGATTTCATCAATACCTTTGTATCATTGGAGTTGTGGAAGTTGTATAAAGAGGAGTATAAACAAGAATTTGAGTAAATATTTTTTAACCGATTTAGAAAAGAAAAGGCACTAGCTTTTTTTTTGCCCTAAATTATGGTGGTACAAATTAAATGTACAACCAGTAAACAAAAGACCGATATGGCAACAAAAACGACAAGAGCTGCAAATGCTCAAAGAAGAGCAACGAAGGCTCAAAAAAGAAAAGCTAATGCGAAACAAACTAAAGCGAAAGCAGCGGTTACAAATGCAAAGGCGTCAGTAAACAATTTTTCAAACCCTAAAACAAGCAAAATGGGACAAACAAACACAATCGGAGTAATGGTGCAGGTAAAAACCAAATCCGGATTAGACAATTTTATTGCCTTTGAAACAGACAATGAGGAATTTTTACCAATCTATAATGTGGTTAGCAAACGTGAGCATTTGGAGATTTTGCATCACATCTGGGGAGCCGAGATTGTACTTAGTATGGAAAAGCAATTAACTCCCAACCATGAATTTTCGATGATGGTCTTAAATTATTTGTGCACTACAAAGCACCGTCAGTGCATCGCAAATAATGATGGAGCATCATTTGGAGTTGTCATTGATTTAGATGAAACAAAAAGTCTGGCTGCTGTTGAATTGTTTGAATACGAAGAATGGCAGAGCATTTTAGAAATGAAATCTAAAAAAGGTGTGACGAAATTTTATAATTAAAAAATATGAAAGCAAAAATCAGAAGTCCAGTAAAGAATTTGTTTGGCACAAGGTGCTGCGAAACAAAAATGGGTGTCGTTGCTGTAACAACTAACACCCAGTAAAAAATTATCAAACTTTCAAAAGACAATTTTATGTCCAAAATTACAAGAAATGCATTGGAATTAAAAGAATTGATTCCAAGCGAATTACTATCAGTTTACGAGATTGAAACGTCATCACTCTTAGATGATATTAAGGAAAATGGGTTGTTGACACCCATCTCACTTTCAAAAGGCGGAATCCCTCTTGATGGTTATCGTTGCCTATTTGCAGCGATTGAATTAGGTATTGAGGAAGTACCTTTTCGAATGACAGATTTGGATGCAACTGCTGCAAATAGAGTTGTCTTAAATCTGAAGCGAGATAAGACCTGGAATGATAGAAGAAATGAGTTAGTCATTTCATTTCAAACGTTTGGAAAAAAACAAGGCACAAAGGATGCTGCAGGATATGACAGATATGCAGCCATTGCAAAGCGTGTACACTTTAGATACAAGGATGCTAAAACACTTCGATTGGTTGAAGAAATCTTATCAAAAGATTACGGGGAATTTCCATTATCAAAGTGGTTGCTTGAACATAATTCAGATGTAAAGTCTGTAAAAGGGGTTCTTGATTCGATTGAGAAAAATGAGTTTCCTGAAATCATGAACCAAGTACTGGAAATGAAAATTTCACCTAAAGAAGCTATGAAAAAAGTAGAAGCTGAAGGGAGATTTGAGAAGTTAAAACCTAAAGCGTTTAAGTTGCCAACTGCTACAAGTGAAAGTATCTTTATTCACGAGGGGGAAGAAGAAGAAATGATGGTCCAGCTTGAAAAGGAAAAAGTTAAAGTATATTTCTACGAACCTGATGCGTGTACTTTTTCTCAAGTGGACGAGAAAGGTAAAAAACTTCCTACTGATAAAACACTAGATGTGTATGCATTAAAGGCTGCATTAAGAATTAAACCTTATACAGAAAAGCGTGCCAATACCTTCACAAGTTACTTTATTAGCGTAAAAGAGGTGTATGTCAATGGTCTTGCTCAAAAATTGCCAACAAAAGTTATTGCGGCCATTGAAAAGGAAACAGGGTTGGTGTATAAACAGACATTGTTTTGTCCCAATTCAGATTCATTGACAAATGTAAAAGCCGGTAATAATTTGCCAGATGCGATTACTCAGTTGTTGTGGTTTGTAAAATGGGAAAAGGATAGAGTTAATACTAATCTTTTCCCAATTGAAAGTGTAAATGGGGAAGGATTAGATTCCGATTTGTATCGTCAATGTTCTAATTACATCAACAATCAGAGCCTTCCTGATTTAATTGTCAATTATAAGGATAAGGGTACAATTGCTGATGCCGCTTCGATTATTCCAATTTTTCTTACTACACAAGAAAACGATTTGGTTGTCGATTTATCTATGAAAGGTGACACAGCTTCTGCAGCGACAATTATGAACAGAAAATTCATCGGTTATTCTGATAAGAGGAAATTAGTTGAAACGGCAAGTAAAAAGGTAACTGCTGCCATGAGTGAATACAGTCAAGAAATGACCACCATGTTGTTTGGGAATAAGGCTTTGCGAACAACAATTAGTAAGAGTCTATCCAAAAAAAACGAATCTAGTTTAGTTTAATCAATTAACCCTTGCGGTGGTGGTTAACCGCATTTTTTACAATCTAGCGCCAGTTAGTACATTTTGCTGTTAAATTAGCCAAGTGTGCTGCAAGATTCAAACGACAGTGAATAACTACAGCAAACATATTATTACCGTTGACACAAGACAAACGACACTTGTGTTAAGTGAATTGTTTGATGACAATTTAAGGGAAGTTCCATTGGAAAAACTGAAGCTACCAAAAACATTGCCAACATTCAAGTTGAGGGAAATAATTGATATTGCTGATAAAATTGAAACAGGTTTGTTGAACGAGCCACTGCTAGTAAATGAGGATTTGATGATTGTAAAAGGATTAAAAAGGTACTACGCATTAAAGCGATTAGGTAAAACTCGTGTTAAAGTATGCGTAGGCTGCAACGAATTTCAAAACAAAAACAACTCATTTTCAATAAGAAAATAATCACATGTATCAATTTTTCTACATTAGAAAGTCAAAGAGTAATTCCAAAATAGGGACAATTTACATGGCCGTATTTGACAAGCGAACGCCTCTAAGTAGGAATTCGCTTAAAATATCAATTCCAATCAAGTATTGGGATGACAAACGACAAGAGGTAAAAGTACACCATGAGGTGGAGTACGAAAAGATTAACTATCTACTTAATCAGCACAAGTCTGAATTCCTAGCCGCTAACAAAAAAGCTGTTAGAACTAACAGAGATTGTTTCATCGAATTTGCAAAGGAACATTTAGAGAAAGAGTATAATAACGAAGGGACAAAAATCAAGTACACAACTGTTCTGAATTCACTAAAAAAGTATGTTCATGATGTATTAGGTAAAGACACCTTAACGTTCGAAGAGCTACGAAAAATTGATTTTATTGGAGGTTATAAGAAGTGGGCGTTCAAGCGACAGTATAATAATCGAGACGAAGCAATTGTAAAAAAAACCAGAACGGTATTCAATTACGTAATCGTTATTCAAACATTCATTAAAAAATACAACCAACTCAACCCGGAGAAAGACGAAATCAAAACTATCCATTATGCTGCTGGAGTGGAGGACTTCGACACTGTTGAACCGAGAATGTTGTACCCTGATGAAATTGATAGGTTAATAAATTATAATCCCAGTAGTGTAAGGAAGACTGACAAAACTATCGATGCTAAGTATCAATTTCTATTTCAGTTTTTTGCAAGTGGGTTAAGAGTTAGTGATATTCTGCTCTTAAATTATAAACACTTTATTAAAGGCAGAATCGAGTTTATAGTAAAGAAAAATGGCAAGAAAATCAGTGTCCCATTTAGTTATAAAGCAGGTAAAATGTTAGGCCACTTTTATCCAAGTGAATTAGAAGCTGCAAAATTGGCAAAACCATTAGGTGATATTGAATTGAATGCGTATGAGGTTGAGGAATTGATTTATGTTAATTCACATAAGAAGCCGTTAGAAGATTTAACTATTGATGATTTAATGCAATTCCAGCAGTACCTAATTGATGACCGGAGTGAAGATAATAGCAGACGATTGAAGATATTAAAAGGTGTAATTATTCGAGTTGAGAATCACGTAGCATACACCATGTGTGAAATAATGGGTGCTAAACCCAATGGATTAGTATTTGATTATTTGGATTATCAGGATTTCAAGGATTTGCGTATTATGGATAAAAAAGAGTTATCAAAAGAGCAAACCTATAAACTACATAGGGGAAGAACAACCTATAATGGTAGACTAAATAGGATAGCAACAAGGATTGATGTTGATAAGATTACATCACATGTTAGTCGTCATAGTTTTGCTTACTACATGTTAAGCACAGGAGCTTCCGTTGAAGAGATAAGTTTTGCATTGGGACATGCTAACCCTGAAATCACGCAGTCGTATATCAAACAATTCCCAAGTAGATATAGTGATGAAGCAATTAGTCGATTTGGAGCAAGTTTTAACGTATAAGAACTAACTCCTGCCGGCAGGGCTGGCGGCGGGGACACCTGCAGGAGCTCCTCCCGTATCTTCCCTCTATATATACATATATATGAAGGGGGTATATAAGCGACGATACCGCAAAAAAAATCCTGGGCAATTTCGTCCAGGATTTCAAAAAATGGTGGTGCTAATAAAAGTGATTATTTGCTAGTATGTTCCATGCGGAGCATTTGCTAGTTCAAACATTCAGGGTACTTTAACTTATAAAGTTCAAATAAGGATTCACGTACTATATCAGATTTTTGACGGCGAGTCATGCTGCATAATTTTTCAAGTCTATTTTTTTCGATTGTATCAATTCTTAATCTTACGAATTCTGTTTTGTTGTTGTCTTTTTTTGTTCTCATTTCAATTCTTTATAAATAAATATCTGTTCAGTTAACAAAATTGTCCCACTTGCCGTATTTTTTGTAGCCACTTTGGATTTTGAATTTTCTTGAAGTATTTATTATAAAATGGAACACAATGGAAAACAAAAACGAAGAAAATTTATTTAGTCCCAAGGGATTTTTTATGAAACTAGAGTGGTATGAATTATTTGCTACAATGAAACCAAAGCAATTTCAGAATGTAATAATGAACAGTTATAACTACTTGCTTGGGAATGAATTGTTGGGTATGAATCAATTCGAATCAACGATATTCGAATATGCAATTAAACCGGTGTTGGTGCACAATAATAAAGTCTATCAAGAAAAGTGTGCACATAATGCAAGAATTTCAAAAAAAGGTGTTGAAGCAAAAGCAGCCAAAAAATTGAAAGATGAAACCGATACAACCCAAAATAACCCATTGGGTAAAACTACTAACCCAGAACTACCTAAAGATAAATCTATAACTAAAGAAAAAGATATAAATAAAAGTAAAGATGAAATTAAACTAGAAGGTAAATCTGAATCTATAGTTGAAGATGCAGTTCAAATTGAAGCTAGCACAATAGATGAAGATTTCATTATACTAGATAGTTTTAAGGAATTAGTTAAAATTGATAGTAGTCAACTGGAAGACAATGAGGATTTTCAATATGTAAATAATTGCAGAATACTAGCGCAAGATGCTGGTTGGTTTGGCTTCTTTAAATTAGTATTAAAATCAAGTATCAAGGAATTGCCGGAGCTAATGAAAATACATAAATCTAGCCTTGATGAGTATTCAATACTTGAAATCAGAAAGCACAGGATTTTTTATCTTAAAAAGCTATTAAATAATTAATCTCAACCGGGAAGTGAGTGGAACGAACGTAGACGAAGTCTCACGACTTCAAACCCATCACCCCCTCGTTGCGCTGTCCCCCTCTTCCCACAAAAAGGAATATTCCCGGTAGTGTTTTTGGATACTTTTTGCCGTAGAGATTTGGAGACAGACGCTGACAACAAGAATACTACATAATATTTTCAATGTATCTCACACATATTGATAGTGATATTGAAAACGGGAAACCAACCCACTGAGGTGTTCAATATTTTAAGGTGATAAATACTGACCCTTTCGTGAAATAACCCTTCTATTTTGCAATTGCAGACAATCTGGAAGACTTTGGACTACATATTGGATATTTATATTAAAAGAAACATAAAATGAAACTCAAAGACCTAATTCAAGAAAAATCAATACGGCCATTAAAGATTATTATTAGTGAACAACAATTCCAAGCACTTGCTAGTAGCGTTGTTTCATTATTGGAACAAGAACAAATAACGAAGACATATCTAATCAACAAGAAACCCAATGGAAAACAATTCAAATAAGGATATAGCAGTCTTTACGTTTGCACGTGGTTCACAACTTCACTCAAATATCATAGAGACAGACAGTTATCGCTTTGTGTCAAGAATCATCAATTCAATGATGGCTTCAAATGGTGTTGATACACCAAAGGTAGGATTAGGAGGAACTAAGGAAGATGTCAGTTGCTTTATAGCCGGTCTAATAGAATACCAGCTCTTGTATAACGTAAACATTGAATACGAAATAGGTGACACCTCCGAATTCGACCCTGATTTGGATTCTGAAGTTTATGACGATGAGTTGGGATAATTTCCTAAAGGGTTTCAAAAAGTGAACGAATAGTTTGTTTTGCTAGTTAAAAATCAAATTTCACAAATCTTAAACGAACGTTAGGCATTTGTGAAATATGCGCTTACATTAGCAAAAACAACATTTTATGGAAAAATATGTAGGCTATATTCGTACTTCCACAGGTCGACAAGTACTTGGACTTGAAGAACAAAAATCAAGGATAAACCAATTTATCGAAACAATATCAGGGGAACTTATTGAAATTATTTCAGAACAGGAGACAGGAAAAAATAACAATCGAGAGAAGTTAAATGTAGCCTTGAATTTGTGCGATAAAAATGGATACACATTATTATTCACTAAACTTGATAGACTTAGCCGCGAAGTCGAGTTTCTCTTCACTTTGCGTAATAAGGGTATTAAACTTAAGTGTATTGATTTACCTGAACTAAACACATTGACTTTGGGCATTTTCGGAAGTGTCGCACAATGGGAGCGTGAGCTCATTTCTAGCAGAACAAAACGGGGGTTAAAAGAACTGGCAAAGACTCGTACCCTTGGAACTCCATCTAATTTGACTATTGAAGCGAAAAAGAAAGGTGTTGAATCAATTATTAGGAATCGAATAGATAATGAGAATTGGAAACGAGCAAAGACATTTATAGAACACTTTCAAATGAAAAACGGGTATACATCTTTGACGGAAATATCGAAACAACTAAATCTAAATGGTTATAAGACGAGGAGAGGATGCTCTTTTTCTCCTGAAATAGTGAGTAGGTTAATTAAAACGAAAAATGACTCATTGCTAAAATTACAACCTGAAGAGTTTTCACGAAGTTTAACCCTTTAATTTCCTAATAGTTATATACTCAATCATCGCATTATAGTTGCATCTTTCGAGGAAAAGGGGAGCTAGAGTGCACAAGGTGACAGAAATGTCGCCTTTTTTATTGTGTATTAGAGAGTTACGCTAGTTGCATCTTTTGATTTTTTCTTTAATTAACTTTATGACAAATCTCTCTCTTTTGTGATAAAGACAATAGCGCAATCTTCCTACCGTTTTATTCTGACATTCCAAATTTCTTCTAAATTGAATAGTTACCTTTGTAGTAATGAAATTATTACTCATAGAAGACGAACAAGAATTGGCAAATAGCATTCAAAGATATTTAACAGGCAACAGTTTTGTTTGTGAATGGGCTAATAATGCAAAAACAGCCATCGACAAAATTTCAATCTATGCCTACGACTGCATTTTGCTTGACCTGATGTTGCCTGACGGCAACGGTTTTGAAATATTGAAAGAACTGAAAAGACAGAACAAAACCGAAGGGGTAATTATTATCTCGGCAAAAGAAACATTAGAAACACGAATAGAAGGTTTCAATTTGGGTGCAGACGATTATCTAACAAAACCCTTTCATTTATCCGAATTATTGGTAAGAATACAAGCCCTTATCAGGAGAAAAAACTTTAAAGGCAACAACCTTGTTGCTTTCAATGAAATTGAAATTGATTTACTTTCCAAAGCAGTAAAAGTAAACACCAAGAAAATTGGCATCACAAAAAAGGAAATTGATTTGCTGTTGTATTTAATTGGTAATGAAAACAGAGTACTTTCGAAAAGTGCCATAGCCGAGCATCTTTCAGGCGATATGGCTGATATGCTTGACAATCACGATTTTGTTTATGCTCACATCAAAAACCTAAAAAACAAACTGAAAGAAGCAGGTTGCAGCGATTACATAAAAACAGTTTATGGATTAGGTTACAAATGGCAGAATGACTAAAAAATTATTACATAAAACATCAAGGGTTTATTTGCTTTTTTCAGCGGTGCTGTTAATTGTGTCCGCACCTTTGTTCTATTATATTACAGAGAGGTTATACATTGAAGAAACAGACGAAACACTTATACTGCATAAGAATGAATTTGTAAAATATTCATTGCCTACCTTAAAAACCGCTGATATTCAAAATTGGAATAAATACAATAGAAATATTAAAATCGAGCCCTTTAAAAATTCTGGTAAAGACACTATATTTTATAACTCTTACTATGATGCTTTAGACGCTGAAATAGAACCATACCGTGAGCTTAATTCTTCTATTCTCATAGAGGGAAATCCATATACGTATTCAGCACGAATTAACTTGGTGGAAAAAGAGGATTTGATGAAGAGCATAGCAATTCTTTTTTTGATTATTATTTCACTATTACTTATTGGCTTATTTGTAATCACAAAAAGACTATCCATCAATCTTTGGAAACCATTTTATGAGACCTTAAATCAAATTGAAAAATTTGAAATTGATAAATCCAATCACCCAAAATTTTCAGAAACAAATATTGAAGAATTTAATCGTTTAAATAACAGTATTGAAAAATTGATTAAGAAGAATACTTCTATCTACCATAGTCAAAGAGAATTTGTAGAAAATGCAGCTCACGAACTGCAAACACCTTTGGCAGTCTTTCAGGCAAAAATTGATACACTTATCCAAAACACTGATTTCACACAGGAACAATATAAAATGCTTAGTTCTTTGAACGATAGCGTTTCACGTTTAAATCGTTTGAACAAAAACTTATTGTTACTATCTAAGATTGAAAACGACATTTACACCGAGAAGCAAACAATTAATCTGAAAGAGGCAATTGAAAAACATTTTGACTTTTTTACCGAACAGGCAAAAGCCAAAAACCTGATTATAAAAACAGAAATGAAAGAAGCTGTTGCAGTAAAATCAAATCCAGTTTTAGCAGAAATACTTATCAGCAATCTGTTTTTAAATGCTATCAGGCACAATGTAGGTAATGGTCAGGTTTTAGTTACTCTCTCAAATCATTCTCTTACATTTTCAAACACTGGTCAATCACAAACCTTAATTGCGGATAAACTGTTTAATCGCTTTTCTAAATCCAATCCATCAGAGCAGGGTAATGGTTTGGGTTTGGCTATCATTAAGAAAATTGCAGACCTGAATAACTGGAAGATTTCCTACTCATTTGAAAACAATTTTCATTCTTTTTCGGTGGCTTTCTAAAAATTCTAATTTTCTTCTAAATCGGGTTGCAACTTTGTCCTATAAATTTTAAACAAATAAATAAACAAGACAATGAAAAAGTTAGCATTAATAACGGTTGCAGCGATGATTACATCACTCACCTTCGCACAAAAATTACAAGAAAAAGATATTCCTGCTTCAGTAAAAACAGCTTTTCAAAAGAATTTCCCCCAAGCAAAAGT
Source organism: Cytophagaceae bacterium (assembly GCA_027491315.1). Classification (GTDB taxonomy): domain Bacteria; phylum Bacteroidota; class Bacteroidia; order Cytophagales; family Spirosomataceae; genus Aquirufa. Next base: position 116,920 of record JAIXWL010000011.1, read on the forward strand.
AGAAAAGTGGGAAAAAGAAGGGAGTAATTTTGAAGCTGAATTTGAGTTGAACAAAACAGAACAATCGGTTTTGTTTGATGCACAAGGCAACCTATTAGAAACCGAAGTAGAGATTGAATTAAACCAATTGCCAAAAGGTGTTTTAGAATATGTAAAAGCTAACTACATAGGACAGAAGGTAAAAGAGGCAGCTAAAATTACAGATGCGAAAGGCACAGTAACTTACGAAGCAGAAATCAAAGGAATGGATATACTTTTTGATAGTACCGGGAAATTTATCAAAGAAATTAAAAACTAAATTTAGTTACGGACAATGCAAGCAAAATTAATTACAATAGTAATCTTAGTTACATTATTAACTTCTAATGCCTTTAGTCAAAACAAAGGCGTTACCATATCTGGTTTAATCAAAGACAAAGCGAATAAAACCGCTTTGTCTTATGTAAATGTAGTATTGAAAACCGAAAAGGATAGTGCCTTTGTAACAGGAACAGTAAGTAACGAAGAAGGACGTTTTACGCTTTCCAATGTTAAACCTAACAACTATTACTTTGAAATTTCTTTTATTGGCTATGTTACCAAAAGGCAATCTATTTATGTTGGAAACCTTTCGGAATTTTTAGATGTTGCCACAATAGATTTAGAAGAAGATATAAAAATACTAACTGAAGTTGTTGTTGTTGCAAAGCAAGATGAAGTAGGCGGTAAAATGGATAAAAAGACTTTTAAAGTTGAAGATAACATCAGTCAAAGTGGAGGTTCGGTTTTACAAACAATGCAAAATTTGCCAGGCGTAACAGTTCAAGATGGAAAGGTGCAATTAAGAGGTAATGATAAAGTAACAGTATTAATTGATGGCAAACAAACTGCATTAACTGGTTTTGGAAGTCAATCGGGTTTAGATAACATCCCTTCTTCGGCAATTGAAAAAATAGAAATCATTAACAATCCTTCATCAAAGTATGATGCAAATGGTAATGCGGGCATCATCAATATTGTAATGAAAAAAAACAAACAGGAAGGTTTTAATGGAAAAGTTGGTTTTACAACTGGTTTAGGCTCGTTGTGGGTTAGGCAAGAAAACCTGCCAACCATTAGACCACAATATCAATTTACACCTAAAATAAATTCATCCTTATCATTGAACTATAGAAAAAAGAAGTTCAATGTATTTTTTCAAGCAGACAATCTTTATACACAGACTCTAAATAAGAATGAATTTGTGACAAGAACGTATGATGATGGTACTATTATCAATCAGCAATTAAAAAGAAATCGGAATACCAACTTTTTTACTTCAAAAGCAGGGGTTGATTATAGTATAAATCAAAACAACACACTTACACTTTCAGCATTATTCGGTAGTGAAAAAATAATTGACAGAGGCGACCAACCTTTTTTTAACGCAGACAATTCAGTAAGAAAAAGGTTGTGGCAGTTTTTGGAGGACGAACTAAAAACAACAGTAATGGCTACTGCTGCCTATCAGCATAAATTCAAACAGGCTGGTCATTTATTGAATATTGGTTTTAATTATACATTTCACAGAGAAGATGAAAAATATTTTTACGACAACTATTTGCCAACAACAACCGGAACAGATGCTTTTAAATTATTGTCAGACGAGCAAGTTTATGATTTTAATTTTGACTACATAAAACCTTTGAAATATGGAAGAATTGAAACAGGTGTAAAACTTCGCAATAGAAATATCCCAACTAATATGCAATTTATTCCTGGAGTAAATTCTGTTTTAGACACCAATGCAGGTGGCTGGGCAACCTATAAAGAATTAATACCTGCCGTTTATGGGAACTATATATTTGAAAATAAAAAATGGGAGGCAGAGTTAGGTTTGAGATTAGAGTATGTGAAAATCCAATATGATGTAAATCCCAATCACAACACTTACAAAAGTGATGGATATAATTATACACAGCCCTTTCCTAATGCAAGATTAGCATACAAAATAAATGACCTTAACAAAATTTCATTCTTCTATAATCGCAGAGTTGACCGACCAAATGAAGTGGATATTAGAATATTCCCAAAATACGATGATGCAGAAATTATTAAAGTTGGAAATCCTGCACTAAGACCACAGTTTACAAATTCATTTGAACTTGGGTACAAAACAAGTTGGGACAAAGGCTATTTATATTCAGCTGCTTACCACCGATTTGCTGACGGAACTATTACTCGTATTTCGAGCATTGCTCCAAACGGCAATTTGATATACGCAATATTCCAAAATGCAGGTAGAAGTTATAATACTGGTTTAGAAATAGTATTGACACAGGAAGTTGCAAAATGGTATTCCTTCAATTTAAACCTTAATGGGTATCACAATCAAATCAATGCTTTTAGTGTTGAAAACAAATACCCTGTTCCAAATACCTTTTCAACCGACAAGCAAGAAATTATTTCAGGAAATATAAAACTGAACAACACTTTTCATTTGCCTAAAAACTTTGATGCACAATTAACCGCAATCTATTTGGCTCCAGACCTTATTCCACAAGGAAAAATCAAATCAAGGTTTTCGTTAGATGTTGGACTAAAAAAAGCAGTACAAAATGGAAAAGGTGAATTGTTCTTTAACGCGACAGACTTGCTAAACACAATGGTAATTAAAAAAGAAATCCAAGGGCAAGGATTTTATTATACGAGTGATGACTTTTATGAAACCCAAGTAATACGACTTGGATATAGTTATAAATTTTAATGAAATGACGGCCCCACAAAACGTATTCTAATCCTTCAATTTCCTGATTCTGGCAAGTTCAACCAATCAAAACGGCTGCAACATTCCACCTATTAAGGGAGCAATAATGATAAAAAGGTTATACTTTTATAGTGTAACCTTTTTTGCATTAAAAGAAACCGGTATGAAAATACACACAACAATGCCTGATAGGCTAACCCCTTTTTTTATTAAAG
>JAIXWL010000006.1 GCA_027491315.1 Cytophagaceae bacterium
TACGACCTCTTGGTCCCAAACCAAGCGCGATACCGGGCTACGCTACACCCCGAAAAAACACTGCGGAGAGAGAGGGATTCGAACCCTCGGTACCGTTACCAGTACGACAGTTTAGCAAACTGTTCCTTTCGGCCTCTCAGGCATCTCTCCTAGCATTTAAGAGAGCACAAATGTAGTAATTTTTTTTGAATATCGAAATTCAAAAATGAAATTTTATTTAAAAATATCGAAACTTGAAACACTTTTTCCTTCCAAGCTAGTTTGACCCATTAAAAACTGATCGATATTTCTTGCAGCTTCTCTTCCTTCTGAAATAGCCCATACTACAAGTGATTGTCCACGTCTCGCATCACCTGCCACAAATATCTTTTCTTGAGCAGATTGATAGTTTCCATTGGCTACAATATTTCCTCTTTCGTCAGCCGAAATTCCAGCTTCAGTTAATTCCTGAAATAAATTACCATGGTCAGTGTGTAAAAATCCAGCTGCAATTAAAGCTAAATCACATGGGATTTCACGGATATTTTCGACTTTTTGTTCCATCTTTCCCTGGGACATATCGTAGGTGATATCACCAATTTTGAGGGCAACTAATTCATTTTTATCATTGGTGATAAATTCTTGTAAAGATATAGACCAAAGACGATTAGCTCCTTCTTCATGTGAAGTAGAAGTACGTAACATATTGGGCCAATTTGGCCAAGGTGTATTTTCTGCTCTATCCACAGGCGGTTTTGGCATTACTTCAATTTGAGTAATAGAGGCAGCTTTATGACGATTCGATGTACCGACACAGTCAGACCCTGTATCTCCTCCCCCAATAACCACCACATGTTTGCCTGTGGCCATAATATTATGGTTGGAATAAGGTTCTCCTTTATGATTTACCTCAAGGGCAAGTTGAGCATTACGCTTATTTTGTTGAGATAAAAATTCCATGGCTGGATAAATACCAGAGGCATCACTTCCTTTTGTTGAAATTAAACGTGGTGTTGTAGACCCAGTTGCAATCAAAATGGCATCAAATTCACTGATAAGCTTGGAAACTTTATAATTTACTCCAATATGAACATTGGTCTTAAATTCTATTCCTTCCTTTTCCATAACCGCTACACGGCGGTCAACCACAGATTTATCTAATTTAAAATCAGGAATACCGTAGCGTAATAATCCTCCTATACGGTCCGCTCTTTCGAATACCGTTACCGAGTGTCCTACTTTATTCAGTTGAGCAGCGGCTGCTAGACCAGCTGGACCAGAACCTACAATGGCAATTTTCTTTCCTGTCCTTTTTGTAGGAACAAATGGAACTACCCAACCTTCAGAATACGCTTTTTCAATAATTGATTTTTCAATCAATTCAATTGTTACCGGAGGTTTATTGATGCCTAATACACATGCAGATTCACAAGGTGCTGGACAAATACGCCCTGTAAACTCTGGGAAATTATTGGTCGAACTCAAAATTTCGTAAGCATATTTCCAATTTTGTTCATAAACTGCATCATTGAATTCAGGTATAATATTACCTAAAGGACACCCGCTATGACAAAAAGGCGTTCCGCAGTCCATGCAACGGCTTGCCTGCTTTTCAGTCTCTTCGGATGAATTTATTAATTCAATTTCTTTATAGTCATTGATACGCTCTGAAACATCTCTCTTCGCAGAGGTTTTTCTATCAACTTCTAAAAAACCTGTTGGCTTCCCCATTTTCAATAATTAGTTTAATTCTACTTTAATATTTTGATATACTTTGTCTTTATCATTCAACACATCTGTGATACTTAAGTGTCTACTAGATAAGGCATTTCGGTAATCGATTGGTAATACTTTTTTGAACAAACTGGTCACAGACTTGAAGTTGTCCATAACATATTTGCCTTTCACCGATCCCGTTAACTCCACATGTTTTGCCAAATACATTGAAACAATTTGAACATCCTCTTGATTTAAGTCTGATATTTCAACCATTTCACGGTTTACTTTAGCTTCAAAGTCATTCTTTTCATCTAAAATGTAGGCAACTCCTCCGGACATTCCTGCCCCAAAGTTTCTTCCAGTGGATCCTAAAATTAATACAAGTCCACCAGTCATATATTCGCATCCGTGATCACCTATTCCTTCCACCACGACTTTAGCTCCCGAATTCCTAACACAGAATCGTTCACCCGCCATACCTGCTAAATAAGCTTCTCCTGATGTTGCACCATAAAATGAAACGTTTCCTACAATGGAATTCTCAGCTGCAATAAATTTAGCTGCCGGAGAAGGGTATGCAATTAAAGTTGCGCCGCAAAGACCTTTTCCTATGTAATCATTGGCATCGCCTTCAATTTCAAATTTTAAACCTTTGACAGAAAATGCACCAAAAGACTGACCAGCAGTTCCTTTAAACTTAATATGAATTAAGCCCTCTGGCAATGCTTTATCACCATATTTTTTAGTGATTTCATTGGAAAGAATAGTTCCTACCGAACGATTGACATTAATTATGTTAAATTCACCATTAACTTGCTTTTTCGAATCGATGGCCGCTTGAGCGATTTTTAAAATTTCCCAATCCAATTGATCCGCCAATCCATGATCTTGCTCTTCAGATTTATATACGGCTACTCCTTCGCCTGGATTGGATGGTTTTAAAATGGGTGATAAATCCACATGTTTGAATTTCCAGTGCGAGGAAACGTCTGCCATGCTTAAATAATCTACCCGACCAATCATATCTTCAATCTTACGGAAACCTAATTCAGCCATAATTTCACGTAGTTCTTGCGCCAAGAAATGGAATAAATTAACTACGTGTTCTGGTTTTCCTGTATATAATGCCCTCAATTCTGGATTTTGCGTGGCAACTCCAACTGGGCAGGTATTCAAGTGACATTTACGCATCATAATACAACCCGCAGTAACCAAAGCAGCTGTGGCTACTCCAAATTCTTCAGCACCTAATAAAGCCGCAATGGCTATATCACGCCCAGTTTTTATTTGACCATCGGTTTGAATAGTAACACGTCCTCTCAACTTATTTTTCACTAAAGTTTGATGTGTTTCTGCTAAACCTAATTCCCAAGGTAAACCTGCATGACGAATAGATGATAATGGTGAAGCACCTGTTCCTCCATCGTATCCAGCAATCAAAATATGGTCAGCATGAGCTTTGGCAACACCCGCAGCAATCGTACCCACACCAGCTTCTGAAACTAATTTAACCGAAATACGAGCAGCTCTATTGGCATTTTTTAAATCAAAGATCAGCTGAGCTAGATCCTCAATTGAATAAATATCATGGTGAGGCGGAGGTGATATTAAACCAACACCTGGCGTCGAATGACGGGTTTTACCAATCCAATCATCAACTTTATGACCTGGTAATTGTCCACCTTCTCCCGGTTTAGCTCCTTGAGCCATCTTAATCTGAAGTTCAACGGCATTGGTTAGATAATTGGCTGTAACACCAAATCGACCAGATGCGACTTGCTTAATGGCGGAATTCATAGAATCCCCATTCTTCATTTTTTCAAAACGAATTGGATCTTCTCCTCCCTCTCCAGTATTTGATTTTCCTCCAATACGATTCATCGCTATGGCCAAGGTAGTATGGGCCTCATAAGAAATTGAACCAAATGACATAGCTCCTGTTGCAAAGCGCTTCAAGATATTTTCGATCGGTTCAACCTCATCAATTGAAATTGATTGGGCATTTTTGAAACGTAACAAACCTCTCAAAGTAATTGACTTCTTACTTTGGTCATCGATTAACTTGGAATATTTCTTGTATGTAGCATAGTCGTTCACCTTGGTTGACTGTTGCAACAAGTGAATTGTTTGTGGATTAAATAAATGCTCTTCTCCACGTTGCTTCCATTGGTAAATACCACCCACTTCTAATTTTGGGTGATCTGATTTCAGCAAAGCAAAACCCGACTGATGCTTGATTAGGGCTTCTTTCGCAATGGTATCTAAATCTACCCCATTAATTCTGGAGATAGAACCACTGAAATAATTATCTACAACATCTTTTCCAAGGCCCAATATTTCAAATATTTGAGCTCCTTGATACGATTGTAATGTAGAAATACCCATTTTAGAGAAAATCTTTAATAATTCCCCATTAACGGCTTTTATGTAATTGTATTCTAGCTTTTCGTATGATAAACTTTGGTCTACCAGGCGATTATCCTTCATAGCCTTAATGGTCTCAAATGCCATGTAAGGGTTTATAGCTGAAGCGCCATATCCAATTAAAGTTGCAAAATGATGCGTTTCCCAAACATCTCCCGCTTCAATAATGATACCAACTTTAGCTCTTTTTTTAGTACGTATCAAATGGTTATGTACTGCTCCCAAGGCTAAAAGTGAAGGGATTGGCGCATGTGAAGAATCAATACCTCGGTCGGTTAATAAAATGATGGAATAGCCATCATCCACAGCATCCTCCGCATATTGACAAATTCTATTTAACGCCTTTTTCAATACACCAGCTTCTTCCGAGGCACGGAATGTCATGTGTATGGATTTAGTTTGAAAATTAGCGTGATCAATCCAACGAATCTTTTCAACCTCTTTGTTACGCAATACAGGTTGTTGTATTTCAATTTGTCTACAATGACTCGGAGTTTCATCCAATAGGTTTGAAAGCCCGCCAATGTCTGTCAATAAAGACATAACCATTCTTTCACGAATAGGGTCAATTGGTGGATTGGTTACTTGAGCAAATAGTTGTTTGAAATAACTAGATAAATGCTGTGCCTTATCTGATAAAACAGCTAAAGGCGTATCAATACCCATGGAACCCAAGGCTTCCTTACCTGTTTCAGCCATTTGAGCTAAAACCACCCGGATATCTTCCGTAGTAAATCCAAAAATTTGTTGGCGAGAAATTAACTCTACCGGCTTAGGCTGGCGGTATTCACTTCCTGCCTCTGGTAAATCTTCTACGCGTATTTTATTTTCACGCAACCATTGACCATAAGGTTGTTGCTGACAAATCTTCTCCTTTAATTCTTCATCCGGAATAATTCTCCCCTGCTCCATATCCACGACAAACATCTTTCCAGGTTGTAAACGACCTTTTGAAACAATGGTAGCTGGATCCAAATCCAATACACCTGCTTCAGAAGCCATTATCACATGGTCATCTTCCGTTACCCAATACCTAGATGGTCTTAATCCATTTCTATCTAAGGTTGCTCCAATCATTTTACCATCTGTAAATGAAATAGAAGCTGGACCATCCCATGGCTCCATCATGGCAGCATGATACTCATAGAAATCTTTCTTATAGCTTTCCATGGATTCATTGCCATCCCATGCCTCAGGGATCAACATCATCATAACATGAGGCAAACTACGACCACTCAGGTATAAAATCTCAATAGCATTATCTAAAATAGCTGAATCGGACTGCCCCAAGCTACATACTGGCAAAATCATGTCTAATTCTTCTTGAGTAAAGTACTTACTCGAGAATAAAGCTGATTGTGCTTGCATCCATGAAGAGTTTCCTTTTACGGTATTAATTTCTCCATTATGAGCAATGTAACGGAATGGTTGAGCTAATCTCCATTCTGGGAATGTATTGGTAGAAAAACGAGAGTGAACAATAGCCAAAGCTGATGTAAAATTCTCTTGGAATAAATCTTCAAAATACCCTGGAACTTGCATGGTTGTCAACATACCTTTATAAATAATGGTACGACAAGACAAGGAAGCAAAATAAAACTTGCCGTTTAATTGAACAATTGTCTCATTCAATAAACGAGTCACATATTGACGGAAAACATAAAGTTTTCTCTCAAAGTCAATTTCGCTTAAACATGATTCTGGTCTTTCTATAAATAATTGTTGAATAGAAGGCTCCTCATTTCCAGAATCAGCCCCTAATATTTCAGCATTGTTTACAGGAACTTGTCGGTAACCAAGGATGCGTAGGCTTAATTTCTTGGCTTTTCTTTCAATAATCTCTTTACACTCTTTAATAAGCGTCTCATCCTTAGGAAAGAATACCATACCCACACCATAATGGCCTAAGGATGGTAAGGAAAAACCTAATTTGGCTGTTTCTTCAAAAAAGAATTCATGGGGTAATTGAACCAATACACCAGCTCCATCACCCGAGTTCGGATCACAACCACAAGCACCACGGTGGTCCATGCGAATCAACATCTTGATTGAATCCTGTACAATTCGATGCGATTTAATGCCTTTCATACTAGCTACAAAACCAATACCACAAGCATCGTGCTCAAATTCTTTCCGATACAATCCCTCTTCATTCATGACTTCCATAAGAAACTATTAATATTCTAATAATAAACTAAAAATTCTTAACAAAATTAAATATCAGTAATGCTTAACATTTTGATATTTATATAGGCAATATCAAATTTAATCAAAAATATATTTGGCAATTCATTGAATAAACAAAATATAATATTGTTATTAAAATATCACTAAACAAGTATAAATTATCTTGTTAGAGTGCAATTATTTAATAATCATCACCGTAATCTGAGGAATCTCCACCAAATTCATTATCCTCTTCACCGTCTTCATCGCCAAAATCATTTTCCAAATCATTTAGATAAATGGCATCAACTCCTTCTCTTACTGTATTCAGAATCGTTAGATTTTCAATTTTCGCTTGATCCAAGCGATCTACAACTGATTCTTCTTTCGTCACTACCACAAATAAACCTGATTCATTAGAACAAATTTTGGTTCCTTTTCGAATAGCCGATACGCCATATCCATCCAATTCGCTTACCTTGGAGATATTCAATATCATATTGGTGTATTCTTTCTTGAAAAGCAATCGAACGACATTTTCTAATTCTTCATAATTGCTTTGAACTAAGGTTTCTCCTTTCCAATCAATTAAAGCATAACTTTCGTTTTGATCTAGTTGAAATAAAGCATTAGTTGACATTTTCTAAATATTGGTTTACGTGATTAAATATACGTTCTTCTAAATTTTCTTGTGGTTCCTTTTTGAATTTTTGACCAGTTATCTCTTCAAATAGCAAGATATATCGTTGGGAAATTTCTTCAACAAAGGCATCCGTCATGGTCGGAACTTGTTGACCTTCTTTTCCTTGAAATCCGTTAGCAATTAGCCATTCTCTGACAAATTCCTTGGAAAGTTGTTTTTGTGCCAAGCCCTTTTCTAGTAATTCTTGGTAGGTATTCGCATAAAAATAGCGGGATGAATCTGGCGTGTGGATTTCATCCATCAGCATAATTTCTCCGTTTAGCATACCAAATTCATATTTGGTATCAACCAAAATCAATCCCTTTTCCTTGGCCATTTGGGTTCCACGTTCAAATAATGCTAAGGCCTTTTGACTTAACTGATTCATGATATCAGGAGAAACTATTCCTAATTCTAATATTTTCTCAATTGAAATATCCTCATCATGACCTTCACTGGCTTTCGTAGTAGGAGTAATAATTGGATTAGGTAAACGGTCGTTTTCTTTTAACCCTTCAGGTAGTGATACACCGCAAACTTCTCTTTTTCCTGCTTTATATTCTCTCCATAAATGACCCGCTACATATCCACGAACTACCATTTCAATAGGAATTGGCGTGCATTTATATCCATAGGCTGCATTTGGATCTGGAGTATCAATTAACCAATTGGGAATAATATCTCTGGTTTTATTTAAAAAATAGGTTGCAATTTGATTTAAAACTTGACCCTTAAAAGGAATGGTTCTAGGTAAAATAACATCGAAGGCAGAAATACGATCCGAAGTTATCATCAATAAACGATCTTCTCCGATGCTGTATACATCCCTTACTTTACCGCGATAAAAAGCCGTTTGGTTTTTAAAATTAAACTGACCTTGAGCCTTATTTTCCATGCTTAATATGTTAAAATTCGTTCCTTCTTTTTCATTAAATCCAATAAACCCAAGGCTTCCTTGGTATTTACCCGATTCATCTTTTGTTGTTCTTGTAACAATTGATTTTGCTTAGCCATTTTTAAAATGGGAAGTAGCTTTCTCCATTTGTAGGCATAAATTTCAAATTGTTTAATGAGGGTATCTGAAACTGGGTTTTCTTTAATTCCATTTTCAATCAAAGTAATAGCCTGGTCAATATTCCCTTGTTTTTCTAATATAGCAGCCTGAATTAATAATTCATTTGAATCTGTACTAGAAAAACGAATCCTGTTTTCTACCGTTTGATTCAAGCGAATATTTAATAAAGCCTGCGTTTTCTCTAATTCTTTGTTGATGAAAATATCTTTACCCTTAGCTTTTTTAATCCAATACAATGCTTCTGCATTTCGTTTGTTTTTGATTAAATAATTAACCTGTTGTATATCTTTATTGTATACGCTCGCTCTATTGGAGAATAAGCCTTGATAAATCAACAAGAAAATGTACAAATAAGATGTAAACAAACTATATCTTAATTATATGCAGAATAAAGAGTAAATCCGTTGTGATTAAAATCAATAACAAAATTAATAAATATACCTTCATATCGACTAATTCAGTCCAATTATTCGAGCTAAGAAAAGTAAAATAAGATGTTTCTTGATTACTTAGGATGAATTCTTTACTATCCTTTCCAATTTGGACCTTTTTGCTAACGGGTCTAAAAACCTGATTCCCCCTACCCTCTGTTTTGTTTCTTTTCATTTCAGCATGGTGATGAAAATTCAATACTTCAGGATTTTCTATTAAACCTAAAAAGGATTCGATGGGAGTATTGGGAATCAAAGTCTCTTTAGCGTCCAATTGAGCAGAAATTATTTCCAAGGATACAAAGGCTGCCGTGTTCCTTTTCAAATCTTCACTTATTAAATTTTGGGCTTCTTGCCAGCGGTCTTTTGATTGAGTATAATTTTCAGGTACCCAATAACTTACTTTGACCGGTTCTGATAAGGAGATTGAAGTATTGGAAGGTTCCAAAAAGTATATGAATAGCCAGAAAAAGAGCAGAAATATACTTAACCTAGCCAATAATTTAAAAATAAATATTCCCGAAATGCGAAAAATACCTCGTGAATTACGCCAATACTTCCATAGTATTAATAGGTAAATACTTGAAAATAAACTCAATAGAATGATAAAAAGCTGGGTGAAATTCATTGAGTGTGCTTAAAAACAATTCAAAAGTAAATTACTATTTTTACAATTCTTATTTTTTTTCAATGGATATATTAAAAAGTAGCAGGTTAGAGCATTTGAAGTATGAAATCAGGGGGCCTGTTTATGACAAAGCTTTGGCACTTCAGAATCAGGGTTATAAAATTACTTCCCTCAATATAGGCAATCCTGCTGCATTTGGTTTTGAAACACCCGATGAAATAGTTCATGATATCATTGTTAATATCCGTAATGCACAAGGATATACTGATTCTCGAGGTTTATTTGCTGCCCGAAAGGCAGTTATGCAATATTACCAGAACAAGGGCGTCAAAAATATCCTAATTGAAGATATTTATATAGGAAATGGGGTTAGTGAATTAATTTCTTTGGTCATGATGGCATTATTGAACCCTGATGATGAAGTTTTAATTCCATCGCCTGATTATCCATTATGGACTACCGTAGTAGGCTTAGCTGGTGGTAATTCCATACATTATGTATGTGATGAAACTTCAGATTGGCAGCCCGATTTAGCTGACATGGAAGCTAAAATTACAGATAAGTGCAGAGCCATTGTTTTGATTAACCCTAATAATCCTACAGGCGCTGTTTACTCTAAAGATACAGTAGATAAAATTGTTCAATTGGCGATTAAACATAAGTTAATCCTATTTTCTGATGAAATATATGATAAGATTTTGTTTGATCAACATGAACACTATTCCGCCGCAGGATTAAGTGACGAAATCTTAATTGTTACCATGGGTGGCTTATCTAAAAACTACCGGGCTGCCGGATTTCGTGGTGGATGGATGATATTAACAGGTGCAAAACATAAAGCCAAATCATACATTGAAGGACTTAATTTTTTGTTTAGTACTCGTTTATGCGCCAATGTAATTACTCAATTTGGCATTCAAACTGCTTTGGGTGGTTATCAATCCATTAATGATTTAGTTGCACCGGGTGGTAGGTTGTATAAACAAATGCAATTAGCTTACGAAAAATTAAATGCCATTGATGGTGTTTCTTGTGTCAAACCTAAAGGGGCATTATACCTCTTTCCCAAAATCGATTTAGGCAAATTCACCTTTGAGGATGATGAACACTTTGTGATGTCTTTATTGGAAGAGCAAAAAATCCTTGTGGTAGCTGGCCGAGGCTTTAATTTCAAACAAAGAGATCATTTTAGGATTGTGTTTTTACCTCATGTAGAGCAGCTTTCTTTAGCATTAGATAAGATTGCCTTGCATTTTGACAATTATAGAAGATGATTTTTAACCAATTTTCTCGAAAACAAAAGTTATTTATTTTCCTATTCGGAATATTTTTAACCAATGCTATTATAGCCGAGATTATTGGAGTTAAAATTGTCAGCATAGAAAAATCTTTAGGTTTCTCCCCATTGGGATTATTAACTCCTTGGGGTGACAAGTGGGATTTTAATCAAACGGCTGGTGCATTAAATTGGCCAATTGTATTTATTACGTCTGATATAATCAATGATTATTTTGGAAAAAAAGGAGTTCGTTTCATATCCTATACGACTGCCCTATTTATTGCTTATTCATTCCTAATTATCTATTGGGCCACATTATTAGTTCCAGCCGATTTCTGGTTACAAGTAAATAATACCAATGGCTTTAATATCAATGATTCATTTGCTAGAATATTCAGGCAAGGTTTAGGCATTATAACAGGTTCATTGACTGCCTTTTTAGTTAGTCAAATGCTAGATGCCTTAGTATTTGAAAAAATTAAATCCAGAACAGGCCAAAAACACATTTGGCTGAGAGCAACAGGATCTACCCTAATCTCTCAGTTGATTGATAGTGTATTAGTTATTGGAATCGCCTTTTATTTCTTTGGAAATTGGAGTTTTGGTCAGTGGATGAATGTATCATTCAATAATTACCTCTACAAATTCATTATAGCCATTCTTTTTACGCCAATGCTATACTTGGCACACTACCTCATTGAGTTATATTTACGACCTGAAAAAGATTAAATTCTTCTTAGTTGGTCTAATATAATACCTGTCGAAATGGCTACATTTAAAGATTCGGCTTCTCCAAAGCGAGGTATCGTGATTCTTTGTTGAATACTTGCACTAATTTCTGGTCTAATACCATGCGATTCACTGCCCATCACAATAAAAGCTTTGTTAGGGAAATGGAAATGATGCAGATTTTCCCCAGATAAATCCGCAGCAATTACCTCATGATTAGGATGAGATCTAAAGAATTCCAGTAAATCTACATAAATGCAATCTACACGTTTAAATGAACCCATTGTAGCAGAAATAACCTTTGGATTGTAAAACTCTGTACAATCATTAGAACAAACAATTTGTTTTACACCATACCAATCACATATCCGAATGATGGTACCTAAATTTCCTGGGTCCCTAACACCATCTAAAACCAATACAATATCATCTAATGTATTGAATTTAAGTGCTGATTTACTTTGAACTACCGCTAATCCGAATTGATTGATGGTTAAGGTACTTAACTTGGTTATATCCTCTTTAGGTACAAAATATATAGGAATCGATGTATTAGAAAATAGATGTTGATATTCGACGTTAACTACTAGAAATTCTACCTTAAAATCAGAATCCATTACTTCTTGTATACCTTTCTCTCCTTCCACCAAAAATAGTTCGTTCTCTGATCGTCCTTTTTTAGAATGTAGAGAATTAATTAACTTTATTTGTTTATTCGTTAGCATCATTTGAAATCTAGAAATATACTTATTGGATTAATACTCACTCAGGCACTATTTTATTCCTGCACGGGTTATCGCCAATTCAAATTTTCGGAGTACAAAGTAAACCGAATCGACATTCAAGGTAATAAGTTAATCTCGAAAGAAGATTTAAGAACAAATATACCTGGTTTAAAGGAATCCTATGCTAGAATATTTTCACCGAAAGTATACGGATTCTTTGAATTTAAAAGAAAATTAAAGGATTCTTTAGGTAAATCTCCCGCCTTTATACAATTTTTCAATACCGCCAATCCTAGCTTAAATAAAGCTTATTTAGAAGTTACCAAAGAGGCCATATATAAATTTTATCGAAATAATGGTTTTTTAAGAAATCAAGTCTCTTTGCATATTGATACAATTAAAAAATCAGAAAAATTGGTCAACGTAACTTTTCACATTGATGAAAATACCCTCAGCACCTTTTCTAAAAAAGATTCATTTTTAGTAGACAATCCCCAATTAGGAAAAAAAATTGATGCCTATTATGCCAATGAAAGTGTTATTTCTAATAATGATCGACTAAACCTTGATTTATTAAAAAAGGAGAAAGAAAATATTACCCATTATTTAAAGAATCAGGGTTATTTTTATTTTTCCAATGAAGCTGTAGGTTTAAAGCTCAATGACTTACAGGATTCTAGCTTATTACGGGTGGGGATTATATATAAAATACCCGATTTTAAAGAAGTCAACACCAATCGCCAATATGATCGCTTATTTCGTTTTGGCAAGGCTAGTTTTGTCAACAATCAATATACTGATTCCAGTAATTTGGGCATTTTAAATACAACTGCACTAAGTAGACTGGTTACCTTTAAGGAGGGTGATTTATATTCCGTAGATCAATTAAATCAAAGCCTTCAAAATATCTATGCATCTGATCAATTTAAATCAGTTTCTATCAAATTTGATACCTCCTCTACCCGTGTATTTCCTAAAGTAGAATTAGTTCCCAATGAAAAGTTTAATTTCTCATCTGAATTAGGTGGAAGTGTTTTTCGAGGAATTCCAGGTCCCTTTCTAA
The DNA here is from genome assembly GCA_027491315.1 of Cytophagaceae bacterium. GTDB lineage: Bacteria > Bacteroidota > Bacteroidia > Cytophagales > Spirosomataceae > Aquirufa. The sequence continues at coordinate 12,901 of JAIXWL010000006.1, forward strand.
CTAATTCATTTAAAGTTCGACGCGTCTTTTCTAGTTTGGATTATTTAGATTTTTCCGCGCGCATAGGTTTTGAAGCTCAGGCAGGATTCATCAATACTGATCAGGCAAGAAAAAACCTAGAAGTTAATTTTAGTACCACATTGAATTTCCCTAGATTGTTTTTACCAAGCAATATAAAACAACAATTGGGACCATTGTATGCTTCACAAACGCAAATTGGCTTTGGCTATGACTATATCAATCGACCGGAATATTTAAGAACTAATTTTAAAATATTTCAGCGATATCAATGGCGAAAATCCCCTTTTAAAACTTTCCAATTTTCTTTGGTAGACCTCAATATATTAAACACCAATTATCCAGAAACCTCCACTGCAAGTGCCTTTAAAAGTTATTTGGAGGAATTACGCTTACAAGGAAACAATTTGTACCGAAGTTTTAATCCTAGTTTTGTCTCCAGTATACATTTTACTTATGCCTACCGCAGTTTCTTACCCAGTAATGAATTACAAACTGGAGAATCCTTTCAATTGGGGCTTGAATCTGGAGGAAGTACTTTAAACTTAATTGGATCCAAGAGGATTGCTTTTATTGAAAATATCTTGGGTAGTAATCAAAATATTCAATTTTATCGATTTGTACGATTTAATTTCGACTACAGGAAATATAAGATGTTAGGCATGAATCGAAAATCCCAATTAGCCTTTAAATTCTTCGGTGGATTAGCGTATTCATATGGAGAAGAAAATGATTTTCAATTACCCTATGAGAAAAACTTCTTCATTGGTGGCCCTAGTAGTTTACGCGCATGGAAACCTCGTCGATTAGGTCCAGGTGCCTATAATGCCATTAGTAATTTAATTGAACAACCAGGTAGTATTTTATTGGAATCTTCAGTAGAATACCGTTTTAGGATGTTCCAGTTGTTTGGTACTATGAATGGTGCATTCTTTATTGACGCAGGAAATATCTGGACTTTTGCCAATTCTAAAGGTGAAAAAGATGGATACTTTGCCCTAGATAATTTTTACAATCAAATAGCGGTGGGTACAGGTTTTGGATTGCGATGGGATTTCTCGTATTTCCTTTTAAGATTAGATTTAGCCACCAAAGTAATCAATCCAGCAAAACCCCTAAATGAAAAATGGGTTCTCTCCAAGACTTCGTTCAGCAGTGGAGAAAACCCAATTGAATTCAATATAGGAATTGGTTATCCTTTTTAATTTATTTTCTTGCAATTGCTTTGATGGATTTCTCCACAATAGCCGCAGCATTTAAACCATATTTTTCCATTAGATCAGCAGGCTTACCTGATTCACCAAAAGAATCATTTACCCCTACAAATTCTTGAGGTGTAGGGTGATTTTGAGATAAAAATTGTGCAACGGAATCACCTAAACCACCATTTATTTGATGTTCTTCAGCTGTTACCACACAACCTGTTTTACTTATAGAGGCTAAAATAGCTGCTGTATCTAAAGGCTTAATGGTATGTATGTTCAAGACATCAGCTTTTATACCTTTTTCTTCTAGAATTTCGGCTGCCTGAATAGCTTCCCAGACAAGGTGTCCAGTAGCTAGAATAGTTACATCGGTTCCTTCGATTAGATGAATGGCTTTACCAATTTCAAATTTTTGATCTTCAGGAGTAAATACTGGCACCACTGGACGGCCAAAACGTAAATACACAGGACCTTCATATTCTGCAATGGCGATAGTAGCTGCTTTTGTCTGATTGTAATCACAAGGATTAATAACAACCATACTTGGTAACATCTTCATTAAGCCGATATCCTCTAATATTTGGTGAGTAGCACCATCCTCTCCTAGTGTTAGACCTGCATGTGAACAGCAAATTTTAACATTTTTACCTGAATAGGCTACCGACTGACGAATTTGATCATATACACGACCAGTTCCGAAATTGGCAAATGTAGTAGCAAAAGGAATGTATCCACCAATAGCTAAACCAGCTGAAATACCAATCATGTTAGCTTCAGCAATTCCTGTTTGGAAAAAACGCTCTGGACTATTTTTAATAAAAGCTTCCAATTTTAAAGAGCCAATTAAATCGGCACATAAAGCCACAACCTTAGGATTGTTTTGACTTAAATATTCCATTCCAGCTCCAAAGCCTGAACGAGTATCTTTTTTTGTTTCGTAAGTAAACTTCATTGTAAATTATTAATAGTCGCCTAAAGTTTCATTTAATTGTGCCAATGCATCAGCTAATTGCTGATCATTTGGAGCCACTCCGTGCCATTTATGACTGCCCATCATAAAATCAACCCCTGCTCCCATTTCAGTTTTCATCAATATCATGATTGGAGATCCTTGACCTAATAATGATTTAGCATGCGCCAAGGTATTGATAACCTCTTCCATGTCATTACCATCCATGCGCAATACCTGCCAACCAAAAGCCTTATATTTAGCTTCTAAATCACGGTTACTCATGACTTTCTCAGTAGGTCCGTCAATCTGTTGACCATTTTCATCAATAAAAGCGATTAGATTATCCACTTTATGATGTGGGGCATACATGGCTGCTTCCCAAACTTGACCTTCATTTTGTTCCCCATCTCCCATCAAGCAATAAACCGTTGAAGTGTCATTGGATAATTTTTTAGCCTGAGCAGTACCTATGGCCACACTTAAACCTTGTCCTAAGGAACCTGAAGCAATTCTAATTCCTTCTAAATGTTCATGTGGGGTTGGATGACCTTGCAATCTAGAATTTAATTGTCTGAATGTAGCCAGTTCTTTTACAGGAAAATAACCTCTTCTAGCTAAAACACTGTACATAACGGGAGAAATATGTCCATTGGAAAGGTAAAAGACATCTTCTTGATTACCTGACATATTGAAAACAACATTTCCATTGGCATCTTGAGCCAATTTCATGGTATTAAAATATAATCCTACCAATAAATCTGTACAACCTAATGACCCACCAGGGTGGCCTGACTGACAAGCATGAACCTGACGAAGAATATCTCGACGTACTTGGCTAGCTACATTTTTTAATTCTTGTGTTTGCATAAAAATATATTAGTGGATCTGTGACGTATGATTTTTGGTATCCACCTTGGCTATAATATCTGTAATAATTCCGTTTTCATCAATTAAAAAAGTAGTTCTGGCTGTTCCCATGTAAGATTTGCCATACATAGACTTTTCTACCCAAACTCCATATTTATTGACTAATTCATGCTCAGTATCTGCCAAAAGAGAAAAATTTAACTGATACTTTTTCTTAAACTTAGTATGTGCAGCATTAGAATCAACACTAACACCAATCACGCGGTATCCTTTAGAGGATAAATAATCTAAATTTTCATTTAAATTACATGCTTGGGCAGTACATCCTGGAGTGTCATCTTTTGGATAAAAATATAAAACTACTTTTGTCCCTTTTAAGGCTGCTAAATCAACTAAATTACCATCAGAATCGATCATGCTGATTGCAGGAGCTGATTCACCTATTTGTAAACTCATATTAAGAGATGTTTAAATCAAATATTTTTTCGTCATACAAGAAGCCACTCAATTTGTCTCCTATTTTCACAGGCCCTACCCCAGCAGGTGTTCCAGTAAAGATGTAATCACCTGTTTTAAGTGTAAAATATTGAGAAATATCGGCAATTAATTCACTAATATTCCAAATCATCAGGTTGCTTTCACCTGATTGCACTGTACTACCATTGATGTCCAATCGGAAAGGGATAGATTGCTCTAATTCTCCTTCTCTCAATGGACGAATAGCTGAAACAAAGGCAGAACCATTAAAAGCTTTGGATTTCTCCCAAGGTAAGCCCTTTTCTTTTAATTTAGCTTGTAAATCACGTGCTGTAAAATCAATGCCTAAACCAATGCCATCAATGTACTTGTAGGCAAATTTGGATTCAATATTCTTGCCCACTTTAGAAATACGAAATACCAATTCGATTTCATGGTGGACATCTTGTGAAAAACTCGGATAATAAAAATCCGAGTTTTGATCTAATAGCGCCGTGTCTGGCTTAAGAAATATGACAGGATCCTTCGGTTTCTCGTTAGATAATTCCTTGATATGATCTACATAATTTCTTCCTACACAGATAATTTTCATGTGAAAAAATTATTTCAATACTTCTGAAACCAATTTTGCTGCATCTTTTAATAATACCGCCGAAAATACTTTCAAGCCTGAATTATTGATAATGGCAGCACCTTCTTCTGCATTAGTACCTTGTAAACGTACAATGATAGGCACATTGATTTCTCCTATATTTTTATATGCTTCAACCACACCATTGGCAACACGGTCACAACGTACTATACCACCAAAGATGTTAATCAAAATAGCTTTTACATTAGGATCTTGTAAAATGATGCGGAAACCAGCTTCTACAGTTTTGGCATTCGCTCCACCCCCTACGTCAAGGAAGTTAGCGGGCTCACCACCAGATAATTTAATAATATCCATGGTCGCCATGGCTAAACCGGCACCGTTAACCATACAGCCAACGTTTCCGTCTAATTTAACGTAGTTTAAATCATTTTCAGACGCTTCTACTTCCAAAGGATCTTCTTCAGAAATATCGCGCAATACAGCTAAATCCTTATGACGATACAAAGCATTATCATCTAAATTAACCTTAGCATCAACTGCTAAAATTTTATCATCAGAGGTCTTTAGCACCGGGTTAATTTCAAACATGGAAGAATCTGTTTCCACATACGCTTTGTAAAGCGATTGAATAAATTTAACCATTTCTTTTAATGCTTGACCACTTAAGCCTAACATAAAAGCAATTTTACGTGCTTGAAAATCTTGTAAACCTACACGTGGGTCAATCCACTCTTTAATGATTTTTTCAGGACTGTGCTCAGCAACCTCCTCTATATCCATTCCACCTTCTGTAGATGCCATGATAACATTGCATGCACGTCCACGATCTAATAAAATCGATAAATAGTATTCCTTAGGTTCTGAATCGCCAGGATAGTATACATCCTCACTAATTAAAACCTTGTTTACCTTTTTACCTTCAGGACCTGTTTGGTGTGTAATTAATTGCATTCCCAAAATTTGAGAAACGCGCTCTTTTACTTCATCCATGTTCTTGGCAAGTTTTACTCCTCCCCCTTTTCCACGACCACCCGCATGAATCTGAGCCTTAACTACAAACCAACCTGTACCAGTTTGTGTTTTTAAAGCTTCAGCTGCTGAAGTAGCATCTTCCAACTTGTCAACAACAATACCCTCTTGAATCCTTACCCCGTAACTTTTTAAAATTTCTTTTGCTTGGTATTCGTGAATATTCATTTATCAAAATTTTTATTTCGTGAAATTACTATTTATTTGCCAAACTTTTAAAATCTTATTGTATCAAACGTATTTTCTAAAAAAAAGACAAAAAAATGTTAGAATTAAAAAATATTTCCAAATCCTATGGGACTCAATTAATTCTGGACAACATATCTTTTACCATCAACAACAATGAATTAATTTCCATTTTAGGTCCTTCTGGCTCAGGTAAAAGTACCTTACTTCAAATCATTGGTTTACTTACAAACTACAATTCAGGTGAAATCTACTTGGATGGAATTTCATATGCTAGTTTAAATGAACAAGAACAAAGTTTCTTCCGTAACAAAAAAATGGGATTCGTATTTCAATTTCACCATTTGTTAGGTGAATTCACCTGTGAAGAAAATATAAAATTCCCTCTTTACATTCGAGGGGGACAATTGACTGAAGAGGATGAAGAGTTCTATCAAAAGATTGTTCAAAAATTGGGGATCACTTCTATATTAAAAAAATTTCCAGGACAAATTTCAGGTGGAGAACAGCAACGGGTAGCTGTGGCAAGAGCCTTGATCAATCGCCCGAGCCTGTTATTGGCAGATGAACCAACGGGAAATCTGGATAAAAATAATGCTGAGAATCTCTATGATTTGTTTTTAGAATTAAAGCAGGATTGGAATCAACGTATTATCATGGTTACGCACAACGAAGCCCTTACCTATCAATCAGATCAGGTAATTATTTTAAATTCTGGCAAGATTCAATAGGCATTGTCTGACAAAATGTCATAAATTTGCAAATTAATTCAATTATTAATTCATGCAAGATTTAAAAGTACTCTCACCAGAGGAGATAAAAGGATTGGATGAACCAAGAATTTCACCCAGCCAGCAGCAGACGGATTATTCGAAAAAAATCTATTTAGAAAGCTATGGCTGTCAAATGAATTTTGCTGATTCAGAAGTGGTGACATCCATTTTAATGGACCAAGGTTATTCTACAACGTCTAATATTCAAGAAGCTGATACTATTTTATTGAATACCTGCGCCATTCGTGAAAACGCAGAACAGAAAATACGTCATCGGTTACAAAGTTTTAAACCACTAAAGGCTAAGAATCCTCATCTAACAGTGGGTATTTTAGGGTGTATGGCGGAGCGTTTAAAAACAAAATTACTAGAGGAAGAAAAAATAGTTGATTTAGTGGCAGGGCCTGATGCATATCGAGATCTCCCTCGTTTATTAGAGGAAATTGAGGATGGCAATAAAGCAGTTAATGTATTTTTATCCAGAGAAGAAACCTATGGTAATATTGAACCTGTACGACTACATACCAATGGAGTAACGGCATTAGTTAGCATCATGCGTGGATGTAACAATATGTGTTCATTTTGTGTGGTTCCTTATACTAGAGGCCGAGAAAGATCTAGGGATTTACATTCAATTTTGAAAGAATGCTCCAATTTATTTGATTCTGGCTATCGAGAAGTAACACTTTTGGGGCAAAATGTAGATTCCTATCACTGGCAAAATCCTGATACAAAAGAGACCATTAACTTTGCTCAACTATTAGAAAAAGTAGCTCAATTAACCCCTGAACTCCGCGTTAGGTTCTCTACCTCGCATCCCAAAGACATTACTGACGAGGTATTACATACCATGGCAGCTTATGATAATATTTGTAAAAATATTCATCTTCCGGCGCAGAGTGGAAATAATAGAATTTTAGAATTAATGAACCGTACCTATACCCGCGAGTGGTATTTGGAACGAATTAAAGCTATAAAACGAATTTTAGGTGAATCATGTGGTATTTCACATGACTTAATTGCCGGTTTCTGTTCTGAAACCGAAGAAGAGCATCAAGATACTTTAATTTTATTAGAAGAGGTAAAATATGACTTTGGTTATATGTTTTCCTATTCAGAAAGACCAGGAACGCCGGCGGAAAAGAAATTGGCAGATGATGTTCCTGAAGAAATAAAAAAAAGAAGGTTACAAGAAATCATTGATTTACAAAGAATCCACTCTGCTTATAGAAATCAATTGATGTTAGGGTCCATTCAACGTGTTTTGGTAGAAGGTGATTCAAAAAAATCAGCTGCTCATCATTTTGGAAGAACTGATAATAATAAAGTGGTTGTTTTTCCAAAAAAAGAAGAAATGAAAGGGAAATTTGTGGATGTTAAAATTACTCATTGTACCTCAGGAACCCTATTAGGTGAATTAATCAATTAATATGGAATCAAATCATCTGAATGCGATCAAAGCCCGTTTTGGGATAATAGGAAACTCATCTGCCCTATTAAGAGCCATTTCTGTTGCTGAGCAAGTAGCTCCAACGGATATGACGGTATTAATCACGGGTGAAAGTGGATCAGGAAAAGAATCATTTTCAAAAATTATTCATTCCTTGTCGAAAAGAAAACATGGTCAATTCATTGCTGTTAACTGTGGAGCCATCCCAGAGGGGACTATTGATTCAGAATTGTTTGGTCATGAAAAAGGTTCATTTACAGGTGCCATTGAAGCTAGAAAGGGTTATTTTGAGGTAACTGATGGAGGCACTATTTTTCTAGATGAAATAGCTGAAATGCCTTTAGGTACACAAGCTAGGTTGTTGCGTGTCTTAGAAAATGGTGAATTTTATCGAGTGGGTTCTTCTAAAGTACAGAGAACCAACACGCGCGTAGTAGCTGCCACCAACGTTAACCTTCAGGATGCTATTTCCAGCGGTAAATTTAGAGAAGATTTATATTATAGACTTTGTACTGTACCTATCTACGTGCCACCTTTAAGAGAGCGTGGCGACGATATTGAATTGTTGTTTAGGAAATTCACTACAGATTTTTCTGAATTGCACCGAGTGAAACCAATTATGCTTACTCGAGAGGCAAAAGATTTACTACAAAAGCAGCGTTTCCCAGGAAATATTAGGCAGTTGAAAAATCTAGCTGAACAAATTTCTGTATTAGAGGTCGGTGATCGGATTGTAGATGATTCCAAGCTGCAGTATTATTTGGAATTTAATGAGCCCAAAATCAATTCTTCGGTGATTAAAGGAGACTTTTTTACCAGTCCGGAAGGAATTAATGAAAGGGAAATTCTCTATAAAATTCTATTTGATTTAAAAAGAGACGTAACTGAATTAAAAAAAATATTGTTGAAAGTTATTGAATCTGGTAATGCTAATGCCTACGATATTATTTCAAACAATATGTCGATTTTTGAAGACATCAAACCTGAATTTACTGACCTACAAAAGAATTTAGCGCTTCCTTCTACCCCAAGTGCGGTTGAAGTAAGCCCTAACCCCATTGAAATACATCCTATTAGTAATTCCACAATAGAAGAAGATGTTAATTTCGAAGATGTCAGTGCGCAAGTACAGGATGTAACTTTATCTTTGGAGAAGCAAGAAAAGGAAATTATTATTCGTGCTTTGAAGAAAAATAGAAATAAGCGTAAATATGCGGCTAAAGATTTAGGGATTTCAGAAAGAACCTTATATCGAAAAATTAAACAATATGATTTGGAAGATATTGCCTAAATTGGCTTGGATACTATGTTGCGTGCCCTTATTGAGTGGATGTTATAGTTTCAAAGGAGCTAGTCTTTCTCCAGAACTTAAAACCATTCAAATAAGTAACATTCGCATGGAAACGGCCGGTGGTCCTGCCAATTTAAGTTTGGATGTAAATGAGCGTTTAAAGGAATATTTTCAGCGAAATACTTCATTAAAATTAACCAGTCAAGCACCCGATTTATTACTAGAAGGAACTATTGTAGGTTATGAATTAAGTCCTCAAGCACCTACTTCTGATGATAAGGCCGGATTAAACCGATTAACATTAAGAATTCAATTTAGATTGACCAATCGTTTGGATGAGAATAAAAACTTCGATCAAGAGTTTTCATTTTATCAGGACTTTCCTCAGAATCAGACTCTGAATCAAGTTGAAAAGACATTGATTCCCAAACTATTGGATCAAATAATCTTAGATTTATTTAACAAAATAGCGGGAGATTGGTAAGCGATGGAAAATAAGGCACAGGATTTATGGTTTCTCTTAAATAAAATTGATCGAAGAAATTCGAGTCTTCAGCATTCATTTGATGGGGATAAAGAAGCATTCCCCTATTTTTATTTATTGTTTTGGAATGAAAAATTCAATCCTAATCACCAAAAGAAAATAGCCTTAATGTCTTCTTCGAGAAAGCAATATTTTGAATCCATTTTTGACATAGAGGAATTGGCTTCTCCTTATTTGGAAAAAGATAATTTTAAAACGGCCATACCAGATGTCAAGGAACAATTGCAGGTTATCGATGACTTTTTACAAAATCTACCTAGCATTGCTCGTCCTAAAAAGAATTCAAATGATACAGATACTGACATATTGGATTTAGCAGAACTAAAAAATGCCACCCCTATTTCAGAAACTTTTGCCAAAATTCTCGAAAGACAAGAGAAATACGAAAGAGCGATTGAGATGTATGAAAAATTAAGTTTGATTAAACCTGAAAAAAGCCCTTACTTTGCAGCTCGAATTTCCGAATTGAAACATAAATTAAATTAAATAAACAATGTTCACCGTATTAATTTCACTTATAGTATTATTTTCTGCACTTTTAATCATCTTGATTTTGGTTCAAAATCCAAAAGGTGGTGGTATTAGTGGGGAGTTTTCATCTGCAGGTGCCACTCAAATGTTTGGTGTTCAAAAAACAGGTGATTTAGTAGAACAATTAACTTGGGGATTTTCTATTGGTATTTTGGTATTAGTTTTATTGACCAATTTTACTCTATCCTCAAGTACTACTGATGCTACACAGTCAGTTAACGTAGAAAAAGCAGCCGGTAAAACTTTACCAGCTGCCCCTGCTCCTAGCCCTGCTGCACCAACAAAATAAGTATACTGACAAGAATTGTCTACATACTGACAATTTTACAGCTTATATTTTTTGGCACACATCATGCTGATAAATGGAAAGTCCTTAGATGATAAGGACTTTTTATATGTTAATAACTTAAAATCTATATTATTATGTCAAAATTAAGTATCAAGCCCTTAGCAGATCGGGTTGTTGTTGAGCCTGCTCAAGCTGAAGAAAAAACTGCTTTTGGTATCATTATTCCAGATACTGCTAAAGAGAAACCACAAAAAGGAACGATTGTTGCCGTAGGAAATGGCAAAAAAGATGAGCCTATCACTGTCAATGTAGGTGATTCTGTTTTGTATGGTAAATATTCTGGAACCGAAATTACTATTGACGGTAAGGATTATTTAATCATGCGTGAATCTGACATTTTTGCAGTTTTATAGTTTTCATACTTTAAAATATTTCAACCAGTAAAATTTATTTAACAAAATGGCAAAAGAACTATATTTTGACACCGAGGCGAGAGAAAAAATGAAAAGAGGGGTTGATACCCTTGCAAACGCCGTAAAAGTAACATTAGGACCTAAGGGACGTAATGTTATCATTGATAAAAAATTCGGATCTCCTTCTATTACGAAAGACGGTGTATCTGTAGCAAAAGAAATTGAATTAGAGGACGCAGTTGAAAACATGGGTGCTCAATTGGTGAAGGAAGTAGCATCTAAAACTGCAGATCAAGCTGGAGATGGTACTACTACGGCAACGGTATTGGCTCAATCTATTTACACGATTGGTTCTAAAAACGTAGCTGCAGGTGCTAATCCAATGGATTTGAAGCGTGGTATCGAAAAGGCGGTTGAAGCTATCGTAGGAAACTTGAGAACTCAATCTCGTCCTATCACGACTTCTACTGAGATTGCACAAGTGGCAACTATTTCAGCGAATAACGATGTTGAAATCGGTCAAATGATTTCTTCAGCCATGGAGAAAGTTGGTCGTGAAGGCGTAATTACTGTTGAAGAGGCACGTGGTACTGAAACTGAAGTAAAAACAGTAGAGGGTATGCAATTCGATCGTGGATATTTATCTGCCTACTTTGTAACTAATACAGACAAAATGGAGGTTGAATTAGAAAAACCTTTCATTTTAATTTCTGAGAAGAAAGTATCTTCTATGAAAGAATTACTTCCTGTATTGGAAGCAGTAGCTCAAACTGGTCGTCCTTTGTTAATCATTTCTGAAGATGTGGATGGTGAGGCATTGGCTACTTTGGTAGTTAATAAAATCCGCGGTGCGCTGAAAGTAGCTGCTGTAAAAGCTCCAGGTTTTGGTGATCGTAGAAAAGCTATGTTAGAAGACATTGCTATCTTAACAGGTGGTACTGTTATCGCTGAAGAAAGAGGTTTCAAATTAGAAAATGCTACTTTGGAATACCTTGGACAAGCTGAGAAGGTAATCATTGACAAAGACAACACTACTGTTGTTAATGGAAATGGTTCTAAAGATGATATCGAAAATCGTGTTAACCAAATCAAAGCTCAAATTGAAAACACGACTTCAGATTATGATCGTGAGAAATTACAAGAGCGTTTAGCTAAGCTTTCTGGTGGTGTGGCTATCCTTTACATTGGTGCTGCTACTGAAGTGGAGATGAAAGAGAAGAAAGACCGCGTAGATGATGCTTTGCATGCTACTAGAGCTGCTGTAGAAGAAGGTATTGTAGCTGGTGGAGGTGTAGCCTTAATTCGTGCTATCAGTGCTTTAGATACGCTTACTGGTGAGAACGAAGACCAAAATACAGGTATCAATATCATTCGTCAAGCGGTAGAATCTCCATTGCGTACTATTGTTTCCAACGCAGGTGGTGAAGGTTCGGTTGTTATCAATGCTGTTAAAGCAGGTAAAGATGACTTCGGATACAATGCACGCGAAGATAAATATGAAAATATGATTGCTGCGGGTATTATTGACCCAACTAAAGTGACTCGTTTAGCTTTAGAAAATGCTGCATCTATCGCAGGGTTATTATTAACTACAGAATGCGTTATTGCTGATAAACCAGCAGCTGAACCTGCACATGGTCACGGACCAGGTGGCGGCGGAATGGGCGGCATGATGTAATTTAATTAGATTTTTTAGTGAAAACTCCCCATCTTTGGGGAGTTTTTTTATTACCCAAACTATGAAAAGAATTGCCATTGATATGGATGATGTGCTAGCAGATACATCCTTAAAAATCATTGATCAAATAAATCTACGCCTCCATAAAAATTATAATCATGCTGATTTATTGGAAAGTGATGCCTTAAAATTAGCTTTTTACCAAGATTATCAATCCAATAACCAATTTCTATGGGAACCAGGATTTTTCTTGGACATTGAGGTAAAAGAAGATGCTATCGAAGTTGTCAAACAATTGCAAAAGAAATATGAAATTTTTATCGTTTCGGCAGCTACTGAATTTCCTGAATCCATGAAGGAAAAGTTAATTTGGTTAGAGAAACATTTCCCTTTTATAGGCTGGCAACATACGGTTTTCTGTGGGCATAAGCACCTTATTCAGGCCGATTATTTAATAGATGATCATGAAAAGAATTTAGTTAGCTTCACAGGAAAACCCATACTCTATTCAGCCTTGCATAATCTTCATATACACGAGTACGAACGTGTCAATACTTGGAAGGAAGTGGGTCAAATGTTTTTGTAGTTTATGAATTCTATGCTTCAAGCTAGACTTGCCATTAGTGTTTTATTTTTACTGTGCGGATTAAATTTTGCTTCTTGGGCAATTAGAATTCCAGATTTTAAAGAATTCTTATCCATGTCAGATGCGGAATTAGGTAGTATTCTCATGGGATTACCAATTGGTTCCATGGTTTCTCTTCCTATTGCAGGTTTGTTAATTGCGCGCTTTAATTCCAAGGTAATTTGTCTATTGGCTGTTATACTTTATGTTATCATTATACCAGCCCTAACGTTTATTTCAAGTTCTTTATTTCTGTTTATTGGATTATTCGCTTTTGGAATGGCTGGTGATATTTTAAATATTTCCATGAATACCCAAGTGGTTAGTTTAGAGAAAATTACCAATAAAAAAGTCATGTCTTCCTCTCACGCTATTTTTTCAATAGGCCTGATGTTAGGCTCGATAGTAGGAGGATATTTAATTAAATATGATATCACATTAAAGCAACACTATTTTTTAATTGCACTCTGTAATTTGTTTTCTATTTTGGCTATTTATCGATATTTATTAACTGATTCTACACGAAATGATGAAGAAAATGTAGAAGTTAAAGCCAAATTCAAATTAAACAAATACCTTATCATCCTCTCCTTTGTGGCCTTTTGTGGCATGCTATGTGAAGGAGCTATGGCTGATTGGATCAGTTTGTATTTCAAATCATTACCTGATTTATCTGGTTTCCCATTTACCATCGGTTTTTCTTCGTTCGCATTCTCCATGGTTATAGGTAGATTATTGGGCGACTGGGCTGCCAAACATTTATCAGTACGCAATATCCTACTGATTAATGGTCTGTTAATTGCTCTTGGAATGACTATAACGGTCCTATTTTCCCAAGTTTTTGTATTAATATTTGGATGTTTTCTCACAGGTCTAGGAATCTCTACCATTGTTCCCATGATATACTCTCAAGCAGGGAATACTCGTGACACCTCTCCTGCCATGGCTATTGCAGCCGTCTCCACCATAGCCTATGTAGGCTTCATGTTAGGCCCGGTTGTCATTGGTTTTTTATCTGAATATTACGGTCTCAATCGAGCATTGATCCTCTTAATTATCCTAGGAGTGTTAGCAAGCGGTATCAGTAAGTTTGCTTTAAGTAAGGAATAGCTTGCCTTCTAATTGAATAATTTATATATTTAATTATCTTTAATTAATAATCAATTCATTATTTCATTGATATGAATAAACACGTCATATTCTGGTCTATAACTGTAGGTTTGGGAGGAATGTTATTTGGTCTAGATGTAGCAGTCATTTCTGGCGCAGAATTAGCTATTCAAAAATTGTGGCACTTAGATAGTTGGACCCACGGTTTAGCGGTGGCTACGGCTTTATACGGTACAGTAGTTGGTGCTGCTCTAGGTGGAATACCCGCTGATCGATATGGTAGAAAACAAACACTTTTATGGATAGGCATTAGTTTCTTTGTATCATCTCTTGGCGCAGCTTTAGCTACAGACGTGAATCTTTTTATGTTATTTAGATTTTTAGGAGGCCTAGGAATAGGTGCCTCGTCGGTGGTTGCTCCTATTTATATATCCGAAATTGCTCCCCCACAGCATCGTGGTAAATTGGTTATTTCATTTCAGTTAAATGTGGTTTTGGGTATATTATTGGCCTATATTTCCAATTATTTACTTCAAGGTGGTGATGACGATTGGCGCTATATGTTAGGTATGGTGGCTATACCAAGTTTATTATTTTCATTTTTGATACTATTTACTCCAGAAACACCTCAATTTTTATTACTGAAACGAAATGATGAAGCCGGAGCATTAAAGGTGTTGACATTGGCTGATCCAGATCCTGAGGGAACATTGAAACGCATTATGGATAATGCCAAAGCACAAATAAAAATAGAGCATTTATTCTCAAAAAAGTTTTTTACTCCTTTGCTCCTATCTTTTCTATTTGCCTTTTTTAACCAGATGTCGGGCATAAATGCCATTATCTATTATGCTCCAAGGATTTATGAATTAACAGGTTTGGGAAAAGAAAGTGCTTTGCTTTCAACCGCTGGAATCGGTGTTGCTAACCTATTATTTACGCTCATGGGATGGTATTTTATTGATAAAATCGGAAGAAGAATATTGATGTATATAGGCTCGGTTGGTTACATCATATCATTAGGCTTAATCGCCTATTCATTTTATCAAGAATCCTATGCCTTAGTTCCAATCTATATCTTTATGTTCATTGCTTCACACGCCATTGGTCAGGGATCGGTAATTTGGGTCTTTATATCTGAAATCTTCCCCAATTCGGTCCGGGCATCAGGCATGGCATGGGGTTCTTTGACCCATTGGTTATTAGCTGCATTAGTAGCTAATTTCTTCCCCATTTTAACCGAAAATTTTGGAGGTACATTTATATTTAGTCTTTTCGGAATTATGATGGTTGGGCAATTCTTTTACGTCATGTTTATGATGCCTGAGACAAAAGGTGCATCCTTAGAAGATATCGAAAAGCAAATCATTGTTCATTAAATGAAATGTGCATTTAGACGGATAAGTCTAGATGCACATTTAACCAACCAGCATCAAATTTGACTCCATATTTGTTGTAAAATTGAATAGCAGGTTCATTCCAATCCAAGACTTGCCACATCATACCAGTGCATTTTGTGCGTTTGGCTTCGAGAATAGCTTCATCTAATAACATTTTTCCTAAACCCAAGGAACGAAATTCTTCTTTGATGAATAAATCCTCTAGATAAAATCTCTTTCCTTTCCAGGTCGAAAAACGAAAATACCAAAGGGAAAAGCCTGCTAATTTCCCCTCGTAATAAATCAAATTTGAAGCAAAAATGGGATTTTCTTTAAATCCATTTTCCACATAATCTTGCCAAGTGGAACTTACTTCCTCCGGTGCCTTTTCAAATAAAGCTAATTCTTTAACTAAACCATAAATAGCAGGAACATCATCTATTCCAGCCTTTCTAATTTCTATTTGCGCCATGATTGGTTACTTCTCTTAATCGATATAAAACTTCCCGCATATCTTCAGGAAAATCTTGCTCAAAATAAATTCGTTCATTCTTTTTAGGATGATCAAATCCTAATGAAAAAGCATGTAAAGCTTGACGAGAACAAAGCTTCATGATATTGGCTGCAAAGGTTTTAAAATTAGCTATAGAACTCATATAACGAATTTTATCACCACCATAGGCAGCATCTGATAATAAAGGATGTCCAATTGACGCAGCATGAGCCCTGATTTGATGTGTTCTACCTGTTTCTAAATTAAATCTAACTAAAGAACAGAAAACATAAGATTCCATTACCTCATAATGAGTAATGGCTAATTTACCATGCTCCGCATCTTCTGGAAACATCATCATTACCTTTCGATCTCGTGGACTACGATCTATTTTACCCCGTAGAGTTGCTTTGCTTTCTTTGGGTACACCCCAACAAATTGCATAATAGGTTCTGTCAATGGTATGGTCAAAAAACTGCCTAGCTAAATGATTTAACGAAAATTCAGATTTTGCTACTACCAAAATCCCTGAAGTATCCTTGTCAATTCGATGAACTAAACCTGGACGAATATCCCCTTTTCCTGGTAAATTTTGGCAATGGTACAATAAAGCATTAACCAAAGTACCTTCCCAATTGCCATGAGCGGGATGAACAACCATACCAGAAGGCTTATTGATCAATATTAGCTCTTCATCTTCATAAATGATATCTAAGGGAATATTTTCAGCAATAATGTCTTTATCTCTTGGCGGATGAGAAAAAGACACGACAATTTCATCCAAAGGCTTGACCTTGTAATTGGATTTGATTTGCAAACCATTAACTTTTACTGAACCAGATTCAATACTGGCTTGTATTTTGGACCTGGTAGCATTCGAAATTTTTAGAAGTAGGTATTTATCTATTCTAAGTAATTGTTGACCTTTGTCCACCGTGAAATTGAAATGTTCGAACAAATCATCTTCACTCTCAATGGGATCTATTTCATTATCTATGGACATATCTGTTTTTGAAAATTCATATTTGCAATTACCCTCACCTATTATTGAATTATTCCATCCATTATGGACAGAACAAGAAATCAGGCTTTTTATGAAGCGAGATGATTTGATTCACCCCACGGTTTCAGGTAATAAGTGGCGCAAATTAAAGGAATATATCCGTATCGCCCAAGATAATCCCAAAAAGGGAATTATAAGTTTCGGAGGAGCCTATTCCAACCATTTATATGCCTTGGCCTTTGTTTGCTATAAATTAAAAATTCCATGTATAGGAATAATTAGAGGTGAGGAATTAAATGCCTCAAGTAATGCCTATTTAACACAAATAGAAGCATGGGGGATGATTTTACACTTTGTGGATAGAAGTAATTATCGAGAAAAAATTATCCCTAATCAAATACAAAAAGAAGACTATTGGATAATTCCTGAGGGAGGATATTCAAAAGAAGGCATCATGGGGCTTAAAGATTTGGTGAACGAAATTCATGCAAGTTTAAAACCTGATTATTTACTTAGTGCCGTTGGAACAGGAACAACTATTTTAGGCCTAGCCCAATATTCGAACCTTGATACGATTGGAATTCTTTGTTTAAACAATGAGGAAGAAATTAAAAATCATATACTTGAACAAGAACTCATACTTCCCAAGCTTCAGTTAAACAAGGAATATGTTTTTGGTAAATATGCCTCTAAGCCTCCCGAATTATTAGAATTTTGTCAGTTTTTCCAAGATCAATTTCAGATACCAATAGAACCAACATACACTGGTAAAATGATGTTTGGAATTTTTGATATGCTCAAAAAAAAGTACTTCCCGGCAGGAAGTACTCTCGTTTGTTTACATACTGGAGGAATCAAATAAATTATCCAACAGATCCTTCTAAGGAAATAGCTAATAATTTCTGAGCCTCAACAGCAAATTCCATGGGTAATTGGTTTAACACTTCTTTGGCATAACCATTTACGATTAAAGCTATGGCTGTTTCAGTAGATAAACCTCGTTGATTACAATAGAAAATTTGGTCTTCACCAATTTTTGATGTTGTCGCCTCATGTTCTACCGAAGCCGTATTATTTTTAACTTCCAAATAAGGGAAAGTATGAGCACCACAACGATCACCTAATAATAGTGAATCACATTGTGAATAATTTTTAGCTGAATCAGCTCTTTTCGCCACTTGAACTAAACCACGATAGGAGTTTTGAGAGACACCGGCTGAAATACCTTTAGATACGATTCGAGATTTGGTATGCTTTCCTAGGTGAATCATTTTGGTTCCTGTATCAGCTTGCTGGTGATTATTAGTCACTGCCACGGAATAAAACTCCCCAATAGAGTAATCTCCTTTAAGTATGACCGACGGATATTTCCAAGTAACGGCTGAACCAGTTTCAACCTGTGTCCAAGATAATTTAGCATGTGCACCATCACAGATGCCACGTTTAGTTACAAAATTATAAATACCACCTTTGCCCTCTTTATCTCCTGGATACCAGTTTTGAACGGTAGAATATTTCACTTCTGCTCCAGCATGAACAAATATTTCAACAACTGCAGCATGCAATTGATTTTCATCGCGCATAGGTGCGGTACATCCCTCTAAATAACTAACATAAGAATCTTCATCTGCTACAATCAACGTACGCTCAAATTGACCGGTACCTGCAGCATTAATACGGAAATAGGTAGAAAGCTCCATAGGGCAACGAACACCCTTTGGTATATAACAGAAAGAGCCATCAGAAAACACAGCGGCATTAAGTGCGGCGAAGTAATTATCCTTAACCGGAACTACACTACCTAAATATTTCTTAATTAAATCTGGATGCTCTCGTACTGCTTCTGAAATAGAGCAAAAAATAATTCCTTTTTCTGCTAATGTTTCTTTAAAGGTAGTAGCAACGGACACTGAATCAATAACTGCATCTACTGCTACATTGGATAAACGTTTTTGTTCATCCAGTGAAATCCCCAATTTTTCAAAAGTCCGTCGAAGTTCGGGATCTATTTCATCCAAGGAATTTAACTGCTTTTTTGGCTTAGGTGCCGAGTAATATTTTAAGGATTGGTAATCCGTTGGGGTATAAGTCACATTGGCCCAAGTTGGCTCTTGTAAGGTCTTCCAATAACGAAAGGCCGCCAATCTCCATTCAAACATCCATTCAGGTTCATTCTTCTTATCAGAAATAAATCGAATGGTGCTCTCATCTAAACCAATAGGAGCTTCATCTGTGTCAAAATGAGATTCAAATCCGTATTTGTAATCGGAACTTGTTACTTCTTGTAAAATGTCATCTACCTTTTCTGCCATAACCATTGTTTCTTAAGAAGCACAAAATTACAAAGCAAAATTTAGTTATGTAAGCATTTGATTAGAACTATTCTAAATAAGTTAAAATAATGGTGTATTTCTAATCAAACTTTCTTCCAATGAAATAAAGGTTTCAGTCCGTTGAATTCCAGTTACACGCTGAATCTTATCATGTAACACTTCCCTTAAATGCTGGGTATCTCGACAAATTATCTTAGCAAATATGGAATAAATACCTGTCGTATAGTGAATATTAACCACTTCTGGTATCTTTTCTAATTGTTTAGCTACATCTTCATACAGGGAACTTTTATCTAAATATATACCTAAAAAGGCAGTGATGTCCCAGCCAATTTTTGAATAATCTATTAATAGTTGGGCTCCTTTTACTATACCTAAGGCCTCCATTTTTTTCATTCTGACATGTACTGTACCGCCAGAAACGTCTAAACGCTGTCCGATTTCAGTATAAGGTAGATTGGAGTCTCTCACTAAAATTTCTAAAATCTTATAATCCAAAGGATCTAAATCGAATTTCTTATCCATAATATTTTCAACAAATTGATATTATTTTTAAAAATTACTCAAAAAAATTAGAATTTCTTTAAATAATTTTGAAAAATTAAAAATGATTTATAATTTTGTGGTGTAATAATTACAAAGGTAAATATTATTTCACTGTAGGGTGATGAAATTGGCAGACGTGCCCTCCTGTCTCGGGGGTGGTGAGTTCGGGATAAACGTAGCGTAATGGGTTGACCACTAAATCAGTTCTGCGATATGGCTAACCGCACCTTGGAGGTTCGAATCCTTCTCCTACAGCATTTTTATTATTTGGTTTTTAGTTTGTTGATGAAGTGTAATGTTAAAAGCAATTCTATTTTAGAATTGCTTTTTTATTTGAATAATAGTCTATAAATTTGGTAGATAATTCACCTTAAACCCCTATCGCTATGTCATTAAGATTAGGAGATATTGCGCCAGATTTCAGCGCTGAAACAACTCAAGGACCTATAAATTTTCACGAATGGATTGGAAATTCATGGGTATTGTTTTTTAGTCACCCAGCTGACTTCACCCCTGTTTGTACAACTGAACTAGGAAAAACAGCATTATTAAATGGAGAATTTAGTAAAAGAGGTGTTAAGGCCATTGCTATTTCGGTTGATAGTCTTGATTCTCACAACAAGTGGGTACCGGATATTGAGGAAGTAAATCATGTACAGGTTAACTTTCCGATCATTGCAGATCCAGAGAAAAAGGTAGCACTTTTATATGACATGATACATCCAAATGCATCTGAAAAAGCTACAGTTCGTTCGGTATTTATTATTGGGCCAGATAAAAAGATTAAATTAACTTTAACCTATCCGGCTTCTACAGGTAGAAATTTCACTGAAATTTTGCGCGTGATAGATTCTTTACAATTAACGGCAAACTATCAAGTTGCTACACCAGCAGACTGGGTTAATGGCGAAGATGTTATCATTACTCCTGCTGTTTCTAACGAAGAAGCGGTTAGCAAATTTCCAAAAGGATTTACGACCGTTAAACCATATTTGAGAAAAACACCACAGCCAAATCTATAAGATTTTGTAAATTTGGTGCTCAATCCAACTACATTGAAGAAAAGAACTCAGCTTATTGTTAGTCTATTTATTGTACTAATATTTTGTTGGGTTCTTTTTTTTATTTTAAATGCTTTGACCAAAGATGAAGGGCATCAATTTTCGTACAGTGATGCCGTTCAAATAGAAGTTCCTCAAAAACACCTCATTCATGGAATCGATGTTTCCCATCACAATGGTAATGTACCTTGGAACCATTTGAGTGAATTGGACTTATTTGACACAGTTTCCTTAAAATTTGTATTTATTAAAGCTACCGAAGGTAGAAGTTTACAGGATCCAAATTTTGAAGTAAACTGGCAAAAAGCCAAGCAAAAGGGATTAATTGCAGGAGCTTATCATTTTTATATTCCTACTCGAGATCCCATTCAGCAAGCTAAGAATTTTTGTAAAATGGTTCAATTGGAAGAAGGAGACTTACCCCCTGTTTGTGATATAGAGGTTACCAATCAGGTGAATCATCAAAAACTTAGAAAAGATATTAAAGCTTTTTTAGATTATTTGAGCGAACATTATCATACCAAACCTATATTATATACCAATGTAAGAATGTACTCCGATTTATTTAAAAATGAGGAGTTTACCGACTTCCCTTTGTGGTTAGCCAGCTATGAATCGAATACGATTGTAGAGGCAGATAATCTGCGTTTTTGGCAATATAGCAAACAAGGGAAGCTTGAAGGAAATTCCAAATCTTGGGATTATAATGTATTTTTGGGCGATCATTCAGATTTTGCTTCCATGCTAATTAAATAAATAATATGCTTTCTACCATTAATTTCACCCAAACCACTGCCTACCAAAAGTTATTAACTGACAAAAAAAGATTAGAAACTCATTCTATTTCAAGCCTATTTAAGTCAGATAAGGAAAGACAAAAAAAGTATAGTTTATACTTTAACGATATATTCATTGACTATTCGAAAAACATCCTCGATGAGGAAACCTTTGAACACCTAATTGAATTAGCCAAGGAATGTCAATTAGAATCTGCTATTCAAGCCCAATTAAGTGGCGATATCATCAATCAAACGGAAGGAAGAGCCGTTTTGCATACAGCACTTAGGAAACCCAAGGGGCAAGCTCAATATTTACAGGGAGTTGATATCAATGCTGATATCCATCAAGTTAGGGCTCATATGAAAAAATTTTCAGAACAAGTTATTTCGGGTTCTTGGAAAGGATTTACAAATAAAAGCATTACAGATGTCGTAAATATTGGAATTGGGGGCTCAGATCTTGGTCCAGTGATGGTCACAGAAGCATTAAAGCCTTACAAAACGCATTTAAATGTTCATTTTGTAAGTAATGTAGATGGGACGCACATCGCTGAAACACTAAAAAAAGTAAATCCGGAGACAACTTTATTTTTAATTGCTTCCAAAACATTTACCACACAAGAAACCATGGCTAATGCCTTTACGGCGAGAGATTGGTTTTTAAAAACAGCCCAAGATGAGCAAGCTGTATCGAAGCATTTTGTCGCTTTGTCTACCAATAAAACCCAAGTTGAAAAGTTTGGCATTGATTCTGCCAATATGTTCGCATTTTGGGATTGGGTAGGTGGTCGATATTCACTTTGGTCTGCCATTGGTTTATCCATCTGCCTTTCCATAGGTTATGATAATTTTGAAGCATTATTGGATGGAGCATATGAAATGGATTTGCACTTAGCTAATTCCCCATTGGAATCAAATGCTGCAGTCATTTTGGCTTTATTGGGAATTTGGTATGTCAATTTTTGGAATGCCCCTACCCAGGCTATATTACCTTATGACCAATACATGCATCGATTTGCTGCCTATTTCCAGCAAGGAGATATGGAATCTAATGGAAAATCCGTAGATAGAACAGGTAAAAGAGTTACTTATGCTACGGGGCCTGTAATTTGGGGAGAGCCTGGCACCAATGGACAACATGCTTTTTATCAATTGATTCATCAAGGAACTCAAATGATCCCAGCAGATTTTATTGCACCGGCCAAAACGCATAATCCTATTGGCAATCACCATACCCTATTAATGTCTAATTTCTTTGCTCAAACAGAAGCTTTGATGAATGGAAAAACATTGGAAGTCGTTAAATCTGAATTAGCCCAAGCTGGATTAGACCCAGCCGCTATTGAAAAATTAGCACCATTTAAGGTTTTTGAAGGAAATAAGCCTACAAATTCGATTTTAGCTAAAGAAATCAATCCCAAAACTTTAGGTGCATTGATAGCCATGTATGAGCATAAAATATTTGTCCAGGGCGTTATTTGGAATATATTTAGTTATGATCAATGGGGTGTAGAGCTGGGAAAACAATTAGCTAATTCCATTTTACCTGAACTAGAAAATGATAGTCAGATCATAAGCCATGATAGTTCTACCAACGGATTAATCAATCAATTTAAGGCTTGGAGGTAAGACTATTTTGAATCGTGATTTTAAAAAGCCAGGATTGGATTCCTGGCTTTTTTTATTGGACCTAGAATTTTTGAATCAATTCCTGCAAAGAAAGCAATTCTTGTTCTCCACTTTCCATATTTTTTAGATTCAATTTATTTTGCAGTAATTCTTGTTCTCCAAGAACCGCCACGTAGGGAATCTTCTTTTTGTCAGCAAATTCAAAGGGCTTTTTAATTTTTCCCATTTCAGGATAAATTTCAGATGGAATACCTTGCCTACGAAGTTCATTGACGTATTGAAAGGCTTGAGTTTGCCCTTCTTCATCAAAATAGGCGAATAATACCTTAGAACCACTGACGGGGATATTGGGGAAAAGATTCAAAGCGTCCATGACATCTATCATACGCTCAATACCAAATGATAAACCTACTCCTGACATATTAGGTAAACCAAAATCAGTAGTAAGGTTGTCATATCGACCTCCACCAGCTATGGATCCAAAAGGAATATCAATAGCCTTTCCTTCAAATATTAAGCCAGTATAATAACTTAAGCCACGAGCAAGGCGATAGTCAAACACAATATTGGTATTATCAAAGCCATTCTGTTGGATAAACTTCAATACATCCTCAATTTCTTTGATACCGGCTAGACCTAAATCATTGCCATTAAAAAATGCTCTAAGTCTATCTATTTTAGCTAAATTATTTCCTTCAAATACGATCAAATCAGCAAGAACCTGGCACTGATCTAATGAAAATCCTTTATCGGCTAATTCCTTTGATACGGCCTCCCAACCAATTTTATCTAATTTATCAATGGCCACAGCAAAATCCATAAAATGATCGGTCATGCCAATAACGTCGACCACCCCAGCTAGCACTTTTCGTGAATTGATTACAAGATTTGCTTTCAGATGAAGAGAACTAAATATAGCTTGGAATAATGTGATTAATTCCGCTTCATTTAATAAAGAATTAGACCCAATGATATCGGCATCGCATTGGTAAAACTCCCGATAACGACCTTTTTGTGGTCTGTCTGCTCTCCACACGGGTTGGATTTGATAGCGTCTAAAAGGAAAAGCCAAATCATTACGATTCATGGATACAAAGCGAGCAAAGGGAACGGTTAAGTCGTAACGTAAGCCTTTTTCACTGACCTTATATGTAAACTTTTTACTTCCTTCTTGGAAATCTTGCTCACTTAATTTGGAAAGATAGTCTCCGGAATTAAGAATTTTAAATAACAATTGATCACCTTCATCACCGTATTTACCAGTCAAGGTAGACAAATTCTCTATGGCAGGTGTTTCAATGGATTGAAAACCAAATTGTTCAAAATGCTTCCTAATGATATTGAAAACATAGTTTCTCTTGGCCATTTCTTTGGGACCAAAATCTCTTGTACCTCTTGCGTTACTGGGCTTTTGCATAATTTCAAAAAACAAATTTAATTAATCGAGCCTTATTATTTGATTAATAAACGATATTTCGTATTTTTGCACACCAAATTTATCAAGACATGGCCGTAACTAGACTAAAACGTAAAGACAGAAGAAATCACGCAGTAGCGAATAATAAAGTATCTGCTATCAAAATTTTAAAGCAGAGACCGATTATCAAATTGGTAGATGTAGAAGAAATCAAAGCAAGTTTCGCTAAATAAGCATTATTTCAGTAAAGAGAAACCGGTATATACCGGTTTTTTTTTATCCAAAAATTGCTGTAATTTGATTTTCTAAATCCATTATACATGAAAAAAATCACTCTTTTTTGCACAGCTATCTTAGCAGCAGGTGCATTTAGCTTACAAGCACAAGATCATCGTTTCATCGAAGAAAATCCAACCAAACCAGACAAAACCGAATTTTGGGATCCTGAAGTTCGTGTAGTTAATCCTGGTAAAATACCTTCAGATGCCATCTTTTTATTTGATGGTAAGAATTTAGATAATTGGGAAACCGTTAAAGATGGCAGCCCTGCTAAATGGAAAGTTGAAGATGGTGCCATGACCGTTGTTAAAGGTGCTGGTAATATTTCAACCAAGCAAAAATTCACAAATTATCAGTTACATATTGAATGGCGCTCCCCTATTGAACCTGAAACGTTGAAAAGTCAAGGAAAAGGAAATAGTGGTATTTTCATGCAAGGAATGTATGAGGTTCAAGTTTTGAATTCTTATCAAAATAGAAGTTACCGAAATGGGCAAGCTGGTAGTATTTATAAACAATCTGCTCCGTTGGTGAATGCGACTTCACCTATGGGAGAATGGAACACGTACGATATCATTTATACAGCCCCAAAATTTACCATCAACGGAGGAATTGATACTCCTGCTTACGTAACTGTCATACATAATGGCATTGTAGTACAAAATCATACTAAAATTCAAGGTACAACTGAGTACATTGGACAGCCTAAAAATCCAGTGCATGGTGCAGGACCAATCAGTTTACAAGACCATGGAAATCCAGTTAGTTTCCGCAACATTTGGATTCGTGAAATGTAATTTTTAATTCATTCTTTCGGGGAAGGTTTTTCTTAGAAAATACCTTCCCTTTTTTTATCCTATGAAATATTTCATTAGTTGGATTTTACGTAATATTCCCAGAAAATACATTCAGTTGGTCGCTCACCAATTATTAAAAATATACAGTATTTTTCTAAAAGGAAATAAAGTCCACTGCCCAATCTGCCAAGAAAATTTCTCAAAATTCCTTCCCTATGGAAGGTTACAACCCAGGGAAAATGCACTTTGTCCGTCTTGCCTAAGTCTAGAAAGACATCGTTTGATGTATCTATTTTTACAAAAGGAAACCAGTTTTTTTCAAAGTCAACCTAAGTTATTGCACATAGCACCCGAATATTGCTTCATTGATCGTTTTGAAAAGCTTTTAGGGGATAATTACATTACAGCTGATATTGAGTCTCCCTTAGCTAAAGTTAAGATGGATTTACATCATATACCCTTTGAGGACAACAGTTTTGATGCTGTCTTTTGTAACCACGTATTAGAACATGTTAAAGATGATGTACGTTGTATGCAAGAAATTCGTCGCGTTTTAAAACCTGATGGATTTGCCTTATGTCAAAGTCCGCAACGCTTAGATTTACCTACAACGTATGAAGATGCCAGCATTACGGATCCCAAAGAAAGAGAAATACACTTTTTGCAAGATGACCATTTACGTATTTACGGTCGGGACTACGGCACACAATTAGAAAAATCTGGATTTCAGGTAAATCCAATCAATATGATTGAAAAAATAGGTTTAGAGGAAAGTAAAAAAATGGCCTTGCCTTTAGGAGAAATCATTTATTTATGTCGTAAATAATTATATGAGATACGAAGCACTTCCAGCCCGGCTGTACATCAACAACCGTCAAAAATTAATCAAACAACTAGCACCAAAATCCATGGTGCTTATATTCTCTAACGATATCATGCCCACCAATGCGGATGGCAGCATGGGATTTAAGCAAAACTCTGATTTACTGTATTTATCTGGATTAGATCAAGAAGAGACTATTCTATTATTATATCCAGATGCACCAGAAGAGCATTTAAAAGAAATTGCTTTTGTTAGAGAAACCTCTGAATTGATATCCATTTGGGAAGGACATAAATTCACTAAAGAAGAAGCCGCGTCGATTTCAGGAATTAAGAATATACAATGGAATCAACAATTTGAGGCTATTTTACAAACTTTGGTATATACAGCTGAAAACATCTATTTGATTGACAATGAACACATTAGAAATATTTCATTCGTAGAAACCCAAAATGCTCGTTATACAAAAAATCTTCAAGCAAAATATCCAACCCATAGCTTTAAGCGATTAGCTCCCATTACGAATACCATTCGTATGAAGAAAGAGCCCGAAGAGCTACAAGCCATGCAAAAGGCCATAAACATCACGGAATCCGCTTTTAGGAGGGTATTGAATTTCACCAAACCTGGTGTTGGAGAATATGAAATTGAAGCCGAATTTATTCATGAGTTTATACGACTTAAGGGAGATGGATTTGCCTATACGCCCATTATTGCATCTGGAGCCAATGCTTGTGTTTTACATTATATTGAAAACAAGGAGATTTGCCATGACGGAGATTTAATTCTTCTTGACGTGGGTGCTGCATACGGAAATTACAATGCCGATATGACTAGAACAATACCTGTCAATGGTCGATTTAGTCCACGTCAAAAGGAGGTTTACTTAGCTGTTCATGATGTGTTAAATTTTGCAAGTCAACTGATGTGTCCCACTATTTATTGGGTTGATTATCAAAAAGAAGTAGAAAGGTATATGGAGGGAAAATTGATTGACTTAGGTCTATTTTCCAGAGCTGACATTGAAAAACAAGATAAAAATGCCCCATTATTCAAAAAGTATTTCATGCACGGAGTAGCCCATCATTTGGGTTTAGATGTGCATGATGTTTGGGATAAGTATAAACCTTTTGAAGCTGGCATGGTTTTAACTTGTGAGCCAGGTATATATATTCGTGAGGAGGGATTGGGAATAAGACTTGAAAACAATCTACTGATTACTGAGAACGGGACAGACAATTTGATGAAACACATTCCGATAGAATGGGATGAAATTGAAACCATCATGCATTCAGGAAAATAATCAGGCAATTTGCCATTTAATTAGCTAATAAATAGCTTTTCATGTGGATAGCCAAGTGGTCTTAGCTATATTTGTAAGATGGAAATATACTTTCCATTTTATTGAAATTTAAAATAATTAGTTTGTCTTCTAGACACATTGAATATACCCTTTGCTTTTGGTAGGTAATCTAACCATGACCTAGGTAAAACATAGATTAAATAAATGAAAAACCTTCGTAATTTTTGCATCATCGCCCATATTGACCACGGAAAAAGCACCTTGGCAGATCGATTGATTGAATTCACGAATACAGTACAAAAGCGAGATATGATGAATCAGCTTTTGGATGATATGGATTTGGAGAGGGAACGAGGAATAACCATTAAGTCTCATGCTATTCAAATGCAATATCCCAAAGATGGCGAGGTTTATACATTTAATTTAATTGATACCCCAGGCCACGTGGACTTCTCCTATGAAGTATCTCGTTCCATTGCTGCTTGTGAAGGCGCTTTATTAATTGTTGATGCTTCGCAAGGAATTGAAGCTCAGACTATTTCTAATTTGTATTTGGCCATCAATCATGATTTAGAAATTATCCCTGTTTTAAATAAGATTGATTTACCAGGCGCCATGCCAGAGGAGGTATCAGATCAAATTATTGATTTAATTGGTTGCAAAAAAGAGGATATCATTCATGCTTCTGGTAAAGAAGGAATAGGTATACAAGACATTTTGGATGCAGTAGTAACACGCATTCCAGCACCAAAAGGAAATCCAGAAGAACCATTACAAGCTTTAATTTTTGATTCAACTTTCAATTCCTATCGTGGTATTGAAGTTATTTTCCGTGTTTACAACGGTGAAATTCGAAAAGGAGATCGAGTTAAATTCATGAATACTGGAAAAGAGTATTATGCCGATGAAATTGGAACATTAGGTCTAGAGCAGGAACCAAAATCTATTATTAAAACAGGTGATGTAGGTTATTTAATTTCTGGTATTAAAGAAGCTAAAGAAGTCAAGGTTGGAGATACGATTACCCACGTAGCGAATCCATGTAAATCGGCCATTCAAGGTTTTGAAGAAGTAAAACCCATGGTTTTTGCGGGTATTTATCCCGTAGAAACCTCAGAATTTGAGGATTTGCGCGATGCCATGGAGAAATTGCAATTAAATGATGCTTCATTGGTTTGGGAACCTGAAACTTCCATGGCATTAGGCTTTGGTTTTCGTTGTGGTTTCCTAGGCATGTTGCACATGGAAATTGTCCAGGAGCGCTTAGAACGTGAATTTGATATGACCGTAATAACGACGGTGCCATCTGTAAAATTCAAAGTATTAACTACCGCCAATGAAGAATTATGGGTCTCTGCTCCTAGCGATTTACCTGAACCTAATTTAATTAACATCATTGAGGAGCCTTACATTAAGGCTCAAATTATTACCAAATCAGAATACACAGGAGTTATTATGAGCTTGTGTATGGATAAACGTGGTATTTTAATTAATCAAATATATTTAACCACGGATCGAGTAGAATTAACTTTTGATATGCCTTTGTCAGAAGTAGTATTCGACTTCTTTGATCGTTTAAAGACTATTTCTAGAGGATATGCCTCTTTAGATTACGAATACAAAGGTTATGAACCTGGAAACATGGTTAAATTAGACATCATGTTAAATGGGGAAAAAGTAGATGCTTTATCGGCCATTGTTCATCGTGATAAGGCTTATGATTGGGGAAAAAGATTATGTGAAAAATTACGTGAATTATTACCAAGACAACAATTTGAAATAGCGATACAAGCTGCTATTGGTCAAAAGATTATAGCTCGTGAAACAGTAAAAGCATTACGCAAAGACGTATTAGCTAAATGCTACGGAGGAGATATTTCACGTAAAAGAAAATTATTGGAAAAACAGAAAAAGGGTAAAAAGAGAATGCGTCAAGTGGGTAATGTAGAAATTCCTCAAGAGGCATTTATGGCAGTTTTAAAATTAGATTAATCAAATATTTTTACATAATAGTTTTCGAAACAGGCTTGTAAAGCTTAATTTTGAATTTTAAAAATAAGATAATGGCTGAAGTAATTAGAATGCCCA
The DNA here is from genome assembly GCA_027491315.1 of Cytophagaceae bacterium. Classification (GTDB taxonomy): domain Bacteria; phylum Bacteroidota; class Bacteroidia; order Cytophagales; family Spirosomataceae; genus Aquirufa. The sequence continues at coordinate 42,864 of JAIXWL010000006.1, forward strand.
AGATGAGCGATACCATGATTGAAGGTGTGATCGCGAATTGGCTAAAGAAAGAGGGTGATGTAATCAAGTCTGGTGACATTATTGCTGAGGTGGAAACCGATAAGGCAACCATGGAATTGGAAAATTATGAGGATGGAACATTATTATATATTGGAGTCAAAGTAGGCGAAGCTGTTCCTGTAGATGGAATCATTGCTATTGTGGGTACTCCAGGAGAAGATTATTCAAGTTTATTAGCTGGCGCACCAGCTGCTCCTGTGGTTGTGGAAGCGAGTCCGGCACCCTTAGCAGAAGCAGCACCTGCTGCGCCAATCGCACCGGTAGTTGATCTTAGTGCTATCCCGGCAAAAGCTGTGAGGATGCCAAAAATGAGTGATACCATGGTGGAAGGTGTCATTGCTAAATGGTTAAAGAAAGTTGGCGATGTAGTTAAATCAGGTGATATTATTGCTGAGGTTGAAACTGACAAAGCTACCATGGAATTAGAAAACTATGAAGATGGTACTATCTTATACATTGGAGCAAAAGAAGGCGAAGGTGTTATAGTGGATGGTATCATCATGATTGTTGGTGAGCCAGGAACTGATTTCCAGCCATTATTACAACAAGCATCTGCCCCAGTAGCTTCGGCTCCAGCGCCAGTTGTAGTATCAGCTCCAGCTCCAGTAAAAGAAGCACCTAAAGCTGTAGAAACAAAAGCGACAGCATCATCTGGTATTCAAGCTGATTCAAAAGGTGGAATTATTAAAGCATCCCCCTTAGCTAAAGCCTTGGCTAAGGAAAAAAATATCAATTTAAATTGGTTGCAAGGAACAGGTGAAGGTGGAAGAATTACTAAATCGGATGTAGAAAACTACAAACCAAGTGCTGGAGGTGCCACAGGTAATTTCATCTCAGGGGAAGAAAGTTTTGAAGATATTCCAAATAGTCAAATGAGAAAGACAATCGCTCGTCGTTTGTCAGAATCTAAATTCAGTGCTCCTGAGTTTTATTTAACCATGGAAATTAACATGGATAAAGCGATGGAAGCACGTGTAAGTATGAATGAAGTTTTACCTGTTAAAATTTCATTTAACGACATGGTTATCAAAGCAGTTGCTTTATCCTTAGTAAAACATCCGAAAGTTAACTCCTATTGGATGGAAGATAGAATCCGTGTAAATAAACATGTTCACATTGGTATGGCAGTAGCAGTAGAAGATGGACTTTTAGTACCGGTTATTCGTTTTGCTAGTGAAAAATCCATTGCTCAAATCTCTGCAGAAGCTAAAGAATTAGGAGGAAAAGCAAAGAACAAACAATTACAACCTAAAGATTGGGAAGGTAATACATTTACTGTCAGCAATTTAGGCATGTTTGGTATCGATCAATTTACGTCTATTATTAACTCACCAGAATCATGTATTTTGGCTGTAGGTGGAATTAAAGAAACAGTAGGTGTAAAGAATGGACAGTTCTACGCTACCAATATTATGAAGTTAACTTTAACTTGTGATCATCGAGTGGTAGATGGTGCAACGGGTGCTGCGTTTTTATTAACTTTAAAACAGTATCTAGAGGATCCCATTAAGATGTTTATCTAAACAGAGATAATGGCAAGCCTCGAAAATTTCGGGGCTTGTCTATTTTAGGAAAATGACAAATATGAGCAATACAAATATTAGAATCGCAGTACAGAAATCAGGTAGACTGAGTGACGATTCATTGAAGTTATTTAAAGAATGTGGAATTAAATTTGAATCTGGCGGCTCTAAGTTGCGCTCTATTTCAAGTAATTTCCCTATTGAGTTTTTGTTTTTACGCGATGACGATATCCCAGGATATGTGGAAGATGGTGTGGCAGATTTGGGCGTTATTGGCTTAAACGTTTTGGAAGAGAATCGGAAGGATGTAGAAATTGTCAAGGAATTAGGATTTTCTAAGTGTCGTTTATCATTGGCCATTCCTCGAAATGAAGTTTATACTGATTTAAGCTATTTTGAAGGTAAAAATATAGCTACCTCCTACCCAAATTTGACGAATTCATTTCTGAAATCTCAAGGGGTTTCTGCTCATACTCATGAGATTTCTGGTTCCGTAGAAATTGCGCCGAGTATTGGTTTGGCTGAAGGAATCTGTGATATTGTATCAACTGGTGGAACGTTATTAAGTAATGGTTTAAAAGAAGTAGCCGAAGTGTTTAAAAGTCAGGCGGTACTAATTGCTAATAAATCATTAACTACAGAGAAGAAAAGTATTTTAGACAAACTTACATTTCGCATTGATTCAGTACAAAGAGGACAAAATGCCAAATATGTTGTTTTAAATGCCGAAGAAAAGAATTTAGATAAAATTATAGCTTTGTTACCTGGAATGAAATCACCTTCTCGAGTGCCATTAGCAGAAAAAGGTTGGTATTCATTACACTCGGTAATTTCTGAAAATGATTTTTGGGAAATCATTGAGTCTCTACGAGAAGCAGGAGCACAAGGTATCTTAGTTTTACCTATTGAGAAAATGATTCTTTAGTATGATTCCTTTCATCAAATATCCTCCAATTGAAAACTTTGCAGAAATATGTCAAAGACCTAGCCTTGATGCTCAGTCCTTGGATCAAATTATTGCAGACATATATACTCAGGTTGGCACTTCAAGAGATCAAGCATTAAGAGATTTAACCTTAAAGTTTGAAAAAAGAGAAATACAAGACATACTTTATAGTTCCGCTGAAATTAACGAACTAGCTAATTTGGTACCTGAATCGCTTAAAAAAGCCATTCAACAAGCTTATGCTAATATTCATGCATTTCATGAGTCACAACAGTTCGTACCACAAAAAATAGAAACTAGTCCAGGTGTTTTATGCTGGCAAAAGGCAAGTCCTATTGAAAAAGTAGGTATTTATATACCGGGAGGAACTGCTCCCCTATTTTCGACCATTTTAATGCTGGCAATACCAGCCAAAATAGCGGGTTGTAAAGAAATTGTATTATGTACACCTGCAGTACACCCAGCTATATTTTACACGGCTCAATTATGCGGTGTAACCAAAATGGCTAAAGTAGGTGGAGCTCAGGCAATTGCGGCTATGGCATTAGGAACAGAAAGTATTCCTAAAGTTTTTAAAATATTTGGGCCAGGTAATCAATATGTGACTGCAGCAAAGATGTTTGCAAATCACAAAGGAATTGCCATCGACATGCCAGCCGGTCCATCGGAAGTAGCCATCTATGCTGATTCTACTGCCAATCCAGCTTATGTTGCGGCAGATTTATTGTCGCAAGCTGAACACGGAGTTGATTCTCAAGTATTTTTAGTTGCCTTAGAGGAATCGTTTATTGAACAAACCCAGGTTGAACTTGAAAAACAAGTCAATGTATTAGAAAGAAGAGATTTAGCTTTAAAAGCTTTATTGAATTCAAAGGCAATTATGGTAAAAAATAGAGAAGAAGCTATACAATTATTGAATGAATACGCGGCTGAGCATTTGATTTTAGCTTGTGATGAAGCAGAAGATTTTGCAAATCACATATTCAATGCCGGCTCCATCTTTTTAGGTAATTACACACCAGAAGCTGCGGGCGATTACGCGTCCGGGACAAACCATACATTACCAACCAATGGATTTGCGAAAGCCTATTCAGGGGTAAATTTGGAAAGTTTTCAGAAAAAAATCACACTTCAGAGTATCAGTCAAGCTGGATTAGAGGGATTAGGTCAAAGTATCATAGCAATGGCAGAAGCTGAATCTTTGAAAGCACATGCTAATGCCGTGGCAATTCGATTAAATACACGTTCATGAATTATCAGTCTATAATTTTACCACATATTTGGAATTTGAAACCTTATTCATCGGCTAGAGATGAATTTAAAGGTAAAGAAGGTATTTTTTTAGATGCCAACGAAAACCCCTTAGGATCTCCTCTTCCCGTTAATTGGAATCGATATCCTGACCCTATGCAATGGGATATAAAGCATGAATTGGCAGACATTAAACATATTCCTGTTGAACAAATATTTATTGGTAATGGATCTGATGAAGCGATTGATTTAATCATGCGAATGACCTGTGCAGGACAGGAAAATTCGATTATTTTATGCCCTCCAACTTACGGAATGTATGAGGTGAGTGCTTCAATCAATCATGTGAAAATTATTTCTGTTCCTTTAACAAAGGAATATCAATTAAATGTAAGTCAAATTTTATCATCTGTTCGGGCAGATACAAGAATAATCTTTATTTGTTCCCCAAATAATCCGACTGGTAATAAGATTAATCGAACTGATATTTATAAAATAATAGATAGCTTTCAACAAGGATTTGTTTTGATTGATGAGGCCTATATTGATTTTTCAGATGAACCTAGCTTCATACATGAATTAGATAAATATCCGAATGTCATAGTGATGCAGACACTATCAAAGGCCTACGGATTGGCTTCATTGCGTTTGGGGATGGCATTTGCCAATCCACAAATTATTCAAATTTTAAACAAAATAAAGCCCCCATATAATATCAGTGGAGCAACACAAGCCCTAGTTTTAGAAGCATTAAAGAATAGAGAATTTTTATTTAATTCCCTCCAACAAATAAATCATGCAAAAAATACGTTAATTTCAAAGTTGGAAGCTATGCCTCAGGTAGTTAAGGTTTACCCATCTCAAGCTAATTTTATATTAGTTAAGTTGGAAAGAGCGCAGGAATTATTTAATTATTTGATTTCTCAAAAAGTTATTACAAGAAGTCGAACCAATGTCGCTTTATGTGAGGATTCCATTCGAATTACGGTTGGTTTGCCTGAAGAGAACCAAATTTTAATTCAAAAAATGCAAGAATTTTATTCTTAACAATATGTTAAAAAAGAGCCTTTTCATCTTTTTATTTACTTGTTTATCCACGTTTGCTTTTGGTCAAATTCAAGAGTGGGCATCTGGATTCAGAATTGGAGAACCAGGAGGCTTTATGGCTCGTAGATACCTAAGTAATGGGATAAATGCTATAGAAGTCAATGTTGGTGCTTATGGTGGTTTATGGGGAACTGACCGTAATTACAAAGATGGCACTTTTAAAAATATTGGATTTACCATGAATGCTTTGTATTTGTGGCATCATCCTACCCTAGTTAATTCAGATATACATACTTATTATGGATTTGGTCCACAATATACTTCTAGGGACTTATATGCAAAGGGAAGTACAACACCAACCAACAATGGAGGGTTTGGAGCAGCAGCCGTTGGTGGAATTGAATTTTATCCAGTAGATGCGCCAAATTTATCCTTTTTTGGAGAAGTAGGTTTTTATAATGAAATTGCTCCCAACCCGTTCTTTTTTCATCTTCAAGGGGGTATAGGTGTACGGGTAAATTTCTAAGTAATATTGTAAATTCCCTAAAAAATCATGACATTTGTAGTCTAGCATGGGGATGTAGCTCAGTTGGCTAGAGCGCTTGCATGGCATGCAAGAGGTCGTCGGTTCGAGCCCGATCTTCTCCACCAAGAGATTTGTCAAATTTTGAAAATTTGACAAATCTTCTAATCGGGTAGTCTATTTTAAATCACCACCTAGTACAAACGTACTCTCTATCAGTCTAATTTTTGCTAATTAAACTGATAATTAAATGAAACAATCTGATAATTTATAGACGATCTTTGAAAGATTCGTAACCAAAACTTTTGTACAAGACAAAGTTTTGATTCGTATCAATTTTACCAATACTAGGTAAATTTACGCCATTGAAGGTGGTGGTTTTAACCATGGTATAGTGAATCATATCTTCCAAAATGATTTCATCCCCTATTTTCAAGGGTTCTTCAAAAGAATAATCACCATAATAATCACCAGCTAGGCAGGTCATTCCACCAAATCGGTAGGTAGGTTTTCCTAACTGTGGCTCAGAATTTGCAAACCGAATTCGAGGTTTATAAGGCATTTCTAAAGTATCAGGCATATGGGCGGCAAATGATACATCTATAATAGCCACATCAATACCTGCAGAATGTACAATATCTAACACGGTAGATTTCAAAAACCCTGTTTGCCAACCTACAGCAGAACCAGGTTCTAAAATGATGGATAAATTGGGGTATTTAGCTTTAAACCTTTTTAATACTTGAATTAAGTGGTCTACTTGATAATTTGCACGGGTAATTAAATGCCCGCCCCCCAGGTTTAACCACTTGATCTTAGGCAATAAATCACCAAATTTTTCATCAATAACGGCTAATGTTCTTTCTAATACAAAAGAATCATTTTCACATAGGGTGTGTGAATGTAAACCTTCTATTCCCTCAGGTAAAGAATCTCCTAAATCAGAACGACGAATACCTAACCTTGAACCTGGTACGCATGGATTATACATGTCCGTTTCAACCTCCGCATATTCAGGATTGATTCGTATACCACATGAAATACCTTTTTGGGCAGCTCTGGAATAAAACTGATGATATTGATTTAAAGAATTAAATGAAAGGTGACTCGTATAAGATGTCAATTCTTCAAATTCTTTTTCTAAGTAAGCGGGTGAATAAACATGGCACTTAACCTTCATTTCTTCATGGGCCAACCTTGCCTCATGCAGGGAGCTTGCTGTGGCCCCTGCTAAATATTGCCTAACTAAAGGGAATTCATGATAAAAAGAAAACCCCTTTAAAGCACAGATAATCTCAATATCAGCTTCTTTCTGCACTTTTTGTAAAAGCTTGAGATTATTCAGCAATAAATTCTCCTCCAATACAAAGCAAGGTGAAGGTATAGAAGCATAAACTTCTCTCGGTCTAGTACTCATGAGGAAGTGTGATATTATGCAACTCATGCCAAGGTAATCCATGAATTTGCAACATTTCCATAAAAGGATCTGGATTAAACTCTTCTACGTTAAATACACCTGGTTTCATCCATTCACCCTGTATCATCAGGCTTGCACCAATCATGGCTGGTACGCCAGTCGTATAACTAACGCCTTGTGCCTGAACTTCTTTGTAACATTCTGCATGGTGACAGTTATTGTATACGTAGTATGTAGCATCTTGGCCATCTTTAACACCTTTAATTTGGCATCCAATGGAAGTTTGACCCGAATAGTTTTCACCCAAGGTACCCGGTTCCGGAAGAACAGCTTTTAAAAATTCCAAAGGAACAATATCCATTCCATTGAATTTAATTGGTTGTATGGAAGTCATACCTACGTTTTGCAATACCTCCAAGTGGGTTAAATAAGCCTGACCAAAAGTCATCCAAAAACGAGCACGCTTCAAAGTTGGGAAATTTTTAGTCAAAGATTCTAACTCCTCATGGTATAATAAATACGACTCCTTAGGGCCAATATTAGGATATTCAATAGGCTTATGTATGGACATAGCATCTATTTCAACCCACTGACCATTTTCCCAATATTTCCCTTTTTGCGTGATCTCACGGATATTAATTTCAGGATTAAAATTAGTAGCAAAGGCCTTGCCATGGTCTCCAGCATTACAATCAATAATATCCAAATAGTGCATTTCATCAAAGTAATGCTTGTTGGCATAAGCGGTATAAACACCTGTTACACCAGGGTCAAAACCACAACCCAACAAAGCCATTAATCCAGCTTCCTTAAATCGCTCTTGATATGCCCATTGCCAAGAATACTCAAATTTGGCTTCATCTTTGGGTTCATAATTAGCCGTATCTAAATAATGAACACCCGTTGCTAAACAGGCATCCATGATGGTTAAATCTTGATATGGTAAAGCCACATTGATTACCATGAAAGGCTTTTCTTCAGTAAACAATTGAATAAGCTCTGGAACTGAATCTGCATCCACTTTTCGAGTTTTGATGGCAATAGGTAAACCTATCTCCTTGGCTTCTTGAGCGATAGCATCGCATTTTGATAATGTTCTAGAAGCTAAGACCACTTCAGAAAAAAACTGGGGATTCATTGCGCATTTTTTCGCTACCACGTTTCCTACTCCACCTGCACCAATTACAATTACCTTTTTCGACATAGTTTTATTTAAAAAGAATGCAAAAATACATCAAGCAAAGCTTTTATCCTTCAAGCTTGCATTAATTTTTAAATGGTCGAATAATTTTTACAAAACTTTTAAGCCAATAAGATGAATATAAATTATCTTCTCTCACTCCTTTGGAGGTACTAGCATGTAGAAAATAAACCTCATTAGCCGATTTAATTTGGGAAATAATACCAGAATGATTGATGATATTTTTTTGACTGGTGGCAAAAAATATCCAATCCCCGACTTGAGCTTGCTGAATTGAAACAGGTAAGCCAAACTGAGATTGATCTTTTGACAATCTAGGTATCTGAAAATTTTGATCTGAATACATTCGAAATAACAAACCAGAACAATCCATACCTTTTTTATCCGTCCCTCCCGTACGATATGGAACACCTCGATAAGTTAAACCAGATTGTATGATTTGATCAATTTCTCTTAAACTAAAATTGTTTTCTATGGCTTCTTTCCTAGATATGCCTAAAAATTGAATTGTTTTTTTCCAAAGTGAGCAGGAAGATAAAATCAGGATACTACAAATTACATAAGCAAATCTTCTATACATAATTAACTTCTTTATCCTCCGTGTAGATAATTACTCCCTTGACATCACTATGGCCCATTTTCCTTAAAGCTTCACAATAAGTATTTACTTGTTCAATATGTTTTACATCTTTTTTACCCGTTTTATAATCTACCACCATCAAAGAACCGTTTCTTTTCACCACTCGGTCAGGACGAATAACATTTCCATTAGGTAATAAAATATCCTCCTCAGAAAAATATAGTTCATCCGGTTTAAAAAACTGCTTTATCTCATCAATTTTAAGCAAATCAATCACTTCAGGTAAGAGAGTATTTTCATCTATTTCTTCATAAGATTTCAATTTTTCTAATTGCTCATGAATGATTTTACCTTTTTCTCTTTTTTCTTTTGCTAAGGTATATAAATCGGTTTGTGAAGATTTAACTCGCAACAATGGTTTATTAAAGGTTTGAGCTTGTAGAATTACATTCACTTGTTGGTCCTTTTCTAAACCAGAATGTTTTCTTACAAAGGAAGCAGATTGACGAATTAAATAATAAGAACTACTTTCTTGAAAAGCAGGATCGGCATGGCTTGGATAGGTATTTGGATTAATTTGATGAGATTTTAGGTAATCTACCAAGATTTGACCTATTGATTGTTTAAAAGTAGTTTTTGTTCTTGAATGGGCTTCCGAATGAGGCTCTGATAATAAAATATGCAAATGCTGCTTGGCTCTAGTACTAGCTACATACATCATATTTAAAGAATCTAGGAAAATAGCATCTAATTCTTTCTTTTTCTGTTCGGCTAAAAAAGGAAAATGGTCTAGGTCACTGGCATTTGCCCTTGCATAAAAGTAAGGTAAATTGCCTTTCTCCTCTACATAAAATTCATCATCCGTTTCATCTAATTTTAACCATATCTTATCTCGTTCACTGACTTGATGGGACCAAGTCGCAAAAGGAAGTATCACTACAGGATATTCAAGCCCCTTTGACTTGTGAATACTGGTAATGGTGATAGCATCTACATTTTCTGGACAAGAAATACTGAAACTATGTTTATTTAAATCAAAATAGTTGATAAATTCTTCAATGGATGAAGTGTTTTTCAGAGAAAACTCATGAATAATATCCAAGAATTTTAACAGGTATTCAACTCCTTCGCCTTGATTGAACAAATCAAAAATTCCGAAAATTTTATAAACAGTATCAAATAAATCATCTCCTTCCCACACCTTATCCAAAGAAATACCCCAATAATCTTGTACATACTGATGAAGATTTTTTTGGTGGTTGGCATTTTTAATATTTCGATTTTGTAGAAAATCCAAGGCTTCTAAAGATATAGGTTTACCCAAGGCATCTGCTAAGGCATAAGCAGCCTCAAAAAGTAATACTTGTTTCGATGAATCAACTTTAATTTTTAGCAAGGCCATGATAAAGGACACTTGAGAAGAATAATACACCAATAAAGAGTCTGCAGAAATTACTGGATATCCTGCCTCCTTTAGCTGAATAGCTAAAAATTGTGCTTGCTTGTTTTTACGTGCCAATATTGAAATATCGCCTAATTGAAAACCAAGAGACAAATTGTGTTCAATTAAATGAATTACTTGTTTAAACATCCATTCTGCTTCACAATCTTGATTTTCTTTTGAGTTCAAAGGTTTATGATACAAATACAAATCCACCAAACCTGACATTTTTTGAGAGGAAATCTTAGGTTCCTGCACCATATTTTGACCATACACAGGTTCCAGCAAAGCACTAAAATTTTGATATTCAGCTTGTTGGGATATCCACGTAAACAAGTCATTATTAAATTCCACTATTTCGGTAGCACTACGGTAATTATTTTCTAATTGATTTAAATTGATTTGATTCATCAAATATTCAAAACGCCCCTGGTCTAATTCAGACTCATTTATTTTATTTCCTAATAAAACAGGATTTTGAGTAGACAATGAAGCTATCAAACCAACTTCACCTCCTCTAAATTTATAAATGGATTGTTTGGCGTCTCCGACTAATAAATTTCTTTTACCCAATGAAACCGTATTTTCCAGCAAGGGCATAAAGTTTTTCCATTGTAAAATAGAGGTATCTTGAAACTCGTCTATCAAAATATGGAAATATCGATCACCTAACTTTTCATATATAAATGGCACTGGATCTTGTGAAATTATTTCGTTGATTCTACGCGCAAATTCTGAAATAGAAACACTGGATTGTTCTTTTTGATAAACTTGATATTCTTCATTTATGGATGAAATCAAGGCTATTTTTTTTAAATCTTTGGCTACTAATTTATAAAGTAGATAGCGCCTAATCTCATCATCATATAATTGAATAAATTCCTGTGCTAAATCGGATAACCTATCTGAAATACCCTCGATTCGAATTTTATTCATTGGGGCTGCTTTAGCTGCATACCATTTGTTTTGTTCAAAAGCTTTTCTGATCGATGAATAATTTTCCATTTTAAAACCTCGGGCCAGCACAACTTTTCTAAATGAATTGATTGGTCCTTTGGTGCCAAGGGCAAATTCTGTTTCAGGAACAGCAATTGAATCAGCTAAATCAATAATTTGCTTGGCCAAAACAACTAATTGATTTTCAACTAATTGAATTTTATTAGTTAATTGATTTTCAATAAGTAAAAAGTCGGACATAGCAAAAGCATCCATACTGGGTTTGATGGAAAAATATTGCTCATCGAAAGATATTCGCAAAAAATCGATCAAACTTTGCCTAATCCGATTCCAATTTCTGCCATCCAATACCTCTTGACGAGCAAATGATAGCACCAAGGCCGTCAACTCAGAATCACCCGCATGATTTACCTTATCAAGTAATTGATCCATTAAATCATTCATTAATGAATTAATATCTAAAATCACTTCAAATTGACTGGGCAAGTTTAGTTCCTCAACGAAGGAACTACTGAGCCTTTGCACAAAGGCATCAATCGTCATTACAGAAAATAGCCCATAATCTTGTAATATTTGTTGTAAGGTAACCGATGCCCTTATCGACAACTCTTCTAAACTCACTATGATTCCCTCATTAGCCAAATCATCTTGAATACGTTGCAATAACTGCAAAGATTCTTGCTGAGCTTTTTCAGCCATATCCAGAAAATTTGGATAGGCTGCTATTCCCGATAAGGCCTTGATTATTCTAGAACGCATTTCCTCTGCCGCCTTAATGGTAAAGGTAACAGCTAGAATTCTACGGAAATAACCACGAGATTCTACTTCGCGCAAAGATAATTTCAGGTATTCCAATGTTAGCGTATAGGTTTTACCGGACCCGGCAGAAGCAGAAAAAAGTTGTAATGGGGAGGCTAACATGAAAAAACTGTTTAGAATGCAAGATAAAATAAAAATAGGATTAATTCGGTGTGCCTTTTATTGCTATCTTTGTTTCCCGTAACCAAACAAACAAATTCCCAATGTCAGGTAAAGGGACCACAAAGAAATCAAAATACATTTTCGTTACGGGTGGAGTAACTTCTTCATTAGGTAAAGGCATCATAGCGTCTTCTTTAGCCAAGCTTTTGCAGGCCAGAGGATTAAGCTGTACCATTCAAAAATTCGATCCATATATTAATATTGATCCAGGAACATTAAATCCTTATGAACATGGGGAATGTTATGTTACGAATGATGGCGCTGAAACCGACCTAGATTTAGGCCATTACGAGCGATTCTTAAATACGGCCACTAGTCAGGCAAACAATATTACCACCGGTAGAATTTATCACAATGTAATTACCAAAGAAAGAAGGGGTGATTATTTAGGTAAAACGGTTCAAGTAGTGCCTCATATTACTGACGAAATCAAACGAAACATTTTACTCTTAGGTGAGACTGGTAAATTTGATATAGTTATTACTGAAATCGGAGGTTGTGTCGGAGATATTGAATCCTTACCTTTCATTGAAGCTGCTCGACAGTTAAAATGGGATTTAGGAGAGAAAAATACCTTATTTATACATCTGACGCTTATCCCCTATTTAAGTTCTGCAGGTGAATTAAAAACTAAACCTACTCAACACTCGGTTAAGACTTTATCTGAATCAGGAATACAACCCGACATTTTAGTTTGTAGAACAGAGCATCCTTTACCTCAAGAGATGAAGCGTAAAATTGGCCTATTCTGTAACGTAACCGAACAGGATGTTATAGAAGCCATGGATGCTGAGACCATTTATGATGTTCCATTATTAATGAAAGAGGAACGTTTGGATAGTCGAGTATTATACAAATTAGATATTTACAACGATAAAGATTCTAATTTAGTCAATTGGAAAAACTTTTTAACCAAATTAAAAAATCCAAAATTCGAAATATCCATTGGATTAATTGGAAAGTATGTTGAACTAAAAGATTCATATAAGTCCATTGCAGAGGCATTTATACATGCTGGTGTAGCCAACGAAATTAAAGTAAATGTTAAGTGGATTTCGTCTGAAACGATGGATGATGAAAACATTCAAGAAACCTTAGCTGGATTGGATGGAATCTTAGTAGCTCCAGGATTTGGAGAAAGGGGTATTCAAGGTAAAATCAATGCGGTGAAATTTGCTCGTGAAAACAAAATTCCATTTTTAGGGATATGCTTAGGAATGCAATGTGCGGTGATTGAATTTGCGCGTAATGTCATCGGATTAGAAGATGCGCATTCTTTTGAAATGAATCCTGAGACTCCTTATCCAGTAATTGATATCATGGAAGATCAGAAAAAAGTTTCTGAAAAAGGTGGTACAATGCGTTTAGGGGCTTATCCTTGTAAAATTGAAAAAGGTACATTAGCTCATAAAATTTATGGTAAAACAGCCATTCAAGAGCGCCATAGGCATCGTTATGAATTTAACAATACTTTTTTAGATCAGTTTCATCAAGCAGGTATGCTTACCTCAGGTTTAAACCCTGATAGTAATTTGGTTGAAATCGTGGAATTACCGAATCATCCATTTTTTGTGGGTGTTCAATTTCACCCAGAATATAAGTCGACAGTAGAGGCTCCATCGCCTCTGTTTGTTCATTTTGTTAAAGCAGCATACCAACATGCTGTTCCTTTTATAAAAAATTCAAAATAGTAGTTAGATATATCTTATGGATAGGAATTCAGTTACCGGTATTGTATTGATTTTAGCCATGCTCTTAGGCTATCAATACTTCTTTGCACCTAAAGAACCGATTAAGAGTGAAACAAGTACCAAAACCGTAGCAAGTAACAAAAAGATCGATTCTTTAAAAGCTCCCCTTTCTCCTGCGGTAAGTCCTACATTGGATTCCTCAGCTTTGGTTGTTAAAGAGGAAATTTTTGTCCTAGAAAACAAGGATATTCAAGTTCAGCTAAGCAATTACGGAGGTAAAATAGTATCAGTTACCCTAAAGAATTATGAATCTTACAAAAACTATAATCAAGGCATTAAAGCAGGATTAAAGTTGTTTGATTCAAAAAAGGATCAATTCGATGTAGAGCTTCCAATCTCTGGCAAAAAAATAAAGTTGAATGATCTAGCTTATCAGGCAAAATCAAGTGCACAAAGTATAGAATTTACAAGCACTTTGCCTTCTGGAAAGATCATTAAACAAACCTATAGCCTCCCTAAAGAAGGATTTGAGTTAAACTATGCCATTGATGCTAAATCTTTAGGTACCGATTTAGGAGCTGAGTACCAAATTCATTGGAAAGAGAATATTCATCAAACGGAGAAAGATATTGCCGAGGAAAGAAAAGCAACCATCAACTATCTTTTACATGAAGATGAAGAATTTGATTATTTGTCTGAGAACCCATCGGCCAATGAAGTAGAAAATATCACCGCCAAGCTGGATTGGGTTACCTTTAAAAAGAAATATTTCATAGCTGGTTTAATCCCCCAAGGTTTTCAATTTCAAAAGGCATCTTTAAGTAGTACCCCTAACTTAAATGACTCTTTGAACATAAAAACCTTAGATGCGAATATCATAGGTTCATCACAAGATTTACTCGCAGGTAAATCTAGTTTTAAATTTTACTTTGGACCAAATGATTATTCCATCATTAAACACGTAGCACCATCTTTTGGGAAAAATGTCAAATTGAGTTATGACTTTTTACTTCCGATCACCCGCTATGTATTTGTCCCTCTATTCGACTTTTTAGAAAGCATAGTTTCTAATTATGGTTTACTAATCGTTTTATTGGTATTGATTATCAAAACTGCCTTATTGCCCTTAACATACAAGTCTTATGTATCTATGGCCAAAACTAGAATTTTGGCACCAGAAATAGCGGCAATCAAAGAAAAAATTGGGGATGATGCCGCTAGAGTTCAGCAAGAAACCATGAAGTTATATGGTGAAGTAGGTGTGAATCCCCTAAGTGGTTGTATCCCTGTATTAGCTACCATGCCTGTTCTAATGGCCGTGTTTATGTTATTTCCGAATTTAATTAACCTAAGACAGGAATCTTTTTGGTGGGCAAATGACTTATCTACTTTTGATTCTGTATTAGACCTGCCATTTAGTATACCATTTTATGGTTCTCATGTTAGTTTGTTTTGTTTATTAATGACCTTGTCTCAATTAGCCTATGGTTATTATAACAACCAAATCACACCAGATCAACCAGGTCAACCAATCAATATGAAAATGATGGCTTATGTTACTCCTGTCATTTTTATGTTTGTAATGAACTCATTTCCTGCAGGATTAAGTTTCTATTACTTTGTTTCCAATTTAGTAACGATTGGCCAACAATTAGCCATTCGTAAATTTGTTGATGAGGATAAAATCAAGCGTCTCTTAGATGAAAACCGTAAGAAAATTGCTGCAGGTGGTGGTGCAAAAAAATCACGTTTTTCACAGTACCTTCAGACGCAAATGAAGGCGATTGAGGAACAACAAAAAGAACAAAAGAACACCAATACTAAGAAGAAGAAATAATATGGAGTCATTAAGTGCTTCCTATTTTGAACGGGCACAAGCTGTAATTCCTGGTGGAGTTAACTCACCGGTAAGAGCATTTAAATCGGTGGGTGGTTCGCCCCTATTCATTCAATCAGCTAAAGGAGCTTATTTGAAAGATGTGGATGGCAAAGAATACCTAGATCTAATTGGATCATGGGGACCCATGCTTTTTGGCCAAGCTCATCCTAGCATCGAAAATGCTGTAAGAGAAGCCTTAGCCAATGGATTTTCATTTGGTGCACCTTCTTATAATGAGGTCTTAATTGCAGAAAAAATTGTTTCCATGATTCCTTCCATCGAAAAAGTTCGATTGGTAAATTCAGGAACCGAAGCCACTATGGCTGCCATTCGATTGGCAAGAGCTTACACCAAAAGAGATAAAATCATCAAATTTGAAGGTTGTTATCATGGTCATGGAGATTCATTTTTAATTGCAGCCGGTTCTGGAGTAGCTACTCTAGGTACCCCTGATAGTCCCGGTGTAACAGTATCTACTGCTAATGATACCTTGACAGCTATTTACAATGATTTAGAATCATTAAAGCACCTATTTGAAGCTAATCCAAATGCCATATCAGCTGTAATATTAGAACCAGTTGTTGGAAATATGGGACTAGTAATTCCAGAACCAGGGTTTATAGAAGGAATTAAACAACTCTGCGAGGCAAATGGTAGTCTATTAATATTTGATGAGGTTATGACGGGCTTTAGGCTGTCAGCTTCTGGATACCAAGGACTAATTGATGTTCAACCTGATTTAACCACTTTAGGTAAAATCATTGGTGGTGGCTTGCCGGTAGGTGCATATGGAGGAAAGGCTGAAATTATGAATATGATTGCTCCCGCTGGACCTGTTTATCAAGCTGGTACTTTATCCGGAAATCCACTTGCCACGACGGCAGGATTAGCCATGTTAAATTTAATCACTGAACATCCTGAGGTTTATCAAGAGTTAGATAAAAAAGGAAAAGCTTTGGCTGAAGGAATACGTCAACAAATAGCTGATCTTCAAATAAATGGATTTGTCAACCAAATAGGTTCTATGTTTACTTTGTTCTTTACTAAAACAGCAGTGAAGAATTTTAGCGATGCAAAGACCTCAGACACAAGCAAATTTGGTATATACTTTAGAGAAATGTTGAACCAAGGAGTTTATTTACCTCCATCACAATTTGAGTCTTGGTTTTTATCTGCTGCTTTAGACGAATCACATATTGAGCACATACTAAAAGCTAATAAAATAGCCTTAGAGAAAACGAGGAAAGCATAATTGCCCTACTCAAAAATGCTTCAAATGAAGGAAATATCCACTTTCTTTAGTGTCATTATTCCTGTATACAATCGTCCACACGAGTTGGATGAACTACTGACATGTTTGGTTCAACAAAAATACCAGCCATTCGAAGTCCTCGTAATAGAAGATGGTTCCACCATTTCATCCAATGAAATCGTAAAAAGCTACGCCTTTAAATTAGATATCCAATATTTTTATAAAGAAAATGGCGGACAAGGTTTTGCTCGAAACTATGCTTTTGAAAGGGCCAAAGGTGATTTTTTTATCATCTTGGATTCCGATGCTTTAATTGAACCTACTTATTTAGAGGAAGTAGAAAAAGGAATTCGAGAAAAGAATCTTGATTTATTCGGTGGACCGGATAAAGATCATCCAAGCTTTACTCCTATTCAAAAAGCCATAAGTTTTAGTATGACCAGCCTATTTACCACAGGTGGAATTCGTGGGAAGGAAAAGAACGTAGGTGGAACATTTCATCCTAGAAGTTTTAATATGGGTATTTCCCGAAAAGTTTGGGAAGCTACTCAAGGATTTAAAATCACCCGGATGGGGGAAGATATAGAATTCAGTATCCGTTGTTTATCCTTAGGTTTCAAATCGGCCATTTTACCCAAGGCTTTCATATACCATAAAAGACGCACTGATTTTGCTCAATTTTATAAGCAATTGCATTTTTTCGGTAGAGCTAGAATCAATATCTCCCGCTTCTTTCCGAATGAGTTAAAATGGGTTCATTTTTTTCCAGCTTGCTATCTGATCGGATTACTCTTTGTAGGACTTAGCTTATTAGTATTCCCAAGTTTTGGAAAATACTTAAGTGGATTTGTCTTGTTGTATTGGTTGGGGATCTTGATAGATGCACTCGTTCAAACAAAAAGCTTTAAAATAGCAATCCTTGGCCTTATCGCAGCTAACATTCAGTTAATTGCCTATGGCCAAGGATTTCTAGAAGAGGCTTGGAAAAAAATTACCAATAAGCCTTCTTAAGTAAGTAATTCTGCACGTAATCTTTTACGCCCTCCTCCAATGTATGAAAAGGCTGTGTGAAACCAATTTTACTTAATTTCGCCATATTCGCTTCAGTAAAATATTGGTATTTATCACGTATATCCAATGGAGTATCAATGTAGTTAATCACAGCTTCCTTACCCATGGCTGCAAAAGTAGCTTTCCCTAAATCATTAAATGAACGTGCAATGCCAGTACCTAAATTATAAATACCCGAATTCTTACGATGTTCCATAAAGAATATACAAACATCGATTAAGTCTTTGACATAAATAAAATCACGCATCTGTTCTCCATCCCCATAATCAGGTCTATGCGATCTAAAAAGATTAAGGCTACCTTTTTCATTAATTTGACGAAACGCATGCCAAATAACAGAAGCCATTCGTCCTTTATGGTATTCATTGGGTCCATACACATTGAAAAACTTCAAGCCAGCCCAAAAGAAAGGTTTCTTTTCTTGTTGTAATGCCCAAATGTCAAAATCATTTTTAGAATCTCCATACGGGTTTAAAGGCTTTAAACCTGGAATTTTACTTTCATCATCATCATATCCCAATTCCCCTAAACCATAAGTAGCAGCCGAAGAAGCATAAACTAGGGGTATTTGATATTCCACACAACGATTCCAAATTTCTTTAGAATAATTCACATTTAAATCATCAAAAATAGATTTATCAAACTCCGTGGTATCAGTACGGGCACCGATGTGAAAAATAAATTCTACTTCTCTGAAATTCGAATCTAACCATGAAAAAAATTGAGTCCTTTCAACTTTTTCTTTGATTTTTTTACCGATTAAATTTTTGTTTTTCTCTTCAAAAGAAAAATCATCCACTGCGATAATGTAGTTGAAATTTAACTCATTCAGTTTTTGAATTAAACAACTACCAATGAATCCAGCAGCTCCTGTAACAATGATCATAATTAAATAGATTATATAGATTTAGCCTTCAAATTTACGTAGAATCCCAATAGCATTCCATACCTTTGTAGAATTAATGGTGATTCTGCTAATGTTTTCCCAGTTCACCTTCACTTTAAACAACTGAAAACAATGGTTTACGTCATCCGTAAGGAACATTTTAATGCCGCTCATCGGCTGTATAATCCCAACTGGTCTGAAGAAAAGAATGAGGAAATTTTTGGTCCATGTGCCAACAAAAATTGGCATGGCCATAATTTTGAATTAATCGTAACGGTGAAAGGAAATCCTGATCCTGAAACAGGATTTGTATTTGATCTAAAAGAATTGGGTAAATTGATTAAGAAGGAAATTATAGACAAAGTAGATCATAAAAACTTAAATATGGACGTAGATTTTATGACGGGTAAATTAGCCAGTTGTGAAAATCTAGTCATGGAATTTTGGAAAATTTTAGCTCCTAAAATCAAATCTGCATCTACAAGTGCTGAATTGCATAAAATCCATTTAGTGGAAACCAATAAAAACTCAGTAGAATACTACGGAGAAAATTAATGAAGTATTTCATATTAGCAGGAGAAAAATCAGGAGATTTACATGGTTCCAAATTAATCAAGGAGCTATTGACATTAGACCCAACTGCTATTATACAAGCCTGGGGCGGTGATGATATGCAAGAAGCAGGTGCCGAAGTACTTATTCACCATAAAGAATTGGCTATAATGGGCCTTTTAGGTGTTTTACAAAATATTCAACGACTAAAAGGTTTATTTCAAAAATTCAAAAGTCAGATTCAATCCTTTCAGCCGGATACAATCATCTTCATAGATTATGGTGGATTCAATCTAAAAGCAGCCAGAATAGCTAAATTACAAGGATTTCACACCCAATTTTATATAGCACCCAAAGTCTGGGCATGGAATAAAGGCCGTGTAGACGTTATTAAAAAATGGATTGACGAATTATATGTCATTTTCCCTTTTGAGAAAAAACTATTTGAAGAACAGGGCATATCGACACATTATGTGGGAAATCCCTTAAAAGATTCGATTGACAGTTTTCATCCTAATCCCTATTTTGAAGCTCAAAATAAGATACAGCATCCTTGTGTAGCTCTATTGGCAGGGAGTAGAAAGCAAGAAATTTTAGTGGCCTTGCCCATCTTTCATGAATTAATATTGGCTTTCCCTCACGTACATTTTTATGTTGCAGGATTATCTGATTGGAAGTCCATTTATAACTTATATGATTTAGATGTCATTTATGATGACACATATAACTTACTGCAAGTTTCCAAAGCTGCAATTGTCACCTCCGGTACAGCTACTTTAGAAACAGCTTTATTGCAGGTTCCCCAAATTGTAGTTTATAAGACTGACTGGCTATTTTACTCTTTAGCCAAATTAGTGGTTAAAATAAAATTCATTTCTTTAGTAAACATTATCTTGGGCAAGGAAGCTGTGCCAGAAATGATTCAGTCAAAGTTTACGGCTTCTCATATAGCGCTAAAATTAAAGCAATTGCTTGAAAGTAGCTCAAGTACGAGAAAAAAACAATTGGAATTATATCAAGAATTGGCTCAAATCATCGGGCCATCTGGAGCTTCAAAAAAATCAGCTAAACTAATGTTTGAATCAGCATTGGCTTTTCAAGCTAAATAATTTTTAATCCAAGATTTTTGGGTACCAGGAATGGATTTATAATATTGAGCTATCACTTTTTTATCTACCTCAAAATCACCACTAGGGTAAAAAGGGTCATTAATTTGTACACATTTATTGACGTAATCAAAACCCACCATTATAATAGGAATATTTGCTTGAACAGCAATATGATAAAAGCCTGTTTTTAATTCCTGAACATCTTTTCGGGTTCCTTCAGGTGCTAATGCAGCATGGAAATATTTATTTGCTTGGTAAATATCCACTATGGCACTTACTAAATTTTGATTTTTTGACCTATCAACCGGATAGCCTCCCAACCAACGAAAAAGCCAACCAAAAGCTCCTTTAAACAATTCTTTCTTTCCCCAAAAATAGATTTTCATATCCAATAAAGACCTCACTCCCAAACCAATAGGAAAATCCACCCATGTGGCATGTGGGCATACAATAACTATACTTTTGGGAATATCTCTGGGTATATTTCCTTTCATCTTCCAACCCATTCCAGTAAAGAACCAATCGAACAAAGCAGATTTTATGAGCATAATTGCAATAAATAGGAGTCAATTTGTTTTAAAGAACACGAAGGATTAATGAGCACTCCATCAATGCCTACTCGTTTTGCTGATTCAATATTATGAAAATTATCATCAAAAAAAACTAGTTGATCTGGTTTTAAGGATAATTCATTCAGAACATGGTGATAAATATTTTCATCTGGCTTAATCATTCCTAAGTCAAAGGAAAAAAAGGTTTTTCTAAATAATGCAAACAGACTTTCACCTTCAGGCCCCAGGGGAACCTGAGTAAATTGCTGAGCATGAATAGAACTAGTATTACTTAATAAGTATATGGGGAATTTTTTACCTACATTTTCTAGCCAAGCATAAACACCTGGGTGAAAATCCAATAATAAAGCAGAAAAAGCTTGGTCAAATTGTTCATCTGAACAATCTAGAAATAAAGCATTTCGAAGTGAATCTCTAAATGCTGCGTCTGATTGCAAACCACTTTCATAATTTGCCCATAAGGCCTCATTATGGGTTATTTCTTTGATTTCTTCGGCCTTGTATCTAGAAGAAAAATTCGCAAAAGATTGATACGTTTTATCTAAATCTATGGGCAATAAAACATTACCTAAATCAAATAGCAGAGATGGAACAGATGATGGCATATCATTTATTCAACAAAAACACCCATTTTACCGTACTTATCTATACGAGCATCAATACGTGCACGAGAATCCATGGCACAAAGCTTTTTCAACTCCTCCTTGATTACAGCTTTCATCTTCGCTGCTGCTGCATCGGGATCTAAATGAGCACCACCTAGCGGCTCTGGTATAATTCCATCGATTAAACCATTTTGCTCCATATCATTGGCAGTCAATTTTAATGCTTCAGCCGCTTGCTCCTTATAATTCCATGATCTCCATAAAATAGAAGAACA